>CAWKFA010000013.1:0-41023 GCA_963848825.1 uncultured Planctomycetota bacterium | reverse complement strand
TTTCGCGGTGATATTGCACGCACGAAATTGATCGCGAGGGAGCCGCGAAAACATGGCACCCGACGTTCTTGCATGGCACCAAAACCGACGCTTTGCCCCTTGACCTCAGTTATCAGAAATGTACCGAATGAGCCGGAGTGCGTTAGAGGGTAAGGACCTGTGGCTCATCGCAATCGCAAGCGATGTTTCATCTGGTGAAAATGTTAGACCAATTACCAAGAAGTCCTTTTTTTCAAAATTTTCAATCATTCTACCCGTTTTATAGTTCCAAAGTTTTGCAAATCCATATCCACCGGTAACTATCTTGTTCCCGTTTTCCGCGACCGCTGCCGAACTAATGAAGTCGCCATTTTGCCATTCTCGTATTATCGTATTGGTTTTAATGTTATGGAGAATTATATGCCCGTCGAAACCTGCCGTTATGAGTGTGTCATCAGCCAACAGCTTAACAAAAGTGATCCTAGATTTATTCGCGACATAAATTATTTTTGAAGTATTCTTTTTTAGATCTAAGAGCATTACTTCGCCCCGTTCCTTCGTGGGGTCAAATCCTGCCTCTTTTTCAGTCAGCCACAAGTTTGCTGCCAAAAGGCCATCAGCGTCAAATAACGACAAGGATCGGACCGGCTTCTCAAATGACACCTTGGATAGGATTTGACGTTTTGCGACGTCCCATCGGCTGACTTTGCCGTTAGCGCCACCTGTGTAAAGAACATCACCATTTTCCGAAAACACACAACTATACGTTCCTCTAGTGTCGCATTCGAGCTTAAACAACAGTGTTAACTTCACGGGATCAAAAACGTACACCCGACCATCCTCACACGCCGCGGCAAGCGTCGCGTTTGGCGCAAAAGCGAGTGAATGAATGCATGTTTTTTCGGCACGCAAGGTATGCCTTTTTTGAAAATCGTTCTGACGCCAGACGTAGATTTCTCCAGCATCGGTGCCGACGGCGAGTGACGCACCGTCCTTTGAAATTGCGATGCAATTTACGGTACCTACTGTCTCAAGCAGACTATGATTCGTGAGTGGCGAGTCCTTAGCAGATGCCAATGCCAAAAATAGAAAACAACCAATAAATGCCATAACGGTACTCAATTAAAAAGTGGTTCATCCGACTTTCCTGTGGGCAAGAATCATGGGAACCTTTACCTAAATCAGCTAAAACCCGTGGAAATATCAACGTTTTCTCAGGGGGTGAACTGGGTACAACGCCAGGCCGCCGCAATGGAACAAAATGGCGGTTTTGAGGTGGTCCGCGTTGCGGTATCCATAAGCGTTTTTTTTACGGCCTGGATCTTCGAGTTCAGGCCTTCACTCGTGGCATTGGTGATGGGATGGTCGAAATACGTCAACACATTTTGCAAATGCCCTTGGATCATCCTCGCCGTCTTCACCACTGGCTTCAGACGCGAATGCGTGGCCCAATAATACCATTCCTGCCAGTAACGCAACGCCCACTCCTTTCGCTCAATGCTCCAAAGGTATCGCAAAGATTCCTTAATGGCCCAAGCTCGTCCGGTCTTCAAATGCAACGTCCGCAACCATTCGAAGTCCTCTGTCTTTTTCTCCGGGACGTTTTCCTCCGCGAACAGCCACAAGTATTTCGTCCCCTTCAGGGTGTTGTCTCCATCCGCCTGCAAGCGGCGATGCTCCCCCCGGCGAACCTGATCCACGGCCTTATTCATATGGGCCATGATGTGAAAACGATCGAAGACGATCTTGTCGCGTCCCTTGGGAACATGGTCCACCGTGGCGGCGATGAACGGGTCCCACATATCCATGGCCACCGCCTGTATGCCCGCCAATTGCTTCTTGGTGAGGCTGAGATAGTAGGCGTCCAGGCTGGTTTTCTTGCGGTCAAACCCGATGTACTCCACCGTGCCTCGTTTGAGGTCGCACACCAAAGTGACATACCGGTGTCCCTTGGCGAAGGATTTCTCGTCCACTCCCAGGAGGGAAACAACCCGCCGTTTCTTGGCCTTAAGTCCTGCGCGTCACCGCTCGTTCCATGACATGCCAGGCTTCATCCCAACTGAGGTGCAACAGCCGAGAGGCCCCGAGGACATCGGCCTCCAAGAGGGTATCAATCGCATGCCTCTCGAAGAGGAGGGTAAACCGCGCACCCGGAAGGGCCCAAGGAATATGAACCTGCCGAACACCATGCTCAGGGCACGAAACTCGCGGCACCCGAGCGTGAAGCCAAGTAAGAGACTCCCCATAATCGAGGTCCCGCCACCGTCGGGAAGCCAAGTGATCATAAATCGGCCTCGGCTGTCCACACTCGGCACAAGAAAAGATCGCCCCAGGACGATGCTCCAAAGAAACATCAAGTCGCTTGGGCTTCGCAGTCAGGGTAACCTGCTGGACTCTCCAAGGCTCTTCCAGCGCCAACATTTGCCTCATGAAGTCGGTAGCACGCATGAGTTCGCCCTCCTTGAGGGCGATTTTAATAATTTTCTACCCACAGGAAAGTCGGATGAACCTAAAAAAATAAGACCGCGTGCCTTTACAGGCCTGCATTGCTGGTTGCTTTCTCGAAGGTCCGCAGCTGTTCCGCCATTTCGGCATCCGTCGGCGAGAGTTCGACGGCGCTGCGCTGGATGGTCAACGCTTCTTCATGTCGGCCTGCCTCGAACAGAGCGGCGGCAAGCCAGTGAAGGACGACCGGATCGCTGCGATTGCCTAGCGTGGCGGCTTTCTCGAGATCGTCGAGGGCGCCAGGCTCGCCGCGTTCCAGCGCGCACCCGGCCGCGCACGTAAAGGGCGCGACTATCCACGGGTTGATGACGTAAGGCAAGCTGGGCATCCGCGTGGGCGGCCTTCAATTGTCCCTTCTCCAGACGCAAGAGGCCGCGCAGTGCGAAGGCCGGGCCGAAATTGATGCCGTCCACGAAGCTGGCCGCGAGGATGGGCTCGCTTTGCGGCCGCGTTGCCTGCTGACGATAGGCCCTATCGGCGCAAAGGTACCCATTAATCGCCTTGATGGCCTGATTCTTTTTGCTATCCGCCAGTCCCATCGCTTTCCAGAGTTGTTGCCGCCGCTCGAGCAAACCCTCGACTTCACTCGATGTTTTGGCGCAGGTCTGGCGTGATGTCTTCTTCATTCAAGGAAAGGGCAGTTTCAAGATGATGTTGGGCACGAGGTAAATTACCCAGCAGCAGATGGGCTTCGATCAAGCCCGCGAGCACCTCGGCGTCGGCCTCCGCCCGCTCCAGATGAAAGACGGCCTTGGCCGTGTCCTTTTTGCGAAGGTAGACCAGCCCGAGCACGCGCTGAGTATTGGCGACGGACCCGCCGGCGCGGCGCGTGTGGCCAGTTCGAAGGCATCCTCCACGCGTTCCATTTGCAGGTGAAGCTCGGCGGCTTGCGTCAACCCCCCGGGATCATTACCAACAGCCAGGGTAAACCTGCGCAAGTGATCCAGGGCATCCTTGTTCTTGCCATCCTTCAATTCGAGACGAATAAGAGGCACGAGCGCATCCTGGGGCACAGCTTCCAGGTCGGTAACCTGGCGATACGCTTCGATCGCTTCGGTTCGCTGGCCCAATTTCTCGTGGACGCGGGCCTTGAAGTAAAGGGGCCCGCCGCTGGACATCGCCTGGGCGTCAAACTGGCCGGCCAGTTGCAGATGTTTCAGCGCTCCCTGGTAGTTATCTTCCTGGAATGAACAGCGTGCCAGTTCGTAATGCGCCAGGGCGCGAACCTGGGCCGAGCGGTTGCCTGTCAAGGGCTCGAGGATGTCGCGGGCGCCCTTCGCATCGCCAAGCCGAGACTTGCTGCCCCCCAGGGCCACGGCCAGCCTGGCGTCTTGTGGAAAGCGCCGTGTCATTTCGCCATAGACTTCCACTTCTTCCTCGAGACTGGCGGCTGCTTTGACGCGCAGGTCCCAAAGCCCTCGATCGTCGTCGAACTGGCCGCACGCGGCACGCAAAACGCGGCGTGCATCGTCATCGCTGCCATGCTCCAGATAGAGCCGCGCCAGCGTGTTCGCGGAGATTGGGTCGTTGGCCGCTTCCTGCTCCAGGAGCGTCGCGTCGGCAAGTTCCGTGGTCGTCCTCAGGTTCAGCCAGATGCGATAATTCTTGGTGACCTCTTCATGAAATTGTTGAAAAGCGGCGAAATCCTTCGGTTGCACGCGCATTTTGCTGAGGGCGTGTGCATGATAAGTTCGAGCTGGCGGGGCTTCTTCGGGTCGAATTGAACCGTCAGCGTGAAAAAGCCCCACCGCGAGCGGCACGTTTTGAGGCGCGGGTGTCGCGTCGAAGCGCAGAGCGGCGGGCAACTCCACCCGATAGCGGTGAATCGATTCGAAGGGGTTGCCGAGGTACAAAGGCAGCTTGCGCTCCGGGTCGAGCGTGAAGGATAGCAGGCGCGTCCAGACCTGGCTATCGGTCAGGCTGCCTTCCTTGGCCAGGTCGCCGCTGAAATGTTTCGGGATCACATAATCAAGCTGCGCCTTCACAGGCTGATCGAAGTCGTGGAGATTGTGCTCGTCGACTTGCAGCCCCACCAGGCGCGTGCGATTGTTGGCGTCCTGGAGCTCCTGGCTTATGAGCCGCCGGCGTTCCCCGGGCGGCACCTCGATCCAGGCGTCGCGCCGCGTCAAGGCGCCTGCGCCATGGTAGACGCAATTGCGGCGGTTCATCGACGTGCCGTCCGGGGCCACGGTGACGACGGTCGTTTGTTCAATCTTGTTGTCGGCGTAAGTCGGCGCCGGCGTGCGCATCAACTTGAGCTCGGTGTCGCGCGTCATGTAGGTGAGGCGATCACGGTCGGCGCCGGGCAGATAATCCCAGGCAGCCTGCGACACCGTGGTATCGATCCAGTGGTTTTTGCCATCGATGGGCACCATGACGATCGCATGGGTGCCCCAGGGACTGGGCACGTCCGCCGTCACTTGTCCATCGTCAAGCGTGGCCAGGGTGACCAGATAGGGCGCCAGGCCGATTTCGCGCAACATGACGGCCAGGAGCTGTGCCTGGTCCTTGCAATCACCAAACAGGTTCGTCATGACCAGGTGCGGCAGATGGGGCGTATAGCCCGTGCCCGCGGGCCCGCGCGAGACATAGCGAATGTGGGTGCGTACCCAGTACGTAAGCACGCGCGCCTTTTCCAGCGGCGTCATCTGGCCGCGCGTCACTTCCTCGACGATTTTTTTCACGGACGGCGCACATTCCCAGCATTCCGCGCGTAGCTTTTGTTTCCACTGGGCGACCTCCTCCCAGCTCGCGAAAGTCGAGCAGGCAACTTGCAGGCGAAATTCTTCCTTTGAAGGGCGGTCATCTTCACGCGGCGGGGGCGGTCGATTGGCCACCTGCCAGTGATAGTGTTTTTGCCCATTGCGCTCGGCAATCTTGAGGTCGACCGCGCCGTTAAGCGCGCCGTGCCGCAGCATCTGGTCCGGGCCGGTAAGCACGTGCAGCTCGTCGCGTACCACGGGATAGGTATCATCGCCAAAGGTATAACGTGTGAAGAATTTGCCGGCAAATTCCGGGTTTTTGCCGCGTACGGTCCATTTAACCTCGTAGACGTCGCCAACTTCCAGGTTGGGAAAAGAAATCACCATCTGTTTATCTTGATCGTAAATCTGGTAGTCGGTGGCGACGTCGCGCACCTGGATGTGTTTGGGCTCGATGCTGACGATCGTGCCATCCGTCTTGAGTACGCGCGCTTCGTTGAGGGTTAGTTTTTGATAGGCGGGGTCGAAAAAGATACCATGATATTCTCCGAGCGCCTCCACACCCTTGCGACCGTTGAGGCGCGTCACTTCATGGGTTGTCGTTTCCACGGTGCCATCGCTGTCGATGATATGGGTCGTCCCGCTGTAGAGGATGACCGCCGAAGCTTCCTCGCGAAACTCCTGAGGTACCTGCGCCAATCCTTCGGGTCATACCGATAGGGAGCAGGTTCGCGGGACTGCCCACGCGGCACCGGCCAACTGTCGGCGGTGCGCGCTGCCTGAGTTCCCACCAGCAAAGCCACGAGAGCCACGGGCACGATCAGGTAGCGAAAGCGAGCTGGCATGGGATTGTCTCCTGGAGAGGAGGGGCTAACAGCCCGTTGAAAAAGGGGTCAGACCCCTTCAATACGCTGCAAAACGTTGAAAACTCTGTTGGCTTCAAAGGGGTCTGACCCCTTTTTCAACGGGCTGCTAAGGTGCTGCTGCATTTTGAGCGGGGCGGCCCTGCTTCACAAGGGCAAATACATAGCAGTAAAGGGCCCACGTCATCAGGCCGCACGTTTACGTTTCCTGACTTCCGTGAAAACTTGAAGCAGTTGACGGTAATGTTCCTCGAAAGTCCAGTCGGCGGCCGCGCGGCGAGCGGCCAGCGAGCAGGCGTGCCGACGGCCATTGTCGAGTAGTTGGCCCATGCACCAGCCCAGGTTTTCATGATCATGGGGATCGTCGATCACGTAACCCTCGCGCAAGGTTCGCAATAGCTCACTGGCGCCGTTGGCACGCGTCGTGATGATGGGCAAGCCGCAGGCCAGCGCTTCCAGCACGACCAGAGAGCAGGGATCGTAAAAGGTGGGATGCACCAAAAAGTCGGCCGCGAAATAAGCCTTGCGCATCTCCGCGCAATGACCCACGAAGCGAACCTGGTCCTGGATCTTCAGGCTGCGGGCCAACTGCTCGTATTTGCCCGTTTTGGCATTGCCGGCGACCACCAGGCGAAGCAGGGCACTCTGGCGCTGGAACTCGGGCCGGGCGATGAGTGCGGCCGTCGCGCGCAACAGCGGTTCCAGGCCTTTGAGGCGATAGTTGGTGGCCGCGAACAGGCCCATGACTTCGGTGGGAGCGATGTTCCACTGCTCGCGGAACTCCTGCCGCCGTTTAAGGCGATCATGTTCGGGAAAGCGTTCCGGGTCGATGGCGCTGCGCACGACGCACAGGTTCTTCTCCGAGATTTTCAGATATTTCTGAAAATGATCGCGGACCATGAAACTGTTGACGATCACCAAGGGAGGCACGTCCCCCAGGTACTGACGTTTTTCGAGTTTGGTGAAGGACCAGTGCGCCAGGTCGAAAAATTTGAGAACGCGCATGACCCCGCGCTGCATCTTACCCGGGTGTTTGCGCAGATTGTGCTCGAAGGAGGCCGCGTGCAACCCCCCTTGGGGATAGAGCACGTCCTGACCGTACGTTTTGTCGAAGCCGATGGTCACGTCGTGGCCCGCGCCAGTAAGCGCCTTCAGGCATTGCTCGGAAAAACGCCAGGGCCGTAGGAAACGTGGTCCGCTGATGGGCGCCAGCGCGTGATAGTGCATGGTTTCCGGCAGGGCGGTTTCGTCCCAGCGGCAGGCGTATAGGTGGACGTCATGCCGGTCGGCCGTCAGGCGCCGCGCCAGGTCGGAGATGTAGGTTTCACACCCACCACGTGCCGGCAACACGCTTTCGTAGCAAAACGCGATATTCATGAATCTTGCCTTTTCTTGTCGTTATGCTGGCGATAGCTCTCGCCTTTGCGCCGCACGCACCAGGTAAGCCAACGTGCCGCGCGTCTTCGGCCAGGCGCCAGGTAATAACGCCAGAAACGCAGACGGTCCCGGGCATCCACCCCCTCGACGTCCGAGGAATAGAGGAGTTCGCCCAGGTCTTTAAGTCGCCACCATGGCCAGGTAAAGGGATGGTGGCCGAGCCGGTGAAAATCGATCATGTGCAAGCGCCCTTGCCATGTGGGCGTGACCGGGGCGCGAGTATCTTCTGTCGGTATGTAGAAATGGCAGAGGTAAAGGTCTTTATGAAAATAACGGCGCTCGTGCAAAATGCGCGTGAGCCGTGCCATTTCGCGTACCAGTCCTGCTTTCCAGCGGCGAAAGGTCCATGGCTCCAGCAGCCGGGCAGCCCGCGGAATTGCCTGGTGCAGGGGCAGCATGCCCGCCAATTCTTCGATCGCCAGGAAGCTTTGCAATTTGCCAAACGGCTTCAGATATTCGCCGGCCGCCACGATGCGCGGCACCGGCAAGCCTTGTCCCTGCGCCCATTGCAGGTGCCGATATTCTTGGAGAGCGGGGGACCAGTCTCCCGCGGGCCAAAGCGTGGCCATGAGGCCCTGCCACCACGGCAACTGATAGTGGCGTTTCAAATAGACGGAGAGCGTTTGCCCCCTGTTTTCGAGCACCCAGCGCCCGGTCGAACGGCCTTGTTTGGCATGAAAATCGTCCGTCACCTGCGCTTGCAAGATTTGATCGGCCCAGTTGACGCCGGCGAACCGCGCCCAATCTTCTCGTTCCCGCAGGCGGCGTGTGTCGCCCAGCAGCCGTCGCCACCATGAGCCGGCGGGTGCTTTGAGAAGGGGGGCTTGCTGGGTCGGGCCATCCTGTGTCATCGGGCCACCTCGCTTGGCCGTCGGCCACCAAGAGCGCGGGCCAGGGCACGGCTTTCTGAAGTAAGCCGTTGGGTTCCGACATAACCCAAAAAGAAGCGCAGCGCGTCCGTTTTGCTCAAAGGATGGGCGTGACCAACGAGGGGCAGGTCCATTCTGGCCAGCGTTTGCCAGGGCCGGTCCTTCTTGAGGAGGCTGCCGACAGTCGTCAGCGTCAGGGTATCGTCGCTTTGGACGGCACAGATGGCGCCAAAATGAGTTGCCTGTCTATCCAGCAGCAAGCCCCCTTGATGCAGTCGATTCAGCAGGACGCCGGCCTGCTGGAGTACGCGCCAGCGGCCCCGCCCGGCCGCTGTCGTGAGGAATTCCCCGAGCGTTACGTTGGTCTTCGACAATTCCGTGAGCAGAAAAGATTGTCGCTGCCACGTGCCCGCGAGACCTTCTCCAAAAGCGAGCAGCCTGGGAGCGGCGACTCGTAATTGTTCCAGGCGAAACAACAGTGCTGCCTGTTCGACCTCCGGCGACGGCGCCCGGCGAAGCCACGACAGCAGCCAGCCAAAGCCTTGGCCGCTGCGCCGGACGAGCGTCCCGGTACGATCGTCGGCAAGCGGGACGCTGGTAGTCTCCAGGGGCGCCGGCGTTGCTCGCAAGCGCAGCCACGCTGGTACGTTTTTGCCGAGTTCCGCGCGATAGGCGCCGGTGACGCACAGGGCTTCGCCGTCCAGCCACACGATGCTCTGCGCACCGGGAGACAGCGGCACGGGCCGCAATTTGCGAATGCGCCGTTTTTGTTGCAGCTTTACGCTATGACGACGAATGTCGCCCGCCAGGCGGAAGAGACCCGTTGTGTTTTGCCTAGCTAGTTCGCGGCGGTTAAATATGTCCAAAGCTTCCCAATAGCTTCGCAAGAAAACAAGACGAGTGCGGTCCGTCACCAGCGACGCCGGCACGGTCGCATCCAGGGCGGCCAAATCGCGGTAGCACCAAGTTCTTGTTGTCCGGTGCATGCGGGCTCGTTGCCAGTCGAGAAAACAAAAACGGGGGCCGGCGCCGGCAAGAACGTGCTTGGCGTAGAGGTCCCCATGCTCGATACCGGCGGCGTGCATGCGGGCCAGTTCCTTGCCCAGGGCGCGGGCGATGCCCAGGCGTTCGCGCGGATGTTGCTCCACGTAATGGCGCACATCGATCATCTCGGGTTGCTCGCGCAGCAGGAGGAACGCCTGGCCTTTGTCCGCCCCGTGGGCCAGAACTTCCGGGCAAGGCACTCCCGCCCGAGCAATCATTTGCAAGGTCTTCGCTTCCCGCGTCGCCTTGGCGACGAAACCGAAGCCAGCCAAGGCGTTGCCGAGGCGATCTCGCCACGGTACATGGTGTTCTTTCTTGAGAAAAGCGCCGGCGATAGTCGAAGGCTCGACCTTGAGAACATGCCGGTTCGGATGGCCGCACAGGATGACGCCCGGCAGGCGCAGAAAGGCCGCCGCGCAGCGTCAGGTTTTGCCCGCGCAGGGCCAGCTCGTAGCGGGGATTGATGCGCACCCAGCCCATCACGATGCCTTTCGTTCGCTACGGGTGACAACCAACGGCAATGGCTGGCCCCGTTCGCTTCGCGACATCAAATCGTTGACGGCTGCAAATACGTCCTGGGGTAAAAGCTCCGTCATGCAGCGGTGATCCAGGGGGCAGACACGTTTTTGGCAGGGCCCGCAGGGCACTTTCATTTGCAGGTTGATCGCCTTGGAATAATAGGTTTCCGTCCAGGAAATATGCGTGGGGCCGAACAAGGTGACAACGGGACGTTCGAAAGCCGCCGCGAAATGCCTTGGGCCGCTATCCGTGGTGACGAGGAGATCGGCACGCCGGATCAGTGCCTTGGTCAGTCCAATGGATAACGCTTCCTCCGCCACCGTGCAGACGGCCGCACGCGCCGCGAGCCGGACGATCTGGCGAGCGATGGGGCGTTCGTTGGGGCCGCACAGGACAAGTACACGGCTGCCGCGCTGATCGACGAGATCCTGCGCCAGCCGCGCAAATATTCCGCATGCCAGAACTTGGCGGCGCCGAACGCCGCTCCCGGGTTCAGGCAAATGACCTCTTCGTGGCCGCCAAGTTGAAACTTTTCCCAGACATGGTCCGCCGCGCGTTCGTCGGCGGCGGTGGTAAAGAGCGCCATGCGGTGCCCCGGCCATGGGCAATCCACCATTTGTGCCAGTAGGTTGTAATCGTCGATGATCGGACTGGGCTTTATACGGCCCCGCCGATCACGTTGCGGTTCCAGACGATCGGTGAGCAAGCCGCCCCGGCAATAACGGTCGAACCCGACGCGCCGGGTGGCGCCGCTTAGCCAGGCAACGAGGGCGGTGCGTAGGGAATTGGGGAAAAGGATCGCCAGATCGAACTTGTCGCGCCGCAATTTCCAGGCGACGGCCGGCCAGCGCCGCGACCATGGCCCCTGCCGATCAAGAGCGATGATTTCATCCAGCCAGGGGGAACCATCGACGACGTCGGCGACATAGGACCGGCACACTCCCACGATGCGCGCTTGCCGGAAGCGCTCGCGCACCGCGCAAGGCGGGAGTGGCCATGACGACGTCGCCGATCCAGTTCGGCAGGAAAAGTGCGATGTTCATATCATGCGGCCTGCGCCGGGGTTCTCGTCTGGGCACGCCCCATTTGACAGGCCACCGCGGCATGGAGGAGCGGCAGCATGATTTCGTGGTAGCCAATCAGTTCGATGCCCTCGGAACCGGGCCGTTCGATCACATTGACGCGCGAGCGGTACTGAGCCTGCTTGTCGAGGTTGACCGTAACCAGGCCGTCCAGGCTATGGCCGAAGTTGTTGACCACCGATACCGCTTTGACGAACACTTCCGGCAGGATGACGGCGCTGCCCAGGTTCATCCACACCCCTTGTTCCATGGTGGCGACGACGCTGCAGAGCCGGCGAAAGTCGATGAGCGATGCCTCGCCAAGGGCCGAGCCGCTGACGTGCGGGTGCATGTGCACGATGTCCGTACCGAGCGCCACGTGGACGGTACAGGGGATGCCAGCGCGATAGGCCGCCAGAATCAAGCTGGTATCGGCATGCGGACAGTCCATGCCTTCGAGATGTTTGCCCAGCGCCCAACCAAGGCCGAGTTCGTTGGCCGCCCCGTCGCGGGCCGCCACGGCAAAGGCGTCGGCCGTTTCCCGCGCCATACCGAATTGACCCGTGGGAAGTTGCTTGGAAACATTTTCGCTCGTCTTACCGGCCACCGCCAGTTCGATATCGTGAATCGCCGCCGAGCCATTAAGCGCCACGGCTTTGAGAATTCCCTTTTGAATCCAGTCGATTAAATAAGGGGCGCAGCCGGTCTTGATGACGTGGCCGCCCAGCGCGGCGGCGGCGGTCCGGCCTTCGCGACTGCGCCCGGCACAAATGGCTGCTGACACGCCGTAACTCCAGGGCGGCCAGTTGACGCGGCAAGCTATCGAGCCAGTCCTCGACCGTTGTCTGGGGCGTGACGGGTTGCCCGAGGTCGTCGTGAAAAACTTTGGAGGGGCGTGAAGTGAGTTCGTAGGTTTTGAGTCCATTCAGATCGTAAGGCTTGAAGCCCTCGAAGGATTTGGTGTGTGGTGGATTGAGAGTCGCGTGCGCGGTCGAAGTCATGGTCATCCTCCCCTCCTTGGTCGGACGTAGCTGCCGCGTGGGCCCGAAGATCGCCTGGAGCTTTCCCTCGGGTCACGCGTTTACTACAGTTTTAAGTTTCTCCTCGAGCACTTCCTTGCCCTGGACGACTTCAAGCTGGATTTGCAAGGCCCACAGCTCGCGGCCGCCCAGTTGCTCCAACCGAATCTTGACGAGGTCTTTCTGCGTGGTCACTACCTTCGTACCCGGGGGCAACTGCCTGGCCCAGGTTTGCAGAGAGTCGACGTCGTTCCTTGTATATTGGTGATGATCCGCGAAAACGCGCCAGGCCACTACCTTCATGCCGAGCTTGGTCAACGTGTGCCGAAACGCTTCCGGATTGCCGATGCCGCAAAAGCCGGCCACGTCTTCTTTGAGCAACGTTGCCAGGGGCGCCGTCGTCAAGCGGGCGTTGACCCAGGCAGCAGGCCGATGCGTCGTCTGGACCACCGGAACGCCGGGCGCCAGCCGTTCGACTCGCCCACGCAACTCCACCACTTTGTCTGCACCTACCAGATCGCAACGTGTCAGCATCACCAACCCGGCGCGGCGGAGGCCGCGGGGCGCTTCCCGCAACAGACCGCGTGGAAACATATAGCCATAACCCCACGGCTGCGTCGCATCGATCAAGACGACATCAAGGTCGCGCCGTAATCGTCGATGCTGGAAACCATCGTCCAGGACTAGGACTTCACTTTCTAGCTCTTCAATAGCCACCTGGGCCAGAGCGGCGCGATCGCGGCCTTGAAGGTGCGGCACGTCAGGCAAGTTATCCTCGAGCACCCGCGCCTCGTCGTTGCGCCCTTCGCCGCCGCCATAGCCACGGCTCAGCAAGGCGACTCTGCGTTCGAGCGTGCGCAGAAACCTGGCCACATATTCAACGCAGGGCGTTTTGCCAGTGCCGCCCACCGTCAAGTTGCCAATACTCACCACGGGAACGCTAACTGCCCACGATTTCTTCCAGCCGCGATCAAAAAGCCAGTTCCGCCATCCGGTCGCGAGCCCGTAAGGCACGCTCGCGCATCTAAGGGCCAGGCGTTGCAAGCTGTACCAAATGCCCCGCCGGTCCCCGCGAATCAGAGAGAGAAAATATTGTTCCAACGCGGTACGCTCGCTGGCCTGGTCGCTCGCCAAAACCGGGGGATGACTTTATAGCCCGAATTCGTTTTTGCTGTCAATCGCGAACAGAGATTTCGCGGAATGGAAATGTGCAAGCCAAAGGATCGTTGCCACCCCGCCGTCAGAGTTGACCAAGCAAAATAAACTTGTGCTGACCGCGCGAGGACGCTTTGCCAAGGCCCATTTTTTTTACTTTGGCTTCGACCTTTTTGTCCGGATCAGGAGGTGTGTATTCCACAGTGATCTGCTGGGAGCCGACATGTTTGGCCGGGCCAGGGCTGGATTGGAACGCGATGAGCTCAAGTGCCCCATGAAACTCGTCCAACACGATAAGGTGCTTGGTACCGTCCTTATAAACAGGGCGCGTTTTTCCCTTAAACGACACGGTGAACCGCGTCGCGCCGAACTTACTTTTCACGAACTTCTTCCACAAGGCGATCATCTCATCCTGGGCGTAGCCAGGCACGCGATTGCTATTCATGGGTTTAGCCCAAAAGGTCGCTTGACGGCCCGAGGTTTTTTGACGCCGCACTCTCAGTGATAAATGGCTGGTAGCTTCATGTTCAAGTTCCGTACCAGGAACGCCCATTGATCGGCCACTTCTTCGATGGCCATCGCGGTTGGCCGGCCGGCGCCATGGCCGGCACGCGTTTCGATGCGGATGAGGACCGGCGCGGGGCCGGCCTGGCAATACTGCAACTGCGCGGCGAACTTGAAGCTGTGGGAAGGCACCACCCGGTCGTCGTGGTCCGCGGTGGTGATCAGCGTGGCGGGATAACGTGTGCCTGGCCGAAGATTGTGGTAGGGGGAGTACGACAACAGAACCTTGAACTCCTCGGGATTGTCGGAGGAGCCATAATCGTCGACCCAGAAGCGCCCGGCGGTAAACTTGTGAAAGCGGAGCATATCCATGACGCCCACCGCGGGCAGACAGGCCCCGAAGAGATCGGGCCGTTGGCACATGACCGCGCCGACCAGCAGGCCGCCGTTGCTGCCCCCCTGGATCGCGAGCCGGTCCGGCCGGGTGTACTTGTTATCGACGAGCCATTCGGCGCCGGCGATGAAATCTTCATAAGCTTTGGGGCGGGCGAGGCGCGTGGCCGCGTGGTGCCACTCCTGACCATATTCGCCGCCGCCACGTAGGTTCGCCTGGGCATAGACGCCGCCCATCTCCATCCAGGCTAGCTTGGCAATGCTGAAAATCGGCGTCAGGCTGATGTTGAATCCGCCATAAGCGTACAGCAGCGTGGGATTGTCGCCGTCCAGCTTGATCCCCTTCTTGTGGCTGATGAACATGGGCACCTTGGTGCCATCCTTGCTTTTGTAAAAGACTTGCTCGACGACATAGTCGTCGGGGCTAAACGGCACCTTCGGCTTGCGGTATAGCTCACTTGTTCCGGTGATCAGGTCATAGCGGTATATCTGGCCGGGAACATTGAAACTTGTAAAGGTGTAAAAGGTCTCCGTGTCAGCGGGCCGGCCGCCGAAGCCCTGGGCCGTGCCGATGCCGGGAAATTCCACCTCTCTCACGAAACGGCCATCGAGCCGAAACATCTTCACCTGGGTTCGGGCGTCGCGCAGATAATGGCAGATGAGCAAGCCGCCCGCGAAGTCGGCGCCGGTAAGCGTGGCGGGGGCCTCGGGGACGATTGTTTGCCAGTGCTGGCGCTCCGGCGTGCGGATATCCACGGCCACGACACGGCCGCGCGCGCCTGGTAGTCGGTCTGAAAGTAAAAGATCGGGCCATCGTTGTAAATCAACGAATTCGTTGAATCGAAATTGTCGATCAGATCGACTGGCATGCCATACGGTTCGTTCAGGTCCTTGTAGGCGACGCGTGTTTTGCGGCTCGTGGTGCCATCGCCCGTGTAAATGATGAGATAACGCCCGTCCTCGGTCACGGCGCCGCTGACGCTCCAGGTCGGGTTCTCCGGCCGCTGATAGACGAGCACGTCTTCTTTTTGCGGTGTACCCAGACGGTGATAATAAATCTTCTGATTGAGCGGCAGGCCCTGGAATTTCTGGCCGGCTTCCGGCTCGGGATAGCGGCTATAGAAAAAGCCCTTGTCGTCATGCGTCCAGGAGGCGCCGCCGAATTTCACCCAGCGGATATCGTCGCCCAGCACCTGCCGGGTGGGCACGTGCATTACTTTCCAGCCGCTCCAGTCCGAGCCCGCCTCGGAAACGCCGTAGGCCAGGTATTTACCATCCTCGCTGAAGGCCAGCCCGGCCAGCGCCACGGTGCCGTCCTTTGACCATTGATTGGGGTCGAGGAGCACCTTCGGCTCGGCATCGAGTGTTTCCCGCGTGTAATAGACCGACTGGCTTTGCAGGCCGTCGTTTTTGCTAAAAACATAGCGCGGCCCATGACGCGTCGGCGCCGACACCTTTTCATAGTTCCACAGGTCGGTGATTCTTTTCTTGATGGCCTCCCGTTCCGCGATCGAATGGAGGTATGGCATGGTGACCTTGTTCTCGGCCTCCACCCATTCCGCCACCTCTTTCGACTCGCGAACATCCGCTTCCAGCCAGCGATAGGGGTCATTTACCTTGACGCCATGATAGATGTCAATCTGTTCGACGCGTTTGGTCCGCGGATAGGTCAGCGGGGGATTTTCGGCCGCGGCGGCCAGAACGAAACCCGCCAGGCAGAGGGCTGCCAGCGATGCGGAGGGGAACATGTCGAACTCCCTTTTCGAGATTAACAAACAACAGGGGCGTCGAAATTGTAGCCCGTTCTCTTCCGGCAGCAATAAGCGCTCGATTTTGTTGTGAGGTAAACCGCCCAGCCTTATCATGAGAAGCAGAGTTGACACCTGGTGCGCGTGGAGCGAAAGGATTGGTGCCGCGGTGAGGAAATTGCCCTGGCTGATCGTGGGCGCAACCGCCAAATTTTGGCTGGCTTCAGCGCTGGTTGCGTGCTTTGTGGAGACTACCGGCGCGCAGCAGAAGTCTCCCTATTTCGGGGTCCAGGTCGTGGATGACCGGACAGGCCGTGGCGTGCCTCTCGTTGAGCTGCGCACGGTCAACGACATCGCTCTGGTTACGGACAGCGGCGGCTGGGTTGCCTTCCAGGAGCCGGGGCTGATGGGCCGCGAGGTTTACTTCGCCATCAGCTCGCCGGGCTATGAATATCCGAAGGATGGCTTCGGTTACCGCGGCGTCCGGCTAACCCCGACGGCCGGCGCCAAGGCGACCGTCAAGATCAAGAGAAGCAATATCGCCGAGCGCCTGTACCGGGTTACCGGTCAGGGAATCTATCGCGACACCACTTTACTTGGTTTGCATGTGCCTCTGGGCGAGGGCAACCTCAATGCCGGCGTGCTGGGCCAGGACTCGGTGCAAGCTGTCCCCTATGGTGATGGCGTGTTTTGGCTCTGGGGCGACACCAACCTGCCCAACTATCCGCTGGGCAATTTTCAGACCACGGCTGCCATGTCGCCCCTTCCAGGGCAGCGAGGTTTCGATCGGCAGGCCGGTGTGCCGTTGACCTACTTTCTTGACGCCAAGCAACCGGAGCGCGTGCGGCACATGGCGCCGTGGAAAGAGCCTGGTCCCGTCTGGCTGTTCGGTTTGCTGACGGTGCGTGCGCCTGACGGCCACATGGCCCTCGTCGCCCATTACACCCGTCAAAAAGGGCTGGCCAAGGTCCTCGAACATGGCCTGGTTCGCTTCGACGAGGATACGGGCGTGTTCAAGAAGATCGCGACCTTCGACCTTGAGAATAGGTGGCGCTTCCCGCGTGGCAATGCCTTCAGAGTGACTGAGGCTGACGGCGATTACTTCTACTTTGCTTCGCCACTGGCCCATACGCGGGTTAAAGCCACCTGGGAAAACCTGCTTGACCCCATGACCTACGAAGCGCTGGCATTCGACCCGGACGGCAGGGCATATAAATGGCAGCGCGAGCTGCCGCCGACCACGCAGAATGGCGAGCAAAAGTTGCTCAATGCGGGCCAAATGGATGCAGACCAGGCCCGCTATGCCATCGTCGCCGCCGCGACCGGCAAGCAAGTTCAGATTCACACCGCTTCGATCGCCTGGAACGCCTACCGAAAACGCTGGGTGCTGATTGCATTGCAGAACGGCAACAAGGATACGCCATCGCTTCTTGGCGAAGTTTGGTATGCCGAGGCGGAGAGCCCCGCCGGGCCATGGCACAAGGCGCTTAAAATCGCCAGCCATCCCCGTTACTCTTTCTACAACCCGCGTCAGCACACCTTCCTTGACGAGGCAGACGGCAAGATCATCTACTTCGAGGGCACCTACACCCAGACTTTTTCAGGCAACCCCACCCCGACCCCACGCTACGAATACAATCAAATCATGTATCGCCTGGACCTGGCAGACATCAAAATTGACGGATAGCAGCCCGTTGAAAAAGGGGTCAGACCCCTTATAGCCTGCAAAAACGTTGAAAACTCTGTTCGGTTCAAGGGGGTCTGACCCCTTTTTCAACGGGCTGGTAGGGCAGGGGAGCTGGGACTTGTCGGACTTAAAAGTCCTACAAGTCCCCATGAACCGCAGGACCACTTTATTTCTTCGCCGGCAACTTCCGCAGTTTGATGTTTGTAAAGCACACGTTGCCATGATCGCCCTGGAGGGCGATGTGCCCCTTGGTATTTTTGGCGAAGCCATCCATCTTGCCGAACTTGCTCTTCGCCAGATGTTGGTTCCAGTCATCGCTACCGATGTCGAACGTGCAGTATTGAACGCCATTCATCCAGTGCTCGACGTGGGGGCCATCGCAGACCAGCTTGATATGGTTCCACTCGCCGATTGGTTTGGTCGCGTCGAGCGGCTTGCCGGTCTTGGGGTCGGGGGCCGGCTTGTAAAGACCGTACGCCCAGCCCGATTTCTCCGGATCGGCTTTCGGGTCGGTGTTGTCCAGGATCTGCAGCTCGATGCCTGTCATCCACGGCGTCGCCTTGTTCTCACTGACGCGGTACATGATGCCGCTATTGGCATGCTCCGGCACCTTGTAGTCGATCTCCAGCACGAAGTTGTCGAACTGTTCGACGGTGACGATATCGCCCGCCGTCTTGTCGAGTCGGCACAGGGCGCCATCCATCACCTTCCAGCCGCTCGAAACGTCCTTCTTTTTGAAGTTACGCCAGCCGGTCAAGTCTTTGCCGTTAAAAAGCTGGATCCAGCCCTTGTCCTCGTCGTCGGCCGTCACCGCCAGCGTCGGCAGCAGCAGTGCCGTCAACATAAAGCCCGTTAAAAGGGTCGCCATTCGCTTCATAACCAATCTCCGGAGTGATGGATATCGTGTTGTCTGGACTCAATTTTTCGTGCTGATCCTTACCTCGTAGGCACCGCTGGCGGAGCGGTCATACTGACTGGGATTGATGTGCAGGTACAGCTTTCCCTCCACCTCCAGCGCCCCTTCGAAGCGCGTGCCAATGACAAAGACGTCGCCATTCTCGCCAATCTTTCCCAGCAGCAATCCCGAGTGATTTCGTCCTGCCGCCATCGCAACGGCTTTCTTCTTGCCGCCCCCGGCTTGCGCCACCCCAATGCCTCCCGGCCCGCCGCCTGCTGGCCCGCCAAACCCACCTGCCGCGTTCATCACGGGCCCGCCCCCTGGGCCATAGCCTTGCGGTCCACAAACAATCGTGCCCGGCATCTGCGGACAAAGGTCAACCTGGCCGGTCGCCGCTATGGACAGGGTGGCGGTGCTATCGACCCGGACGTTCGTTTCCAGCCACTCATTCAAGTTGGCATATTTGGCGGCGTCTATGCTGAGCTCGGCATCCTTGGCCGCGAACAGAGTGCGTAACTGCCGAAGTTGTGGCAATGTAAGCTGAGCATCGCCAAAATACTCCGTCCGTGCCTTGATGCTCGGCGTGACGATCTTGCCCACGATGGTGAACTTGCCCGTCACGACCCGATCTTCTTCACCCAGCCGCAGCTCTTTGGCAGGGACCTGGGCGGCGATGCGCGCCACGACATCGGCGGCCCGCCTGGACACTTCCGGCTCCGGGCTTTTGCTCGCCTTGAGTAGGGCGACATAGGCATAGGCCCCCAGCGACGTCAACTCACGCACCGCCGCTTCGCGTTCCTTGAATTCGCCGCTCGCCAGCTTTTTGATCGCCGCTTCGACTTTGGTGTCCATGCCAGCCGGCACGTGCATGCCAAACTCTATGCGCCGAATGTCTCCCAGTGGCACAGTTAGCTTGCCGTATAGGGTATCGATGTCGATCGTTTCTTGCACCAGGGTCAGGCGGACCAGGCTGCCGTTAGCGAAGAGAACCTCCACTTCGGCTGCATGGTCTTTCGTGCCGACGCTCTGGCCGCTGGCCGCGGAGAAAGCAACCAGTGTGGCCGTGAGCAAGATGAGTAGGCGGGCCATGGCTAGCTCCCTTTTGAGAGTTTTTGCCGTCGGCAATTTGCACATAACGACGGGCCGCCGGTTGGGGATTAGCGTAGCACCAGGGCCATGAGGACGCCATTAAATTCGATGGGCTCACTCCATCCCTTCGAGCTCCTCCTGCAAGCGTGCCCAGGTTTCCTCGGACTCGCTCAGCTCCCCTCTGACAGCCGTCAGTTCCTCGTGGAGGCGCAGCGACTCCGACGAATCGCTTTCGTTCAGGTATTTGGCGTTGAGCGTGCGTACGCGCTCATCGAGCTGGGCAATGGAGCCTTCAATTCCCTTGAGCTCCTTCCGAACATCTTTCTCTTGCCGCCGCGCGGCGCGGTGCGGCTTGGCGGGCTTGAGGACCTCAGGCGGCAGCTTTTTTCGCTCCGTCGCCAGCTCGCGCTCGCCGGCTTCGATTTCCTCGTTGACCTTGGCCAGGTAGGCTTCGTATTTGCCGCTGTAATTGGTCACCCGGCCATCGCGTACCTCGACGATGCAGGTGGCGACCTTGCCGGTGAAATGCCGGTCGTGGCTCGTGAAGATGACGGTCCCTTCGTACTCGCGCAAAGCATCAATCAGGGCGTCCACCGTATCGACGTCCAGATGGTTGGCCGGCTCGTCGAGGATCAGTACGTTGTAGTTGCTCAAAAGCAGCGATGCGAGGCATAGACGGGCGCGTTCCCCACCGGAAAGAATGGCGATCCGCTTCTTGACGTGGGCGTTTCTGAACAGGAAGGAGCCGGCGACTTCGAGGATTTCCTGTTCCTTCTTGCCGAACGCCGCCTCGGCGCGGAGGAAGTCGATGACCGTTTGGTCCTCCGGCAAGCTGGTATAGACGTGCTGGGCGTACACGCCGATCTGGCAGCCATAACCCCAGCGGAAGTCGCCGCCCAGCGGCTTGAGCGAATCGACGATGGTGCGCAAGAAGGTCGTCTTGCCCTGGCCATTGTCGCCGACGATGGCCGCGCGCGAGCCGTGGTCGAGTTCGAGGTGGATGTCCGAGGCGATCTGGCGTTCGGGATAGCCGATGACCAGGTCCTTGCAGCGCAGGGCGATGCCCTTGCGCGGCTCGATCCGCGGCGCGCAATGCGCACGCATGGGCTCGTCGCCGAGGACCTCATTGAGCTCGAGCTTTTCGAGCATCTTGCTTTTGGATTGCGCCAGCTTCGCGGTGGCGGCCCGCGCCTTGTTGCGGGCGATAAAGTCCTCGAGGTGGCGGCGCTTGGCGAGGATGGCCTCATTCGAGCGCGTGCCATGTTCACGCCGCTCCCGCTCGAATTCGAGATAGGCGTCGATTTTGCCCGGAAAGGTGGTCAGTTTGCCGCGCGATAACGCCAGCGTATGGTCGCACGTGGCGTTCAGAAACGTCCGGTCGTGGGAGACAATCAGGCAGCCCTCGTCATAGCCTCGCAAAAAATGTTCGAGCAAGATCTGCGTGCGCAGGTCAAGGAAGTTGGTAGGCTCGTCAAGCAGCAGCAAGTTCGGTTCATGCAGCAGCAAGGCCGCCAGCTTGACGCGCGTCTGCCAGCCGCCCGAAAGCTTTTTGATCGGCCCATTGAGGTAAGCCCCCTTGAGCTCGAACTGCCCGGCCACCTCGCCACATTTCCACGCTGGCTGACCGCTGTCGCGCATCAGGTAATCGAGAGACGTTTCCTCGGGCAGGAAGGGGTCGTGCTGGCGCAGATAGCCCATGCGCAGGTTTGGGTGGCGAATGATTTCGCCGGAGTCGAGCTCCTCTTCGCCCAGAAAAATGCGTAAAAGAGTGCTTTTCCCAGCCCCATTACGGCCCACGAACCCAACCTTGACGTTGTCGGGAATCGTCGCTTCCGCCTCGTCAAGAAGAATCTGGTCGCCGAAGTGCTTGGAGCCATTGGTAATTTGCAGCAAACTGGCCATCGCGGAGGGTATCCCTGGATCAAAAAAGGTATTATACGAATCCGGGTGGCGTTTTGCGTGAAATGGACGTGAGGAAACGGCGGGGCCAGGTGGTCCGCCGCCGCCATGCTACCTACCGGTTGTAACAATTCTGACGATTTTTTTGCTTCTGCCCGAACCATGTGATACTCTTCCGGCAAACCATAGGTGAACTTGTTCCCTTCACCGAACGACGGCTCGCTCCGGGCATCCCGTCCTGGTAGTTTTTGCACTCCTGGAAACTTTTCGGCAGCGGTAAAGGGCTCTACTACTCGTACCCAACTTTAGCAGCCCGTTGAAAAAGGGGTCAGACCCCTTCAATACCCTGCAAAAACTTTGAAAACGCTGTTGGCTTCAAGGGGGTCTGACCCCTTTTTCAACGGGCTGTTAGATAGAGCGTACCTCCCCAAACTCCCCTGCAAGGAATCGAGCCCCCATGCCTCTCTGCGAAAAACCCAGCATAATTCCTGTTGGATATGTCCAAGTTCCTGAAGAGGATGGATCGGGAATTTCATCAGTTTCCCTTTCGATATCAGGTGGCCCCATGGTTAACCTGTGGTCGCGGGTTCCTTTTTCTCAAGCCGATGGACAATTCACCACGGACCTGGCCCCTGGCCAAGAATTGGTTATCGGCCGTCAAGAAGGTGGGCACCTTGAGTACCTCGATCCGAAGTACCAACCAACGCAGTTAATGCCGGGGTCCTTTAGACCCATCGTGACATCGTCGCGAGAAGGCAAGGACACCTCGGTGAGTCGTGGTCATTTCATGTTGAAAGGTTCACCCCAGGGAATTCTCTTCGTCAATGGAGTCCCGAAACGAGGAGGTGGGATCCGACCTCCTACCAATTGGACCTGGATGCTGGAGCCGCACCGTCGTCTGCTTCATCCGGCGGAAGAGATTGCAATTCACCCCGGCACGCGAGTGAAACTGTACTTGCCTAATGCCACGGTCATTTTGATCGTCGCGAATTTTCCCGGACAACCTTTGCAACGGGGGCATTGAACCTCAGTCCGACTGTAAATGGCATGTAACGGATTGTACCGACGGCCGTGCCACATGCATGGCCTTCGAAATCAACGGGTGCCATGGCACCACCAGAGGGAGAAAAAGTGGACATTCATGTTTATTATAAGAATGTCTGCTCTCCATCCTTCCGCGGCCTCCCACGTGGGCGCGTCGTGAACTCCAGGCCTAGTCGCTTGGCAGTCCTCTTCGTCCAGGCTTCGTCGCCGTACGGCGAGCCTCGAACTACGCTGCGCCGGATGGCCTGCACTTCAACGTCGGTCGCGGGCGCGTTAACCCATTTGAGCCAATTTCGCAGGCGAGCTACGGGGCCGGCTACGAGATAGGTTGGACGCACCTGGCCTTTCTGCCAACAATGAGCGCTGGACCAGGGCCATTGTTCTGCGCATTCGACAAGGTTGGCACGCAGGGGATTGCGTTCGATATCGCGCAAGACGCTCAAGAGGTGCTCATCTTCTTGAATGGGAAAGGCCTTGAACCGGCCTTGCCACAGATGGCCGCTGCTTTGGTAATGTTTGTGATAGCGACGCACGCGCGTGTTTTGCAGCCAGTGCATCCAGACACTGAGGTCACCGTCATTTTCAGGCAGGACGGCCAGGTGAAAATGGTTGGGCATCAAGCAGAAAGCGAGGACTGGCATGGGGATTTCCACGAAGGCATGGTAAATCGCCTTCAGGAAAGCATGATAATCGCCCTCCTCTTGAAAAACCTGGCGCCGACCGTTGCCACGGTTGAGCACATGGTAGCAAACGCCGCCAACAGAGGCTCGTGCAGTGCGGTTGGGGCCGGTTTCAGCAAATCTGGTTTCATGGATGGGGCAGCACTGCCGAGTTAACCTGCGCTGGAGTGGTTGCCTAACAATCTGGTAACAGCGCAGCCAAGTCATTAGAGCACTCGACTGTTACTCCGTTTTACGGATTACTTTTATCAATCAATGTCAATGTGACCGCTCGAACATCCATGACTTGTTCCCCAGGAATCTCCAGCCGCGCAACATCAATTTGCCCCGACCTGTTTCCAAGGTGATCGGTTCCAGCCGGAGCGTGTGAAATTCCTTCATAAACGATTCTGCCTTCCGGGGCACGCGGTCTTGTTTGTCGAGGATTCCCGGATCCCATGCCTGGGTAACCTTGCCGGTCGTTTTTGCGTTCTTGAATCGAAGTTCGATATTCGAACCCAAATCCTGGGCCCGACACGTGTAAAGGATCTCCGCGCGATAAATACCCGGCGTATTCACCTCGATGTCCCAGGTAATCGCGTCCTTCTTGCTCTTCCAGTTTGTGAAATAGGAACAGTTCGGAGCGCCGGCACTTCGGCGAATTCCTCCCTGGGCCACGCCGTCCCGCGCGGGCAACGGCGTCATGGGAAACTCCGCGAAACCCACCGGGAAGGGCCGATCGTCTTTCTTGCTCACCAATACTTCCCGACGCCAATCCGCCACTGCTTGTTGAAGCTTGCGGGTGATCTCGGGATGTTGTTCGGAAACATCCTTCGCCTGCCCCGGATCGGCAATTAGGTCGAAAAGCAGACCGTTGGCGTCAAGACGATATTGCTGCGTGCGCACGGAGACTTTGCCGGCAATCGTGGAGAATATCATGCGCTCGGGCCAATCGTTTTTCATTCCGAAGAGGAGCGGCGACAGATCACGCCCATCCAGCGACTTGTCCTTGGGCAGCGCTGTTTGCGTCAGGCCGGCCACTGTCGGCAGAAGATCGATCGCGCCGGAAATCTGCGGGATGACGGTTCCCGGAGCGATTCTTCCCGGCCAGCTAACGATGCAGGGGGATCGGACGCCTCCTTCGTCGGTCGAGCCCTTTATCCCCTTCATGCCGCCGTTCCAGCGAAAGCTGTTGGGTCCGTTGTCGCTAAAGAAAATGACGATCGTGTCTTCGGTTAATTTCAATTCTTCGAGCTTCTGGAGGATTCGGCCTACGTTGCGATCAAGGTTCTCACACATGGCCAAGACGCAGCGGGTGACGGCGAGATCTTCCTTTTTCCCGTCCGTGCCGCGTTGTTCCATGGGGCGATCCTTGAATCGATTCCAATCTTCATCGGGCACGCAGAACGGTGAATGTGGCGTATTGTATGCGACATAGCAGAAGAACGGCTCATTGCGATGTTGTTCAATGAAGGCGATTGCCTTGTCGGTGAAATCGTCCGCGATGTAACCTTTGCCGCGGACCGGCTTGCCGTTGTGTTCAAGCGGCGGATCGAAGTACTCCCCCCAGTGTCCGGAGGTGAAGCCGTAGTAGTCCTCGAAGCCTCGGGCGTTGGGATGATAAGGCCACTGGCTGCCGTTGTGCCATTTGCCGATCATGCCGGTCCGGTAGCCGATGCCGCGCAGAAGCTTGCGCGAGGGTGATCTCGTTGAGATTCATGCGTTCCTGGCCGGTGGAGACGCCGCGAACTCCGCTGCGCGGATGATAGCGTCCTGTGAGCAGTTCCGCACGCGTCGGTGAACAGACCGGTTGTACGAAGAAGCGGTCGAACAGCGCACCCCGCTGAGCCAGGGAATCAATATTCGGCGTCTTCAGGTTTTTGTTGCCGTTGATGCTGAGGTCGCCCCAGCCCTGGTCATCGCTCAAGATGATGATGACATTCGGGCGTCGAGGCTTTTCGCCGCCCTGAGCCTGGCCGCTCGCAAACGTCCAAAAGGCCAGAAGAAGCCAGGCAGGGAGGAAGGCTCGCTGTGCTTGCATTGGATCACTCCGAGTCGAAATCACACGGTTGTTTAATTCCTAATTACAAAAACTCCAAAAGAATCCTGATGGATTATCACTTTTTCTCTCTTTCATGTTTTCCTTCGTTGGTATTTGTTTTATTGGCTAATCGGCAATTTTTTCTGGACGCAACCCTGCCCTTGGCACCTCGGCCTCGAAAGGCAAGCCTAACCTCCGGGAACTCCACCGAACCCCCCCGCGTTCGTCCGAACGGTCGACCTTGGTTCGCCGGTCGTGTTTGGGCCAAACGTGGGCCTTCCGTTAGCCTATTCCAGGGCCAACGCCCGAAAATGCATCGGTGTATCGAACCAGATCGCGCAATGGAGTTCGGCTCCCGCGCGGATGTCGATGGGACCGACGCGGATAATGCGGTGGTGCAATTTGGTCAATAGAATGTTTGGTGAGAAGGCGCAGTTTAAATCTTGGCGTATCTTTCCTGTCCTCGTTGGACCAGGTGAAATAGAATATGCCACTTTTTTGTCTCCGCTTAAACACAACTTTCACCAAGGCCTTAGATGAAAACCAACTTCTCTTTGGGTTTTTTTGCCCTTTTTTGTTTTCTACCGATCGGGTGGGAACAGCGGCAAAAGGGAGAGGCGAATGCGGACTATTGGAACCCCAAACTTCCTGTAGAGCGACGGGTGGAAGATCTGCTGGCGCGCATGACTTTGGAGGAGAAGGTCGGGCAAATGCTATGCATGTGGAAAGCCAAGCGGCAAATCACCGACGCTCAGGGACGTTTTGACCCGGCGCAGGCTCCGAAGTGGTTCAAAGTTGGCGTCGGGCGAATCGAGCGTCCCAGCGATGGCCGTGGCGCCCGGGCCGAGGCGGAATTCACCAACGCGATACAACGTTGGGTGAAAGAAAACACGCGACTCGGCATTCCCGTGATCTTCCACGAGGAGGCGCTCCATGGACTGCAAGGGTCGGAGGCAACTAGCTTCCCGCAAGCGATCGGCCTGGCCAGCACCTGGAACCCCGACCTGGTGGAGCGTGCCTTCGCCGTGGTCGCCGCGGAAGTACGGTCGCGCGGCGCGCAGCAGGTGCTCGCCCCGGTGGTGGACGTGGCGCGCGACCCGCGCTGGGGGCGTTTCGAGGAAACCTTCGGCGAGGATCCCTATCTGGTTTCGCGTCTCGGTTTGGCCGCGGTGCGCGGTTTCCAGGGAGGCGGCAAGACCATCCCGGCCGGTCGCGTGATCGCCACGCTGAAACACATGGCCGGTCACGGCCAGCCGGAGTCGGGGACGAATGTTGGCCCGGCGAACATCGGCGAGCGGACGCTGCGCGACGTCTTCTTCTACCCCTTCGAAGTCTGCGTGAAGCAAGGCCACGCACGCAGTCTGATGCCTTCTTACAACGAGATCGATGGGATTCCCTCGCACGCCAATCGCTGGATGCTTCACGACGTGCTGCGCAAGGAGTGGGGCTTCAACGGCACCATCGTCTCGGACTGGCAGGCCATCAGCCAACTTGCCAAACGGCACCGGGTGGCCACGAATGGCGCCGAGGCGGCGCGGCAAGCGCTGGCCGCCACTGTGGACGTGGAGCTCCCGGACGTCGAAACATACCACACACTGATCGAGCTGGTAAAGCAAGGGAAGGTTGCCGAAACCGCGCTCGATGACGCAGTCCGGCGGCTTTTGCGGGAGAAGTTCGAACTAGGTCTCTTCGAGGACCCCTACGTGGACCCTGCCCGCGCGGATGAAATCTCCGGCGCCGAGGCAAACAGACCGTTGGCCCTGGAGGCGGCGCGTCAAGCCATCGTACTCCTCCAAAACCGAGACGGGGTGCTCCCTCTGAACGCCGCCAAAATGAAGCGCGTGGCGGTGATCGGCCCGCACGCAGCCGAGGTGATGCTCGGCGGCTACTCCGGCGTGCCGCGCTATTCGGTCAGCATACTCGAGGGGATCCGCGCACGGCTGGGGGCAAGCGTAACCGTCGTCCATGCCGAGGGAGTGCGGATCACGGAAGATTCGGCCTTCACCAAGGGCCCTCAGCCGCTCGTCGGGGGAACCCGTTCCCAAACGCGGTGGTCGGCCGACCGCGTGGTTCTCGCCGACCCGGCCGCCAACTTTAAACGCATCAAGGAGGCGGTGGCGCTGGCCCGCGACAGTGACGTTGCCATCGTGGTAGTGGGGGACAACGAGCAGACTTCACGCGAGGCCTGGGCCGAGAATCACCTGGGTGATCGGGCTGACCTGCGGCTGGTCGGACAACAAGAGGACCTGGTGCGTGCGCTGGTGGCAGCCGGTAAGCCGACCGTGATGGTGTTGATAAACGGCCGTCCTCCCGCCATCCCAGAGTTGGCCGAGTTGGTCCCTGCCATCCTTGAAGGATGGTACTTGGGACAGGAGGGCGGAACCGCGGTGGCTGAAGTCCTCTTCGGCGACGTCAATCCCGGCGGCCGGCTTCCCGTCAGCTTCCCGCGCAACGTGGGGCAATTGCCTCTCTTCTACAGCCACAAACCGACGGCGCTGCGCGGCTACCTCTTCCAGTCCAAGGACCCCCTTTTCCCGTTCGGCCATGGCCTCTCGTATACCACGTTCACGTACTCGACTCCGACCGTTTCCCCGGCGCAGATCACTCCGAACGGACGCACCAGGGCATCGGTCGAGGTGACCAACACGGGGTCCCGGGCTGGAGACGAAGTCATACAGCTTTACCTTCGGGCCGAAGTGAGCCGCGCCACCCGACCGGTGATGGAGCTGAAAGGCTTCCAGCGAATCACTCTGGCGCCGGGCGAAAAGCGCACCGTGACGTTCGAGCTAGGACCGGAGGAACTATCGTATCACGGGCTGGAAATGAAGCGAATCGTCGAGCCCGGCCCCTTCGAGGTGATGGTTGGCGGAAGCTCGGCCAAGGTAAAGTCTGTAAGTTTGGACGTCGTAGGCAAGTAGGTCCCATCGACTTTCGCACCGACCGGTACTTGTCGTCGTAACTTGGCACTTTTGCTGGACGCAACCGCCGGGTTGCGTCCAGGGCGGCGCGATCTTCTGACGGGCAGCTGGCTTGGTTTCTCGATGGCACCGACGCGTCGAATATCATGAGCCAAACAAGCAGCGGTGTTGCGGACGTCCGCAACCCCGAAGCAGATTTCAGCCGCAATAGAAGCAGCTTTTACCCAGAAAACAAATCCATTTCACAGTAGAATTCGTCTTCAACTAGAGACCACACCGATGGTCACGAGCTCGCACTCCAGGGAAACTTCTCCATGCCTCGCCCAGAATCGATCCGCTTGACGGCGTACGCGGCGGTGGCCGCGTTTGTCCTTGCCGCCATCGGCGGGAACGTGCATGCACAGCCAGGTAACCCGGCAATCACCTGGACTGCGGCGGCCCTCGAACCGGCACCCGCCGAGGATACTGACGACCAGGGCCTTGCCGCCGCGCGAAAACGCGGTGAAACTCGGGCCAACACAGACATCGCGAGCGGCGCCTTCGAGATCCTCTACCACGGAAAGCCGTGGCCCGCGGGCAAAGCCCTTGTCGATGAGCAGAGCAAGCTCCCCGTCCGTGTCGTTGCGGGGAGTAACGTCACAACCGAATTTGCCGCCGAAACGGAGGCCTACAACGCTGCCATGCGGCAAGGCGCCAAGGAACGGCAAGCGCGGGAACAAGCCACGCGAACCTACCGTGAAAGTCCTAAAGGTCCCAAACGGTCCGCGGCGGCCAAATTCCTGTATGCCTTGATCAAGCCCGGCATGACGACTGCCGAGGTCATTCTCAGGCTGGGCACGCCGGACGGGGCCAAGGCCGGTCAACTCAGCCGCTTCTTCGACTACTCGGTTGGCGACAATCAAGAGATCGAGGTTGAATTCGACCCCGGCACACAGAAAGTGATTCTCAAGCGTGAAGTCGGCCTGGGAATTGATCCGCCACCTAGCCCTCGAATAGCCATCCCAATGAAACTCCGACCATTTGTCACCGATTATGCAGCGGCTGATGCGACGCTTCGCGCCGGCTTCGTCCCCTACAAGCCCGAACTCGTGTGGGGCGAGCCGCTCGACGTGACCCTCACTGTGCAGAACCTCGGGCCCAAGGATTTCGAGTTCATGTTCGGCGGCGACTATCGTGGGCTCGGCCGCCACAATCGCATCAAGGTCGAGGTCACGGACGCGATGGGGAAGCTTCTCCCCGATCCGCGCAGGCGCTCCGTACTTCGGCGGCCTTTCAAGCCGTGAGATCCTGACCCCCGGCGGCAAGAGCTTCACGCGGACCTTCAGCCTGTTGCAATACCGCACCATCGACCAGCCGGGAGTTTACACGGTGACGTGCAGCTTCGCTTTTCACGAACCCGATCCGATGAAGAACGGGCCGGACCTGCTGGTCGTGAAATCCAGCTTCCAGCTCACCATCTTCGCCCGCACGCCCCAGCGCGTTGCCACAGTCCTTGACGAGCTGGTTGCCAGGGTCCAAGCCGCGGAGGACAAAGACCTCCCAGGGGCAATGGCTCAGATCGCGCAATTTGGACAAGACGACGCCCCGCCGCGCCTGATAGCGCTGGCGAAAAAGGGGCCGCTCCAACGCCGCGTTGCCGCCTATAGCGCGCTGCCGTTCGCGCCGGCGAACGCAGGCGCTCGCTGCCGCGCTCTCGGGCCTCAAGGATGCCGAGCCTGCTATCCGTTCGGCTGCGGCAGGCGCCCTGGGCACGCTACAAAAGCCTGCCGGCGTCGATGCGCTGCTTGCCGCGCTGCCCGAGGAGAAACCACCCGTGGCGGAGGCCATCCTGGTCGCGCTGGGCGTTTCCAAATCGTCGCGGGCCTTGCCTGTCCTTGCCGGCAAGCTCAACGCGGAAACGGCCGCCATGAAGACCGCGGCAATTTCGGCGCTGGTGGCGTTCGGTGGACCCGACGCGGTCACCACGCTGAAGAAACACGTTGCTGCGGACGATGTCACGCTCCGCTACGAGATTATCCTCGCGCTCGTTGAGAAACTCCACCAGCCGATGGACACGGAGTGGATTCTGCCTGTTCTGATGTCTCGTGATCAAGGCAGCTGGCTCGATTCGCTACGTTTGGTGCGAATGTATGGAGGAGAAAAAGCGATTCCAACCCTGTTGAGTGGCCTCGATTTCGGTGCGCCGTGGAGCTACCGCAACTGGTGGATTCTGAACTCGGTGCAGGCATGTCCCAACGCCCCGGCAATTGAGTACGCCTATGACCCAAATAGCGATGGCACGCCCCAGGAGTGGGAGAAAAATCGCCAGACGCTCCAGCAATTGAAGGCGCTCGCCGCGCCAATTCCTGACGCGACGCCGCTGCCGAAGAAGAAACGTGCAGCCCATCTCGTGGCCAATCCGCCGATCGACTTCACGCCACGGCTCAAGCCCGTGGGCCGAGGCGCCGAGATCCAGAGCGGCTTTCTGAAACTGACCATAAATCGCAACGGCTACACGATCCCGTACACGCCTTCGGCCGAATACCGACCGCTTTACCAGCTTGCCGGCGACGCGAGCGCCTTGCACGGGCGCCCCGACTTGTTCGAGCCACTCGGAATAACGCCGCGACAGGAAGAACAACTTCGCCAGTTGCCGCCGCCGCCCGACCGGCCCAGCGACACCGGCTGGACGCAGTTGTACATTGCCTACAAGGACGCTTCGCCTGGACCGTTCCAGGAGCACGCCCAGGACGATTTGTGCGACGCAATCCGCGTCGCCAGCCAGTCGTACCATGCAGCCCACGCCGGTTTTGCCGAAGCCGCAAAGAAGATTCTCACCGCAGAACAGGTCAAGCAATTGCACCGGCTATTGCACGAGGGCAAGTGAACCAGGGGCAGGAAGAACGAAGCTGTTTGTTCAGCTGCGCCGGGTGAAACTATGAAGGAGGCCGACGCCGACTGGTGGAGTCCTTTGAGCACGTGAAGCGTGCGGTGGAAATCGACCACGCCTTGCGACAGGAAGCACCGTGGCGAACCGGAAGATGCGGCAAAAACTTTATCTTCACCGCAGTTGCATTCCACTTGAGATGGTGGCGCTTGAAAACGAAAAGACGCTGTTTCGTCCCATTACTAATGAGTGTCAAGGAATGTGCGGCGTGTGAGGGTGGGCGATGAAAATGAAATCATTGACCAAGTTCACTCACTTACCAGACACGAGGGACGCCAAAATGGTCAAATGCACCATCGACGCCAACCACGGTCAGCCCGTTACGCAGTGCGTGTATGACGATCATGCGGTCAAAGGGATCACGGTGTTGCGGATCGGGGAATGAGAGTTGTTCGTAGCCAGCACAATCGTCCTGGGTAATCGGCAGCACGGTCAGTCCATAGCCGGTGATTGCCCGTATGATGAACGTGCTGAACGGGCTGGACAAGGTGAGTTTCCGCAGACCCGCTTTGATGGCGATTTCCCACACCGACGCCATGCTGAGGAACAGATCGTTGGACGGGTCATTCAAGAGAGCCGTCGCCGTGGAACTCATCTGGGGATCACCGTTGGCGTGCCAGAGAAACGTGTGGGTGTCGAGCAGGAGGTTCACTCCATGTACTCCTTCATGTCCTCCAACGGAGCATCAAAGTCCGGTGCCATGTAGGTAATCGTCCCTTTGCACAGACCAGGGCCAGGTCGAGACGGCTTCGTCGCCTTCGCCGGTTGGCTGACCAGTTTCGCTATGGGTTGCTGGTTCTCGGTGATGACCACTTCTTCCCCTGGCGACATTTGGTGGATCAGTTCCTTCAAGGTGGCCTGGGCCTCTTCCACCGTGATTATCGTGGACATCGAACTCCTCCTTTCGTCAAACAGGACATGGCTGGCCGTGCCGTTATGTCCGGTCATGTGGTGCTATTCTACCACGAGGGCGTTGCCACACCCAGGTCAAGAAGCTCAAGGAAATCCACACGGCCACGCATCCGGCACGAGCCAAGCGGGAGCGTCCTGGCGAGGGCAAGAAGACCGACCAGGGCGACAAGAAGGACACGCCAAAGTCCTCGCCATGACCTTCCGCCTCGGGTAGAATGGCACCACGCCCGCCAGGTGCGCTTCCAGGGCATTCAAGCCGGTTCAGGGCAGCAGGAACGCCTGGGAGTCGACGCCATGCCCTTGAAGGCGATGAGCGGGGCTGGGAGCCACGAAGGGTGACTGACGATAAAGTTTTGGGACGACCCATGAAGGCGAAGGTGACAACCTGGCTGGCGCAGATCGTGGCCGTGCTGCTCATGCTGGCTGCGGGAAGTGCGTCGGCGTCAAGTGGGTTGTTAGTCGGGAATTGCGTCCAGGGCGGCGCGATCTGATGACGAGCAGCTGCTTGGTTTCTGGCAGTTTTCGCGTTCGGTTCCACATAGTCGACGCGCGTCGAACATTGTGAGCCAAACGGGCTGCGGTGTTGCGGACTGTGTTGCGGACCGGAGCGAGAAGGCGACCTTGGATTGCATACACGTGTTCGATGCGACCAGAGTACGCAAAACTCGGCGGCCAGTTGGACTCAGGAATCCGATGCCTTACGCGAGGATACCAGCTGGCAGAGGTGCTGGTACACGCCGTTCTTGCCGAAGAACAAACGACACTTCTCCTCCGAGAAGCCGAGTTCTCGGAGCAAGCAAAGCTTCATCGGGATGCGTAACTTTGCCATCATCCAATACAGTTCGGCGCCAACACACACAAACCAAGTTTCAACCAAAGTCAATAATAAACATGGTTGTCCCCTTTTTCTCCTTGTACAAGGGCTGCTCTATGCGGCCGAACAGAAGAGGTTTCATCGTTGTCTTCCATTCGGCTTGATTTCTCGGCGTTTTCCGGTATATTTTCTTTAGCTAGTGGACAAAACTCCGCTTCACGCGGTGTGGTCGTTGGGACTTTGGCCCCGACTCAACCCTATATCCACTGGCTATTTTTTTGCGCGAGCCGCCAGAGGATTTCCACGAAAGCATGGTAAATCGCCTTCAGGAAAGCATGATAATCGCCCTCCTCGTGAAAAACCTGGCGCCGACCGTTGCCGCGGTTGAGCACATGGTAGCAAACGCCGCCAACAGAGGCTCGTGCAGCGCGGGGCATTCACCGAATGTAACCAATAATCCGCCAATGTCAATAATAAACATGAATGTCCCCATTTTCTCCTTCAGGGCCCCAGCTCCGGTCACAATCTTCCGGGCCGGCTGGTAGCCGTTGCGAACTACCAGGCGATTGCCACACTCGTCTCGCCGGCCATCCTGCTCTTGGAGAAATCCTTGCACCTCGGCTTCGATGGCCTGCTGAAGCATCTGCTCAGCGCCCGACGAACCACCTGATCAAGCAGGCTGCGTCCCTCGAATTGCTCACGGAAGTTGGCGACCTCCACATCGACCTGTTCCTCTGGAAAAACGCTGCTGAAAGTCGTAGTCTGGTTCATGGCGTATCCTTCCAGCCCTCGTTGGGCCAGCTGATGAAAAGAAATCACTCTCACCAGCAGGATACGCCGCTTTTTTCTCCTCCGCTAGAACACTACTTTCGAGAATACCTCTTGTCCCGCGGCTGAAATGTCAATTTACGAGTTTTGGCGGAAGTCAAAGCCCCTATAATGCGGGATGAAGCTCCTGTCGTTCAGAATAAGTGGCCGTGGGTTTAGTTTTTGCGTTTTTGCCCGATCAAAATCGAAGGGTTGGACATCTACAATCTTGCAAGACCGGACCGGCGTGACAAGAAACTTCTGTACATATATGGCGGCTCTTTCGGGTATGATTGGCGAGTATTTTCGTTGCACGCACTGAAAAAAATTGGTATCGTCTGCCCTAAAAGCTAGGTTTGGACATATGACCGAAAAGAGGAAGGAAAGTAAGGCTGGCGGCAAGAAACAGCCAAATCGTCAAGTCGATCAGGACAAAGTATCATTGCAGCGACCTATCAAGTGGGACACCAGTACTGAGGTTGGGTCAAAGCATGCAACGCACGTGATTGCTCAAATCGGCGAGCGAGATTGCTTTATTTCGTTCTTTGAAATTAGGCCGCCGATGCTTCTGGGGACCGCGGAAGAGGTCAAAGCACAAGTTGATGACCTTAAATGCGTGACGGCGGAGTGCGTGTCTCGAATTGTCGTAGCGGCTGACCTTCTGCCGGAGATCATAAAAGTCCTTCAGATGACCTGGGATAAACGTCGAGAGCAAATCGGCGAGGAAAATGAGACAAGTGAATCATGACAATATCTATTCACAAAGCGATAGCAACGGGAGCCATGTACACGTTTTGCCTGGCTAACGCAAGTGGCGGAGAGCCAGAGCAGACGAGTGGCGTGCGAAGTGTGGAAGATGACGCGGTGTCGCAGCTCCCAATTACAGGGAGTGGGCTACGCAAATTTGCCGAAACGCATCAGCCGCCACAGACGTGGTACGACGAGGACATGGAAGGGTTGTGGTAGACTTGTCGGAGTGAGGATGTGCCCAACGTACCGGTGCAGGGCCGCATAATCTTGGCCCAAGTGTTGGATCCGCAAGGACACAACCCGAAAATTAGACCGCTGGTTATCGTAACGCCCACGGCCAGCATCTCAGCCGGTCAACCATTCACTTGTGTCGCGATAACTGGCACTCTCCCGGACCCGATAACTCCTGAGTTCATTTTTCTTCCTTACAGACAAGACGGCCGCGTCAAAACTAAACTTAAAAAGAAAAGCGGCGCCAAATGCGACTGGCTGATAAACATCCAAGAGTCTGACATATCAGACTATTTAGGCTGGGTACCGACCAGAGAGCTAACGCAAATCTTGAATGCCATTTCTGGGCATCCTGACTTCGTCCCTTAAAGCGTATTTGCCGGCACTCCACTATCCAAGGGGAGTCTAACCTGCCTACGGAAAATGGCGCACAGCGCTGGCACGTTTTTGTACGTTGGCACCATCGGGCCAGCCGCCAGGTGGTCCGCCGCCGCCATGCTACCTACCGGTTGTAACAATTCTGACGATTTTTTTGCTTCTGCCCAAACCGTGTGATACTCTTCCGGCAAAGCATAGGTGAAATTGTTCCCTTCACCGAACGACGGCTCCCTCCGGGCATCCCGCCTTGCTAGTTTTTGCACTCCTGGGAACTTTTCGGCAGCCGTAACGGGCTCTACTACTCGTACCCAACTTTAGCAGCCCGTTGAAAAAGGGGTCAGACCCCTTCAATACCCTGCAAAACCTTTGAAAACTCCTGTTGACTTCAAGGGGGTCTGACCCCTTTTTCAATGGGCTGTTAGATAGAGCGTACCTCCCCAAACTCCACTGCAAGGAATCGAGCCCCCATGCCTCCCTGCGAAAACCCCAGCATAAATCCTGTTGGATATGTCCAAGTTCCTGAAGAGGATGGATCGGGAATTTCATCAGTTTCCCTTTCGATATCAGGTGGCCCCATGGTTAACCTGTGGTCGCGGGTTCCTTTTTCTCAAGCCGATGGACAATTCACGACGGACCTGGCCCCTGGCCAAGAATTGGTTATCGGCCGTCAAGAAGGTGGGCACCTCGAGTACCTCGATCCGAAGTACCAACCCACGCAATTGATGCCGGGGTCCTCTAGACCCATCGTGACATCGCCGCGAGAAGGGAAGGACACCTCAGTGAGTCGTGGTCATTTTATGTTGAAAGGTTCACCACAGGGAATTCTCTTCGTCAATGGAGTTCCGAAACGAGGAGGTGGGATCCGACCTCCTACCAATTAGGGAAAAAAAGGGGACGCGGACAGTTAACCTTGACGGACACCTGGCAAAAGCGCACGGGCAAGAAGTTGAACCTAGCATACACGTTCCGCAAGCCCGGACGCCCAAAAAAGAACGCCATCGGTTAATTAAAACTGTCCGCGTCCCCTTTTCCTCCTTAAAGATTGGCTGCAACGGGTCAACAAGCCGGAAACCGAAGCCGAGTTAGAGGCCGTACGCGTGGCGGTGGATCGCAGCCAACCGTTCGGTTCGGAGACCTGGCAAAAGCGGGGCAAGAAGTTGAACCTAGCATACACGTTCCGCAAACCCGGACGCCCAAAAAAGAACGCCATCGGTTAATCAAAACTGTCCGCGTCCCCTTTTCCTCCTTCGCGAGGGGCCGCCGGCCAAAATGAGCGAAGGCTACTTCCGCTTCCTCTGCCCGCGCTGCGGCGAAATGCGCGCCACCGTCAACCCACGCAACAACCTCGCCCACTGCTTCTGCTGCCAGAAAAACCTCAACAACATCGACCTGCTGATCACCCTCGACTACGACTTCCGCCTCGGCCGTCGCCCTCCTCGAACGCTGGCTCAACGAGCACCAGGCCCAGCAAGCCAAACTGAAAACCTGAAAACCACTACCCCGCCGCCCCAACTACCCCCCCCGCCGGACCAATCCACTACACTCGACCGATTCCCAACATTGCGTGACAGGTCCGCGCAGCCGCAAACCCCGTCACGCTCCTCTTCTCCAGAATTCTCAACAATTCGGCAAACAGCCTTTCAGCACCCCAAAAACCTTACACCCTCAATTTGGCAACAAATGCGATCAGAATTTGGCCCGGGACAGTTAAATCCGGTCCAAAAGATCGCGGTCCGCCGGAATACACTGATGTCGTCGCTCCATTGGCAGTAAGAGATTTGTGATCTCGAACCAGACCTCGTGTGAATCAAATGGTTCCAAATCGATAATGTCCATGACACCAACGAATTCTAATCGGACAATCGCTCCTGATGTATTAGAATACTGCAGTTCACTGGCTCGGCCTGTTTTCTTGGCTTTCGTGAGGGCTGTACGATGTGACGTTGCGCGAAATTGAATGATACGCACTTCGCATTTCCGCCGCCTTGCACTATGGCCTTCAACACGATATTGGAACAGAAGTTTGCGCTGTACCGCCTTCCAGAGGCATTAGCACGAATTCCATCTTTTTTGGAAACTGTGTTAATCATAACTGCCTTTGCAAATTCATTCTATTATACATGCGACCCATTCATGGTAATTCACTCAATCATTCTGCGGAAATTCTGGTGCTGAGAGCGTTCGAAAAAAAATAAACCGACCTCACCCGTAAAGGCGAAAATAGCGCCGTTTTATGGCGATTCCGCTCGTTTCTTCCGAAGGCTTTTATGGTTATTTAATTTAATAATCGGCTCCGCTACTTGAATAACCAGGCAGAGTAGCATGATCTAATGCAGCCTGAAGGCGTTGGACTGCGTCATTTATGTTAGCGGACCGGCCGGTTGCCGCCTCCATATAATAAAGGTGTTGCAGTTCATTGTAAAAACCAACAAGGGCCCGTTGAATCTGCAGTACGTCAGGGTTCGTAGCTGGACGGTTCTGAAGCTCGTATTCAAGTATATTTTGCACTGCGGCGGCAGTTCGTTGATTGGCTATTCGTGAATGACGGTTTAATGAGTCAAGAAAATCCGCAGATTCGTCGGAAAGTCCGTCTTGGAGCCGGATATGTCTCCGAGTACTGGAGTCGCCCGTGCGACGGCTCCGCCAACGCCGTGAGCCTCAGCGTTTTCGGCGAAGTAAAATATTCCAATACCGACTCCGATGGCACCAAGGAACTTTCCACTACGCTTTACGACCTTTAGCCATCCTCTAAGTACTTTTAATCGTGCCGGATTTGCTCCGCTCCGCTCGAGTCGACTAATTAGTGCTTGAATTTCGGCAGGTGTTTCGCGTCCAGTTAGTTCAGATGGAACAATGTTTTGCTTACCACCTTTGGTTCTTCCACTTGGGTCCGCCACCTCCGTTGGCATATTCCCCACATACCGATAAAGATTCGAATCCCCCGCATCAAACCCCATCGGGTCCTGGCTAATCCATCGCCCGGTCCCGGAATCGTAATACCGCGCCCGGTTGTATTGCAGGCTCGTCTCGACATCCAACTCCCGACCCGTCCACGCATACGGCCGGGCTGGCTAGCATTTGTTTCCGCCAGCGAACCGTTCGTGATGATGTTGCCATACGCGTCATAATTGATCCTATCTAACACCGTGCCGGAATTGCTGATGATGTTGCGGATCGATCGTTGGTTGTCCGTCAAATACCACGACGGCGTTCCTGACGGACTGACGGCGAACAGTTGATCGATCACGTCGCCATGAATGTACCGAGTTGCCAAAGAGCCGTCGGCGTTCAGATCGGCCCAGACGGTGAAGTTTTCGTTGCCGAAGGTACTCGGCGTCGCTGGGTTCCAGCCATCGTACGCGAACTTCGTCGTTTGCGTCGTCTGCCGGCGAGGTTACGTCCTTTTCAAGCCGATTGCCGAATACATCATACTTGTAGATCGCCGTCAACTCAACTACCCGGCGCCGGTTTTATCCACCGCCGTCGTCATTTGGTTCAGGTTGTCGTAGGTGTACGTCCAATTGTCGCCGCCCGCGATTCTCGTCTTCGTCGCCTCATTGCCCTCCGCGTCGTAGGTGTAATTGTAAATGCCATCCGAAAGCACCTGGTTGTCCGGCCCGACGGCGTAACCCGACATGGTCCGATTGCCGTTGGCGTCGTAGCCATAGGTCTTGCCGTCAGCGTTCGTCAGTTGCCCCTGGGCATCGTAAGCATAGTTTCGCAGGGCTCCGTTCGTCGTTTGCGCGGTCATCTGGTCGCCGGAGTCGTAGGCCTCCAGGTAATCCGCGATAGCGCTGCCACTCGTCCCAGTTTGATTCAGGTCGGCTAGCGGCCTGCGGCGTCATACGTGTAATTACTGGTAGCGACCAGTTGCGGGGATTGCCGGCGGCGTAATAGGCTTGCGGTTTCGGTTGATCGTTCGGAGCCGTGTACGTTTGGCCGACGCTCAGCACCGGCTGGCTGCTTTGACTGACGTCAAGTTGGCGAGTTCATCGACCACATCGTATTGGGATGCCGTCGTGCCCCCGAAGGAATCGGTCACCAGCGTGCGGTTGTCGTTGGCATCGAGCCCAACGTCAGCCACACGCCGAACGGCTCGGTCGCGTGCGTCACCCGGCCCTGGACGTCGTACTGGAAGTATAGGCGCCTTGGCTGTTGCCGGCCGTCATCAGCTTGCCGTCCTCGGCATGGTTGCCGCCGTCATCCGTGGTGTCGTAGTACGTGTACGTTAGGGTATCGACTACCGTCGTGCCATCGGCCGCGTACCAGGTTTCCGTGGCGAGTTGGCCTTCCCCCGTGTACGTCATCGTGCGACTCAGACCGTTGCGGTTGGTGACCGACGAGTCTCGCCCTGGTCGTTGTAGGTTTCGTATGTGGGGTGTCCCAGGGGATCCGTCATGCTCGTGACTTCCCCCAGAGAATTGTACGCGAAGGTCGTCGGGTTGCTGTCCGGCTCGGTCACGGAGATCAGGTTGCCCGCGAGGTCGTAGGTGTAGTGCGTTGTAGCAGCGCCGGTCGTGCGGTAAGCATTTGTCTCCGTCAACTTGTGGCCGTTGGCATCATACGTCCAGGCAGTCGTGTTGCTGCCGTCAGTTTCGGTCAACTTGTTGCCGTTGTTGTCGTAGGTGTATGCACGGGATTCCAGCGTCTGTCCGGTCGCGGTTTTCACGAACACGTCGGAAAGCACCAGGCCGGCTTGGCTGTAAATGATCGTTTCCGTTGTGGTCGGCGTGGTTTGCACGAGTCGCACGCCGCCTGCGGCCGTGGCCGTCACCGCGTTCGTGACCGTGGCCGCGCCCCCAGTGGCCGTGGCGTTTTGCGTGCCGGTTTCAATGCCTGTGCTGATCTGGTTGAAGCAGGTCCCCAACCAACCGCCGACGCATCGACGTTCACGGCCAGGTTCCCCAGCGCTCGATCCGCCTTGGTTCACATGGCTAGTGAAATTCGCCGGTTTCCCTGCGCCGGTGATTGAGAAGGTGCCGTTGCCCTTGACCGCGTCCTGGTAGGAGCCATCGGCGCCGACCGTGGAACTCACCAAGGTGACCGTGCCGCTGGCGCCCCAACGAAGGACCCGGCTCATGTCCACGGAGACATATCCTGTCTGCTGATCCGCCGGACTGGGGCCGCCGGGATTCTGCTGGTGCGTGAAAATATAAGGGTCGGTTTCGTTGTCCGTTTCAGTGAAGTTGACTCCGTCCGTGCTGGCAATCGTGATGCTCGCCGAGCTGGTTTTCGATTCCGAATCGTTATACACATGAGGCGCCGCCGCCGCTGCTGTCGCTGCCGCTATCGGAAGCCGATTCGGAATCTTGTGCCGACATGGTTAGGCTGAAGCCAAGCTCGTGCCCGCCTGCGCCGACGGCCACGTGCATGCTGTCGCTGGACGAACTCTGGTCCTTGAGCTAAACGCATCTGTATCCTGGACAGGGTCGGTCCGGTGCCGGCGTTGACGTTGTCGCCGCCGCTCTCGTTTGCCGTGGAAGTCTCGCTGTCGCTCTGATCAATCGTGATAGCTCCGCCGGCGTCCATGGACATGCTTTCGCTGCCGGTCACGGCAATCTTGAAGCTGTCGTTCCCATTCACCTCAGATTCTGCGGGTCGCCACGGAAGCGGGCAGGCCTCCCGCACCCCATCGGTTTCGCTGAGGCGTTGCCGGCAACCACCGCTTCGGCGGCCCACAAATTCGCCCCACTGCCGGTGACGTTGAATGTGACACTCCCCGTCAACGTGTTGGAATCTTTGTAGTTCTCGCTGACGTTATCACTGACTCCGCTCCCCGACACATTGTCGCCGGCACTGCCCGAATCGCTTTCTTCGTTCGATCCACCGACGGTCAAAGTGGCACTGACGTTCCCCATCGCCCACACGCCCGGCCGTGAGGTGGGAAACCGTGTTTTGCAGGGTAAAACCTTCAAGGTCGGTAATTTTGATTTGGAACTTGTCGGTGCCGTTCTCCTGATCTTGCATGTTCCCGGCCGCCGAGTTGCCGGCGTTTGGCGTGGCCGGTGCGTTCAAGGAATCATTGGAACTGACGCCGAGTGTGAAATTGTCGTTGCCGCTGTCCGACTCTTGGGTGGTATCCGACTCCGAGCCGCTTTCCGTCAACGTGCCGTGGTGGGCGTGAGTGACAGGGAAGAATTGAACTGGTCCGAGCCTTTGTCGCTCTCTGTGT
>CAWKFA010000012.1:0-21806 GCA_963848825.1 uncultured Planctomycetota bacterium | reverse complement strand
GGTAGTCCGCTCGAAGAGTTAGGATGCAACAGGGCTCAAAAAACCAAAGTAGGCTTGGGTCTCGCAAGGAATCTCTTCCAAACAGCCTTCGTCGCCGCCACCTGAATTCAGCGTCGGGCGGACGCTGCGACGCGCTCCGCACGCGAGTTCGCGCGGGTGGCGCTGTGCCGCGCGGCGCGGGAGCGACGTGAGCACGACGCAGATGGTTTCGCTCGCCGGGTCGGCCCAGCAGAGCGTGCCGGTTGAGCCGGTATGGCCGAAGGTTTGCGCGGAACATCCCGGACTGCCGGCCCCCGTGCCGACGCCGAACCCCAGGCCGCGCGGCGTGAACCCCTTCGGATTGTGGTTCCTGACCATCAGCCGGGCCGTCTCGGGCCTCACGACCTGGCCGCGTGCCCCCAGGAACTCGCCCAGGAACCTGGCGAGGTCGGGCGCGGAAGCGTGCGTCCCGCCCCAGGGGGCGCCCAACCTCCGCCAGTAGGGACTGTTCCAGTCCCACTCCCTGGCCTTCGGATCGCCGCCCCCCGATTCGGGCGCGGCGCCAGCCGTCTGGCATGGGACCATCTCCTCCAGCCTAAACCGTCCGAGCCCCTGGGCCGACCGTGCATGCCCAGGGGTCGGAAGACGGCGCGATCAACGAGGGTGAGAATGTCCGTCCCGCTGATGAGTTCCGCAATCCGCGCGGCGAGCAGGATCCCCATGCTCGAATACTGGTACCGGGTGCCGGGGGCGAAATCGAGGCGCGTGCGCATGGCCTGTGCGGCGAACTCCGTCAGCGGCGCGTGCCGCCTGCGCAACTCGGTGTTATTGGCCAGCTGATCGGGCAAGCCGGAGACGTGCGTCAGCAGGTGGCGAATCGTCACGTCGTCCCGCCCGTCGCCCGTAAAGGCAGGCAAGAACCTCTTCACGCCGTCATCAAGCTGAAACCTCCCTCGGTCGAACAGCGTCATGACGGCAGTCACGTTGATTGGCTTGGAAATGGAGCCGAGCAGGAACATCGCGTCGTCCGAGCCGGCCTTGCCGAAGTGGCGCGTGAACGACTCGCGCCGTTGCACCACGTGCAGCACCGCCGCGTCCACCTGCTTCCTCGCCGTGGCCTGCGCGAGCACCTCGGCCGCGTCCTCCCACCGCTTCCCGTGCACCGCGGCGACAAGGAGGGAGCAGTCGCACCGGCCAGGGCTGCTCCCAGAAATGTCCGTCGCTTCATCGCACCCGTTCCTCCGCCGTGGCGAAAGCTCCCAGAGGTTGCTTCTAGCCGAAACGCCCTGTGCGTAACTTACCAGGTGCGCTTGCTCCGGACCATCCCGCCCCTCGCTGGTGCCCGGCGAGAAAACCGGGACGTAGGCAGAGCAATACAATGCAAGGGTCCGTTTCCGTTGTTTACTCAAAACCGTCGGTTCTCACTTGATACAACGAGGAGTCCCCCGATCATGCACTTTCTCCTTGCAGCGGCTGCTTTTTGCAAGTTGGTGCCGCAAACCCATCGGCATTCCACGGCGTATAGGACGCGGTGTTTGCAGAGCCTTCTGATCCTCGCCTTTCTGGTTTGTGCCAGCGGATTTTTGCAGGGTATCACCTGGGCCGATTGGCCCAATTGGCGTGGGCCTGCGGGCAATGGCAGCGTTGCTACGGGAAGCTATCCGACGAGCTGGAAGGTTGAAGACGTTTCCTGGAAGTTTGCCTTGCCGGGAAAAGGTACCTCTACGCCGATCTTTTTGAACGAACGCATCTACCTCACCAGCCCCGATAACGGACAGGATACGGTCCTCGCCCTGGATATGCAGGGAAAGTTGCTTTGGCGGACTCCTCTTAGGGCCCAGAGCGACGCAAAACACCGCACTCTTGCCTCAAGCTGCAACGCCTCTCCCGTCACGGACGGTAAGGGAATCTTCGTCTATTTTCGCTCTGGCCGCCTGGCCGCGCTCGAGTTGGATGGGTCGGTCCGCTGGATAAACGATATTGCCGCCAAGTTCGGCCGCGACAAGCTCTTTTGGGACCAGGGGACTTCTCCCGTGGTAACGGACAGCGACGTGATATTGACGCGCATGCACGCCGGAGAATCCTGGATCGCGGGGTTCGACAAGGTGACGGGAACGATGCGTTGGCGGCAGCGGCATTACGCTGAGCTGCCTAATGAGAATAATAATGCCTACACCACTCCCGTGTTCTTCCAGCACAACGGCCGCCCGGCATTGCTGGTCTGGGGGGCAGATCACTTGACGGCTCACTCGGCCGCCGATGGTTCCGTACTGTGGACATGCGACCAATTCAATCCCGGTGGCACGGCAAACTGGCCGGCCATCGCGTCGCCGGTCATTTCCGGAAACCTGGCATCGTGCCCGTCGGCCGTGACGATCGGCACAGCCAAAGCCAGGTGCATGCCGTCCGTCTCGATGGCACGGCGATGTGACCAGCACCCATCGCGTATGGAAGCGCGACGATGTCGGGGTGTTTGTGCCCTCTCTTACCGAGTACAAGGGTCGCATCTACCTACTTCGCCATAAAGGCAACATCGTCTGCCTGGATCCTTTGACGGGGAAGACGATCTGAAGCGCTTCGCTGCCTGAGAGCCGGGCCACCTTCTACGCATCACCCACGATCGCCGGCGGCATCTTGTACGCCGCCCGAGAAGATGGCGTCGTCTTCGTCGCGCGCGTGGACGATAAGTTCGAACTATTAAATGAGATTCCGATGGGCGAACGAATCATCGCCTCTCCGGTAGTCTCCAATGGCCGCTTACTGCTGCGAGGCGACGAGCATCTGTTCTGCATAACCGCCCGTTGACCACATTTCGACTCTTGGCTCCGCTGCGGAAATTGTTGGATCCTTCGGAGCCTGCCAACAAACCTTCGGAGCTCGCGGCAGCGCACCAACCTTCGGAGTTGGCCGGCCATTCTAGCAGCTATGTTGTCCCAGCCTCGGGCAGCAAAGCGAAGCTGGAACGATTACGTAACGTGATTCCGCGCATTTGCGTGCGCCTTGCGGTGGCCGCTTGAGTCGGCACTGATCGATCTGGTTATTTGAATCGGTCAGAAGTATATGTACGGCAGGTCTACCTCACGCCCATGATCGGAAGTGCGCGAACTTATGTACACACACCCGCAAGAGCCGAATCATCCGCAGCAGGCTTATCGAACTGCCGCATCCGGACATGAGGCGTCTTCATAAGTGACCTTCAACAGATACTTGAAGCGATGGAAGGCATTTTTGGTGAGGAAGGCCAGCGGATTGTTTTCTGGAACGACCCCTGAATGGGAGTTTCAGGTGATCGTGTCGAGGCTCAACCTCCACGGCGTGACTACGTTGCGGCTGGATGACGTCCGGGGACATTCGAAGCCAGGTTCTGCGAGGACGACTTCGGCTTCTAAGTATTCGTTCGGCTCCTATAGCCGCAGCTTCCGGGCGGACGAAGCCGAGATCCGAGACGGGGTCTTCCTACGCCGATCCGGAGGATGCGGTGTTCAAGGCGTTGGGGTGCAGTGACTCGATAATCGCTGTGAAGCCCCGCCAGTCGCCCCACGAATAAGGAACCCTTTACTTTTACGAAGTGGGTCCCTTATTATCCGGGGGCGTAAAATTTTTTTTTTTTTTTTTTTTTTTTTTTTTTTTTTTATTGCGGCGGGTAATTGATCTCCTTGGACGTAGGGTCAGTTTGGCCCTGGGCTGGAGGTTGTTCCCCTGTGCGGTTTGGGGCCGAGTCACCTTTACCTGCAAGTCGGGCCAGCGACAGACAACTGCGGGCCCGACAGTTCAAGGAGGGCTTTTCCTGCCTGGTCGGCCTTCTGACCCAACAGTTTAACCTGGGCCTTGCCGTCGAGCATAAGGCGATCCTCGTGCAGATGAATCGTGAGTCTCTCGCAAAGGCATTCGAAGCTTTCTCCGGAAATTGCCACCTGGCCTGATGCCAAGAAAAGGCCGTTTTGCGTTCGCAAATCGACCTGATCACAGGTAATTTTAATCCCGTTCATTTTGCCGATAGTAGCTCGGATGATTTCCTTGCCCTCAACCTGCTCGATTTGGATGGACCAGATGCTGCATATTTTTCGGGGCGACCGGAATTACGTCGACAAGTCGGGATGGCGGCTCCCAGGGTCCACCAGGCTGAGGAGTCGGTACCAAACCAGGCGGAGTCGGAGGCGGTGGCGGTAGAGGATGCTCCGGCGGGCTCGGGGAAGGGATAATTTTCTCCACATTCGGGCGGAGAGGGTTTTCTTGACATTCGACCTGTCTGGCCAAAACGTAAACAAGAGATATGACTGCCAATGAAATCAGAATAGATTTCCTTTTCATGGGGACCTCCGTGGCCAACAATGGGATCTGACGGGGTGATTCGAGGGTGCATGCTAGTTGACGTAGGTGCTTTCCGCAATGGGATTATCGGGGTTCATAAGCCGGCGGTAGCGAAATCATTGCCGTTCTGGTACAACCTTAAAGGTAAGCGGCAGGCGTTGCGCTGGAATTTCGGCGACCACGTTCGCCGCCATCCGACGCAAATCTATGAATGCCTTTTCCACCTTGGTATGGCCATTGTCTTGTGGCAACTGCTGCGTCATCACGTTCTGCGCCGTCAGCACCTGAAACTTTACCTGATCGTATGGCGGATTTCGCTTTCTCACCGAATACATCCGACCGGAACCCGCGTATTGGCATGGCCTGACGTTCTATCAGTTGACCAGCCTTGTGCTTATCACCGGTTTGACCATGCAGTGGATATACGACAGCATTTTTTTTCGTTCCTTGCAGCGTTCCTCTACTTTATAAATGCTTTTGCTGGAAGTGCCTGTTATGGCCACGCGAGCGTTTCTTTAAGTTACTCACACGGTCACGTCGATTCTGTCCGAAGTGCCATCCGATGGATAGGAGCCGCCGCCAATATTGCCAATGACTGTAACGTTAGCCAGCATATTACCAATCGTCACCTTGTGGCCGTATCGCGGGCGTCCAAGGCTCAAACGCCTTTTCTTCCGCCACGTACTCCGCCACAACTTCCGCGACATAAACGGCTGTGACAATTAACCCCAAAACCAACAGCGCAACAGCGGTTCGGACTGCGATCCTTTGTCGGCTCATGGTAGCACTTTGCCCTTTTCTTGCGTTCGAACCCTATCTGACTGATAGCACGTGCTCACCGCATTCCGCACATCGGCCGGTTGCCAGCGTTATTGCACCGAATGGGGTCCGGCAGTGCGGACAGGTGTGCAACGCCCCGGTCGGCAACTTCGGTAGTTTTGTGGCCGATCGCCAGGAATAGAGGGCCAGAACTGCCGTCATCACCGTCGCACCAGCCAACAATGCCAAAAGGTTGATGAGGAACTGACGAAGCCAGACCGCAGTTATTTGGTCGCTGTTCTCCGCGCTGTACCAATCCGCCCAAAGCAAATAAAGGCACGCAGGAACGTAGAAAAGTGCGCCACCAACGATCCGTGATCCGGGAAAGAACTCCCGGGCAGCAAGATGCTTCCGGCATTCTTCAGCGTATAGCCGGCGTCGTCAAGAACTCTCTGCAGACTTGGAAGCAGAGCGTTTTGCTGAGGCGTGGCAGGTGCATCGTCACGATAGATCCTGCGGCCACACCTACAGCAACGGCCCGCTGCGAGTGCAAGGCTGAGGGGCCCATGCCAACATAAATTGGCCCCGCAGCTTAGACATTTCATCGGAATCTTCTTGTCGGCTCGGCGTCGCCGCCGCACGCCTTGTATGATCATATTGACAATGGGGGCGTACATGACGGCAAAGCCAAGCCCTATGACGGCGTACTGCCAAACCGGCGGGGAAGCCTGCTTCGGGAAGCACCTACCAACAATGATCAAATAAATCAGGCCACCGAAGAACGATATGACCAGGAACCGTGTCTCCTTCCCTTCGTCGCCGCGTTTGCCGTTCCAGTATGCGTCCCAATACCTGCGATATCGTTCACGAAATTCGCTTTCTGATGGCAGCATTTGGTCCGGCGACTCACCGGCGAGGTTGATCGCATCTTCAGTCAGATCATCGCCACGATGCATCGGCTGATTGCATTTGATGCACCGGCCGGTCGCCAGGGCAAAGTTTCCATCGCCCGATTCCGGTTTGTGCTTGCAGGTCGGACACTTTAATCTCGTTTCTTGAAGGAGTCTTTCTTGCCAGCGGCTGAATTGTACGCATATGGCCCAAAGGGCTGGACATATAAGGCCAGGATTGGCCAAACGGCCAACGCATCCCACGTCGCAGGCGCGAGCACTTCGTAAAGATACCATTGATGAACGGCGGCATAGGCAACTGCTGGAAGGAAATAGCGTACTGCTTGCGCAATAGCATCGGCCACGATATGTGCTGCTGCGCCTCATTATATCGGCGAAGCCCGGCTCGAAAGTCGCTTCTGCTCGGAAGCATTTCTCTCGATGGTGGGCCAGCCATAGGCCCATTGGTGGTAGACATTGGACAACCTTCCCAATACACCCTTGCCGGCGTCATCCGCCCCCCAAGGAAGCACGACGTGCCATCCCGGGATTATTTTAGGCGAAATTGCCTGATGTTGGCGTGGCTAATAATCGTGAGGTTTACGTGTGCCAGGCCCACATGCCGCAAACTGGTTCGTTGAGGTTACCTGCTTGGGTCGGTGTCGACCGCGTTGGGTTTTCGGGTGAAATCCGCATCGTGGGTTGCGACTGGAGCCGGTTACCTTCCAGTCCCCCTTCAACCTGCCTTGACGGCAGCCTTCGGTTTGCTTCCAATACACGACACCGGGCGTCGTTAAAACTAAAGGCGCCGTGTGTTCTAAATCGAACGGCCCAGTGTAACCAATTGATGGCTCAATGGCAGCAGAGAACTCGTGATGAAAACTATCCCAGTCGCGGTGGCTGTCGCCATAGTGCTCCTGCTCGCGTCATGTGCAACCGCTGCGTACATCACACGCGAGCATGAAGAGTACGGTCCTGCACTCCAACCATTCGACAAATCAGCGAACAACCCGATAGACGCATTCCGGTTTCATCCTGGCAGGCGGTATTTACTACGCAAATCCTGGTCCGGCTTCGGAATTTATCATGACGAAGAATTGATTGCCTTCGAAGGAAACGTTGACGCTGCTAACGACGCTATGGCCGCGTTTGCGGAACTACCGTTTACACACAAGGAAATCAAATTTTTCCCGGGACCAAGCCAGACCCATTCTCGCGACGCAAAGACTACCTTTTCTTGTGATTGGCAGATTCATTTGGTAAACCGTACCGGTTTTCCGCGACGCGACTGCAAAGTTACTGAAAAATACGATCTTGCTGTTATGACTGTATTTGTTGCCCGTGCGGACCCGAGATCCCGCGTTCGATCCATCGCATGGCTTTGTGGTTAAGGGAGCTGGGTGACGACCGATTCTCGGTTCGCCAGCGTGCCTTTCAAGCCCTTGCAGAACTTGGTGGAGACAGATGCTTGCCGGCTCTGCGCCAGCGCAATTCCAGAACCTAGAACAGCGAGTCCGGATCCAGCAATTGCTAAACCGCTTGCAATCGATTCATTTATCACGCCTGAGGTTTCCCAAGGGCGTTACTCTGTTCTCTTTGAACGACCTGCTTGACAAAGATCAGGAATACTGGCGAAGTGCAGACTTCGCAGCAAGTTGGCGGCGCCGCCCAGCAGATCAGCAACTGGGCAGAGTATTCCGACAGGATGCTTCCTGCCCTGGTGGAAATGCTTAAAGACGACCGCGTACAAGTTCAGGAACTTGCCGCCATGGCTTGCAAGCGTCTCGGCAAGCTTGCTGCCAAAATCTTGCCCGACCTACGCATTCTCGCAAAAAACGACGGGAATATTTACGTTGGCCAAGCGATTTCGGCCATCGAGCAAGTGCCCGACGTGACTGGGGTGGACGAGCACTGGGCCAAAAAACGCCGTCTGGCTCAACAAATCACGGAAGTTTGCCGTTTGTCAAAATCAGCACAAGATTGAACTGAATTGCCCCCAAATGTTTTAGCGAGGTATGTTCTGACCCCTATTTCTTCCACTCCCACAGCCTGATCATGCCATCGCGCCCTGCCGTCACGCAGTGCCGCCCATCGGGCAGAACGGTGACGCAGTGGTAGCCTTCCTTTACCCGTTCGGCTTCCAGGAGTTGTTGGCCGCTGGCCACATCCCACAACTTCAAGGTGGGATCTTGCATGTTGCCGCAAGAAACGATGCGTTTGCCGTCTGGCGTGAAGGCGACGTATTCGACGCGGGCGGTGTGGCCTTCGAAACGCTTGATTTCCTTACCTGTGACGACGTCCCAAAGTCGAATTGTCGAATCGAAGCTGGTGGACGCAAGAGTCTTGCCGTCGGGAGAGAAGGCCACACTTGGCGACCTCCTTTTTGTGGCCTTGCAAGGCGTGGACTTGCTCCCCCTTTTCAAAATCCCAGAGGCGAACCGTTCCCGGCTGGTTGACGCCGCCAAAATGGCCAGCCGCCACAAGCTTGCCATCGGGGGAGAGAACCAGGGAACGTATTGGTTGGCTGGCCGTCTCGAAACGGCGGACCTCCTGACCGGAAGCCACGTCCCAAACGCGAAAGATTCTTTCATCTCCTCCCGATAGCGCCTGTTTGCCATCGGCCGTAAAAGCGACACCCCAGACCGCACCGGCATGGCCTTCAAACGACTGCAGTCTTTTGCCCGTCATGGCATCGAAAATATCCACGGTCTTGTTATGCGTCCCCGTGATGACTCGGGTGCCGTCGCGGGAGAAGTGCGAACCCCCAGCAGCCCATACCTTGCCATGGCTGGAATTCCACGACCTGCTTGCCGGTGCTCAGGTCCCAGCCCCGTAGCGTGTCTCTGCCGACCGAGATCGCCCGGCGCCCGTCGGGCGTGACAACCACGCGTGAACTGTAGGGCATGGCGGGGCCTTCGTGTGGCCGCGCCATACTTCGCACCTGCGAACATTCCCTTATTAAACGCCTCGATCAGCTCGACGCGGTACGGGCCTCGCGTTTCAAAATCCGCGCTGTCTTTGGCGGCTTTCTCCAGGAGACCCCGTGCCGGCCTCGCCGATGGCCGTCAGGCGGTTAAAGGCCGCCTCGCGCATGTCAAATGAGTCATCGCCAAGCTGAAGGATGAAGACGCGGATGGTTTTGTCGTCCGCGGCGTCTTTTTTGGCTGGAACGGCTGGTTTTTCATCTTGCGGCCCAACTTGTTGCGCCGAGGTTGGCCAGGCCCAGACCACGTAGATCGAGCCCAGTAGAAGCAGGGCGGTGACGCGGAGTTTACGGGTGACCATGGGCTACCCCTTTCAGAATTACGCGGACATGCTTGGTGTGCCGCAGCACACGTTACACCAAGCAATTTTGCTGCCATCATGCGCGTGGGCCTGAGTTTAACGACCAAGCCCATTTGCGTCACGATAAATCTTCCGGTGCCTCGGTGAGAACCGGGACATCCGCGCGGAAAGAAGCGATATGCTCCCTGAGGAGTTCTTCGTCGCCTGCCTTGGAAACCGTGAGTGGCTTGGTCTGGTCCCACGTGAGGATGGGACATCGAAGGATCAGGTCGCCTTGATCCAGAGGCAAATCAGCACCAACGACTTCGTACCATGGGTCATTCGGACTCATCTGCCATGAGTCGCGCGTCGATCCGGACCTAGGCGGGAAGGGGCGGCAGAGCGTTGACGTTTACTTCGTGCTCGACCGAGAAAATCTCCTGGCGCGGATACTCCAAAACGAACACCCCCCGCCAAGGTCTCCCCTCGTCCTCCTGGGGTTCATCGCTGGCTGATTTACCGTTACCCGATAATTTAGCCTCGTGTTCGGCCAGATTTTCCAATAATCCTTCGAGCGATTGCCCTTCCCGAGCAGCCTTGTCACCGAGCCGTTTATCCGTTTCGACAGATAGTTTAAGATTAACAATCATGGCCATTTTTCCACGTTTCAATGGTCGTTTGGATTGATTATATCATTTTTCAGGTGCCGAATGGGCACGTCAGATAAAGTGATCGGTTGATGGTGTGGCTACAAAGGGTATTCGGTGACCTTGCAGCCTGGTCACGCGGTGAAGGTACAATCCGGTCCACCCAACGCGGAGAAGGACGCTCCCTCGAAAAAGAAATAGCGGTGGCTCCATGCGCAAAAAAAATGGCGAGCTTCTTTCACGAACGGCACGTCGCTGTCGCCATAAATCGACACTTTTCGTGGACTCAAGAACCTTGTTGCGTCCAGGGCATTGATTTCTTGTAGGGCCGCTGGCTTGGTACCGGCAGTATTCAGGCCACTGGCGGAAGGAACCAATCCTATTCGCCGCTGCCGAGGGAATAGAGGTGGCCGGAAGTCAGACCATTCATTTCGCCGATCAAGAACGCCGTGAGTTTATTGTCTTTGAACTCGGCCGCCATGCCGATCAGATCGGCGAGGAGGCGGCCTTCCACGCTGGCGTGGCGCCTTTGATGATCGCCGCAAGGGCAGCGTCGGGATATTTTTGCCAGTCGGTCGGCGTGCCTCAAGCTGTCGCTGGCGGCCGTGCCCAGAATGAGAGTTTGTTATTCGCCCTTCTTCTGGTAATCGTCCCACCAATGCTTGGCCGCTTCCTTGCGAAGCTTATAGCTGCCAGCCGCCAGCGTTTTGCCGGTGATACTCTCGAAAATCTGCTGGCAACAATCGCCGTAGCGCAACAAATAGTGATCGTCGGGCCAGAACCTACGCCAGTGGCCCTTGCAGCGCGTCGGCCGTTCGTCGTCGAGGTGCCGCGATTAAGAGAGGCACGATGCTCGTGCCCAACTTGTCCAACTCGACCGCGGCGTTGGGCTTTTTTGCATTCCAAAAGTAAGCCAATGGGTTGAGCACCTGGACTGAACCCGGATCGCTAAACTGTCCCGCCTTCAGATCGCGAAGGTGGTAGAGCCAGTAGTGCGCCCTTTTGCTCCGTTGTCATCGCCGCCAGGGCCTTGGCATCCGGCTCGACCCAGCGAACATCTTCGTCCAGGAGACTTTGATAGTGCTTTATCATCGTCCTGGCTTCTTCGCGATACTTATGATCCGGAAGGGCGGCGATCTCTTCCCAATGCTTGCGGAGTTCCAGGCGAGGCACGCCTCCGTGGCCTCCGTAGATCGCCTTATTCCGGTGATTCGATGCGACACGAGTCGCCAGGAAGAGATACAGTTCGCCAGCGTTTCCTCCAAATGCGTACGTTCTCGCGAAGGTCATTCTTTCCTGCTCGGCATACGCATACAGCTCATTGGCGAGATCCTTTTGGCCCAATTGATAGGCGACATGCGGAATGCCGGGCAGCGTCGATCACGTGATCCGCGAGCCCGAATCGTTCATTGGCTGCCGCATATGCGCTGAGACCAGTCGAGTCGCGATTCTTGGGCAAGCCATCGGCAAGCAGTTTTTTGCCATGGACGGAAAAGTCTTCGGCTCGCACCTTCCAAGCCACAGCGTAATCATTTCCCTGGAATTCGCCTAGAATCTCAAGGACGATCTTGAATGCTACTTCACTTTCTTTCTCGATTTTCGGGCGTCTTTCGCCAGGCGCGGGCCTGCGGACCTTGTGCTTTTTACCATGGAGATCCACAACGGTGATTTCCTTCACCCCATCGTCGATTAACCAGCCATGCAAGGCGTGGGGATAATTCTCCGGTCCTGTATCCACCGCAACCCAAGGTTTGGTCTTGATCACGGGCGTGCCGGTCGCGTTAAAGATTTCTGCCAACCGCTCAAAATCGGTCGCTTGTGGTGCTTTCACTGCTTGCTGCGGCAATTGCAGCACCATACCGGCTAGTGAATAGAGCTAGTTTCAAAAAAGCGAACGACATGATTTGCACCTCACCGGCAACACATAGGCTCATTGGAACCGTCGCGGCGGAAGTTGTCAATATGCGGGTCCGCTTTTTTGTTGTAGTCGGTGGCAGATTGATCCAAGGCGGCCCATCAATCTTCGCACGCTACCGCCCTACTTTCTCTCCAAAAGCCGCCGGGCAAGCCCGTCCAGCTCAGCCAGTGAAAAGCGAACACTCAGTATGTAGGGGGCTTCTTTCGGAGTCCAGTGGCCGTACGTTGTTGTTACAAAGGTCCCATCCGGCAACAGTTCGACGCCCGGGTAGGCGCAGTCGTTGGCCTTGTGGTTTTTCTTGAGGCGGACTCGATACTGGCCCTCGCGGTTCTGGACGATGTCGTCATAGGTGCCGACCCAGCCGGCCCAGTCGCCAGCTGTGGGGCTGATCGTTCCTTTGGGAAGCACATCGCGGAAGGAGATAAACAGCCGGCCATCCAGACCATACTTGGCGACATGGCGATCACCGGTGAGTGCGAGGGGAAGCTCGCGCGGCTCGGTCCATGTTTGGGCCTCGTCGGCGGAAAAGATCACGTGGGCGTTTTTTACGCGGCGGTTTTCCCGCAACAGCACCGCAATCTGCTTGCCATCGGGGAGCGCAGCGCTCCGGGTTCGCAGAGATGGACCTTGGAAGATTGATAAATTGCTTGCGGTTGCGCCGAGGTAAGGCCGCCATCCCTGGAAATCGTCTGATAGAGTGTGAAAACGCCGGTCGCGGCGCCGCCGCTTTTGAAAAAGCGCCCATCGTCATGAAATAAGGCGACGTAGTGACCCGGCCCCGTCTTGAGTTCGATGACCGAGGCCATGGTGACGACACCGCCCCAGTTGCCAACGGCCCTGAGCTCGGACCAGGAATTGCCGTCATCTTCACTGATGGCCATACGCACGGGATAGAGACCACTGAAGAGAATGATCCTCTTCTTGCCGGACGCGTCAACGACTCGATGAAGCGTTGGCGTTTCAAGAGACGTTTCCCAACTTTTGGGCGTGGGCAACCGAGCCGACCAGGTTTTGCCGCCATCGGCGCTGCGTTTATAAACAATGGGCCCGCGCCCGTGTCCTTTCGGATAGACGCACAGGATGGTTTTGCCGTCCTCAAGGAGAAGCGTCGTGGGATGGCCAAGATATTGTCCCTTCTCACGATCGACTACTACTTGGTGATCCACCCTACCGTCCAGATCGATCAAGGGCAGGGACCATGGAGGTGTTGGAGGTGATTGCCCACCGGCAAGTGTGGGAGCGATCAGAAGGATTATCGCCAGAACGGCGCTGCGCAGGGCCATGTTGTCGCCTTTCACCAGAATTAATTTCCGGGAACCGCACCTTGAAGCGTGTTCCAGACCATTTCGAACAGCCAGTTACCCACGAGCAGGGCGATGAGACAGCGGCCGAACCAGCGGCTCAGGCGGACGGCTCGCGGTGTCATGGCGGGCCGAAACAGACGGTAGCAGCGGTAGGGAATTTGCAGAATTACCGCCGCGGCAAGCAGCCAGCCGAGACGGTGAACTTGCCAGGAAGCCAGCCAGTCCCCCTGGGCCAGGTAAATGAAGCTACGGGTCAGGCCGCACCCTGGGCACGAGATGCCAAACCATTCGCGCGACATGCAGAGCGGTGGCAACGTCAGCCCGGGAAAGCATGCCAGGAAGACTTGCTCGTGACCGCGAATTTGCAGCATGACGGCAGCGAGGGCGATCGCGCAGGCAACCGCCAGCATTTCCTGGTGCCGGCGCCGCGAAGGGACCGAACTTGGAGCCACGCTTGCCAACGTAGGTTACCTTTTGCGCGTAAGAGCGTTCGGAAAAAAAGGCGTAAGACCCCCTGGGTATCCTGCAAAAGCGTTGAAAACTCTGTTGGCTTCAAGGGGTCTGCCCCCTTTTTTTTCGAACGCTAAGTAGGCCGCCTCAGCGGCGCAGGGCCTCGCGGACCGCCATTTGAATCACGTTCCAGATGACGCCGGCCACCAGGGAAACGCCGATCATCTTGTAGGCGCTTGGCTTGCCCTGAACCAGGCGGACAATGCCAACGATGCAGCCGATGCCGGAACAGAAGATGCAAATACACCAGTCGAGCGGCGTCAGGTCGGCCGATGCCTGGTCCTTCTTGAGCTCGATATCGGGGACGCCGTCGTCCTCCAGGTGCTCTTCCTCGTCAAACCGCCGCCCGGACGGATTTCGTCCGGGTTGGATACCTTCATCAGGATCGTCGGGATGGTTCATTTGTTGCTTCCCGGTAAAAACGGCTAAACGGGCGACGACACCTTGACCAAAATAATGGTTCGTTTGGGGATTGCAAGCGAAATAAAGCAAAGCTCACGCTTGCTCGTAGGCCTGCCTTAAACGCGCGATGTCGATCTTGTCCATTTGCAGCATCGCCTTCATGACTCTTTTCGATTTCTCCGCATCTTTGTCGCGGAGCAATTCGCCCAGGGTCGTGGGAATGATCTGCCACGATACCCCGAATTTGTCCTGCAGCCATCCGCACCTTGATTTTTTGCCCCCCTCGGAAAGCTTTTCCCAAAGGTGATCGACCTCTTCCTGCGTTTGGCAGTTGACAAAAAACGAAATAGCGGGCGAGAACGTGAAGGCCGGTCCACCGTTCAAGGCGATGAAATCCAGCCCATCAAGTTGAAAGGACGCCGACATCACCGAGCCTTCGCCATTACGAGAAATGGTGCCGATCTTCGAGTTCTTGAAAACGGAGGTATAAAAAGTCATGGCCTCCTCCGCTTTGCCGTCAAACCATAAAAACGGGGTGATTTTCTGCATGGAAAAACCTGCTTTCCTTGTCGTAAGAGAACGGTTGAGACGCCCCACCCGACGGGTACTAACCGACACCTGTAGTGTGGCGTCGAGCGTACTCGCGCTGACCCATCGAAATACACGTGGGCAGAATTACACGGTCCTGCCTTTCGGCCTTAATTCCGCGCGGCGACTGGTGGGTCAGCGCGAGTACGCTTCGACCCACCCTACGGGTACTGGGCGACACCTGTAGGGTGGCGTCGAGCGTACTCGCGCTGACCCACCGAAATACACGAAGGCAGAATTACACGGTGCTGCTTTTCGGGCCTTATTCCGCGCGGCGACTGGTGGGTCAGCGCGAGTACGCTTCGACCCACCCTACGGGTACTGGGCGACACCTGTAGGGTGGCGTCGAGCGTACTCGCTGACCCACCGAAATGCACGAAGGCGGAATTACACGCTCCTGATTTTCGGCCTAGACTCCGCGGGTGCCTGGTGGGTCAGCGCGAGTACGCTCGACCCACCCTACGGGGAGGTGGAGCGATCGTAAAGGTGCGTTCGTCGCGGACATTAAGACAAAATGAGAGTTCCCCACCCCGCGCAACTTCGCAACCTCCAGGCGTTCTTCTATCGGGAAACGGAACTTTTCAACACCTGGAGGCAAACATGTATCGCATCCTTTCGCTTGCTGTTCTCGGCTTCATGGGGCTTGGGCTGGTCGCCCCGGCAGTCAGTCAGGCGCAAACCCCTCTGCCCATTCAAGTTCAGTCCGGCCCGGCCGGCGTTGTTTATCAGCCAGGCTACACGGTCGTTGGGCCAAGCTACGTCACTCCGGCGCCCGTTGTGGTAGCGCCCCCGTCATTGTGCGTCGCCCGGTGGTGTACTATACGCCCTATTGGGGCGGTTACCGCTGGAACTACTACGGCCACGGGGCCCATTACCGCTACCATCGCTAATAAGCCTGTTAAACCAAAAAACTTCCGAGGGGCCTTGCTCCTCGGAAGTTGTGTTTTTGCAGCCGCTGCCTGGCCTTCACTCGAAAAATGCACGGAACTAGCTAATTCCAACCCAGCCGTGTGGCCATACATTCGAGCAGCTTGCGTCGCAGCCGCAACAGTATTTGACGCACCGCATCGGACTGCCGTCCCAGGTGGCTGGCGATGGCGCCGGGCGATAGATCCTCATAATCGCGCAGGCGGATCATTTCTCGCCCGTGGGCCGGCAACTGCTCAAGGCAGCCGCGCAGGGCTGCGACTTCATCATCCTTCTCGAGCCCCGCGCCGACATGGGTGACATCCGCTGCCAGTTGCAACAGCAAGTCCGTCACCTCACCCGCCAGCAGACGGCTACGACGTACGTCTTTGCGCCGTTCGTTGGCAACAAGGCGGCGGGCGATCTGGGCAACCCAGGCGCCGAAGTCGCCGGAGTCGAATTCCGCGACCTTTTGCCAGGCCAGGAGAAATGTGTCCTGGGCAATGTCATCGACGGCCTCGGCCCGTACTCCCAGGGCACGAATCGAGGCTCGCAGACGGGCTTGATGCTGGCGGACGTGGGCGATAAACCATGCCTGGTCGTGAATTTGTGGATCTTCGCTCATCCGCGCCGGGCCTCCAGCGTAGCCACCCTATTATTTATGTCGCCGCAATCTTTTAGAGAAGGGGAGTGCGCTGATTGTTTTCCATTTTGGTCCGCAAGTGCGCAAATAGGGGCTCAAGTCGGTGGCTTCTTTACCGCAGGATGAGCAGCCTCCGCCAGTGCTGCACGAGGAACAGCCGCCGCCGTCGGTCTTGCCACAGTCCGGTTTGCCGCAGCCTGCCGGTTCCTCGGCAACAGTTGCCAGCGCCAGGTTTTCGAGATGTATCTCGACACCGAAGTCGCGACCAAGATGGTCCGCGAAGGCCTCCAGCGCTGCGTCGTCCACGCCCAGGAACTGTATGATGGCACGGTTTTCTAGAAGCACGTCGACGTCGAGGATTTCGATGGGCAGGTCCCGCGACCGAGCAAGCTGGCTGGCGGCGGCAAAGAGCCGTTCTTGCAGCGCATGCTTTTGGCGAAGGTCCAGCTCATCATCCTGACTCAACAGGCGCACGATGGCGCCGGACAAGGCTACGCCCAGAAGGCGGGATTGCCGTACATTGGCCTGGCGTAGGACGGTACCGACTTCCCGGCCGCGCGGCCCTTCGATGACCACGCGATCGCCGCGTCGCAGGGTACCGGGCCCGCTGGCGGCGAAGTTGCCAAGCCCGCCACACTTGCCGTGACTGACGAGATAATGCTCGGCTTCGAGGGTGTCGGTGATGTCAGCGCAGGTGGTCATGATAGTCCCAGGGTTTCTTGCATGATCTGGTCATACACCGTGACCCCCTGTTCGGTGCTCAGATCGAGACGCATCTCGTTAATCACCTTGATGCTAACATCCCGCAGCCAGTAATTCCAGCAATCGGCCAAACCTGGGCCTGAATTTTTTTACCCAGTTCATCGTTCATGGGCGGCTTGGCGAGCGGGTGCGCATGCGTTCCCGAGGGGCAGCCCGGGCGTTGACAGCGAAAGCCTCCTTCGCCAGCGACGGTCGGCGCGGATTTCTTTTGGGGCACCGGGGCCGGCTCGCCGACTTCAATGAGCATCTTCACCATCTCGTCGCGTGGGATGTTGTCGCCACGCTGGTCGGCCACCGCGAAGCCCTCGCGCAGGACCTTGATGGCCTCGGCGGCGCTCATTCATCTTCAGCAGGCAAGTCGCGAGGAGCTGGAAGACCTTGGAGAACTCGGGGCTTAACTCGAGCGTACGACGAAAGGACGCGACCGCGTCGGGATATTGTTCCGCTTCCATCAGCAATTGACCGAGGCGAAAATGCCCCAACTCATTCTCGGGATCATCGTTGGCCATTTTGCGAAACTGCGCGATACGTTCTTCAAGCTGACTCATGGGTAGCCTCATGGGAGTATTCGAGTTGCTCTATGCCGTTACCTGCGGGCGCAATCGTGGCCGTATCCACGACGGTCAAGGGATAGCGTATCTGGATTTGCTTTTTGGTAAGTTTGTCATTGGCGAGCACTTCAACGAGAAAGGTGCCGGCGCGATTGAGATAAATAGGGAACTGCATCGGCACGAAGTTTTCCTTTTTAAGATCGATTTCGTCGGGCAGGTCCTTGGGGAGATTGCTCAAAAGTTGCGGTGATACCAGCTGTTTGCCAGCCTGGTCATAGACGCGCATGGCGATGTCGACACTGGGGCCCTTGTTGGCATCCAGCGCCATGCCGACGATCGCGAAGCTGGCGAGGTAATTTTCCCCGGGAAAGCCAACCGACTTCGCCGAGACGCCCACGAAGCTGAAATCCGGAGCAATCACGTCGAAGGGGTATTCAAAGGACTTCGTGTCCTTGGCCAAATTGTCGCGAACGCTAAGGCGGACCTTGTGCTTGCCGGCTTTTTGGTTGCTGCCCAAAAAAACGACCAGGTCGCCCGGCATGCGCGAACCCCCCAGGGGCAGGGCAACGTCATTGGGAGTATCTTTCTTGAAGGCGACGGCATTGGTGTTATCGATAAGTTCCAAAATCGTGACGTAATTGGCCCGGCCTGTCTTGGGATTGATCGTGAGGCCTTCGATATCATAAGTGATGAACAGAGAATCGCCGGGTACGCATTTCGTGTTTTCCCTGGTGGCGCCGAGCGGCCCGTACGTCGGGCGAACGTTTTTCAGCTCCAGGGCGACGACGCCGCGGGGAGCCAGGCAAAGGGCAACCAGGGCAAACGAAAAAAGACGCAGCATGGTCGGCGCTCCTCCAGGCGGAATAAAGGTAATTGTCATTAAGGCTTATTGTGTCGAGGTTCGCAAATATTGACCATAGGAAAATGCAGTTCGCCAAAGGGATTTAAGGTAGTAAATTGAACCCGACGAACGTGTTCCGACCCTGAACCCGGGCCGCTCGACAGCGGGAGGAAGAATGACGCGCGGATTATCCCTCATCCTGTTATTTGCCACGGCAGCAGGCGCTGGGCCGCGCCACCGGTCTTCGAGCAACAATCTTTTCGCGACTTGCCTTACTACGACGGCCCCGACGCCGACCCCGTGCGGCACCTGCTTGACATCCATGTTCCCAAGGGCCATAAGGATTTTCCGGTGATCCTGTTCGTTCATGGCGGGGGCTGGGTCAAGGGCAACAAGGACCAGCTCGGCATTTACACGATTTTGGCCAGGGCCTTCAATCGCCACGGCATTGGCGTCGTCTGTCCCAATTACCGCCTCTCCCCGGACGTCAAGCACCCCGAACATATTCGGGACGTGGCCCGGGCGTTTGCCTGGACCTACAAGAACATCCATAAATATGGGGGCCGTAACGACGAACTTTTCGTCAGTGGCCATTCGGCGGGTGGGCACTTGACCGCGCTGCTCGCCACGGACGAACGTTATCTCAAGGCGGTGGGTCTGCCGACGAGTGCTATCAGGGGGGCGATGCCCCTGAGCGGCGTATTCTCCATTCCGTCCGGCCAACTTTTCGATGTCGCTTTTGGCGGGGACAGCGTCGCGCGTGGGGACGCCTCGCCGATCAACCACGTCGGCAAGCAAATCCCGCCCTTTTTGATTATGTATGCCGACAATGACTTGCCTGCGTGCGATCGACCTGGGCCGAAGCGTTTTGCAAGGTGCTGGTCAAGGCGGGCTGTAACGCGGAGTGTTATGAGATTGCCAAGCGCAATCACATTTCCATTTTGTGGAACGCCATCAACGATACCGATCCGGTCACCCAGGCGATGCTGAGCTTCGTCATGGCGCAGGTCGAAATCGACGACCTGGCGCGGACAGGTCCGCGCACGGTCGATGACTTCGGCACCTACCTGGCCAGATACATTGCTTACGTGGCGCAAGCAACCGGCCGCGAAGTAAGCGTGGGCCCGCCGTTAGCTTCACAATTCCGGACTGACTACTTGCCCTGGGCGTTGAGAAGACGGGCGAGTTGGGATTTCTTGCGGGCAGCATTGTTGGGATGGATGACACGCCGGGCCGCCGCCTTGTCCAGCTTGCGGATGGCGGCGCACAATTCGACTTGCAGTTTCTCTGGAGTGGCGTCCTTGGCGGGTTCGGTGATTTGTTTCACTTGAATTTTGATGGCCTTTTTCGCGGCCCGGTTCGCAAACGCCGTTTCGCGTCTTGCCGCATTGATTTCTTCGCACTCGGAGTATGTGGCATCGCCGTCCCTTTTTGTCGTCGTTCGATAAAAAATCAGTTTACAAAAGATCGAAGCGCGCGGCAAGGAAGCGAGGACCACAAGCCTGAGTCACCCACGCGTGCAAGTTAATAGCCACGTCTAGTTCGCCGCCACGATGGCTTGCTGCCTGTAACGATCTACCAGGGCGCGCAGACTACCCTGGACGCGTTCGAGGCTGGCGTTGACATCATTGACGCTCGGCCTGTTGGCGGCTTCCAGGCGTGCCCCCTGTTCAAAAGCGTGGTAGGCGGCTGCACGCTTGCCGCTGCCTTTTTGTGCCAACAGAGCCATGCCCAAGTAATATTGATAGCGTGCATCCAGGTTATAAGACTGGACTGCTTTCTTGAATTGAGCCTCCGCCTCCGCATAGCTTTGCGACCAAAAGGCGTGCAGCCCCTTGCCGAAATACTGCTCGGCGAGCACAGGATTGGCCCGGGTGGCCTCGGGTTGCTGGAAGGCGGGGTGATCGTCCAGGAGCTTGGCGATTTCCTTGCTTACCGTACCCGGATAGAGAAGTTCGAGTCCCTTGACATATTCCTTCAGACCATCCGTCCGCCGGCCCATCTTCGACAGCGCCTGTCCCAAAATCATGTAGCCCTGTCCCTTGATTTTTGGGTTGGCGGACTCGATGAGCTTGTTGGCCAGCTCCATGCTTTCCTTGAGGCGGGCAGCGGTGGCCGGGTCTTCATCGAGGTCCTCGTCGCTAATTTGCACGCCAATCAAGGCACAGGCCAGGAATGCACGCAGGGGTGCCAGGTGAGCGCTCTTTTGCGCGGCCGGGGTATCCTTCTCCTTTGCTGGCGCAGGTTCTTCCGCACTCGGGCACGACCGGGCCGACACATTGCCGCGCTCGCGCTGCAAGAGCCGGGCCAGGGCGATGACGTACCGGCTATAATCCTCCGGGCTGCCATGGTGCGCCTTGATGGCTTTGCGATATTCGGTTTCGGCCTTGTCGTAATGACCTAATTCCTGTTCGAGCAGGCCCAGGACAAAGGCGGCTTCCGGTGCCGCGTCGGGTCCTTGGCGGCCGCTTCGGCATCAGCGCGTATCTCTTTTTCAAGCTTGGCGACCTGGGCCTTTTTCCCCTGCGCTAATTCCAGGCGCACGAGGCTACGCCGCACCAATAAACGCGGATTGGCGGGGAAGGCCTTTAGGCCGGCATTCAGCACCTCGGACGCCGCTTCCGGGTCCCCTTCGAGCATCGACTTTTCGGCGCGGCAAGTAAAACGCGTTTGGTTCCGAGAGGTCGTGGAGAACGGCGGCCGCCGTCTTCATCCAGGGGGTATCGGCGTAAGCGGCGCCGGTTTTTGTCGCCAGCTCCAGGATCTTCCGCGCCGCTTGGTGATTCCCCTGCTGGCGGCCGCCGTTCTCCACGACCTCTCGGAACCAAACGCGTTTTACTTGCCGCGCGCCGAGTTGCTTGAAGGGAGCCGGAAGCAGCATCCGAGGTGCTCAATCCCAGCCTAAAGGCCTTCCCCGCCAATCCGCGTTTATTGGTGCGCCGCGGCCTCGTGCGCCTGTAGCACAGGGCACAGGTCGCCGACTTTGAAAAAGAAATACGCGCTGATGCCGAAGCGGGCCCGCCCAAGGACCCTGACGCGGCACCCGAAGCCGCCTTTGTGCTGGGCCTGCTCGAACAGGAATTGGTGTACGACAAGGCCGAAACTGAATATCGCAAAGCCATCAAGGCGCACATGGCGGGAACCCGGAGGTTGTAAGCCGATACGTCATCGCCCTGGCCCGGCTCTTGCAGCGCGAGCGCGGCAATGTGTCGGCGCCTATCGCGCCCAGCGCAGAGACCTGCACCGCGAAGGAAGGGGTACCCCCGGCCGCACAAAAGAGCGACCCACCTTGGCACCCCTGCGCGCATTCCTGGCCTGCGCCTTGATTGGCGTCCTCGATGAAGACCCGGCCACCGGCTCCACCTCAAGGAAAGCATCCGGAGCTGGCCAACAAGCTCATCGAGTCCGCCAACCCAAAAAATCGAGGGACAGGGCTACGTGGTTTGGGACAGGCGCTGTCGAAGATGGGCCGGCGAGCGGATGACCTGAAGGATGTGTGCGAGGGACTCGAACTTCTCTATCCGGGTACCG
>CAWKFA010000011.1:0-12144 GCA_963848825.1 uncultured Planctomycetota bacterium | reverse complement strand
TGGGTGTGGCTAAATAGTCTGGTAGGCTGGAGGATTCGGGTAATCTGGGGCCTTCTCTTTTACGGCAGGAGGCCGATCATGTCACGTATTACCGTTAGTCTGGAAGTAGAATCGCCAGCCCAAGAGACCTTGCTACGACGGTACCATGTCTTTCTTCAGGAGATGCAGCAGCTTGCATTGGTGGCTCCCGAGGGGGAAGTTATTGATACCTGCGAGGTGGCAGTGTTGCAAAAGGGCCAAGAAATCAATCGTCAGGTGCTTGAGCAGGCAGTGCAAACGCGTATTGAGGCGCTTGAAAAAAAAGTGCCCCGCTGCGGAGTTGCGCCTGTGGTCGACCGCGCCTCAATCGTAGCAAAAGCACGCGGCAAATCGTGAGTTGTTTGGGGCCATTGCGCTTGCAGCGCCGTTGGTGGGGCAGTCGCTGTGGCTGCGAAGTGTTGGGGTATGGCGCTGACGCGGTTTTGGGGCTAACCGGAGCCTATACGCGGACGTTACAGCAGCACCTGAGTCGACTGGCAGCCGATGTGTCCTTCGCCAAGGCGAGGGAACACCTGACAACGCTGTTGCGGGTCAAGCTAAGCAAGGAATCGCTGCGTCGCGAATGCCATCGGCAAGGCCAGCGGATGGTTCAATGGCAAACGACGGAGATGCATACACCGCAAGCGTTCACCGCTGCGGCCGGAGACGTGGAATTCACGACCGATGCGGGCAAAGTAAACACGCTGGATGAAGGCTGGAAAGACTTGAAAATCGGGGTTTTTCAGAAGCGGAAGCGTGCCACGCCGGCCACACCGGCTCAATGGCAACAGCGCACACTACGGCGCCGACAGCACGGGTGGCCTGGGCGGCGATTGCTCCGGCGAAGGTATTTCGACGGACGTGGCGTGCTTGGAGTCGGCGTCTTGGCGTATCGCAAACCAGTGCCTTACACGCGCTGGGAGATGGGGCGTCGTGGATTTGGCGCTCCGTGCAGCGTGTCTTCACCGGCTGCGAGCAGACACTTGATATCTTCCATGGTTGCGGGCATATCGGCCAAGCGGGGAAGCGTATCTACGGCGAGGACAGCGAGGAGGCCCAGACCTTTTTGGAACAGAGCCGCAAATTATTATTGGAATCCGGCTGGGCCGGCATCTGTCAACTCGTGGCCGAAGAATACGCCAAGGGGGACACGCCAGAACGCCGCTCGGCTTTAGAGAAACTCGTGGGTTACTTCGCCAAACATACCCACCGCTTGGCATATCGCCAGCGGTTAGCGGCGGGCCAGGCGATCGGCAGCGGCAGCGTCGAAGGCTGGGCGAAAACTCTGGGTTTAAGACTCAAAGCACGCGGCGCACGATGGCGTCGCAAGAACATCTCAGGCATGTCGGCCCTGATATGTGTACGAAATGCCAGCCAGTGGTCGGCCTACTGGTCAAAGGCCTGACCCCCAGAATCCGTGGCCACACCCGGCAAAATCAGCCTTGCGTGAAAATCTGATCCGGCTTAAAGGAGTAGTTAATCGAAAGGATTCCCATGTCCCTTATCACGCTATCCTTGCTGGCACTGGTTCTTGGACAGACAGAACGCCTCGGCAAGGGAGACCACCTACGCACTCTGGAAGTTGATCAGCAAAAACGCAGCTACTGGGTCCATATTCCGCCAGGCTACGATGCCAAAAAGAGCACACCCGTCGTGCTCGCTCTGCACGGGGCCACCATGACGGCCAAAATCATGGAGGGCTTTAGCGGGCTCAACAAGAAGGCCGACGCCGCCGGCTTTATCGTCGTCTACCCCAACGGCACCGGCCCGGCGCCTCTCCTTTACACCTGGAACGCGGGCGGCTTCGCTTCCTTCATCGCCGCCACCAGGCCGGACGACGTGTACTTCATCGGCAAGGTGCTCGATGAGCTCGAAGGGATCGTCAACGTCGACAAGAAACGGGTCTATGCCACCGGCATGTCCAATGGGGCCATGATGTGTTATCGCCTGGCGGCCGAGATGTCCGAGCGGATCGCGGCCATCGCGCCCGTCTCTGGCACCATCGCCACGGATACCTATGAGCCCAGGCGCCCTGTGCCCGTGCTGCACATCCACGGCACAGCGGATAACCTGGTACCCTTTGAAGGCCCCAATCCGAAGGTAGCGGCCTTCCTCCGCTTTCGTTCGGTGGGCGACACGATGGCGGAATGCGTTCGTTGTAACGGCGCCGAGCTTGAGCCCAAAGTCAGGCACTTGTCGACGCTCAAGGACCGCTTCAAGATCACACGCAACGAATATGAAGCGGGCAAGGCCGGCGCCGAGGTTATTCTCTACGTCATTGAGGATGGCGGCCACACCTGGCCCGGGCGTCCCTTCGGCGGCGGCATTCTCGGCGCTTATACGATGAACATCGAAGCGAATGATGTGATTTGGGAATTCTTCAATCGTCACGAACGCTAAGGTTTGTGCTCTGTTACGGGCTGCTTACGGACTCAGCGAATCCGGCGCGAAAATGCCGCGCCCGCCATCCACCGGCAAGCAAATACCCGTCACATAATCGTTGTCGATCAAAAATAACACCGCCTGAACCATGTTCTCCGGCCGGCCTTCCCGTTTCAGCAGCGTCGCGTCGAGCGCCTGACGCCGCTCGGCTTCCGGCAAGTCCGTCGGCAGCATGACCGGCCCGGGCAGAATGCAATTGACGCGGACCGACGGGTTGCGGCTTCCTAGCTCGACAGCCAGACAGCGCGTCAGCGCCGGGATCGCCCCCTTGGAAACCATGTAGGCTGCATAGTTGACATAAGGCCGGGCCGTTGCCCAATCGCCCACCGTGATGATCGAGCCACCTTCCGGCTGGCGGGTCATGGCCAGGCCTGCCTGTTGCGAACAAATAAAAGTGCCGAGCGTATTGGTATCAAAAAAAGAGCGAAGGTCGGCGGCCGTGGTCTCTTCCAGCTTTTTGCCATGCCAGATCGCGGCGCAATTCACCAGCACATCGAGCCGGCCGAAATGGCTCAGCGCTTGCTGCACGAGCCTGGTGGCACCCTGCTCACTCGCCAGGTCTGCTTGAAATGCCCGCGCCTCGACACCGCGCCCTGAAAATAGGCAACGCTGTCCAGCGCCTCCTTGGCCGACTGATGATAATGGAGCGCCAGCGCATAACCGCGCCCGGCCAGCGCCTCGGCCACATGCCAGCCGATACGGCGCTTGCCGCTGCCGGTGATCAGGGCGACCTTTGGAGCCTCTGCCATGGTTGCTGACTACACCAGCAGATCGTGAATAACCTGGCCGTAGACATCGGTTAGCCGGAAATCGCGGCCGGCGTAGCGATAGGTGAGCTTTTCATGATCGATGCCAAGCACATGCAACAGGGTGGCATGCAGGTCGTGAATGGAGACGCGCTTGTCCACGGCGCGGAAGCCGAACTCATCGGTGGCGCCGTAGCAGGTGCCCCCCTTGAAGCCGCCGCCGGCCATGAACATGGTGAAGCCATAAGGATTGTGGTCGCGACCGTCGCCACTTTCCGACACGGGGGTACGGCCGAATTCACCACCCCAGATAACGGCCGTTTCGTCGAGGAGCCCGCGGCGTTTGAGGTCGCGAATCAGCGCCGCCGAGGCGCGGTCCATGTCCGGGCAGCGGGCACGGAGATTTTCATTGATGCGGCTATGGTCGTCCCAGGGTTGGCCTCCACCGCAATAGACGTGAACCGTGCGCACGCCGCGTTCCACAAGCCGGCGTGCCAGGATACAGCCATTGGCGAAGGAGGAGGTGCCGTATTCGGCCCGCACCGCCTCCGGCTCGGTGCGAAGATCGAACGCATTGATCGCTTCGGACTGCATGCGAAAGGCGGTTTCCATGGCCTGGATGCGGGCATCGAGAAATTCATCCTGGCCGACGGCCTCCTCGTGGCTGCGGTTGAGTTGCTGAACGAGGTCCAGTTGCCGGCGCTGGTCGGTGGGAGTCAGTTGCGTGTTGCGCAGGTAGCGGATCATGCGTTCGGGGTCGGTAACGGAATCGTCGAACGCCGCGCCTTGATGGCGCCGGGCAGAAAGCCATTGCGCAGGCCGGGACCGCCTCCGCCGCCGGGGCCCAACACGACAAATCCGGGGAGGTTCTGGTTTTCAGTGCCCAGGCCGTAGGAGATCCACGAGCCCATGGAGGGACGCGTCGCCGCGATATTCCCGGAATGAACAGGCTGCGCCGGGGTGTGCGTGGGGTTGAAGGTGTACATCGAGCGGACAATGCAAAGATCATCGGCGATGGCGGCGAGGTTGGGCAGCAGCTCGCTGATTTCGAGGCCCGCCTGGCCATGCTTCTTGAAGACAAAGGGAGAGGGGAGCAAGCCGCCGGTCGTGCGCTCGGTGCGCAGATTGACCGAATCGGGCCGCTGGCCCGCATATTTTTTGAGGTCGGGCTTGGGGTCGAACATGTCGAGCTGCGAGGGGCCGCCCGCGAGAAAGAGCACAATATTGTGCTTGGCTTTGGCCGGCATGCGCGGCGCCGGCGTGATGACGTTGCCAGCGCGTGCCTGCTCGTCCGCGAACAGGCCCGCGAGGGCAACCGACCCCAGGCCGGCACCGAGCGAGCTAATCATGGTTCGTCGCGAAATAGGTTGGTTCATGGCCAAAACATCACCTCGTTGGTACAGAGCAAGGCATGCGCATAATCGTTCAAGGTGCCGCCGGCCAGAAACGCGGTGGCTAGCTCGAGTTCTTGACTCGTGGGGTCACGCACCAGGGCGCGACGATAGAGCGTACGCACTTTGGCAGCGACATCCGGTTCCTCGGCGGCGGTTTTCAAAAGGGCGGCCGCCTGTTCACGCATGAAGGGGCTATTCATGACGAATAACTGCTGGAAGGGCGTGGTCGTGGCTTCGCGGGTGGGGCTGTGCATCGTCGCTTCAGGGAAACCAAAGAGCTGCAACAGATTATTGAGCCGGCCCCGGCTGACACGCGCGTAAACGGTGCGGCGGTTGTTGCCGGCTTGTTCCAGGTCAGCCGAAGGTCCGCCCAGCCTGTTGTCGAGACTGCCGTTGGCTTGCAGGATGCAGTCGCGATAAGCCTCAATGTCGAGGCGGCGTGGATTCATGCGCATAGAAGGCGGTTGGCGGGGTCTATTTTGATCGCCTCGGCACGCGGGTGGCTGGCCTGTCGATAGACGGACGACAGCATGATTTCGCGGTGCAGCCATTTAAGCGACCAGCCATTGGCGATAAAGCGAGCGGCCAGGTCGTCAAGCAACTGCGGGTGGCTGGCTTTTTCGCCCTGGGCCCCGAAGTCGCTCGGGGTATCGACGAGCGGTTTGCCAAAATGCCAGCCCCAGACGCGATTGACGATGACGCGCGCCGTGAGCGGAGCGGCATCGGTAAAGATTTTCTCGGCCAGCTCGAGCCGTCCGGAGCCTTGTCGAAACGCTGGCTCGCCCTGGGACAGTACCGAGAGAAAACCACGCGGCGCGAGTTCGGCCGGTTTGGCGACATTGCCGCCAGGAAGCACATGGAGATCATGGGGCTGGTCGGGCCTGATATCAAGCAGCGTTATGTCCGCGTCAGAGCCGTTGACCCACAGGCCGGCTTCGAAGACAGCGTTGAAATAAGGCTCGCTGGAGCCGCCGCCGCCCCCACGCTTCTTTTGTCCACCGGCCACCGGGGGAACAGGGGGCTTGACCGCCGGAGTGGCGGCATTGCCACCGCCAGCGCCGGGATAGGGCGCGGGCGCCGGTCCAGCTTGACAAGGTAGGCGTAAAGATCGGGGTGGGTCTGGCGGAGGGGAGCTATCTCTTCTTCGATCTTGTCCAGTTCCGCGACGAGCTGCTCGACTTTCTGCCTGGATTCCTTCGGCTTGCTGCCCGGCTCGGTGCGCAGAAGTTTCGCGACATAGCTGACATAGAACAGCCGCTGGGCGGTGAGCATGAAGCGCTTTTCGACCTCGGCATCGACCGCGGCCACCGGACGTGGCACGGCGACCGTGGAAGAGAACACGCTGGCGAGCGAGTAATAATCGCGCGTGCTGATCGGATCGAACTTATGGTCGTGGCAGCGGCACAAGCAACCGTCAGGCCCAGAACGCCGCGGGAGACGACATCCACCCGCTCGTCCCAGTCATCCATGTAAAGGTTTTCGATGACGTCCTTGGAAAGGCGCGCGTCTTTGTGGTAAACCGGCCCCGCGCCAGGAAACCGGTCGCCGCGAGATCGCCGCGCGGCGTGCCGGGAACCAGGTCGCCGGCAAGTTGCAGCGTGACAAACTGGTTGTAGGGTAAATCGCGGTTGAGGGCGTCAATCACCCAATCACGGTAGCGCCAGGCGAACGGATAGGGCGGGTTGGTTGCTTCGGAAGTCGGGTTGTCTTCGCCGTAGCGGGCGACGTCGAGCCAGTAGCGGCCCCAGCGCTGGCCATATTGAGGCGAGGCCAGAAGTCGCTCGATGACCTCCGCATAAGCGCTGGCCGACGGGTTTTTGGCGAAGGCCTCGCTTTGTTCGTAACTCGGGCGCAGGCCCGTCAGATCGAGGTAGGCGCGCTGAATCAGGGTACGCGCGGCGGCCTGGGCCGACGGCGACAGCCCCTTGGCTTCGAGCTCCTGCAATACGAAGAAATCGATCTTCTTGCTGGCCCAGGCTGGCTCTTTCACAACTGGCTCGGCCCCTTCCACCACGGGAAGAAATGACCACCAGTTGCGGCCGGCTTTCAGGTCTATTGTTTTGGCGGCACCCGCCGTTTTTGACGGTGGCTCGGTACGCGGGTCCGGCGCGCCGATCTTGACCCATTCTTCAAACTTCTCGATTTGCCTTGGCGTGAGCTTGTTGTTGGGCGGCATGACAAAGTCTGCGTCGCTCCAGCGAATGGCCTGGATCAGCCGGCTCTTATCGACGTCGCCGGCCACGAGGGCCGGACCATTATCGCCCCCCTTGGCCATGCCAGGCCGCGAATCGAGCAGCAGGTTCCCTCGCAGCTTGCGGGCCTGCGTCGAATGACACGAATAACAGTGCTCGGCCAAAACGGGGCGGATATAGGTTTCGAAGAAAGCGACGTTTTCTTTCGTCAACGCCGCGGCCTTGGGCGAAGTCTCGTCCGCCAGAGCGCTGCCGGCAAAAGGGGTCGTCAAAAACAGCGTAAGGGCAGATACGACGGCTGCGAAACGCACGGGCCAGGCTCCAGTTCGGTGCTTATGGCCGGCGGTAGTCACAGCCGCCTTGCCACACGGGTGGGATTAAGCCATATTTTATGGCTTTTCCCAGGGCCTCACAAGCGAAATCCCACGCCGGTTTTCATAATTTAGGTGGGCGAGCCTATAATCAGGACATGTTCTTGGCACGGAGGTGTTTATGGTCCGCCTGACCGCAACGATCGCCTTTTTTATCCATTTTCTCCAGCCGGCCCACGCGGCCGACGTCAAGATCGAAAAAGGCACCGTCTCGTTTGCGCCGAGCGACGATCAAAAGTCGGTGCCCGAGCGTTACCGGCTTGAGCCCTGCCGTTTCGACTACGAACTGGAGCCGGTGCGCGATCTTCCCGTCAGCGGCGTCGAGATCTTTCACCTGCGCTTTCCCTCGCCGGTCAAGTCTCCCGACCCGGAGAATAATACCGTTCACGCCGAGTATTACCGTCCGCACAGGGCAGGGCCCTTTCCCTGCGTGGTCGTGCTGGACATTACCGGCGGCAATCAACAACTCTCACGAGTCATCGCCCGCCACCTCGCGCAGAACGGCATCGGCGGCCTGTTTGTGCAAATGGCCTATTATGGCCCGCGCCGTCCGCCAGGAAGCAGCAAGCGCCTGTTGTCATCCGACTTTCGGCAAACCTTCGACGCGGTTCGCCAGACCGTCCTCGACCTCCGCTGCGCCGCCGCCTGGATGGAAGCAAGGCCGGAGATCGACAAGAATAACCTCGGCATCATGGGCACCAGCCTGGGAAGCTTCATGGCCGCCCTGGCCGCGGAAATGGAACCCAGATATCGCAAAGTGGCCGTACTTCTCGGCGGCGGCGGCTTTGTCGACGGCTTTTACAATCACCCCCAGGCCAAGAACTTCGTGAAAGTCTACGAAGGCCTGGGCGGCACCCGGGACCTGGCCACGAAATTTATCGCCCCGGTCGATCCATTGACCATGGCAGCCAACCTGAAAGACCGCCAGCTACTCATCATCGCGGCCAAGAATGATGAGATCGTGCCGCCCCGCATGGCCGAAAACCTCTGGCAAGCATCCGGCCAACAAAAAATCATTTGGCTCAACGCGGGCCACTATTCAGCGATTCTGTACCTGGTGACCGGGCTAAGCCAGGTGGTCGAGCATTTCAGGTAAGGGAAAACAGGGCGGGGTCCTGGATTGGTCACTCGTGTCTCAAGCGCGTATACAGGCACAGTTTTATCCGCAACCCCTTGACAACAAAGCACTTTAACACGATATTTTTCCGTGTCTCACAGACTGCTGAGACACGGAACGGCCTCGACGGCACCGGCCAAATTTTGTTGAACGACCAGTGCCGATGGTCGTGGGTTGGGAACCCAGCGTGCGTCAGCGCGACGCTGGGCTTTGGGATGTAACACCTTCGGTGTAAAAATGCAGGTCGAAGGGCAGTACCAATAGGGCGTGGGCTCCCGAGATCCTTCTGTGGCCAGTAAGCAATGCAGCCTCCAGTTCTCGACTCTGCCGCCATCGGCCCAGTAAAGAATGACTCCAGGCCCTGTGAAGGATCTTGTGCCAAGAGCGCGGATTGGGTATAACTCCCGACTTCTCTTCTTTACGGAGATTTCAGCATGGCTGAACAGTTCGCCCATCTGTCTGCTCCCGTGGCATCCCATAGCCGGAAGTTTAACATGAGCTGTTTGCAATGTGTAATCTCTGTGTTTTTCTCCTTAACATCCTTATTTTCCCTCTCCTCGTATGGTGGGGAAGAGACGGGAAATGCGTCCGCGACGGTTCCATTATTGGCCAAATTAGGACCAGCAACTAATAGTCACGCTCTCGCTTTTTCAGCCGACGGCAAATACTTGCTTTTCCCTTCTAATGACTTGGGATCTCATGGAAATCAATTAGTAACCAAATGGGATATTAAGAACAACGAGGCCGTCTGGACAATAGATTCTGGTCACACGACTAGTATTAGTTTGGTAGGATTTTCCCCTTCAGGAAAATCTTTTTTCATTGGGGATTTTAGAGCGAATGTCTCGGCCTGGACGGATAAAGATCGCGTGGGTTCCTGGAAATTACTGGAAAAGGGAATTTTCGGACTGCTGTTTGGCTATTTTGTTGATGAGGACCGCATTTTTTTTATGACCAATAGAAATATCGGTATGCTGAAGAATATCAAAACACAAGAGTCCAAAAACTATATTGTTCCGGGTGCGAAAGGAACAGACAATTTGAGTTGGAATGGCACTCTCTCCAGACAACAACGCCATATTGCTTTAGTGAGGGAAAAACTTGTTGGCTTTAAAAACGGTCTCGAACTTCAAGCGGACTATGAAATTGAATTGCCAGTCACACATGTAAGTGCCATCGCGATCGCGGATGATGGAGGATTGATAATAGGTGCTGGGAGCCCTGGCAGCCTTTTTCAAATCGACGTTCGCCAAAGGAAAATCACAAAACAGTGGAATTCTCGGCCTTTAGTCGAGGGAGCGGAGGGGGATCCTTTTCCTGGTAACACTTACGCCATTACATATCTTCATAATTCCCGTAGTTTTATTACGGCCCACCAATCCGGAACGGTCAGCATTTGGAAGGAAGCAGGTGTGCTATTGACCTCCATTCAGGTTGCCGATTACCCGGTCGGATCCTTGGCGGTTTCCCCCGACAATCGAATGCTGGCTACAGCAGGGGAAATTCAACCAGTAATGTTGTGGGATATTTCTGCACTGGACTTCAAATAGTTGCGAAGGCTGGCCAGGTTTCATCCTGGGATATTTGGAAACCTCAAGTAATGTCCCGACTTGGTAAACTTAAATCGCAATGGAGTGCCGCAATGGGGAAAAGGTTCTCTTTCTCAAAGGGATTGCTTGGAGCAATCGCGATTATCCCCATTTTTATTCTCCTGGGATGCCTTCGTCCTTTTGAACTAAAAGATTCGGAAACAATCACGAACGAAAATAAAATACTCTATGGTAATCTGCGAGCGGGTATGACATACGAGGAGGTTTTGGCGATTATTGGCCCTCCGGGTGATTATGCAAAAAATGGCACTTGTTATGATGTGACGGGTTACCACATTCTAGGTGCAATAGACCAATACTGGAGCGATGACTATCAGAATATCGTGTTAAATTTTGACCTTGATGACAGACTTACCGAAAAACAACTCTTGCCGTCATTCGATATACGTTCTCCGGAAAAACGCTTTCCCTGGAACCTGTTTGAGGGTTTGAACGTTTTTCCGTAAATAGCATGGCCGAGATATGACGAGCGGAGTGCACGGCGTTTTCGCACCTATCAGAAACACCCGGCCAGGCAATTTTCACTTCCTGTAATACTCCGGGTCCTTCACCATTTCGGGTTGGGTCTTGGCCATATTCACGAACTCATCCACGCAGGGCGGACAGCAAAATTCGTAGGCCTGGCCGCCGACGATCCAGGTGAACTGTTGATTGGCCTTGGTCCTGGTGACGGGACAAATCCTTTCGCCGGTTTTGGGGTTCATGTCGTGCCGCGATACGAGCCCCTTGAATTTTTCGGCGGCGGTCATGGGGCCGTTGGCCTTGATGTCGGCGTCGGTGTAAAGACCTCCTGGCGTGAGATAAAGCTGGCGTGCCTCGGCTTCAGCGGCGCCGCCGGGCATTATCTGCTCGTGCGCGTCGATAAATGATTTGAAACTCAGGCGGAAGTTTTCGCTGCCGATTTTGATATTCGGAATGGTTACGTCCAGGCGTTGGCCCGCTTGTTCCCTGGACAAGATGCCCACGAATTGGGAGGTTTTCCCCTCAGCATCGCCCGCCACGGGTTCGGCCTTGAGAACGATGGAGTCGACTACGTCGCTACCGTCACGCTTGATGTATGCCGTCAATTCTTGTGTGTCGACTTCCAGGATCCTGGACTCATCGTTACCAAGAGTGTAAAGCGCAGCACGCCGCCTTTTTCGAAGACTGCTTCCGCGTGGTAGTTATCAAGGCCAACTGCCACAATGATGCCGCCATGGTTGCTAGCCTCGTGACCATGGCTTCCGCTGGGGTCGGTCGGTGGTACCGCAACCACGTTGCCGCCACTGCGGATGGCCTGTTCCAAATCCGTGGCGTTGTTGTTGCAACCGGCCAGGAGCCCCATGGTCAGCACCACGGTATACATTCGAAGCAGAATGGGCTTCATGGGGCCACTTTCAAGTTATTTTTCATCACGAGAAAAAATCTCGTTTTCCCCGGTAATCTGGCAAGAATGCCGGCCGGGGGCGGTATGTGTGGCACCCATGAATAACCTCACCCGGCAAACGGGTCAAGTGCTGCTCAGCAGGATGCGGCAGGCAACTGAGCTTGGAAAGGGACTTCCATGTTTATTACGAGGCACGAAGGCCGACGTTGGGCCGACGCATGTCGGCTTTTCCGCATCCAGGTGATGTGCACGAGCCGTTGACAGGGGCCGCTCATGTAGCTACATTGTAATCACCTAGAGGTTCGAGGTTCGACCATGAAGACGCACATTGTTCGCATCGGCAACTCGCAAGGGGTCCGTATCCCTGAAGCCGCTCCTGGAGGAGACGGGCTTAGACGGCGAGGTCGAGATCACCGCCGAGGACGGTTCCCTGATAATTCGCCCCGGCAAAATGCCTCGGACGGCTGGGCCCTTGCCTTTCAGGCGATGGCTCAGCGCGGCGATGACGCCTTGTGGGACGAGGTGGCGCCAACCATGTCCGCCTGGGATGAGGAGGAGTGGGAATGGCGGTAAATCGTTTCGAGGTCCATCTCATCAATCTCGATCCGACTATTGGCTCGGAGATCAAAAAGACGCGGCCCTGTTTGATCATCTCACCCGACGAAATGAATCACCATATCCGCACGGTCATTGTTGTGCCGATGACGACCAAAGGGCAAGACTACCCATCCCGTGTAACATGCCGCTTCAAGGGCAAAAAGGGGCGAGTGGTCCTCGACCAAATCCGCACGGTGGACCGCGCTCGCCTGGTTGGAAGTTGGGGCGGTTGGACAGCAAGACATCAGCATGCGTCCTGGCAATCTTGCAAGAGATGTTTGCCCCGTAACC
>CAWKFA010000010.1:0-442342 GCA_963848825.1 uncultured Planctomycetota bacterium | reverse complement strand
AGTGTCTGTCGTTAAACGGTAAAGTCCCGATGTTTACCTGGTTTTTTTCGCATAATCGTCATCGAAGATTGCAGGCAGAAACGTCTATAGAAGGAGAGAATCTCGGAAAAACGCTGGAAGGGCGCCGATCTTCACGGAGGAAACCACATGCGTTTGGCTTGTCCTGAGCAACTTTTGGATTGCTTGCCTATCAGCGAAGTGAAGTTGAATCTGGAGTGCCGGGATGAGATCATCCCGATCTTACGGGCCCTACAGCATGTTTATGGGGATGCCGAACTGCGGCGTGATCTGCTGGCTCTGGTGGGCAAGGATGTCAACGGCAGCACTGACCGCAAGCGTGGCCGACGCGGCATGAACTATTGGGAAATCGTGGTATTGGCGGCGGCTCGGCTCGGCTGCAACCTCGATTATGACAAGCTGCAGGACCTCGCGGAGAACCATCGCAGCTTGCGGCGCATCATGGGTATCGGTAATTGGCAGGACGACGAAGTCGATTTTGATTGGCGGCGGATCGAGGACAATCTCATCAAGCTGCGTCCCGAAACGTTGCAGAAGATCAACGCGTTGATCGTGAAGACTGGGCACGTGTTGGAACCCGAAGCGATCGAATCGGTGCGTGGCGATACCTTCGTGGTCGAAACCAACATTCACTATCCAACGGAATCGAGCGTGATCGGCGACGGGCTGCGTAAGATCGTCAACCTGGCGGCGGAGTTGGCCGCGACGAACGCTCTGGATGGTTGGCGTCAGGCCAAGCACTTGCTCAAGAAGGTACGCGGGTTGGTGCGGCAGATTGGTCGAGCTTCACGCGCCAAGGGCCAAGCGCCGACCGCTTGCAGCCGGGCTACCAGAAGCTGGTGGGTCTGGCCGAAGATCTCTTGGAGCGGGCTCGGCAGTTACTGCGGAGCTTGCGTTTCAAGCCGGACCTGACGACGTTCGCGTTGGCGAACGTGAAGAACGGCACGGCGCCGTTGACGACGCCGGAAGCGGAGTTATTGGGCTTCATCGTCTTGACGGAGAAGGTGTGCGACAACGCGCGTCGTCGCGTGCTTCAGGGCGAGACGCTGGCCAACGAGGAAAAAATTCACAGCATCTTCGAGCCGCACACGGAATTGATCAAGCGGGGCAAGCAACCCAACCCGATTGAGTTTGGCCACAAGGTGCTGGTGATCGAAGACGCGGCGGGCTTCGTGATGGATTATCGCGTGGTCGAGGACGGCGTGTTGGATCAGGACCTGGTCGTGCCGGTGATGAAAAAGCTGCAACAGCGTTTCGACGGCAAGATCAAGAGCGCCTCGTTCGACCGCGGGTTTCACACGCCGCAGAATCAGGAAGACTTGGCCGAGATCGTGACCACCCCGTGCATCGCCGTGAAGGGGCAGGAGCAAGGTCGTCAACAACAAAAGGAGGGGACCGTGGCATTTCGCAAAGCGCGTCAGAATCATCCCGGCGTCGAATCGGTGATCGGCGCCTTGCAGAAAGGCAATGGCCTGAAGCGAGCGCGGGATCGCCGCAAGCGCGGCTATGAACGCTATGTGGCCCTGGGAATCTTGGGACGCAATCTGCAAATTCTGGGCAAGCTGCTGCTCGAAAAGGACAAAGCCAATTGTCAGGCAGCGAAGTCGAAACGCAAGCAGGCCGGCGAATAGCCGACCATGGACGGGAACGGCCAATCTGCGGAGATGGTCTCACCCGAGCCGAAGAAAACGGCACGCGGCCTCGCCAACGCAGGAAAAACGACGTGCCCAACTGACTCACGACCGCGCCACCAAGCCGCAAGCCTGGTGGCAAATTGGAAAATCAGCCTTTTTCCGACGGACACTAGTTAGGTAGTCCGCTCGAAGAGTTAGGATGCAACAGGGCTCAAAAAACCAAAGTAGGCTTGGGTCTCGCAAGGAATCTCTTCCAAACAGCCTTCGTCGCCGCCACCTGAATTCATCGCCGCGCGGAGGCTGCGACGCGGTCCGACGCAAGTTCACGCGGGTGGCGCTCTGCCGCGAGGCGCGGGAGTGACGTGAGCACTACGCAGATGGTTTCGCTCGCGGGGTCGGCCCAGCAGAGTGTGCCGGTTGAGCCGGTATGGCCGAAGGTTTGCGCGGAACATCCTGGGCTGCCGGCTCTCGTGCCGACATCGAACCCCAGGCCGCGCGGCGTAACTCCCTTCGGATTGTGGTTCCTGACCATCAGCCGGGCGGTCTCGGGCCTCACGACCTGGCCGCGTGCCCCCAGGAACTCGGCCAGAAACCTGGCGAGGTCGGGTGCGGAAGCGTGCGTCCCGCCCCAGGGGGCGCCCAACCTCCGCCAGTATGGACTGTTCCAGTCCCAATCCCTGGCCTTTGGATCGCCGCCCCCCGATTCGGGCGCGGCGCGAGCCGTCTGACATGGGACCATTTCCTCCAGCCTAAAACGCCCGAGCCCCTGGGCTGACCGCTGCATGCCCAAGGGTTGGAAGACCGAGCGATCAACGAGGGTGAGAATGTCCGTCCCGCTGATGAGCTCCGCAATCCGCGTGGCGAGCAGGATCCCCATGCTCGAATACTGGTACCGGTTGCCGGGGGCGAAATCGAGGCGCGTGCGCATGGCCTGTGCGGCGAACTCCGTCAGCGGCGCCTGCCGCCTGCGCAGCTCGGTGTTGTTGGCCACTTGATCGGGCAAGCCGGAGACGTGCGTCAGCAGGTGGCGAATGGTTACGTCGTCCCGCCCATCGCCCGTGAAGGAAGGCAAAAATCTCTTCACGTTGTCATCAAGCTGAAACCGCCCTCGGTCGAACAGCGTCATGACGGCAGTCACGTTGATTGGCTTGGAAATGGAACCGAGTAAGAACATCGCGTCGGCGGAGGCCGCCTTGCCGAAGTGGCGTGTGAATGACTCGCGCCGCTGCACCACGTGCAGCACCGCCGCGTCCACCTGCTTCTTCGCCGTGGCCTGCGCGAGCACTTCGGCCGCGTCTTCCCACCGCTTCCCATCCACCGAGGCGATCAAGGAGGGAGCAGTCGCATTGGCCAGGGCTGTTCCCAGAAATGTCCGTCGTTTCATCGCACCCGCTCCTTTGCCGTGGTGAAAGCTCCCAGAGGTTGCTTCTAGCCGAAACGCCCTGTGCGTAACTTACCAGGTGCGCTTGCTCCGGACCATCCCGCCCCTCGCTGGTGCCCGGCGAGAAAACCGGGACGTAGGCAGAGCAATACAATGCAAGGGTCCGTTTCCGTTGTTTACTCAAAACCGTCGGTTCTCACTTGATACAACGAGGAGTCCCCCGATCATGCACTTTCTCCTTGCAGCGGCTGCTTTTTGCAAGTTGGTGCCGCAAACCCATCGGCATTCCACGGCGTATAGGACGCTGTGTTTGCAGAGCCTTCTGATCCTCGCCTTTCTGGTTTGTGCCAGCGGATTTTTGCAGGGTATCACCTGGGCCGATTGGCCCAATTGGCGTGGGCCTGCGGGCAATGGCAGCGTTGCTACGGGAAGCTATCCGACGAGCTGGAAGGTTGAAGACGTTTCCTGGAAGTTTGCCTTGCCGGGAAAAGGTACCTCTACGCCGATCTTTTTGAACGAACGCATCTACCTCACCAGCCCCGATAACGGACAGGATACGGTCCTCGCCCTGGATATGCAGGGAAAGTTGCTTTGGCGGACTCCTCTTGGGGCCCAGAGCGACGCAAAACACCGCACTCTTGCCTCAAGCTGCAACGCCTCTCCCGTCACGGACGGTAAGGGACTCTTCGTCTATTTTCGCTCTGGCCGCCTGGCCGCGCTCGAGTTGGATGGGTCTGTCCGATGGATAAACGATATTGCCGCCAAGTTCGGCCGCGACAAGCTCTTTTGGGACCAGGGGACTTCTCCCGTGGTAACGGACAGCGACGTCATATTGACGCGCATGCTCGCCGGAGAATCCTGGATCGCGGGGTTCGACAAGGTGACGGGAACGATGCGTTGGCGGCAGCAGCGCAATTACGCTGAGCTGCCTAATGAGAATAATAATGCCTACACCACTCCCGTGTTCTTCCAGCACAACGGCCGCCCGGCATTGCTGGTCTGGGGGGCAGATCACTTGACGGCTCACTCGGCCGTCGATGGTTCTGAACTGTGGACATGCGACCAATTCAATCCCGGTGGCACGGCAAACTGGCCGGCCATCGCGTCGCCGGTCATTTCCGGAAACCTGGCCATCGTGCCCGTCGGCCGTGACGATCGGCGCGGCCAAAGCCAGGTGCATGCCGTTCGTCTCGATGGCAACGGCGATGTGACCAGCACCCATCGCGTATGGAAGCGCGACGATGTAGGGGTATTTGTGCCCTCGCTTACCGAGTACAAGGGTCGCATCTACCTACTTCGCCATAAAGGCACCATCGTCTGCCTGGATCCATTGACGGGCAAGACGATCTGGAGCGCATCGCTACCTGAGAGCCGGGCCACCTTCTACGCATCACCCACGATCGCCGGCGGCATCTTGTACGCCGCCCGAGAAGATGGCGTCGTATTTGTCGCGCGGGTGGACGATAAATTCGAACTATTAAACGAGATTCCGATGGGCGAACGAATCATTGCCTCTCCGGTGGTCTCCAATGGCCGCTTACTGCTGCGCGGCGACGAGCATCTGTTCTGCATAACAGCCCGTTGACACATGACTTCATACGGCGTTGTCGCAATCACGATGACGCCTGCCGGGTAGGTACGCTTTGCCAGTGCTGGCAATGTTGCGGTGCTCGAGCGGCAGATCGCAGCTGCAACGATTCGACGAGAATCAGTGGCCTTTCCTTCTGCAACAAAACTTGTACTTTCGGCCGCTCTTACAGGGACACAGTGCGTACGGATCGGTTCCAGGATAGGCGTCGCTGCCCGTCGCCCTCGAGTGCGCCTGCGGCGAGGGGTCGCTTGGCCAGGCAGTAATCGAACCCCGCCGGTGCATTATTGGGAACATCTCCAGGTGTCGTTGGATCATGGGGTCGACGATGGAACGCCGGAATTCTTCGAACTGTTTTTCATCCATGACGAGGCTCGGCCGCATTTCGCTGAGCATCTGATCCCGACCATCTTCCGACAGCAACGCGAGATTCCAGCAGAGCTGGCTAATTGTCATCGCCTTGTTCAGCTGCTCCACTGAACCATCAGTCTGATCGAGGAGTGGCTGCGCATAAGCCACAATCCCTTCTGCAATGGCTCCCATGTCTTATTCCCTCCGCGTAATTACAGCGCACGAGTGTCGAACAGCGACGCGTCAAAGGCCGATACCCGGCGTGGCGGGCGTCGCGGGTTCCACGCCACGTGCCTTATTCTAGCCCGGCGATGACGTGGTGTGCATCTGGTGATTCCGATGCAGGTTGGTCATTGCTGGACGCTTCGGAGTGTGGAAGCTAATGTCGGTACGGCGTCGTAACCTGGCATTTTTAGGACGCAACCTCCGGGTTGCGTCCACACACGGCATCGATTTAGGGTCCTACCTAGCACGATGAACGGGCATTAATCAGTATTGTGCTACGGCTGTGGCGGTCATGACACGACTGCGTATTAACTCTTCTGTGGTGTAACTGATCGAGCCATACAACGCGACGTCACGGCCGACGAATTCCCGCAAGGTGAACCCCGGGGCACAGACGACATGGAGTAGTGGCTTTCCATTGAAATCCTCCAACATGTAGGCTTGTTGTCCGTCTCGGTTGGTGGCAACGCGTCGCAAAACTCCGTTCTGAGTCCACTGCGGCGGGTAATTGATCTCCCTGGACGTAGGGTCAGTTTGGCCCTGGGCTGGGGGTTGTTCCCCTGCGCGGTTTGGGGCCGAGTCACCTTTTACCTGCAAGTCGGGCCAGCGCACAGACAACTGCGGGCCCGACAGTTCAAGGAGGGCTTTTCCCGCCTGGTCGGCCTTCTGACCCAACAGTTTAACCTGGGCCTTGCCGTCGAGCATAAGGCGATCCTCGTGCAGATGAATCGTGAGTCTCTCGCAAAGGCATTCGAAGCTTTCTCCGGAAATTGCCACCTGGCCTGATGCCAAGAAAAGGCCGTTTTGCGTTCGCAAATCAACCTGATCACAGGTAATCTTAATCCCTTTCATTTTGCCGATAGTAGCTCGGATGATTTCCTTGCCCTCAACCTGCTCGATTTGGATTGACCAGATGCTGCGCATATTTTTCGGGGCGACCGGAATTACGTCGACAAGTCGGGATGGCGGCTCCCAGGGTCCACCAGGCTGAGGAGTCGGTACCAAACCAGGCGGAGTCGGAGGCGGTGGCGGTAGAGGATGCTCCGGCGGGCTCGGGGAAGGGATAATTTTCTCCACATTCGGGCGGGGAGAGTTTTCTTGACATTCGACCTGTCTGGCCAAAACGTAAACAAGAGAGACGACTGCCAATGAAATCAGAATAGATTTCCTTTTCATGGGGACCTCCGTGGCCAACAATGGGATCTGACGGGGTGATTCGAGGGTGCATGCTAGTTGACGTAGGTGCTTTCCGCAATGGGATTATCGGGGTTCATAAGCCGGCGGTAGCGAAATCATTGCCGTTCTGGTACAACCTTAAACGTAAGCGGCAGGCGTTGCGCCTGGAATTTCGGCGACCACGTTCGCCGCCATCCAACGTCAATCTACGAATGCCTTTTCCACCTTGGTATGGCCATTGTCTTGTGGCAACCGCTGCGCCACGAGGTACTGCGCCGCCAGCATCTGAAACTTTACCTGATCGCGTACGGCGTATTTCGCTTTCTCACCGAATACATCCGACCGGAACCCGCATATTGGCACGGTCTGACGTTCTATCAGTTGGCCAGCCTTGTGCTTATTACCGGGTTGACCATGCAATGGATATATGACAGCATTTTTTTTCGTTCCGTGCAACGTGCCCCTACTTTATAAATGCTTTGCTGATCCCCCTTCAACCTGCCTTGACGGGAGCCTGTCGTTTGCTTCCAATACACGACACCGGCGTCGTTAAAAACTAAAAGCGCCGCGTGTTCTAAATCAACGGCCCAGTGTAACCAATGGATGGCTCAATGGAAGCAGAGAAAGTCGTGATGAAAGCAATCCCAGTCGTGGTGGCTGTCGCGATAGCGCTCCTGCTCGCGTCATGTGCAACCGCTGCGTACATGAAACGCGAGCATGAAGAGTACGGTCCTGCACTCCCACCGTTCGACAAGTCGGCGAGCAATCCGATAGACGCATTCCGTTTTCATCCGGGCAGGCGGTATTTACTACGGAAATCCTGGTCCGGCTTTGGAATTTATCATGCCGAAGAATTTATCGCCTGCGGCGGAGACGCGGACGCTGCTAACGACGCTATGGCCGCGTTTGCGGAACTACCGTTTACACGCAAGGAAATCAGATTTTTCCCCGGACCAGGCCAGACCCATTCTCGCGACGCAAAGACTACCTTTTCTTGTGATTGGCAGATTCATTTGGTGAATCGCATCATTTTTCCGCAAGGCGACGGCAAAGTTACTGAAAAATCCGATTTTGCAGTCATGACTGTATTTGTTGCCCGTGGGGACCCGAATCGCGCGTTCGATCTGCGCATGGCTTTGTGGATAAGGGAGCTGGGTGACGACCGATTCTCGGTTCGCCAGCGTGCCTTTCAAGCGATTGCAGACCTTGGTGAGACAGCTCTTCCGGCCCTGCGCCAGGCGCAATTCCAGAACCTTGAACAGCGAGTCCGGATCCAGCAATTGCTAATCCGCTTGCAATCGATTCATTTATCACGCCTGAGGTTTCCCAAGGGCGTTACTCTGGTCTCCTGGAACGACCTGCTTGACAAGGAACAAGAAAACTGGCGAAGTGGAGACTTCGCAGCAAGTTGGCGGGCCGCCGAACAGATCAGTAACTGGGCAGAGCATTCCGATACGACGCTTCCTGTCCTGGTGGAAATGCTTAAAGACGACCGAGTACAAGTTCAGGAACTTGCCGTCATGGCGTGCAAACGTCTCGGCAAGCTTGCTGCCAAAATCTTGCCCGACATACGCATTCTCGCAAAGAACGACGGGAATATTTACGTTGGCCAAGCGATTTCGGCCATCGAGCAAGCGCCCGACGTGACTGGGGTGGACGAGCACTGGGCCAAAAAACGCCGTCTGGCTCAACAAATCACGGAGGTTTGCCGTTTGGCAAAATCAGCACAAGATTGACTTTGCCACGAACAGAAAGATACTCTCGATCGCGCGATGTATGCCGGTCCCATCGACCACGCCATTGACCGAAAGTTGGAACTGAATCGCCCCCAGATGTTTTAGCGAGGTATGTTCTGACCCCTATTTCTTCCACTCCCACAGCCTGATCATGCCATCGCGCCCTGCCGTCACGCAGTGCCGCCCATCGGGCAGAACGGTGACGCAGTGGTAGCCTTCCTTCACCCGTTCGGCTTCCAGGAGTTGTTGGCCGCTGGCCACGTCCCACAACTTCAAGGTGGGATCTTGCATGTTGCCGCAAGAAACGATGCGTTTGCCGTCTGGCGTGAAGGCGACGTATTCGACGCGGGCGGTGTGGCCTTCGAAACGCTTGATTTCCTTACCTGTGACGACGTCCCAAAGCCGAATTGTCGAATCGAAGCTGGTGGACGCAAGAGTCTTGCCGTCGGGAGAGAAGGCGACACTGGCGACCTCCTTTTTGTGGCCTTGCAAGGCGTGGACTTGCTCTCCCTTTTCAAAATCCCAGATGCGAACCGTGCCCGGCTGGTTGACCCCGCCAAAATGGCCAGCCGCCACAAGCTTGCCATCGGGGGAGAGAACCAGGGAGCGTATTGGTTGGCTGGCCGTCTCGAAACGGCGGACCTCTTGACCGGAAGCCACGTCCCAAACGCGAAAGATTCTTTCATCTCCTCCCGATAGCGCCTGTTTGCCATCGGCCGTAAAAGCGACACCCCAAACCGCACCGGCATGGCCTTCAAACGACTGCAGTCTTTTGCCCGTCATGGCATCGAATATATCCACGGTCTTGTTATGCGTCCCCGTGATCACTCGGGTGCCGTCGCGGGAGAGTGCGAACCCCCAGCAGCCCATACCTTGCCATGGTTGAAATTCCACGACCTGCTTGCCAGTGCTCAGGTCCCAGCCCCGTAGAGTGTCTCTGCCGACCGAGATCGCGCGGCGCCCGTCGGGCGTGACAACCACGCGCGAACTATAGGGCATGGCGGGACCTTCGTGTGGCCGCGCCATACTTCGCACCTGCGCGAACATTCCCTTATTAAACGCCTCGATCAGCTCACGCGCACGGGCTGCGCGTTTCAAAATCCGTACTGTCTTTGGCAGCTTTCTCCAGGAGACCCCGTGCCGCCTCGCCGATGGCAGTCAGGCGGTTAAAGGCCGCCTCGCGCATGTCAAATGAGTCATCTCCAAGCTGAAGGATGAGAGCGCGGATGGTCTTGTCGTTTGCGGCGTCTTTTTTGGCTGGAGCGGCTGGTTTTTCGACTTGCGGCCCCACCTGCTGCGCCGAGGTTGGCCAAGCCCAGACCACGTAGGTCGAGGCCAGTAGAAGCAGGGCGGCGACGCGGAGTTTACGGGTGACCATGGGCTACCCCTTTAAGCATCAGGTAGTGGACATTCTGGGCGTGCCGCACACGGCACATCGTGCATTCTTGCTGCTTTCAGGCGCTTGGGTGTGAGTCTAACCACCAATGCCATTTGCGTCACGATAAATCTTCTTGATGGGCCGCTGGTTTGGTGCCGGGCAGTGTTTATGCCTAACGAGTGACCAGGCCACTGGCGGCGGGAACCAATCCTATTCGCCGCTGCCGAGGGAATAGAGGTGGCCGGAAGTACGCACGAAAAGCGCGTTCGCGACAATGGCTGGTGTGGCCGAGCAGTTTTCGAGAAACGAATGGGTCGCCAGCACGGAACCTGTCTTGTTGGCGGCGAGGACGTGCAGAATCCCCTCCTGATCCAGTGCGTAGAGCTTGCCGTCTCCGGCAACAAGCGAGGCGAGGAATCGCCGACCGAGCGCTTCGTCCAGTGGATGGACCCGGACTCAGCATCTTGGCAAATCAAGACGCCAACGTGCGAAATGGAGAAAACCAGTCCGTCCCAGCAAACCGGTGAAACAATATTGCCGCCCGTCACGCGATTGAACCAGATCGTTTGCGCAGTTGCCGGCTCCTTGGATGCCAGGGAAGGTGCTCGTACAGCCATCATGGGGCAGGGCAAATGGTTCCCGCCTGTGACGAACAAGCAATCGCCGTTGGCGGCCAGGCTCGGCACAATTTGTTGCATGGGGTAGGAACAGGTCCAGCGCAAGGACCCGTCCCTCACAGAGAAACCCGCGAGTGTTTTCCAGGTGGCGATAATCACTTCGAGCTGATCCTCGCACGGCCTGACAAGAGGCGTCATGTACGAGTCGTGCGAAAACGGTGGCGTTATGCTCCAATCCTCCGCGCCGGTAATCTTGTCCAGGGCCGTCAGGGCCGACGGCTTTCTCATTGTTTGGTTCTGGATGTCGTCGTCCAAATGGTCGCCGTGACCCACGAATTCGCTATCCCGATATATGACGATCTTATCCCCAGCCAACGCCACCGAGGAGCCGGCGCCATAACGAATGAAGCTGGCAAAATCGGCGTCGCGTTTGAGCCAGAGAAGCTGGCCGTTCTTGCTGAGCGCCGCCAGTCCGCTGCCGAAATAAGCATAGACACGCTCTCCATCGCATGCGGGTGTCGGCGTGGCCAGGCTGTTGAGCGAGTGCCTTGGCTCCGCCGCGGTGACGAAAATCGGGGTATTCCAGAGTACCTGGCCGCTCTGCGCGTCGAGGCACAGGACCGCTCGCACCACTCCCGACTGGGCCTGAAGATAATTCGACCGGACAAACACGATGCCACCCAGCATCGCTACCAGAAGACAGAGGAAGGAGTACATCGCTGCCGCTGCTCTCCCTCTTTCTCCGTTCTTCGTTCTTCCATTCGGCAGGATGAATACCCATGCGTGAAGGGCGAAAAGCATGAGCGCAGGGAAAAGATACGCGATCCGATTTAGTAGGCTGAGCGGATTGCCGAATTCGTCGCTGGGCGTGCCGTGGAAAAGCCACCCGGCTAACGCGAATCCTACGCCGGTCAGGAGCAGACTCATTTTTCCGCCCTGACGAAGCCAGCCGATGCTCCCTGCAAGAGCGAAAAGACCCAGGCCACCAGTGACAAGCCAGACCAACCACCGGTGACTGGCCGGAAAGAACCAATTTGGCCAGCAGCTGATAAGTCCCAAGGTAGTGCAGCAGCTCACCGTAACGGCCAGCGTCAAAATGGTGAGCCAGCACGTCAATAACGGGGGAGTGACCGGGGAATCGACTTTCACACGACCATAATCTGTCAGCCCGATGAAAATCAGCGCTAAAGACCCGTACAAGAACGCGATCACCGGCCTCAGGTTCAACGACTCAACCCAGGGAAGCTCCGCATTCACAACTTTTGTGCCAGTCCAGGGGTCGGCAAATTGCCAAAACCAACGCGGTTCGGCCAACACGACGGTGGTCAGCCCAACAACAGTTATCGTCCAAATGCCGAGCACCCCAATCAGGACAGGTCGAGCGGAGAAGAATCGGCATGCCCTCGGAATCTGCGTAAGGGTCAGTCCAACCACACAACACGAGAGAATGACGGTCGCCCAAAAAGTCGGCCGGTCCCACGCATGTCGTTGCGCTCCCTCATAAGCCGTGGTTAGATAAACACGTCCCTGGCTGACTATTGGGGATGAACATCCTTCGCCCGGAATAGGCGTCTTCCAGAGCACTTTTAAAGAAGTCGATTCCGCCGAGGGAGGCAAGTTTCTGGCAAACGTGATTCCTTGCCCCAGCGGACCTCGCCACTGCGGCCAATCCTGTGCGCGCAGGCTGGCCAACCCCAAGTACGATCACGAATGCAAGAGTTGAGGAGCAGTTCAAACGCAAACGTCGGACTTTTCGAAAACTCATTGGAACACCAGATCGGTGATTTAGCTTTCGACTTGCCAATGGCCGTCGATGCAAACGTCATCCCAACGCACGCCGGCACCCTACTTTCTCTCCAAAAGCCGCCTGGCAAGCCCGTCCAGTTCAGCCAGTGAAAAGCGCACGCTCAGGATGTATGGGGATTCTTTCGCGACCCAGTGGCCGTACGTTGTTGTTACAAAGGTCCCGTCCGGCAACAGTTCGACGCCGGGGTAGGCGCAGTCATTGGCCTTGTGGTTTTTCTTGAGGCGGACTCGATACTGACCCTCGCGGTTCTGGACGATGTCTTCATAGGTGCCGACCCAGCCGGCCCAGTCGCCGGCTGTGGGACTGAACGTTCCTTTGGGCAGCACATCGCGGAAGGAAATAAACAGCCGTCCATCCGGACCATACTTTGCGACATGGCGATCACCGGTCAGCGCGAGGGGGAGCTCGCGCGGCTCGGTCCATGTTTGGGACTCGTCGGCAGAAAAGATCACGTGGGCGTTTTTTACGCGGCGGTTTTCCCGCAACAGCACCGCGATTTGCTTGCCATCGGGGGAGCGCAGCGCTCCGGGTTCGCAGAGATGGACTTTGGACGACTGATAAATTGCTTGCGGTTGCGCCGAGGTAAGTCCGCCATCCCTGGAAATCGTCTGGTAGAGCGTGAAAACGCCGGTCGCGGCGCCGCCGCTTTGGAAAAAGCGCCCATCGTCGTGAAATAAGGCGACGTAGTGACCTGGCCCGCTCTTGAGTTCGATGACGGAGGCCATGGTGACGACACCGCCCCAGTTGCCGACGGCCCTGAGCTCGGACCAGGAATTGCCGTCATCTTCACTGATGGCCATACGCACGGGATAGAGACCGCTGAAGAGAATGATCCTCTTCTTGCCGGACGCGTCAACGACTCGATGAAGCGTTGGCGTTTCAAGAGACGTTTCCCAACTTTTGGGCGTGGGCAACCGAGCCGACCAGGTTTTGCCGCCATCGGCGCTGCGTTTATAAACAATGGGGCCGCGCCCGTGTCCTTTCGGATAGACGCACAGGATGGTTTTGCCGTCCTCAAGGAGAAGCGTCGTGGGATGGCCAAGATATTGTCCCTTCTCACGATCGACTACTACTTGGTGATCCACCCTACCGTCCAGATCGATCAAGGGCAGGGACCATGGAGGTGATTGCCCAAGGGCAAGGGTGGGAGCGACCAGAAGGATTATCGCCAGAACGGCGCTGCGCAGGGCCATGTTGTCGCCTTTCACCAGAATTAATTCCCGGGAACTGCTCCTTGAAGCGTGTTCCAGACCAATTCGAACAGCCAGTTACCCACGAGCAGGGAGATGAGACAGCGGCCGAACCAGCGGCTCAGGCGGACGGCTCGCGGTGTCATGGCGGGCCGAAACAGACGGTAGCAGCGGTAGGGAATTTGCAGAATTACCGCCGCGGCAAGCAGCCAGCCGAGACGGTGAACTTGCCAGGAAGCCAGCCAGTCGCCCTGGGCCAGGTAAATGAAGCTACGGGTCAGGCCGCACCCTGGACAGGAGACGCCAAACCATTCGCGCGACATGCAGAGCGGTGGCAACGTCAGCTCGGGAAAGAATGCCAGGAATACTTGCTCGTGACCGCGAACTTGCAGCATGAGGGCAGCAACAGCGATCATGCAGGCAACCGCCAGCATTTCCTGGTGCCGGCGCCGCGAAGGGACCGAACTTGGAGCCACGCTTGCCAACGTAGGTTACCTTTTGCGCTAAGAGCGTTCGAAAAAAAAGGGGTCAGACCCCCTGGGTATCCTGCAAAAGCGTTGAAAACTCTGCTGGCTTCAAGGGGTCTGACCCCTTTTTTTTCGAACGCTAAGTAGGCCGCCTCAGCGGCGCAGGGCCTCGCGGACCGCCATTTGAATCACGTTCCAGATGACGCCGGCCACCAGGGAAACGCCGATCATCTTGTAGGCGCTTGGCTTGCCCTGAACCAGGCGGACAATGCCAACGATGCAGCCGATGCCGGAACAGAAGATGCAAATACACCAGTCGAGCGGCGTCAGGTCGGCCGATGCCTGGTCCTTCTTGAGCTCGATATCGGGTACGCCGTCGTCCTCCAAGTGCTCTTCTTCGTCAAACCGCCGCCCGGACGGAATTCGTCCGGGTTGAATGCCTTCATCAGGATCGTCGGGATGGTTCATTTGTTGCTTCCCGGTAAAACGGCTAAACGGGCGACGACACCTTGACCAAAATAGTGGTTCGTTTGGGGATTGCAAGCGAAATAAAGCAAAGCTCACGCTTGCTCGTAGGCCTGCCGTAAACGCGCGATGTCGATCTTGTCCATTTGCAGCATGGCCTTCATGACTCTTTTCGATTTCTCCGCATCTTTGTCGCGGAGCAATTCGCCCAGGGTCGTGGGAATGATCTGCCACGATACCCCGAATTTGTCCTGCAGCCAGCCGCACCTTGATTTTTTGCCCCCCTCGGAAAGCTTTTCCCAGAGGTGATCCACCTCTTCCTGCGTTTGGCAGTTGACAAAAAACGAAATAGCGGGCGAGAACGTGAAGGCCGGTCCACCGTTCAAGGCGATGAAATCCAGCCCATCAAGTTGAAAGGACGCCGACATCACCGAGCCTTCGCCATTACGAGAAATGGTGCCGATCTTCGAGTTCTTGAAAACGGAGGTATAAAAAGTCATGGCCTCCTCCGCTTTGCCGTCAAACCATAAAAACGGGGTGATTTTCTGCATGGAAAAACCTGCTTTCCTTGTCGTAAGAGAACGGTTGAGACGCCCCACCCGACGGGTACTAACCGACACCTGTAGGGTGGCGTCGAGCGTACTCGCGCTGACCCATCGAAATACACGTGGGCAGAATTACACGCTCCTGCCTTTCGGCCTTAATTCCGCGCGGCGATTGGTGGGTCAGCGCGAGTACGCTTCGACCCACCCGACGGGTACTAACCGACACCTGTAGGGTGGCGTCGAGCGTACTCGCGCTGACCCACCGAAATACACGAAGGCAGAATTACACGCTCCTGCTTTCGGGCCTTGATTCCGCGCGGCGATTGGTGGGTCAGCGCGAGTACGCTTCGACCCACCCTACGGAGACTGGCCGACAACTGTATGGCTCGAGCGTACTCGCTACCCACCGAAATACACGAAGGCAGAATTACACGCTCCTGCTTTTTGGCTTTGATTCCGCGTGGCGATTGGTGGGTCAGCGCGAGTACGCTCGACGCCACCCTACGGGCTGGTAGATTGATCGTAAAGGTGGGTTCGTTGTGGACATTAAGACAAAATGAGAGTTCCCCACCCCGCGCAACTTCGCAACCTCCAGGCGTTCTTCTATCGGGAAACGGAACTTTTCAACACCTGGAGGCAAACATGTATCGCATCCTTTCGCTTGCTGTTCTCGGCTTCATGGGGCTTGGGCTGGTCGCCCCGGCGGTGAGTCAGGCGCAAACGCCTGTGCCCATTCAAGTTCAGTCCGGCCCGGCCGGCGTTGTTTATCAGCCAGGCTACACGGTGGTTGGGCCAAGCTACGTCACTCCGGCGCCCCTTGTGGTAGCGCCCCCTGTCATTGTGCGTCGCCCGGTGGTGTACTACACGCCCTACTGGGGCGGTTACCGCTGGAACTACTACGGCCACGGGGCCCATTACCGCTACCATCGCTAATAAGCCTGTTAAACCAAAAAACTTCCGAGGGGCCTTGCTCCTCGGAAGTCGTGTTTTTGCAGCCGCTGCCTGGCCGTTCACTCGAATAATGCACGAAACTAAAGCTAATTCCAACCCAGCCGCGAGGCCATGCATTCGAGCAGCTTGCGCCGCAGCCGCAACAGTATTTGACGCACCGCATCGGACTGTCGTCCCAGGTGGCTGGCGATGGCGCCGGGCGATAGATCCTCATAATCGCGCAGGCGGATCATTTCTCGCCCGTGGGCCGGCAACTGCTCAAGGCAGCCGCGCAGGGCTGCGACTTCATCATCCTTCTCGAGCCCCGCGCCGACATGGGTGACATCCGCTGCCAGTTGCAACAGCAAGTCCGTCACCTCACCCGCCAGCAGACGGCTACGACGTACGTCTTTGCGCCGTTCGTTGGCAACAAGGCGGCGGGCGATCTGGGCAACCCAGGCGCCGAAGTCACCGGAGTCGAATTCCGCGACCTTTTGCCAGGCCAGGAGAAATGTGTCCTGGGCAATATCATCGACAGCCTCGGCCCGTACTCCCAGGGCACGAATCGAGGCCCGCAGTCGGGCTTGATGCTGGCGGACGTGGGCGATAAACCATGCCTGGTCGTGAATTTGTGGATCTTCGCTCATCCGCGCCGGGCCTCCAGCGTAGCCACCCTATTATTTATGTCGCCGCATTCTAGAGAAGGGGCGTGCGCTGATTGTTTTCCATTTTGGTCCGCAAGTGCGCGAAATAGGGGCTCAAGTCGGTGGCTTCACTACCGCAGGATGAGCAGCCTCCGCCCGTGCTGCACGTGGTACAGCCGCCGCCGTCCGTCTTGCCACAGTCCGGTTTGCCGCAGCCTGCCGGTTCCTCGGCAACAGTTGCCAGCGCCAGGTTTTCGAGATGTATCTCGACGCCGAAGTCGCGACCAAGATGGTCCGCGAAGGCCTCCAGCGCTGCGTCGTCCACGCCCAGGAACTGTATGATGGCACGGTTTTCTAGAAGCACGTCGACGTCAAGGATTTCGATGGGCAGGTCCCGCGACCGAGCAAGCTGGCTGGCGGCGGCAAAGAGCCGTTCTTGCAGCGCATGCTGTTGGCGAAGGTCCAGCTCATCATCCTGACTCAACAGGCGCACGATGGCGCCGGACAAGGCTACGCCCAGAAGGCGGGATTGCCGTACATTGGCCTGGCGTAGGACGGTACCGACTTCCCGGCCGCGCGGCCCTTCGATGACCACGCGATCACCGCGTCGCAGGGTACAGGACCCGCTGGCGGCGAAGTTGCCAAGCCCGCCACACTTGCCGTGACTGACGAGATAATGCTCGGCTTCGAGGGTGTCGGTGATGTCAGCGCAGGTGGTCATGATAGTCCCAGGGTTTCTTGCATGATCTGGTCATACACCGTGACCCCCTGTTCGGTGCTCAGATCGAGGCGCATCTCGTTGATCACCTTGATGCTAACATCCCGCAGCCAGTAATTCCAGCAATCGGCGCAAACCTGGGCCTGAATTTTCTTACCCAGCTCATCATTCATGGGCGGCTTGGCGAGCGGGTGGCGCATGCGTTCCCGAGGGGCAGCCCGGGCGCTGACAGCGAAAGCCACCTTCGCCCGCGACGGTCGGCGCGGATTTCTTTTGGGGCACCGGGGCCGGCTCGCCGACTTCAATGAGCATCTTCACCATCTCGTCGCGTGGGATGTTGTCGCCACGCTGGTCGGCCACCGCGAAGCCCTCGCGCAGGACCTTGATGGCCTCGGCGCGCTCATTCATCTTCAGCAGGCAAGTCGCGAGGAGCTGGAAGACCTTGGAGAACTCCGGGCTTAACTCGAGCGTACGACGAAAGGACGCGACCGCGTCGGGATATTGTTCCGCTTCCATCAGCAATTGACCGAGGCGAAAATGCCCCAACTCATTCTCGGGATCATCGTTGGCCATTTTGCGAAACTGCGCGATACGTTCTTCAAGCTGACTCATGGGTAGCCTCATGGGAGTATTCGAGTTGCTCTATGCCGTTACCTGCGGGCGCCAATCGTGGCCGTATCCACGACGGTCAAGGGATAGCGTATCTGGATTTGCTTTTTGGTAAGTTTGTCATTGGCGAGCACTTCAACGAGAAAGGTGCCGGCGCGATTGAGATAAATAGGGAACTGCATCGGCACGAAGTTTTCCTTTTTAAGATCGATTTCGTCGGGCAGGTCCTTGGGGAGATTGCTCAAAAGTTGCGGTGATACCAGCTGTTTGCCAGCCTGGTCATAGACGCGCATGGCGATGTCGACACTGGGGCCCTTGTTGGCATCCAGCGCCATGCCGACGATCGCGAAGCTGGCGAGGTAATTTTCCCCGGGAAAGCCAACCGACTTCGCCGAGACGCCCACGAAGCTGAAATCCGGAGCAATCACGTCGAAGGGGTATTCAAAGGACTTGGTGTCCTTGGCCAAATTGTCGCGAACGCTAAGGCGGACCTTGTGCTTGCCGGCTTTTTGGTTGCTGCCCAAAAAAACGACCAGGTCCCCCGGCATGCGCGAACCCCCCAGGGGCAGGGCAACGTCATTGGGAGTATCTTTCTTGAAGGCGACGGCATTGGTGTTATCGATAAGTTCCAAAATCGTGACGTAATTGGCCCGGCCTGTCTTGGGATTGATCGTGAGGCCTTCGATATCATAAGTGATGAACAGAGAATCGCCGGGTACGCATTTCGTGTTTTCCCTGGTGGCGCCGAGCGGCCCGTACGTCGGGCGAACGTTTTTCAGCTCCAGGGCGACGACGCCGCGGGGAGCCAGGCAAAGGGCAACCAGGGCAAACGAAAAAAGACGCAGCATGGTCGGCGCTCCTCCAGGCGGAATAAAGGTAATTGTCATTAAGGCTTATTGTGTCGAGGTTCGCAAATATTGACCATAGGAAAATGCAGTTCGCCAAAGGGATTTAAGGTAGTAAATTGAACCGGACGAACGTGTTCCGACCCTGAACCCGGGCCGCTCGACAGCGGGAGGAAGAATGACGCGCGGATTATCCCTCATCCTGTTATTTGCCACGGCAGCAGGCGCTGGGCCGCGCCACCGGTCTTCGAGCAACAATCTTTTCGCGACTTGCCTTACTACGACGGCCCCGACGCCGATCCCGTGCGGCACCTGCTTGACATCCATGTTCCCAAGGGCCATAAGGATTTTCCGGTGATCCTGTTCGTTCATGGCGGGGGCTGGGTCAAGGGCAACAAGGACCAGCTCGGCATTTACACGATTTTGGCCAGGGCATTCAATCGCCACGGCATCGGCGTCGTCTGTCCCAATTACCGCCTCTCCCCGGACGTCAAGCACCCCGAACACATTCGGGACGTGGCCCGGGCGTTTGCCTGGACCTACAAGAACATCCATAAATATGGGGGCCGTAATGACGAACTTTTCGTCAGTGGCCATTCGGCGGGCGGGCACTTGACCGCGCTGCTCGCCACGGACGAACGTTATCTCAAGGCGGTGGGTCTGCCGACGAGTGCAATCAGAGGGGCCATGCCCCTGAGCGGCGTATTCTCCATTCCGTCGGGCCAACTTTTCGATGTCGCTTTTGGCGGGGACAGCGTCGCGCGTGGGGACGCCTCGCCGATCAACCACGTCGGCAAGCAAATCCCGCCATTTTTGATTATGTATGCCGACAATGACTTGCCTGCGTGCGATCGACCTGGGCCGAAGCGTTTTGCAAGGTGCTGGTCAAGGCGGGCTGTAACGCGGAGTGTTATGAGATTGCCAAGCGCAATCACATTTCCATTTTGTGGAACGCCATCAACGATACCGATCCGGTCACCCAGGCGATGCTGAGCTTCGTCATGGCGCAGGTCGAAATCGACGACCTGGCGCGGACAGGTCCGCGCGCGGTCGATGACTTCGGCACCTACCTGGCCAGATACATTGCTTACGTGGCGCAAGCAACCGGCCGCGAAGTAAGCGTGGGCCCGCCGTTAGCTTCACAATTCCGGACCGACTACTTGCCCTGGGCGTTGAGAAGACGGGCGAGTTGGGATTTCTTGCGGGCAGCATTGTTGGGATGAATGACACGCCGCGCCGCCGCCTTGTCCAGCTTGCGGATGGCGGCGCGAATTCGACTTGCAGTTTCTCTGGAGTGGCGTCCTTGGCGGGTTCGGTGATTTGCTTCACTTGAATTTTAATGGCCTTTTTCGCGGCCCGGTTGCGCAAACGCCGCTTCGCGTCTTGCCGCATTGATTTCTTCGCACTCGGAGTATGTGGCATCGCCGTCCCTTTTTGTCGTCGTTCGATAAAAAATCAGTTTACAAAAGATCGAAGCGCGCGGCAAGGAAGCGGGGACCACAAGCCTGAGTCACCCAACCGTGCAAGTTAACAGCCGCGTCTAGTTCGCCGCCACGATGGCTTGCTGCCTGTAACGGTCTACCAGGGCGCGCAGACTACCCTGGACGCGTTCGAGGCTGGCGTTGACATCATTGACGCTCGGCCTGTTGGCGGCTTCCAGGCGTGCCCCCTGTTCAAGAGCGTGGTAGGCGGCGGCGCGCTTGCCGCTGCCTTTTTGTGCCAACAGAGCCATGCCCAAGTAATATTGATAGCGTGCATCCAGGTTATAAGACTGGACTGCTTTCTTGAATTGAGCCTCCGCCTCCGCATAGCTTTGCGACCAAAAGGCGTGCAGCCCCTTGCCGAAATACTGCTCGGCGAGCACAGGATTGGCCCGGGTGGCCTCGGGTTGCTGGAAGGCGGGGTGATCGTCCAGGAGCTTGGCGATTTCCTTGCTCACCGTACCCGGATAGAGAAGTTCGAGTCCCTTGACATATTCCTTCAGGCCGTCCGTCCGCCGGCCCATCTTCGACAGCGCCTGTCCCAGAATCATGTAGCCCTGTCCCTTGATTTTTGAGTTGGTGGACTCGATGAGCTTGTTGGCCAGCTCCATGCTTTCCTTGAGGCGGGCAGCGGTGGCCGGGTCTTCATCGAGGTCCTCGTCGCTAATTTGCACGCCAATCAAGGCACACGCCAGGAATGCGCGCAGGGGTGCCAGGTGAGCGCTCTTTTGTGCGGCCGGGGTATCCTTCTCCTTTGCTGGCGCAGGTTCTTCCGCGCTGGGCGCGATAGGCGCCGACACATTGCCGCGCTTGCGCTGCAAGAGCCGGGCCAGGGCGATGACGTATCGGCTATAATCCTCCGGACTGCCATGGTGCGCCTTGATGGCTTTGCGATATTCGCTTTCAGCCTTGTCGTAATGACCTAATTCCTGTTCGAGCAGGCCCAGGACAAAGGCGGCTTCGGGTGCCGCGTCAGGGTCCTTGGCGGCCGCTTCGGCATCAGCGCGTATTTCTTTTTCAAGCTTGGCGACCTGGGCCTTTTTCCCCTGTGCTAATTCCAGGCGCACGAGGCTACGCCGCACCAATAAACGCGGATTGGCGGGGAAGGCCTTTAGGCCGGCATTCAGCACTTCGGACGCCGCCTCCGGGTCCCCTTCGAGCATCGACTTTTCGGCGCGGCAAGTAAAACGCGTTTGGTTCCGAGAGGTCGTGAAGAACGGCGGCCGCCGTCTTCATCCACTGGGTATCGGCGTAAGCTGCGCCGGTTTTTGTTGCCAGTTCCAGGATCTTCCGCGCCGCTTCATAATTACCTTGCTGGCGGCCGATGAGGCCAGTGACGATGAGGGCCTTGACCTGGGCCTCGCTGGACGAATGCGAGTCCTTGGAGAGTACCCAGGCGACTTCACGCACGGCCAGGTCTGCTTCGGCCCGGTCTTTGGTCCCCTCGTTTTGGAAGAGGGCGATATAGTAGTCCAACTTTCGTTCCGGCGTCAGGATCAGCGGTTCACGCGCGCGATAGAACGCCAGTTCCCCGGCGAGAGCGGCATAGTTGAAGGCGTCGCCGAGCATTTTGCCCGCATTATTGCCTAGCCCGCCCAACGCCTTGGCGATCTGCGTGACCGGTAGCGTCAAGGGCGAGTCGGCCTGATCGCGCATACGCTTGACGGCGTCGACGATCTTGCCGCGGGGATCTTCGTCCGCGCCGCCGGCCAGCTCCTTGTAAGCGCCCTTCAGGGTCTGGTCGAGTTCATCGCGGTCCTTGGCAATTTTTTCGCGCGTGGCCATTTCTTCGGCCAGCATCTTGTTGAGCGTATCGATCTTTTCTTCGACCTCTTTCTTGGCGGCGACCAATTTGGCGACGCCCTGTTCGCCGGGGTCCTTGATTTTGGCTTCTTCCAGCATCTTGTTGACGGCTGCCAGGCCCCCCTTGTTGTCGGCCAAATCGCCAATAATCTTTCGCATCGTGGCGGGGTCAAGTTTGTCCGTGTCACTCAGTAGTTTTTCCTTTACCAGGACGTCGGCAACGGCACTGAGGTCCTTACCGGCTTCTAGTTTGGCAGCTTCGGCCTTTTCGAGCTGCTCCTTCAGCGCGAATTCCTTTGCTTTGCTCGCTACGAGATCGGCCACCAGCTTTTTCTGGCCCGCGCCGCCATCGATCTGCGCGATTTTCAGTTCCTCTTCAGCTTTTTGGGCCCTGGCCTGCAACATTTTCAATTGGGTCTGGTCCGTCTTGACGACTTTGCGCACGGGGGCTGAGGCGGTCGGCGAGCTCTTGCCGATTGTTTCGAGTAGGCCAGGGGCCAGGAACCATAGCACTGCGAACAAAACAGCGAAAACGCCCGTTGTAACGAGCGCACCGGTCAGCCAGCCGCGGCCGCCGCCCTGGCCAGCCCCGACAAGCTTGGCGTTGTCTGGAGCTTTCTTACCACCCTTGGTGGCCTTGGCCGGCGCGATTTCCTCGTCTGCCATCGAGGCGTCAGGCGTTTCTTCACCAGTTACATCATCTTCAACCAAGGCGGCAACGTCCTCGTGTTCATCGTAGACCTTGGCCGCGTGAGCTCCAGTCTGGTCGAACTGGACCTCATCGGGCTCGACCAGGGCTTCGGCGTCCAGTTCCGTCGCTTCGTGTTCCGCCCTGGTTTTCTTTTTCTTGCGCCGGTGCGTCATCAAGATCGACGCCGGATTCCAGCGCTTCGGCCACCGGGTCGATTCCCGACAAGGGGTGTTTGCCGTTGGCTTTTTTGCCAAGGTCCACACCGGAAGCCCCGTCATCCGCATCGACGTCTTCGGCCGCGATAAAGTCTTCTTCCGCGTCAGCCGCGTCCTGTGCCGGCGCACTAAAGGTGTCCATCGTTTGGCCGGCGTCATCCATCTCCTTGACCACGTGCGAATCGGCCATCGTCTGGACGTCGTCCCAGTCGATGTCCTGTTCCGGTTCGGGCAACTTCTTGGGGGCCGTGTGTGCCGCCCTTTCTTTCCAAAGTTTCTCCAGCTCCGAGGCGTCCACGTTGACTTCCGGATCGCTCCCCAGGTCGACGGTGTCTTCCTCGACAGCTTCCGGCTGGACCTTTTTTGGTTTCTTGGGCGTTTTGTCGGAGGGCAATATTTGGCCCAGGGGCTCCGTGGACTCTAGTATTTCATCGAAGGCCTCTTCCTTGTGGGCCATGCTTTCGGTCACGATTGGTTTTTCTTCCTCGGGGACGTCCGCACCGAAGATGCTGCTCGCTTCGCGGTTAGCCTCCTCCTCCTCCTGGATGGCCATGAAGTCGGCCTCGAAAACGTCGTCCGCCTTGAGCGGCGGCGGCGTGGCCTGGACCGCTTTCATTCCCGAAACATCCTGAACCGACGACCCGGAGGCCGCCGTCACTTCATCCACACTCAGGACCACATCCGAGGCCGGCAACGCCTCGACGATTGATTCGTCCTCTGCTACCTCAGCGGCCTCCACGGCACTTTCCGCCTCAAGGACACTCGCCGAAATGACCGACGAATCGTGTTTGATGTCCGTGAATTCCTCGGCCATGACTTCCGAGGAGGGATCATGATCGGCAACTTCGGAAACGACCACGGACGAGCTTCCGGTCGCCTCAATGGGTTCGTCGGCAAACACGCCGGAGGGCTCTTCGACGACCTCCGCGGCCTCGACGACGGAAGAGCCGTCCGTATGCTCGACTACTTCGGCTTCCAAAACATCGGATTCAGGCTCGACTTCGACCACTTCCGCTTCAGCGGCCGCCTCAGCCACCCAGGAGTCCTCAGGTGCCTTGGGCGCCGGCTGCTCATCATGAAACACTTCGGAGGGGCCGCCAATCGTCAAATAGGAACCGGGTAGGGCCGGCTCATCAAGCGAGAGATTGGGCATGTGGGGGTGGGCCGGGCCCGAATAGCCGGGCGCTCGCCATCGTGCTCTTCATATGCCGGGCCAGGTTGCACCGTCCCGCCACTGTCCCATTCCAGCGGCGCGACCTGAGTCGGCGGGGCGGGCGGGTCGTCTTCTTTGTGTGGCTTTTTGGCTCTTACCGGCGGCAATTCCTCCTCGAGATCCGCTTCGAAGATTTCTTCAACTTCGTCGATCTGCTCTGGATGGTCATGGTCCGGTTTATGTTTGGGATTGGGTTCGTCAGGGTGCTTGGCCATTGAGGTGCCGCTCCAAATTGGAAGTCGCCGACAATAAAGGGGACATGTGGGGATGGGGAAATGGGTGAACCTGTGCCCCAACGTCCTGCCATTGTCAAAATAGGTAACCCAGGTCCATTTTCGCTGATAAACAGCGTGGGATCAATCCTTTTCCAACGAATAGACCAGTAAGGAGGGAAGAATCGGTTCCGCGGCGCGTGCATTGCCGGAAAAATCGGCATTATCGTTAAGGTCACCACAAGCGATCCCGCCGGCCACGTGTACCACGGCGTGGGATGTTCCTGCGTGCGTGCACTCACCTACCGCATGCACGGACTACTTTAATAAGAAAGTTTGCCTACTTGACTTGCTCGCATACAATAGAGACGGCCCGGGGAGGAGACCTTTTCCTACACCTAGGATGCACTCCATCCTCTCTGGAGCCTGGAACCGGAAGGTTTCGCTTGTTATGCCCCCATACAAGCGGACTTCCGGTTCCTCTTTTTAGGCGAGGCAATTCTTCTTCAAAACGTGCGGCGCAACCGGTAAACAAAAAAAGGGAGGCGTGGTCAAAAACCACGCCTCCACTCTATTGGAAACGGCCGAAGGAGCGGCCGAATTTGGGGGACTACGGGAGCTTGCGTCCTGGCCTCTGCCTGACTGCATCGGAATATCTAATTGGACGACTTGGGCTTTTTCCCCGTCCCCTTGCTGTCGCTGCTCTTTTTCGGTTCAGCGGCAGGGGCTGGAGCGTCCGCTTTGGTTGTATCGTTCGTAGCGGCAGCGTCCGTTTTCGGCGGCGCGGCCCTGTTTTCCTCGGCCTTCGCTCCGCTCTTGTAGGATTCGCTCCGGTAGTCGGTCTGATAAAAACCGGAGCCCTTGAAGATGATGGCCGCGCCGGTGCCGATCAGCCGGCGGAGTTTGGGCTTTTTGCAGGCCGGGCACTTTTTCAGGTTCTTGTCCATCATCGACTGAAATTCTTCGAACTTATGGCCGCAGGCATCGCATACATAATCGTAGGTTGGCATGGTGACCTCAAAAGGACGGTTGCAGTGTTAACGGCCCTGGGCCACGGCTCATTTGGAAGAGACGACGACTTTGGCCGGCCGCAGCACGCGATCGTGGTTCATGAAACCTTGCTCCAGCACTTGCAGAATCGTGCCGCTTTCATGATCGGGCGACGGTTTCTGCATGACGGCCTGGTGGATGTTCGGGTCAAAGGGCTGTCCGTCGGCGTCGATGGGGGTTATGCCGTGCCGCTTGAGCATCTCCAGGAATTGCCCCTGCACCATGGCCACCCCCTGGACGAGGGCGCCTTCGTCGCCAGCCTGCTTGGCGGCGGCGAGCGTGCGTTCGAGGTTGTCGAGCACGGGGAGAATGTCTAGCACCAAAGGGGTGTACCAGTAGCGCCGCTCCTGTTCGCGGTCCTTCTGGTTGCGTTTTTGGTAGTTCTCGAACTCGGCACGCGTCCTCAGGGCCAGGTCGCGAAACTCGTTTGCCTGTTTGCGCAAGGTCTCGAGCTCGTCCGCCTTCGCGGGGGCTGCCGCCGGGGTATCCGCCTTGGCTTCGCTCATGGGGTCTCCTCCTTCCTTCGTCTCGTTCTCGTCTTTTTTCCCGGTGAACAATACCTTCAATTTTTCCAAAAAGCTGGTATGCTCCGGAGACACGTTTTTCTTGTCGATCTCCGCCAGTTCGCGAAATAGCTCTTCCTGATTTTTATTGAGCCCGCGCGGCGTCACCACCTTGATCAGCACCAGCAGATCGCCCGGACGGCCATTACGCAAGTTAGGCATGCCCTTGCTCGGCACGCGCAGGTGATCGCCGCTCTGGATGCCTCGCTCCAGTTTGTGCTTGATGACACCGTCCAGCGTTGGAATTTCGATCTCGGCACCGAGAGCGGCTTGACTGAAGGTTATCGGCACCTCGCAGATCAGGTGATCGTCCTTGCGCTGGAAGATGCGGTGCTCGCGGACGCGGATTTCCAGGTAAAGGTCGCCGCGCGGCCCTCCCGGTGCGCCCGCTTCCCCTTCACCGCGAACCTGCAGGCGCGCATCGCTGAAGACACCGGCCGGAATGGCCACCTCCAGCGTTCGTTTGACGCTGATGCGCCCCCGACCAACGCACGTGGGGCACGGGTCCGTGATGACCGCGCCGCTGCCGCCGCACGCCCGGCATGTTTGCTGCACCCGGAAGAAGCCCTGGTTCATCAGCACCACGCCTTGCCCCTTGCACTGGCGGCAAGCCACGGGCTGCGTCCCCTTTTTGCAACCGGAGCCGGAGCAATCGGGGCACTGTTCCTTGCGCGGCACGGTGACCGATTTCTTGCAGCCCCTGGCGGCCTCGTGCAGCTCGATTTCCACGTTCAGCAGCAGATCTTCGCCACGCTGCGGGCCCCGGCCGCGGCTGCCCGCCGCCAAAGAAATCGCCGAACAGATCGCCCAGGGAATCGAAAATCGACTGCGTATTGCCAAAGTCCGGCATGTTGGCCATGCCGCTCAGGCCCGCGTGACCGTAACGGTCGTAGACCTGGCGCTGCTGCGCATCGCTCAGCACGGCATAGGCCTCCGCGGCTTCCTTGAACCGTACGGCCGCCTCCTCGTCGCCGGAATTGCGATCCGGATGATACTTCATGGCCAATACGCGGTAGGCTTTTTTCAGGTCCTCTTCACTGACCGTTTTGGCGACACCCAGGATTTCATAAAAGCACCGCTTGGTGGTCATTCATCCCCCTCCGTTCGGGGAAGACTAAGAGCGTTCGGAAAAAAGGGGTCAGACCCCTTTGAAGCGAACAGAGTTTTCAACGTTCTCGCAGAGTATTAGGGGGTCTGACCCCTTTTTTTCGAACGCTCTAGTAAACTAGGCGACGCGGAAACCAGGAAATTCGATATTACCTGATTGCCGCGTCGCGTTGAATGCCGGATCGACCGAGCTTAGCGAATCGCGCCAGAGACGCGCGACTTCGTGTCGTCCTCATCGATCTTGGTGATCATCACCTCGGTCGTGAGCATGAGGCCGGCAATGCTGGCCGCGTTTTGCAAGGCGCTGCGGGTCACCTTGGTGGGATCGACGATACCGGCCTTGAACATGTCCACATATTCACCGGTATTGGCATTATAACCCACGTTCGGTTTCTGCTGCTTGATCTCGTCGGCAACCACCGCGCCATCCGTACCCGAATTCTCGGCGAGCTGACGAATCGGTTTCTCGAGGGCGCGGGCCACGATCTCGGCGCCGGCTTTCTCGTCTCCCTTGAGCTTTTCAGCCAGCGCTTCCACGATGGCGATGGCGCGGATCAGGGCGACGCCGCCCCCGGGAAGAATGCCTTCGGCGACGGCCGCACGCGTCGCGTGCAGAGCGTCCTCGACGCGGCCTTTCTTCTGCTTCATGTCCGCTTCGGTCGCGGCGCCGACGCGCAGGATGGCAACCCCGCCCGTGAGCTTCGCCAGCCGTTCGCTGAACTTTTCCTTGTCATATTCGCTTTCCGTTTGCTCCATCTGGGCGCGAATTTGCTCGATGCGCTTCTGGATGTTGGGCCTCTTGCCAGCACCGTTGATGATCGTGCAGTTTTCCTTTTCGACCCGCACCGTCTGTGCCGAGCCAAGCTGATCGAGCGTGATGTTCTCCAGCTTGAGGCCAAGGTCTTCGCTGATGAAGTTGCCGCCCGTGAGCACCGCTATGTCGCCGAGCATGGCTTTGCGGCGATCGCCGAAGCCGGGCGCCTTGACCGCGCAAACCTGCAGAATGCCGCGTAGCCGATTGACTACCAGGGCGGCCAGCGCCTCGCTCTCGACATCTTCGGCGATGATGAGCAGCGGCCTGGCAGCCTGGGCGACCTTTTCCAGGAGCGGCAGCATATCGCGAACGTTCGACAGCTTCTTTTCGAAGATAAGAATGTACGGGTTGTCCAGCTCGGCCTTCATTTCCGTCGGATTGGTGACGAAGTAGGGCGAAATGTAGCCCTTGTCGAACTGCATGCCTTCGACGAAATCCAGCGTGGTTTCGGAGGTTTTGCCTTCCTCGACCGTGATGACGCCGTCCTTGCCGACCTTTTCAAACGCGTCGGCCATCAGCTTGCCGATCACCGGATCGTTGTTGGCGCTGATGCTGGCGACCTGCTCCATCTCTTCCTTTTTGGAAAGCTTCTTGGAGAGCCCTTCCAGGTGGTTGACCGCTGCCTCGACGGCCTTGTCGATGCCGCGCTTCACCGCCATGGGATTGGCACCCGCCGTGATGTTGCGCAGGCCTTCCTGATACAGGGAGAGGGCCAGAATGGTGGCCGTGGTCGTGCCGTCGCCGGCGATGTCGCTGGTCTTCTGCGCGACCGCATTGACGAGCTTGGCGCCCATGTTTTCAAAGGGATCGGCCAGCTCGATTTCCTTGGAAACCGTGACGCCGTCCTTGGTAACCGTCGGCCCGCCGAAGCTTTTCTCGATGATGACGTTGCGGCCTGTCGGCCCCAGCGTGCTGCCAACCGCCTTGGCGAGCTTCTCGGCGCCGGCCAGCAACTTCTTGCGGGCGTCGTCGGTATAGAGTAATTGTTTCGCCATGATGGATTAGTCTCCTGTTTGATTTTCTTAACTAATGCTACTAGTTAACGGCACAATATTTATAAACTCGCGTCGTTCCCGCACGCTTCATGATGAGACCACGGACGTCGTCCTGATCGGCATGGAGGAACGGCTCGTTCGCCTGACTTATTTCACGACCTTGGCCAGAATATCGCTCTCGCGCAGGATCTTGATTTCCTTGCGATCGACTGTGATGTCGTTGCCGGCATAGCGGCCATAAATAACTTCATCACCCTTGACAACATTCAAGACCGCCCGGCTGCCGCTATCCAGCATCTTGCCCGGGCCGACGGCCAACACGCGGCCGCGCTGCGGCTTTTGCTTGGCGGAATCGGGCAGCAAAATGCCGCCGGCTGTCTTTTCTTCCGCTTCCAACGGTTCGACGACAACGCGGTCATCGAGAGGTTTTACTTTCAGGTCCTTACCGATTTCCTTGCTCATGGTCATACTCCATGTGATCTAAAAAAGTTATTGATTTAAGATTTCAGAATGCGAGATTGCAAAGGCAGATTGCAGATTTCAGAAAGTGGATTGAAACTATTCTCAACCGGCAATCTAAAATCTGCATTCTGCCCATCAACTTACATGTCCATTCCCATGCCGCCCATACCACCCATTCCGCCCATGCCACCCATACCCATACCACCCATGCCGCCCATACCTCCCATGCCACCGCCACCACCGCCGTGGTGATCGTCGTGGCCGCCGCCTTCTTTCTTTTCGACGGGGAGGTCGGCAACCAGGGATTCCGTGGTAAGCAGCAGACATGCAACGCTGGCGCCATTTTGCAGAGCGCTCCGCGTCACCTTTACCGGGTCAACGATACCGGCCTTGCGCAGGTCGGTGTAGGTTCCGGTCAGGGCGTCGTAGCCGTAGTTCTTTTCCTTGCTGCGGCGAATATTGTTAACGACGACCGTACCATCGACCCCCGCGTTTTCGCGCGATCATGCGTGCGGGAATCTCAAGGATGTTTTGCAAGCAGAGCACGCCGAGTTGCTCATCCCCTTGCAGGGTGAACTTGTCGAGAACTTTGCGAGCCTGAATGAGAGCGACGCCGCCGCCGGGCACGATGCCTTCGGCAATGGCCGCGCGCGTGGCGTGCAGCGCGTCTTCAAACAACGCCTTGCGTTCCTTCATCTCGGTTTCGGTGGCCGCTCCGACCTTGAGTTGAGCGACGCCGCCAGCGAGCTTGGCGAGACGTTCTTGCAATTTTTCGCGATCGTATTCGCTATCGGTGCTTTCAATTTCGCGACGAATCAAGTTGCAGCGTCCTTCGATGGCCTTGGCATCGCCGGCGCCTTCGGTGATCGTCGTGTTTTCGGCGTCGATCTTGATTTTCTTGGCCCGGCCCAGGTCCTTTAGCTGAACACTTTCCAGCTTCAGCCCAAGGTCCTTGAAGATCGCCTTGCCGCCGGTGAGCGTGGCAATGTCTTCGAGCATGGCTTTGCGCCGGTCGCCGTAGCCGGGTGCCTTGACCGCGGCAACTTGCAGAATGCCCTTGAGCTTGTTGACCACCAGCGTCGCCAAGGCATCGCCTTCGATGTCTTCCGCGATGATGAGCAACGGCTCTTTCTTCTTGGAAATCGCTTCCAGGAGGGGAATCAAATCCTTGGCGGACGTGATCTTTTCTTCATAGATGAGGACGTAGGGGTTTTCCAGCTCGGTCGTGACCGTTTCCTGGTTCGTGACGAAGTGAGGGGACATGTAGCCGCGGTCGAATTGCATGCCCTGCACGACCACGACTTCGGTCTCGGCCGTCTTGCCTTCCTCGACGGTGATCACGCCATTGGAGGCGCCGACGCGTTTCATCGCTTCGGCCAGTTTCTTGCCAATTTCCGGGTTGTTGTTGGACGCGATGGTGGCGACTTCGGTGATTTCCTTGTCATCTTTGTCGTCGATCTTCTCGGCCAAACGGCGCAATTCCTCGACGATGCGATCGACCGCCTTTTGAATGCCGCGAGTCAAGGCCATCGGGTCCGCGCCCGAGGCAATATTTTTGAGTCCTTCGCGATAGATAGCCTCGGCCAGCACCGTGGCCGTTGTCGTGCCGTCGCCAGCCACGTCGCTCGTCTTGCTGGCGGCTTCTTTCACCAGCTGAGCGCCCATGTTCTCATAGGGGCACGACAGTTCGATTTCTTCCGCGACTGTGACGCCATCTTTTGTTACGGTCGGGCTGCCCCAACCTTTATCGATTACCGCATTACGGCCACGCGGGCCGAGTGTGCTGCGCACGGCGCGGGCCAACTTGCTGACGCCCGCGAGCAATTTTTGACGGGCCTCGTCACTGTAAGACAGTTGCTTAGCTCCCATCCACCCATCTCCTTTCGTTGTCGATCCACTCCGGCTACGAATCTCAGGGAATCTCCCTTTTGGAAGTCCTTCCCTCTAGCAACGTTTGTGCCAAGAGATTGGATTGCCTTAATGCATGTTAAATAAAGGACTTGCAGCAGACGACGTGCTGCTGACATAATTGGGCTGCTGCCAAAGTGACAGCGGGGCAGGGGCTATCTGACAAAAAAGGTCACCTTGAACATCGTCTTGGCCACGTTGCCGGCTTCGCGTCGCGCGCGTAACGCGCATCCGCGCCGGCAGTTTTTCACGACGCCTTGCCAGGCTGCCCCACGGGGACTGCAAAGGACAATAAGATAGCACCTACACAATTGGCGCGGCGATCTCCTGACAGCCTGGCTGCGAGGTTTTGTTATGACCCGTCGTTATCTACCCTTGGCGCTAACGCTGGCCGTCGGTGTCCTGCTCTTGCTGGCTCCGCCCACGGCTGCCGTGATCAAGATCGCTCGACCGCTGGAAGTCTTTCTCAACGATAGTCAATTCATCTGCATCGCGAAGATTGATAAGCTCTTCCCTGAAAAACCGGCGCTCGTTCTGGAAATACAGGAAGATCTGAAGGGCAAGTTGCCCGGCCGTCGTCTGCCCGTGGTCGTGAAACTCGACCCGAAGGCCAACAACGAAAATTATGTTCCGCCGCTCTTGAAGCGTTTGCAACTCAATGAAACGGTGGTCCTTTTTATTTTGGACCGGGAAAAATATATCGGTTACGGCTTCACCAGGGGTTCCTGGTTTCACATCGTTGGCGACCGCGTGGATAACGAGCGCACCGTCTGGTCCCTGTTATCGGGCGAACCGGTTCTCCGGCAAACTTACCACGGCACGGCCGGGGACCTTCGTCAGCTTGTTATTGATTGCCTGGCTGGCAAGAAGATGCCGCCTGCTGTTGACGCCAACACACAACCTGGTTTCGGTCCAGAGGCCAAGAGAGCGGCGCATGGCCCATTATTTGGCGTGATTCCCACCGTCACCTTCGGGGCGCCGCTGGCGATCCTGGCCATTCTTTTTCCCACGCTTTTTGGCGGCGTGTTCGTGCTTTTTCGGCAATGGCTGGCCTTCCTCACCGTCGTAAGTCTGAACAGCAGTCTTTTTTTGCTTTTCCTTTGGCAGGGTGCGCACTGGCGCGGGCGCTGGTGGGGATCGGAGGCCGGCCTGTGGTGCGCCCTGACCTTGATTGTTTTCCTCGGCACTCTGTGGGCCTGGGCCGGCAAGTGGCCAACCTGTCGCTCGGCGCGGGGGCCGTGCAGACCCCCTGGCGGACCGAGACCATGGTGCTCGGCACGCTCACGGTCGTCTGCGGCGGTGTCGCACTGTGGCTGGCGCTGGCGTCACCCACCTACGATGTTTCCGATTTTCTTCTCTTCGCCTGCGCCTGTGGCATCGCCGGCGGAACCGTCGTTCATTTGGCACGCGCCAACTTGTTTCCTCGTTCCCTGAATCCCGGCCTCTCCACCGAGGGTGTGATGTTAAGTTTCGTGCTGCTGGCGCACCTCGGCATCGCGGCCTGGACCTGGACCGCCGCCAGAAATGTCGCGGGTGAGCTCGAAACGGGCACTCTCAATGGGCGCGGTGCGGAGTTCGTGGGCTTACGCTGGGAGTTTCAGGCTCGTGACAGAGGCCTCTTCGTGGCAGCGCCCTTTATCGACGGCGACCGTGTTTACGCTGCCGCGGCCAGCCCGGGCTTCAATGTCGGCACACTTTATTGCCTCGATCGCGCCACGGGCCGCGAACTCTGGAAGTTTATGGGTGGTGGCGAGCTCAAAAACATGATCTCCTCACCCTGCGTGGCGGAAGGACGTGTTTATCTCGGTGAAGGCTTTCATGACGACGCGAACTGTAAGCTATGGTGCGTGGACGCTGCCTCGGGCAAGCAGTTATGGAGTTTTCCAACGCAGGGACAAACCGAGTCCAGTCCGACCGTCGCGCTCGGTAAAGTTTATTTCGGCGCCGGGAATGAAGGCCTCTATTGCGTCAGTGCCGATAAGGGCAAAGAGCTGTGGCGCTTCCCCGATCCGGGTTACAAGGGACGGCTGCTGCGCTTTGGCGCCGGGCCCACGGCGGCGGGTGGACGGCTCTATGCGGCCACAGGCATCGACCGCAATAAGCTCGACACCGATCCGGGCGAGACGGCCTTATTCTGTCTCGACTGCCCCACTGGCAAGTTATTGTGGAAGACGCCGATGCCTCACGCGGCCTGGGGACCGCCGGTGCTTTCGAGTGGGCAAGTATTCATCGGCACCGGGACCGGCGACATCTTTGAGGACGCCAAGGGCCAGGCCAGCGGCGCCCTGGTGTGTTGCGATGCCAAAACGGGCAGTGAGCTTTGGCGCTACAAGCTGGCCAACGGCGTCATCGATCAACCGGCCGTCGATGCGGCCAGCGCTTATGTCGGTTGCCGCGATGGCCACGTTCATTGTGTAGACCGCAAGAAGGGCGACCTGCGCTGGAAAACGAACGTCGATTCACCGGTGGTGGCCGCGCCCGCGCTGGCGCAGTGGTGTGGCGACACCAAAAGCGTGCTGGGGGTTGGCTCCGCCGGCAAGATCTGTTGCCTCGATCCGACTACTGGCGCCGTCCAGTGGACCTACAACCTGACCGATAGAAAGCCACACCTCTCGGCCGCTCCCAAAATTGCGCTGAGCCGTGTCGGCACTGCCGAGCATCGCCAAATCTACGTCGGCGCCGGCATCGGCGACGTTGCCAGTGGCCGGGCCGTTATCTATTGCCTCGAAGACATGATGCGCCAGGACAGTCCATGACGACACGTTGGCTTTATTTTTTCGGCCAGGGCCAGGCCGATGGCGGCGAAGCCCTCCGGCATCTCGTGGGCGGCAAAGGGGCGAGCCTGGCCGAGATGACGCGCGCCGGACTCAACGTGCCGCCCGGCTTCACCATCTCAACCGAGTGTTGCGACTTCTTTCACAAAAACGACCAGCGCCTACCGGACGGCTTGCTCGAAGCCGTCCGCGCCGGCATCGAACGCCTCGAACTTGCGACCGGGCGCACCTTTGGTGCGACCACCGAGCCGTTGTTGGTAGCGGTGCGCTCCGGCGCCGCTCAGTCGATGCCGGGCATGATGGACAGCCTCCTCAACGTCGGGTCCTGGGAGGCTCTCCAGGACGCCATCGTGGCGGTACTGCGCTCCTGGAACAGCGACCGCGCTCTTGCGTATCGGCTGCATAACCGGATCGACGCTCTGCCGGGAACGGCGGTGAACGTTCAAGTAATGTGCCCGTCCGAGGTGGCCGGCGTGCTCTTCACCGCCAATCCCGTTGACCCGGGAACCGGGCAGATGATTATCGAATCGTCGTACGGCCTGGGCGAGGCGGTCGTGCTCGGCAAGGTCGTTCCGGATCGTTTCATTTTGGCCAGCGAGCCCTTGGTGATTCTGGAACGCCACCTTGCGGACGAGGGGCGAGGCGCTTCGCTGCATGACGAGCAGGTGCTGGAGCTGGCACGGCTGGGTCGGCGCGTGGAGGACTATTTCCATTATCCCTGCGATATTGAATGGGGCCTGGCCGACGGGCAGTTTTATCTTTTGCAAGCGCGGGCGATCAAGCTCGCCGGTCAGTCTGCCGCCGTGGATCGCGACGAGGTCCGGCGCGAGGAGATGGACATCCTCCGGGCACTCGCCAGGCCCGAGGGCACGGTCTGGAGTCGCTATAATCTGGCCGAGATTTTGCCCGAACCCACCCCCCTTACGTCGGCGCTTGTCCGCCGTTTCATGTCCGGTCGAGGTGGGTTTGGGCTCATGTATCGCGACCTTGGCTTCGAGCCGGACCCGGCGCTTGACGAGATCGGCATCTTCGATCTCATTTGCGGCCGGCCTTATTGCAATCTTTCGCGTGAACCAAAAATGCAGTATCGCCATCTGCCCTTCGAGCACCGCTTTGCCATGCTGAAAGCCAGTCCCGCCCGGGCACTTTATCCGCAGGCCATCCTCAACCCGGCCCGTGCGGGCTGGCGGTTTTGGTTCTTTCTGCCGTTCATTTTCTTCAAGGTGTGGCGTGCCAGCGCCCGCGTTCGCGGCCTCATGCGCACCTTTGCCGGTGATTTCGAACAACGGCTGGCGCCAGCCTTTCTGCGCGAAGTTGAAGTTGCGGCGGCGGAAGATCTGGCGACGCTCGACAACCAACAACTTCTCGCCCGCCTTGATTACTGGATCGAGAAGGCCCTGGTGGATTTCGCGCGAGCGAGCCTCAAGCCAACAGCCCTGGCGGGCATCGCCATGGGCAATATCGAGCGTGCGCTGGCCCAGCGTTATCAGCCGCCCGGCACGCCAGGCGCCCAGAACGGTGAGCCGACGGCCCTGGGGAAAGCCCAGGCCGTGCTGCGCGAGCTGGTCATGGGTGTGAAGCCGCCGCCACTCGCCGACTTGCCCGGAGCTATCCGTAATCTGGCTGCCGGGCGCTCAGTCGGAGCGATTTCGTACGCCAATTCGGCCATCGCGGCAGTCAGGAGATGGAGCTGGCGCAGCCGCGCTGGGAGGAGGACCCGGCCGCCGTCGATGCCCTGTGCGCTATGTCGATCAACGCCACACCGCAGGCCCCGCCGCCGCCCGACCACGCGGAGACCTGGGCACGTGTCGCTAACGAGCTGCGCTTATTGCCCAACCAGCAGGCCATCCTGGAGCAGGAGCTGCGAACCGTGCATACCTACATGGCCCTGCGCGAGCTGGGAAAACATTGTCTCTTGCACGGTTACGGATTGTTACGTCGTTATCTTGTTGAGCTGGACCGGCGCTGGCGGCTGGACGGCGGCATCTTTTTCCTGCTGCCCGAAGAACTTCCGCGCCTGGGGCGTGGCGATCCGAACGATGGCGGCTTGCGCAGCGAGCTGGAGACCATCATCGGGCAGCGTCGGCGCCGGCGCGAATTGGCCCTGAGCCTGGAGGTGCCACAGGTTATCTTTAGCGATGACCTGGAAGCTATTGGCCGGCCGGTAGACCTTGCAGGCACGGAGTCAATGCAAGGGCTGCCCTTATCTGCCGGAACCGTGGAAGCACTGGCCTGGGTGCCGGCGGGCACGGTTGTGCGCCCGGCCTCCGACGGAGCCTCATATCCTGGTATGCGCCTCCACGGACCCGGCCTGGGTTCCCCTGTTGGTAAATGCGCGCGGGCTCGTCATGGAAACGGGAGGCGTGCTGTCCCACGGCGCCATCATCGCGCGCGACTTCGGTTTGCCGGCTATCGGCGGTGTCGCCGACGCGCAGCGCCGCCTCAAAACGGGCCAGCGCCTACGCCTCGACGGCGCCAGCGGAAAAATTACGGTGCTTTCCTAACGCCGGGAACATAGAATCGGAGGAAGGCGCTCAAAAACTGCCGTTCCTGCGGAAAAGTAGGGCGTCTTGAGCAGAAGGCTACGTTCTTTTGAGGTGATGCATGCGGGCGAGAACCCTTCTTATATTGCTGGCCTTCGTGCCGGTCGGGTGCGGACTGGCCAGCGGCGACCCCCCCGCGCAGGTACGTTATCCCTTCGTCCTCACCCCCGAGGAACTGGGCCTGGCCCGTGAACTGGCGGAACGGGATTTACCCCTTCATGAGCTGGCTTCCTGCGCGCGGCATTTTGTTTATCAAGGCCGACTTGCTGCCCAATAGCGCGGCGGGCATGCCACACCGCAGGGTAATGGTGCATCACTATCGTTACGAAGGTGATCAGACGATCTTCACGATGATCGACCTCCTTACCCATGAAATTCTCAGCCGTGAGGTCCAGGCGCATTACGCCACGGCTCTGGCCCCGGCAGAGGTGAGCCAGGCGATGGATCTGGCCAGGGCCGACATCGGCTTGCAGCCGCTGCTGGCTTTTGCTCCGACCAGGCTTGAAGCCAGACCTATCCAGTATGGTTCGAGCGACGAACCGCTTTTTGGCCACCGGGTCGTGCATGTGCTCCTGCTTCAGGACGGCAATTATCTCGTTAATCCGCGCGTGCTGGTCGATTTGACGACCGCTACCGTTATTCTGGAAACGAACCAACCCAATCGGGAATAATTTCATGTTTTTTCTTCGCGCCAAACAGGTTTATTTGCTGGCGTTTCTGGCGGTGCTGGGCTTCCTGGTCGGTGCCCCCGCGCAGTCGATGAAAGGCGTGGCGGATGGTTCACCCTCCGCGCCTACCAACGAGGTCATCCAGCAATTTCCCACCAACGACGTCATGAAAAGTGCCTGGAAGGTCCATTGGGCCACCGGCAGCGGCTTCGGCCTCTATATTCAAGACGCCTGGTTCAAACGCGGTCCCAAGGAACCCTGGCTGCAGGTGCTGGGCGACGCGCGCCTCTCGGAAATGTTTGTTCCCTATCACAGCGGCAGCCCGCGCTTTTGGGACGTCTCTTACAACTTCTCTCTGTGCCCGGTCACCAAGGAGGATTGCGGCGCCTTTGGCAAAATCCTCGACGGCCCGGCCACCGTGGTTCACGAAGTGCGCGATCGCGGCCTCATGTGGGTCGATGGCAGCAAAGGCTCGCGGCGCGGACAAAAGCTGGCACTCTTCGCCATCTTGAACGCCGCCAATTATCGGTACGTGGTCGAGTACGGCTTTCAGGATGACGGCCTGATTTCATTCCGCGTGGGCAGCACGGGGCGAAACTACAGTAGCCGCGAATGGGAAGGACACATGCACAACGGCCTCTGGCGCGTCGATGCCAACGTCGGCGGACCGGAGAACAATTCCGTCCTGGTCATGGAACACATGGAACCGCTCGGCCCGGACAAGGCCAATGCCCGTACGATCCATCGTCCCTTCAATGGCGGCAAGGAAGGCTTCGAGGATTGGGACCCGCTCAAGTTCACCATGGTCTCGGTCCAGAACGACAAAAAGCGCAACGCCCGCGGCCAACCCATCGCCTACGATTTCATGCCCTACAAGCACGGCAACGGCCGCCACTATGGCCCGGACAAGGAAGAATGCACCTGGCACGACTTTTGGGTGACGCACAACCGCCCGGGCGAAATCTATTACCAGAAGCTGCCTGAATACGTGAAGAAAAACGAAGCCATCGCCAACACCGACGTCGTGGTCTGGCTAAGCACCCCCGGCCACCACGAACCCCGTTCCGAAGACGGCGAACTCAAGGGAACTTCCTTCCAGGGTGTGACCCCCCTCATGTGGTGCGGTTTCGATATGAAGCCAAGAAACGTCTGGGACCGCAGCCCCTATTATCCGTGACCCGAAGGTCTTTCACGGCGGATCGTATCCCCCCTTATTGAAGGGATTACACCGACATAGCCGCCAGGCACCTTTTAGCCCCCCCCAAATGGGGCCATGCTCCTCCATCGCCTGGATTACGTACTCACTACAGCTAGGATAAAATCGGCATACCTTGGGCAGCAAGGGTCCGATGATTATTTGGTAAAAACGCACCAGAAAAGTGAGCAGCCAGTGCAGGAGTGTTAACGCATGGGCGATCATGAGGGTATTCTAGCGGAAATGGCGGGTAGAGCTGATCCGACTACGCCAAGTTGCCCCCGCTCAATTAACCGGCCACTCCCCGTCCCTGCCACCTCGCGTGGCAGGAACGAAAGGTCTATAGCTAGAAACGTTAAGCCGCACCCCCCCGTCCCCTGCCACCTTGTGTGGCAGGAACGAAAGGTCCGTACGTAAAACCACCATCTCGCGTATCCTTTTTGTGTCGCCGCCAGGTCCTTAGCTACAGACCTTCCGTTCCTGCCGCACAAGGCGGCAGGGGACGAACACCGCGGGGAGCCGAACGAAGGCCATGGACCTACCATGAAGGATGGGCGTCGTTTTTTTTGACTTTAACGCGTCCACCCGAATGCCCGCCAAAGGATTTTCTCTGCCTCTTCTGGACTGGCGGCTCTGGCATCCTGGCTTAAGGGACCAGTTCCCTTTTCGATTTGAAATCGGTAATGTGTTTCAGGAAGGCCGTCGTGCAAAGCGCCGTAATCTTTCCAATCCACCCACACCTTGACAATCACACGTTCGTCGTCAGCCTGCGGCTGTAAGCATTAACTGCTCGCGCGCCCAAAGCCGACCATGTGCCTCTGGTTCATCGCCCTGAGATCGTAGGTAGCGGACGAGCTCGAGTAGCTTCTTTCCCCTTAACGCCTCCAGCCGGTCTTCACTGGCGGCTAATTGAGTCAGCGGTAATTCCATATCTTTCGATTTGGGACTGAGATTTATAATTTGCATAGTGAGGTGCTGCCGATTTGACGGAAAGGTGGATTCCTTAAAATGGAACCCCTGGCCTCGATCGCCGTCGTCAGCGCTCGCTGTGGTTCCCTTTGCTGTGAATGCGCAGCAATTCCAATATGGCATACTTTTCTTCCTTGTTAGCTGTAGACCTTTCTCACCGCCGGGCGAGCCGGCCGGAGGAGCCGGCGATGGATATCTTGCTGGCTACTGACCTGGCTCACCTGCCGGCCGAGCCGGCGGGGAGCGGGCGTTACTTGGTCTTCACTGCGCGGATTACGCCTAGTTTGCCGCCTTCGCGCACACGAAGTTTGGCGAAATCTTCTTCGTGGACGGGCATGATTTGGAGGAAGGCGAGGGACATTTCGTCGGTGGTTTGTTCGCCCCAGGTGACGCGCTTCGGGGGTTGGTTTGGGTTGTGGATGTTGTCGGCGGAATTGTCGTGGATCGATTCCATGACAACGCGGGTGCCGGCTGCTAACTTCATTGGGGTGTTGTACTGGTAGTAAACTTGCCAGTTGAAATCCCAGTCATTTATCCACAGCAGCGGGAACGCCTTGCCTTCAGGTGGGTGGGCGGTGACCTTGAACTCGCGGCCGATGAGGTGCATGTGGGGGAAGATGCCCACGAGTTCAACGTCGATCGGCATGGTGAGCTGGGCCGTCTTCCGATACGAGCGCTCGCCTGGTGGGATATCGATCTTCATGTCAATTAGCACAACATCCACCATCGACCTGTGGGGCGGCTCGTCGGTCAAGTAGAAGCCGACGGTGGATTGTTCCACTTCGGGCTTGCCGCTGGGGTGGAGGTGGAGGTTCAGAACGAAATCGGAACCGGGTTTCCATGGCATCGAAATACCCTCGGGCAGCGGGATGGGGTATTGGCCGGGAGTCCAGGTGGCCATGCTGCCAGGGAAAAGCTGGCCGGGGGGGCTGCCCGCGCCCTCGAACCCTGGGGCGGGATCTGCGCCGTCCAGCTTGCGCGAACGACCGGTATTATCGAGGCACAACACGGCATGGTGAACCACGCGGCGGTTGGAGGGTCGGTATTCCGCGGCTTTGATGTACTTTCCCTTCGGGACGTCGAGTGCAAACACGAAATTGCGATAGACGTCGCGGCCCTCCGCCGGAATGTCGTAGGCCGTCGGCATCTTCACGACGATGTCGGGCTTGCCGAGCTTCCAATCCTCGGTGAACTTCGGGGCGGCCGGCAGATCTTTAGGGTCCCCCTCAGGCCTGCCTTGCTTCACCCAGCGAGCGATGAGTTCAATCCCCTCTGGCGACAAGCGCCGCTCCCCGACAAAGCTGCCGTGCCCCTCGACACTCTTCCAGGGGGGCATGATTCGCTTGGACGTGACGGCCTCTATCATCGTCCCGCACTTTTTCGCGTCGGCGTAGGTGAGCAGCGAAAACGGGGCGACTTCTCCCGGCCGGTGGCACTCCACACAGTGCCGGAAGAGAAGCGGTGCAATGTGTTTATTGAACGTCACCGGTCCCGCATCGGCGGTCGGTGCGACCGACTGGGCCTGGACCGCCCACGAATGGTAACCGGCGAAAAAAATTGCGACCGCCAAGGCAAACCGAGCGGAAGTGAGCTTCATGTCATTGTCCTAGTTAGGGAAGGTCCGGGATGCTGCACCCCACGGCCTTATTTCTTGGCTCAGGAACCGGGCGGCCGGCCAGGACAGCGTCCAGTGCGTCGCGGAGGTCGTGCGCGGTGACCTGATCCCGCCGCTTGCCGAGTTCAGGATAGCGGTTATCGATACGGCCGACGTAGAGCAAATCCCCCGCGGGTGAGAGCACGGCCGCTTCCGGCGTAACCGTGGCGCCCACCTTCCGCACCCAGGCATGGCGTTCGTCCAGGACGACGGGAGGTCGAAGCTGATAATTGCGGGCATGTTCGCGCGCGCCCTCGATGGACAACTGCGGATCGACCTGGATCAGGAACAACCGCACACCCCGCGGCCCGTAATCCGCATACAGTCGATTGAATTCCGGCATATACGAGTTGGCAATGGGGCAATCGGGCACGACGAATACAAGCAGGACGGCCCGCACTTCAGGGTCATCAAAGGGCCGGTGGCTTGTCCCGTCAATGTCCCTGAGCTCACGCTCCTTTGGCCGTGGCTTGCCGCCGTCGCCGACACCTGGCCCGGTCTGGCCGCCAGCGAAGATGATCGACATCAAGGCGATACCCGTGGCAACGGTCATCGTTGCCAGCAAGCCAATTCGCCAGTTCCAAAAGACCGAGGGCATGATGATCCTTTTGGCGAGGAAAAGGGGACGCGGACAGTTTTGATTAACCGATGGCGTTCTTTTTTGGGCGTCCGGGTTTGCGGAACGTGTATGCTAGGTTCAACTTCTTGCCCGTGCGAATTTGCCAGGTTTCCGAACCGAACGGTTGGCTGCGATCCACCGCCACGCGTACGGCCTCTAACTCGGCTTCGGTTTCCGGCTTGTTGACCCGTTGCAGCCAATCTTTAGGATAGGGTAAAGGCCAGTCCTGTAGCAGGGGCCGGATCGGATCATTCTCGCCGGCATGTCGATGATACAGACTCGACCAGCGCCATTGCTCGGGCGCTCCACCAAGCCGGCACGCAACGGAGGAGGAAAAGGGGACGCGGACAGTTTTGATTAACCGATGGCGTTCTTTTTTGGGCGTCCGGGTTTGCGGAACGTGTATGCTAGGTTCAACTTCTTGCCCGTGCGCTTTTGCCAGGTTTCCGAACCGAACGGTTGGCTGCGATCCACCGCCACGCGTACGGCCTCTAACTCGGCTTCGGTTTCCGGCTTGTTGACCCGTTGCAGCCAATCTTTAGGATAGGGTAAAGGCCAGTCCTGTAGCAGGGGCCGGATCGGATCATTCTCGCCGGCATGTCGATGATACAGACTCGACCAGCGCCATTGCTCGGCGCTCCACCAAGCCGGCACGCAACGCATTGCGCTCGACGTAGCGCAGCACCGTATAGAGATGATCGTCCTCTTGAATCGGAAAAGCCCGGAAACGTCCCTGATACACGTGCCCAGTGCCCGCAGTGTGATAATGCGCGTGCCAACGTTGGGTATGCGTATGAGTCAGCCAACGCAGGAAGTTTGTCATCTCGTGATCAGCGCGTGGCCACAGGACAAAATGCCAATGATTGGGCATTAAACAATAACTCAAGAGCCTAACCGGATGTTTCGCCATGGCCTCAACCAGCACTCGCTCGAAGGCTTGATAATCACCGTCCTTCTGCAAAAGCGGCAGGCGCGCCACCGCCCGGTTGATCGCATGGTACACATAACCACCAGGAGCAGCACGAGGTTGACGTGGCATCGCTCCAAGCTAGCCAATACAATGGCCTTCGTCAAGGTTAACTGTCCGCGTCCCCTTTTTTTCCTCTGGCGACCATTAACCCCACCGCAAGAGGGAACTTTTTTGCCGGCAAACGCATCCTACCATGACACGCCGAGCCAGGAGATAGCCCAATCGTGAAGATGCCAGTCGTTGCATCGTTTCACTCGTTGCAGTGCAACGACGCATCGGGCAATACAAGCTTTTGGGGTGTAGTGAAACGTGAAATGGATGCAACGATCCTGGTGGGAGGGCGCAGGGCGGTCGGGTGCGCCAGTCTGCCATCCAGCGGCCGGGGCAGGGGTGGAAGGGCGAGCTTGGGGCCGGCAAGGTTACTTTTGCGGGCGTGGCCAAATAGTCTGGTTGCAGCTAGCAGCCCGTTGAAAAAGGGGTCAGACCCCTTCGATACCCTGACCCCTTTTTCAACGGGGAGCTAGGCGATTCGGGTGAGCTGAGGCCTTCTTTTTACTGGCAGGAGGCTAACCGCGTATCACCGTTAGTTTGTGCGTCGTAAGGCTCCGGGGTTTCTGGCGTCCATGGCGGACTGCCAACCGAACGGCAAAACAAGTTACCGTTCCTGGCGACGCGGCGGCGGCTATGCAACGCAGTCCCGCCGCATAGCAAAATGGTATGCAAAATGGTATGCAAAATGGTAGGCGTCGTGGCGGGGGGTGCCCGGTGCACGCATACATACCATTTTTACAGGCGAGTATCCTCAATGGCACCCGTGGCGCGATGGCGTCGTAAAACATCTCCGGCATGTCCGCCCTGGTCTGTGTACGGAATGCCAGCCAGTGGTCGGCCTAGCAGCCCGTTGAAAAAGGGGTCAGACCCCCTGAAGCGAACAGAGTTTTCAACGTTTTTGCAGGGTATCGAAGGGGTCTGACCCCTTTTTCAACGGGCTGCTAGTGGTCCAAAACCTCATCCCCCAGAATCGGTGGCCACACCCCACTTTTGCACTTTTGCGGCGAGGCAATTATTTGCTGGCTTTTTGGCGGATTTCCGCGATATTAGCAGATTGCCTTCTTTCGCAGGCGCACGTACTGGCTGCCCCTTCTTTGGCGGGATTGTCCTCTCATGATGAAATGGCCATTCTTCGCGATTTCGCGCACGACGGTCCGAAAGAAACGCACGTTATTGGCGCAGTCCGGCAAAAACGCTGACTCGTTGCGGCGACGGTTCAGGCCGCTCGTGGAGCAACTTGAAGACCGGGTGCTGTTCGCGACCAATATCACTACTTTTCACACCGATTACCAGGCGACGGGCGCGAACCTTACCGAAACCGATCTGACGCCCCTGAACCTTAATACGGTGGCGTTTGGCAAGCTCTATTCCACGCCCGTCGACGGCCAGTTGGTCGCCCAGCCTCTCGTGCTTACCAATGTCACGATAACCGGGGCGAATGCCGGCACCTATGCGTCGGTGGCCTTCGTCGCCACCGAGAACGATTCGTTGTATGCCGTCAACTCCGCGACCGGGGCCATACTCTGGCAGCGCGGCTTTCTGGACACCACCAACAGCAATGATTTCCTGCCCGGGGCTTCATCGGTCACCACGCTTGGACAGGCCGACATGGGTTCCACCGACATCTTACCTTCGATCGGCATCACCGGAACGCCGGTGATCGACCCCTCCACGAATACGCTCTACGTGGATGTGAAGACCAAGGAGACTGGTCGGCACCACCGTTCACTATGTCCAGCGGCTCCATGCCATTAATATCGCCAACGGTGCCGATCGTGTCGCGTCGTTTGTGATTGGCGATACGACGGGCGGCAACACCAATAAGACGCCGATTTATGTGGTTGGCAGCGGGGATGGCAGCGTGGGCGGCGTGGTTCAGTTCAACGCGCTGCGAGAGGCCAATCGTCCGGCGCTGAGCCTCGTTAACGGGATGGTGTACGTCGAATGGGCCTCGCATGGCGACCAGCGGCCGTATCATGGCTGGGTGGCGGCCTGGAACGTCAGCAATCTCCAGGCCAATGGCATGGTGCTCGCGGGCGTCTTGAATACCGATCCCAACGGCTCCGGCGCGGGGATCTGGGAGGGCGGCGGCGGGCTGACCTTTGAGCCGGATGGCAGCGCTTTCTATTTCGAGACGGGCAATGGCTTTGGCCGTAATAGCAACCCCACGCCGGATGCCAACGGCTTTCCGGCCGACCGCAGCTATTACGAATCGCTCGTCAAAGTGGTCGCCGATCCCACGACCAACGCCTCCAGCCAAAACGCCAATGGCTGGGGCCTCAAGATTGCGGATTATTTCACCCCTTACAACGTCGTGGCGCTTGACAATGCCGACGAGGACTTTGGTTCGGGCGCCCCGCTCGTCTTGCCGGATTCGGCTGGCATTCCCAATCATCCCCATCTGCTGGTGGCGGCCGGCAAAGAGGGCAAAATCTACCTTGTCGATCGCGACAACATGGGAAAATTCAACGCGAACGGCGATAACGTCGTCAATGCGATACCCAATGGCACGGGTCAAAATACGCCGCCGGTATTGATAAATGGTCTCTTGAGCACGCCGGCCTACTTTCAGGGCGAGCTTTACGCCGTCAGCGGCTACAACAACACCGCCAAGGCCTATCTCATCGGTGCCAACGGCGTTTTGCAGGCAACTTCGCAGACGGCCAACGGCAGTTTTGGGTTTGAGCCAGGCTCGGTCGTCATTTCCGCCAACGGCAATCACGACGGCGTCGTCTGGATCATCGACCGCAATCACCTCGATTTACATGCCTACGATGCGCGAACCCTTAACACCGAGATATGGAACAGCAATCAAAAGCAAGGCGATGCTTTGGACTCGGTCGTCAAATTCGCGGCGCCAACGGTCGCCAATGGCCAGGTCTTTGTGGGCACCAGCCATTTCTTGACTGTCTATGGCCTTACCGGGCCGTCAGCGCAGACCCAGGCCCCCAACGTTCCGGGCAACCTCACGGCGCAGGCGTTGTCAGGTTCACAGGTTGAACTGAACTGGACCGACAGCAGCACCTCGCCAAACTTCGCCACCAGCTATGTCATTCAAGCATCTACCGACGGCGTCCATTTCGCGCCCGTGGCGACGGCGTCACAAGAGGCGACCAGCTATACCGTGACTGGTCTGAGCCCGAACACGTCTTATGTTTTTCAGATAGCCGGCAGCAACAAAGCGGGAACGTCTGGCTTTTCCGGCACCGCGACGGCCACAACTACCGGGCAAAGCGGGCCGGCACCGAGCGCCCCGGTCGGGTTGGGCGCAACCCCCGCTGGTCCCGCCGAGGCTTTCCTTAACTGGATCAACACCGCTACCAATCAGACCGGCTTCGCGCTGGTGCGTGCGACCGACGCGAACTTTACTCAAAACGTCGTCACCATCACGCTGCCGGCGGCCCCTTATTATTACACCGATACCGCGGCGGGCATGAGCCCAGGCGGGACCTACTTTTATCGCATCCGGGCGACCAATGGTTCCGGTTCATCGTCCAGCTCAAATAGCGCCTCGGTAACCATACCGCTGGTGCCGCCCGAGCCCACGGACGCTGCCGCGCAGGTGAATGCCAACCAGATGGTGGTGAGCTGGACCGATCATGCCGGGCCTTACGCCCTGGGCTACCAGATATTTCGAGCGGTCGACGGCGGCGCCTACGTGCTCTATGCCAACGTGCCGGAGACGAGCGACACGCCGCCGACGACGCAGACCTATACGGACCCCAATATTTCCCTGGGCCACACGTATACCTACGAGATCGAAGCGCACAATATTTCCGGCTTTAGTGCCGCCAGCGGTCGCGACGGGCGCCGATCTCGGGACTGCCACACTGACGCTGGATGGTGCCGGCAATCTTATCTTTACCAGCGGCGCGGGCGTGCCGGATCAGCTTGCGGTTCAGCTGGTCGGCGGCAGCTATACGGTGACCGATCCAGCCGTGAACATCGCCGTGACCGGAGCGGGGGCCGCTAATGTCACGGGAGCCGGGTCTTCCGTCATAACTGTGTCCGCGGCGGCCGTGTCCGCCATGACGCTGGATACCAGCGATGGTACCGACGCGATCAATATTATCGCGGCCGGCGTGCCGATTACGATCACGGCGGACTCGGGCGGCGGCACACCCAGCATCAGCCTTGGCGCCGCGACCGGGTCGGCCTCCATCAGCGGCAATATCACCAATCAAACGAGCAGCGCGTTTACCATCGTGGGCAGCGGTCTCACGAACATTAGCGGCAATCTCGTCAACCTGGGCAACGGCGGCCTGCTTATCTCCGGCTCGGGCGCCGTCACCATCAACGGCAGCGTGAACCTCGGTGCCGGTAATCTCACGGACACGTCAACGGGGCCGGTTATTATCAACGGAGCCATCAGCGGCACTTACCCGGGCACGCCGACGACACACGGTTTGAACGGCTACTACTACGCGATCAACACCACGGCCATTCCGGAAGCGAAGTTCAAAAATAATATTCTCGACCCGGCGCTAAACGGCAAGCCCAACGCCAACTGGCTCGGAAGCTTCACGGCCAGCCAGTACAACACCTACCTCTTTTCGTTGACGCCGCAAATTAACTGGAGCAACAACGCCATCACGAGTGGCGGCGGCCCGGCGGGCAACACGGGACCATCCTTTCTGCCGCTGGCCAACCTGGGCCAGGCCAATAACGATATCGCGGCACGGTGGGTCGGGCTCGTCAACGTCCCCGGTAGTCGGTACGACACCTGTCCCCATCGATTTCGCGACGCAAAGTGACGACGGCAGCATGCTGTACATCGACGGCGCCACGGTGGTTAGCAATGATTTCGTTCAGGGGGAGACACGCCGCACCGGCGTCATCAACCTCACGCCCGGTTTTCACACCATCGACATCGAGTACTATCAGGGGACTGGTGCGGCGGCGATGAGTGCATGGTGGGACCCGACAGGCAATAACAACTTCGTCATCATTCCTTCGAGCGTGCTCTTCACCGCCGGCAATGACGTGACCATGGCGGGCACTGGCACCTTGACGCTGAACGGCAACAACTCCTATGCGGGCAACACGACGATCACCGCCGGCGCCTGATCGCCGGCAACAATAACGCCCTTGGCGCCGCGACGGCTGGCTCGGTGACGGTGGCGCCGGGCGGAAGTCTGCAGTTGTCTGCCGCCGGCGGCATCACGATACCAGTCGGGAAAGGCCATCAGCCTGGCCGGCTCTGGTCCCAGCGGCAGCGGTGCTCTGGAGAACCTCGGTGGCAGCAATGTGATTGCCGGGCCGGTAGTCGCTGCCGGGCCCGTCACGGCGATCGGCCTGGACGGCGGCACTCTTTTCCTCAACGGCAGCGTCAGTCAAACCGGCAACCTCACGGTGACGGGACCGGGCAATCTCACGGTAAATGGTGCTGTTACGGGGCAGGGAAGTGCGCCAGGCCTTTTAGAATCGCAAGCGCCCGGCAACGTTTTCACAGCCGTGCAAACGGCCGCCAACCTGATCAACTATGGCTTTGACGCCCAGCTCTCCCCTTTTATGGGTACCACGTCGGCTGCCGTGCCCACAACTTACGGCTATTATCCAACCGCTCAGCACGTATGGTCGAACACCGATACCTGGCTCTACCAGGGCTACGTTAACGTGCCTAATTTTAACAACACCGGCCTGGGTTATATCTCATTTGCCAAGGCATTTGACGATGGCGTGCGAATCTCGATTGACGGTGCCACGACTCCGTATGCACTTTCCAGTAACAGCTTCAACACGAGTCTTGGTTCCGGAGAACTGACCCTCACGGCCGGTTGGCACGCGCTCGATATACGCCTGGCCAACGGTGGAGGCGCGCGGGGGCCGACGGTTCCAACACCAACGGCTGGACGGGTTTCGTCTCGGGAGGCTCCACCGGCAACAATACCGGCGGCGGCAATGGTCTCGTCTACCGTGTTGACAATGGCCCCAACGATCCCCTGGGCAATACCACCGGCGCCGGCAATGCGGCCAACTACGTGGTTCCGGTGGATTCGGGCTCTGGCAGCCTCTTTGCCTATGCGCTCTCCACTTTGATCATGAACGGTACGGGGACCGTCACCCTCAATGCCGCCAACCCGGGCAATGTCGCTTTCACGATCAATTCAGGCATACTTTCGGCAACAACGAACGGCGCTCTGGGCACGACGCCCAGCAATACACCCTTGCCCATCACGGTGAGCAGCGGCGCCACGCTGGCGATTCGTGGCAACACGACCATTCCGCTTTATCAGCCGTTGTCGCTGAGCGGCACGGGGGCTGGCGGAGTGGTGCTCTTGAAGTTCTCGGCGGCAATAACGCTGTCAATGCGTCCGTCACTCTCGTGGGCACCACCACGATCAGCACCGCCGTCGGCTCGAGCGTGGTCTTCAACAATGGAGTGTTGGGCAAGGGGACGTCCGGCCTAATCACCACGGGCAACGGCATCGTGACGCTTGCCAGTGCTACCGACAGCTATGCCGGCGCGACTACGATTAATGGTGGCACGCTCCAGGTCGCCGCGGACGGGGACCTGGGCGGCACGGCGTCTAGTCTGGTTACCATCAACTCGGGCACGCTGGAAGTCACCGCGACCTTCGCGTCGAACCATGTTTATGTCTTGGGTTCTCCCAGCAGCACGATCAGCGTCGATGCCGGCAAAAGTTTCACCGTCAATAATCCGGTCTCCGGCAGCGGGGCGCTGAATAAAACAGGCGCGGGGTCGCTGACGCTTACCCAGGCCGATTCGTACGCGCTGGGCACCGTGGCTTCGGGCGGCATTATCAACGCGCTGAACGTGCAGTCGCTGGGTAGCGGCGCTGTGACGCTGGCGGGCGGGAACCTCTCGCTGCAAGCCAGTCAGATCGTCGAACAGCTGCTGGCCGTCACGGGCTTCAATCAGGATGTAATCTGGGCTGGTTCCGAGCCCGATCCAACGTCAGGTACGACAATGGGCCTGGATGGCGCCGGTGGCAATGCACTTTATCAAGTGGGGGCGGTATTCTCGCCCGGCGGTAGCGGTTTGCCCGCGAACGGCCTCATCCTGAGTCAAGCCAACGCCGCGGTCAGCTTTCAGTTGCAGCCATACACGTCGAACAATGTGCTACTCGAAAACGATACAACCAGCCGCACGCTTGCCCTTGCTTCGCCGGCGGCTTTGCAGGCCCTCCACGTGTTGACTACCGGGGTGGGAAACAACTCCTCGTTCAACCTGGCGCTTAATTTCACCGATGGTTCTCAAGACAATACCTCTTTTCTGAATCAAACGGTGTCCGATTGGATGGCGGCGGCCTCTGGGTTCGCCGTTCAGGGCCTGGGCCGAATCGGCCTGACAGGATCGGCAAATTATTCTGGGACGCCGACCAGCCCGAGCCTTTATGAGAAGGATTTCGCGCTTCCCCTAAATGACCAGGGCAAGACCATCTCTTCGGTCAGTTTTACGCGCACCGGCGGCGGCAGCTTGGCCGTCTTCGCGCTGAGTGGCAGTCAGGCCGCGACCACGCAAACCTTCGCGAACAACGTGAAGGTTACCGCAAACTCTGGTATCGACGTACAAAACCACCTGGCCCTCATGGGCACTCTCACAATTGGCGGCGCGACCCTCAGCGTGACTGGCAATGGGTCAGGCCTGACGTTGGGAAACGCCACACTCACTGGCAGTGCGACATTCAATACGGCCCCCAACGAAAGTCTGACCCTGGGCAGTCTCAATGACGGTGGCAGCGCGGAATCGATTAACTTTAGCGGGGCGGGTTCAGTAAACCTGCCGTCACCGGCTACGAGCCTCGTGGACGGCACTGCCATCAACGTTCTCGGCGGCACTCTCACTGCCACCGATGGCGCTGCTCTTGGCACTTTGGCCGCCGTAAGCGTTGCCCCCGGCGCTAACTTGGCCTTGGGGGCCAATGTGACCCTGGGTTCGTTGAGCGGCGGCGGTGCAGTGGCGCTCAATGGCAATACGTTGACGGTCGGGAGCACCAACAACCTATCATCGACCTTCATCGGTTCGCTCGGCGATGGCAACGCGGCGGGTAGTACGTTTATCAAGGCGGGCAGCGGCACCTTTGTCCTCGGTGCCGGCTCGACTTCGAGCTATACCGGGCCCACAAATGTCAATTCGGGCAGCTTTGTTGTCGATGGCACCTTGACTGCCAGCGCGGTCAGTGTGCTGGGAGGTATTCTCGGGGGAACGGGCACGATCAAACAAGCCGTCACCGCATCCGCCGGCACGACAATCGCGCCGGGGGACGGCGCCGGCAAGACAGGGTCTTTAAAAACCGGCAGCGTGCAGATGGTTCAAGGCGGCTCCTTCAACGTCGAACTGGGAGGTACCGGCGCTGGCCAGTTTGACCAGCTTGTCGTCAGTTCTCCAGGGACGCTCAAGTTAAATAACGGCGGCGGCGGAGGCGGAGGTGGTGGCAGCGGCGCCGGGGGTGTTACGCTCAATGTGTCCCTTGCCAATGGCTTTGTTCCGGCCATCGGGCAGAGCTTCATGATCATTAACAATCAAGGGCCATTTGCCCTGGTCGGAAAGTTCTTCGGCCCGATCAATCAGGGCGGCACCTTCACACTCAATAGCCGCTTCATTTTTTCGGTCAGTTACATGGGCGGCGACGGCAATGACGTGGTAATTACGGTCACGGCGGTTTCAGGCCAGGCCACGCACTTCGCCATAAGTCCCCCGGCAGGAGTCACCACGGTGGCAGCCGGCACGCAGATCAACTTCTCCGTGAGCGCCCTGGATGCTCACAATCTCCTGGCCAATGGCTACAACGGTTCCTTCACCTTGACGAGCCCCACTGACAATCAGGCTATTTTACCCGGGGGCGGACCGTTCACTTTGGCAGGCAGCACGGGAACCTTTGCCGTGACCTTCCTGACAGCCGGCCAGCAAACCATTGTCGCCAACGATGTTGTCAACAATCTCACGGGCGCCAGCGCGGTCATCGCCGTTACTCATTTGAATACGTCCCATTTCCGTGTGGTAGCCCCGGCCACGTCGGCCTCGGGCGCCTCAGGTAGTGTTGCCATCACTGCTCTGGACATTTTCAATAACGCGACGGGTAGCGATTATACGGGTAGCGTTCTATTTTCGAGTACCGACGGCAGCGCATCTTTACCCGGCCCCGTCACCCTCACTAACGGGACCGGCTTGTTTAACTTCACGTTAAATAATTTGGGCAATCAGACGATTACGGCGCAGGACTCCATCATTGCCGGGATTTCCGGCACGAGTGGCCTGATCAACGTCTTTGCGGTGGCGACGAAATTCATGGTCGTGTCGTCGGTCGCCCCGACAGTAGCAGGTTCGCCGGTCCTGGTTACGGTAACCGCACAGGATGACCTGGGCCATACGGCCACCAACTATTCAGGCAGCGTGCAGATCACCACGACCGGTGGCAATCCCATCTTGCCGGCGAACGCGACCCTCTTCAACGGCGTGGGGACATTTCAAGTAACGCTTCGGACAGTCGCCGGCGGACCGTGGACGATCAAGGCGTCCGACGTGGTGAACGCCGGCCTTACCGGTTCCACCGTGCCGATCTCCGTCACCCCGGCGGCGGTGACCTCCTTTGCGGTGGTTACTCCCACCGGTACCTTGATCACGGGCACGCCGTTCAATGTCACGGTCCAGGCCATCGATGTTTATAGCAATGTCGTCCCAGGCTATACGGGCAATGTTGCGCTTACCAGCACCGATTCACGGGCCGCCACGCTGGCCGCCAACTATCAATTCACGAGTGGGGACGCCGGCTCGCACACGTTCAGCATTACCCTGAAATCCGGTGGGACGCTTTTCGTTACAGCTACCGACTTGCATTCCACCAACCCAACGATCACCGGCATCAGCCCAGCCATTAATTCCCGCGGACTATTGGTAACTTCGTTCACGCCCAGTGCCGACGGCTTTACCGCCACCTTCAACAAACCTTTCTTGCCATCCGATGTGTTTCTTTTCGGTGCCAACTTGACCACGGTTGCCGATGTCGTCATGAGCGGCAATAATCATGTCGGTGCGATCCATGGCACCATTTTTGTCGATCCACTCAACCAGGCCATAACCTTCAAGGGAACTTCTGCCTATTTGCAGTTGCTCAACAGTATCACTCATTTGCAGGACAGCGCTTACAGTTCCGAGGTGCTCCCGGACGCTACCTATACCGTCAAGCTGGTGAGCGGCGCGGGTAACAATGGCTTCCTGGATGCTTTAGGTGTGGGCCTGGATGGGCTTAACAATGGCGGCACGGCCAATTTTGTCACCACGTTTACGACGCATTACGAGGCAAGCGCTACTCCAGTCCTTGGTGTCCCTGACTTTGCGCGCGGTCCAGATAGCCACGCGCCCATCCTGGTGCCGAACAACGGTGCCGCCGGCATTCCCGTAACGCTTTATAATGCCGCCAACGTCACGGACGTGACATTTTCCCTGACATACAATCCAGCGCTCCTGAGCAGTCTTGGCGCCCTGGGTGGCGTTGTCAGCGACGCCACCGATCCAAACACTTCAAACCTTGTCTTGATTTCGAACTCCGGCGGCGTGGCTACTTTTCATTACAGCGATTCGACGCCGCGCTCCGCCGTCCCGGATAGCCCACTCGTACTGGGCGATATCGCCGCCATCGTGCCGTCGCTGAATAATGCCGCCGCGCTCAAGCTTTACCAGGTCAAAGAGCAATTGCAACTCGGCAATATCGTCATCAACGGCAACGCGAATACGGGAGCCGTGGCTGCCAATGGCGTTCACGTCAATGCTTACTTTGGCGACGCCAATGGCGACAGGATCGTTGACGGGCTTGACAAGCTTGTGGCCGACAACGTGGCCCAGGGACGGGCCGCTGGCTTCGCCGCTTACGTGCAATTGGACCCAGTTATTGTTGGCGATGTTGCCGGCGACTTCTCCGTGGATGCCGGTGACGTCAGCACGATCGATGCCTTTATCGTCCAGCTCAAGCCGCGCAGATTCCGCAGCCTCCCACCCAGTTGCTCGTGGGCAATGTAAACTTTCTGGATAGAAACCTGATTTCGTCGCCCAACAGTGTCGATCCCACATTGAGTCTGAGTATCCCGGATGACGTAGCTACAAAAGTGCCCGGTGCAAGCTGTCTCGGTCCTCCTCGATCACCCGCATCCGGAGGGCAGTCCTGGTCTGACGCAGGCATCTCTCTCTCTCACTTACGACCCGACGGCGCTGACTATTGCCGCGGCGGACATCACCCTTGGCACGATCCCCGCTGGCGGTAGCGGTTGGCGGCTAACTTCGACGATTGATGCGCAGAGCGGACAGATCGGCATTCTACTCTTCAGCGACACGCCGATCGCGGCTCCTGCGGGTGGCAGTCTGGTCAACCTGCTGTTTCACCTTATGCCCCGGGCCCTCGCCCAATCCGCAACGCCGATCGCGACGACGGTACGGCTCGTCGATTCCACCGCGCCGGACGGCCAGCAGTTCTACACGACACTAACCGATCCTCATAGCGGCATGATTCTCAGCCCTGGCCTGGATCGGGTCACCTTGCGGGCTGGAATGAGCGCAGCGCGGCGTGTTTGCAACGGACATCGGGAACGCGTTTCACGCTGAGCCCGAAGTGCCCTTGTCCGAAACCACAAACTTGGCGCCAGAAGAAGCTGCACTCGTCGTCTTGACGAATGCTGCCTTTGGAAAGGAAGCGACCGACCGGCAAAGCGGGGCCGGCACCATCCTGATTAGCGCTGCGCTGGCGTTCGAGCCGAATGTTCTAACTATTACAGGCCGGCCATCAGGGGATCAGGTGTTTCTGTCGTGCAAACTGCCGTTCCTAATTCCCGCCGCCGCGCCGAACGGGATTGATGGGTGGTTTGCGGTCTGGTCACGCTATACTCAGGCGGCCGACGAACTGTTCACGGACCTGGAGCTCTCGGCCGCGCTGCCAGGGAACGGTTCCTTGCCCGATAAGAATGGCCCCGCCACGGCCAATGCAATCAACAGCGATGCGGTCAGCGTCCTCGATAAACTTTTCGCGGACCTGTTGGGCGCAATAGATAGTTAGCCGTTGCCTTCGTTGTGGTCGCGACGTGTGGTGGGCGGTCGGTGTTCACTTGAAGCTTCCCCTTCAAGGAGCCTCTAATGTTCCCTGGTTGGCTGAAAGCGCTGTTTTCCAGTCGAAACGAAAAAAAAACCTGGCGGCGCCGCCGGACGCTCGAGTTTGATCAGCTCGAGGAACGTATCAATCCGGCCTGGACCTCGCTGAGCAGCCCGGTGGGCAACGTTCAGAGCATGATGCTGTTAGCCGATGGCTCGGTGATGCTGCAAGGGGGCGGCGACAATGCCTCCAGAGCCTGGTATCGGCTGGCGCCAAACGCAGCCGGCAGTTATATCGCGGGTTCGTTCACCACCCTTGCGTCCATGAGCCTGGAACGCTTGTTTTTCACTTCCGATGTCCTGCCCAGCGGTAAAGTCTTTGTCCTCGGGGGCGAATATAGCGGCCCCGCAACCACCAGCAACTTCAACAACACGGGCGAGATATATGACCCGGTGGCGAATACCTGGACATCGATCCCCAACTTTCCCAACGGCAGTTTCGGCGACGATCCTTCCGAAGTCCTGAATAATGGCAAGGTCCTGGTCGGGTATTTGAGCGGCGCCCAAACTTATCTTTATGACCCTGCCGCCAATACCTGGGCCACCGGTCCGACCAAGTTGCGCGGCGACCGCAGCGACGAGGAAACGTGGGCCAAGCTGCCCGACGGCAGCATCCTTTCCTATGACGTCTTCTCCAGCCCCGCAACGGGGGCGGGGCATGCCCAGCGTTATGTGCCGTCGTCCAATACGTGGGTGGATGCCGGGACGGTGCCGGTGCCGCTGACGGGTTCCGCCTTCGGCGCCGAACTCGGGCCGGCCCTCATGTTACCGGATGGGCGGCTTTTCCAGATCGGCGCCAACAACAACACCGTTCTCTATAACCCCACGACCAACACCTGGGCACAGGGACCCAGCCTGCCTGCGAATATGGGCGGAGACGACGCGCCGGCCGCCGTGCTGCCCAACGGCCACGTTTTACTGGCGGCCGATACTTCATCCCCCAAGATATTCACCAGGCCCACGCAACTTTTTGATTTCGATCCAGTGGCAAACACACTGACACCGGTAGTGACGCCGACTGCCCTTACCGACGCACTCAATAAGGCGGCTTTTCTCGAGCGCATGCTGGTGCTGCCCAACGGCGACGTACTGCTGAGCTTATCCAGCGGCACTCTCTGGGAATTTGCGCACAGGCGTGAACGCCAACCCGGCCTGGCAGCCGGCCATAACTAGCGTCGTTGCCAATGGCGGCAATACTTACACGTTGACAGGTACGCAGCTCAATGGCCTCTCTGAAGGCGCCAGCTACGGCGATGACGCGGAGATGGCGGAAAACTATCCCATCGTCCAGCTCACGGATGGCAGCGGCAATGTCTTTTACGCGCGCACCTTCAACTGGAGCAACACCAACGTCGCCACGGGAACCGCGACGGAGACCGTGCAGTTCGCCTTGCCCGCCGGCCTCCAACAGAACAATTTCACGTTGAAGGTGGTCGCCGACGGCATCGCGTCAGCGGGCATCCCCTTCACGACGAGCGTGGAAGTTTATACGGCAGCGGCAGGCGGCCCTCATACGTTCGTCCTGCGTCTGGACACCTCCGGTACCAACCTGCAGTTACTCGACGGCAACAATAATGTTCTGGTAAGCCAGGCGCTCGCGACCGCCACCGGCGTCACGGTGACAGGCCAAAACGGCGTGGCCGATTCGCTTACCATCGACTATTCCAATGGCTATTTCAATGTCCCCGTCAGTTTCAACGGCGGCGATTTGACGGGCGGTAATTCACTGACCATATTGAGTGGGACTTTCACCAAGGAGGTGTATACCTACAGTGGCGCCCACGCCGGCACAATTTATCTTGATGGCAATCTCATCACCTTCGCCAACATAACGGCACTTACCAACAAGAGCACCGTTTCCAATGCGTTCGTCCAGCTGCCCGGTTCGAGCAACACCGTTACCCTGGAGGACGATGGCGTCGCCGCCAACGGCTTGTCGGAGCTCGTCAGCGGCGGATCTTTTCCTCCGACGATTTTTTCAGGTCCCAAAACCTCCCTCGCGATAAACGCGGCAGCCGGCACCACCAATACGATCACCGTCGGCGCACCGGCTCCGCTCGATTTCAAAGCGGCCCTCACCATCGCCGGCAACATCGCCTCGGACACCGTCAACGTCAATAGCGGCCTGTCGTTGGGTAACAACGGCGCGAACACGGGAAGCTTGTCGATTACCGCCAACAATATCGCGCTGACCAGCAATATCGTCATTGGCTCGTTAACGCTCGCCCATAATGGCTCGGTAACTTTGGCAAGCTCGGTTTCGAAAGCTTCCGGTGGCACCGGCATACTTACCAAGCAGGGCCCGGGGACACTGACGGTAACCGGTGCATTTAGCGGCTTTGTTTCGGCGAACGTCAATGGCGGCATCATGGTCCTGGGAAACACGAACGCGCTGGGTACCATGTCCAATGTCACCGTGGTCTCTGGGGCGGCCTTGCAACTGGCCGCCGCGGGTGGCATCAATCTGTCCCCTTCGCTGACAGTCAACATCAGCGGCACCGGGCCTGCCGCGGGCGGGGCTCTTGAGAGCCTCGGTGGAACTAACAATATTGCGGGTACCGTGCTTGTATCCGGCGGGGCAACTATTGTTGCGGATGCGGGTACTTTGACTCTGGCCGGCCTGAATCTTGCGGGCGGCAGTGTTACCCTCGGGGGCGCAGGCGGTATTTCGGTTGCGGGCGTGGTGGCGGGCACATTCGGAGTGATCAAGAGCGGGGTGGGGACGGTTACGCTGAATGGTTCGAACACTTATACCGGGGCTACGGCAGTCAATGCCGGCGTCTTGGTTTTGGCTAATAGCAAAGCCGTCGGCTCAACGCCGAGTGTAACTGTTGCTGCGGGGGGTGGCTTGCAACTTGCAGTTGCTGGCGGGATCAACCTGGCAAGTACGATAGCCTTTTTCATCATAGGCGCTGGGCCGAGCGGTGGTGGCGCCATCGAAAGCCTGGGCGGGGCCAATAGCATCGCGGGGCCGATCACCGTGACTCTGGCGGCCTCCATCGGCGCGGACGCCGGCACCCTCACTTTAAGCAATGCGAGCTTCACCATCATTCAGGGAACAATCACCTTCACGGGAGCTGGCAATATCGTGGTAGCCTCCGGCGTGGCTTCCCCCTACAGCCCGGGCTCACCCGGGCTTCTTGAGACGCAGGGGCCGGGCAATCTCGATCTGGCTGCCGTGGGCGACATCGCCTCCTATGGCTGGGACACCGTCTTCTACCCCTTCATGGGGGAGACCAATGGCAACGACAATTCGTTGCAAGCCGTCTCCAGGCACATCTGGGCAACCAACGATACCTGGTTTTACCAGGGCCAGATCAACGTTCCTAATTTCTCCAACACCGGCAAGGGCTATCTATCCTTTGCCAAATCCATCGATGACAGTACTCTGCTCTCGATCGACGGCGTTACCTATATAAACGACCCGAGTTATACCAACTCCATCGGCACCGGCGAGATTACGCTCAGCGCGGGCTGGCACAACATCGACATTCGTTTCGCCAACGGGGGCGGTGGCGCGGGCGCTGATGCGCAGAACAACAACGGTTGGACGGGATTCACGAACACCAAGGGCTTTGTATTTCGAATTGATAATGGGCCCAGCGACGCGCTGGGCAATACGACCTCGGGCGGCAATGTCGCCGATTATACCGTGCCAACCGATAGCGGCGCCGGCAATCTGTTTCGTGTGGCACCGTCGGGACTGATCAAAAATGGCGCGGGTACCCTCACGCTAAATGGTGCAGACCCTTACACGGGTCCGACGACGATCAATGCCGGCATCGTGCTGCTGGGAAATTCCGCCGCTCTCCAGGGAACCTCCGGCGTGACAGTCGCCGGCGGCGCGGCCTTGAAGTTGCCGGCAACAGGTGGAATTAGTCTCGCGGCAGGCAGTCCGATCGCCATCGCGGGCGGCGGACCCAACGGGGCGGGCGCCATCGAGAGCCTGGGAGGCTCGAACAGCATCGCCGGCGTCATCACCTTGACATCCGCCGCCACGATTGGTTCGGATGGTGGCATCTTGACAATCAGCAATGGCAGTCTGAATGCGAGTGCCGGCGCGCTCACGTTTGCCGGCAATGGCAATACGCTCCTCATTAGTGCCATTTCGGGAACAGCCACGGCTCTCGTAAAAAATGGCAATGGGATCTTGACCCTGATCGGTCCCAGCACGTTCGTGGGACCAACCACCATCAACGCCGGAACGGTGGCGATTAGCACGGACGCCAACCTTGGGAATAACTCCGCGGCGGTAACCATCAATGCAGGTAGTCTCGAAGCCAGGGGCTCCTTCACTTCTTCTCTCAACTATGTGCTAGCCGACGCCAGCAGCAAGTTCAATGTAGACTCGGGTGTTACGCTGGTTGTTAATAGTGTGGTCACCGGAACGGGCACGCTCAACAAAATCGGCGCGGGCACACTGGTTTTGGCCGCCGCCAATACTTATGCCGCCACGAACGCAAGTGCCGGCACGCTCAGCGTAACCAACCCGCTGGGTCTGGGCGCCGGTCCAGTGTCCTTGACCGGCGGCAAGCTTTCGCTACAGGCCTCTCAATGGAAGCAACAACCGCTGCCAGTCACTGGTTTTAACCAGGACGTCATCTGGGGAAGCGGCGAACTCGACCCGGCCACGGGGACAACGAGTGCACTCGATGACACCGGCAACGTGCTCTATCAGAGCGGCGCGCTATTTTCGTCGCCAGGCAGCGGCCTGCCGGCGGATGGCCTCGTCGCCAGCCTGGCCAACCCGGCTGTCAGCTTTCAGTTGCAGCCTTATACGGCTAACAATGTCTTGCTCGCTGCCGACGCCAGCGACTACACGCTGAGTCTCGCCACGCCGACCCGTTTGCAGACCCTGAGTGTTTTGGATGCGGCGACCAATGGGGACGCCACCTATAACCTGGCCCTCAATTTTCAGGACGGCTCTCAGGATACGGTTTCCTTCGCGAACCAGGTGGTACCCGATTGGTTTGGATCGACTGGCTACGCCATCGCCGGCCTGGGCCGCATCACCAGGGCGGGCGGCGCTGGCTATTCCGGAACGCCGGACAATCCGCGCCTCTACGAGCAGGACTTCACGTTGTCCAGCGCGGAGCAATCCAAGATTATTACTTCCTTTACATTCACACGTAGCGGCGGTGGTTCTCTTGCCGTCTTTGGCCTGAGCGGTAGTCAAAGTCTCGGCACGCAAACCTTTACCAACAATGTGCTGGTAGGGGTCGATAGTACGATTGACGTGCGCAACGTGCCCGCGATCATGGGTCCCCTGAACATTGGCAGCAACACGCTCACGGTCACGGGCGCCGGTCTGTCCCTGGGAAATACCACACTTGGCGGCAATCCGACCTTCAGTCCAGCCGCGGGCGTGCTTCTAAATGTCGGCAGTTTGAACGACAGCGGCCATTCCGATGTTCTTACCTTCAGCGGGGCGGGCACCACCACGCTGCCGACTGCCGCCGCCAGCCTGGTCGATGGGACAATTGCCAATGTCACGAGCGGTACGCTGATTGCAAACAACGCCGCCTCTGTGGGTGCGTTGGCAAGAGTGGTTGTCGTCGCCAATGCCAGCTTCATTCTCGGCGCCGATCAGACGCTGGGCTCATTAACTGGCGCCGGTAATGTGGCACTCGAGGGCAACACGCTTACTCTCGCCAACGCGGCCAGCTTGATCTTCACCGGTAATATTGACGATGGCACGGGTGCCCCGCCGGATTCGGGCGGCTTGATTTTAGCGGGTGCGGGCAACTTTACGCTCGGCACCGGGTCGGTGTCCAGCTTCACTGGACCAACCACAATCAATGCGGGGACGCTTGTTGTCGACGGGGCCTTGACTGCGAGTGCCGTCACCCTTGGCGGCGGCACGCTCGCGGGTACGGGCACGATCAGTCATTCCGTCGCCACCGATGGCGGAGGTACCATTTCCCCTGGCGATGCGCCAGGTATAACAGCACCGCTCACCGTGGGCAACGCGACGTTGGGACAAGGAGGCACGCTCAGCCTTGAACTGGGCGGTTCGGGCACGGGGCAGTTCGATCAACTCATCGTCGCCGCGGGCGGTACGGTTAACCTAAACGAAACGGGCAGCGATCTCGGTGGCGCTGGCGCTCAATCTTTCTCTGGCGAATGGGTTCACGCCCACGCTGGGTCAGCAATTTGAAATCATCGACAATCAGGGATCAGCCCCCATCAGCGGACTTTTTGCCGGGCCTGAGCTTCAAGGGGGAACCATCGCCATCGGCCGCTTTGTTTTCAACGTCAACTATGCCGGCGGCGATGGCAACGACGTGGTACTGACCGTTATTTCCGTGCCTGACCCGACTAGCCACTTCGTGATATCGACACCGGCCCCGACGATTTCGGGAAGTCCGATCATGTTCACCGTCACTGCCGAGGATCAATACGGCAATCCCAGCGGCAGTCTCTACTCGGGCATCGTGCAATTTGGCAGTAGCGACACCAGCGCACTCCTGCCAGCCGCCGCGGCGCTTGTCGATGGCACAGGCACCTTTTCCGCCACGCTCGAAAGCCCTGGAATTCAGACCATATCCGCGAGCGATTCGACCGCCCCCGGTCTTACCGGCACCACAGGGACGATCATCGTGTCCACCCTCACCACGAGGTTTAGCGTCGTGCCGTCAACGACGCAGATTGCGGCCGGATCGTACCTTTCGGTAACGGTGACGGCGCAAGACGATCACGGCCATACGGACACGGGATATACGGGTACCGTGCAGCTAACCGACGGTGGCAACGGCAACGCTCTCTTGCCTGCGGGTGTCACGCTGAACCAGGGCGTTGGCACCTTTGCGGTGGCGCTGACAATGGTTTCTCAAACCAGTATTGTGGCGACCCAGGTCGGAGCTCCCGCCATAACGGGTAGCAGCGTGCCAATCATGGTCGTCGCCGGGCCGGCCACAAGTTTTCTGATCACGGCGCCTGCGGGCACCCAAATCACGGGCGCTCCCTTTAACGTCACCGTCCAGGCCCTCGATCAATTCGGTAATCTCGCCACGAATTATGCCGGCACGATTGCTCTCACCAGCACGGACCCGACCGCGGCCACCATCGTCGCGAGTTACCCATTTACGATTGGCCCTGGCGGGGATGATGGGTCCCATGTATTTGGCGTTACTTTGAATACCGCCGGAAGTCAAAAAATAATGGCCACCGATCCTCTTACCACCAACCCCAAGGTCAGCGGCACGAGTAGCGCGATCGTCGTTCAAGGTTTGATCGTTACCTCGTTCGCGCCGACGCCCGATGGCTTTACGGTCACTTTCAACAAGCCCATCGTTCCCGCAGACCTGGCTCTTTATGGCCTGAATTCGGCCATGGTGCCCGTCGTAAAGATGGTCGGAAACAAAGGCGTCGGCAACATTCATGGCTCGTTAGTTCCAGGACCGTCCAACCAAAGTGTCACTTTCAAGGCGACGTCGAGTTATCTGCAGCAAATCAATAGTTTCGTGTTCGGCAAGGATTCGGTGGTCCTTCCCGACGCCACCTACCAGGTCACGTTGGCCAGCGGCAATTCTAGCCAGGGCTTTTTGGACGCGCTGGGGACAAACTTGGACGGCGCCAACGACGGCAGCCACGCCAATTACGTCACCACATTCACGACCCATTACCAGATGAACTCCGCTCCGGTTCTCGGCATTCCCGATTTCGCACGCGGGCCCGACAGCAATACGCCCATCGAAGTCCCCAACGGGGGCGTGGCGAACGGTGGTTCAGACGGGATCCCGATCACGCTCTACAATGCCGCGGGCGTAACGGACGTCACCTTTACGCTCACTTACAATCCTGCCTTGCTCGGTGTGAACGGCACATTGCAAGGAAACAATAGTGACGCGACCGACTCAAACGGTGTTTTCACGCTGATCACGAATGCCGGAGGTGTCGCCACCTTCGATTTTCATGACAGCATGGCACAGACGGGAACCGTCGTGCTCGGTGACGTGGTGGCGGTGGTGCCCGATGCGGCGAATAATTTATACCAGGCCACGGAACGACTTGTACTGGGTAACATCGTCATCAACGGCGGCGACGTTGGCGGGGCCGTCGCGGTCAGTGGACTCCACGTCAATGCCTATCTTGGCGATGTAAATGCCGACCGCAAGATCACGGGACTTGATCATCTCATCGTGGACAATGTCGCGCAGGGCCGTGCCAGTGGATTCAGCCAATTTCCGGCGCTCGATCCGGCAATCATCGGTGATCCTGCCGGCGACAATTCGGTGGATGCGGGCGATGTCAGCTTACTCGACGCTTATATCGTCCAACTGCATCCGTCGGCAAATCCCGGTGCCCCCCTCAATGAGTAGCAGCCCGTCTCCGAATGTGGCCAATTCTGCACTTGCCGGTCCCGCTAGTGCGCAGATCGGTATCCCCCCTCGTCAGCAGTCCTCCGCCACCCTCCGGCACGGGCGGGCCGACGGCCGTTTCAGCGCCCGCTTCCAATCCTACGGCGCGAAGTGTCACACCGGCGGCTAGCAGGCCTGGATCCCTCGCCGGCCAGGAAAGTAGCTGGAACGTAACCGCTTTGATGGACCAGATGGCCAGACGGAATGGGGTTCAGCCCAGTAGCATAACGGTGATCGCAGACATTCAGGCCAGCAGTGGTGTGACCGTCGATTTCCACACTCCGCCGCGCCAGGCTGACAAATATTCGAGCTGAGGCGGCTACTGTCATTTCGAGCGGCGGCTGGCGCCGCGCCGTCGAAAAATCATATCTTAACGCCATTCTCGACAAGCTTTTCGCCGGCCTTGTGGATGAGACGAACGATCCTGGAGGTTAACCGGATGACGTTGCGTGCCGTTGACATCATTCGGAAAAAGCGCGACGGACTGGCGCTGGACCGCCAGGAAATCGAAGCATTCGTGATGGGCGTTACCGGGCGCGGTTGGCCAGAATACCAAACCGGCGCCCTTCTCATGGCAATCTTGTGGCGAGGCATGACGGACGCGGAAACGGCGGCGCTCACGCGGGCGATGGTGTCCTCAGGCGTCAAACTCGACCTGGCGGACATTCCAGGGCCCAAGGTCGATAAGCACAGCACCGGCGGCGTAGGTGACAAGACATCTCTGATACTCGCGCCCCTGGCCGCGGCCTGCGGCGTCGCGGTGCCCATGATGTCCGGCCGGGGCCTTGGGCACACGGGAGGCACTCTCGACAAGCTTGAGTCGATTCCTGGTTTTCGCGTGGACCTGGGGCTCGTGGAATTTCGCGAGGCACTCAAGAAGGTCGGTTGCGCCATGATAGGTCAGACCCGCGAAATCGCGCCCGCCGACAAACTGCTCTACGCCATGCGTGATGTTACCGCCACCGTCGAAAGTATCCCCCTCATCACCGCCTCCATCATGAGCAAGAAAATTGCCGAGGGAATTGACGCCCTGGTGCTGGATGTGAAATATGGGCAAGGCGCTTCATGAAGACCCGCGCCGATGCCGAATCGCTGGCGCACAGCCTGGTGCGCACGGGTAAGGCTCATGGCGTTCACACACAGGCGGTCATGACCGCCATGAATGCGCCGCTGGGTAGTGCCGTTGGCAATGCGCTCGAAGTGCGCGAGTGCCTGGATACTTTACGAGGCGAGGGGCCGGCGGACCTGCGCGAGTTGTCGGTGTTACTGGCGGCACGCATGGTTGTGCTCGGCGGACTCGCGGATGGGGAGCAAGCGACGGCGATGGTCCGGCAGGCCCTGGCTTCGGGCCGGGGACTGGACAAATTTCGGCAAATTATCGAAACCCAGGGCGGCGATCCTCGTGTGGTGGACGAGCCCAACCGGCTGCCCGCCGCGCCGGACCAGGTTTTGGTGCGTGCCGAACATTCCGGCTATATCGCCGCTATTGGGGCCGAAGAGGTTGGTCATGCGGCCATGCTTCTGGGTGCCGGCCGCGACAAGGTGGAAGATGCCATTGACCCCGCGGTCGGCGTGATCGTAAAGGCGGCGCGCGGCGAGCGGGTGCGTGTCGGCGATGCTCTGGCGGAGGTTCATTACCGGGTCGCCAATCGGCTTGATCGGGCCCTTGATTTATTGAAAGGTGCCTGGCAGATCGCGGACGTGCGGCCGCCGGACGAAGAATTGGTTTTGGGTTGGATTGAGTAGGCATGCACGGGGGGAGCCATGATGGATGCCGACACGCTTTTGGACGAGGCCAGAAAGGCACGCTGGTTTGCCCATGCTCCCTTCTCGCATTTTCAGGTGGGCGCCGCGCTTGAAGCCGCCGACGGGCAAATCATAAGCGGCTGCAACATTGAAAATGCCAGCTTCGGCCTCACCATGTGCGCGGAACGCGTGGCCGTTTTCAAGGCGGTCTCGAATGGCGAGCGTCATTTTCGCCGCATCGCCATTGTGGCTGATACCGAGGCCCCAACGCCTCCGTGCGGCGCCTGCCGGCAAATTCTTTGGGAGTTCTGCGGAGATATCGAAATCGTTCTGGGCAATTTGACAGCGGAAACATCACGTTATCGTCTGAAGGACCTGCTGCCGCTACCCTTCGACGGGCGGCTTTTGGAGAAATGAGAATCAAGCGCTTCATGCTCGCCGTGCGTTGACGCTAACGTCGAGCACGAAGCGCCCGGTCGCTCAGCGCGTTGACTTATTACGTGCCACCTGTCCGCGGCGCGGCATTTTGGGGCCTGGGAGGCCCGAGGGGGCGTCTTGGCGGATTCGTTTGCCATTCGTGCTAGTCTCTTTGATTTTCAGCGGGCGGAAGGGTAGGGTGCTGCTCTCTGCACTCGTGTGAGCAGCGCCGATGTTTGGCTTGTTGCACGCCATGTAACAATCGAAACTGATGACGCGTTTGTAACTCGCGAAACCTTTGATCGCGCACGTTGCGAAACAATGCCGCGTGCAGCATGCGGGTGGCTTCGATGGTTTCCCCTTCGCCGCACAAGCCTTGAAGGACAAGCTCCAGAACGTTCGGATCGTCGGCGGCCAGTTTACCGGCACGGCGCAGCGCCTTCAGACCCTCTTCCTTTTCGCCCAAGTCCAGGGCGAGCAGACCGAGATCGCACCAATAAACGGCGTTGTCCCGGTCAAGCCTGGCGCCGCGGCGATAATGCAGCAAGGCGCGGGCAATGTCGCAACTGTCATCGTCCTCGCAAGCGCGGGCCAGCAAGTGATGTGCGGCCGCGTGATCCGGCTGAATGGTCAATAGCGCGACGAGGTGCCGGCGGGCCCTCTTGTATTCGCCGCGGTCAAAGTACAGGTTGCCCAAACGCAGATGCATTTCAACCGCGGAGTCCCGCGGCATTTTCTTGAAAGAGGCCAGACGTTTCAAAAGCTGAGCAGCGGCATCGGTCTGGCCGTGCGCCTTTAGCCTTCGCCCCATATCCAGAAGTTGTTCGACGAAATTGAGCGTCCTGCTCATGTGCTTGCCTCCTTGCGCAAAAAAAGTTGCTTTTGCAGCTGGAAGGCGATTATAACCCGGCGTTGGCCGACTACAAGGGGAAAAGCTTTTTTTTCAGCTGAAGCGCCGTTCGCCATTTTTGTGCCCCTGCCGCCGTTTCCCCTGGTGCCCGCCACCCCGGCCACAGCAACCCGCGTGTTTTCCCACACGACCTATATTGTTTTTGGCGTTCGGTGTTGGTATTTTTCGAGCCGCACACGGTGTGCGCCGTGACCAGGACTGCGCAGCTTGCCGGTGTTTCCAGGATCGATTTCATGGCCCAATCTACTTTAAGCGCTGAGCAGGGGCTGCACGTGGGCCCGGCCTGCCTAGCTGACGCAGGCGCTGGCGTTCGGTGGTCCGGCTGGCAAATAGGACTGGCGGCCATCGCTATCAGTCTTCTCTATGTCCCGTTCCTGGGGACTAACTTCGACTTCGCGGACGATGGTGTGCTGGTTTATCCGAGCGGGGAGTCATCCGTTCGCGGCTACCTGGATGTCGTGCGGATGCGGACGGTGGAAGACTTTGAAACTCGTGGGCCGTTTCGACCGGTGGCCTGGGCAATTTGGATGGGGCAGGCGGAGCTTTTCGGCAGCGATCCTTGGGCGTGGCGAGTTGCGCGCCAACTATGGATCGCTCTCTCGGCGGCGGTCCTCTTGGTCTTGTTGATGGAGCTTGGCATTGGCGGTCGCGTGGCGTTTTTCGTCACCCTGCTTGCCATGTGGAACCCGTATCGCGTCGAAATTTGGCTGGGCCTCAATTTCATGGAAGGCGCCATGATGCCCATCGCGCTGACTGGCTTGATCTGCGCTATCCGGGCTGCGCGGAGCACGCCTGGTTTTGGGACGTGACCGGGTTTGGGTGCATGCTGCTTGCCGTCCTCAGCAAAAATGTGTTCCTGGCGATGATTCCCGCTCAATTGTTCCTGCGCGTGGCCGAGCCGGGTTTTTCCTGGTCGGCAAGGTTACGACGACACGGCGGTCCTGCTTTGCTGCTTGCGCTTGTCGGCGTGGTACCCGTGGTTCATTTTTTTTATTACAAGCTCAACTTTCGTCCGGGCCAATATGAGGTAGGCTGGTCTCCTGACCAACCCTGGCGGCTGCTGCGCAACATGGGGGCGGCCCTGGCCGTCGATTTTCTCGCTCCCGTATTGATTGTTGGCACGTGGCTCCTCTGGAAATCGCGTGCGCGTCCAGCAGCAGGCCTACCGCCGGCGCTGACAGGGCATACGGCATTAGTTGCCGGGCTGTTGCTGTTTGTTGCCGGGTTCGCGGTCTATCTGCCGGTCAAGGGCGTGGCCGCTCGGTATGTTGTGCCGGGCATCTGGGGCCTGGACATTTTGCTGGCGCCTTTTTTCTCCACGGCTTGCCCAGGCCTCATTGCCCGTTTCGAAGCGTTGGTTGTATGGCCTGGGCGGTTGTGCTGTGGTGGCGATCGCGGTGGTCAATGTTGGCAAACAGACCAAGACGCACGCACGCATCGAACTATTGTGGGATGCGCTACACGCCTTCGAGGAACACGCTCCCGCCGGCGCGGGCCTGGGCTGGGTCAGCGTTAACTATTTGCAAAAAACCGGCAACTTGCTCGAGTTCGGCGAAGGCTTTCATTTCGCCAGGCACCTGGCCGAGCGTGGCCGCGCAAACCTTGATTTTCATTTTCTCGACGCTCAGGGGAACGAAGAGACGTCCCCGTTTGGCATGGAGACGGCTGTATCGCCGTCGCGACGGCCGCAGTGGCTGATCACGGGTACGGAAACGCCGCCCCCGGGCGTCTGGAACCTCGTGGAAAAATTCGAGCGCCCCCTACTGGGCTGGCCTGCGCGCTTATCGATGTTATCTATGGGGCAGTGGAATGGATACGCGGCCGGCCGCGCATTGATGGCGGCGTGGGTTGGTTACAGCCAAAGGAGTCTTTGTCATGCAGGCGATTATCAGCGTGGTCGTGCCGCTCTACAACGAGGAGGAAAACCTCCCTGAGCTGTATCGGCGCCTCACCGCCTCGCTGGAAAAAGAGAGCGTCCCCTACGAGCTCGTGTTCATCAACGACGGGAGTCGTGATGCCACGCCGCGCCTGCTTGAAGAGTTGCATCAAAATGATGGGCGGGTCGTGGTGGCGCACCTGAGCCGTAACTTCGGACATCAGGCCGCCATCAGCGCGGGGATCGATCAGGCGCGTGGGCAGGCGGTCATCCTGATGGATGGCGATTTGCAAGACCCGCCCGAAGTGTTGGACCAGTTCGTGGCCACGTGGCGCCAGGGTTATGAAGTGGTTTATGCCGTCCGTACCAAACGGAAGGAGGGGCTGGCCAAGCGTTTCGCCTATGCGCTCTTCTATCGAACGCTCCGTGCTATCAGCGACCTCGACATCCCACTCGACAGCGGCGATTTCTGCCTGATGGATAGAAGGGTCGTCGATTCGATCAAGAAAATGCCGGAGAAATTACGATTTATGCGAGGTCTGCGCAGTTTTGCCGGCTTCCGGCAAACGGGCGTTTGTTACGAACGTGCGGCACGCAACGCCGGTCAACCGAAGTATACTTTTCGGGCCCTGGTGAAGCTTGCCATGGATGGCCTTATCGGCTTTAGCGTCTTTCCCCTCGCCCTGATCACTTATCTCGGCGTCCTGCTGCTGGGAGCCGCACTTGTGGCCACGGGATGGCTTGCAGTGCAATGCCTGCGGGCCCTGGAAACGCCGTCGGGATGGTCGCTAACGCTTGTCGCGGTATTAATGGTGGGAGCGCTGAACCTTTTGAGTTTAGGAATCATCGGCCAGTATTTGCGCCGCATCTTTCTGGAAACCAAGAATAGGCCGACCTATATCATCGGCGCACTCCGGCAGAAGGAGCTTGTGGGCGGCAAGAAGGGCACGGAACGAATCGCTGCCTGACAGTCAACGCGGCGCATAACAAGGGGACAGGACCGTTGAGCTGAAAGGTCCTGTCCCCTTGTTTGTCACACCACTTTTTAGTGCTTGATGTCGCAAAGCATGCCAACGAGTAGAAATCCAGCAATCAGACCAAGCGACGCCAACCCCCTGGCATGGGCAAGGGCCGCGATTACGCTCATGATGCCCAGCAGTACGAAGGTGACGACAAAGAGCCGGTGGCCCCAGAGAATACGGCCGGGATGATCTTGCCCCCGCGCCAGTAAATGCTCCAGCCTCCGAGGAGGCAGCCGCCGGGAGTCATGAGAAATAGCCATAGGTCGAGCGTGGTCACCGAGTCGTTCCTCCTTGAACGGCAGATGTGATGTGGGCGGAATGTTATCCTGACCCACGCGGGCTAGCGACCATAATCCAGCCGTACCGAAATGTAAAGATGGAAGATGGCAGCAAAATTAATTTCCCATCGGTGAGGCGCCGGTGGAGATAAACAGGCGCTCACCAGGTGGCCCTCGTTACCTTGGCAACCTTGAGAAACTTCTCCCAGGTTTTGTCATCGAGCCGGCGGGCGTAATACTTGGCGCCTCGTTGCCAGAAAAGAACTCCAGGCTGGGTCACCAGCCGGGCATCGGAGAAGATGAACCAATCGTCGTGCTTCAATTTCGGCGGACCCGCGTTGTCATTCATGTAAAATCGGTAGGTTCGCTCGTCAACCTCCGCGATCTCACCACTGTAAACCCGGTTTCCTCCCATGTCCTCCCCCGGCGGTATCGGCGTCGCGCTTCCCCGGGTGGCATCTGAAATGAAGCTTTCCATTCGCTGACCGAACTTCTGCATATTTTCTCCTTGGGCATGTTTTATTTATTCTATTCAACGGGCGGGTGATTAGCTTGCCGACCGCTGGTGAAGCGGGGGTGACCAGCACGTAGTGCCTTCACGCCGGGCGGGTAACGCCCGCCCGACATGATCACTTTCCCTTTTCATACACCACGCGTCCCGCTACCATCGTGATTAAAATCTCGGCTTGAGGGATCTGGTCGCGCTCTGACTCCAGGAGGATATCGCGCGATAGTACGACCAGGTCGGCGAGTTTACCCACTTCGAGGGAGCCGCATTCCTTTTCGCGAAAGGCCGCATAAGCGGCAGTCAACGTGTAGCACTCGACGGCCTGGGCCACCGTTATGCGCTGCTCCGGGAACCAGCCGTCCGGATGCTTGCCGTCCAGGGTGCGGCGATTGACGGCCGCATCAATTCCCAGGATCGGGCTGAGCGGCGCCACCGACCAGTCGGAGCCAAATGCCACCTTGGCGCCGGCAGCCAAAAGCGAGCCGATGGCGTAGGAGGAGGCGCAGCGCTTGACGCCGATGCGGCCTTCCGCCCAGCGGCCATCGTCGATGAGATGGTAGGGTTGCATGGAAGCGATGACATCCAGCTCCGCGAAGCGTTTGAAATCCTCCGGCCGCAAGTGCTGGGCATGTTCAATGCGCAGGCGGCGGTCGCGTTTGCCGTTCTTTTGCATGACTTCCGCGTAAATATCCAGTAGCTCCGCGTTGGCGCGGTCTCCTATACCATGAATTGCAATCCCCAGGCCGGCCGCATCGGCGGCCAGGGCATTTTGGAGCAATTTGCTACGCGGGCGTACGTAGATGCCGGTGCTGTTGGGCTCATGCACATAGGGATCGAACATTTTGGCCGTGCTCGAGCCGAGGGAGCCATCGATGAAATCCTTGAGTACGCCGATTTCTAGCCACAAATCGCCCAGGCCCATTTCCACGCCGAGCTTGGCCAGCGCTTGCCACTCCTTAAGGGGCCAGTGCCAGCGCACCCGACAAGTCAAGAGACCGGTCTTTTTGAGTTGCTGGTAAATGCGAAACAGCTTTTGCCGCGTGCCGATGTCGCTGCCGTCCATGTCCTGCACGCTGGTGATGCCATTTTTGCGGATCTCCAGCAGGGCCGCCAGCACCGCGTCCCGTATCTGTTTGTCGGTCGGCGGCGGGATGAGGTTTTCCACAAGGTCCATGGCGTTGTCGCGCAAGATGCCGGTCGGCTGCATGGTGTCCGGTTCGCGCACGATCACGCCGCCGCTGGGGTCCTTGGTTGTTGACGTGATTTTGGCGAGCGCGAGTGCCGCCGTGTTCGCGACGCCCATGTGGCCATCGTAACGGCGCAGGAACACAGGGCGATCCGTTACGTATTTGTCAATCAGTGCCGCTGTGGGTAGCTTGCCGTCGAAGGTTCGGTCGTGGTCCCAGTCGTCGCCTTGCAGCCATTGCCCCTTGGCTAACTTGGCCGCGTAAGCGCGGAGCCGATTGCCGAATTCGGCTTCGTCCTTGGCATCTTTCAGCGCGACCTGGCCGAGCTGGATCCCGGAACTTAACAAATGCAAATGGCTGTCGTGAAAGCCGGGCAAAACGCGGCTGCTGGTGCAAATCGACCACCGTCGTTTTCGGGCCGATGAGCTTGACAACGTCCATGTTGCCGCCAATGGCAATGATCCGGTCGCCGCGAATGGCCACGGCCTCGGCTTCCGGTTGCTGCTTGTTGACTGTCCAGATCTTGGCGTTTTTGAAGATGCGCTCGGCCATGGCCGCGTCCTGGCCGTTGGCCTCCGCGCGAGGGAAAAAAGCGACTCCCACGAAGAAGACGGTGAGGAGCGAGTTTTTCATGGAATCCCTCGTGAACTCGAAAATAGCCGGTGTGCTCCGCGTTTATGATAGCGAATGCATCGGCGCCGGCATTCTCATGAGGGATATTGGCGAACGCGCAGGAGATAATAGTGTCGCGCCCGCCAAAGAGGTGTGTTATTTCACTTTCTTTTTCGTGCGCGGCCTGGGCTCGATTTCTTCTTCCTCGTCATCGTCCGGCTCGGGCTCGCTCTTGTAGTAGAACGCCAGGGCCATGCCGATGCAGAGCAAGGCGACTGCCAAAAATACAAGCAGCCAAAGTAAGCCATTGCCGGATGGGTTCTCCGCGACTGTGTCCTGGGGCACGGCGCGCGTGGGCCGCGGTGTGACAGGGGAGGGGGGTGTTTCCACGACTTCGGTGGGCGCGGGCGGGATCGCTGAGCGACAGGTCGACCAGTGTCTCCTTGGCGCGCTTATTGGCGGCTTCACCATGGCCATCGGTTCGGCGCTTTTCTGAAGCAAGTCAGTGACTTCCTTGGCAAGGTCCACGCCTTTGAAGGGTAGCAGCTTCGCCAGCTCGGCCGTCATGTTCGCGCGTTTGAGGAAGAGCAGTGCGAGACAGGTGTCGATCGTCGGGTTATTGCCGTGATAGATGCCGTTAGCCCAGTTGCCTGTTGGGGCCTGATTGCCGACCAAGATTTCCGCTCCCCAGCGATACCATTCCTTGTTGCCAATGGTTGGCAGGTCGTAAAGCATGCCGACGCGTTCCACCGTCCACAAGAAATATAAGTCTCTCATGGGCAAGTTATCCGTGCGGCCGCTCGGCGCGCCGATGTTTTTCGAAAGCGCCACGAGGCCATTGACGATCCAGGGGTCCTGTCCCTGGACTGCCACGGCTCGATTATCCTGAACAAGCCCGTGCGAAAGCGCCAGTCCAAGCAGCCCAATCGATGTCATGGGCGGTCGTTCGGGGTCGCCACCGCCGAAACGATACTGATAACCCCAGCTACCATCAGGATTTTGGCTGGTGTAAAAACGCTTGGCGATCAAGTTCAGCGTACGAACCGTCGGCACCTGATGGCGGCGCGCGGCCCACAGTGCCAAAATGGCGAAATGGGTGTTGGAATTATCCGACGTGCCCCAAAGCGGCTCCTGGTCTTTGCCAATGGGATCCAGCACCGGCAGCATGTTGGGGGCATGGAGCACAGCGAACATCTGCATGAATTCGGGGATTTTTGGGCGCCGTTTTGGGGCGACCGTAAGCTCCCGGTCAGACGGCTCCATCTTGATGCACCACGCCCAGTTGCGCGAACTGGATGGCGTCAATGGCTCGCTGGTAAAGCGATTTTCGGGAATTACCGGGCTGCCGATTAATCTCTGCTTTTCCGAGGATTGGCTCGCCTGGTCCGCACTACTGCGGTAGCCGGGCTTCATCATGGTGTTTGCCTGGGGTCTGTTATTCGCGGCAGCGGGATTCATGAACTCCGGCGCGGGTCCCATTCCCGGTTTAGGGATGGCCATGCGGGCCATGGCATCACCAGGTATCGGCGCCGCCTGGGGGTCGAAAAGGTCCGGTCGATCTAGATTTTTCAAAATGGACATTAGTTGTAACGCCACCGCATCTGGTAGCTGGGGGCATTTGTAGCTCCAGCCTCCGGTTGGGGTTTGGCCGGCGATGAGCCGAAGTGCCAGGCGCTGAATCAGGGGCCGGTCTGTCTTCGAGTCGCCGAGTTTGTCAAGAAAAAGGATGGCGAGAGCGATGTCGTAGGTGTGGTCGTTTTTTAGCGCTGTCATGCGGACGAAACTGGCGGCTTGCTGGATGACAGGATCACTCGCGGGTACGCCGCATTCGAGCAGTGTCAGCGCTGGCATGGCTGCATAACCGACGAGATGAGCACTATCTTTCGGCGCCCAGTTCCCGGGTTTGAGGTAGCCGACGCCTTGATCGATTGCCCGGTCGACCTTTTTCTGCAATTCCGCGGGCAGTGGTGGTGGCACACCCCAGGCTGTCGCACCGCCCAAGGTACCAACCAGGCATGCGGCCAGCATCAAGCGCTGTTGCCACAAGCGTTTCCTGGCTTTCTGGTCGGTATCCATAACGACGGCTCCTTTTTCAGATTGGATCGCGCCAGCCGCGAAAAGGTTCCGCATCGGTCTCTGAAAAAACAAGAGATGATTACTCCATTAACGTACGCGAATACCGACAACGCAAGGGGAAAATGATATTTGTGTAACGTCGCCGGTTCAGTCGGGTGGTTAGATTGTTACTTGAACAGCATGCCCGCATAGCCGACGACGCGGCTGGTGTCCCCCGTCACGTCGGCCGAGGTGGCATAGCCGACGCGCTGGGCCTGATGTTCGTCACCCAAAAGGCGTAGGGTCTCGAGCACGATCACGGCCGGCAGCACGCCGCACATGCTGATTTGGTTTTTGGTTACTGTCTCAAATAATTGAGCAGGATCGGAGCGATCGAGTGCGGCGAGGGCCAGTTCGTCCAGCCTGCGCGTGTCCTTATCATCTGCGAAATGATTCATGTCGCTGGAAATAAGCAGGAGCGTACGTTCACGCCGGGCTCGTAAGACATCTGCCAGGCCCCGGGCAAACCGACGGCAGCTTTCCAGATCGCCAGTACCGATGACAATGCCGACCACTCTGGCTTGCGGTGCCAAATGGGCGATAAGCGGTAACTCGATTTCGATGGCATGTTCACGCTGATGCGCGGCCGCATCCATTTCCAGGCCGGGAATGGCCTGACAAAGCTGATTGGCGAGCTCAACGTCGGATGCCAGGCTGCCACCGGGGAACGTCCAGGTCTCGTGGGGCGCCACGGCCCAATCCATGCCCAGGCCCGTATGCTTGGGGCCGATGACGATCACCGTATGCGGGATCTCGATGCGGCGTAATACCTGGGCGGCAATCCGCCCCGAGAATCTCAGCCCCGCGTGGGGCACCATGGCGGCCGGCCAAGGGCTCGTGACGGTGCCGGCTTCTCCAGAGCCTGTTGCCAGGAGTTGATCGACGGTGAGCGCCAAGCGCCGCGGGGTCCGCCTCGTAAAATGTTCCCGCGATAGCTGGCGGTCGGATAGCGGGGCCACGCACGGGCTTGGGCGCATTGGAGAAGCGAATGGGCGATGAAGTGGACAGGGCGTCGAGGCTCACGAGCATGGTTTGTGCCGGGTTGCCAACAGCCGCCAGTTTAGCGGCGTCCTGGAGAAGATCGTCAACCGATCGCTCGGGATCAAACGAGATACCGATCTTGCCGCGATCCATCACGAGCAGCGCCCGGTGCCTGGGATCGAATCCGGCCAGTTGCGGATCGGCGACCGTCCCGTGCAAGACCGCGTCATGCAGGAGCATCAGATCGATTTGCAAGTTGGCCACAATCTCCGGACTAACTCCCTTGGCGGCAAGCGTCTGCGCGGCGGTGTCGGTAAGGCCGTTCAGTGTTGCCTGGAGGGGCACACCCGGTCGCAGCGACATCTGGCACAGGAACATAGGTTCGGTCTCGCCGGGCGGGCGCACGGAAATAACGACGCCGGTAACGTTGCCATCGGGAGCACCGGTCAAGTAGTAACTCGGGGTGCTACCGGTCAACCGGGCCAGCAAGTTGTTGTGGAAGAAGGCCGCATAGGTGCGGCAAATCTTCCGGACGGCAGAAACAGGCCGGCCGGCCAAGGGGCCGGGGCCCACCGACGGTGGTCAGCGGCTGCGCAGCGCTTCACCTTCAAAAGTATAAAAGCGGGTGGTATCGTCTTTCCATGCCGCAGGCGGTAGGCCAGCCTTGACGCAAACCTGATCGAGGAACCGGCGTGCGTCCCAGTTATTCTCCACCGCGACGCTTGGTAAAAATAAACCACTGGCCTGTCCCTGTACCACCTGGATGCCATGCTTGCCGATCACGATCGCGCGCGATCTTCGCCTCGGGCCGAGACCTGCTGGGGAGTGCCCAGGAGCCAAACCTCCATATCGAGGTGGTCCAGCTCGGACGGGGAGATCGGGGGAAAACGCATATCTTCCAGGGCAGAGCGCTGGGCCGCATGACCTACGGCCTGATGCAACGGCAGGGGTTGACCAATCAGGCCGCAACAGGAACGCAAATGTTTGCCCCGTTTGAGACTCACAAATGCGCCGCCGATTGTCTGGTTGCCGATGGACATCAAGGCTGCCGGGAAGGTCGCCTCGTAGCCTTCCACGTGCGCCCTTACCATGGAACCGGCGGCCTGCACGATTTGCTGTTTTTGTTCAGCGGTCAGCATGGCCGTGAGTCCCTTTAAGGAAGAAGACGAGTCATCTTGCTTTTGTATCGTTTCCACGCGCCGGGGCAGTCTGTCTTGATAAGCCGCCAGGTCGTTGCCGGTGCGAACTTCGCCCGCCGAACCGGGCCAAACCCCGGGCAACTTGGTGTGGCAATCGGGACAAGATCCGTCCGGCCCGAGTCGATAAGCGCGAATGAGATAGCCAAAACGCTCGATGACTGTACGCCGGCAGGATGGACAGCGCGTGTTTTCCCAGTCGCCGACACGGCCAGGCAAATTGCCGGCATAAATGTAACGCAAACCCTCGGCGGCACCAATTTCGGCGGCACGAATGAGCGTTTCGGCCGGCGTCGCCTCGGGATCGGTCATCCGATAATCTTTATGGAAAGCAGTGATGTGCCAGGGAATGTCGCGACTGACCGAGGCTATGAAGCGGGCCGCCTGCCGCAGCTCGGCGTCACTGTCATTGAGGCCGGGAATGATTAGCGTCACGATTTCCAGCCACAGCCCACGTTCATGGACCATGCTTATCGAGCGGGTGATATTTTCGAGCGTGCCGCCGAGCGTGCGGTAAGTTGCGTCGTTAAAGGCCTTGAGATCGATTTTGTAGGCGCACAGCCAGGGACGCAGATAATCGAGCACCTCTGGCGTGGCATTGCCGTTGGAGACGAAGGCACATGCCAGCCCTGCCGCCGTGGCCTCACGGAAAACACTCACGGCCCATTCCGCGGTGATGAGTGGTTCGTTATAGCTGGAAACGACCAGGCGTGAGCCTTCGCGTCGCGCCGACCTCGACAAGCTGTGCCGGCGTCACGGGCCGCAAGGGGGCGAGTGCCTTGCTATCGCGTAGCGCCTGCGAGGTGACCCAGTTTTGGCAGTAAGAACAATGCAGGTCGCAGCCGAGCATGCCGAAGGTCAAGGCATCGCTGCCGGGATAGACGTGAAAAAATGGCTTCTTTTCGACCGGATCGCTTTGCAGGCCCGCCACATAACCGAAGGGCACCTTGAGCTGACCGCCCTCGTTGACGCGGACCTTGCAAATGCCCCGCAGGCCTTCGCCAATCAAGCAGCGGTGCCCGCAGGCCACGCAGCGTAGCCTGTCTCCCTCGGCCCACCACAGCGCCGGATCGCCGGTCACCGAATGGCGATCCATTACCTCAGCCAAAGATTCGTTAGCTACACGCGACGCCATGCGCCAGGCCTCTGCGATGGGTGTCAAAAATGTCCGGGCCTGCCCATTGTTGAGGGCCAGGAATCATCGGGACTTCGCCTCCGCCAGCTTTACCAGCGATTCCAGCACGGCTCCTTGATTATCATACCAGTCTTTGGTCAGGACGTGGACAACTTGCCAGCCGAACATACGCAACAACTGGGGCCGCAAAACTTCGCGTTCGAGAAGATCGCCGTGCCGGTAATGTTCTTCCGTGTCTACCAGGATACCCAAACAGTATTTCGCGTCATTTTCGCGGCGAAGCGCTAAATCGCAGCGAAATTCCGACTGCCCCACCGCGTTATCTACCAGATATCCTCGCCCGCGCAGGGCCATCGTCAGCGCCGCCACGACGACATCGGTGACCGGACCGCTTTTGCCCGTATCCTCCCGAAAGTTGGTTTCCCAGAGCACGCGCCGCGCCGCGAGCAGGTCCCCGGCGGACATCGCCTCCGCGTAATGCAAGTAATTCTTGAGACAACGGGCACCGTCGTTGTAGTCGTTGGTGATGTCTTGGTGCCGCATCGACGAAATGACCGCCATGTGTCGCCGGGCTCGCGAGAACGCCACATTGAGACGGCGCTCGCCGCCGCTTTGATTGATGGGGCCGAAGTTCATCAGCATTTTGCCGGCGGGGTTGTGCCCGTAACAAACGCTGAGAATGACCACGTCACGTTCGTCCCCCTGAATGTTTTCCAGGTTCTTGACCAGCAGGCCCATGAACTGGCCATCTTGCTCTCGTTCGGACTCAGCTTCCAGCAGGTCGCGAAAGTCCGCGTCCTTACGGGCACGCCGGTCCAGAGCGCTTTGGATTTCGTCTTGTTGAGCTTCCGAAAAAGCCACGATACCGATGCTATACCCCAGGGGACCGGTCAGTAGGCCATGCACCAGCCCCGCGATGTAATCGGCCTCTACCGTATTGCGGCGCTGTTCATAAACGCCCTCCTCCATGAAATGAAAACTGACGGGTCGGTCCGTCAACTTGTCGGCTTCCTTGGTCGTGTCCTGAGAAACCTGGATTGGCTCGCCCTGCTTGGCGGGGAGGGCGACCTCGGGTACGGACAATAGCCGGCCTTGATAGAAAGCGGCATTGGAAAAGCTGATGAGCGACTCGGATCGGCTGCGGTAATGCCAGCAAAGCATTGTTGAGGGCAGGTTGCGTTCGGCATGATTCAAAAAGCTATTGCTGTCGAGATCATAGGCCAGCGTCGCGCCGTCGGCACCCTCGACCTGGATGGTGTCCTCCTCGTCGGACTGTTTGCTGGCGAAGAAACTGGTGGGTGGCAACTGCATCTGATCGCCGACGACGATGATCTGCTTGGCGCGGAACATCACCGGCACCGCCATCTCGAGGGTGACCTGGCTGGCTTCGTCAAAGATGGCCACGTCGAAATGGCTGGCGTCCATGGGTAAGGTATCGGCCACGCTGAGCGGGCTCATAAGCCAGATGGGTTTGAGATCATGAAGCACCTGGCCCGTTTCGCCGGCGACCAGGTCGCGAATCGACCGGAAACGCATGGTCTTGCCGAACTCATGCTCGAGCTCGCGCCGGCCCCGGTTATAAATTCCCTTGAATTCTTTTTGGTCCGTCTCCAACTGGCCGGCCGGACTGCTCGAAATGCGAACGTTTTCGAGAAAACGCCCGCTCACATGTTCGCGCATCGCCGTGGCATTGATTTCTTGTAGACTGGCGCACGCAGTTTCGAGTCGTCCCGCGTGCCGAGCGCGAACCGTGCCATTAAAACGCGCCAAACTTTTGTCGGCGCGATAGATGTCTTCGAGGGTCCGTTCTGCCAGCACTTTTTCGAGCGCAGGTAGCGGACCCGGCCAGGAGCGGCAAGCATCCGCCAGTGCCCCGGGCAAGGCAGCCAATTCCGCCAGGCAAGGAATGAAATCGTCGAGGCGATCCAGAGCTTTTTCGATACCACTCAATTCACTCCGGATGCCGCGAATGGGGATTCACTCGGGCAGCGGCTCAACAAGGCCGCTAGCTCATTTGTCAGCGCGGGCAGCGTAGTCAAGAGTGGCAGCAACCGCGCGATCGTCTCGCCGCCACGCGGGCTTTTGGCCAATTTGCCATGAAGCGCCTGAATGTTTGCCGCTTGTTTGCCCAGGGATTCCTTGGCCTGGCTCACCCTCTCCAGAAAAAGGGTAAACCTGGAATCAAAACCGAAGCTGTCGCGGGCCTGGCTTTCGAGCTGCGCAACACTGGCCTCAATGTCCTGCTCCTTGCTGAGCGCGGTCAAAATTTGGCTCCAGGTCGGCTGCACAGCATGGGCGGAAAAATTGTAGGCGCGTTTGAGGAAGCCGCGCAGCGCCACCAGGCGGGCTTGAAGATGCGCCAGGCGGATTTCTCCAGCTCCTTGGCTTGTTCGCGAGCGATCTTGGTCTCTTCGGGGCTCGGCTTCTGCCGCCAGGCCTTGGTGCTGGCGCTGGCCTTTTCCAGATCTTTTAAACGGGCGTCATAGGCGCGTTGCGTTTTCGTGAGCTGATTCGTTAGCGGCGTACCCTGCAACAACAGCGCGAGCTGATTGCGCGGCGCCAGGAATTCCAGAGTCGCCGCGAAATTGGCCAGTTTGCCTGCGTCTTCCAGGGTCTCCTTCGCCGCTGGCTGAAGGTCAAGGTCCCGCAAGATTGCTTCGATACCATCGAGCAGCTTGCTAATCCGTGCGAGACGTTCGACGATAAAGGCGTGCGGCTGTGCATGACACGCGATGGACCCATTGAGGTTTCTAAGCGGGTGCCCGGCCAGCGAGCTGCATTCGCCAGGCTCCGCGACCAACTCCGCCAGCCGTTGCAGCTTGGCTCGATGCTCCTCCCAAAGGCTATAAGCGGGCACTGGGCCCGGAGTTTGAAGCCTGGACTGGGGGTATTGCTCGCGCAGCGAGAGCGTCCGCTCCAATAATCCATGCAAGCTCATTTTGGCCTGCGCCGGTATGGACTGCATGGCTTCATGGAAGCCTTGCAATGGAGCAAGGTCGTTCTTGAGTCCGTCCAGGATCTGGCGCCGGTCGTCATCCGCGGCGGTTTTTTTCCCTTTTTGGGGTTTAAGAAAGCCTTCGTAGGTTGCCTTGAGGTCTTGAATAAACTCCTTCTTGTCGGCCTGCGAATCGTGGATGCGACTGCAAAGCGCCTGGAGGCCGGCTTGCTGCAAACGATGGTAGACCACGTCGATGGCAGCCCGTTTTTCACAGACAAAAAGCACGCGTTTGCCGCGCGTTACATAGTCGGCGATCAAGTTCGTGATCGTTTGCGATTTGCCGGTGCCGGGCGGGCCTTGAATGATGAAATCGGCGCCGGTGCGCGCCAGGGCGATGGCCGACGCCTGGGTCGGGTCCCAGGGCATGATCGCGTAATTCTCATCAAGCGGCAGCGGCGGCACCTGCTCGTTGCCGGCCGGGCGGGGGTCCAGTGAAAAGATGCGGTCGAATGCCGCATGCTCCGCGCCCGAGCCCATCAGGGCGTCGTAGTCGCGCACGAGCGACATCTTTTGATAGCGGAAGTTGCCCAGGGTGACGTTGCAAAGATCGAACTCCCAGCGGAAGGGATTGGTCTCCTCTTCGGCCAGCGCATAAAGTTGCTGTTCCTTTTCCTCGACGACGGGCGTCTCAGGTGGTTGCATGAACTGGCGTGGGCGTGGCGTTTCCTGAATGAGGGTGCGCAGGCGCGTGTCGGCGGCGCGAACGCAGTTTTGGAATAGACGCAGCCCCAGCGGATGATAATTGTCGCGGTCGTAACTGTAATCGATGTCGGCATAGGAACGAATGCCCCGGCCCGACAGGCGCACCCGTCGCTGATATTGCTCGAGGCGCCGCTGGGCGCGTGCCTTGATGAGTTGAATGCGCGGGCGATCGATCATTTCAATGGTCACGCCTGGCTCGCTGGATTGAACCTTGGAGACCAGCAGGGCGTGCAGCGCTTCGAGCGGCGTCGTTGCCAGGTCAACCTTCTCCGGCAAGTCCACGGCGTAGAGTTGCTTCAGATAGTGCCGTAACACTGGATTGATTTCGGCCTCGTTGCCGGTTGGCTCCAGCGTGTAAACATCGCGGACCCCTTTGCCCTTGGTGAGCTTGACCGGCAACAGCACCAGTGGTGAATCGAACCGTACGGGTGGTTTCTCCTTCAAGTTGGACCAGCGAAGAAAACAAAGGACCAGCCGCAACTGGGCGAACCCAAATTCGTTCGTGTCGCGCCGCGCGGCGTTGCGTATTTCATCCAGCAAGCTGGGCAGATATACCGCCTCCTCGAAGCGCAGGTAACGGTTGAGGGATATTGGCTTGCCGGCCGCCAGCGTCTCCCGAAATGGGCCGCTGGCCGTGAGAATTTGGTCGGGCCGAATGTTGTTGTAATCGAAGGACAAGGGCACGGACGCCAGCGTGAGATTCACCGAATGCATCGTTTGCCGGAAATGGAGCAAACGGTTGCGGCGGGAAAGCTCGAACAGGCGCTGCTGCAGTCTGGCCAGGATCAACTCGCGTTTACCCAGGCGATCGGCGGTTTGCCAATTATGGCCGCGTGCCAGGTCGACCTCGAAGTCGATGTCCTGATCGCGATAATTCTCCAGGGCATGGACGAGGGCGGCCAGGTCTTGCGGCCGGCGGCGGCGACTGAGCTGCGTCATGGCCGTGGCGGCCTTGGCCACCACCGGATGCACCTTCTCGTTAACTTCGAAAAGATTGCGCCGATGGCGCACGAACGCCGCCAGACCTTCCGGGTCGCCTACATCCAGGTTGGAGATAAGCCCCGCCAAGATCATGCCCAGGCTGAAGATGTCCGTAAGCGGATCATGATGACCGATGGCATGTTCCCAGGCAACATAGCCAGGCAGATAAATAGGCTGGACGATGCTGTCGCCGGCCTTGCCGATGAGCAAGCTGACGATCTGGTCCTCGCCCTGGTCGACGTTGGCGGTAAGCTGAAACTCGCCAACCACCTCGACCGCCCTGGCCGTCGCCTTGTCTAGGGCGCGGACCTTGGCTTTTTGCAGTGTCGCGGGCCGCAGCGCTGCTTGTTCGAACCAGATATGGCCCGCTTCTTCGCGCAGCTCCTGAATGCCTTCCAGTGGGGCCACCAGGTCGGCACGGTGCGCGGCGAGGGTTTGCCGGGCCAGCGGCAGAAAACAAGCCAGGGCATCTTCCGTGGTGAAGCCGCCGCTCGCCAGACGTGTTTGCAAGAAATTGTAATAGTTATTCATGCCGGAATGGTGGCCTCCCGGGTTGCCGCCAGTACCTGCTCGGCTTCGCGCTCGACCTTGGCGAGCTGCTTTTTATTAAGGCCGAGCTCCTTGGCCGCGATCTCCAGGAAACGTGGGCCCAGGCCAAGCCGACGGCTCAGGACAATGGCGGCAGCCAGCGCCGCGTCCTCCTGCTCCCGGTCCACGGTAACGAAATCGAGCAGCACGTAGCAAAAATAGTCGCGCAGCGACTGCTCGGCGCTGCCAATTTTGTCCAGCAACTCCTTGTCGTTCACGGCAGTTGTCGGCGGCGCGTAGTTGGCGAAAAAAAGCCGGGCATGCGCCATGACCGTCTCTGAACGCATCCACGCTGGCGCCAGGAGGCAATCCAGCAGACACCGCGTATAATTCGCGACCTTCTTTTGACCGAGCAAATCCAGCCGGTCGAGCGCCAGCGGTCCTTCGATCATGGGTTCGATTTCGGGCAAGGCATCCTCGCGCTGATCGGCATATAACTGCAAGGCCCGGACGCGAATATATAATTCCGGGTGCGTCCCGTGCCTTGCTTGCACCTTGCTCTTGGCAAAAATCTCTTCCGCCTGGCGCAGGTAACTCTCGACGCTGACCTCGCTGAGCCCCGTCTGGAGCTTGATGAGCGCCGCCATCGCCACCGCCGCATCGCCAGTGACCAGATACGAGCCCCGGTCCGCGAACACTTCACCATAAAGCCGATAGAGCCGTGCGCTCTCCAGGTGCGACGGCGCGACCCCCTGCTCATGGCTCAAACCGTGCAACAATTCCTGGGCAACGAAAAAATCGCCCTCCCATTCCTCATACAGAAGAAAATGGGCGAGCTCGTGAGCCAGCACGGCACACACCTCCGCATCGGCCAGCACGGTCCACAAGGACCCGGTAAGAACGACATGTGCTTCGCCCGGCAGGTAGGCGAGCGCGGCATTCAGCCCGGCGCCAGTCTGGGCCTGGTAAATCGTGACCGGTGCGCCAAGGCCGAAAGCCCCCAAGATTTCGTCCGCCATGCCATACAGTTTGGGCTGACTCGTTCGTTCGAGACGATAACTTGACTTCAAAAGATCAAGCCGAACGGCAGCGGCATGCTCCTCGCGCTGCCGCATCGATGAATACCACTTCCAAAGCCCCGCCTCTTCCGTTTGCAAATAACGCACCAGTTCCTTTTGATAAGGAAGCGGACTGGGCCGATTCAGACCCGCGGGTGTTCGCGTCTCGGTCATGCAGCACCAATAGAAAACCATCCAGGCCTTGCGTGGCAAGCTTGCAATGATTCAATCCTACTGGAAAAACGAAAATGGACGATTTGCATTTTTGTCGGCAGTATGCACGCAGCGCCACCGATCGTAGGGTGCTGTCGAGCGTACTCGCGCTGACGCACCGCTACCGACGAAGTCCCGTGGGTCATTGTCTTTGCCGGGTTCTGGTGTGTCAGCGCGAGTACGCTCGACACACCCTACAGGAAACGCAGCGCCATCGACCGTAGGGTGCTGTCGAGCGTACTCGCGCTGACGCACCGCGGGCAGCGAAGTCCGGTGGGTCGATGTCTTTGGCGGGTTCTGGTGTGTCAGCGCGAGTACGCTCGACACACCCTACAGTTTCCAGGCAAATCATATCGTCACGGATTTGTGAGGTTTTTAGTCCAGTCGAGCCCATGGAAGTTATTTGGTAGGGCGACCGGCGCAACGGCGCCTGCCGGTAGGTGATACCCCGCGACGATGGCTTTTTTGACGCCGGGCACCATGGCTTCGCCGTGGAGAACGACGACGGAAGTTCCTTGCTTGTCCACACGCACGGCCACCTTGCCCTTGGTGATACGAACTTGCCGGGCAGCGGTCTTGATCGTGAAATTTTTGGCTTCCACGTAAACCTCACCGGCTGTCAAGATAATCTCGTTCTTGGCGGGGTGCTTGCCGCTGGTGCTTTGATTCACGAGCAGCGCGACGTCTTCGTTCAAAAGGAGTTTGCGTTTTTGTCCGGCCTGAGTCACAAATTCCTGGCCGACGCCAAGCTTGGCCGGCGGTGGGGCCTTTTCGGTCACCTGGGACGAGAGCCTATCGAAAGGGCCGGCGCCGTGCAGGTCGAATGACAAAATGGCGCCGAATGCGGTTACTAAAATAAATTTCTGCAAGGGCTTCATGAGCGAATCCATTCGTATGCTGAAGCGGAAGTCGTGAGACTCAGTTCTACACGGAGGTGAGAGCTTGTAGGCCTTCTTCTACTTCTTGCGGCGCGGGCCTTACAGCCTGGCCTAGTATTTTACCATCTTTGAGGAATATAAACGTCGGCCAGAGTTTGACGCGGAAGGATCGTCCGAGCGGCAGCCCCTGGCCGTCCTCGACACGAATATGCTGCACTTGCGGATACTGTTTCAAAAGGCCCGCCACATGCGGCCGCAAGGCACTGCAATGGCCACACCACTCGGCACCAAATTCCAGCAGCACGGCGCCAGACATTTGATCGATTTCGGCCCTGGTTGGCTGCGTATCTTGGTTCTTCATCGCAAAACCTTGCCCAAGGATGGATTGAGTCGCTCTCTCATTTTATGGCGGGCGGCATGTTTTGGCTGTTGGAACGAAGCCCCACGATTTCCGCCACGTGGGCAGCGGCTACATTGCCAGTAGAATACGTCACGATGGACGCACATACCCTTGAGCTTTTGGAGTTTTCGAAAATCCTCGCGCTGGTCGCCGGCTATACCGCCAGTTCCCTGGGCAAGGACCTGGCGAGCCTTGCGGAGCCGAGCACGCGTGCCGACAGCATACGTGCCGAGCTGGCACTGGTTAGCGAAATGGTCGATGTGTTGGGCGAAGGGCAGGCGCCGCCTTTCGCCGGCCTGCACGATGTACGGCTGCAAGCGCGGCGGGCGGCCATTGGTGCCATGTTAACGGCCGATCAACTTCTCGAAGTGGCCGGCACGCTTGCTTGCACTGGCCATATGTATCGATTTCGCATGCGTCTGGGGCCGCGTTATCAAAAGCTCATCGCGCTGCTGGGCCCGGTGGAGGACCTGGGACTGGTGGCCAAGGCCATTAGCGGCTGTATCGACTCGCGTGGCCACGTGCTGGACATGGCGAGCCCCGAACTGGGCCAGGTGCGCAAGAAAATCGCAGACCTCGACGAGCGCGTGCAAACCAAGATCAAGAACCTGTTGCGCGACCCGGAGCTGCGCAAGATCCTTCGCTATCCGAACGCGACTGTCAGCGGCGACCATTATGTATTGCCGCTGGCCGTCAACTTTCGCCACAAGCTGCCTGGCGTTATTCATCGCACGAGCAGCACGGGCGAAACGATTTTCGTGGAGCCGGCCGAAGTGGCTGGTTTGAGCGCGGACCGCGTGGTCCTCAAAGGGGATGAGGATCGTGAAATACGCCGGGTTCTGCGCCGTCTCAGCGCCGAGGTGGGCAAAGTGGCGCGGCCGCTTGGCTTTGGTATCGAGGCGATGGCGCGTCTCGATTATGTGACGGCCAAGGCCAAGTACAGCCGCGATTTTGGCCACGCGTCGCCGGACATCAACACCGAGGGCACGCTCTGGTTGCACCAGGCGCGGCATCCGCTTCTGGAAAAGCTCTTTCGGGAACCAGCAGTGGAGGGAGTCACGACCGCGCCGCCTGTCCGAAGCGTGGTGCCCATCGACGTGCGCCTGGGACAACCCTTCAATCTTTTGATCATTACGGGGCCTAACACGGGCGGTAAAACGGTCACGCTCAAAACGACCGGGCTACTGTGCCTGATGGCCCAGGCGGGCATGCACATTCCGGCGGGGCAGGCGAGTTTGGTGCCGGTTTTTCACCAAATTCACGCCGACATCGGCGATGAACAGGGACTGGAACAATCTTTGAGCACTTTTAGCTCCCATATCTCGCGCATCAGCCACATTCTCGCCAATTCGGATAGCCGCGGCCTGGTCTTGCTGGATGAACTTGTGCGGGAACCGATCCGGTGGAAGGCGCGGCTTTGGGAAGGGCCATTCTCGATTACCTCGATCATGTCGGCTGCCGGGCCATGGTCACCACCCACCTGGGCGACCTGAAAACCTATGCCTTCAACAATCAACGAGCTGAAAATGCCGCGGTGGAGTTCGATGCTGAAACCTTGCTGCCGACCTTTCGCCTGCAAATCGGGCAATATGGCATGAGCAATGCGCTGAAGATTGCCCGGCGCTTGAAGCTTCCCCGCGCTGTCCTCAAACGTGCCCAGCGCGATTTGAACCGCCGGCGTCGGCAGACGCCCGAGTTGGCTCAACTACAGCAGAAGCGTGAAGAGGCAGAGAAGGCGCGTGCCGAGGCGGTCGAATCCCAGCAGGAGGCCAGGCTAAAGCATCAGGAGCTGGAGCAGAAACTGCTGGACCTAGAGCGACAAACCGCCGAGGCGGCGGTACTCAAGGAATGGCGCGGCCGGCTGCAACCCGGCATGACGGTCCACGTTCCGCGTTACGACAAACCGGGGAAAGTAGTGCGCCTCGATCACCGCCGCAATATTGCCATCATAAGCCTGGGGCTGGGGCAATGGGAGGTATCTCTCGAGGAGGTATTTCCGGACGTGAAGAAGTGAGGTGGCGGCTGACCGTTTGAGGAACTGGCAGCCGCTCTGTACCGGCCCCTGTCATAAGGGTGTTTGTTGGGCGATCGGTCCGACGGGCTTGCTGGCCAGCACGATTTCCTGACGCCCGTTTAACATTGCCGGCTTAACTTTGGCCAGGAAGCCCAGGGTGAACCCGAGCACCACACCCTCGATGACGGCGATGGGTAGGTGCACGATAACCCAGACGAGAGCTGGCAGCTGCCAGTAAGCGGCGCCGCCGGCAATCAATACGAAGCAATTCAGGCCCAGCGTGGCCAGCACCGCCAGTTCACCAATTAGCAGGCCAATGGGAAATTCAGGTGCGGTTTCCAGGCGGCGTTCTACCACGACTACCAGGAGAGCAACCACGCCGGCGACGGCCCAGGACCATGCCTCACCCAAAGTGGCATTGGCGTCCGCCACGTTGAGCGTAGTCAAATCGGCTACGCTGTTGGAACGCAACAGGGCGACGCTGTAGATAAGGCTCTGTGTCCAGAGTAATCCTGAACTGCCAACCAGAAGAGCGCGAAACCAGTTTTGCCTTCGCCAGGGCACGCTCTGCAAGCCCCTGAATAGATAAGAGGATACGAGCGCGGGGATGACCATGACGCATGCATTGACGCCGAGCGCCGTGAAGCCGCCATGTTGCATCAGCAGGGCCTGGAGAAACAAGCCGACCGGAATCGCCAGCGCGGTGCGCCAGCCCAGGAGGACGCCAACGAGCCCATTAAAGAGGAGATGAACGCTGGTGGGTGGAATGCGCACGTGAATGAGCGACGCGATGAAAAAAGCTGCCGTGAGCAGGGCGATACGCGGGATTTCTTCTTCCTGGAGCCGGCGCGAGCCGACATAAAAAAGCAGCGCCGCCAGCGCGAAGCCTCCCAGCCACCAAGGGGTGGCGAGCACGTTGTCGCTAATGTGCACGGCGAAGAGCGGCATGGTGTTCTCAGGGCTTTTCGTCGACATGCAGCCATAAGCTAACGCGCTGCCGGAGCGGATAAGGCATGCCTTCGTGGTCGCGCGTGCCCGCCTCGCGCTGCGCGGTGACGCACCACCAACCTCCCTGGGGGAAAGAGATCGTGAAAACACCCTGCACGTCGGTCTTGGTTTTGAAGGTAATCAGCTCATCCACAGGTAGTTTCGTGGGAGGCGCCGCATTATAGCGCTCGTATTCGACCAAGCCACTTTTGAACGGCGCTCCCTTGGCGGCCGGCGCTTGATCTTGAAAGACTTGCGCTTGAAATGCCATGCCGGGCAAAAGCCCATAGGGGCGTGTGAGAGGCACGATCCTGAACTGGCGCGGCGGGTCGACATCCCAGGCCTTCTGGGTGCTCACATGCAGAACCACTTTTACGACGTCCTGCACGAACTCCCGGGTCTCCGCGAGGAAAATAGGTGTCGTCGTGACCATAAAGGTGTGATCACCGCGCTGCTCGGGAGTGAAGGCAAAGCGATAGGCGGTTACCATCTTTTTATCGGCGCCGCGAACTTGGGTTTTTTCGAGACTGTGGGCGAGGTCTTGCTGGTTGCCATCGGGCAAGAGGACAAACAGACGGGCGGGAAGCGGAGCGTCGAAAAGCTCATGCTCGAACGGATGTCCCCATTGATAGATAAACTCGACTTTGTCTCCCTTTTTCGCGAAGGGTGTGGCCGGCATCAGCATGTTGTAATGGGCGCGACAGACACTGCCCGTGAGGCACAGCGTCAGAAAGACTGCGACAAGGCGTGCCATCGTTCGATACCCCACGCGGCGTTCATACGTTTTTGATAATCATAATACCCGGCGCTGGTTTCGGGTAGGCAGGAGGTAGCGTTCCGAGTTGGCAGAATTGAAAATATTTCTGGAATGGGTAGCGCAATGGCTTCAGTTGTTCCCTCATTCAATCGCTGCCTACCGGCAGATTCTTTACAAGCCGAAAAGCGGCCTGTCGGTCCTCGAAAAGCCCAGTTTCGGGCATCCGCATCGCTGGCATACACCAAACCCATTCTTGGTCTTGCCACGGCCAGAACATTGCGCCTCCCCCTTTTACAACATGCACTCCCTTTTGAATCGGCGCATCCGAGCTGTGGCTTGGCCGCCATTCGTCTTGACACCATTCACCTGAAAAGAGGCCGTAGAGGCCAAAGGCATTCCTCTGGCACTTACTCTCATAGCCCTCGCCGAAGTCGAGATTGAGCCATCTTTCAAGTTTTTCCTTTGGCGGTAAAGCGAGGCCCCAAATAAACGGTCCGCTTCCGCCGCCGCGACAAGCCCTTTCCCATTGGTACTCCGTAGGTAGCGAACACTCAAAGCGTGATGCGAATGCAGACGCTTGGGAAAATTTGGCGCGAACCGGCTCATTTTGCTGCTGCAATCCGCTTGGCGTTTGCCCTGTCACCTTTTCAAAGACTGTTGTCGTTATCGGCAGACATGACATAAGGAAGGCGTCAAGGTACGTATGGACAGCTGGCCGCATTTCTTTCAGGTTGACAGGGATCGGGTCGCGCACTTTCCGGGCCCAGAACTCTTGTTTTTCGCTGAAGCCCATCGTAAACTCGCCAGCAGGGATCAACTTGAATTGTGTGCCAGTGGGTTTATGAACGAACGTAGGACAGAGATCTTTGCGAGGGGTCTCATTAAGAAATAAGAAGTCACCCGCTAGAGCCGATTCCAGTTCGCTGCAAACGCGCAGGCGAGCGTCTTCGTCTGATAGGATTCCGAAACTAATAGTCGCCATTTATTCTCCCCTGTAAAAGCGTGCGACTTGCCTGCGAAAGCCGAAAGCTTTCGCGGCCTACGTAGGTATTTTTGCCCATTTTGTACTTTTTAGTTCGCCAGTCAACCAAACTTTACCACCTCCCTTATAAAAAATGCTGACACCCCTTGAGTGTGCGAAGATGCCCATCCATCGTTGGCGGCTCCTGCAAGCTTCATTGACTCCATCAATGAATAGAGATCTTCTTTGAAGAGGTCCTCCAAGGTTAGTATTTTAGGGAGGATTTAATGCGTTCGCCCTGGGTAGGTAGGCCCCTGCGTAGGTAGACTGGGCAAGAATTAATTTAATAGGCTCGAATTGTCTGGCGATTGCGAACGATATATCCTAATGTGGACGACTGCCTGACTAGTCGTCCGCAAAGTCGGCGAGCCGCCACGCCAATTGGAGCCAGTTCATGAACGGAAAACGCACGCGCCGTGATTTTATACGCGATATGGGCATCAGCGCTGCCGCCGCTCCTTTTATTCTCAATCTTCCCAGCCTGGGCTTTGCCAATCAGGAACGCCGCAAACAGCGCCTGGTGGTGATGTTTAGCCCCAACGGCATTGTCCCCCGCCTTTTGGCCCGATGGCGAAGGTTTGCTGGCGGACACGGGACTGAAGGAAATCTTGCAACCGCTGGAGCCATTTCGGGCGGAAACGCTGGTTCTTCATGGTATTTGCGACAAGGTCCGCGGCGATGGCGACTCCCATATGCGCGGCATCGGCTGTCTATTGACCGGAACCGAATTGTTCCCGGGAAATATTCAAGGCGGCAGTCACACGCCGGCTGGCTGGGCTAGCGGCATCTCGGTCGATCAAGAGATCAAGAATTACCTGCAAGCCAACCCGGCCACGCGCACCCGCTTTGGCTCGCTCGAATTTGGCGTCATGGTACCCGATCGTGCCGACACCTGGACGCGCATGGTTTACGCGGGGGCCAATCGGCCGATCGCCCCCATCGACAATCCGTACCAAATGTTCGCCAAGCTTTACGGGAGGTTGCGTGATCAGGAGGACCTGCGCAGCGTCCTGGACGATGTGCGTGGCGACCTGGCCCGCGTCGCCGGCGTGGTTAGTGCCGCGGATCGCCGCCTGCTCGACGAGCATGCCGGCTTTGTTCGCGAAATGGAACAGGATCTGCGTGCCACGGGCCAGCAGAGCGTTGGCCACGCCATCCCGGAGCTGGACCCCAATGTCCGCAATGAAAATGACAACATGCCGCGCACGACGCGCATGCAAATCGACTTGATGGTGAATAGCTTCGTCGCCGATTTTGCCCGCGTCGCCACCCTTCAAATCACCAACTCGGTCGGCGGGGCGCGCATGCGCTGGCTTAATATCAATGAAGGGCATCACGCGATATCGCACAAGGAAGACAATGATCGCGACGCTCAGGATCAACTTACCCGCATCAACCAGTGGTACTGCGAGCAGGTGGCTTACCTGGCCAAACGCCTGGCGGAAACCCCGGAACCCGGGGGCAACGGCAGCCTGCTAGACAACACCCTCATCGTCTGGACCAACGAGCTGGGCAAGGGCAATACCCACACGCTGGACAACATTCCCTTCGTGCTCGTCGGCAACGGCCTTGATTTCACCATGGGGCGTTCGCTCAAGTTGCCACGCGTTCCTCATAACCGTCTGCTGCTCACTCTGGCCCATGGCTTCGGCCATCACCTGGGGCGCTTCGGCAATGCCGATTTCTGCGCCGGTGGTCCGTTGACAAGCCTGACGTAATACGCTCCCATATCGGTTGGGTGGCTCCAGTTTTCCTGCAAAGAAATTAATGAGGAAGGCAGGAACGCAGGAGTAGATGAGTTGGTCTGTTCCTGCTTTCCTGCCTTTATGTCTGCATTTTCTCTGCGGCTTGGCGTCTTTGCGCCAGATTTCCCGTGCTTTCTGGCGAAGAAGGCTTGGAGTTGGCAAGCCATCGCGGCACCGGGCGAATACCACTCCGCGCCCTTTCGGAAGTTCGCCCAGGGGAGTGCAAAGTCGTTGCATCGTTTCATTCGTTTCACGGCAGCGCCAGAGGGTGTGTTGCAATGATGACTATTCTGGCCGTTGGATTACGATGGTCTCGTCCACTTCGCACGTGCCAACCAATCCGGAACTTCCCATGACTGGCCGAACACTTGTTATTGATGGTGTTCAGGTACCCCGTTTTCTATACGGGACTGCCTGGAAGGAAGATGCCTCGACCCGTTTGACGGCGCTCGCGTTAGCCGAGGGATTTCGAGGCATCGACACCGCCAACCAACGGCGCCATTATCATGAAGCAGCCGTCGGCGAAGCGATCGCGGAGACGATCCGTGGCGGCACTCTTCGCCGTGCCGACCTGTTTCTGCAAACCAAGTTCACCTCCCGGCGCGGCCAGGATCATCGCCTGCCCTACGATCCGCACGCGCCAATTGCCAGCCAGGTTGAACAATCGTTCGCCAGCTCAATCCAGCACCTCGGTACTGACACAATAGATTCGTACGTCTTGCATGGACCGTCCCAGCGCTTTGGCCTGGCCGACGCGGACTGGGCTGCCTGGCGGGCGATGGAGGCCATACATGCCTCCGGCCGAGCCCGCCTGCTCGGCATCAGCAACGTCAGTCTTGAACAGCTAGAGAGCCTGTGCGCTGAGGTAAGCGTCCGGCCTCGGTTCGTCCAAAACCGTTGCTACGCGACTACCGGCTGGGACCGTCGCGTCCGCGAGTTTTGTACGGCCAACGACATCATCTACCAGGGCTTCTCCCTCCTGACGGCGAACCGTGCCGTGCTGGCGCACGCGGAGGTGGCCAAACTTACCCGGAGCCATGGCAAAACAGCGGAGCAAATCATTTTTCGCTTCGCCATCGACGTTGGCATGGTGCCCCTCACCGGCACCAGCGACGCCGGCCACATGCGTCTGGACCTCGACGTTTTCAACTTTCACCTGGAGGCGGCGGAGGTCAAGCGTCTGGAAGGATTAGCCGAGGAAAGCCGTCGCTAGACCGGTTGGCGTGATGGCGCTGGTCCGTTCGGCATAAAAAATACCTTATCTTCATTTCACCCTGAGTTCATCCGCAAGGGCTAAAATGATCTCCGCGCACCGGTTCGTGCCGGCCGAGAGAGTGCCGCCATCGATGCCAGGAGCGTGCGCAGCGGTAGGAATCAAGCCATGGGCCAACGCATCTTGATTGTTGAAGATGAAAATGAAATTGCTGATTTTCTGACGCGCGGGCTGCGCGAGGAAGGTTTCACCGTCCAGCGCGCTGCCGACGGCGAGGAAGGCTGGCATTATCTTAAAGTCGCCACCTGGGACTTTGTGTTGCTGGATTGGTCCTTGCCCGGCGCGGACGGGCTAGAGTTGCTCAAACGCCTACGTCAAACCGACCAGTCGACGCCGGTATTGTTTTTGACGGCACGCGATGCCATTTCCGACCGCGTTCGCGGCCTGGACAACGGTGCGGACGACTACCTGTGCAAGCCATTCTCTTTCGATGAACTGCTGGCGCGCTTACGAGTCGTGGGGCGACGGCAGGGGCCGGGCCGCGGCGTACGCCTGAACTATCAAGACGTGCAAATTGATCTGGCGACGCACCGGGTCGAGCGTGCCGGCTCGCGGCTGGAATTGACCGCCAAGGAACACGCGCTTCTGGTCTTTTTTTTGTCCCATCCCGACGAAGTTCTCACTCGCACGCGCATTTATGAGCACGTTTGGGACGAACGCTACGATGGCATTTCTAATACGCTCGAAGTTCATGTGATGGAGCTACGTCGAAAATTAGAGGCTTTTGGTCCGCGCTTGATTCACACGCTTCGCAACCGTGGCTACTGGCTGGGCGATGAACCGAGGTGAGCATTGACCTTGACCACCCGCTTGAATTTGTTTTTCCTGGGGACGCTGGCAGTCGTGCTGGGCGGCTTTTCCATCGGCCTTTACTATTTCGCCAGCGCTCATCTCTATGAACAGGCGGCGGACCGGTTGCACGCCGTGCTCAATACGTTGGCCGCCGCGGCCGAAGTCACTGCGGAAGGAGTGGAGTGGGAGCCTAACGAGCGTCATCTGAACCTGGGCCAGGAAGCTTTTGGCGAACATGCCGTTTGGCTCGTCGCTGACCTCGATGGCAATGTTGTGGATCGTTCCAAGGAAAAGGCTGGCGCCGATTTCTTCGCCGCTTTTGTACCCGCATCCTGGTCGGGCCAAAAAACAGCGACACACCAAATTGGCAATGACCAGCGCTGGCAAGTCGCCGAGCGCCTGGTGCAAGCCTCCACGCTCTTGAAACCCGAAAAATCTGGACAAAAGGACGAGCGGCCAAGATATGCGGCGTTGGTAGTCGCCGCGGGAGTTTCCTTGGAGCCGGCACGCATGGCACTTCATGATCTGGCCCTGGTGCTGACTGTGCTGTCGCTGGGGATTTGGCTGGCGGCCCTGGGAATAGGGCTCGTGGTCTGTCGGCATGCGTTGCTGCCGGTTACCCGTATGGCCAGCGCGGCGAGGGCCCTGAACGTCGATGACGCCTGGGAACGGCTACCCGCTCCGGGCACCGCCGACCAATTGGGGGACCTTAGCGTCTCCTTCAATTGCTTGTTGGACCGCCTGCAAGAGTCCCACGAGCGCCAAAAACGCTTTACGGGAGATGCGTCCCATCAAATGCGCACTCCCCTGACGGCCATACTCGGACAAATCGAGGTGGCGCTGCGGCGCGAGCGCTCGCCGGCGGAATATCGGCAGGTGCTGGCGACGGTTCAGCAAAAAGCCGGTCACTTGCAGCGCATCGCGGAAGCTTTGCTGTTTTTGGCACGTACCAACTCCGAAGCAGCGCTGCCCCAAAGAGAAAGAATCCACCTCGCGGATTGGCTGACAGGCCTGCTGGCTGGTTGGGCTGGTCATGAACGTACTGGCGACATTGGCATGCATTGTCGGGGAGATGGCCCTTTTGACATCGACGCCCACTCTGTCCTGCTCGAGGAACTGGTAAATATACTGCTTGACAATGCTTGCAAATACAGCCGGCCGGGGTCCGCAATTGCCGTGGAAGTCGAGCGTGTGGGCGATCAAATCAACCTTACCGTGGTCGATCATGGATGCGGGATCGGCGGCGAGGACTTGCCACATGTCTTCACGCCCTTCTTTCGTTCCCAAGAAACACTCAGACGTGGGATTGCCGGCACGGGTTTGGGGTTGTCGATCGCACGCCGCCTGGCGCAAGCATGCGGAGGCACCTTGACGGTACGGAGTGAAGTTGGCGCGGGGACGAGTTTCACCCTGTCCCTCGTGGCGCGAGCTTGATGATTTTTTCTCCGAGCCGGAAATGACTTGCTCCGCCTAACACTTCGTGTAGATTACGACAGGTGCCATGGGGACTCCCTTCGCTTGCGGAGACAAGTGCCATGCCTCCCGCGCGCCTGTGCCGTCTTGGGTTCATTCTGGGACTGTTGTTTGCCAACATCAGGGTGGCAAATTGCCAGGCCGTGTTGGCACCGGCCCCCGCCGGGTTCGATCAGCATCACAAGGGAGTTAGCGTCGGAAAAACGCATAAGGTCACCTATACTTCGACGGCGGTCGGCGTCAAACGCAAGGTGGACATCTATACGCCGCCGGGCTATTCGGTGAAAGCAAAGTATCCCGTGCTCTATCTGATGCACGGGCTGGGCGGCGATCAAAATGACTGGGCAACTGTCGGCAGGGCGGCGAACATCTTGGACAATTTGCAATCGCACCAGAAAATCGTGCCCATGATCGTCGTCATGCCGGACAACCGCTCCTCCGCCAACAAGCCGCCGCCGGCCAACAAAGACGAGGAACGCCAGCAATATCGGCAGTTCGACGTTGAGCTTTTCGATGACGTGATTCCGTTCGTAGAATCCCATTATTCGGTGATTCGCGGGCGACGCGCCCGGGCCCTCGTCGGCCTATCGATGGGCGGAGCTCAGGCGATCAACTTTGGCCTGACGCACCTGGACACTTTCGCCTGGGTCGGCGCTTTTTCGGCTGGCCATGACATTAAACCGCTGGGCGAATTAATTCCCGATCCCGCGGCGACAAGCAAACAACTGGGCCTCTTCTGGCTTTCCTGCGGCGCTGCCGACTCGGGCCAGCTAGCGCATAACAAGAAACTTCACGATGACTTGGTGAAGTTGAAGGTTCCCCACCTTTGGCACCTGGATACGGGGGGCCATGAATGGCCCGTGTGGAAGAACGACCTCTATTTGCTATCCCAGCTACTCTTTCGCTAAGTGAGGCGCGAGGTATTCATCATGTCAACTCTCCTGACCTTGGCCTGCCTGCTACTTGCCGACGCTCCTCCGGCACCCGTCATGCCAGCACCGTTCACGGCGTCGCAGTTTGGTGCCCATGTCACCTATTTGGCTGGCGATGAATTGGCGGGGCGCGATGTCGGCTCCCCTGGTTCGGCGAAGGCGATGCAATATCTCATTCGCCATTTTCGCGACGCGGGCCTGAAGGGGCTGGGCAGCGAAGAGGAGTGGTACCAAGATTTTCCTTACGGCAAAGAAAAGAAAGTTACTGCCCGGAACCTCGTGGCCGTTTTCGCTGGTCAGGGCGCGCTTGCCAATGAAGCGCTTGTCGTCAGCGCCCACCACGATCATCTCGGCTACGATCCGGAGCTTGTGAAAGCCGGCAAGGATGGCATCTATAACGGCGCCGACGACAATGCTTCCGGGTGTGCGGCGCTCTTGCTGGTGGCCCAAGCTTTGTATGCCGATCGCGCACGTTTGCCCGCGTCTTGCCGCACTGTCATTTTCGTGTCCTTTGATGCCGAGGAACGTGGCCTGCTCGGTTCCCGTTACTATGTGAGCCATCCTCTTTGGCCGCTCAACAAAACGACGGCCAACATCAATTTTGACATGGTGGGTCGGCTTTTTCGCAACAAAGTGATGGCTGCCGATAGCGAGTCGAGCGCCTACATCGCGGAACGCGTCACCGCGCTCGCCGGCCAGTGTGGGCTTGGTATTGAGACGCGCCTGCACGGCGCTGGCCGTGCCGACAGCGCCAGCTTTATCGATCAGGCCATTCCCGCCGTCCATTTCAATAGCGGCCTGCATGCCGACTACCATCAAGTCTCGGATGACGCGAGCAAGATCGACAATGAAGGGGGCGCCCGCATATCATGGCTGGCCTATCGTCTTTTACGGGAAATGATGGAAAATCCGGAACGGCTTCGTTTCCGCCGCCCCGCGCCGGAGTTCGATGTCCAAGCGCTTATTCGCCTGATTATCCGCATAGGCCTTGTGCCCGAGCAGAATTCCCAGGCGGGCCGCTATCCGCTGATTCGCTTGGTGATACCGAACTCCATCGCTGCCAAGCAAGGGTTCCAAGCAAACGACGAAATCACGTCGATCAATAATCAAAAATTCGACAACCTCTTCGAGGCGGCCATCTTGTTCGCAAAGCTACGCTTGGATCGCGATATCCAGCTAACGGTATCGCGCCAGGGCAAAAGTCTCGAACTCAAAGTTCCAGCCGAAGCGCTGAAAGAATTTGCCGGGCCAACCGTGCGCCCGGTGGACATGAATCGCTATGAGGTGCAGTTCCGGTATCGGCCCGACGGCAAGGCAGATACCGTGGCGCTAACCGGCACGTTCAATAACTGGGACGCGAAAGCGCTTGCCATGGAGGGGCCCGATAAGGAAGGGTTTTACAGTGTCAAGCGAACGCTGGCGCGGGGCGTTTACGAATATAAATATGTCGTCAATGGCACCCAGTTCGTGTCCGATCCGAGCAACCTGCGCACCATCGGAACGGCCGGGAACAGTTTGTTGACTCTGGGTGGCGATTAACTTTCACTCTTGGCCAAGAATCAGGATCATCAACGTGAGACTATTATTCGCCGCTTGCTGTGTTTTTGGCATCGCCAATCTCGCGGCTGCTCAGGAGAAGGAACTTTTTCGGGATCCGGATCAAGCACTTGAAAAGCGTGTTCAGGACCTTATAGGCCGCTTGACTCTCGAAGAGAAGGCCGCGATTCTTAATCACAAAGGTACCGACGTCGGGCGGTTTGGTATTCGGGCCGACCAATGGAACCAATGTCTACATGGGGTTTCCTGGGACGGCGGGCCGACCACACTTTTTCCCATTCCGACAGCGCTGGCGGCCACCTGGAACCCAGACCTGGTGCGCGAGGCGGCGTCCGCCATCGCGGATGAGGCGCGGGCCATCTACAATGCCTGGCATGATGATCCAAATTTCAAGGGAACCAAAAAAGGCCTGATATATCGCTCGCCCGTCATCAATATCCTTCGTAATCCCTATTGGGGCCGCAATGGCGAGGCATGGAGCGAAGACCCATTTCTCTGCGGCCGTATGGCTGTCGCCTTCGTCCAGGGGATGCAGGGAGAGGACCCGCGCTATCTCAAACTTGCTTCGACGCTCAAGCACTTCGCCATCAACAATGTGGAAAAGGACAGGCATACGCTCTCGGCCGTCGTCAGCGAACGGATGCTTCATGAATACTGGCTGCCCCATTTTCGCGACGCCATCGTGGAAGGGAAGGCGCGGTCTATTATGGCATCGTACAACAAGATCAACGGCATCCAGAACGTCTACAACAAGTCGCTCCTGACGGACGTCCTGCGTAAACAATGGGGCTTTGACGGTTTTGTCGTCTCCGACCTGGGCGGCGTGAAGAATAAGGATATGGTGGTGCGGGCGATAAATGCCGGCTGCGATTTCTCGGACAAGGAGTTTCAGACTTTCATACCGGAGGCGGTACGCACCGGTGAAATCAGCGAAGCACGCCTCAACGAAGCCCTGGACCGGGTGCTGCGGGTGCGCTTTCAGCTTGGAGAATTCGATCCGGCCGAACTCGTCCCTTATCGCAAGATACCGGTAAGCGTTATTTGTTCTCCCGAACATCACCAACTAGCGCTGGCTGCTTCGAGGCAGTCGCTGGTATTGCTTCAAAACAAAGGCGACTTGCTGCCGCTCGATCCGGCAAAGATCAAGCGCCTGGCCGTCATAGGTCCCTTGGCCACCCAATTTGTGGCGGGCGACTCAAACTATATTGGAAGCTATAAACGCAAGATCGTGAACTTGCTGGAGGGCATCCAGGCAGCCACCAAAGCCGAGGTTCTGCACGTGCTCGGGGCGGAAGTGGCACCGCCGGTCCCTTCCAAGGGCAAGGCCAACTCCAAGCCGTTTGATCATGACGGTGAGCTGGCCAAGGCGGTCATGGCCGCGAAGAGCGCCGATGTGGCGATTGTATGCGTGGGTACGACACTGGCGGTAGAGCGTGAAGGCCGAGACCGCGCCACGCTGGCATTACCTGGCAAACAGCAGCAGCTTGTCGAGGCGGTCGTCGCGGCGAACCCGCGTACTATCGTGGTGCTCGTGAACGCCGGCTCGCTAACCATTCCGGCCATCAAGTCAAGTGTTCCCGCGATCGTCTGCGCCTGGTGGAGTGGCGAAGGGCAGGGGACGGCGCTGTCTGACCTGGTTTTCGGCAAAGTGTGTCCCGCTGGCCGGCTTCCTTATACGGTCTACGCTTCCGAGGCCCAGGTGCCGCCGCAGGACGAATATGACGTTTCCAAGGGCTTCACTTATATGTACGTCAAAGGGGAACCCCTCTGGGCGTTCGGACATGGTTTGAGCTACACGCAATTCAAATACGACAACTTGCGCATCTCCTCCCCGAAGGTAACCGCCACGGGGATGTTGACGATAAAAGTCGACGTGACCAACGTGGGCCGTAGGTCCGGCGATGAGGTGGTGCAGCTCTACACACGAGCGCTGGCGCCCACCGTGAAGCGGGCCAGCAAGGAACTGCGCGGCTTTAAACGCATCAACATTCAGCCCGGCGAGACAAAGACCATAAGCCTCACGATGCCCGTGGAGAAGTTAGCTTATTACTCCGAAGAACTCCACCGCTTCGTCGTGCCGCCAGGCGCCTATGAATTATCACTTGGTGGTTCATCGGCGGACATTCGGTTGCGGGATCGCGTTGACGTAACAAGCGCTGAATAATGACCCATCTTGAAGCCCAGCTCATTTTTTGCCATTCCTTGATCAAGCCCAAGCCCCCACTTCGCCGATACAGTCGGTAGAGCCCGCATTCTGCTTATTGTTCATAAAGCCGGCAAAGATGGGCAAATTGGCAAATCTCTCCCTTTCGAGGTAACGCCATGCACATGGGGATCCGCAAAGCAACCTGGAGTCTGATTTTAGTGGCAACCTGGCTCGCCGCCGCCGGCCCCGCGCAGGCGCAGTATGGCATCGTCTTGTCTGGGGGCGGAGCGGTACAGCGGTCCATGGGTGGTGTCGGCACGGCAACGGCGCTCGATTCGCTGGGGGGCATTTTCTGGAACCCAGCTACGTTAAGCGCTTTGCCAAAGAATGAAATGACGTTCGGGGCCGAGTTCTTGCTGCCGCATGCCAATGTCAGCTCGAGCGTTGCCGCCAATAATTTTGGACCAGGTTTTCCCCCGGTCGCCATGGCGGGCTCGACCAATTCGGACAGCGGCGCGATGGTGCTGCCGAACTTTGGCTGGTCGCAGCGTATTGAAGACACCGATCTGACGATCGGCCTGGGACTTATCTCAGCCGCCGGTCTGGCCGTCAATTATCCAGCCAGCCTATCGAACCCGGTGTTGACGCCGGCGCCGCCGGTGGGCCTGGGGGTCGGCAATGCATTCGCGGATTTGCAGGTATTTCAAATCGTACCAGTAGCTTCGCTTCAGGTGACCGACCGGTTGTCGATCGGCGCCAGCCCGATCATCAATATCGCCAGCCTTCGCGCCAGCCCGTTATTTTTGGCCGCTCCGAACGATGCCAACAAAGACGGTTTCTTTACGTATCCCGATGGGACGCATACCCATCTACAATGGGGCGCCGGGTTTGAGATCGGCGTGTACTACTCCATTCCCGATTCCTGGCATTTCGGCATGAGTTTCAAGAGCCCGCAGTGGTTCCAGACCTTTCGGTTCAATTCCGCGGACGAGCTGGGTCGTCCGCAGCAAGAAAGCGTGCGCTTCGATTTGCCGTCCATTACTTCCCTGGGCGTCTCCTATTCCGGCATCGAGCGCTGGCTCTTGGCCACTGACCTTCGCTATATCGATTATCGCAATGCCAAGGGGTTCGACGACAGCGGCTACGCGCCCGACGGTTCGGTGCGCGGCCTGGGCTGGGAAGACCAAATTGTCGTCGCTCTCGGTGCGCAGTACAGCATGACCGACCGGCTCTCGCTGCGCATGGGCTATTCCTACAACAACAACCCGCAACATTCCAACCTGGCCTTCTTCAACCTGGCCACCCCCACCATCATCCAACATACGCTTTACAGTGGTGCCAGCTGGCAGATGTCCGACACGCTGGTCCTGTCGCTGGCTTATGTACACGGCTTCGAGAACACCATCCAGGGCCCGATCGTGCTGGCCGGCGGTGCTGTGCCCGGCACCACCGTGCGTAACCAGGTAAGCGCTGACGGCTTTGTGATGGGGCTCACGGTCAAATACTAAGCGCACTATTGGGCCGAAGTGGCAACATTCAAAACAACGCGACGGCGACGGGCCCTCAGGTCCCGTCGCCGTCGCGTTGTTTAGCGCTGTCTAGCGTTTGGTGATTTCCAGGAAGACAATGTTTTGATTATCCTCGGCGAAAATACGGATATCGTGGATGTCCGCGAGCGCAATCTCCTCGGCGATCGCCAGCATGTCCTGGCGCTTGCGGAAGATAAGCTTCCAGTCCATGAAGGATTCCATGTAACCCAGGTCCAAAACTCCCGGCAGGAAGTTGGCGATGACGAGCTTGCCGCGCGGCCGCAGCAGATCGAAGAGCGCGGCGGTGAGCCGCTGCGCCGCTGGGAGCTGAAGATAGTCGTACAGGCCGGTGGAATAAACGAGGTCGAAGAAGCCTAATTCGTGACGGCCCGTCAAGAGATGGCGAACGCCGGCATTGCAAACCTCGACGCCATACCTGCCATAGCACCGCATTACCTCTTCCAGGCTGCGCGGGTCCGAATCGAGCGCGACAAAGCGGCCGAAACGGCGCCTTTTGATGGTCGAGCAAAGTAGCGCTTCGCGCAGATGGCCCGCCGCAATCGAAAGGATTTGGGGCCTTGAAACCGCGTCGGCCACGTTGTCGATAAGGTCCGCGACAAAGCCGCGGCGTGCACGCACCGCTTCGCAAGCAGAACTTCCCGTCGTGAATTGAAATATTTCTTTGCCCAGGGTCGTCGTGCCATCAGGAACGTCCCAGCCCTCCTCGCGGCCGTAAACGTAATCGAGGAGGATGGCATCCCCGGCATAATTGCGTGGTTTGCTAAAAGCGCGGTACGTGAAGGGGTCCTGGTGCAAAAGACCACGCAAAGGGTGTCGTAGACATTCCTCCGCGAAGAGCTCCCATTCGGTGTCGCTGGACGCAAGTCGGCGCGCCTGCAAGACCGGCAGCAAGCCGCTCATGCCCTCCGCGACCGAGCCATCCTGAAACTGTTGGTACGTCGTGGCGAGAATGTCCAGGTGAGAAGGCCGGACCGGGGCGGGCCCGACTCGGTGAAATTCCTTGTTTGCCGAGGACGCACTTGTTAACTGCTGGATCATATTTCTCTCCGGTAGGAGCTTTGGGGATAGTGGCGGTTGCAATGAGAAGAGCAGGTTACCAGGGGCTTTTAAGCGAAAAAAGAACACTTCCAACAAAAGCAGCGGATTGTCGCGAAAACGTGGCAAAGATTGCCATGCCGCGAAGGTGTGCCGGCCAGAGAAACGTTGCCGGTTCTCACCATTTTCTGTGCCAGCCTCGCAGTGAACGTGCCGGTTGTTCGGGTTGTAGCAACCGCGGAATTACCGCGAAAAAAGCGAAAAGCGAACGAGTTACCACCCGTGAGCTAGAGTTTAACGGAGATTTGGATAATAGGTCCTGCGCGGTGCTGGGCAAGAAACCTTTAGCGGTATGCGGCTTCATGGATCAAAATGCGCAGCCAGATGATGTGAGCGTGGCGGACGCGCGAGTGTTCGGCGGCCGCTTTCGGGTCGTTCGTTTGATCAAGAAGGGCCATGGCGTCGAAACACTACTCGGAGTGGACGACAACAATCAACAAGTTGTCATCAAAACGGCTTCGCGCGACAGCCTCACCATCGGTGCGCAGATGCGCCTGGAGCATGAAGCCGGAGCCCTGCGGCAAATCCGTAGTCCCTACATTGCGCCGCTGCTTGAACTCGGCCGTCGCGAGGACCTCCTGTATCTGGTGATGCCGCTTATTCCGGGACAGACCCTCGAACAGCGCTTGCAATCGAGCACGCTCGGCTTGTTGGATACGATTCAGCTGGGCCGTTGCCTGACGGCCGCGTTGCGTGAGGTGCACGATCAGGAGGTGTTGCATCGGGATTTGAAGCCGGCCAACATCATCATCGATGAAACAAGTGGACAGGTCCGGGCGACCCTTATTGATTTCGGGCTCGCGCGTAGTGCGCGGCTTGATGCCTCGATTCGGGACCAACCCGTGGGCACGGCCCGGTACATGTCGCCGGAACAAGCAGGCCTACTCGATCAGGAGGCGGACGAGCGCGCTGATTTGTATTCGGTCGGTGCCGTTCTGTTTGAATGCGTGGCGGGCCGGCCCCCCTTCCTGGGACAAAGTGTTGGCGAAGTCCTGCGGCAGCACTTGTCCGTACCAGCCCCCGAATTACGCAGCCTTGGGATAGCGGTACCGCGTGCGCTCGATGAGGTAATCCAGCGGCTGCTTCGCAAAGACCCACAAGACCGCTATCAAACGGCCGAAGCCGTGTTAACGGACTTGACGTTACTGGCTGCTTCGCTGGAAAAGGGCATCGCGGACCCTCCGCTCGTTGTCGGCCTACGCGATCGCCGGCGCACCTTGACCGAGCCGGCATTTGTTGGACGCGACGCCGAACTGGCTGCGCTGGATTTTCAAGTGGAAAATGCCCGGCGCGGCGAAGGCGGGCTCATATTGCTGGAAGCCGATTCCGGTGGTGGCAAAACACGCGTGCTCCAGGAACTGGCCCAGCGCAGCGCCCGCAAGGGATGCAGTGTATTTCGGGGCCAGGGTCTCGATCAGGCCGCCCAGCGGCCGTTTCAAGTCCTGGTCGGTGTCGCCGCCGTGCTGATCGCGGAAAGAGCAGGGCGGAGCCAAGAGGAGGTCGCGGCATCCTCGCCAGGCGAGTCGGCAAATCTCGCATCCCCCACGGATGGCATGGCAGGCTTGATCGCGCGTTTGGGTGACAATCGCGAGGCCGTTTGCGCGGCCTTGCCTGAACTCGCGGAACTGCTGGGCTCGCCTTCCACGGAGGTTCTTGGCCCGGAGTCGTTTGGCCAGGCGCGAACGCTGCAGGCCCTGGCCGCGCTGCTGGATGCTCTGGGTACCGAGGAATCACCGGCACTCGTGCTGCTAGACGACTGTCAATGGGCCGACGAACTCACCTTGCAGCTACTCGCGGGCTGGCAACGGCGACGCTCCCAACGACCCGGCGGGCGGCATGTTTTGCTCGTGGCTGCCTATCGCGCCGAGGAGGTCCAGGGCGACCATCCGCTGCGCACCATGCCCACGGCGTTGCATGTCGTTTTGCCGGCTTTCAGGCCCGAAGATGTGCGCCGGCTGGCGGAGTCGATGGCCGGTCCGTTGCCGGACGAAGCCCTGGCCGTGGTCGAAAACTTCTGTGAAGGCAGCCCCTTCATGGCGGCGGCAGTCCTGCAGGGCCTGGTTGAATCCGGCGCCCTTGTAGCCGAGCCGACGGGCTGGAGGGTCGAGTCCCTTGCCCTGGCGGATGTGCAGTCATCACGGCATGCGGCCGCCTTTCTGGTTCGGCGCATCGAATCGCTTCCCGCCGAGGTTTCGCAATTGCTGTCGGCCGGCGCGGTGTTGGGCAAGGAATTTGAGTTGGATTTTGCGGCCCGCCTCGTTTTGCAAACGCCGGCGCAGGCCATCGCCGCTTTCGATAATGCGCGCCGCCGGCATATTATCTGGGCACGCCGGGACGATACGCATTGCGCCTTTATACATGACAAATTAAGACAAACATTGCTCGAACGGCTTGCCCCGGTCGATCGGGAAGAGCTTCATCGTCGCGCGGCCGTCTTTTTGCAAGAACAGGCCCCCGACCGCGTTTTCGAGCTCGCTTATCATTTCGACGCGGCAGGCTTGCACCGCCAGGCCCTGCCCCCGGCACTTGCCGCTGCGGAAAAGGCCCGCGCCGAACATTCCCTGGCCATCGCGGAGCAGCAGTACAACATTGCCAGGCGCGGCGTGCCCTCCGAGGACACGGCGACTCGTTTTCGCATCGCGGAACGACTTGGCGAAGTTTGCATGCTTCATGGCCGTTACGACGAGGCCACGGTCGAGTTCGAGGCGGCGCTGGAAATGGCTGACGGCCCGTTGGCACATGCCGAGATCGAGGGCAAACTCGGGGAGCTGGCGTTCAAACGGGGGGATGTCGGTAGCGCCACGACGCGTATCGAGCGTGCCTTGCGCCAACTCGGCCGGCGCGTGCCGCGCTGGCCCGTGACCCTGGTTTTCTTTGTCCTGTGGGAAGTGTTGGTTCAGGCGGCGCACAGTCTTTTTCCCGGAATCTTTCTGGGCCGGCGGCGGCTGGAGCACTTTGACCGTGAGCGTTTGGCGCTCCATCTCTATAGTCGACTGGCCCATTTATACTGGTTTCACCGGGGTACGGTAGCTTCGCTATGGGCCCATCTGCGCGAGCTCAACCGGGCCGAATGCTTTCCGCCCACTCCAGAGCTGTGCAAGCTTCCTCCGAGCATGCGCCCGCGATGAGTCTTTTGGCCTGGTTTGAGCGAGGCATCGTGTATGCCGAAAAGTCGCTGGCGATGCGCAAGAAATTCGGTGATCTCTGGGGCCAGGGGCAATCCTTGCATTTTTACGGCATCGTGCTCTATGCCGCCTCGCGTTATAAAGACTGCCTGGTTCGGTGTCGCGACGCAGTACGTCTTTTAGAGCGAACCGGGGATTACTGGGAAGTGAACATCGCGCGGTTCCAAATCGCGGCCAGCCTGTACCGTTTGGGAGACCTCGCGGGCGCGGTGGCGGAAGCGCAGCGCATGCATCAATCGGGGCTCGACCTGGGGGACGCCCAGGCGTCCGGAATCAGCCTGGATGTCTGGGCGCGAGCGTCTTTGGGCCGGTTGCCGGAAGGGATTATCCAGGTCGAGATGGCACGCTCCACCGGTGATGTGCAAAGGCATGCGCAGGTGTTGCTCGCCGAGGGGGTTCGCCTGTTTTATGCCGGCCGTTTCCGGGACGCAGCACATGTCTTGACGCAGGCCCATCAGCAGATCGCGCAGGCCGGCATCAAAAACGCCTGGGTAGCACCGGTATTGCCCTGGCTCACGACGGCGCGGCGCAAGGTTGCCGAGGAGACGTCAGCGCGTTCACCGCGGCGACGACGGCGATTGATTCGCCATGCCCTGATTTGCGCCCGCCAGGCCATGCGCCTCACGCGGAAGTTCCAGAATGACCTACCCCATGCATTACGCGAGTATGCTTTGGTCCTGGCGCTCCTGGACCGGCCACGCCGGGCCCGCCGTTATCTCGACAAAAGTCTGAGCCTCGCCGATGCGCCAGGGCGCCGTATATGAGCATGCCCAAACTCTTTTGGCACGCGGTGAGTTGGGCATGGAACTGGGCTGGCAGGGCGCTTCGCAGGACGTAGACGAGGCGCGGGAGGCGCTGCGTCAATTGCAAGCGGCGGTCACCGCGAGCAACGTGACGGGCACCGATGTCAGGCCCGTGACGCTGTCGCTGGCGGACCGCTTCGAAACGGTGCTCGATGAAGGCCGGCGCATCGCCTCCGCGCTGTCGCGGCAGGCTATTTTTACCGCGGTCCGCGAGGCAGCACTCAAGTTATTGCGCGGCGAGCGCTGCCTTATCCTTCAGGTTTCCAAGGAAAATGAAGAACAGGACCTGACACTCGTGTCTGGCGAGGTGAGGATTGAATATAGCCGGGCCATCGTAGGGCAAGCACTGGAGGCTGGCCGCGCGGTCACCAGCGCGGACGGCATGCCCGATCATTCCAGTCAAAGCGTGCTCCTGAGCGGCATCCGGTCCGCCTTGTGCGCTCCCATATCCGTGCGGGGCCATAGTGTTTGTTGCTTTTACGTGACCCACCGCAAGGTGGCCGGCCTTTTTGGCGAAAACGAGGAACGTTTGGCGGACTTTATCGCCACGCTCGCGGGTGCCGCCCTCGAAAATGCCGAAGGCTTCGAGGAGTTGCGCCGCCTCAACGAGACCTTGAAAGCCCAGTACCTGGAAAGCCAGCGGGACAAGGAGCGCATCATCGAGCAGGCCGAGGAGAATAAAAAGCTCGAAGCGCAATTCTTCCGGGCGCAGCGCATGGAAAGTATCGGCACGCTGGCGGGCGGCATCGCACATGACATCAACAATGTGTTGCTGCCCATTCTTATGTCCGTCGACTTTTTGAAGGGGGACGTCCCAACCGCGCAACGCCTGACGATCCTGAACGACCTCGAAACCAGTGCCCAGCGCGGGGCGGAGATGGTCAAGCAAATCTTGTCGTTCGCCCGCGGCGTCGAGGGCCAAAAGGGGCTCGTGCATGTGAAACATGTCATCGGCGAGATGGCCAACATGGTGAAGCGCGCCTTTCCCAAATCGATCGATTTCCGTTCCGACCTGGCGCGCGGCCTGTGGCTGGTAATTGGCGATGCGACGCAGATTTATCAGCTAGCCATGAATCTTTGCGTCAACGCACGCGATGCCATGCCCGGAGGCGGCACCCTGGCGGTCGCCGCGAAAAATGTTACGCTGACTGACGAGACCGCCGCGAAGCTGCACCCAGATGCCAAAGCCGGCCCTTACGTTGAGTTATGCGTGAGGGATTCGGGTACTGGTATTCCCGCCGCTATACTGGAAAAGATCTTTGATCCGTTTTTCACGACCAAGGAATTCGGCAAGGGCACGGGACTGGGGCTCTCCACCGTACTGGGAATTGCCAAAGGGCACGGGGGTTTTTTGCTTGTCAAAAGCACCGTCGGCCAGGGAACCGAGTTCAGCGTCTACCTGCCTGCCGCGGAGGTGGCCCCGCCAAAACCAGCCGACAGCAACAAAGGACTGGCCCCAGCGGGCCACGGAGAAACCGTGCTCGTGGTCGATGACGAACCTTCGATATGCATGGTCACCCAGAGGAACCTGGAGGCGCATGGTTATAAAGTGTTGACCGTGCGCAACGGCCTCGAAGCCATCGAGGTTTTCGCGCAGCACCAGGGGAGAATTCAAATAGTCCTCACCGATATGATGATGCCTGGCATGGATGGTACTGCCACGGTCAAGGCGCTCAAGCAGCTCGATCCGCGCCTCCGCGTAATCGGTGCAAGCGGCATGGGCGGACTACGCGAAAGCGCGGAGTTGGCTGGTGCCGAATTCAACGCCTACCTCTGTAAGCCCTTTAAGGTAGACAGTTTACTGCGAACGCTCGAGACGGTTCTGCAAGGCTGACGTTTGCGATCTTTAATTGGTTTACGCGGTTTAATGAGCTATGGTTTTAACAATGCCTACACTACAATTCCAACCTCCTGAAAAGACCACGGGTACTGGCCTGCCCGCTCTCGAAAGCCGCAACCCGGCCGTTAAATATCGTATTTTGATTGTCGATGATGAAGTTCCCAATCGTTCGCTCCTGTCCGCGGTGCTGACGTCGGCCGGATTTTATTGCGAGGAGGCCGGCGACGGCGTGCTCGCCTTGACGGCCCTGGCCGCGCGGCCTTTTGACCTCGTGATCCTCGATATCGACATGCCCAACATGAAGGGGACGGAAGTACTTCGCCGCCTACGCGAGTTGCCGCCCTGTCCTCATCTCAAGATCATCATGATTTCCGGCCGTGTCTCCGCCGACGAACTCGCGCAAATGATGCTTGGCGGAGCGGACGATTACCTCGTCAAACCCTTTAGCAGCACGGAGCTCAAGGCACGCGTGCAAACGGCCCTTCATATGAAGGAGGCCCAGGACCGCTCGGCCAGGCTGAACTGCTATCTGCTCGGCGCGAACCGCAAACTCGAACAAAATCTGCATGTTCGCGATAGCGACCTGATGAATGCGCGCCAGGCCCTGGTGCTCGCCCTTGCCGACCTGGTCGCCTATCGCGATCACGAGACGGGCGACCATTTAATGCGGCTCCAACGTTATTGCCGTCTGCTGGCTGAATGCGCCGCGGCCACGCCGGCTTTCTCGAGCCAGATCGACGCCAATTTCATCCAGATGCTAGAGACCTGCGTGCCGCTTCACGACATCGGCAAAGCGGGCCTGCCAGACCACATCTTGTTAAAGCCTGACAAGCTGACCGCGGAAGAATTCGCCATCATGAAGACGCATACGACCATCGGCGCCGACATATTGGCGAAGGTCGCTCAAAAACACTCCTTTGCCCGTTCGTTTCTCGAAATTGCCACCAGCATCACCCGCCACCACCATGAACGCTTTGACGGCAGCGGCTACCCGGATGGACTGGCAGGCACGGCCATTCCTCTGGCCGTGCGCATCGTCGCCATAGCGGACGTCTATGATGCGCTACGCTCCCGCCGTGTCTATAAACCCGCCTTTGCGCATGATCGGGTCATGAAGATCATGCTCGAAGAATCCCCAGGCCACTTCGATCCCGCGCTGCTCAAAGTTTTCGAGCAGTGCGCGAGTCAGTTTGCGCAGCTATTTGAAGAGTTTCTGGTCTAACGCAAAGTTGACCGGCCATACTCGCGAATGCGACCGCTTTCTTTGGCCCGGTATCCCGCCCAAGCTCTTTACCCGCGAATATTAAAAGTGGTTCATCCGACTTTCCTGTGGGTGAGAATCATGGGACCTTTACCTAAATCCGCCGAAAACCGCGGAAAAGAACCGTCCACGCCTGCCCCTGGACCGTGGCGAAATTGAAGGGCAAGCGCGTTGGTTTGTTCCATGGAAGGCGGGGCTTTCCGTGTCTCACCGTTTCGTGAGACACGGAAAAAAACAGTGTTTAAGGTATTACCTGTCATCAGCTTGCGGACGAAGCCGTCCCTGTGTGCTCGCTTGGGACATGAGCGCTTCGTCCAGGGCGGCCTCTGGCTCTCAGTGGCGAGTCGGCAAATAACGCCCTTGGAGGAGAAGCCTTCGGGGATGAAGTTGGGTTGCATAAAAGACAGGGTTTTTGAAGGCATGACGCACGCCCCACCCCTGCCGATTTCCTTCGGACTGGCGATCAAGCGACCCCTCAGAATCCCTGGGAATCATCCGTTACCCGTTAAGAAGCCGAAAGAACGTTAAAAGTTAATGAGTCTACGTATTAAGTGGGCGGTCGCGCGCGTGCACGCCCGATTCGCCGCATCTAATACTTGGGGGATCGGTGCGCGGTGGAAGGGCCTGAGGGCATGGGCACGGTCGAGGAATTGTTTAACGAAGCGGTGTCGCGGCACCGCGAGGGAGACTTGATGGGGGCGGAAGCAATTTATCAGCAAATCGTCGCTATCGATCCCACGCATTCCCACGCCCACTATCTGCTGGGACGACTGTCGCACCAACGCGGCCAGCCTGACGTGGCGATTGCGTGGTTCCACCGGGCGGTCGCCCTGAAGCCTGGGGCGGCCACATTTCACTTTCAGCTCGGTGTCGTGCTGATGAGCCGAGGCAGTTTTGCGGAGGCGGGCGCCTGTTTTCGCAATACGATTGGTTTGGAACCTGGCCATGTCGATGCGCACGTCAATCTCGGCAACGTGCTCATGGCCCAGGGCCAGTTTGGCGAGGCGGCCGCCTGGTATCGCGACGCACTCCGTCTCGACCCCTCACACCCCTATGCCAGTTACAACCTGGGCAATGCTTGCATGGTCCTTGGACAAGATGCAGAGGCCATCGTCTGCTATCGTCAAGCCTTGCTGCTTGAACCAACCAACGACAAGGTAAAGGATAAGCTGGACCAGGCACTGAACAATAAGGCCAAGAGACCCGTCGACCAGGGACTTTGAAGCCCACCAGGACTACAATGGCGGGGAAGGGGCGCTGTGGAATAGGCTGTCGCGGTCGTCAGGCATGAAATCATTTCTACTTGTGTCTTTGCTGCTCACGTTGCCGGGCTCCGCCGCCGCCGGCGAGGGGCTCGTAGGGAAGCTCACCCTTCTTTCGCCCCAAGATTACCAGGTTTTTCAGCGAAAAACAGCAAGCACCGGTGACCTCCTTATTGCCGGAAGCCTGTCTTTTCCAATAAAGTCTGTGCCGGCGGAGATCATTACGCTCCAGGGGCGTCTAGCGGGCGCCGCGTCGAACGGGCCGCTGGCAGGGGCGTGGCTGCCGCTTCCCTTTGACGTGCGCGTGGCGGGTTTTCAGTCGCGTTGCCCCACGCCGGCCGGAGGTTGGTACCGATTGGAGGTTCGTGCCCTGGTCAACAACAAGACCATTGCCGAGGCCCATGTGGACCACGTCGGCATCGGTGATGTCTTTGTCGTCGCCGGCCAGTCGAACGCGGCGAACTATGGTGAGAAGCTTACCAAAACCATGACGCTTCAGGTGGCTGCCCACAACGGCCGGAGCTGGGCACCGGCGCAGGATCCTGTGCCGGGAGCTTCGGGGAAAGGGGGCAGTTTCATGCCGGCGTTTGGTGATGCCCTCCATGCAAAAACGAAAGTACCCATCGGGCTTGTCGCGACTGCTGTCGGTTCAACCAGCGTGCGCCAGTGGCTGCCGCGCGGTGAACGCCTTACCCGGTTGCCAACGCGGACCGACCATATTGCCAGCGTTGGGCCTGAGGCGTGGGTATGCACCGGCGAGCTCTTTGACAACTTGACCAAGCGCATCCAGCAACTGGGCCCCGACGGCTTGCGCGCCGTGCTTTGGCACCAGGGTGAGTCCGATGGCAACCAGGCCATGGCGGAGCGCACGCTCTCCGGCAAGGACTATCGAGACCATCTGGAGAGGATAATTCGCGAATCACGTCGACGGGCTGGCTGGGAAGTTCCCTGGCTGGTGGCCCTGGCGAGTTATCATGGCCCACAGGACGCCGGTTCGCCGGAAATACGGGCTGGGCAAAAATCGCTGTGGACGGATGGCCTGGCCCTCGAAGGGCCGGACACGGATGCTCTCACCGGTATTTATAGAGAGCGCGCCGGCCAGGGTGTTCATATGAGCGCCGTGGGATTAGAGCAGCACGGGCTGCTTTGGGCGGAGAAAGTATTAAAACACTTCGAACCATGATCAAGTTCAACTCGTGCCTGGCTTTTGCGAGGCGGTGCCCGATGGGGCGGGCCGGGCATGAGAAAGATCGGCTCGGCGAAGGGCTCGCCGGTCAGCTCGCGCCATTGTTGAACCTGCTCCTCGGTCAGTAATTTGAGAATTTGTCTCATCTCGTTTTTACGACGTTCCTCGCGATTTTTCCAAGGGGCTAGCGTTGTCGAGGCGGGGTCGTCGGCCGTGTTTTTTTCAGTAATGCCGGCTTCGATGGCTCGTATGCGCCGCTTTTGAATAGAGGTCAGCTTCAGAGCTCCCACGATTTCCGGCTGGCGAAAAACGGATGGCCCCTGGCACTGGAGGGCGATTTGCCGAAAGCGGCGTAGCTGTTCGGGGTCAAGAATTTCGCCAAGTGCCTCCTCGTTCGAACGAGCCATTTCCACGATACCTTGCTGCCTTTCATCGGGGCCAAGCCGCTGAAACCCTTTAAATAGCGTCTGGAGGGACTTCTCCCACCGCCAAACAAATCGGCCAGCCTGTGTTCTTTGTTCCTTGGAGACTTTCAGGTCCATGAGTACGGATGGATGTTTTAAAAGACAGGGTTGCCCGGCCCCCTGCAAAAGGGCCAGGTCAGCCAGAATGTTCTTTACCTGATCACGCGTGGAGGCGAGTTCGGCACGTGCCCCCTGATCCTCGCTCCGCAGGGCGATGAACTCTTCGTAATAAAGAAGCGCCGCCTCCAGCAGCCGGCGCCGTAAATTTTGGATCTCCGGGTTATCGGAGATTTCGTCCTGGGCCAGCGCAATCATCTCATCAGCGGAACGCCGTGCCAGCAAGAGCCGTTGTTCCGCTTCCCGGGCCCGTATTTTCTCCTGGTCATAGGCGAGCTGGGTTTCCGCCTTTTGCCGCCGTTCGCTTTCGTAGGCTTTTTGCGTCTGCGCCTGCTCATTGGCAATCAGCGCCGCGGTGATGGCGAAGCCGACGACTCCGAGCACAAGCAGCAACACCCCCGCGCCGACAAATGCTGGATGGCGACGTACCCATTTGCGCGCTGCGCTCGACCAGGCCGGGACGTTTTGCCTGAATGGGCTTATCGTCCAGGAAACGCTGCAAGTCGTCGGCCAGGTCCTGGGCGCTCTCATAACGCTCCACCGGGTTCTTCGCCAGGGCCTTGAGTAAGATCGTCTCTAACTCTACGGGAATCGACGGATCCAGTGCGCGTGGCGGCCTGGGCTCGTCGAAGGCGATCTGGTGCAAGAGCGCATGGCGGTCGCGGCCGTCAAATACCGGGCGCAGCGTGAGGAGCTCGTACAGAGTGGCGCCCAGGGAGTAAATATCGGTATGGTGATCGACGAGGCCGCGCTTGGCCATGGCTTGTTCCGGGCTGACGTAGCGCAGCGTGCCAAGTAATTCCCCCGTGATGGTCAGGCCAACCTGGTTTTGTATTTGCGCCAGCCCAAAATCCGTGATCCATATTTCACCGCGCCCGTCGAGCAACAAGTTGGCCGGTTTAATATCGCGGTGCACCACGCCCATTTGATGTGCATATTCCAGCGCCTCGGCGATCTGTTTTCCAATGTTCGCGACCGTGTGAAAGAACCGGCGCGTGCGGCCCGAATGTTCCGTGGAGAACGCGGCCGCATTGAGAGTCGAAGCAGACGGCACGCCGTGCCGTGCCGGGCCGCCGTTTTTACCCAAGTGGGAACCCGCCTCGTCCAGGGCGCCGATCATGGTGGCCAGGCTTTGGCCCTCGATAAACTGCATCGCATAGAAATGAACGCCTCGCTCGCAGCCCACGGCAAAGACCGGCACGATGCGCGAATGGTGCAAATGTGCGGCCGCTTCGGCTTCATTGCGAAACCGCTGTAATTGTCTGCTGTCCGCCCCCGCGATAAAGGGCAGTATCTTGAGGGCAACGCGCCGACGCAGCGAGATTTGCTCGGCTTCGTAGACAATGCCCATGCCGCCGCGCCCAGTTTCGCGCAGGAGGCGAAAGTCGCCCAGCTGACCGAGGTCGTTTATTTCCTTCGCTGCATTCTGCACTGGGTCACTAGCCTCAGCGCCGCCGCGCAATGCCATACGTACGCCTTGCATGCCAGCCTGAAGTTCGTTTTCACGTAGTGGCGAGGTCAAACGGTTAACCTGTTGGTAGCTCGAGAAGAAGTCTTCGATATCCGCGGCGAAATCCGGATGCGCGGCCATTATAGCTTCGCGCGACGGAACGGCCCCCTTCTCCGCCGCCTCGAGGTAGCTCAGCAATATGTCTTCTAGTTCGGGCTGCCGGCTTTTGGGTTGAGTCACGCCGCTGTTCACGCTTCACCTGTGTCTTGAAGAAGCATCCTGAGTCTTTTTTGCCCGCGAAACAATAGTCCCATCACGGAAGGCTTACTGCGCTGCATCGTTTCGGCAACATCCACGATGGTCCAGCCTTTGAGGTGATGCAGTTCGATGACTTGCCGTTGGTCGGCAGGCAACTGCGCGAGCGCCGTCGCCAGCCGCATCAATTCTTCCACGCGCATGACGCGTTCGCTGGGCGAGGATTGTTCGGCCGCCAGCCAGTTTCCCACCCGCGCCGAGGATTCCGCCAGTCCCTCCTGCAATGAACGTTCTCTCTCGAGGTCCCGAGCTTCCGCGCTATAGCGGCGGGCCGCGGCGCTAATGGTATTTGCCAGGATGGTCCGTAACCAGCCGGCCAACTCGGCCTCACTCTGGCCCCTGAATTGAACACGCTTCTCGTGGGCCTGTAGCAATGTTTGCTGCACGATATCCGATGCGTCCAGTTTGGACCTCAAGCGCGGATCAAATTGCAGACGCGCGAGCAGTCGTAAATAATCGCTAAAGCGGTCCAGGTCCCAGTTTTCGGGATCAACTGCGCCGTCCATGCCAACCTCCTCATGGCATAGATGCTAGCGCCCGCCGAAGAGAGCGCACCCTTGGTTAACGTCAAAGCCCGCGGACAGGTCGGCCCGAGAAAAATCAGATAACTAAGCTTACATTAAAGCACCAGAAATGAAAAGTTAATGAGTATACGTATTGAGTCGGCGGAGCCTGCCAGGGGGTCTGCCTTGCTGGTCTTCCGGGCAATCGACAGCGCCCGCCGGTTCGTGCCTTACAGGTTCCTTTTTTGCTCATGGCCGAATTAATTACGCCCCGAAAGTTCTAAATATTTCGTAAGTTATTCATTTGACAAGCGCTAAAAGATCACCCTACACTGAGGCGATTACAATGCGACAAGCGCGAATATAAATGACGGGGACACGAAGGACATGGCCGACATCGATGACAAACTGGCGGCGGTGCTGAAGGAAGCACGGCGTGTGCCGATGAACTTCGCCTTTGTTGCCAAGGGGGCGAGCCAGGGGAAGCTGGTGGTCTCCAAGAAGCCGATTCCCGCCACGGCGGAGTCGGCGGCCAAAAAAGAAGTGGGCGGCGGCACTGTATTTCGTGGCCGCTGTATCGGCGAGGACGGCAAGCTGATTTTCGAGACGGCCAAGGAACCGCCAAGCAGCCTGGCCAAGCAGCTCAAGACGATCATCACGCGCGACGCCGGCTTGACGCTGAAAGTCGAGACGCGCGCGGCGGCCGACCTTGTTGACACGGGCGACGGAGGCGCCGAGGGCACGCCCGACGGGCAGCCGGATCAAGTCGTGGGGGGCGGAACGGCTGGCCCGCCGGCGGCTGCAGCGCAGGCCAGCGCTGGTGCGCCGGCGCCGCCAACTACCGATTTGAAAGCAACCGTAACAAAACGCCTGGCGGCCCTGGTCGGCCCGTACAAGGAAGCCGTGGCTCAAAAGGGGGGTGACGTTGCGCACATGCAGGAGCTCTTCACGTCGTTCAAGGGTCTCGTCGCGAAACATGATTATGAGCAGGCGTCGAAGGCCCTGGATGAGCTTGAACCTCTCGTCGCGCAGCTGAATACCGACAAAGCGGCATACAAAGTTCGCAAAGGCGAAGTCGAGGCGGCGGCAACCAAAGCCGCGGGCTGGGGGAAGGACGCCGCGAAATACAAAGGCGCAATTCAAGCGGCCGACAAGCTTGAAAAAACCGACGTCGCCGGGGCGCTGGCCGCTCTCGACAAGATTAAGGGCGACGCGGAGGCCGACACCAAAGGCGCTGATGACGCATATCAGGAACTGAAAAAATCCGTGCTGAAAAAGGCCGAATTGTTGCGTGACCCCAAGGTCTGGGACCACGTGAAAGGAGACCTGGAGGCCCTCCCCAAACCCGAGGAAGCCGATGCCCAGGTCCAGGCCGGCAAAGGGGCGGCGGGCCAAAAGATCCTCGAAGGATTAGTGGCCCCATACGCCCAGGCGGTGCTGAATGTCGAGGCATTCAAGAACGTCCTCAACAAGCAGGAAGAGACGAAAAAAAAGATTGCCGGTTTGGCAAAAGACGCCAACATGGCGGCGCACCTGGCGCGACAGATCGCGGATGCCAACAGCAAGGTCGAGGCGGCACTCAAGTTGGCCGCTCCTCCTGGGCGCGACTACGGTGGCGCCCTGAACGGACTGGCGGCGGTTGATAGAGATTGCGATGCGGCCCAAAAATTGACGCAGGAGCTTCAAAAGGTGTTGGCCAAGAAGGCCGAGACGGATAATAAGATCGCCGCGCTGGAAAAACTCCCGCTGGCAGCCAACATCGCGCCAGAGATCGCCGCCAGCAAGACGAAGGCGACAAACGCCCTGAAACTGGCCGACCCGCCAGGCCACGACTACGCGGTGCTCTGGCCGCCCTGGTCGCGGTGGATGCCGCCTGCGTGACGGCGCAACAAATGACCACGGAATACCAACGTGTCTTGAACGTCAAAGCCGACACCGACAAGAAGATTGCCCGGCTGGAGAACCACCCCCAAAAGGCACTCATCAAGGACGATATCACCGCTATCAAGAAACAGGAGACGGATGCGCTGGCGCTGGCCGCGGCGCCGGGCCACGATTACACCGGCGCCATCAATGCCCTGAACGCCGTCGACAAGAATTGCGCGGCAGCCGAACTCAAGATCCTCGACAACGCGGATAGTGGTTTGGACAAAAAAGCCCAAAAGAAGTTGTTGGAAAAAACGTTCAAGGATCGCTTCGGCATCGAGCTGGATTTGGAGGACAAAGGCGACGCACCGGACGTCGTCTACGCGGCAGCGCGGCGTATTTATGAATTGATGGCCATGGTGCCCGAATCCCACACTAACCACAACCCGTCTCTCAAGAAAATCGAGCGTATCGGCGGGCATGGCGGCTCGGCGAACGAAGTTTCCTTTTACGAATCGACCACGGACATCTTTTTGGGCCTGGGCACCAAGGACAGCAAAAAGGTCGTGCTCCACTGCGGCCGGCCGGCAGCGGGCGGGACCAACCTGCAGAGCGGCCTGAGCAATTCCCCCACGGGGAGCGACCCGCCCATCGAGGCTGACTGTCAGCCAAAGGCCTCGGCCAACCCGTCGCAGAGCTATTTCGATTGGACGACACTGCACGAGATTGCCCACGCCATCGACGACAAGACAGGATTCATGAAAGCGAATGGCGGCATCGCGGGCTGGGTCGACTACGGCAACGATTGCACCGCCGCGGCCCAGGCGGCGAACGCGTTCTTCAACTTTGGCACCGCCGAAGCGCTCGAATACACCAAGAAGCTCATGGAAGGAAATCCTGGCAACCGCCCCGGTAGCAAGCCGCCCGCACCGAAGGGCCGCGCCGATTGGGACACGGTAAGGTCCAAAGTGGAAAACTGGGTAGATTCCGTCCGTGTGAACAAAGATCCCTGGAATAACCTGCCGGCCGCCGTGGGTAGCCGCATCTACCATGAGGCCTACGAAAAAAATTGGGTGAGCTATTTGCTGTCCGCGCGTAGCCAGGCCATTACCGGTTATCAGTTTCGAGCCCCGGGCGAGTGGTTCTCCGAACTTTACGCGGCCTATCACAGCGGCGTGCTCAAAGATTCCCATCCAATGGTGAAGAAGTTTCTCAAAGACCTCTAGGAAATCACCCATGTCCGTTTTCAATGTCATGACCGTCACGTGCCCCTCGTGCGGCGCGTCCGTCAAGTTCAATACTGTCCTCAGCGTGAATGCGGACCGCCGGCCGGACCTCCGGGTCGCGATCCTGGCCGGGTCGTTTCAGCGCCAGCCCTGTCCCGAGTGCCATGCCGAGTTTCGCCTCGATCCGGAAATGACGTACGTGGATGTGGCGCGTGGCCAGTGGATCGGCGTTTTTCCGATCGCTAAAATCGGTCACTGGCAGGAGCTGGAAGAGCAAACCCGGGTCACTTTCGACCGAGCTTATGGAGCGAAGGCGTCGGGTGCCGCGCGGGAGATCGGTGCCGGGATGAAGGCACGCCTCGTATTTGGTTGGGCTGCCTTGCGTGAGAAATTGGTCGCCATGGACCAGGGGCTCGACGATGTGACCCTCGAATTGGCCAAGATCGCCATGATACGTGGTATGGACAAACCGCCGGTGGGCGCCGACACTGAGTTACGACTGGGCGGCGTTGACGGAGACAGTTTCGCGATAGCCTGGCTTACGGCCGCCACCGAAGGCGTCAAGGAGATACTACGCGTCCCACGTTCACTGTACGACGAAATTGCCGCCGACGAAGCCGGCTGGTCCGCTCTGCGTGCCAGCCTGACCGCCGGGCCTTTCGTGGATGCCAATCGGTTCCTGCTGGCGCCCGTGGCGGCGGGCTAACGAAAAAAGCGCCAATCCAAGACAGCGGTGAAGCCGAAGGCGTGTTTTGCCGGCCGTCGATCAATTCCTCCAATTGTCCGGCTCGTCCAATAACTCGGCAAATATCCTTGTCCGAAGCCGCGTTCCTTGTGCTGGCACAAAAAATCCGGTCCATCCGCAAGCCCGAGGATCTGGCCGAGTGGCTACACGGGTAGCGTATCGCCCAGTCATAAAACACTCATCAACCTGCTCTACCTACAGCCAACGTGGGACGGAGCTATTGCGCCTTGTATAATCAAAGGATAACTCAACCTGAGGCAACAACAGATGGAACACTTGCAAAACGTTGACCCGGAAATCTGGCAAGACATTCAGGATGAAGCGCGGCGGCAACAGGACGGCCTGGAGATGATTGCCTCTGAGAATTACACGAGCCGTGCCGTGATGGAGGCGCAGGGCTCGGTGCTCACCAACAAGTATGCCGAGGGATTGCCGGGCAAGCGCTACTACGGAGGTTGCGCCATGTCGATGCCGTGGAACGCGTCGCCATCGAGCGGTTGCTCAAGCTGTTCGGCGCTGATCGGGCGAATGTGCAGCCGCACTCTGGCGCGCAAGCGAACATGGCTGCCTACTTCGCGTGTCTTGAACCGGGCGACACCATTTTGGCCATGGACCTGGCGCACGGCGGCCACCTGACCCACGGTATGAAGCTCAATTTCTCGGGCAAACTCTACAAGATTGCCGGCTACGGGGTCCGCAAGGACACCGAGCGAATCGATTTCGATCAAGTGGCCCAGCTCGCCAAAGAACATAAGCCCAAACTGGTTGTCGCAGGCGCCAGCGCCTATTCGCGCGAAATTGACTTCGCGCAATTCGCCCAGATATGCCAGGAAAACCGCGCCCTCTTCATGGTGGACATGGCACATATCGCGGGCCTGGTCGCGGCCGGCCAGCACATGAGCCCCGTGCCCTTCGCCGAATTTGTCACCACCACGACCCACAAAACCCTGCGTGGTCCGCGCGGCGGCGCCATTTTGTGTCGGCAGGAATGGATTCAAAAAGTGAATTCGGCTGTGTTTCCGGGGCTGCAAGGCGGGCCGCTCATGCATGTCATCGCGGCCAAGGCCGTATCCTTCAAGGAAGCGCTGGCGCCGGAATTCAAAACTTATGCTGTCCAGGTTATTGCCAATGCCAAGACACTGGCCCAGGAGCTTGAGCGGCTCGGATTCCGCCTGGTTTCCGGCGGCACGGATAATCACCTGCTGCTGGTCGACGTCGTATCACGCGGTTTGACGGGCAAGATCGCCGAGGAGGCGCTCGATCATGCGGGGATCACCGTGAACAAGAACAAGATCCCATTCGACCCGCGCCGGCGCTGGATCCTTCCGGCATACGCCTGGGGACGCCGGCGCTCACGACGCGCGGCATGCGCGAGCCCGAAATGCGCACCATCGCGGGCTGGATTGGCCAGGCATTGTCGACGCCAGACGATGCCACCAAGCTTGCGGGGATCATGAGGGAAGTTCGCGAACTTGGTCGTCAGTTTCCCGCACCGGCGTGACCCCACACGATAGGCTTCCAGCCAACAAAGCAGCCGCGTCTTCCCAGGTGGAAAGCCGCGGCTGTTTGTACGTACCCTTACCGAAAAGTTACTCGGCGTTGAGGCTGGCGACAAACGCCTTGTAGTCTCTTTCCTGGCTTTGGAGGGCAGCCTGGAGTTGTTGAATCTGGCTCTGGAAAGTATCGATCCGGCCTTCCTGGCCCACGAATTTCTCCAGAAACTTTTTGTAGTGCTCCGAAGTCGCGGGAATGATCTTGAGGTTCTCACGTAACCGCGCCTGGTCCTTGGAGAGCACGTCGAGTTGTTTCTCCACCTCGCCTAGTTGTTTGGTCGTGTCGTCGACTTTACCTTTCAGATCAAGTGCGGTCGCGAGAGCTGTCCGGACAGCCGCGCTGGTGGCCGCATTGTTGATATATTCGCGAACTTTGGCCTCCGAAAGCTCACGCAGATTGGTGCCTTTTTCCGTGTGCACTCTCTCCTCGTCAATGCGCTGGCTGCCAGTCTTGCCCTTGTCGACTTGCATGGTAAACCGAAACACACCCGGGCCAACTTTTTTCTCTCCCTTGTCGGCGAGCAGCACCCAGTCCGGACGAATGATGTGGTCAACCGTGAAATCACGGTCCTGCTCCGAAAGGTTTTGAATGTAATAGGCCTTGGTTTCTTGCGTTTGCAGGGTAGGTTCCACGATTCCCTTGCGGATACGCAGCCCAACAAGCTTTTCGTCGTGACGTTTTAAGGCCTGCTTGACTTCGATGCCCAGGCCGACCGCGTAAAACGGTGGATTGCCTCCCGTGAGCGCGACGTTATCGACGCGGGCTTGTTCTTCGAGCACGTCGAATGCGACCGTTTTGCCAGCAGCCACGGCGGTGCTGAAGCGGTAAACGTCCCGGGTCTTTTCCGCTGGCTTTTTGGGATCGATCAGTTTCCAGTCACCACGAATGGGATGTTCCAAAATCACAACACGATCGTGCGTCGAACGATTCTTGATGGTATAGGTCTTGGTTTGGCGAAGCTTGTAGCGGGCGCTAAGCTGTGCCTCGCCGATCTTGAAATTCATCGACGGGCCGGGGACTGTTTTGACATCCGTCTTGACCTCGGTGCCCTGGTCCAGGGCATAGCTGAGTAAACGCTCTTCGTTGGGCTGCAGGTCGAGAATTCGCGTGTCGCCCGCATACGTCGAGTTTTCGTAAACTGTGATCGGCCCCTGGGTAAGCGGCTGGCCTGACGTATTCTTGAGCTTGAGGCCCAACAGGGGATACTTGACATGCGTGTCGGCGTTATAAATGCTCACCTTGGTTCCCTCGATCGTCTGGTCGAGGATGGGAAGCATCGCTGACTTCTGTCGCGCCAGGTTGATTTTTTGATCGAGAACGTACTGGAAATAATCGCCAATTTCCTCTGCCGTGGCGACGGATTGAATTCCTTCCTTGAAGTTAAGTCCAGCTATCGCCCGGCCGGCGGCCTTGGCATCACCGGTCACCTGTTTTTGCACTTCGCGACGAAGCTGCAACTCTTCATAGGTCAGACGATTGTTGGCGAAGTTTTGGGCATTGAGGGACTCGTTGATGGCATTCTGGTATTTGAAGTTGGGAGCGACCGCATTGTTGCCCACGGCGTTATTGCCGAACAGTCCGAACTGGTTTCCCTGGAGCAGGCCAGGGAAGGGGCTATTCGGCATCTGCGGCATGCCGCCCAGCATTCCACCTGGCGCCGCCGGATTGCTCGCCTTCCCGCCCTTTTTTCCCCCGCCGCCCGAGCCACCGCCAAAACCCGCGCCGCCCGCGGCTTTTTCCATTGGGACCCCAACGCCCTCCATGGAGCCGCTATAAACCGGCGGGCGTAGCGATGCGAACATTTCCGGTTCCACGAAGGGGCGGGGGATATACAGCGGGTCGTAAAGATTCATCTGGAAGGAAATCGGTTTGCCGGAGACCAGCACCATACGCACGTCGTTCCAGTCATCGTCGCTGGTGTTTTCGACGAGCGCCCAGCCCTGGAGCGCGAGTTTGCCGTCCGCGTCCAGGCGCAGACGGTACGTCGTCTTCCAGATAGGGCGTTCAACAACATAGCCGACGCGTACCGCGCGCTTGCCGGCGCCATTGAAGCCGAGGCTCACCAATCTTTTCTGGGCGTCATGGGAAGAGGCCAGGACCTTGAGGGCGCGGTGAAGTTCATTGTCCAGCACGGCATTTAGAAACTTTACACCCAATACCTGTTCCATCGGGATGGCTTGCAGGCCGTTGGGGCCGGAAAGATTAACAAATTCTTCGTCCACCACCTGGTCTTTCCCCACCGGTCGGCGCTGGACCTCCATGCCCACAATGATGCCCGTGATTTTCGTCGGCGGACCGTCTTTTTTCTCCTGGCGGATGATTTCAATCTTTTCGCCGCGGGCCTGATTGAGGATTTGGCCAAACGCGGGATTGTTGTTGAGGTCCAGCGCGAAGCTGCGCAGGATCTTGTCGATGGGGTCCTGGCTATCGTAGCTGACCGTGGAGACTTTGCCGCCTCCAAGGTCTTGCAAAACCAGGCTCTTGAGCAGATCGTTGATGTCGCTAACGGGAAACGTAAGATCGACGCGAGTGTCGCCCGTCACGTCCCCTTCGCGCTGAAAGTAACCAACGCCGCTATTGAAAAGCACGACCTGACGAATGGGTAAGGGACTATCGGGGGCTTTATTTTTACCGGCGTTATCCGCATTCTGGGCGCCGGAGGTTTGCCACATGACGCCGGTGAAAATAAGACCGGCCCCCACGAAACACGCCCAAACCCGCCATTTACGATACATGGGACTTCACCTCCAGGAGAGAAAGGATCGGTGGACACGGTATTTATTGGAAACGCGACCAGAACGCGAACTTGCGCCCATAGCTTGCCCGAAGGACAACGAGGGTCCGACCAAGCTAAAGACGATACAGAGCGGTAAAACGCCTTGGGAATGCCGAAAAAGGCTAAAAATCCTTGGCCGACGAAGAAGCTAACGAGAACTGGCGACTAGCGTGGGGTCCGGGTCCATTCTGTCCGCCGTACACCAAAGCCCCAGCGCGGGGTTCGACACGTAAAAGATCTCCTCCCCATTGGGCATGGTGTTCCAACCATCCGCAAGGCGTGCCGGCGCGTAACGTTCGCTCATGGCAGTAAGGTCGCCATAACGAAAACCAGCGCCTTCGATATCGGCGCGACTGAGATGCCCTGGACAATAAGTGATCGTAAAGCGCCCCTCCGAGGAGCCATGAATGAGATGGGCCGCGGCGGACAGGTTGTTTGCCAAATCAGGCTCGCGGCGCACCTGTTCGAGGGTGTTGGGCGTGCCGCGATAGCCGAAACGGCGGATGAGCTGATCGATAGCTCGGTCTTCGCCAAACTCGCGCACCCCTGGGGCCAACACAATCAACTCGCCGTCATCGGCAATGGCCATCCGCGTCCGGTAAATCGCCTTATTTCCCAGCCATGTGGACTTATATTCAAGTGGATCGAGATAAACCACAACTTTCCGGGGCGCCCGCTCCAGGCGGTCCAGGTTTACCTGCGCGCACAGTGTCGCACCCCGATAAAAGCAGGCCAGATCATTACCGGCGTAAATACCGCGTGTGACAATCTCTCCCTCCGGCACGCGTGCGCGTACGGTCAAAAGATAAACCAGCGGCAAATGGGCAGCCAGGTGCTCGGAAGCATAGTTAAGGACGGCACGCACCGGCGTATCGGCCCTGCCCATGATGCGCTCGATGCCGTAAACCGCGCCAAGCCAGTGTGAGCGATTGATGAGGTCGCTGCCGCCGGCGCCGATGAAGACGTTTTTGTTGTGGTTGGCGATGCCGATGACTTCGTGGGGCACCAGTTGTCCGACGGAAAGAATTACGTCCCAGGGTTGCTCGACCAGCAGACGATCCACTTCCACACGTGCGCTGAAATCCAGCTTGCCCTCGGACTGGCGGTGAATAAATGCGGCCGGCACCTCTCCCAGCGAAACAACGCCGTGGCGCCAGTCATGCGCCTGAAAAAGATTACGCGGAATGCCAGGAAACATACGTGTGATTTCCGCGTCGGTCATGGGTGTGTGGGTGCCGATCGCAGGCAGGATGACGACGGTGGCGGTGTCGCGCAGCTTCGTGATAGAGCTGGCAAGTCAGAAAACCGGCCCAGGAATGCATGCGGGTGATGTCGGGCGGCAGAATAAGCACCCGGCGCAGCGGTGCTCGCGGCGTAACTGCTCGAGCAAATTGTCAACGAGTTCAGCCGCGCGTGCTTCCGATATGTCCGTCGTCGGCGAACCCTCGTGCAAATATTCCATGAATCGCTCTCTTGAAACAAGAACGCGGACTCTGGTCCGCGCGTCCCGCTAGCCGTCAAGCTTCCCCCGGGCGTCCCGCCATTTCTCCGGCTTTCACCACGCCGCCTTGCAGCACGGCAATGAAGCGCGCTCGATCTTCCAGCACACTGATGTCGTTCAGGACATCGCCGGCGATCACCAGCACGTCGGCCAGCTTTCCGGTCTCCAGCGTACCGATTTCCTTGTCGCGGCCAAGAATCTCGGCACCGGTCCGCGTCGCGCAGGTGATGGTCTCCAGCGGCGACAGGCCCACTGTTTTCACGAAAAAAGAAAGCTCCCTGGCGTAGGTGCCATGCGGGTTCCAGGCAAAGCCATAATTCCCCCCCATGGCCAGGCGGCCACCGGCTTTGTTGATTAGCCGGGCACTGGTAATGCCCGCCTCGAGCGTCTCCTTGTGCGCATCTACCACCCGCCGCGACATGCCGAACTCCGGGCCATGGGCAACGCTGGCGTGTTCGAAATAAATGCCCGGCACCACGGGGATATTCTTTTCAAGGAGGAGGTCGAGGGCCTCGTTATCGAGAAAAGTGGCATGGTCGATGGTGTCGTAGCCGGCACGGAGGGCGTTTTTAATGCCCTCGGTGGCCCGGCAATGTCCCGTCACTTTGCGGCGATGGTTGTGGGCCGTCGCGACGACCGCTTGCATTTCCTCAAAGGTCATGCACAGGCTATGTTGATCGTTGGTCTCCACCGTCGCGGCATCCCCTGTTGGGTACGTTTTTACCCACTCGGCGCCGTTTTTTACCAACCGGCGCACGGCGGCGCGGGCCTCATCGGGACCATTGATCAGCATGACCAGCCCTTCCATGCCGATCTTGCGAAAATCAGGGTTCCAGTCCATGGTGCCGCCGGCACCGCAGATCTCGGGGCCGCTTGCCGCCAGTCGTGGACCGGGAATCAAATCGTTGTCGATGGCCTTTTTGAGCCAGACATCGATGTTGAAAACGCTGCCTCCCGATTGCGCCGCGGTATAGCCGCAGACCAGCGCCGTGCGTGCATTGGCGGCTGCCAGCAACGTGACATATTCAACGGGATATTTGATGTCGAGATCTTCGAGCTGAATGATATTGAAATAGGTGGGTCGAAAATTCGCCTCCACCATGCCGGGCATGATGGTGCCCCCGGCGCATCGATGCGACGGGCGTCCGCCGGCAAAGCCGGCATGGAGGCGGCCGAGCCAACAAAAACGATGCGTCCGTCGCGGATCATCAGCGCCGCTTGAGGCGTCGGCCGCGCTCCGGTGCCGGGAATGAGCTGGCCGTTGGTGATGACGGTCGTTCCTTGAGCCAGTTTCATGGGTATGCGTGTTCCTGCGGTAAGAGGGGCTCCACGTCTTCTTTATCTTGGAAAGGGGAGAGCATGTCAAGAAAACAGACCGCTAGGCCACGGGCAACGTGACAGTGAAAACGCTGCCATGGCCGGGTTTGCTTTCGACGTCGATGGTGCCGTCCAGGGCCGTGACAATGGCGTGGCAGATCGCCAGCCCCAGCCCATTGCCGCCTGGGTTCTGGTTTTGGTCGCGACTGCGCGACTTGTCGCTACGGTAAAAGCGTTCGAAAATCCGGGGCAAATCTTCACTGGAGATGCCCATGCCGGAGTCGCTGATCCGCAACTTCGTTTCTGTTTTGCCCGGCTCCCAAACAAGATCTACAGTGACTGATCCTGGGGCCGGTGTAAATTTTATGGCGTTGTCTAGCAAGTTACGCACCACCTGGCGCAAATGGTATTCCTCACCGGGCACCGCCACCGGCGCCAGGTTCTTGAGTTTGAGCTCCACCCCTTTGGACTCGGCCACCGCTTCGAACATGTTCACGGCGTCGCGCACGACACGGTCGAGCTGCGCACGCTGGTCGCCCGCCGCCAAACGGCCGGCGTCCCCTTCGGCGAGGAGGAGCAAACGGTTGACCAGGTTCGTCAGCCGAGCGCATTCCTCGGCGACATCGACGAGCAGGCCTGAATATTCTTCGAAAGAGCGGGGCCGGTCGAGCGCCACATCAACCGACCCGCGAATTGCCGCCAGCGGCGAGCGCAGCTCGTGGGCCGCATTGGCAATGAAATCCCGGTTGCTATCGATGTAATTGCCAATGCGGTCGAGCATGCCGTTGATGGTCTCGGACAACTGGTCGAGTTCGTCGCCGGTGCCGCGAATCGGCAGGCGTTCCGACAGTTTCATGGGTTCAAGGCGTGCAGTGGTGGCTATGATCCAGCTCAGAGGCCGGGTGGCGCGGCCGGCAAGGAAGTAACCGCTTACTGGGGCCAGGACGAGAATTAGCGCCGACGCCAAAATCATGATCCAGTTGAGCAGGGCGATGTCGTCATCCATTGATAGCCGGGTGCTCCCGAGGCGGAGAATCATCGGCGGCAGCCCGGGGTCGTCGACCTTCGCCTCCAGCAAGCGCACGGAACCGTCATCGCGCAAGTTTTTTTCGGCGACAGGCAACGTTAAGGGTTTGAGTTTTAACTTGTCGACGTTGGGGCTACCCCAGATGAGCTTGCCCTTGTCGTCGAACAGTTGCACGAACCAGTCCACGTGCAGATGTCCCATCGCCTTGAGGGTCATGGCCTGGTAAAAGAGCGGCTTTTCCTGGGGAAAAAACTGCTGGACTGCTGTATTGACGCCTTCCATGTCTTGCAGCAGGCGCTGATCGAACTCCGTATAGATCGTGCGTAGCACCAGTTCGCGGACCGACAACATCGCGATGCCAACGATGAGCACCACCACCAGGGTGACCCACGCGGTCAGTCGAAAGCGCAACGTCTGAAAGATGGGCTTAAGGCGCGCGAAGAGCATAACCACGTCCCCGAACCGTGTGGATCAATGGCTCCTTGGAACCACGCTGTAGTTTGCCGCGCAGGCGATTGATATGCACCTCGATGACGTTGGTGGTCCCCTCCCAATCGGATTCCCATAAACTTTCGCACAACATTTTACGCGTGACCACCTGGCCGGCATGGCGCATGAGCAGCTCGAAGATGCTGAACTCCGTGGGCGTGAGGTCGATTTCAAACTCCCCGCGGGTGACCCGTCGGGTGGCCAGGTCCAGCACCATGTCGCCGGCTTGCAACACCGCTGCCGGTTTGTTCGCCGCGCGTCGGCGAATGGCGTCCAGACGAGCCAGCAACTCCGGCAGGGCGAAAGGCTTGACCAAGTAATCGTCCGCGCCGGTCTGCAACCCTTTCACACGATCTTCCACCGATCCCAGTGCCGATAATATCAAAACCGGCGTCGTGACCCCCTCCTTACGAAGGTTTTCCAGGAGAACCATGCCCGGCTCGCCGGGAATCATTAAATCGAGGACGATCACGTCAAACCGCTGGGTCATGGCCTGCTCCGAGCCGGTGCCGCTATCCTTGACCCAGACACACTCATGGCCGGCTTCCGTGATGCCTTGCTGCACGGCCTTGCCAATCACCAAATCGTCTTCGATAACCAGAATTTCCATGGGCAGGTCCCTTCTGGGGGCGCTAACAACAACTTCACAATGTGAATTGTATCGCGTGCCGGGAAATGCAAAGGACCGTTTGTCGATTTCAGAAAAGAACACCACGCGCTCGACCAAGATTTACTGCACGCAGCGATGTTCTTCAGATTTGGTTTGTCTGCCTCCGACCCGGCCGGCTCGTCCGGTCGGTAAAGCAGGTCAGTAGCCAAGCAACGATAACCTCGCGACCTCCCGACCTCGGCCGGCCGGTGAGGCAGATCTGTAGCTAAACAAGATTACGCTCGCCGGAACCCGACCCCGGCCGGCTGTCCAGGCTTGCCCGGCCGGTGAAGCAGGTCTGTAGCTAAGAAACGCTCATCCCCCACCGCCGGGGACAACGATGACGCCGGGCGCAGCACTGCCGCCTGGAGCGCGATTAATGCCTGGCGTAAATACGCCGCCGCTCCCCTGAAGGCCCGCCCCAAAATTGCCCTGCCCGCCTTGCATGCCATTGTTTCCCGCGCCCGGCCCCATACCGGTACCATTGAACATGGAATTGCCGCGATTCGTTGAGTCGTTCATTCCGCGACTGGTCAAGGTGTGGCCCTGAATCGCTTCGAGTGCGCGTTGGACCAGAGCGGGATCGATTCCCATGATCGGGACCACCTTGACGGTCTGCTTGGTGTTTTCAGCGGCGGCTTCCATTTGGTCGACCAGCTTTTTGACGTCCGATGTACATTGTGGTAGAGCAAGCCATGATGAGGTTGTTGGTCTTTTCATCGACGCCGAGCGACAGGCTGACCCCCTTGGGGTTGCCATTGGCGTCCATGTTGGTCGCGGGAGAAGTGCGCGCCAGTGAACGGGCTCGATATTTCACTGCCTCCGCGCGGGCTATTGTTCATGCTTTCGCGATAAACGCTCTTGATGACATAGGCGACGTCGGTCGCGTTGGCGTACTTGAGCGGTCCGATGACAAAGGTCTTGATGATGGCTTCGGCATCGTTAAGCCCCGCATCGACATGTTGGGAAATCAAGCGGCGAATGGTGAGCATGTCAAGGGTGCTGGCCTGAACGAACAGAGCATTGGTAGCCGGATCGGGCACCACGCGCACACGTTCGACACGAGCCGGGGCAGCCCCGCTGCCCTGTCCCATGGCGCCCATGATATTTTGCATGCCGCCAAAGTCCGCGCCCGGTCCGCCGCCACCGCCCTGGCCCCGACCGCCAAAACCGCCGCCGTTCGCCTTGGCGCCGTTAAAGAGTTCGTCGATGATCCTGGCCGTTTCTACCGCATTGGCGTGTTTGAGGCGGATGATCTGAAAATCGCCAGACGTCTTATTCTGCGTGACCAGCCTCACCAGCTCGGTCGCCATGTTCAAAGCAATTGGATCTTCACTGGTGATGATCAATTTGTTGCCGATGGCTGTGATCGTGATAGAAGAGTTGGCATTGTCTTCGGTTTTCTTTGTTTCCGCGTCGATCGGAGCGATGACGGTTTGTTTGTCGCCGGAGGGTGCAATCATAACTGGCGCGTTGCGGTCGTCGTCGACTTCGACGTAAGAGGCTCCTTCCATGCACAAAAGTAGACAAACTGATTTCAGGGTGCTGGAAATCAAGTGTGGCATGGCAAGATCCTCTGGTACAATCGTGCGAGAAATGACGAGGTGTACCTTAACGTGCGAGCCGTTAAGAACCGGTGAGAGATATCATTAAAAGAAAATGATAGATTTGTTGATGTACCCTGGGAAAAATGATGGTTTGCCATCCCAACTAAAACGAGGTTCAATCCATGTATCGCTCTATCAAGATGATTGCGCCGGTTAGCCTGTTTCTCTTCGGTTTGACCATGCTGGGCGGTGCGCAAGAAGTGGGAGCTAAAAAAGTGGCTGCCGTGCTTAATTTCAAGATGACCGGCCTCGATGGCAAAGAGGTCGATCTGGCCAAGTTCCAGGGCAGTGTGGTCCTGATCGTCAATGTCGCCAGCGAATGCGGTTACACTCCGCAATACAAATCGTTGCAAGCCCTCTATGCGCGGCATGCCCAGCAGGGACTCGTGGTGTTAGGCGTGCCTTGCAACCAGTTTGGCGGACAGGAACCGGGCACGAACCAGGAAATCGCCCAATTCTGTCAGCAAAACTATGGTGTCACCTTTCCCATGCTCGCCAAGGTCGATGTCAACGGCGCTAACGCCTGCCCGCTATACAAACTGCTGACCGGCAAGGAGACCAACCCGAAATTCGCCGGTAAAATCGGCTGGAACTTCGAAAAGTTCCTCGTTGCCCGAAGTGGTGAGGTCGTCGCGCGGTTTCCGTCCAAGATCGATCCGGAAGACGAAGCATTCCAGAAAACAGTCGTTGACGAATTGAACAAAAAGTAAGCCTTGCCCCCGTCGAAGCGCGGACCTGGTCGGCTTGAACCCGTCGAGCGAAGCGCCAAGTTAGCTCAATTCTCCATGGGTTTCTTCGCCTTGTCCTTGCCCTGAGGCACCACCTTCACCGCGTCCGCCGGCACCTTGGCCTGCACGGCGCTCATGATCGGCAGATCGTCTGCCAACTTCTTGAGGAACAGATCTTTGAACTCGATCTTCATTGGCGGCCCGACGTGCACTTGCATGCCGAGAATGCCATCGAGCTTCCGGCCTTTTTCGTCGAGATCGATCACATCCACCGTTGGATGGCCGTCGATCCAGTGCTGATGATGGTTTCCTTCAACGAGGACGCGGAAATCGTGCCACTCGCCCGCCCTGAATAACTTGAGTGGAAACTGGCCGACGACCCAGGGCTGGCCCGCCGTATCGATGATGACTTTTTCGCCCGTATGCGCAGGATGCGCCGCCCGCGCTCTTCATAGAGCATGCCGTTGTAATCGGCGCGGTTGGGGACTACGTCGCACTGATAACCGACGACCACCCAGTCGCCCAGGTCTGGCCGCTCGACGCTGCGGTATTGCAGGCCGCTATTGCCGCCGTCCGAGACCCGGACCTTGCGCGCGCCATTCAAAGTTCTTGATGTTGCCGCCCTTCCAGACAATGAAACGATTGTACTTGAGCGTGCCATCCGCCGTGCCGGTAAGAACGCCGTTCTCGACCTTCCAATAGGCGTCGCTGCCAGCCCAGCCCATAAGGTCCTTGCCGTTGAACATCGAGACAAATCCGGCAGGCGGCTCCCCGGAACACGCCTGATTTGCCAGGACCAGAGCGAGCAGGAAAAACGCCAGGGCCAAAACACGTTTCATGACAAATCTCCACCAGTTGGTTTACACTATTCGCTCTAGCCGCAGACGGGGTGGCCGTCAAGCGGCGGCGACTTCATGCGAACGCCCGCGCGATTGTTCCGGTGCATCAGGATTAGTGTCCCCGGCGCGTTCGCAGTTAGCCGTCAACCGAATACAACTAAGGGCAGGGCAGCCTCACCAATACGTGACTCTTTCGCGGTCGCCACCGGCGAGCGGCCAAGGTCGGGCGAAATCTCCACGGTGCCAATACAGGCTTTCATCCTATGAAGTACATTATTTCCACGCTGCTCGTTTGCGCAGGTTCAGTGGCGTCGGCTGGCGTTTGCCACGGTGCCTCCTGGTCCGTCGCATCCCCGAATGGAAGCATCGTCATCATCGTGGAGCTAAGACGGAACCAGTCAACGGCCGCTGCCTGGTCCTGCCGAGTGGTGGTTGACAACCAGGAGGTGCTGCCGAGCGCACCCCTGGGAATTAACCTCAAGCGACTCGGATCCTTCACGGCGAAACTAAAAAATACCGGCCAGTCGACGCGAACGGTCGACGAGAAGTACACGCATGCCCGTGGGCAAGAAAAGGGACTGCGTCAACCGGGCGAACGAGCTGACGCTTGATTTTCAAAACGAATCCGGGGGCAAGATCGGACTCATCCTCAGGGCCTACGACGACGGCGTCGCCTACCGCTATCGCATCGATGGAACGGGACAACATACCGTGTTAAGTGAAGCGTCGAGCTTCCACATTCCGCCGGGTTCCCAGGGCTGGTTCGCGAAATATGCCAAGCCCCCGATTTACGAGTGGGATTACGACGCTCATGCCAAGCTGGTCGGCATCGACGATCCTGTGGCTCTGCCCGCGCTCTTCCGCACCTCCAGAGGTTATTTGGGCCTACGTAACCGAGGCCGCCGTCGATGGCAGTTACGTGGGCGCTCACCTGAGGTTTCGCGAGGCTCTCGGCGAAATTCTCACGTTCCAGCTGGCCGAGGAACCCACATCCACCCTGCCATGGCTTACACCATGGCGGGTCGTCATCATCGGCAAGGGCTTGTCGACCCTGGTTGAATCGACGCTGATTCTCAATCTGAATCCTCCGAGCGAGATCGCCGACACGAGCTGGATAAAGCCCGGGGTCGATGTCATTCCCTGGATGACGGGGCCGAAAACCAACAACATGAGCCTGGCCCGGATGAAGCAGTTCGTGGACCTGGCCAGCGAAATGGGTTGGACGTGGGTCGAATTCGACAACGCCCTGGTGCTCGGTAACGATCAGGGCGATCTGCCGGAGAAATGGATGGCCATCCCGTGGATTCCCGAACTGCTGGATTATGCCAGGAGCAAGATGATTAGCGTGTACGGCTGGGATAGTTGGCGCAACCTCGACACGCCCGAAAAGCGCAAAAAAATTCTGGATTACCTGGTCCGCCTCGGATTCAAGGGGATCAAGGTGGACTATCTGAACAGCGACTCCCAGATGATGTTTCAGTTCCGCGACATTCTGGCCCTGGAATGTGCCCGCCGCAAACTGATGGTCAGCTTCCATGGCGAGACCGTGCCACGGGGACAGCAGCGCCGCTGGCCGCACATTGCCACGCTCGAAGGGGTGAAAGGCGAAGAGTATTACCTTTTCGGCAAAGGCCCAACGCCGGCTCACAATGTGAATCTGGTCTTCACCCGCAACATCGTGGGATCGATGGACCAGTGCCCGAGCGGGTTCGAGTTGAAGGGAACACCTTTTTCCCGGCGCATCACGTCCAATGCCCATGAAATGGCGTTGGCGGTTTTATTTGAGTCGGGCTGGCAGAGCATGTCGGTGAGCCCCGAGAGCATGAAGGACAATCCGGCGAAGGGCTTTCTCATGAATATGCCGTCGGCCTGGGATAATATCCATTTCGTGGCTGGCTACCCCGGTGACTTTGCCGTTCTTGCTCGGCGCCATGGCGAGGACTGGTGGTTGGCTGGCATCAACGCGGGCACGCCGCGGGAAGTGGTCATCCCTCTCGACTTTCTGAAGTCGGGGATCTACAAGACGAGGCTTTACCGCGATGCCTTGCCCAGCAAGAAATCGGCAAATGAGGGGCCGCCGCTTACAGCCGTGCAAACAAAGATAGCGTGGATGACGTCGTCATCGATACCGCGGGTTCGCTGAAGGTATTCATGCCAGCCAATGGCGGGTTTGGCGTCCGGATCACCGGCAGCTGGCGGAAAAACCAGTCTCCGTGAAAAACGGGAACCCCTATATTAATTCCATGAAGAAAATCATCCTTCTCGCTGGACTTATTACATTGCTCTCCGTCATGGCTCTGGGAACAGCAGCCCAGGACGCTGCGCCCGCCAGGGCCCAGGACCTTGGTTACAGACCGCCTCGCCATTACGTGAGTTATCGCGCAACCGGGCCCGTGACCGTGGACGGGCGGCTCGATGACAAAGCCTGGCAAGCGGTCCCCTGGATGGAGCCATTTGTCGATATCGAAGGGCAGGGCAAGCCCGCGCCGCGTTTCCAGACGCGCGTCAAGATGATTTGGGATGACCAGTTTCTTTACTTTGGCGCCCAGATGGAAGAACCGCATGTTTGGGGCACGATGACCAAACACGATTCCCTTCTTTACCTGGAGAATAACTTTGAGCTTTTCATCGATCCGGCCGGCAGCAACCACAATTATGCCGAGTTCGAGATCAACCCGCTGAACACCGGCTGGGACCTGCTGCTTAAAAAGCCCTATCGTGATGGGGGCCCGGCCGATAGCTCGTGGGAAATCGCTGGTCTTAAAACGGCGGTCCACGTCGATGGTACGGTCAACGACCCGCGCGACACCGATAAGGGCTGGTCGGTTGAAATAGCAGTGCCCTGGAACGTGCTGGCCAAGTTATCGTCCCAGCCGGCGCCGCCCCGCGACGGCGACCAGTGGCGTCTCAACTTTCAGCGCTACGAATGGCCTCATGAAATCGTGGACGGCAAATACCGGAAAGTCAAAAATGGCCAGCCGGACGTTTGGGTCTGGTCGCCCCACGGAGTGATAGATATCCATCGGCCCGAGCTATGGGGCTATGTGCAATTCGCCACCGGCGCCCCCGGCACCGCCACCTTTCGCCCCGACATTGCCGGGCCGGCCAAGCACCTGCTGCATCGTATTTACTACGCTCAAAGCAAGTTTCGCAAAGATAACAAACGCTATGCCGCTACCCTGTCGGAACTGGGCCTGGGCGAACTTACCCATGAAAGCCTACTCGGCCCGCCACAACTGGAGATCCGCCAGGATGGTTACACGGCCACAGCCGAAGTGCGGGTGGAGGGCGGCCAAGGAAAGAAGTGGCGCATACGGCAGGATTCGTTGGTTGAGGCGGTGAAGGAATAGGAGGGAGCGTCCCTAATCCGGTACGCAATCCGGCAAGTTCATTTCATTTCGGTACCCGGGCGCGTTCGACTCCTGTCGGGTGTAATGTTCCTTTTTCGCGACGACCATTCTTTCGACTCGTCTATCCGAGTCCAAAATCTCAGCAATTACAACCAACTTTGACTCCCCGGCGCCGCCGCTGGTGGAGTAAGACCTCAACGGGCGGCTGGCAGCTTGGGCTGGCGGGCGAAAAATGGTATGTATGCGTGCACCGGGCACCCCCCTTCACGACGCATATCATTTTGCATGACATTTTGCATAGCATTTTGCATAGCATTTTTCTATCCGGCGGCGCTGCCTTGCCTGGAATTTCGCATGACAAAATTCACGAATATCCTAAAGGAATACGCACCCTGTTGGCAGCCACCAATGCACTTGCCATGGTCGCTGGGTGCCATGCCATGGCACCCGAAGCTCTGTTGATAGAGGGTTCTTGCTGGCATTTGCCCACCTCCCGCAACTCCTTGGCGGGGAGCACGGTCGTTTCAAATCTGCTGAGCTGTTCTAGCCCACGATCCCGCACCCGCTCATTCTATCTCCTGGCCAGCAGGATCATTCGCAAACGCCACCTGGAGCAGGCATCCCTTCGGCACCGGCTCCCCCTGCTTTTCGCGACGAGGGGCGGCTACGATCGGAATGTGTTTGACCGGCGACCGTGCTTCAAATGATCCTGAGTGAGCCTTGGATCGGCCAGCGGTCACGCTGTACTTAATGAACTAAAAATCCCCTGTCTGCTGCCCAGACAGGGGATTCTCCATCGGACCGGAAAGTCTACGATTTTGGCCGCCAACTCTACTTGACGAGCTTCTCAATATCACTCTTGATCGCCTTGCCCCAGATGTCATAGCCTTTGGCGCTGAGGTGGAGGTAGTCCGGCATGATCTCGCCGGACAGGCCGCCGCGCTGGTCCAGAAATTCCTTGCCGATGTCCTTGAAGAACACCGTTTTGCCGTCGGCGAATTTCGCGACGATGGCATTGATGTCGGCAATCTTCTGGTTCAGCTTCGCCGCCGGTATCGTCCCCTTCTGTTGCTGCAGGTCCCGAACCAGGGCATTGAGGCGCTTGGTGTCGGGCTGCGGCTTCTTGAGTTCCTCGTTGATGGGCGCGATGCCCGCGGTGATCTGCTCCACCGTTCGTTCGGCGTCGCCCGGATTGCCACGTGGAAAGACCCCCAGCACCAGAATTTTCATGTCCGGTTTCTGCTGTTTCAGCTCGTCAATGATCGCCTTGATGCCGCCGGCGATCTGGGAAGCGGAATGCCCCCCGGTGTTGTTCGTGCCAATCATGATGACGGCCGCCTTCGGCTTGAGCAGGGCCAGCTCATGGCCTTCGGTAATGCGCCACAGGACGTGGCCGGTCTGGTCGCCGCCGATGCCGAGGTTCACCGGGTTGAACGCCCCGAAGTGCTCGCTCCAGGCCTTCTGTCCTTCCCAGCCGTGCGTGATGGAATCGCCCAGGAAGATGACATCGCCCACGCCTTTGCTTTGCTCAATACGTTTGAGGAAATCTTTGTGCCGCGGAATGTCGCGGTTGAGATTCTGGGCAGCCGGGTTCTTCTCCTGGGCGCCCGCGATGGGCAACGACAGACCAAGTGCCAGCACGCAGCCGGCGGTGATCAGACGGTACATTTGGATTCTCTGTGGGGAAATCGCGCCTCTCTGTGGACGCTCCCCGGTATCCTATCGAAAGACAACTCGGCGGGCAGGCCACGATCCGGTGGTGTCAATGAGCTGAGTGCGGTGTGCGGAGGGGCGCTAATCCGGCCCGCTTTCAGGCATATTCATTTCAGTCCTCCTGCGTTCCTGCCTTCCTCATTGATTTCTCTTCTTTGCAAGAAAACGCTGGAAACCTCGCGCAAAGACGCCAAGCCGCAGAGAAAGTGCGGACATAATTTGTTTCAAAAAAATGAGGAAGGCAGGAAAACAGGAATAAATTAGCTCATCACCTCCTGCGTTTCTCATTGATTGCTCTTCTTTGCAAGAAACCTGGACTCGCCCAACCGTTACGGGCCTTCTTTGCGCCTTGGCGGCTTTGCGCGAGACATTCCTCGCCTGCTTCAAGGCGGTGGGTGCACCTCCCGATTTTTCTTTCGTTGTCGCCGCACAATTCGTAAAAAAAGACCTGGGCGCTTCCTGGCGCGACAGGATGGAGTTCTTGTGGTGCTGACCTGGGTGCGGATCCGCTACAGCGCCCAAGCCGCACTGCTCAAACAGCGGACCATGTTGGGCGCGTTCTTGTCGAAAAGAGAGCAGCCCGAGATCGGAGTGACACGTGCGCCGCTTGCTGATTCAGTTTGTTTTGCCGCTGTGTTTTTGTCTGGTCCCTTTGCTGGGCGCGGCCCTGGTGGGGGCGTGCATTCCACGGGATGCGATGGGCTTTTACCTCTTGCATCTTGGCCCAATGGACGTGCTGATCCTGGTGGTTGGGACGTTGCTCTTCACTGTGCAGATTCTGCTGTGCTGGCGGGCCCTGCGTTGGCGGGGGAACGGTTTTAACGTGGATGCCGATCGCTGGATTGGTCATTTTGCCCAGGCTGCCGAATGGTTTCCCATGCTTGGCTTACTCGGCACCGTGGCCGGCATTCTGCAGACGTTCTCCGCGCTTGGTTCCCTGTCGGACGCATCGAGCGGCTTTCGGGCTCAGGTGATCTTTCAGCAATATGCTCCCGCCATCACGGCCACGGGGAGTGGGCTGTTCATGGCCCTGGTGAATATCCTCCCCACCTGGATCGTCATGATGGGCCGGGATTTGATCCTGACGCTCGGCGGCCAGCCCATGCCTCCGGAGGCAAAGCGATGATCGCGATGCCTCGACGCAGCGTCACGCGGTTTTTTATTCCGCTGATAGATGTTCTCCTGTTGCTTTTCTGCGTCTTCTTGCTCATGCCCATCGTCAATGAGGAAGAACTGGACAAGAAAACCGCGTCCGCGACGGACCTGACAGATGTCGTCCTGTCGCTGGAGCAGGAACTCGAACGTCGCAATCAGGAACTGACCAGGTTCGAAGATTTGCGGCCGCAGTTGGCCGAGCTGGAAAAGCTGCGTGACGAGGTCCAGCGCCTGCTCCAGGAACGCGGGCGTGCCACGGAACGCATGGCCTTGAAGGTGCTCGATATCGACGGTGCCGACGGCGCGCTTTTACTATGTGGATCCAGCGCGGCCTGACGCGAGCAGGCTGAAGATTGCCGACGAGAAAACGGCGCACCAGTTGATCGAGCGGCACCAGCGTGAATCCAAAGGTCAGGATCTCTATTATTATTTTCTTTATCCGCGCGGCGACTCCGGGTTCCCAACCCGGCAGCAGGCCAAGGAATATGGCGGCTGGTTTATCAAGGTTCCCAATTCCCTCAAGCGCCGGGAGGCCGTGCCATGATGTCGCTGCTTCTGGGGGCCATCGAACTGACGAGTTGGGTGTTTTGGGGGCTGCGCGTGGCGGCCGGGATTGGTGGCGCGCTGGTCGGGTGGTTTTGCGCCGGTCCGGTGGCGCGCGTGGTTTATCGCGTGGCCTGCCGCCGTGCGGCCCCACCCTGGATGCTGCCATGGGCCCGACTGGCTGGGGCCATCCTGTGCGGTTTGCTGGCATTTTACTTTTTGCCGTTGGGCGGCAGTGGTGGTTTCGGTTGGGGGCCAGGCACGGGCGGCGGCCCAGGACTGGGTGCAGGCGACGGTTCGGGAAAGAGCGCGGACAAGCCCAGCCTACCCAAGAAAGCTGCCTCGGCCGCGGACCTGGAGACTCTTGAAATTGAGGTCATCGGTGGCAAGCGCTACCAGGGAGACGGACGCTACTACCTGATCAAGCGCCGCGAACCGGCCGTGGCGCTCGCGGAGGTGGAGGACTACCTGCAGAAGAACCAGGAACATCTGGCGCCCTACGTGATGATTGTTCTTACCCCCAATAACAGCGTGGACGCGGGACACGCGGCTGTTTTGCGACTTAATACGATTGTTGAGCGCTATAAACGCAAGCCGCAGGTGAAGGACGTGGACGCGGAACCGGGAAAGTGACGTGGGTATGGACATGCCAGACGACACGACAGACAGCCCGCGGATAGTAGTGCTGGGCATGGCGGGCGTGGGCAAGACTGCCCTCGTGGCGTCCCTGGCGCGGGCAGCGCAAGCGCAGCTCAAATCCTCGGACGGCGGGACGATCGAAGCTCCCGTCGGGCTCACGGCGTCGTCGCCACGAGATGCGGATCTGGACGAAGTCGATGTGGTTTATCTGCAGTCGGGCACTCCGGTTCGCGCCACGCTGATCGACTGCGCCGGCCGGGTCGCGCAGGAGTATATCGCGGGCACAAAATCGCTGGACGACCGCAGTCCGCTCGCCACTGTCATCAACAGGGCCGATGCGCTCGTGCTGGCTGTCGCGCCCGCTGACCAAAGTCAGGTGGCACCGGCCCAACTGGCCCAGTTTTTGGCGCTGTTGGAACAACGACGCGGCAAGCGCAGTGAGGTCGCGGGCTTGCCGGTTTATCTCGTCCTGACGAAGTGTGACCTGCTCCTTCGCGCCGACGACACGGCCAATACCTGGAGCACTCGCATCGAAGAGGTCAAGTTCGCCCTCGCCGGCCTTTTGCAACAATCTCTCGAGCCGTTGGCGGTTCCCTTTGGCAAGATTGACCTGGTTCCCTGGGCCACGGCGGTGAAGCCGCCGGCGCTTGGCGATGGCCCGGCGCGCCTGCGCGAGCCTTATGGCGTGGCCGGCTTGCTTGAAAGTGCCCTGGTTTCGGCGCACGCCTTTCATGAGGAGCGCGCCCGCTCCCTCCACCGTGTCCATGTGGCGGTTACGGCCTTGCTGGGGCTCATCGTCTTCATGAGCCTCGGCGCCGCGGGGCTTTTGCTCAGTCTCCCCAGCGCCGAGGTGGCCGCCATGGAGAACTCCATTCGCTCGGTGTTGCCCGGCCCAGCGGTAGCCGTCAATCAATGGTTGCGCGAACCGCTCGTCCCAAAGATCAACGAGCTGGTCAAGATTCAGGAAGACCCTGCCTTCGTCGAGTTGCCCAGATCTCTGCGGAAGGAAGTTCAGGAAGCCCTTGAGGAGATGACGAGCTATCAAGAGTTCAACAAGAAGTTGAGCGGCCTCAAGCTGGTGCGCTTTTTCAAAAAGGAAGAGGACATCGAAAGCTACGGCCAGGAACTTGAAAAAATCGCGCTGCCGTCCGTGTATGCCGTCCCCTGGGCCGGCACGCAGCTTGGCAAGAAGTTTCAGCAATATCAAAACCAGCTCGCAAGCCTCACGACGGCACTTGCCGAGGAGAAAGGCTGGCTAAAAAAGCAGATTGAAGAGGGGGACCAGCTCGTTCGCATGGCCATTCCCGCGGAGGGCTCCGCCGAACGCGTGGAGTGGATCGGCAAAGCCGATGCTTTTCTCAAACGCAAGGACCTGGCGAAAGTTGTGCCGGGCATTCCCAATATGAAGCTCCGGGATCTCTATGAATTCCCAACCGTGAACAGTTTACGTAGTGAGTATAAAACCATCCGGACCAGGGTGGACAGAATTCGCGGCGGGCTCGAGCCGGCGGCGCGCTGACCAGGCGGATTCGATCTTTAAACCAATCAGCGCGTTACCGCCGGTGTCATTACTTGGGCATGGCCGTCACGGCGATCACCGAGAGCGCCGCACCTTGAGGATCTTGCAGCATCGCGAAGCGGCCGGTGTTGGGAATGTCGGTTGGCGGCATGCAGACTTTGCCGCCGAGCGAAGTGGCCTTGGCCGTCGTCTCGTCGCAGTTGGCGACCTGCACGTAATTGAGCCAGCAGGAGGGCATCGGGCCCCACTGATCCATGATTGCGATCATGCCGCCGATGTCGGCGCCGTCGTTTTGCCAGTGCGTATAGGCGAAACCGCCGGCATCGCTTACTTTCGTCTTCCAGCCGAACAGCGCGGTGTAGAACTTGGTCGCGGCCGCCGTGTCGCGTGTCATGAGTTCGCTCCAGCAGAATGCACCGACTTCCCCCCATAGGCCGACACCCTGGTGCTGTCTTGCCTGCCACAGGCTAATGACCGCGCCCGTCGGATCGCGCAGCACCGCCATGCGCCCGTGATCCGCAACGTCCATGGGGCCAGCGAGCAGGACGCCGCCCAGCGTCTGCGCCTTTACGATCGCGGCATCGACGTCCGCCACAGCCACGTAGGTTCCCCAATGCGGCGGTACGCCCTGCTGAGCCTGATCCGGCATCAGCGTGTACGCGGCCCCGACTTTCTTGCCGTGGAGCTGGAAGGTGGTGTAGTAGCCGTGCGCGCCCATGGGGACATCGTTGGCCTGCCAGCCGAACAACCCGTCATAAAATTTCTTGGCCGCCGTTTGGTCGCTGGTCGCCAACTCAAACCAGCAAAAGTTCGCCAGCTTCGCGTTGTTGATTTCCATGATTGTTCTCCTGATAGTTCGCGTTGTCGATGAAGACCGTGCCCGAAGATGTGGGCACAAAGTATACAGTACGAATTCACAACCTTTGGTGATGGATGATTCGTCCCCTGCCGCCTCGTGTGCGGCAGGAATGCAAGGTCTGCAGCTAGAGGGAGAAAGCATAATGGTATTCGTCCCCTGCCGCCTTGTGCGGCAGGAACGCAAGGTCTGTCAGCTAGCGGCGTCAATAACCCAACGCGTCATTTTATCCCACCAAAAATGACCAACTCCTATCTACGCTTCTTGCGCCTTGCCGCCGCTTTCGCAAGATCCTGTTTCACTCGCAGCTTCACGATCCGTTCGATCAGGTCGAAAGGAATCGGCTCGTCGAGCGGAAATTGCAGATTACCTTTCGGCCCAGCGTACCGTGCGCTGGCTTTCTCCAGAGTTTTGTCACCGGAGATTGGCGGATACAGCCCGATGTGCTTCTTCCAGGCGGCGAAATAGACCAGAATGCCGTGCTGCCTAAAAGCGGGCATCATGTAACTGATTACTTCCTTGGTATCGGGTGCGGCACGTCGGATAGTTGCCCGCACCTTCTCGAGTATTGCCTGCACGTCGGCAGGAAAGTGTGAGATATAGCCGTTGATGTCAGCGGGTTTTTCAGCCTTGGCCATGGTGCCGACCTCTTCGTTTTTCAGTTTGCCCGCGCTCACTCAGTGCAAAGGGGCATGGTCGCCAAAACGACTACCGTCACCCGGGAACCCCAAAGGGTTGCTTGATAAGCGCACCAGGCCGAAGCCATCGTTGCTAACGACAGCACGATTGCGCAGACGATTTCGACCCAGCGTTGGCGCTGATCTTTCTCGACCGCGTCCAAGATGCGGCGCAAGATGTCATCGCGTTCTTGGGTTGTCATGTCTGGAAACGTCTGTTTTGGACGGTTGCTCATGGCGAAGATCCTCCTGGCGGGAGGTTGTGACGAGAATATATGTGCTTACCAAAAGCACCCACGACGGAAAGACCAGCGCGATCCAGGCGAAGTCTGTGATCGTCAGCAACATCACCAGGGCAAGCGCGTAGCCGAGGTATACCAGCCAACGGGGGAATATCGCGGTTCGGAGTCCAATGGTTGTTGTCACGAACATGAACACACCGGCCATCTTCACGGCGAAGGTGTTCATGAGCACATGGCTTATTCGCCGACTCAAGGCATAGGTTTCGCCAAGAGCGGGGGGCCGGCCCTCCCCCCCGAAAGCCTCCAGCACTCCTCCGGCAACCGCGGCCGTGGCGAACAGCAAGCCGACGAATAGCAAGCCACTGCCAAAGAATACCGTTGCCAGCAGCTGGTCTTCAAGCAAACCGATGCGGCTGCGCAACACGCCCATGAACCAGAGGAACGCCAGCCCGGTAAAAGGAACCAGATTTAACGCCACGCGGACACCACTCCGGTGCGCCGGGTCAGCTTAGCCAGGCGCCGGATCCGTCGGATCGGCCGGCATCGCCAAACGCACAATTATCAGGCTTGTCATATACAGCGCTGAAAAAATAATGCCGACAATGCCAACAACTCGGGGAGGCGCCGGCGCTCGGTGATTGTCCATTGCTATTTTGCTCATTGTATCCTGTGCCTGCGTCTGAAGGAGGATTCGACTAATCCTCACCCTGGATGGCGGTAACACGGCCTGACTTGATCGCCGCCACCAGCGCCGCGTGGTCCTTTTCGGTCTGGTCCCCATACCGTTCCGCGAACTCTGCCAGCGATGCCGACAGGACGTTTCCTCTGCCGATATAGCCCGCGATCTTGGCGGCGTCCCCCGTCCGGGCATGAGCGCGTCCCAACAAAGTCCCGCAAGTCCAGGCCCAAAACTCGAAGGGCTCGCCGATAAGGAATTCAATCGGCATTGAGGCCTTCATGTTTTTCATTTGGCGCACGAAGTAGTGCCGCTCGTCGATGGTGGTGTAGCCCAGGAGAGGATCGCCCATCGCTTGCAATAGACGCTGTCCGCCGATGACGCGGTGGCCTTCGTGTTGGACGCGCATCTTCAGGGCCGGCAGGTAGGGCCCGTGAGCGGGTGGGAGCGCTTCCTTGACTTGAAGGAACAGTGGGTCCTGCTCACCGTTGCCAAAGAGCAGCACAAGGTAAGCGCGCACCCCAACGCTGCCGACACCGACCACGCGATGAGCCACGTCCGCGACCGAGTAGCGCTTGAGCAAGAAGCGAATATGTTGGGGTACGGTCTCGGCGTAATCGACCAGGGCGGCAACGACCTTGTCGCGCGTCGCACTATCAATGCGTGTCAACACGGGAGGCTGTTCATTGAAGCGCCACCCGCCGTCGGCCTGGCGCCGGGCGACTTTGCCAAGCAACGTCTGGCTGGTTGTTTGCTTGGCCTTGGCCAAGGTCTTGCGCAACACGGCTTGAAACTTGCTGCCGATCTGAATGCCGTGCTGCTTCAGAATGGGCATTTGTCGATCGAGGTCGGCGTAGGCGAAAAGGGACCAGGTATCGAGCACACCCATTTCCGCCAACCGCTGGCTATTCAAGGCGTAACCCGCGACACACTTGGAGACGGCGCTGCGGCGCTCCTTGCGGTTAAGTCCATTCTCGCGGCCGGCGACATTCACGCTGGCCACCAGGCGTTTCAAATCCCATTCCCAGGGCCCCAGGGTTGCCTCGTCAAAGTCATTGAGGTCGACCACGACGTCACGCTGAGGAGTTCCATACAGCCCGAAGTTATTGATGTGCGCATCGCCGTCAATGATGACTTGCATGCCGCTGACCGGCGTCTGCGACAGGTCGGAAGCCATGACCGTCGCGGCGCCACGCAGAAAAGCAAATGGCGAGGCCGCCATTCTGCCCATGCGTAACGGTATGAGTTCTTCCTGGCGGCCTTGGTTGCCGGCCAGGAGTATTGCCACGGGATCCGGCCGCTCCGGCGCTGGGGTCCAGCCGGCATGTGCCTCACGCGGCGTGCGCGATCGCAGAGCCTGTCCCTTTTCCAAGCGGCTAGTGGCAGATTCCAATGGCCGTGCGGGGTGATAGGCGTCCAGCGTTTGCCAGAACTCAGAACGCTGGTCGGTTTCCTTGCCGGAATTTGGCGGGGGTTCCACCGCTGCCGGGGTGGAGTTTTCGGGAACCCCGTCCCTACGAAGACGATTTGCAATAGCCATGAGTAGCCTCCGATATAGCTGATTTAACGGAATTCTTTTTACGTTTCATACTCCTCAAACCAATCCAGTTGTTCCAACTGGGTCAATGTCTCGGCATTTCCACCACCCACTCCACCAGATCGTCTGACGTTTTACCGGCCGGCATGATGGAGCCAAATGTTTGCAAATGCCGCCAGCGCAAGGGGCCATCGGCGCCATGGGGTATCAGGCGAACCCGGTTGGCCGATCCCTCGACGCGCACTTCGACGAAACTTTGAAAGAAGGGCGCTCGGCTGTAATCAAATGCTCCCGCAATGGTCTCGGCCGTGAACGGCCAAGCATGCAGATGTTTGCCCCAGAGCCACAGGGGCATTTTCCAGGCGGGAGTATCCTTGTCCAGTTTGGCGATCACAGCCTGGGTACTCGGAAAGAAGGCACAGTCGGGTACCGCCGGTTTTTTCGGCCAGTCCAGCGGGGTGCCGATACTGAGGTAGGCGCCGCCACCGCCGTTGACGAAGTGCAACATGGTCCGCGTTGCGTCGCCGACTTGATATTTTTCCAGATAGTGTTCGAAATAATGGGTATCGCCGGCCATGACCACCTGGGCCTGGTGCTCTTTGAGAAGGCGATGGAGGGCGACAAACGGCTCGACCTCAAGGGGACCTGACCATTCGCCGGCAGCATCCACCCCCCCCTGATACCGGCCGCCTGCGTACAAAGGATGGCCCAAGATGGCCATGATGAATTTTCCGCGAGCGCGTTCCAGTGCCGCCTTGAGCCAATCCCACTGCTTGGAATCCACGCTACGCAACACGCCCGTGTCCACCACGAGCAGCGCGAAACGATCCGTTTGCACTTCAAAAAACGGCCCGCGCTGCCAACCCGTGCTCACGCCATATTCCTGACGGAGACGCGCTGCCTCGTGAATGTAGCTTTCGATGTGTTTCTCGGTCGTGCTGGTGAGGCGATTGTCGGTTTCGATGCGGGCCAACATGCAGGCGCGGGCAGCGTCCGCTTCCAAGAAGTTGGCGGCGAATGCTTCCAAGGCGTCGTACCAATCATGATTGCCGGGTACCGCGTAAATCGGTTTTGTGAAACCTTTGAAGGGGAGATGGAATTTGGGTTCATAGTCCAACATGCCGCCCGACGGGTAGATGACGTCCGAGGAAATCACCAGGAATTTGAGGTCCGGCCGTTGGCCGAGAAGCAGATATTGATCTCGCAAGGAATGTTGGGCGCCTCCGCCTTCGCCCGTATCACCCAGGATCAGGAAGCTGAAATCAGCGCTGCCCTGCACACCGGGCGGCTCGACCTGAAATAAACGCTCTGCCGGCAGGTTGGGGTATTGTCGCTGGACGGCTTCAATCATCTTTTCCCGCCAGGTATCGGTGCGTGCCGCTGCCCAGCTGTCCCAGGCGCCAGTGGCCCAGCTTTCGCTGTTGAAGACCCAATTAAAACCCCACATGGGGTTCACCGCGATCAAGAGCGCCGTCGCCGGCAAGCCGACTTGCATACCCCAGCGCAAGGCTGCACGCGGCGAATAACGCAAAGCGGCCACGCGCCGCGAGAAACGCAGACGGCTCAATAACCAGCGGCGGCTCAACCGACCTAGAGGCCTGGGCTTGCGACCGGAGTCGATGAGTTGCAACAGGTTAACCCAGCCACGCCGCTCGACACGGCGTGTTAATTTGCGCCAGGCCAAGCGGAAAGGCAACAGGAGACCAAAGGCCATTAACATCGCGGTGCCAATATCGCCCAAAACTGCCACCAGGGGAGAAATCATGCCGACCAGGTTCCAATCTACACGCATGCGGCCGACGTGGATGGCGAAAAACAACAGGATGAATATCCAGCACCAGTAAGCGTCGATGGAGCGGCGCCCGGCGTCCTCCTGCGCAAAAGCATCTTCCAGTTTGGTAAACTCCGCATGAGGAGGCAGTCCTAACCGGTGATCGGGATGCAACCCCGGGCGCGGTTGGGTGGCCAGGGTTGCATCCACGCGCCTCAAAACCATCGGCCAGCCAGCCGCCAGCATGCGCAAACCCACCAGGATCACCACTACCGCCTCTCCCGCAACCGGCCATTTGGTAACCAGCACCAGTCCCAACCCCAGATTGGCCAAACCGACACCAAACGACCATTCCCACCGCGTCCCGGCGGTGCGGTTTGTCAAGGATGCAATGACCTTGTTAACGCCGTCGAGCAGAAACGAGCCGCCGAACAAGAGAGACAAGCCGCCCAAAACCAGCTGCGGTGAATTGAGAAGAAGGATGCCGGCGAACACGGACAGAGCGCCACTCAAATACGCTGTGCGCAAACCGGAATCATCGGTCAGCCCAAAGGACTCATACAATTCCAGCACGCCACAAACGATGAGCAGCAACCCGACGATGAATAGGGCCAACGGCCCCGAGAAAAACGGAGCCACGATGGCTACGCCGCCCATACCAAGAATCAAGGCTCCGCGCAAGCGGCGTCCGCCCAAGTCTCGTGAGGATGAATTATCAACCATGCGTTGCACCGGACGTAAATAAACCCCTGTTGCAATCAACTTCTTTTTACTACCCGGAAAACGAAGGTTTGCCAGGGAGCCATATCCAGGAACAGCCCGGAGCCTTGCAAATCGTTTCCATTCCAGTCGTAGCAGGCTGTGCCAAGTTGATCCTGCAGTTGCCATTGCTTACCCGCGAGATCCGCGAAGGGCAACCGTACATGGCATTGACTTTGATTGGCGGCGTAGTTCACGCAGACCAGCAGAGATGGATCCTGGGAGCTATGCCAGGCGAAAACCAAAAAGCAGTCGTGAGTCCAGTTGCCCTCCCAGCCGGGGGTGCATTCAAGCAGGTCCCATTGGCCAGCGTGCAACGCCGGCTGGCGGAGCACCGCAAACAGCCGGTCGTAGAAGCCGCTTGCGGATACTTGGAGAGGTACTTGGAATGGGTCGGCGTGCTGTCGAGGTAGAAGTAATATTCCTTGACGTCTTCGCCGTGATTGCTTTCGCTGTTGGTGAGTCCAAACAGACGTTCCTTGAGAATCGCATCCTTGCCATTCCACAGAGCCAGCGCGAAACAAAGGCGTTGTTGGTCGTCGGAAATGCTGGCCAGGCCGTCCTCGCCCCAGCGATAGGCGTGTGAGCGGGCTTGATCATGGCTGAAGTAATTCCAGGCGTCGCCGCCTTCGCTGTAGTCCTCGCGCACCGTGCCCCACTGCCGCTCGCTAAGGTACGGCCCCATTTCTTCCAGGGAACCTTCTTTTCCCGTGCCTCGTCAAGTCGACCTTGTTCAGCGGTCATCGGCAGTTCCTATTTTTAGAAATGAATAGGAACCAGCATAGGTAAAGGCGGAGCGACTGGGCAAGAGTATCAAGCTGAAAAGTTCCATATGGCTGTGGCACCACGAGGGGTAATCGGCACAACCCCGACAAACGGAATTCGTTACCCGGCCTTTATCGTTCTCGAAGTCGAGGTGAGCAATTTGTCGCGTTTCTTGGAAGGGCAAATTAAGCATGTATTTGAAATGACCAAGAACGAGTTCAAGCTCGGCCTCCTACGATTTTTTTTCGCTGTTGCCGAGAAACTCCATGGTGGTGTCCGGGGCTCGCGTCTCCTGGTCGCGCGGGACCTGAACCGTCTCGGTACCAGTCGGTTGGACGTTTTTGGCGCGATCGGCCCACCAGGCGGCCGCATCCGCCGCTGTCCAGGTTCCCTCGATAGCGCAGGCATCGAGTTGGCGCAGCAGGTCCGCCGCGTCCTTCGGACGATCAGACGGGGACTTCGCCAGGCTCTGAAGCAATAATGCCTCCAGGGCGGCGGACACGGGCTTGCCCAAGCGGAGCGAAGGAGCTTCTGGTTCCGCCTTGACATGCTTCATGCAGATCTCCATCACCGTGGTCCCCGTGAAGACCGGCGTTCCCGTCAGCAAGTAATAACCGACGGCGGCGAGGGCGTACACGTCCGTGCGCGCATCAACCTGGTCCGGCTGGTTCACGCCTTCTGGAGAAAGATAGAGCGGCGTGCCGGTAATGGCGTTGGGGTTGGTGAGGTTTGCTTGATCGCCGCCGTCCAGCGCTTTGACCAGCCCAAAGTCGAGGACTTTGACGAAATCATGCATGCCGCCGCGGCAGGTGAGGAAGATATTGGCGGGTTTGACGTCGCGATGAATCAAACCACGCCCGTGCGCTTCCGCCAGCGCCCGCAAGCTTGCCTGAGGATATAAATCAAACGGGCTTCGGGCAGCGGACCATGGCGCTTGATGAGGTCGTCCAGGTTCATGCCTTCCAGGTGTTCCATCGCATAGTAGAAGATGCCATCCGGGGTGCGGCCATAATCGTACACGGCTACCGTGTTCGGATGGGTCAACGAACTGGTGAGTTGCACCTCGCGCTCAAAGCGCGCCACGGCGGCGTCCGACATCTTTTCCACGTCGAGCAGCTTGACCGCCGTCGGCCGCCGTAACATTGCGTGGCGCGCCTTGTAGACCGTTCCCATGCCACCGGCGCCGAGTTTTTCTTCCAGCGCGTACTGCCCGAGTTGCTTGGCCTGCAGAGTGACCTTTTGTAACACCCGTTGCTGGCGGGCGATATAAAGCATCGCCACAAAGATGCCGACCGCGCTGAGCACCAGCAGAGTCATGAGTACCCAGAATGCGCGGCGGAGTATGTAGACGGGACGGAACGCTTCCGCCGTATCGACTTCGGTGCCAACGCCGAAGTCGTAATCGTCAAGCCAGCGCCAGGCGCCGACACTGGGAGAGCCACGATAATCTCGATAGCCATCGGCGTCATGGCCGGCTTTGCCCTGCACCGCAGCCGCTGCCAGACGCGTGAGCGGTTGTTCGGCCCGCCGCATCGTAGGTCGTTCTCCCAGGTCCATGTTCACCCCGGGGTCTCGAACTTCCACCGTCAAAATCGACCGTTCCTCGGGCCGATCGGCGAGCAAGCCAATCTGTTTCAGCTGCTCGTCGAAGCGACTCTGGCTCAGCAACAGGCCGTTTCGGTCGAACGCATAGGTTTCACCCGATTCGCCGAAACGGACGACCTGCAAGATTTTGGTGAACTGGTCCTCGGGACGAATGCGCACGCCCAGAGAAGCAACCGGTTGGCCCGCGTCATCGCGAAGCGGCGCGGCTGCAAACATGCTTGGCAAATTCGCCCGTAATTCTCCCTTTTCGTCCGCCAGCAACAGCGGACTGCGATGAGGTTTGGACAAAGATGAGTTGCCGGCCCTTGCCTGGTCGAAGACCTGCCTGCGATTTCCGCTAAGTGCCTTGCCGATGGGAGCATCCTGATCGGCGGCCACGACGACGCCATTGGGGGCCACCACAAAATAGCCCACATAGCCGCAAACTTCGATCCGGCGTTTCAACCGCTGCCGCAACAACTCCTGGGCCCTGGCCTGCAACAATTGCCGTTCAGCCATGGGGGTGCCGTCGGACAGACGGAGCAATTCCGCCACCAGGGGGCGGAGTTGTTCGTCGTCCGCAAAGAGTTGGACGTTGATGCCTTGTTCGCCCATCCAGACGCGCAAGGCCGTGACGCTGGCATCCACCATGACGTTCAGGTCAGTGGCACGCTGGTCGCGCATGGCGTTTTCGACTGAATGATAAACCCACCAGCCAGCTCCGCCGCATAGAACGGCCGCGATAATCGGCCAGGCCCAGACTTGCCGGCGAAGGAAGCGTCCGGTGGCCTGGAGGGAAGACGCGCTGGGGAGCAAACGGCCCATCCCTCCAGAGACACGGCCAACCGCTGTTCGTGACAAGGCCACGATGGAGGATCGCGAACTGTCATCTTGAGGAAGATCTTTCATCGTCTGATTTCCACCGTTGGCGCCGCTCGATAATCACTTTACACCCGTTCGTAAGCACCGATGTCATCGGGGTGTTGTCATTGGAGTTGTTCCTGAGGTAGTCGATGGTAGTATCAGCATATTGGACTTCAAGTCGTGAGGTAGGTTGCCTGGCCACGGTGCAGTAATCTCGGCCGGCCGCGTCATGAAATGATCCGGAAGGAATGACTATCTTGAATAGCGAACCGCTGGACGTCGTGCCCCTTTGGTTGCTTTTCCTGGCCACATGTTTTTTTTCGGGGGTGGCCGTGGAAGGCGGCTACCGGCTCGGCAAGTGGAGGAACAAGCACGCTGCGGAGGAGAAAGAAAGCCCTGTCAACGCCATGGTCGGCTCGATTCTCGGCCTGTTGGCATTCATGCTCGCCTTCACCTTCAGCATGGCGGCGACGCGTTTTGATGCACGCCGCCTAGTTGTACTCGAAGAAGCCAACGCGATCAGGACGACCTACCTGCGTACCCGTCTGCTGCCGGAACCGCAGCGGGCCGAGATAGCCAGACTGCTGCGCGAGTATGTCGAGGTACGCTTGCGCGGCGTTGCGGAAGCCAAAATTGGCGATGCCGTGGCACGGTCGGAGGAAATGCAAGAATCGCTCTGGTCGCGGGCCGTCGAGGCATCGGAAAATAAAAACTCCAACCTGGCGATGATGAGCCTTTTTGTCCAGTCGCTGAACGAAACGATCGACATTCATGTCAAGCGCGTCCAGGTTGGCTGGCGCAACCGAATCCCGCTCGTTATTTGGGCTGGGCTTTTCGCTCTGGCTTTTCTCGGCATGGTTGCCGTGGGTTACCAGGCCGGGCTGGCGGCGACGCGACGCTCGCCCGCCATGCTCGGAATGGTCTTAGCTTTTGCGGGGGTTTTCCAACTTATTGGGGATTTGGATCGTGGGCAGGAAGGATTCCTTACCGTTAGCCAGCAACCATTGCTTGATTTGCAAAAGAGCATGAACGCCGCCAAGAAATAAGTTCATCTGGGCCAAGCCTCCTTGACCCAGATGAAACTGTCGAACTCCTCGCCTGTCGTGACAAGGGTTGGCTTACTCCTTTGGTTCGTCCAGCCGCACGAGCAACCATTGTTGGGTTTGGCCGTCGGCAAAGTGTAGGAGCGCCGGGGCGGTGTCCTTTGTCAGGTTGAAGATGCCGGCCTCCATGATCGGCCGGGTTTTACCTGCGATCGTCCAGGCGGCGCGCTGGCTCTGTTTGTCAACCATCCCCTCGATTGGCTGCGCGGTGCCCGTGGCCGTATTTTGCAACGTGCCGCCAATGATGCCTTCTTTGCTCACGTTCAGCTGCACAAACATTGTCGGTGCCGGCCCGGATGCCTGGCCATCCTGGGTCAGAGCGAAAACGCCCAGCGTCAGCCATTCGGGATCTTTGGCGGTCGGAACACTCGTGGCAATCTGTTCCGCTGCCGCGGCGTACTGCTCGGCCGTAGCGACTTGTTGGCCATCGGAGTAGACGGCGCCGTCCTGGTAGTACATGTTCTCGCCGTAATCGTAATAGCTCGCCCCGCCAAAGCCGACCCATCCGGTCAAGGCCGCTGCGGCCGCCCAGCGGTAGGGCCGGTTGATGCGCCAGGCGGCCCAACGGGGATTATTGACCGCCCAGTCGAAGCGCGGATGGTTGTCCCGAAAATCATTGCTGATTTGCTGGCGTCGGTCCTGGCGGTTTTGGGACCACTGCTGCCGATTTTCGATGCGTTCGGGCCGACCATTCGCAACAGGTCGGTTGGCCGGAAGCTGGCCTGCCTTGGCACCCAGCTTGCCGTCGCCAATCTTGGCGCCTGCAAGTTTGCCATCACCGACCTTGCCCATTCCGGGCTTACCAACACCTGGAGTGCCTGCGACGATTTTGCCGCCGCCTGGTCCGCCCGGGCCAGGACCATTAAAGAAGTCGCCGATCGCACCCTGGCTGACACTGGCGCCCGGACGACCGACGGCTCCGCCGGCGCCTCCCACGCCACCTGGACCGCCGACATTGAGGAAATTCCCCAGTTGACCCTGGCTCGGGCGTGCGCCAGCTGCTGGCCCGACGCCCCCGCCTGCCTTGAGTCCACCGCCTCCGCCTACGTTAACGCCCCCGCCGCCGATTTTTGCGCCGGACCCCACGCTGGGCCGCGCGGCCGCGACCGGAGGGCGACTGCCACCCACGCCCAATCCGGAACCTACTGCTGGACTGGGACGGCCGCCACCGCCCATCGAGCCGCCGCCAACACGCCCACCACCACCGCCACCACTTACGCCGGCTCGCCCACCGCCACCTCCACGCCCCCCGCGCCCCGCCAGCACTTCGAGAACCACGGTCAGAGCGAAACAACAGATCAATACGATGGCAATAATAAACATGTATCGCTTCATGATTTTCACCTTTAAGTTTTGTTGTTGTTACTCAGCCACGATTTTGCGAATCACTGGTACTTCTGCGATATTGGGTAGCAATTCCCCGCCGGATTGGCGGTCAATCGATTGCCACGTAAAGTTGTCGTTGTCGATTAGGGTCAGCACGTTGACAGCCGATGCCTTCTGGCCGTCGGGAAGGATTTCTTTCATTTGAATGTGCCATGACTTGCCCTTTTTGAGCCAGACGGCCTCGCCAAAGCCGCCATTCGAATCGAAGGACCATGAACGTATCTGCTTGGCGGACGGGTCCCAGCCGATTATCTGCACGCCGGAGGCGCTGATTTGGTCCCGAATCGTGAGGCTATAAGTACGTATCAGGAAGTTTTGATTTTTCGCCCATTTGCAGGTGATTTCGACGGTGGACTCGTCATCGTCGTCGTTGTCGATCCAGCTGCCGACCATCCACTCCAGCTGCTTGAGCTTATCGTAATGCGACAAATCGGCGGTAATCTCTTCTTCGCTCACCCGATCCAGCAGCCATTTCCCATCGCGCTTGATGTGGATCGCGCTATAGCGGCTTTTGACCGGCTCCTTTTTCGGCTCCAGATAATTTGCCTGGCCTTGTTCAACGGCGACATGCGGCGAGATGAACCGGATCGACTCCACGATCACATCCAGCTTGCCCTTAATCTCCACGAATTCCTCGGCGAAGTGTTGTTGGATGGCTTCGCGGCCGACAAATTGTTTGCGTGAATCCGGATCGACGTAAATAGCCTCCGGCAGCCAATGGGCGGCCACCGCCTTGGCATCACGCTTGTTGAATGCCGTGGTATATGACTCGACCGACTTGCGAATGGCCGCCTCGTCCTCGGCTTGATCGGCCCGAACTTGTCCGGCCACCGGCCAGCACAAGCATCCCACCAATAACCAGCACGGCAAGCTTCCTCGCATGGCAGGTATCCCCCAGTTTGAGTGGTCAACGGTTTATTCATTTAGAAATGTTAACACGAACTGCTGGAGATTGTTCTACCATTTATCTTCTCTGCCGACGAGACCGCAGACGCGGGCACGCCAGCCATGGAGGACTACGTGGCAGGGGAAGCCAGTCGCTTCAACGGCAAGCTTCGTCAGGTCACAATTGACTCGAAGTGATGTTCAAGTCAGCCGCACTTGCCACCGTGGTGGGTATGGCCGAATCTTGGCAATCCGTGGAATGGGGCGAGCCGCGTCGGTGGGTCAGCGCGAGTACGCTTGACCCGCCCTACAAAGGTTGGGTCTACTTCCACTTTTATGCGACCGTCCAGGCTATCTCGAGACCGAAAAAACGGCACATTATCTTGGATAACCACCGAAATCGTCTACGTCGTTGGCCCAGTCGACGAGTGCGTGGTTCAGCGCGGTGATGTGCGAAGCATCCATCGGGTCGATTGCTTTCTGATCTGGCGGTCCGGAGAAGGTATAGGCATCAGTGCCCACCGTCGGAGATTGGCCAGGGGTGTTTGACCAATCTGACTCAGGAATCGTGTCCCAGATCGCGTTGCCGAAAAACATGCCCAGGTCCTCAAGATTACTCGTGCTACGTGCCAGGACCAGTGATAACTCTGACGTAAGCAGCTGCGCTGGGCTGTTCCGATAGAGCAGAGAGTTGAGCAGGGGGAGGTTGCCAATAAGGAACGCCAGGCCACCCGATGGCAAGCCAGCATTCGTCTGCAGACCAAACGATCCACTGGCTACAGCGCTCGCTGAAACAACGGGCCGGGCCTCCACGGCCATCAATCCGTCCCTGAGAACGATGTCAGGCTTCCCGTCCTCGGCGGCCGTGAGAAAGATCGTGTCGGCAGTTTCATGCGGATCATTTTGGACCAGAGCATCAATCAATTGCAGCCGGCTGGCTGGACGAGTCGGGTCGGTGTTTTCCGAGGTAGTGGAGGCCGTCGCGGAAACTTTTTCTGAACCGGTCGGCAATAGCACAAGATCCACGCCTGGGCTAAGGATCAGTCCGCCCTGGGCATCCGCCAAGACAGTACCGAACCACTGACCATTCGGGGCCGCGGCGTTCACAAGGTGCACGCCTGAAGCTGGGACCATCGCGCCCGGTTGAACGTGGAAGGTGATATTCACCAGACTGCCGGCCTGTGTGGCGGTGATCGGCGCTGCACTGTAAAGCTGAATGCCGATTTGCCCCTTTACCTGGTCCACGACTGATTGTATTTGCCAACCACTGCCCGCGCTGAGGATCGAGCCCAGCGTGATGTCTGTTGGCGCCACGCTCAGTGTGGATGGATCATATTGCAGTGCGAGTGTCGCGGAGATCAAGCCGGTGCTGCCCAAGGGGTGCGGATCGTCCAGGTTGATGGACACGACCTGCGGATTGGCACTCACCAGGCTTAGCGTGGGATCGGCGGCGGTTGGGGATGTCACGTTGACGCCAGGCGGCGCCGGTATTTGTGCGGGATGGAGTTGAGCCACGAAGGCGTCGAGAGTTGACACGCTCCCCGCGTCCACATTCAAATCACCCGCGACATCACCCACGACAGAGGGGTCAAGCTGCGCGTAGGCGCTGAAACCGGACGCAATCCCTGTCGCGACCCGATTGGCCGACAATGTATCCAATCCGTTGATGACGCCATCGCCGTTGACATCGCCGAAGTAGGCATTGATGTGGAGGCCGCTGGCCGCCACCGCGCCGGTGATGCCACCTTTGTTGATGACGATGCTGCCAAGGTGAAGTTGTTCCTTTACTTGGTATAGGCCGAGGGCGGCGGCGCCGAGGCCGGACGGGACCATGGCCTGGATGTCCCCAAGTACAAGCGGGCTGGTTGGTGTGGCGGATTGTGGATTGGCGTCGGTGTAGTGGAAGGTGGCCACGCCGCCAGTGTTGGAAACCAGGGTAAGCGTCGCCGCCGAATCGGTGGCATCACTGCCTATGCCGAAGACGGTGCCTGAGATATTTATAAGTGCCGCGTTGTAACTTAACGTGAAGGTCACGTCGGTCACGTTGGCGGCATTATAAAGCGTGATTGGGATACCGGCGGCATCGTTGTTGGGCACTTCAATCGGTGTGTTACTGTCGGGGCCACGGGCGAAATCGGGGACTCCGAGGACCGGTGTATGCTGTCCCTGATAATGGGTGCTGAAGGAGGTCGTGAAGTTGGCGTGACCGCCATTGTTGGCGCCATCCAGGCCGGCTCCAAGGGCATCGAGGAAGGCGTTGCTGCTCGTGCCGCTTACAAGGGTGACGGTGTAAGTGGTGTCTGGCAGTACCACCGAGTTGCTGCCTCCGTGCAAGCTGTTAAGTTCGTTCAAATAACTTGCTGTCGCTTTAAACGTCACGCTTTGATTCGACGGATCAACGAGAAGAGATCCATGTATGGGGCCGACTCCGGCGCCCGTCATCACAACAGCGGCCGGCACATTAAGGGCCGCACCGAAAAGTGCCAGATCACCAGGAACGAACGGCTTGCTAAAGGTGGCGGTGAACCCGTCTGGCTGTGGCGAAAAGGAGGTGACTACCAGCCCGCGCGTCGTAATGGCGTTACTAACGCCTACCGCTGGCAGCGCCGACGAATCGAGTGCCTTGATTGTTTGGTTACCTGCGGTCACCAGGGTAACGGCAAACGAATGAACGCCGGCGTCCGCATTGGCGCCCGTCGTTGTGAAAGCATAAGGTCCGCCCATGGATGCGCCGTCGCTGCTGGAAAGCACCACCGTGCCGTTGTAGCCGGATGCGATGTTCCCGAAACGGTCGTGCGCGGTTACGGTGACATTGACCGGGACGCCGGTGGTCGCGCCCGCAGGCGCGCTGACGGTGAAATAGCCGGCATTCGCCGCAACAACTGTGAGCGGAGCGCTTGTGCCTGTAAACCCGCCCGCCGTGACGGTGAGTGTGTAATTTCCCGCCGTGTCCAGCATCCCAAGAAAATAGCCCAGGCCGCTATTGCTGACCTGCAGCGCGCCCGCGACTGGGAAATTGCCCAGGGGATCGGCCGGGCTCACGTTGGTCGAAACGTTGGCCGGTCCGATATACGTTGATACCGGATTGCCCCCAGAGTCAGCCGCTTGCACCGTGAAAAGAAATGACTGACCGGCGACAACGCTGTTTCCGCCCAGGACGCTGATAATATATTTTTGGAAAGAGCCTGCCAGAATCACGCCCGTGTTATTGGCCACCTTGGTGACTGCGTAATTACCCCCGCCGTTGCCGTCGCTAATCGTGAAGGCGCTGACGGAGAGGGTCTTCCCCGAGCCGGCCAGGGGATCGTTGTAGACTTCCGCGAGACCAGCAATCGTGTCGCCGCCGACCAACCCCGTAACAGTGGGAATGGCAAGCGCGGCAGTCGTCACGTCGTAGGTCTTCGTACTGGTCGTGGCCGTGATCGTCACGTTGGCCTTATTGATCACGCCTGCCGTGTTCGTGACTGTCGCGATGCTATAGTTGGCGCCATTGTTGCCATCCACGACCGTATATCCGGTCTGAACGTTCAGGGTTTTGCCCGTGCCCGCATTGCGGTCGCTATAGGACTCTGCCAGTCCAATGACGGCATCGGTACCTTTCAGGCCGGAGGCTATCGGTTTAGTAACGGAGGACGCCGTTCCGTCATAGGTTTTGGTGTTGGCGGCCGCCGTGATTGTCAGCGGCGCTGGGGTGATATCCGCCGTTAAACTCGGCACCGAAGGCACATAGTTCGAGGCCTGGGCGCCGGCCAGAGATAGTCCGGAGACCGACACCGACTTGCCGGTGCCGACATTCTTGGATGAGAAAATCTCTGTTGCGCCGGTGGTTACCAGGCTGACGTTGTCGCTGCCGAGAATTCCCGTGATGCTGGCGTTGGATGTTCCCAGCGGGCCCGCAGTCGAGCCGTCGTATACTTTGTTTTGCGCGACAAGCCCGTTGACAAGCAATGGGGCCTTGCTGACGTTGATCTGCACATGAGTGGTCACCACATCGTAATTGGCGAGATCGCTGGGCGTAAAAGTCACGGCCATGGACTGCCCTTGACCGGCACTCATAATTGTTCCAGCGGCCGGACTGTACACGAAAGTGCCGGGGACAGGCGCACTGGCATTGAGTTGGTTCGCGCTCAATGGAGTGCCATAGACGATGGCGGCTGGGTTGTTCCAGGTAATCTGCGGTGTACTGTCCAGAATCGTCAAAGTAGCGGTGGAGATGGCCCCCAGGGTGGCATTGGTCGGCGTGCCAAACGTAAACACAAGGGTCTTGTTGGGCGAATCGACCTGGCCGTCATCGAGGATATGTACGGTAATGTTCGCCGTGGTTTGACCAGCGGCAATTACCAGGGGGCTGGCGCTCACGCTATTGTAATTGACACCATTGACCGCTGTACCGCCCAGCGCAAATGGGATTGTCGTGCTGACCACGGAGGATGGCGTCAAATTGACGGCAAAAACCACGGTGGTCGCGACTCTTCTCAACCGTGGTCTGGTTAGCCAACGCAAATGTCGCTACCGGCGCCGGGCTGCTGGTCTGGATGGTGAGGGTATTAACGGTCACGCTCCCCAGGACAGCATTGGTGGGCGTCCCCAGCGTGAAAGTCAGCGTCTTACTAACATCGAAGTGCCCCACAGATACAGCCTGTCCGGTGATCGTGGCGCTGGTTTGTCCTGGCAGGAAAACAAATGGTCCCGTCAGCCCACTATAATTGGTTCCGGCTGCGGCAGTGCCACCTACACTGAACGGAACCGTCACCTGGTTTGGAGACGGAAAGGCCAGCGTCGCCGTTATGGTAAATGTGCCGCTGTTGTCAAGAATTGCTTCCGTGGGGGCGGCAAACTGGATGTAATCGTTGATGGCGCCGAACGCAATACCGGTCGGAACGGAACTGGGCGTGTTCATGTAGATGGTAAGGTAGCTGGAGCCCTGGGTAGTCACGATCGGGTCGGGCCGGCCGTTCCCGTTGAAATAACCGGTGCCCACATAATTGGTTCCTCGGTTGAGTACGGCAATTTTTTTGGTGGTGAATGTCGGCGTCGTGGAGCCGGGCGCCGTGGTGCTCACCATGGCATATTGGCCGCCGCTAAAATAGTTATTGAGCAGCACATCGGGCTTGCCGTCACCGTTGATGTCCTGCACAACACCACCGTTATAGCCGCTGTTGGGAGTAAATTTGCTTGCGGCGCCAAAGGAAGGCGTACCAGCCCCCGGCGGCGTCGCGTTCATTAAAATAACGGCATTGCTGTTTTCGTTGCTAACCTCGAGGTCCAGCCTGCCGTCGCCGTTGAGATCCCCAACCGCCACTGTTTGTGGCACGTTGCCCGCGACAAAATTAGTAGCAGCCGAGAATATCGGCGTCGCGGCACCCGGCGTCGTCAGGTTGAGAAGCACGGAGACGTTGCCGGCCGTTCGATTGGCGGTAATCAGGTCAGGTTTGCCGTCCCCATTGATGTCTCCGGAAGTTACGTCCGTGGATCCACCTCCGGTTGGAAAGAACGAAGTCGTGAATGAGGGCGTCGAAGCACCGGCGGGCGTCGTATTGGTAAGGACGCCGGCGGAGCCATTGTAATTACCCACTGCTATGTCAGGCAGACCATCACCATTGAAGTCGGCAACGGCTAATGTTTGCTCATTGGTGCCGGCAACGAAGGTAGTCACGGGCCCAAACTTGGTCGTCATCGATCCTGTAGGCGTCGTGTTCAGAAAAATGCCCACGGAATTGTTGGAATTGTCCTTGTAGTTAACAACCACGAGATCGGGTTTTCCGTCCCGGTTTATATCCGCGAGCACCAGGAATTTTGGGCCAAGGGGAGCGTTGAAGGTGGCGGGTGAGGCGAAACTGGGTGCGGCGGCGCCTGGGGCTGTGCTATTCATGAAAACGGACACAGCATAGGACCCGAAATTGGGTGAAACGAGTAGATCCGGTTTGCCATCGCCGTTGATGTCCCCCACAATGACATTTTGCGTGGCCCCGTTCATATTGAGCTGTGTGGCGGGAAACGCCGTCGTCACGGCGGCGTCCGGCAATGGTGTGGTGTTTACCAATACGGACACCGCATTGGTACCGGTGCCGCTGTCGGCGACAAGCAAATCAGGTTCCCCGTCGCCATTAATGTCCGCCAGCGTTACTCCAGCGGGTGTGTTGCCGGTTGCAAATGTTTGCGGCGGCGTAAACAGCGCTGTGGCTGTTCCGAGCACGGTCGAATTGAGCAATACGGATACAGTGTTCGCGGTGTTGTCGACGACAGTGAGATCGGGCTGTCCGTCCCCGTTGACGTCTCTCATGACTATGGCTGTTGGGCCCTGTCCCGCTGAAAAATCCTGCCTCGCCCTGAAGGCCAAGATGCTCACCCCGGGGGTCGTGGTATTTAACAGCACTGAAACCGTGTTATCGGCAAAGTTGGCGACCGCCAGATCGAGCAAGCCATCACCATTTAAATCGCCAATAGCCACCGCATCGGGAGTGGCGCCGGTGGCAAAGTCTCTATTGGCGGCAAACGACGGAGTCGTCGCGCCGGCGGACATTGTGTTGGCCAGGACAGAAACGGTGTTCGAACCGCTATTGGCCACCGCCAAATCGGCCCAGCCGTCCCCGTTAAAATCCCCGATCGCAACCGCGGAGGGAACTGTTCCAACCATGAAGCCCATTTGCCCCGCGAACGTTGGAAAAACGGCTCCAGGGCTCGTGTTGTTCAGCAGCACCGAAACGGTATTCGAACCGCTATTGGCCACTGCCAGATCCAGCTTGCCATCATTATTCAGGTCCCCGACGGCCAAAGCCACGGGGCTTGCACCTGTGGCCAAATCGAAATGAGGAGCCAAGGACAAGGTTGTCGACCCCGGAGGCGTCAGATTGAGCAGCACGGACACTGAGCCGGGCGTTGTGTCGTTGGCCACGACCAAATCAGGGCTGCCGTCAAGATTGATGTCGCCAACCACGACGGCAACAGGGTTATTACCAGTTGAGAACGATTGTGGTGCCGCGAACGTCGGGGTGGTGGAACCTAGACCCGTGGTGTTAAGCAACACGGCAACGCTGTTCGTAGAGCTGCTTACGATGATCAGGTCAGGCCGTCCATCCCGATTGATGTCCCCCTGGCCGATGGCCACCGGAGGCGAGCCGACGGCGATATCGGTTTTTGAGGAAAACGTGGTACCGTAGACGGCCTCGCCAGTTAATTGCACGGCGAAGGAGAGGTAAAGGTTGTTATAAGCGTTTGTTCCAAATACCGGGATCTTTATGAGGGCCGTGGTTGAACCCGGCGCGAAGGTCGCGGTGCCGGATTGAGGAGTGAAATCGACATTGGGTGTCGCGGTGCCCGCCGTCGTGGTGTAACTCACGCTTACTTGGGATGAGATGTCAACATTGCGCGTCACGGTAAAGTCCATGAGCGCAGTCCCGCCCGGCCCAGGTTCCACCACGTTAGCCGTGGATAGCGCATAGGCCGCCGGGGCCAGGCGCTCCTCCAACTCTAAAAGGCGCGGGCGAAAACCCGGACGCACGATTGTCCGCATGCCCATCCACCTGTTCGGCAAAGATAACCGCGCCGCGCGGAGGTAACGAAGCCACCTCCGGAATGTCAAACCTGGAAGCATCTCAGAAAGCCCTCTCTGCGTCGATGGTTAACAAGCGTTGGATTTCGTCGGACTTGAAGCCCACCGCCATGGGGCGAACGACACCCGGTAAGACGGCAACGTCGTAAAGTTCACTAATCATGCCCTCGATGCGCATCCAATGCACTGTGTCGCCGCTCTTGAGATCAACGACGTGGATGCCCGTGCGCACCTCGGCGGCCTTGGTGGCCAGGGCAGCACTGAGCGGCAAATCGGTAAAGGTTTTGTCGTGGCGGGGCCGCGACAAACCAAGGACGGCGTAATCGCCGACAAAGGCCAGGCCGCGCGCATAGCCCGGGCAAAAGCACAACGGCTCGAACGTTCCCCGCGCCGGATCGAGACTGCCGAAGTCGCCGGTCCCCGAATTGTGCAGCCAGAGGCGCCCCCGGTACATACGCGGCGAATGCGGCATGGACAAGCCAGTGGCAATGGTTTCATTGCTGATAACATCCATCACAATGCCGCCCCCAGCGCGGCGGTCACGCCAGCCATCCGTCACGTCGCTCGTGCTCACGGCCGTTACGTAACGGACGCGCCCGTCGGCCAGTGCCAGGCCGTTGAGGTGGCAGCGATCCTCGGCCGCCAATTTGCTCACAAACGGCGGCTGCCAGAGCGGCGCGAAGCTATCGCGCTCACTGAATGTCGCCAGGCAGCTAAAACGCGTGTTGACAAACACTACACGCCCGCTGCTCTCGACGGCAATGTCGTGCACATCCAGATCGCCCGTCGTGTAGCCGACACGCGGCACATAGAGCCGGTCGTGCCCTTCATGGCTCTGTCCCGGAGCAAGCACATTTTCCAAACGCCAGATCTGAAAGAGCGTGCTCAGCCACAGGGTTTGAGCGCTGGCCCAAAGGCCCAGGGCGCGCTGGAAGGTGCGCTCGAACACCACCAGTTGCCCGACATCATTGAGCCCAATCAGAAGAAGCTTGCCTGTCTGGTACGTTGTGACCGCCAGGCTGACGCGCTCGCGGGCCAACCACTCCGGGAAATGACGCGACGCTGAAACCTCTAACCAGGGCGAATCGAGATTTGACCCGGCAGGAAACTGATTGCTCATGGGGACTTGGGTCCTTCGCTTGTTTCCTGCCGCGTTTGCAATCTATCATTGTAACGCATTTGCCCGGGCCGCAGCAAAAAAAAAACCATTAGCGGCACGACCAAAAGGACCCATCGCAGAATTTCCGGACGCAACAGTGCGTTTGCGCCAGGCAAAAGGGCCAAACCGCGTTGTGAGGACACCTTGGCGGATTCGGAGGTGCTTTTATTATGGCAAGCGCCGTACACCTGCCGTCAGCGTTGTGGCCATCACGCTCCTGCTTCCATCCAAATCGTCAAGTCCGAGGATGTGACCCAGTTCATGTTCAATTACAGTCAAGAGATCCATGTGGCCAGCGGCCGAAGACCCAAGCTGGGCAAAGTACGCGTCAGAATTCGGAACGGCTTGGAAAGCACTGCAGCTTGGATTGACGTACCAGCCGAAGCCAGCGGCGGTGGCGTCAATGGTGATCACCTTGCCCGCGGTATTGGCCAGAACGCCGTTGCCGATATTGCCGATCTGGAATTGGACGTTATTGAACGCAGCAGGATTGGCCCCCGCAGACACCCAGTTCGCTTCCGCGGCCTGGATGATGGTAGTAAGCTGGCTGGCCGAGGTCAGCGTAACGCCGCCTGGTGCGCCGGTGGGTATGCCGGCCGCGAGTTGGGGATTGTAGATGAAAACCTGGCCGGTGGCTGATCCCGGCACCAATGCTGCATTGCTCGCATTACCCAACGTCACGCTGAAATATTGCCCGCTGGCCGCACCGATGGCTGTAATCGGAATGGTGACGGTGCTGTTTCCCGATACGAGGGCAGACGCCGGAATGGTAAAAACGCCGGACGTACCCTTGTAGTTCGTGCCGGATTTGGCCGTGCCGTTCGCGGTGGAGTAGCTTACCGATACGGTCCCGTCCGCCTGGGCATACGCAAGCGAAGGATACGTCGAGGTGACATTAACTCCGACCGCATAGGTACCACCGGAGACATGCACGGTCTGGCTGGCCGGGATAGTCACCGTCGGGGCGAAAACCTGTCGGATGTCGCCGGTGGCGGACAGCGTCGTCAGATTTTGGGCGTAGTTGATGAAGTTGACGGCCCAACTCAATTGGACGGTGAAGTATTTATCCGTGGGCCCGCCGGGCAATTGGGGCGTGCCTTTCAGGATGACCACATTGACCGGTATATCTGTCGCACCCGCCGGAATCGTGACCGTAGTATTGGTAACGCCTTTAAAGTCTGTTCCCGCCCTGGCCCCGGTCGTGCCGCTGCCATTGAACGTGCTAAAATTCGCCGTGACGGGTTGGGGTAGAGCACTCGCCAGATGGATGGTGAAGAGGTAGTTGGCCAAAGCACCTTTGGGCGGCGCCAGCTCGGAGTCCTGCGTGTTGATAATGGATACGTCGGTGACGGGCGGAAGTATCACGCCCGTCGAGTTGGTGGCGATGGTGGTCAGTGAATAATTGTTGCCTCCATTGCCGTCGCTTACGGTGAAAGGAAGCAGGGAAAGTGTCTTGCCCGTGCCAATTTTCGCGTCGGAGAAGACTTTGGCCAGACCGATAACTTGGTCATTTCCTTGCAGACCCGAAACCGCTGGCGTTGTAGTGGCGGTCGTGGTGCCATCAAAGAATTTCGTATTGGTGACGGCAGCGATGGTGAGTGAGGCCGTGGTTATTACCGGTCGTAGTGACTTGTCGTTGCACCATATAATTGCTGCCGCTTGTGGTCCCGTTAAAGTGAAGTTAGATATTGTGATAGGTATGTTGTTACCTACGTTCTTTGTGGCAAATGAAGCGGTTAGCCCGGGGATGTTCACACTAACAGAATCCCATAAAAGTACACCGACCAGACCAATATTATCTCCATACAACGGCGCCTTCGTCGTCGCGTCGTACACCTTGTTGGCGGCAAAAGAAGTAACCGATGGGTCATATATATAGTGTGGTAACATCGACGTTATTGGCATCGGACCCGCCGCAAACCAGTACTTTCCCATTAGGCAAGAGCGCCACCGCTCCGGCTATGGCGGGGGATAACACGGAGGGAGCCAAGGACCAGGAGTTAGCCACCGGGTCATATAATTCTGGCCCTGCCGTGTTTCCGAATATACCGTCTCCGCCTGTTACAAAGACCTTGCCATTACCTAGCGTAATAGCTGCTTGATCCACCGCACTAACGTGCATGGAACCGGCGGATCGCCATGTGTTGCTAGCAGGGTCGTACAACTCCGCATTTGCAAGAACACTAGTGCCGCCGCCAAGGACCATGTTGTTCGGGCCTCCTTGCCCGCCCGCGAGCAGCACTTGGCCATTCTGCAGCATTGCTTCAGCATATGAGGCCCCAAACCCCATGGTGCCGGTAGCAGACCACGTGTTGGTGGTCTGATCATATAACTCGGCGAACTCGCGAGAATGTGCTGATTAGCGGGGTCTTGTCCGCCCGCGACCAGGACCTTGCCATTGGCCAGCGAGATTGAATGTTGATAAGCGCGATTCCTGCTCATGGAAGTGCTCGACCAGCTATTCGTAAGCGGATTATAGATTTCCGCGCTGGATTGTCCTGTACCGAAAGTCGAGATGCCGCCGCTGACGAGTACGTTCCCGTTGTCCAATAAGGCGGCGGAATCTACGTAACGTGGGGTGGACATGGAGGCTGCGGAGGACCATGAGTTGGAAACTGGGTCGTACAAAATCGCGCTACTGAGTACATTGACTGAGCCGTCGACTCCACCGGCCACTAAAACCTTGCCGTTCGTCAACAATGTCGCTGTAAAAGCGACTCAGGCAGCCGGCATGGAAGCAGCGGCCGACCAGGAATTTCTAACTGGGTCGTACAACTGGTGCTTCGAGTGGGATTAGTGCCACTGTAGCCGCCCAGGACCAGCACTTGACCATTTTTTAGCAATGTTGCCGTTGCGCCGTGCATAGCTTGAAGCATTCGGCGCCGCCGAAGACCAGCCATTTGCCGCTATTCCCAGGGAAATCGGCGTAACTACCAGGCCGCCCGCCAACGTTCCCGCGCCGGCACTAATTGCAGGGGCTGGCAAATACGTCGCGCTTATAGTGTGTACTCCTCCATTGGCCTGGATAACTTGAAGTTGATTGAATGTCGTGATCAACGTGAATATGGCTTTACCGCTGGTGCCAGTGTGCGTCGAAATCACTCCAAGGTCAGTGCCGCCGTCCTGAAAATCAACCGAACCTACAGTGGGGAGGGTGCCGCTGGTGGGTACTACCATGGCTGTAATCGTGACCGGTGTTCCGTAGCTGCCAATAGAAGCCAGGGTACCGCTCAGGAGCTGCCGACAGTTATGGTGGTCGTGGCGATCACGCCGTAGTATTGTACCGTCGTTACCGTGTAGTTGTCGCCGCCGTTCCATCGCTAACAGTAGCCATTGATGTTCAGAGTCTTGTTTGAACCGACGCGTTTCCATTACCATAGGCCTCGCTCAACCCTGTTGCGTTGTCGCCGCCCACCGGCCGGACACTGTTGGCGTTGCCCTGGCGGTGGTTGTGGAATCGTACGATCTTCGTGTTGGTTGTCGCGGTAATCGTCAGCGATGCCTTGTTGATGACGCCTGTTGTGCTCGCGACCAATGCCACGGCGTAGTTGTTGCCACCGTTGCTGTCGTTGACAGTGTAGCTTGGCGTAGTGGTGGCGGGGGCGAACTTACTTATGGAATTGCCAGAGTAGTTGGCAACATAAAGGTTGCTATTGCCGTCGAAGGCCAAAGCAAGAGGGCCATTCACATGGCTGAGGGTGGCGCTGGGCGTGGTGCCGCCCGGGGCGAATTCACTGACGGTAATGCCATTGGAGTTAGCGACGAATAGATCACCACTGTTGTCGAAGGCCAGGGCATAGGGTTGATTAAGGTTGGCGAGGGTTGCAATTGCTGTGGTGCCGCCTGGGGCAAACTTGCTCACCGTGCTACCGTTGCCATTTGTGACGTAAAGGTTGCCGCTGCCATCGAAAGCCAGGCCTCCGTGACGTTCAGCTCCGTTAGAGTGGCAATTATCGACTGACTGATACTCAAGTCATGCCCGTGCCGGCGTTAGCTGTGGCGTATGCTTCACGAGTCCGGTGAATGAATCACCGCCTTGGAGGCCCGATACCGTGGGTATGGCTTCCACTTCCGTCGAATCGTAGGTCTTGGCGTTGGTCGTGGCCGTTATTATTAACGGTGCCATAACGATCGCGCCGGTGGTGGTGACTCCCCGTAGTGACGGAGTAGTTGCCGCCGTTGTTGGCATCATTGATCGTGTAGGCGATCACGGTCAGCGTCTTGCGCGCCAGCGTTCCTGTCGTCGTACACTTCCGCCAGGCCGCTCACGGTGTCGCCGCCGACAAGTCCCGAAACCGTCGGCAGGGCCACGGCGGCAACGGTCGCGTCATACGTCTTGGTATTCGTGCTGGCGATGAGGGAGAGGGAGCTTTGGTTATTACGCCCGTCGTGCCAGCATACCGTCGTTACCGTGTAGTTTGCACCACCGTTCCCGTCGTTGATTGTGTATGCATTCACACTGATCGCTTTGTTCGAACCGACATTTCTGTCACTATACACCTCGGCCCGGCCAGTCGCGGTATCACCGCCGATAAGACCGGAAACCGTGGGGACAGCCACGGCGCTGGTGGTGGAGTCGTAGATTTTTGTGTTGGTCGTAGCCGTAATAGTAAGGCTCGACTTGTTGATTACACCAGCGGTCTGGCTCACGAGCGAGACGGTGTAATTGCTACCATGATTGCCGTCATTGACCGTGTAGGCGCTCACGCTCAGCGTTTTGTTCGATCCGGCATTGCGGTCGCTGTACGCTTCGGCCAAGCCGGTAACCGTATCGTTACCGATCAGGCCCAATACTTGCGGAGTCGCCGCGGCGGTGGTCGTTGAGTCGTAGGTCTTTGTGTTTGTTGTCGCCGTGATCGTCAGCGGCGCCGGCGTGATCTTTTCTCCGCCGGCCAGGGTGCTTTGGCTATTTTGGAAGTCCCCCGTGCCGGTAAACGCTGCGCGAATTATGTCCGTGCTTCCAGTAACTTTGAGTTGCGTGGGACCGGTTGTATAAGTCCAAGTATTGGTCCCGGGAGCGTGAATGCCGGCTCCCAGGTCGGTGCCTGTCGTATCGTCATAGAACTCAGCGCTACCAGTGGGTGTGAATCCCATGGCTGTGACGGTGGCCGTAAAGACGACCGTTTGGCCGTATGCGGTGGTACCGGCGGATGCGGTGACCGTGGTCGTTGTCGCTGGGGCCAGACGCACTTGCATCAAGACATCCTTGTCGTTGTCGTCAAAACGGTAGGATATCGCATCATCAAGATGCAATACCCAGGTGGTCGCACTGGTCTGCGTAACGACATTACCGGTTGGACTGTAATCATGATCTGGATCGCTAAAGGCGTTAATCGAAGCAGGATCGCTCTTGTACAAACTCGAGAAAGCGTAACCGCTGATCGAGCCAAACGTCGATTGCATGAAGAAATCAAGGCTCGTCCCCGCGGTGACCGGCCCCACCTGCACTTCCACATTGGGGTTCGGTTTCGCGGGCAAACCGGTGAAATAGGGCACCGCGTTGGCCGTGGAAGTCCCGATACCAAACACGGTAGATGCGCCGCCGGATCCCCCGAGAGGCTTCAAATAAAGGATCGCGTCATAGGGTACCGTGAAAAACGGAGGTGAATTGGGGACACCGGTTGTGTTGATGACACCGGCTGTGTTCGTCAAGGTCGTGACGGTGTAATTCTTGCCAGCGTTCTTGTCGTTGACCGTGTAGGCAGTGACGCTGAGGGTTTTGCCTGAGCCGACGTTGGGATCGCTATACACTTCCGTCAGGCCCGTTACGGTATCCGTTCCCAATAAACCAGAAACCGTCGGGCTCGCGGCCGCCGTGGCAGTACCGTCAAAGGTCTTTGTGTTGGTGGTCGCGGTGATCGTCAGCGGCGCTGGCGTGATCTTTTCTCCCCCAGCCAGGGTGCCCTGGCTATTTTGGAAGGTGCCCGTGCCGGTAAACGTAGCGCGAATGATGTCGGCGCTTCCGGTAACTTTGAGTTGCGTCGGACCGGTTGTATAAGTCCAGGTATTGGTCCCGGGAGCCTGAATGCCGGCTCCCAGGTCGGTGCCTGTCGTATCGTCGTTGAACTCGACGAGGCCAGAGGGTGTGGGTCCGGTGTCTGTGACGGTGGCCGTCAGGACGACCGGTTGGCCGTAGGTAGCGGTGCCGGTGGATGCGGTGACCGTGGTCGTGGTGGTCGTCGTCCCTGTGGTGGTGGGGGCGAGACGCACTTGCATCAAGACATCGTGATCGTTGTCGTCAATTTGGTAGGATACCGCATCATCCAGATGCAATACCCAGGTGGTCGAACCGGTCTGCGTAACGATATTGCCGGTCGCACTGTAATCATGATCTGGATCGCTAAAGGCGGTAATCGAAGCAGGATCGGTGGTGTACAGATTCGAGAAAGCGTAACCGGAGGAGCCAAACGTCGATTGCATGTAAAAATTAAGACTCGTCCCCGCGGTGACGGGCCCCACCTGCACTTCCCCATTAGGCTGCGAGTTATTGGGCAAACCGGTGAAATAGGGCACCGCGTTGGCCGTGGAAGTCCCGATACCAAACACAGTAGCCGCACCGCCGGTTCCCCCGACGGGCTTCAAATAAAGGATCGCGTCATAGGGTACCGTGAAAAAGGGAGGTGCTGTGTTGATGACACCGGTTGTGTTCGTTAAGGTCGTCACCGCGTAATTTTTGCCGGCGTTGTTGTCGTTGACCGTATAGGCACTGACGCTGAGGGTTTTGCTCTGAGCCGATGTTGGCATCGCTATACACTTCCGTCAGGCCCGTTGCGGTGTCCGTTCCTGCTAAACCAGAAACCGTCGGGCTCGTGGCCGCCGTGGTGGTCCCGTCATAGATCTTTGTGTTCGCTGTAGGGCTGATCGTCAGCGGCGCCGGGGTGATGTTCGCGGTCGCCGTTGGTTGTACCAGGGCGTAATTGCCGGCCTGGGCTCCGCCGATCGTGAACCCGGAAGTCGTCACCGTGATGTTGTTACCCACATTTTTCGAAGTAAACGTGCCCACAGCGAGGGTCGAGTTGAGAGTGACGGCATCACCGGAATAAACTCCGGATAGAACGAGATTATTTAGATTTAAGGTTGCCGTCAGGGTGGCATCATAAGTCTTATCGTTGGCGAGGGGAGCACGCCCAGGAGAAAACAACTGAGAGTTGCCCGGACTAGTGCTAGCATTGCCGCCGACGACCAGGATTTTACCGTTTTGCAGCAACGTTGACGTCAGGAAGTCCCGCGACGTGGCCATGGCCGGAGCGGGCAACCACGTGTTGGTGGATGGATCGTATAATTCCGCACTCGACAGGGGACTGGTAGACTTTTCGCCTCCCATAACCAACACCTGACCGCCTGGCAGCAACGCGGCGGACTGCCTACTCCGAGCCACGGCCAAGGAACCCGCGGAAGACCACGTGTTCGTGGCCGGATTGTACAATTCAGCGCTGGCAATTGCGGTGCCTACAAACGAGCCAGTGAATCCGCCGGTAACCAATACTTGGCCGTTCTGCAGGAGAGTTATGGAATGCTCGGATCGAATATTCGCCATTGGAGCGACTGTGGACCACGTGTTCGTCGATGGATCGTATAACTCGCAACTGGCCACATACTGCGTATTCGAACCTTCCCCCCCAGTGACCAAAACCTGCCCACTGGGCAACAATACAGCTCTTTGACCTTGAAGGGCAATGCCTGGGGTACCCGCCGACGACCAGGTGTTTGTCGCTGGATCATATAGTTGGGCAGCAGTCGTAGTAAACGTACCCCCGACGACCAAAACCTTTCCGTTTTGCAACAGCATTGTCGAGGGAAGCCATCTGCCGGCGGTCATAGTACCGGCGGAGGACCAGGCATTTGTGACCGGATTGTATAATTCCGCACTGGCCAGGGCGCTGCCGGTGGTGCTGCCCCCGCCCACAACTAATACGTTGCCGTTAGGAAGCAGGGTAGATCCCGGCAACCAACGTGGGGTGGCCATGGAAGCCGCCGCAGACCATGTGTCGGTGGCTGGATTGTATAACTCGGCCGTGGCCTGGGTGGTGCTATTGGTGGTTCCGGAATATCCCCCGGCGACCAACACCTGGCCATTGGCCAGTAAAGTTGTCGAGGGGCGAACGCGTACGTTAACCATGGCCGCAGGCGTGGACCAACTTCCCGCAATTGTGAGCGGGGCAGGGGTGATCTTTAACCCGCCAGCAAGGTTTCCCGTGCTCCCATCGAAGCCGGAGTTAGAAGAATAAACCGCCGTGATGGTATGCGTGCCGCCGTTGGCTTGAAGGACTCGCAAAGTATTTTGGCCCGTGGCCGACAGCGTGAAAGTTTCACTGTTGCCCGACCCAGCAGTTCCAGAAACTGAACCGAGGTCGAGATTATTGTCGCTGACATCCACGAAATCGACGCTGCCCGTTGGAGTGTTCGTCCCACTATTGGGCGTGACGATGGCGGTAAAGACGACCTGTGTACCGTACATAACCGAGGCAGGAAGCGGTCCACCGCCGATCAACGCCCCGTTGACGGCTGTAGAGGTGGCAACTGGAACCAGGCGATCCTCCAACTGCTCCAAGCGCAACCAGATGTTTGAACTTTTTCGCTTGCGGGCCAGCTGGCTGCCCCTCGGCTTCGAGGATTCCGCGCCGACCACACGTCGAAGAGCTTTAAGCCATGATTTAACCGGCATAAGTTCTGATCCCTTGCGTCAGGAATTTGGGCTTTTTAGCGGGAGAGGACCTCGGCCCCGCAAGTAATTTGAACAAAAGGCGCGGCGTGGATCCGAGAAACATCTTACCCGGAGTACTACCTCCAAGCAAGAAAATAGGGCAAACAAATAATATAATATCGATCTGGCAACATAAGTCGAAGACTAACGCCGTCGCCGGCAGGTGAACCAGTCCGGCGGTCCGCTGAGTGCGGTAAAGCAAGTTTTCAGAATTCACCGAATTCGCTTGCTTCGACTGCCCCAGTCTGCAAAAACCCTGTTCAGCGCGGTGATACGCGGAGCATCCTTTTGGTCGATTGAGGCACCTTGGCGGACTCGGAGGTGCTCGTTACTATGGCAAACGCCGTACTCCTGTGGCCAGCGTCGTGGCCATCAGGCTGTTGCCCCCATCCAGGTCGTCAAGTCCGAGGATGTGACCCAGTTCATGTTCGATCACAGTCAGGAGATCCATGCCGCCAGTGGCCGCGGACCCAAGACGGGCAAAGTACGCGTCAGAATTTGGAACGGGTTGAAAAGCACTGCCGCTCGGATTGACGTACCAGCCGAAGCCGTCGGCCGTGGCATCGATGGTGACCACCTTGCCGGCGGTATTGGCGAGAACGCCATTGCCGATATTGGCGATTTGTAATTGGACGTTATTGAATGCAGCAGCATTGGCCCCAACTGCCATCCAGTTCGCTTCCGCAGCCTTGATGATGGGAGTGAGCTGGTTTGCCGAAGTCAGCGTAACGCCGCTCGGCACGGCGGTGGGTGTGCCTGCCGCAATTTGAGGATTGTAGATAAATACCTGACCCGCGGTTGACCCTGGCACCAACGCTGCATTGCCCGCATTGCCCAAGGTCACACTGAAATATTGCCCGCTGGCCGCACCGATGGCTGTAATCGGAATGGTGCCCGTGCTGTTTCCCGATACGAGGGCAGACGCCGGAATCGTCAAAACGCCGGATGTACCCTTGTAGTTCGTGCCGGATTTGGCCGTGCCGTTTGCGGTGGAGTAGCTTACCGATACGGTCCCGTCGGCCTGGGCATAAGAGAGCGAAGGATACGTCGACGATATGTTGACCGCAACTCCGTATGTGCCGCTGGCTAGATGCACGATCTGGCTGGCCGGGATACTCACCGTGGGGGCGAACACCTGTCGGATGTCGCCTGTCGCCGAGAGTGTGACCAGGTTTTGCGCATAATTGCCGGAGCTGACGGCCCAGCCCAATTGGACGGTAAAATATTTGTCGGAAGGCCCGCCCGGCAGTTGCGGCATGCCTCCCAAGATCACCACGCTGAGGGGTATATCCCTGGCGCCAGCGGGGATCGTCACGGTCGCATTGGTGATGCCCTTGAAATCAGTGCCTGCCTTGGCCCCCGTCGTGCCAGTGCCATTAATGGTGCTATAATTTGCGCTAATAGTTTGCGAGATGGCGTTGGCTAAATGAATGGTGAACAAATAATTGGTAGTGCCGCCCTTGGGCGGCGCCAATTCCGATCCCTGAGTATTGACTATCGAGACATTGGTCACTGGGGGCAGAATCACGCCTGTCGTATTGATGGCGGTTGCCACGATGTAGTTGTTACCGTTGTTGTTGTCGTTCACCGTGAAAGGCAGAACCGAGAGCGCCTTGCCTGTGCCGATGTTTGGGTCCGCATATGCCTCCGCCAAGCCTTGGACCGTGTCATTACCCTGCAAACCGACCACCTTCGGGGTCGCGGCGGCGCTCGGAGTGCCGTCATAAAATTTCGTGTTGGTTACGGCAATGATCGTGAGCGGGGCTTTAGTAATAAGTCCCGTCGTGTTGGTCGCAACTGTCACCGTGTAGTTGTCGCCGCCGTTACCGTCGTTGACCGAATAGGCGCTGACGGAGAGAGTCGCGCCCGAGCCGGCATTCTTGTCGCTATACGTTTCGGTCACACCACTCACGGAATCCTCGCCCACGAGCCCGGAGATGACGGGGACAGCCGCGGCAGTGATCGTCGCGTCATATGGCTTGGTGTTGGTGATGGCCGCAATGGAAAGCGAAGCCTTGTTAATGACGCCCGTCGTGCTGTCAACTATAGTTACAATGTAATTGTTGCCGTCGTTGCCGTCGTTAACGATGTAAGCGCTAACCCTGAGCGCTTTGTTCGAACCCGCGTTGGTGCTACTATATACTTCTGCCAGGCCGGTCGCAGTGTCGCCGCCAATGAGACCAGAAATCGTGGGAAGAACTGTAGCCTTGGTTGTGGAGTCGTAGGTTTTCGTGTTCGGGACTGCTGCGATCGTCACAGCCGCCTGGCTAACGACGCCCGCGGTATTGGCGACAATGGTGAAGGTGTAATTGCGACCGCCGTTTCCATCGTTGATTGTGAAGCCCGAAACCACGTTTAGCGTCTTGCCTGTGCCGGCGTTCGAGTTTGTATAGGCCTCGCTCAAACCTGCGACGGTGTCAGCGCTTACCAGGCCTGTTACCGTAGGTACCGCTATCGCCGCTGTTGTCGAGTCATAGGACTTTGTGTTTTTTGTTGCCGTGATCGTCAAGGGGGCTGGGTTGATCGTTCCCGTTGTTGCTGTAACTGTAGTCACGGTGTAATTGTTGCCGCCGTTGCCGTCGTTGACTGTATAGGCACTAACGCTCAATGTTTTGCCAGCCCCACTATTTGGGTCGTTATAAACTTCTTGCAGACCGGTCACCGAATCCTGTCCCTGAAGTCCCGACAAAGCTGGAAGCTTAAAGGAGAATTTGCTGACAGTACCATTGCCCCAGTTGGCGACATAGAGGTTATCAGCTAGGTCGAATGCCAGAGCGTCGGGAACGGACAGTCCTGTGAGGGCGCCTGTGGGTGACGTGGACCCAGGTGCGAATACACTCACAGTCGTGCCGGCAGTGAAAGCAAACGGGGTCAGGATGGCACTACCCCAATTAGCGACGTAGAGGTTACCCTGCCTATCGAATGCCAAAGCGGCTGGCGAATTGACTCCGGTGAGGGTAGCGCTTGGAGTAACTGCGCCTGGGACGAACATGCTGACGGAAGTGCCCGTGGGGTTGCCTTGATTTCCAAAGTTACCGACAAAGAGATTTCCATTGGGCGCGAAAGCAAGCGGGTCAGGGCCGTCCAATCCGGAAAGCGTCGCATTGGCGCCTTGGGCCTCTATTACTGTGTTGCTACCTGGTTGAGTAGCGTAAAGGTGGCCCGCACCATCAAATGCCATGTTGTCAATTGAATTTAGGCCGGCAAGTATCTGCTGGGCGGACGTGGCACCTGGTGTAATTATGCTTACCGCGCCACCGGAGCTGACGTAAACATTGCCGTGCCCGTCTACGGCCAGCGCGGGATTAAGAAAGATCCCGAACGTCGCGGTAGGCGTGGTTGCGCCCGGAGCAAATTTGCTGACCGTGTTGGCCCCAAAATTGGACACAAACAGGTTGCCGCTTTTATCAAAAACGAGCGAGGTTGGGTTCATCAGACCGGTGAGGGTTGATGTTGCGGTCGTGGCCCCCGGGGCAAACACACTTACCGTCGTACCTGGGGTGCTCGATCCAAAATTCGCAACGTATAAATTGCCACTGCCATCCACAGCCAGGGCGTCAGGTTCGATTCCCGCAATTAAGGTAGCGCTGGGCGTGGTGCTACGGGGAGGACTAACGCTGGTCGTACCATCGTAGGTTTTGGTATTCGGTATCGCCGTGATCGTCAAAGGGGCCTTATTGATGACACCTGTCGTATTGGAAACGGTCGTCACGGCGTAATCATTCCCTCCGTTACCATCGTTAATTATGTAAGCACTCACGCTAAGAATCTTGCTAAATCACCGTGCGCGAATATGCAGCTGAACTTTATGCCGCTTTTCGCAGGGTTTTACGGTTACGTTTGTTCAAGTAGTGTCTTACCTCTTGCATTAACTTAGTCATTGTTGGGCAGCGGTGATTGCGTGTTACTTCTGCGTGTAAATCCTGCCAGAATCGTTCAATCTTGTTGTCGTTAGGACAATAGGGCGGCAGGAAATTCAATTGAATTCGTGACGCAAATCCTGCCAATGCCACTGCCACGATCTGGCTACTGTGTATGCGATAGTTGTCCAAAATCACATGAATTTTTGTAGCCTTGGGATACGTGGCCAGCAGTTTGTCCAACAGCAACAAGAACAGGGCACTGGTTTTGCGTTCTCCTTCTACCCAATGTACAGTCCCCGTTCGCGCGTCCAAGGCCCCAGCCAAGTAACGCTTTTGGTTTTTCCCTGGAGTGAGCACTTCCTTTTGTTGGCCCAGTCCCATCCAATCCAGGCCGATTTTTGGATTCAGGTGAATATCCACCTCGTCCTCATAGACTGCTACTTCCCCTCGCCCGAGCGTGGCCAGCAGTTGACGAATCCTGTTGAGCCGCCGTGTTTTGGCTGCGGGATGCCACGGACAGCCTACGGTCGGTCGCGGTCGGCCGCGCCGGGCTTTGATCAATGCCAAGGCGCGACTCATCGTTCCCACGTTGATTCGAACACCCGTCTTGTGTTGCATGCTTTTCACCAGCAATTCTCGGGTCCAGGTTGGCCGTCGCCAACCGTGATCTTGCGGCGTGGAACGTACCACCTCATCGAGAATGCCAAGATAGACCTCCGTCAGCTTGCAATCACCATTGTCTTCGCGGCCATCCCAAAGCGAGCATTCCCCACGGTCGCGAAAGCGAGCCGCAACGCGGTACACCGTGGTGTTATGGATTTCTAAAATATCTGCTGTTTCATAAGCTCCTATTCCCCGTAATAGATTGAAAATGATCAGGTAACGACCACGCACCGACGCCGACCGGCACTTGCGAAAGCGTTTGCTCATCTTTTGCTTGACGGACCAAGGCAATGCTGGGACAATCTCCTTCATGGGAATTCCTCCTTGCGGCCTTGTGGGTCCAGGGTGTTATCAGACGGAATTCCCATTTTTGCTTTTTACTGCACATATTTCCACACTTTTCCTTGCAGCTGAATCGCGCACGGTGATTTAGAACCGGCGTTACGGTCGCCGTACACCTCCGTAAGGCCGGTGACAGTATTGGCACCGATGAGGCCAGCTACTACGGGCATGGATGTGGCTGTTGTCGATGCATCATAGGTTTTTGTCGCCGTAGTAGCGGAAATCGTCAAAGGCGAGTCGGGAAATTAAGCCTGTCGTGTTTTTAACCGTCGTTACCGCGTAGTTGTTCCCATTGCTGCCATCGTTGATCACGTAAGCACTAACGGATACTGTTTTGTTGGAGCCGGCGTTGCGGTCGCTATAAACCTCCGCAATGCCAGTCACAGTGTCACCACCGAAAAGGCCGGAAACCGTAGGCGTGGCCGCTGAGCCCGTAGAGGAATCATAGACCTTCGTCGCTGATGACGCGGTAATGGTTAACAGTGCCCGGAAAATCAGGCCTTTTGTGATAGCAATGGTCGTGACTGCATAATTTTTTCCCACGTTGCCATCGTTGACTGTGTAGTGACTAACACTGAGCGTTTTGGCAACGCCTGTACCAATGCTGCTGTAAACCTCAGCCAGTCCCGTCACTGTATCACCGCCGAATAAACCGGATATAGTGGGGATCGCAGTCGCGCTCGTGGTGGAATCATAGGTTTTTGTGTTCACTGACGCCGTGATAATCAAGGATGCCGGGGTGATTACGCCGGTAGTAGCCAAAGCAGTCGTCACGGTATAGTTGTTGCCGCCATTGCCGTCGTTTACCGTATAAGCGCTAACACTTAGAGGTTTGCTCGAAGCCGCATTGCGGTCAGCATACACTTCCCCGAGACCTGTCACGGTGTCGTTGCCGATTAGCCCCGATACCGTTGGAATCGCGGCCGCCGTGGTGGTTGAGTCGTACACTTTCGTATTCGCCACGGCCGTGATCGTGAGTGGCGCCGGAGTGATCACCAGCCCTCCGAGTAGTGTCCCCGTACTGCCATTGAAGTACGAGGCAGGCGAAAAGACAGCTGTGATAGTGTGCGTGCCGCCGTTTGCAAGCAGGACTGGCAGTTTTGTTGGTGTTGTAACCAAGGTAAAGACGGCGCTTATCCCGGATGTGACCTCGCTAGAGGTGGAACCAAGATCTGTGCTGCCATCCATGAAATCGACTGTGCCGCCATTGAGTGTATCGCTGCCGGTCGTGGGAGTGACTGTAGCGGTCAAGGTTACCGGCACGCCGTACGTCACCGCTGAAACCGGAGAACCTCCCGCGACTGCACCGACGATAGTCGTGGTGTTTATAAACGGAAGTTTGGTCACAAAAGAGTCGGTCGGCCCGCTGCCGTAACTCGGCTGAAAGCTGCTAGCTGTGGTAGGAAAGTTTGTGGAGCTCGTGTAGCCAACGATGTAAGCATTGCCATTCCCGTCTAAAGTGATTGCGGTCGCTGTATCTGTTGAATTGCCGCCAAGGTAGCTAGCATAAACAAGCGCGGTCCCCCCGGCGTTCAGTTTAGCCACGAAAGCATCGTCATAACCGGGCGCGTCCGTGGCATGACTTGATTGAAATGCACCGACTGTGGTCGGAAAATTGGTAGAGTCCGTACCACCAACGACATACGCATCGCCGGCAGCGTCCACCGTAATCGAACTCACCGTGTCCAGGTCGCTACCGCCGAGGTAGGTGCTGTAAATTAGGGCCGTCCCGGTGGCATTTAACTTCGTTATAAATCCGTCATAGATTCCGCCGGCGTAATTTCTCTGGAAAGCCCCATTTGTGGTGGGAAAATCCGTGGACGCCGTATATCCACCTATGTAAGCGTTACCTGAAGTGTCTACAAAGATGCTATCCGCAAGGTTGAAATTGGATCCTCCAATGAATGTGCTGTAAATCAAAGCCGTGCCAGTGGCGTTCAGCTTAGAGACAAAAGCCTCACCTCCGTTTGGGTTGTATTTGGTCTGAAATGCCCCGGGAGTTGTGGGGAATCCAGTCGAGTTGGCACCACCCGTGATATAGGCGTTTCCCGAAGAGTCTACAGAAATCCCGGCACCCGTACTTGCCGCATTGAGACTGAGGAAGGTACTATACAAAAGACCTGTACCGGCGTTATTCAACTTTGCCACGAACGCGTCACTATTGGGGCGACTAATATTGCTTGGTTGAAATGCACCGGCTGTAGTGGGAAAATTGGTAGAAGGAGAAGTGCCGGTGACGAATGCATCGCCCACGCCGTCCACTGCAATGCCATTTACTTGTCCGCCAGCGCTCCCACCAAGATAGGTACTGTAAATGAGTGCCGACCCAGTTGCGTTGAGTTTGGTCACGAAGCCATCAGAATTACCGCCAGGAAAACTTGGCTGAATCGCTCCAGTTGTCGTGGGGAAATTACGTGAAGAGGTTGTTCCCGCGATGTAAGTATTTCCGAAACTATCTGCGACGACGGCGACAGCACCGTCACTTTCTCTGCCACCAATGTAGGTGCTGTAAACCAAAGCCGTGCCGGCGGAATTCAACTTTGTTACGAACGTATTGAAGATGCGGCCCTGAAATTGGCTCTGGATAACTCCCGTCGTGGTGGGGAAATTTAGGGAGTTGGTTTGGCCTGTGACATAGGCGTTCCCAGATCCATCCACGGCAATGCCTTGAGCATAGTCTTCTCCATTGCCGCCGAGATACGTGCTATAGCTCAGCACCGGATCGATAGTCAGCGGACGGCTGGCATCGTATGCCCCCACCTGGAATCCCACCTCGTTTTGGCCCGAAAGCACAAACTGCCCCGCCACTGCCTGACGGGCGCCGTCTACCTCTTGGTAGATCACTGGTGCGTGTTCCAACACATCACCGTTCGCGGTGGCGAGGACAAGGTTCCCCTGGTCATCAAGGCTGACATTGTCGGCTCCCTGGACGGCGAACCGAATGCTGCCGGGATCCGCCCCGGGAGCAACCACGAAGTCGTATTCCAGCTGTGTCTGGTTACCGTAATAGACCAAGTTGACGCCGGGATAAACGTCCTGGTAGGCGACCTTACCGTAATTGGCGATATTGGTGTGCCACTGACTCGGGTCGTTGCCGATGAAATAATTGCTTGTTCCCGTTAATAGGTCCTGCCCGGTGACCGGTGCTTGCGGGTTGGCTCCAATAAGATCCATCGCCAGGGCAACGCCCGTGCCATTGGCTGGCGCAGCCGCTGTGGAAGAGCTGGGAACCGCAGGTGCAACTGGCGTTTGCAGGCTCAGTACGGCGCTTGTGGATGTGAGGAAGAGGGCATAGCCGCTGCCGTGCGCCAGGTACTGCACCGGCGCATTGGTCTGGCCAGCGTTGGCTTCGAAGCTGATTGGCAACTGGCCATAAGCTTGCAGTAAAGCTTCACTGCTTGTTGTCAAGGCTGTAGCCGGAACCAGGCGATCCTCCAACTGCTCCAAGCGCAACCAGATGTGTGAACTTTTTCGCTTGCGGGCCTGCAGGCTGCCCTTTGGCTTCGAGGATTCCGCACCGAGCGCACGTCGAAGAGCTTTAAGCCATGATTTAACCGGCATGATTTCTGATCCCTTGCGTCAGGAATTTGGGCTTTTTAGCGGGAGAGGACCTCGGCCCCGCAAGTGGTATGAGCAAAAGGCGCGGCGTGAATCCGTGACGGTATTTTACGCGGGATCGCTGCCTGCAGCAAGAAAAATAGGCCCAAAAAGATGGCGCGGATCTCACCGGTCCCACTCGATCTATCTCATGGACAGATCTAGAGATGTGAGAAATCAGAACTAACCAGCGGCGAGGCTAGCAGCACGGTGATTCAAAAACCAAGGAATCAGCGGATGCAGGGGTCACTTGGCCCCCCCGATAAACTTTTCGTGAATCTGAAAATCGCCCGGAAAATACAAATAGGTTCGATCTGGGATACAAAAGTCTCCAACTCCAATCCAGGTAATGAAATATGTTGGGGACCGACCGGCGAAGATACCGCCCTCCGCCCATTGAATTCCAAAAAAGCGTGTCGAAATATTGGCATTGCCGTGTGTATTAGCAAAAGAAGGGAGAGCATGCCACGTGCCGCAGAATCCTGAGACGCGGGCCAGTCTTATTGTCCGGCTCAAGGACCGCGCGGACCAGGACGCATGGGGCGAGTTCGTGGAAATATACTGGCCGGTGGTTTATCGGCTCGCCCGTCGCAAAGGGCTACAACACGCGGATGCGGAAGATTTGGCGCAACAAGTGATGACGGCGGTCGCCAACGCCATTCACCGCTGGGTGCCGGACGAAACCCGCGGGCGCTTCCGTACCTGGCTCAATCGCATTGCCCAGAACTTAATCATTAATTCGCTCAGCCGGCCCTCTCGACAAGGCCGTCGCCGACGACAAGGCGGAAGAACTGCTTCATCAGCAGCCTGTACCGAAAGGGCCCGAATCCGAACTCTTGCGCGTGGAATTCCGCCGTGAAGTATTCGGCTGGGCAGCCAGGCAGATTCGCGACGAATTTCAGCCGGAGACATGGAATGCCTTCTGGCAAGTGGGGGTGGAGGGCCACTCGGTTGCCGAGGTGGCCCAGATGCTCGGTAAAAAGCCAGGCGCGATTTACGCCGCCCGTGGCCGCGTCATGCGACGTTTAAAAGAGAAAATCATTGACTGGGAAGGTGCGGAATTATGAATGTACCTGGGAGCACCTGTAGCCGCGCCACCATCGAGCAATTCCTCGCCGATCAATTGTCGAGTCAGGAATTGAGCGCTTTCGAAGACCATCTGGAGAGTTGTTTGTCTTGTCGGGAAAACCTGGATAATTTGGCGGCCGAACGTAGCTGGTGGGACGAGGCCCGGTTGTATTTGTCGGCCGCGGGACAATCGAACGACGACGGTGCGCCAGGAAAATCGGAGGACGAGACTGCACAAACCCTGTTCGGCCTGAAGAGTTACCTTGCTCCTACCGACGACCCGCGCATGTTGGGAAGGCTGGGTCCTTACGAGATTGTCGGCATCATTGGCTGCGGGGGCATGGGCATCGTGCTCAAGGGCTTCGACGGGCCTTTGAATCGTTATGTGGCCATCAAGGTGCTCGGCCCGCACCTGGCGATGAACCCCTTGTCCCGGCAGCGGTTTGCCCGCGAGGCCAAGGCGGCTGCCACCGTGGTGAATCTCAATGTGATTGCGATTCATTCTGTCTCTGAAGCCAACGGCCTACCCTATTTCGTGATGCTCTATGTGCGTGGTCCCTCCCTGGAAAAACGGCTCCGGGATGCCGGCACCTTTAGCGTGGTGGAAATCCTCCGCGTCGGCATGCAGATCGCATCCGGCCTGGCGGCAGCCCATGCCCAGGGAGTGGTTCATCGCGACATCAAGCCTGCCAACATTATGTTGGAAGAAGGAATCGAGCGCGTAACCATCACCGACTTTGGACTGGCCCGCGTTGCCGACGACGCCAGCATGACGCAAAGCGGAGTCGTGGCCGGCACCCCGCAATACATGTCCCCCGAACAAGCCAGGGGAGATGCGGTCGATCCTCGCAGCGATCTTTTCAGCCTCGGCAGTGTGCTTTATGCCCTTTGCACGGGCCAGCCCCCATTCCAAGCCACGGGCACCATGGGCGTACTCAAACGCGTCGAGGAATGTCGGCCTCGTCCTATCCGCGCAATCAATCCGGAAATCCCCGCCCTCTTGGCCCGGATCATCGAGCGTTTGCATGCCAAGAATCCAGCCGAGCGTTTCCAGAGTGCGGCTGAGGTTGCCGTTTTGCTGGAGGGTTATCTGGCGCACCTTGGGCAGCCGGAGATGGTTCCTGCGCCGGAAATGGCTGCGGTTGCGAAAAAGACGGGGAGAAATCTGGTCAGGCGCCTAATCTCGTTAACACCGAGTCTTCTTGTCTTGATTGCTCTGGGATTTGGGGGTGGTGCGTGGCTCGCGGGGTGTGGAGGTCCGCCTGCCGCCAAAAAAGAGACCTTCAAAGAAATCTCTGAACGATTATCCCCTGTGTTGATTCAAGATTTTAGAAAACTTCCAGATGCTCTGGGCCTTTCACGCTTTGGTGCGAATATCGTTGGGTTGTCAGCATCGCCATATGGCCAAGGAGCTTATCTCGCGACCGTCGCACTTGTGCATGGAAAAAACATATCACGCCTTCAACCGCTTCCTGACGGTTTGGTTTATCGAAACGTCGAAATTGCCAAACATGTGCAAATACTTTCAGAAGGACTGCAAATAAAAGTACAAAAGCCCTACACCGTCCGGTCCGGCAAGGGATTAGGTGTTCAAACCACTTTCGGACTCAGGGGAGATTTTGACATCACCGCGACGTTCGAGAATTTCCAAGGCGACACTCCCGTAAAAATAGAAGGTTGGGGTAACGGGGTCGGCTTTAGCCTTACCATTCAACCGACGGAAGGTCCAATTCTTTCGATTGCACGCACAGTTCGGTTCGATAGCGAGGGGATTACTTGGGATAAATTTGGCGCTAACCGCCAAAGTTTCTTGCCCTCCAAAGATACCGTGGGCAGGTTTCGCTTTTTGCGAACAGGGCCTACCCTCTATTGTCTATGGGCGCCCGGGACCCAAGGAGATGACTTCCAGATACTCGAACAATCCGAAATTGGTACCAACGACATAAAAACAGCCTGGTTGAATGTCTTTACCGGTAACCAGAGAATGAACGTGGAGGCACGCGTGCTCGAATGGCAAATACGCGGCCAGAAGGAAACCAATCCAGTCCATGATGCGTCGAAGGCCCCAGGTTCGCTCAAAATCCCAGCAATTAATACCGCCAAGGGAGCATTGGCAGGGGCATTGCTGCTTGGCATGGTCATCACCTTGTCGCTGGCACTGGGCGCCTGGCTTTTTATTCGTAGGTGTCGCTGCAATGATTTATCCGCAGTGGCCGACGACCCAACCCAAAACCTGCCATTTCATTCGTCCATGGGAGGGGAAATGAGGAAGGACGGGGTAAAAAAGAAATGGTTACAACCGTCTGTTCTCGTCTATTTAAAACGACCGGTTTTCTTGGCTTTCTTAATTCTTGTGATCCTAGGGATCGCGTCTGCCTGTTGGTTCATCAGTTCCGGATGTGCGACAACCTCGGAGAATGAGGATTCCAAGCCGGCATTTGTTGAATTGCCAACCGCTTTTTATCATGATTTTCGGCGACCACTCGAAAACAACGTTGAGAACAAACTTCTCCCTCCGGAACTAGAGTTGTTCCAAGTCACAGATAAGAAGACCTTGCACATGGAGCCCGAAGGACTTCGGATAAGTATAAAACGGGCCCCCTCGTGGGGAGTAGGTGTTAAGACTACCTTTGGCCTCAAAGGCGATTTTGAAGTAACTACTGGTTTTGAAATCCTTAAGTGGGGACCGCCGATTGACAATAGACTTGGCGTTTCGCTTGGTGTTTCCCCAGTTCAAGGCGGAAGCAATGCCTATACGGCCATGGATCGATTTGTTTCAACCGACGGCACTCAGGGTGTTCGGTGGTATTCCAAGAAGCTTAAAGTGGACCGCCAGGTGCCGTATACGGGCAACTTCTGCCGGCTGCGCCTGACACGAAAAGCAACAACCCTCCAGTATTCGTGGTCTCCGAAAACACAAGGGGAAGATTTCAAGGAAATCGGTCAATCCGAGTGGCCCTACGATGTTGACCACGTCCGCCTCGTCCTTTTTAACAGTCAAAGCCATTCTGAGTTGGATGTGCGTTTCCTTGATTTGAGGATTCGCGTAGGTAAGGAAAAAAGCACCGGCTTTGATCCGTCCCAAGAGAAGGTATTCAACCCTGCCAAAGGTTGGTTGGCCAAAGGACTGCTGATCGGCATGGTCATCACCTTGTTGCTGGCTCTGTGCGTGTGGCTCTTCGTGCGTCGGCGCCGAAGAAGAGAGTTGACCGCGGATACCCTGGACAAGCCCAAGCTTAGTTGAACTCGAAGCCAACGGCGACGGCGGGTGTGTCACCTGCCGCAACGTCGTTTTGACCGCTGAATAGTGCGGAATAGGCGTAAAGAAATACTTTGCAATTGGCCCCGACAAGCCGTATCTTTACGTTTCTTGCCCACCACCGTGCGAAAATCGCGAAGACAGCAAACGGTCCTGCCCGGAGCCGGAATACGCTCCAAGTAGGAAGAGTCAATCGATAAATATCAACACCCGGTGTAGCGTTGCGAAATCTGACGAAATCCCGGTTAACCCTGGTTTTATGTCTTCTTGGAATGACCTCGACTTGGGAGGCCCGGGCGCAGGACGACACTGACAATCCCAAAGAAACGGCAAAAAAGAACTCAGAGGGCGTAACAGGCGGTGTGCCTATGTTGCCACCGCCTGTCAGGGATTATGCTCGAGTGTATGTGCAGGCATTCAAAGGAAAGCCGGCGGACATGGCTATGTTCGACTTGCGCGGAAAGTATGAGGGGGCGGAGTTTTTGCAATATGAGCCCAATGGTCTTCGTGTTACTTGGCCGGTTGGTTTTAAGGGAGGCAGCCTGGGCACTGGCTTGAGCTATAAAGCGGCCATTTCGGGCGATTTCGAAATCACTCTGACGTTCGAAATCCTGACGGATGCGAAAGGGGCAAACGTTAACAATGGAACCCGAGTTAGTTTGGGCGGCTATTTGGACTTGCCGCTGGATAAGAGCGGTGGCGCCATCACTCAAATTCTGTTAGGCAATGGCAAGGCGCAGTATTCGACGAATTTGTTGATTCCCAACGAGCCAAAGATCAACGGCCAGCGCCTCAGGGAGTTTCTGCCTGCTGCAGATCGGATCGGGCACCTTCGCCTTGTTCGTACCGGTTCGTCGCTTTACTGTTTTGGAGCTCAAGGGGAGCAAAGTGAATTCACACTCCTGGCCGTGCATCCCTTTGTTAAAGAGAAACTGAAAAGCACCTTCTTCGCAGCCCGTAATGACAGCAAGCAGCCTTCCTTGGACGTGCGTTTCACCGAATTACGCATCCGCGCCGACAAGATCGGTGAAGAGACAATCGTAACCGCGCCGGCGTCCAAGCGAGGGCTATCGTTACTATTGCTCGGCGGCTTGGTGGCTACCATGCTAATGGTAGTAATCGCCTGGCTCATTTCGCGCCGCAGGAGGAAATCCGCGGCCTCAACGGATTCCAGTCATGCAATAATCGAACCGGACGCGAATCCAGCCAATGAGAACCGTCCCTCGGCGTGATCTATTTGCGAAAACGACTTGGAGCTTTAGCTTTTCCGAGCACTATATAACGAATCCCGAACCGCTGAATTGGAAAACGGAAGCTATGACCTTGTCTGGAGTGAAATTGCCGAATTGCAACTCAGGCTGCATTCGCCTTCTGGATTGGCTTCGCATTGACGACAACCGGTTGCAGCAACGACTCTACTATTCAAGAGGTCAAAGAGTTTCACCATGATTTCCGAGGCAAGCCGCTGCCAGCCGAATTTGGTTTATTCCAGGTGAATGATGACAAGCTTGTGCAAATCGAGCCGGAAGGCTTGCGCATCAGGATGTTAAGGCCATTTACCTCGCCTGGTTATGGAATAGGCGTCAGAACGAATTTCGGTTTCAAGGGCGATTTTGATGTAACCGTTGCATTCGAATTGCTTCAGATGGATATGCCGCCAGCCAGTCCAAAAGCCGGCCCTGCCAGCATCGGCGTAACTTTGTTTCTCGTCCCGGTTCATGGCGGGATTAATGCGGCCACCGCCATGGATCGCTTTATACAGGTAGACGACATTCGTCTTGTTAAAGCCAACAATAGGGGTCGACCTCTTTTCGTCTCGAGTACCGTGGGATTGGCCAACTCCCCGATTGGCCAGGGTGCTCTATTCGGCGCCTTTGGACTTATTCTCGGAAAAACGAGAGACACGAATGGCATCCGGTGGTGGGCTAAGGATCCCCCTAAATATGTCAATCAAGCCGTGCCCTGTGATAACATCGTGTGCAGATTGCGCATGGCACGAAACGGAGGCATCGTGCAGTATTTGTGGGCACCGGGGACACAAGGCGATAACTTCCAGAGAATTGGTCAATCCGAGTGGCGCTTCGAAGAGGTGGAGCATGTCCGGATGACTTCGTTTATGAACCGAAGTCCAGTCAGTACGGATGTTCGCTTGCTTGATTTTCAAATTCGCGCCGACCAATTAATTAATCTCGGCATTTTTGCACCCGAAAAAGGCGGCCTGGCCAAAGCGCTGGTAATTGGCATGGCCTTCACCATGTTGATGGCTCTGGTCGCCTGGCTGTTCTTCCGGCGGCGACGCAAAGACGATTCCGTAGAAATAGCATGACCACTCACCCCATCCCTGGCGTGCCCTCTTTGTGCTGGTTCCGGCCATCTTCGGCCTGGCGCTGTATGCGAACCTGGAACTGGCGGTCAACGACTCGGCGTACTTCGAGTATTTTCCGCCCTTCAAGGCTCATTACAACGCCAACACTAACAACCGCATGGGCGGGGAGTTTTTCAACATCGCCTGGTCTCTCTATCAAGGCAAAGGCTTCGCTGATCCGTTCGGTCGTTCGACTGGACCGACGGCCTGGCAACCGCCGCTTTATCCGCTCTTCATGGCTGGCTTACTTTGGCTGTTCGACGGCAACCGCGATTACCTGATGGCCGTCACGATCTTCTTGCAGGTCTATACCTTAATTGCCACTGGCCTAATCGTCGTCGCCCTGGCTGAGCAATCAGAGTTTGGCAAGCGGCGCGGTGTGAGCCCGCCGGTTCTAGCCTTGATTATCTATGTGGCAGTCGTCCTGTGGAATTTCAATCTCTGCTTTCAGATCACTCGCGATAGCTGGCTGGTGATGCTCAGTTTAGACATCATCATCGCCGGACTTTGCTGGTGGCGGCCATTGTCATCCAAGAAGAGAGCTGCGCTCTGGGGGCTTGCCGGCGGTTGCATCGCGATGGTCAATCCGATTGCTGGCCTTACCTGGGGGACGCTAACGCTTTTCGGCGCTGCGCGCAGCGCGCTTGGTCCAGATTATTCTTGGTCGGTGCGATCACTATTCTCGCGCTGATGCCGTGGACCATCCGCAATTACCTCGTATTCGGCCGGTTTATACCAACCAAGTCCAACGTCGCTTTGGAGCTTTATCAATCGCAATGTCTGCAAACCGACGGCGTGATTTTCAATTTCGCCGGCCATCCGTATGGCAACTCCAAGGAAGGGAGTGTCTTCAATTCGCTTAAAGAGATCGCCTATCTTGATCTGAAATGGAAGCAGTTTTGCGAGGCTGTCGAAGCCGACCCCCTCGATTTTGGGGACCGCATCGGCGCTCGTTTTCTTGCTGCCACCCTCTGGTACGTTCCCTTCCAAGATATGGGCCGCCCGTGGACATTTCAGCTAAGGCGCTTGACCCACCCGCTGCCTTTCTTGGCTCTTATCTTTCTAATCTTCACTTCGTTTCCGAAACCTCTTCATCCCGCAATGGGTGGTGATCAGCGTTTATGCCGTCTACCTGCTGCCGTACATCATCATCAGCTACTACGAGCGTTATGCGTATCCGCTTTTGGGGATCAAGGTTTTGCTGGTTGTCTGGGCAGCCGGTCGGTTGCTGTCTTTTGGGCGTCGAGAAAGGTCGCAGACGTATCCGACTTGAAGTTTATCGTGACCGATTTTCGGCCGGCAATCGCATCCCTCACGTTGGCTCACCTTTTTTTTGTAAGGTTGTCGATCCAGCCAGGTTCTATCTTGTAGGAAGCCCATCATAACGGAGGACAAGACCAGCAAAAAAAACCGTTCTTATCCATCCTCTTGTTTCCAGGAGGTCCATATGCTCTTTTTTTCTCTTATTGCGTCGTCAATTCTGTTGCTCGTTGTAAACGTGGCTTATTTCAGGAAGTCGAGTCCCTCCCTGGATGCCGCGGTGCTCGGTATCATTCTTGGGATTGGGCCGATTTTTTTAGGGTGCATCGTTCCGCTGGTGGCCTTACAAGCTTTTTTGTTGTTCGTTGGATCGCTCGTTTGCGTCCGCTTGCAGTCGCGCGCCCGCTACTTTTTCATGTACTCTTGCCTGGCAACGATTGTGATTTATGGCTGGGTGGGAGTACTCCGTTTCCTGGAATTGGAAGCGCTACGCGCGCGTTACCCGCTCGAGTCCACTTGCCAGGCGATTGCCGTCTCGCCCGCCCGTGGCCACCACGGGGCCATTGACGGCGTCGACTGTCGGATTTCTGACCAGCGTTGAGGAATCACGTTTCCGACAATTACCTTCTGGCATCGAATGAACAGTCTCCAACGTCTCCACGGGGATAAAGTGAGCGGCGTTCATCAGCAGTCCGGGGTTCGGACGTGTCACGCATGCCTTATATTCTGGCCGGACAGCCTGGCGGTCGGCCTTCGCGAGGAGAAATCGATTCCGCAGCCGGGGCGGCGCGACACATCGAGCCTGTCGAGTGAGCAAGTTGGGTTAACACCGCTCGGTGTTGACTTCGGCCCCCTGCACCGACTTCACGTGAAAGGCTTCCTCGACTTCGTGAACCCTATTGGATTCGGCTGGCTCACCGAGCGCAAACAGATGGCCGGGTTCCAGGCGCACCACTTTAGCGAAGTACCCGACGCAACGCCATGGAGCGTCCAGACGCTCGAACTGGTGGGGCTCGTGGTCCATGAGCAGCCCGTAGTTTATGTTTCGGAGAATTTGCCGAGGATGAGCGAGCTACGCGAGGCACCCACTCGATCTCTGGACAACTTCGAACTCGCCGGCCTCGAAGCCCTACGGGCGGGCGAGAACATCTTCGTGCGTACCACCCTGCAAGGATTGCGCATGCTCGGCGGTGTTCGCGCCGCGACGGAGTGCATCAAGTGCCACAGCGGTGAGCGCGGCGAACTGCTTGGGGCATTCTCCTACGCGCTACGGGATGCGAATGAGCTAAAAAACGGAAGGTAAAAATTCGATCCACGGAAACTGCCGCTGATCAAGGCTTACGACACCTCGATGTGCTGGGACAATTTGGGGAGAGGACAGGGCAACCGAAACGTCGATTGGTTCGGGAGCAGAAGAACATAGCCCGACGATTGGGGGCGTGCGCAATTTGGTGGATGAAAGGTGCCCAAGGGCCGGGCCCAAATTCTGGAGGTTTATTTGACTGCAATACAATTGAAACCACCGAACACCGTGAAATCCGCTGGATTCGTGGTTAGGATTGACCGAATGCCGGCCTGGCCGAGGGTTGCGCCAATAGGGTGTCCAGCAGCCGCTTTCTACCAAGCGAGAATTGCTGAAGCCACGCGAGAAACTGCCGACTTGCCGGCGCAGTCGGGGAACACCTGCACGACTTCACGCGCGGTCCACCACTTTTCGGCGGGCCGAATCGCTGCCGTCATGTCCAACGGCATTGTAAATCGCCGGGAATCAGTCACGATGTGAATAAACTCCGCCAGCACCTGCGGCGCAATGGCTATCGAGTCGCCAGCGGCGATCAGTCGGGCCAATGTGTTTCGCGCCGCTAGATGAGCGGCATGCTCGAGCACTTCGGCCGCCACCAGCATACCTGTGTCCATTCCGTGAATCATGCCCGGCCTTCAAGCATTTCCTCGAGGAGGTCCTCGTCCACTTTAGATGATTGGAGCAACGGACCAAGGCTGACGGGCGAAATGTCCAGAATGCTATGCCCTTTGGCACCGGGGCTGGCGGCCGTAATCACTGTCACTTCCTGTCCATCAGGAAGACTAATGCCACCCGACAGGACCACTACCCCGTTCTGAACCCTGCCTTGTAAAACCATTTTAGAATCTCCACTCTAGCAACTAGGCACTTTTAAATTTGCCGTTTCTCCTGCCGAATTCCCGTGAAATCCGCTCGGGCACGACGTAACTCATTATACACGGGCTTCTAGCTTGGCCACGATGTCAGACGTGGTGCGGCCGTACATGTCTTTCCGTTCGGCGGTGGCAGTAGTCGCAGACATGCAAAGTCCTCCAAAAAAAAGAATGATGCGTGCCTTTTTCCGACTCTCAACGCTGGCTCGGTCGGCTTGCCGCGGAATAAGGGAGGTGACGGAGCAACCGAAACGTCAATTGGCTCGGGAGCATTTTACGACGCGGATGACGCCGTCCCCATGAAGCACCACTAACTGGTCATTGGCCAGAAAGCGCGCTTGCCTGACGGTGCCTTGGGGCGAGCCCAGCTGGAGTGTGCCTAGCAGCCGGCCGGAAACCGTTGACCACAGTCGAACCGAGCTCGTCATGCATTCCCCCCGTGGCAAGCATTTGGCTATTCGGGCTGAATGCCAGGGTGCCTACTCGGTGGTGAAGGACGAAGAACGAGCGCAGCGGCGTGCCGGCAACGGCGTCATAGAGCCAGGTTCCGCTGGAACCATGCTTCAATGTTCCATTGAAGGGCACTCAAATAAACGAGGGTCGTTAAACCGGGCGGACCTACGCAGGGCCGCCCAGCACAAAAAGGACACGGAACGGATTTCGCATGATTACCCCGGCACCATGCACTGCCGTCGCGCACTGCGGGCACTTGATTCTTTTTCCGGCAAGCTCCACTTTGACTTTGAGCTTTTTCTCGCAATTGGAACATTTGAATGAAATCGGCCCGGCGATCGGTTCGGCTTCTGCCGCCGGCGTCGCGTGGGCGCGACGCCGGCGAACGTAAAGCCAGGCGCCGCCCGCAACGGCCAGGGTGAAAAGCAGGCCGATAATCAGCGCCGCTGCGACGCCGCCACCGTTGCCACGGGCTCCTGGTTTCCACGTGTTTTTGGCCTGCCCGTCGGACGGCACTTTGAGTTGGACCATGGCTGTGGGATTCGACTCTTTTTCGCCGCGAACGGTTATGTCAAAGAGGCGAACATCGACGTTGGAAAATGTAAGGCCATTGAGGGCGACCAGTTTGATGCGCTTGACATCGGTCCCGTCGAAAGGAGCGTCTTTTATCTTCTTGAAATTATCGCCGGCAGACCCGGGCGCCCAGTAATAAGAGACCGTGTCGCCGATTCTTTGTAGGCGCAACCGGAGCAGCTTGTCGGTGCAGGGCACGCCGCTACTGCCGGTCAATTCCGCAACACAGAGAATGATTTGCTTGTCACCCGGTTTTGTCATCCGACTGATGATTGCCGCGACGCCATCCGCCTTTTCCGCGTAGAGGGAAAAGCCAATACCGTAGCCGCCCACCGGCGGTTGGTCGGCTGCCAGGATTTCGAACGACGTGGTAACTTCGAAATCTCCCTTGAGTCCAAACGCAGTCACGAAACCGACGCCGCCAAGTGCGTGTTGGGTCGTTTTCGGTATCGTGATGCGTGCTCCTTCCGAGTCAAGATTCAAAGCAATGTCTTTCTCGAATTGGTATTTCGTCAACTCGTCCGGAATCGTTTGCTTCCGAAAATCGTGATAAAACAGGACGGGCAATTCCTTCCGCGGCAAATCCTTGGTTAAAGGAGATACAATTTGACAGCGAGGCAATGCTTTCATCAGTTCCAACAGACCGGCCTCGGTCACATTGGTGCCGGTAACTTCCAGCTTGCGAAGACTCGTCACGACGCCAAATCCTTGAGTCCAGCGTCCGTCACCTTGGTTCGGTAAAGGTTCAGATCGTGGAGTTGCTTGAGGGGAGCAAGATTCTTCAGACCCGCATCCGTTATTTCCGTGTTGGAAAGGCCTAGCTCCTTGAGATTGACGAGCGCGGCTATTTCTTTCAAGCCGGCGTCCGTCAACTTGCTGCGTGACAACCACAATGTGTTTAGCTGCTTGAGCGTGGTTAGTTCCCTTATTCCCGCGTCGGTCAACTGGTTGTCGCTGAGCCAAAGTTTTTGAAGCTGGTCGAACGCGGCCAGGGCCTTTAGCCCCTCGTCCGTTAAGCCGTTTCCTTCCAGACTTAACATCTGAAGCTGTTCCAATTTGGCCAAGTGCTGCAATCCCGAATCCGTTATTTTAGTGCGGTTTGCGTATAGTTCCTTGAGTTGCTTGAAGGAAGCCAGGTGCTGAAACCCAGCGTCTGTCACCGCCGTGTCATTGAGCCATAGCCTCCGAAGCTGCCCAAGGGCGGCAAGACCGTCCAACTCCGCATCCGTCACCTTGCTACTTTCCAGATTGACCCCGACTACCGGTCGACCGGGCGCCTTTTGGTCCCGGATGATTTTGCCCCCCACCTTCATGATTGCGGCGATCGCCGAATCCTCGGCTTCGTCTGCTGCAACGAAGCCCCCAATTAATAACGTTGCCAATATGCCAATCTTGACAGCTTGATAGTTCACGGCGGTTTCCAAGACTTAAGAGATTCGTAAGGCGATAAGAATACCAGTTGCCTGGAGCCCACGCAAGGATCCGCAATGCCTGCAGAAACGAACCCGCATACCCATTTTCAGCGGATAATCAACAGGGCTGGCGTGACAACCTGGGGACGCCTGTTTCACAACCTGCAGCTCCAGGCAGCAGGAGTTAACGGCGAAAAACCCCGGCCCATGTTGTCTCCATCTGGCTGGGCAATACGCCGAGGGTGGCCGTGCGGCATTATCTCCAGGTGCGTGGAAGCGACTTCGAGCGCACGGCAAAAAGCGCTGCACTGGCGCTGCATGTTCCCACATTGCAAACAGTAGATGGGAGCGGCGAACAAGCGCAAGACGTGCGCAAGGTCGAAGAAATCCTGGAGTTTTTCGATAGGCCGCGACGATGCGCATCGATAAGATATAGTTCTTACTATCCCCGACTGGAGTCGAACCAGTAACCTTTGGCTTCGGAGGCCAACGCTCTATCCAATTGAGCTACGGGGACGTTGGAGGAATTATATGTATGCGGAGGAGGAATGGGAGTGGGTTGCTTCCGGTTAAGGGCAGGGGTTGGTTGAAAATCCAGCCCCCGATCATTCCAGCTCCTTGGAAAGGCGTTCTTTGCGGGCCTGGAGGGGGCCGGGTAAGGTCGTGTTTTCCAGACGTTGCAAGTGGAAGCGGGCCGCCGGGGGGTTGTGGTGGAGTAGGCAATCCTCGGCTTCTTCCAGGTGCCAGAAGGCGGCGCGGGCGTCGGCTGCTTGTTGACGAGAGACGGGCTGCGTGCTGCCCTCGTCGGCTGCTTCCCACATGCTGATCGACTCGTTCCAGTTGGTGCCCGCCAGGCGTTTGCCGTCGGGGCTGAAGGCGACGCGCGGATTGAAGGCCGGGTCCCAGTGTCGTTGGGGAGCGCCCGGAGCGACAATACTTCATAGTGCGTGTCAACATCCCACATTTTTACCGCGTCGCGACTAATCCCGACCAGGCGTTTGCTGTCAGGCGTGAAGGTGAGATCGCACAGGAGGGGCGGGGCCGTCAGCGAATGCACCTTGGGCTGACCGCTTGCTACCTTAAATCCGTCCAGTAACCAGATCTTTAGCATGCGGTCCTCGACGCCCGCCGAACCAAGCCACTTGCCATCCTTGCTAAATGCGACGGCAGCTACCTGTCCCTTGTGGCCCGTAAGACGCGTGACGTGGGTTGGTAGATTGGCCGTGGTGTCACGGCTACAAGGCACCCAATCGACAATGAGTAGCGTGCCTTTTTCACCGCCCAGGGCGAGCCAACGGCCATCCGGGCTGAAGGCGGCACTCACCAGCAGGCCGACTCCGTTGAGCGTCGCGAGTTGTCGGCCCGTGCTTACGTCCCAGACCATGATTTCGTGCGGGCGTTCCGGGCGTTCGGTATCGCAGGCGCAGGTGACGAGGCGCTGACCATCGTCGCTGAAGCGCATGGCCAACACTGGCATGTGATGACCCTTGAAGCTGATCAGTTCGGCGCCATTGGCCACGTCCCAGATTTTGACGAGGGTTTTGTCCTCGCGGGCACGGCCTGCCAGGCGCGTGCCGCTGGGGCTAAAAGTAGCAAGCATTGCCGGGGTAACCAACTCTTCGCACATGGGCAGCGAGCGCTGGTCCGTCAGCACCCCGGAGTTGGCATCCCAAAGCTGAAGTTCGCCGCCAACCGCCACCGAGACGAGATGTTGGCCGTCGGCGTGGAAGGCGAGGGCCTCGATGTCCGGCCCGGTACGAGCCAAGGTCGCGATATCGGCACGCGTGGTAAGGTCCCGGATCATCGTTTGCTCACCGGCACGGCCGCGCACCCGCGCGAAGGTGGCGAATTCGGGATGGCGGGTGAGGTCCCACACCTTGACGGCCCCCGCCAGCGGGCTTGACGAAACGAGTCGTTGGCCGTCGGGGCTAAAATGCACGCTTTCAACGGAGGCAATGTGGCCGCGAAAGGTCATGCGCTGGATGCCGGCCTCCAGGTCAAGAACGCGCACTGTGGCATCGCCGCCACAATAAGCCAAATAGCGACCGTCGGGGCTAAAACAGTTGCTGTAAACGGCCCCGGATTGGGAAGTCAGGCTTTGAATGGCACGTTGAGTCGCCAGGTCCCAAATCTTGATGTTGCCATTACTGCTGCCCGTCACCAGCAATTCGCCGTTGGGGCTGAAGGCGACCCCGTAAACAGGGCTCTTGTGCCCACGCAAGGTAATGAGGTCATTGCCGGTGTTTACGTCCCACACCTTGACCATGGCTTCGCCGTCTCCCGAGGCGAGGCGTTGGCCGTCGGGGTGAAAGGCAACGCTCTGCACGGGGCTGGCATGTCCCTTCAGGACCTGCCGGACTTCGCCGCTCTCGGCATCCATGATCTTCACGGTCTGATCCCAGCTCGCGGCCGCGAGCAACCGGCCGTTGGGGCTGAACGCCAGACTTGGCACCATCTGACCGTCCGCGGGCTTACGCCACACTTCCTCGCCGGTGGTGGAATCCCAGAGGCGGATGGACCCATCGGTCGCGGCCAGCGCAGACGTGCACCATCGGGCCGGAACACCAGGCGGTGGGCCGTGCCGGGTGCACGCCAGGTCCGCGTGACGGCGCCGGATTTCGCATCCCAGAAGCGAACTTCACCCGGATGGGCATCATCGTCGGTGGGATGGCCGCCGATGACCGAAGCGATCAACCGGCCGTCGGGATGAAAGGCCGCGGCTCCGCCAACTCCCGCATAAGTGTGGTTGAGCGTGAATAAATCGGCGTGAAAAAGACCCTGGAGATAATGCCATTCCCAGCCGCGCTGGTCATCATCATCAGCCACGGGCAGGCATTTATTGAGGCTTTCCTGGGCACCGATAACGTTATTGGCACGCCACTGGAGCTGCCCCTGGGCGATGCGGCTGAAATAGAGTGCGACGCGTGCCTGCTGGCGCTGAATTTCCTTGTCGCGCTTTTCGCCAAGGGCAATGTCCCGCGCCACGGTGGCTTCGTGCCATTGCCAGGTGACGCCCGCGAAGCCCAACACGGCGCTCAAAATCATGCCGACCAGAAAAACGGTAGTGAGCGGTCGTCGCCGCGACCATTTCCAGGCGCGCTCGGGAAAGCTCACCGGCCGCGCTAGGATGGGTTTGCCTTTCAGAAAGCGTTGGAGGTCGTCGGCAAGGGCATCCGCGCTGGGATAGCGGCGGGCGGGCTCTTTATTAAGCGATTTGAGACAGATCGTCTCGAGGTCCAACGGCAGGTTGGGCCGCAAGCTTCGTGGCCGCACAGGTTCCTCGTGAACCACCTGTACCACGGTGTCCAAAGGAGTGGCGCCTTTAAATGGCGGGCGGCCCGTGAACATCTCATAAAGGATGGCGCCGAGAGCATAAACATCCGTCGCTGGACCGACGAGGTAGGCTTTGCCACCGGCCTGTTCCGGGGCCATATAGCTGGGCGTGCCGACGACTTCGCCGCTGGGCGAACTGAGATCTTCCTCATTGAGGCGCTTGGCGAGGCCGAAGTCCGTGATTTTTGGGATCACCGCTTGCAGGCCCGCCAATACAGGTGGCTGGCCGGAATCCGGATCGTCATTAGTCAAACTGCCGCTGGAGGTCTGCAGCAATACGTTGGCGGGCTTCAAGTCCCGGTGGACGATGCCGCGTTGATGGGCGAAGTGAACGGTCCGGGCCAGGGTTTCTACCAGGCGCACCGCCGGCTTGACGTCTTGAGGATCGCCACGCAGACGGCCCACGAGGCTACCTTCCTCGACATATTCCAGGACGAAATAAGGGATGCCGTTGGCCTCGCCGATGTCGTGGATTTGCACGATGTTGGGATGGTGCAGACGTGCCACGGCTTCGGCTTCCTGGCGAAAACGCGCCAGGTCTTTCGGACGAGCGTGTGGGCCGCCCAGAATCATCTTGAGTGCGACCAGGCGGTTGAGGCCCATCTGCCTGGCTTTGTAAACCACGCCCATGCCGCCGCGCCCCAGTTCGGAGAGGATCTCGTAGCCCGGCACGACAGGGAAGACCTTGGTCTTGGCAGCAGCCATGACCCATTGCGATCCGCTGACCTGCACGCCAGCCGGTTCCGACGCCGCCAAAAGCGTCAGGGCCGACATTTCCTTGAGCCGAGTCAAAAAAGGGGATAGGGGCTCGGCAGCAGTCGTGTTGGCCTGCTTGAGGATCAGCGTGCGTGACGATCCGCCAAGATCCGCTTCGCTGGTCAATCCCTCCAGGCGCCCTGGCAATCGGCGCAGGCGGTTATGTGCAGGGAAATGGCCGCCTGCTCGGCATCGGCGAGTTGCTCATCAAGCATTTTTTCAAGGATGTCCGCGGAAGGACAAATCATGGCGTCCCCTGCCGACGATGAGTTACGCGGAATGAGCGGGTGGCTCAGCGCTTCTATCGAGCTTGGCGACTTCTTCTTGCAACATTTTAAGCACCCGCCGCTTGGCGACAAATACCTGGGCGACCTGCATCGGAATACGGGCTGCGGCTTCGACGCCCGAAAGGCCGTCAAGGGCGGTCAAGGCAAATGCGCTCCACGTCTGCGGCGCGACGCGCAATCGGACCCGGCCCATCGCTTCCTCGAAGATTTCGCGGTCGAACTCGGCTTCCAGATGTTTGACCAAGTCGTCGCGCGCCTCCACGCTGTGCAACATGCCACTTACCCGACTGTCGCCACTGCCGAGCCCGGGCCGGCGTTGGCTCTCCAAAAAGTCGCTCCACGCGTGATGGGTAAGGGTCTTGAGCCAGGCCCGAAAACTACGCGATGGATCATAGGAAAACTCGCGCAGCTTTTGGGCCAGCTTGAGCAGCACGTTCTGAGTCACGTCCTGGGCGTCGGCTTCTTGCAAGTTCCATTTCCGACACCAGCCATAGATCTTGCCGCCGTAATGCTCGACAAATTCTCCCCAGGCGGCTTGATTGCCAGGATCGAAGCGCAAACGGCCGAGCAGGGAAATCCTCGTCCCTGAGTCATTCATCTCGGCCATCACTAATACTCCCGCCCAGGCATCGATCTAGCAGTCATTTTCCTTGCGACGCCAGGGTTTTCAAGGACGATTCCTACTTGCCGGCTCGATAAGAAAAATAATTTGTCGTGCGCTGCCAGATTCCTGATCGATGACCCGTATTAACGGGGAGTAGCGCTGCGGATCTCGAACCGGCAGGATGCGCGGTTTGGGAGAATGTTTCGAATAATCCTCCTCTCCTGGGGGTGTAATGTCATGGATGAAAAGATATTGGTGAGCCAGGAACGGCCCTTTCTTCAGAAACTACACACCTTTGGCCTCGCCATGCTCCTCGTCGCCATCGTGGGCGCGGGTTTCGCTCTTTCCTACGTTACCTACGTTCGCTTGCTCGGCCAGGGAACCGCGGTTTCCGTTGAGACAATCAGCGAACTGTGGGAAACCGTGGCTCCATAAGTCGGCGATTCGCTTACATAATAGGAATAAAGCCTCCGCGCTTCCATTATCCCGCCGATTCGCGGACAAAAGTTCACCTTGCAGGGGAAGACTGCGCGTCGACCTGCTTTCCAGTTCATTTTCTAACCAAAACTTAATCCCGAAAAGATTTCCCCTTGCTGCTAGTTTCCGGCAGGCAGGGCCGTAATCATCTTGGGCTTGGGGGCGTGTGTTTGGCACACTTTGCTCGTGCCCGGGATTGTGAAGCAAAAGCGCTGCAAACGGAACGGACACCAGGGGGTTGGGGGCAATGATCAAGATAAAGAAAAATGCGGGACTTAGCGGCCTTGTCGCTGGCTGGCGACATGGCGGCGCCGGGGGGCAGGCTGACGGTCCGATAAAACATCGCTTCGCCGGCATGCTTGCCGATGTTCGTCCCTCAGTGTCTACCCAAGAAAAGGTCGCGGTTGCCATACTGGGTGCCGGCCACGGTGGCCTGGCGCTCGCGGGCTATCTCGCGCGTAAGGGACATAAGGTTACTCTGTGGAATCGCTCCAGCAGCCGCGTGGAGGCCGTGGCTGCGCTGGGCGGGCTTTACTTGACTCTGCCCGGCAAGGCGAAAACTTTCACCCCTATCGTCAAAGCAACTGGCGATATCCGCTCCGCCGTGACCGGCGTGTCGTTGGTGCTCGTGGCCGTGCCGGCCTCTGGCCATGCCGATGTGGTGGTGCTTGCGCACCCTACTTGCGTGATGGTCAAACGGTATTGCTCGTTCCCGGACGCACCGGCGGTGCACTGGAGTTCCAGCGCATTTTGGCGGCGGAGGGTTGCACCGCCCAGGTTCTGCTCGGTGAAGCGAACACTTTTCCCCTGGCCGCTCGCTGTGTAGCACCAGCGGAAGCGGTCGTTTTTGGATCGAAGGATGAGCTGCAAATCGCCGCTTTGCCGGCGACGCGTACCGCGGAACTGGTGACGAGATGGCGGCCGTTGCTGCCCATGGTGACAGGTGCGGCGTCGGTGTTGCATACGGGTTTCGCCAATGTCGGCGCGATCCTTCATCCCTGCATCACCTTGCTGAATGCCGCGCGAATCGCGCGTCGCGAGTCCTTTGATTTTTACACCGACGGCGTCACAGCCGAAGTGGCCGCCGTTCTGACGGCGGCCGATGCCGAACGGCTCAAAGTTGCCCGCGCTTACGGCGTCGAGGTCTGTTCCATTCCGGAGTGGGTGGCCCTTGCTTATGGCCATCGGGCTTCAACCATGCTGGCGGCGGTGGGTGCCAACCCTTCTTATGTGGGCATCAAGGCGCCGACGACGCTCGATCACCGCTACCTTCTTGAAGATGTGCCGACGGGCCTTGTTCCATTGGTGGAGTTTGGCCAGGCAGCCGGGTTGGCCTTGCCCACCCTGCGCGGGCTGGTTAACGTGGCACGAAATACACTGGGCGGCACGCGCTGGCAGCGGCCACGCACGCTCGACGCTCTCGGGCTGGCCGGATTGAGCCCGGCTTCTATTCGCACTCATGTAGAAATGGGAGCGTCGTGGAAGAAGCGATTTTTGACTGCAGACTGCGGCACTAATGCCGGTCTGAATGCTGCAAGCTGCGCTCTCTAATTCTTAAATCTTGGCAGGGTAGAGCGGATGAAAGACAAGTTGATTCTCGGTGCGGCGATTGGCGACTGCGTTCACGTGGCGGGCGTGGTCAATTTCCTGAATCTGGCGGAAGAACTCGGGTTTGCAACGGTTTGTCTCGGCCCCGCCGTCTCGGTGGATGCACTGCTCGATAAAGTCGCCGCTCTCGATCCTGCCATGGTGGCGGTAGGCTATCGTCTCACGCCGGAGAATTGCCACCGTTTGCTGGAAGAACTGGCCGTGAAGGTGCGCGCCCGCGGTGAAACGAAACGTGCCTGGCTTTTTGGCGGCACGGAACCCTGCGTGGCAGCCGCCAAAGATGTCGGTATGTTTCAAATGACGTTCGCCAGCGGCGCATCCAAGCAAGCGGTGATTGCCTACTTACGCGGGGGGAAGGCCGACCATACTACCTCAGCCCCGCCGGCCTCCTATCCGCAGACTCTTGCCGAACGCATTCGCTGGAAAGCGCCCTATCCCTTGTTTCGTCATCATTTCGGTCGTCCTACCCTCGCGGATACTCTCGCGGGCGTCGTCGATATCGCCAGGGCCGAATGCCTCGATGTTCTATCACTGGGTACGGACCAGAACGCTCAGGAACATTTCTTCCGGCCCGGCGAGATGGACCCCAACGAACATGGCGCCGGTGGTGTCCCCGTACGCTCGGAGGAAGACCTGAGTGCAATTTATGCGCACACACGTCTCGGGAACCACCCGCTCGTACGCTGCTATAGCGGCACGCGCGACACCGCGCAGTGGGCAGCCATGCTCGCTCGCAGCATTAACAATGCCTGGTGTGCCATCCCGCTCTTCTGGTACACCCGGCTTGATGGCCGTAGTCAACGCCCTTTACGCGAGGCAATTCCCGAGACGCAAGCGCTGATGCGCTGGCATGCCGCCCAGGGGATTCCCGTCGAAATGAATGAATCCCATCACTGGAGCCTGCGCGATGCGCCCGACGTGGTGGCCGTGGTAGCCGCTTATTTAGCCGCGTACAACGCCCGCGCTGCCGGCGTGGAAAATTACGTGCAGCAATTGATGTTCAACAATCCGCCCAATACCTCGCCGGTGATGGACCTGGGCAAAATGCTGGCCAAGCTTGATATGGTGGAATCGCTCCAGAACGAAACCTTCCACGTCTGGCGCGAGACGCGCGGCGGCCTGACATCCTACCCGCCGGATCCGCATGTCGCTTGCGGTCACCTGGCAGCCACGGTCACCCTGCAGATGCAACTGAAGCCGCACATCGTGCATATCGTCGGGCCGACCGAGGCCCATCACGCGACCACGGCTGCAGAGCTTATTCAGGCCTGTCGCATTGCGGACGGGGCCGTGTCGCAGTGCCTCCTGGGCCTGCCCGACATGACCAGTGATGCACGCGTCCAGCGCCGCCGCTCCGAATTGTTGCACGATGCCGCGATCCTGCTGGATGCTATCAGTCAACTGAGCCAGCCAGGTCGCGACGCCTATACGGATGCCGACACGCTGGCCCGCGCGGTGGAAATCGGCTTGCTCGACGCGCCGCACCTGCGCGGCAACGCGGCCGGCTGCGGCAAGATCGTCACGCGCATGAGCGGCGGCGCCTGCGTCGCGATCGACCCGCCCTCGGCGCTGCCCATCGCGGAAGCCGATCGCGTCACCCAGGTGTTCGCTCGCGCTGGGCTGGGCAAATACGTGGACAAAGCTGCCAAGTTTGAACGGCCTAACAAACGTAATGTTGGCAAGCCTTATCAAACCGTTGCCATCTAACTGAGTCGGCCATGAGTTTCCCCACGGTCTTCCGCGCCTGCGCACCGAAACTTTCGGCTGTACATTCTCGGCCAGGGTGCGTCGATCATCGGCTCCTGGATGCAGCAGGTAGCCATGCTCTGGCTGGTTTTCGAGCTCACCCGTTCGACAGTCTGGCTCGGTGTCGTCGGCATGGCCTGCCAAATTCCCGCCTTGTTTTTGACGCCGATAGCAGGTTGTATCATCGATCGCTTCGATCGGCGCCGCCTTTTGTACGCCACTCAAACTATCGCCATGGTCCAGGCTTTCATCCTGGCCTGGCTAAGCCTGGCGGGGCTGATCGAGGCATGGCACATCGTCGTCGCTGAGCTTCATCCTGGCGCGGCCAATGCCTTCGACATCCCCACGCGCCAATCCCTGTTGAGCGAGTTGGTGGGCCCAGTTCCTCGAGATTCAGGCATCATTGGCGACCTTGCGGCAGCCCGCCGCCCGGCCACTTCGGACCTGGCCAATGCTATCGCGATCAATTCGTCGGTCTTCAACGGCGCCCGCCTGGTCGGGCCAGCGCTGGCCGGCGTTCTCCTGATATTCACGAGTCCAGGCTTCTGCTTTCTTGTAAATGGTCTGAGCTACATGGCAGTTCTGGCCGTGCTCTGGGCGATGCGTCTTTCGCCAAGGCAGCGAGCGACCTCGCACATCACGCTACTGGGCGGACTTCGCGAAGGTTTGGTCTACGCCTGGCAATCAGTGCCGATTCGTACGCTTCTTTTGTTGATCGGTTCCTTTAACATGGCCGGCATGGCCGAAACGACCTTGTTGCCGGTGATATCTAAATTGGTCCTTGGGGGTGATGCCTCCACTCTCGCTTTACTGTCGGCTTCCGCCGGTTTGGGAGCCTTTTTCGCGGCGCTTTTCTTGGCGTTGCGCCGGAGCGTGACGGACCTGGGTAAATGGGTGGCTGCCGCGCCCTTGATTTACGGGCTGGCGATGTCAGTTTTTTCCTTCGCCACCACGTTGGCAATGGCCGCCACGCTGCTGGCGTTCACGGGCTTTGCCCTGTTGCTGATGACCGCCGCGGCTAACACGATTTTGCAAACCATCGTGGCGGAAGACAAACGCGGCCGCGTCGTCAGCCTTTATACCACCATGGTCACGGGTCTGGCGCCGCTGGGAGGATTGCTCGCCGGCTTTCTGGCCGAGCGCGTGGGTGCAGCACTGACACTGCGACTTATAGGTCTGCTCTGTTTCACCATGGCCCTTGTGTTTGCCGTGATGCCGCGGCGAACAAAAAGAAGGACGTTCGCAAGTTATTATGTTTCAATGCCTTGTGAGACGCGTGCCGAAGTGCCGGTCAAATCTGTTGGACAAATCGCCAATTCAGCAGTATAGTTATCATCATGATAGACATTTTTCTTCCATGCCTGGTTATCTGTACATCGGCCCGGAGCAGGCTCTGTGCTTGAGCCATGCCCTCGGGCTCCGTTTCTTCCATTACCCCAACATTTAACGAACTCTCCAAACCGAGGATAACCGTGCAATCGAATTTTCAATTTCGCACCACCCAAGAAGACTTTTTGGCGCGCATCACCGACGCCGCTTACCGCGTAGTGCTCGGCCAGGGTTTACAACGCTCGTTCGTGGACGTGGAACTAGAACTCTGGCAAAAAATCCGTCAGGTGTTTCGCAACGAAGTGCTAACCAATTCGGCCATACGCCCGCACCTGGCCGCCCCGGCAACACCGCTCGAAGAAGTCGCCTGAAACTTGGACGTATCTCAGGTGCCGCGACGTGGCGTGTTCGCGGCAGAGCGCGTTCTGTCCAGCGAGATTTTTGCGCTTCTGTTGTAAATAACAACCGCGGTCGTCTCCTCCATTGAGTTTTTGGGGACTAACTTCTCGCCCAGGAACGGGGTAATGACGACTCGGTTGCAGCCGTACGACGGCACCGCCTGCCTGAGAATTGGCTTAATCACGCTGCTCCTGATGTTTGGAGCTTCGGGTAGTCAGGCGCAGAAGGCGGCGCCGTCGCCGCCGAACGATGTATGGTCCCTGGCCATCTCGAAGGATGGCAAATACCTGGCCGGCGGCTCGGGCTGGTGGGATCAGCCTGGCGAAATTGGCATCTGGGACATTGCCACGCGCGAGCCATTGCGGCGCTATACCGAGAGCCTGGGCGTCGCCTCGCTCGCGTTCTCTGCAGATGGCAAGCTGCTGGCATCGGGAAGCTGGAACGGCCACGTGCGAGTGCGGGACTGGGCATCGGCCAAGGTGGTCGCTGATTATGCCATGCCGGGTGTGGCGCGGGTGGCTTTCGCTCCTCAAGGCCAGCTTCTCGCGACGGCCACGGAAAGCAAGAGCGTGCAACTCTGGGATCCTGCCGAGGCGCAGCCGCTGGCTGACCTCCAGGGTGATCTCTTCCGCTTCCACTGCGTGACCTTTTCCCCTGACGGCCAACGGGTGGCGGCTGGAGGCGGGAACTGGGTGCCTGGGGGCATCGCTCAGGTCACCATCTGGGACGTCGCCAGCCGTAAGCAAGTGCTGAAACTCATCGGCCATACCAATGCGATCCTGTGCCTTGCCTATTCTCCCATGGGGGACCGCATCGCCACCGGCGCCACAGATCGCACCCTGCGCCTGTGGGATGCCGACAGTGGTGAACTTCTGAAGACTTTCGCGGGCCACGGTGGGTACGTCGAGGGCGTAGCTTTCACGCCGGATGGCAAGACCGTTATCAGTGGCTGCCGTGATGGCAAAATTCGCTACTGGGACATCGCCCAGGGAAAGGAAGTTGCCAACTTCAAGGCCATGACAAGTGTTGCCCCCGTGCGGGTGACACCAGACGGCCTGCACCTGTTTGTCGGAGGCACCGCCAAGACCCTGAAGCTTTATGATGCTACCAGTCAGCAGGAGTTAGCAGTCTTGTGGAGTGGCGCGGGGCAAAAATCGGCCATGAACGATTTGTCGGAGGCCGTTTACCAGATACCGCGCACGGGTGGCTCCCTGGCCGGAACCCTGTTTGCCGGATTCGCGGCTGTCCTGTGCCTGTTCGTCTTGCTCTACGCATGCCAGCGCCGCACTTCCGCCACGGACGGGACCTCCCAAGGTGGCTTCGCCGTGGAAATAATCGCGATCATCGGGCTGGTGCTTGCCGTGGCAACCGCGCTGATGCTGCTCTGGGTGCGCTCTACCCGTAGCCAGGCGGCGGGTGAGCTCACGCCCGTGCAGAAAATTGCGGAAAAGGTGAGAGCACTGGAGAGCGATACCATCGAGTCCAAGTCGCTGCCAAACTTTGGTGATGACGACGTGACTGCCATGGGCGATCTGCCCAATTTGCGCCACCTGAAAATCGACCACAGTGCCATCTCCGACAAGGCTTTGAGCGGCATCGACCGGTTTCCGAACCTGGTGGAGCTGTCAATCGGGCATTCCCGCGTGAGTGATGCGGGCCTCGCTGAGCTTGGTGGTTTGACGCGCCTGCGCGAGCTGCGCCTGGACAAGTTGCCGATTAGCGACGCGGGCCTCAAGCACCTGGCCGGCCTCACCAACCTGGAAAGTCTTTACCTGGACGAAACGAACATCACGGATGAGGGCCTGGCGAACCTCAAAGACATGATCAAGCTGCAGAAGTTGTCGCTGTGGCGTACGCATGTCACCGACGCGGGCACCCAGCTTCTTCGACCCTTGCGCTCGCTCAAACATCTGAGCCTGGACGAAACTGGCGTAACCGACGCGGGACTCGACGCCCTGACGGACCTGCCCGAGCTGACCAATCTGTCCGTTTGGAAAACAAAAGTAAGCGCTGACGGCGCCAAGGGCTTGAAGCAGCGGGCTCCTAAATTGAAAATCAACCGCTAGCAGCCCGTTGAAAAAGGGGTCAGACCCCCTTGAAGCGAACAGAGTTTTCCGTGTTTTTACAGGGTACCGAAGGGGTCTGACCCCTTTTTCAACGGGCTGCTAAATGGCGATCAGGCAGCTCGCTTCACGGACCGCAGTACCTCGGCGAACATTTTCTCACCCAACGTCCTGAGCCCCACGATCGTTTGCAATGGCTGTGCCACGAAACGATCGCGGTAGAGTGCGAAAGTTTCGTGGGTGTTCTTGCATGCCTGGCCTTCCCACAGTGCGGCAACCGTGATCGACAGCGACACATTCAGCTTCACGGTCTGGAGCGAGCCAATGTTCAGGGGCAGGGGGGTCTTATCATCGATGCGGGCTTCCGCGTCGCGCCAGGAACCGTCGCTCATTTTTACCTTGGCGTGTACGCCGAGCACCGCGTTGGGCAAAGTGCTGTAGTTGGCGACGATCGTTCTTACTTCGAAGGTGAGCTTGATGGGGTCAGTGCAGGAGCTTTGCGCATAGCCCCCAATTTGCGGTTCGGCCGAGTAAATCTTCAGGTTTGGCCATTCCTGTTTGGCCTTGACGATCCAGAAGAAAAAGGTCGCAACGGCAGTGCAGAGCGACACTCCCAGGCTGAAATAACTGGATAGCGTTTCCATCGCCGTCCTCCGAAACAGACTGTAAACCAGCAATTTGCGCGGACCACAACTTAGCCCGCCGGGTCAAAAAAAGCAAGGCAAGCGACGGCAAGCAGGTTCACTGGGTGTGGCCACGGATTCTGGGGGGTCAGGCTTTGGACCAGTAGGCCGACCACTGGCTGGCATTTCGTACACATATCAGTGCCGACATGCCTGAGATGTTCTTGCGACGCCATCGCGCACCGCGTGCTTTGAGTCTTAAACCCAGAGTTTTCGCCCAGCCTTCGACGCTGCCGCTGCCGATCGCTTGGCCCGCCGCCAACCGCTGGCGATATGCCAAGCGGTGGGTATGCTTGGCGAAATAACCCACGAGTTTCTCTAAAGCCGAGCGGCGTTCTGGCGTGTCCCCCTTGGCGTATTCTTCGGCCACGAGTTGACAGATGCCGGCCCAGCCGGATTCCAATAATAATTTGCGGCCCTGTTCCAAAAAGGTCTGGGCCTCCTCGCTGTCCTCGCCGTAGATACGCTTCCCCGCTTGGCCGATATGCCCGCAACCATGGAAGATATCAAGTGTCTGCTCGCAGCCGGTGAAGACACGCTGCACGGAGCGCCAAATCCACGACGCCCCATCTCCCAGCGCGTGTAAGGCACTGGTTTGCGATACGCCCAGCCGCCGGCTCCAAGCACGCCACGTCCGTCGAAATACCTTCGCCGGAGCAATCGCCGCCCAGGCCACCCGTGCTGTCGGGGCCGGCAGCGTGCGCTGTCGCCATTGAGCCGGTGTGGCCGGCGTGGCACGCTTCCGCTTCTGAAAAACCCCGATTTTCAAGTCTTTCCAGCCTTCATCCAGCGTGTTTACTTTGCCCGCATCGGTCGTGAATTCCATGTCTCCGGCCGCAGCGGTGAACGCTTGCGGTGTATGCATCTCCGTCGTTTGCCATTGGACCATCCGCTGGCCTTGCCGATGGCATTCGCGACGCAGCGCTTCCTTGCTTAGCTTGACCCGCAACAACGTTGTCAGGTGTTCCCGCGCCTTGGCGAAGGACACATCGGCTGCCAGTCGACTCAGGTGCTGCTGCAACGTCCGCGTATAGGCACCGGTTAGCCCCAAAACCGCGTCAGCGCCATACCCCAACGCTTCGCAGCCACAGCGGCTACCCCACCAACGGCGCTGCAGCGCAAAGCACCCAAACAACTCACGATTTGCCGCGTGCTTTTGCTACGATTGAGGCGCGGTCGACCACAGGCGCAACTCCGCAGCGGGGCACTTTTTTTTCAAGCACCTCAATACGCATTTGCACTGCCTGCTCAAGCACCTGACGATTGATTTCCTGGCCCTTTTGCAACACTGCCACCTCGCAGGTATCAATAACTTCCCCCTCGGGAGCCACCAATGCAAGCTGCTGCATCTCCTGAAGAAAGACATGGTACCGTCGTAGCAAGGTCTCTTGGGCTGGCGATTCTACTTCCAGACTAACGGTAATACGTGACATGATCGGCCTCCTGCCGTAAAAGAGAAGGCCCCAGATTACCCGAATCCTCCAGCTGCAACCAGACTATTTAGCCACACCCGGTTCACTCCAACGTGCCATTCTGGCAAACCGCCGCGAGCTGCACGGCCCAAGGAGTCCCTTGGGCGGCCCGCTGCGTGCCGGAATAATCATTGCTGTTGGTGCCGCACTCAGGTAGTCTCACCTCCACACCCCACCCGAATCTGTTCAGGGAGGCTTTCATGCGCTGGCATTCACTTTTATGGCACAATAGTACGATCCTCTGCCTCGCCATCCTGACTACCTGGACAAACTATGCCGTCGCCCAATCGACCGCGCTCGATTTGATCCCGGCTGATGCGGCGGTCGCCATCGTCATCCGCAATCCTGATGAATTACGCAAAAAGGGGGACGACTTTCTCAAGGAGGCGAACCTCGATTTCGGCATTCGCCCCACCGATCTGCTTACTTTTGTGACAAATCTCCTGGGAATCAATCAGGGACTCGACCTGGAGCAGCCTTCAGGCGCGGCAATTCTCAGGCCGGAAAAAGCTCCCCAAAACCTCGGGTTCGAAGACTTCAATCAAAGCTTCTACGTTGCACTGGCCTTCTCCGATCTGGACAAGATGGCCAGCAATTTCGGCTTCAAACCGGGCCAGCTCAAACCAGATACCGTCACCAGGATCGACGGCCCCAATCGCCCCTTCGGCCAATATGTGTATGTTCGAGGCAAGCATCTTTACATAGCGACGTCTGATTCTCCTTTGAAACGTCTAAGCAAAGCCAAGTTATTGACGAGCGCGTTGTCGCCCGAGCAGCGGCAAACTTTCGGCAAGCTCGGCGTGCTGGGCTACCTCAAACCCGAGGCGCTCGGAGGGGAATGGCGTGGCATTGTCAAAATGATCGAGGAAGAACTGGCCAAGGGGAATGATCCGAGCGACAGGGAAACCGTTGGCCAGATTGTGAAAACGTTAAATAGTTTGCGTTTTACCCTGGTCGGCCTGGAAGTGGGCGACGGCCTTGGGCTCAAGTTTTTGACGGTATTTTCGCAGGAGAATAAAGAGGCGTTGCAAGGGCTTTTAGGTGCTCTGGGCGACAAAAGTGGCGCCATATCAAGGGGTTGCCGCAGGGCAGGGTGGTTGCCGCCCAGGCGTATGCCGGCGACGGCGCCAAGAACGCCATTTTTGCCCGCGTGTTTGTCAACTTCCTTATGAAGCAATTTCTGGAAAACCGCCAGATCACCTCGGCCACCGATCGGCCCGCCTTCGTCGGTGTCTTCGACGAAGTTTGGCAACGGCTGCAAGCCAGTCGCGTCGGCATCTATTTGACGCGCGACGAGTCGAAGTCAGGCTTATTCAGTATCGTCGCCATTCTTGATACCCAGGACGCGAAAACCTTCCTGGCCTCGATGCGAACCCTGGCCAAGATCGCCGACGGAACGCTGGACTTAACCAAAACGGTTGCCGGCGAAGAAATAAACATCGACCAGTGGATCAAGGACCTGTCATCCGAAAAATATCAGGTGCGGGCATCGGCCACCACGCGACTCAGGCTCCTCGGCGAACCCGCGCTGGCATACCTGGAAAAAGCAGCGGCCACTCCCCCCGACCTGGAAACGTCACGGTGCGCCCAGTTGCTCATCCGGGAGATCAGCGCGGTAGCCGCGGAGCGCCGCAAGGAACTCCTGACCAAAGACCTCCCGCGCTACGTTCGGCCAACCTTTACTTTTGTGACCCAGGCTGAAACACGCGGCGGCTTGCCCATCGACATCGTTCACGTCAAGCTCCAGAACAAGGACCAACTGGCCTCCGGCCAAATGAAACAGCTGTTCGGCCCGGACTGGGACAAGCTGCGCCTGGCGGTTCACGGCCAGCAAGTGGTGGTGCTTTTAGGTTCCGAGCTGGATTTATTCGAGGCGGCCCTGACCAACCTCAAGGAGGCCAAGGACGGGCTGGCAAGTTCCAACTTGACGGCAGGCTACGACAAAGCGCGACCGAAAAACGCCACATCCATCTTTTATCTTTCCCTGAATAACATGCTGGCACTCGTTCGCGCAGGGGCGCAAGCAGGAACCGAGTCCGCTCACCTCGTTCACATTGACCATGGAAGACGCCTCCCTGCAACTAGATTTGTTCCTGCCAATCATCGATATCCGGGCCGTCGATGAGGAGCGAAGACGGTAACGGACTTCCCCCGCCGATAGCCTTCTCGTTTGCTTCGGTGCTTGGCGTCGGGTATCTTGCTGGTACCCAGCCGCGATGCGGCATGATGCCTTGCCATTTCCGCATGGAGGATGTTGTCTTCTTTCCGGGCGGTTTTTTCATGCGAACTAATTTTTCGTTGTCATTTTTGGGCGCCGCCGCCCTCGTGGGCTGGTGCGCGCTGGGAGGCTTTTCTCAGGCGCCCAGGCGGTTGATCCGGGTGTCGCCAAGGAAATCGACGACCTGGAACAACGGCTCAAAAAGCTCCAGGATAAGCTCAAAGCGCTCAAGGAAGGCGCTACGCCCGCCGTGCAGAAAACCGGGCCGAAGAAAACACCGGCGGCCACGAAGACAACGGAGCTCGACAGGCTTATGTCCTGGCGGCCCATTGGCCCGGCCAACATGGGGGGACGCATCACCGCCCTGGCGGTTCGCGAAAGCGATCCGAGTTGCTTTTTTGTCGCCACCGCGACCGGCGGGTTGCTCAAGACCGTCAACAACGGCACCACGTTTACCCATCTGTTTGACAAGGAAAACAGGGTTTCCCTGGGCGCGGTAGCCATCGCCAAAACGAATCCCGACATCATCTGGGTGGGGACGGGCGAGGCCAATCCGCGCAACAGTGTCTCCTGGGGCGACGGAGTCTATCAATCCAAGGACGGTGGCAAGACCTGGCAGAACAAGGGACTCAAGAAATCGTATCAGATCGGCAAGATTATCATTCATCCCAAGAACCCTGACATCGTCTATGTCGCGGCCCTGGGCAGGCTCTATGGTCCGAGCGATGAACGGGGCCTCTATAAAACCAGCGACGGCGGTAAAACCTGGCAACGTATTTGGTTTCACGACGACAAGACAGGCGTTCTGGAAGTGGTCATGGACCCCAAAAATCCCGAGGTCTTGCTGCTGGCCGCGTGGGACCGGCGCCGTGATGAATTCGATACCTTCGTGGGAGATAATAAACCACCCCCGGGCACGGACATGTATGCGCCAGCCACGGAACATGGCCCGGGCAGCGGCCTGTTCAAATCAACGGACGGCGGCTCCACCTGGACGAAGATTACCAAAGGCCTGCCCACGGCCAAGCTGGGACGCATCGGTCTGGACTGGCACCCTCAGAATCCCAAGCTTCTTTTTGCCATCGTTGATTCGGAACAGGCGGGAATGGGGCTGGCGCCCTCGAAAGGCTTCTTGGGGCTTACGCCGGAAAATTCACCACAGGGAGTCCGGATCGCGGAGATACAGAAGGATGGGCCCGCCGGCAAAGCCAAGCTGTCCAAGGGGGATTATCTGCTGACGCTCAACGACAAAGAACTCAAAAAAACAGACGATTTTCTGCTTGCGCTGCAGCCCCTCAAACCCGGCGACACGATCAAGATCACCTTTCGCAAGGGTGACAAAAAAGAATCCGCCGAAGTCACGCTGGCGGACCGGCCTGGCGAGGCCAAGGGCAAGAATCGCGGTAGCCTTAGCGTGCAAATCGACGAATCCGACGAGGGGGTCCTGCTCACGGAAGTCATCGAAGACGGGGCCGCCCATAAAGCCGGCTTGTTAGTGGGCGATTTGGTGCGGAGCGTGGATGGCGTGAAAATCACTTCGCTGGCCGTGCTGTCCAAGATATTGCTGGCCAAAAACGTGGACGACGAGGTCACGATCACCTACCAGCGGGGCCAGGCCCAAAGGGAGATCGTGATCAAGCTGGAAGTTCCACCCGCACCGACCGGCCGGCCTTTCGCGGGACAGCTTGGGGGCCAAAAAGCCAACATGCAGGATTTGCAAGGGCCTGACGCCGATAATACCGGCGGCATTTATCGCTCCGACGATGGCGGCGAGAGCTGGCTTCGCATCAACAGCCTTAATGAACGCCCTTTTTATTTTTCCGTCGTCCGCTGCGATCCCAGGGATGAAAAGACGATCTATGCCCTGGGCATCGTGCTTTATCGCAGCATCGACGGTGGCAAGACTTTTTCCTCCGACGGCATCAACAAAGGCGTGCATTCGGACCTGCACGATATGTGGATTGATCCCAGAGACAGCCGCCATCTCATGATTGGCACGGACGGAGGCGTCTATGTCAGTTATGACCGAGGCGCCACCTGGGAATTCCAGGACTACCTGGACCTCGGTCAGTTCTACCATGTCGCGGTGGACACGCGCCGGCCTTATCATGTCTACGGTGGTCTCCAGGATAACGGCAGCTGGGGCGGGCCGTCGCAAACGTTTCGTCCCAGCGGTCCCACCAATGCCGACTATCAATATGTCCAGGGGGGCGATGGCTTCGTGTGCCGTGTCGATCCCCAGGACGCCGACGTCGTTTATTCCGAAAGTCAAAACGGCAACATGTTCCGCCGCAACCTACGCACAGGCGAGAGCAAGTCCCTGCGTCCCAAGATCCAGCCGGGGGCGAGTAAATATCGCTTCAACTGGAACGCTCCGTTTATTCTGTCGGCGCACAATTCGAGCATTTTCTATGCGGCCGCCAATTACGTCTTTCGTTCGGTCAAGAAAGGGGAAGATCTGCGCATCATCTCGCCGGAAATTACCCGCACCAAACATGGTAGCGCTACTGCCCTGGGAGAGTCTCCGAAAAATCCCGAGGTGCTCTGGGTGGGCACTGATGACGGCGCCGTATGGCTGACCCGCGATGGCGGTAAAACCTGGACCGACCTGTCAGATAAATTCAAAGCAGCTGGCTTGCCAGGGCCCCGCTGGGTCGTCAGCATCGAACCATCCCATGCTGTGGCCGGCCGCTGTTACATCGTGTTCGATGGACATCGCTCCGACGACGACGAACCCTATGTCTTTCTGACCGAAGATTTCGGACAAACCTGGCAATCGCTACGGGCCAACCTGCCGGTCGGTTCCACACGCGTCTTGCGTGAGGATCGGACCAATCCCGACTTGTTGTACCTGGGTACGGAGTTCGCCATTTTCGCTTCCACCCAGCGCGGGGCGACCTGGTTCAAATTGAATGGCCCGTCCTTGCCCACGGTGGCCATTCACGAGATCGCCCAGCCCATCACGGCCAACGAAATCGTCGTCGCCACCCATGGCCGAAGTTTGTGGGTGCTTGACGTGACCACCCTCCGCCAGATCAAAACCGAGCCCGTGAAGACTGCGCTGTTCACACCGGCCCCATTCACGCGCTGGCAGCTTGACTTCACCCATGAAGGAATGTTCAAAACCGGGACCCGGCAGTTTGTCGGCGAAAACACGTCTCGTCAGGCGATTTTCGATTACTATCTCGCGCAAAAGCCGACGTCCATCGCGCTAAAGGTCCTTGATCCTCAGGCCAAGGTCATGCATTAATTCGATTTGGAGAAGGAAACGGAGTCCGGCTGGCACCGCATCAACTGGAACCTGGTCGGCGGCCCTGCAGGGAAGGACAAAAAGGGAGGCAAACAGGGCGCCCGACGCTCAATCAGGTTCCTGCGAAAACTCAGGGCAAAGGGCAAGGAAAAACAGGCAAAGGCGCAGTCGCCGTCCCGGTGGCCCAAATGATAAAACCAGGCGTTTACGTGCTGGCCCTGACCGTAGATGGCACCGTTTACCAACACCTATTTGTCGTCGAGGCGGACCCGCGTAGCCAAACGCCGGGAGTCGCGGAAAACGAAGCGGAGGATCTGCGGCGCTGGCTAGGGGGGATCAAGTAGCGGGCCGGTCGGCAGGGGTCGAGAAGGGGGGCTGCGTGTGTTTGCTAGCTACAGACCTCGCTCACCTGCCGGGCGAGCCGGCAGGGGCCGTGAGCGGGGGTGGGTCTGCTTTCTAGCTACAGACCTTGCTCACCTGCCGGGCGAGCCGGCAGGGGCCGAAAACGGGGTGTCATTTACTTGCTAGTGCTCACCTGCCCGGGCTCGAGAATGGGGCTGCGCTTACTTTCGACGATGGTTCGCTAGTCGGCCGCTATGTGGGGCGCCCTTTTCGGCTACTGAGCGTTTCATGAAGGCGATCAGGACTACCAGGGAAATGCCGAGGACTGCGGCTAGCCAGAAGACGTCGAAATAGGCGAGTGAGCTTGCCTGTTCCTGCCGCAGGCCGCCCAGCGCTTGCAGAGCCATCTGCTTCGCGGCCGAGGCATCGCCCGAGTGTTGCATGAAATAGGCCTCGGTTTGCTCAATGAAGGTAGTGACCGCCGGGTTCAGGGGGTCGATGAACTCGCCGAGGCGCTCCGTGTGAAACTGCTCACGGCGTTCTTGAATAGTCTGGGCCATCGAGGTGCCCACGCTGCCCCCTTCGTTGCGCAGCAGGCTGGCCAGGCCGATGGCCGCGCCGCGGAGATGAACGGGGGTGTATTTATAGGCCGCGACGCTGATGGGGGCGAAAATGAGGCCGAGCCCGCCCGTTAACATCATGCGCGGTCCAATAATCTGCGCGGGACTGACGTCGAGATTGAGCCGGGACATCCACCAGTTGGCGCCGGCGATGACCGCCAAGCCCGCGGCGATGAGCCAGCGGGCATCCACGTGGCGCCCCAGGAGAAAGCCGGCGACGAGCAGGGCGGCAATGGACGTAATGCCGCCAGGCGACAACACCAGGCCGGCGTGCAAGGCATCGTAGCCGAACAGGGACTGCAACATGGCGGGCAGCGAGACGCTCGCGCCATAAAGGACGGCAAAAGCACAGAACAGAATGATGCAGCAAATGGCGAGGTTGCGCTCGCCGAGCACGCGAAAGTTGACGATGGGGTTGGCACTGCACATCTCCCAGATAATCAGCAATGCCAGTCCCACCACGAAAAGCAGGACGAGGCCCTGAATGCGTCCGAAGGGATCGCCGAGCCAGTCCCATTCCTGGCCCTTGCTCAAGATGACTTCCCAGGAGGACATGACGAGTACGAGAATGCCCAGGCCGATATAGTCGAAATTCAGCGGTTTACGTCTGAGCTCGGCGCGATCGCGCTTGAGGTACTCTGGATCTTCAACCAGGAAATATGCCAGTACAAATGCCAGGATGCCCACCGGAACATTGATGAGAAAGATCCAACGCCAGTCATAATTGACGCACAGCCAACCACCCAGGGTCGGCCCCACGATCGGCGCGATGACTGCGGCAAGGCCGAACATGGTCTGCGCGGACCCCTGTTTTTCAGGGGGAAAGCTGTCGAGCAAAACCCCCTGGCTGCTCGGCTGCAGGCCGCCACCGGCCAGGCCCTGGATAATGCGAAATAAAATGATCTGTCCGAGGCTCGTCGCCAGGCCGCACATGGCCGAGGCGAGCGTGAAAACGCCGATCGACAACAGAAAGTAGTTGCGCCGGCCCAAATGGGCCGATAGCCAGCCGCTGATGGGCAGCACCACGGCATTGGCGGCCAGGTAGCTGGTGATGACCCATTCGCTATCCGTAACGGCGGCCGAAAGTCCGCCGGCGATATAGCGCAGCGCGACATTGGCGATGGTAGTGTCGAGCACCTCCATGAAGGTGGGAAGGATGACGGCACCGGCAACAATCCAGGGATTGACGGCCAGGCCGGCTGGCGGCCGCCAGGGCAGGGGCCGTGGTCATCACTTGCTCCCGGTCGATGGGCTGGGCTGCAAAAACGTGCCCTTGCCAGGGTCGTTGCCGACGGCCGGCTCGTTGATGTAGACATAAGGCGTGACGGAGAGGCCGATGAAGAGCGGCTTCCGTGCAGGATCGTAGTCGCTGAAGTCGATTTTTACGGGAAGGCGCTGCACAATCTTGACGAAGTTGCCCGTGGCATTTTGGGCGGGTAGCAGCGCCAGCGTTTGGCCGGTGCCCATGGTGAACCCGGTGATACGGCCTTCGTATTCCTGCCTGCTGCCATACATGTCAACCTCGATCTTGGCACGCTGACCGATGCGCAGGTTGGCGAGTTGGGTTTCCTTGAAGTTGGCATCTACCCAGATTTCCGTGAGAGAACGGATCGTCATCAAGCTTTGGCCGGCCTGGACGTTATTGCCCGGGTTGACATTGCGCCGTGTGACCACACCATCGATTTCGGCGCGAACGTCGCAGTAGCTCAGATTGAGCTTGGCCTGTTCCAGGTCGCGCCGCGCTTGCAATTCCTTGGCCCTGGCTTGCTGAATAGCCGGCGCCTTCTTGATGATGTCGTCATAGATGCGATCGATATTGCCTTCGCGATCACGCTTGAGAAACTCCTCCAAAATCTTCTTGGGCGTTAGATCGAACGAGCTGGGCACGACGCCCAGGGGTGCCGCCGCTTGCATCAGGTCCGCCGCGGCCTGGCGTACGGTGGAAAAGGTTTGATCGAGGTCGGCGGGAACCTCGGCAAGACTTTTGGGGGCCGCGCTCACGGCGTCGGCATCGACGGGCTGATTGGCCAGGCCCAGGCTGGCGCGCGTTTGGTAAACGCCCTCGAGTGACTGGCGGACCCTGGCCTTGGCGACCTGGTATTCTTGCAACTTGAGATCAAGCTCCTGCGGCGTGGCGGCACCGGGAGTCTTCATCAAGATCTGCACGCGTTCCAGGTCTTTCTTGGCGCGGTCGCGCACGGCGAAGTCGCTATCGAGACTGGCGACGTTGGCCCGCAACTGGGCAACATGATTGTTCACATCTTCCACGGCATGTTCGAGCTTGAAACGACCGCTGCGCGCCTGGGCCACATTCGCGTGCACCTGGGCCGTGGCGACCGCCAAGTCCGCCACCGCCGCCGCGACGAATGCCTCCTTCAGGTCCACTTGCACCTGATAAGGCTCCTTGTCGAGCTGGACGAGCAAATCCCCCTTGCGCACGCGATTGTTATCATCGACGATAACCTTGACCACCTGGCCGGCCACCCGTGCCGCTACGAAGGTGACGTGGCCATTGATGTAGGCGTCGTCCGTGGACACGGTATTGAAAGATAGCCGAAGCATGGGAATGCCGACGTAACAGGCGGCCGCGAGCACGAGGATCCCCAGCCCGGCAATGACCAGCTTTTTTCTGCTGGATAGGCGTTGGGGTGCAACCGGGTGGGCGACAACGGCGGCCGCGGTGGAGCCTGCCAGGGGAGCCGAGGGGGGCAATGGGTCGGGTGGGTTGTTCGCGCCGGGTGGTCTGGCTTCCAAATTCATTGGCTGGGCACCGCCACATAATTAAGATGACGCTACGGCCTTCCGACAGCCCCTACAATAAGACCGCCGGCCAACTTCCAAACTTGGAGAGAAGCAACCGTCCAAATGTCATAGTATTGGCTGCACATTCGCGGACAATGTTTCCTTTATAAGGAGAAAAGCTATGCCCAGGATCGCGATGAAAGACGGCACGCGGGTTTATTACAAGGATTGGGGCACCGGCCGTCCCATTGTCTTCAGCCACGGCTGGCCGCTCAGCAGTGATGCCTGGGAAGATCAAATGCTGTTTTTGGCGAGCCAGGGCTATCGCTGCGTTGCCCATGACCGGCGCGGTCACGGCCGCTCCTGCCAACCCTGGAACGGCAACGATATGGACACCTATGCCGACGACCTCGCGGCGCTCGTAGAAGCGCTGAACCTCGACAAGGCGGTATTGATCGGTCATTCCACGGGTGGCGGCGAAGTCGCGCGCTACATCGGGCGCCACGGCACGAGGCGCGTCGGCAAGGCGGTGCTTATTGGCGCGGTCACCCCGCTCATGCTCAAGACGCCGGCAAACCCGGACGGCCTGCCCATGGCGGAGTTCGACAAGATGCGCGCCGCTGTGCTCGCCGATCGTTCCCAGTTTTTCCAGGACTTTAGCAAGCCGTTCTACGGCGCCAATCGGTTCGGCTCCAAGGTCAGCCAGGGGTTGCGTGATTGGTTTTGGATGCAGGGGATGCACGCCGGCCTCAAGAACGTCTTTGATTGCATCAGGGCTTTCTCGGAGACCGATTTTACCAGCGACCTCAAGAAGTTTGACGTTCCCACGCTGATAATACACGGTGATGACGATCAGACGGTACCGCTGGCAAGTTCCGCCCTGCCCACTTCGAAATTGATCAAGGGTGCCGAGCTCAAAGTCTACAAGGGCGGCTCGCACGGCCTGTGCTCCGTGCAAAAAGAGGAAGTCAACGCCGACCTCCTGGCATTCATCAAAGCTTGATGGGCGTACCGGAGGTAGGTGCGCATCGACAACCAATCGTAATGCTCAAGGAGAGGACGATATATCATGAGCAAATTGCTTAGCGAGCAAGGACAGGACCTGATCTGGCGGCAAGCACGCACCCATTCGGCGTGGCTCGACCTGCCGGTAGACGACGCATTGCTGCGGCAGGCTTACGACCTCGCCAAGATGGGGGCCACCTCCGCCAACATCTGCCCCATGCGCATCGTTTTCGCCAAATCCTCGGCAGCGAAGGAAAAACTGAAGCCCGCCCTTGATGCCGGCAACGTCGCCAAGACCATGGCGCGCCGGTCACCGCCATCATCGGCATGGACATCAAGTTTTACGACAAACTCCCCCAGCTCTTTCCGCACGTGGACGCCAGGGCGTGGTTCAAGGACCTGCCGGAGAACGTGCTCGAATATGTGGCCCTGCGGAATTCCTCGTTGCAGGGGGCCTACTTCATGCTGGCGGCGCGGGCCGTCGGTCTGGATTGTGGGCCAATGTCCGGCTTTAACAATGCGCAAGTCGATGCGGCGTTTTTCGCGGGCACCAGCGTGAAATCGAACTTCCTGTGCAATCTCGGTCACGGCGACCCGGCCAAGTTATTTCCACGCAGCCCGCGCCTGGACTTCGACGAGGCCTGCAAGATCACTTGAAATTAACAAGCGGATGCCCGACGTGCCGGAGATAGGCACGCTGCGCGAGCGCCCACGCCAGGGCAAGTAGACTGGGAGTGCAGCGCCTGGCCCAGGTAAAGTATAATGGTTGAGATGGAATTTCAAACGGGCCAGTTGCACCAGCTGATTGATCGCATGCGGAGCGGGGACAATGGCGCGCAGGATGAGTTGGTGCGCGCGGTGTGCGGCAACCTGGAAAGGCTGGCGCAAGATGTTGCAGCGGTTCCCCGCCGTGAGGCGCTGGGAGGAGACCGGCGACGTTTTGCAGAATGCCCTGGTACGCCTGCTGCGTGCCATACAAGCCATCAAGCCGGCGAGCACGCGCGACTTTTTTGGCCTGGCCGCCGAGCAGATACGCCGTGAATTGTTGGATTTGGCTCGCCATTACCGCAGCGCGAAGAGGCCGGGTGATAATCTGGCCACTCATGGAGACTCCATCCTGCGGGATGTGGTAGTGGTGGATGGGGCAGAGTCGGGCGACAACCTGGATCGGTGGTACGACTTTCACCAGGCGGTCAGCAATTTGCCCGCGGAGGAACGAGAAGTCATTGGGCTCGTGTTTTATCATGGCTGGACGCAGGCCCGCATTGCCGAGCTATTTCAGACCAGCGAACGGACCATTCGGCGTCGCTGGCAATCCGCCTGTCTGAAACTAGATAAGCTTGTGGGGAACGGACTGCCGGAAACTTGAGAACTGCAACATCATGAAACTCAAGGAAGGTAGTTTGGATGGCCAAATCGCGCTGGGCCCTCTCACCGAGGACCAGGTGCGTGACATCCTGAGCCAGGTCCTGGCCGCCCTGGAAAAACTGCATAATAGCAATCGAATTCATGGGGCCATCCGGCCCGCCAATCTTCATCGGGACGCGCGCGGCAACTATCATCTTGGCGATGCCGTCGGCGGTTCCAGCAGCGGCATGAGCCCGCAATCGGCACCCGCCAAGTATCTGGCCCCCGAGCTGTTGCGTTCGGATTTTGGCAAAGTCGGCCGCGGGGCCGATCTCTATGCTTTGGGGTTCACTGCCCTCGAATTGCTGAAAGGGCCCGCTTTCAACAGTCTCTTTCCAGGCGTCGGCCCAGAAGATATCGATGTTGAAATCGCCTGGATGCGCTGGCACGCCACGCCCGAATTGAACCTGCCGCCCGTAAGCGAACTCGTCCCCGGAGTGTCGGCAGGCCTGGCCATGGTTCTCGATCAGCTCCTCAAAAAAAACGTCAAGGAACGTTATCCCACGGCCGCAGCCGCTCTGCACGACCTGATTCATGGCGGCAAGCCGCCTTCGCGAGGCGGGACAACGGCGCGGCGGGTGTTGATAGGGGCCACCCTGCTCGCGCTGGTTCTGATCCCGGCTTACTTTGTCTACGTGGCGGTCAATGGGCCGACGGATGACAAGGGGAAACCCACAACTGTCGCTTCCACAGGCAAAACAAAGGCACCATCCGACCAAATTCGACCCTGACAAGACCAAAGGCGACGGGCCTTTAGCCGTGCAGCCGCCGCCAAAAACGCCTGACCTGAGCAAGGTTGATCCAAAGAAGGGCGACCCCGTCCCGGATATTCCGATCAAGGATATCCCGGTTAAGGAAGATCCAAAGAAGAGTCGGCCAAAGACTCGCCTCCCAAGGATGCCCCGCCAAAGGACACGCCGCCGAAAGACATTCCACCCAAGGACGCGCCACCGAAGGATACTCCGCCGAAAGTTGATCCCAAAGATATTCCGGTATTTCCGCTCAAAGATATTCCGAAAAAGGATGACTCTCCCAAATCGATCGACCCCAAGAAGGACCCCATCAAGACGGAGGAGGCCAAGCTACCCAAGCCGCCGCTCAAGGAGGAAAAATATGCGCTGTTGATTGGCGTTCGTCAGGGCACGCCGGCTCTGCCTTCCTATGTGCATGCGGAGCCGGACGTCGAAACGCTGGCGCGGACTTTACGTGTCGGCGGCTATCAGCCCGACAAGATAACCGTGCTGACGCAGACGCGCGGCCAGAGTCTTCCCGAAGCACGGCCTTCGGCCGCCATCATCCGCGAGCGGCTGCGCAAGCTGCAATCGGTCAGTACGCCCGCGGATGTCCTTGTCGTCGTACTTGTGGGGCATGCCGTGGAAGTGCCTGGCCAGGACGGCGCCTATTTCTGTCCCGCGGGCAGCGATCGCGCCGATGCGGGCACGCTGATCGCGCTCAGCGACGTGGTGAATATCCTTGCCGCGTCTCCATCTTCCAAAAAACTGCTGATCCTCGACTGCTGGCGGCGGGACTGGACGAGCGATAACCCGACAGCGCGGGCACGCACCTGGGATGTGCCGCCGCCTCCGGGAATGGCGATTCTCTACGCCTGCGGCAAGGGTCAAACCAGTTACGAGCATTCCGTCACCCGCCACAGTGCTTTTTGCCAGGTGCTTGTCCAGGGCCTCCTGGGTGACGCCGCCAGGCCAACCGTGACACCGATCACCTTGATCGACTACCTACGGCCAGCGGTCACCAAGGTCGTCGCCGACGCGATCCGCGGTGGCGAGCAGGTTCCGGTGTTGGCCGAAGGGCAGGGGGACCTCGGCTGGCCTGTAACGGTACCAGTCCAGGGTGCGGCTGACTACCTGGCCGGGTCCGCCTTGCTGGAGAAAAACGACTACCCCGCCGCGCTGGTGGAATTCCAGCGTGCCCAGGCGACGATGCCGGACTTTCTCGAGCTTTATCTCCAGCGCGCCGAAACCTATTTTCACATGAAGCAATATGACGACGCCCTGGCGGAATGCCACGCCGCGCTGAAGCTGGATAGCCTCACCGCCACCGCTTATTCAAGCCTGGCCAAGATCGAGGCGGCCACGAAAGATTATGCCTCGGCGATGAAGGACTTCGCCAGGGCACTCGATCTCGATCCCGATTGGGCCCTGGAATACAACGCCCGCGGCGTCGCGTTAACCTCCAGCCGGGATTACGAAGCCGCTATCAAGGACTTCACCGTGGCCATTCGCCTGCAACCGCACCTCGTGTTTCCTTACGGCAATCGCGCCATCGCCGAGGTGAGCCTCAAGCACTGGGACGATGCCCTGGCCGATTTTGACAAGGCGATCGCGCTGGACGATCAGCAAGCGTTTCTATTTGCCCAGCGGGGAAATGTCTGGCAAGTGAAGAACAACACCCAGCGGGCGGTCGAGGATTATACCACCGCGCTCAAACTGGACGGCAGCCGGGCGCAATGGTGGAACCAGCGTGGCAAGTTGCGCGTCAACGGTGGAGACCTGGAAAATGGCGCCCTGGACCTTAAAAAGGCCACGGAACTGCAGCCCAAATACAAAGAGGCCTGGCTCAACCTGGGCAACGCCTACTTTCTGCAAGCCAAGTACCCCATGGCCGCCGAGGCGCTCCTCCACGCAGTGAGGATCGATCCACAATATGTTCGCGCCCATCGCCAGCTAAGCGATGTCTACCGACAAATGAATGATCAGAAAAATGCCAGGACCCATCAAAAGTTGGCGGACGATCTCGAAAAGAAGAATTGACTACCAAGAAGTGCGGAGGAAAGTCAGATTTCCAACCTGACTGTTTGATCAATTCGGGTGAGCCGAAAAAATCAATCCAGTCAGGTTGGAAACCGTGATTGACGAGCCGTTATTCTAGAAGCGGAAGTTGAACGACACAATCGCTTCGAAGTTATCCGGCCGCGGCCCGGTCACTGGCACCCCAAAAGCAACACCCAGGGTGGAATTGCCAGCGAAAACCGCATTCACGCCCGCGGTCAGCGTGAGAACGTTGGAGCCGTAGATGACGTCGTTGTTATTGCGGTGATTAAGGGGAGTATATAGGTGGCCTTCGATGGTCGGCACCAGGCCACGGACGAGGCTATCGCCGTTCTTATAAGCCCAGAAGCCGACGCCAACGTCGTTATTCATTTCGGTGATGTCCCGGCGATCGGTGGGAATCACCAGCGAATGAAAGCCATGGGCAAACAGGTCGCCACTATTGACGATCCAGCCGGCATAGGGTTGGAAAAGCACCGACCGCAACGCGACGCCGTCCGTGGGCACGAACGAATGGTCTGCGCTGGGCACCGTCAGCACCAGGCCGCCGGAAACGAGGTTGCCCGTTTCCCGGTTGTTGATGAAGGCATATTTGGTGATCAGCGTGATATCGCCTACCTGATGGTCGGGAAAACCACTGGAGCTGCCGCCCCCGGTAGTTTGCAAAAACGGCAGGCGCATACCAAAGGACGCATCACCGCCCAGGAAGGTTTTTTCGAACCCCATCACCTCGCGATTGAGGCCAACGTTCGGGCCCGAACTGACGCGATCAAAGTAGTTGTAAGTCGTAAAGATACGGTCCGTGGGTCGGGGACTTTCGTTGTCGGAGATTTTGAAGGAACCCGTGGTTACAACCGGCACTTGTACCTGCCGCGTAAAGATGGTCGTCGTTGTCGTCGTCCCCAGGGAGTTCGTGGTGTGTATAACCTGGAAGGCCGGCACATAAACTGAACTGCGACCGCTGCCGACGATATCGCCGAACATGGCGGGGTTAAAGGACATGCCGGCTTCACCACCGGCCGCCGGGGCCTGGGCGAAGGCCTGATTGTCGACGGCTGGCGCCTGACCCTGAGTGTTGGGGTCGGCGGGCATCACCGTCAATGGTCCCGAGGCAGGCGTGTTGCACGTATCACACGTGGCGGCCGGGCGCCGGAATAGAAACGACGTTTGCTCCACCGACTGCGCGGCGAGCTGGCCCGATGCCAGCCCCATGGCTACCAGTCCCAACAATCCACGACGAATGCCCATCGAATGACCTCCTTGTGGTCTGGTCAGGCTAAGGGCCACCGGCAAAGCGGACCGGCCGCCCAGGTTACGAAGAGAGAGTAGGCAACCTGTGACACACTTCTCTTTTTCGACAGGTTCGCCAGCGGAGTTCGCCGCAAGATGGGTAATGGGGAAAAAGACCCGACAAGATGTGACGACTTTGCGGACTCTAACGAAACAACGGCGCTGGCCCGTGCCAGCGCCGTTGTTTCACTTTGAGAGGGTCGTTTATTTGCGGCCGTAGGTGATGGTGAGGCCACCGACATGTCGGCCATCGAACGTTGTCTTGGCGAGGGTTTGATTTTCGACGGCACCGCCCACAATGAACGTTCGGGCCGGGGCGGGCCCATTGCCCACCTGCATGCTCTTCTGAATCTGGCTCTTCAGTTCGCCGAAGGTTGCGGCGCGGGTATTCACCGTCCGGAATGAAAAATCGGGTTTACGCGTCTTCGGGGTCGCGGCTTTCGCGACGGAAGTGGGGTCCATGAAGATATCAATGTCGATTTTGCCATGACGGTCGCTTTTGTCGCCAAGGTCGGCGCCCGGATCAACTTCCGAGTCGGCCTTCGCCACGAAGGTTTTAACCTGGCCCTTATTGTAATAGCCGCGGATCTGGTATTCGGTGTTCGGTTCCAGCACCCACCAGTTGTAATCCGTCAGGTTCGGCTTTTCATCACGCTGGTCGTTCAGGGTGTTAATGCCGTTGACACGTAACAAAACGCCGAGCTTCACCTTGGCCGTCATCTTGATGAGCACCGTCTGGCCGGCCGCGGGTTTGCTCAGCTGGCCGTCCGAGGTAATATCCACCGGTTGGCCATTGAAGAGAACCTGAAAATTCAGGTAGTCCTTCATTTCATCGACGGACATTTTACCCGTGGAACCTGGCTGATTTACCTTGACGGCTTCCTTGACCGCGATTTTGTTGAGTTCTTCATCCGGGTCTTCGGCATTGGCCCAGGCGTTGAAGCTGCGCCTCGCCACCACGAAGCTCTGGTTGGTATCACGCAGGATGGAGAGATCGGTATCCACCGTGAATGTCAGGACTTCGCGCAGGCCGGGATTTTTCTGATCGAAAGCATTCACGACAATCTTGGTCTTCTTCATGTCCGGCGTAATGTCTACAACGCCCGTCAAAAAGCAATCGACACTGACGTTATCCGTGCCCCAGGCCAGGGGATATTGGTACGTGAAGAGTTTCTGCCGGCCCTCGGGCGTGAGAAATGTCGCTTTTGGATCTTTGGCCGCCGCGACATCACTGGCGCCCCGCGTCAGGCCCACGGGGTTGTCCGCCTTGTCGGACATGATGAGGGCGTTTTCCAGGCGTGTAGCCATCACGGAGTTGAGCTTGCCAGCCGTCAAGCTTGGCGGCGTGGCGCCTTTCTTGACCTGGAATTTGAGGATGCCGATATTTTTGTAGCCATGCGCCTCCATGTCTTCCATGATCAAGCGGGATTTGACGCGTAATTCGTTGTCGATGTTGTCGGCACTGCGCCTGAGGCACTTGCCAGCAAGCACGCCAGGCAGCCCAGTGAGGCGAACCAGTACCTGGGTTTCGCGAACTGTGCGGCTTTAATCATGGCTAACTCCTATTACTAAACGGGTTTTATTCTTTGCCTACCAAGATAGCGAAATTTCGTTCGAGAACCGGCAAGAAAAACTGTGGATGTTGGCTAAGATCTTTGTCAGCACCCTCTTTACGCATCTGTTCTACCCAAACTTCCACGTTTGTCGCCACGCCTCTGAACAAATCTTCAGGTAACAGAGTCGTTTTCTTGCTTCTGGAGAAGTCGTCGTGGATTGTTTTGACGATAGCCTGGGCAAATAGCCCCGAGGCCGGCTCGACCACGAAGCCCGGAAACTCCAGGGCCGATTCTTCCGCTTTACACGCCGCGAAGATGATCGGCCCGACGCCATCCTTGGTGAACAGGCGAATGATGTCCGTCCCCTTGCGTTCCGTTGGGTCCGCCGCGGCGGCATTGCAGGCGTCCAGCATGATGACCTTGTGGCAGGGAAGCTTTACGAGTTTTTCGTAAAGGTCGTCGAGACTGATGGTGGTGTCGCGGACCCGCAGGTAGTCAAAGTTTCCGCACAGAAAGAGGAACTGGCCCAGCCCGGGCAGCTGCTGGTGGAATGCGGGGAGTTGTTGCTTGCTCAGATTTGCCTCCACGCCTTCCTGCAATTTGCGTTTGCTGACGCCATGGCCACCGAGGTGAAAAACGAGCAAGTCATCCGGCTTCACGGTCGCGGCCAGACTGTCAAACTCGCCAAGGACGCTTTGGGCGGAAACGTCTTTGTCCTTGAGGACGCGAATGGCCGGTTTGTCGTACTGGGTTCCGCGGCTGCGCTGCCAAACTTCCGCGAGCACGTCCGCGTCCTGCGGCGCGCCCAGGTTGATTTGCCGGGGCTTTGATTTGTTGTAATCGCCCACGCCAATAAACAGGCCATGGAGCGCGGCCTTTGGCCGTGGCTTGACGCTGGTAACCAAAATGCGCTCGGATTCGCCGCGTACATCGGCCCGGTTGTAGCTCTGGGCAAAAATAACGTTCGGGCCAGCCCGCAGCATATCTGGTGCTATGGTGATGGCTTCGCTGACAAAGACGCCTTGTTCGAGGCCGAGTTCGTTCTTGTTGCGCGTGATCTTCCCGGTCAGGTCCGCGTTTTCCCATTTTTTGAGCTGGAAATCGTTGACCCAGAGGACGACGCGGGTCAACTCCTGGTTTTGCCGTGCCGAATTTGGGACAACTTTGATGGTAAGCTTGAAGGCCTTGGCGTCAACTTCGAACCTGTCCTTACCCTTCAAACCTTCCACGTCCACGTAGATTTTGGGCGGTTCAATATCCGCGAACGAGCTTTTTCCCTGGGCGGTACGTGACCAGTTCAGCACGGTCTGGCTTACTTTTTCGGGATTGTGATAGGTTTTGCGAAATTGTTCCGCCTTATAAAAAAGCGGCGTGCCCTTCACATTAAAGGCCCCTTTGTCGTCAAGCATGTTGCGTTGCCACCCTATCAGGGAATCTCCTTTGGTGGACGTGTCATAAAGGTAGTCCTGACAGCGCCACAATACCCAGTCGCCGTCGCGGGTAGGAAAAAACCGCCAGATTGGCCGTTCGCGCATGTTGGTCAGTTGTTCGATGACTTGCGTTTCGCCTGGCCTTTTCCAGCCGAAGTACAATTCGACGCCCGCCTTTGGCTTTTGCAGAGCGCTCAGTGCCAGTCCGGCCGATCCCTTGTCCGCCCCGTATTTGCCGCTGCGGTTGTAAAGAATCTTTTGTTCCACCACGAGCAGTACCACTTCGTCGCCCGTGGAAAGCCCGGTTTCCCAGATGGGGCCTCCCTGGTCGATCGTGCCGACCCAGAGCCTGTCTCCCTTGAGATACAACTGAGCGCCAAGCTGCGGATGGCTCGGCCAGTCCTCGAGGCTCCAGCCGGCAATCGTCTGATCGCGTGAGGCTGTAATGAGGCGCTTGCCATCGGCGGACAGGGCCATGCCGGTGACTTCGCTGTCATGCCCGCTCAAGAGGCGGGTGCGCATTGGCCCCTCCGGGGTCAGCTCGTAAATGCTCGCGCCGTACATGTGGCCCACGACCACGCGCGTTGGGTGCGCGGACCCTTGTTGGGGGAGGAAGGCATAGCAACGCGGAAATTCGTTGATCTTCAGCTCCCATGGCAGAGGCCAAATCTTACCGCCCGCCGCCTGCGCGAACCATTGATCCGCGCGCCTGATGCCCTGCGTGGAAAATTTCAGCTGCCAGCCGTCGGCGGTCGACCGTGATGCGGGTGCCCAGGGGATGCCATCCTCCTTGACGAAGAGGCGGCGTTCGAGATCAAACACTTTGCGCGGCCCCTCGGCGCGCCGATTCGGATGATCTGGATCCCGCACGCGCCCTGTTTGATAGCTGACATAACGCCCGTCCGCCGAAATACCGACACCCCAAATACATTCGCCCGGCCCGGCCATCGGCGTGCCAAGTGGGCGGGTGGGCTGATCGAGATCGTAGACATTGACGTCGTGATTGTTGCCGCCCGCGGTCGCCAGGTGTTTGCCATCCGGGTGGAAAGCCAGGGCCTCGATGCGATAGCTTGGAAGAATGCGCGCCACTTCCCCAGGGGAAGCGCCAACGTCATATACCACGACGATGTGTTCAATCTCCTTGAAAAAATCAGCCCTTAAGTCGACGACCCGCAAGGAAATCGCGAGCTTTTTGCCGCCTGGGTGGTAGGCCAACGCACTGGGGTAGTGGCCTGGCGGAAAGGGGATGGTTCGCAGCGCTCCCCCCGATCGCAAGGAGCGGATTTCGACCCGGTTGGCCTCCAGCGCGGCGGCCAGCTCTTGCCCGTCGGGACTCAGCGCGAAAAAGCGAATGAGCATGGTCGGGTCATCATTATTGCTGTAGTTCGCGATCCGGGAGGCGACGGCCGAGTTGACCTTCTCCAGGTCCCAGCGGTACACGCCGCCGTGCTCATCGGCGCTGAGGAGGCGATTGCCCTCGTACGCGACGAAGCGGACGTAGTTATAGTCCAGTCCCACCGGCCCGGCATGTTGACCCACGAGGACCGGCGGCTTCGATGTTTTCCAGTCCCACGTCCAGACGGAGCCGCCGCCCGTGCCGCAAGCGACTTGATCGCCGGAGGGAGAAAAAACGATGGACCAGATCGACACGCTTCCCTGCTTGGGATCCAGCGAAAGGTAGGGCACGGCGTTTTTGATTTCACCACTGAAGCGGTCGAGAACCGCGAGCTGGCTATTGCGAATGCCCAGGCCGCCCACCGCGATGTACTGGCCCTTGGGCTCGGGCGAAACGGCGGCCGCGTATATATTGCCGCGGCGTTCGCGATGGCTGGTCCAGCGCAGCACGGGTTGCGGAACGTCCGCCGCGATCGGTTCGCGCAAGGGCTCAAGGCCCCGCGGGGAATAGCGCCAGGTGCGCACAACTTTATCGTCGCCGGTCGCGAACAGATATTGCCCGTTGTTCGTGAATGTCAACACGTCGCAGGCCGCGGTCCGATTGCCGGTTTCCAAAATGAGGCCAGGCGTCGTCAGCTCGCGCCGGCTCGGGTCATGCTGAGCCAGCGCCGCCGGGCGGCCCTAACACCATCGCCATAACGGCAACGATGCCAGGCAATGAGCGGAGGAACGATCGTGGGGTCCGCGCTAAAAGCCTCGCGCGACCGGTTGTGCAGAATTGCTTTGGTGTCACGTTCATGATGGCCAAACCAGACGCAGGATCGCAAAGGCGTCCACCAGTTCCTGGGCGGAGCTATACCTGCGTTCCTTCTTTTTCTGCAGGAGCTTCATGATGAGTTGCGAAAACGCCAGCGGCAGCGCCGGATTGACCTTGTTCGGCCAGGCAGGGCTTTGCTCCGCGGTCGCCAGCAGCACAGCGGTCAGGTTGGCGCCATGAAACGCTGGTCGCCCGGCACCCAGGCGATAGAGGACACAGCCCAGACTAAACAGGTCGGAACGCTCATCGAGCGTGTCGCCATTGATCTGTTCCGGCGACATGAAACCAGGCGAGCCCAGGAATGCCCCGGTACCGGTTAACGCTTCACTGCTTTCCATGGGCCGGGCCAGGCCAAAGTCGAGAATCTTCACGCGAAATTCGGGCGTACGAAAGTTTGGCTCGGGAAGCGGTGTGCTCCTGCTTTCCTTGGCCACCGATGCGTTTCCTCGGTGAGCGGACTCCAGCCAAAGGTTGGCGGGCTTGATATCGCGATGAATCAGGTTCATGGAGTGCGCATGGGCCAGGCCCTCCGCGACCTCTCGACCCACCTTCATCATGTCCGGCAGGGTAAGAGGCGGCCCATTCTTTAGGCGTTGTTCCAGCGTCTCCCCTTGCAAGAGGGGCATGGTGATGAACAGCACCTCGCTGTCCTTGTCCTTGCCGACGTGAAAGATGGGGACAATATGGTCGTTTTGCAGACGCGCGGCGTCCGGGCCTCGCGTAAAAATCGTTCGCGCGCCATGGGATCGACGGCAATCTCAGGCCGCATGACCTTGAGGGCGACTTTCCTTTTGAGCATGGGGTCTTCAGCGATAAATACCGCGCCCATGCCGCCTTCGCCCAGCAACTTGAGTATCGCGAACTCGCCAAGCCGGCCTAGTTCTTCCGGAACCTGGGGTGGAGCGAACACTTTGAGGAGATGTGCGAGCGGACTTACGCCTTTATCGCCGGTCGCTGGAGCTGTTTTTGGGGTGTTCGGCGGTGCTTCACTGGTCTTCACGTTCAGCATCGGGGGGCTGTAACGTCATGCCGTCGGAGGGTTTGGGCGTGGCGGCGTCGCCGGAGGTCGCCAGCTTATCCATCATCCACAGGACGTCAATGCGGCGCTGCATCTCGGTGGCCAGTTCCGGGCAGTCGCGACATAGCTCGGCAACCTCGATTTCCCGCCCTTTTTCAAAGGCATCTTGCCACCGGTCAAGAAGGTCGAGAAGTTTCTCCTCGCTGCTCCCGGAAGGAGGCTGCGCGCCTGACATTGAAGTTGGCAAACGATCCGTCATCATGAGTCTCGTTGGGATTTCTTCCGACGATTATCATTTTATCGGATCGGCGCTGCCCGCTCAAGTTGTCGGTCCCGGCTTCTTACGCCATATTCGAATAATGCGGTAGCCAAGCCACATAATCAACGTCCATGGCAAGATCACGCTGACGCCGAGAATCACGAACATCAGGCTCCAGGAGAGCAGCCGGAAGCTATAGAAGAGGCTGGTGCGGATTTGCGGCCACAGCCCTTCGTCGCTCGGTACGATCAGCGCCGGGCTGGCCACGGCAACCTCGAACTGAACAGTGGCCAGGTCATCATCGGGACTTAACGGCTTGCCCGTTGAGGATTGACCACGCACGATGCCGAGCCCCTTGAGCTGGCGCAGGACTTCGCTCTTGGCAGCCAAGGGGACATTAAAACTCAGGACCGCGGAAACCTGACCATTGCGTTCGCTAGTCTTCTTGGCATCGATGAAACGGCCCTTGGCGCCCTTGACGAGGTCCATAATCTCCTGGAGCGACTGGTCCACGTCTTTTACTTCGATGCCCAGGGCAATATTCTCGCGCGGGCAGAGCCGCGGCGTCCTTAAGACTGATGCGGTAACCAATTTTGCGATCGGTCGCTGCCTCACCCACCGCTGCCTGCGTGGCGTTACGCGTGATGGTTTTGCCGATCTCCGCGATAACCTGGTCAATAACTTTTCTCTCCGCCGCCGGAACGTCGAAATCAAGATGGGCGGCAACGTTTGGCTTGTCCTGGTTGTCGATCTGTCCGCCGCGCACCTGGCCCTTCACCCTGGCGACGGCTTCCTGAAGCTTGCGGAAGCCGGCCGCAACATCCACGGAGGCGATTTCCAGCACCAGCGCTTCACGCGGTTTGACGTTGGCGGTGTTGTAGATTCCTACCTCGAAGAGCACGTCGTTTTGCCTGGTTTTCATGGTTGCGGTCTGGCTGCCGCCTCCCTGGGTTTGCCCCGTACGATCCGCATCCTGATGCGTGACCACGCCGAGCTGTTTGAGCTGAGCGCTTATCCTGTCGGCTTCGGCCGGGGCAATACCAAAATGCAACGTCGCTTCGAGCTGCCCGGCCGTAGTCTGTTTAAAGTCGGACTTCGTGACATGTCCCCTGGCCTCCGTCACCGCGGCCAGTGCGGCCTGGTGCGCTTTGTCGACGTCCTCCACCTCGAGTTGCAGTTTCCGGCGCTCGCTGATGACCAACTCGGCCGCCGCCTGGATTTCCTTCTCGTAGAGCGTGATCGTCAGCGTGCTGAGCCCGACCTGGTTGTTGTAAAAGCGAATTTCCCCTTCCATTTCCTCGATCTTGGTGCGCCAGACGCCGAGGGCATTCTCCGCGACAATCAGGTCCTTGATCTCGCCCTTGCCGGTCTTGATGATTTCGAGAAAGCGCTCTTCCATTGCGCGAGCGCCGCGCAGCCGGCTCTCGACATCTGTGTATTGCTTGGTCACGTCCTGGCTGCCGATGCGCTGGCTTTTCAATTCGCCCGCCTTGCCGAGCTCCTGGCGTAAATCGAGTAAGAACTTGTCCAACTTTTCCGGCGGCAGACGCAAAACGACGCAACCTTTGATTTTGCCATTGGGGAGTTTGTCACTATTGACCGTGGCCACGAAGCCGCCAGGCACGGCGCTTATCAGCCGAGTAATGCCAGCCACAGCGGCGTCGAAGCCGTCGACTTCGAATTCCATGTCGCCCGTGCGAATGATCTTGCGCGGCAGTCTCCGGCGCAGGTGGCGTTTTTTCCTGGGCAATGGCGATTTGGGCTTTCGTGGTGCTTAGCAGGTCATCCATCGACTTCTTCATGGCAGCGTCGCCGCCCTCTGACCGCGTGGAAAGCTTGTTCCCGAAAGCCTCGATCACCTTGACAGATTCTTTGCGTCGGTCCTGTTGCTGTGATAACTCGGCGTTCTCGATTAAACGGGGTTTGAAATAGGTCTCACCGTTTGCGGAGAGCTCCGTGAGTTGGCGTTTTTTGGACCAGGCTTCATCCGTTTGCTTGGAAGACCCACCACGATTCATCACGGAAAGGTTAGATGTTTTACCTTCTGTAACCGTATTCAAGCCATGGTAACTGGACGAGAGATTTTCAACCAAGGATTCTAAAGTTTCGGAGTCAGAAAGTGTGTTGACATTTAATTTGCCTTGGAGGCCTTCGGTGTCTAGCAGGGAGAATCGGGCCAGTGCTCCTTCGGACGCCGCAGAGCTTTCCGTTAGCTTCCAAGTCGTTCCGTCAACCAGATCGGTACTAAATGGATTTAGCGATGCGTACTGACTTTTCGTCTCGGACTCCGCACCTGGAAAATTCAGACCGCCCGAGGCAGCGAAAATATTTACGACGGCACCCAAGCTCCCCAGCACCGCCAGGCAGGCGGCTATACGAAGCCAGCGGGGGATCAATAATCGGCGCCGTGGCCTGGCCGAACGCAGATTGTCAACCACGTGAGCCTCCCAGCCAGGCCCTGGTCGCACCACCGCGAAGAGATTATCCATGGCCGTGTCAAATCCTTGAATCTCCGCGAGCACCTGGGTGCAGGGTTTGCACGCGACCCGGTGACGATCAAAGCGCTCGCGTTCTTCGATGGTAAGGCCGCCGGCAAGGTAGCTGGCAAGGTTTTCTTGGAACCAGGCATGTTCGGACATAAGACACCCTTGTTTGCCGCGTTTGTTTATCTCGAAGGGATCACATCAACGTGTTGGGCAAGACGGTGATGTAACCCCTTCGGGGTAAATGTCGTTGTCGGTTCTTACCCAGGGTTGGCGTACCAACCCTGGGCTTTGGGATTTAACCCCTTTCGGGGTAAAAACCCGTTGTGGGTAAATGTCGGTATCGCATGTGACCCAGGGTTCGCGTACCAACCCTGGGCTTTGGGATTTAACCCCTTCGGGGTAAAAACCTCTTATCAGTTCTAACTCCAGAGTTGGCAAATCAACCTGGGCTTTGGTATCGCGGTGGTGGTGGGAACGGTTCTTCCGTTGCCCGGTTCATTTGCTCTCGCAACATTTGCAAGCCGCGGTGCAATAGGCCGCGTAGGGAGCCGTTGGTCAGGCCCATTTGGGTTTGGATCGTTTCGTAATTGGCGCCGCCGATATACCGGAGCGTCAGGGGCAGACGATATTCTTCGGGCAACCCGCGCAACACTGTCAGCACCCTGGCACGCATATCGTCGCGCTCGGCGTCCTCTTCAGGCGACCGCGTGTCTGGTCGTGCCGCCGGTGGGTGGGCTTCCGCGTGGCGTTTGCGGCGCAGGCCGCGGCGCAGGGCATCGATCGCCTGGTTCTGCGCAATGCGCAGGAGCCAGGATCGAAACTTCGCCGGCTCCGTCAATTGATCCAAATTGCGATAGGCCGCCAACAGCGTTTCCTGCAACAAATCCTCGGCCTGATGGCGGTCGCCCGTTTCCAGGTAAAGCTTGGCAAAGACAAGCCGGGACGTACGCGTCACCAGCTCTTCAAAGGCGGCTCGATCGCCTTTTTGAGCACAAAGGACCAGAATTTCTTCGTTTGCAATCATTGGTCTCCGCATAGAAGACGACGCTCGCGGGGGCGGCGCGCGCGGAAAATAAATTTCAGAGAAGGTGAAGGGATGGCAAGATATTGGTAGGTGCCAGGGACACGCCCCGAATTACTTCAAAAGCTCTTTCATCGCCCCCATTAAAACAGCCTCCACTTCGGGGGCCACGCGGGAGACGGGGCCGGTTTCGTAGCCGCCCTGGCTGTAGGCCATGGCGGTGCCGATATAGCCAGGGCCGTAGTCCCCATAGGCGGCCATTAAAACCGGAGACTGAGGCCGCATCTTTTGGGCGGCGAGCTGGTATTCGACAAATAATTCACTCGGCATATGGAGCACATACGCCGGGCCCAGGCGTAAGCAGGCAATGTCGGTCTTTTCACCCGCGGCGCAGCGCCTGGCCCAGACCAGATGACGGGCAGCCTTCAGACGCTCGGTTACAGCCAGTTTGTCGTCGGCCACGCGCACCTCCAGGTCCTTGACATTGTATCGCTCGCTCAAGGGCAGGGCGGCCGCTACCACGCGCCACGCAACCCCGGCGCTATTTATGGGCTCTTTCTTGGCCCCGGCAATAGCTTCTTTCATGCCGTGCGCCAGGCGCTGCGCCAACAGGGCCCGATTTGCCGGGCTGCCGTCGTTGTATTTACCGGCTGTGACGTTGCCGCCGGCGCCATTGAAGTGAATGTGCATGGCCGCGGGTACTTCCATCTCCCGCATTCGCTGCGCCATCCCGGGAAAGTCAGAACTGACGCCGCCGTTACCATAGTAGCTCTGCGGGTGGGTCGCATAGTAAGTCATCGAGACGATGGGCGTCTCACCATCCCAAAAACTGACAAGCTGTACGTAAGGATCGATCAGCCCCTCGGGTTCCGCGAATCTTCGGGTTTTTGGTAGCGCTATAACGGACATATTTGACGTTGCCGTCCATGCCCAGGACGCGGCGATTCGACGCCACTTGCTCGACCCTGGCCATGCCGATGCCAACATGGGTGACGAGACGCGGACTCTTCAGCGCTTTCTGGACCGCGGCGGCGACACGGGCGATGGCGCGGTGAGCGAACGCCGCGTCAAACAATTTTCCGCCCAGGCCATGCGCGACAAGAACCTCTTCCGCCGCGAAGTCGCACCCCGGCGCATCGTGCTGGTGCAGGCAGTGGACACAAACACGATCCACCGTGGTGCCGGCCGCCCGGGCCAGGGCGGTGCGAAAGGCCAGGTGGCCACTGTTGCCGATGCCCACCCAGTCCAGAGCGCACAGGACTATCGGCCCTTCGCTGGAAAACAGAATGACGCCGCGTGCGCTGAGGGGATCGACAATTTCCTTGGCCGGCATGACCAGCGCATCACATAGGGCGCACCAAGAGGCGGCGTGATATCGGCCTCAAACGTGGCGATACGTAACGGCGTGTCCGTGGCGAAGACAGGGGACGGGGCGAGCCAGCAAGGCAGGGCCACGGCCAAAAAAACCTTCCACAAACATGGCCGGAACATGAACCCCTCATCATTTGACGATTTTGTCAATCACACGTCCGTGCACCAAAGTCAAACGTTCTTCACGTCCCAGGTGCAAATAGGTGAGCCGATCCTGGTCCAGGCCGAGTTGATGGATAATGGTCGTGTGCAGATCGCGAAAGTGAATGGGTTCCTCGATGGCCTGAAAGCCAATTTCATCGGTGGCGCCGACTGCCTGTCCCCCCTTGATGCCCCCGCCCGCCAGCCACATGGAAAAGCCAAGGTTATGATGATCGCGGCCCTTGCCTTCCTGCGCTTCCGGCGATCTGCCGAACTCGCCGCCCCATACCACCAGGGTGGAATCGAACAGCCCGCGCCGCTTCAGGTCGGCGAGCAGGCCGGCAATCGGTTTGTCCACGCGGCCTGCCATGCGAATATGGTTTTCGTCGACGTCCTTGTGAGCGTCCCATTGTGAATTGGCGGCCCCACCGCCGGCCACGACCACAATAAAACGAACGCCGTTTTCCACCAGCCGCCGCGCCAGCAAACAGCGCCGGCCATAATCGTCGGTGGCGTCTGTGCCCACGCCGTACAGCTCCTGCGTCTGGCGGGTTTCACCCGAGATATCGAACAGCGCCGGGGCTTCGGTTTGCATGCGAAAAGCGAGTTCATGGCTGCCGATGTGCGCGTTGAGTTCTTCATCCTCCGGCGCCAGCGTGGCCTCATTGAGACCACGGATCAAGCGGACCGTCTCGCGCCGCTGCGCCAAACTGATGCCGGGCGGCAAACTGAGATTGCGAACCGGGTGGGGACCAGCGGAAAAGACCGTTGGCTGATACACCGCCGGTAAAAAACCATGCAGGTACATGGGCTGACCCGCTTCGAGGGCCCCGGCGGGATCAGGCATGACGACGTACGCCGGCAGCGAACGACTCTCCGACCCGAGGCCGTAAACCACCCACGAGCCCACGCTGGGAAAACCGGGCACGGTGCGCCCCGTCATCAACTCGTACTGCGCGGCCGAGTGGACGACCATGTCCCCATGGCAAGATCGCAGCACCGCGATGTCGTCGATATGCCTGGCCACCTGGGGAAAGAGGTTCGAGACCTCGATGCCGCTTTGTCCATACTTGGCGAACGTGCGCGTGGAGCCAAGCAGCCTGGCGTCCGGACGAATGAACTGGTAGCGCGCGGGGCCGAACTCAGGCGGGCGAGGCTGGCCATGAAGCCGGTTCAGCAGCGGTTTAGGATCAAAAGTCTCCAGATGACTGGGCCCGCCCGCCATGAAGAGAAAGATAACCGATTTCGCCTTGGGACCGGGCAGATGGGCGGCCCGCGGCGCCAGCGGATCGATGATCGCGGATCGGGCACGTTCCTCGCTCAGGAGCGAAAGCAAAGCGATGTTGCCGAAACCGCAAAAGGAGTCGCGCAAAAAGGCACGGCGTGATGTCGGACGGGTGGCGAACATTCATCACTCCACGTAGAGGAACGCATTCACATTGAACATGGCGAGCGCGAACTCGCGTAACGGTTGTTGCCGCAGAAAATCGAGAGCCAGCAGCGCTTCCGCCGCGGTTGGTTCGCGACCGGTTGCCAGTTCATAGGCAAGCTTTATCTGCTGGGCGTGGTCCACGCCGGCCTCGCGGCGCAATCTTTCGGCGAAGGCGTCCGCCAGGCGATTGGCGGTGCCGCCGTTCATCAGCTCCAGGCTTTGTAGCGCGTGGGTGCTTGTCTCCCGGCGCGGACAACTCGTTTGCAGGTCCGGCTGATCGAAGGCCTGTCCAAACGGCAAACGCAGGTTGCGTTTGGCGACGAGATAGATCGAACGTCGATCGTGCTCGCGCTCGTCGGCCGTGACGCGCCATTCGGCGGGGTTGTAAAGTTGCTCGACGAGGTCTTTTTCAACGGGCAAGACCACGCTTTCTCCGCCGGCCTTGAGATTGAGCCGTCCGGCGACGGACAGCATCGCGTCGCGAAGCTCCTCCGCGCTCAGGCGGCGGCGCGGGAACTGCCAGAGCAGGCGATTGTCCGGGTCTTTCAAGCCGCCTGCTTGCCCGTCCGGCGCATGCGCCGTCTGGCGATAGGTGGCGCTCAACACGATCAAGCGGTGCAGCGGCTTGAGGCGCATGCCGCCGTGCACCAGCTCACCGGCAAGATAATCAAGTAACTCGGCATGGCTCGGCGGGCTGCCGTTGACACCGAAGTCATTGGCAGTTGCGACCAGGCCGCGTCCAAAGTGATATTGCCAGACACGATTGACCCAGACCCGCGCCGTCAACGGATGGTTCGGCTCAGTTAGCCACTGCGCCAGTGCCTGGCGAGGATTGTCGGCTTGCGTGGCCGACGTTTGCTCTTTGCCCGCGACCAGGGCAGTTGGCAGGCCCGGGCCGACGCGTTTGCCCTTCTTGTCGGCCAGGCCCCTTTTGAGGACATGAATCTCGGGTCGTGCCGCGTTATCTTCGTGGACGGTGCACAAGGAGGGCAGGGGCGCCGGCAGACTACTTTCTGCCTTCTTGAGTTTCTGGCTTAACGCCTCGCTGTCCGCTCCCGCTTTCGCGAGCGCCTGCTTGAGCTGCTTGATCTCCTTGGTCGCGGCGGTCATGGTCTTTTGCCACTGATCCTGAGTGAACTTGTCGGCCAATACGTGGTCGTATTCCTGGGTGCCGGCCAGAAAGGCCTGCAACCGGTAGTAATCCTCCTGAGAAAAATCGTCGAACTTATGGTCGTGGCAGCGCGCAGCCGACCGTCAGCCCCATGAAGACCATGCCGACGGCGTCGGTCATCTCGGTAAGTACTTCATTGCGGTTGGAGGCGACATCCTGATTACCCGCGTTGCGGCGCACGGGACCCAAGCGGTGAAAGCCAGCGGCAATTTCCGGGTCATCATCGTTGATTGATGACGGGATGGGCGCGGTGTGCTTGGCAAGCTGGTCGCCTGCAAGCTGTTCCAGGACAAAGCGATCGTAGGGCTTGTCTTCGAGGAAGCTGGCGATCACGTAATCACGGTAGCGCCACATGCCCGGCCGGTAGCGGTCGTACTCGAACCCATCCGACTCGGCAAAACGCACGATGTCGAGCCAGTGTTGTGCCCAGCGTTCGCCGTAGCGCGGCGATGCCAGCAGGCGCTCGACCAGGCGCTCATACGCATCGGCGGCCCTATCCTCGACAAACGCCTTTACTTCCTGGGGCGACGGCGGCAGCCCAGTGAGATCAAAGGTGACGCGGCGGATCAGCGTGGCCCGCTCGGCTTCCGGAGCGGGCTTGAGCCCCTGGCTCTGGAGTTTCTCGAATATAAAAGCATCGACGCTCGTTCGTGCGGTTCGGCATTCCAGGTGGCTTGGGTACGGCAGGGCTGGAAATGGGCCGGAAGGACCAGTGGCTCTGCGCCTGGGCGACGGCGGAAGCATGCCACGCCATCAGCCAACTAAGGAAGATAAAACGGAACACCGGGAGCCCCCCGCCATGGTGAAAAAGGCATGTTCGGAATGCCGCGTTATTTTACCATGGCGGTGCCCCATTTGCCATCAAGCGATCACCTTGATCTTGAATGATTGATAGGTAAAGCGGTTGTTGCCAGGCGACGTCGTGTTGGCGGCATCGTCGGTGACTCCGGCGACGACCCAGATATCGCCATAGAAGGTGCTTGCCGGCGTGACCTTCAGCGCGTTGCCGGTAACCTGCAAAGCCCCGGCGAACTGGCCGGGCTGAGCATTAACGATGCGCAGAGCAATCGTGTCGGACGTGGTGTCTGTCGGCAACACCGCGAGCGTCGCCACGAGCGTGTCCTTGGCCTTGTCCGTGGTGCCACCCCAGAGATACATCTGGCCGTTGGCCTGAATGTAATACCAGGCTCCCGACGAGCTTTTCAACCAGCTATCGCCGCGATTCAAATAGGTAGTGGATAGGCTGCCGCTCACCTTGAGGCCCAGATCATTCTTGAGCGCGTAATTGAGGTCGTTGTTGGCGCTGTTCTGATACAGCAACACGGGGTTGATCCAGTAAAGGCTGGGCTGTTCCAGCGTGGCCAGCGGGACCATCGGATTATTGCCGTTGAGCGGGTCCTTCATCGCGGCGGCGCCGGTCTTCGCGCCGTTCCAGGCGTAAAACTGGCCACTGGGCAGCAGGAAATACCAGGGATTGTTGTAAGCGTTCGTATACCCCTGGACCCACTTCTCATTGAGGCCGAGGTAATTGGTGGAGTAGTTGCCGTTGGAGTGGAGATTGTAAAGAGTTTGCAGGACGTAGCCTTGCGTGCCGGCAGACGCGTTGTAGGAAAGCGGGTCATTGTCGCTGTCGGCGCCAGTCAGATTCAGGGTAAGTGACGTGGCAGCCGCGTGCGACAGGGTCTGCGGGCTGCTGACGGCAGGGGCGAAGGTCGGTTGGGCGTTGACCACCGAGACCGTGAAGCGCTCGACGGTGAAGCTGAGGCCGCTGTTGACGGTCGTCAATTCGATGATCCACTTGCCGACATATCCGGGAGTGGGCGTGATCGTCATCACGCCGCTTTGGTTGCCAGTGGTCGGCTGCGTGATGGTGGCGCCTGGGTTGGCACTGCTCAGGTTGGGCCCCATTTGCAGCGGCTGGGCCGCGTAGAGGCGGGCGGGCTCGTTGTAATAGATCGGGTCGAGCGAGGCCAGGAAGGTGCTGCTGGCATTGTAGAGTTTGCCGCTGGGCGTGATGTAATACCAAAGCTGGCCTGCCCCCTGGATCCAGCGTTCCTGCATTCCCAGGTAGTTTTGATAGAAGTTGCCAGGGTTAAATAGCCCGAGCGTGCTCTTGATGTCGTACGCGTAGTTTTCCTGGAGCGCGTCAACCAACATTGTGGGGTTGTAGTAATAAATTGGGTCGAGGGTGCTCAAGAGCGTACCTGACAACGGTTTGCCCAATCCATTCCAGGCATAAACGCCGCCGGTCGGCAGGATGTAATACCACACATTCCCGTTGGGATTGCCCTTGCTGTTGGCTATGCCAGGCAACGCGGTCGCGTTCCCCTTGAACCATTTTTCATTTTGACCCAAAGCGTTTTGAGAATAGGAACCAGCGTAAAACAGGCCATAGTCTTGATCGAGGAACCAGGCTGGCGTGCCCGCCTGCCGGAGCGTGTAGCCCTGCGCTGTCGCCATGTTAAGGACCAGCGTGGGCTGATTGTGGGAGATGGTCACGTCGCCGATGACGTTGGACTGGAAGACTTTGTAGTTGTTCAGCACGCCCTGGTTGCCGGCGAAGTTGCCGTTGCCGCCACTGTAAACCGCGGTAATCGTTTGGATGCCGGCCGTCAGCGCCGGTCGAGATGCTGGCGGAGCCGTTGGTGACGGATTGGGAACCTAGCGGCGCGACCTGCAGGCTCGTGTAGAACGTGACCAACCCCGTGGTCGGAATGCCGGCGCCCGGGGCCTGGGCAATGAGCGTGGCCGTGAAGGTCACCGACGAGCCGGAGGTGATGGTGGTCGGGTTGGCCGACACCGTAATACCGGGGACGGCCGGGTTTTCCGTAAGGGCGAGCGAGCCGATGTTCGGCGCCGCGGTCTTGGCAAAGGAGACGTTGCCGTTGAAGACAGCGGTGATCACGTCGGCGCCGATGGTCGGCAGCAGCAAGGCGGGCAAATGGGCCAGGCCATCGCCATTGACGTCAATGGCCTGGTCGACGCCGATCTGCACGCCGTTGTCGAAGAAGCTTACCGTTCCTGTTGTTGGCGACGCGGTGGCGCTGGCACCTGTGCCCGTGACGAGGGCGGACAGGGTTACCAGTTGACCAAAGACGGGGTTCGTCGGTTTGCTGGACCAGTTGGCGCGTAACCGTGGTAACGCTGCTTGTTTGCGCCACCACATAATTAGGAGCCAACGTCGCGACGGGACTGGCCGCGTACGCCACGCCGTCGCCATTGTACGTGGCGGTGATCGTGTGTGTGGCCACGGTGAGGTTGCTGTCGACGATCGTGGCCATGCCGCTGCCGTTGATGGCTTGCGGCAGGCCAATCTGAGTGCCGCCGTCAAAGAAAGTAATCGTGCCCGACGAGGGCAGGGCCGCCAGGCTGGGCAAGGCAGTGTGGACCGTGGCGGTAAAGGTAACCGCTTGACCGAATGCCGCGGTGGGCGGCTCTGCCGGCGAAGCGGAGAGGGTGACGGTGGTGCCCGCCTGAGCGACGGTGATCGGGGTCGTAGTTTGGGAATTCGAGTTATAGCCGGTATCGCCACCGTAGTATACCGTCACCGTGTGGCTGCCGACCGCACCGAGATTGACGTTGCTGAAGGTAAACTGGCCGGAAGCCAGCGTCTGCGCCGAAGACAAGGCGCCGCTGTCCACCTGGATTTGAACGGACCCGGTCGGGTTTGGCGAAGCAGGGCCCGTCACGGCAACCTGAAAACTAACGGGCTGCCCGTAAACGTAGTTGGGTGGAGTGGCCGGCGCTGGCGTAATCGTGATGGTGGCGTTTTTGAGCGATGGGTCCTTGATGACCGTAAAGATGAAGTCCGAAGTCGTCGCGGAGCTTCCATAGCGGCTATCGCCCGCGTAGCTGACCGATAAACGATGATCGCCCAGGCGCCAGGGAACTGCCGGGTACGTTATTGAGCGGCAACACGGCTTGGCCGAGATTATTGAGAGGTACCGCGGGCGAAAGTACCGAGCCGTCGAGGGTGAAGGTCGCGGCGCCGCCGGGATAGGCAAAGTTGGGCGCGGTAGGCGTCGTGTTCGGTGTCATGGTCGCCGTGACCGTGAAAACGTGGCCAAAGATCGGGGATGGTACGGACAGGACCGGGGTAGGAATATTGGTGGGGTTTTTGTTGACTGTCTGAGTAAGCGACACGGGCGTGACGACCGGATTGAAGCTGGAATCGCCGCTGAAGGTCACGTCCAGCGTGTAGGTGCCGACGGGTAACGTGCTGCTAAGCTGAATTTGCGGATCGAAACTCGCCTGATTGTTCGTCAGCGTTTTCGTGAGCGAAGTGTCCACTCCCAGTGCTTGGTTGTAGAAGTGGAACGTGACCGTGTCGGTGGGGGGAATATTGCCCTGACCGAAGAGCGGGGTCACTGTCACCGTGAAAAAGTCCGGCGCCGCGTCTTGACCGTAAACGGACGGGTTGATGCTTGAAGTCACGTTCAAATTGACGCCGGCCTTCACGAGCTGCAGCACGACGCTGGTGGGATTGTAGGTGACGCTCAATTCACGCCCGCCGATAACCACCGCATTGGGAACGATGGGCTCGGCGAACTTGGGCGTACCGATCCGGTAACCTGGATGACCGTGAAGCTGCTGAACGCGGCGATGCTGTTGCCCACCGTGCCAATGAGCGTGGCGCCACCCAGGGTAAGCTTGCCGTTCACGACGAGCTTATCGTGCGCAGGGGCGGGCAGGGTGCCGTCGGCGAACGACAGGTCAAAATCAAGGGTCGTCGCCGCGGTGAACGTATCGGTGTTGCCAGGGTTCAGCGGCGTGCTGGTCAGGACACCCAGCGGATTGGCCAGGGCGTTGTCACCCGGATCGATGGTGCCGCCCGTTGCCGTGATGATGGTGCCGACGGTGCCGGTCCCACTCAGAATGGCGGTCGGGCCGTTAAGAATGACATCAGCGATCTGGCCGTCTACCTGGAGGTCGCCGGCATTGATCGTGGTCGTTCCGGTATAAGTGTTGATTTGGTCGAGTTCGAGCTGGCCAGCGCCATTTTTGATAATGCCTTCCGTGCCTGTACCGGTGATGACCGCATTGATGTCCAGGTCGGTTCCCGCCGTCAAGGGGTGGAAGGTGTCTACCGTAAAGGTCCGGGTCGCCCCGTTCAATGACACCGTACCCGGCCCGTTGATGTTTGCCCGGCCCACCGCATCCGAAATGGCCGTCACGTCGCCGGCCAGCACCAAGGTGCCACCCGCCGTGGCGAGATTGATGGTTCCGCCCGTCATGTTCAGACTCGACAGGGTCAGCGCGCCGGAACCTGAGGCCCCCGTTGTGACGATGCCATCTGTCATGGTGAGCGGCCCAATCGTGTCGCTTTGCCCGTTGAGGTCGAGCGTGCCGTTGTCGGTTACGGCGGCGCTATCGGGCAGCTGATTGGCAGCCATCCAGATGGCAGTTGCGCCGGCGGCGACCGAGAGATTGCCAGCGAGGGCGGCGCCATGCGTCGGGTTTTGCACGTTGCCTGTGTCGTCGAGCTCCAGCGTCCCCTGCGTGACGGTTGTAAGGCCGGTATAGGTATTGGTGCCTTGATAGATGAGCGTCCCCACGCCGCTCTTGTTTACCCTGTAGCCGGCGGAGGTGGGTGTGCCATCCTGAATCGAAGTATTGATGGAGAGGGAGTCCTGATCCACCGCAATGTTGACGTTGCTGCCCAGGACCACAGTGGGAAGGGGATAGGTGATCGCTGTCAGCGGCGACACGACGGTGAGTAGCGTTGGATCGATACCATTTTGGAAAGTAACGCGGAAGGGTCCGCCCGTGAGCGTAGAGGCGCCGTTGACGTCCGTCACCGTTACGTTGCCGACGAGACCGGGAATATTTTGCAGGTAACTTTGGAACTGGTTTGTTGTCGTCGAGGGGGTCAGCGCCAGGCTTTGGTTCGGGTTCGCGGCCTCTGCGCCGTTATACGCGAGAGTCACGGTTTCCGTCGCGGCGGAAAAGGCGACAGTATCGGTGGCCGGGCCAGAATTCGTGATTTGATTTTGCGGGGACACAACGGTCAGCAAGTTGGGATTGATACCGCTGAAGGTAAGCACGAAAGGCCCGCCGGTCAAGGTGCTGCCGCCCGTAATGTCGGTCACCGTGACGTTACCCGCCAGGCCGGGAATATTCTGCAAATATGCCTGGAACTGGGCGGGCGTAGTAGCCCAGGTGAGCAACAGACTTTGGTTCGGGCTGGGGGCGCCGGCCCCGTTGTAGGCCAGCGTCACCGTGGCGATGGAAGCCGCGGGATAACTTATCGCGCTGATGTGGTCCTGGGTGGTCACCACCGCAAGCTGTGTCGGATTGACCCCGTTAAAGGTAATGACAAAGGGGCCGCCGGTTAACGCGAAACCGCCCGTTTGATCTGTCACCGTCACATTGCCGTTGAGGCCGGGGATATTTTGCAGATAAGCCTGGAATTGTCCGGCGGTCGTTGCGGCCGTCAGCGTCAGGCTCGTGTTGGGGGCCGGGGCCTGCACGCCGTTATAGGCGAGTGTAACTTTGCCGAAGCCCGAGAAGGAGATGATGTCGTTAGCAACGGTGGGCACGCCCACGATGTCCGTGCCAAGCGCCGTGGCGCTGGTCTGCCAGACGTTGGCGCCGCCCACGTTCTCCACAGCGCCGTTGTTCAGGTAGCCGCTGCCGTTGACCGTCAAAAACTCATGAGCGACTGTTATGCCGCCCTGAAGCTGTAGCGTCGCTCCCGTGTTAACTACGGTGCCCTCGGGCCCATTGTGAACGATGGCTGTGACCACGCTCAGGCCTGGATTGCTCGCCGGGATGACGGGAACAATGGCCGGGAGGACGCTCGTGGCCAGGTCGCCATGGAAGGTGATGGTGTAGACATTGCTAAAGGGCACGGCGCCCTGTGTCACGGTCACGTACCCACCGACCGCCTGGGCAGTTCCCGTGGGGCCGCCCGTGATGCTCGGCAGGCTGTTGAGCGCGTTCATGATGTCGGCGAGCAAGGTTTTGGAATTGACATTGATTGGGCCGGAGGTATTGCCTCGAAATGCGAGCTGAAAGGTTCCGTTGCCGGCCAGGATGGTGAGCGTTTGCTGTTCGGGCGTGCCAGCGCCGCCGAGTGAATCGCCGTTTTGGATCGTAAGGACACCGTTATTGATGAGCGTCTTGCCGGTGTAAGTGTCGGCATTGGCGAACACGAGCGTCCCCTGGCCGATTTTGGTGATGCTGGGCGCCGGGACGGTGATTGGAGTAAGGTTCAGCAGTGTTGGAATTGGATTGGGGTCCTGCACATTGCTGCTGACCGTCAACTTGGAGCCCAGGTTGACGCCGACGGCGGCGTCCGTTTGCAAAGTAATGTTGCCGTCGGGAATCTCCGCGGCGCCCGATACGACGGTTAGTAGCGCGGGGTTCTGGCCCTTCAAGAAGTTAATCGTGAATATCTTGCCGCCGCCGGTTACCGTGAAGCTATTGGGAGCGAGGGCGGGGCTGGCGATACTTTCCAGGAAATTCACCAGATCGGCGGCGGTGGTGCTGCCCGCAACAAACTGCAGGGGAACCGGAGCAGCCACGTCGTTGTAAGCGAGGACGACGTTGTTGGGTGAACTGACCGAATTGCCGAAGGTAATGACGTCGCTAGTCCCATTGGCTTGCCATACATCCTGACCGCTGACATTGTAAACCGCTCCGTTGCTCGTCGAGCCGACACCATTGAGGAAAAGGCCCTCGCCGGTGACATTGATGCCGGCGGTCAGGGCGACCAGCGCTGGACCAGCACCGACCTGGGCCAGGTGTCCGCTGGTGAGGGGCGCGGTATACGAAATCGTGAAAGGTCCGCCGTTAACTCCGGTGACGGAAACGGCTCCGTTGGCAGTCAAGCCAGGCAACGAAGCGAGATAAGCCTCCAACTGAGCGGCCGTGGTCGTGGCCGACAGGGCCAGCGCCGGCGCGGGCGTGATCGATGCTCCGGCATTGCCGACAACGGTCAACAGCGGATCGCCCGCGACGCCCGTGCCGTAACTCACTGTATAAGGACCGCCGCTGCCGCCGGTATAGGTATTCACATTGACGGCGCCCGCGGCAGTCAGACCCGGGAAGGAAGCCAGATAGGCCTGGAAATCGGCGGCCGTGATGGTTGGCGAGTTGTAGAAGCCACCCGTGGTGATCACGCCATTATCGCCGGAAGTGGCAGCCAGTGAAGCGCCGCCCGTGATGCCCGTGCCGAAGTTGACATTGAAGCCGCCGCCGGTGTCGCCGTTGACGCTGACAGCGCCGGGACCGGTCAAACCGGGAATCGATGCCAGGTAAGCCTGCAAATTGGCTGGTGTCGTGCCCGGCGAATTGAAAAATGATTGCGTGATTCCCGCTTGACCGGTGGCCACGACGAGAGGACCGCCGGCGACTTGCGTGCCGAAGTTGATGTTGAACGGACCGCCGACCTGCCCATTCACGCTGACGGCATTGCCCGCATCCAGGCCGGGAATCGAGGCCAGATAGGTTTGCACCTGGATAGCAGTCGTCGAGGGCGTATAAGCAAAAGCCTGGGCGACGGTGGCCGGTCCCGACACTACGGCGAGCTGAGTGCCTGTGTTGCCGGTCACGCCCGTGAAGTGCACATTGAAAGGCCCGCCGTTGGCGCCGGACACGAGTACCGCGCCCGCCGCGCCCAAACCAGGTATCGTGGACAGGTAGGTTTGGAAGGCGGCGGGAGTCGTATTGGCGGCAAAGCTGAACGACGGCGTGAGTAGCATTGGTGGCCCCATTATACGAGAGTGTGACAACTCCAGCCGTTTGACTGAAGGCGACCATATCGTCGGCGGAAGCAGTGCCGTTGGTAACGACGGCAGGCCCAGCGGCCACCGCCAGGCTAGTTCCGCCCACCACCCCCGTAAAGTGAACGTTGAATGCTCCGCCGACAGTGCCGGAAACAAGGACCGCGCCAGGCGCGGTCAAGCCCGGCAGCGACGCGAGATAGGATTGAAAGACGCCAGGTGTCGTCGTGGCGGTGAAGTCAAAAGATGGCTGGATAGCGTTGGTCTGCCCGTTGTAAGTCAACGTGATGGTGCCCGCGGACTGCGTGAAGGAGACCAGGTCGTCCGAAGTACCAGCGCCATTGTAAGTGATGGCGGTTGTGCCTTGCGCTTGCGTGAAGGAGAGCAGATCGGAGGCGGAGTTTTGACCGTTATAGGTGAGCGTCGACGTGCCGGTTGAGTTTGTAAAGGCGACTGCATCCGAATTGGACGCATTGCCATTGTAAGCCAAGTTGGCGATGCCGGGGACCGGGCTGAAGGTAACCAGGTCGGAAGGCGCCTGGGCGCCGTTATAAGACAGGATCAAGTCGCCAGCGGCGCCGGGCAAGGAAAGGCTATCGGTGCCGCTGCCGTCGACTTCCATGCCCGCGCCCGTCATCACCTGTGTACCCAGCAAAGCGCCGCCAAGGCTGCTCTGCCCCGCGCCCAGGGCCGCACCATTTTGCATGCGCAATGTCCCTGCGGCCACCACGGTGTTGTAAGACTCTCCCGCCGCGCCGGAATAAGTGTCAGCACTGGTCAGGATCATCTTGCCAGCGCCAATTTTAAGAAGGCCGAAAGTAGTCAGCAGAAGATCGTTGCCGGTGGCCTGGCCAATGGGGGCGTTGACCGTAAACGTATCGCCCGCGTTCGGAACAGCGAAGGAGATGTCTCCCGGCGGCACACTTTCAAAGGCCGGCACATGGGCGCAGGCAGCAAGGGGACTGCGTTCCCTGACAGCGTAATCTTGCCGCTGCTTGTACTTGGGTTGAAGGTCCAGCCGTTATTGGCGCCCGTGCTGAGCAGCGCACCGGTCCCGAAGATGCCGGTACCCGAAAGTGTGAGGTTTTCACCATCCACCACCACGGCTTGTTCGGCGACCAGAGCACCGCTGCCGGCGAGCGCCGTCAGGAGGTCCGGGTCACCGCCGTTTTGGAAGAAAACGGTAAAAGGCCCGCCCGGGCTGCCGTTCACGGTGATATTGCCACCCAGGCTGGGAACATTGTTAACCAGGAATGCCTTGAAGGTGGCGCTGTCGGTGGTAGCGGTAAAGGAAAACAGCGGCAGTGCCGTGCCATTGTAGGCCAGTTTCGCCTGTCCGGCGGGCGTTTTGAAATTAACAATGTCGTAACTCTGAATTTGGAGTTGCGCCCCGTCATCAATGATCGTGCCGCCGGTAGTAGCGCCGAGGGCATTATCATTTTGGACCGCGACAACGCCTTGAAAGACGGTGGCTGTCCCGCTGTAGGTGCTGGCCCCCGTGAGGAAGAGAGTGCCGGTAAGCTCCTTGGTCCACGAGGAACCCGTGCCGTCGATGATCGTTCCGGACCCTTGAAGGGGCGTTTTGGGACCGATCGTAAGACTGCTGTTGGAATTCACGCCGATCGTAGTGGGCGTATCGAGGACCAGGGTGCCGGTGAAGGTATTGTTGTTGCTGACGTTATCGATGGCGCCCGTAAAGTGATTGTCGAAAAGAATGCCGTTGCCAATAAGGTGAATGGTTTCCTTGGCGACATCGCTGGCCACGTCCAGGACCGCGCCGAGCTCAACAACTGTGTACGAGATCGGGTCGGGGGACGGACCGGCAGCGCCCAGCGCGTTGGTGTTTTGTGCGATCAAGATACCCTGGGCGACGTCGGTGATGCCTCCATAAACATTGTTACCACTGAGGGTGACGTTACCATTGCCGACTTTTGTCAAGCGGTAGTCGGCACCAAGCGTCTGATCGGACACGATGCCGGAGATGTTGAGTTGGGCGGTGGCGACACCGTTTTGTAAGGCTTGCGAGCCGTTGGCGCTGATGACGGTGGGCCCGGCCAGTTGCACCGGCCCGGTCCAAATGGAGGAACCGCTTACCGCATGCAGCGCGCCGTAGGCGAGCGTTGGCGGAGCCAGGTGTATCTTGAATGGCCCGTGCGTGGGACCGGACACCAGCACGGCGCCGGGGGCGCCCAAACCGGGTACCGCGGCGAGATAAGCCTGCAGGGCAGGGGCCGTCGTGGTCGCGCTATACGCAAATGAGGGCTGCGCGCCATTGGGGACACCGTTGTAAGACAGGGTAATAGTGCCCGCAGCTTGGGTGAAAGTGAGCAAATCGTCGACGGAAGTGGCGCCCGCGGTGACCGTTGTGACAGTGACCGGGCCGGCATCCACGGCGAGGCCTTTGGACGGTGCGCCGGGCGGGATAAAGTTCGGCAGAAACAGTTGGAACATGCTGCGGCCATAAGTGCCGGCAACAAGCGAATTGGTGGACTGGTCAAGCCGGAGGTCATGCACCTGGACGTCCGGCATGTTGGCGCCAAAGCGCGTCCAGCCATTGAAGGAGGGAACGGCGGCGCCTCCCGGCGCGACGTACACGCCGTTATCGGTGCCGACGTATACCGTGCCCGTGACGCCGGGATCGTGGCGCGGGTCGACGACCAGGGAGTAGACCGGCAGGAAGGGCAGGGGGCTGCCGGCGACAGGGGTCGTGATGTCGATCCAGTGTTGGCCGGCGTCGGTCGTGCGCCACACATGGCTCGAACCGCTCCCGGCGGGATAAGGACTGCCGGTATTTTGAATGTTGTTGGAGCTGATGACGACATAGGCGGTATCGCGATTGCTGCCATCAACGACGATTTGTTGGATGACCCCGTCAAACGTCGATATCGCACCGACCGGACCCCGCTCCAGCCAGGTTTGCCCATGGTTCTTGGTCATGAACAAAGTGGACACCGGTGCTCCGAACGCACTTATACGAGAACTGGCGATATAGATCGTATCCGGGTCATTGGTATCCGTGCCCTTGTCGAAGATCAGAGGAAAACCGGGATCGGCGACGAAGTTACCCTGGTAGGTTGACAACGCCAGGGCCGAAACGTTGGCAAGCGGACTGTTCAGGCTGGCAAACGAGGTACCCTCATCGAGCGATTCCCACAGACTGCCGCCCGGGAGAGAACCACCGGCCACAATGCGATTGGGATTGATGCTGTCAATTTGGAACGGCAAATCCGCCTGGGGTGACCTGAGACTGTCCGTCGGGCCGCGGTAGCCGGTGACTACTGTCCAGGTAACCCCGCCGTCAATGGATTCCACCAGGTCCGACTCGATGGTGGCGCCCTTGGCGATGCTGCCGTAGGTTACAGGTACCGGCGGCGCCCCCGCGAAAGTGTTCGCGAGTTGTCCGTTGGTGGCTGTGCCATACACCACCTGAAAAGCCGCGAGCGCTGTGGGATTTTTTGGGTTGAGTGGGTCGTATTGTATCTGCCCACCATTGAAGTCGCCCACGAAACTGCGGTTGAAGGCGTTGGCCTTGTTGTTGTCGGTTTCCGTCCAGGACTGCGTACCCGAGTTCAGGAGTTCGGTGCCATTGTTGGTGCTACCTCCGAGCGCGACATTGAAGTCGTTCGGGCTCTGTGCCACACTGTTGAACTCGGTTATTCCCAGAGTTCCATTGAGGTCGTTCCAGGTCTCCGTGGGGCCCGCCGAAAGCATGAAGACGCCGCCATCGGTGCCGAAAACCACGTCTCCCCGTGAATCGAAATTGGCCGCATGGAACGCCGCGTGCGCGCCGTTGCCGCCGCTAAGTCCGACCGCCTTCCAGGTCGCCCCTCCGTCGGTTGTTTCATAGACGCCACCCGTCGGGTCGGCCGGCCGCCATAACCCGCAACCAGGAGGTGCTGATTATTGGTCGGATCCATGGCCAGGGCGAGATCGTAGCCCGCATTATTGTTGGTGTAATTCAAATTCGGCAGGGGTGCGAGCGTGGGGACCCAGTTCGTGGGACCGACAAAATTGAGGCCGCCGGGATTGTAGATCACGCCAGCGCCGCCCGTCGTTGAATACTCAACGTCCAGACCGCCGAAATTCTCGTCGAGGTTCTCATTGGTCGGGTCGGGCGGATTTATATGGAGGGGATCGTTAAATATGGCAATGTCCCCGACAACCGCGGCGACCACGATATCTTGAAAGAGAACAGACCCGGCGGGAAGCTGCGCGGCAATCTTTATGTTGCCGTTGCGTGGGTCATCCGCCGGCAGGGGAAAGCCATGGGGGTCGCGGACAGCCCCGTTGAGTTCTGCCTCGAAAGTCGGAAATTCTTGTGTCCGCGTATCCACGCCGCTTCCTTGCTGGACAATCGATGAGGTAACCGTCAACCCTACGGCATGCGTGGTATCAAACAGCGGCTGGGGACTGAATTCCAGGGCATCCGTAAAAGCGTTAGGGAAATTTGCGTCGGCGAACACGATATCGTAATCGACCGTCAAGGGCGTAACGACATAGCCGTTGAGCGCGACACCATAGACATTTGCCGGAGTTGGGCCGTTGGGCACCAGAATCGTCCCTTGCGGAAGAATTCCAGAGCTATTGAGCGCGGCCTGTATTTGGGCCGCGGTGCTGGGGCCTGAACCCGCATTGGGAAGATTTGGATCGGTGAAAAAGGGCGCCGGCGTGTATTTGGTGATGCCCAGCGCAGGGTAGGGGAAGCCAAGCTGATAATTGAATTGCGCGGAATTCGGAATTACCGTGATCGAGATATGCTCGATGGCAATGCTTTTGGTAAGGCGATCACCGGCGCCGATGTTCCATATCGGCAGCTGCGTCAAATCAGCGCCATTGTCGCAGCGATAAACAGCATTGTTGAACGATCCGGAAAAGTTTCCGAGAGCCGCGTAAATCGTCAGCGTCCACTGCAAGTTGCCGGCTGCGTCAAATTCCCTGAGGGCTGGCGGCTCGTTGATAATGGGCTGAACTACCGAGGAATAGAGGGTCTGATCCGAATAAACAAGCGCGATATCCGACCAGTTGGCAACGGTGCCCAACACTTCCGCCGATGGTCCGGCTGCCGGGTTGGGCGTAGCCAATCCCGGTCGTGGAAAAACTTTGCTGAAGTCATCGTCCGGCCCCGGCGTCAAGGGAGGAGCGAGCAGAGCGCCATCGGACCCAGAACGCACCGCGGATACCGGGGCGGTCAAATTAATCCACCAAGGGCCAGTATTCGCTGCCGTGTCGGGTACCGGGACGCCGAATTTGGGCGGAGTATGCGGCGCGAACCGATAGACGCCAGGTATGGGCGTGAACGTACCGGTCGGCGGCGTGTTGGCGATCCGGTCGTTTACTGCCCCGACAACCCCATCGAGGGTGTCAGTGGCGTACGAGTTGATGAACTCTTGAAAGTTGGGCCCTAGCGAAGTGGTCACAACCGCGCCGCCCGAAAACTCCACGTTGAAACTTGTGCCCTCGTTGCTGGTGGAAACATAAATAATGTCCGGGTCCAAGGGGTCGACGGCGATTTTGGAAACCGCGAGGCCCAGTAGCGGGTCGGAGGAAAAATTGGTTGCGGGGTTAGGATCGGTCAGTAGCGTCCACGTTCGTCCGGAGTCTATCGATTTATAAACGCCGGTACCATAAAAGGAATCCGCCGAGCCGTTCGCTTCGCCGGTGCCAAGGTAAATGATGCGGGGGTCGCTAGGAGCAACAGCGATGGCGCCGGTAAACATTCGCGCGGGGTTGCTAACCATCGGCGGCGAGGCCAGGCCCGCGACGGCATTGGCCATCATGGAAGGATTGGTCTGAGCCAGCGCACCGCCGTAGACCACGGTAAAGCTGAAGCCGTTAAAACTGGGCGTGGGCGGGCTGGTGATGATGGTGGTGGAAGGCACATAGTCAATGGGAGTGACGACGACATTGACGAAGCCATTCACGCCGCCAACCGTGGGCAGGTTGTCGAGCGCATCTTGAATGAGTCGCGTCTCCGTCTGGATTTGCGCCGCACTCGCAAGGCCGGTGACGGGATCGGGATTCAAGACCGGCAATCTGACGGTGGTCGCGCCGTTTATGTTCAGGCTGAAGAACCCGCTGGTACCGAGGACAGTGACCTGCACCTCGGACGTATTGTCGAACAAGGGATGCCAGGTCTTGCCACCATCGATGGTCTTCCAGGCGCCGCCGCCGGCCGTGGAAATATAAATGACGTTCGGGTCACTTGGGTCAGTGGCCACGCCAGTGACTCGGCCGCTGACGGGCAAGCCGGTCGACGCGCTCGGAGTTGCACCGTTGTTGATGGGGCCAGGCGAAGTACTGAACCACTGAACGGGGAAGAAGCTGTTGGGCGGCGTGGCCGTACCCGATCCCTGGACCGTGAGGGATTCGGCGCCGATGGTAATGTTGCCTTGCAGTTGCAGCGTAGCGCCGTTGGCAACTATGGTGCCGGCGATCGGGGATCCCAGCGCCTGGTTGTTTTCCACCGTCATGATGCCCTGGCCGACGTTCGTCGTACCGGTGTACGTATTGGCGGCCGCCAGGGTGAGCTCGCCGAGACCGAGCTTGGTAAAACCGGCCGCCACGCTATTGGGTATAGCAGGGAGGGCGGTGGTATTGTCGCTTATTGTCCCTAATAAGGTCAAACGAGAGTCGTAAGCCACGTCGATGTTGCTATTCGTTACCAGGTCCACTGGCCCGCGCCAAAGATTATCCGCCGCCTGGTTCTCGGTGACGGAAATGGCGACGTCGTTGATCTGTGCCGGGCCAGAAACAACGGTGAAGAGCGTGTCGGCGAAGCCTGCAACCGGGTTGATGAAAAATGGCCCACCGTTGACGCCGGTGACGGTGACAGCGCCGGCGGGCACGCCGGGCAGCCCCGTCAGATAGGCCTGAAACTGACTGGCGGTGGTGGTCGGCGCGAAGGCGAAAGCCTGTGAAGCGGGTGCCTCGAGCCCGTTAAATGCCATGAACAACAAGCCGGACGGATTGGAAAAGGAGACAAATTCATAAGGTGCATTGATCTGAGCCGGTCCGGACACAACCGAGAGGAGCGTGTTCGATAAGGTGGCGCCGACCAGGTTAACGAAGAAAGGCCCGCCATTGGCGCCCGAGACTGTGGTGGTACCAGCGCCCGCGATGCCCGGAAGGCCGTTCAAGTACGTCTGGAACTGCTGGGCCGTGGATGCTCTGGTGAAGACGAAGGGTTGGGTTGACGGAATTGGTGACACAAGCGCGTTGTAGGCCATGTACACCGAACCGGATGCTTGATTAAAGGTGACAACATCATAGGCCCCGGCGACGGCAGGTCCGCCTGTCTTCGCCAGAGTGGCTGAAAAGAAAGTTGCTGGGTCCAGCCCCACCAGATTGCTACCGCTGAACGTTACTCTGTAGCCGCTTGATTCCTGAGTCGCCAGGGCGTCCGTGGTGGTGTTGCCCGATATCGTCACGGTCGCCGAGTCGCCCGCCGGCAGGAGCGCATTTATGGCATTCTGCACACTGGCGTCGTTGCCTGACCCGCCCGATGCCGGCAGGCCGAAAGGCAATGCATCGGTGGTGGTCGAGATGCTGGTGGCCGGATTTGTGAAAGTCATCGTGAACGAACCACCGGTCGCGAGAGGCGCCACAGGCGGTTCGGAAATGCTGATGGTGGCGACGTCATTCGACAGGTTCTTGAGGGGCGATAGCTCGCCGCTCACCGTGACCGTTGTGCCAAAAGTCCCGGCATTCCCAAAGGTCCCTGTCCCGGAAAGTATCTTGGTTGGATCGATCCCCTTTGCAGCGGACAAGGTGCCGCCAAAAACGATCGTGTAGATATCGTTGTCATTCGCGGTGACGGTGACCGTCGCTCCGGTGATTCCGCCCGCGCCGGCGGCGCCAGCCAAAAGAGCGTTCAGGGCGTTTTGCACGCTGGCCGTGGTGTTCGATCCGCCAACGGCCGGCAACCCGTAGGGCAGGGGGGCTGTGGTGTATACGATCCCATTTTTTGGGTCGGTATACGAGAGCGTAAAAGCCTCGCCGGGCTGGCCGGCGACCGCCACCTGCACGCCCGCGCCATTGAGAATCATTTGCTCATTGACAACCTGGATACCGGCCGAGATGCCGCCGTTGTTGGCCGCGATACCGGTCGCCAATTCTAGGCCGGCGCCAGGTTCAACGGTGGTGTTCGTCGTGGTAAACACCTCCGACTGCAGGTTCGTGCCGCTGCTCGATTGACCCAGGGCTGTGTCGTTCTGGACGCGCAGCACACCTTCGCGTACATCCACGGGACCGTCGAACGTGCCGGGGCCTTGGAGATTCAAGCGCAACGATCCGTATTTGGTTATGCCCCCGAGCGTACTTCCGGGTTGGTTGGCGATGGCGGCGGTGACGGACAGATTGCTCATTGGCAACGGTCCCAGCCCCTCCACGCCGATGCCGACGACCCCGTTTACTTGAATCCAACTGCCGAAGGTCCGAAAAGCGTTTTCCGACACATCCCAAACGCGATCACTGCCGACGACATTGTCGCCGCTCAAGTTCATCAAGGCGCCCTTCTGATTGATGAAATCAAAACGGGGAACGGGTGAGCCGTTGACCAGGTCGTTAACGAGCCCACTGCCGGTCAAGATGAGGTTGGCCACCAGGTCGATGTTGCCAATGAGCGGCTTCAGCATCAGCGCGGCGCCGGCCGCGACCACGGTGACGGGTTGCGCGGTGTCGCCGCGGCCGGGGATCAAGGCGCCAAGGCCCGACGCGAAACCAGAGCTGGTTTCAATGGTTATCCAGCCCTGATTGATGAGCGTGCCGCCGGTATAGGCATTGTTGGTGGCGAGTATAAGCTGGCCGGTGCCGGTCTTTTCGAGCTGGCGTCCGCTAATGACCCCGGTCACGGTCAGGCTGTAATCATGAGTGAAGTAGGAATTGTCCCGCGATGGATTCGGGTCGGGATCCACGGCGATTCCGGTCGGGGCGGTGGCCAAATTGATGGCTCCGGTCCATTGATTGATGCCGCTGGCGCTGTAAAGGGCGCCCACGCCGCCAGCGCCGAGCCCGTTCAAGGTGATGTTATTGTTAAGCCGCAGGCCAAGCTGCGGCCCATTGCCCGTTTGACCGACGATGGAATCCTTGGTCAAGTCGCGCGCATGGGGATCGGCTGGTGAATTGCTATCGACTTCGAGTTTCAGCGTTCCTCCATTAAGAACGGTAACGCTGCCGGTGCCGAGGGCCTGCGAGTCGCGGATATCGAGAATGCCGCCGCGCACGACCGTCCCGACGCTATAGGTGTTGTGATTGCTAAAAACCACTTCACCGCCGTCGAGCTTGGAAAGAGGGCCGACGGCGTTAATGCCATCACTGATCACCCCGCTGATAATCAGCGTGCTCCCGGCCACCGTCCCCAGCGAGACAGGACTGTTGTTCGGCGTCGGACTGCACAGAATCACCGAACCCGCCCATTGATTGTTGCCCAGGACGCTGGCGAAGCTGCCCGCGCCTGTCGGTCCGGCATTGTTAAGCACGACCGTTTCGTTCAACACCACAAAACCGCTGGCCGCTGACGCCGCCTGCAATTCGAGTTCGCCGGTGCCAGGCACCGTGCTATTGACGATGGCGACGCCGTCGCCGTTACCGTCCCGCCCGAGGCCCAATCCCAGCGGCGCCTGCAAAATCAAGAAGCCATTGTTGATGTTGGTGCTGCCGATATTAGTGCTGAAGTTGTTGCTGGCGGATTCGACGCTCGTGTTACCGCGGTAAGTATTGTTAACGGCAAAAACCAATGTCCCTGGGCCCACCTTGGTCAGGCTCTGCCCGGAGCCAAGATCGCTGATCGTGTTGGCGACTGTCAGCGTAGTGTTGGCGTTGGTGCCGAAAAACACTCCAAAGGGACTCGGCGAGCTATCGAGTACGATCTTGCCGGACCAGGTGTTAGTGCCGCTGACATTGAGAATGGCGCCATCATTGGCGATGCCCAGGCCGTTCAGCGTCAGCGGATTGCTGATCGTGTTGATGCCGGTGAATTGCAGCTGCAACTGGGCATTCGTGCCCACCGTGGTCCCGACGGCGGTATTACTGCCCAGGCCATTGACATTTTGCAGGCCAACGATGCCGCCGCTGGTGTCGATCGTGAACGGACCGGTATAAAGGCTATTGTCCGCGGTCAGGATCATCGTTCCGGCACCTTGCTTGGTGAACTGCGCATTGGCGGAAGTGCTGCTCAGCGAACCATTCAAGGTAACGTCGGCGCCGGCGCCTACCGTAAAGAACTGCTGATTGAGACCCGTAGCCGGACCGCCCAACGCAATGGGCATGTCGATAATCGCGTTCGCGGTATTGTTGTTGACGGTCAAGTCACTGCTCTGCGACGCGGCTGGATCGCCGAGGGCGATGGGCTGGCCCGTCAGGTCATAATTGTTGCCGGAGATCGTGATCGATCGGATAACGACGCCGGCCACCGTATTATTGGCAGTCAACTGCTGGGCGCCGGTGGGGAAAACGAGGTCCGGATATTGTTGATCGGCGTCCTTACTTACTGGAAGCGGTACGTTCCAGTTTTTGCCAGTAGTCCAGTTATTGTCGGCCCCGCCGCCCGTCCAGATATGCGTGGCGGGCGCAGGCGTGTTTCCAGTTCCTCCAACATAAGCCGGAGGCGGGTTTTTCTTTCGTAAGTCTTCGTCTTGGCTGTATATAACGACTTTAACCAACGAACGAGCTTGAACGGAGGCATGGGAAGTTTTCCAAAATCATGAGATGCCGATTAATCAGTAATTAACGAACGTAACCGTTTATAGGGCAGGCTTCAAGCGAAAATCGTCAATATTCCAACAGATTGCGCAAATTACCTACATCGCCGGAAACATCACGAATTTCTGTTCACGAAAAAGCTTTTTCGAATCTTAAAGCTCGTCACTTCATTGGTTTGCTGCGAATTGATTTGCGTTTATTGACCACGGGAAACGACGGGCCAGGTGCCTACTTTAACCTGGACTGGTCGTAATGATTGGGTCAATTATATCGACGTGCGGCATAAAGGTGTCAATATTTCTTAATTTTCCGCCGACCCCTACGATTAGCATCCTGATAAACAATACAATTTGTCCTTGTTCGGCACGATGGAGGTTGCACCATGCCCATCCGAGTGAAATCGCTCGATCACGTTACGTTGGTCGTGAAGGATCTGGACGATTCCCGCCGGTTTTATGTCGAAGGTCTAGGTATGCGTGAGGTGCCGCGGCCGGCATTTTCTTTCGCTGGCTTGTGGTTTCAGGCAGGCGCTACCCAGGTGCACCTGATCCTTGAATATGCCGCCTCCGGGCCCGCGGGCAACCCGGTGCCTGAAGGGCGGCGCACCGTGCGTTCCCATCATTTCGCGTTCCAGGTCGAAGACGCGGAAGCGACGGTCGCCTGGTTGCAGGAACGACAGATCCCGGTTCTGGGTAGTCCAAAGCCGCGGCCAGATGGTTACATGCAAGTTTTTGTAACCGACCCGGATGGACACATTGTCGAGTTGTGTTCGCCGCCCAAAAAATGATCAGTTGTAGGGGTTGGCGTCTTCAATCCACGGTTGCACGTCCCTGCTTTTGGCGACGATGATCAGCGGGATGACCTTATCCAGTCGTCGACGGAACTCCACCCGTCCGGTGACGCGCACCCAGGTGTTGGGTTTTATGGTCAAGATGCTTTCCCGCGAGATTATCGGCAGGTTCAGACTGAATGGCGTCCGCTACGCAACACGTAAGCTTGAAACGGACCAGGTGAAACTCGTGTTCGCTGTTGGGCGCGTACATGCCGATCACCCGAACCTGTTTGTTCTTCCAGGCTTCCCGGACATTTGGGTCCGGGCTCGACGCTGCCTGGGAGACGGCCTCGGATAGACTTCTGAAATCGCGATCTTCGATATCGCCCGAAGCTTCATCCTTGCCAAGAACACCCAAAAAACCAAGCTGGGACCATCCCGGCAGGCCAGGGGAGATAAGCCCGGCGGCCTCCGCGGCCGCATCGGCCGCCGCAAAACCTTCCGATTGGATCGCCATGGCCTTCGGGCCCTTGTTTGGCAAACCAAGCAAAAACAACATGATCGGCACCATCAGGACCACGTAGCGCCAGGGCGCCCAGCCATGATCGTGATCTTCATGACCATGATCGGCGTGAGCATGTTCGACGTGCGTATGATCGGCGTGGCTGTGATCGGCGTGGCTGTGATCGGCGTGGCTGTGATCGGCGTGCGTATGGCCACCGTGGCCGTGGCCATGGTCATGGCCATCGGCTGCATGGACGTGACCATGCTCGCCATGTTCATGTTCGCCATGTTCATGAGTATGCGCGTGGTGCTCGTGGTCGTGCAGGTCTGGCTTTTGCCGGCCCACTTGCGCCCACAAGCTAATCGACCGCAATATGGCCAGAGTCACGAGCGTTATGCCGCTTATCAGCACGAACAAATGGAATTGCTGGCCGAGCAACCGGGTAAGCATCTCCGTGTTCCAGAAATAAAGCGCCAGGCAGACGGCGCCGAACGCTCCGGATAATGCCACCATGCAAAGCTGGTCCAGATAATAGCTGTCATCTTCATGGGAATGTTCATGTGCCATTTTTGAGCTGCCTTTCTTCCCGCGGTGCTGCTGTTTTGGCCGCCTGGGGCGGGTCGAGGTAGTGCAGGATCATGCAATATACAAACACCTGGAGTACTACGCTCGCCATGATGGTAAAGATCAGACGGGTGCGAAAAACGCGCGTGTACATCAAGTACAGCTTCAAGTCGAGCATCGGCCCAAGCACCAGAAAAGCTATCTTCGAGGCCGGCACCCAGGTAACGGCAAAGTTGGCCGCCACAAACGCATCCGCTTCGCTGCACAAACAAAAGAGGATCGCCAGACCCATCATTATCATTATAGCAATGGCCGGAGTTTCCTGAATCATCGTTTCCAGTTGGCTCTCGCGGAGCACGCCACGGCCGATGGCGGCAAGGGCGGCGCCGAGAACCAGGAAAGCCATGATGTCCACGAAGTCATGCAAAGCCGTTTCGGTGATGTTGCCAAGGCGTTGCGTCCATGGTCGCTTGCCTGGTTCGTCGCCGTTATCCTCGGCGCCGGCCTGCCGTAGCCCCTTTGTCAAAGACGGATGGAGCAGGGCGGTGCCGTGTTTGCGAAACTGCCATTCCACGACGATGGCCGTAATTACCGCCACCAGATAACCGAGGCCAACGCGCAATCAAAACCACGTTCAAGGCACTATCGTAAATGGAGTTATTCGTGAACGCGACGTAGGTGCTGGAAATCACGACGACGTTGATGATCGGGCCAGACAGCATGTAGCAAACACAGACGCTCAGGGGCAGACCTTTGCGCAGCAAACGCTTCATGACGACGATGATGCCGCACTCGCACATCGGAAAAATGATGCCAAGCAGTCCGCCCAGCAGGATCGCCAGCACATGGTTTCGGGGAATAACCTTGGTGATGGCCTGCTGTGGAACAAATTCTTCGAGCAAGCCGGCGAGAAGCACCCCCAGCACGATAAAGGGCAGGGCCTCATAAATAATGGCCGTGAAAATCAAGATCAGGGATTCGTAATCCACGTTGTTAGTTACTCCAGGTGGTTAAAACAGGAGCAGATAAAGGCGTCCGGCCGCTCGTCTCAAGTAATTTCACCTCAACGGTTACTTACTGTTGCGAGTTGGCGGTGGTAACGGGACTTCCAGCGCAGGCCCAGCACCATGGATGCTACAAAGAAAATCACGTTAATGACCACGATCACTCCACCCTGGCCGAATGTCAACTGGCGCGACGGCGACAAGGGATCGGGAACCACCAGTTCCCAGCTAACCACGACACCCAGCCAGCCGGCACAAATCCCAAGCAGAATCGCGCCCCAAAAGAGCTGCCGCATGTTGCGCGCAAAGTTGGCGGCAGTGGCCGCGGGCACGATGAGCAGGGCATTGACCAGCAGGACCCCAACAATTTGCAAACAAAGATTTACAATCAGCCCCAGCAGGGCGATGAACAAATAGCGGCACAGCCGTGCACGCAACTGCCTGGAAAACGCCAGGCTTTCGTTGAAGCTGGCGAACACCAGAGTATTGTACCCCCCGATCAAGAATGCCCAGGTAATGACGAAGAGGAAGAGCAACCAGATGATCTCCGGGGATTGCACGATGAGCGGGTCGCCAAAAAGAAAACTTTCCAAGTTAAAATATTTACGACTGCTGGCTGTTTTTACGAATATCGCCCCCAGGCCTATCGCTCCCGCGAAGAAAACACCGATGACCGTATCGCTGGGCAATCCGGACTTTTCCTGGACAAAAGCAATCAGTAAGCCGACGACGATACCAAACAGAATCATGATGACGAGAATCCATTGGCGAAAACTTTCGCCGCTGGCCTGCAAAACCAGCCCCAGCAGCAGGCCAAAGGCAGCGCCGGCAAAGGAACAGTGGGCCAGCGCATCGCTGAAAAACGCCATGCGATTGGCAACTACCAGCGAACCGACCGCGCCGCAAATGAGAGCCACCAGAAAGATGGACAGCACCGAATAAACATTGATTTCGGAGGCGAAAAAGGTTCGTTCCGGCCACCAGCCAATGAAGGCGGCGACCATATCGTCAAGCCAAGAAGTCACCGGACCGAACATCGGCGAGTCTCCCAACTGCGTTTAAAGAGAGGCGCGGAGATCATGATTGTTCAAGTATTCTTCGTAACAGGCTTAGCGAATGTTCGCTCTCTTGCTCGGTGATCACCAGCGGTGGGGCAATGCGCAGGACCTTTTTGGCAAGCGGACCCAGCAAGTGAATGCCCATCGCGCCGTCGCCTCGATAACAGGCCAGCACCACGGCATTGGCCCATTCCGACGCGGAGCGACCGGCATGGTCGCGCATCTCCAGTCCCCAAACCATGCCATTCTCTTCACCGCGCACGTAGGCCACGAAGGGCAGTTCCTTCAGACACAGCAGACCCTCTTCGATTATAGCGGAGGAGCGCCGCGCATTGCCGAGGACGTCGGTCGCGGCGAATCCATCCAGCGTGGCCAGCACCGCTGCCGCGGAAAGGGGATTGGCGCTCCAGGTGTCCGATCCTTCGCCGTAGTCCATGGCCGCGAATAGCTCGGGTGGCCCAACCACGGCCGCGACGGGAACGCCGTTGCCCAGGCCCTTACCAAGAACAACCAGGTCGGGCTCGAGGCCATAGGTCTCAAAAGCGAAGATATCCCCGGTACGGCCGAAATTAGACTGCACTTCATCCAGGATAAAGATAATTTCGTGCTCACGGCAAAACTGCTCGACCATCCGCAGGTAAGCTTTGGGCGGATGGTAAGAACCTCCGCCGCCAAGGTAGGGTTCGGTGATGAGCACCCCCAGGCGGCGCCGAACTGCTCCCACAGATCGGTTAACTCCTGGCGGTAAGGCGCCGGGTCGAAGGGCGCGGGCGCAGCGAAACGTCGGCGCACTCGGCCATCGGAAAACTCACAAAGCGTACTCGAGGATCGCGTTCCTTATCCGCTTCCGAACCCGTGACGGCGCCGGCCAGGCCCTTTTTACCATGGAAACCGAAGCGCGTCGCCACGATCATATCGCGGCTTTTGTCGCGCGCCAGGGCGGTCCACAGAGCTTTCTGAATGGCTTCCGAGCCGGAGGCGGCCCACAGCACCTGACTCAAGCGCCCGCCGCCTGGCCGCCCATGCAGCAAGGCACCCAGGCGTTGGCTAGCCTTGACTTCTACTTCCGTCACCGCGTTATAAGCCGTCAAAGGCGTGCCCTGAAAATAGAGAGCGTCTGTCGCCTTCCATGGCTGATCTGTCCAGCCCAGGTACTCGGTGAAACGGGTCATCCAGCGCACCGGGTTGTGGCCCAGGTTGGCCACCAGGACCCCGGAAGAAAAATCGTAAAGCTGCCGGCCTTCGGGCGTCCAGTGAAAGACGCCGGCGCTTTTACACAGCACGGCTTGCGTGGGCGTGAAGGTTCGCAGGGACCGCGGCTCGTAAAGCGCCACCAAATCGCGCTCGGCGTTGGAAAGGTCCTCGCGCGGATGATGGAGAGGTTCTGTCATGGTCGCTGCCGGCATGGTGGTCACGTCGTGCATCCCGCAAGGCAGCACGGCTTAAACACGCCCCGAATATAAAACAACCGCTTCCCGGTTACCAGGGCGGCGCAGCACGAGCCCGCCGTCGGGGGAATTCACTTCCACGATACTACCGGGCCGTCCGGCGACATGGTCGCGCAAGATGGCTTCCATGGCCTGGACGACGGCCACGGTATGGCGATCGTCTGCCGAGGTCATTGTAAGACAGGGCCCGCATCTGTTGGAGACGTGTCGTGCGCTGCGCCGGGGGACCGCCGAACTCCACGTAGGCCGTTTCTTCAAAAAAGCGCTGAATGATTTCTATGCCATAACCGCGCTGTGCGCGTTCCCCCCACGGCTCGACAAAGGTTCCATTGTAGTGGTGGTTTGGCGTGTTTTTCATGAGCAGCGGTGTTTTACCAGCGACGGTCACCTCCACGCCGCGTTTGCGTTGGTGGGCGGTCCAGACGCCGTTGTCGAAGCGGAACTGCACTTCCTGCTCGACGTAGCCGGGAAAGTTATCGGGCGTCACCCAGCTGGTGTGAATGTCGAAAGCAGCTTCACGGCCATCCGGATAGACATAGACCATTTGCAATTGCACGGAGTCCCAGGTGGGGCCGCAGCGCGGGCCCGACCAGGCCGCGCTGACCGGTGGCGCTGATTCGCGCCAGCCGCCAGTCGGGGCCGAAAGAAAAGTCGATGAGCTTGATGTAATGCACGGCCACGTAAGTGCCTGGATTACGCCCGGCGATCCATTCGGAAAACTGACTGTTACTGATGGAAGCTGGCTCGAGCAGGCTGCAATAGCCATTGTTGACGTGCTGCAGTACGCCGTCGACGACATGGGTGCGCAGTTTTTTATGATCGGGATCCGCCAGCTTATGATAGACGACCTTGGCGAGGGCCCCATCGCGCGCTGCCGTCTCGAGCAAGACGTCCAGTTCTTGCAAACGCAGAACGGCGGGCTTCTCAATAAGAACATGCTTGCCGGCTTCCAGGGCAAGGCGGGCGGCCTCGTAGTGCCGGTCATCGGGGGTGGCGATACAGACGGCATCCACATTCTCGGCGAGCAAGCGCGTCAGCGCCTCGGTGCCAGCGAAGCTGGTAAAAGCCCCGATACAATCGTGGGCCTGCTGACGATCGCGCTCCGCACGTGTTCCGGTCCGGCTTGCCACGGCCGCCAGCACTATATCAACGAAGCCAAAATCGCGCCGATACAAACCTTCGGCGTGCATACGTTCGAAAAAAGGGCGATAGGTTTCATCGAAGATCATCCCCAGGCCGACCATGCCGGTACGCAAGGAGTGTCGGGTTAGATTAGGTCCCTGGGTCATGGGATTAGCATACGAATCCAAGGCAGTGGGTCACGAGGCAAGAACAGGACGAACGCGGCTCAATTGAACATAAGATTTATTATCGGACGTTCGTGGCGAATGCCGCCGGCGCTGGCCTGAAACAACAACGTCCGATAATGTCTGTTATGTTTAATTGGCAAGTTCGCACAAAACCGCGTGAAACACTGGGAATTGTGGGGATTTCGGGGTTCAAACCGACGCTGCCGCCACGACGCCTTCCAGCCCTTCGTCGAACACTCCCATGCGGCGGAACTTCTGGTATCGCTTCTCGAGGAGCTCGGCAACGGGCAACGCGGTGAGGTCGCGGAGGTAACGCAGCAGATAAAGTTTCAGGGTGTTGCCCATTTGCCGGTGATCGCGGTGAGCGCCGCCCAGGGGCTCTAAGATGATATCGTCGATGACGCGCAATTTAAAAAGGTCGCGGGCCGTGAGCTTCAAGGCGCCAGCCGCCAGCGGCTTGGTTTCGTCGTTGGCAACCTTCCAGAGAATGCCGGCGCACCCTTCCGGACTGATTACCGAATAATAGGCATGTTCCAGCATGCTGACCCGGTCGCCGATGCCGATGCCCAGCGCCCCGCCCGAGCCACCCTCGCCAATAACGACGCACATGATCGGCGTCGGCAACCGGGACATCTCCAATAGGTTGGTTGCGATCAGTTGGGCCTGCCCGCGTTCCTCCGCGCCGATGCCAGGATAGGCGCCAGGCGTGTCGATCAAGCAGATCACGGGCAGGCGAAACTTGGCCGCCAATTTCATCTTCGCCAGTGCCTTGCGATAACCCTCCGGGTGCGCACAGCCATAGAGACATTCACCGCGCTCCTTGAGCGAGTGCCCCTTTTGATGGCCCAGCAGCAGGACACGGTAATCCCCCAGGCGCGCGAACCCCGAGCGAATCGCGCGGTCGTCGCCGATGGCCCGATCACCGTGCAGCTCCACGAATTCGTCAAAGATCAGATTGATGTAGTCGAGGGTTTGCGGCCGATTGTTGTGCCGCGAAACTTGCACCGTTTCCCACGGGGTAAGGTTCGAATAGATCTTTTGAATCAGCTTGGCGAGCTCTTTTTTCATCCGGCGCACTTCGTCGCCGGCGCCGACCTGACCGTCAGCCGTGCTTTCCAGCTTGGCCAACAACTCTTCCATCGCACTGATATCTTTTTCAAACGCGAAGCCGTTTGGCGAGGGCATCTAAGGACCCCTTGACCTCATGGTGATGGATGCGCCAACAGCAGAGTCTATCAAAAAGCGGAAAAAGTGCCAGATCAGGCCTGCCGAATCACGATCAAGACTTGCACGGTGCCGGGCTGTTGCGGGCGGCGCGACGCGAGAAACCTCCGTACGTCAGCGGCACCCGCCTTGCCTGCGTCATTGGCCATGACCATGGCGAAACGCTCAAGGGGCACCGGGGAGTTGGCAAGCAGCTTCCTGGATTTGTCAGACGGCGCCGCGATGATGGTGTCCTCAAACAGATTGGACTCATCCTTCCCCGTTGCCGTTTGCAATTCCGAAGCCGTGACGCCTAACAGCCCGGCCAAATTCTCGCGGTCACCCGTGGAGAGTGATTTGACCACCATGAACTCGAAAGTGGTTTTCGGAGCTGACGGGTTGCGGGCGTCGTCACCTAGCTGGCGCAGCATCGCGGCCAACTCGTCGGTCTGGATGTTTTCGGCGTAGATCAGGAATTCGGTTTTTCCAGGCGAGGTGGCGTCGAGCCTGGCGCGCGTGGCATCATCCACTATCATCTTGATGCCCTGGCTCTTCATCACGTCCTGAAGATGGCCCACCGCCTTGGCGTTGTCACGTACCGTCAGCGCCAAATGGACTGCTGTCTCCTTTTTTATTTGTTTGGCCAGCTGGACGCGTTTCGGTTCGTCCGCCAACTCTTTAAAACTAAATCTGCCTGAACTGGAGCTGGCCATCGGTGCCATGGCCTGATCCGGCGACCCGCGCCAGGCAAAGTAAGCCCCTACCCCGGCGGCGAGCAGCAAAACCGCCGCCACGGCATAGCGCGTCCAAAGCGGCCAGCGGCCTGTGCGCAGCGCCCCCTTGCCGGTTTCAAGCCTCGTTCCGCGATTGCCAGCACCACGGCACCGGCAAAATCACCACCCAGTTTTCGCCGGGGCAACTGGCGCATCCGGTGGGCAGCTTCCTGAAAGTCTTTGAGCACCGAGCGCGCTTCCGAGGAATCATGCAACAGACGCAACGCTTCTTCGCGCTGGCGCGGCTGGAGCTCGCCATCGACAAAGCCAGTCAGAAGTTCAAGATCGTGGTCCGTTAACATGCGCTGAGCTCGTTAGTTTTCGACTCGCTTTACTTGGGACCTTTAAGCAACAAAATATCGCGAAGCTCGAGGCGGGCACGATGCAGCCGGCTGCGGATCGTCCCGATCGGAACTTTCAGGGTCCTCGCCATGTCTTCATATTTTTGGCCATCCATGTCTTTCATGATCAGTACGGTCCGGTGGTCCGGCGACAGACTACTCAAGGCCTCGTGCACGCGCTTTTCATCTTCGGCCATTTCGAGCAGACGTTCGGGCCGGGTGCTTTCCGCCGGGGCCGGCGGCTCCACCGCTCCGTCGGCACCGCTGTGAAACCGCAAGTGCCCCCGCTGTTTTCGCTTGTAGCTAATAGCGGCGTTAATTGCAATTCGATACAGCCAGGTGAAAAACAGCGAGTCACCCTTGAAGGACTCGAGGGATTGGTAGGCGCTCAAAAACGCCTCTTGCACCACGTCCCGCGCATCCTCAGCGTTGGCCGTCATCCGAAAAACCGTGTTGTAAAGCCTGTCCTGGTAGCGAGTTACCAGTTCTCCAAAAGCCGCGCTACGGCCTTTGAGACATTCAGCAATCAAGGGCTGATCGTCGGCGCTCACGGTTTGTTACTAACCAATTGGACGTGTAGAAACGCCCGAGGGTTCCCGAAAACTCATCTAACCCTTTACAATATAGGAAAGGCGCCGGAAAACCGGCTTGCCAGACACCCTCTCCTTTTGGGCACGGTTGGTTCCTCCTTTAACGATGATACAATCCGCACATGGATACTAATTCGATTGTCATTCGCGGCGCTCGCGAACATAATCTGCGCAACGTCGATCTTGTCCTGCCGCGCAATCGCTTGATTGTTTTCACTGGAGTGAGCGGTTCGGGGAAAAGCTCGCTGGCGTTCGATACGCTTTATGCCGAAGGGCAGCGCCGCTACGTCGAGTCCCTCTCCTCCTATGCGCGGCAATTTTTGGGACAACTCCAAAAGCCCGATGTCGATTACCTCTCAGGTCTGTCGCCCTCGATCAGCATTCAGCAAAAGTCCGCCGGCAAAAACCCGCGTTCGACCGTGGGGACGGTCACGGAGATTCATGATTATCTGCGCGTTCTTTACGCCCGCGTCGGCCAGGGGCATTGCCCCCGGTGCGATCGACCCATCACGGCTCAAACGCGCGAACAAATCCTTGGGCGCATACTGGCACTGCCAGAAGGCACGCGCTTTTTGGTGCTCGCGCCCGTGGTGCGAGGTCAGAAGGGGGAGTACAAGGATCTTTTTCAGGACATGCTCAAACGCGGGTTCGTCCGCGCCCGCGTCGACGGCGCCATGGTTCGCCTCACCGATGATTTGAAGCTTGATCGCAAAATTAAACACAACATCGAAATCGTCATCGATCGTCTGCGCAATGAGCCAAAGGTTCGGCCGCGCCTGGCCGAGGCGGTTGAACAGGCGTTGGTCCTGGGCGAGGGCAACGTCATCGTGGCGCTGGAAGCGGATAGCCGGCATCCGGAGCGGGACGATCAGGAGGCGGCGCCCGCCGGGGAGTTTTTGCTCTCGGCCCATTACGCTTGCACCTATTGCAATCAGAGTTACGAGCCGCCCAGTCCTCAGCTCTTCAGCTTCAACAGCCCGCATGGCATGTGCCCCGCCTGCGACGGCCTGGGTAGCTGCTTTAGCTTCGATCCGGCGCTACTCATTCCCGACCCGAGGCTCAGCTTTTATGAAGGGGCAGTTCCCATTGTCGGGCCCTTGCGCGGCATGGGGAGATGGCGCAAACACATCTATGAGGGGATCGGTAGAACGCTCGGTATCGATCTGAAGGCGCCCTGGATCGATCTGAGCAGCCAGCAGCACAACTGGCTGCTCTATGGCGCCGGTGAACAACACATTACGTTTGAATGGCGCATGCGCGGGGGCGGCACCTGGAAACATGGCGAAAAGTGGGAAGGCATTATTCCGCAACTGCTGAGCAGCTTCAAAAAAACCGCATCCGGACCGCGCCGGCTGCAGCTCGAAAAATATATGCGGGTGGCGCGCTTGCACGGTTTGCCATGGACAGCGCCTCAACCCCCAGGCTCGCGCCGTTCGTGTTGGCGGGCGTACGCTCGTTGAGATCGCTGCCCTGCCCCTCGGCGAGTTGGCCCCATGGCTCGACCCGGAGACCGGGCCGCTCGAAAGTAGTCTGGATGCGGTGCAACTAACCATCGCCAGCGAAGTCCTAAAAGAAATCCGCGCCCGCGTCGGCTTCCTTCTCAACGTCGGCTTGCATTATTTATCGCTCGACCGCACGGCGCCCACCCTGTCCGGAGGCGAGTCGCAGCGTATTCGTCTCGCCGGCCAAATTGGGTCGGGCCTGGTCGGTGTTCTCTATATTCTCGACGAGCCCAGTATCGGTTTACACCCGCGGGACAACGAGCGCCTCCTTGGCAGCCTGCAAAAGCTCCGCGACATGGGCAACACGGTCCTGGTCGTGGAACATGATGAAGACACCATGCGGGCGGCGGATTATATCGTCGATTTTGGGCCTGGCCCGGGCGTGCGCGGCGGCGAAGTCGTGGCCGCCGGCTCGTTCGAAGACCTGCTCGCGAACCGCGCCAGTCTCACCGGCCAATATTTATCCGGGGCCAAGCAGATTGCCATTCCCGCGACACGGCGGCACGCCGATGGCAACTCCATTCGCATCGTCGGCGCCCGGCATAATAACCTCAAAAATATTGATGTCTCGATTCCCCTGGGCCTCTTTATCTGCGTGACCGGCGTGAGCGGCTCGGGTAAGTCTTCGCTGATCAACGACATCCTCAAGGATGGGCTGAAAACGCTCGCCCAGGCGTCGGAGACGGACGAGGGAGACGATGCGGACCAGCCCACGGAAAAGGTTTCGTCAACTGCGGTGGGCCGTTTCGATGCGCTCCTCGGCGCCGAGCACATCGACAAGGTCATCGACATCGACCAGTCGCCGATTGGCCGTACGCCACGCTCCAATCCGGCCACCTATATCAAGGTATTCGATCAGATCCGCGATCTTTACGCCCGGATGGCGGAGGCCAAGGTACGGGGCTACAAGGCGGGCCGGTTCAGCTTCAACAAGCCGGGCGGGCGTTGCGAAGCGTGCGAAGGCAATGGTTCCACCCGGCTGGAGATGGACTTCCTGGCCGACGTCTGGGTCACGTGTCCCGTGTGCGAAGGGAGGCGCTTCAATCGTGAGACCTTGCAGATTCGCTTCAAGGACAAAAATATCCGCGACGTCCTGGAGATGGATGTCCAGGAAGCCCTCGAACACTTCACCAACGTGCCCAAGGTCCGCGTCATGCTCCAGACCCTCCATGACGTCGGCCTTGACTACATGAAATTGGGCCAGGCCTCCCCTACCCTTTCGGGAGGCGAAGCCCAGCGCATCAAGCTGGCCCGCGAGCTATGCCGGCGCGGTACCGGCAAGACGGTCTATATCCTGGACGAACCGACCACGGGCCTGCATTTCGACGACATCCAAAAATTATTGCAGGTATTGCATAGTTTCGTCGTGGCGGGCAATACGGTTGTCGTCATCGAACACAATTTGGACGTTATCAAAACGGCGGATTGGGTGCTCGATCTCGGGCCGGATGGCGGTTCGGGCGGGGGCAACCTTGTCAGTGCCGGTACGCCCGAACAAGTAGCTGCCTGCGCTGCTTCTTACACGGGCCTGGCGTTGCGACCGTTGCTTGACGGCACTGCGGACCGGGGCCCGGCCAGCCGGCCGCTTAAAACGGAGCCGTTGCCACCGCTCACACACCTCGTCGTCAAGGGAGCGCAGCAGCACAATTTGAAAAACATCGACGTCGCCCTGCCCCGCGACCGCATGACAGTATGCTGTGGGCCGAGCGGTTCCGGCAAAAGCTCCCTCGCACTGGATACGATTTTTGCCGAGGGCCAACGCCGCTATGTCGAGTCGTTGTCGTCTTACGCGCGGCAATTTCTCGGCCAGATGCAAAAGCCGCGCGTCGAGCATGTCAGCGGCCTGTCCCCCGCCATCAGCATCGAACAGCAAACCACCAGTAAGAGCCCGCGCTCCACCGTGGGCACCGTCACCGAGATTTATGATTATCTGCGCATCCTCTATGCGCGCCTGGGCCAGCCCTACTGTCCCGCGTGCCAGATTCCCATCGGCACGCAATCCGCCGACGAGATCATCGAAAAAATCATGCACTTGCCCGAGGGGACCAAGCTTTACCTGCTGGCGCCCCTCGAACGTCGCGGCCAGGAGAAATACGATACGCTCTTCGAGGAAATTCGTCGTTCCGGCTTCGTGCGCATGCGCGTCGATCAACAGGCGTTCAATGTGAGCGACCCGCCGGCGATTGACCATCGCCGTAAACATAGCGTGGAAGTAATCGTCGATCGTCTTGTGGTGCGCCATAACCAGCGCGGCCGGCTCGCCGATGCCGTCGAAACAGCGCTTGATCTGGGTCGTGGCGTCATGCACGTCGCCCACGTTGACGATGAAGTGCCGGAGGAGCAATGGCGCACCGACCGCTTCAGCCAGCACTATGCCTGCGACCAGTGCGGACGAAGCTTCGAGCCTCTCAATCCTCACCATTTCAGTTTTAACAGTCCGCTCGGCTGGTGCCCGGCGTGCGAAGGCCTGGGCGCGCAAAAGGGGGCCAACCCGGCGGTGCTGGTGCGCGATGGCCGTCTTTCGCTGCGTGCCGGCGCCATGGCGGCGTGGCCAACGCTGGGGCCCGAACAACCCTTTACACGATTCGCGGAGGCACTCGCGCAACACGGCGGCTTTAGCCTGGACGTCCCCTTCGACAAATTGGAGCCAAAGCATCAACGCTTGCTGCTTTATGGCACGGGAGAGAAATGGTTGAACCTCGACGGCTCGACGGCAGGCCGCAAGCGTGGGCGTGCGACCGCGAAAAGCCTGAGCGGCATCGCCTTCCAATATAAGGGAGTGATGCCGGCGCTGAGCGAAGCGTCGCGGGTCAGTTTCATTTACCGCCAGAAGCTGGACTACCTGGTCAGCGACGTTCCCTGCACCCATTGTCAGGGTTCGCGGCTGCGCGACGACGCGGCCGCTTGCCGATTCTTCACCCACACGCTGGGCGAGCTCTGTGATTGGCCCCTGGGACAGACATTGACATTCTTCAAAAACCTGAAGCCTTCGAAAGAGCACCAGCAAGTCGCCGGCGAGGTCTTGCGCGAGATCAAGAACCGCCTGCAATTTCTCGTGGATGTTGGCCTCGATTACCTTACGTTGGCGCGGCACCCCTACCCTCTCCGGCGGCGAGTCGCAACGAATTCGTTTGGCCAGTCAGATTGGCAGCGGCCTGACCGGCGTTCTCTACGTGCTCGATGAACCGACGATCGGCCTGCATCCACGGGACAACCGGCGCCTCCTCAAGGCACTAAAAAACCTTCGCGACCTCGGCAATACCCTCGTTCTCGTCGAACATGACCGCGAAGTTATCGCTGCCGCCGATCACTTGCTCGATTTTGGGCCTGGCGCCGGCGACCAGGGCGGTGAAATCACCGCGGCTGGCACGCCGCGGCAGATCAACCGGGCCAAAAACTCACTTACCGGGCAATATCTAAGTGGCAAGAAGGCCATCGCCGTTCCCACGAACCGCCGACCGTGTGGCCATGCCGGTCAAGCAATGGCGGGCGCGTCCGGCAAGGGGGTCTCCAGGCTGGTGGTAAAAGGGGCGCGGCAAAATAATCTCAAAAACATCGATGTGGCTTTTCCTCTCGGCGCCTTTATCGCCGTCTCGGGCGTGAGCGGCTCGGGAAAAAGTTCGCTCGTTTACGAAATCCTGTATTGCGCCCTGGCCAAGAAACTGCACCGGGCCGGGGTGGCCATCGGCGCTCATGATACGATCGTGGGTGTGGAGGCAATCGACAAAATCATCAACGTCGATCAGGATCCGCTGGGCAATTCACCAAGCTCCAATCCCGCCACCTATACCGGCGTCTTCGATCTCATTCGCCAGCTTTTCGCGCAGCTCCCCGAATCACGCGTACGTGGCTACCAGGCGAAGCGGTTTAGCTTCAACAAGCCGGGGGGCCGTTGCGAGGCCTGCGAGGGCAATGGCCAAAAGAAAATCGAGATGCACTTTTTGCCCGACGTCTGGGTGGAATGTGATGTTTGCCAGGGAAGTCGCTACAACCCCGAGACCCTGGCGGTGCGTTACAAGGGCAAAAGTATTGCGGACGTCTTGCGCATGCGCGTGCATGAGGGTCTGGACCTTTTCGGCAACATTCCCAAGATTCGCCGGGTGCTGCAAACGCTGGCGGACGTGGGGCTCGATTATCTCGCCCTGGGCCAGCCGGCACCAACGCTATCGGGGGGCGAGGCCCAGCGCGTCAAACTGGCGGCCGAGCTGGGCCGCCCCAACACGGGGCGAACGCTCTACATCCTGGATGAACCCACGACGGGCCTGCATTTTGACGACATTCGTAAGTTGCTCGAGGTGCTCAATCGCCTGGTTGATCTGGGCAATACGGTGATCGTGGTCGAACACAACCTCGATGTCATCAAGACGGCCGACTGGGTCATCGAGATGGGCCCGGAGGCGGGCGCTGACGGCGGGCGCGTTGTCGTCGAGGGCACGCCGGAACTTGTCGCGCAGCATGGAGAGGCGTCTCATACCGCGCAATTTCTGCGCGAAGTGCTCGCTGCCGGACCGCATGTCATTCGCCCGCGCCATGATCCGCACGCGCTCGAGCAAAAACAAATGGGCGACATCGCCCTGGAAAAGTTTGGCAAGGATGCCGCCATGCCCTGGGAGACCGAAGGCCGGCGCTGGCACACGGAGCTGCGCGTCTCGCATCAGGGGCAGCGCTGCCGCTGGGAAGGCGAGGTCCTGCAAAGCGTGGAGGAACAAATCCAGGAGCTGGGCAAGTTCGCGGACACCAACTGGCGGCACCCGACGACCGTCGAGATCGCCGGGGCCATCAAGAGCCAGGGCTGGTTTTTTCACGCCCATACCGGCATGGAATGGCTCGTGCGCCTGGTGTTTCGCGTGGCCAAGAACACCTTTAAACAGGATGACCTCGATAGCGCCCTGGGAATCCCCACCCTGGATAACACCGCCGGCGTCGAAATCTATGGCCGTGAGCCGCGGGTGCACGTGGCCAACCGCAAGGGGCCCTGGCAGGAAGTATGGCTGTTGGTTCACCGCCTGAGCGAAATCGACACGCCGGCATTTGGCGAGTTCCTGCGGCGGGCCGTGCAATCTTTCCACCTCAATCTGAAGCGCATGCAAACCAAACCGGAAGACCTCATGCCCTGGAAAGTAAACGGCGAGCGCTGGCACCTGGGGGAGAAAGGGTTTCCAGCGGGCCAGAAGTTAACATGGGACCGCGTGCTGCTGCCACGCTTGCTGGCGCTGGTTCGCGCGATTGAGCCCAAAATAGAAATCGCCTGGGACAATCGAGTAGCCATCAGCCTGCGCGTGCCGGGCATCACGCGTGCCTGGGCCCAGCGGCGCACCAAGCGGGCGGACGCTCTCGATTGCCGGTTCCTGGGTAAAAAAGGCCAGTTCAACCTGAGCCAGATTGACACCCTGGCGGCGCACCCTGCCCTTAAACCGCGTGATAACGGCGACGTCATATGCCTGACCTTTTTACATGAAAATCATCTGCAGCCGCGGAAACTGACGGAATTGCTGACTGCCCATCTGCGCGGCTTTCGCGAAGTGTTTGGCAAGTAGACGGGGCCTAATCCGCGGTCGTCTCCAAGGCGGTCCGCGCCATGATTTCGACTGCCAACTGTTGCATGTTAAATTGATGATCCACGAAAAATTGTCGCAGGTCGGCGAGTTGAGTTACGCCAAAGGCGCGAATCGGTTGTTTGACCAGATGGTGAAAGAACTGCGCGACAAAGGCCTCGTGGACTTCCTCGCTATCGGCCAAAAACCGCGCCAAATCGGCCACGCCCGCGAAGTGCGCGACTTTGCCGTCGCGTGTTTGATAGGCGCCCGTGCCGTCGATGGGCCGGCCCTTCTCCTCAGCGCGAAACCGGCCAATGGCATCGTAACGCTCGAAGACAAAACCCAGCGGATTGATGACGGCATGGCAAGACTGGCATGCCTGGGGGCGAGTCTGGAGAGCGACGCGCTCGCGGGTGGTAAGGTCCGGGTGCAAGTCGGCGGCCAGAGGCGTAAAGGCGTCGGCCGGTGGTCGCAGCGGCAAGCCCAGTACATTGCGCGCCAGGAAAACACCCCGGTGGATGGGCGAGCTATCTTTCGGATAGGCGAACGTCGCCATTAAATAGGGGTGCGTCAACACGCCACACCGTTCCTCGGGTTTGAAGGCGATTTTCTGAAAAGACGCCTCAGGCGCGAGCGGGGCTTGATAGAACTGGGCCAATCGTCCATTCATGTAAATAGAATCCGCCAGCAACAACTGGCGAAAGTCAGATTTCTCCGACCAGACAATATCGTCAAGGAAGAGCTCAAGAGATGTCCGCAAGTCCGAGCCGACAGCGGGATCGAACCCCGGAAAGAGCTTGTTGTCCTTGGCCAGGTCGCCGGGTTGCTCAACTTTGAGCCATAACAGAAAAAAGTCGTTGATCTTGGCGCGGGCACGCGGGTCTTTTAACATCCGCTCGGCCTGGGCGACAATTCTGTGCGCGGTTCGTCAGGTTTCCCTCCACGGCAGCCCTGGCAAGTTGGCGATCCGGCAAGGAGTCCCAGAGCCCAAAGGAGAGTCGGGCGGCAGTATCGAAAGAGTTGTTCGTCCTGTCGGCCTTACCAACCTCTCGATAAAGAAAGCGCGGCGACGTGAGCGTCATCAAAACCGAGCGCTTGGCGGCGGTATCGAGATCGCTGGCTGTCTCGAACGGGTGATCGACATAAAGCTGCGCGCTGCTCGGCTGTGAGCGGCCGGCGGAACGCACGTTCCGCGAAAACCGCGCAAAAGTCGCGAAGGCGTCGCGAACGATCGGTCGCGCCGGCGGCGACGCCAGCCAGGTCGGCCAAATTGGCCGCGATGTAGGTCGTTACCTCAAGGGCGCCTTCCGTCGCGGCATCCAGCCACTCCTTCGACACGGCGGTGCCACGCTCATAGCCGGCACTGCGGTCGTCGGGCGGAAAGGGCGTGCGCACGACGAAGACTGGGGAAGTCGAGGCCGGGAAAAGGTGACGTTGCGCGACCACCTCCAGCGCACGCCGCGGCCTCTTCCATTCCAGCGCAAAGAAAGCCTTCACAGGGGGCGCCTTGGGCTTGTCATTTTTTTGCACACCAAGCTTCGTACGGGAAAACTCGATGCGCAGCGGGTAGGCGTGGCCGGCCACGAGATAAGTTGAGCCCCGGAATTCCGTGTCATTCCCCGACTTGACCGAGGCGTCAACAAGGGGCTGCTTATTGTCGTTTACCCAAAGCTTGCCGGATTGGTCGGTGCGGATCAAAAACTCATATTCACCCGTGTCCGGCGCTAACAGGGAACCTTCCCAGCGCACGGCGAATTCTTCGGCGTCGAGCTCCTTGACATCGTCGCTCGCCGGGCCAACTTCAACCGGCGCACGACTGGGTCGATGCGCCGTCACGCCGGCGTCGCTTTTTGCGAATTGCGCAACTTGCCCTTGAAGTAATCGCCTCGAAGGCCGGTCCCCTCGCCGAGCAGAATCGTGCTCACCGGGGGACTAAAACTGGCCAGCAGGTCGGCGACAGCATTGCGGTATTGGTGCACGGTAAGCCGGGCGAGTTCGACACGCGGCGGTTTTTGTCGTGCCTGGGCCGCTGGCGAGTAAAAAGCATCATAAATGTAAGCAGCCACCTTCTCGGCCTTGGGGGCCGATAGCGTTCCCGGCTTATCCTCGGGCATGGATTTGGCGATATAGCGCCCGAGCTGCTCGACTGAACGTTTGCCGACGAGCGGTTGCGGGTATTCCGTCCTGGTGCCCTCCCCCTCCGCACCGTGGCAACGGGCACATAGCTGCCGGTACATCTGTGCTCCGCTCAACTCGTCGTCCGCAGTCGCGGGGACGGCTAGAAGCCCATAACAGAAAATTAAGACTGCAAGTTCAAATAGGCCAGGCATCAAGGAAACCGGGCGCCGCATCGCGATTCCCCTGGGGCTTGTCAGCGTCCGACACCAACGTTGGAGCCTCTCGTGCAAGCAGCCGGCATAGTTTTGGTACGTCATTTGCTTCGATTTAGTTAAGGAGCGGCGCGTTCCGCTTTATCCAGGGTCGGAGACGGCGTGTCGCCTAAATCTTCCCTGGAGGAACATTATAACTATTCGGGGAGGTCATTGCGATGAAGAAGAACCTTTTGGCCGCTGTGCTGGCTTTGGCTGGGCTGGCCGTATTGATGACACCGGCGATTAGCGAGGGCAAGGCAGGGGCAGTAGGGGTGGTGGTGGTGGACGTGGCTGGAGCGGTGGACGCGGCTGGAGCGGGGGACGCGGCTATGATCACGACGGCGGCCGTTATTACGGCGGCTTTGGCGTTGGCATTGGGCTAGGCTACCCAGGCTACTACTCAGGCTACGGATACGGTCCGGGCTACTACGGCGGGTACGGGTCGGGTTATTCGTACGGTACACCCTATTATGGCGATAGTGGCTATGTAACCTCGCCGCAATATAGCTATTACCCGAGCGACAGTTCGCAGCTCGTCACTCCTTCTCCCACCTCGGTGTCGATGGGACTACGCAGTCCGAACGACGCTGGCTTCATCGTCCGAGTGCCCGATCCAAACGCGGAAATCTGGTTCCAGGACTACAGGACCCAGCAGCAGGGGATAGTGCGTCATTTTGAATCAGAAGCGTTGGATCCCAACTCCTCGTACACTTTCACGATCCGAGCGCGCTGGAATCAAAATGGCCAGGCAATGGACCAGACGCGGCAAATAACCGCCCGGGCCGGGCAAAACCTTACGGTTGATTTTACGGTGCCTGTCCGGGAACAGGTCCCCAGTTCGCCGCAACGCTTGCAACAACAGCAGCCCATTCAGCAGCCGATACAGCAACCGATCCAGCAGTCCGTTCAGCCGATTCAACCGATTGATCAATAGAGCAGCGAACTGAAAGCGGTTTGACAAAGCAAGGCCATCCCATTCACGTGTGGGATGGCCTTACTTTTTTGAGCCGCCTTCGCGAACGACTGGATTTTACTGGACCTCGATTTCATTCGCCGATATCGGCATATTTGCATGGTTCATGACCGCGTGCTGGGCGAGTTGCTTTGCGTAGAACGTGCGGGAATAACCGCGCAAAACTAGCCCGTCCCCTTCAACACGAAGCTGAAAATCGCGCACCCTGCCATTGAGTTCGCTTTGTACGTGCCCCTCGATCAATGCCAGAAAATCTACCGAGTTAATTTCCGAAGGTGCCAAGGCTTTGTTCATGATTTCACCGTCCCTGCTTCCCAGTTCTCTGGAGTGCCGACATATTCCTCCCTGGCGATCTCTCCGCGCAGAACGCGTACCGAATTCGGTGCGGTTATTCCGAGCCGAACCGTTTTTCCTTTGATGGCCAGAACGGTGACGCGGCTTTCGCCATCGATGACGAGTTCTTCTCCCAGTCGCCGGGTAAGGACCAACATGATCATCTCCTCCAGTGAATTCATTAGGGGCCAGAATTTGTCGCTTTTAGAGGTCCCGCCCCCCTTGGGAAACCTCTACAAGCCCCTCAACGAAAATGAAAAGTCGCCGAACTTAACCAGTAATCTCCCATCGAACCACGGCCAACGTTTGACACGGCAACTTGGCGTGTTTTTTCAAGACGAGTATACGATGGATCGTTAGTACGGAAACGATCGCGCGGCGGGGAGTTCACCAGGCCTCTCCCCGGCCGCGCTCTCGATAAAGACTGGATAAAGGTGAGGCAATGCGACATTGGTAGTTACCCTATACGCGACGGCGTTAAAAGCCCGGTTCGCATTTGTCAACACCTGGACGGGCGTTGCAGGCCACCAATAACTACCGGAGTGGACTTTTGCTCAGTCACGCGTGAATCGAAGGGTTTATGGCGTTGCCCCCGAAACTTGGGGAATTCCGCCACCATTGATCCAAATGCGACCAAGCGCCAAGGGGTCCTCGGCTGTCGCGGCCGAGTTTGAGTCGTCCCATTCACTGAGGGACACACTCGCCAGCGATCAAGACTGGCGAGAAAAGTGATAACTCAAAGATACGCGTTCCGCGCCGGCCAGAAAAGAGGAATTTGTCCTACACGAGTTGTCAGGGAAAGCCCTACAATAAAAGAAAACGCGGCCGAGCGGAGGTCGAGGGATGTCCAGGAAAAATCATGTCGACAAAATCAGAGCGACGCCAGGCTCCACGACAAAGCCATCTTTGGCTGCCAAGTGGGCCACGCGCCCTGCCTTTGTAAATGCCCCGACCTCTGATGTCCTGCGCATCGCGGCGCGGGAACGCCAGTACCTTGGCCAGGACCTCCATGACCAGTGTGGTCAGGAATTGACTGCCCTGGGCATTTTGGCCGACGCTCTCGTGGTAAGGCTACGTGCCAAGCTGCTCCCGGAAGTTCAACTTGCCAAAAAGATCCAGGCGTTAGGGCGGGTCTTGCTGCACAGGGTCCGAAAAATCGCTCGCGCCAGCGTCATGCCCATGTCTGGCGCCGACCTGCCGCATGCGCTGCGCCGCCATGACTTCCAGCCTGTCGGCGGCAGGCAACGTGGCGCTGCTCGTTCACCACGAGAGCTGCGCCGACGATTCCCGAGGGCGTTTATGCCGACCATCTGTATCGCATCGCTCAGGAAGCTTGCACCAACAGTTTGCGTCATGGCCAGGCGCGCACGATCAAAATCAAGCTCCTCCGTTCGGCTGCCGGCCTGACCCTGGCAATAACCGATGATGGCATTGGCCGCCCTACGGACTTCACGGAGGGTTTGGGCCTACGCATCATGCGGGCTCGTGCCGCCGCAACCGGTGCCCGTCTCACGATCACGCAAAGCAAGCCCCAGGGTGTTGTAGTCACCTGTTTCCTGCCGCGCGGAGGTCCTCGTGCCGAAAAGAATTAATAGGTCCCGGCCGGTACGCGTCTTGATTGTCGACGACCATCCGGCCGTACGGGAAGCCCTGATTATTCGGCTCGCCAGTACCAGGGACCTGGCATGCTGTGGCGAAGCCGACAATGAAAAAGATGCGCTCGGCCTCGTTAAACTGGTCAAGCCGGATGTGGCGGTGATCGACATCTCCCTCAAGTCGGGCGATGGCATCGACCTGATCAAGCGAATCCAGGCTCAAAATAAAGCGGTTCGCATCCTGGTCTGGTCCATGCATGATGAGGATTTGTATGCCGAACGTGCCTTGCGCCGGCGCCCTGGGATTTATCACCAAGGAGCATGCCACCGAGGCCATCGTTGCCGCCATCCGTCATATTCTCGCTGGTAAGATCTATGTCACCGCCACCATGGCCGATAAACTCTTACGGAGGACGGTGGGCGCTAAAAGTGGCAGCGCCAGCGTTTCGCCCCTCGAGATGCTTTCCGATCGCGAGCTGGAGGTATTTCGCCTGATAGGACAGGGCATCCGCACGGAAGCCATCGCCGCCCGAATGCACCTGAGCGTCAAAACGGTGGAAACCTACCGTGATCGGATTCGCCAGAAGCTCCAGCTCGAAAATGGTACGGCACTGGCCCAACATGCTACCCACTGGCTGATGGAAGAGGCCTAATCGATGGGTTCATGGGTCCTGTAGGGTGTGTCGAGCGTACTCGCGCTGACACATCGGCACCTCGCGAGCGTGTATTTCGGTGGGTCAGCGCGAGTACGCTCGACGCCACCCTACGCTCTCATCGGGGCCGCAGGTGCCGACATAAATTGAAGGATTCCCTGTAGGGTGTGTCGAGCGTATTCGCGCTGACACACCGGGACCTCGCGAGCGTGTATTTCGGTGGGTCAGCGAGTACGCTCGACGCCACCCTACGCTCTCATCGGGCGCAGGTGCCGACATAAATTGAAGGGTTCCTGTAGGGTGTGTCGAGCGTACTCGCGCTGACACATCGGCACCTCGCGAGCGTGTATTTCGGTGGGTCAGCGCGAGTGCGCTCGACGCCACCCTACGCTCTCACCTGGGGCGCAGGTGCCGACATAAATTGAAGGGTTCCTGTAGGGTGTGTCGAGCGTACTCGCGCTGACACACCGGGACCTCGCGAGCGTGTATTTCGGTGGGTCAGCGCGAGTACGCTCGACGCCACCCTACGCTCTCACCGGGGGCAAATGAATCAAGGCGTGCTTGCATTCATCACTGGGCCCGGGGGGCGACGGCAAACTTGGTTTCATGGTCCAGCAGCCACTTTTTACGCGGCAAGCCACTGGCATATCCCGTAAGCGTGCCATTCGCACCGATCACCCGATGGCAAGGCACGACGATGGAAATCGGGTTCGCGCCGTTGGCGGCGCCCACCGCGCGGCTGGCGCCGCCACGCCCGATCCGCGTGGCCAGCTCTCCATAACTTATCGTTGTGCCCGCCGGGATCATGCGTAGCGCCTTCCAGACGTCGCGCTGGAAAGGCGTCCCGCCCGTCGCGACCGGAATGTCTGCAAGTGCCTCGATCTTGCCTTCGAAGTAAGCGGCCAAAGACCGCTTGAGCGCGCGAGCGCCTGGCCATCTTGAAGCGTGTAAGCGCCATAGTGCGTCCGTAACAAGCGGTGCAGTCGTTCCTCGTGATCGATGAAGTCGAGCGCACGCAGAGCTCCCTTGTCGTCAGTGGCCAGCAGCAACATAGCTACGGGAGATGACCATCGTTCAAGCGTCAATTGCACAGCTCGCCTCCTTTTGTTTACGAATTGACCGGAATGCGCTGCGCCGGCCACGTCTGTTGTCCATAGATGCAAAACGGCATAGGTGCGCCAGGGTCGCCAGCGCTCCGCATGCACCAAAAGCTCGGCGGCATTGAGTCGTCGGCCAAGCAACGCGAATTTTCTTTGCACGGCGACGTCCGCGGCGAGGAAAGCATCGCTTTCCCCAAGTGCCCGCATCGCGATGTACTGCGCCGTCCACTCGCCAACACCACTGAGCTGGCGCAGCCGCGCGACGGCCACGGCAAGATCGCCACATGGCTCAAAGATTGTGGCGTCCGCGCAAATGGCCCCGGCAATCCCCGTGATCGCGGCAGCGCGCATCCTTGGGATTCCAAGAGCAGCCAGAGCGCCAATGGTAAAGCGTTCGGGCCGCGGAAAAGCATGCGTGAGCGCCGGCAGCCCGGCGCTGTCCGTCACTTGTTGGCCCAGCTGGGTAGCGACCCTGCTAGCCAGTTGCGTGGCGCCCTTGAGCGTGATTTGCTGGCCCAGCACAGCCCGAACAGCCAACTCGAAGCCGTCCCAGGCGCCGGGCAAACGCAAGCCAGGCCGCGCGGCGACGATCGGCGCCAGGGCGGGATCGGCCGACAACGCGCCAACGATCGCTCCGGGATCGGCACTCAAGTCAAACATACGGCGGACGCGCGCAATAATTGCCGACAGAGAGCTTAGCCGCGCAAATCGTACTGTCACGCGCAAAGCGGCCTGCTCCGGGGCATGAGCGACGGTGATCGAACCCGCCACTTTGTCAAGTTCGATGACCCGGCTGTAAGTTTCCTCGGTAACCGTCTCGACGCCCTTGATGGCTCGCGCACGAAGAAATTGAAGCATGGCCACCCAATCGTACGGTGGGCGATACGGGAGCAGAAGCTGAATCGACGCGACAGGCGACGGCGCCGCCGCGCGGCGGCGCAGCTCACGCGGCGGACGATGATAAAGGCGCAGGAATACTTCGTTGAAGCGACGAACGCTGCCAAAGCCGCTGGCCAGCGCCACCTCGATGAGGGAAAGGTCGGTCTGGTGGATGAGTTGCCTGGCAAGTAAGACACGATGGGTTTGCGCCACCGTGACCGGCGCCGCCCCCACATGCTGGCGAAAGAGCCGCCGTAGCTGGCGCTCGCCAATCCCAAGGCGGCTGGCGAGGGAGCCGATGCCGCTCTCGTCGAGCGCGCCATTGTCGATCAGCTTGAGGGCCCGGGAAACGGTCGCCGCTGTGCCCCGCCAGGCGTCGACATCAGGCGAATTCTCGGGACGACAGCGCAAACAGGGACGATAGCCGGCTTCCTGCGCGGCGGCTGCCGTCGGTACGAAATGGCAATTCTCAAGTTTGGGTGGCCGGGCCGGACAGATCGGCCTGCAATAAATCCCGGTCGTACGCACACATGTGAAAAAGCGCCCGTCATAACGGGCGTCACGCGCCAACACGGCTCGATAACTAGCTACGGGGTCAATGTCCATGACATAGTTTACGCCCGTTCGCGGAGGATGTCGCGCGGTTTTCGGACATGGTTGACGGAAAAAAGATGGCACCGCGCTTGCGAGTTCCACGCACAGGCATGCCGACTCACCTCTTGCCGCCAGACGGCGAAGGCCAAGGTCATCGGGCGCGGTCGATTTCCTGAAAAATAGGAGTGTTTACTTTTTCTTCGCAGCTGGCTTCGCTGCCGTCTTGACGGGGGCCTTGGCCTTTGCCTTCTTCTTGTCCTTACCCTGCGAGTTGTTGCCCTTGGCCATTGTCTGGTCCTTTCTCGAATGATGTTGCGCAAGCTTCACCGCTTGCTGCACCTATTATAAAAATAATTGCCCGTCCCCAAATCCCCTGCGCCTATTTTGTGGAAAAAACTTGGTTCCTTCTGACCCTGGGACCGTATAACAGCCCTTTGAGCGTTCGGAAAAAAAGGGGTCAGACCCCCTCGGTGCCATGCAAAAGCGTTGAAAACTCTGGTCGCTTCAAGGGGTCTGACCCCTTTTTTTCCGAACGCTCTTTGGAATCATTCTTTTACTGGAGGTATCGCGATGGCTGGCAGGCAGGGCAAACTCCGCATCGAATCACTCGCGGAGCTCAAAAAGACGTTTACCGCCCATCCCGAATCCGAGTTCGGCCTCTTGATTCGAACGGAACGTAAGGTCGAGATGGAGATTGATCCCAAGGTGATCGGCGAGCTGCAAAAATTGCTGCATAAAGCCGTCGGCAATCGTGGCGACGACGACTATTAAAGTGATAATTCCGAGGCCTGGCATTTTCCATTCAACCAACCTTTGGGGGAAGTAGACTCATGAAGCTCGACGCACCAATCAGCCGTGGGCTGATCCTCTCTGCCCTGCTCCTCGTCGCGTTGCGCGGCGGACCTGCCGCGCTCGCAGGACCCCGCCAAGGACATTCTCGCCGATGGCACGGTGAAGATTGGTCCCATGTATCAGCCCGCTCCCGAAACCAAGGTCCGCGACGACGTTCCCAAGGGCGTGATGAAATCCTTCACCATGGACCGTAAGGATAGCAAGTTTTTTCCCATCGACGATAAGCTCAAGAACAAGCCCACGCGCAAAGTGTCGGTTTACGTTCCCAGCCAGTACGTGCCCGGCACGATGGCCGCCTTTGCCGTGATTCAAGATGCGAGCTACATGAAGCAGTTGCCGACCATCCTCGATAACATGATCCACGATAAACGCCTGCCGGTGATCGTCCCCATTTTTGTGGCCAACGGCGGCTTCGACTCCAAGGGGAGCGAGCGCGGGCTGGAATATGACACGCTTTCCGGCAAATACGCCGAATTTATCGAGGCGGAGGTCCTGCCTCAGGTCGAAAAGGAAGCCGGCGTCAAGCTGACGAAAGACCCGGAAGGCCGGTCCACCATGGGGGGAAGCTCGGGCGGTCTGGCGGCCTTCACCATGGCCTGGTATCACCCGGAATGGTATCACCGCGTGCTCATTTACTCCGGAACCTTCGTGAACACGCAATCGCCGACCAACCCCGAAACGCCGCATGGCGGCTGGGAGTATCACGAAAATATCATCGCCAAGAGCGCCAAGAAGCCGATCCGCATCTGGATGGAGGTCGGCGAAAACGATAACGGCGCCAAATCGCCCGCCACCGGCTTTCGCAACTGGGTGATCGCCAACAACCAGATGGCCGACGTGCTCAAGGCCAAGGGCTATCACTATCGTTATGTCTTCGCTCACGCCGCCGGTCACACCGATGGCAAAGTTGTCAACCAAACCCTCCCGGAAGCACTTCTCTACACCTGGCAGGGATACCCGATCGTTACGGCGGGGAAACAGGCGAAGTAATCAGCCGCCAGACGCGACAAAAAGAGCCCCGCCGTGATGTCCACGGTGGGGCTTTCTTTGTGCCAGGTGCTGACCCGTCAGAATTCCCTTCGATCTTTCTCAAAGGAAAATGCTCCCCCCGCACGCGTCTCGTCCATGTCGGCGGGCACATTCACCATGTCGATGCCCAACAGGGCGGCCAGGAAGACTATGGCGCAGGGAACCACTATCCACGCTCCAGCGACCAGCAGCGTTCCTGTGCCTCCGAGGGCTGCCAGCATTAACACCGGGAGGGTGTAGGCGATGATGTACGGGACCGTGGCTTGCAGAACGCCCCACATCTTGCCGTTCGTGATCTCCTTGAACGATTGAGCCGTCAGCAGCAATTCATCCCAGGTATTGCGTCGTTTTTCCTCCGCCACGCTGGTTCCACAACGCACGCCGATCAACAAATTGGCCAGCAAGATAAAAACCAGGCCCATGAGCTGCACATGTTGCCTGATCTCACCCTTCCTCGCCCACAAGATCTCAAACGCCAGACCCGGATCGATTCTCGAAATTGCCGCGACAAAGCCCGGAGCGACCTTATCGGCGATCAAGACGGCCATCAACGCCGAAAAGATGAAGACGGCCAGCAGTGCCAGCCACCGCGGCACAATTCGCAGGATCGGCAGGGGCGCCAGGCCGATGACGTAACACTCGCGCCAGCGAAAAGGATCATTGCCCACCGCGGGCCGAAACGCCCATAGGCGGCGCGACGGCCGCCTGTCACGCTGCTCCACGCAAACTTTCCGTAGACGACTCCAACCAAGTCGCAAGCAAACGATGCCGAAGCAAACCCACACAGCCAGATGAGCTACAAACGGCAACACGGGTCCCCCATTGAGCAAGTCGAGCTGATTCGCCCTGGGGTCAAACCAAAACGCAGCCGGCACGGCATCCGTGAAGCCTCGAACGATCAAATAAGCGATACCCAGAAAAAGGTAGGAAGTAATTGTGGCGTCCACCGCCCTCCGAACCCAGATCCCGAAGAGCAGACAGGCCGCGCCCAGCGCGAAAGCAAGAACTGCCTCCTGAACCAGCGCCATGATGAGGAGTGTGAGGCCCCGTCCGGTGAAAGTAGCGATAAATACCAGCGTGGGAACGGTGGTGAGGACGAATGGCACAATCAGCAGCAGCCGGCCGAGCAACTTACCGAGGAGAATCTGCCGGGATAGCAACTGCGTGCCGAATAAGGCGAACAGGGTGCCCCGCTCCTTCTCTTGCCCGAGAGAACTCGCGGTGAGCGCCGGGATAATTGCCATGACCAGCACGAACTGATCCTGCAGCAAGGTTACCAGGTACCGGTCGAGAAACTCGACCTGCTGCGTCTGCATCGCCCCGTAAAGCACCAGGCGCGCATGAGCCTCAACGGGCAGTGTTTGGGAGGCGGCTCTAACGGCATCGAAAAAACCCAACGCCTGTATCACCAGCCAGTGCAATAAGCAGCCGGCAGATAGCGCCAAATCCTCCCCCGCACCGCCCGTCTTACTTCCCAGGCGAGGACCGGGCCTCCCAGCGCTTCGGCTTGCCAGCTCATAACGTCTTCCAATGTCACGGCTGAGGTGTGGAATCGCTGGTTTTAATACTAACACCTGACGTCAGGTCATTCCACATCGCGAGACATTTCGCCGCTCCCCAAGCGAAACCCTCCGCTCGTTCGTCTTTTTTATAGGCCGGGTTGTTTTGTCCCTGTTGGAGGACCTTTCCATGTGGCGCATTTTTGCGGCGATGGCGTTCTTTATAACCTGCTGCTATGCGCCGGCCCAGCCGCCGGCGGCTCAAACGGCCAAATCCGATGCATGGAGGGACGCGGAGAAAGTTGACATCACCGCCCAGGTCAAGGAAATGAATTCGAGCAAGTTCGCGTCGCCGCCGACGGATTTCCGCAAAGGCCATGTGACGCCCCGGAAACTTGATGCCAGGGCGATTTCTATCGACAAGAGCGGCTTCACCATCACGTTACCCAGCGGCGCTCCGATTCCGACGCCGACGGTGTACCAGGGCAAACTCTACATCTCAGGCGGCTTCCATAGCAAGGAATACTATTGTTGCGATGCGCAAACCGGCAAAGTTATTTGGGGCGTCGATCTCGACGACGATGGGCCGACGTCGGCAGTGTGCGCTGATGGGGTCGTGATCTTCAACACGGAATCTTGTACGCTGTTCGCACTCGACGCCGACACCGGCAAGCATCTTTGGTCCTATTTCCTTGGCGACCCGCTGACGAGCACTCCGGCGATCGGCAACGGCCGGGTGTACACTTCTTATCCCGCCGCGGGCCGCGGCGGCAAGGTCGCTCCCCAGCAAAAGGCCGCCAGTCAGCCGCCGCCCGAAGCGACGCACGTCCTGGCCTGCTTTGAATTGAAGACCGGCAAGATTCTATGGCAACGCTGGATCGACAGCGACGTGATGTCCGCCCCCGTCGCGGTCGATGACGAGCTCTACGCCACCTCCTTTGTCGGCACTCTTTATAAATTTCAGCAGGCCGACGGCACCATCCTTTCGGCGCAGCGAAAAAACGCCACGTCTGCGCCCGTGATCGTCGGCAAGAATGTCTACCTTACCCAGCGCGGGACGGCGCGGCCGGCGGCAAAGTCGCCGAGCGCGTAGCGGGCCTGAGCCGCGACAATGACCAGCCGGCCTTCCAGGGCGCCGTGAAGGAAGCGAAGTACCTCGATCCCCAGGTGCAGCGAAAAGCCAGAATGAAGGCAGTGGGCGGCGCCCTCGACGCCAGCAATGGCTTCGCCGGAGGCGCCCGGCAGCGGCCAACCCACTGGCCGCCCTCAAGAACGTCGGCCAGGAAAATGTCTCCACGATGCAGGCCTTTCAGGGCTCGCGCCTCTTGCATTTCGCCGGCGCCAATTTTAATTGCATGGGCGATGAGATCATGTGTACCGACATGAAGGATGGCAAGACGCGTTGGAGCGTGAAACTTCAGGGTGATCTCGAAAAGGAAGGCGGCCACCTTGCCGCGCCACCTGCCGCCGCCGGCGGCTCCGTCTTTTTGGCCACGCTCGAGGGCAAGGTTATTCAGCTTGATCCGCAAAACGGCAAGGTGCAGACCACCTGGAACGTCGGCGCTCCCATCCGCTCTCAGCCAGCCATTGAAGCCGGCCGTATCTACGTCGGCACGCAAAACGGCAAAGTTATCTGCATCGACACCGGCGATGCACGCCTGACCGGCTGGAGCACCTGGGGCGCCAATGCGGCGCACACCAACGTGGCGGACACGCCGAAGTAGACTGGGGTAACGCTCTCCACCAGGGACCCCGTTTCAGGACGGGATCCTGGTCGGTCCGCTACAATACCCCTCATGCCATCCAGCGATTTCCTGTCCACGCACTGGAGCATCGTCCTTCGTGCGGTCCGGTCCGACGATTCGGAGGCGTGCGCCGCCCTGGCCTTTTTGTGTCAGCGTTACTGGTATCCCCTTTACGTCTTCGTCCGCAAAAAGGGTGTTGGCCCCGAGCATGCCGAGGACGTCACGCAGGGCTTTTTCGCCCGGCTCATCGACAAGCAAGTTCTCCAGCAGGCCGCGCCGTCGCGGGGCCGTTTCCGCTCCTTTCTACAGACATCGTTGCGGAATTATCTCGCCAATGAGTGGGACCAGGCCCAGACCCAGAAACGCGGCGGCGGCCAGCCGCACCTGGCGCTCGACGTCGAAGCGGGTGAAAGGAAGCTCCGCACGGAGCCTTCCCATGATTTGACGGCCGAGAAGATCTTCGACCGGGCCTGGGCTGTCCAGCTTCTGGAACTGGTTGTCGATCGCTTGCGCCAAGAATTCATCGCTAAGGGCAAAGCCGCGGAGTTCGATGTCTTGCAGTCATTTCTGGCCGGCAAGCATGGCGACACATCGTATGAACAGGCCGCGGCAGCGCTCGGCCTGGCGCCGGCCGCGGTCCGTCAGGCTGCCCATCGCCTGCGCAAACGCTACCGCGAGCTGCTCCGTCAGGAAGTCGCCGAAACGGTAGCCAGCGAAGATGAGATCGAGGATGAGATTCGTGGTCTTTTCGAGGCATTGCGGCGCTGACCGGGCCCATCGGGACCTACCTGGAGAAAACGCTGTCACAAAACGCGCCGTTCCCTTTATAGAAGGGTAACGAATTCTCCAAACCGAGGTCATCCGCCATGAGCGAGGCACATCATTGTTCCGTGTGCGGCTGCGAATTACCGGCCGACGGGCTAGCAGGCCTGTGTCCCCAGTGTTTGCTCAAGGCGGGACTTGAGCAACAATCGCAGATTAACACCGGCTCCGAAGCCGGCAAGGCGTCGAAATCGAGTGACTTCATTCCTCCCCCGCCCGAGGAAGTGGGCAGGCTCATCCCGCAAATCGAGATTCTCGAACTGCTTGCCCGAGGCGGTATGGGGGCCGTCTACAAGGGTCGCCAAAAATCGCTTGACCGTCTGGTGGCCGTCAAGATTCTGCCCCCCGACATTGGCCGCGACAGCGCCTTCGCCGAACGCTTCACCCGCGAGGCCCGCGCCCTGGGGCGTCTCAACCATCCAAATATCGTGGCCGTTCATGATTTCGGCAAGGCGAACGGGTTCTTTTACTTCGTGATGGAATTTGTCGACGGGGCCAATCTCCGGCAGTTGCTGAACGAAAAAGTGTTTACGCCCAGGGAGGCCCTCGCCATAGTGCCGCAAGTGTGCGATGCCCTTCAATTCGCCCACGATGAAGGCATTGTGCACCGGGACATCAAGCCCGAAAACATCCTCATCGACAAAAAGGGCCGCGTCAAAGTGGCGGACTTCGGCCTCGCCAAGCTCCTTGGCCCCGAACATCTCGACGTGAACTTGACCGGTACCCACCAGGTGATGGGAACCGTCAAGTACATGGCCCCCGAGCAGATGGAAGGGTCCAAGGACATTGACCATCGGGCCGATATTTATTCGCTCGGCGTGGTGTTTTACGAATTGCTCACGGGAACATTGCCGCTTGGACGGTTCGCGGCCCCGTCGAAAATGGTGCAAATAGACGTTCGCCTCGATGAAATCGTGCTCCGCGCCCTCGAGAAGGAGCCCCGGCAGCGCTATCAGCAGGCGGGCGAGGTCAAAACCGAAGTGGAAACCGTCGTGCGTACTCCTCACCAGGCCGGGTCTGGGCCCAAAGCCGGTGCTGCCCAACCGGCACGAGGTACAAGGGCGGAATTCTGGCTGTTCAAGAACATCCGTGTTATCGCCGCCGATCTGGATGAGATCGACCACCCCTACACGCGCTGGGTAACCATTCCCCTGATTGGCATTACGGCGTTTTGCGTTTTCCTCGCCGCGACAACGGCCCTGACGGGCCGCAATGTTCATTACGGCGAGCCATTTTTGGCGGCCCTCACCGCCGTCTTTCTGTCATACCTTGCCCTCAACGCCATATGGTTGGTGCGCCGTTTCCGCGGACGAACAGAACAGCGGCCGCCCGGCCCCTGGACGCCTGAGCAAGCAGCCAAGCACGTGCACGATCTCGCAGGCCTCCTTCGCCTCACCGGCATCCTGACCTTCCTGGGTTGGCTAGTTTTCGTGCCGTTCATCCACTGGGTCGGTATCCCCATGCTCTGGGCGGTTTTCGCGGGTACGATCATCTGCATCGGCGCCCGTAGACTCACCAGACATCGCGACCCGGGAACCCTCGCCCTGATTCTGGCCATGGCCCCCGTCTCTCCAGCCGTAATACTCGGCCTGCCCGTAGGCCTGCAAATCATACGCATGCTGGCCAGGCGTGAAGTTCAGGCCATCTTCGAAACCAAGGCACAAGAACACGAAGCGGCGAAGGCGCCGGCGTAAAATAGAATCGGTCTGCTCGTTTGGTCAGAAGGCCGGTGCCGGAATTGTCGCATCAGAATTGGTTGCGCCAGCCCAAGCTGACTACGTTCCGGTTACTCGGTGTAAACATGTGGTCGCGGGGGTGGAACCCAGGACCTTAGTTCTCGATACCCCGAAGGGGTTAAATCCCAAAGCCTAGGGTCGCGCTAGCGCACCCTAGGGCCCATAATGCGGAGAGACCCATACCCCGAAGGGGTTAGATCACCTTGTAGGCAGGCTGTGATGTAACACCTTCGGTGTAAAAATGTGGCCGCGGGCTGGGGACCCCAGGGTGCGCTAGTCGCGACCCTGGGCTTTGGGATGTAACACCTTCGGTGTAAAAAGGCGGACCTCTCCCACGGGGGCCTTTACGCCCAGTTCATGCCCTGCAATGTGCCGGCGAGTTCTGGCGCATGGTCCATTCATAGTCGCCATCCATTTTGCCGACGGCTTCGGCGGCACCGTAGGCCAGCGCGAACAGCCAGTGATTCTTGTTATCGACACCGGTTTTGGGGACGAACTTAAGCTCGTCGGCAATGAGGTGGGCGAACTTGCTATATTGCAGGCCGGCGGTGTGGGAACCGAGGGCTTCACTGAGGCGGTTGGCGGAAATGGTGTGGTTGGGGGCACGGCAATGCGTTTGCAGCATCTTCAGCTGAATGTCGGTCATGCGCTGCCGCACGGCCAAGAGGGCCGCTTTATATTGTGCGGGTGTCGCGATGGCCGTAGGGTCGCTGAAGTTCATGCTAGGCCTCTGAAGTCGGGGTTGCGTGTTCATGAGGCTATCTTACGCCGTTGAGGGGAGGATGGCGATGATTTTCTTTTTGTTGTGAACGAGTGTTAGCCAAAAGTGATTGCAGATCATGCACTTCAGAGGGCGGATCTGCGAGACGACGTCCTCGTCAGGGGTGTGGTGTTATGGCGAGGATCGTCAATTCGCCCTTGCCCGGCCCGTAACACCAGAACACGCGGTAGGCTCCCGGGGTTTCGTTTTGAGCATAGGCCTCAAAAACCTTCGCGTCTTTAGCGTACGGATTTTCGATGGAATCATACTCGTGAGTGTTCAAACCAGGATGTTTCGGATTGTTCTGAAGAAGGACCAGGGTCTTGTGAATTTGCTTGAATAGCCCTTCCGGTTTGCCAGACTTCGCCTTGCCTTTTTTTTTGCGGCTGTTGAGGCTGGCGTCCGCTTTGGCCCGCAGGTCCTGGTAGGACGTGTCAGCCTGCTCTACCCAACGGATTTGGAACATGTTTGACGCATGAAGAAATGGGACTTAATCCGCCAGTGCCGCCGCATACGCGGCGTCAGCTTGCAGGTCCGGAGGCGACACGCTGAATTGGCCGCCGCGTGCCTGATTTACACCGTCGCGAACGAGACTGAGCGCCTGATCACTTTCGTATAGCCATGCTTCCCGCCTGGGAATCGCTTTGGCACGCTGGATAATGATTTTTTCCGGGTCGCTGTCGTCGATCAGAACCAACTGGCCCGCGAAGGCGCTCCCGAGGGCCAGGCGACCTTTGCTGTCGACTGTTTTTGTCGTCATTGATTGAATCTCCCATTACCATCCTTATTCAGATGCTACGCCACAAGGGGCGAGAGGTCAAGTGGGAAAATCCCACAAGGCCGGGCTTCCTATCGCAATTCTGTCGTTCGTCGATGTTCCACTTGAGACCTCAATAAGACATCATTGATGTCACGTAGTCGATAGCCATCTGCCGTAGTTGGCATACGTGGCCGACGGTGATTGAGAACAAAAAAAAGTGGCGTAACTCGGGTTCGAGGCACGCCACTTTTGCGTCGCGGTGACATTCGCTTAGCGTTGGTTGGGCTGAGTGCCCCCTTGCGTGCCATTATTGTTCTGGCGGTTCTGGGTGCCGCCGGTTCCGCTGGTGCCATTGGTACCGCTGGTGCCGTTGGTACCCGTGCTGGAATGATAATCCGACCACTGGAAGTTATAGGGTTGGCCAGTCATCTGCCGCCAGGTTTGTTGCTGTTGCTGATTCAGAATCGAGTTGAGGTTCTCGCTCTGTTTCCGGCGCAGGTCATTGAACTGCTGGCTGGCGGTCTCTGGGTTGCCCTGTTGCAGCGTGCCAAGCTGCTGGCGATACTGCTGATTCGCCTGGTCGATGCGCTGGCGTTGTTCGGCGGTGAGGTTCAGCTTCTGCTGAATTTGCGGATCGCCGAAGGCGTCATATCCCTGGTACTGCAAGTAGAGCTGATTGTAGCGTTCGCGTTGCTTGGGATCGGTGATGCTGGACTGGACCGATTGATTCATGCTTTGGTTGAACGAATTGCGGAGGTCCTGCATGCGCTGATTGCGTTGGTCGCCGGTTACCCCGGTGCCCAGGCCACTGACGCCGGTGTTATATTGCGTATAAGCTTGACCGTACGCCTTGTTGAGGTTGTTGTACGATTGCTCGTTCAGTCCCAACTCAGAGCGAATGGACGGGTTGCTGAACCAGGGGGTTTGGCTCATGCCGCTGTTGTTGTTATTAACGCCAACGTTTGTCCCGGCGCGCGTGCCGCCCTGGCCGCCTGTGGTGCCTGCCTGGCCTTGTGACCAGACCGGGGATGCCAACACTACCGACAATGCTCCTGCCGCCGCGAGTTTGACCAGCCTACTCATGATGCTCTCCTTTAAAAACGGATTCCTGGCACCTCACCCCTTTGATAAGGTGCTACCCACTAGAAAGCCAAGAAATGCAAGTTTTATGCCAGCGGGATTTACGCGGCGGGCAACGATTAAGCAATATGAGAAATTTGGCGCGAATTTGCCAAAAATAGTGTCTCATCCGGGTTGGCGTGAACTTGAGAGGTTGGCTGCTCCCTTAAAAGGCGAGACGTTTCGCGCGATTGTGCGCAAGCAGAGTGGCGAGGCCGTAGGGGCTTTCGTCGTGGCGGCAATTTGGCGGCGTCTGCCGGCAAGGCACCCGTCAAACAGCTCGAATGGGACCTTCGCGGACAACATTCCCTGGCGAGGTTCATTCCTCGTATCATGACAACGCGGCTTGCTTGATAAAGCCAGGGCACCGAGGTGGATTTGACGATGGCAGCATCCATGAAGAGGGTCTTCCGCGACGTGCGGGCGTGGGCCAGGCAACATGACATCGTGGTCCGGCGGCGGCGGATGACGGCCGGCAAGGCGGGCACCTTCGATGGTGTATCGGTGACGATGAATACCAGCTATCCACAGGAGGAGGAGATTTATTATCTCATGCACGCGCTGGGCAGCATCGTGCGCTGGAGCTTGAGCGGAGCGGACGTGCAACGCATGTTCGACGAACTGCGCGCGGTCAAGGCTACTCCCGACAAGGCGCGACTCGAGAAGGCCATCGAAAGTTACCGGGCTTTTGAAAATGAAGCCTCGGAGTTCGCGGTTGCTGTGTTCGAAAAGCTGGGACATACGGAGGTCATCGCGCCTTATACGAATTTCATGCGCGCCGACCTGGAAGCGCTCACGGAGTTTCATCGCCACGGCAAGGCGCCCATATGGCGGGACTTCTTCGCCCGCTGGAATGCGGAAGTTGCCGCCGGCCAACGTCAGGTGCTTGCCTTCGAGCCAAAACCGGTGCCCCCCTTCACGCCGCAGCTCATCGAGAAACAGGAAATCTTACAGGAGCAGGGCGAACCCCCGGCTCGGGCGGCTTCATACGGCTAACAATCCGTGGCTGTAGGGTGGGTCGAGCGTACTCGCGCTGACCCACCAGACGCCGCTGGTACTTTGTTTGACCGACATGATCCAGTGTATTTCGGTGGGTCAGCGCATACGCTCGACCCACCCTCTGGAGCCTTGGTTATGGTTAGCGGCCTCATTCGCCTAATAGTCCGTGTCCTGTAGGGTGGGTCAGCACTCGCTGACCCACCGAACGCCTCTGGTCCTTTGTTTGACCGACATGATCCGGCGATTTCGGTGGGTCAGCGAGTACGCTTCGACCCCCCTACTTGATGTTTGTCGACTGGGTCAGCGCGAGTACGCTCGACCCACCCTACTTGTTTGTTGAGATTCTTCGGAGCGCATGCCGAGGACGAAAAGCACTATTAACGTTCCGGTGGCCGCGCCCACGACCATGGCCCAGGGGCTTGGCACCACTTCCAGCTCTTCCAGCAAAAAACCGCCTGCGAGTCCGAGAAGGCCGCCCAGGAGTGTGGATACTGTCCACTGAATGGCAGTGGAGGAGAACAGGCGCAGTTCGCCGATTCCCTGAATGACGTAAAAAAAGACCGGCGTCAGAAAGATGCCGAAAAAGGTGACTCCCAGCATGCCGCTGAAGACCGCCACACCGAGAGAGCGGCGCATTTCCGCGCCGGCGCCGCTGGCCACCACGAGGGGAAAGACGCCGAGGATGAAAGCAAACGAGGTCATGATAATGGGACGAAGCCGGAGCCGAGATGATTCCAGGGTGGCCTCCACGAGAGGCTGGCCGGCCAGATGCAAGTCCTTGGCGAACTCGACGATGAGGATGGCGTTTTTACACGCCAGGCCCACAAGCACGACCAGGCCGATCTGCACGAAGATGTTGACCGAGGTGCCCGCATAAAGCACGCCGGCAATTGAGCAAAGAATGCATAAGGGCACCACCAGGATCACCGCGAGAGGGAGCGTCCAGCTTTCATAAAGGGCGGCCAGCGCCAGAAAGACGGCCAACACCGCCAGGCCGAAGACGATCAAGGTGGTGTTGCCCTCGACGATTTGCAGGTACATCAATTCGGTCCATTCGGTGCGCATGGACCTGGGCAAAGTCTGGTTCGAGTACTCGTCCACTCCCTTGATGACGTCGCCGGAACTGATTCCCGGCTCCAGGGTGCCGGTGATGGGCGCGGCGGTGGAAAGATTGTAGCGCAATACGAAGATAGGGCCGCTGATTTCCTTGACGTTGACCAGGGTGGCCAGTGAAACCATCTGGCCCGTTTTGTTACGAACCTGGAGAAGATTGATGTCGCTGATTTGGTCGCGAAATTTGCCGGCGGCCTGCAAGGTAACCTGCCAGTGCCGGCCAAACTCGTTGAAGCTATTGACATAGAGCGATCCCAGGTAGATTTGCAGCGTTTGATTCACGTCATCGAGCGCGACCCCGAGGGCCGCGACTTTGGACCGGTCGATATCCATGTAATATTGCGGCGTGTTGGAGCGAAACTGGGTGGAGGCCGCCGACAGGGCCGGCTTGCCGGCCACCTTCAAATTTTTGATGCTGCGAACGAGCCGGTCGGTTTGATCTTGTAACGTTCCCAGGCCGAGGCCGGCCTTGTCCTCAACTTGTATTTTGAAGCCGCCGGCGACGCTGAGGCCAGGCACGGGCGCCGCGCCAAACACTGTAACCTGCGCGTTCACGATTTGTTCTTTCCACGCCTTGCGCAGGCCTGGCCATGATCGCTTCGTCGGTCAAATCCGCCGAGCGCCGTTTGGCGAAGGGATCGAGGACCACAAAGATCGAACCGAAATTGGGGCTGTTGGCTTGCTGCACGAAGGAGACGCCACAGACGGCCTGGGTATGGGCGACCCCTTTGGTCTCACGCGCTATCTTGTCGACCTGGGCCACGATGGCCTGAGTCCGTTGCAAAGAAGAGGAATCGGGCAATTGCACGCTGACCGTCAGACGCCCCATGTCCTGCTGCGGCACGAACCCCGTGGGGGCCGCCTGAAAAACCCAAAAGGTCAGGCCCAGGAGCGCTCCATAAACAAGCAGAACCAGCGCGCTGAGATGGAACAGCTTGCCGAGCGACCAGCCATACATCCCCGTCAGGCGATCAAAGACATAATTGAAGCTCCGAAAGATGGCCCCCAGCAATCGATTGATGGGGCCGATGCCAAACCAGCCCAGCACCAGGCCCAGGATCAGCCCGGGAGTGAATTCCAGGGCGGATTGGAGAGTGAAGATCGCGGAGCGGTCCTCCGGGCCCGGCATTTCATAATCGAAAATCTCCAATAGCTTTGGGACGGCCCAGAGGGAAAAATACCCGCCGATGAAACCGAAGATCCACCAGGGGAGCGCCTCACGCTTGTGTTGATGGCCGCTCCCCTGATTTTTAAAGATCAATAGCGCTCGGGACGGGGTCATGGTGACGGCGTTGATGGCCGAGATAATCGTCGAGGCGGAGATGGTCACGGCGAACTGGCGAAAAAATCTGCCGGTGATGCCGGTGATAAAAGTACAGGGCACGAACACCGCGCACAGGACCAGCGTGATGGCGATGATGGGGCCGGTGATTTCCTCCATGGCCTTGATGGTGGCGGTGCGCGGGTCATACCCCTTGGCCATCTGCCGTTCAATATTTTCCAGGACGACAATGGCGTCATCGACGACAATGCCGATGGCCAGCACGAGGCCGAAGAGAGAGATATTGTTGAGGCTGTAGCCCATGACCGCCATGACCGCGAAGGTGCCAATGAGAGAAACCGGTACGTCGATCAAGGGCAGGATCATGGCACGCCAGTCTTGCAGAAAGAAAAGCACCACGAGGGCGACCAGGATGATCGCGTCGCGAAGGGTGTGATAGACCTCGCCGATCGACTCGCTGATGTAGGGGGTCGTGTCGTAGCCGATCTTGTAGACAACGCCGTCGGGAAAACGCTTTTCAAGCTGCGCCATCTTGGCGCGCACTAAATTGGCGACGTCGAGGGCGTTGGTCCCCGGCAGTTGGATAGACCCCGATGCCGACGGCCGGATTGCCATCGAAAGTACTCACCTGGTTGTAATTGAGGGCGCCGATCTCAACCTCGGCGACGTCCTTGAGGTGGACGATACCGGTAGACGGGGCCGGCGGCGCGGAGGCGCCGACACCCCGGCGCATGCCATTCATGATGGGTTGCTGTGCCTGGAAGGGGCTGGCAGGCGTGGCTTGCACGATGATGTCGCCAAATTGTTCCGGCGTGCTGAGCCGGCCCAGCGTGGTGATGGGCAACTGGAACTCCTGGCCCGTCGAGTTAGGTGGTTGACCGATCTGCCCAAGTGCTGCCGCCAGGTTTTGCTTGCGAATGGCATTGGCCACGTCGATGGCGGTCATGCCGCGGCTGGAGAGTTTTTGAGGGTCGAGCCAGGCGCGAATGCTGTAATCATGCTGGCCCAGGATGCGGATGTCCGATACCCCTTCGACACGCAACAATTCGTCGGCGATGTTGATGAGGGCGAAGTTGCTCAGGTAGAGATCGTCCTTGCTTCTGTCGGGGGAGAAAAAGCTCACGATGAGCAACATATCGGGCGTTTTTTTGCGGATGGAGATGCCCTGGTTTTGCACCGGGCTTGGCAAGAGCGGCATGGCCAGGGCCACGCGGTTTTGCACCATGACCAGGGCCATCTTCAAATCGACGCTCACGTCAAAGGTGACGGACAAATTATAGGACCCATCGTTGCCCGACTGGGACGACATGTAAAGCATGCCCGGTATGCCGGTAACTTGCTGCTCGATGGGGGCGGCGACGGTGTCGGCCACTACCTGGGCGCTGGCTCCCGGATATTGAATGGAGACGCTCACGCCCGGTGGTGTGATGCGGGGATACTGCGCAATGGGAAGCGTGAAGAGGGCGATGCCGCCGATCAAGGTAATGACGATGGACAGCACGGTGGCGAAGATGGGGCGGTCGATGAAATAGCGCGAAATCATAAAGGGTTCCGCCGGTCTCCCTGGAGAAGTCGGCCATAGCCGCGCCGGAGCACCCTGTCAATTTAGTGATTTTCAGTCGGGTCATGCCGGCAGGAACTACGTCAGGACCGATGGAGCGCAAAAGCAGAGGTCAGTCATCTTTTCGGCCTTACCGAAAAGATGCCTGACCTCAGCCGCATCAGTTAGGCGGTTCAGGACAAGTTTTGCAAGGGGCCCGTGCCATCGCCGAACCTGGCGTTGGCGCTGGGAACGCCGAAACGTTCCAACATCGATTGCCAGAGATTATTGAGTGGGGTCTTCTCGGCATAGCGAATAAACCGGCCCGACCGAATCGTGCCGCCGCCACCACCCGACCAGCAGTATGGGCAGGTTTTCGTGAGCATGGCGATTGGGATCGGCGTGACCGCTGCCGAAAGCGATCATGCAATTATCAAGCAAGGTGCCGTCGCCTTCCTTGATCGCCTTGAGCTTGCTGATAAAGTAGGCGAACTGTTCGTTGAAGAAGACGTTGATGGCCTTGAGCTTGGCGAGGTTCGCCGGCCTGTTCTGATGGTGCGAAATGGTGTGGTGGCCTTCGTTGACGCCGACCATGCGGTACTTCTGATCGCTGCCCTCGCGGGCGACCATGAACGTGGCGATGCGGGTCACGTCGGTCTGGAAGGAGAGCGCCATCAGATCGTACATGAGACGCATGTGCTCGGTTAAATCCGCCGGCACACCCGCCGGGCGGTGGTAGTCGCCGGGCACGTCAATCGGTGCGAGTTGCGTCGCATTGGTGATGCGCTGTTCCACTTCGCGAATGCCAGTCAAATACTGGTCGAGCTTACGCTGATCGTTGCCGCCGAGTCGGCGATTGAGGCTGCGTGCCTCCTCCATGACCGCGTCGAGAACACTGACGCGGATCTCATTGCGGGCGACGGTTTCCGGATCGGACTGGCCATCGCCAAAGAGGCGGTCGAAAACCAGCTTGGGATTGATTTCGGTCGGCAAGGGAGTCGTGGCATTGCGCCAGGACAACGTGTGCTCGTAAACGCAGGAATAGCCGCTATCGCAGTTGCCGGCGCCACGGAAGCGATCGATGGCCAGCTCGATGGACCGGAAGCGCGTCCGGTCGCCGAGACGAGAAGCGGCCACCTGGTCGGCGGATATGCCCGACTGAAAATTAGCGCCGGCCGTTTTCCGCGGCTGCGCACCGGTAAGGAAAGCTCCGCTGGCGCGGGCATGGTCGCCGCCGCCGTCGCCATTGGCGTTGGCCTTGTCGCAAGCGAGTCCCCCGAAGACGATCATTTCCTTGCGGTGTTCCGCCAGGGGGGCGAGACATGGCGTCAGCGCATAGTCAGGCCCGTCGCCCGTCGGCATCCAGGAGGGCATCCAGGCGCCCAGGGGAAACATGATGAAGGCCATTCTGCGTGGGAACTGGCCGGCATCTACGCTGGCCAATGCCGTGCGGGGAAGCATGGCTTCCAGAAAGGGCAAGGCCACGGCGGCACCCACTCCACGCAAGAACGTTCGCCTGGATAAGCGAGACATCGTCATCGAGTTTCTCCTGTCATTCTCATTTGGAACGGATCACTTTTTACGATTTCCAAGATCAACGCGGCAAAACGAAAGTCTTCCCTGGCCACGCCTTCCATGATTTTGTCAACGGCGCGGCGGTCGTAGAGCTCCAGTCCACGGCCCAGCGCGTATGTCAACATCTTCTCAGATAGGCAGCGCACAAACAAACTATTATTCTGTTTAAATATCTGTTTTAGACCGTCCGGGCCCTTGAAGGCCCGGCCATCGGGCAATTCGCCCGAGGCATCAACGTCCGCGTCGCCGTCTTTTTCCCGCCAGGCACCCACCGGATCGAAATTCTCGAAGGCGAAGCCCAGCGGATCCATACGGCGGTGACAGGAGGCACAAACAGGGTTGGCGCGATGTTGTTCCATGACCTGGCGAAGCGTCCCCTTGAGCTCTTGCTGATCCTCCAATTCCGGCACGTTTTCCGGTGGTGGGGGCGGCGGCGTGTTGAGGACCTGTTCAAGGACAAACTTGCCGCGCCGCACCGGCGACGTTCGGGTCGCGTTCGAGGTCAGCGTCAAGATGCTGGCCTGCGTCAAAATGCCGCCGCGTCCTGGGGGGGCCTTCACCCGCACAAACGCCTTGCCCTTGACGCCCGCGATGCCATAGTGCTTGGCGAGCTGTTCATTGACGAAGATGAAATCGGCGTCCAGCAGCTCGAGAATGCTTCGATTTTCACGAACCAAAGCTCCGAAAAACAGCTGGCTCTCCTTGATCATCGCTTCCCGCAGGGCGACATTATATTTGGGGAACAGCTTGGGATCGGGAGACGACAGCTCCAGCTTGCGCAAGGTCAGCCATTGCTCGGCGAAGTTTTCGAGAAACGACTGCGACTTGGCATCCTTGGTCATGCGCAGTACTTGATTGGTCAGGTTTTTCCGCAATTCGCCCTTGCCCGCGAGTCCCAAAAGTTCGTCATCGGGCATGCTGTTCCAAAGGAAGTACGACAGCCGGCTGGCCAACTCATATTCACCGATCATGTAAGGCGTGCCGGGCGGCGTGTCCGTCGGGTCGAATTCGACGCGGAACAAGAAGTACGGCGACACCATGACGCGATAAAGGGCCGTACGGACGCATAACTCGAAGCGTCGGCCCCGCTTGGCACTGGCGTCGAACAGGGAGAGGCACGCTTCGACCTCCTCCGGCTGGGCGGGCCGGCGGAACGCATGCGTCGCGAAACGGGTGATAATCTCGCGGGCGGCTTCGCGCGGCTCCAAACCTTCTTTGTGGGCCATGATTCGCTTATGAGATTCGGGCCACGGCGGCGGTGGGGGATTGAACGGCCCCTCGACTTCGATGGACCGCACATAGATGGCCCGCTTGGCCTCGCCCTCGGCCGGGTCCTTCGTGGGATTGACCAAAACAACCGCCACGCGCGACGTCCCCTGCTTCATGCGCACCGTCACTTCCTCGGTGGTTGTCTTGTCGCTCGGGCCCTTGACTTCGAATTCCTTGAGGTTCTTGCCGGCCGCTAGCAATTGCACCTTCACGGGTTCGTCGCCCGCCTGGTCCGCCGCGACCCGGCAACGAATCTGGTAGTCACCCTCGTCGAAGGTAATGCCCGCGCCAATACTGTTCGGCGTGTTTTTGAATTTGTCGCGAAACATCTCGACCCGCTGTTTCGCGGGCTTGGGCCTGTCCAGGACGACGATGGCTTGTTCGAGGATCGTCTCCGCCGCGGTCAGGTACTTTTCCAGCAGCAAGGGCGACACGGAAAGAACATCGCCGATGTTGTCGAAACCATAGCCGACATCGTCGGCGGGAAAGTCGTCGGCCGGCTTGAAATCCACGCCCACAAGGTCGCGAACGGTGTTGTTGTACTCGGTCCGGTTCAGGCGGCGGATGGTGACCCGGCCGACGTTGGGCTTGGCGCGTGCGGTCGAACTCGTGAAACAAGCCGCGAATCGACTTGAGGGCGGTATCAATCTCCACGAGTTCCGGCTTGGCCCGTCCTTCGGGCGGCATTTCATGGGTTTCCACCATGTGCAAGACGCTATCCCAGGTTTTCCGGTCCAGCACAACGGACTTGTCGTCCTTGAACTTGTCGAAAGACAGGTCCGCCTTGGCCTTGCCATTGCCATGGCAAGAGAAACAGTATTTTTTCAGGAAAGGCAGGATCTCCTTACCATAGATGGAGTTGGTCAAATCATGGTCGGCGGGGGCTGGTACACCTGCACCCGGGGCATCGGCTTTGGCCGCGGCCGGCGCATCGTCAGGGAAGGCCGCGGGCAACTGGGCTGGGCGTATGCCTATGTAGATGGCGAAGCCAGCCACCAGAGACAAGATCAGGAACACAGGACGTCGATATTTCATGGTGCGCGTACTCTACAAAAAACCAACTCTTAACAGCTTCCAACGGAGCCTGACCACTAATTCGGCCAGGCCATTCGTTTACTCCGCCGACACCAGGCAGGCACGGCCGGCGGCAACCATCCCGGCAATCTCTTCCGGCGCGAGCGCACGCCGCCACATGGCCAGCTCGTCCATGCGCCCGCGAAATCCACGAAGTGGAGTGCCGGTAGAGCCCGGCAGACGCAGCCAATCGCCTATGCGGCAACTGCCCGGCGTCAACGTGCCCGGGGAAGACGCCAACTTGACGTTCTCCGCCAGTTCTCCATTGATATAGGTTTGCGTGCGGAGCCGATCGAAGTCAGCGACGGCCGCGACGTGGGTCCAGTGGCCAACGGTAACATGCGGGCCCATGAGTTTGCGCTTGGCCTTGGAGGTCCACAGACCCAAGGAGAAATCGCCAGGGCGTGACAATTGACAGTGCAAGGCGCCGGGGCGCCAGCCGTCCGAATTGAAGATGGCATTCAGGGCGAAATCGGAACGGTCGAGATAAACCCACGCGGTCAATGTCAGTTGCCGAAACTTGCCGGGCACCGTGACCTTGACATGGTCCCCATCACGGTCGAAAAGCAGCGCCTGTTTGCCGGGCCAGCGCCCCGTGACCCAGCGGGCACCATCGATTTGGCCATCCAGCGCCGGCCGATCAACGGCATGGTCTTTGAGTATCGTCAGGTCATCTGCCTCAGGGATGAATGGGTAATAGCACAATAGCGAAGGATCTTTGTCGAGCCGTTCGCGCCAGCCAAGCCATTTTTCCAGCCCAATCGTGCCTGCCGTCGGAAATTGTTCGAGATGAATGAACTCGGTCTGTTCGACCTTGCCGCCCGCCACCCGGATGGACTCGCCCCCGTCAACGGACGACAGCAACTTGCCCTGCCGTGTCTTCAGGTCGACGCGGCCTTCAAAAACGTGTAGCTGGCTCTCGCCGGGCTGCTTACCGACCGAGACGCCAAACTCGGTCCCAAGATCAACGTAGCGCACATCGGAAACGTGGACGGCGAACCCATGTGCGGAACTCGGCACCACGGTGCGCAGGGCGCCTTCGGTCAAGGCCATGTTCATGCGATCAAGAATGGTGAACTTGGCCGGCGACCGCATCACGACCTCCGCCCCACTACCGAAGCGAAGGTGGACCGTGCCAGCCTGAAGTTGATAATTGCCAGCCGCGAAGTTAACCCCCGCGGGAGAAGCGCCATCCGCGAAATGAGCGTTCGCCTCATTAACCATTACCGCCACCGCTGGCACCGCCACCGCGGACTCCAAACGCAGCGGCACGGCATCATTTATCACCCAGGTCCAGGCAAAGCTGGCGGCAGCGATCAAACAAGCCGCTGCCGCGATTGCCCACGGAAGTACCTTGCGGCGTTCACGGGGCTTGCTGGAAGCAGCGTTCAGGCGGGCCGAGACTGCCCCCGTGAACCGGCTACCATCATCCTCTGCCGCCAACCGGGTGCCTACCGATTCGGCAAACCCTTCCGGATCGGCGTCGGCTATTTGGTGGAGCAAGCCATCCACGGTAAGTAGACGGCGCATCTGCTCGGCAAGGCGCGCATCCTTCGCCATGGCCAGCGCAAGCGCGGCCCCATCGTCGGGCTCCGGCTCCCCATCGAGGAACCGGCCCATGGCCATATCAAGCGGTGTTTCTTCCAAACCCATACGTATCCTGCGAAAACGTGCAAACCGCGACCGATCGAAGGAAGGAACGCGCTGCCTTACCTTATATTAATGTCGCTCAGGCGGGTCGCGTGACATCTAAATTGGAGAATTATTAATTTTGTCCACACACTTTAAATATCTGCTGGATCACGACATAAAGCGCCTTGCCCCGCCGTTGTGCCGTGCATACGATCAGCTTGGTAAAAACTAGACAGCCCACCCCGATGCCTCTTTCGTTTGGGAGTTCTTGACGATGAAGCTGGGATTTCGAACGCTTGTCCTTTTCCTGTCGGCAACTATTTATCTGGCCGGCCCGGCAGCCGCCGAGGCGCAAGATGACAAGAAAGAGGAAAAGAAAGAGGAGAAGAAACCCGAAGAGAAAATAGAGAATGTCCTACTCAAGGAGGGCAAGGCGGTCGTCGAAGGCACCGTGAAGATCGATGACGAAAAAGATGATGCTCAGAAATTCCAGCGTAAAGTCTTCACCGTCACCTTAAAGAGCGCCCACGGCTACAAGATCGACATGACCAGCAAAGATCTCGATTCCTTCCTGCGTCTGGAAGATGCCGCCGGCAAGGAACTGGCCAGGGATGATGACAGCGGCGGCGGCGTCCATGCCCGCATTAACTTTCGCTGCCGCGCGGATGGCAACTATCGCGTTATTTGCACCACCTTCAATGGCGGGGCCGGCGCCTTTACCCTGAAAATTCTCGAGTCATCCGTCCCCAACGCTCCCCAGATTGTGCTCAAGGACGGCATGGCCAAGCTCGAAGGCAAACTTACCGCCACGGATGCCATCGATGCGGTCCAAACCCACTCATTCTGCAAGATTTACCCGATCAAGCTGGCCGAGGGCAAATCGTATCAGGTAGACATGGTGAGCAAGGAAATCGATTCCTTCCTGCGGCTTGAAGACAAGGCCGGCAAGGAACTGGCCAAGGATGACGACGGCGGCGGTGCCCGCAACGCCCGCATCCAGTTTGAGTGTACCGAGAGCGGCGACTACTACCTCATCGCGACCACCGCTTTTGGCGGCGTCGGAAACTATACACTGATCGTGGAAGAGAAATAACTACCATCGCGGCCGTTAAGAGCGTTCGAAAAAAAAGGGGTCAGACCCCTTGAAGCGAACTGAGTTTTCAACGCTTTGCAGGGTATCGAGGGGGTCTGACCCCTTTTTTTTCGAACGCTCTTAACGGCTGACAACGCAATTCGGTAACGCCAGGCGTAGCGCAGCCGCGCCTGCTTCGGTCACATTCGTGTTGAACAAAACAACGGTGCGCAAGTTCTTGAGGCTGGCCAGCTCCTGGACGCCCACGTCCGAGACCACCGTTTCGCCGAGATAGAGCACCTGCAAGCTCACGATGCGAGCCAGCCCCTTGAGACCTGCGTCACTCACATCCGATTCTCCCAGGTAAAGCTGCTCCAGCTTATTTAGGCCGACAAGCTCGCTGAAACCAGCGCCCGTCACGTTGGTATTGCTCAGATCAAGTGTTTGCAAGCCTTTGAGGCTGGCAAGTTCCTTGAGCCCGGCATCGGTAATCGCCGTTTCGCCGAGGTCCAGCGACCGAAGACTCTTAAGTCCAGCAAGCACGGCCAGGCCGGCATCCGAAAGCTTGGTGCTCTTGAGATTGAGTGTTTTGAGACCCTTGAAAGCCAGCAGTTCTTTCAAGCCTTCGTCCGCGAGCGGTGTGAAAAAAAGATCGAGTTCCTCCAGTCTAACCAGAGGCGCGAGCGCCCTGAGGCCGGCACCGGTCACTTCGGTTTCGCCGAGGTAAAGGTGCTGCAAGACTGTCAGTTTGGCGATTTCGCTGAGGCCCGCATCGGTCACGCTCGTGGAATTAAGATCGAGCGTTTGCAGCCCCTTGATATGAGCAAGCTCCCTGAGGCCGGCGTCCGTGATGGTTGTCTCGCCCAGATGCAGCGCTTGCAAGCTGCCAAGGCTCGCAAGATCTTTTAGGCCAGCATCGCTGACCAGCGTTTCACCCAGGTGCAGCGACCGCAGACTCTTTAGCCCGGCCAGTGCCTTCAGTCCAGCGTCGGTTATCTGCGTTTCCGCGAGATCGAGCACCTGCAGACTTTCACAGACGGCCAGTTCGCGGAGCCCGGCGTCCGTGATTGGCGTTTCGCCCAGGTACAGCGTTTCGAGCTGGCCGAGACCGACAAGCTTTTTTAGGTCACTGTCGGTCACTTTCTTCTTGGTAAGATCCACACCCGTGATCGGCTCCGCCGCGGCGCCAAAGCGGCGCGTGACGCTGCCGCCCAGTGCTTCAATAGCTTTCTCGATGGCGCTATCATCGTTACCCGCGGCCAAATGCTCACAGCAGAAGAACACGAGCGTGACCAAGGTGGCGGCCGGCACGAAGCTCAGTCGAAGGTGGTTGAGCATGAAAAAACTTGGTGAGTGGCGAAAAATGCGCCGCTTCTCTTGGCTGCTGGGTATCCGCTACCGAGTACGCAGGCGTTCGGGCCGTAGCGCGAACGCCTGCGTACTCGCCACTCAAAATCCATCAAGGCGGGTCGTGGCGTCGCCGAAACGATCAAGCCGTACGCCCATGCGGTCCATGATGCCCAGGTAGAGGCTGCAAAGTTTGCGATTATTGTCGCCTGCATTGAGATAATCCAGTACCCGGCCGGTTTGCAGGCTGCCGCCGAGGCCGCCCACGGTTACCACGGGGACCTTCCTGTTGTCATGCCGCGTCCCCGACCACATGTTGGAGATGAACATCAAGCAGCAGTTATCGAGCACCGTGCCCTCCCCTTCCGGCATTTCCTCGAGTTTGGTCGCCAGATAGGCGAGCTGGCTCAGATGGAAACGGGCGATGCGCTCGTAGCCCTCGGAGGTATCGTTGTGCGAGGCGCCGTGATGCCCCTCGCGGACATTGAGAAATGGATAGTAAAGCGCCGACAGGTCACGCGCCAGCAAGAGCGAAGCGACGCGTGTCTTGTCCGTTTGAAAAGCCAGGGCAATGATGTCGCACATCAGGCGCGTATGATCGCGCAGATCTTCGGGCAGGCCATTGTCGGGTCGATTCATCGTGAACAGTGGACGGCCCTGGTCGCGGGCACGGTTCGTGGCGCCGGCCATATGGGTGCGCATCCGGTCGATGTTTCTTTCAACTTCGCGAACGCTTGTCAAGAACTCGTCGAGCTTCGCTTTATCGGTCGAGCTGACTTGCTGACGGAGAGCGGTCGCTCGCTCCCGGACCCTGTCCAACACACTCAGGTGGCGGAGGCTGCCACGATTCTCGAAGAGGCTGTCGAACGCCAGCGCCGGATAGATTTCGTTCGGCACAGGCGAGTCGGCACTCTGCCATGAGATGTGCGACCCATAAGCATTGGAGTAATTGGTCTCGTGATAGCCAGTCATCGGCTGTTCGCAGGCGAGCACCATGCTCGCTTGGACGGTTTCCTGGCCGATATGGTTGGCCAGCATCTGATCCATGGTGATGCCGCCATGGATGATGGCACCTTTTTGAATGGGCATCCCGAGAGCAGGCTGCCGGTCATGGGAGGATGAATGCCCAACCCGGTCGACATTTTGTTGAACAGGCCACTTATGACGTTGACCTTGGTTTTCACCGGCGTCAGAGGCTCGAGTGTCTTGCTGAGTTCCATGTTCGCGCCGCTGCCTCGCGCCGACCAGTGGTCCGGGCTAATGCCGTTGCCCATGAAAAGGACAGCCATGCACTTGGCAATGTCGACGGCGTTCCAACGTCCGCCGCGGCGCCGCACCGCCGTGTCCCAGACGCTAAGGGATTCGAGCCATGGCAATGCCATCGTGACGCCGGCGCCATAGAGGAATGCACGCCGAGGAATACGACGACCGGAGGTTTTATGCTGGTTGTTCACGTTTACCTTTCGGAAATCTCGCCGTGGCCGGGCCGGCCCAGAAACTGCGTACTCGTTACAACACTTTCAACCAAACTGCCAATCCGATACTGATCCGCGGCCAACCTGCCACGCATGCTTTGGAGTGCGGGCCGGTCGGTCAATTGTAAGGTCCGGCCAAGCGCATACGGCCAGAAGTTTCTCGGAAACATTCGCGATAAAATCATCCTGACGGTGCGTCCGCACGTATTGCCGCAAGCCCTCAAGGCCACTGCCCTCGCGGCCGCCGGGAAAGATCGCCGACGTGTCGAGCGGACGCCCCGCGAGGTCTTTCTCGCGTCGCTCGCCAATGGGGCCGAAGCCCTCAAACACCAGACCGAAGGAGTCGAAACGGTCATGGCAGGCCGCACAATTGGCGTCCGCACGGTGACGGGCCAGTAACTCACGCAGGGGCAAATCGAGTTTGGCTTCGTCGCGCGGCAAGTCAGGCACAACCGCGGGCGGCGGCGAATGCGCTCACCCAGAACGTTCTTCACCACCCAGTTGCCACGTTTCACGGGGCTCGTGCGCAGCCCGGGCGAGTTTTTGGTAAGGAACACTGCCATGGGCAAGATGCCGCCTCGGTCGAAGCGATCCGCGTCTTCGACCTGGACCCAGGCGTCCGGGCCCTGGGCGGAGATCGTCGCCCCATAGTGCTTGGCCAGCACGGGATTGACAAAAGTATCTTTGGCATAGAGCAGATCGAGCACGGAACGATCTTTCTGCAAGACATCTTGCAGGAAGCGAATCGGTTCCTCGAACATCGCTGCCCGCAATTCATTGGTAAACGTCGGAAAGCGCTCCCGATCGACAGTGCTTATCTCCTCAAAGCGGCGGCAATCGAGCCAGCTCGTGCCAAACTCGACGGCCAGGTTGCGGCTGCGTGCATCCTTCAACATACGCCGAGCCTGGGCAACCATGACCTTCGGTTCATGCAGGTCGCCCGCCTGAGCGTGGGCACGTAATTCCTCGTCCGGCATGCTCGACCAGAGAAAATAGCTGAGCCGGCTCGCCAGCTCGTATTCCGCCTGGCCGGCTTTGCCAGCCGCGAGCAGGTCGATGCGATAACAAAAATCAGGTGACATCAGGATGGTGACCAGTCCTTCACGAAGGGCCGCTTCGTGCGTCAGCCCATCCTTCGTGCGGCAACTCCGGTAGTAAGCGAGCAAATCAGCATTTTCTGCCGCCGACAAGGGGCGGCGATAGGCCCGGCCAGCAAATTGCAGCAGGGTTGCCAACTGGCTGGGCTCGGCGGCAACACGAGCCTTTGCCACCGACCGTAATGTTGCGTTGATGCCGCTGAAGTAGTTCTTGATCGCCTTGCTGGCAACTTCGTCGCCGGGGGCCGCATTGGCCAGGTACTTCGCTTCAAGCAGCTTGATTTTTGTCTCGGAAGTCACGTCCTCGTCCATGATCTTGGCATCGGTGCCGGCTGCTATTTTGTCGTCGCGCAGGCCGCCTCCCCCCTGCCGGCTACCGTTGGCGTAAAATTGCACGTACATCCGGGAGGTGGTTGAGGCTACAAAATCCATTTCGAGCCAAAGCCTATCCAATTCTTGTTGCTGTTTGCCGTCGAGCATTAGTTCGTAGAGAGGCTGATCATCGCGAAAATAACCCATCAGGCTATGGAACCCGGCACTCAGATAACGGCCTCGGTCCCTGGAGGTATTGAAATAGTTACGGCCGCGTTCTTCCATGTAGAACCGATCTGGGAAGACCCGGCAAAAGCGTGCGAATGCTTCCTCGAAGGCGCCACGCTGGCCAGCGGGCACGAGCAGGTCAGGGTCGCCGGCCACATTATTGATCAGACGGGTTGGCCCGGGCCCGAATTCGCCAGTCGCTCCCGGCTCGACTATCTTGACGGGCGCTGGTTGCTCCTCCCCCTCAACCTGGAGCTGCGCAGGGTCGAATGTCATGCGGTGTGTGGCGTACTGGTGGTTCTTCCAAATTAAAAAGGGTTGCGCCCGGCGCCTACTCTGCCGGAGGAGATATTCAAGAAGCGCGTCTCGACCTTGGCACGCAACTTAACCACAAAATCGCGCATTTGTTCGCAAGCCTGGCGCAGGCCTTCGGGTTCGCCTCCTTGCGGCGGGGGCAGTTGCGACCAGAGCGACTGCAGTTTGGCATTTGGGCCAAAGTCTTCCTTCCGGCCCTCCAGAAGGGACCAAAGTGTTTCCAGGTATTTGGCACTTAACTTGGTGCCGGAGCAAAAGTCAGCCAGCGCCGCCTGCCCTTTGCCGAGGGCTTCCCGGTGTTTGAAGCGCCAGGCCGCCTCGAAATAGGCAGCGTAATCTGTGTCAAATCGATGATAGAAATCGATAATGCGGCTCACGCAGTATCTGTCTTGATCTGTTTCGACCGCCATGGGGTGCGGGGCAAAGGTGAAGCCGACAGGCTGCAAAACCATGTGGCTGGCGACTTCGTAGGCCGCCTTGAGGTACTTGTTCAGAAGGGCCGGCGACATGGCTAACGATTCGCCAGAATTGTCGAAGCCGGCGGTGTTGGCAGGATCGACCGGAAATTCGCGGGTGGGACGTATATCGACGCCGGTAAGATCGCGAATGGTGTAGTTGTACTCGGCGTTGCTGAGGCGGCGTGCCAGTACGATACCACGTTCTCCGGCGTGGCGGCTTATTTCTCGGTCCCGAACCGCCTGCAACCACGCAACCACGTCGCGCCGCAGCTCTGCACTCGGGCGCGTCTTCGATTTCTTGGGAGGCATCTCCTCTGTTTTGATCCGCTCGATGAGAAGATCAAGGTGGCGCGCATCCTTTACCAGCGCCGTCACGGAGTCATAAGCCGTTACATCAAGCTCTGCCTCGGGTTCGGTCTTGCCATGGCAGGCAACGCAATAGGTCTTAAAAAAAGGCTGAAGCGCCTTCGCGAATTGAGGTTCCAGGCCGTCAGCGTCCTTGGCAGCGTGGATACCTGGCGCTACAGGAACGGATTCACCTACCGTTAACGAATCATATGCAAACGCGCCGTAAACAACTAAACTTGATGCGAATAGCATCAAAAAGATGGCGAAACGCCTGGTCACATTTGCTCCGACGTCAGGGAAGAGAGATCCCGCCTTTTTGCCGAAGTGTGTAAATTTGCACCCACCCCGCAAAAAGGCCTCTTATCCTACTTAATGTCACTCGGACGGTTCCCGTGACGTCTTTGCCAATATTGTCCTCCTCAAGTATCTAGCAGCCCGTTGAAAAAGGGGTCAGACCCCCTTGAAGCCAACAGAGTTTTCAACGTTTTGCAGCGTATTGAAGGGGTCTGACCCCTTTTTCAACGGGCTGCTAGTGGTTTATTCCCTGACAAGCCAAATATTGCGAAACTGTACGGGGTTGCCGTGGTCTTGCAGCATGATGGGGCCGGGTGTGCAAGGATCGCCGCCCATGCCCGACACGGTATTATCCGTGGTGATCTTGACGTTATCATGGATTTTGCTGCCGTTGTGTAAAACCGTAATAACTCCGGGCGCCGTCTTCTTGCCGTTTTCACAAAGCGGCGCCTGGAAGTTGATGTCATAGCTTTGCCAAACGGTCGGCGCCTTGCACGCGTTCACCAGGGGTACGGCCACTTTATAAATGCCGCCGCAATCGTCGTCCTTGCTGACCAGGCCATAGCTGTCGAGGACTTGCACTTCATAACGGCCCTGCAAATAAACGCCGGAGTTGCCGCGCCCCTGCCCTTTCGCCTTGGGCAAATAGGGGACGCGGAATTCGACGTGCAGCCTGAACTTGCCGTCGAATTTCTCCTTGGTAAGGATGTCGCCGCCCGCGACCTGCATGGCGCCGCCGGGCACCAGCTTGAAGCCGGCCTCCTTGCCGTTTTTCTTGGCCCAGCCGTCCAGCGTTTTGCCGTCAAAAAGGATGATGGCACCCTTCGGCGCCGGCACCGTCGGCATATCGACCTTATCTTCGGGTTTGAGCAATTTAAGGTCGTCAATCGGACCATAAACATCCCCGCGCCTGCCCAAGCGAAAGGAGCGAACAAAGCGATGAGCATCAGGCACACCAAGCGCATGTAAGCAACTCCTTTAAAAGAAGGACAAGAGAGAGCCCACCCGAAAATCATTTGGCTCGGCAAATCAAGGATTCGCTTCACCCTTCAGGGCCGGTCTGACAGTTACGCCGGGGTAGTCGCGCCAGATCCAGTTAAGCATTTCGGGGAGGATGGCGCCGCCGTGATCGTCGGAGTGAGCGCCCTCGCCGAAGACGTAGGTCATGTCGTATTTCTTTTCCTGGAGGGCCGCCACCATGGCTTTATTTTGCAAGTGCCAGTCGGCGCCAGGTTCTTGGGGCTGCGATTGTCGTTGACGCCATCCTGGATGAAAATGCGGATGGGTTTGGGCTCATTTTTCTTGACCAGGTCGGGATAGACGTGGCCGCCGCGAATGTTGGTGTAGCTCCCGATCATGCTCAGCACGTTGCGAAACTCGGTGGGCCTTTCCCAGGCCACGGTGAAGGCGGAATCAGCGCCGCTGCTGGTGCCGCCGATGGCCCGGCCCGCGGGGTCCTTCGTGAGGTTGTACTTCTTGCCGACTTCAGGAAGCATTTCTTCGATGAGGAAACGCGCATATTTATCGCCCAGCGAATCGTATTCGATGCTGCGATTGTCAGGATTGCCTGTCCCCTTGACCGTATACTCGTCGCCGCGCTGGCCGGGTGTGATGAAGATGCCGATGGTGACCGGCATTTGTTTCTTGTGGATCAAGTTTTCCATCACCGCCGGCACCCTTAGTGCGCCCTTGGGGTTTACCGCGCTGGCCGTCTTGAAAAACCAGCACGCAGGCCGGCTTGGCCGCGTCATATTGCGCCGGCACGTACACCCAGTACTGGCGAACCGTATTGGCGAACACCGTGCTCTTGAACAGCATGGGGCCTTCCAACTTACCCTGGGGCACACCCTCTTGCGGCAAGGAATCCGGCCCCGGCTTGTAGGACTTTTTCGCGGGAGCCTTGTCCTTTTCTTGTACCTGCGCCACATAAGCGGGCGCCAGGCCGTCAGCCGCCGCGAAGGCGGGGACACCAATCCAGACGGCGAGCAGAAGGCTGAGGCGACGGACATTCATGGTGCGTTCCTTGAACTGGAGTGGAGGTAAAAATGTTAGTCGACGGCTCCCCAACAGGACGGATGATTCGCGGGCCAATTAAGCCTACAGCTTGAGGCTCGCCGGCTTGACTCCCTTGACGTGGCCGCCGTTACGGTAAGGCGATGGCTTAAAGTCTCCCACGATGTCGACCCTGGCGGGGCCCTTGAGCTGGTCTTCCATGCCGAGGGTCCAGTAAGTGGCGTTGATCAGCAGGCGGTGCATGCCCTCGCTGGCGAAATCCTGGGAGGCGCCCGATGGTCGTCGTAAACGTACGCACTGTCTTGCCGGTGGGCGCCTTGAACAAATGCGTCCAGGCCACGGGCATCATTGGATTGTTGTATTTTCCCGGTAGCGGGGGGTCGGTTACTTTGTTGCCGGCGATCGCCTGGCCGAGAACCAGGGGCGTGCAGCTTTCATTCATCGGCAGCTTCACCTCGTAAACACCGGAGGGGCCCAGGATGTCGCCATCCTTGATGCCGCGCAGGACCGGATGATTCTCCTGCCCTTTGACGATGAGGCCGAGCGTCCAACCTTTACCGTTCGGCACGTAATGGGTCACCCAGGTCTCGCCGAGAACTTGCCGGCCGAAACCGCCATCCCATACTTTGCTTGTATTTGTGTACTTCAGATACTGGCTCGCGCTCGCCAGCCGAAAGGCGTGGGTAGCGGTGCGCATGCCAATAACAGGCTTTCCCGAGTCTACATAAGCCGCGATGTGCTTCATCTGCTCGTCGGGCAGGTTGCGGTAGCGGGTGCAGATGACCATCAGGTCCGCGCTCGCCAGGGCCTCCAGGCCCGGAATGTTATTGTTCGTTTGCGGGCTAATGAAGCCTGTCTTGGGATCGATGGCGAACAGGACGGTACATTTGAAGCCATGATGCTTGGCGAGAATCTTCGCCATTTGCGGCAGGGTCTCCTCCGAGCGATATTCCTCGTCGCCGCTGACCAGGACGATATGTTTGCCCTTGCCAGGTCCATCGAAGCCGTCGTAACCGACCCAGGGTTTTTCGTCCGCTCCCTCCTGGGCAGCCAGGGCCATGGGCAGTAACAGCGTCGCCAAAACCATCACCAGTCGTCTCATGATCTGCAATCTCCACGGGTCAGCATTTCTGTTCAAAAGCCAGGCACCTTCAACAGGGGGCCCTGGTAATTGCGGGCCGGCAAGTCATCGATCACCAGCTTGCTCAGCGGTAAAGAACTGTTCTTGATGGCTTCGGCGATAAACCGCGAAAATTCGTAAGCGCCATAAAAAGCCGAGTGCGTTTTGTCGCCTGCCTTGAAGGCTGCCTTGCCCCTGTCGGGGCCGAGGGTTTCGTAAAATTCGATGCTCATCTTGTTGAGATCGATCAAAAACTCCTTCTTCTCCCTGGCTACTTCGCGCATGGCCTCCGCATAGGCGCCCAGGTCCGCCCTGGCTTTGCCCTCGCCATCGAAGCCGAGACGATTCATGGTGGTGATGAGGACAGGCGTGGCCCCTTTGCCATGCGCAGTGTTGATGAATTTGTCGAGATTCTTCTTGTACGCCGGGATGGACACATTGCCTGGGGCATGCGAGTCATTATGAGCGAAATGGACGAACAGGTAGTCGCCAGGCTTCATCAGGTCGGCGATCTTGTCCAGACGTCGTTCACCCAGAAACGCTCCCGACGTACGCCCCGACTCGGCGTGATTGGCGACGGCAACTAGCCGGGGTTTGAAGAAGAGCGGCAGCGTCTGTCCCCAACTGCAAAACTCCCCCTTGGGCTGGTCGGTCACCGTGGAATCGCCGCACAAATAGAGGGTCGGGGCGCTATCATTCCTGACGATCGCCAGCGCCGCGACGCAGGGGCGTTTGTCGGCGAACTGGAGGGTCAGCTTGTCCCCATCGAGATGCAGGAACATGCCGCCGCCGGGGCCGCCCTTGCGTTCCCGATCGGTGAGCCCGATCTGCTTGCCGTTACTTAGAAACGAGTTGTGAACATTGGTCGTGAAGGTGCGCTGCGCCAACATGCCCTTGTCCGTGTGCAGGCCGATAATCGCGGGCCGGCGCGTCTCCGCCAGGACCGTGGTCGTTGACTCTCCGTCGGGGTCGCCGAGTGTGACGGTGACGTCATAGTTTCCTTCCGAAACGTCTACGGAGAAATAGAACGGCTTGTCGCTGGTGATATAGCCGCCGCGCCCCATCACTTCGACTTTCGAGCCGAAGTCCAGGCCGTAGCCTCGTTCCTTGGTATACGCAGTGTCCGGAGTGATCAAGAGGGAGCCCGGCGCGGCCGGCCCGGTGCCGAAAGCAAACGTGAAGGTGGTTTTACCCTTGTCCTGCGCCAGCGCGGTGCAATTGGCCCCGGCCATCAGTAACGCGCTAACGACCCCACATAGAATGCACATTGCGACGCGAGACATGGATGCGGCTCCGTTTACCTGGCGGCGTGAGTTGTCCTGCTGCGTCGAATATAGCCGTCCGCCGGCGAGGGTCAAGAGGCCAGCGCATCCGGCCATGCGCTCCTTGCCCAGCCAACGCGCACGATTGTCCCCGACGACTACCGCGGTTCTTAGTAAAATTCACTTGACGACGAGAAGCCAACGCCATCCCGGAGCTTGAACCATGAGCGACGAAGAAAAAAAGCCCAAAAGCCTGGTCGACAAGATGCGGACGAACACGGTCGATCAACAGCGCAGGACCAGTAACAAGCTCTGGAGGCAATCAAGGAAGAAAGTGCAAAAAAACCGCCAAAAGAAGAGTGAATCAGTAGCAGAGAACGACCCGCCAGCCCTATAAATCAGGAGCCGATATGGACCATCACAAGGAAAACGAACTCTCCCATCGTCAGGAACGTGAACACAAAAAAGAGGAGCACGCCCATTCGACACCCGGACAATCACTCAGCTCCATCCACCCCGCCTGGTACATCGTCGTGGCGGTCATCGCGGTCGGCGCCGCCGTGCTCGTCTGGACATTTTTAGTGTGGTGAGGTTGGGGATCGCGGAAAACTAATGTGCAATTTGCTCATTTATCCCGCACCTTTTAGAACAGTCCCAGCCATGTGAAAAACTCGCGCAAGTGGTCACCAAAACCTGGGGCTCGTTCGTTAGAGCGGTTCAAATTCAAACCCTGTGGCACGAAACACGCCCCGGCTTCGGCCTTATCGTCGGGGCCAAAAGAGATTTGTATCGTCGCCAGATTGGCGTACCAGACGCAACGCTCGTCGGCCATTTTACCCCAGGCGTCGGTAGTCCATTCATGCCAGCCTATAAGATAACGAGCCTCTCGGTAATCGCCGGGCACGCCAAGAATTCTAACGACGTCGGTACGACTCATGCCGGGCTGAATGCGCAGGAAGTCGCGTCGATCGATTGACGTCTCCGGCCTGGTCCGAACACGGCCATGGCGACAAATAAATGCCGATACCGATAAGGACAAGGCCCAAAATCCTCCGTCGCGATTGTGGTGGCATTGGCTATTCGAACAATAGGGACTAGCGTCCTTCAGGCGTGCAATTACGATGATAAGTTAGTGGACATGGATTAGCAATGTCGAGGGGATACCCGGTTGGCAATGCAGCGGGAAGACAGGATAACGGGCGGCAAATGAAGTGGATTTCCTCTTTCTACAGCGAGTCCAGTAACTTCTTGACCATCCTCTCAATCAAATCCCGCACTTCCCGAAATTGATCAGGCGTCATGTTTTTCGGATCGGGGATGTTCCAGTCCTCTCGCCGCCTGGCAAGAACCAACGGGCATTCATCGCCGCAACCCATCGTGATGGCCACATCGACTTCCTTGCCATTGACCTGGCCAGACTTTCTGCAACGTACCGCTTTTGCGACCGCTTTCAAGGTTTTCTCTGCAATCTCTGCACTGCCTTCGTGCCGAGCGTTCCAAGCGTCAGCGATGGAAAACCGTTTGCTCTTGCCGACTACGCTTACTAACCTTGCATACACTCAGGACATGGGGTTCCAGCCACATGCGATAAGCTTTCGGGCGGTCCTGCCAATCCCATGGATCTCACCGTGATCATTGCTTAATCTGCAAAGAAGCGTTTTTCTCCCCGCCGTACCGTCCTGTGGACGGGAGCCAATGACCAATCAGTTTTGTTAGAGCTTGGGAACGCCAGTCTTTGGCCCCGCTGGCTCGACCTATTGCCTTTCCATCAGCCCCGATTAGCCAGACGGTGGGCAATGCTTGCACATCGAAGCGAGCCAGCCCAAGTCCAGTAGGCTCGGAATAGGCGATCGTGTTCAGAGCCAGGCGATCCAGGTGTTTTTGGGCAAACGCTGCGTCGTCCTCGTCGGCGCAGACATGCAAGACCGCCAGTCGGCCGGCGTGCGCCTTTGCCAGGGCGTCAAGTGCCGGCATTTCCTCGATGCAAGCGACGCAACCCGTTCCCCAGAAATGCAACAACACCAGCTGGCCGCGCAGCGCCGCCAGGTTGACGGCGTTGCCGGACGAGTCGAAAATCTTCAAGGGTGGCGAATCCCTACTCCGTAAGTCCGTGAAACCGGCTTCGCTAAGCAATCGGTCTTCTTCTGTTGGAAGGTGTTCGAAGAGGGGGCCTTTGGTCGCTAACTGATAAACATGCGCCACAATGGCATCCGTTGCCGACGCAGAGAGCGAGGTGTGGAACGAAGGCATGCTCGTTCCGGCAATTCCTTCGACGGTTACGCGTTTGATCGACTCTGGAGTGGGTGCAAATCGCCAGGGACGAACCGCGAAATCGCGCGGCGCATTTGCGAGTCGGCGACCGAACTGCCATCGCCGCGACCTTCGCTTCCGTGGCACGCTGCACAGTGGACCTGGAACAGTAGTGCGCCGCGGTTGCCGCCATTGGGTGGTAACGAGTCGGTGGACGCCGCCTTGCGCCATCGTCCGATGCCCCAGCCGATGCCCACCATCGATGCGGTTAGTAGGACGGCGGCCAACATCAGGCGCACACGGCTCATCGGCGCACCTCCCCGTCAAAGGTGGCGACGACGACGGCCTTGCCGGTTTCGTCAAGCTCATTGAAAGCAACAATAATCTTACCTGCTCCCGTGGCAGCGACGCTTGGCCGGGTCTGAAAGGCGCCTTCTTTGGCCGCGACGGCGCGTGGCCTCGTGAATGCTTTACCTCCGACTGGCAATGTCGCGTACATGATGGCCCGACCATGCCCGTTCCCCACATTTGGCGCGGCATCGTGCTGGTGGCCGACATGGCTGTCCGATTCAACTTCCGAACTTTCCTCCCAAACGGCATGCACGGTTCCTCGCCCATCGACCTGCAGCCTGGCATTGCCTTGCGAGCCGATTTCGATGGCATGAAGCCCCTGACTCGTAAACTTCATGTCGGCCAATTTGGCCGAGGCGTGGTAACGGCGCTGCGGGCCGTAGCGGGCGTCCATCCATGCGACGTGCACCACGTCGCCAACAATCACGATTGATGGTCCATCGTGCGGGCAGCCGTTGAATTTCCAGGTCGGCGGCACGACGGGAAGCACTTCGAATTCCGACGCGCCCTCTTTCTTCCGACCAATAAAGATGTCTCGGCACGCATCGGCTACATTGCGGAAGGCGACGTAGGAGGCGCCGTCCGGACCAATAAGGCTCGCCGTGGGGCAGCAGGGGCAGACTCCGCGCTCTTCGTCTCCTATGTGAACAACCTCTTCGGGCTCGAAGGCGCTTTGCCCGACGCGACGAAGCGAAGCGTAGACCTGTTGGGATTGGTTTCGATTATCCAGCCATGAACAGAGCAGCATTCCGCTCGGGCCGGCAGCGAGCGCGGTAAAGGTCGGTCGTGCGCCTTGCCCCTGGTGAACTTGGATGGGCGAACCAAATGTCGTTCCCTGATCGCTGGACGTAACGACGACCATGCGCAGTCCGGAGTTTCCCGGCAGGGTCTCGGTCCATGCAAGATAAAGATTCTCGCCCTGGACGTTCAGATGAGCGGCCATTTTGGAATCTCGAATAACAGTTTTGCCCTTTGATTGGGAGACCGTTTTCAAGATTCCCGAACGCGCTATTTCTCTCGGTGGCGAGAAGCTTCCGCCCGCGTCTTCGGAACGGCTAAACAGAAGGGTCCGCGTTTCCGGCTCGCCTTGCGACGACCAGACCAGGTAAATTCGGCCGCTGGCATCGACAGCCACTTCGGGTGCTTCATTGCGGTCCTTCACATCAAGGGAAGAAAGGTCGAAGCGATGCTTGAGGCTGTCAACGCCTTTTCCAGCAAGAGACGCCCGTGAGGCGGTGCCTGGGTCGGTGTAGTCAGCCAGGTAAAGTCCACCCGCGACTCCGGTCGCGGCCAGCACCGCCGCCACGCAGTATCTTAACCAACCTGCCCGGATTGGCGCATGCAGATTCATGATGATTCCTCGAATTAAAATTAAGTGAGAGAAGCCGGCCGTTGAATCGCCTGATACCGCAACCGGATAAGTGTTAGTAGTCGCCCATGGTTTCTCCGCCTCCGCGCGTTGAAAGCGCTCGCCATGTTTCAGGGCTCACGTCGCCAAGAATGAAACGTACGCTGCCGTCCGCCAAAGCAGCGTTGACGCCGTTGCCATGGTTGCTGCGGGCGCCAAAAAACCCTCGCCCATGGGCACCGCAATCACACAAGGGATCATTTGGTTGAAGCGCGGCGTTAAAGACGCTGTTCCAGGCCCTGCCGCCCCAGAACCAGGAGCTACCGCGCATCACGCCCCACGCACGCGTGCCGTCGTCGCACTCGGAAGGTCTGGCGGTAACGAGCGCTCCACCTCGAAGCCAACCGCCGGGGCCCTGGCTATTCGCATTGAATACGCCGGTATTCAAGCTCACGTAATACCGCCCGTCTGGCCTGGGCTGTGTCGCGCTGGCGGGCGGCGCCGGCTGCCCGGGGCCTAGCAGACATTCCGACACTAGCAAGGTATTGGACGCGCCATCCGTGATGTCTTTGAAAGTCGTCCGCGAACCGTACCAGAACAGGCCATCGGTTTCGTACTCGGGGTCGTAAAAGGCATAGCCGTCGTCCTTGTTGGCCTGGCCACTTCCGGAATTGAAGACATAGTTGGTGCCGGCGGTCACGAACCCGCTCGGTGTACGAGCCGTGCTTGTCTGCGCGAACTGTGGGCTCTGCCCATCACTTGGGCAGAGATATAAAGACACCACGGTGCTTGCCGCGGCGTCGTGTACAGGATTGATGGCGCCCGCGTAGCCGTTCACCGTGGCCACCTGGCTGAAGTCGATCAGGTTCTGAAGCTGGGCCTGCTCGATATACGGCAAAATATTGGCAAGGGGACCAAACGCATAAGCGTGGTTGTTGCTTCCCCAGCCGGCCGGTGCACCATCCGCGAGACCAGGAAAATACCGCTTGGCGCTCTCATGGTTGTGGATTCCGAGAGCAATCTGTTTCAGGTTATTCGTGCACTGGATACGTGACGCAGACTCGCGAACCTTCTGCACGGCGGGCACAAGCAAAGCGATCAAAACCGCGATAATCGCGATTACGACCAAGAGTTCAATGAGGGTAAATGCATGACGTGAGCGCATGGGCTCTTCCTTTCGCCTACGAAGGAGCGGTATGGGAGCGTTCTTGCCCATGGTTGGCAAGGAACGATCGCGCGATTTGACGAAACCGCGGATAGACAGCTTGGTGACCGGAATTACCGGCGCGTGATCAGCGTCAAATGTCTACCGGACGGGGCGGCGGATCTACCGGTTCTCCGCTCTCAACGAAAGGAACGTGGTGGATGACGGGAAGGGAATGGCAATAGGGACAGTCGACATGCCAGCAAAAGCGTGGCGTAAAAACGGTCGCGGCATTGAGGGCAAGCCAGCTTGTGGAGCCACCCTGACACTTCAAAGCCGACATGCCGACGAGCCAGCTTATCGATGTACCCTTTGGAGAACTCGTGGCATTATTGTCCATGGCTGGTTGAGCCGATATAGCGAATTCTTTGATACGGGACGGCTGTAAACTGGGTGGCAACGACTGCGTACTCTTGCAACATTTCGAAGGTTCGATATCGGAGTTGTCAGTTTCATCTGAGCTTCCGCGACCAGGTTCACCCGTCGGCGGTAGAGCGGGCGGCTGGAGGGTCGAGTGGGAGCAACCGCAACCGCTTGCCCGACACTGGGCTTCGGACCCGCAACAGCATACACGCCGACCACAGGTGTTTGCACTGGAAGAACTCGCGCTTGACTCCGGCACCGGAAAGCCGATAGCGGCCATCAAGTACGCCAGCAGCGTCGTGGCGGAGACGATTCGCCTGACGACCGGCCCAGCAAGTTTTTCAAAATTGACTATCATGCCGGCAAACGCTTAAATCAAGCATCATGCCTTTTCCAAGTCGCTCCCTCCTGGAGTGGCTGGGCCGTTAACCGACCGCCCGCTGCTAAGCTATGAGAAGTAGGCGGCTTCGTACATACGGGCGTGCCCGCTTGAGCTGTCAGGGACTTTGTGGCACGTCACGGTATTTGGCGTGGCATTGCGAGCAAAGGGCATGCGATCGCTCGTATGCTTTTGCCGCGGCCTCGACGCCATCTCGCTGTTTCGCTTTCACGCGAAGCGCGTCTTCCAAGTCATGGGCGGCCTTTTCCGCCTCGACCATCCATTGCTTGAAATCCGCTGGCCGCTTCTGGGTATTCGGCAAGCGAGCTAGTTCTCGAAAGTGCTCCCGCAATTGAAGTGCCTCGTGAGTTGGGTCTAGATCAGGGTACCCAATTGGAGCTTTCCAGCCAGCTTTTCTGACAAGGGACAGGTGTTCCCAGTACCTGTCGATTTGGACCATCACCTCGGCCACGGCAGCAATGGGGGCGGCATCGCGGAACTCGACTTTAACTTGATCCAGTTGCGCAGACGTGGTCCGTTTTAGTTCTTTGGGTCCGGCAAACAGTCCTGTATAGCGCGGATCAGTGCCGGCCCGTTTCATGATGTCCACGGCCTGGGGCACGGTGCATTTATCATCCAGGCAAATTTGAATAGCTGCCGCCGCCGCGGGGCTGCGATGCTTTCCATGGTGACAGTGAATGTAAATGGGGCCGTCCAGGTCGCGCACGGCCCGGGCAAGCTTCATGGCTTGGTCCTGGGATATACCCTCGTAACCGATGGGAAGATGAACATAGCGTATGCCAAACTTCCTGGCACAAGCAGCATCCGGTCTGGCTCCGTCCACCGATATAATTGTCTTGATTCCAAGCTTGACCAAGGAATCGAAACCAGAATCATCTTCGGGGCCACGGCCGCTATAGAGCCTGTCCGAGACGTGAATGACATTGTGCAGCCCAGGCATGTCCACCGGTTGTGCGCCTGGACGAGGCTTGACGAACTTGGTGTCCACCGCACTGGGCTGGACCCACCACGTGCTGTAGCCGGCAAGTGTAAGGACCATAATTCGTTGGAAGCTCGCGCCGAGCGCCATGGCAGCTCCTTGTCGGGCATCGGAGGACCTTCATCAACGTACCAACGGCCTGTTGATTCGTCAAAGCTGCGCCCAGTGGCCGGACTGCCCGCATGCGGCCCTTTATTCCTTCGATTCATCAACGGGCGCAGAGAGTCGCTCCGGCTCCGCAATTTGCATATGGGCGATCTGCCAGCGGGAATCCCGAAGGGCCCAAACGTTCGTAAAGCGGCGGGCTTCGGTCTTCTGCTGACTGTTCGATTCAGAGCGGACGAGATAGCGGCCGGTTTCGATGGCGGCGCCGTCAAGAACGCGGATGTTCATGTCGTCGAGGGTGAAGGTACTCGTGCCGTCCTCCGGAGTTTTCCAGCGGACCAGTTGCAGAAAGGCCTCCTTGCCAGCCAAGCCGTCGCTGCCATTTACCGTGAAGTCCTTGGCGGTATAACGGTCAAACACGTCGGCTACTTTCGCACGGTCGTTGCCCTGACCTGCCTTGGCGAGCTCGCGCTCCATTTGTCCGATCACCTTGCGAGCGTCCGACTCGGCAACCGGCTGAGGTGCGAGCGTACCCTCCGGCGACGCGGGCGCGACGGGTACTCCCATCGCCCCCGCTGCCATGACGGCTGCCAGCAATGCGATGTACGATTTGTTGGATCTTGTCATTGTGTTTCTCCTTTGGTCAAGTAAACCGATAATCCGCCTTTGCAACGTCCGGCGGCGGAAAAAGCCGGTAGCCAGCGGTAACGGTGTGTAACACTCGAATGACTCCGCCACCGCCAGGAGCGTTCGTGCGTAACCGGATGCGGACGTGCGGCGCAGGGCGTAGTTGTCGCAAACTTCCTCGCGCGCGTCACCAAGTTCCGCGTTCAGCCAATGAACCAAAGGGTGCGGCCAAAACATGATACGCGCCAACTCTTGTATCAGCCGAACGAGGTAGTCCCGGCGCAAGGCGTGGGCGCATTCATGGATCAGCACGTCTCTGAGTAAGGCCGGGCGAAACTTATCGAGCAGGACATCTGGCAACAGGATTACGGGCTGGAGCAGACCAACGCACCCCGGTGTGGCGATCTGTTTGGAACGCAAGATCGGCGGCAACCGGTCCGCTCCCAGGCCGGACCGCACTTCCGCAAGCACAGGCGCTAGCGGCACGCCGCTGATAGGGGAACAGGTACGGCGTAGGCGGGCCACGGCTAGCGCGCACCGACAAAAGCGTATCGCGAGAAGCGCGGAACCAAGAGCCCAAATGGCGAAGGCAATTGCCGCTGGGCGGAGAAGAGTAGCACCAATCCGGTCGAACGCTTCGTCGGGCAGCGACCCGAGTTCAGTCTTACCGGGCAGCCGCGCGTTCCCAACCGAGTCAGCTTCAGCGGCTACTCCGTCCCTCTCGGCAATTTCCGAAACGGCCGCAAGCGGCCACTCGACGTGCGGCAGCGGGATCCTCGATCCAACCCAAGCCAGCGCCGGTGCGGTCACCACGCCGACCAGGCCGCAAAGCAGAATGTCATGGCGGGCCGCGGAGGTTCGACGGAACAGCCGGGACATAACCAAAGCCGCCGCGCACGACACGGTGACGCACCACAGCATCGGCATGAGAAACTCGGCCAAAGGAATCCCAAGGTTCATGAGCGCGTCCTCGTCATTTTGGGGGTTGCTCAGCCTGGTCGATCAGGGCGCGAATGGCGCGCCGCTTCCTCCGAGGATAGTGTCTCAGCATCGAGAAGAGCCATCATCAACTGGCTGGGCGAGCCCCCGAAGACCCCTCGCAACAGCCCGGATATGAGGCTGGAGGCGACTTTGCGGCGGGACTGAGCAGCGGAGTAAAAGTGGGCTTGCCCCTTGGCGCGGCACCGTAGCCATCCCTGCTCTTCCAGTCGGGACATCATGGTTTGCACGGTATTGCGGGCAACGCTACGAGCCCCGCCAAGTGCCTCCCAGACGTCGGCCACACTCACCTCTCGCTGCCGCCAGACCACATCCATGATTTGGAGTTGCCGGGCAGACAACGTCCGTCGTTTGGAACTACCCATTTTTTGCACCTCGCCATACCTACATCTGTAGGTCAGTGGTACCTACTAATGTAGGTGCTGTCAAGCCCTTCTGCAAGAAAAAAGAGAAGCAAGGGACGAGGATGTCTCCTCAATGTGCAGTTTTTTGCCTGGAAGAGAATTCGGGGAAGTCTACCGAGCGGCATACTTCCTGACTTGGTTTGGTCGACCGGATTACGCTTCTGGTTATTCGCAGACCAGACACCCGCCCCGACGCCCCGAACCTTGCGGATTGCGCTCATTTTAACAGCTTCGCTCACGAGACCGTGCCGCGTCGCCAGGCCAGAGCTAAATTCCGCATATCTGAAGAGATAGCGCAGCGGCTCCTTGCCGACAAAGAAGCCAAGGAGCCTGCAAATGTTAAATCGACACCATGCCATTTTAGCCACATTATTGGTTTGCGCGGGCTCGGCGCCGGGCCAGACCACGTCGGCATCTCCGGATGCGGCGACCGAATTTTCAGAATACCAACGGCCGGTACTATTGCCGCCGTGCGAATGCCCGCCGATTAACAGTGCGGAAGGTGCCTACGCACCCATGTGTCCATGCACCCCAGGCGGCCCGCGCATTTGGGCAAGTGTAGACGGCCTATCGTGGTGGGTCAAAGGAACGCCCTTGCCCGTACCGACACTCACGACGTTTACGCCCGGGAGTACGTCGGCGAAAACTGGTTTCGGCGGCGCTCTCGGTGTGCCGGGCACGACGGTTTTGTCCCCGGATCACCTCGGCTATAACCCCTTTCTGGGCGGCCGCGTCAGCATCGGCGGCTGGCTAAGCAGCGACCAGCGCTTGGGGGCGGAGTTCAGCGGCTTTTTGCTCCAAACGCACACGGCAAGTTTCGGCACATTCTCCAATGCGGCCGGCGTCCCCGCCTTGCGCGTACCGTTTGTCAACGTACCTCCCGGCGTGGGTTTTCCTTTGGGGGAATCCTCATTTGTCCTGGCGGAGCCCGGTTTCGCCAACGGCGGGCAAATGCTCACTTCGTCGCTGAATCTATGGGGAGCGGAAGGCAATGCGATCTTGAAGGTAGGCCGCGACCGAGACCTCGACCTGGCATTGCTGGCTGGCTTCCGCTATCTGCAACTGCACGAAAACCTGTCCATCGTCAGCGACGAAACGGTTCCCGGCGCCTTCGTCTACTCGGCCGCCGATGCTTTCGAGACGAGGAATCAGTTCTATGGCGGCCAGGTCGGCGTGAAAGCGGCAACTCAATATGGTCGTTTCTACGCGTCATTTGTGGCGAAAATCGCCTTTGGCGACAATCACGAAACCTTCACGATCAATGGTGTGAGTTCCGCTACCCTTCCGGGCGGGCCACCGGTCGCTACGCGCGGAGGTATTTTCGCGCAGTCCACCAACATCGGCCAACGGACCCGAGACGAGTTTTGTGTCGTGCCGGATATTCAGCTCAAGTTTGGGGTCAATCTGACGAATCGAATAAGTGCTTTTGTCGGTTACGATTTGCTCTACATGAGCGAGGTCGTCCGGCCCGGCAATCAAATCGACCGCACGCTCAACTTCACCACCAACGCCGCCATCCTTGGAGGTCCGCCAGGATTGGTCGGAGCCGCGCGTCCGGAACCGCAATTTAACGGGACGGGCTTCTGGCGCAAGGCATTAACGTGGGTGTGGCAGTCAAATTCTAAGAATAAATGGCGGCGCCGCCAAGATTCCCTTGCCAGCGGAGGATGGCGAGCGGCAACCCCACCCCACCCCACCCCACCCTTCGGGTGGGGCTGACAGAACGGCCCTTTCAGGGCCAAAGTCTGAGACCCGCAATGACGGAACTAGGTAAGACCCTCTGGGCCATCGCGGATCAGCTGCGCGGTCCGGCGCAAAACGTGGAAGTACACCCCAGACGCACAAGAAGGGGCTGATTATCTCCGTCGGTTACCGCGTGAAGTCGCCCTTGATTTTCGGCCTGAAAGGCCATTTCTATCAGCCCAGGGCGAAGCCCTGGGTTCCTGGACACGCGACAAATCCGATCCTGAAAGGGTCGTTCATCATCTCGCTCGGAGGAAACGTCCATGCCTCAATCCCTGGCGAAGGTGTACATTCACGCCATCTTTTCGACGAAGAACCGCGAACCGATGTTGGCAGACGCATGGCGGGACGAACTATTTCATGTTCTGGGCGGCGCCGCGAACAACCTCGGGTGCCAATCGCTCATCGTCGGCGGCGTCGCGGATCATGTGCATATGCTCTTTCAACTCGGACGCACGATCACGATCGCCGATGCGGTGGGGAAGATCAAGTCGGCCTCATCAGCATGGGTGAACCAAACGCGGGGATTGCCAGAGCCATTTCATTGGCAGGGCGGGTACGCGGTCTTTTCAGTGAGCCAATCGAGCGTGGAGGCCGTGCGGGAATACATCCGCAAGCAACCGGAACATCACGAGAAGAAATCGTTTCAAGACGAATTGCGAGAATGGTTGCGTCGATACGGCATCGAGTGGGATGAACGGTACGTGTGGGATTGAAAGCCGATGAACGGCCCTTTCAGGGTCGGGGAAGATCGCGTCGTTCACCCCACCCCACCCCACCCCACCCTTAGGGTGGGGCTGACAGAACGGCCCTTTCAGGGCCAAAGTCGGAGACCCGCAATGACGGAACTAGGCAAGACCCTCTGGGCCATGGCGGATAAGCTGCGCGGCTCCGGCATAAAGGCGGAAGTACACCCCAGACTCACAAGAAGGGGCTGATGCAGCAGCTATTCCCGTCGGCAGGGGAGGTATGAAACGTGGCGGATGAACTCGTCCCGAGCAACCCAGGCGAATTTTTGCTCTACCAGACCGACGACGGAACCACCCGCGCTCAGGTCCGGATCGAGGGGACACCGTTTGGCCCTCCCGGTTCCTGGACACGCTCAGGCCGGGCATCGAGCTTGTGTTCGGGAGCATGGGCAGGCGCGGACGGTAGAGCGTTGGTTTGTTCCAGGGAAGGCGGGCCTTTCCGTGTCTCACCGTTCCGTGAGACGCGGAAAAAAACAGTGCTTAAGGTATTACCTGCCAAAGGCTTGCGGACGAAGCCGTGCCTGTGTGCTCGCTTGGGACACGAGCGATTCGTCCAGGGATGGTGTAACGGAGAGGGCAGGAAAATGGGAGGTTGTTAGGTAATCGGTGATGCGGCAGGGGACGTGAAAAAGGGAACATCCACCAGCGCTGATGAATGTTCCCATCGGCAATCGGGGCGAGAGGATTCGAACCTCCGACCTCCTGAACCCCATTCAGGCGCGCTAGCCAAGCTGCGCCACGCCCCGAGTCTTGAGGTTGCCCTCGCGACGAAAATCATCCTAGCGGATTTAAAGGATTATGCAAGGGATACCGGGGCCGAGGGCGCCGGTCGTGGCGACTTTGCGGGCCTGTCAAACCTTTGTGTGGCATGGAGATGGGGTTTTTCTACAGACAGCGGGCCGTAGGGCTGGGACAATTGAAAAGGATCGCGTCACAGTCAATTTCCGTTCCCACGGCGGCAATTGCCTGGCTTTCCCAGCTTGAAGTCAGCCATGAAACGCACCCTTTGCGCTCCGTTTTTTGCCAGCCTGCTGGTTTTCTTGCCGGTAGTGCCGGTGACGAGTACCGGTCCGGCGTTCGCCCAATGTCCAGCCGGGTGCCCCTGGGCGTCTGGCGTCATGGCGCCGCTCGTGCCCTTTCCGCCCTGTCCGGCGGCTTGCTTCGTTTTGCAAATGGAGGACCCCTGCCCGCCCGCGGCCGACATGGAACCAAGTGATCCGCCCACGCCTGTGGTCAAGGTAAAGGTACGGGTGCCTGCCATGGGCAAGCCAGGCGAGCCCATCGAATATCGCATTCGTGTGGATAACGACTCGGCGGCGGAGGCGCATCACGTGGTCGTGAAAAACCTGCTGCCGGCCAATGCCCGGCTGGTGCGGGCCAGTCCGGAGCCGCATGTCAAGGAGCCGGAGCTCGAGTGGCGACTGGGGACGATGAAACCAGGCGGCTGCTTTGATATCACGCTTATTTTGCAGCCCACGAATGAGGCCGACGTCCGCAACTGCACGCGCGTGGCCTTCGAGCATGGCCAGTGCGTCACGACCCGGCTGGCGCGGGGCGGCGACGGCACCCTGCCCCGCGAGCCGGAGGTGATTCCGATGCCGCGCATCCCCGGTGATAAGGACATCCCAGCGAAGCCCAAGTTCGATGAGGCGCATCAGCTCGGTGCTGACCATCGATGGCCCCAAGGAACAATATCTGAACGTGCCGACGAGCTATTTTGTCACGGTCACCAACCAGGGCAAGGTGGCCGCCACGAACTTGCTGGTGGATTTCGACATGGCGGACAAGGCGATTTTCGTGCGGGCCAGCGAAGAGGGCAAGCATTTGGCGGGCAAGGTTGCCTGGCTGCTGGGCACGCTCGAGCCGGGTGCGAAGCGGACCATGGCAGTGACGCTCAAGTCGCCCATCATTGGGCAGTTGTGCCACAAAGCAATCGCCCTGGCCGACAAGGGGGCCAAGGCCCAGGCGAATTTCTGCACGACGTTTGCGGGCATATCGGCCTTGTCCCTGGAGCTTGGCCAGGACGTCAACCCAATCCCCGTGGGCGGCGGCACCAGCTATCCGGTGACGGTTCGCAATATCGGGACGGCGCCGATCACCAACCTGCGGCTCACGGCCATCATTCCCGATTCGGTCACGTTGACGCGCGCCAAGGCCGGGGTGAACCACAAGCTTGGCGAGCCGCGGCCCGGCAAACACGTGCTGTTGTTCGAGCCCTTGCCGACGCTGGCGCCGGGCACGAAGTCGGACTACATCATCTATGTGCAGGGTGCCCGGGAGGCGATCGATGCTCGCTTCCGCATCGAAATGGTGGCCGACCAGCTCGAAAAAGGCGCGGTCATTCAGGAAGAAAGCACGCGCGTTTATGGTGAAGAAGCCAGTCCCGTGGGCGTGGCACCGGCCGGGCCGCAGCCTGTTCCGGGCGGGCCGCAGCCCGTTCCGTCCGGTCCGGGCCCGACCATACGCGATATGAGCATGACACGGCCCTACCAGCCCTGAGCCTATACCTTGAGGCAGACTTTGCCGAAATGAGCGCCGCTCTCGAGGTGTTGCAGAGCTTCCCGCAGCTGGTTCATGGGAAAGACCTTGTCCACGACCGGGCGTAGCTGGTGGAGGGCCACCGCCCGGCTCATGGCTTCGAACATTTCACGACTGCCGACGAAAATCCCTTGCACGCGAACATGCTTCATGAGGATGGGCATCGGATTCACCTGGCTGGTGACCCCGGCAAGCACGCCGATCAAGCTGATCGTGCCGCCCAGACGGACGGCACGCAGCGATTTGGCGAGCGTGCCGGCCCCGCCCACTTCGACGACATGATCGACGCCCTGAGTCGTCAGGGCACGCACCTTCTCTTCCCAGTCCGGTGTCGTCTTGTAGTTAATGCCATCGGCCGCACCCAGGGCACGAACCCGGTCGAGCTTGGCGTCGCTGCTTGAGGTCGCGATGACGCGGGCGCCGTGCATCCTGGCGAACTGCAGGGCGAACAGCGATACGCCGCCGGTTCCCTGAATCAGCACGCTGTCGCCGGCCTTGATGTGTCCCTGCGTGACCAGGGCGTTCCAGGCGGTGAGGGCGGCACAGGGCAGCGTGGCTGCCTCCTCGTCGGTGAGGTGTTCGGGTACGGGCGTGACGCCATCGGCATCCAAAACGGCATATTCCGCCAGCAAGCCTTCCACGCCGCCACCCAGGGCGGACTTGAAGATGGACTCGGTGAGATCGCCGGCGAGCCATTTTTGCACGAACAGGCCGGCAACGCGTGTGCCCGGCTTGACGCGTGTCACGCCGGCGCCAACGCCGACAACTTCGCCGACGCCGTCCGATAGTGGTACGAAGGGAAACTTGAGCTTGGGATTGTACATTCCCTTGGCGACCATCAAGTCCCGGTAGTTGAGCGAAAAAGCCTTCATCTTGAGCAGAACCTGACCGGGCCCGGGTGTCGGCTCGGGGCGTTCGGCGACGGCAAAAGATTCCAGGCCAAAAGAATTGCGCAGCTCGACCACTTTCATGGTTCCCTCCGTAGTTGCCGGCCATGGCGCGGAGGTAGGTTGCTGGTAGGTCCCGCGCCAGGGGGCTGGCGTCCATGCTAGCGGGCCACTCGGCGGTCAGCAAGTGGCAAAGCCGTCAATTAAGAAGGGCATCCATGGCTGTCTGCGAGAGAGGTTCGTCGAAAGCGCAACCGATACGCCAGGTGCGGTCGATCTCCAGGCGGCAAAAGATGATTTTCGCGGGCACGGAGTGAATTTCGTTATCGATGGTTTTGAAATGAATAATGATTTTCTGGTCCACGGGGAGCTCGGCGGAGGCATTGAGGCCAACGCCGCCCAGCGACAGGTTGTAAGCCCAGGTGACCTGCGTGGTGTCCGAGTCGGGTAATTGCAGCTTGGCCATGGTGGCCAGGTTGCAGCGAAAACGCCGTGATTGACGTCGTTTGGTGGGCATTTGGGAACGAAGTAGGGTCAAATCCGCTTCGATGGGGATCAGTTTTTCGAGCACAAAGAGGCCTCCTCTTTTCCGCCAGGACGCTGGACCAATGAACGGGCAAACGGGTCCAGGCATCAAAAGCATAGGTTTGGAATCGTCCGGAGTCAAAAAACGCGCCGCGAAAGCTCAGTAAAGAACTGCTCCTCAGCGGTGGTTGGCTGAGTGCGCCTCTTTTCCTTAAAATGCCTTCGGCCGCGCTAACCGTTGACGGCGTCCGCTGTTTAAAGGTCATCTTTCTAAGGGAGATCTCTCATGACATGCCTCAAGAAATGTACAGCGCTCGGAGTCGTTTTGCTTGGCTTCACCTTCTTGCCCCTGAATGCTCAGCCGCCCAAGGAGGACGGTCCCCAGAAGGCGATCTGCGTCCTGTGGCCGACCAAGGACAGCAAGGTCATGGGCACGGTAACGTTCACCGTGAAGGGGGACGCCGTCGAAATCGCTGGCCAGATTACGGGTTTGACGCCGGGCAAACACGGCTTCCACGTCCACGAATTCGGCGACGTGAGCTCGGCCGACGGTATGGCGACCGGCGGTCATTTCAATCCGGACAAGGAGAAACATGGCGCCCCGCACGACAAGGAGCGCCACATCGGCGATCTTGGCAACATCGAGGCGGATGCCAGCGGTAAGGCCACGATCAATATGACCGATAAAATGATTCGCCTACACGGCAAGCACTCCGTCATCGGTCACGGCCTGATCGTGCACGCCAAAGCGGATGACTTGAAGACGCAGCCGACCGGCGACGCGGGTGGCCGTGTGGCCCAGGGAGTAATTGGGGCGGCGAAATAGGACATTTAGTTTGCTGTCGATTAACCCTGGCCCGTCAGCCGAGAATTCGACTGCCGGGCCATTAACAATTGGCAAACGAAGAGAGGCCGGGCTAATGAGCCCGGCCTCTCTTTTTGGTTTCGGCGAATGGCTAATCGATTAGCACATTTTTGGCGGGCTGGAGGTAGGAAGGCTCGAGCTTGTCGACGGACCAGAGCAAGCCGCGCGTGATGAGGTCGAGGTAACGCGGGTCGTTCACGGTCGCGTTGTTATGGCCCAGGGTGGTTCCGAAGACTTTAGTTTTGCCCTTGTACATGTTAGTCCAGGCCACGACCGTTTCCGTGGTATTTTCCTTCCCGGTTTTATTTTTCGACGTTTGCTTGCCCCGAATAAGGGGTGTCGCGGTGCTCTCGACCTTGCCGGCAGTGTTGTTGTAAAGCTCCTCGTTGATGGTTGTCCAATCGCTTTGCCCCTTGGTCACCGGATTGTCCTTGTCGAGGAAGGTAAGAGCGATCGGCAACTGGCGCCATGGCCGGTGGTGGCGAGTCCCGTGAATTCGAACCAGGGGGTGGTCATCTTGGGCCAACCCTCGCTGCGATAGCAGTGCATGGCGCAATGAAGCACCACTCCCGGCAAGCCCTGGCGATGCGGCTCGAGAATGCGATTGATGAGGGCGAGGTCTTTCACATCGGCGGTGCACTCATCATGGACGATAACATCGTACTTCTTCGCCCAATCGGCCGACTCGTAAACGGGGTTCAGGTGCTTGGTCCCTTTATCCGGATCGTAGGCGATGGTCCACTGAACGTTGGCGCGGGCGGAAATTCCTTTGGTGATAAGGTCCTTTTGTTTTTCATAATCGTGGCAGCAACCACCGATGACTAATAAAGCGCGGATCGGCTTTTGGGCATCGTCCGCGGCGAGCCTGCCGCCGAAGCCGAGCCCAAGAATGCCCAAAAAACTAAATGTAACGGTGATGCGGAGCCAGAACGAAGAACGCGTCATGAGAGGGTCTCCATCGCCGGCGTGCGGCCGGCTGTTGCTGGTACAGGGGAGCGGCCATGGCCGCGGCTGAGTTCGTTATACCCCCGACGAATTGAAACGGCGAGCGACAGCCAGCGCTGCCAGGGCTAGCCAGGATGTGCTCGCGTACTTTCGTCCGCCTGCCGCTATGAACCTGTTTCCGCTGTGAACCTATTTCTGCTGGGCGTCCTGGAAAACTTGGGAGGTTCAGGGCCAGTCTACGCGACTTGCTCGACACGCGGGAGGAACCAGGCAAAAACTGAAATAGCGCGTGAAATTTCCGCACGCCCCCCTGCCCGACCTTTGCGCGTGGGCAAGGATTGTATCTCTTACACACTACCTCTCCTTTGGAGGCCTATCGCATGGCTGAAGCTGCTTTCCAGACTTATTGGGAGGTCGCCGACCTCGTTCAGCAAGGACGAAGTCAGCAAGCAAGAGAACTGGCAATGGGCATCTCGATTGACCACCTGCGCGGCCTGGCCCTTCTCTTGGTGAATTACAGCCGAAGACTGTAGGCTTGAACGTTGGGCTCGGGTTCCACGCTACGGGAGAGGTGGGGCCCGGCCCTTTTTTCGCGCACTTCGAAGTCATTCGCGGGCCTACTAGACAGCGACCCACGGCACGCGGATAATCAACAGAGACGACAACTGTTCCTTCACGCGTACGGCGCCGGATTTTAGGCGTCGCCGAAGTCGAAATGACTTCGGGCAAGAGGCGTGGCTGAACAGCACTTAATACCCCGAGCGCTCCGTGCCACTGCAAATTCAATGCTCCTCTTGCGGCCATGTCGGGACCGTCCCCGATCATTTCGTTGGCCGGGAAATTCAATGCGCCCGGTGCCAACAAGTCATGGTCCCATTGACGCAGGACAAGATGGAGAGCTACGCCGCCAAGGTGCTCTTCGCCGCGCCAGTACAACACGAAGACAAGATCGTCGAGGAAGTGATCGCCACGGCCAAGGGCGATGGCCGGGAAGTACCGTTCACCTGCCCGTTCTGCTCGGAAAGCTACCAGGTAAGCGCCGACCTGGCGGGCAAAAAGATAACCTGCAGAAATTGTCGCGAAGCTTGCAAGGTGGACGATCCCAATAAAAAGCCGCCGCGCGTCAAGAAATCCAGGCCCGCCAATTATCAAACCTGGGTCTATGTGGCGTTGACGCTGGTCACTTTGATTGTCGGCATCCTTATCGGCCGTTTATTCAATTCCTGAGCAAGCCGTCATTCCATCAGCTTGCGGAAGTCCTCGAAGAGATAAGTGCTATCGTGCGGGCCGGCCGCGGCTTCCGGATGATACTGGACGCTGAAGACGGGATAACTGCGGTGGCGCATGCCTTCCAGGGTGCCATCGTTGAGATTTACGTGCGTCGGTTCCATTTCGCCCGGCAGCGACTCGGCGCTCACGGCAAAGCCATGATTCTGGGTGGTGATTTCCACGCGTTTGGTGAGTTGATTAAGGACGGGCTGATTGGCGCCGCGGTGACCAAATTTGAGTTTGAAGGTCTTGGCCCCCAGGGCCAGTCCGAGCAGTTGATGTCCAAGGCAGATGCCGAATAACGGCTTCTTGCCGACCAGCTGGCGGATCGTCTGGTGGGCATACCCCAAAGGTTCGGGGTCACCCGGGCCATTGGACAGAAAGATGCCGTCGGGATTCAGATTCAAAACCTCCTCCGCGGATGCGGTGCCGGGCACGACGGTGACATCGCAACCAATCTCCACCAGGCAGCGCAGAATGTTCCACTTCATCCCAAAATCCATGGCCACCACACGGTGCCTTTTCGGGCCGTGGTGCAAATCCTGGGAAGAGAACGCAGTATTCCAGCCCTTGTCCCAGACAAAGGAGTGGTCGGGCATGACGCTTTTGGTCAGGTCACGACCCACGATCGTCGGACTATAGGTCGCCTTGTGCACCAGGGAACTATCATCCAAATCGGTCGTTGACAGTACGCCGGTCATCGCCCCCCGCACGCGAAGACGACGAACGAGGGCGCGGGTATCCAGGCCTTCGATACCCAGGACACCATTAGCCGCCAGGTAAGCATCCAGCGAGCTAGTTGACCGAAAGTTGCTGGGGATGCGGGTCAATTCTCGAACGATAAAACCTTCGACTTGTGGCTTGCGTGACTCCATGTCCTCGCTATTGGTGCCATAGTTCCCGATGAGCGGATACGTCATCGTGACGATCTGTCCCTTGTACGAGGGATCGGTCAAAACTTCCTGATAACCGGTCATGCTGGTGTTGAAAACGACTTCACCGAACGCTTCGCCGGAGGCGCCGAAACCGTGGCCCGTGAAGACGGTGCCATCGGCCAGTGCCAGTTTCGCGACAGGTTTCGTCATGCTGTTTCCCGGTCAAGAATGCGACCCGTTCTGCCCGCCAGCACGGGCGCACGCGAACGGAGGCCGCTTATTTGTCCCCTTCTACATTAGAAGAACGACCGCCAGGTTCAATTCTTGCGTAAATCGAGGCAGAGAACGTGACGTTCATCGCGTAAATAGAGCCTGCCGTCCGCCAGGGCCGGCATCGCCCACGATTTAAATGTCAACAAATCACCGAGCTCCCCTTTGGCCTCGTAGGCCTGGGGATTGACGTCGCAGTAACGCAAACTGCCATGTTCCTCCCAGATCAATATGCGGCCATCGACTGCCAGCAGACTGGACCGATCCGGCAGGCGCTCTTCCCAGTGCAGCTTGCCAGTTTCCAGCTCGAGGCAGCGCAGAAAAATCGCCCGCAAGTCGCCACTGCAGCCATATATCTTTTTGTCCAGGACAATGCTGGTGGCGAAGAGGTTTTGCATGATTTTCTTGTCACGCCAGATTTCTTTTATCTCCCAGGCTCCGCCGGAGGTTTTTTTAATATCCAGAGCCGCGCAGCCCGTCGCGTAAGCAGCTGAAACGAAAAGAACGTTGTCGGACCAGACAGGATTGGCGCAGTTGGTTTTGAATTGATTGCCAAAAGGATAACGCCAGAGAATGGTTCCCTTGACCGGATCAATGCCCAACATCGACGTGCCGGTCGGACAGACGAGCTGGCGGGTGCCCAGGGCCGTGATCGCAATCGGAGAGGCGTAGCCGATGGGGTCAGCGCCAGTGCTCCAAACGATCTGACCGGTGTCTTGATGGAAGGCTACGACCGAGTTGCTTTTGTCCCCACCCGGCTGCACGATCACCAGGTCGCCTTCAATGTAAGGGGACGAGGCCACCCCCCAATAAAAGACCTTGTTAACAGGTGGGAGGGCATCGCTATCTTTAAAAATGTCCTTGCGCCACACCAGCTCGCCGGCGGTAGTCAGGCAGAGCAATTCGCCGCCGCCAAAAAGGCAGTAGACCTTGCCCTTGTGAAATGTTGGTGTTGAGCGAGGGCCAGCGCCCTGTCTCTGGAAGTCCACATAGGTTGGTGCCGCGTCGTAAGCCCACAGTTCCCGGCCATCCTTGGTACTCAAGCAAACGACCATGTCGCGCAAGCCGCGCTTGGTCTGGGTGAAGACTTGCTCGCCGACGATGGTCAACGAAGAATAGCCGCTGCCGAGCGGCACTTTCCACAGCACTTTGGGGGGTCGCTGCCGCCAGTCCCAGTTGAGCCCTTTCTCGGCTGAGATGGCATTACTGGTCGGGCCCAAATAGCGCGGCCAATCTCGAGTCGGTTCATCGGCCTTCCCATTGGCCACCGTGAACAGGACGAGCAGACCACAGAGGCGGAGCCGAGTTAGCATACTACCCCTCCCAGGACGATGCCGCGCATTCTTCAGTTCCAATTTATCAGTTCCCGGATAGATCGCCCTAGGCGTGGGCATCTTCGTGCGCGATAATCAGAGCAACTTTCACTCGGGAGCCCTTCATGCATCTCGCGCTCGAAACTTGCGCTGCTGGTCGCCGTGACACCAGCGCAAGAGCCTGCCGCCACGCCGGGACCCGTTCGTTTCGAGCTTCAATTCACCAGGGAGGTCAGCGCTTCGCCGTTCTCGGGACGCGTTTTCGTGATTGCATCACGCCAGTCCCTTAAAGAGGGAGTGTTCAAGCAGAATTGGTTCAAGCCTGAGCCATTCTTCGCCCAGGACGTCAAGCTCTGGAAGCCCGGAGAGACGCTCGCCTTCGAGCCTCAATGTCATTTTCCCGAACCGTTGGGCAAGTTGGTGGCGGGTAGTTACTATCTCCAGGCAATCATGGACATGGATCAGGGTGGGCAGAATTCTTTGGCTGCGCCGGGCAATGGCTTCAGCAAGCCGCTGCTGGTTGATCTGGATGTTAATAAAACTGGACCGGTAACGCTGTCCATTGATCGTGTGGTGAAGCCGCGACCCTTCACCGAGACGGCTCGCGTCAAGCTCGTGGATATCCCAAGCGCGCTGTTGAGCACTTTCCACGGCAAACCAATACGGCTGCGCGCCGGTGTAGTCTTGCCAAAGTCTTATGACGATGACCCGGCCCGCCGCTTTCCCGTGATTTATGAGATACCGGGCTTTGGCGGTGATCATCACCTGGCCTTTAACGTGGCTAGCCGCAATGTTCCCGACGTCGGCGCCGAATTTATTCACGTGGTCCTCGACCCCAGTTGCCGCCTGGGCCATCACGTCTTCGCCGATTCCGCCAACAATGGGCCCTACGGGCAGGCATTGATTGGCGAACTCGTGCCAGCCATCGAAAGTGCCTATCGCGCCCTTGGCGTACCAGCGGCCCGTTTCGTCACGGGTCACTCCTCGGGCGGCTGGTCGAGCTTATGGCTGCAAGTAACTTATCCCGATTTCTTTGGCGGTGTCTGGTCGACGGCTCCCGACCCGGTGGATTTTCGCGATTTTCAAAAAGTGAACATCTACGCTCCAGGTAGCAACATCTTTCACGACGATCAAGGCACGGAGCGCCCGCTCGCCCGCAGGGCTGGCAAGCCGATCATCTTTTATCAAGCATTTAACGATATGGAAGTCGTTCTAGGACGAGGGGGGCAGCTCTTCTCCTTTGAAGCCGTCTTCAGCCCCAAAAAGCCTGACGGATTACCGGCACCGCTGTGGGACCGCCAGACAGGGGCGATCGACCCCACGGTAGCCAGGGCCTGGGAGAAATACGACATCCGCATGGTCCTCAAAAGAAATTGGCCCGCGCTGGGCCCGAAACTCGCCGGCAAACTCCATGTTTACATGGGCGCGGACGACACCTTCTACCTGGAAGGCGCCACCATGCTTTTGCAGAAGAGCCTGAAGGACCTGGAAAGCGACGCCGTAATCGAGATTTTTCCCGGCCGCGATCACGGCACCCTCATGGATCAAAAGCTACGCGCCGGATTGCGCGTGAAATGGCCGAGCGGTTTCTTGGCGAGAATTAGCCTATCACCATTCCCGTAGGGTGGGTCAAGCGTACGTGCGCTGACCCACCGAAATGCGGAATGATAATCCACTCGCCTTAGCGAATCGAATAACTCCGCGGTGCATCGGTGGGTCAGCGCGATTACGCTTGACCCACCCTACAGGTCTGCGTAACCCTCGCGGGAGATTGCCGCCGAGGGCCGTAGGGTGGGTCGAAGCGTACTCGCGCTGACCCACCGAAATGGCGGAATGATGACCCACTCACCTTACCGAATCTAATAGACGCCGCGGGTGCATCGGTGGGTCAGCGCGAGTACGCTTGACCCACCCTACAGGTCTGCGCGGGCTACTCGACATTGTCGCTATCCTGGCTGCGGCTTTTCCCAGAGGGGATCATATTCCAGCGAGAAAATCTGCTGGATGCGCTCGGCCCGGCCGCCGCTTTGATCGTGCAGCACTTCGAGGGCACGGCGAATTTTATCCAGGCGCGGGTCGGTGCCGACGGCGCCGGCGTCGCGACCACGGTTGATGCGATCGAGAAACGCGGCCAGGTCAAGCAGCTTGCTGCGCGCTTCGAAAAAGAAGTTGTCGAGGGCTTTGTTGGCGGAAAGCGGGCTCATGAGGTTTGCCTCCTGGGTGAAAGGCCCGGAAAAAGTCATCAAAACAGCCGTTTCGTTTCCAGCGGCACGAGTGAATTGAGGCTGCCGGAACGGAAACCTTCGAGGTCGAGGGTGATGAACGCGAAGCCTAACTCCAGAAATCGTTTTACGAGGGCTGCGCGGATTTCGGCGGACGCGAGGTTGGCGATTGCGGATACGGGCACTTCGATGCGCGCGAGTTCGCCTTCATGAAGGCGAACGCGACAGTCGCGTAGCCCCAGTTCCTTCAAATAGGCCTCGGCGGCCTCGATACGCGCCGTGCGTTCGACGGTCACCTGGACGCCGGGAGCAAGCCGGCTGGAAAGACAGGGGGACGCGGGTTTGTCCCACGTCGGCAGCTGCCAGTAGCGGGCCAGGTCGCGAACGTCGGCTTTCGTGAAACCAGCCTCTTGCAAGGGATGACGGACGTGGTGCTGCGCGGCGGCCTTGAGCCCGGGGCGATAATCCCCCTGGTCATCGAGGTTCGCGCCGCTGCATATGACGGCAGCACCCAGCTCCGGCAGCAGGCCTTCGATGCGCGTGTACAATTCGTCTTTACAAAAATAACAGCGTGTGCCATCGTTTCGCACATAATCCGGGTCGGCGAACTCGGTGGTCGACACCAGGCGATGCTCGATGCCAATCTGCCGGGCCAGTTGGCCGGCTTCGAGGATCTCCGCGCGGGGACGCTGGGACTGTCGGCCGTCACAGCCACGGCCCCGCCGCCAAGGGCCAGCTGGGCGGCCTTGGCAACCACCGTGCTATCGATCCCGCCGCTAAAGGCGACCGCCACCTTGCCGCAGGAGCGCAGCACCGCGAGAAGGCTGTCACGCTTGGTTTCGAGAGCGGCCGGGAGATCAACGATTTCCTTCATAAGGTCATGATAAACGGTAGGCGTTGATTTTGGCAGAGGTTAAATTCCCTTGCGGCCTGGCGTGAGGATTTTATTGCGCGGGCAGGCGATGCGCGTGGATCGGACATCGCCACCCTCATTTTCCAGCGTGGCCATCGTATCATAATCATTATGTTGCTTTTAAGTTGTTCTCAACTCTCGCGTGGTTTCGATGCGACTCCCTTGTTTGAGGAGCTGGGGTTTGAATTAGGTGCTGGCCAGCGCGTCGGCCTGGTGGGGCCCAATGGAGCGGGCAAAACCACGCTCCTGCGTATCCTTGCCGGTTTGGACAAACCGGACGTCGGGGAAGTTCGACTGCACGCCGGGGCGCGTATTTCACTTCTTCACCAGCAACCTCAATTTTCACCGGGCGCTCGCTTTTTGATGAGGCGCGCTCCGCGCTCGATGAGTTGGTGAAGGCCCACGAGGACATGGTGCGAACCGCCGAGGCGCTCGCCAGCGCCGCCGATGAAGGCGCTCGCAAGACCTTGTCCGCGCGCTATGAGCGCCTCAACGAAATGCTGCGCTATCACGATGCCTATAACGTCGATCATCGCATCGAACACGTTCTCGACGGCCTGGGCTTTCTGCCGGTGGACTACGACCGGGAGGTAGCGACCTTTTCGGGGGGCCAGCAGAGCCGGCTCATGCTCGCCAAACTGCTGCTGGCCGCGCCGGACGTCATGTTGCTGGATGAACCCAGCAATCATCTCGACATCGCCGCCACCCGCTGGCTGGAGGACTATCTTGTCAAGCAGCCCGAGGCGATGTTGATCGTCAGCCATGACCGCTATTTCCTCGACAAGGTGGTCACCCGTGTGTTCGAGTTGAATGCCGGACACATCGAGTCTTACCCGGGCAATTACCAGGCTTATCGGCGCCTGAGCCGCGAGCGCTACGAGCTGAAACTCAAGGCGTGGGAGGCTCAGCAGGAGCATATCGACAAGCAGGAAGAATACATCCGCGCGCGTGCATTATGGCCAGTTGCACAAACAGGCCGCCTCGCGCCAAAAAGCCCTTGATCGCCTCGAACGCGTGGAACGGCCGACGCTGGTGGATGTTCCGCGCATGCATTTCGGCAACGTTCGGCGCACTGGCGACGTCATCGTGCATGCGGAGGACCTGAGCAAGGCCTATGATCGGCCACTCTTTATGGGGCTTAGCTTCAGCCTCAAGCGCGGCCAGCGCCTGGGCATCCTGGGGCCCAATGGCTCGGGCAAGACGACTCTCTTGCGTGTTCTTTTGGGGGACGACAAGGCGGATAGCGGGCGGCTCGACCTGGGTCACCTGGTGGATTTTGGTTATTACGATCAGCACCTGCAAACGCTACCCAGCGACAAATCGGTCATTCGGGCTGTCTGGCCCCACGAGGACGCCGACGCCAACGAGCAAGCGATGCGGGACCTGCTCGGACGGTTCGGCTTGGTCGGCGACCAGGTCAATCAGCTGGTTGGCAAGCTGTCCGGTGGTGAGCGCAGCCGGGCAGCCCTGGCGCGGCTAGTTGCTCGCGGTGCCAATGTCCTGGTCCTGGATGAACCGACCAACCACCTGGACATCTGGGCCTGTGACGCCCTGGAGCAGGCGCTATTGGATTTCGATGGTTCGGCCATTGTCGTCAGTCACGATCGCTATTTCCTCAATCGAGTGGTCGATCTGCTCCTGGTGCTCGAGGGGGACGGGCGCGTTCAGGTCATTTACGGCAACTATGACACTTACGAGCGCATGCAGGCTCTCCAGCAGGAAAACGGCCGCGCCGGACAGCATGCCAAGAAAGAAACGACGCGCCCGGCCCCCGGCAGCAAGGGGGAGGATGCGGCCGACAAATCGAAAACCAAGCGTAAACGGCGTTTTCCTTACCGTAAAGTCGAGGAACTCGAGGGAGCGATCGCCAGCGCGGAAACTGCGCCTTCGAGACCTGGAAACGCAACTGGCCTCGCCAGAACTCTACCGCGAGGGCGGCAAGGTCAAAGAAACCATGAAGGCCTTCGAAGACGTCAAAACTGAACTAAAACAACTGTATGAGCACTGGGAAGAGGCAGTCGAGCTCAACTGATGGCGGCCCGCGAGACGAAGAATGTCGGTAAGTCGGTCGGCAATGCCCGGGTTGGCCCCTGGCATGTCAAGAGGCCCACGAAAATACCAGGGACCCGGCGCGCAGGGCCTTAAAAAATAGTTGCCAAGAAAGGGTTTTGGTGCCTTGACGACCCAAAACGACTTTCCTAGCAAAGGATTACAACGAGTCGGTAAACAAAAGGTTGTCATTAACTAAAATCCGTGCCCGAGGATTATCTGATGTTCGGTGGAAAATTGGCCTTATTAACCGTTACGGAACCCGCATCCCCCTTTTGGGAAATCGACTGCGTGCCTCTGCCCTGGGTCGTCGCCAAGGATGAGGATGACGACCTCGAAGAAGAGGAAGAAGGCGACGATGAGGAGGATGACGCGGAAGGTGAGGAAGAGGACGACGAGGACGATGACTTCGCCACCGAGGAAGGCGACGGCCTCGAAGTGGAAGACGAGGAGGAGGAAGACGACGAAGACGAAGACTTCGATGACGAGGAATTCGAAGAGGAGGACCTCGAAGACGACGACTTCGATGAGGAAGATTTCGACGACGAAGACTTCGATGACGAGGACTTTGACGACGATGATGAGGATGACGAAGACGACGACGATGAAGACGAGGATGAAGAGGACGACGATTTCGAACCGGAAAAATAAATCCGGCGGATCATCATTAACGTATCCAGCGGTCCCTGGGCATGCCTATAATAGCACGGCGGGCGCCGGTTCGAAGCCGGCGCCCTATTGTCAAGCCGGGGCCGAGAAACTTCCGCTATGGTGATGAATAAGTTCGCCGCGTGGATGCGTGCGGAGGCGGAAAATCATCCGCCCAAAGGTCGGGTCGCTCGCTGGATCGGCCGTAACTGGGCCCGTTTGACCTATGCAACTCATGTCGAGCCGACCTGGCTCGAGCTCAATCGCCTGCAAATCCCGATCGCCAATCTTTCGCCACGCTTCGATGGTTTGCGCATCGTGCAGATGTCGGATTTTCACGGCAGCCGCCATGTCACGCCGGCGTTTCTCAAGGAAGCCGTCGACCTGGCCCACGCGCAACACCCGGACCTCATCGTGCTGACGGGCGACTTTGTCCACAAGGGCTTTCACCATGTGGGCCAGGTGGCGCAGGTCCTGGGACGCTTGCGCTGTCCGTTTGGCGTATTCGCGGTCCTTGGCAACCATGACTTTTCGGTGCGTAACGCGCTGGGCATTCGCCGCCATCAACACCTCCATCGCGCGGTGGCGGACGCGCTCAAGGACCAGGGCATTCGCGTGCTCCAGAATGAAACGCAAGTTTTGCACCGCGATGGGCACCAGCTTTACCTGGCGGGTGTTGACGATTTGTGGAGCCGTGTCTGCGATTTGGAACGCACGTTCGCGGGCCTTTGTCCGACGGTGCCGCGCGTTTTGCTCGCCCACAATCCCTGCACCGTCGAGCATCTGCATGGCCGGCGCTGCGATTTGATGCTGTCGGGCCACACGCATGGCGGGCAGGTCAACTTGCCGGGCGTCGGCCGGGTGGCGCTCGGTCCGAGCGGGCGGCGCTTTGCCGCCGGCCTTTATCACGTTGACAATACGCAACTCTACGTCAACAAGGGTGTGGGCTTCGGTTTCCGCATTCGTTATGGCGTTCGTCCGGAAGTGGCGGTTTTTACCTTGACCGCGCACGCCGCGCCATAAAAGGCCGCGCGATTCGATTGCGTTGCCAACTCCCCTTGGCTATACTGCACGTGGACAGGCCAATGGTCTCAGCAGACGAGGCCGACTTCGCAGGGGGAAAATCATGAAGGGCAAGCACGAAGAGTCAGCGGCGGCCAGTAGCACGATGATTCGTCACGCCGAGTTGAGCCAGCTTGATTTTGAACTGGATTTCTTTGGACGCATCCTGGAACGAAACCCCGACTATGTAGACGTGCTGCGGGTTCAGGGCAACAACCTCACGCTCAAGGGTCGGTTCGCCGAAGGCCTCCACATCGACAAACGCCTGGTGCACCTTCGTCCCAGCGATCCCCTGGCCCATTACAACCTGGCCTGTAGTTTTTGCCTCGTCAAGAAGCATGAACTCGCGCTCGAAGACCTTGCGTCGCGCCCTCGAACTAGGGTACCGCGATTTTCGTTATCTGAAAGAAGATCACGATCTGGACGCCATTCGCGACGATCCGCGCTTTCGCCAATTGATGCGCGAATTCGAAAATCGCTAAGCGGCGAATCATTTAGTCGTATCAAGACCAGGGGGCGCGGCCCTCTTTCGGCCAACCTATGAATCCTCTCTCCCAGGGTGCCGGCCCATTATTCGCTGATCCATCCTGTGACCGCGCTCGCGAGTTTTTCGCCAACAAGCCTCATGCCCTGGTTGACAAGCTTACCACCGTCGCTGACGCGGTGGCGCGTTTCGTTCCCGACGGCGCCTACCTCGCCATCGGCGGCTTCGGCTCGGTGCGTCTGCCCACCGCTCTTTTGCATGAAGTTGTTCGTCAAAAAAAACAAAACCTCGCTGTCGCCGGTCATACCGCTACCCACGATTTTCAGATCCTCTGCGCGGGCAACATGACCGGCCGCGGCCAAACCCTTCAGCGTGTGGACAGCGCTTACATCGTGGGCCTGGAGGCGCGGGCCTGTCGCCTCATGCCCGCCGCGTCATGGAATCCGGTGAAGTCGTCGCCGTCGAATGGACCAATTACGCGCTCGCCCTGCGCTTCAAGGCCGCCGCGATGGGCCTGCCCTTTTTGCCGACGCGCTCCATGCTGGGCACCGCGACGTTCCAGCACAGCGCCGCCAAAACCGTCATCTGTCCTTTTACCGGCACCACCCTTACCGCCCTGCCGGCGCTTTATCCCGACGTGGCCATGATCCATGTTCACGAGGCCGATTGCTTCGGTAATTGTCGCATTCGCGGGACCACCGTCGCCGATATCGACCTGGCACGCGCCGCCAAACGCCTGCTCATCACCTGCGAACGCCTGGTGCCCACCGAAGTCATTCGCTCCGATCCCGGCCTTACCGCCATACCCTTTTACTGCGTGGACGCCGTCTGCGAAGTGCCCTACGGCAGCTATCCGGGGAACATGCCGTATGAATACTTTTCCGACGAGGAACACCTGCAACAATGGTTCGCCGCCGAACGAACTTTGCCGGCCTACCTGGCCTTTCTGGATGAATATCTGTTCGGCACCGCGGATTTTAACGCGTATTTGCAACTCTGCGGCGGCCTGGCCAGGATGCAGGAGCTGCGCCGGCGTGAATTGTTAATGTTTCCCCACGGGGCATGATAGTGCTCTACAACCCGATGGAACTCATGATTTGCTGTGCCGCCCGCCTCTTGGAGGATGGCAGCACCGTGGCGGTCGGTACGGGAGTTCCCTGCGCCGCGGCCATGCTCGCCCAGCGGACCTCGGCACCGAACCTGGTCATCTTTTTCGAGGCGGGCGGCGTCGCGCCCCAACTCCCCACCATGCCCATCAGCGTGGGCGATTCGCGCACCTTCTATCGCGGCGTCATGGCCACCAGCATGGCCGACGTCATGGAAACTTGCCAGCGCGGCTTGATGGATTACACGTTTCTCGGCGGCGCCCAGATCGACGCTTTCGGCAACCTCAACTCGACCATGCTCGGTACCGATTACGCCAGACCGAAGGTGCGTTTGCCAGGCTCCGGCGGCGCCAATGATCTGGCATCTTTCTGCCATCGCATCCTCGTGGTCACTCACCATGACAAGCGCCGTTTCGTGCCCGTGCTCGATTTTCTCACCACGCCGGGCTACTTGACGGGTGCCGGGGCACGCGAGGCGGCCGGACTGCCGCCGGGCACGGGGCCCTATCGCGTCATTACGGACCTGGCAATCATGGGTTACCATGAAACGACCCGCCGCATGGAGGTTCTAAGCCTGCATCCGGGCATCACCCTTGATGAGGTTCAGGCCCATACGGGCTTCGATCTGGGCGTTCGTGAACCCCTCCAAACGACGGGCCCGCCAACGCCCCTGGAGCTGCGCATTCTCCGCGACGAGGTCGATCCCCATCGCTACCTCCTGGGACGCGGCCAGGCGTAGCGCGGGCCGAAATGTCATAATGCATTGGCCTCCTTGCGTTTTCAAAAACCCTTCGTTACAATGCCCGAATGGCCTGAAGGTACTTCGGGCGCCGCCGGTCCGTTGCCGTTTTTTCGGAGCAATGAAGCCATGAAAACTCGGATGGATGTCACTCCGCCCACATTTACCGTCCGCCACCTTGCCGCCCAAGTCACGCTCATGCTGTTCGCGTTGTTCTCTACCGCCGGGCTCATTTTGGCCGGGGCGGATTCGGCCACCGACCCCATTCAACCACCGCGCCAGATATCCAGCCCAGCACCCGGCAAGCCCGTCATCTTGCTGACCGGCTTCGAACCTTTCGGTAAACGTCGCCCGCCCAATTCTTCGTGGGAAGGCATCAAGGCACTCGATGGCCAGGACTGGAAAGGCTACCAACTCGTTTGCAAACAATTACCCGTGGTGTTCGGTGCGCCGCTGGACTACTTGCCTGGCTGGATAGATCAGTATCAGCCGACCGCGATCTTTTCCTTCGGCCAGGGCGGCTGGGGCGCCTTCAGCCTGGAGACCGTGGCAGCCAATGACCGCCGCCGACGCTCGGCCTTGCCCACCGTGGCGGCGAGCACCGTGAGCTTTCTATCGAGCACGCCACTGCAAAAAGGCGCCCTGCTCGCGGCCGCCGCACTCTACCCGGGTCGCGACCTGATCAGGGACAATCGCAATGCCTATCCCACCATGCCAACCATTGTCGCGGGTGGGCCGGCAAGTCTTCGCGCCACCAGCAACGCCCCGGCGTACAAGCGGCTTCTCGCCGCCCAGGGTTATCCGACACACGTGTCGCGCTCGGCGGGGCGTTACCTCTGCGAGGAAGCGCTTTATAGCCTCGAATATTTGAAAGCCACGCGTCACATGTCTGCCGACGTTTTGTTTTGCCATGTGCCGCCGCTGGATACCGAGATTGGCCAGGCCCTGGTGGTTTTAGGCGCAAGCACGCTTGGCCTGGCCGGCACCAATCTGACGGCAAATCCGTTACTGGCCACCTCGGCAGTCTGCGTGGGCAAAAAGCTGCGTGGGGGGACGGTGTCGGCGGACTATGTGCGGAGCTTTGTTCTCGACACCCTGGAAAGCTGGCACACTCTCTATCGGAAAGAAGTACCAACGACGTTTGTTGCCCAGACCAAGGCTGACGATCCCCGCCGCGAGGAAGTCAAGGAGTTCATTGGCCGCTATTTTCGCACCTGGTCCGAACAGGACATGAAAGGCTACGACGGCTGCTTTCTTCCCGACGCCACGATTCAATACCTCGATGAGCAAGGTCAGCTCGCCAGTTATGGGCGGCGCCAGTTCATCGCCAACCAGGCCGAGTTCCACAAGCGTGCCCTGGTAAAGGCCAAGGAAGTGGCGGAATCCACCGACATTCACTTTGAGGCCAAGCTGCGCGGGCCGTGGTTTTCTGGCGCCTGACGGCCGGCATGAGAAATGAAACCGGCTATGATCACTTTACTCTGGTCAAGCAGGACGGGAACTGGCGCATCGTCAATCTAACTTTTTATCCTGCCGCCAAGAAAATCGCTGATTGAGAAAACTGCGTCAGGGCCGTGGGACTGAGGCCGAAACGCCAAGGCTTTTTCTCGCCGTTATAAAATGAGGCCTCTGACGTCAGAAACAGAGGCACGTAGTGCGGGCGCGATATGCTCCGTGAGCCAGTTGTCACTTTCTCCAGGAGGGCCAACTCATGCGTTTCCTTAGAGTGTTACCATGCGGCCTGGTGGTTCTATTTGCAGCGTTATGCTCCGCGCAGGTCGCCCAAGACGGGCAGGAGCCGCGCGCGAGAACACCGCCCTGTGGCGTGGCGTCTACCACTATCCCCAAGATGTCCAGGAATCGGTCAGGTTCAGCTTGCTGTTGATTCAAGAGGGGAACACTCTTGCTGGCTATACGCGCGAGCCAAATACCTTCGGCACGCGCGGCGAACCCTGGCTTCACGCCACCATCAAAGGCGCGGTCGATAAACAAACCGGCGAAATCACCTTCACGAAAACCTACGACGGCACCGCTGGCCAGAATCATGATGTCCATTACAAGGGCAAAATCGCCGGCGGGGCGCTGGATGGCGCCTGGAGCATGGGGGATGTGCCCGGGGGCCAGTTCACTCTGGGCAAGACCAATACCCGTTCCGGCCCGCTGGCGGGCGTCTGGACGGGCATTTATCAATATCCCGAAGGCAGCGGCAAAGAGCCCGTGCGTTTCAATCTGATCATGGTTCATGATTCCCAGGGCTTGACGGGCGCCATCAAGGAAACCAATACGTTTGGCAACCCCGGCGAGCCCTGGCTGGCGGCGAAAATCAAGGGAACCTTTGACGCCAAGTCGGGCAAGGTCGCCATCGTCAAGACCTATGACGGCACCGGTGGCGAAGAACACGAGGTCGAGTACAGCGGCTCCTTGTCTCAAGACAGCAAACACCTCGACGGCACCTGGAAGCTCGATGAGAACGTGAGCGGACGCTTCACGCTGGAACGCCTGCCCCTGACTGAAAAAACCCTGAATGACTTGCGCTAGACGTGCTAATAATGGGCTCAGATTGCTTGCATTTTGCGAGCCTGGGCCCTTTATTGGATTTCTAAGCAAACCAAGGAGTGGTGTATGATTTCGAGCCGATTGCTTCTCCCACGCGCCAGGTTTCTTTGGCTTTTGGTGGCGGCCGCTGTCGCCCTGGGTTGCTGGTCCATGCTGGACCGCACCGAGGCGGGCGCAGGCCAGGGCGTTATCGAAGCCGACCTCAAGTCAGACTATTCACGCATGCGCATCAGCAAGGCGGACAATGTTCGCACCTTGTGGTTCGTGCGCGACTCGGGGGAAGAGGTCATCGAGTCGATGGTCAATCTCGACAAGCCCTATGAAATGCTCGTCAATTATACGCGCTTCATGTTTCTCAGTTACGTTTTCCGCCCGGCTCAAGAAAAAGTGCTGATTGTCGGACTTGGCGGCGGCGCCATGATTCACTTTCTCAAACATTATGAGCCCAAGGTGAAAGTCGACGTCGTCGAGATCGACCCCGTGATTGTCAAGGTCGCGGACAAGTATTTTGGGGTTCGCTCTGGCGGCAACGTGAACATCGTCACCAAGGACGGTTTTGAATACCTCAAAAATGTAGATGCCCAGTATGACGTGATCTACATGGATGCTTTTCTGAAGCCGTCGCGCGGTAACACCGACGATACTGGCGTCCCCTTGCAGCTAAAGACCGTCAAATTCTACAAGGACGTTCAGAAGAAGCTGCGGCCGGACGGCCTGGTCGTCTACAATATCAATCCGCATGAGAAAATTCAGGAGGACGTCCGCAACATACGCGCGGCGTTTCCCCAAACCTACTTGTTTTCCCTGCCTGATTACGGCGGCCTGGTCGTCGTGGGCTCCATGGCGGAAAAACGCCTGCCGCGCACCGAGATTCAAAAAATCGCGACGGAACTGGATCGCCGCTTCAATGCCACCTTCTCTTTCCGCCGCATGGCGGCGCAGCTCGAATAAACTGGACCAAGGGTGACGCTAAAGATTGGACCAAGGCACCGTGAGTCTTCCCGAACTTTTCTTTGGCGTCAGCCTCGTGTTGGCCCTGGTAGGATTGGCCGGCTTCTTTGCCTGGCGGCAATTGCGCACGCGCCAGGGGCTAAGCCTGGACCTTCCCTCCGACGAACGTGGCTTCGTGATACGGCAAACAAGGCGACGCGTCCTGTGTTCGGTGTTGATGGTCCTGTTCGCCGGCTTCCTGGTCGGCTGGTATTTCATCGAGCCCAGGCTTGAACATCTCAGACCGCTTGGCAACGAAGATCCCAGGGACAAGCCGCCCGTGGTCGAGCTGGTTGCTTATTACTGGATAGCGGCATTGCTGGTCCTCTTCGGCATTATCGCCGTCGCGGGCCTCGATTTCTTCGCCACGGCCCGCTACGCCCTCAAACAGAAAAAGCTGCTAAAAACCGAACGCCGCGTGGCCCTGGAGATCGAGGCGGCCCGCATGCGCAAGCGGCGCAATGGTTCTTGACCGGAACTTTGTACGGCCCTATTTCGTCCAAGGAAAAATGCACCAGGCTTGCGTCCGCGCAAGAAGCGTCTCTAACCGCGATTGCCGATGATGAGAAAGTTATGGCTCGCCGGGTTATTTGTTGTCCTCGGCATGGGCACGCGCGTGCCAGCGGCGGAGGCTGATGAGGAGGCCCACGCTCGTTGCGTGCTGGCGGAGAACCAACTGCGCTCGGGCAAAGTCAAAGAAGCTCAAACGACGGCTGCCCCCTTCGTGAGTGACTCGCGTCTATTGCGCAGTACCTATCGCGACCTCGGTCGCTATTATCATGGGCTGGCCAGCTTCCTGCTCCAGGATTACGCACGCGCCCAGCAAACCTTGTCGATGCTGGCGCCCTTTACGCAAGCGGAGTTCGGTTCCCAGGCCCGCTATCTTTTGGCCCGCACCTACCATCTGGGAGACGACAAGGCCGAGGCTGCCTTCCATTACGAAGGGACCATCGACGATTATTTTAAGGGCAAGGCGTTCGCGATTCAGCGGCTGCGCGGACCGGAACAATTAAGCAAGGAGGAGCGCCTTCGTCTCCAGGAGCTTGCCAAAAATCCGCCAACGGCTCATGTCGCCCGTGCAGGATTTTATCTGGGCATGCTCGTTTACGAGTCGGGCAGGTTCGCCGACGCCAAAAGCCGCTTCATCGACTTCGTCAAGCTTCAGCCCCAGGCGCCCTTACGGGACGAAGCCGAGCTGCGCATTGGCATCTGTCAGGTTCAGCTAAAGGAGTTTGGCCCGGCGGTGCAAACCATGTCCCGGCTCGCTGCCAAAGATGCCCCCCTTGGCGATCAGGTGCTGTTCTGGCTGGCGCGGGCCCAGGCTGGTGCCGCGCCGGACCGTTCCAAGAACGAGGCCGGGTTCGTGCAGGCGCTGAAGACGGCGGTGAAAACCTTGCGGCTGGCCTATGAGCGCGCCAACGACGTGCCGCCCGTCGGACTTGAGGTGCAGCAGGCAACGGCAAAGAGCCGAACTCCCGAGGAAACGGATTGGCGCACCGCCATTCTGCTCGAAACCGCGGACACCCTGCAAATCCTTGGCGAACACCAGGAAGCCGCCGGACTCTACGCTCAGATTCTCGCCGACAAAAAGCTCTCCGAACGCGCTGAAGAACTGACGCTGCGGTTGGCGTCGGCGCTACAGCTTGCCGGCGACTTCGAGGGCGCCGCTCAACAATGTGCCCGTTTTGTGACGCAGTATCCAAAAAGCTCGCTCCTGGCCGACATCCTTTTTTGCCAGGGAGAGAATGCTTACTTCCAGGCCCTGGCAGCCGAAAAGAAGGGTGCCGCTTATGCCGCTGGGCTACGTGCGGCTGCCATCAAGTCCTATCAGGTCGTTATCGACAGGTTTCCCGACTTCGCGAAAATCAATACGGCACGCTACAGCCAGGCACTGACATACTATCGGCAAAAAGATTTAGATAGCGCACGCAAGACACTGAATATGATTCCCGTGCCGGAGCGGGTCGGGGCCCTGGCGGCTGCCTCTTTTGTCATGGCGGATTGCATTTTGCGGCAAACGCCAGCCACAATACCCGACGACGCTCTGGCCGCGGGCAAGCTGGAGGAACAACTCAAATCGGCGGCCGAGTTGCTTGAGACATTCTTGAGCAGCCAGCCGGACGGGGCCTATAGCGCCGATGCCATCATCAAGTACGGCCTGTGTCAGCAACGCAGGGCCGCGCTGATGAGCCAGCCGCAGGAAAAGATCAACGCGCTAAACCTGGCCAAGGTCGCCTACGACAAATTGCTGGCCAAGGGGCCGCCCAGTGATCCCCTGGTCGCGCAGGCATATCTCGAAAGGTTCAAGGGGATCGCGGGCCGGGGAGATGTCAACCGCGCCATCAATGAACTGCGCCGCTTCACGGCGGAACCTCTCAAGAGCTCGCCGGCGGCGCCAGCGCGCTAATCGAGCTGGCTACATTCTTCCGCGCAAAACAAGCTCGCGGAGGCGGCCGACGTACTCGGCCGCGCCGCCGCTCCGGAGGGGTCGAACGCTCTGCTCTTGCTTCGCTATCACCAAGCGGTCGCGCTGCGGGAACTGGGCAAGCTCGCGGCCCGCACGGCAACTGTTTGAGAATGTTGTCAAAATGAAGGTGGACCTGCCGGAAAGGACCGATGCGGCTCTCCGGCTCGCTCAGTGCCTCAAAGAGGAAGGCCAACTTCGGCTGGAAGGTGCGCGCAAGGCCTTGAGCAGAACTAAAGAATCCGCCGAAGGCCAGAAGCTCATGCTTGAAGGTCAGCACCTTCTCGAAGAAGCGGTCGCCCTGCTGGACAGCCAGGTGGCCGCTCACAAAGGCGAGGATCGCGCCCTGGGCGTACGGGCGCGCATGCTCTACGAAGCCGCCTGGTGCCAGCGAACCCTCTTGAACATGAAAAAAGCGACTGCGGCGTACCAAGCGCTGATTGACGATTTTGCGGATCTGCCGCTGGCTTGCCCGGCCCGTTTGGAACTGGCGGAGCTTCTCGTCGAGCGCCACGAATTTGGACCTGTCGCCCAGCTGTTGACCGACGCCCTGGACAAGGAGCCGACGCCCGAGCTCACGGAAAAAATACGCCTCTTCCTGGGCGCGACGCATTCTTTTAAAAACAATTTCAAAGGCGCGCAAAGCCAGTTCGAAGCGGTGGCGCCAACGCCAAAAGCCCGTGGCTTGATGAAGCACGTTACGGTGTCGGCTGGGCACTCCAGCAGCAACGCAACTTCGATGCGGCCATCAGCGCCTACACGCAGGTCGCCAGTCGTGGGACACGCCCGGTAGCGGCCAGGGCACAACTACAGATCGGCATGTGCCTTCTTGAACAGCAAAAATTCGGGGACGCTGCCAACGCCTTGCTGATAGTGACCACCAAGTATCAATATCCCGAATTGACTGCCGCCGCCCTCCTGGAGGCCGCCGGCGACTTACCAGCAAGCCAACCAAAAGGAACGGGCCGTGCCGCTGCTCGAGCGCCTGCTCCGCGAGCACGCCTCAACGCCTTTTGGGGAAGCCGCCAAGGAAAAGCTCGCCTCGACGTCCAAGGTGTCGCCAAAGGAGTAAGTCATGCGCCGACGTCCCTATCTGGCAGCCGCGGCCCTGGCCGTCGGCGTCGTTACGGCGCTCGCGTGGTTCACTTCTCGGTCGGCGGCCTACGTCGAGGCGGCCATGAGCCTCGGCTCCGTGCTTTCCCAGTCGACCAACGTGGTGCTGATGCGCGTCGAGTTCGTCGACCGGGACAAAAACCTGATCGTCTACCGGAAGGTCCGGGACATCAAGGGCACCCACAACACCGACGTCATCAAGCACAACATCGGCCGCAACGGCTTGCGGCCCGATGAATGGAAGCCGCCGATGGAATGGGCCGAACCGGGCAGGCTGGCGGTGTTCTTCCACAATGGCGGCGCCAGCGAAACGTGCATTGGCAAGTGGTGGTACCAGGCCTATGCCGGCGGCGAGTGGTGGAACCATAGCCATGGCGAGCCCTTTTTACTCCGCAGCTATTGCGGAGCGCCGGAAAAACTGGCTACATTCGTCGCCTCCATGATGGAAGGACGCGAAGTTGTCGTTCCCTGCATGGTCGATGGCAACAAAGAAGATCTGCACAACCGGCGCGCCCGCGTGCAGCGTGTTAAGGCCAGTTTGAAGTTGCAGGATTACAATCCCAAGCGCGATTTTGTCGGCTGGGGCGGCGAAGACTTTCGCCGGCTGCAGGGGTTGGGCGGTTTCACGCACCTGGCACGCTGGGCCGCGTCGATCCTGAAGCGCAGGCGATCTCGGTGGTCGATTTTGATGGTGATGGCAAACCTGACTTATGCCTTATTGGCGGCAGCCGTGTTGTCCTCTTGCAAAATAATGGCGAAGCGCTGAGCGAGGTGCCGCTGCCCCTGCGCCATGGCGCCCGTGCCGCCGTCTGGGCGGATTACAATGGCGATGGCAAGCCTGACCTGCTTTTGGCCACGCCCGCGGGGCCGAAACTGCTCACCAACCTGGGTGGCAGCTTTCGCGACGACAGCCACCTCCTGCCCAGCGAGCCCTATTACGACCTCACCTCGGCCGCCTGGCTCGATTACAACGGCGACGGCAAACCCGATATTCTCCTGGCCAATGGCTATCACGGGCTGCGACTCTATCGCAACACCGGCACGATTACCATGCCGCCCCTGGTTACTCCGGCGCTGGGCAAGTGGCATTATCTCGGCCCAGTGGACAACACCGGCGGCAAGGGTTTTGAGGCGACTCACCCGGTCGATAAATTCGTCGACTTGCAGGAAGCTCATGTCGGCAAGGACAATGAGAAAATAACCTGGAAGGACCACAACTTCACCGACGGCAATGTGAACGATCTGGCCAATCTATTCCGGCCCAACCAGCGGAACTGGTCGGCCGTTTATCTTTATCGCGAAATCGACGTTGCCGCCCCGGTCGAACTGCCCATATCCCTCGGCAGCGACGATACGCTCACCGTTTGGCTTAACGGCCAGAAATTGCTCGCGCAAAATGTTTATCGTGCGGCCGCGCCGGACCAGGACCAGCTCACGTTGAAACTCAAGAAGGGCAAAAACCAACTCCTTCTCAAGATTTGCCAGGGGGACGGCGACTGGGCTTTTTATTTCAAGGCGGGCGAAGCAACGCCTCCCGTGCCGCGCGGCCAGGCGTTCGAAGATGTGTCCGCCAGCGTTGGTCTGGGGCCAAACGGGCTCGGCGCCAATGTCAGGTCCGATACCCTCGTCACCCGAAATATCACAGGCACCGGCCGGGCTGATATCCTTTACGGGCCGGGCGCCGCCACGGTCCTGGTCAACACGCTGGGTACCGCGGGCGTCATCACCTACACGCCTGGGGGGCAAACGGGAGGACCGACCTTGCCTGGCAAAGTTGGCCCTGTCTTCGGCGATTTCGACGCCGACGGTTTGCCCGACATGGTGGTGCCCTACAAGGGTGGCATCAAACTTTACAAGAATCAGGGGAAAGGCCAGTTCATCGACGTGACATCCAGTTCGGGAGATCTCGCCACGTTTGCCGGCTGGGCAACGAGTGCAGCCTGGGGCGACATCGACAACGATGGCCGGCTTGATCTAGTGGTCGGTTGCCTGAAAGGGCCCAACCGCTTCTTTCGCAACAAAGGCGACGGCACCTTCGAAGAGCGCACGGAGCAAATCGGCCTGGGGCAAATGATCTTCAACACGCAGGCAGTGGCCCTCGTCGATCTCAATGGGGATGGCGTGTTGGACATGGTGTTCGCGAATGAAGGTCAGGAATCGGTAGTCCTCCTGGGCAGCAATACGCCTGTCGGCAGCCGCGTCGCGCTCACGCTGCAAATGCCTGGCATCGGTGGTCAGCTACGGCTGGCGAATAAAGAAGGCAAATTGGTCGGTATGCAGGAAGCCACAGGCATCGACGGCCGGGGCGGCCAGAACGGTCCGTTTGCCCGCTTTACCCTGGAACCGGGCCAATATCAGCTAAGCTTTCGCCTGCCCGGCGCCGCGCCGCGCACCTCGACCATCGACCTGGGTAAGACCCCTTTGCGCCAGGCGATTGACCTGGGACCCCGATAAGGAGCTGGGATGACGTTTTCTCCCTGGTTCACCGCTGCCTTGCTGGGCGTGGCACTTTTTCAGCCCCTTTATGCCGTTGAGCCGTGGGCCACCTACCGTGGCAATCCCCAGCGTACGGGCAACACCGACGGCAACGGCAACCTCGTGGCACCGAAAATTCTGTGGGCGTACAAAACCACCGACAACTATATCGCCTCGCCAGTTCCCCTGGGCGATAGCCTTTTTGTCTCCGGCCTCGGCGCTTTCAACGTTGGTAATTTCGCGTGCCTCAACAACGATCCCGGGGCCCAAAAACGCGTGCGCTGGGCCAAGACCACGCCTCTCCTTAAATTGCCGACGGTGAGCTCCCCTGCCCTCCTGGGCGGCAAAATAATATTCGGTGACGGGATGCACCAGACCGACGGCGCTACCCTCTTTTGCATGAATGCGGAACGCGGCTTGCCCGTGTGGCAATATCCTGTCCCGGGCCACCTCGTTCACCTGGAGGGAGCACCCACCATCGATGGCGGCCACGCCTACATCGGCGGGGGCGCGGCCGGTGTGCTCTGTATCGATATCAACTCCGTCACTCTCGACGGCCAGGCCCTCGATCCCGCGGCCATCCAAAAGATACTTGATGCGCGCTGGCGCGAGCTGCAGGCGAAATATGAGGTGGACAAGAAAAAAGATCCCGATTTCGCCGTGCCACCCAGTGAAGATCAGTTGCCGGCCGCCCGCCCCAGGCTGCGCTGGCAGCAAGGCAAGGATAAATGGCACGTCGATGCACCCGTAACCGTGGCCGGCAACAGGGTGCTGGTTTGCTCGTCGTTTCTTGACCTGGAAAAGCTGGGTGATCGCGCGCTCATGTGCCTTGATGGGGGTTCTGGCGAGGTGATCTGGCGTAAATCGCTAAAACTAAATCCATGGGGCGGTGCCTCGGTGTCGGCTGGCCAGGTCATCGTCACCGGCAGCAGCATCGGCTATTACCCGGGGGCTCTGAAGGGCGCCAAGGGCATGATTGCCGCGTTCGATCTGGCGACAGGCCACGAGCAATGGAGCAAGGATATCACCGGCGGCATCGTTGGCTGTGCGGCCCTGGCGGATGGCGCCGCCTTCGTTACCGCGACCGATGGCAAGATCCGCGCCTTTGAGCTGGTCGATGGCGAACGCCGCTGGATCTATGACTCCAAGACACCCTATTTCGCCCCCGTGGCAATCGCCGGCACTTCCGTGTATGCCGGTGACCTGAAAGGTATGCTGCACGCGCTCGACCTGAAGACCGGCACAAAACAATGGGACCTCGACCTGGGCACGGCGCCGGAAACGAAGGCGCCCGGCATGGTCTACGGTGGCCCTATCATCCACGCGGGCCGGCTCTACGTGGCCACTTGCAACCTGGAAGGGCCCTTCGCCAGACAACCGTGCGTGGTGGTAGCCATCGGCGCGAAATAATAAAGCTCGGGTCAGAAGCTAATATGTTTTGCCAATCACAGCGTAAAGATCAAGGAGTTGCCCATGTCTCGTTTCCTGGTGCTTGCGCTTCTAGGCTGCGCCGTCGGCGGCAGCAACGATGCCGGGGTGCGGCTCGACAAGGACAAGGGAACGGTCACGATCGATGCCAAAATCGCCCCACGAAAGTTGGAATATCTCAAGGGTATGGTATATCCCATCGAAGTGATCGCCTGCTGGGGCCATCCCAAGGGCAAGAAGGCGCACGAAACCGTCGTTACCATCGAAGCGCTGCCCAGCGCCGTTCATAAGGCGATTGAAACCCTGGGACTAAAGCCCGGCACTCCCATCATGGGTGGCGACAAGGAGCTGCCCCAGGGCCCGGACGTCAACCTCTATCTCGAAATACCAACGCCCGAAGGTGAATTCAAACGAATCACCATGGACCGCGCCCTCGTCAACTCGCGCACCGGCAAGGCGTTCCCCAAGTCCGTAAAATGGCGCTTCACGGGCTCGGTCATGACCCGGCCCGATCCCAACAAAGATGAAACGGCCTATGGCGCCGATCAGTCCGGCACCCTGGCCGTCATATTTCCCGTGTCCGACCAAACCGTCCTGCAAACGAGTTTGCCCATGGAGTATGAAAAGTTAATGATGCTCGAGACGAACACCAAGGTGCTGCCCAAGGAAGGCACGCCAGTGCGCCTCGTCATCGAATTGATCAAAAAGTAAACCTCGCGAGATTTGCTTACCCAGCGGATTCCCGTAGGGTGGCGTCGAGCGTACTCGCGCTGACCCACCGGAAGTTGCAAAAGTCAGGGCTGCGAACTATTAGCCCGGTGGATTCCGGTAGGGTGGGTCGAAGCGTACTCGCGCTGACCCACCGGAAGTTGCAAAAGCCAAGGCTGCGGACTATTAGCCGTCACCCATCGGTGGATTCAGTTAGCGGTGGGTCAGCGCGATTACGCTTGACGCCACCCTACGGGATATAGGGATCCGCGGTTCGATAAAATGGGAGAGCCATCCATGAAAGCGCTGTTGCTTGTTATTCTTCTGGTCAGCTTGCCCTATTCCGTCGTCGGCCAGGAAACAAAAGATAAGGCCGCACAGCGTCTCAAGGAACTGCTTCATCCCGCCGCCAATCTGAATGGCATCGTCAAGCCGCAGCCGGACCGTGTGTCGCTGGAAGACCCCACCTTCGCCGCCAGCCTGACCGCGGCCATGGCACCACTTTATCCGATGCGGACCGGTTTGCTGCCATTTATACCCATCAATATTCCCGACCCGTTTGAAAATAGCCGGGCCATTCGATTGCGAAACCCTCCCGCCGAACTCGATCTGCCCCTGCCCACCACGCCAAAGCTGCCGGCCAAATAGACGCGCGGTCCGGCACCTTGCGATGGGTCCCGACTGTCTGCTAGAATGCCGATCTCTCGTGGTAGCTTGTGTGAACCGGCGCCGGTGTTTTGGAATATCGCCCCCAATGAGAATCGCGCTTTTTTATCCCGACTCCATCTACTCCGCGTGGTCGTTGAGCCGGGGGCTGCTCGACGAGCTTGGCCGCATGGGCCATGAAGTCATCGATTGCGGCATGAAACCCGACCTGCCGCTGCCGCACCTGAGCGACCGCTATCCCTCCTTCGATGAACTCAATGGTGTCGACCGTATTATTGTCTCGGGTCCCGAACACTTGCGCGGGTTTATCACCGCTCTCTACCCCACGTGGGACGAGATCAAGCCCAAGGTGGTCGGTTGGTTGCACGAGACGATGTCGCGCGAAGATTACGGCACGCTGCCCGTCGATGCCATCAAACGCTTTTGCCCCATTCTTTTCACGCCCGCTCATCAAGATCAGCAATATGGCTTTCCCTGGCTGCCGTTCGGTGTCGATACGGCCGTTTTCCATGGCGAGGTCAATTTTCCTCGCGAACATGGCACGACCTTCATCGGCCTGATGTATGCCAAACGCCTCGACTGGCTGCGGAGATGGGGAATAGTGCCGCGCATCGTGCGTGCGGAAGTCAAGGGCCCCGACGGCGTTTTGCCGCGCGAGACCGTTCACTGCTATGCCAGTGAGCTCCGCCAGTCGCGCGTGCTGCTCAACTTGCCCACGCTCTGCGACCACCTGGTCACCAAGGTTTTTGAAGCGATGGCCTGCGGCTGCGCGGTGGTGACGCCGATCAACCTCAACACGGTCGGCGCCGAAAACTATTCGCTATTTCAGAACAATGTGCATCTCTTTTATTATGAGGACGATCCGCGCGACTTGCCTGGCCCTGGTCGAGGATGAGCAGTTTCGCAAAGAAGTGGCCCTGGCCGGCCAGGAGGAAGTTTTTCGGCTGCACAACCTGCGTGCGCGGTGTGAGAAATTGCTGGAGGCTTGATGGATGCGTTGGTTACCGGCAGCGCCGGCTTCGTGGGTAGTCACCTGTGCCCGCGGCTTGAAAGCGCGGGCTATAAAATTACCCGTGTCGACCCGTCCGAGAAGCCGGCGCCCATGTCCTTTGGCGCCTGGCGGTTGGGGCCAGGCCGGCAGCGCCGCCCCTTTGATCTCGTTGTTCACCTGGGCGCGAATATTATCGACGTGGATGCGCGCTCGGGCTGGCGTCAAGGTTTACGAGGATTTGGCCCTCGATTACGAGGTGTGTGCGTATATCGCGGACAACCCGCCCAACCAATGTTTTGTCGCCATGAGCTCCTGTGCCACCGATTTTCCCGACGATTGTTACGGCTGGATCAAGCTTACGCTCGAAAAATTCTGCGACCGGCTTCATCAACAAAAAGTCCCGGTCGTGATTCTGCGCCCTTATAGCGGCTATGGTCATGATCAGAAGCTTTCTTATCCCTTCCCGGCGATTCTCGGCCGGGCGTCAAGCGCGAAGACCCTCTCACCGTATGGGGCGGTCCGCAGGTCCGCGACTGGATCCATATTGATGACCTGACCGACGGTATCGTGTGGGCGATCCGCCACGCACCGCGGGAGTACCCCTCCAGCTTGGCACGGGCCGCGGCGTCACCTTTTTTGAGCTGGCCGAGCTGATGGCTGCCGCGGTTGGCTATGCACCGAAGATTGCCGGTGACGCCACCAAAGCGACCGCATCGGCCCGGCGCATCGCCGATCCGCAAGTCGCGCGCGCTTGGCTGGCAAACCAGTATTTCCTTGGAGGAAGGCATCCGTCGCAGCATCATCGCCCTGCGTGGCGGCGCCTGAGGAGGCGGGCAAGCATGAATTTTAGCCAGATCCCCAATGTCGATTACTATTACAGCTTTCTTCCCGAGGTAGGCTTTTTCGTCGAAATTGGCGCTTTTGACGGCAAAACCCACTCCAACACCTACCATCTCGCGCAGGCCGGCTGGCGAGGCATCTACATCGAGCCCATCAAGGAATATTACACGCAGTGTCTCGAGAACCATAAGAACCATGACGTCACCGTTCACCACTTGATGATCGGCGACACCGACGGCACGGGCAGAATCTTCAAGGCCGGCGAAGGCTCCACGGCCTGCGCCGACACTGCCGCCTTTATGAAAAAACATGACTTCCCCTGGTCGAAAGGGATTTATGACGACATCGTCGAAGAAGTGCCCTGTAAAACGCTGACCCATTTTCTTCGCGACGTCAAAGCACCACGACAAATCGACCTGATGGTCATTGACACCGAAAGCTACGAATGGAAAGTTCTTGCTGGCCTCGACCTCGATCATTACGACGTGACCATGTTGGTGGTGGAACTCCACGAACAGCGAACCCTGTGGCACTCCCTTGATGTCCAGCGTGAAAATATCAGACGGGTCAACGAATTACTAATCAGCAAGGGCTACGAAAAACTCTTTTATGACGACATCAACTCCATCTTTCTGAAGCGCCAGCCGCCGCCGTCAAGTTACCTGACGGTCTCGTAAATCCTGTAGGGTGGCGTCGAGCGTACTCGCGCTGACCCACCGCTAACTGAATCCACCGGTGGGTGAGGGCTAACAGTCCGTGGCTCTGGCTTTTGCAACTTCTGGTGGGTCAGCGCGAGTACGCTCGACGCCACCCTACGAGCCCACCGGTGGGTAAGGGCTAACAGTCCGTGGCAGTAAGTCAATAATCCTCTCCACGGCGCGGGGGGAAACGATGTCCTGGCCTATTTATCCCGATCTGGCACCGCAAACCCGCGCGGCTGCTGTCCGGCCAGGTGCGATTGCCACATCATGGTGTAGGCGGCTTCCAGATTCCTCGTGAAGCGCTCCGCGTTGAACAAACTCGTCGTTTCGCGGTTGCTGGCTAACCGCGCTTTCAGGTCCGTGAGCAGCACGCCGTCGCCTGCCAGCTCAAGAGCCTTGGTGCGATAGGCTTCCAGGGAATAGGTTGCAAGCTCCGGCAGACCGATGGTGCGCAGGCAACTTGCCGCCACGCGGGAGACGAAGGTGTCACCAACGAGCGTCAATAGGGGCAGCCCGCCCAGAGTGCATCGCTGGCCGTCGTTAGCGAACCGTAGGGAAACGTGTCCAGAAACAGGTCAGCCAGGCGATAGCGTGCCAGATGCTCCGGCAAGGGCCGCCTGGGCGCGAAGACCAGCCTCTCCGGCGCCACGCCTCGTGCAACGGCCTCCCGGCGTAGATTGGCACTCGCCAACCGATTGCCTTCAAATAACCAGAGCACGCTGCCGGGAACCGACTTGAGCAGGTCCATCCACACAGCAAACATTCCGGCCGTAATCTTGAACGTGTTGTTGAAATCGCAAAACACAAAGCCTTCCGCCGGTAGACCGCATTCCGCGCGCGTGGGCGTGAGGGCAGCGATCTCGCGTTGGCGATCATTGACCTGATAACAGCCGGGCAAATGCACCAATTGTTCGCTGAAAAATGGTTGCTGGTCGGCAGGGACGATGAAATCATCAACCAGGATGTAGTCCATAAAGGGGGCACCCATGGTGCTCGGATGCCCCAGGTAGTTAACCTGAATGGGGGCGGGACGCACCGCCAGGATCGAGGCCCGGTGGTTGCGCGTGTAGCCGGTGAGGTCGATCAGAATGTCTACCCCGTCCGCGGCGATGCGCTGCGCGGTTTCGCGGAAGGACATGTTTTCCACGTCCACAAAGCGATCGAAACCGGCCGCCAGACGCCGGCGCAAGGGGCTGTGATCGTCTGAACCATAGGAATAGCCCAGCACTTCAAAGCGCGAACGATCGTGTAATTCAAACAATTCGGCAATCAAATAGGCCACGGCGTGTTTGCGGAAGTCGACGGAAAGATAGCCGAGGGTGATCTTGGGTTTGAAAGGGCTGCGCGGCGGCAGCGTCAGGCGTTGCTCGGCGACAACGGTATATTTCAGGGATTCGTGGCGAGCACACTGAAGCTGTTCCGCCGCGGTGGCGGGCGCCGGCAGCGATAAAATCGTGAAAGGCGAGAGCAAGTCAGCCCTGGAGCGCCCCGTATTGTCGATGCGCTGGAACAGCACATCCAGCTCGGCCCAGGAGCAAATGTGCTGTAAGAGATGCACGAGGTCATCAAGGGCCGCCAGGTTGTTCCCATCGAGATCGAGGGCCCGCTGGTAAGCTGCGACGGCTTCCGCAAACTTGCCCTGTTCCTGCAAAACCACGCCGAGGTTGGCCTGGAAAGTCGACGAATAGGGCTGCAGTTGCTGGGCACGCTGAAAATAACTCGCTGCTTTGTCTATCGACCGCGCCTCGAGCATGGCCGCGCCCAGGTTCGTCAGCGTTTCGACGCAATCCGGAGTCAGTTCGAGGGCGCACTCATAACAGGCAATGGCGTCGATAAGATTTCGCTGCGCCTTGAGGGCATGGCCATGATCCTTGTAGGCACGGGCCAGGTTGCCGCGTGCGTCGGTATGACCCGGGTTCGCGAGCAGCGCATTCCGAAAGCACTCAATCGCATCGGGCAATTGGCCGCGCCGTACCAAAATGACGCCCAGGTTACTCAGGGCGTGAGAGTGATTCGGCTCGACCGCGAGGATTTGACGGTAAAGCGGTTCAGCCTCTGCCAAATTGCCGGCCAGATGATATTGCACGGCAGCTTCGAACCATGTCGCGGTCATCACATCCTCATCCCCATGGGGCCAGTTCCGCCGGCTCCAGCGCAAGCTATGGTCAGCGCCAGGTTGCACGTCGGCGACATGTCGGGCCCACATGGCCTCATACGCATTCTCCACATTGCGGGTGAACAGAGTGGAATTGAACAAGCGTGACGTCGTGCGCCCGGTGGCGAGGCGCGCCTTGACGTCGGTCAGGAGGCCGGGGTCACGGGCCAGTCGCAGCGCCATCGCCTGATACTCCTCGAAAGAGTCCGTCACGAGCTCGGGCAGGCCGATGGTCCTGAGGACGCTGCCTGCCACGCGTGAAGTAAAGGTTTCGCCGGCCAGCGTGACGATCGGGCAACCTGCCCAAAGGGCATCACTCGCGGTCGTGTGCGCGCCATAGGGATACGTGTCGAGGAACAAATCGGCCAGGCCCTGGCGTGCCAGGTGCTCCGGCAGGGATCGGTTGGGCGCGAACACCAGGCGCTCCGCGCCTACACCACGGCTGGCCGCCTCACGGCGCAGATTAGGCGCGATGCAGCGGTTACCCTCGAGAAGCCAGAGCACGCTGCCCGGCACCGCCTTGAGCAGGTCCATCCACACATTGAACATGCGTGGCGTTATTTTAAAGCTATTGTTGAAATCGCAGAAAACAAAACCTTGTTCCGGCAGACCGCACTCGGCACGCGTGGGCAGCGGGGCGATGACGCGCTTGCTGTCGTTGACCTGGTAGCATCCGGGTAAATGGACCAGGCGCTCGGAGTAGAAGGGCTGCTGTGCCGGTGGCACGATGAAGTCGTCCGCCAGAATGTAATCCATGAACGGCGCCCCCATGGTCCCGGGATAGCCAAGATAGCTCACCTGGATCGGCGCCGGGCGCAAGGCCACGATCTGCGTGCGGTGCTTGCCGGTATAGCCGGTGAGATCGATCAGGATGTCCACCCCATCGTCGGCGATGCGCCGGGCCGCTTCAAGAAAGGAGACGTTCTGGATATCGACGAATTGATCAAAGGCCTTGACCAGGCGCTGGCGGAAGGGGCTGCCGTCGTCGGGCCCATACGAATAACCGAAGACATCGAAACGCGCGCGATCGTGGAGTTCGAAGAGTTCGGCAATGAGATACGCGACGGCGTGTTTGCGAAAATCGATGGAAAGATAACCAAGCGTGATCTTCGTTTTGCCGGGGCGAGGTGGCGGCAACTCCAAACGCTGTTTTGGGTAGATCGCGGCCTTGAGCCGGGCGCAGCGCAACTGTTGGAGCGGCGTCGTCGGCGTGGGCAGGGTCAGGAAGGTATAGGGAGAAACGGCGGCGGCGCAGCCCGGGCTATCCTCTCCGGCGACCGCCTGGATGATTTTTCGCGACATGCCTTCCAAATCTTGCCAGCTGCACAGGTGCTGGAGCTGGTGCACGAGATGAATCAGCACCGCCGGGTCGTCTGGCCCCAGGCGCTGCGCGTTCTGATAGCAGGTGACCGCCTCTTCCAGGTTGCCTTGCTCGTGCAAGGCCAGGCCCAAATTGATATGCCCCTTGGCGAAGTCAGGGTCGCTGCGCAAGGACCGCCGGTAGCACTCGATCGCTTCCGGAAGATTGCCATGGTCCTTGAGCGCCACTCCTAAATTACTGAGGATGCTGGCATTGTCGGGCCTGAGCCGCGCCGCCTCGCGAAAAGCCTCGATGGCGCCGTCCAGTTGGCCAAGGTCGCGCAGCGCAGCTGCCAAGATTGACAAGGGCGTCCGCATAGCCAGCATTGAGGCGCAACGCTTGCTTGAAATAGTCGACGGCTTTAAGCAACTGACCCTGATCGGCGCATATCGTGCCGAGGTTGAAATGATATTCGGCGACATGCGGAGCCAGGGCGATGGCCCGGCCGATGAAAGCAAGGGCGTCTTCGCGGCGCCCCGTTTGATGCGCGAGGACGCCCAAAAGGTGGTTGGCATCCGCATGCGCGGGTTCAGCCTCCAATACCCGCCGATAAAGTGGCTCCGCCCGCGGCAAGGTCGCCGGCCTGATGGTGCCGTAAAGCCTGGTCGAACCAATCGTCGACGGCGGACATGCCAACCCCTGTCTCGTTTGCCATTGCCAGACGGCCTGCGCCGCCTAAACCCCCGCGAAATCGCTCAGGGCCTGGGCCACGACCATGTGCATATCCAGATACAAGTAACGTGCCAGGCGGCCCCCAAAAATAACATTGCCCAGAGTGCGGGTCTCTTCCCAGTAGCGTTCGAATATTTGCGTGTTGTTGGCGTCCCTGATGGGATAAAAGGGCAAATTGCCATGGGCATGGCCCAGGGGGTATTCCTTGGTGATGACGGTCCTGGGCGTGCTGAGAAATTCAAAGTGTTTGTGTTCCACAATTCGCGTCCAGGGCACGCTCAGCTCCGTGTAATTCACCTGGGCGCAGCCTTGAAAATCGCCGGGGTGAACCTCGTGCTCGAAGCGCAGCGAGCGATACTCGAGCTCCCCATGGCGGTAATCAAAGTATTGGTCGATCTTGCCGGTATAAACAACCTTCGTGGCGCAGGCGTCGAGCGCAGCCGATCCCTGAAATAGTCGATGCCGAGCCGCACCTCGATGCCTTTGTGATCGAGCATGTTCTCGAACAGGCGCGTATAGCCGCCGATCGGCACGCCTTCAAAGCGGTCGTCATGGTGACGGTCGTTGTAGGTCAAGCGGATGGGCAGGCGCCGGATAATCGCGGCCGGCAAGGAGGCCGGATCACGGCCCCATTGTTTGGTCGTGTAGCCTTTGATGAAAATCTCATAAAGGTCCGGGCCGATCTCCGCTAGCGCCCATTCTTCCAGGTTGCGTGGATCCTTGCAAGGAACCCGAACAGACTCCAACTTTCGCTGCGCCTCCTCGGGCGACGACACGCCGTAAAGTTGCTGCAAGGTGAGCAGGTTAATCGGAAAGGAATACAGCCGGCCACGATATTTTACCTTGGGGTGCAACCGAAAATGGTTGAACGTGGCGAAACGATTGACCCATTGCCAGATTTGCGCATCATTGGTGTGGAAGGTGTGCGGGCCGTACTCGTGAACATGGATGCCCTCGCGCTGTTTGGTGTAACAATTGCCGGCAATATGGTCGCGCTGATCGATGACCAGGCAGGTCAGCCCACGCTCGGCGGCTGACCGGGCGAAAACGCTGCCGTAAAGACCGGCCCCTACGATAAGAAAATCAAACGGTGTGGTGGCTGCCATAGGTTTTTCAGTTTAGGCCAGACTCACGGCGAAGGCACGGGGCGCCGCGCCGCTTTCGTGGAGCGCCCACATGTGCGCGTACGCCTTCTCCAGGTTTCGCGTGCATTGCACGGCATCGAACAGGCCCGAGACAGCGCGATTTCGCTCCAACCGGGCGCGCAAATCAGCCAGCAGCGCGGGGTTCGCGCCAGCTTCAGCGCCATTGCCTTATATTCTTCGAAAGTATAGGTCACAAGTTCAGGTAGCCCCATCGCCCGGAGCAAACTACCTGCCACCCGCGCCACGAAGGTGTTGCCGGCCAGCGTCAACACGGGGCAGCCCGCCCACAAGGCATCGCTTGTGGTCGTATGGGCGCATACGGGGTAAGTATCGAGAAAGAGGTCGGCCAGTCGGTGCCGCGCGAGGTGTTCGGGCAAGTTACACTTCGGCGCGAACACCAACCGCCCTGCTTCCACACCGCGGGCCGCCGCTTCGCGGCGCAGGTTTCCGGGCACGGCTGCGTTACCTTCCAGCAGCCAAAGCACGCTGCCGGGAACTTCGCGCAAGATCTCCATCCAAACATCGAACAGCGCGGGCGTAATCTTGTAGCTATTGTTGAAATCGCAGAAGACAAACCCCTTGTCCGGCAACCCGCAGTCGGACCGTGTAGGCGCCTGCGCGGCAATTTCACGCTGGCGGTCGTTAATCTGGTAGCACCCCGGGAGGTGCACCAAATGCTCGGTAAAAAAGGGCTGCTGGTCGCCCGGAACGATAAAGTCGTCGACCAGAATGTAATCCATGAAGCTGGCCCCCATGGTACCGGGATAGCCTAGGTAGTTGACCTGGATAGGAGACGGCCGGTATGCCAGGATGGGAGTGCGCGTATGCCCGGCGTAGCCTTTGAGGTCGATCAGGATATCCACTTCGTCGGCGGCAATGCGCTGGGCGGCTTGCAGGTGAGAATCGCTCTGGATGTCCACGAACCGGTCGAAGGCGCCGACGAGACGCCGGCGCATTGCGCTGCCGTCGTCAGCACCGTAAGAATAGCCGACAACTTCGAAGCGGGCGCGGTCGTGCTGCTCGAACAGCTCCGCGATGAGGTAGGCGGTCGCATGTTGCTGAAAATCCGCGGAAAGATAACCAAGGGTGATTTTCGCTTTGCCTTCACGCCGGCGGTGCCCGGGAAGTTGAGTGCCTAAGTGTGCCAACTTCATCGATTCGGCACGTGCGCATGTCTGTTGCTCACCAGCGGTGGTGGGTATCGGCAAGACCAGGAATGAAAAGGGCGGCACGCCGACGCCACGGTCGAAATCCTGGCCGGCGCTAACGATGTCGATTACCTGCCGTGCTTGCTCGCTCAGTCCCTTCCAGTCGCAGAGATGTTGACGCTGATGAACCAGGTGAATCAAGTAAGTGAGATTGCTCGGGTCGAGGTCGAGCGCGTTTTGGTAAGAGCGCGCCGCTTCCGCGGGCTGGCCCTTTTTGACCAGGGCATTACCCAGATTGTTGTGGGCCACCGCCATCTCTGGCTTGAGCTGCAGCGCTTTACGCAGGCTGTCGATCGCCTGCGTCAGCTCCCCCTTGTCAACCAGCGTGTTACCCAGGTTGTTGTAGGCGTCGGCGAAATCGGGCTGCAGTTGCAAGGCCTGACGATAGCACTGGGCCGCCTCGTCAAGTTTACCCTGGTCCTTCAAGGCGCTGCCCAGGTTGGAATACACGGCCGCGAAACCCGGCTGTAGTTCCAGGGCCTGCCGGTAGCAAGCGATGGCTTCGTCAAGCTTGCCGTTTTCCTTGTGGACAACGCCGAGCGTACAGAAAGCGGGGGCAAAGCGGGGGTTGATGCGCAGGGCACGCTGGAAGCAGGCCGCGGCCGCGTCTAGCTGTCCCAGGTGTTGATACGCGATACCGAGGTTGTAATGGGTTTCGTGAAGCTCAGGATTTATTTGCAGAGCGCGCTGATAAGACACAATGGCCAGGTCTAACTTGCCTTCGCGCTTCAAGGCAATCGCCAGCTTGCCGTGCACCCAGGCATCGTTCGGCGCAACTTCAAGAGCGCGCCGATAACAGCGGACCGCCTCGGCCGTGTTGCCCTGGTCGAGATAGACGTTTCCCAGGTTCCCCTGGACCTCCGGATCGTCCGGCCTCAAGGTGGCCGCACGCCGGAAACAATCGGCCGCCTCGTGGAGACGCCCAAGTTGTTGCCACGACAAGCCGAGGTTATTCAGAGCTTCGCACAAGTCAGGATTGAGGGTCAGCGCCTGCTGGTAGCAGGCCACGGCGTCCGCGAACTGGCCCCGGGCGCGATAGGTATCGCCCAAGTTGTGGTGGTACGCCGCCTGCTGGCCGTTCAGGAGAATGGCCTGTTTGATATATTCCCCGGCAACATCGGGCCGGCCCGTCTGCTGATAAATAAAACCAAGAAGGTGCAGGGCGTCGGCATGACGCGGTTCAATTTCAAGAATCTGCCGATAAAGCTGCTCCGCGGCCGGTAGCTGGCCGGCCTGGTGGTGTTCCAGAGCAGTTGCAAACGCTTCAGCGATCGTTGCCATGGTAGGCATTATGGCACCGCCCAGGCGCCTTAGCAATAATGATTAAGGGCCTGGAAAATCCGTTTAAATCCGGGTATTCTTCGAGCATGTCCAGCGCCGGCTTTCCACCAGGCCATTACTATTCGCCCATTCCCTCGCGAGGAAGTGAAGGCCAGGGAAAATATTATTTGGGGCGCCCCGCCACGAAACTTGCCTGCCATTGATCTCAATGATAGCGGGCAGATCGCCCTGTTTGCACAATTCTCCGCTTATTACCAGGACATGCCTTTCCGAGAAAAGCCGGCGGCCGGGCTGCGTTATTACTTCGACAATCCCTGGTTCACGCACGCCGACGCCATCGTGCTTTACAGCATGATGCGCCACCTTCGTCCGCGGCGAGTTATCGAGATAGGTTCAGGTTTTTCATCCGCGGTGATTCTGGATACGAGCGACTTGTTTTTGGATAGCGCCGTTGCCTGCACGTTCATCGATCCTGGCCCCGAAAGATTGCTGGCGCTTTTCAAGAATGACGACCGCCAGCGCCACAGCGTGATCACGAGTCAGTTACAGGACGTCGATCTCGACCTCTTTCGCCAATTGGAGGCCAACGATATTCTGTTCGTTGATTCCTCCCACGTCTCCAAAATAAATAGCGACGTCAACCGGATCTTCTTTGATATCTTGCCAATCCTCAACCAGAACGTGGTCGTACATTTTCACGATATCTTCTACCCTTTTGAATATCCGAGGGAGTGGGTCTATCTGGGCGTCGCCTGGAATGAGAACTACCTGTTACGCGCCTTTTTGCAATACAACCAGGCCTTCGAAATTCAGTTCTTCAATTCATATTTCGGCCATCTGCACCGTGATCTTTTGGCCAAGGAAATGCCGCTTTGCCTGTCGTTGCCGGCCGGCGATATGGTGCAGAGCATCGGCGGCAGCTTTTGGATGAAAAAAGTGATCAGGGACGGGGGGTAGGACCGCCAGGCGGCCCAACCCCCGTGGGAAGTTAGCGGAACATGTCGTGGCATTTGGTGCAAGAAGCCGTCAGTTTATTGGCGATCTTGCCGATGTCCGCATCTTTTTTCGCCTGGGCGGCGGCCGTCAAGGCGCCGGCCTCAGCCTGCATTTCCGAGGCAAGATCGCTCCAAACCTTTTTGTTCTTGGCATCCAGTTCTTTCTTGGGGCTCGACTCCCGCGTTACCTTGGCGATCAGGGCCACCTTCTGGCCCAGCAAGGCTGTCTGTTCGAACTGGGCAGCATCAAGCTTTTTGGCATCGACCAGGTCTTCCAGGGCTTTTTCCATCCCAAAGCCGCCGACCTTGTCACTGTTGAACATGCCCATGAGCGTTTCGAGGTCGAGTTGTTTTTCGAGCGCTACGGGGCTGATTTGCGCGGCGGAGTTCGGCTTGATGTCCATCGTCAACGTGGAGGCGATCTTCTTGGCCTCGTCCGCCTTGCCCGCGCTGGCCGCCTTCATGAGGCCAAGTGCCTGGTCGCGTAAAGTGGCCATGGCGGGTGAGTTATCCTTGGCATTCTGGGCATAAAGCGCGATCATGAAAGCGGCCATGCGCACTTGTTTTTGCCCCTTCTTCGAGAAGGTGGGCTTGGACAGATCACTTTCGATGGTTTTGACGTCCTGACTGATCAGCTTGGCGAGGTCGCTCGCCGGCAAGGTTCCCTGCCCTTGTCCGCTCACCACGAACACCAGCCCAAGAGCCAGTGCCACGAGTACGCTCCCCAGGGTCAAATGCTGCCGTTGTCGCATGGACGTAACCTCCTGGTTGAAATAAATCACTGTTGATTGCGCTTCATCTTAAATCGCCGCGCAGCCTTGGCAAGGCCCTCCGCAAATTTCCGCGCCGCCCATGACAAAGATCTTGCTTCCCCCTATCTTTACGCTATCTTCGAGAAAATCTTAGAGGTCCCAAAGGCGGGGACAGCTCCTCTCCCGCTTTAGCGAGGTCAACCCATGCGAAACGACTCTCTCCGGTGGTGGCTGGTCCTGCTGCTCATTCCCTTCTTGCCGACCGCGTGCAGCCGATCCAGCGGCAAGCCACGCATTGCCTTTGTCTCCAATAATCCTCACGGCTTCTGGACCTATGCCGAGCGCGGTTGCGAAAAAGCCGCCAAGGACATGGATGTGGAACTGGTGTTCAGACGCCCGGCCGAAGGGACTTCGGTGGCCCAGCAAAATATCGTCAACGAGCTCATGGTGACCGGCATCAAGGGACTGGCAATCAGCCCGAACGATCCGACCAATTTTCAGAATTTTCTCAAGGACAAGGTCGCTTCCAAGATACCGCTGATCACTCAAGACAACGATGTGCCCGACGCGAGCGTGCGCCGTTGCTATATCGGCACGCATAACTATCGTGCCGGTGCGCGGCCGGGCGCTGGTGGAAAAAGCCATTCCGGATGGAGGCAAGATCGCCATCTTCGTGGGTCAGATGGATGCGACCAACGCGGTGGAGCGCCGCCAGGGACTGCTCGACTACCTGGAAGGCAAGAAGCAAGAAGAAATCGGCGACAAAACGCCGCCGGATGCCGCTGATATCAAAGTGGGCAAGTATCTGCTTGTAGGCACGCGCACCGATGACAACAAGGAAAACATTTGCCAAAACAAGGCTGAGGAGATTCTCCGCCTGCACCCGGACATGAAATGCGTGATCGGCCTGTGGGAATATAATCCACCAGCGCTGTTACGCGCGGTGCGTGGCGCCAAAGCAAAAACGGCCATCGTCGCCTTCGACGAAAACTTCCAGACCCTGGAAGGGATTCAAACAGGCGAAATCTACGGCACCGTGGTGCAGAATCCCTATCAGTTCGGCTATGAATCCATCAAAATCCTGGCCGCGCTTAACAAGGGGGATGAAAGCGTCCTGAAAAATCGAACCGATATGGATTCGAAGAATCGTATCTTTATCCCCCATCGCATCATCGTCAAAAACCCCAGCAAAGAGCAAATCGGCGGTTCGCAGCCGATTGACGTCGAGGTTTTCTTCCCCGAAATGAAGAAGTTGAAGGGGGAAATCAAGTAAATCATCGCGTGGGGCGGGAGCCACGTTGCCCCGCCCCACACGCTTGCCACAACAGCGCTTTAGTGACCGGCCACAACTTATGACTCACCTCCTCGAAGCGCAGGGCATTGGCAAGCACTTTCCTGGCGTGCAGGCCCTTGAGGACGTGAACCTGCACGTTCTTGCGGGCGAAGTCCTGGCCGTCGTGGGTGAGAACGGCGCCGGCAAATCGACCCTGATGAAGATCCTGGGAGGCGTGCAGCAACCGGACACGGGCGTCATTCATCTGGACGGCAAGTTGGCCGTCATTGGTTCCGTGAAGGAAGCGGAACAACTCGGCATCGCCCTGATTCACCAGGAACTCAACCTGGCGCTCCACCTCGACGTCGCCGGCAATATCTTTCTCGGTCGCGAACCGACTCGTTTCGGTCTCCTGCGACTTATCGATCCGGTCATTTATGAAAACGCCAGGGTCATCATGGACCGGCTCGGGCTCGATATCTCCCCGCGCACGCTGGTAAGCAAGCTCTCCGTTGGTCAGCAGCAGCTCGTGGAAATCGCCAGGGCACTGTCTCTTAAATCGCGCGTTCTCATTCTGGACGAGCCTACTTCGAGCCTGACGGAGCGCGAAACCGCGTGCCTGTTCGATGTTGTTCGCGACCTGAAAAGCGCCGGGATCAGCGTCATCTATATCTCGCACCGCCTTCAGGAGGTCGAGGCCATCGCGGACCGAGTTACCGTGCTCCGTGATGGCCGTAACGCGGGTGAACTCCCGCGCGCCTCGATCAACAAGGACGCCATCGTCCGGCTCATGGTGGGACGCGAACTCAAACAGTTCTTTCAACGCAGCCGGCACGGTGACCAGGCCCCGTCGGCGCCGGCGCTGCAGGTGCGGGACCTGCGCTGGTCGTCGACTCAACAACAGGGCGTATCGTTTGAACTGCGTGCCGGCGAAATCGTCGGCATGGCGGGCCTCATGGGCGCCGGCCGGACCGAAACAGCCGAGACAGTGTTTGGAGTTCGTCCCCGCCTGAGCGGCTCGATAACCGTGGCGGGGAAACGTCTCGCGCCGGGCGACCCGCCCACGCCATCAAGGCCGGCTTGTTCCTGGTGCCGGAGGACCGCCGCCATCAGGGCTTGGTACTTGCCGGCAGCGTGAAAATGAACATCAGTCTGGCGTCGATGGACATGGTCAGCGTGCTCGGGCTCCTTTCGGCCGGCAAAGAACGCGCGCTGGCCAGGACCATGTGCGCCCGGCTCAATGTCAAAACGCCCACGATCCACCAGCAAGTCGGCCTGCTCAGTGGCGGCAATCAGCAGAAAGTCGTTCTGGGCAAATGGCTTTGCCGAACGCCGCGCATTCTCATTCTCGACGAGCCGACGCGCGGCATTGACGTCGGCGCCAAGAGCGAGATCTACGCCCTCATGGATAAACTGGCCGCCGATGGCATGGCCGTGCTGATGATTTCCAGCGATCTTGAAGAAATTCTCGGCATGAGCGATCGCGTTCTCGTCATGCATGAAGGCCGTCTGAGCGGAGAACTCCGCCGGCCCGATCTTACCGAGGAAGCGATCATGCACCTGGCCACGGGCGGCCGCTAACTTCCCTTGTTTGCGATCTGGCGAAGACACACATGAAAAAACTTTTGGGTATCACGCTGTTCCTGGTGCTGGTTTACGTGGCGCTGCTCATGTCCCATCCAAACGCGGCCTCGGCCGAAACGCACTTTCTCATCGGCCAACGCCTTGGTCTCTATGGGATTCTCAGCCTGGCCGCCGGCTTGCTCATCATCGCAGGCGGCATTGATCTTTCCATGGGCTCCCTCGTCTGTCTTTCTTCCACGGTGTTTGGTCTACTGATCGTCAGTTATGGCTGGCCAATTCCCCTGGCCTTTCTGGCCATGCTTTCTCTTGGCATTGGCGCCGGCCTTATCAATGGCCTCCTGGTCACCAAGTTGCGCTTGCAGCCGTTCATGGTCACCCTGTGCGGCTTGTTCATTTTCCGCAGCCTGGCCCGCTGGCTCACCAACGATGCCAAGATCGAGGAACTGGCCGCGCCGCTTCGGGAGCTGTCCAATTTCTTTGAAGGCTCCTTCTTCGGCGTGCCCGTCTACTTGTTGATCCTGCTTGGGCTGGTGGCCTGTGCGACGGTTTTTCTGCATTTCAGCGTGATCGGCCGCTATTTCGTGGCGCTGGGCAGCAATGAACAGGCTGCCCGGTATTCCGGCATCCCGACGGACTTCTACAAGATACTCGCCTATATATGCTGCTCGTTTCTGACAGCGCTCTATGCCTTTCTCGCGGTGATGAATTCACCCAGCGTGGCTCCTTCGTCGGCCGGTGTGGGCGATGAATTGATCGCCATCGCCGGCGCGGTCCTTGGCGGCTGTTCGTTGCGTGGCGGCGAAGGCACCGTCTATGGCATGATTGTGGGCACGCTGATCATTCGGCTGCTGAGCATGATGAATACTTTTTGGAACATCCCCTCCGCTGTCGAGGGCATCATGATTGGCGTTATTTTGCTGGTGGGGATCACGCTCGACGAGCTATTGCGCCGGCGTGAGAGTCGGAAAGGGAAATGACCGTCCCTGTTACTTTTCTTCTATGCAATAGAGGTTCTTTTCGCCCCGCAAGAAGAGTTGCCGGCCAGCCAGCGCCGGGGATGCGTTGATCGTTTCGTCCAGCGGATTGGTGGCCAACACTTCGACGTGGTCCGCCTGCCTTAAAACGAGCGTCGTGCCGTCACGATCCACCAGGTAAACGCGACCCGCGGCGGCCACCGGCGACGCGTAGAAGGTAGTCATGCCGGGCAAACGCTCGCTGTCCACCAGCGGCCGGCCCGTCTTGATATCGAGGATCGTGAACAACGCTTCGTTCGCTTTCGTGAACATAAGGCGTTCGCCCACGAGCAACGGCGAAGGCACATAGGGCGTCCCTTTTTTGACGCGCCAAAGGACCTTGCCCTCAGTGCCGAGGTCGCCTCGGCTATCCAGCGGCACGGCCACGGCCAGCACTCCTTGATAGCCGCTCATGCAATAGGCAATGCCGTTCGTCGCGACCGCCGACGGGATGGGGTTGATCGTCATGCCGCCGATTTCCCACAAGAGTTGTCCGGATTGCAAATCGTAGCTACGGGTCCGCTTGGTGCCGTTGACGATCACCTGCGTCTGGCCTTTATGGTCCACGACGAGCGGTGCATTCCAGGATGTTTTCTCATCGCGAGCCACCCGCCATTTGGTTTTGCCTGTTTTGGCGTCCAGGCAATAAAGCGCCGAGTCCGTCTCCTGGTCCCAGTTGAGAATCAGCGAATCACCATGGATCACGGGCGTCACGGCTTCGCCCCAACCGAAGCGAGAATTTATGGGGCCAATATCGCGCTGCCACTGGAACTTGCCCGCCAGGTCATAGCAAAAGTTGCCGAAGGAGCCAAAGGAGACGTAGAGGTATCGGCCATCGGTCGCTGGCGAGCCGGCCGCGTAATTGTGCGTGGGATGATGCCCCTCGTGCGGCACCTTTTCGGCCGCCACCTGCCGCCAGCGCTCCTTGCCGGTGAAGCGGTCAAAGCTCATGACGATAAACTGGTAAAAGTGCGTCGGGGCCTTGGTCTTCACTTCCAGCTTTTCGTTGGTCTTCGGCATGTCCGCGGCGCGAGCCACACGCTCGGTATCCACCGCCGTGACGACGAATACCTGGTCGCCCCAGACGATCGGCGTGGCGCTGCTTCGTCCTGGTATCGCCACCTTCCACTTGATATTGGTATGCGCATCCCATTTGAGCGGCGGGTTCGCCTTCGGCGCCACGCCATTGTCGCGCGGCCCCCTCCAGGCCGGCCAAAAGTCATCTGCCGTGCCAGTCTGCGCCTTGATTGTCGGGCCCAGAAATGTCACCGCGAAGATCGCCAGCGTAAGTCGAATAGTGCCGCGGAGCATTGAATACCTCGAGATTGTTGGCTGTTGCGACCCCAAACATGCACAAGCCGAAATTGTATTCACGGAGTCTCCTAATTCCTATCCGTGGAATCGTATAATAGGCACCGGCGCGGTTTTCCATGACGGTAAGCCGGCCCGCTTCCTGGCATCATTGATGTGTATTTATGGACAACGACAACCACCCGCCGCCAAACCCGCGGTCTATGGCTAATAAGTCTACTCTGTCTCGGGCTTTTTCTGGCGTTAACGGCTGCCGTCTGCACCGCGGGCATGCCCTATTTTGAGATAGATCTGGCATTTTCTCATGCAGTGCAGTCGATTTCCCTGCCCGGTATGGAACAGTTGATGCGCGCCATTTCCCTGATGGGCGACACCGCCCTATGGACCGGCGTTTTCGTCGCGCTCGCTTGCGTCACTCTCGTTATTCGGAGGACCTGGCGCACGGCTGTCATCCTGTTGATGGCCATTTTATTGAGCCAGTTCATGAAAATGGGGGTCAAAGACCTGGTGGCCCGGCCCAGGCCTACCGCCGAAAACGTTAATCTTTTGACCCGCACCAGAGACTACAGCTTTCCCTCCGGCCATACCGTGCATTACACCGTTTACTTCGGCTTCCTTTGCTTTCTCGCCTTCGCCGAGATGAAATCCTTTCCCTTGCGGGCCGCTCTCTTTGTGGTGTCCGCTTTCATGGTCCTGACCATCGGCCTGTCACGCGTCTATCTTGGCTGCCACTGGCTCACCGACACCCTGGGCGGCTACCTGCTCGGTGCCGCCATCCTGTCCGCGAGCATCGCGATTTATCGGCCGAGAAAAGACCGCGTATCACCTTCGGTGTAAAAATGGCGTCGCGGGCAGGGAATTCAGGGCATGCTAATGCGACCCTTGGGGGTCTTTTTACGCCGAAGGTGTTGCATCCCAAAGCCCTGGGCAGCGCTAGCGAACTCAGTGGGGGCTGTTTACACCGAAGGTGTTACATCCCACAGCCCAGGGTCGCGAAGCGCACCCTGGGGACGTAAAGCGGAGAAACCAATACCCCGAAGGGGTTAGATCACCCTGTCGGCAGACTGTGATGTAACACCTTTGGCGTAAAAATATGATCAGGGACTGCGAACCCAGGGTGCGCTTCGCGACCCTGGGCTTTGCGATGTAACACCTTCGGTGTAAATAATACTTTGCATCTGCAAACACGTGCATGCCTGCAAAATAAGAGAGGTCATTGCGATGCCGCAATCGCTGGCTCAGATTTATGTGCATATTGTTTTTTCCACAAAAAATCGGGCGGCTTTTCTACAAGACCCTGTTATTCGTGATGAGATGCACAACTACCTCGGCGGCACCTGTTCCGAATTGGATTGTCCGGTCCTTCGGGTCGGAGGCGTTGCCGATCACGTTCATATTCTCTGCCGTTTGGGGCGATCAATTTCCATTGCGGACCTTGTCGAAGAATTGAAGCGTGCGTCATCGCAGTGGGCCAAGACAAAGGGGCCGACGCTGGCGGAATTTTACTGGCAAAGCGGCTATGGTGCGTTTTCCATCAGCCCGGCGCATGTTGAAGCTTTGCGCACATATATCGCGAATCAAGAAGAGCACCACCGGACAGAGACGTTCCAGGATGAATTCAGGCGATTGCTTACCAAGTATGGGCTCACATGGGACGAACGTTACGCCTGGGATTGATGCATTCAAGGGTCCAAGGGTCAAAGGGAAAGTTGCATTGGTTCCGATACCCCAAAGGAGTTACATCCCAAAGCCTGGGCGTGCGCTATCGCGACCGTGGAGTCCGGTTACACCGAAGGTGTTAAATCCCAAAGCCCAGGGTCGCGCTAGCGCACCCTGGGGTAGTAATGCAGACAGATCCGATACCCCGAAGGGGTTAAATCACCCTGTCGGCAGACTGTGATGTAACACCTTCGGTGTAAAAATATGTCACGTGCCGGGAACCCAGGGATGCGCTATCGCGATCCTGGGCTTTGGGATGTAACACCTTCGGTGTAAAACAAAAAAGACGCGCGGGTGTTTAGCGTTTGGACCGCTTTAGTACTCCAGATGAACCCTCAAGCCGAGCACCGAAACTGGTCCGCGGTCTCGATTGTAGCCGGGGTTGAACACTTCCTGGAAATCTAGCGTGACGTTGATGCCTTTTTTCATTTCCCAGTTGTAGAACATTTCGATGATATCTTCGGTGGCATAAGTGAGCCTGCCGTCGCCAAGCTCGAAGCCCAGGCCGCCGGCTTCAAGATAACGGCGATGGCCGTTGGATAGATCATTGATGGCCAGGGCGAGCCCAACCTGGTCCTGCTCTCTGGACCAGGCCTTACCCTTGAGTAACAATCCTCCCGATATCGAGCCGTCGATTTCGGTGAAGGCAAAGGTTTCCGTATGGCCATCGTTCCAGTTGACGCGCCCAAAGACGCCTAGCTCCTTGGTAATCTCTTGCTGCCAATTGATGCCGAAGCCGTATTTCACGCGATACGCGCGTGTCGACGTGATATCCGGATTAGTGGGCGAATCGCGCAGGGCGACTCGGTAGTCACCCATATGCGCGTTGTTGAGATAAGCAAGCAGCCGCAAAATTCCGGGACGGCTGTCAACGTCATACCGTTTTTCGTATTCCAGCACACTGCCGTTGGCTTGCAAGAAGTGTGGATCAATCTCGGAACCATTGGCCACGGCGGGCATGCCGAAGATGCCGTAACGGAGCGCCCAGGTTTTCATGTCCAGTTCAATGCTGCCGCCATAATCGTAGCCGCGCACGTTGGCCGGGTAATCCCAGGCGCCGGCGTACATGAGGGACCAGTTTTGAAATTGAGTGCGCGGGTCGTGGCTATAAGAATTGTTGTCAAAGGCATCGGACGGCAGGCACGCGGCCCATGGAAATGATGAGACGATGGGTGTCGCGTTCGCCGGCGATCTGATTGACGCCATCCTCGACCTTTTCCATTTCCCCAGACAGCCCGATCGTTTGACGTACATACAGCCTGGCAATATAGGGGGTCGGTTGCGGCACTCCGACGCGACTCGCTTCTCCGTTGGTAAAGCCGCCCATGCCGAAAGCGCCACTGAGTCCGGAACCGCCCGCGATTTCTGGGTTGAAGTAAATCTCGCCCCCTTCCCAAACTTTGATGCCGAGAAAGAGCGTGCCGGTCATCGTTTCGATTAGGCTGGGGCCGGGCAAAAAACTGTTAGGACCGCGATAGGGCGAGCGAAAACGCCAGTCGCCCTGCGCAATCACCGTACTTTGCGCGTGAATCGTGTACCAGGCAGGTTTGCCATTTTCCTTCTCTTCCTTGTCATCTTTTTTATCGGCGTCCTTGTCGTCGGTTTGCGCCTTTTCTTTGCCCCCGTCACGCTCCTTGGCAGGCTCGTCAAAGTTGGTGGGCGTCAACAGCGTCGCCAGCGGGCCCTGCGGCAAACGAGCCGCATCGCTTTGCGCCGCGACGACACCAGGCAAAGCCAGCATCCCCGCCAGCGCCCCAGGCTGCTCAACTTCAAGCTCTTGCGCCATTGAACATTCCCCTCCCCCAGGGATGTTCGCAACCTTCCGAGTATTTAATCGTGAAGCCGCGGTTGATATCCATGAGCGGCCAATGCGTCAAGTTCATTTCCAATCCGAGATCACCTGGTCGCCAGTCACCAGGAAGTCGATATTCACTGGACGTCCGTGCGCCACTTCCATAATTTCACCAACGGCATGAAAAAGAACACACTTTTTACTCTTGGCCATTCGACCCAATCCTTTGAGGATTTCGTCAGGCGCTTGACGCGACACGGTATCACGGCCGTCGCCGACGTGCGTTCCCGTCCCTATCACGCGCGGCTGCAGCAATTCAATCGCGAGACCATGGCCGGCGGACTGAAAGCAGCGGGTATTCGCTATGTCTATTTGGGCCAGGAACTTGGTGGGCGGCGGGATGAAGCCAGCTGTTATGACACCGGCCAGGTGGACTATCGGCGCGTTGCCCAACTACCCGCTTTTCTTGCCGGCCTGGACCGTCTGCGCCAGGGATCCGTCCAGTATCACGTCGCCCTCTTGTGCCGCAAAAGGAACCACTCGATTGCCATCGCACGATCCTGATTTGCCGTGCGCTGCGTCGCGAGTTCCAAATCGCGCATGTCCTGGAAGACGGCACCACGGAGGATCACGCGGTCACGGAGCGGCGATTGGTCCGCGAGATGGATATCGCGCGTACCCTTTTCGAGCCAGACTTGACCGAGGAACAATTAATCGACCAGGCTTACGACAAGCGCGGGCGGCAGATTGCTTACCGCTTGAGCGAGGAAGAGGTGGACGAGTGAGCGAACCGGCGGGGCGGACCAACACGCCAATTACGCTTTTTACCATTGGCTTCACCGGCAAGACGGCGGAGGACTTCTTTGAACGACTTCGCCGCGTCGGCGTGCGCCGGCTTGTCGATACCCGGCTTAACAACGTCTCCCAGCTCGCGGGTTTCACGAAAAAGCGTGATCTCGCATATTTCTTGCGCACGATCGCCAACATCGACTACGTGCATGAGGTGCAACTAGCTCCCACGAAAGACATACTGGATGACTACAAGAAAAAACGCACCCCGTGGGACGAATATGAACGACTCTTTCTAAACCTCATGGAATCACGCCGACCGGACCAGCGTCTTCGCCCAGAGGACCTGGACCACGCCTGTTTGCTTTGCAGCGAACCGACGCCCGAACACTGCCATCGCCGGCTCGTCTGTGAGTTCCTCAAAACGCACTGGAGTGACGTGGACATTCGACATTTGTAGTACGCGAGAGGTGCGCGATGCCTCGACTCGTTTGTCTCGCAAATTCGATACGCCACGGAGGGCGCTGCGTCGCTGGAATCGACCTGGACCGTAGAGAATGGATTCGCCCCGTACCGCGTACGGGTGACGCGATCCCGGGCTCCGAATGCTTCGTCGATAGCCACTGGCTGACACCGCTGTCGCTATTCGAGGTAGACGTCGCCCGGCCCAGCGAAGTCCCTCGTTATCAGCGGGAAAACTGGCTGCTGCAATCATGGCGCTGGGTAGGTGGGGAACTCGCGAAGGCGGACTTGTTAGCCTATTGCGACGAAACTTCACCCATTTTGCATAGTGGCAATGATCGCGTCTCTCCAGAATGCCTGGAAAACCTTCCCCCGGAAAAGTGGACCTCTCTCCAGTTGGTGCGTCCCAGGAAATTGCGCTTCGTACGTGACCATTGGAAGCAACAGCAGTGGCGCGCCAAATTCCAGGATAGGGCCGGTAACTACTATTCTCTCAAAATCACGGACGACGACATTGTGCGCCGTTTGCAAGCCGGGCAAAGGGTGAGCGATCAAAGCATTTTGACCGTGAGCTTGACCAAACCCTATGCAAGGACAGAATGCCCGCTGCCGCCCCTATGCTACAAGATAGTGGCCGCGGTAATTGAATTGTGACTTTCTGGAAATCATCGGGTGTGACGGTTGGTCCGCAAAAGCAAAAGCCCACCGGAGGAAGTTCCTCCGGCAGGCCTTTGTTTCATCAAAATCGCGTTGCGGGCTTCGTTACCTCGGCGGCGGTGGCAACCTCAGCATGCCTGTCTGGCCGTCTTCGACGGCGTTGCGGTAGCGAAGGAGCAACGCATGGGTTTGCTGGAACTCGATGTGTGCGGCCAGGGCATGGTAACGGCTATCACTGGCTACCGTGTTGTAGCGACCCAGGTACCGCTCGAAGACTTCCCGTGTGGGGGTCCGTCCCTCGGCGAAGAATTCCGCCGGCAGCTTGAGATATTCGTGCCACTGCGGATCGAGGACCCTGTCCAGGCGCAGCGAGCTTTCCGCGAGCTGGCTGGCGAGCGTGTCCACATGGTCGGCCTGAGGAAGCAGCTGTGGCGCTTCATGTAGGTTGACGGCAACCTTGTGCTTGGGCCCGGTATAGAAAACGATCTGTTCAACGAGCTTGACGGCGGCGGCCGGCACCGCATCCTTGGGCTGCCCTGGCCTGGGTGCATAGTAGGCGGCGTTGGCCCGATGGTTTACCAACATGGCGGCGCCATCGATGGACACGCCGGCGAAAAGGCCCCGGCTGCGCGAGTACGAGAAGATCTCGGCCTTCAGCAACGCGTCCGTCGCCAACGAAGCCTGGCGGCCGACCGGGCCTGCGGCCACGGTGGCATCGGCGCCGACGGTCAACTTACCGCGCATAAGTCCTTCCACGCCGCGGCGCGTGCGAAAGACGGCAACGAGGTCCGTCTCTTCCAGCCCGGCTTGCCAGCCAAAGCTGGCGCCGGTCACCGTGATGAACGACGGGGCCCGCCAGGCGCCCGAGGGGTCACGGGCAACCATCACGCCCTTGCCATGGCGCACGCCGACCACAAAAGCCCCTTTGACCATGCCAGGGATGATCGCCACCCCCTGCGCCTCGGCCAGGAGTGCTTCCGGTATCGCATTGGCCGGAATCGCCATTACCTCGCGCAGCACTTCACTCGCTGCCTCGACCGTATTTTCCTCGACGCCCTGGGCCCCTGCCCTTGCGGCCGCCACGGCGACTATTAACAGGGCGCCGACAAATCTTTTGGTACAGTGCATGTTCTGTTCCTCCTTGGGTGCAAGCGTTCTGCGGAATAAGTTCGCGTGACAAAGCACGCCGACTGCGAGTTATACCCCAACGGCAGCCCGGCAAACCACAGCAGGTTATTGAAGGTGAAAGTAGACAATCTGCGTAACAAGGCGGCCCCGCAAGCGAATGGGGAGACTGGTTAACGTGGGCCGGCAAGCTTGTAGAATTGCTCGGCGGCGTAATCCGCTCTGGTTCGCGAGGCGCTCCGGCTGCTAGAATCCGACCATCGTGACATGGAACCTACTGTTATGTTGAGCGTGAACGAAGCTCGGGCGGAAATCTTGCGGCATACGCAGGCGCTGGAAGCACAGACGCTGCCGCTCGGCCCGGCACTGCTTGGCCTGGTGCTTGCGGAGGATGTCGCCAGCGACCTCGACATGCCGCCCCATGATAAAGCCATGATGGATGGCTATGCCGTCCGCTGCGCCGATTTGGTGGGCGGCACCCGTGAGCTCCGAGTGATCGAAGAGGTGACCGCGGGGCGGGTTCCGAGGCTGCGAGTCGAAGCGGGCGAGGTTACGCGTATTATGACGGGGGCGCCTGTTCCCGCCGGCGCCGATGCCGTCGTCATGGTGGAACATTCGACGCTGATAAGTGCCGCAAGTGTCCGCATCGACACGCCCCCGCCGCAGCCTGGGCAGCATATTATGCGGCGTGGCCTCGAGATGCGCAGCGGCGAGACTGTCCTGGCGAAAGGGGCGCTGCTTCGTCCTCAGGAACTGGGCCTTCTCGCCACGGTAGGCCGCACCAACGCTCGCGTGCAGCCCGCCCCACGCGTCGCCATCCTGTCGACGGGTGATGAAATTGTCGAGGCCCCGGCCCAACCCGGCCCCGGCCAGATACGCAACGGCAATGGGCCGATGCTCGTGGCACAAACGGCACGCGCCGGCGGTGTGGCCGACTACCTGGGTATCGCGCGGGACCGGCTGGAAAGCCTGACGCCGCTGGTTGAGCGCGGGCTGCGGTCTGACGTGCTTGTCCTGTCCGGAGGCGTGTCCGCGGGCAAACTCGACCTGGTGCCCGGAGTGCTGACCGACCTGGGCGTGGACGCTGTTTTTCACAAAGTTGCCATGAAGCCGGGTAAGCCGGTCTTTTTTGGCATGGCCACGCGCGCGCAGCGGTGTTTGGTGTTCGGCTTGCCAGGCAATCCCGTTAGCGCCTACGTTTGCTTTGAGTTATTTGTACGGCCGGCGCTGCGTTCTCTTGATGGGCCTGGAACCAGGGCCGCGGTCGGTGACCGCGAAACTCACCATGGATTTTAGCTACCGGACGGATCGGCCGACGTACCACCCGGGTCTGCTAAGCATGGACACGAGCGGCTGGAAGATTTCTCCGGTGCCCTGGCACGGTTCACCGGATTTACGCGGCGTGACCAGGGCGAACGCATTTGTGATCATTCCGCCCGGCGATCATAAATTCAGGGCCGGTGCCGAGCTCGAAGTCTTGGCCGTCGAATTGTAATGGGTACCACGGAGGGTGATCGATGAAACCATGGCTCCTGTTGCCGGCGCTGACCGGCGGGGCCCTGTGGCTCTGTTTTTATCCTGTCGGTTGGGGCTTCCTGGCCTGGGTGGCACTGGTGCCGCTGTCGCTGATGGTCGATCTCGACGCACGGCCATGGAAGATTTACCTGGGGGCCTTTCTCGGCGGTTGCCTCTTTTACTGGCCGATCCTATCCTGGATGACCGTCGCGGACTACCGCATGGTTTATACCTGGGCCATGCTGGCCACGTATTTCGCCCTCTATTTTCCGGTGGCGCTCTTCTTGATTCGCCGTCTCGCCGGCGCGACGCGTTGGCCCTTGAGTGTGACCGTCCCACTCGTGTGGACCGGACTTGAGTACTTTCGCTCGTTCTTCGGGACCGGTTTCGCCTGGTACTTCCTGGGTCACTCGCAGCACCATTACCTGCCGGTCATCCAGATGGCAGATCTGGCGGGAGTTTATGCGATCAGCTTCCTGATGGCGGCCGTCAATGGCTGGATTGCTGACTTTCTCCTGGCGCTACCGCGCGTGCGTCACCTGATTCCGCAAGCCGTGGTTCGGCCTCCCTTAACGCGCCGCTCTGGGTTCGCCATCCTCACCCTGGTGGCGGCCATGCTTGCCTATGGTGGCTGGCGGTTGAGTCAGGACCGATTCGCGCCGGGCCCGCGCGTGGCGCTCCTGCAGGGGAGCCTCGATCAACGCATCCTCAATGATGCCACTTCGCCAACGCAAAAGAAGATTCAGAATGCGCGCGACATCACGCAATATTACAGCCGCATGTGCGATACCGCGGTGCAAGTATTCTTGCCGCCGCCCGACCTGCTCATCTGGCCCGAGACAAGTTTTCCCTATCCCTGGCTGGAACTCCCGAGCGACCTTAACAACATAGCGCCGGACGTCCGCGAAGAAGCTCGCCTCGTACAGGCCCTCGTGCGGAAGATCGCCAGCACGTCCAAAGTTCATCAGCTAATAGGCCTTAATTTCCGCGTCGTCGGCGACGGTAATAAAGAGGTTCCTTACAACAGCGCTCTCCTGCTGACCGGTGAAGGCGCTGTGACCGGGTAGATATGACAAGATTCACCGCGTTCCCTTTGGGGAGTATGTACCGTTTCGGGACTGGCTGTCGTTCATGAATTATTTCGCCCCCTATGATTTTGATTACAGTCTCCGCGCCGGAACGAAATTGACTCGCTTTGCGCTCGGCAATTATCATTTTGGCGTCGTGATTTGTTTTGAAGACACGGACCCTTTCCTGGCCAGACGCTACGTCCGCCAGGAGGATGACGGGCCGCCCGTCGATTTTCTTGTCAATATTTCCAACGACGGTTGGTTCGACGGCACCGTGCAACATGCCGAGCACCTGGCGATTAGCCGCTTTCGGGCCGTGGAAACACGCCGGGCCCTTGCCCGGGCGGTTAACATGGGGATATCCGCTATCATCGACAGTAATGGCCGCGTGCAGCAACCAGTAGAGCGCACCGAGATCGGCAATATCAAGATGTGGAGCGTGGAGCCCGGCGAGGAGGGCAAAGTGCCCGATCTGCCCGAGGCCGAATGGAAAAATTTCACGAAGGTCGAAGGCATCATGACGGCGACCATTCCGATCGATAACCGCGTCAGCTTGTATGCCTGGATAGGAGATTGGCTGCCGCGCGGATGTTGGCTAATGATGGCTGGAATTTGGCTGTGGCGCAAAACCCAGAAAAGATGGCGGCCACGCCCTGCAACCCTCGCTGTTGTTTAATCCTGGTGCAAGGCATGGTGCCGCATGAAATGGGTACGACGGATCGGCATTATCCTCGTGGGTTCGTACCTTGGAGTATGTTTGGTGCTGGCGTTTTTCGAAAACTCCCTTGTCTATCGACCTTCCAAAGCACGGGATTCCTGGGTCCCCGCGCCCGTGCCTGAGATTCAAGACGTTGAGTTACGCTGCGAAGACGGCACACCTATTCATGCCTGGTGGCTGCCTTGCCCGGGTGCCGAGCACACCATGCTCTATTTTCATGGCAACGCCGGCAACCTGAGCCATCGTGGCGGTTCGATCGTCAAGTTATGCCAGATTTTGAATGTCAACGTGCTCATTTTCGATTATCCCGGCTACGGTAAAAGTGGCGGCAGCCCCAGCGAGCGTGGTTGTTATCAAGCCGCGGATGCGGCCTATGGTTTTCTGATAACAAAGCAGAACATCAAGCCAAGCAACATCCTCCTTTATGGCGGTTCCCTGGGAGGCGGCGTGGCGGTCGATCTGGCGTCGCGTCAACCGCAGTGCGCACTTATTCTCGTCAAGACTTTCACGTCGGCACCGGATGCCGGCGCCGCCATCTACCCGTTTTTACCCGTACGCTGGGTCATGCGTAATCGTTTCGACAATCTCAGCAAGATCAAAGCCTGCACCTGTCCCGTGTTTATCGCCCACGGCAACGAAGACCTCCTGGTGCCGTTCGCGCTGGGCAAAAAATTATTCGAAGCCGCGCGAGAGCCCAAGGAATTCTTCATCCTTGAAGGGGCGGACCACAATGACCCGCTCCCCGCCGAATTCTTCGTCGCGCTGCGTGCCTTTCTGGCCAAGATCTCATAACCAGGCTGCGGACCCCACCGGCATCCGACCAGGTAGGGTGGGTCAAGCGTACTCGCGCTGACCCACCGCTAATTAAAAACATCGGCGGGTAAGCGCCCACGTTCAGGGCAATTGGCGGCCGCGAAGACCGGTGGGTCAGCGCGAGTACGCTCGACCCACCCTACGGGTTCCTGTCTGGTTTCTCTCGATCTTTGTTGCTGGGCAGCGCGAGTAGGGTGGGTCAAGCGTACTCGCGCTGACCCACCGCTAATTAAAAACATCGTTGGGTAAGCGTCCACGTTCAGGGCAATTGGCGACCGTGAAGACCGGTGGGTCAGCGCGAGTACGCTCGACCCACCCTACGGGTTAAGTGGGCCACGCATCTCCGCTTGTTCACGGGGGCGTGCCATTCCTGTCTGGTTTCTCTCGATCTTTTTTGCTAAGCACTCACGCGGTAAGTCGCAAAGTGCTGGCGACAGGGCGTGCGAAGATAGGAGAGGGCGATGAAACAGGGATGGCTGGGGGCCGTGGTGATCGGGCTGTGTTGTGCAAGTTTCGCGCCGGCTCAGGAAGCGGCCATGCAATTTCGCTGGGTCAAAGGGCAACTGCTCACTTACAAGGCGGAACACAAAACCAGCGTCGAGGAAGTCGCGGACGGGAAAAAGACGCAATCAGGATCGACGCTCAGCGTCGTCAAACGCTGGCAGGTCGCCGAAGTCGACGCCAAGGGGATCGCGACATTGCAGCTTTCACTGGCCGCCATGCGCAACGAGCAAGTTCGGCCCAGTGGCGAAATCCTGTTATTCGATTCCGCCAATCCGGACAAAGGCACCCCGGAACTCCGAACGCAGATGAGCAAGTTCATCGGGCAAACGCTGGCGGTCCTGCGCATAGATAGCCAGGGACGCATTTGGGAAGTTATGCAGGGTTCGAAAGCTCGCTATGATGCCGAGCCGCCCTTCGTCGTTAGTTTCCCCGAAGCCGCCCCGAAAATTGGCCTGGGATGGGCGCGAAACTTCAGTGTCGCGCTCGATCCGCCCTATGGTAACGGCGAGAAATTCGATGCCACTCAGACGTTTCACTGCACCGGCATCACCGGTGGCAGGATGACCCTGGCAGTGGATAACAATGTGAAGGCTTTACCCGAGAATGTGAAAGACCATGTGCCCCTGGTTCAAAAGCTGACCAAGGGAGAAGTGATTTTCGATCTCCAGGCGGGCCGCGTCGCCGAGGTGCGCTTGAACGTAGATCGCACCGTGGCCAACCATCAGGGCGACGGCAGCAGTTATCATTTCCAGAGCTGGTTCACCGAACAACTCATCGACGTGAAATAACCTCGCAACGCAACCCATGTAGGGTGGGTCAAGCGTACTCGCGCTGACCCACCGCTAATAAAAAACATCGGTGGGTCTGCGCCAGTTCACGACACGGCATTTAGCGACCGTGAAGATCGGTGGGTCAGCGCGAGTACGCTCGACACCACCCTACAGGTGAATGACGCCATGCCCGTTACTCTTACGACTTCAGCAAATCCTTCACGGCGTCTCTCTCTTCTTCCAGTTCCTTCAGCGTGATCTTGAGTTTCTCCTGGCCGAAGGCGTCTAGCTTGAGGCCGTCGACGATCTGGAAATTACCTTTACCATCGGCACGGCAGGGATAGCCGAAGACCATGCCAGCCGGCACGCCGTATTCTCCCTTGGAGACGGTGGCGGCGCTGACCCAGTCGCTGGCGGGCGTGGCGCTTAGCCAGCCCTTGGCATGGTCAAGCGCGCCATTGGCGGCGGACATTGCCGAGCTGAAGCCGCGCGCCTTGATGACGGCAGCGCCGCGATTTTGCACCTGGGGAACGAACGTATTCTCCAGCCAGCTTCGATCACTGATGACTTCAGTGGCCGGCTTGCCGTTGATGCGTGCATTGGTGAAATCGGGAAACTGCGTATTGCTATGATTGCCCCAAATAGTGACCTGGGTGACGGCACCGGCGGTCACACCCGCTTTTTTGGCCAGGGCGCCGCGGGCGCGATTATGGTCCAGGCGGGTCATGGCGGTCCAGCGCTCGGCGGGGATTTCCCGGCCATTGTTATAAGCAACCAGGCAGTTCGTGTTGCAGGGATTGCCCACGACCAGGACACGCACGTCCTTGGCGGCATTTTCAGCCAGTGCGCGTCCTTGTCCCACGAAAATCTTGCCGTTGATTCCCAACAGGTCTTTGCGCTCCATGCCTTGTTTGCGCGGAAAGGAGCCGACCAGAAGGGCATAATTGACCCCCTTGAAGGCGCGGGCCGGATCGGACGTGCAAATGATTTCCTGAAGCGCTGGTGAGCCGCAGTCATCGAGTTCCATGGCCACGCCTTCGAGGGCCCCGAGCGCCGACTCGATTTCCAGAAGCTGAAGAATCACCTTTGTTTGTGCGCCAAAAATCTCGCCCGAGGCGAGCCGTGCCAGCATTGCGTAAGCGACCTGACCCGCCGCTCCGGTGACGGCGACACGTACGATATCGGTCATGGTTACTTCTCCTTTGTTTTTCCAGGGCTTTTCTCAAGGGCTGTTAACAATAAAGTATGAGGTAGTGCCCCGTCCGGCCCGATTCTTCGAATCGACGCTAACGAGCAATTACCTCAAGGGAGATTCGCAATGGCAGTCCGTGTCGGCATTAATGGGTTTGGTCGCATTGGTCGGCTGGTGTTTCGCGCCATTGTCGAGCAGGGGTTGCTCGGCAAGGCCGTCGAGGTTGTTGCCGTCAATGATCTCGTTCCAGCCGATAATCTCGCCTACCTCCTCAAATATGATTCGACTCAGGGCAAATTCAGCGGCACGGTAACGAGCGAAAAATCGGCCCCTGGCGTCGCCGAAGACGACACGCTGGTGGTGAATGGGCACAAGATTAAATGTCTCGCGGTCCGGGAAGGGCCCACCGCCCTGCCCTGGAAAGAACTGGGCGTGGAATATGTGGTGGAGTCGACGGGCCTGTTCACGGACGCGGAAAAGGCGCAAGGCCACATCACCGCGGGCGCGAAGAAGGTGATCATATCGGCCCCGGGCAAGGGCGAGGACATTACGATCGTCATGGGCGTCAATCACGAGAAATACGACGCCGCCAAGCACAATATTATTTCCAATGCGAGCTGTACCACCAATTGCCTCGCTCCCCTCGTCCATGTCCTTCTCAAGGAAGGGTATGGGATTGAAGAGGGGCTCATGACGACCGTGCACAGCTACACCGCGACGCAAAAGACCGTAGACGGGCCTTCCAAAAAAGACTGGAAGGGCGGGCGCTCTGCCGCCATCAACATCATTCCCTCCGGCACCGGCGCCGCCCGGGCCGTGGGCCTGGCCATCCCGGAAGTGAAAGGCAAGCTAACGGGCATGGCGTTCCGCGTGCCGACTCCCACGGTTTCCGTGGTCGATTTGACGGTGCGGACCGTGAAGGAAACGAGCTACAAGGAAATCTGCGCGGCTTTCAAGAAGGCCAGCGAATCTTATCTCAAGGGCATTTTGGCTTACACCAGCGACGAGGTGGTATCCTCGGATTTCATCCACGACACCCATTCAAGCATCTTTGACGCCGGCTCGGGCCTTGAGCTCAACAAGCGGTTCTTCAAGCTCGTCAGCTGGTATGACAACGAATGGGGTTATTCCAACCGCTGCGTGGACCTGATCAAATATATGATCGCGAAGGGATAATCGCATGCCCAAGCTCTCGATAGATCGCCTTGACCTGCAAGGCAAGCGTGTGCTGATGCGCGTCGACTTCAATGTCCCGCAGGACAAGAAGACCGGCGCCATCACGAACACGCAACGGATCGTGGCGGCCCTGCCGACCATTCAATACGCGCTGGATCATGGGGCCGCGGTTGTGCTCATGAGCCATCTGGGCCGGCCCGACGGCAAGAAGGTCGACAAATACAGCCTGCGCCCCGTGGCGGCCAAGGCTGCCGAGTTGCTGGGACGCCCCGTCAAGTTCCTTGAAGATTGCGTGGGTCCGGAGGTGGAGAAGGCCTGCGCCGCCCTTAAACCGGGCGAGGTCGCACTTTTGGAAAACCTGCGCTTCCATATCGAGGAAGAAGGCAAGATCAAGGACGACAAGACCGGCGTTTCGGTCAAGGCGGACCCGGCCAGCGTGGAGGCTTTTCGGGTCTCGCTGACCAAATTGGGCGACGTTTATGTCAACGACGCCTTTGGTACCGCCCATCGGGCCCATAGCTCGATGGTTGGCGTCAAGCTCCCACAACGGGCCGCGGGATTTCTGATGAAAAAAGAGCTCGACGCCTTCGCCAAGGTGCTCGAGCATCCCGGCCGGCCGTTTCTGGCAATCCTGGGCGGCGCCAAGGTAGCCGACAAAATCCAGCTCATCAGCAACCTCATCGACAAGGCCGACGAGATCATCATCGGCGGCGGCATGGCCTACACCTTCCTGAAGGTCCTTGACCACATGGAGATTGGCACTTCCCTCCTGGACGAGGCGGGCATCAAAATTGTCGCGGAAGTGACGGCGAAGGCCAAGGCGAAGGGGGTGCCGTTGCACCTGCCCGTCGATTTCCTGGCTGCCGACAAATTCGATCCCAATGCCAACACTCAGGTTGTGACCGTGAAGACTGGCATTCCGGCCGGCTGGCAAGGGCTCGATTGTGGGCCCGCGACCAATGCGGCCTTCGCGGGTGTGATCGCCCGTGCCAAAACGGTCGTGTGGAATGGGCCGCTGGGCGTCTTCGAGTTCGATAAATTCGCCGGCGGCACCCGTGCCGCCATGGATGCGCTGGTGACAGCCACTTCGAAGGGGAGCGTCACGGTCATCGGCGGCGGCGACACGGCCACGGCCGCGGCGAAATGGGGCACCGAAGATAAAGTAACCCATTGCTCCACTGGCGGTGGCGCCTCGCTCGAGCTTCTGGAAGGCAAAACCCTGCCGGGCATCGCCGCGCTGTCGGATGCCTGACGGACCTGCCGCTCTGCCAGTTTCCCCTTGACCCATCGTGCCATCTTCGGTGAGATTAATTAGCTTTCCCGCGAGTCGATGTCGAAAAGGTACAGGCGAGATGACAACTGCCAGTCGGCTTAAACGTGGCGTACCGGAAGGTTTGTGGATTCGTTGTCCGCAATGCAAGGCGACCATTTTTCGTAAAGAGGCCGAGGCAAACTTCAATGTCTGCCCGGAGTGCCAGCACCACTTCTATCTGCCCGCGCACGAGCGCATCCGCCAGCTCCTCGATCAGGACAGCTTCGAGGAGTGGTTCGCGGATTTAAGGCCACGCGATCCCTTGCAGTTTCACGATCGCATCCTCTACAGCGACCGCATCAAGGCGGAGCAAACCAAGACAGGCATGCCCGACGCGGCCGTGGTGGGACGAGGCTACATTCGTGGGCGGCCGGTCGTGTTCGCCGTCACCGACTTCGCCTTCATGGCGGGCAGCATGGGGTCCGTCGTCGGCGAGAAGCTGACGCTGCGCCACCGAGGAGGCCACGCGCCTGAAATTGCCACTGATCATCGTGAGTGGCTCGGGGGGCGGGGCACGCATGCAGGAGGGCATCCTCTCTCTCATGCAGATGGCCAAGATATCGGCGGCGCTGGCTCGTTACGATACTGCCGGCGGCCTCTATCTTTCCATCTTGACCAATCCCACGATGGGCGGCGTCGCCGCCAGCTTCGCGCTCCAGGGGGACTTGACGCTCGCCGAACCCGGCGCGCTCATTGGCTTCGCGGGCAAGCGCACCATTTGGAACACCGTACGCCTGGAATTGCCGGACGGCTTCCAGACCAGCGAATTCCTTCTGAAGCACGGTTTTGTCGATCGCATCGTGCAGCGCAAAGACTTGCGCACGGAAGTGGCGCGGATCATCGATTATTGCGAACGTTAAACGTCGAACCAAGGCGCGGCAGGCCCAGCCCGGGGCAACGGCCCGTTTTTGGACCAGCGCCAAGCGGCGGGACATACGCCTGTGAGTTTTCTCGATAAGCTAAAAAAGCTGTTTTCCAAGCCGGTCGATAGCCTTCCCATCGTCAACGTCGATAAACGCTTCGAGCTGTTGGGCCGCACGGGCCAGGGAAGCATGTCCAAGGTCTGGCGTGCGCGCGATCGCAAAACCGGTCGGACCATTTGCCTCAAGATTCTCGACCGGGAAAAAACTCTCAAATTCGAGGCACGCTTTCCGGGGCTCAAACGTCCGTCCGAGGGCGTCATCTGCATGTCCATGCGGCACCGCAACATCGTGCAGACTTTTGAACATGGACTGACAACCAACAAAGAGCAATTTTTGGTCATGGAGCTGGTCGACGGCATGGGCCTGAACTTCTTGATCGAGACTGCGCAGCCCCCAGCTCGAGGGCCACCGCATCGAATTTCTCGATCAATTCGCGCAAGGTCTCGACTATATTCATCGCCAGGGCTATCTGCATCGCGATATTTGCCCGCGCAATGTGATGGTGACCAAGGATGGTATCGTCAAAATTATCGACATGGGCCTGGCCATCCCGTACAAACCTGATTTTTGCAAGCCGGGCAATCGTACCGGCACTCCCATGTATCTGTGCCCGAGCTCATTAAACGGCAGACGACGGACCACCGCGTGGATATGTTCGCCCTGGGCGTGACCGCCTTCGAGATGTTCACGGGAGATTTGCCGTGGGACAAGGCGACGTCCTTGCAAACGCTGCTCAGCCACATGAATAGCGCCGGCCGTGATCCGCTGGAACTGCGCTCGGACCTGGATCCGAAGACCGTAAAGTTCCTGACCAAATCCGTCGAGCGCAACCCCAAGGAGCGCTACCAGAATCCCACCGAGTTTCGCGAAGCGCTCAAGGAATTGCCGCCAAAATGGTAATGTCGGCGGCTGGACATTCACTCCCCCCATTCACCTTCCGTGCCGCATCGTAGCAACGGCCAGGCGTACAAGGAGACATCTTGGGCTTATTCGACCACATCCATGGCAAATTCGTCTTCGGCCGCCGCGTTCGTACCCTGGCGAAGCACCTGGCGGCCGCGTTACCGGGCCAGGCGCGGGTGCTGGATGTTGGCTGCGGCGATGGCCAGGTGGCGTGGCTCATCATGCAGCAGCGGCCCGACCTCGTCATTGCCGGCCTGGATGTCCTGCTTCGTCCGCATACCCACATTCCCGTGACAAAATTCGACGGCCAGACCTTGCCCTACCCGGATGGCAGCTTCGACGTCGTCATGTTTGTCGACGTTCTGCACCACACCGACGACCCGCTGGTTTTGCTTCGCGAGGCCAATCGCGTGGCCAGCAAAGCGATCGTCATCAAAGATCACACGGCCAACGGTTTGCTGGCGTATCCAACACTGCGCTTCATGGATCGCGTCGGCAACAGCCGCCATGGCGTGGTGCTGCCCTACAACTACTGGCCAAAAGAGCGCTGGTTAAGAAGTTTCGAAGACTTGCACTGGCAAATAGCAGCGTGGCAGAAGGACCTGGGCCTCTATCCCTGGCCAGCAAGCTGGATGTTTGGCCGATCGCTCCACTTTGTCGCACGTCTGGAAAAGAAACCGGCGACTGCTGGTCCTACGTAACGTCGACTTTTCAAGTTTCCTCGACGATTTCGTAAGTCCCCTGCCCGGCGTGCTTGAGTTTGCCCTGTTTGACAAGTTCATCCCAAACCGTCTTCGAAAATTGTTGCGGCGGCGTGATGGCGACGATATCGAACTTCTTGCCGGCTGTTGTCGGACCATAATTGAGGCCGGATTCGGCGTCGAGGCGAGTCACTTTGAGCTTCTTGCGAAATGCTTTGAAGGCGTGCTTGAGTTCCTCCTTGGAGGGCGCGCCGCCTGCTTCGGGTTGGGACATGAGCGGATCCTCTTTTAATTTAAATGATACCTGAGTTGGCCGCCGTTTCGAAGTCGGCTTTTAGCAGCCGGTTGAAAAAGGGGTCAGACCCCCTTGAAGCGAACAGAGTTTTCAACGTTTTTGCAGGGTGGCGAAGGGGTCTGACCCCTTTTTCAACAGGCTGTTAGACTTTTAACCCATAAAATCGGCATGCTGTGCCGCCAAAGATCGCGGTGTGGTCATCTTCGCTCAAGGGGCCCAGGGCCTCGACCAGGGCGTCGAAGATTTGCTGATAAGTGCCTGCCAGTTCGCAGACGGGCCAGTCCGAGCCGAACATACAGCGCCCGGGCCCGAAGAATTCGAGAGCTGCCCGCACGTAAGGCCGCAAATCGGCGGCTTGCCAATGTTGCCAGTCGGCTTCCGTGGCCATGCCGGAGAGCTTGCAATAAATATTTGGAAACGCGGCGGCCGCCTTGAAAGCGGGCAGCCAGTCGTCGAAGCGTCTGTCTTTGATGTTGGGCTTGCCGAGGTGGTCGATGACCATGGGGAGCGTCGGCAGTCGCCTGGCGAGGGCAGGGACATGAACCAGGTGCTTGACGTAAAGAAGAAGGTCAAAGGGCACCCGGTGTTTTTCGAGAACTTCCAGGCCGCGTAGGATGTCGGGCCGGATGATAAAATTGTCATCGGGTTCATCCTGGGTGATATGGCGGACGCCAACAAACTTGGGATGTCCCATGAATTCGAGCAGCTGCGTCTCACAATTAACACTCGCCAGGTCAATCCAGCCCACGACGCCGGCGATAAAAGGGTGTTCTGCCGCCAAATTCAGCGCCCAGCGCGTCTCGGCCAGATTATGTTGTGTTTGCACGAAAACGGTGTGGTTAACCGGAATCGCGCAGGTGGAGTTCGAGATGGGCCGGCAGGAAGTCCCGGCGGATTCGGCGCTTTACCAGGCGCGCTCAGCCAGTCATAATCAAAGGGCTGAGCGAGGTCCCAGAAGTGTTGATGGGCGTCGATAATGTGTTTCATGGGATTTCAGGTTTCCGAACGGACCGAAATTGAGCGCTCGAAGCGGCCACTACTTACCCTCTTTCGTCGAGGAGTCATGGGATGCGACGCGCTGCCACTTCTTTAGATAACTCGCCGCGTTACATCCGGCAAGGAAAACTTGGTGAATACCTGCTGATTGCGCTGGTTGCGGTGGCCGGCGTCGGTTTGCCGGTTGGTGTTTACTTTCGGCTCAGGGACGTTGACGCCGACACCATGGTGGCACGAAAGATGACGGATTTTCAGATCAACCCTCCGGCGTCGCTGCCGGTTGCCGAACCTGCTTCCCCCAGCGTCAAGGCCCCCTATAAGATCTCCGAGGCGTTTATCTTGCAGAAGAGTGAAGAGTTGCCCGAGCCGAAAGAAAGTCTTGTGCCTGCCGCTCCGGTGGCCGGGGCGCGGAGTTTCGAGCGCGTCAGGCCAAGCACCGAGGAGCAACTGGCCCGGGAACTACTCAACGTCCCTGAAGTGGCCTTGGATCAAAAGCCCGGCACTTCCCTGGCGCTCCACAAGGCAGCACAAGCGGTAAATAATCCAGCCGTCGATCTGGCCCCCGCGCTCATGGCACAACGGCCGGACCTGGGCGGCTTGCCCATTCGCCGCGGGACCGATTGTCATCTTCCCAAGGAACCGGCCGAGACCCTGCAGTATCTGTCGGGATTGTTGCGCGGGCATTTGCAGGCCGCTTCGCAGCCCGTAGGCAGCTCGAAGATGGCCTCTCCCGATGCCAACCTTCTCCGCGAACGATTGCTGAACGCCACGGAGAAGGAGAAATGGCTTCGCCCCGAAGCGATACCGGTGCTCACGCAAATGCTGATGGCGGGCGCCCGACCGATCCGCCAGTTGCTCGTGGAACTGCTGACCGAAATTACCGGCCGGCAGGCAAGTCAAGCTTTGCTGGAACGTTCTCTTTATGAGTTGGATCCCGACGTGCGTCAGCTGGCCGCCAAGGCGCTGGAGAAACGCCCGGTTGCCGAATTTCAAGATTTGTTGATACCGGCGTTTCAGCATCCCTGGCCGCCGGTCGCCGATCATGCCGCCGAACTGATCGCCTATTTGCAGTTGAACGATCTGAAGCCCAAGCTGGCCCCGCTTCTCGAAATGAAAAATCCGCTGCTTGCCGTGAAATCGACGGACGCGGGCCAATCTCAATATGTGGTGACGGAGTTGGTGCGCGTCAGTCACCTGGCCAATTGCATGATGTGCCACGCCTCCTCGTTCAACTCCGCGGACATCCTTCGAGCCATGGTGCCCGTTCCCGGCCGGCCCGGGCCACAAGACGCGACGTCGGCAGCGCCCTACGGCGGCACGCAGGGCCCTTTTATCCGGGCCGACGTTACTTATCTGAAGCAGGATTTCTCGGCGGAACAACCCGTGGCCAGGTCAGGCCCGTCGCCGGCGCAGCAAAGGTTTGATTTTCTGCTACGGCGCCGCACCTTGAGCGATCTCGAACGCACCGCGCGCCTGGTTGCCAGTAAGTCGTCATCCTCGAATAGCTTCCGCCAAAAAGAGGCCCTGCTCTTCGCGCTGAAGGCCATCGCGGGTAAGCAACCGGAAAAAGAAACAGGTGCCCAGCCAATAACCAGCGACCCAGGGCGCGCCAGCGGCACGGCCAACATGGTGTCCGAGATCGTGAGCACCCGCTGGCCCAGCAAGAATCCCTGCTTGAAAAGCTCGCGCAAAATACGGATGACGACTCCCTGCAAGCCCTGGCGCAGGCTCTGCCTCAAGTGCCTGAAAGCCTGTGGAAAAAAGGCCGCCATCTCCTGTCCAAACGCGTCGCACGCTTGCCCGTGGCCGACCTGCGCCGGTTCTTGAAGAGCCAGACTGGCGAGCTCTTTCGGGCGGCGATAACGGCCGCGGCAGCCGGCGATCAACGCGAACTAGTTCCCGACCTGGTCGCTTGCCTCGATCATGGCGATTCCGAGGTTCTCTGGTCATTGCGCATGGCACTTTTCACCCTGACGCGCAAGATTTCGGACCACCACTCAATGCCCCATCACGCCAGCGCCGGGAAGTACAAGTACGCTGGCGAACCTGGATCGAATCGAACAAGGCGACGGCCACCGATGAACAAGGATGACCCACGCGCGTCCAGCGGCTGGTGGACGTACACCGCGCTGGGCATATTGCTGTTGAGCTTTCTGGCGACGGGAGCACTCGTGGCGCAGCGGCTCCTTGGCAAGCCGCGGCAAGTCAGTTACGCACGCTATCTGCCGGATCAATGCACCTTCGTCGGTCAGGTGCGCTGGGATCAATTCAAACAAAGTGAAGCGTACCGAAGTCTGCGCTCGCTTGGCGGCTGGTCGGAACAGGATGAAGAGGACTGCTTGCGCATTTGCGGCGTCCGGCCAGGCGACTTTGACAGCATTCTCTTCGCCGGCGACCACCGTGGCGTCGTGGCCCTCGTGCAAACGCAGGGACCCGTGTCGCTCGACGCTGTTCTGGATTACCTCAAACTTCCCAAGCAAGAAACCAATTTTGAAAACGAAGACTTATTTGTCGCCGGCCACCTGGCTTATTGCAAGGTAGCCGAGAAACGACTCTTCCTCGGCGACCACAAGCTGGTGCGACAAATACTGCAACGCACGCGCCCGCCAGTGCTGTCGGAGAAAATGACAGCTTTTGTGGGCGAGCTCACCAGCATGCCAGGATTTGGATTTGGCTTTGACACGGCAACCACCGCCGGGTGTGACGTAACCATTCGGGGCATCAATCTTTTCGCGATCCTCAATAGCTTTGCTCAAAGCGCTGATTTTTGTTCCCTTCGCTGTGAGTTTTCGGCCAATCTCGATATCGCCGTGACACTTGGCCGTAAACGAACTTCGAAGTCGTCGGCTCCCGCGCTTGATTTCTCGGGCGTCACTGAGAGTACGCGGGAGCTGCTGTCACGCAAGCTTGGCGTGCCCGCGGGCTTTTTCGATGTGCCAGGCTGGCAAACGACTGGTCAACGCGCCGAATGGACCATGGCCCTGTCCCCTCGAGACGCCATTGATCCTTTACTGGAAGCGGCTGCACCGGGCTATTTCTGGACCAGGGTGTTACAAGAGCTAGCTCATCCGAACCACAAGGAAGCCCGCCAGGCGTTGCGCGAACAGGGCAACCTGGCCGTCCCCTATCTGGCCCGCGCGCTCTCGCATCGCCAGCCATCCGTGCGGGCCGACGTGGTTCGAGCGCTGGCCAGCCTGGGGACGGTGGCGGAGGCAGCGCTTCCCCACCTGGCTCAGACGATGCGTGACGCCGATGAACAGGTTCGGCGGGAAACCGTGGCTGCCTTACGCGCCACGGCGCCGCGTTCGCCACTGACACGTTTGCTCCTTTTGAAATCGTTAAGTGATGGGCTGGCGAGCGTGCGCGCCGCGGCCCTGGACCAACTCACCAGGTTGCCGGCCCCTACCTTGGAAGAGGTTCCTGGCTTGCTGACGTTGACCCCAAGCCGTGACCCATTTCTATGGCAGGAGCTGCTCAAGGAACTCGGCCTCCTCGCCGTCCAGGCACGCGCGGAAGGAACTTTTGACGAGCCCCTCATGGAAGGACTGTTGCAAGGCTTGACCATTGACGAGGAGGTAGGCCAGGCGGCAGTGCAGCAGCTACGCAAGGTAAGGCCGTTTAGCGTCCGGGAGCGTCCGTTGCTCATGAAACTCTGGCGGACAGGAGCCACCAGGGAGCAGGCACGCGTCTATGCCCTCACCGCGCTGGGCGAGGACGGCCTGGCCACCACCGCGGTGCTGGGCGAAATAGCTCAAATTCTGCAAAAAGATGCCAGCGCACCGGTACGCGCGGCGGCGGCGGATGCCCTTGGCCATGCCAGCGACGACGCGCCCTTCGCGACCAGGCTGTTGCTGGCCGCGTTGCACGATAATGCCGATGAGGTGGGCCTGGCTGCGGTCGCGGCCCTCGGCAACCTCGCCCCGAAAGGCCTCGACGTGCTCGCCGCACTGACAGGCCTGGTCGAAAGCCAGAAGATCGAGATGCAAACCCAGGCTTGCTATGCCCTGGGCAAACTGGGGCGGCAGGCACTGCTGGCACGGCCCATGTTGCTCAAGATCCTGCCGACCACGCATGGCTTACCACGAAGCACGGCCGAGCAGGCTCTGCAAAAAATTGGTGCTCCTCGAGCCGGACGATGCCCCAATGCTGGCGCTCCACTTGCGGACGCCCGCCAGCCCGGCGCTGCGCTGGTGCGCTGCCAAGTTGCTCGCGGAACTGGGCCCGGCGCCGGCGCGGCAGAGGTCAGCCTGTTTCAAGAAGTAAACAGTCCAGACCCCGCCCTACGCAAGTTGGCCCTCGGCGCGCTGCGAAGACACGGCAAATGTCCGGACGATCTTTTGCCGGGACTTCTACGGGCGATGGAAGACGCCGACCTGGAGGTTCGCCTTGAGGCACTGCGTCTGATCCCGCTAATCGATATCACGACGCACCGGGCGCTCGTGGAAAGCTGGCTCGCCACGGACGGTGAGCCGGACACGCTGGTGGAAGTTCTGGTGTCTCTCGAAATCTGCGGCAAGCGCGCGGCGCTGTTGACGGACGGGGTGGCCCGGCAGTTGTCAGCCAAAAACCAGGCGATTCGCCTGCAGAGTTTAAAAACGTTGGGGGCCATTGCCACGGATGAGGATCTCGCGAACTTGAGGCCCGTGTTTGCCAGAATGTGTTTGGAAAAAAACAGCGCGCTCCCCTTGCAGGTGATGGAACTTGCCAGGAAACGTGGCACTCCGCTGGTGCCCTTGCTCAAGGAGACGCTGGTCGGCGCCGACAGCGAGCTACGTCTCATGGCGCTGCTCACGATCAAGGCGCTGGGGGACGAGGCGGCGGACTGCCTGCCGGAACTGCGTAAATCGTTGGAGCGAACGGCGTCGGCGAAACTGCGTTTGCCCGTGCTGGCCGCCATGGGCGCCATCGCCGCCGGCACCGAGCAGGCTGCCAAGGAATTGGGAAACCTCCTCAAGGAGGACGATGCCGACCTTCGCAAAACGGCGCTGGCGAGCCTGGCCGGGCTTGGGCCGAAGGCCCTGCCCGCGAAGGACAATCTCGCGGCACTTTTGCGGACCGCCAAAAGAGAAGAGTTTCAGGCGGCGCTCAAGGTCGTCCAGCAGCTTAAACTGGAGCCCAAGGAGCGCGTTTTCTTGCTCCTGGGTGCATTTCGCAATCCAGATGCGGAGCTAAATGCTTTCCTGGCTGAGGAAATCAGCAAGCTAGGTCGTCCGGCGGTGTTGCCCCTCATCGAGCAAATCGATCACCCAATTCCGTCAGTGCGTTTGGGGGTCGTGCTAAGCCTTGCGCAGATGGGCCGCGACGGCCACGGCGCCGTGGGTGCGTTGCAGCGGCGGTTCTTGGCCGAGACCATCCCCCCGCTGCGCGAAGAAATATTGAACGCCCTGGAAAAGGTCCAAAACTGAAACCGGGAACCTGGGTTGGCCATGTTAACCGTCGCCGCATATCCACTGCTTGATTGCTATGCCTTCCGAACCCTCTTTCCGAAACCTTTGAGCGCGCTGTCCTGCCCACCGCCAATAGCCGGCTTGTTGTCGCTCGAGGCCGAGGCGCCGCTGCGTAGCGACGACACCGTGCGCGAGGCGGTACGAGCGCTATTGCGTCAAGGAGGCTTCAAGCCGACGGGACGAAGCAAGCCGGCTTCGGAGTATCTTCTTAAAGCCGTCGCCGAGAAAAAACTGGGTCCGATCAACCTGTGCGTGGATGTCTGCAATATCGTGTCCCTGCATAGTGGTCTGCCCATCAGCGTCGTCGACCTGGACCGGGCACGCCAGCCGCTGCACGTTGACGTCGCGCCACCGGGGTCCTCGTATGTCTTCAACGCCTCGGGCCAGACCATCGACCTGGGCGGCCTTCTGTGCCTCTTCGACGCGGAGGGGCCCTGCGCCAATGCGGTCAAGGATGCCCAACGCACGAAAACAACTGGCGAAAGCCGTCAGACGCTATCCATCATCTGGGGCACGACGGCGCTGGCGGGCCGCGCCGCGGCGACCGCCGCCTGGTATCGGTCTCTGCTTGAACAATGCGGTGCCAGCACGGAACTCGTAACCGGTGGTTAGCGAGCATAACCTCAAGCACGGTGGGCTAAATAGCCCGTGTCTTCTCTATTTATCAGCCTTTTGAAGGGCAGTGTTAACCAAAGGCAGGGGAAAGGCAGGAAGACCCATTCTGGTCGTTATTGATTGAGCAAATTCCCTCCAATAGGGCCATATATTGGACATCCCGATTTGCGGCATGATTTTTTCAATGACGTCCTTGCCTGGAAATTCCTCAATTGAATAATTCGCGACAAAACTTGCCATGAGAGATATTGCTGGGTCCTTCGTCTGATCGCCGTCATAGGAGGCGTGCAGCGTAATTCTGATATTAACGACGACCTCCTTGTTGTCGTCACGCAACTCCACCGTCGCGTTTACGTATTGAGTACCATGCCCAGGAAGTTGGGCCGCCTTCAATTCGCTTAATTTTGACTCCGACTCTACAAGTCTGAGTCCAAGAAGAACCAACTTTAATTCGGGATTCTTTTGAGTTTTTCCGCGTTTTTTAGCCAGTGCAGTCACAGGTATCACCTCTTTTTATGCTTTGATGAGCTTGGTGTCTGTCGTCATTCCGCTGCCGGTAAATATTTGACGAAGACCGGAATCGCCAAGCCCTGACGCATCAATCGGCACCATTGTTTCCGGCTTCAATCGTTGGATTTCATTCCTCGGGAAAGGCCCAATTTATGGTAAATTCTGTAACTTCGGCAACGCCCAAGACAGGCTGAGCATAGAACTCAACTTTGAGCCGACGATGTAACGCATCAGCAATCTTTTTAAGCAGCGCCAGCGAATGGCCGTCATAATCGGCATCTTCAATGCGTGATATCACTGATTGTTGAGTATCAGCGATCGCCGCAAGTTGTTTTTGGCTAAGGCCGGCCTCAGTGCGTAAATCATAAATTTGTTGAGCAATATTGGCATTAAATGAGTGTTCCTCCACTGCCTTGGCTAATTGCGGATTAGCAGCGAGTTTAGCCCGAATTACGTCACCGAAATTTCTTGTGCGAAGTTTTTTTGCCATGTCATAAGTCCCATTCATCTGTTGTGTGCCGGTCTTTGTCACTTTCAACAAGCTCCCTGGCTTTTTGAGCGTGACCGATTTCAACCTGGGGCACGGCACCTTCCTTCGTGAATCCATGAGTCAAGCACGCGATATTTTTTCCGCAAAAAAAGCACAAGATGCGATAATGAACTCGTTTGCATTTCGCTCGCAGTTCATAAATGCCATCGCCAAGACAATCGCACGCTGGCCGTCTCAACTCGAAACCCAATCGTTCGAGATCCTGGATACGGTCAAGACACGCCGCGTATGCCGTTGGCTCAAATTCTTCGAGATGATTGAGCCAATCTATCAACGGACGATCATTAACCCCTTTTTGGAAAACGAGCAACGTCGTTTGCGGCATTCCTTCACCTTCACCCTAACAGAAGAGTATCGACCGCCGCCAATATTTCAATCGCAAAATTGCGATTTTTTTTGCATTACCCCTTGCTACCAAAGAAACCGCCCTCCGCCACGGTTTAGCTCAGGGGACGATCTCTCTGCAGACTCGCCAGTTTCTGCAAATCCTCCAGCGCGATGATAACGGTGAGTCGATCCCCCATGGCGATTTTCTCGTCGGGATTGATTGTTTTGCGGCCAGTCTGGCCGTGCCAGTGGATGGGCACGAACTGAAAGGCGGCGCAAGTTTCGCGCAAGGTTTTGGTCATAAAGAGGGAATCGCTGTCGCGCATGTGCAGGTCATAGACCGTCAGCATGCGTCCGCCAACCAATACCATGCCCCGGATGCGGTCGCCGAACAGCCTGGCGACGAAAGCGGGCGCCGCCAGCTCGGGAATCGACAGCGCGAAGCTTGATGTTGGCGGTCTGGCGTAGCGTCTGCGCGAGATTGGCCTCGACGACGCGCAGCACGACACGCTGCTTGGGGGCCAGTTCGCGAACCATCAGGGCAATTTCCAGGTTGACGAGTTCGTTGTTCGTGAGCGCGAGCACGGCACGCGCGCTGGCCGCATGGGCTTGCTCCAGTACTTCGCGCATCGTGGCATCACCGATCATTACCGCCACCTTTTGGCGGCGGGCGGTGGCGATAAACGGGTTGTCGCGCGAACGCTCGATGGCCACCACCAGTTCGCCCTGGGCCAGCAGTTGTTCGACCACCCGATAGCCGATATTGCCCAGGCCACAAACGATGATGTGGCCACTGTCGGGAATGCGGCGGGCCTCGAGGGCGCCGCCTAGATTGGCCCGTATGAGATAATTCGTGAAGATGGCGGTAAACGCCGCGATCAGAGCCGCACCCGAGAGGCGCAAGCCGCTAATAAATGCCTTTTGCCAGGCCCCCGGTTCAAGTTTGTCGCCATGCATGTCGGCACCGGTGGCGATCAGGCTAATGGTGCGATAAAAAGCGTCGATCAGGGGTTCGTTGGTCAAACCCAGGTGAAAAATCAGCATGCTGATGAGAATAACGGTCGCCAGGACCGACGTGCAGATCTTGACCGGCAGGTCAACCATGGCCACGGTGCGCCAGATGACGCGTGCGAGACGTTTGACGAGGCCCGCCCATAGTAGCTCCGGGAAAGACTCGTTGCCCTCTTGCGTCAAGAGCGGAGCCAGGCTTGCCGCGGGAGCGCAAACCACGACCCGATCTCCCGCCGCGAGGAGCGCCTGGTCGTCAACCTCATGCACAAACCTGGGCTTGCCACCCGCGGGCATGTGCGCCACCACGGCGGCCTCGTACCGGCGTGCTTCGTCCCCAAGAGTGCGGTTCAACAGGGGCGAGTTGGCGGCCACCGTGAACTCGGCGATTTGACAGGTATCGCCATCCTCCATCTGAAAAGTGCTCAAGGCCTCGCCTGTCCGGGCCACCAGCGCCAGGAGGGCGCGGCCAGGGCCGAAACGCTGAGCGTCTGCACGTTGGCCACCGCGGAGCCCAGGCGCGTGATAAGTTTTTGATTGAACATGCGCACGACGACACGAATCGTCGCATGCAGCTGCCGAACCACCAGGGCGGTTTGCAGGCTCACCAGCTCATCGCTTGGCAGGATCAGAATGCCGCGAGCATCCGCCAGGCCGGCCTGCTCCAGGATGTCTTTACGGCGGCAATCACCGCGCACCAGGACAGCGCCGCGAAGCGCTCATCGCCGGCGGCACACTTGGTATCGATAACCACAACCCGGGCCCCGGCCGATTGCAGGTGCTCCAGCACGCGCTCGCCCACCCGGCCCAAACCGCAAAGAATGAAATGTTGATCCATGGTTGTTCCGCCAGCGCCGCGCTATTAACGCCCGTTCTTCCCAGATCGAGCCTACGGCCCGGGCTGCCTCTTGGGTTTTTGGTGCTTCCGCGTTATACTAAAATATTCGCCTGGCAGCGAAACGAATTTCCAGGAGGCCTTCCATGAGTATTGAACATGTCCAGGTCTGGCAGCCCGCGCCGCCGGTGGAGATTCAAGCTCCCGATGCCGGCATGGACCATCCCAGGCTGGACCATCCGAAGCCGGACCATAGCCAGGAAAAGGTAGCTTCCAGCGATATGCTCCTGTTGGGCATGATGGTCTGGATGGAACAGGGCGTCATCCTGGACTGGCTCAAACCGAAACAGCGGGAAGCCGAAGATCGCCAGCACCCCCGGGCAGTGGAAGTGACATGAAAGTCCTCGTTATTGGCAGGGGCGGCCGTGAACATGCCCTCGTATGGAAGCTGGCCCAATCGCCGCGGGTGGACCAGGTCTTTTGCGCGCCGGGCAACGCCGGCACCGGCCTCGACGCCGTCAATGTGCCTATTCCCGTGCACGACATCGACGGCCTGATGAAGTTCGCCAAAAAAGAGAACATCGGCCTCACGGTTGTCGGTCCGGAAGATCCCCTGGCGCACGGCATCGTGGACTATTTTCAAAAAGAAGGGCTCAAAATATTTGGGCCCAACAAGGCGGCCGCCCAGCTCGAAGCGAGCAAAGTTTTCGCCAAGAAGCTGATGCGCGACGCCAACGTGCCGACGGCCGAGTTCCGCGTTTTCGACCATCCCGATCCTGCCCGTCTCTATGTGCAAACCCGCGAATACCCCGTAGTTGTCAAAACGGATGGGCTGGCGGCTGGCAAGGGCGTGATTGTCTGTGATACGAATGCGGATGCCCTGGCCGCCATCGAGCGCATCATGGTGCGCGAAGAATTTGGCCGGGCCGCCGGTCGGCAAATCATCGTCGAGAAACGCATGGAGGGGCAGGAACTGAGCATCCTGGCTCTCGTCTCCGGACGAACCATCGTGCCCCTGGCCCCGTCCCAGGATCACAAGCGCGCACTCGACAAGGACCAGGGCCCCAATACGGGCGGCATGGGCGCCTACTGCCCTGCCCCGATCGCCACGGACGAGTTATTGAATGAGATCGAAGTGCACGCCCTGGTGCCCACCGTGCATGCCATGAAACGTCGCCGCGTCCCTTTCCGCGGCATTCTCTACGCCGGCGTCATGGTTACCAATCAGGGCATGCGCATCCTCGAATATAACTGCCGTTTCGGCGACCCTGAGACGCAGCCCATATTGATGCGGCTGAAAACCGATCTGCTAGATTTGCTGGAAGCCGTCGTGGACAATCGCCTCGACGAGTTCGCCGAGAACACGCTCGAATGGGACCCGCGCCACGCGATTTCGCGTCGTGATGGCCAGTCAGGGCTATCCCGGCAACTATCCAAAAGGCAAAGTCATCCTGGGACTGGAAGAGGCGGCGAAACTCGAGGATGTAAAAGTCTTTCACTCGGGCACACGGCTTGACGTCAATGGCATGATGCACACCGACGGGGGCCGCGTTTTGAGCGTAACGGCCCTGGGTGCCACGCTCGCGGAGGCCAAGAGAAAAGCCTACGCGGCGGTGCGTAAAATTCATTTTCAGGGCGGCTTTTATCGGACAGATATCGGCGACCGCGCCCTGCTGCCGACTTAAACTCAACGGATACGCACCAGCCGCCCCTTCAATTTTCAATCGATTCTCGGCGAATAGCCGGATCGCCTGCGGATAGGCCAGGCATTCCTCGGTGAAGACACGTGCCGCGAGAAGCTCGGGCGTGTCGTCTTCCAGGACCGGGACGGTGCGCTGCGAAATGATGGGGCCATGATCGTAAACATTGTCGGCGAAATGGACGGTGCAGCCGCTTACCTTGGCCCCATACGCGAGCACGGCTTCATGGACATGGTGCCCAAAATAGCCCTTGCCGCAAAACGCCGGAATAAGCGACGGGTGGATATTCATCACCCGGCCCAGGAAATCATCAGGAACCTGGATAAGCTGCAAAAAGCCGGCCAGGCACACAAGGTCGGCGCCCGCCTGCCGGCAGTGCTGAAATATCTGCCTGCTGAACTCCTCACGGGAACCGGCTGCTTTAGAGGAAACCACCACCGCAGCGATATTGGCGGCACGAGCACGCTCCAGCGCGAAGGCGTCGGCATGATTGGAAAGCACCATATCGACGCGGGCGTTCAGGCGGCCGTCGCCTATATGGTCGAGCAAATTCTGCAACGTTGTGCCGCCGCCGCTCGCTAGCACGGCCAGTCGCAAAGCCGGTATCTCGCCCATAAATTCCCCGAAACCCCCAACGCGCCTGGGATGTTGAACTGCATTCGAATGCTGATGCCATTTTTACAATCTTCGTTGTAAAATCCAACCATCCGGCAAAGTTTTCCTACGTACTTCTAATAGTTCTGAGGATATTTTGCCGCCGCGCCTGGTGCATAACTTTAATAAAAATAATGATTTGTGACGCCGGGCCTCATTGTTGCCAACGCGTTCCAACTTCTTGGCACGGCGACGTGCATTTAAAGACTTCGGCAAGGAAAAACGACGAACCCCCGGAACAGAGCGGCCTTCCCCCGAGGCCATGTTCGTCGGATGAGTTGCCAGGTTCCGCTACCCAAGGCCCAACCCCCGTGGGCCTTGGGTTTTACACTCGGGAACCAATGTCCCCGGCTGACCCCATCCCCAGACACCTCCGACCCAACCCGCCAGAACCCCGTCCATCGACAACCCTCCTTCCCCCGGGAGGGTTGTCTCTTTTTGCTTGCAGGTTTTCGGTCCAGGTGAGATTACGTCCGTGAATGTACGTGGGGATAGAATATATGTGCCAGCTCCGTCCTCCGTAGGTCGGCGGCGTTTAGTGGCTGCTCCTGACCCAATTGTCAGCAGCGGGCTGAAGGGTGCAAGAGCGCGCGGACATATTTGACCCAAGGACTGCGTGGGCAATACTCCAATGTCACAGCCAAATAGGCCAGATGACACCTCGAATCACCGCCGCCTGGCCCTTGTCGCCGGCTACCATGCGTGCAGCTTTCCGCCGCCCTTCGTCTACAACGCCGGGCTAAAGGAGCGTTTTGCAGTGGTTCTCGACAGTTTCCGTCCGGACAAGGATGGGATGTTCTTTGACGCTGAGTTATTCGTCCAGATCACCAACGCCCTTCTTCGAGCCATCCCCCATAGCGCGCTCGACATCGAGATCAGCGGAACTTCGGCCCGGCTGGACTCACTGCCGGACTTGGCTTACTGGTATGCCCGCCAAGAAGAGATGGAGCGTGAGCCTCCGCTGCGGATCAAGATGTTTTCTGACAACCGCCTCGTTGCCGTCGAGGAGACGGAATGGTGGGTATACGTTGGCGGGCCTGCCATTTACCACGACTCATACACTTTCTCGTTTTATACCGCCGAACGGCGGACGAGTGACTTCCGCACCGTCTGTGAGCGGGTGAGCAGCGAGATCGGGGCAGTTATCACTGAGTTTCACGAGGCATCTACTCAAGTGCCGTCCATCCCGCTATGGAAGCGATTGCTGAAATGGCTGCTGAGAGGGTGAAGGCGAACCGCACGATAACTTGGCGGGAACTTCCCCTGGTATAAACACGACGGCCAAGAGGATGGTCGGAGATACTTTTCAAGGCAATTGGACGGTTGGTCTCACCTGTCTATCTCCCCCATCACGATGTCGATGCTGCCCACGATGGCGGGGACGTCGGCGATGAGGCAGCCGCGGCAAATGGGGTTGGTGACGCTGAGGTTGGAGAAGCTTGACGAGCGTGCACGGACCCGGAAAGGGACCAGGCTCTTGGCGGGGCTGCCCACCACGTAAAAGCCCATCTGGCCGCGCGGGCATTCGGTTTCCACGTACGTTTCGCCGGCCGGCAAATGCTTGGGCAGTTCGATGCGGTGCGAGCCCACGGCCGTGGGGTACATTTTAAGGCCCTGCTCGACCAGCTTGATGCTCTCGAGCACTTCCAGCATGCGGACATAAAACCGGTGCCAGCAATCGCCCAGGACGGCTTCGGGCGGCGCTTCAGGAAACGGGGGAATGATCGCCTTGAACTGATATTGTTCGTAGCCGCAATAGGGTTCGAGCTTGCGCAGGTCCCATTCGGGGTCGCCCAGGTCCCGGCTGAGCGAGCCGCGCAACATGGGGCCGGAGCAGCCATACGCGAGTGCCATTTCCTTGGACATGACGCCGATGTTGGCGGTGCGCTGGACGAAAATGGCGTTACGCGTGAGGAGCGTGTGGTATTCCTCGATGCGTGGTTTGAGATAGTCGAGGAATTGCTGGCAACGGCCCACCCAGCCTTCGGGAAGGTCATCGTGCACGCCGCCGATGGTTATGTAGCTATAGGTGAGGCGGGCGCCACAGACCTCCTCGAACAGGTCCAGGATCATTTCCCGTTCGCGGAAGGCGTACAGAAACGGACTGAAGGTGCCGAGGTCCAGGCCGTAAGCCCCCATGCCGACCAGGTGGCTGGCGATGCGGTTAAGTTCGGCGATGACGACGCGAATGACTTGCGGCCTTTTGCGGGATGTTCATGGCGCAGAGCTTTTCGATCGCCAGCGAATAGCCCAGGTTCATGTTCATGCCGGCCAGGTAATCCATGCGATCGGTGTACGGGATGTACTGGATCGGCGTGACGTTCTCGCCGATCTTCTCGGCGCAGCGGTGGAGATAGCCCAGGTGGGGGGTGACCTCGGAGATGATCTCGCCATCGGTCCTCAGCACCAGGCGCAGCACGCCGTGGGTGCTTGGATGTTGCGGCCCCATATTGACGAGCATTTCATCGGTGCGGACATCAAATTCCACAATCGTGGGCTCGGGGGCGGTAAGAGTCGCTGTCGCCATTGATGGATTACCTTCCGGAGAATTTAGCCGGGTCGTTTCTTCGTCATTTTCGCGGGATCATTTACTTTGGCGTTATGACCATTCCCTCGGGTTATCTTCCCCGTATGCCATGATATTCGAGCGGGAATTCGTAGTCCTTGCGGAGCGGATGGCCTACCCAGTCCTCCGAGAGGAGTATGCGGCGCAGGTCCGGGTGGCCGGTGAACCAGACGCCGCTGAGATCATAGACTTCGCGTTCGTGCCAGTCGGCGGCCGGCCAAAGAGCGGTCAGCGACGGCACTTCGGGCAGCTTGCCGGCCTGGTTATCCTGCCAGCGCGGCAGCACCAACTTCAAAGTAAAGCGATGCCTGTGCGTGAAGCTTTGCAAGTGATAGACAATTTCCAGGTGCGGCTCGAAGCCGGCCTTGGCCACTTTCTTGGGGTCCAGCTCCAGGTAATCGACGCCGCTGATGCAGCTGAGAATCTCGAACTTCAGGTTGGGATCGTCACGCAAATAGCGACACACGGCGACCAATTCGGCTGGCTCGACCACGACGAAGGGGTCGATAAGGTCGGTCTTTTTGCTCTTGATACGGGTGCCGAATTCGGCTTCGAGGACCGCGATTATTTCGGTGGCATTCATGGGCTTCCCGGTCGGCTTTTGAAGGGGAGATCGTGGCTTCACACTCAGGCCTTGGTTGGGGCGGCTCTTTCCTTGGTTAGTTTGGCGAAGGCGAACTGTTTCTCCATCTCCTTGACGGGATCGGGGTCGCTCAGTTCCGGCGGTAGCTGAACGTAACCCGTGCGTGCCGGAATCGGGACATCGATGGGCTGATTTTTCGTAAGGCCCCTCATGCCGCGAACTTTGTCCTGGATGCGCATCAAGCCTTCGAGAAGCGCTTCGGGACGGGGCGGGCAGCCGGGAACGTAGACGTCCACCGGCACGACCAGATCGACCCCCTTGACCACGTTATAACCATACTTGTAATAGGGGCCGCCACCGCAGGTGCAGGCCCCCATGGCGATCACGAATTTGGGGTCGGGCATTTGGTTATAAAGTCGGCGTACCCGGCTCGCCATTTTATAATTGACGGTCCCCGCCACGATCATGAGGTCGGCCTGCCGTGGCGTCGCTCGAAAAGCACCCGCGCCAAAGCGGTCGATGTCATAACGTGAGGCGCCGGCCGCCATCATCTCAATCGCGCAACAGGCCAGCCCAAAGGTCATCGGCCACATGCTTGATTCACGCGCCCAGTTGATGCCCTGCTCCAGCGTGGTGATAAGAAAATTGTCTTCAGGGAACGACCCTTCCAGCATGCCCATAAAGTTAGCTCCACAAATAGCTGCCTACTTGGCCCCGACCAGTTGCTCGACCGTCCCGGCTTTCCATGCGCCGGGTAGCTCCTCGACAGTTCCGGATGTTCTCTCGGCCGCCGTGCTGCGCACCCAGTCGATGTCGCCACGTCGCCACAAATAGGCGAACCCCATCATCAAAACGCTGAAGAAGACCAGAATATCCGCGAAGGCGATCCAGGCCCACGATTTGGCGGTGTCGGCGTCGATATCATTGTTTTCCGTCGCGACGGGAGTGCCGTCGGCGTTCGGTAAGCCGGTCGGCATCAGCCGGGCGGAGAGGACCTGGCGAGCGGTCGGATCCAGGTCCGGGTTTGCCAGCGTATTGGCATTGCCGAAAACAACCGCCCACGGAAAGAAGAAAGCCACTTCGACATCGAACACGACAAATAACAGGGCCACCACATAGTAACGTAAATCGAACTGAATCCAGGCGCTGCCCACGGTGGGTTCGCCGCACTCGTAGATGGTAAGCTTATCCCCTTCCGGCTTGGAGGGGCGAATCGCTTTACCCATCATGAGATGGATGAACAAAAAAAACGAGCCGACGAAGAGAAAGACCAACAGATAAAAAACGAGGGATGTCATGGGTTCAGCCCGTGTCTCAAGGGGAAGCGCGCGACGCGCCAGGCCAATAGCTATTCCGCGATCCTGGGGAGTTGTTGCCGTCCGGCGAAGCCCGCCTCGAGATCGTGCCAGTGGCTGACTTCCGTTTCGCCCAGCCGCCAGCACAAGTAAACTTCCCGACCGTCCATCAAGGAAGGGAAATCGATAAGGCCGCTGAAGTAGTCTTTCAGCTCGACGTTCAGCTTGCGCAGCTCGTCCTCGAAGCTTTTCATGCGTTCCTGATCGTTCGCGAATTCTGTCGCGATATGGCGAATCTCTTCCTGATGGGCATCGTCGACCTGGCCGGCGCCTTGCAGATCGACCAGGCGCTGATGACGATCGCGCAAACTCACGGCCAGCTCGGTGATGTCGCGCAAAATAGAACGCAACAGCGGCAAGGTGGCATTGGCTTCCGCCAGGGTATAGTATTTTTTTTCGGTTTTCGCTTTTGTGGTCATGGGATATCCAACCAAAAAGAGACGGCGTGCCGCGTGTCGGCATGCTCTGCATCAACTCACAATGGGGCTCGCCGGCGCCGCGGGCGCGGGAGCGGGCTTGGGCGGCGGCGGCGGATCGGGTGGCTTCGTCCAGACGGGCTCGGCCGTCAGCTTGGAGGCCGCTATCGCGGTCGGGTTGAGCGTCGCCTGGCCCCATGCTGTCTCGATGGGGAGCTTGGCAAAATCGACGATGCAGCCATCACGGCTAAAGCAGCTCTGGTCGTGCGTCGAGCCCATGAAGATGCAATCGACCGGACAGGGGTCCACGCACAGGGCGCAGAACATGCACTTGGTGTAGTCGATCTTGAAGCCGTTGACGCGGAAGCCTTTGCCCACCGGGTTCTTGATCTTTTCGATATAGATGCAATCAACAGGGCAGGCACGGGCGCATTTGTCGCAGCCGATGCAGGTCGTCAAATCGAAGCGGTGAAAACCCCGGTAGCGCGGCTTCACGGATACCGGCAATTCCGGGTATTCGAAATGCTGCGTGAACGCCTTACGCTTATAGGTTTGCAGGAAATACCACAAGGTGATCCACATGCCCTGGCCGACCGTTTGGATGGCCACCCTGACGTTCCGGAACCACTGCCCCATGGTGATCGCCTCTTCCTACCGGGTAAAATTATCCCCGCCTTTTACGGTCTCCGAGAATCTCCAGAGATTATAGACGCCGCCTGATTTTTTGACACATTTGTTTAAAAAAACCGTTTTAAGCCGATATCACGGTCCTTTTTCTTGAGCTATGCTTTTGTGGAAGCACCGTTCTTTTCAAATAAACGCCCAAGACCGGGACGGCATATCGTGTTCGTCAATCCTGGGCCGGGGCCATGATGCCAATGAACCGCGACATCAACCTAATGCGCCAGCCGGCCCTGGTACCGCTCTTTGGCGGCATGGACAAAAGGCCACGTGCGCTTGACCGCGAGGTCATCACCATTGGCAGGGCCCGCGGCTGCGACATGGGGCTCGATGCCCCGGAAATCTCGACACTCCATTGCATTCTTTACCGGTCCCCCGACGGTTATCGCGTTCGCGATTGTGGCAGCCGTACTGGCACGCGTGTCAACGGCGGCCTGCCCCGGTCCGGAGTTTTGGTTGAAGGCGATGTGCTGCAAATCGGGCCCTTCAGCTTTCGAGTCAAAATACCGCCCGGCTCGCTCCTGGATTCCAAGAATTTCGGTGCGGCCCGGCTGGAGCACTGGCAGCATTCGCGCCAGAAATTGGCACAGCTGGCTTTAGGTTACCGCAGAAGGCTCCGCACGCAAGCACTGGATGCGGGCTGCCACCAGCAGGCCGAACACCAGCAGGCTGAACTCAAGCAGAAGGCCGCCGAGGTTCGCGAGAAAATTCGCCAATACGATCAACGGTTTAACCAGCTTGAATTGGCGGAACGCGATCTGGAAGCTGATCGCGACAAGCTCAATGCGGAGCGGGAAAGCGCATCTCAAGCATGTGCAGACCGTGGAAGCTGGCCTCGCGGGACGCCTCGATGAGGCGGACAAGGAGATCAAGCTGCGCTGGGAAAAGTTCCAGCAGCGCTGCAGCGCCGACGAAGCCAAGATCGTCCTGCAACAGCGGCAAGCGGCGCAAGCGAAGCAACGGCTTGGCGAGGATGCCGCGACCCTGGAAAAAAACAAGGCGGAGCTGGCCGAGCAGACGCGCGCGTTTCAAGTTACGTGTCGACAATTCGCAACGTGAAGTAGAGGACACCATGAACTTGCAAGAACGATGGGCTGCGGAACAGGCGGAAACGAAGGCAATTTTTGAGCAACAGCGGGCGGCGCTCAATCAAGCGGAGGCGGCCCTACGCGAGCAACGGACGGAGATGGCCCACCTGCTGAATGACTTCCGCGACCTTCAGGGCACTTCAAGAAGTGCTCCGGATGGCGACGCCCAGGTCCTCCTTCAGGAGAATGATGAATTGCGGAAAATGCTTGGTGACTACGAAAGCCGGCTTGCCGAAGCCCTGTCGGCGAAAGTCCCGGAAGCTTCCCCGGACCAGACAGACGTGAAGGCGGAGAACCAGCTGCTCCGGCAATTGCTCGAAGAGAAGGATGCTTATGTCGAGGAAATGCGCCAGCAAGCCGCCGCCGCGCGGGAGGAGGCCGAAAGAGTGCGCCAGGAAGCCGAGAACGCTCGCCCCCTGGCCGAGGTAGTGCCGGCCAGCGCTGCTCCCCAACCAGCGGTCGTGCCCGTGAATGGCGACCTGGAGAGTTATGAGGCGGAACTCAATCAATATCGCCACCAGCTGGAGAACGAACGCGCCAAACTGACGCAAGAATTCGAGCAACTCCAGCTTCGCAACCAGGAGCTCGATGAAGCGACACGGGAAATGGAAATGGAAATGTCGAAGGAGCGTGCCGAGTTGGCCCGCGAACGCATACGTTTGGACCGCCTGCGTGAGGAGGTCCGCAACGATGTCGAGCGGGCGACAGCGCGATGCCAATGTCCGCGAGAGCCTGGCGCCGGTCAGCAAATTACGCGAGGAAATGAAGAAAGGCACTGGCAAGGAAGATAGCAACCGGCTCAACGATCGTCTGCGCTCTTTTCCGCGGCCGGGTTTCAGATTCCCCGTCCTAATAGGCCGACGACCCCGTTCCCGTCTTTTCAAGGCGGCGCCAGTTCGTCTGCTTTAAAGCCAATTTGCCGATGCTGACCATCGCAAAAAGGCTTGATCCCCGACTGGCCGCAACGGCACAGGGCGATCAATTCCTTGCCCTGGGGCAGCGCGAACTCGTTGCCCTGGTGGTCCACGATCCTGAATTCAGGCGGCAACACCAGCGGCCCATTTTCCCGGCAACGTATTGTCAACATCATCACCTCCCGGCCGGCGCGGCGTCTTACTTTTCGTCGGGCAGCACGCCCACCTGCACGTAACTGGGCATCGACTTTGATCGAAACAAACGATGCGTGGTTCTGACGAAGTCGGCTTCTTCCGCCTGAAAGATATTGGGCACATATTTCTGCGGATTGCGATCGACGAGCGGAAACCAGCTGCCGCAAACTTGCACCATCACCCGGTGTCCCTTGCGGAAGGTATGCAGGACGTCCTGTAAATCCAGGGCAAGCCTGGCCGGCTGGTCCGGCTCAAAGGGCTCCGGTTTTTGATAGCTATTGCGGAACCGCCCACGCATGACTTCGCTGCGGATCATGATTTGTTTGCCGTCGGGCTGGACGTCGATGAGCTTCACGACCCAGTCGGAATCGGTGCCAGTGGTGGCGACGTAAAGTTCCGCCCGCAAGGGTCCCGCGAAGGTCAGGTCCTTGACCAGCAGTCCTGTTTGATAGACAAGCACGTCGGGCCGGCGTGCCGCGAAGCGCTGGTCCTCCGCCATATAGCTTTTAATCATGCCAGTGCCGGTTGCCAGCGTATAGGGGACGGGCCGGTTGGGATCACTTGGAAAACTGTCGCTGACGAGTTCATCATCCTGAGGCACTTCCACCGAAAGCTGGCCGCGCGGGTGAAAGTAGAAGGCCTTTTTCTCCAGGTTGGCGGGTGGCCAGGCGTCGAATTTGCGCCAGCGGTTAACACCCGTTTCGAACATGTAGGCCTCCGGCAGCTGGTGTTCTCCCTTCCCTTTCAAGTAATGATTGAAGAAAGGTAGTTCGATCTCCTTTTGATAGAAGGCCGAGGTGTTGGCGCCGAAGCTCAGGTTGCCCAGGCTCGATTCGTTGCCGGCCCAGCCGCCGTGGGACCAGGCGCCCATCACCAGCACGTTGAAGACCTTCGGATTCTGTTTTTCGACCGCCCGGTAAGTGTTGAGGGCGCCATAGAGGTCCTCGGCATCGAACCAGCCGCCCACGGTCATGACGGCCGGGGCGACGTTGCGCAGGTGCGGCAGCAAATTGCGGGCTTGCCAGTAGGAATCATAATTGGGGTGGGCCGCAATGGTGTTCCAGTAGACAACGTTGTTTTTGAAGTACTTCGCGTTTACGTTCTTGAGGGGACCGATGTTCATGAAAAACGCGTAACCATCGTCATTGTCGTACTCAAAGCGCTGGGCATTTTTCGTGGTGGGCTCGGGCCGCGGTTGACCAAACGTTGAGAAAAAACGAAACGCATGCGGCAGGAAAAAGGCGCCATGATGAAAGAAATCGTCAAAGAACCAATCGGCGATCGGGGCCTGAGGCGAAACCGCCTTGAGCGCCGGGTGGGCATTAATCATCCCCGCCGAACTGTAGAAGCCGGGATAACTGATGCCATAAAGCCCCATTTTGCCGTTGTTGTTGGGGACGTTTTTCACGAGCCAGGCGATCGTGTCATGGGTGTCGGTACTCTCGTCAATATTCTTCGGGGACGACGGCGATGGCGCGTTTGTCGGGTGGCAATTGCGGGCGAACATTTTCGTATGTCCCTTCGGACAGATAACGCCCGCGCACATCCTGGTAGACGAAGATGTACTTCTCCATGAGAAAATGCGTGTTCGGCCCGAGCCTGCCGCGGAATTGGTCCGCTTCGTAGGGATGGATGCCATAGGGGGTTCTGGTCATCAACAGAGGGTAGGTGTCCGAAGTGTCCTTCGGTGAATAAACGATGGTGTAAAGACGGACACCATCGCGCATCGGAATCTGATAACTATTTTTGGCATAATGCGTTTTGATGTACTGGGCCGGGCTCTCGGGAACTTCTGCCCACGCGGCCGGAGCGAGCAAGAGCCCACCAAGGAGTGCCCACGTCCCGCAATGCTGTCGGACCATTCGTGACTCCGTGATCGCAACGTGTTTTTTAGTTTCCATAATTTAATTGAGTTTTTTTCAAAACTGTTGACGCCTGTATATAATATTTCCAATATGGGTTCGAGGCAGAGGCGCCTAGGCGACGAACCAGTTTTTTACCATTCAAGGAGATGTAGCGATGCCCGATGAAATGAAGAAGGACCCCCAGACACCGCAGGACCAGGCGAACCAGATTCCGACGGATTATTCGGCCTTGTCGACTGTTTACACCAATTTTTGCCGGGTAAACATTACTCCAGAGGAATTGGTCCTCGACTTCGGGCTCAATCCCCAGATCAGCCCCACCCCCACCGAACCCGTCAAGTTGACCCACCGCGTGGTCATGAATTTCTTCACCGCCAAGCGTCTCTTGCTTGCCCTCAACAACGTGGTCGTTCAACATGAAAACGCCTACGGGGCCCTGGAACTCGACTTCCAGAAGCGTTTCCGCAATGTTCCGCGTCCTCTCTCGGCCACGGGCGGCGCCGCCGGCGGTCGTCCCAACACTTAACATGCAGCCAAAGCACCGAGTCAACCTCTCAATTAGCCCACGTCGCTTCGTGGGCTTTTTTATTTGAAGCGGACGATGCGCCAGGCAAGGCCCCGCTTCGCACAGACCCTGAGATCTTCGCGCACGCGCCCGAAGACGCTATCCCAATCGCCCAGGCAATTTTGACGATAAAGCTTCATCGTGCCCGGATACCACGGACTGTCTTCCCTGTCGAGCAGCCAGCGCCAATCCGGTACGAATGGAAGAAGCACCCAGACCGGCACTCCCAACGCACCGGCAAGGTGCCGCTGGGGCCGAGTCAATCGTTATCACCAGGTCAAGGCTCACGAGGACTGCAGCCAAATCCAGCAGCGAACCCGGATCAAGCTCTTTTCCCAGATCGTCCACACGGAACCCCGCCGTCGCCAGCTGCTCTGTCCCCGCGCCTACTTGCAGGCTAAGCAGTCGAACTCCGTCAATGGCCGCCAATGCTTCGAAATGCCTGAGAGGCACCGACCGGGAGCCGTCCTTCACATGCCGCTGACTTCCCTGCCAAACGATGCCGACCTTCAAGGGCCCTGGTCAGCTTGAGCTGACATCCTCAGAAGACGGCACGGTGCCGCCGAGGCCTACCAATTTTTCACGCCAGCGTTGAATCGACGCTGTGTCCAGATGAAGGTAAGGGACGCTGGCAGGTATCGTCGTAAGCGTGGTTGTGAAAATCCCGGGCAAGCTCAAGAGTGGACTCTGCAAATCAAAAGCCGGTAGCGGTCCCCCCGCCGCGACCACCGCATCGATGCCGGCGCAGCCCTTCAAGAGTGCTACCAGCTCGGCCTGGCACTCGCAAATGACGTTGCCGCCGCGTCCCTTGACCAGCGGCGCGTAACGAATGAACTGCAACGTATCGCCCAATCCCTGCTCCGCATGGATCAGGATCGTCTTGCCGGCGAAGCCGGCGCCATCCCATTGAGGCTGCGTGAAAGCGCGCGCGGGCATGGGACGGTAAGCCAGGGCGCCAGGCCTGCTCACCCTGTTTTCGCGAGACCCCGGCTGTTGCCAGCGGCACTCATAGTCGGGCCAGCCCTTTTCCAGGTCGCCCGTGAGCATCCGCAGGATAGCACGCCCGTAACGTGCATCCGCGCGTCGCGGGTCCACGTCCAAGGCTTGCTCGAAGGCCGAGGCTGCCTCCACGTACCTGCCCTGGTGGTACAGAACGATGCCCAGGTTCGTGGCGGCTTCCACCGAAGTGCTGTCCTGAGCCAGGCATTGGCGGAAGCAAGCCGCCGCGCTCTCCAGATTGCCCTGGTCGCGCAGCGCCACACCCAGGTTGTAATGTGCGATGGCCAGGCGCGGATCAAGTCGCAACGCTTCTTCATAACACCCGATCGCGTCGAGCAAATTGCCGTGGTCCATCAAGACGTTGCCCAGGTTGTTGTGGGTCTTGGCGTGATCAGGATTCAGGCGCAGAGCGTGGCGATAGCATTCGGCGGCGGTCGCCGGCTGGCCCAGGTCTTTGAGAAGGTTCCCGAGATTGAAATGATAACCAGCCGCCATGGGCTCCAGGGCGAGCGACTGCCGGACCAATTGCAGCCCTCGTTCATGCCGACCGGCTTGATGGGACCAGCATGCCGAGCCAGTGCATGGCGCCGGCATGGTTGGTGTCCGCTTGCAAAATCTGCTCGTACAGTCCTTCAGCCTCCGCCAGCTTGCCCTGCTGATGGCATTGTTGGGCGCGTCGAAATAAATCGGAGTTCGTTGCCATTTACTTCACCCGCTGGGACCCACGGCCACGTTCGACCAGCCCGCGAGCCTCCGCGGTGACGCGCTCAAAGACCTCGCCCCAGTTGCCGTACTGCTTTTGGCGAAACAGGCGCATGGTCGGATACCAGGGACTATCCGAACGATCCAGAAGCCAGCGCCAGTCCGGTACGAACTGCAGCACGGTCCAAACCGGTCTGCCCAACGCTCCCGCCAGGTGGGCCGCCGCCGTGTCGACGGTGATGACGAGATCGACATTCACGAGCGCGGCGGCGAGGTCCTCCAGCGACGCTTCATCAAAGCGGCTCCCCCAATCGACGACCGGAAAGCCCGCGTCCGCTAATTCTTGGCCAGGCCTCGAGCTGTAGACTGAAAAGCCGCACGCCGTCAAGGGCCGCCAGGGCCGCGAAATGTCGCAAGGGCAACGACCGCTGGTCCCCTTTCTTACGCAAGCTACCCCGCCAGACGATGCCGATATTTAGCTTGGGGACACTGCCGTTGCTGGCCGCGCTGATCGTGCTGCAGTTCGTGCTGCCACCTCTGGCTACGCTGCCGCGTCGGCGGTGAGATAAGGAATCGCGGACGGTATGCTACCCAGGGTCGTACCCGCCAGGGCCGGCAAGCCAAGTTGCGGGATCTGGATATCAAACGGGGGCGCAGGGTCCGTATTCGCAAACGCTCGTTCGACGCATTTGTTGCGTCCCAGCAGGCTCACGAGCGCCGGTTGGCAGGCAACGCATACCGTGGCACCGTGCCGTTGCAGCAGCGGCAAATAGCGTGCGAACTGAATGGTGTCGCCCAACCCATCAGTTCGTGCCGCTGTCACGAGAACGGTCTTACCGCTCAAGCTTGGCAGTTGGCCGGGATGGGAAGCGATCCCGGACGTCGTCCAGCCTTGCTGATATCCCGCGAGGCCGCCTTCATAATCACCCTGGAGCAGGCGCAGACACGCCAGGTTCCAGAGCGCTTTCTGTTGCGTGGCTTCAATGGCGGCCGCCTGCCGATAAACCGACGCTGCTTCCTCCAGCCGGCCATGTTCTTGCAAAACATTGCCTAAATTGAGATGGGCGTCGCCATACCCTGGCCTTTGGCGTATGGCCTCACGAAACGCGGTCATCGCTTCTTCCACCCGGCCTTGAAGCGCGTAAGCATTGCCCAGGTTGTAGAGAGCCTCGGCATGATGGGGGTTGAGGCGCACTGCTTCACCAAAGGATTCGGCCGCCTCCGCGTAGCGATCTTCTTCAAGAAAAAGATTGCCCAGATTGAAATGTCCCTCGGGCAGCAGCGGATTGTTGTGCACTGCTCGAGAATAGCTCTCGGCAGCCTCCGCCAACAGCCCCTGCCCTTTGAGGGCGTTGCCAAGATTGATGTGCCCCAGGGCGTAGCCTGGCTGAAGGTCAAGCGCCCGTCGAAAACTGGCAACGGCCTCGTCCAGCGTGCCCCGGCTCATGAGAGCAATGCCCAGGTTGTTGAGCACACCGGGTTGCTTCGGGTCGATTTCTAACGCCTGGCGATAGCAGGCCAGCGCTTCATCGAATTTTCCCAGGTCCTGAAGGATGAGGCCCAGCGTATTGTGGCGCGTACGTGCCGGGGTTCGAGCTGGAGTGCTTGCCGGCAGCAAGCTTCCGCCTCCGCCAGTTTGCTCTGCGCCGCAGCGCGTTGCCAAGATTGTCGAGGGCGTCTGGGTACCGCGGATTTAGCCCAAGTGCCTGCCGATAGCATGCGACCGCCTCGGCCGGCCGGCCCAGCTCGATGAGAACGAGGCCCAAGTTATTATGCGCGGCCGCATGATTGGGGTTGATGTGCAGCGCCTGCCGATAGAGCGTGGCAGCCTCCCCGGCCTGCCCGGAATTCTTCAGTTCGGCTGCCAGATTGACCAACGCTTCCAGGAAATGGGGGTTAAGACGCAGGGCCTCACGATAACCACGAATGGCTTCCGCGCGTTGGCCCTGAGCAGCCAATAGACTTCCCAGGCTAAAATGATAAAGCGGCTCGTTGGGCCGTAGAACAATCGCCCGGCCAATCAGCTCGCGAGCCTCCTCCTGGCGGCCTGTTTGATACGCCAGTACGCCGAGCATATGGTGGGTATCCGCATGGTTGGGATCGCCTTGAAGAAGCTGACGGTACAGAACTTCCGCCTGAGCGAGCTGGCCGCCGTGGTGAAACTGCCTGGCCAGCTCGAACGAGTGGAAGCGTCTCCGGCATGCCAATCTCACGAGTTTTTGGCGCTCGCGGCCCTGGAGAGTTTGGAACGGGCATCTCGAAATTACCCTGTCATTAATTCGCCATTTGTTGTATGTTGATAATACCTGGGTTTCGAGAATCGGGCCATGGTTTCGATGTTGCGTGCTCCATCTTTCCATCCCTCTTCCCAATTTCCCACGTGTAAAAGTCGGTTGCTGTTGTTACGCAAACAGGTCGTCGCGGAGGCGCGGTCCAGTTTGCGTCGATTTTTTGCTGGCCTGGCCATGGACGTTGGCGTCCTTGCCGGGTAATTTATCGTAAGGGGACGCTGCGAACGCGTCGCCCTGGAGGCTGAGCTAGCCTTTTTCGTTGGATGTGCCTCGCACGCTCCCAAGCGGTGCGGCGCAATGGGCGGGAAACAAAAATCAATCAGGCCAGGCCTACGATTTACCATCCCCGCCCGTTTGTCAGCGTGCGGGGACTTTTATTTATGCCGCTTGATTTTTGTGGCTAATCTCTATTTGAGGAAACTGGACCGCCATGGTGAATCGCAATCTTATCCGACAGTACGACCTTCCCGCGGACGAATTGAAAAAAGAATTAGACGATATTTTTACCGATGAAGTCGCCAACTGGCTCCCCGATGAGGAACAAGAGTTCCGTGACAATCGCGTCGTGACCGGCAAGGTCCGCAAAGTTACCTCCGATCACGTCTGGGTGGATGTCGGTTACAAGAGCGAAGGCGCCGTGGAGCTGGGCGAATGGTTTGACGATGCGCAGGGACGCGTCGTGCCGCCCCAACCTGGCGATACCATCGATGTTCTCGTGGAAGCGGTCGAAGATGAAAGCGGCGTGGTCGTCCTCAGCTACCGCAAGGCGAAGCGGCAAAAAGAGTGGAACGAAGTCATCGCCAAGTACAAGGAAGGCGACGCCGTCAGCGGCGTGGTCACGCGCAAAATCAAGGGCGGCCTGCTCGTCAACATCGGCGTCAATGTCTTTCTGCCCGCCAGCCAGGTGGACATCCGCCGGCCGCACGATATCGCGGATTATCTCGGTAAGACCGTCGAATGCAAAATCGTCATCATCGATGAAGTCCGCCACAACATCGTCGTCAGCCGCCGCAAGCTGATCGAAGATCAGCGCGACGACCTCAAGAAACGCCTCCTCTCCGAGATCGAGCAGGGTCAAATCCGCAAAGGCGTCGTCAAGAACATCGCCGAATTCGGTGCTTTCGTCGACCTCGGCGGCATCGATGGCCTGTTGCACATCACCGATATGAGCTGGGGCCGGGTCAGCAACCCGCACGAAGTCGTCAAGATCGATCAGGAGCTCGAAGTTTATATCGTAAAGGTCGACAAGGAAAAGGAACGCATCGCCCTCGGCCTCAAGCAGAAGACGCCCAGCCCGTGGGCCAAGGTCGAAAGCAAGTTCCCCATCGGCCAGCGCATCATGGGCGAAGTCGTCAACGTGATGAGTTACGGTGCCTTCGTCAAGCTCGAACCCGGCATCGAAGGCCTGGTCCATATCAGCGAGATGAGCTGGACGCGCCGCATCAACCATCCGAGCGAAATCCTCGCCATCGGCGACCAGATCGAAGTCCAGGTCCTGAACATCAACAAGGAAAAGCAGGAAATTTCCCTGGGCATCAAGCAGGTACAGGCCAATCCGTGGGACAAGGTCGCGGAAAAATACACTCCCGGCGTGGTCGTTACCGGCGCGGTTCGCAACCTCACCAACTATGGGGCGTTCATCGAGATCGAAGAAGGCATCGATGGCCTGTTGCACGTCAGCGACATGAGCTGGGTCCGCAAGATCAGCCATCCGAGCGAAGTCGTCAGCAAGGGAGACAAGGTTCAGTGCGTCGTGCTGAACGTCGACCAGGAACGCAAACGCGTCGCCCTGGGCATGAAGCAAATGGCGGCGGATCCCTGGGAAGGTGACATTCCCGCGCCGTTATCATCCAGGCGACATCAAGACCGGCAAGGTCACCAAGCTTACCAACTTTGGCGTGTTCGTCGAACTCGAGCCCGGCCTGGAAGGACTACTTCATATTTCCGAGCTGGCCGAGAACCAGGTGGAAAGCCCTGAAGAAGCCGTCAAGGTCGGCGATACGATCGAGGTCAAAATCCTCCGCGTCGATGCCGCTGATCGCAAGATCGGCTTGAGCCGCAAACAGGTCGCCGGGCCTGCCACGGAGGCCTCTCCCGAGACCACTCCGGCGCCCACGACGCCGCAACGTTCCACCGAACTACGCGGCGGCACCGGGTCCGGCAGCGGTAAATTGTTCTCGATGCCGGAAAACTAGTTTTCCGCATCAGCATGATTGCACGAAGGACGGGCCACGAGGCCCGTCCTTCGTCATTTTGGTTGGCGCGGGATGCTGTCCAACTCCAGCCACATCTTTCGGTACGCTGTTTCGATGCCCCTGGCGAACTCTACGGCGTCCATCAGCGGCGATTGCTTCATGCGGTCGCGCAAGCCGGCCCGCAGGCCCTGGAGGCGCTGCTGGTTCTCGGCAAGCTCTATTGCCAGACGAACAAAATCCTCCGGTTCCGTCGCCGCCAGCTCCGCCAAGCCCAGATTGGTCAATTGACTCAGGCCGGCCCGGCCAACTACCGTTTTCCCCACCAGCGTGACGACCGGTACGCCCATCCAGAACGAATCCAGGCTGGTCGAATGCCCGTTATAGGGGACAGTATCCAATCCCACATCGACCCGGTTGTACAGGGCCAGGTATGCGGGTTGTGCTTGCGGGTCACAAAACTCCACGCGCTCGGGCGCCACGCCGTGGTTCGCCAGGAAAGCCCGCGTGCGTTCCCGGTGGCTGCCCTTCTTGGCGAGCAGCAACAAGCTTGAACCCGGCACACCACGCAGGACGCTGGCCCACAACGTCAACATCTCGTCGTTGATCTTGCAGAAATTATTGAGACACCCAAAAGTGATAACTCCGCGGCTAAGCGCCGGCAACGGGCCGACCAAGGGTTGTTCCGTCGCCGGCTCATAACACCAGAAACTTCTGGGCAAACGGTAAGAACGCTCCGAATAACAATCATCAAACATCCCCGGCGGGTCGAGGAAGGGGTCCGTGAGGCGATAATCAATCGCCGCCAACCCCGTGGAGCCGGGGTAGCCGGCAAAGGTTACTTGCAGTGGCGCTGGCTTGCGCAAAGACCGCGAGGCGATTGCCCGCCATGTGCAACGTCAGGTCCACGAGAATGTCGATGCCGTCTTCGCGAATCGCCGCGTCCACTTTGTCGTCCGGCCAGCCCGCGATGCAGCGCCACCGGTCGGCCTGCTGCCGAAACTGCAGCGTCAGAGCATCGGTTTTCGCCGAAAGGGAGTACACGGTGATTTCGAACTGTTCATGATCATGATGACGGAACAATGGCAACATATTGCGGCCAACGACATGATCGCGAAAGTCTGGAGAAACGTAGCCGATCCGCAGGTGCCGAGAGTGCGGGTGCTTCGCGACCGCCGGGCGAGCTACCGGCGACATCAGGCTCCCCCGGCGCTGGTTCGCCTCGAAAATCGCCTGGCCGTTATAGCGAGGATGGAAAAGCAGGGTGTAGAGCTCATTGCTTTGCCACGCCGCTTGCCCTGGTTCAAGCTTCTGGGCGGCGCGGTAACAGCCCAGGGCCTCGTCAAGAAGGCCCTGATCCTTCAGCGCATTGCCCAGGTTGACGTGCGTCTCCGCATGGCCCGGCCGTAGACGAAAGGCCTGGCGATAGTTGGCGATGGCCTCGTCGAGCATGTTCTCGTGGGCGTAGGCATTGGCCAGGTTATAGTAGGCGTCCGCGTGACCGGGATTGTAGCGCAAGGCTTGCTGAAAAGAGGCGATGGCCTCGGCATAGTGTGTCTCTATGACCAGGGCGTTACCGAGATTGTAATGCGCCTCGGACATCCTGGGATTGAGCCGTAGTGCTTCCCGGTAACTTTGCACCGCGCCCGCGAGCTGATTCTGGTCCTTGAGGGCGTTGCCGAGATTGACATGGGCGAGGGCGTAGTGAGGCTGCAAGCGGAGTGCCTGCCGCAGTGCTTCGGCGGCCTCGGCCGGATGGCCTTGTTGGAGAAGAATAGTGGCCAAATTGTTCAGCGCGCTTGCGTAGTGCGGATTGAGCCGCAGCGCTTCGCGGTAACAAGCCATGGCCGCCTCGGTTCGGCCCTGATCCTGACGGATCACCCCGAGGGTATTGTGCACGCTCGCAAGCGCCGGATTGATCTGCAGCGCTCGCCGGCAACAATCCGCCGCCTCCTCGAGCTTGCCCTGAGCCCGCAATGCATTGGCGAGGTTATCGAGCGCATCGGCGTAATGCGGGTTTATTTGCAGTGCGCGCTCGAAGCTGGCCTTTGCTTCCTCGAGCTGTCCCAGGTCTTTATGCGTAATCCCCAGGTTATTATGCAGGCCAGCGTGGCCGGGAATTTCGGCGAGTGCTTGCCGATAACACGCCGCCGCCTCGGCGAGCAGTCCCTGTTCTCGCAATAACCCCGCCAACTGCAGCGGCGCGTCGACAAACAGCGGGTTGAGGCTCGATGGCTTGACGGTAGCAAGCCTCGGCCTCCGCCTTTTGTCCTTCGACGCGAAGAATGTTGCCGAGATTGAAGTGATAGCCCGCCGCGCGGGTTCAGCGCGATCGCTTGCCGGATGAGCGGCACCGCCAGCTCGGTCCGGCCCGTTTGCTGATACAGGACGCCCAGCAAATGGCGCATCGGCATGGTTCGCATCAGCCTCCATTATCTGCAGGTAGATCGGTTCGGCCTGCGCGAATTCGCCACGCTGGTGTTGCTGAACGGCCAGGTCGAACGTTTCGGCTGCGGTTGCCATGGTCGCTGCTTGTAATTCTGGACGCGGGGCCTGCGACCTCTATCTTAGGGCCTTTTATTGGACTTCGCGCGAACTTGCTGACGGCCGGGCTGCGGGCGTCCAGAAAGCGGAGCAAGGCGTGCTTCCATTCCTTGGCATAGTCGACGCCGATGCGAGCCGTTTGCACGATGTCCGGTCGGTAGTCGGGGTCCGCCAATAAAAACAGCGATTTGCCAGTGAGATGTTTACCATTGAGGGCCCGCGTGATGCGCAGAGCAGCCGTCAGCTTGCCAGGCCCGGAGAGGTCCGCTTGCCAGCCATCGAGCGGCTCGGCCGCGCGAATGAGCACTGCTTCCGGCTCACCCGCCTGGCCGGAAACAATGTTAAACATTTCGTGGATGCCGTAAATCAAATAGACATATGCATGCCCGCCCACCCCGAACATCACTTCGGTGCGCTGCGTGCGCCTGCGCGCAGCGTGGCAGGCCAGATCATGCGCACCTACATAAGCCTCTGTTTCCACGATGCGTGCGCAGCTCCCGCCCGCGATAACGACGCACCAGAATTGTACCAAGAAGGCCCCTGGCCAAAGCTTCAGCCGGTTGCCGGTAAAATGCGTCGTCAAGAATCGGCAAGCTGCCGCCATCGGCGGTAGTTAGAAGGGTCATCCCTACACTCTATGCATGCACGGTAGGCTTGTAGGGTGGCGTCGAGCGTACTCGCGCTGACCCACCGATCCTCACTGCAAACAATGCGGCACACGGACACCCACCACCGCTGGTGGCAAGGCGCGAATACCCTCGACTACCCTATAAGATCATTGAGCCAACAAGAACCAAACCGCCGCCCCGACCACTGCAACCGCAAGCACTGCCGCCGCCAGCACGCGCCGACCGCCATGCCCGACGCAAGCTGGGGTTCTTCGTCCCACCCACGCGCGGCGATCCAACAACATGATCCATTTTCGCCCACGGCCGCAGCGCCTCGATCACTTCGGCAGGGGTCTGATGCCGGCTTTCCGGCTTTTTGGCCATCATCTTGGCCACGACTTCCGATAGCCGGTGCGGAATGGTGGCGTTGATTTGGTGCAGCGGCAACGGCTCCTTGATCTGATGGTCGATCAATTTTTGCGTGATCTTGGAACCATGGAACGGAGGCTTGCCAATCAGCAGCGTGTAAAAGGTGGCGCCGAGGCTGTAAATGTCCGAGCGAATGTCGACTTCGTGGCAATCGAGCGCCTGCTCGGGGGAAAGGTAATCCGCTGTGCCCAGCACCGCACCCTTCGCGTAATCCTGCGTCAGGGTGTCGTCCTGCTCGGTGAAGAATAGCGCCAGGCCCATGTCGAGAATCTTGACGGTGCCCGTCTTGTCGAGAAGGATGTTCGCCGGTTTGATGTCGCGATGGATGAGGCCGCGTTCATGTGCGTGGTGCAACCCGGAGGCGACTTGCACGATGTAGCCGGCAGCCTCCCGCGGCGTCAGGGCGCCATGCTTTTCGACATGCTCTTTCAGGCTATGGCCTTCGACATATTCCATTACCAGGTAATGGATCTTGCCTTCGTTATTGACATCGTGAGCGCGAATGATATTCGGATGGTCGAGGGCGGCCACGGCCCTGGCTTCGCGATAAAAACGTTCGAGCGATTCCGTATTGCAGCGGTCAGTGCGGCAACACCTTGATGGCGGCGCGCCGCCGTAGTTGGCGATGTTCGGCCAGAAAAACGACTCCCGAGCCACCCTTCCCTATTTGATCGACAAGCTTGTATTGGCCCAGAATCAGGCCGCGATGCCTACCGGCCAGCATGTGCTTGGCCTGAAATCGCGAAACGAGACCGTGCCGAACCATGAGGGCGGCGAGATCTTCTGGTGCCTCGGGTAAGTCTGCTGCTTGTTCGTGGAGAAATACCTTCCACGCCTCGGCATCAACCAGATTGCTCCGGCGAACCAAGCTAACGAAATCATTGATGCTGACGGGGGCAGGCATTGAACCAGGGGGGTTGTTTTTCAACGATTATAACAGTTATATGGATTATGCAATAGAATTTGCCAAACAGCAAATGAAACTCGCCGGCAAATCCGTCCACTGACCCCCGGCATTGCCTGGCAAACAACGTCGCCTTCTGACGCCCGAGGAATATCATTCCGTAAGGAACATTTTGCTCCGAGTGCATGCCGCGTGATGGATACCGCTAACTCAAGGTAGCGACTGAGATGGCGCACTTCGCAACGCCGACGAGGACTTCTGGTGCCGTGACACGCTGGCGGCCGCCGCCGACAATTTCGGCGCCGCCCCGAGAGTTTAACCGAAGTGACAGGAGAGCCTTTCGCCTGCGTGTAGGCTTTTCCCTCTGGTGGCGTTTTTTTAAAACCGGGGATAAGTTGCTCATGATCTTGCGCGACCAAAAGGTTTTGCGCGACCAGGGACGCGTCGTTTGGGGGGCGCTCGCTCAGGCGAACAACATGTTGTTCGACCCCGCCAATCGGCAAACGCTGCCGGTCAATGCCATCTATAGCCCCGATCCCTATTTTGACAGCCGTCCTGAAACTTTAAGGGCTATTGCCCACGGCCTTTTCGCCTTGAAAGGTACCTTGCCCGCGGACGCTGACCTGCAGCCTTGCGCCATGGCACTGACCGACGAATACGCCCGAACCATGCGCCTTACGTTGCCAGGGGCCCTTTGCCTGGGCAAGGAAGCCTACCTCACCACGTGCCTCGTGCAGCCGTCGCACCTGCCCGGCGGCTTTTTGGCCGGAGGCTATTTTCCACTGGTGATTTGTCCGGAAAAAACGAACGCGGTCATGATTCTACCTTGCAGTTACTGGCCTGAAGATTTACGCGCGAGTTGGGATCACGACCGGCCCTATTGACAGTCGTCACCAATTTCGTTGGGCGCTGCCCAGGGAGATAACGCATGCATTACGACTACATCGCCATCCCCGACGAGGAAATTCCACGGGCTGTCGAGCCGATCTTTCAGCATGTCGTGACCACTTATGTCAGCGAAGCCAACAAGACAGCGAGCGTCTGGCGGGCGGTGCCGGAGGCCATTCTCGACTTCAAGCCGCACGAGAAGGTCAACACCCTGCGCACCATCCTGGTTCACCAGCTACTTTCCGAGCGGCGTTTTTTTGCCCAGTTCGTCGGCACCCAGGAACCCGCGGTCGAAACGCTCCTGCCGGCGGGCGCTCAGCCGACCGTCCAGGCGTACATCGACAAGTATCTCGTGCTCGTAAAAGCCCGCTTGCCGCAACTTGCCGCCGGCACGACGGCGTGGTGGCTGGAAGGGAGGGCCTTCTTCGCCGGGCTCCAGCGCGAGCGTATCTGGATTTTCTGGCGGCGCGTGCTCCATACCTGCCACCATCGCACGCAAGTACAATCCTGGCTGCGCCTGGCCGACCAACAGGTGCCAGCGATCTACGGCCCATCCGGCGACATTAAATGGAGTGAAGCGGACCCCACGTATTCCTTGGAGGCGGCGGCGCGGGGCGAATTGATGGCGAAGCGTGGCAGTTGAGTCAAGTTGAACTTTACTCCCGGGGACGATCATGATCGCTCGTTACAACAACATCAGCCTGGCACTGGGCGTGCCCGGACTCGTGATGCAGGTTGCCGCCAACGTGATGAGCCAAAGTCGAGGCTGGACGCCCGTCCTTTTGGCAAGTTCCCTCGTCGGCACCGGACTTCTGCTCACGGCCTTTGCTTTTTACGCCATGGCCAAGGGCAGAAATCCTGCCTGGTGCCTATTCGCTTTTTTGTCGCTCATAGGCCTGATCGTCCTTGCCTGTTTAAAAGACATGGCCCCCAGCGGCAGAATCAAGAAGAAGAAAAAACGTCGCCAGCGCGAAGAGGATGATGACGAAGAGGACGATAGGCCCAGGCGGCGACGACGTCGCGATGAAGAAGAAGATTTGGACGATGACGACGACCGCCCCCGGCAACGAAGACGCAGCCGCGACGACGACGAAGATGATCTCGACGAGCCACCCCCTCCACGGCCGAAAAAGGTAATCGATGCCGAAGCCATCAAACCCGTGAATGCCGAGAAAAGAATTGTCACCTGTTCTAACTGCCAAAAGTCCCTCAAGGTCCCAGGCAGCCTTGCAGGCAAAAAAGTAAAATGCCCCTCCTGCGGCGATGTGTTTGTCGCGTGAGATTGTTCTCTGTAGGGTGGCGTCGAGCGTACTCGCGCTGACCCACCGACCTTCACGAATGGCAAAATCGCAAACGCTCGCAACAACCGCCCCAATCGCGCCGGGTTCAATGCCATGTGACAGGTTCAGACGTGCCCCGTCCCACTGGAAGCGCATTCAATGCCTTTCAAGTCGGCAACAGGTAAACTCGTTCGGACTTCAACACTTCCCCGGCATAAGCCAGGCAAGCCTGAATGTCCTCCGGCGTCAGGTGATTGTATTCACGAAGAATCTGGTCCGGGGTCCAGCCTCGACCGAGCAGTTCCACGACGAATTCGACGGCGATGCGAGTGCCCTTGATGACAGGCTTGCCCACAAGCACCTTCGGATTCAGGACGATTCGATCATGCCAGTTCGTCATCTGCCTCCTTAATAATTATCGGGGCATGCGTGTCAGACCGTTCATCCGTTAGTGGCCTCCGGGACTTCTGACAACCAAGGCATTTCGGCAGCAAATTCAAGCTGAGCGACTGGCAGACCGCTAAATGTTTCCGGCAACAGCGCGGGCGAGGAATGAAAGAATACCGAGAATGATCCGAAGACCAAGTTCGGCGAGCACTCCCGCTCGCCGGCTAGCACCCGGCCAACGAAGTGATACCAGCCGCCATAGGAATGCAGCCCGGACTCCAACCGAGCATTGTGGTATACCTCACACTCGCCATCGGATGGCACACCGAGCTGATCGAGCAACGCGAGTAACTCAATGGGAAACAGTCGGTCTCGGGTTACGGCCCAGTTACGGCAGGGGTCACAGCCACAGGCCTCCGGACCGCTAGCCCTTGTGTTAGCGCTAACGTGCGCGGCGACGGTGGCGTCGCGGTCGTATTCGATTCGCCAGCCGAGGAACTCCAAGAGCTTCATTAGTATGACCCTCGTTGAGTCGTTGAGTTCATCGGAAACTGTTATTTACCATTTGTTGTTTGACCTCATCATCGGTGGGCAGACGTGTGAGGGCGTGGTTGGTGTGAATGTCCCCCGTGACGATACCATATGCCGCAAGATCGCCAAAGTCGGCGGCGGTATGTCGGTTGTTCAGGGCATCTGGCGCTGCGCAGTCATTCGATGCTCGCGGATTGAGACAGACAAAACCACGGGGGCGTGCAGAAATCTTGTTTCGATTTTACCCGATCTTGGCGATAACCTCCACAATGGCCGCGCGATCTTTGAAACTAGCTCCCGATAGGGTTAATTGGCCTTCCAGGAGCCGGCAAGGTGGCTCCCGATCCGAATGCTCAGACCATTCACGTCCCGCCACGACCTTAGCCCCTACATTTTCAGCCGTCCCGCACAACCCCCTTCACGCTTAAAACGAAATCAGCCCCGTAGGCTGTCGACGGCGTTTGGTAGCCGACCGGAGCGTCGCCCGCGAGAACACGTTCAACGACCGCCAGGGCCGTTAACACGGTCAGCGTGTAGCTTTCGGGGCCTTGCAGGCGAGCTTCGGCCCGCTTGCCCGCCCCATCGGTCACCTCACCCCAGAAATGGCTTCTCCCCCTGGCTCGTTCTTCATCGGTGGGACCGGGTGGGCCGGCGCGAACCCGCTTTTTCAGATACCCTTGCACCAAACGGGACGCCAGCACCCAGCCGAAAAAGCGGCTGATCCTCATCGCCGCCCGCAGAGCGAAGGGCGCCTCCATGTAAACTTCGATGTTGGGTATGCCGGTGCTGTAAAAGGCAGAGGCCACATCGCCCCAGGGGATTGTGATCGCCCTGGTCGGTCCGCGGCCAAAATCAATGAGCCTCGTTTTCCAGGCGGCGGGTACCTTCTTCAGAACGCCCTCGTGCCGAACGAGGCCACCGTGGTGCATGCCTTCGATCACCGTCAGCGCCGTGCCCCGCGACATTCGCGACGACGATTTGATTGCCAGAGCCAAATGGGTCGCCGACGGCAGCCGCTTTTTCAAGTGGGCGGCCAGGCAATCGGTCGGCACCACATCAAAGCCGACGCCCGGCAATAACATAACCCCGGCGGTTTTGGCTTCACCATCACGCCCGGCCAGGCTTTCAAATACACTTTCTTCCCCGGTAATATCCAAATAATGGGCTTTCACTCGCAGACAGCCATTAACCATGGGCTGGAATGTACGAGCGAAGGGCCCGGCACAATGAAGCACCACCGAGACACCCTGAAGACTTCTCTCCACGCTGGCCGGATCGTCCAGGGCAAAAACGCGCGTTGCCAACCCTAATTCCCACCCCAGCGCAATTATCGCGTCGATGTCGCGCCCACCAAGGATCGGCTGAAGCCCTCGCCGCACCGCTTCGCGGGCGATAAGCGATCCGGTGTAGCCATTGGCGCCGTAAATCAGCCAGTTAACCATGTTTTACTCTGCAAGTGACTTCGTTAAGCGATCTTCGCCCGGTTGTGAGAACCTTCAGCCCGGCTGGCTGCAACGTGCCGGTAGCAGGGGGTCTGACCCCTTTTACTTCGAACTCTCTTACCGATTTAATTGTACGGGCCAGAACGGATCGCTCTGGTACTCGCGGCATGCCGTCCAGGAGTTACGCTCTCATGGCAAAGTCGAATGCTTGGGTCGCGGCCAACAGGCGCACTGGCGAAGGATCTCCGACGAATTGGGTAGTGTCTAGTTAATTAGGTACTGAATTGGGTACTATCAAAATTTTCCCCGAGGAATGCAAGCGGCTGGCCGGGGTGGACTTTTCCGATTGCCGTGGTCTCGAAACACTCCGCGGGAGAAGCTGTAGCAGATTTCCGGTCCCCAACCATATCAGAAAGCAGTTGAAATTCGTCGGATTTCGCATATAATTGGGGAATGCCAAACCTCCAGGAATATATCGATTCGCAGCTTGCTGCCGGGCGGGCATACTTTTCCAAGTCAACTGCTTTGGCAGACCTTGGGCAAACGCCGCAGGCGTTTCAGGCATCTGTGGCACGGTTGAAGAAGAGAGGCCGGCTTGTTTCACCACGTAGGGGATTCTACCTGATTCTGCGACCTGAGGATCGGTCCCGCGGTGTGCCCGACCCATCTCGATGGATCGGTCCTTTGATGAAACATCTGGAGTTGGATTACCGAGTCTCCTTGCTGCGTGCCGCAGCCTTCCACGGGTCCGCCCACCAGGCAGCAATGGTCTTTCAGGTTATTGCACCTCGGCAGCTTCCGAAAATTGAACTCGGGCGCCAGCGAGTCGAGTTTCTCTACCAGGCCCCTACCGCCTTCGCCGAGTCGAACCGTCCCGAGTGGCTTGATCAGCTAAAAACAGAAGCCGGCTTCGCCAAAATCGCCGGCATCGAATTGACGTTGCTCGACATTTGCCGCTACTTCCACCGGGCGGCCGGGGTCAACGGTGCCGCGCAGGCTGTTCACGACTTGGGGAGTAAAGTTGACTCCCGCATCCTCATCAAGGCGGCCAGCGCCTACGAAAACACCGCAGTCAGACGCCTTGGCTATCTATTGGAGCAGTTTGGGCATAGCCGCCAGGCAAACGTACTCCAGGCTTTCGCCGCAACGGCGAAGTCCTTCAAGGACCTTGATCCAGCGGCCAAACCGATTGTCGCGGCCTTGACGGAGAGGGAGGAGAGAAATCCCAAGTGGAAGCTCGTAATCAACCTGCCGGTGGAGATTGACGCTTGATCCCCAACGCTTACATACAGGAGTGGAGTGCCCATGCCCCTTGGCCTGATCCCAGACAGGTAGAACAGGACCTGATTATCAGCCGTGCGCTATGCGATCTATTCAACAGCAAGCAGTTGCAAGGAAAGATCGCGTTTCGCGGCGGCACCGCCATCCACAAGCTGTTGTTTGCCAAACCGCTACGCTATTCGGAAGACATCGATCTCGTTCAGACGCAGGCCGAACCGATCGGGACGACGATTGATGGGGTACGCAAAGCCCTCTCCTGGCTCGGCAAGCCCAATCGGGAGCAGGTCGCCCACTCGATGCACCTGACGTTCCGGTTCACGCCGGAGGTTGTTGGCGGTAGCCCACTCAAGCTCAAGGTGGAGATCAACACGCGCGAGCATGAAAATCTCCACGGCCTTAAGCCCTTTCCTTTTGAGGTCAACAGTGGCTGGCATCAAGCCAAGGCGGAGATCGTTTCGTTCGAGTCGGAGGAAATCTTCGGCACCAAACTGCGTGCCCTACTTCAGCGGCACAAAAACCGCGACCTGTTCGACCTTAATCAAGGTTTACTCCAACTTGGCCTCGACTGTGACCGGCTGATCGCATGCTTTCAGCATTATCTCGCGCTGGAAGGACGCCCTATCAGCCGGGCGAACGCCGAGGAGCGAATGCTAAAAAAACTCAATCAAAGCCTGACGGAGGAGATTGCCCCCCTGCTTCCACCGGGCGTCAATTTCACGGACGATGATGCCATAGCGGCTTTCGGCAGAGTGTGGGGAGAACTGATCAAGCGCATTCCAGGCGATCCCTGGAAGTCTTCTCGGGCGGTAATCGAAGAGATTCGGAAAGCGAAGATTCCAGCACTGCTGAACGGCGTTCAACAATGAAATGCCAGGTTGTGGTGCCATGATCCACGGGAAAATCAGCGCCTACTTCGGGCAAGTTACCCTGGCCTTCGCCATATAGTCTCTACGCACCGAGAAATTACAGTTTTTGCTGATACTTCTCAACCAAGAAGTGCCATGCATCGATTCGCCCGATGCACCCGACGCAATTCCCTTGCCCCAGCGATTTTCCTCCACCCCGCTAGCCGCGCTCCTCAGGAAGAAATAGCATTTTCCGGGGAGGGTTTTTGTTGCGTATCCCGTTGCGGTTTTGCCTGCCTTGACGCAATTTTTCCGGCTAAAGCCAGCGGTTGGCGAACGGCTATTCCCCCCTGAAGGCTCGGGCAGGAACTCTGGGATCGCGTGAGGAGTTTCCAATGCGCAATCTTGGGCTATGTTTGGTGGGCGTTGTCTGTTTGGTCCTGACCTCCTGCGGCGGGGCGAATTCCAGAGACCTACTTATCGGCAAGTGGAAAGGCAAGAATCAGGGCTCGACCGTCGATAGCATCATGGAATTCACCAAGGACGGCAAGGTGAAGAAGGAGGCCATAGGCGTGGACAGCGTCAGCTCTGGCACGTTCCAATGGATCGACAACGACAATCTTGAGATCAGCCTGACCATGCCCGGGGGCAAGACGATCACGGAGAAAAGTAAGGTCAATATCAACAACCAAACGCTGACGCTCACGAACCCGCAGGGTTCGGTCGGCACCTATACGCGGGAGAAGTAGCACCGCTTCGGCAAGTAATTTGCTGCGCTCTGCTATAAAATGAACTGGTGATGGGTATTCAGTGTCTTGCATCCGATGTAGTGGCTGAATTGATAAATCACGACAAATGAAGGACAGAATAATAGCAACGGTGACGATTCAGGAAGCTCAGGCCAGGCTGCCGGACCTGATCCACAACCTGGTGCCAGGCGACGACCTGGTGATTACCGAGAACAACCTGCCGGTGGCAAAGCTTGTGAGCGAACCGCCAAAGCCGAAGCCTGGGCTGCGTCCACCACCCGGTCTCGGCAAGGGATGCATCACTATCGTCTCGGACGATGAAGAACACCTGAAGGACTTTGCGGAGTACATGCCTTGAGGGTCTTGCTCGATACCCATGCGATGGACTGGTAAAATGACTTCTAATTTGGGAAAGATCTGCAGTGGCCAACGAGTGCGAAGCTTGCGAGCGCGCCTACTGTCAAATGCGTCGACCCATGTGATCACGTTGATGCGCCATACCGGCTGTGCGAGGCTTGCCAACTGCGGCTACACGCGCACGCACTTCGCCCGCTGGAGTGGTACAACTTGGTCAAGCGGCACGGCGCGTGTGGGTTTCTGCTCCATGACGACTTCTACGATGAGGACGGAACTGCCACCCAGCCGGAGGAGGACGTAGAAGCCGCAGAAGCCTTTCCTGCACCTACATTGGCAGCCGTCACTCACGACGCTAGTCAGCTTCTCGATTATTCAATTACGCGTTGGCATTTTAAATCGGAAGTAGCTGCCGCTTGGTCGGCACACACTCCGACAGATGTTCTGAATGTCGTGTCGGAGCGATTCGCATCGACCGGCAACATCCCGATTCGCTCGCGTATACTGGAGATTTGCGCGTCGACGTTAGGCGAATGCGGGGCGGAATTTACGCAATACGCCTGGAGTGACTTTCCGACGACCGTCGCTCTTCCTGCGTTGGCTCAGGCTTCGGCGGCGTGTCTGCCCTTGCACGACGGTTTCTCCAGAGTGACGGCAGCCCTTTCGGAGCAGATCGGATCGCGAAAGCGAGATTTGATTTTTTGCCTCGGCTACTTTCACTCAACGGCTGCTTTGGATTGGATAGAAGCACATGTCTTCGAGCCAACCACCGAGGCCTGGGGTAACCTGGCGGCAGCATCTCGATTGGATTGGCCACGTGTGGAGGATTGGCTTCAGCGTGGCCGCCCACTGAGTCTAGTCGCGTTGGACGGCTTAGCTGCCATTCTCAACCCCCAGACTCCATTTTTGCGCATATGCGCCCCGTCTTCAACTACCACCCACGCGCGAACGACTCGTACAAGTTTTGTCGGCACAAGCCGAGCGTGACCCAGTTCCCCGTGTCCAGAAGCGGACTGCCACACTGATCTCACGTGCTTGGACACTGATTAACGGCGACTAACGGCAGGCGCGGGGGACGTCCCTGCTGTAGCGCCCGTTTCTGCCTTAAGCAATCTATCGTGGCCCTTTGCGGTCTCAGATTCCCTGGCTTGGATCTTCTAGGGCTCTTTGGCGCTGCGTATCACGCCTCTTTCAGCCAGCTTTTTCCGCACTCTCCCCAGCTTCGCGGATATCGCCGCTGAATACGCCAATCACTTCCGAGACACGAAACAAAGCAACAAGAACCTCCCCGCCATCGGTGCGAGAAAGGATACCGTACGAACCGTAGTCGGTCTTGTTCGAGGCGTTCTCGACATACGTCAGCGCGTGGCCAGACACCGTCACGGTTCGCATGTCACGCAACAGCACCGTGAAGCGGTTCCCGTCACCCGCGGAACTAGTGCAGAACCGCATTTCCAAATTTTGATCGGAAAGGTCATTGGTGAATGACACGTAACAGGTTGATGGCGGGACCTTCTCCGAACATGGCGAAACCGGCGGCAGCACGGCAATATTGCCCTCGCCCCTGTACGGAGTGACCGATTTGGGGTGCTGCTCGTTGCAGATCGCGGCGACCCTTGCCAGTGCGGCACGGAATACAGACTTCGGAACCGGGATATCCAACGATTCTTGGGCATCTGCTCCGAGACGACGGACGCAGCAGTGGCCATCGCGGAAGTTGATTCGGAGTTGGTAAAGCCGACACAGGTCCAGCAAGTCATCGACGAGTCCGACGACCCCACGGCGCGTCGGTCGGAATGCCACCTGGACACGATCGGCGAAGAGGGTAGAGTGGATCATGTGAGGCTCCGAATCACTGCCGAACTCGCGATTTGAGACCAGACAGCCAAAAGGTCTTCAAGCCCCGACCCAGGATCGAGCTGCACAAGCCCTTGGCTTCCGTGGTGCAGGATCATGGAGGTACACCATCACCACCCGATATGCACCAGACACCCAATCTATTATGACACATCTCGGAAAACTGTAATGCGGGTCCGGCCAAGTCCGACGCTTTGTTCCGCAGCACCCTCACGCCTCACGATTCTGACGACGAAGCTATCGACTTGTAGAAACCCGACCACCCCTTTGGCTCGCGAAAAACCACGGAATACGTGGCTCGGGCGTCTGCGGGAATAGTCTGGAACCATTTCGTCCACCTGGCCAGATACGCGGCCGATTTTCCGCTCTGCCAGGTCGGATCGCTGCCCTCGATACCTTGAAACATTACCCAGGGCGGCGCTAGCATTCCGGTGCCTTGGGCCGATTTCGTGAGAACCGGAGGCGGATCAACCCTCTCATCATAGATGCGCGAGTAGTCTGCGAACTTTGTATTCTTGAGGTCTTCCTCGATAACGCGCTTGGCGATCTTGAAATCGACGACAAAGCAACAGACTTCCATCGTCCCAGATCCCATGCTTCCGCCATCGCAATTCCCGAGTCCGGTCCACCCCAGCGTCTCGTTCATCCGGTTTTCAAGTGCGTTTCGCTTGGCCAAGTACTTGGTTGTCCCCATGCCCTCAACAGGGTATTCGATCAGTAAAATGAAATGGTCATCGACTTCGATCGGCTTAAAGCCTTCCCCAAGTGGTTTGGCGAGTACCTGCTCCAGGTTCTTCACTTCGCTCAGTTTCTTGTTCCGTTTGTGTTCGGTGGTTTCGCCGCGCTCACCGACAATACCCCAGTGCTCGCAGATCTTGGCGCCCTGGGCCCAGGCTTCGTGGTAATGCAGAAGCCGCTTGATGCGTTTGTAGAGTTTGAACATGAATTGTCACCATTTCCGCCGCAAAACTTGTGATTTTCCAACCAAATTGTCGCCATGATAATGTACATGGAGACCGCGAATTGACCGGGCACGTCGGCAGCCCGCCGCGGAACTTGTCCGAGCCCAGTTGATGTTCTTCGAGGGCGCGAGCCAAGACGCGGAGACGCCAACCAGCCACCCCGTGTGTGCACTCCTGTCAGGTCTGTACCTGTCCGCAGGAACTCATCGGGAAGTCTGCTGCCCGAGCTCTTGGGCGAGCCCGATGAGAATTCCTTCGGGGCCTCGGATGTAGCAGAGCCGATAGGAGTTTTCGTACTGGACCACTTCGCCGACGAGCTCTGCGCCGCGTTTGCCGAGCCGGGCGAGCGTATCGTCGATGTCCTCCACGGTGAACATGACACGTAGGTAACCGAGAGCGTTCACCGGGGCGTTGCGGTGATCGGCGACCACAGGCGGCGCGAGGAATCGCGACAACTCGAGCCGGCTGTGACCATCCGGCGTGCGCATCATGGCAATCTCGACGCGCATGTCCCGCAATCCAGTGACGCCATCTGCCCAGTCTCCTTCGATTGGGGCACGCCCCTCGAGGTCGAGGCCAAGCTCGGTGAAGAACTCAATGGCGGCATCGATGTCTTCGACCACGATGCCGACGTTGTCCATACGCTTGACGGTCATGATGTCTCCCTGGCGCGTAAATAAGACGATTCTCTTCGGACATTCTACCATCGAGCTGCGCGAGTTAAACTGGTCCGTCGAATTTAACTTTCATCCCCACAAGGTCAAAGCCCGTCGGCCTGTTGGTCGACGGGCACCACCCCAGCGGACGACGGGATTTGAACCACGTACTGTCCTGCAGCAAAACAAGTTCCGTCGATTCTCCTGGACCATCCGACCATCGCCCCGTGCGCGTTGAAACCAGCGGGAACTGTGCGTACCTTCCGCCCGACGACGGTGGCGAGGCCTTTCGGGGGACTTTCCCTGGCCTGTATGGGACGACATGATTGACTAGCTTAGAGTTGCACGTATAATCGTCGGCATGACCGTCAATGAAATCCTCGCACAGCTCAAGTCCCTCGGCGACGACGCTCGGCGTGCCCACAACACGAAGGCCGGCGCCACCGACAACCAGTTCGGCGTGAAACTTGGCGACATCCGCGCGATGGCCAAGAAGATCAAGACTGATCACGAACTCGCGCTCAATCTCTGGGACACCGGCAACGTCGAAGCGCAACTCCTCGCCACGCTCATCATCAAGCCCAAGTCGCTCTCCGCCGACGAACTCGACAAGCTGACCCGCTCCACCACCTGCGCGCAGGTGGCAGACTGGCTGAACGCTTATGTCGTCGCACAACATCCCGAGAAGGAAGCGCTGCGTGAGAAGTGGATGAAGGCGAAGGATCGCTGGGCCGCCCGTGCGGGCTGGAACCTCACCGCCAGCCGCGTGAACAAGGGCGCTGACGGCCTCGACCTGCCTGCGCTGCTCGATCGCATCGAGAAAGAGATGCCGAAGGCGATGCCGGAGGTGCAGTGGACGATGAACAACACGCTCGGCGCCATTGGCATCCACCACCCCAAGCTCCGCAAGCGCGCCATCGCCATTGGCGAGAAGATCGGCCTGTACCGCGACTGGCCGGTGTCCAAGGGCTGCACTCCCCCCTATGTGCCGGTGTGGGTCGACGCCATGGTGAAGCGGCGCTAAAGCACTTCTAGAAAGTCAACCATGAAAGCAACAGCTTTTATCCTGACGATGCTCCTGTCGGCTGTCGTAGCGGCGCAGCAGAAACCAACCACCGGCTACGCGCCGGTCAACGGACTCAAAATGTACCACGAAATCCACGGAAACGGCGATCCTGTGGTGTTGCTCCACGGCTCGTTCATGACGATTACCAACAACTGGACCGGGTGGATCGGCGAACTTTCCAAAACGCGGAAAGTGATTGCCGTCGAAATGCAGGGCCACGGGCGCACGGCCGACATCAAACGCGATATCAGCTACGAAAACCTCGCCGACGATGTGGCTGCGCTGCTCGATTATCTCAAGATCCCCAGCGCGGACCTCATCGGTTACAGCATGGGCGGCGGCGTCGCGATGCAGTGTGCGATCCGCCATCCGGAAAAAGTGCGCAAGGTCGTCAGCATTTCGGCCAGGTTCCGCCACGACGGCTTCGTCAAGGAAGCGCTGGACGCATTCCCGCGACTCACGGCCGATGCGTTCAAAGGCTCGCCCATCGAAACCGAGTACAAGAAACTGAGCCCGACGCCAGACGAGTTCCCGAACTTCGTCAAGCGCGTGATCGCGATGGCTGTGAAACCGTTCGACTTCGGCGCCGACAAGCTCAAGGCCACCAAAGCGCCGATGTTTTTCATCCACGGCGACGCCGACGGCGTGCGGCTCGAGCACATCGCGGAAATGTACCGCCTCAAGGCCGACGAGATTCACGGCGACCTGCGGCCGCGCTCAGCATCAAGACTGGCCATATTGCCCAACACCACACACGTCACGCTGATGGAGCGCATGACGACAATCGTCCCGATGGTGAACGACTTTTTCGATGCAAAGCCGCCAAAGCAATGAGAGAAGCCCGGCGTATGGTTCCGGCGGGGAAGCCGCCGGTAGACTCAGGTCCGCGCAAGCCGGCAGATTTCCGGCAGGTTCAATCGTGACGGGTTGGCACGTGGTTCAAGCTCACCCAGAATGACTGGCATTCGTCCGGCATTGGCATTGGGTGGAGCGATTCGGGCCAATCCGGAGTTTGACTCTATCCTTCTCGGTTACTTTTTTGCCCGCTCCACAGCCGCATAACTACTTCGCCCGCCAACTCAACGGCCAATCCCACTCCTGCACTATCCAGCCCTTCAAGTTCACGGACTTCTCCAAATCTTCCACGGTCGGCCCATCGGCGGCGTTTATGCGCCAGGATTTGATCTCGAAGTAGGATTCATTGCCGTTGGATTGACAATGCCAAAGCTGCTTGGGCATGCCCTTGGGCACGTTGGCTGAATCGACATTCATCAATGTGACTCGTCCCAGGGTGAAGCCGGGCGAACTGAACGAGCCCGTTCTCTCCTTGGGGTGTTTTGGCTTAATGTGCAAATAGGTGTATGTCTCGTCCCGCTTTATCTCCACGTCGGAGACTTGCTCCGCGCGCTTGCGGTCAAGAAGAACTGCAAACGGGTTGAACCAATCCGCCAGGAACTCGATTGGGTCTTTATCGCCTAACTTCAAGTGGTATTCCGTTTTTTGGCTATCGTCGAAGAAGTAAACCGTTCGGCTGTCCAGCAAGCCGGCCTTCAAGCTCGGCCCGTTGGGCTTCTCAGGCGTCAATTGATAGGACGTGCGGAGTTTGCCATCCGGCATGCGCACCAGGCGAAAAACGCCGTCGGCTTTTTCGTTGGTTTGAAAAATGGTGTCATGAAAAGTGAACGTGAACTCAACGGCTAGCGTTTTTATGTCGCGTTGGGTTCGTTCCCAATTGGAAAGCACTTCGTCTATGGCGTCCGTTGTGACCGCACCAGCGGCCGATTGGCTTGATGCGCCTTGGGTACAGGCGATTACGAAAATTAGGCAAAACAGCCAGAAAGGCAAAGTTCGTGGCATAGGACACCTCCACGGGCGAGCGGATGGATTGAACACCCAGCGGCAAACTACCCGGGGCGATGCAACGACCAAGGTAGCCTTGGCACGGCGGGCATAGACGAGGGCTTGGCCAGCTGCGGGAGCTCGGCCAGGTTGCCGGATTCAACCGCTGTGTAATAGGCAAGGACCGTGGCGCCGGTCAAGACAACCTTCGCCTGTCCAGTGGACTTGTGTTTGCAGTAAGTCGTTACAAGCTTGGAATTTGCTACGCTCATGGTGCGGCTCCCGTGTCTGAATTTGGCTAGGTCACCCAATTCCTTTCTCTCGCGGGCCGCACTTCCGAACGCCGGAAGAATCGGTCACGGGCGGCCATGCATTCACCCCTCCCCAGCCCGGCGGTGTTGGTAGCAACAAGCGGCAGCCTTCCATTCGAACTATCCGGAAATTCCGGATAGTTGGCTCCCGTACCAGTTCACCCTCGTCGTAAATGTTAACGAGGTGTTCATTTATGGTTCGCACATTTTTGCCGGGCCCCGCGGCGTTTGGTGGGACCGACATTCCTGTCCGGCTCCAAGGGATCGTCCCCGCCGCCAAAAAATAATCTCCGGTCAGGTCGCCAGAAACCCGAACCCAGAGGGTCACGTTGCTGTCACATTATTAGCGTACCCAAGGTGACCGCGACCATCACGCCGCCCCTGGTGGCCGATTGATCTGTTCGTTCGGGCCACATTTTCTTTCTTGGAACATTCGATAAACATGACCGCCAATTTATTCCCAAATCTGCCTTCACCTCCGCGACTGCGTGACCATGCACGTATCGACACGCAACTTGAAACGCTGACTCGGGTTGTGTGGCAATCTGGTTGCCACCGCCGAGCTATACGAAGTTCTCATTTATTGGTAACCTATCCCAACCACGCATTCCGCTCAGGACGCGGCTGTTCCAGGGATGGACTCGCTTCAAGTCCGCGTGAACTTGAACGCCGACTTCTGGTCGGATGGTTGGCGACGCCGGGCAGCTCAGGGCATTCCTGCAAATAATCGAATCGCCACGAGGCTCGCGAATACGAAGAGGTCGCAACAATGTCGTCCGAACAGCAACTCGAAGAGCGGTTCATTCAAAAGCTGCTCAGTCTGAAGTACGAATACCGCCCCGACATCCGCAATCGCGCTGCGCTCGAAGCCAACTTCCGGGAGAAGTTCCAGGAATTGAACCGCGTCAAGCTGACCGACGACGAGTTCCAGCGCCTGCTCGACGAAGTCGTCACGCCGGACGTGTTCGCCTCGGCTCGCACGCTCCGCACCATCAACAGCTTCACCCGCGATGACGGCACGCCGCTGAATTATACCCTCGTCAATATCAAGGACTGGTGCAAGAACACGTTCGAGGTCGTCAACCAGCTCCGCATCAACACCGACAACAGCCACCACCGCTACGACGTCATCCTGCTCATGAACGGCGTGCCGATCGTTCAGATCGAGTTCAAGACGCTCGGCATCAGCCCCCGGCGGGCGATGGAACAAATCGTCGATTACAAGAACGATCCCGGCAACGGCTACACCCGCACGCTCCTGAGCTTCGTGCAACTCTTCATCGTCAGCAACTACACCGATACCTGGTACTTCGCCAACAACAATGCCCGGCATTTCAGCTTCAACGCCGACGAGCGGTTCCTGCCCGTTTACCAGTTCGCGGCCCAGGACAACAGCAAGATCGTCCACCTCGACACCTTCGCCGAGAAGTTCCTCGAGAAGTGCACCCTCAGCGAGATGGTCAGCCGCTACATGGTGCTCGTTGCCAGCGAACAGAAGTTGCTGATGATGCGGCCGTACCAGATCTACGCCGTCAAGGCGATTGTCGAATGCATCCATCAGAACTGCGGCAACGGGTACATCTGGCATACCACCGGCAGCGGCAAGACGCTCACCTCCTTCAAGGCGTCCACGCTCCTGAAGGACAACCCCGACATCGAGAAGTGCCTGTTCGTCGTCGACCGCAAGGACCTCGACCGGCAGACCCGCGAGGAGTTCAACAAGTTCCAGGAAGGCTGCGTCGAGGAGAACACCAACACGGGCACGCTCGTCCGACGACTGCTCTCGGACGACTATGCCGACAAGGTCATCGTCACCACGATCCAGAAGCTTGGCCTCGCCCTGGACGAATCCAGCAAGCGGAACAAGCAGAACCGGAGCCAGGGGAAGGCTACCTACAAGGAACAGCTCGAACCGCTACGGGACAAGCGGATGGTCTTCATCTTCGATGAGTGCCACCGCTCGCAGTTCGGCGACAACCACCAGGCCATCAAGAAGTTCTTCCCCAAGGCCCAGCTTTTTGGCTTCACCGGCACGCCGATCTTCGAGGAAAACGCCACGGTCCAGAAGATCGAAGGCCAGCAGGCGTCGTACAAGACCACGCAAGACCTCTTCCAGAAGGAACTGCACGCCTACACCATCACCCACGCCATCGAGGACCAGAACGTCCTCCGTTTCCACGTCGATTACTTCAAGGCAGGCAAGAACGACGTCGCCCCCGGCGGAACGATGTTGAAGAAGGCCGTCGTCGACGCCATCCTCGACAAGCACGACGCCGCGACCGGCGGCCGGCGGTTCAACGCCCTCCTCGCCACGGCGTCCATCAACGACGCCATCGAATACTTCGCCATGTTCGACGGCGTGCAGAACGGCCGCATGCTCGCCGATCCGGACTACGCCCCGCTGAACATCGCCTGCGTCTTCTCGCCGCCGGCCGAGGGGAACAAGGACGTGCAGCAGATTCAGGAAGACCTGCCGCAGGAAAAGGCCGACAACGAGGAAGACCCCGAGGGGAAGAAGAAGGCCCTCACCGCCATCATCGCCGACTACAACGCCCGTTTCGGCACGAATCACAGCATCAACGAGTTCGACCTCTACTACCAGGACGTGCAAAAGCGGATCAAGGACCAGCAGTTCCCGAACGCCGACCTGCCGAAGAAGGGCCGGGAGAAGATCGACATCACCATCGTGGTCGATATGCTCCTCACCGGCTTCGACTCCAAGTTCCTCAACACGCTCTACGTCGATAAGAACCTCAAGCATCACGGCCTGATTCAGGCGTTCTCCCGCACCAACCGCGTGCTCAACGGCGCCAAGCCGTACGGCAACGTCCTCGACTTCCGCGGCCAGCAGGACGCCGTCGATGCCGCCATCGCCCTCTTTTCCGGCGCGAAGGCGGACAAGGCCCGCGAAATCTGGCTGGTGGACAAGGCCCCGCAGGTGATCGAGAAGCTCAAGACCGCCGTCGCCGACCTGAACAACTTCATGGCGTCGCAGAAGCTCGAACCGAAGCCCGAGGCCGTCCCCAACCTGAAGGGGGACGACGCCCGTGCGGCCTTCATCAACAAGTTCAAGGAAGTGCAACGGCTGCAAACCCAGCTCGACCAGTACACCGACCTCACGCCGGAGAACAAGTCCGCCATCGAAAGCATTCTCCCCAAGGAAAAGCTCAAGGGGTTCCGCGGCGCGTACATCGAAACCGCCCAGCGGCTGAAGCAGCAGCAGGGCAAGACCGGCGGCAAGCCGAGTCCGTCCGTGGACCAGCTCGATTTCGAGTTCGTCCTCTTCGCCTCGGCGCTGATCGATTACGACTACATCATGGGCCTGATCGCCAAGTATTCGCAGCAGGCCCCCGGCAAGGCGAAGATGAGCCGCGAACAACTGATCGGCCTGATCGCCTCCGACGCCAAGTTCATGGACGAACGCGAGTTGATCACCGACTACGTCAAGTCGCTCGAAACCGGCAAGAAGCTGGACGAAAAGGCCGTCCGCGAGGGCTACCAGCGGTTCAAGGCCGAGCGGAACGCGAAGGAACTCGCCGCCGTCGCCGGCAAGCACGGCCTGGCGACCGACACGCTGCAAGGCTTCGTCGATACGATCCTCGGCCGGATGGTCTTCGACGGCGAACAACTCACCGACCTGCTGGCCCCGCTGGAACTCAGCTGGCGCGACCGCCGGGAAAAGGAACTGGCCCTCATGGACGACCTGCTCCCCCTCCTGAAGAAGCTTGCTGGCGGCCGCGAGATTTCGGGACTCAACGCCTACGAGCAGTAAGGACGCCGAAAATGAGCGAGCGGAGAGGAACGGAGAA
>CAWKFA010000009.1:0-971578 GCA_963848825.1 uncultured Planctomycetota bacterium | reverse complement strand
CTAGGGATCTTGCTCACCGGCCGGGGTCGTGAAGTCGGGTCGGAGAGGAGTGTCGTTTCATCGTTTCATTCGTTTCACCCAACGTCCGAGGGGGATGTTGAGATGAAATGAATTGGCAAAATGCGCGTCACTGGCGAGAGCCTTCCTTTCATGCTGGGTGTAACGAAGTTGCGCAATTCTTTGCTCGCGATGGATTTAGCCGTTTGACAACAGCTAAAGGCCGAAGCAGAATAGATTGCTTGAAAAAGAGCCAGGTTTGCGCCGCCGCTATACGGAGACCTTCGGCATGCCGCTGGAGACGACGAGTTCTGAGCTACAAAAGGTTGGTAGATACGACCTTATAGAAAAGATCGCCGAAGGCGGCATGGGGACGGTCTATAAAGGCCGGCATGTCGAAACTGGTCAAATTGTCGCCATCAAGATTGTTCCGGCCCACATGACGACGAATTCCGTCTTCATAAAGCGCTTCGAACAAGAATATAATGCCGCCAAATTTCTCGATCATCCAAATATTGTCAAAGCCATTGAGTTCGGCCGCCAGGGAGGTACTCCTTTCCTGGTCATGGAGTTCGTTGAAGGCGAGTCCATCGGTCAAAAAATCGAGCGCGAGGGCAAGCTTGCGGAAGGCGAAGCGATCAAGATCATCGGCCAGGTCGCCCAGGGGCTACATAAGGCTCATAAGCTGGGACTCATCCACCGGGACGTAAAGCCCGACAATATCGTCTTGACCCCGGACGGGCAGGTGAAGCTGGTCGATCTTGGGCTGGTAAAGGAGATCGAGGCCGACCTGAACCTGACCCGTACCAATCGCGGCCTGGGAACACCCCACTTCATGGCCCCCGAGCAGTTCCGTAACGCGAAAAACGCCGACGCGCGCTGCGATATTTATTCGATGGCATCGAGCCTGTACATGATGGTGACGGGCGAGCTGCCATTCAAGGCGTGTGGGCCGCTCGATGCCTGGATGAAGAAGATCAACAACGAGATCACATCGCCGCGCCAGGTCGTGCCGGGGCTGTCCGAGCGCGTCGACTGGGCCATCCGCCGTTCCATGAGCGCCGATCCGGCGCAGCGTGCCGCTTCGTGTCGCGAGTTCATCGAGGATTTGACCGGACACAGTACCCGCAAGTTGACGACTACCACCATCGGCGACGAAGGGACGACGGATCTGTGGTTTTTGGTCTACAAGGATGACGAAGACGTCGTCCACACGGTCAAGGGCACTATCAACGGGATTCGTCGCTCGCTCAAAGAGGGTCTTCTGGGAGATGCGGGCCATGTGCGCGTGAGCCGTGTGAAGTCCGGGCCCTTTGAATTGCTAAAACTGCACCCGGAGTTCCGCGACCTGGTCATTGAGCCGGCCCCCATGACAAACACTGGCAAAGGGCCAGCCTTGCCCACACCCAATCCCCATCAGGAAACGTTTCCTGTTTTGCCGCAACCCGACCACGAGTCCACGCCCGCGCTGACTTTGCCGCCGGTCTCATCCGATGGGGCCTTTAAAATCGTTCTGCCCACGATCGCTCTGCAACGGTCTACGAGGCAGCCCGAGCTGCTTAAATGGGTGGCGCTATTCTTTTTCGCACTTCTGATCGGCCTGGCTGGCTTTTTTCTCATGCCCTTCCTGACGCACTTCCGGCTGCTGTAATCGCCGCCTTTGCCATTAATGGCGGAACAAGAACTCCTTGGAATTGATGATGGCCCAATGCACATCTTCCCAGGCTCTGCGTTGTCGACCGCGCGGGTCACGTGATCGAGCAAGGCCGTGGTTTCTGTCTCCGTGGGCTCGCGCGACAGGGTCGCCAGGAAAAGCTCGGCCATGACGGTGCGATCGTCCAGTTTCTTCCCCAGCAGCTTGCCAATGCGATTGTCGGCGTTCCGCAGGCGGTCGTTGACTGCCGGGCCGTTAATGAGCTGCAGCGCCTGGGCCAGGTTGCTTTCTCCTTCACGCTCGCATTCGCAAGCCAGCTCACGCGCCGGCTGTCCGAAGGTTTTGAGAAAGGGATGATTGGCCTCCCCGTCGGGCAACTGCTGGGCATGCGTGCCGGCCGGGTAACCGGCGAATTTTTCCGGGACCTGGGTGACCAGGCAAAGAGCGTCGAATAATTGCTCGGCCGTGTGCAGCTTCGTCACGGCGTGCGAGAAATACTTGTTGTCGTCCTTGTTGAATTCATTGGTGTGAGCACTGAGCTGGTAGGTCCGCGACTTCATAATTGTTCGGATCAAGTGTTTCGCGTCATAACCATGATCGGTGAAGTCCTTGGCCAGCGCGTTCAAGAGGTCGTCATTGGCGGACGGGTTCGAGTCGCGAAAGTCATCGACGGGATCGACGATGCCCCGCCCACACAGATGAAACCAGATGCGATTGGCCAGCGACTTGGGCACAAAGGGATTGTCGCTGGCAGTCATCCAGTCGGCCAGGGCCTGGCGGCGATCGGTGCCGGGCGCGAGTGTCGGCGTGGCGCCCCCCATGAATTTGGGGGCCATGGTCTTACCCGTGCGCGGCTGCGTTACTTCATTGGCGCGATCGAGGTAAATGAATTCCGCCCCATCCTTGGCCTGCGGTGTCGTACCCGGCTCGGTAGGGTCCTTCCGTTGCTTTACCCGCGCGAACCAGGCGGACATGCTGTAGTAGTCATCCTGCGTCCAGCGCTCGAACGGATGATTGTGGCACTTGGCACATTGCATGCGAATGCCGAAGAAGAGCTGCGCCGTGGTCTCCGCCAGGGCCGTGGGATCGCGCGCGATGCGATAGTAGTTCGCGGGTGGATTGGCGAAAGTGCTGCCGCTGGCCGTCAACACTTCCCGGATGATTTGATCGAGGCCGTCGTTGTTTTCAATATGGCCGCGCAACCAGGTGTGGAAGACATGCGCCCCTTGAGCTGGATGGATTTACGGCTGCTGCGAAACAGGTCGGCCCATTTGAGCGTCCACTGGTCGGCGTATTCAGGGCGTTCGAGCAGCTGATCGATGAGGCTGACACGCTTGTCGGCGGCCTTGCTCTCAAGGAACGCCTTCGCCTCGTCCGGGCTGGGCAGAGTGCCGCAGATATCCATGTAGGCACGGCGAACGAATTCCTGATCGGTGCATAAATCGGCCGGCTGAAGATTGAGCAGCTTCAATTTGGCGAAAATATGGTGATCGATATAGTTATTTTCCGGCGGGTTGGACCAGCGAAAGCCTGGCTTGGGCTCAAGGTACGTCAGGCGCACCGACACAAGTTCTTCCAGATATCTGCATAAGATGGCGACCTCGCCGCTCTGCGCGAACTCCACCAGGCCGTTGCCCGTAACCGACGCGATGAGATTGTCGCTACTCGTGAACACCGTCAGGCGCGTGACATCTCGGGTTTGCCCGTCCGCGAAGGTTGCCAACACCGCCAGCTGCTGCCAGCGCCCCGGCTGGCTGAGTACGCGGCTTCCCGGCACAACTTCGATCTTTTTTAGCGTGGCCACGGTCGCGACATCGTTGGCCAGGCCCTCCGCCAGCCAGGACCGCAAGACGCGGGCAGGCAAACTGCTGGCCGCGAAGCGCACGCCACCCTCGTGAGGGACCCGGCCAAGCGCCTTTTGCATTATCAGCGCACTATCCGGGTTGACGCGGTCAGCCCGCCGTCCAAGCAGATCACGCGTCAACTGCAAATAATCCGCCGCCGGGTCATAACCGCGCAAACTTAGCTTGAAGCCGTTTTTGCCCGACGGCGTTCCGTGGCAGGCGCCACTATTGCATCCGCCCACGTTCAAGGCGGCGATCAAATCGTTGCGAAAGCTGATCGGCTGCGGGTTCTCCATGCCGGCAATGGTCACTGGTACACTGCTCGATAAGCCCCCCGCCTGAACTCGCAAGGAGGTCGTGCCATCTTTGATCGGCACGACCATTTGCTCGTCGCTAACGCTTACCAGATCGGGATTTTCGGCCTTTATGGTCACGAATGGTGTTAAATCACGTACGCTGCCGTCAGAGTAGCACCCCGTAACGACCAACTGTCTTATGCTTCGCGGCCCAACCAGGGCTACCGTTGAGGGCTGTACCTGAAGGGTGAGCGGCTGCCCCACGATTTGAGCTATATCCTGAGGGTCCGTCGGTACGCCGGCCAGTACGGGCGAAGCCAGCAAAGCCAGGGCATTGAGGCAAAAAAGAAAGCGGTTGTGCCGCTGGAGTTTGGTCGTAAATGTCATCTGGGGAACTCCTTTAGCAGCCCGTTGAAAAAGGGGTCAGACCCCTTCAATACCCTGCAAAAACGTTGAAAACCTGTTCGCTTCAAGGGGGTCTGACCCCTTTTTCAACGGGCTTTAGGCTTCATCATGATGAAAAAAATGGCCCCTTGCAACGTAAATAGTGCCAATATTTGCCCAAAAGGCGCGAATAATAAAAGTGACGTGAACGTTTTGGCCCCTTTTTCGTCTTTTAAATGGCGGCTTGCCGTAGTTTCACTTTTCCTTAATCCCTGGTTGGCATACTAACCTTATGACGCCGGCGCAAATTAATCGCGACGCCTTTCTGCAAACTTTGCAGCAAAGTGGCTTGTTGTCGCCGGCCGACTTCGATGTCACCCTCGAGCGCCTGGGGGAAATCGACAAGCCGCGGGCGCTGGCGCGCGTGCTGGTTGATTGGGGTGTGTTGACGAAATTTCAAGCAGAGTTGCTGCTCATCGGACGGGCACGAGGGTTTTTCCTTGGCCCGTACAAAATCCTCGATCAGCTCGGCCAGGGCGGCATGGGCCGTGTCTACAAAGCTCTGCACCAAACGATGAACCGTATCGTGGCCCTCAAGGTGCTGGCGCCCCAGCTCGTCAAGACGCCCAAGGCGCAGAAGCTTTTTCAGCGCGAAGTGCAGGCGGCGGCCCAGCTCAATCATCCTAATATTGTCACGGCCTATGACGCCAATGAAGTAGGTGGCCGGCATTACCTGGCCATGGAGTTCGTGGATGGGCCGACCCTGGAGCAGCTGGTGCGCGAACAGGGGCCGCTGCCCGTGGGCATGGCTTGCGAAATCATACGCCAGACCGGCAACGGCCTCCAACATGCGCACGATAACGACATGATTCATCGGGACATCAAGCCCGCCAACATGCTCATTCAGCCTTCCAAGAATCTCCAGTCTTTTGTCGTGAAGATTCTCGATTTCGGCCTGGCGCACCTCAACGACCCGAGCATGCAGGACGCGTTGCCCCCCATCGAACTCAAAGAAAATAACGTGATGGGCACGCCCGACTTTCTGTCGCCCGAGCAGGCGCACAACATGCATCAGGTCGATATCCGCGCCGATATCTATAGCCTGGGCTGCACTTTCTATTTTCTGTTGACGGGCAAGTTGCCTTTTCCCGGCGGCAACACGTTCGAGAAGCTCCTGCGCCACAGCAAAGAAGACCCCATCGACATTGGCGAACTTCGGCCCGACCTGCCGGTCGCGGTCCGCGCCATCCTGAAACTCATGATGGCGAAAAATCCGGAGGAACGTTATCAAACGCCGGAGACATTGGCGAGCGCTCTGCTCCCCCACGCCTTCGCCTGTGCTCCGAACTGGGACCGTACGCCCAAGGATGCCCAGGCCGAGCTGACCACAAACACACCGTCGCTCAAGGATGATGCCGCCTCGTCCAAACCAGCCAGCGGCGACATGGTGGGCACGCTGCCGCCAGGCCTGGAGCCCACCACCTTCTCCAATCCGGCTGAAGGGCAGTTTCTGCCCTGGGACGAAAACGACCAGGACCACCGCCGCCAAAAACGCCAGGCCCTCCTCTGGTCGCTGGGAATCGTGGCTGCTTTGGGGCTGTTGCTGGCCAGCGTGTTTTTACTTCTCAATCAATAACCGCCGCTGTCTTCTCCCTTCGTTTCATATAATTCCAGGGAAACATGCCCTATCTTTCTCGGGAAGAGGGGGCGACTCTTCCCTGTGGTGCATCATGCCTGATATTGATCCTGTGCTGGCGGCAATAGGCACGCTCGTGGCCGTGGCGCTATTGTTCGTCGCTTACATGTTCGTGGTGTCGGGCGGCAACATCGGCAGCTATTGGCAAGCGCGGCGCATGGCGCGACGCTGGCTCAGCGACAAGGAATTCGCCGCCAAGGTTGACGCCCTCAATCAGCCCCCCGCGCCTTCAAGCCGCCCCCCCAAACCCAGAACCATTACGCCTGCTGGCCCTTTTGCAACGCGATGGCCGGCTGGTCGATTTTCTGCTCGAAGACGTGGCTGCCGCGACGGATGCGGACCTCGGCGCTGGTGTAAGGGAAATTCATCGCCAGTGCCGTAAAACGTTAAAGGAACACCTCGTCCTGGAGCCTGTGTTGACACAAGACGAAAACACCACGGTCGAGATTCCTCCTAAATTTGATCCCTCGGCAATTCGCCTTGTCGGCAACGTCACCGGGCAACCCCCCTTTCGCGGCACTCTGGTCCATAAGGGATGGCGCGTGAAGGAAATAAAGCTGGGCCCACTTCCAGAGGGCCCGGATCATTTCGTTCTGCAACCAGCCGAAGTAGAATTGCCGTAGCAGCCCGTTGAAAAAGGGGTCAGACCCCCTTGCAGGGTACTGAAGGGATCTGACCCCTTTTTCAACGGGCTGCTAGGCGCAAGCGGCGTTTTTCCGTTTTGGAGGTGCAATGTCCCAATCACGGTTTGTGGTCGGCATCGACCTGGGAACTACCAACTCCGCCCTGGCCTATTTTGATACGGGGGCCGGCGACGAGCCCACGTTACGTCACTTCAAGATTCCGCAGGTCACGCAGCCTGGCGTTGTCGAAGAGCGGCCGTTGCTGCCCTCGTTCTTGTACTTGCCGGGGCCGAACGAACAGCCGGCCGGCAGCTTGAATCTACCCTGGGCCACCGGACGTGATTATTGCGTGGGTGAATTTGCCCGCAATTTTGGCAGCCAGGTACCGACGCGTCTCGTTGCTTCGGCGAAGTCCTGGCTCTCCTATCCGGGCGTCGATCGCAAACAACCGATACTACCCTGGAAGGCCCCGGAGACTGCGCGGCACGTTTCGCCGGTCGAGGCGAGCACTTACTATCTCAAGCATCTGGTGGACGCCTGGAACTATGTTGTCGCCAAGGACGTGGCCGACCATCGCCTCGAGAACCAGGACATCATTTTGACGGTGCCGGCATCGTTCGACCCCGTCGCCCGCGAGCTTACCGTCGAGGCCGCCCGCGCCGCGGGCCTGGAGAAACTTACGCTTCTCGAGGAACCCCAGGCCGCCTTCTATTCGTGGATCGACGTCAGCAAAGATCGCTGGCGGGATCAGGTTGAAGTTGGCGACGTGGTCCTCGTTTGCGATGTGGGCGGCGGGACGACCGACCTGTCGCTCATCGCCGTCAACGAGGAGGCCGGCCAACTGGTGTTATCGCGTGTTGCCGTCGGCGACCATATCCTGTTGGGCGGCGACAACATGGACCTGGCCCTGGCGCATCAGGCGGCCGCCGCCTTCACGGCCCGCGGCACCAAGCTGGATCAGGGCCAGATGCAAATGCTCTGGTATAGTTGCAGGGCCGCCAAGGAAACCCTGTTTTCCGACAGCAAACTCACGGCCGCTCCGGTCACGGTGCTGGGCCGGGGCAGCCGCGTCATCGGGGGTACCCTCAAGGGTGAGCTCGTACGCGCGGACGTTGAGAAAATCCTGGTAGATGGTTTCTTCCCGCATTGCCCGCCCGATGCCTTGCCTCAGCGACAACGCAGCGTCGGCCTCCAGGAAATCGGCTTGCCCTATGCGGCGGATGCCGCCGTCAGCAAACATCTGGCGCAGTTCCTGGGCCGGAATGCAGAAGTGCTGCAGCAGAAAGTCAAACGGGGCAAAAAGAAGGCCGCCAGTCAACCGGCGGCGGTGTTGTTCAACGGCGGCGTCTTCAAGGCCCAGCCGCTCCGCGGCCGCCTGCTCGATATTCTCAAGGACTGGATCAAAACCGGCGTGCGCGAGCTGCCGGGCACCGATCTCGATAGCGCCGTGGCGGCCGGGGGCGCTTATTATGGACTGGTACGACGCGGCAAAGGTATTCGCATTCGCGGGGGCACCGCGCGGTCTTATTACATCGGCGTCGAGACATCGCTGCCCGCGGTGCCGGGCGTGCCGCCCCCCATCAAGGCGCTGTGCGTCGTGCCGTTTGGCATGGAGGAAGGCACCGAGGCCGATATGCCCGCCCAGGAATTCGGGCTCATTGTCGGCGAGCCGGCCGTCTTCCGGTTCCTCGGTTCCGCCACGCGGCGCGGCGACAGCGTGGGCACACTTATTGAGGAATGGCAGGACGGCATTGACGAGTTGACGCCCATGACCACAACGCTGGAGGCGCCGGGCAAAGAGGGCCGGACCGTACCCGTTCATCTTCACAGCAAGGTGACCGAAGTTGGCACCTTGGAATTGTGGTGTCACAGTCGCGACGGCAAAGACCGCTGGAAGCTGGAATTCAATGTTCGCGAAAAAGACGATGAATAAAGCGGTGTTCCTCGACCGCGATGGCACGATCATCGAAGAACGCGGCTATCCTTCTCACCCCGATCAGGTCAAACTTCTGGCAGGCGCGGCCGAGGCCATTGAGAACTTGCGCCGGGCCGGTTTTCTCTGCGTCGTCGTCACCAATCAATCGGGCGTTGGTCGCGGCCTGCTTACCGAACTTCAAATGCAGGCCGTCAACGATGAGATGGCACGCCAATTGGGAGATGCGGGCACGCGCCTGGATGGACTGTATTGCTGCACGATCGCGCCCTTGAGTGCTGACAAGACGCTCATCGAGCACCCGGACCGCAAACCAGGGCCGGGAATGTTATTGAGGGCCGCGCGCGAGCTGGACCTGGACCTGTCGGCCTGCTGGATGGTAGGTGACTCGCTTAGCGATGTACTCGCCGGGCAAAACGCGGGCTGCCGAGGTCAAGTTCTGGTGCAAAGCGGACATGCCCTCGACGAATCCCTCCAGATGGACGTCCCCATCGTCGCGGATTTGCTGGGTGCAGCCGGTCATATTCTGGGAATAAGCTAGTTACCGCCGCGCGCCCGGCGAGCGCGACGCCACCAGACGGGCAGCAACGCGCGTCGCCTCCAGCAAGGAATGATGGTCCGCCTTCCCCTGGCCCGCGATGTCGTAGGCGGTACCGTGAGCGACGCTGGTCCGCACCAGTGGCAGGCCAAGCGTTACGTTCACGGCCCTGAGTCCGCTCAGCAATTTCATGGGTATATGCCCCTGGTCGTGATAGATGGCCACAATACCGTCGAATTCACCACGCTGTGCCCTCACAAAGAGCGTATCGCTGGGAATCGGACCGCTGACCAATATGCCCTCGGCCGCGGCCTGGTTCACCGCGGGCTGAAGCATCGTTTTCTCCTCCGTACCGAACAGGCCGCCGTCACTCGCATGCGGATTGAGTGCCGCCACCGCCAGGCGCGGGGCATGATCGCATAGCTGGCGCATCACGCCATTGAGCAATCGAATTTTCTCCAGAACCGCCGTTGTTGACAGGTGGCTGAATACTTCACGGAGCGCCATGTGCAGGGTCACGTGCACCACGCCCAGGCCGTGCGGAACTTGCGGCCCGCGAGCATAGAGCATCATGGCAAAGTCTTGGATGCCTGTTTTGGCCGCCAGTATTTCCGTATGTCCGGGATAATCAAGTCCGGCCGCATGCAGCCCTTCTTTATGAAGAGGCAACGTCACAATGCCATCCGCGGCCCCCTTTAGCGTCCAATCGATGGCGCCACACAAAAAGTCGTAGGCGGCCCGGCCGGAAGCCGCGCACATCTGTCCGACCGTTACGCCTCGCAAATCGACGGTAGTTGCTTGCAGACAGGGAATGCGGCTGGTGGATGCCGTGCCAGCGCCCGGATCGTCTACTCCAGTGACGTCGGCGCCGTTCTTTACAAGCGCCGCCGCCTTTGCCATCCAGGCCAGGTCCCCCACGACGACCGGGCGGCACAAGCTCAATAAATCTGGCCAGGCCTTGGCCAGCACCTCGGGCCCAATGCCGGCAACGTCACCCAGGGTGAAAAGCAATCGGGGTAATGAATTCATGATTTCAATGTCAGCTTAAATTGCCTCAAAAATCTTATTATAGCGACGGCAGCAGGGCGTTCTGCGCGGTCGCGCCGTATGCTGTTGCAAACCAGGCGCTGTAAATTTAGAATCAACGTATCGCGAGCCCTCCTCCGCCGGATACCTTCTCATGGCGCGTTCTTCGTTTGCCATTGCCGCCTGTGTCCTGATGCTCGCGGCTTCGGCGCGGTCCCAGAGCCTTAACGAACGCTACGTGACCATTCCTTTTCAAGGGGACTTTGAGTCGTTGTTCAAGATGCGCCTGCAGCTTGCGGAGAAGGATGCGCCGCTGCAGCGCATTCTGGAACAGTTGCGCAAGGACCCGAAGAAATTCAACATCGATCCGGGCGCCCTCAAGCAGCTCGATCTGGACAATCCCGCTTTGCGCGCATGCTTCAGAGCATGGTGGACAAGCATAAAAATGCGGGCGCCATGTCGGCGGACGACCTGAAGAAGTTGAAGGACCAGGTCAAGAAAATCATGCAGCCTCCAGCCAAGACCCCAGACCCACCCGCCGGGCCAGCAACCGGTGACGAACCACCGTTGGCCGCGAAGGCTGGCATGCCCGCACCGCCCGTGCAGGCACAGCCTGACCTGCTCGACCGTCTGGTGCGCGATTTCGTCGATCACGCCGATGGTTCCAAGGTCGGGGACTGGTTACGTGAATCGCCTGCCTTTCAAAACGGCCTTCGCGATTTAAAAACGCTTGCCAATTTCGACAAGACCCCCTCGCCCTGGGGCCTGGACAAACTTCCCGAGCACCTGCGCTGGAGCGAGAAGCTCGACCTGCGCCTGGCAGATGGCTTGCTGGGTTCAATGAAAAACATCTCCCTGCCAGACTTGCCGAATCTGCACTGCGCCCCGAATCAACATAGGTAGATGGGGCATGCCAAATGTTCCCTTGCCTCGTCTGGGCGGTGGCGGCGCGGCCGGCCTGGGCAAGGCCCTGGTGTGGGCAGTGGTCCTGATTACCTCGCTACTAATCCTCTGGAATCTCGCCAGAAACGTGAGTTGGCGCGTTTTGTCAAAGGCTCCTCCGACGGTGCTGGGGCCGTGGCCCGTCGATCCCGCCCGCATCGAGACACGCAGCCAGCTTATCCAGGCGTTTGATCACCTGGCGATGCGAGAACTCGGCCCGAAAGCCAAGTCTTGGAACCATCGCGCCGTGGCACGGCAACTGGCGGTCCCGGCCGACCAATCGACCGCCGCCCAGGAGATCGCACGCCTTTACGAGCAAGCTCGTTATACCACCGGGAATGAACAACTCTCCTCGACGGATCAGGCTGCCGCGCGCCGCCATTTATGTCAGCTCGCCGGGGTGCCGGCGTCATGACCAGGCCATGTGTTATTCTCATTTGCCTATTCATGCAGGCTGTCACGGCCAGCGCTCAAGAGCGGCCGCCGCGCTCAGTCGATTTCGCGGGCACCGAGGCCTTCGGGCACATCTTGCACAGCTTTCATTTGCAGCCCCTGGCCAGTCTGGATGAGGCCCAACGCGCCCCTGAAGATACTTTGCTCATCGCCTTCGGCAAGGTCACGCAACAGGGCCCTTTCGATCTGGATAACTTTCTTGGTAAAGGCGGCGCGCTGCTGCTGGCGAGTGATTTCGCGCTGGCGTCCCGGCCGCCATTGCACCTGACAAGTCCAGGCGACGAGGTTTTTGCCACCGAAAGTGCCTACCAACAAACCTGGCAAATGTGCCCCCTCGTGACGAAATTCACTGATCTCCAGCATCCTCTCTTCAAGGGATTGAAACGGGGCATTGCCACGAACCGTCCCAGCTTCCTGCAAGGGACCGCGGCCAGGCTGACGCGACTGGCAATCTTCTCTCCCGATTGCGGCTGGCATCGCCCTAATCGGCCCGACAGTTCACTCCCCGCCGACGCGGGCTATATCTTTGGCTCGCCGGCGACGGCGCGCCCGGCTGGACGTTGCGTGCTGCTGGCGGGGCAGGGCGTATTCTTCAACGGCATGCTCATTCAGCCGGACAATGACAACTTCGCCTTTGCGCGAAACGCCATAAGCTGGCTGGCGGAGGGCCCGACAGGTCCGCGACGCCACGTCTGTTTTCTGGATGGCGACAAGGTGATTACCAATCTCGCTTTGCCGCTTCGACCTATTGGACCGTTGCCAGTCCCGCCCATCCAGGTCATCAACCAAATCATTCGTGGACTCGAAGATGAAAACATCTTCAATCGTTTGCTGCTGGCCAACGTGGGCAAGGAAGCCATTCTGCGCCTGCTCGTAATTCTGGGCTCGGCGGCCCTCCTGTTGATGGGGGCACGGCGCTTGTTGCAGGGCCGCTACCGCGTCGATCGCCGCGTGCCTCTCGTCATAAGTAAGAGTGACTCGCGGCCGTCCCTCCCGCCCTTGTTGGCCCGGCGTCAAGAAGAGCTGGCTCGGCTGGGCAACCTCTGGGAGCCAGCCCAGGTGCTGGCACGCCAGTTCTTTCTCGACCACGCCGGCATCACCGCGCCGCTCTGGGATGAGAAGCTCCCCGGGGTTCCCGCGCAGGCAGTTGGCGGCAGCTTCTGGGAGCGACGGGGCCTGAATGGACAATTTCGCTCGCTCTGGAAGTTGGCGTGCTCGAGCCCGGACCAGCGTGTCTCGCCGCGAAGCTTCGACAAATTGTTGCGAACGCTGGCCGACCTCCATAGAGCGCTAGCGGAAGGCCGTGCAAGTTTTACTGGGTAGGCACGTCCCGCGGGGCGGCACAGGTGCGACTTTCTCGAGGTATCATGACCATTAGCGAAGCCGGCGGCACGGAAGTCACCCCCTGGGCACAGCGCGTCAAGGATTTGTGCGACCGCACGGTGGCCGATGTTGGCCGTGTCGTGGTGGGCATGGAGCGCGTCACGCGACGCTTGCTGACTGCGCTGCTTGCCGGCGGCCACGTCCTTTTGGAAGGCGTTCCCGGTGTCGCCAAGACGACATTATCCAAAACGTTCGCCCAGATTCTCGGCATCCAATACCGCCGCTTGCAATTTACGCCTGACTTGTTACCCGCCGATGTGACCGGCACCTACATCTTCGACCAAAAAACCAACGAGTTCGTATTACGTCCCGGCCCCATTTTTTGTCAGGTGCTGCTGGCGGACGAGGTAAACCGCGCCCCGGCGAAAACCCAGTCCGCCCTGCTTGAAGCCATGCAGGAAAATCAGGTTACCATCGAAGGCACCACGCTGGCCTTACCGCGCCCTTTCATGGTGCTGGCCACGCAAAACCCCGTTGAACAGGAAGGCGTGTATCGCCTGCCCGAGGCGCAGCTCGACCGTTTTATCATGCGCATCGAAATGAGCTATCCCGGGGCCAAGCACGAAGTGTCGATGCTCTCCTTGTACAGCCAGCCCCTGGCCCCGGTAAGCCAATTGTTCACCGCCGATTTGATCCTCGAATTTCAGGAGAAATTGAACCTGGTCTATGGCAAAGAAGAGTTGATGACCTATATCGTTGACCTGGCGGAAGCAAGCCGACGCCACCCTGACGTTGCTCTGGGAGCCAGCCCGCGCGCTTCGCTTTGCCTGCTGCGCTGCGCCCGGGCACGCGCACTTCTCGAGGGGCGTTCGTACTTTACTCACGAAGACGTGCAAGCGGTGACGCTGGGCGTGTTGGGCCACCGACTCATCATCCGCCCGGAAGCCGAAATCGAAGGCAGCAACATCAAGACGATTGTGCGGGAAATCGTCGCCAGCGTACCCGTGCTGGGGAAATAACGTCAGCAAATCACCGAGGCCGTTTCATCGGAGAAGGGAAAGTGCATATGCGTGCTTTTACGGCCGTGATTGAGCGATGCCCGAACACTCGCCTTTATGTTGGTTACGTGCCTGGATTTCCTGGTGCGCATTCCCAGGGGAGCACCATGGAAGAGTTGCAAAAGAACTTGGCCGAGGTCATTGCCATGCTGCTGGAAGACGGTGAACCGCAACTGGAGTCGGAATTCATTGGCGTTCATCAAGTCCAGGTCGCATGACGATATCCTTCCGCTATTAAAGCCACACGAGGTTGTGTCATGCTTAGTAGCTTTAGGTTTTTTCGAGGCACGGCAGCGAGGTGCATAAACAGTTCCGCCACCCAGATGGCCGCTGCACGACTCTGTCCTTCCATAAAGGCCGTGACATTTCGCCTATCATGCTGCGGAAATAGCCCGCGACATTGGCCTCCGCCGAGGAGCTCGTGGCGGCGCGGAAAGTAAATAACCTACATCCACCACTTCATAAATAACCATAACTTACTTCCCGTCCCGATCCCTTGACAGTCGCTCCCTTCCTGCACAGGATAAGAGTCAGTCGTGCGAAACTTCCAATCCATCGCTCTCCAAACAGGTGTGTTATGTCACGTTTCTTGGCCGTTGTTGCTCTCCTCGCGCTGACGTGTTCAAGTGCGAGCGCCGCTGATGAAAAGAAAATCGAGCTGACCATCACGGGCGGCAAGGTGGATGCCAAGAACGTCCCCGTCGTCGTGCCGCTCGAAGTTACCCCGGAAATGGCCAAGACCAAACACGTTGGCATCAAGCGGGCCGATAGTAAGGACACGCTGATCGGCCAATGGACAGGGCCGGGCCTGCTTACTGAAAACATTCCCGCCAAGGACAAGGCGCTGGTTCGTCGCGACCTGCACTTCATTATCCCCGAGCTCAAGGCGGGCGCCACCGTGGACAGTGACGCTGGAGCCACAGAACATTGGCGGCACTTCAAAACAAGAATTCAGCTGGCACGATGAAAAAAAGGGGGATTATCTGGAGCTAATGCGCGGCCAGCAGCCGGTCATGGGCTACTGGTATCGTGCCTATGACAATTCCAGTGAAGCCAATCGCAACAAGACCTATAAAGTTTTTCATCATCTTTACGACCCCACGAGCAAGCGAATCGTCACCAATGGCGGCGATACGGACCCGGGTGCCGAGGGGAAAAAGCTCCTGTATCCGCACCATCGCGGCCTGATGTTCGCGTTCAACAAGGTCACCTTTCAAAAAGACGGCAAACCCGTCGCCGCCGACGTCTGGCATGCCAAGCCCAAAGACACGCACGAAGCGCATACCGGCTTTTTGAGCGCCGACACCGGCACTGTGCTCGGCCGGCATCGGGTGGGCATCGATTGGTGCGGACCGAACAACGAGGTGTTTGCCAGGGAAGAACGCGAGATGACCGTCTACGGCATCGACGGTGGTACGCTCGTCGAGTTTGCCAGCCGACTCAAGACCACTGGCGGCAATGTCAAGCTTGACGGCGATCCCCAACACTCCGGCTTCCAGTTCCGCGCCGCCAATGCCGTGGATAGCACGAAGAAGGAAACTTATTATTTACGCCCAGACGGCAAAGGTAACCCCGGCGACACCCGTAACTGGGACCCCAAGACCAAGAAGGGGCCAATCAACCTGCCCTGGGACGCGATGAGCTTTCAGCTTTTCGGGCAACGTTTCACCGTCGCCTATCTTGATCATCCCAACAATCCGGGTGAAAAACGCTACAGCGAGCGCGACTACGGCCGTTTCGGCTGCTATTTCGAATACGAGCTGACGCCGACGCATCCTCTCGTCCTCAACCATCGCATCTGGTTGCAAAACGGCGAAATGACTGGCGACCAGGTGCAGGCCCTCAGCACGGAATTCGCGGCACCACCGAAAGTGACATTGAAATAGGGGCCTGGACATTAAACATAACAGCCCGGCGAGTTGGCTTCACCAATCTCCGGGCTGTCTCCGCCTACAGATAAACCACTACACCTTGCGGCCTTTAAACAACCGCAGTCCAAAGACCGGATCGCGCACCGTGACGGAACCGGTTTCCTTGTCATTCTGAAGGCAGCGGACGTACATCTCGAGCTTGCCATCCAGGTCGTCGGCATGATGGATTATCAGGCATTCGGGAATTAATGGGAGCCGGGGCGTGCCCCATTCAGGTCGGTTTTGGTGGGTCATGATGATGTGTTCGAGGAGTTGCACGAGTTGAGGATCGACGTCCCCCAGTTCCCGTGCCGTATCGCGCACCAGGTCGCGGCCCAACGCCAGATGGCCGAGCAAATGGCCCGCGTCGGTGCGCTCCACGTTCGTAATGTCCTCGCCAAACTCGGCGCAGCGGCCAATATCGTGCAGCAGCGCCCCGGCAACGACCAAATCGCGATTCAGCGGAGGTTCCAGATCGTCATAGGCGGATGCATACTTGTCCACGAGATGCATGGCCGTGGCGGTAACGGACAGGACATGCTCGAGCAGACCGCCCGCGAAGGGATAGAAATGTTTGGTGGTAGCCGGCACCTGTTTTAATTGCCGGCTATTGTTGGAAAGCACCGTCATCACCAGCCGCCGCAAGGGCACGTCGGCGATGGCGGTCTCGGCGATGTTCCACAGTTCCTGGTACATCGCCTCGACATCATGACGTGTCCGCTGCACCAGGTCGAGCGGATCGAATCCCTGGCTCTTGTCTTCCTCGGTCACGGGACGAATATTGACAAGGTCGATCTGCGGCCCATAGGTCTCATGTTCGCCGTAGACGCCGCGAATCTTATAAAAACTGCCTTGCTGCCATTCTTTTTCACAGGCCTCAAACCAGGGGCTGTCTCCCCAGATCATGCCCGTTACCTTACGACCGGCATCGCGGAAGCGACAGGTAAAGAAAGTCTTGCCACTCCGGCTGGTGCCGCGCACTTTTTCGACGAGCAACACAAAAAAATCACCCGCCTGTCCAGGCGTTAGCTCCGCGAGCTTGACCAGAGGCGGCTTCGACTTCGGCATGCACGGCCTACTTCTTTTTGGATGGTTTCCAATCATCCGCCAGTGCGGCGCACTTTAAAAAGGGCGGTTGCCATCACGACACTCCCGTCACCGATCTCGATCAAACCATTGTAACTAAATCGGGCGTTTTGTCGTAAATGAAAACGCTGCCGATTCTCACGAAACCCTAATCGCGGACGCGTTAGGATACGCGTTGGTCTCTACCATGTTCTGCTGCTTGGGCCGCATTCAGGGAGTAGCGCTTTGCGAGTTGCTGTCAGCTATGCCCGGCTGTTTATCGCGTCCTGGCTGTTCGTGGGAGGACTGGCCATGCAGCTCAATCCGTCGCCCGCGGCGGTTGCCCGGGTGCGCGCTGGCGCGAGCAGCAGCTCCAAACTATGCCGGTTGAGCGGCGCACGCCCTGGCTGGATGAACAGGACAGCGAGGAAGCGCGGGCCAGGGCTTATCTACGTCTTTTTGGCGTTCTGATGGGTGGCCTGGGCTTTGCCATGGCGCTGCGCGAGACTGCTTACTTGAATGCTCGCTATAGCCGCTAGCAGCCCGTTGAAAAAGGGGTCTGACCCCTTTTTCAACGGGCTGCTAAAGTTCAAGGGCTCGCCCGCAAGCTGAAAGCCGGCTTTCACGCAACCTTGCGCAGGACGACGCAGGTGTTGTTGCCGCCGAAGCCGAAGGAATTGGATAGCGCGATCCGTACGGGATGAGGTCGTGCCTGGTTCGGCACGTGGCAGAGGGCGCAGTCGGGGTCGGGATCGTCGAGGTTGATGGTGGGCGGTACCGCCTGACGGTGAAGAGCGATCATGCAAATCAAGGCTTCGACCGCGGCGGCGCCGCTGAGAAGGTGCCCGGTCATGCTCTTGGTCGAACTGACGGGCACAGAGCCGCAGGCGGGGCCGAGAACCGTGCGGAGTACCTTCGCCTCGCAGGCATCGCCCACGGGCGTGCTCGTCCCATGGGCGTTGACATAATCCACTTGGTCCGGATTGATGCTGGCATCGCGAAGGGCCAGGCAAACGGCCTTGGCCGCCGGCGCCGGATCGGCGTTAGGGAATGACAAGATTGAAGGCATCGCTGGTGCTGCCGTGGCCCGCGAGCTCGCAATAGGCACGCGCCGACCGCCGCCGCGCCCGTTCGGCCCCTTCGAGCACAAACATTGCTCCGCCTTCACCCATGACAAAGCCGTCGCGGCCCTTGTCAAAGGGACGCGATGCCCGGATAGGATCTTCGTTGCGGCGCGACAACACGCGCAAGCGACCGAAGGACGCCAGCGCCAGCGGTGTAACCCACATGTCGCAAGCACCCGCAAGGCAGATATCCACCCAGCCACGTTTGAGCCAGGTTTGCGCCTGGGCCAGGGCGACATTGCCGCTGGCGCAGGCTGCCGCCACCACGGTAGCAGGGCCCGTCAGACCCATCTGGCGCTGCACGGTGTGAATGAGAGATTCTTCGTCGCCGCGCAGGGCGCGTACCCGGTCGCCTCCCTGGTGCCAGTCGCACTCCCAGGCTTGCTGCCACTCCGCACCCATCCCAAGCACGAGGCCAACACGCAGGTCGGCGCGCCGATCCCAGTGGCCGGCATCCACCAGGGCTTCCGTCGCGCACCACAAAATCAGTTGATGAAGCTTATCGAGCCTGGCGAAGGCGGCCGCATCCCAGCCGTGCGGCGTGCCAAGTGGCCCCACGCGGCCCGCTATACGGCATGAGTGCTCGTCCAGGGGTAGATCGGTGATGGGACCAACCCCCGACGCCCCGGCCAGAAGATTGGCCGCCACGGTGTCAAAATGATGTCCGAGCGGGTTCGCTGTGCCCACTCCCGTCACCCAAACTGGTTCAGAGTGATTCATGCTGCCGCCATCCCTTGCGTGAGGACCAACTCCATGCCCCAATCGAGCACGCAGGACCAGGGCATGCGCAGGTGCTGGACCGAGTTCGCTGGCTTGCCGTCCTGGCCGTTGGCGAAGCAGTCGATAAGGTCGGCCAGACGTGGATACCTCGGCCCGCACGGGGCCTTCCTGGTAGGACGAAGTGACAGGCTCGCCACGGACCCTACCTCGGTGCCGAGCGCCAGTGCCAGCGCGCGGGCACTCGGCTCGTCCTTCGTGCCCGGTTGGCCCGGCTCAACGTCCCATTCGGAGAATATCATCCATGTCCCTGGCAGCCGATATTGCGTATGCGTCGTCAGGCCCGCCAGCAAACCGTCGGCAACGCCGGCGAGGCCGCCACCCACGCCAAAATTGGGCCCCTGCATGGCGAAGACCACGCTGATCGTGCTGGACAGGGAATGCAGACAGACGTTCGGAATGGTCAGCGGCGACACGCCGCGCGGTCCATCAGCCCGGTGCCTTTCCAGAGCGGCAAGCGTACCGAGGCGCCCCGGCCAGCGCGGAGCGGCCACGATCCCCCAGCCACTAAAATCAATTTCCGGCGGCAACGCGGCCATACCGCTTATCATCGCCATCAACGCGAGTATCGTATGTTCATCGGCATGTTTGAGAATCTGGAACTCAAGCGCCTTGGGCGCGAGGGGCCGGGATCCTTGCGCCAGCTGGAAATCTCCGCTAACGTCCCCCGGGCCGTGCCAAAGCCGACAATCGCGCACGTATCCTTTACCGAGGCATCGTCCGTGACCATCATTGTCCACCTCGCGCTCGACCGCTCGTTATGATCACCAGACCATCAGGCAGCGATTTTATTGTTGACCACGATCGCCTCGCGCGGCGGCGTTCCCGCGCTGCCCCAACGCTCCGCCGCTTCGGTAAGCCGTAACATTTCCTGTTCAAACTCGTCACGTATGCGCTCCAGATCCTGACGGCCTAAATTGGGAGGGACATGCAGCGGCATGCCGACGACGCCGTGGGCCGCCCCCCACGGCTTGGGTAGCATCATGCGGTCCCAGCTTTTCGTCGCCAGACGGGCGTAAAGGCCAGGCCCAGGGGGACCAGAGGCAAACCGGTCAAGGACGCCAGAAGCACGGCCCCTACCTGTAAACGCCGGCGCGGACCGCGTGGGCCATCCGGCGTGATAAGCACATGGGAAGTTTGGCAGCTATGCGCCATCTCCATGAGCGCCGCCATGCCGCCGCGCGTGGTGGAGCCGCGAATGACGCCGGCCCCCAAATGCTTGCAAACGCGCGCGATCAGCTCGCCGTCGGCATGCTGGCTGATCAAGATTTTCGCTCGTCCCTTGAACGCCGTTGGAAACAACAGCGACTCGTGCCAAAAGGCGTAGATATGAGGATCGATACGGGCATCGGTGGGATGAACCTTGCCGTCCAGATAGGCCATCCGAAACCGTAATGTCCCCAGCCAAACCCGAATAAGCCACGAGGCCAACAGCGCCACCAACCCAATGAGCCCAGTATGTCTTATTTTCATGGCGTTTACCCTGCCCCATCCAGCCTTGCGTCCTTGTTTACCAGGACTTACGAAGAACCTCAATACGAGCCCGACGCTGGCTTGCCCGGATTGTCCAGTTTGCCGAGTTTCCTTGTGCCGCCGGCCCGGATGCGAACCCAGGCGTCTTTTGGTAGGATGGGTGCATTAGTTCATCGTGCTAAGAGCAATATGAAAATACTCTTCCTCCATGGCTGGCAATCCGTGCCCGGCGGTGTCAAACCGACGTATCTGATCCAGCATGGGCACGCCGTCATCAATCCGAAATTGCCGGACGAGGACTTCGAAGAAGCCATGCGCATTGCGCAAACAGCGTTTGACTGGAATCAACCGGATGTGGTGGTCGGCTCCTCGCGCGGCGGTGCCTTGGCGGTCAACATCAAGAGCGCGAACGTGCCTCTCGTGTTACTCTGCCCAGCCTGGAAGAAGTACGGGCGGGCCGTCAGGGCCAAACTCAACACCATTATCCTGCATTCCCGCGCCGATGAGGTTGTGCCATTCGCCGACAGCGAAGAGCTCGCGAAGAAGAGCGGTCTGCCCGCGACCGCGCTGCGCGAAGTGGGCAATGATCACCGCCTGGCGGCGCCGGAGGCGCTGACGGCACTGCTGACTGCATGCATCGAATCCACGTCTGTCCGGTCCTAGCCTTTGTTTTTAGGCGTGTCTCCGGCGACACGCTGCTCGAGCACCTTGTACGATCGCAAGTATTTCGCGACAAAAAACTCGATGGGGACCCAGCCGACAACAATGATCACTACCAGGACGATGACACGTAAATAGCTGCCGAAGCCGCTCGCCACGAAATACGCGACACCGAACAGGCCCGCGAACGCCAACAGCAGCAACAAATAAACCGGCCCCATCCCCGCGTAGGCCAGCCGCGCCTTGCAGTTGGGGCATTGAATCCTGTTGGGCAGGGGCGCTTTGACCACCGGCCAGGTGCCGATGTCGGCGCCGCATGCCGGACAATGTTTACCATCAGACATGGAGCCTACCTCGCGTCATAGCAGCCGCCGCGACCTATTTTAGCTTTTTCCCTGACGTGTGAAAACCAGCTCACGCGGCGGTGTCGAGCGCTTCCGAAAGCGGTGGATCGGGCTGGTCAATTAGCGAACGGGCGATGCGCTCGATCTCCTCCTTCATGCGTGCCACCTGCTGATCGGAGAGGTGGCGTTGAGCCTCGGCGCTCCGGAGTTCGTGTTGCATACGCGTCTGGCGGGCAGTCGCGAGCGCTTGCTTGTGTTCCCATGCCGTTTGTTTTTCAATGAGGTCCGCTTCCACCTGGACCACCATGTCGGCCCGCGTTTGCAGGTTGGCGAAACGCACCTCCAGGCTCTGCAGCACGGCCTTGAAGGACTCACGCTCTTTTTGAGCCAGGCGAATGGACGTTGCATTCAGCGTGACCCAGCGGCGGCGCAGCCTTTCCAGCCGGCGTTCGACAGCGGCGCTGTTCCCCTTGGTCACAAACTCCTGGCGATATTGCTCCAGGGCCAGCGACTTCTCCGCCAGGATACGTTTGTCGGCTTCAAGGGCGGCCGCCTGATCGACCAGCACCAGCCGGTGTTGACCATTCTCCTTGCGGGCCTCTTCCAGGGACTGACGTTCGGCGCGAATCTTGGCCAGTTCCTGGCGGCGCCGCTGCGTCCAGCGCTGGCGCAACTCGACGAGCGTATTCAGGTGCTGATCGGCCAGGTCTTCGCGATTTTTGACTTCCGTGAGCAATTGCCGGCGTTCGCCTTCCCACGCCTGCTCGCGAACGCGCAACCGCGCCCGCCAGGCGATCATCTGCTGACGAATCTGCAGCAATTCGTCATGCCGTGCTCGCAAAAGCTGATCCGCTTGCTGGCCGGCAAGCTCGCGTTGCGCCAAAAGATGGCTGCTGTTGGCCAGGCGATGGGCCAGCGCTTCCAGTTCCAGGGAGACGTTTTGGCGCTCGTTTTCCCAGTGATACTGTAGTTGGCTGACGCGCTGCCAGTGTTCGATAAGTTGGCAACGCTGATCCGCCAGCACGCCGGCAAGCTGGTCAAGGTCATGGAACCGTTTGTGCCAGGCCAGTCGCATCGGCTCGAGCACGCCCTCGCCATCTTTCTTTTCAGCCTCGACAGACGGCACTGCCACATCCGGCGCGCTGCTTTGATCCCCAGCGACGGCAGGAAGCAGCAGATGTTTGCGCCAGAATCTCGGCGTCCAGCCGGGCGCTTTCCCGTTGCTGCTCGACGAGCTTTTCGCGCTGATGGCGAAGGCGCGTTTCCAGGCTCTCGGATTCCACCCGCACCGCGCTGGTAGTGGCGTCCCAGGTACGCTTTTCCTTGATGAAAAGCGTCTGTGCCTGGAGCAGATTTTGCTCGGCGGCATCCAGGTCACGCGCCCGCACCTTCAGGGCGGCCCGTTCCTTGCCGCGCCGGTGCTTCCAGCGAAATTGCTCCTCGTGCAATCGTTGCCAGGCCTCGCGCAGCCGGCATCGGGCTACTTCATAAACGCCGTTGAATCGTAGCCGTTTGTCGGCCAGTGCCTGTTCGCGTTGTTGCAAATCTTCGCTCTGCTCTTCCAGCGCGCTGGCGTCCGCTGCCAGGGCGGTCTGGTCCAGTTCGAGCTTTTGGCGTTCGGCCAGCCAAAAGCGATGCCACCGTTTACGGATGCGCCGCTGCAGTTCACTGAGGCGTTTGCGTTCGACCACCAGCTTTTGCTGATCATGGAAAAGTTCGCGCTGCCCCTCGGTCATGTCGCCGGTCAACTTCAGAACCTGTTGCTCGAAGGCGGCACGCTCCTTGTCCAGAGCACTTCGTTCGGCCTGGGCCCGTTCGCTCAGGTGCAGCAGCTTGACCCGTTTTTCCTCAAGATGAGCGGCGAGCTGTTCTTCGTGCTTTTCCAGCGCCGTGCGCTGCAGCGCCAGGCGTGATTCCTCCTCGGTCAAGGCCGCCTGTTGCGCGGCCACCGCGGCGGCTTGCACACGCAGGGCGCCGGTGATGTCGCCAGGCTGAGCGTCCGACGGTTGCTGCGCTGACTGCTGACCGATGGGGCCCATGGAACTCCTCCAGGGTGGAAACGGACGCAGGTGTTATCGGCAGCCGGACGCGGATTAATTGAGAAAGGAGATAATAACGGCAAAACCAAGAAGACGTGAATAATAAGCTCAAGCCCGTCAAGGCGCGGACATGGTAAATCTGGGAAAGTTTTCCGAAAGGGCAAATGGACCGAAACAAAAAGAGGGCTCCCAGCCGACGGTAAACCGGAAGGCTGGGAGCCCTGTGGTCATGAGAGCGGAAGCTTAGGCTTCGAGCATGCCGTTGATCGCCTTGACGAGTTCATTTTCCGAAACGAGGCCGACAAGGGTTTTTTGCGGCTTGTCGCCCCCTTTGAAGAAGAAAACTCGCGGAATGCTGGTGACGCCATATTTGGTGGCCACGTCGGGGCTATCATCGACGTTCAGCTTGCCCACTTTAACCTTGCCGCCGAACTGGGAAGCCAGCTTGTCAATGGTCGGCCCAAGCTGCCGGCACGGGCCACACCAGGGCGCCCAAAAATCGACCAGGACCGGCTTATCGCTCTGTTCGACCTCTTTCTGCCAGTTATCGCTCGTGAATTCCAATACATTTGGGCTAGCCATGGTAATCCTCATTTATCAGGGAAAAAGGAATTTCGGCTTATTGTATCAGCCGCCACTTCGAATGACCCCCATTAGATGATGATTGCCCCGGGGAGGATTCGGCGCCATTCTTGACGTTTTCAAGAGGTATAGCTAACATGCACCTGTCCGCATCAAACCGGACTGGCCCCGTCGTCTAGTGGCCTAGGACACGGCCCTTTCACGGCCGCGACACGAGTTCAAATCTCGTCGGGGTCATCTTTTCAATTCGCCAGGATCGCGAACTGCGCGATGGCAAGCAAAAGTCTAATGCCGACAATGGTTTGCGGCATTTCTTATGCCCGTAGGGCCGTGGCAAGCTTGGCTGTGACGAAGCTAAACCGGTCGGCACGGAAGGTGGCACCCGGGGGAGTCGACGTCCCAAGGGCAGACGATCCGGCGCGGGAAGCAATGGAGTGCCGTTTAGTACGGCGCGCCTTGTTCAGCAGCAAAAGCTCTCACTTATTGGGGAACGATCCAAGGTAACCGACGCTCTTGGCAAGCTTGAGTTCGTCGAGCGATACTGGATCAATGCTCCAGGCACCAGCAAGTTTCATCACATCCTGCTCTGAAGGAAACTTTGAATCACCGTAGACGAGGCCAAGTTTTTTTTCTTCTTCAGTCCGCTTCCCATCATCGCGGAGAGTCTCCCCTCGCTCTCCCAGATAGGCGTACCGGCGAACGATCTCACCATCTTTGGCACGTAGCCAAGCATGATATCCCACAACCCTATGCGTTCCGAAATACTGTACGTCACTGAATTTCTTGCCGAGCACTTTTATTAACGGCGTCAATTCATCGCCCCGTTTTTGGTCAGGAATCTCAGGGAGCGCAATACTCACGACGAGGACCCATCCTTGCACCACGGGCGTCACGAATACATCCCCTTTGTACGCTGCCGCGATTCCCTTTGCCCAATTACATTTTTGGACACCTGCTAAGCCAAGCGACGTGACGACTGCTTCGGGCTCGTCGGTTTTTATCGCGAGCCATGAGCACTTGTAACCGAAGGGGATCGGCTCATCGGGTTCCACGAGTGTGGCCTCCTTCTTTTGATTACGTGGCAAAGGCGGCGCGGAGGGGTGGCAGCCGACGAAGCTACCAAGAACCAGCGTCGGCAACAACAAAGCGAACATATTCGCGAAGACAAGGCGAATGGAAATATTCTTTCTTTACCCCGCCGAACCGGTGCACATGTCAACCGACGCCGGACAGAGCTGCCGGGGCCGCCTGCAATGACATTGAAACTCGATAACCAGGCGGCCCCTGTCAGCTTCAGCCCTTGGTCAGCAGCGGCCTCCGTACCGACCGAACGGGAATTCAGGGTCGTTCACAAAGCTGCCATGGAACGTGACGCCGCCGAAGTCTGCTCCTTCAACCTTTGCCCCATCCCACATCGTGGCCTCGATTGGCGTGTTTCCAGTAAATGCTGCGCCGCGCAAATCGGCCTCCCAGAAGTCCGAACACTTCACGTTGCAACTTTCGAAACGGCATCCGCGGAAGTCGGTGCCACGAAAATCCACGTCACTCAACCAGGAGTCTTTGAACAAGGCACTCGCTAAAACCGCATTCTGCAAGGAGGAACCGTCTGGATATTGGCATCGCGGAAAAAGTCGCTGGCCGGCCGCATATTGCCTCAGCAACTCCTCGCTGCTGGTCGGCGAACTGTACTCGGCTGGAGTGTTGTTGCCGTCCTGGGGCGACCCTGGTAGCACGATTCGACCTCTGTAGCTGCTAACGGGTGACTCTAACGGATACTACGTGTCCATTGCCACATCATCCCATTCACCTTCTGTCAAAATCCATTCCAAGGCATGTCGGCGCTCAACGATCACATAATCTTCGACTTTGCCGGGAGTTTTCTTCCCGACAAGTTGGGCGTCTCTTACAGACGCGTGAAGGCAATACGAAAGATCGACAGCCTGCATTATTTCTTCGCTTGGGAGCAAGGCCGCTTGACCTCGAAAGGACGCACTGCTTTCGTCCCGTTTCAAGTCCGGGAATCGCTTTACAAAATCTGGCGGGCAAGTCCTCCCAAAATCAAGCGCTGGCACAATCTGAATGGCCCACCCCAGTGCGAACATGCCCTCGATCTGCGTCATGAACTTACGTCGGTCACCCGTCCTCGTTTCCAGAAAGGCGCCTCAGCGTCTGAAAGGATTGCCGTCGGTACTTCCCGCCGAAGCCAACTGGTCGCTTTCCGATTGTCGAAGCCATATGCGGCAGCCGCTACGCAAAGCATTCCTAGAAGCCGATTAACCACTTCATCGCACCGACGACGAACGCTTAGCTTGGCATCAAGTAGAGGGAGGTTTTCATTTATGGAAAATCCAAGTTTTCTTGCGGTGCCCCGTGATTCCCTTCGCATATCTGTCGGGTTTTTCATACCGCACCTTGCTCGATTACGAGGGCCGAGCCCTATCCATCGCCGAGAGAAAACCCAAGAATGAGCAAAAGTAGCGCCCCTACAAATGTACTATATGCAACAACGGGGTTCACCTTTCCCTCTGCAAGGCCAAGCCCAAAACTCTGCCCTTGGCGATGCCAAAGCCAGAAGCCGGTGGGGACGGTGACCGCCCCGAACAACCAAAGTTGCCAAAGTTCGGAACCGTGTCGCAGCATCTCGCCACAATCACCAACACCATCAAAGGAGCCGACGCCAATGTATGCTCCATTGGCGATCAAACAAAAGCCCGTGAAGAACCGTAACACGAACGCTCCAGGCATTCGTGAAGCTGCCGCAATGCCCCATGCAGCGACAGGAAACAAGACGCCGAATATTGGCCCGGCCCACACAACAAGCAACGGAGCAGGGTTGGCCGCAAGGTCCGTTCGCGAGATCGTCAACGGATACAAAACGACTTGCTTGACCGTTCCACCAGAAACCAAGGCGCCGAGAACGTGACCGGTTTCATGGACGGCCTGCATCCCAAGCCAACACGCCATGATCGTGGAAACGATCAGAACTGCTTGGTGAACTCGTTTCACAATCCCTCGTTTGCCGCCGACATTCAAGTTCAGCTGCCAGGAAGCGCTACGACGGCAGCGAACCCCGAGTAAGCAGCAACACGGCCACGGCGAGGTGTGGCGCTCGAGATTGTCTAAAAACGCGTCTAAACCGAACCTTTCTCGCCAGATTTAGACAAACGACAACGCTTACTTCTTCCTGGCGTGACCGTTTCGTTCCGCTCGTGCGGCTCTTGTTTTTCGTGGCTCTACTTCAGCCAAGGTCTCGTGTTCCCACACGATTACCGCAGTGCCTGATTCCTCGGCACGTTCGATTACCTTCTGAGCGGCTTGCTGAAAGGCGGCATCCGCCAGCTCGGTCAGGCTTCGCTCACGTTTCTTCTTCATGGGATTCCTCCGCTTGTTTCTCGATCAAGCGATAGAGCTTCTTTTGCTTCACCGTCAGGTGCCGCCGTTCTTCTGAGGCAATCAGCTTTGGCGGTAACCGAGACGCATCGTAGAGCAACCACCCGTCACAACTCGGTCGATAGAGCCGAAACAGGTTCCGAACTCCTGCGATATAGCGCCTGCGAATGTCCTCCTCGGGTACATTATGTCCGCCTTGCTTGACTCGGTTCTCGACACGAGCCAGGGCCATGTCCGCAGTCGGCAGCCACAGGAAGAACAAAATGACCCGGTAGCCCTGCGCCTTCATATCGCCAATCAGCTTGACATAGCTGCGTCCCGAGAGGGTCGTCTCGAAGCCAAAGTCCGCTTGCCCGCTCGCCAGTTGCCTGATGCGCTCAAGCAGCAACCGCCCCGCTCGAACATTCTGCGTTTCCGGGGCGAAAGGCGACAACCCGGCAGCGATTAGGTCCGCATTCAGAAACTCACGGCACTGCACGAAGCCCGGCAAGAACTCCGTGGCGAACGTCGTCTTCCCCGCACCATTGGGACCGGCAATGACGTACACGGTCGGCTTCGGTTTAGCCATCTTCTGCATCAACTTGCTCATCCTTCTTATTTCGTATTTTTCGTATGTTTTGAACCACGTCGATGCTCCTTGGCCCATGCCCACCCCTACTTCAATCTGGCCTTGCCCAACCTTACCAGAGTTCGTTTTACTTGCCAGGGGGCGGATTGCAAACCGGCTAATACTGACTTCGAGCGGGAGAAGGAGAGCCTTGAGGAGGGGCAAAAAATAAAATGGCCACTTTCTATCAAGTGAAGTCCTCAAGCCTTTGCCGGTCACATCGGCGGCATCTTTGACCAGGGGTCGGAGCCACATGCAGGCGATCGAGACAGCTAAGCCAACCGGCCGAAGAAATGACCCAAAGGGCCAGGGGGACATCTAAAAACATGTCCCCCTGACCCTCTGGGATCCCGATAGGGATCGAAGCTATTAGCCGGCGGTTGAGCGCAGCGATACCCCCGGGTTTCGGTCGCGTCGATCACCTCGACCCTGGTAGGGGTCGCAGCGTGGGCTAAGCTGCGACCCCTACCAGGGTCGATCGGTTCTAATGTCCTCATTACCGGTGGTATCGCTGCGCTCAACCACCGGCTTGCTATGACCCCTATCCGGGGTCGGGTTACCCTAAAATGGATGACGCCGACCCAGGGACCCAGGGGCACTCCACAAAGCTGTGTTCCCCTACCAAGGAAGGTAAAGCCGCTTGCTGTCTCTCACCTTTCACCCCTGGCATTCCTTCAAAAGCCGCCGACGAAGGGGTTGGTGTGTTTTTCCTGGTCAATGGTGGTGGTTGGGCCGTGGCCGGGGTAGAGGATGGTGTCGCCGGGGAGGAGGAAGAGTTTGGAGCGGATGCCCTGGAAGAGTAGGTCGGAGCTGCCGCCGGGGAAATCGGTACGGCCGACGCTGCCGCGAAAGATGACATCGCCGCTGAAGACGCGGCAGGGTTCGGCGCGGTGGACAAAGACGATATGGCCTGGCGAATGGCCGGGAATGTCGAGAATCTCGAGGCGGATGCCGGCGAGATCGAGCAGGTCGCCTTCGCGAACGAGCTGGTCGGCCGGCGGGCTGACGATGGGCATGCCGAAAGGGGCGCTGAGATTGAGCTGGGGGTCGGTGAGCAGGTCGGCCTCGTTGGCTCCGGTAATGATGGGGGCGCCCGGGAAGAGCTTTTTGAGGTAGTCGTTGCCGCCGATGTGGTCGGCGTGGCCGTGCGTGTTCAGAATGGCGGCGACGTCGAGGTGCTGGGCGCGGAGAAAGTCGCCGATGCCTTCGGGTTCGAGGCCGGGATCGACGACCAGTGCCTGGCTACGGGTCGGCAGCCAGACGACGTAGGAATTTTCTTCGAAAGGCTGGCTAACGAACGTTTCAATACGCACGTGGCGACCCCGATGTCAGTTTCCCGATCGAGAAAAGGCCGGCCCCGTGGCGGGAGCCGTGAACATTGTAAAAAATACAAGGGCGGCCTGCTCCGGCTTTGGCCTCGTTGCTCTTCTTTTTTTTCCGCAAATCTTCTACAAACCGTGTCATGTTTTGTGACTTTTTAGTGGCGAACTTCGGTTGGCCGGTTCGATACCCATTTATTGTAGTAGCTGCGGCCTTCACGAAACCCCGCAGGCACCCCAATATCTTCGCACCGCGATGGAGACGGTAATGATTCAAGGAAGAAACCGTGGCCTCTCCCGGCATGTCTTGTGCGCGCTCGGCGGCCTGTGGCTGGCCGGGTTGACGGTGGCGCTGGGCCAGAGCGGCCCGCCGACGCAGCCCCGCACGGTGACGCCGGCCGCGGCGGTCACCACGACCGCGTTCGATCAGCCGCTGGCATGGTTCCTGGACGGGCGCCGCAACTTTACAGCCGTGCAGGACTATACCTGCACGCTGGCCAAGCGGGAAAAGGTCAACGGCGCCCTGTCGGAGGAACACTTCATCGAGGCGAAGTTCCGGACGCAGCCCTTCAGCGTCTATATGCGCTGGCTGGCCCCTGCCAAGTTCGCTGGGCAGGAGGTCGCCTTCATCATGGGCCACAATAACAACAAGATGCGGGTGCATTCGAAAGGGCTGATCAAGGGAACGATCGGCTTCGTGTCGCTCGACGTCAACGACCGCCGGATCATGGAGCTGACCCACCACACGATTTACGAGGCGGGCATCGGCAGCTTGATCGAGCAGGGGATCAAATACCTGGAGGCGGAGAAGCAAATCGGCACGGGTCGGGTGAACATCACGGAGGTCCTGCACGACAACCGCCGCTGTCTGCGGGTCGAGATCGTGCGTGGCGAGCGGCGGCCGCAATTCGACTTCTATCGGACGGTGTTTTACCTGGACAAGGACGCGAAAATGCCGGTGCGGGCGGAGAATTACGACTGGCCGCACGCAGGCGGGCCCCGCCGGCGGCGAGATCCTGGAACAGGTCAGCTTCACCAATCTGCGCTGGAACCTGGGGCTCTCGGAGCGAGAATTCAATAAATAAAAGGGGGTGAGGAGAGCGCGCCGGGGGCGAGCAGAGCGTGGATTTGCGCCTGCCGCTTGCTCCTTGAGGCTCACTCCTGTCCCTTTTTGGTGTATCGATGGCTGTGATTACCTTTCGGTGTTCCTCGTGCAACCAGGGCCTCAAGGTTGGCGCCGACAAGGCAGGTCGAAAGATAAAGTGCTCCAAGTGCGGCACGACACTGACCATTCCCGCAGCCACTTCCCCGCCCTCCCCCGCTGAAGTCGCCGCCCCGGAACCGCCCCCCAAGCCGGCGATGGACGACGATGATGAAAAGGGGGGTTACAACCTGGCGCTCGTTCCGGACGCGGGTCAGGATGCCGACAAAAAAGAGGACACCCCGGCCAAGAAGAGCGACAAAAAGCCCCCGCCCATCAAGCGCAAGTTCAAGACCCTTCCCGATCCCGATTTGTGGGAAAAGGTCAAGGCCGGCCTGCAAATCATCATGGTCGGAGCGGCCATCTGGGCCGTCGCGGCACTGCTCATGGGCATCATGGTGATCCTGGGAATCATCAATGGCCCGGAGTATGCCGAGGTCCTCGAGAATTCAATGACGGTCAGAGTCGAGACGCCGGCCGGGGAGGTCGTGTCCGCCGACATGCCGACGTTCATGCTGGGGCTAATCACGGGCCTGGGCTATCAAGGAATTGGCAAGACCCTCTATATCCTGGCAACGCTGCTTTTTATGGCGCAAACGGTCGCCATGATGGTGGGCTATGGAGTGTGTCTGAAAATACCGGATCGCTTTGGCACGCAGTTACAGCTCAAGATCATGTTGGGGCTCGGCGCCGTCAATTTCTTGGCCCTCCTGTTTTTCAAACTGCTCCCCGCCCTGGGCATCGTCAACTATATGCTGGCGCCATACGCCGTCCCCGAGATTTCCCTTGGGGACGGCAACATTGACCGGGACCCCGCCATCTGGGTGCTATGGAGCCCGTCGCCGTTTTGGGAAATGACGCTCAATGTGCTCCTCATGGCCTGCTTTTATGGTCAACCGGTGCTGATTGGCGTTTTTGTCTGGTCGATCGGTTCGTCGCTTCGAGAAGAGCCCGTGATTGACAGGGGCAAAGGGGTCGTGGGGATTGCCTTCGGCATGGCGTTCACGCTGTTGTCGTTTCATCTGCTATCGATGGCGGGCACGTCGGGCGTTGCCATCATCGTCCTGCGCATCGTGTATGGCGGCTGGGCCATCTTCACGTTTTTCTTGATCCTGCGGGTCCTGCAGACGCTGCAAGCGAGCCGCGCGATCATCCAGAGCTACCTGGACGGGGCCGAAATCAAGGAGGAAGAAGACGAGGAGGAGGAAGAGGAAGAGAAGCCCAAGCGGAAGAAAAAACGCCGCCGGGACGAGGACGATGATGAAGATTAACGGGGAGCCCACCCGCTCCAAAAGGAGCACCTAAATGATCCGCGAGGATCTCCTGGCCATTTTGCACTGCCCGCTCAAGCCGAGCCAAACCAAACTTTTGCTGGACGGCGACCATCTGCGCTGTGAGCGCTGTTCGCTGCGCTTCAAAATAAGAGACGGCATACCCGTGCTGGTCGTCGAGGAGGCGGAGCTGCCGCCGGGCTGCGCGGTGCTTGATGATTTACCGTGCAAAAAAGAAGCCCGTGCGGGACGGTGACTTCGCCATTTTCCGGCCACAAATAGAAACGGGCGAGGACCTGGTCCTCGCCCGTTTATGTCAAGCGCCTGGCGTACGGGTCAAGGAAGTGGCGGGCCGCCCGGCATTGGCGGAGGCGCGATCGGCGCATTGCTGAAGCCGGCGGGGCCGGTGCTTGGGCCAAACGCTGGCGTGCCGGGATTGCTCGGGGGATAGTAGCCGGGCGCCGGACCGCTATTGGGCACAAAGGGAGCCGTGGAGCGCGACTGACTACCATAAGTTGTGGGTGCTGCCGTCGGAATGGCACTGGGGTTGCCGGCGGGGCTTAGCTGCGGCGGCGAATTCATGGGCATGTTTGCGCCGGCCGTCATGGTGCCAGGCGTCATCATGCCGGGCGTAGACGGCGATTGCAGCGGCTGCGCCGACTGAGCGGTACCGCCCACGGTCGGCGGACTCGTCGAGCCGGGCCGCTGGGTAAACGCCGGCGTGGAAGTACGCGGGGCAGAAGTTTGGCAACCGCCAAGCGCCGCGCACAACAGAGTTGCTCCCACCATAAATTTGTTGGTCATTGCCAGGTTCCTCGAATCCCTTCGGTTACTTGTCCGCTGCCGGCCTGGTTGCACGAACCGCCGCGTCTTCCTGACGTGCGGGCAAGGGAAAGCTCTTAACGGCAAAGCGGTCGGACCATAACCAAGGGCGCCAGCGGAAACAAGGCCAACAGCGAGGCGGGAAAACGGCGCTTGGTGGCAGTTTATTCGCCAGGAGTGCCCGAATTTCAAGCACAAGCCGCTTAAAGCCCTGGCAAGCCTGGGCAATTCTATTTTCTAAAAAACTGACTCAGTGAAATAAGCTAAACAACAGCAACGGTTTACGACGTTGCATTGTCCGTACATATTCGTGGCATCGTTTTTGCTTTCTGAACCTGTATCCTCTCCTGGTGTCTTTAAAACACAGGAACAGAGGCGGAAACCAAACATGAATACCAATACCTTCGAATCTTTAATGCCAACCTTCGCCGGCGACGTTGAGGAACTTTCCTTGTTGCTGCCGAGCTGGCAAATTGACGCCCTGGCGGCGGTCGCCGAGCATGAAGGCTTGACGGTCGCCCAGTTGATGCGGCGGCTGGTAAACGACGCGTTGGCGCCAGCGCCCGTGCCCCGTACACGCTTTCAATCTGCTTGATCGTTCGTGGTGCTCCCCTTTACAAAAAAACCTTCGGGTCCTTCGGGGCCCGGGGGTTTTTTTGTTTCCGCGGCCTGTGGCGTGCCCGCAAACCCTTCCCAAATCTTTCAAGTCACGGAATCGTTACAACCGATAACAGATCGCGGCTTAACAGCCCGTTGAAAAAGGGGTCAGACCCCTTCAATACGCTGCAAAACGTTGAAAACTCTGTTGGCTTCAAGGGGGTCTGACCCCTTTTTCAACGGGCTGCTAACCCCATCCGGAGTTCGCGATCATGTTTGCCTTTTTCAAGAAAAAAACTCGGTCGAAACCACGCTCTTATCGGGCCACGCTGGAAATACTCGAAGATCGAGCCGTGCCGGCGACCATCACCCTGGTAGGCGCCGGCCGCTTTGGCGACGGTGGGCTAGCGAGCCTCATCAACACCGGCGGTAACAACTACACCGCGATCAACCTCCGGTCCGCCATCGTCGGCGCCAATAATCTGGTGGGGCCGGACACCATCGTGCTGGAAAATGGCACGTATACGATGAGTGCCGGCTCGTTTTTGGTATCCGATCCCTCGGGCACCTTGACCATCGCCAACGGGCAGGGCGGCACTTCCACGATCAACGCCCAAAAGCTGAGCCGAATCTTTCTGAATCAAACGGGGCTGGCGCTGTCGGGCCTCAAACTTACCAATGGACTCGACCTGGATGCCGGTGGTGCGATTTACAACAACGGGACGTTGAATATCAATAATTGCCAGTTCGTGAACAACGAGGTTACGGGCACGAGCGCGGGCGAGTCCGTGCAGGGCGGGGCCATCTACAATAACGTCGATCAGGTCCTCAACGTGCAGAACTCCACCTTCTCGGGCAATATCGCCAAGGGAGGAATCAGTTCCATCTACCTGGGCGGGACGGCGCCGGCAGCCGGCGGCGCGATCTATTACGCGGGCGGCATAGCCGTGTTGACGGACAATATTCTGAGCTCGACCTTCGTGGGCAACGAGGCGCTGGGCGGCGATGGCGCGGTGCTAGCTGGCTACGGCGCTCGCGGCGGTGTCGGCGCCGGCGGCGGGATATTCGCCCAGGCCGGCAGCTATAACCTCAACGTGATCGATGCCACCTTCGCGTACAACGTCGCCCAGGGGGGCCATGGCGCGTTGGCGGATGGCGGCAATGCCGCGGGCGGCGGGCTCTACTTCCAAAACGGCGGCCTGGGGACCACGCGGCTTGTCAACGATACCATCGCCCTGAATCAGGCATTCGGCGGGCAGGGCAGCGGCGCACTGGCAGCGCAGGGAATCGGCAGCGGCGGCGGCCTGGCCGACAGTCTGTTCGGTTTGCCGGTACCCAAAGTGATCAACACTATTGTGGCCAAAAACCTGGCCAACATTCATGTTGACGTGGACGGCGCGTTCGCCAGCCTGGGCAGCAACCTCATCGGCAATAACACGGGCGCCGCAGCCAGCTTCAATACCGCGGCCGGCGATTTCGTGGGCAATGCCCAGAAGGCCCTTGATCCGGGCCTCGACTCCCTTGGCAACTACGGCGGCCCGACCCAGACGTTTCGTCCCAGCGCCGGCAGCTTCGTCATCGACCGTGGCAATGATACGGTGGTGACCACGCTCAAGTTGACCACGGACCAGCGCGGCGATCCGCGCCGCGCCGGCAGCGCTGTCGATATCGGTAGCTACGAAATAATTCAGGCTGGCCAGAATCGGACCTATACGATGGGTCAGGGCTCAACTCTCGTCACGACGGCGGCGAATGGCCTGCTGGCGGGTTGGGGCAACCCGCTGGGCAAGACCGTGACCGTGCAACTCGTTCCCGGCAAAGGGCCAGCCAATGGCCAGCTCACCCTCAAAAGCAATGGCACCTTCACGTATGTACCCGCCAAGAGCTTTAATGGCACGGTCACGTTCTCCTTCGAAATCCTGATGAACGGCCAAATAACGGATATTTTCACGGTCACCATCAACGTTACGAAAACGTCAGGCCGACTGACTTTTTAAGGTCGGGTTGGGGTGGGAGTGCGGATTGTGTGAGCGTTTATTTTTTCTTGACAAGGCGAAATTGGCGAACTACTCTTCAAACGCCCTACGAAAAATGAGGTTTGGAATGCCTCGCGTAGGCCCCTTTTTTATCGGGTCGTTGGTCAAAACGACCGTCGGTTGTCCCCGTCGCTGAGAACGTCGGAATTTGCCGAGGTAACTGTCGCCGCTGTTCCACGATAAAGGCAAACCACTCGGAAGGGTGGGACGCAAAGCCATGGATCCCGGGTCTAGGCCCAGGACCGCCAGGCTACCGAACGGAGTGGTCCAAGCGGCAGCGTGCGGGATGGTCCCGTCACGCGCCAGTCACCTTGTCAAAATAGCTCCCGGCAACGCTTGCCGGGAACGGCCGCAAAGCACTCCAGAAAGCCTTGCGGTTAAATCTTTCTCTGGACCAGAAAGGTGACTTCCATGTTTTGCCGACTTTCACGGGCGGTTGTCGAATTTGTCGAACGTGAGGATGGCCCGACCGCCGTGGAATATGCCGTCATGCTGGCGCTGATCATCGTGGTGTGCATCGCCGCGATCACAACGCTCGGGACGAATGCCAACGCGACGTTTACATCCGTTAGCAATGTCATCGGTGCCTCTTCGTGACCGAGCGGCGGTACCCGGGGCAAAAAAAAACCTCGCCACCAATCAAGGTGGCGAGGTTTTTTTAGGGATGATACCGAATTAACGGCAGCAGCCACAATCGTTGTTCTTGTGGAAGCGAGCAAAGAAGCTGTGTTTTTCTTTGCCGCAGCCATCGTTGCAGGTGTTGCAGGTATTGCAAGAGTTGGCAGCGGTGCCGCAGGTGTTGCAAGTGCTGACGGGCACTTCGCGGTTGACGCAGCGGTTCACCATGCGGGTGCAGGTGACTTCTTCCTCGTGCGGGACGCACACGCGGACGGTGCGGTTGACCTTGCAGGGGACCTTGTGCTCGACGCACACGGTGTACTTCTCAACGCGGTTTTCGGTCACGCATTGATAGCTGCAAACCTTCACGGTCTGCTCGCACCAAACCTTCTTGCAAACCGCGACCTTGCAAGTTACGGGAGTCTGCACGCAGACCTTCTTGCATACGGTCACGGGGCATTCCTTGTACTCGGGGCAGCTAACCCACTTCTTGTGGCTGACGGTCCGAGTTTCCGGCTCCTTGCAGCAAGGGCTGCACGGATCGCAGCACTTGTTGAAGTGATTGTGCAGGACGGCCATGTAGTTCGTCTTGCACACGGTTTCGCATTCCCAGTGACCGGTGCGAACCATGGTCTTCTTCATGCAGGTTTCCGACACGGTCCGGTAGCTGGTCTTCATGACGGTGCGATCTTCATATTCCGTCACGTTCTTGCAGACCTTGCGAACTTCTTCTTTCATGATCGGAATACGTTTGACGCAGGTCACGGTGCGTTCGCGGGTTTCCGGTACGCGTTCGCACCGGAAGCTATCCACGACCTCGGTCCGGCATTCCGTCTTGTAGACGGTGCGTTTGACCTTGTAGGTCTCGGGCACGCATTCGTGGACCTGAATGGTGCGGGTACAGGGTTGCGTGGAGCAGGCGCGCACAATTATCGGCTCGCGCGGGTGAAACCGTCACGGCGGTAATGGCGCCAAGCAGCAAAGCGAATCGGACGGGTTGGCAGGCCATGCCTTCTCCTTTGTTGCGATACACGCCGATCCGGATTTCCCACGGACACATACCGCTGGGCTTTGGATCGACACAAGAACCTCACCACTACTATGCCCAATCCAGGGGCTTTGGAGAAAAAACAGGGAGAAAAGAAGGCAGAAAAGTAGCCTCGACTTTACCTGGGCTGGCGCCTTTGCCCGACCGTCGGATGATGACGGTGAAGCGGGTAACGGCGAGCGCGGGGACTATGTCAGTTACACGGGGGAGTTAAGGGGGAGAAGGTGTACGAATTGGGAAAAATCACCAAAGAAATGGACGGGGCAAGTTGCGTCGTTTGACCGACAGCAAAAGAAACGACGCGGGAATCGCTCTCGCGAGGCCCCGCGTCGCTCAAATGATGGCCATCCTGGCAGCGCGGACGATTATCCGTGTCCGGCGACCGTCCTTTAGACTACAGTCCGGGCCATGGGCGCCCTGCTCCAGGCTAATTGTTGGATTTCTTCTTGCCGTCGTCCTTTTTGGTGTCCACCGGACGGACGGGCACAGGCGGCGTTTTCGGCGGGATGACTTGCGCTCCCAGCGGACGCGTCGTTGAGGGCGTTAAAGTCGGACTTTTCGTGGTATCCGGTCCCTTGAGCGTGTTGGTCGCTGTCCCGCCAAGATTGCCTGGCCGCCGGCCCCCCGGTGCTGCTCCCCGTGCCGGCGGGATGCCCGCCTACCGTAGGATTGGCAGTCGCACCTGGAGCGGCATGAATGGCGGATGGGGGCACACTAAAGGACGCGACACGGGGCTGGCCCTGGCTGGCCGTGCCCGCCGAGGCCACCTCCGTCTTTTGACGTTGCTGCACGGACGATTGTTGTGCCGCCTGAGAAGATGCCTGAATCTGCGAACGCGACGTCGCATCGACTGGCACCGTTTTGACTCCCTGGGCGGCCATCACCGACTTGGCAGGCGCCAGTGTCATCGAGGTGGTCTTATTATTGGTGACGTTCGTCACGTTGTTGTTGGTCACATTTTTGGTGACGTTGGTTACATTCGTCACATTCGGTGACGTTGTTGACGACGGTGGTATTCTGTACCAGAGTTCGTGGCGGCAAAGGGGCCCGCCCGCCGTCACGCGCCGCCACCAGGTTGATGCGCACATCCAGCCAGCGGGGATTGTCCCGGTATTCCCAGCGCTGGTAGACGACGATCGGTTCATAATGGCGCCGGCTATAAACCACCGCGCTTTCAAACCCAAAACCGACATAGCGCGGCCCATAGTAGTCGCCAAAATAATAATGACAGGTGGCGGGGCGCACGAACAGGGCATCGAGCATCAGCGTGTCCGGCACCGCGTAATAGGGCGTATAGACATAGCCGCCGCGCGCAACGATGACGGGGTCAACGATGACGGGCGCATAGAGAACGCCGCGCCGCGCGGGCACCAGGTCCCAATAACCGGCCACGAATACATAGCCGGACGGCGTCCAGCGATAGTGGGAAGCAATGTAAACATAGCCGGCCCTGCCGTGCGTCCAGTAACCCGTGCGCCACATGTAACGATTGCCATACCAGTACCAGTTGCCGGGAACATAGAGCATGTCTGCCGAAGGCGGCTCGCCCGGAGGCGCCATCTGGGGCGGGGCGGGCGGTTCAGGATAATAAGTAACCTGCTGCGCGGCGCTTCCCGCGTGGCGCCGTTCGCCCAAAAGCCCGGGACCCACTGCCACTGATCATTTTGATCGCGCCAGTAGCCGGGCACCCAGTCCTTACCCTGGGGTTTGGCGCGCCAGCAGCCGGAAACCCAGAGGAAATCATTGCGGTCGTCATCAAACGCCCAGTAGCCGGATATCCACATCATGTCCCCCTCCGGCTTTTCCTCGGGGGCCATCTCGTCCAGGTTTCGTGGTGGCTTTTTGTTCACGCTGGCAGTCGGTTTCGGCTCGCCGATGGGCGTGGCGAAAGCCTCGTGCACGGGCCCGCGGGCCTGGACTTCCACGCCCTGCGGCACGTTGGACCCAGGGGAAGTCTGGCCAGGCACTGGTACATTGAAGGTGGCAGCCTGCTCCTGCGACCGTGTTTCCGAGCGGCCAAAACAACAAAGGGCGCAAAAACCAACAACGACGATAAATCGGGCAAAATACAGGCGCATGGCGGCCGCCTCCGTGGGGGAAGAGTGGGAAAACCGGCCTCAGAGGAACTTTGATGGGCCGGACGCTGCTTTTAGCGGTTCGGTTTCACGCTGTCCAGGCGAAATAGGCCTACAATCGTTACATCCCTCCCGAACTGCCCTGTTCGTTATCCCTTTCGCAATCATTGCTTCTTTGCAATTGACAGCCCCATGTCAATCGTTATCATGGAAAGAGTAAAGTTTCACGGCATCGTATTCGTCGGCCCGGGCCCCCGCTTCACCAGCGCCCGGAGGGCTGTCACCGGCCGGCGATGGGAAAACTCTCATGGCCATTGGCACCGGGCACAGGACTCTTGACATCGCGCATGAGTTGTTCGAGGTGGTCACGCAAATCTGTCTGTCGACGCTGCGTGGTCGGCGCCGCCTTGGCGACCTCAAAGAAGTCGAATTTCTCACGCTGGCCATTCTGCAGACCAACGGCACCATGATCGTCGGCGACATTCAGCGTATCCTGGGTGTCCTGCCCGCGCAGATGTCGCGCGTCATCCGCGCGCTGGAAAACCGGGATCGCCCCCTCATCCAGTGCAGCATCAACTCGCGTGATAAACGCAAGATCGACGTCTGCCTCACCGCCGTCGGTGAAAAGTCCCTTCTCGAATATCAGGCTGTCCGCGTCGGCCGCATCGTCGAGCTTCTGCAGAACCTCGGCGAGGACGATCAGGAAGACTTGATCCGAGCTCTCAACAAGTTGCACGGCCTTCTCGAACGCACGGCATGAGTGAAGCCTGGCGAGCCGGAATGGCGGCCTGCCCTGCCGGCCCTTGCCTACGCGCCCGGATGGCTGCTTTGATCAGCCAAACCGGTGATTGCGTCTTTCTTGGCCGGCTGCTAAACTGCTACCAAGGAACTTCGGGCACTTCCCGGCGAGTAATGAGTCATGCGCGATCATTTTTCCTGGTCATTTCCGATTGGCCGCCTGTTCGGCGTCGCGGTGCGCGTTCACATCTTTTTCCCGTTTATTATTTGCGTGCTGATCGTGCGCGTCACCGTCAAGGATTATTATCAGGGAACGTGGATCGACATGGCCATGATCCTTGGCCTGCTCTTCGTCACCGTGCTGCTGCATGAATTCGGCCATTGTTTCGCCGCTCGGCGCGTAGGCGGGGAGGCCGATGAGATCTTGCTGTGGCCGCTCGGCGGCCTGGCCGCCTGTGATGTGCCGCATAACCCTCGGGCCCATTTCATTACGGCCGCGGGCGGGCCGGCTGTCAATCTGCTGATCTGCGTCGCGTGCGGCTTGGCGATGGCATTCGTCCTTGACACCTCATTTCGACCGACCTGGAACCCTTTTTGGTACCCTTTTCGCGTTGATGACGCCGGCCAGATCAGCCTGGTCCGCTGGGACGGCACCAGAGAGTTGACCGGCAACCTGGCTGCCACCATCCTGGCGCGCCTCTTTTACGTCAGTTGGGCAACTTTCCTTCTCAATGTTCTGATCATTGGTTTTCCCTGGGATGGCGGCCGTTTGTTTCAGGCCAGTCTCTGGCCCTACCTCGGTTACCGGCAGGCAACACTTTACACGGTGTACGTCGGCTTTGTCTTCATGATCGCACTCGGGGGCGTGGCAATTATCTTTAATGAGGTCGTGGTTATCGCCCTGGCCTATATCACCTACATCACCTGCCAGCAGGAGTGGATCACGCTGGAATCCGGCGGTGAGGAATCGCTGTTTGGCTACGATTTCTCCCAGGGTTACACCAGTCTGGAACGGGACGACCCACCGCGGCGCAAACCGCGCCGCAAGAAGGCCAACATTCTGCAGCGCTGGCTCCAGCGCCGCGCCGCGCGCAAGCTGCAGCAGCGGCAAGAAAGCGCGGAGGCCGAGGCCCGCCGCGTCGATGAACTGCTCCAAAAAATCCAAGCCCACGGCAAAGACTCTCTCACGGACGAGGAGCATCGCTTTCTCAAACGTTACGCGGACCGGATGAAGAACAAGTGACGGAACTTTGAGCTATGGCCGACCTGATCCAGCCGCGCACGCTGAAGTGGCTTTCGCGATTATCCCCCGGAATTGATGATGCCGCGCGAGCACCTGCTTGAGCAGGCGCGGCGCGTCTACCGCTCGTACGGCTTCGCGCCGATCGATACCCCCGCGCTCGAATACGCCGAGATTCTTTTGGGCAAGGGGGGCGAAGAATCGGACAAGCAGCTCTATCGCTTCACCGATTCCGGCGGCCGCGATATCGCCCTGCGTTTCGACCTCACGATTCCCTTTGCGCGCTTCGCCGCCGAGCATATCGGCAAGCTAGGAACGCCGTTCAAGCGCTACCACATGGGGCCGGTCTGGCGCGGCGAAAAGAAACAACGTGGCCGTTTTCGCGAATTCTGGCAATGTGATTTCGACACCATCGGGACGACGGCCAATGCGGCCGATATCGAAGTCGTGTTGGTGATTCATGACCTGCTCAAGGCCTTGAAGGTTGGACGTTTCAAGATTCATGTCAACAATCGCCTGGTACTAAGCGGGCTGCTGGAGGAACTGGGCCTCGCGCAGCAAACGGGTGCGGTGCTGCGCAGCCTCGACAAGCTGCCCAAGATTGGTGCCGACGGCGTGGCCAAGGAACTGGTTGACCGGGCCGGCGTGGGCGGCGCACAGGCCCAGCGTCTCCTGGCACTGGCCGACATGACTGGCAGCAATGGCGAAATCCTCGAGCGTTTGACCAGGGATTTTGGCACCAACGCCAAGGCCGCCGAGGGCATTGCCCGTCTTGAAGAGTTGCTCGGCGTCGTGACGCGCGCCGGCGTGGACAGCGCTGACATCAAGCTCGATTTGGCCATCGCCCGCGGGCTCGATTATTATACGGGCACGGTTTATGAGACGTTTCTCAGCGACTTGCCGACGATCGGCAGCGTTTGTTCCGGCGGCCGGTACAACAACCTCGCCGGGCTGTATACGAAACAACAGCTTCCGGGCGTTGGCGCCTCCCTGGGGCTCGACCGCCTGGTGGCCGCGCTTGAGGAGTTGCACCTTCTGGAGGCAAGCTCCACGCCGGCGCCCGTCTTCATGGTGCAATTTAGTGCCGAGCGCCTGGGAGACTACCAAAAGATGGCCCGCGCTCTCCGCGATGCGGGCGTGGGTGTTGAAGTCTATCCGGAGGCCAAGAAGGTCGGCAACCAACTACAGTTCGCGGAAAAACGCGGCTTCAAGCTGGCACTCATTGCCGGTCCGGACGAGTTTACTCAGCAGGTTTGGAAGATCAAGGACCTGACCTTGCGCACGGAAACGACGGTCAAGGCCGACGACGTCGTGAGCGCGGTGCAGGCCGCTCTGCACGCTTAGAGCGTTAGCGGCGCGTCTGTCCGGACGCGAAACTCAGGGGGACATCCTCATGGACCGAAGCAATCCCTATGAAGCTGCCTTCGAGTCCTATCTCCAATTGCAAGGTTTATGTACGGTCGCAGTCGATGAATCGCGGCGCACCCACCTGGGCACCACCTCCGTAAAGAACCTGGATTTTATCGTGCTGAGCCAAATGGGGCTGCGCCTGCTCGTGGACGTCAAGGGTCGGCAATTTCCGGGCGGCCCCACCGGCAAGCAGCGCTATGTGTGGGAGAACTGGTGCACCCAAGAAGACCTGAGTGGCATGGCGAGCTGGACGCGTCTCTTCGGACCAGGTTCGGTGGGTTTGTTGGTTTTCCTGTATCGCATCGGCAATAACGTCACGGTACCCGCGGATACCCCCGATCTGTGGCACTGGCGCGAACAGCGCGTATCTATTGCGAGCGGTCACCGTCGAGTCCTATCGCCGCCACATGAAAGTGCGCAGCCCCAAATGGGGAACGGTATGCCTGCCCAATGCCGTTTTTCGCGAATTGGCCAGGCCCTTCCGTTTCTTCAGTCATGAATATGGTGCCGATGTCGAGGCACGGGAATTTGACGATGACACAAGAATGCCTGAATGACAGGGAGCCGCGGCGAAAGTTGGCCGCGTCATGAGATGACGCCGATGGAAGCGTCGTCCGCACGCTGGTGCGTGCGGACGAATATCAGCGCCGCATGGGAAGCCGCTCAACTTCGGCAATACCCTGAACCCATCGGCACCTTATTGGATGATGAGGGCTTCAACGAGCGCTTGTAGTTTCTTGAGCCCGCCAACTTCAGTTGCCAAACCTATCACTTTTTTGATGGTCGCGATGACGTCGCTATGGCTGGTGGACGGAGCCCCGTTGGCGGCCATCGCGCTGGCAACCTGGCGACGGACTTTGCGGCGGCGGCCTTTTTTACCCAGCATCTTGCCTTTGACAAAATAAAACAAGTTGCCACCCACGTCGGTGCCGCCTTTTTTTAGCTCGGCAATGGCGTCGTTGGCGGAAATGTCCGGGTTCTTTCTAAGTAATTGTCGGATTGACTCGGATTTGTTTTCACCGGCTTTTCTCGCCATGGAACTGACCTCCAATTAGGTTTGTGGGTAATGCTGTAGAACTATAGTAGCGATTTGGGGGCATAGGGGCTACAACTCCAAGTTAATGAACGCAAATCAGTCATGGGGGATGCTGACCTGAGATGGCCGCACATTGTGATCTTTACAGTCAGAAACTGCCTCGGCCTGGCCCTACGGTAGGCGAGCGGCCGCGACTTCGGCCAGCAAAACACACCTGAGCTTGTCCCTGACAGCGCGCTTCTTGTATAGAGTCCGGTATGCCAGAATAGTTCGTACCACCAACCATTTTAGCGAGCGCGGGAGTGAGTCATGGATGACGTGAAAGCCTGGAGTCAACGCATCGTCGCCGCGCGCTCAAGCGGCAATTCGCTCCAGTTGCGCAACACGTTGCTGGATGCTTTTGGAGTATTCAATACGCTCACCACTGCATTTTTGGCGGACAAAAACTATGAGGGCGCTGAAGCTGTTTTAAAAGGCTGGGCGGAAGAGTTGGACAAAGGCAAAGCGGAGCTATTGGAAAAACAGCTCCTTTATGCACATTCCCGCTATCAGGCCGCCTGTGGTTATCTGGCGGAGAACCGGGGCCTGGTCGCTTACTTTCTCCACGGCGATTTCGTGGATGCGCCCCGCCTTTTGGAGAATGCCGAAATCCATCATGAGCGGGCGGCGGAGCTTTCGGCCAAGGTAGCCTTTCCCGCGGAGGCGCCGCCCGAGGCCCGCGCCATGCAGGCGCGGATCGTCGCCATGCAGCGGGCGGAGGCGCAGCGCGTGCGCGGCATGCGCTTCCTGGTGCAAGGAGAATTCGAGGCGGAGACCGGCGCTCTCGACCGGGCCGTCCTCCTGCTCGATGATGCCATCACCGCCATGCAAGCCGGCGAATTGGCGCCGGCGGCCGCTTTGCCCGGCGCGGATAACCTGGCCGATGTGCTCGATAAAGGGCAGCGTGGTCTTAATTTCATCGATTTCGCGCGGGCGCTCCTGGCCAAGACGAGGTCGGACGCCGCCTTGCTCGAAGGCAACTTTACCGAAGCCGCCGATCAGCAGCTCGCCCGGGCCGAAGCGCTCCGGAGCTGCCAGAGCCAGCACCTGCGCGGGCCAAAGTCTCAATGAAGGCTTCGCGGCGCCTGGCCCGCGATGCCTATGTCGCCACGCAAAGGCATGATCGACTGCTCGCCGAGGCCCGCAAACGGCCCAAAGGCGCCTGGCTCCGGGCACTCCTCTTTTTTGTCATGGCGATTGGCTCGGCGGCGCTGTTCATGGGGCTGGCCGCCCAATTCAAATTTTTCCAGCATCAGATTGTTTTCGGCTTATTGCTCTTTTTCGTCATGGCCATCGCGGGCATCGGCGCCCGCCTGGTCGAGTGGAAGGAAGCCGCCAACTGGCTGCGAAGCGCCGTCCCAAGACTCGGGCGCGGCCAGGCATCTTATGGGCGAAAGGAAGGGTAACGAACGGCGCCGACAGCCCTCGAGGGGCTTCGGCCGCGGAAATAAAATTAGTTTTTTCTTTCGTTTGGCGCCAACGTGTGGTAGCAAATATTAAACATTGCCTATAATAAAAATGGCCTCCAGGTTTTTTAGTACCCAGCTTCGGGCAATGAAGTTTCAATCTTGTTTCAGAGGGAAATGATGGCCAAAGCAAAGTATCGAGTATGTCTGGTCGACGATGATGCCGCTTTCAGCGATTCCTTTCGCCTGGCGGCAAAGTCGGCCGGTTATGAAGCCATCTGCTTCGGCAGGCTCAGGAGTTCCTGGCGGGCTTCGAACCAGCCAAAGTGTGCTGCCTCGTCTTGGATATTCGGCTACCCGGAATGAGCGGTCTGGAGCTCCAAGAAATTCTCAAGGCACGAAAAACGTATATTCCCATCCTGGTCCTGACCGGGCACGGGGATGTCCCCATGGCTGTGCAAGCCATCAAGAACGGCGCCTTCGATTTTCTCCAGAAGCCGCTCAAGCTGGATGTGTTGGCCGAGCGCTTGCAACACGCGAGCGAGATCTACGCGCGCTGGCAAAAAGTCGAGCTAGAACGTCACGAGGTTGAGCAACGTTTGGCGCTCTTGACGCCTCGTGAACTGGAAGTATTTGGTTTGATGGCGGATGGCATGAAAAACATGGCCATCGCTCGCCACCTGGGCATCAGCAGAAAGACGCTGGATATCCATCGCACCAAGGTCGTGGACAAGATGAAGGCACGGACCTGGGCGGATATCGCACGTTGGCGTTTGCTGCATGAGTCCGGGCCTGGTGGGTTGGTCGCTATCAAGCCAGGGAGCTATCTTTAGCTCAGATCATTCACCACTTCCAACGACCCCGAGACGCAAACCGGGCCGACCGCCGGGCTAGGCCAAGTTTCTCCCCACGAGCCTGAAGCGCACCTGCGCTCCAGGCTTTTTTTGTCTGAGAGCGTTCGCTCGCCTACTTTCATGGCTTTTGTTCCATCGCGATCGCGATCAAAAATGCTGCCCCGGCTGCCAGGCCACCGACGATGACGGTTTGCCAGGCGCTGCGGAACGGCCGCGGCGTCGTGAACTTGCCCTTGATGTAGCCAAAGACAAAGAGCGCCAGCAGAGTCACTACGATCGACCCCGCCAGTCCTTCCTTGACGGTCGGCAACAAGAAATAGGGCGCCAGGGGCACCAGGCCGCCGGCGATGTAGGAGAGCGCAATCGTCAGGGCGCTGGTCCGGGCCCGGCTCGCATCCGGTTCTTCCAGGCCCAGCTCGAAACGCATCATGAAATCGACCCAGCGCTTGTTGTCTTTGCGAATAGCGTCCACCACGACGGCCGCGGTATCTTTCGCGAGCCCATAGGATTCAAAGACCTCTGCCACCTCGGCGGCCTCCTGGTCGGGTATCTCGATGACTTCGCGCTCCTCGCGGGTTCGTTCGGAGGCGTAATGCTCGGCATCGGTCTTGGCGGCCAGGTAACCGCCCAGCCCCATCGCTATCGACCCAGCAGCTATTTCCGCCAGGCCGGCAGTGACAATGATGTTGGCGGCGTTGACGGCCCCGGTAAGTCCCGCCGCCAGCGCGAAAGGCACGGTCAGCCCGTCTGACATCCCGATAACGATGTCCCTGACGAGGGCGGAGGACGTAAAGTGCTTTTCCACATGAGTCGAACGCATTCGCAACTCCTCCAGAATGAAGGTATTGTACCGTGCGCCGGGCGAGGGACGAGGGGGACGAAGTTTGGGGCCCGCAATTCACGGTGTAGAGTAATCATGCTATGGCTCGGTACGCTGTTCATTTTTCACACGGAATGGCGAAAAATACACCCGTCATTTCCTGCATGGTCGTAGCTGGCAAAATGCATTCAAATTTAAAATCAAGCGCCACAGACACTTATGGCCGGCATGCCATTTTCCTGGCAGATTTGGCACTGCAATTGCTTTAATTCTTCCGCCTCTCAGGAAGTATTGGGGCTGGCAGAGAAGAACCTGGGGCGAGGAGAGAGGCTGAGCACTGGTGGCGCCCTTGCGAGGAAACGAGGACGTCCGGAACAGGTCCTTTAACCCTCGGTCCCGCCGTGCTCTTTAATATTTAACATCCCACCACGCCCGCGGACCATAAAGGCCCGCGTTTAAACGAACCCGCGTCACCGACCCGACGCGGGTTTTTCATTGCGCGCGTCACGTCGGTCCGCGCAAGCTTGAGGCTTGGTGCTTTCTGTATCATCGTCCCAAGGTTTTCGGGCTTGGACTTGAAGTTGCGTGCATGGAACTCTCCTTTTATCCGCCTGCCATCGCCCACCTATTTTTTTCTTGACCGCAGCACCTGCCACCTCCATACTGGACCTCCTAATCGATAAATACCTGTACTGTGCAATTGAGAAGGCGCCTTGGAGCCCGGTAATGCCTTATAGCGCCGAATTGAGCCGGACGAACCCTACCTGCTTTATCTTCCTTATTGATCAGTCAAGTTCGATGATCGAGGCTTTTGGAGCCCAGCCAGACAAATCCAAAGCCCAGGGGGTCGCCGACGGCATCAATCGGCTGCTGCAAAACCTGGTGCTCAAGTGCGCCAAGAGCGACGGCATTCGCGATTATTTTCATGTCGGCGTGATTGGCTATGGCGGCCGGGTTGCCTGGGCACTCGGTGGCTCGCTCGCGGGCAAAACGCTGCTGCCGCTCAGTGTCATCGCCAACAATCCGCTGCGCATCGAGCAAAGGACACGCAAGGTGGACGATGGGGCCGGCGGACTGGCTGAACAGAAATTCAAATTTCCGATTTGGTTCGAAGCGCTTGCGGCGGGCCGCACGCCCATGTGTCAGGCGCTCGCGGAAGCACGCCTGGCAATTGAAGGGTTTCTCCAGCAATATCCCGAATGTTTTCCTCCGCTGGTCATTAATATCAGCGACGGGAAATCCACGGACGGCGATCCCGAACCCGCCTCGTCGGCTCTACGCAACCTGGCCTCCACCGATGGCAACGTCTTGCTTTTCAATGCCCACCTATCCTCCAAGCCGGTCCGGGCCATCGAGTTCCCCTCCGAGGAAAACCAGCTTGCCGATGACAATGCCCGTCTTTTGTTCCGAATGTCGAGCGTTTTGCCCCCCAAGCTACGAATCGCGGCACAAAATGACGGCTTTGCCGTCTCGGACAGGGGCGCGGCTTTGTCTTTAATGCCGACCTGGTTTCCGTTTTGCACTTTCTCGATATCGGCACCCGCGCCGCTCAAACCATGCGCTAAAATATGGCCAACGTTTCACGATCCCTTGTCTGGCGTGTTTTCTCCATGCCCAAAAGGGGGCATGGCCAGGATGAATACGAAGACGCCTGTGCCGTGAATATTTTGGCACAGCGCTTTGCCATCGCCGACGGCGCTTCGGAAAGTTCCTTTGCCGGCACCTGGGCGGACTTGTTGGTGAAAGGCTATACCGCCCAGGCAGGTCCCTGGAACAGCTGGTTGACAGCAGCTCGCCAGACTTGGCACGAACGTTTTAAGGAACGAGATTTTTCCTGGTACGCTGAAGAGAAATTTTTGGCAGGTGCCGAAGCGACGTTTTTAGGGCTTCGCTTCAAAGGCCAGCGCTGGCGGGCTGTCGCTATCGGCGATTGCTGCCTTTTTCACCTGCGCGGTAATAATTCCTGCCAAGCTTTTCCGGTGCGCCACGCCGGAGCCTTTGGCAATCAACCGGACCTTATCGGCTCACGGCCGGCGGCAAAAAAAATCAAACGCCTCCACTGGCGCGGGAACTGGCATGATCAAGACCGGATGTTGTTGATGACCGACGCCCTGGCGCAGTGGTTTCTCCAAAAGATGGCAAGCAGGGAGCAGCCCTGGTTGCAGCTTCTGTCCCTGCATTCACAGAAGGCTTTTGAAGACTGGGTCGAAATAAACCGCAAAGCCAAGCAACTGCGGAATGATGACGTGACCTTTATACTGATTCATTCTGACGTCTATCCATTGCGTTCATAAGATAGAAAAAACCGTGCGGCTTACACGGCACCAGGAGGTGCGCCCGATGGCCTGGCCTCAGTCGCAAGATTACAACGAAGCGATGCAGAATCCGCAATTCGCCTTTGGCGACCCGGAGCTGCGCGGGGGCCAGGCGGTCTGTAATACCCTGGGCATACCCATGCCGCGTTCGGGGAATTTTGCCGATGTCTATGAATTCGTCGGCGCGAGCGGTCAACGGTGGGCGCTCAAGTGCTTCACTCGTCAGGTCCCCGGTTTGCAAGAACGCTACAGCGCGATCAGTAAACATCTCCTCCAGGCCAACCTGCCCTTCACGGTGGATTTCACTTACCTGGCCAAGGGCATGCGCATTCGTGGCGAGTGCTACCCGGTTTTGAAAATGCAATGGGTCGAAGGCCTGCTCTTGAACGAATTTGTCCGTGCCAACGCCGACAAGCCAGCCTTGCTTGATGCCCTGACGCAGGTCTGGGTGCGGATGGCCAGGCGCCTGTCAGGTGCCAACATCGCCCATGGCGACCTGCAACATGGCAATGTGATTCTGGTGCCCGGCAGCAAGACCAGCTCCTTGTCGGTCAAGTTGATTGACTACGACGGCATGTGGGTGCCCGCCCTGGCGGCGATACAGTGCGGCGAGGTGGGCCACCCCGCTTACCAGCATCCGCAGCGCCTCCAGCATGGCATCTATAGCGCCGATATCGACCGGCTTCCCGTCCTGGCAATCGCTTGCGCCTGCGTTGCCTGGCGGTTAGCGGCAAGTCCCTCTGGGACAGATATGACAACGGCGACAATATTCTGTTCCGGGAATCAGACCTGTGCAAGCCAACAGCATCGGCGCTGCTAAAAGAACTATGGAAGATCAAGGACCAGACCGCTCACGACTTGACAGGCTACCTGGCCATTGCCTTGACAGGCGATTTGGCCAATGTACCTCCGCTACAAGACATCTGGAGTGAAGGCCGCGTGCGGCCATTGTCCGCGCTCGGCGCGGCTGGCGGGCATCCTCAGGCGGCTCAACCCATGCGGCCGCAAACATTAATCAAGGTGGCAGAACCATCTCGTCAGCCACAAAATCCCGCACGCACGGATTGGAACTTTTTGAATAAGGGCAGCCAGCCTGACCTGATCATTCGAAAACCTGCCCGGAGGGGGTTCCGGAGGGTATTGCTGTGTGTCGCGGCCTTGTGTGGCCTAGGCGCGTTGACCGGGTTACAGATTTTGAAAACTGCGCAAGAAAAAACTGGCCAAGAGCTCATTGTCCTCGTTGCGCACGAAACCAAGGAAAATGATCCGCCCGGCATCGAAGCCGCATTACCACCATTGCCAACGCGAGAAAGCAGTCAGCCAGAAAGGCCCGCTGAGATTTCTAAACCTCCGTCAAGTCAGCAAGAGCCGGAACGGGCCGAGCCAGATCAGGTTGAGGAGAACCTTGAGGAGGCCCCCAAACAGGCTGAGCGCGTGGCTCCCAGGGCAAAAGGCAACGACGCCAACGCACGGCGCCCGCTTCCCGCCGTCATTGACAATACCGCTCAATCCAAGAATAGACCCGTACCCGTGCCGAAGAGCACGGAGCCAGTAGTTCCTGACGCCGAAAAAAATGAAGATAAGGCGACCGAGCCAATTCGCCCTTCCGCTCCATTCGCAGCTGATGTGTTGGCGAAAAAATTCAAGGGCAGGGCGAGCTACGATATTAAGACATCCACATTGACCCTGGTCTACGACTTCAAATCTCCTGAACAACTGGACGATTTTGATACCGCAAAGGCGGAGGTTGTACTTCTGATCGGCTATATGCATCTCAAACCCAAAATGCAGGCCCGTCATATCGTGAAGTTCACGGAATTCTCACTCAAGGGCAAAGTTTACGTTGAAGCCAGGGGCGGCTACCTGCTTCACACCACCGGTGGCATTCATGTTGGCCTGGAGGCAATGAATGCGACTTCGGTTACCCTGGCATTCCGGAAAAAAAATGAGCAAGCGCGTCTGCCTTTTTTTGACCGTGAAGGGTTCAAGGACATTAGTCTCAAAATCCTACCAACATCGGTGAACCTCAGCTTTGCAAGTCAGCATTTGAAAATTACCACCCAGGATGCCCAGGCCGGATTTATAACTTTCGTGGGCGGAGACGAGGGCTTACGTTTCGGTGAAGAATTGACTCTCGCCGGCAAAATGGATGACGCCTGGGCGAGGGATTTTTTCGCGGCGCCGGCCGCACCGGAGAAGTCTGGTGCTGACATCAAGTAAGGGCCCCGTACCGGGATCTCAATTTTGGACATTTAACAGAAGCTAACCGCGAGTCTCTAGATGGACAGCCAATGGTACTATTCCCACGACGGCATCACGCATGGCCCTTTTTCGGGTCAGCAGCTCAAGGAACAGGCAGCGCGACGATTGCTTTTGGAGAATGATTTACTGTGGCAGGGAGGTCGTGAGGCCAGGGACCCTTTGCCCGCGCAAGCGGCCCTGGATTTCTCCAACCTGTCACCGGTGGTTGCTCTCATTCCTGAGTGGTTGGAGGACATGGGCGCTGATGAGGGGCAGGCTGCCGTGCCAGCTCCCGTGGCGAGTAATGAGGCCCCTGCCTGGCTAGAAGATTTGCGTCTTTGGCTCGCGCTCGACGGGCCACGCGCGGATGAGGCCGCGCCGGGCCCAAGTGTAATCAAGACAGGCGTTCCTGATTGGCTCTCTGGCTTTGCTCTGGAGCCGGCGACGCCCGCTCCTCCTTCCAAGGCTCCTGCCATCCTCCCCAGCGTTCCTGAGTTGTCCCCTCCCCAGGCGGTCACCGCCGTTTTACCAGCCAAAACGACACCGGTGGAAGATGTGGCCCGTCCATCGACTCAAGAAACGGGCTTTGATGCCAGTACCGGCAGAATCATCGATCAAGACATATTTCGCAAATGGCAAAAGACTGCCCGTGCCGGCGAGCCCGGCGTGACCAATGAGTCCCTTTTCGAGGTCTTTCGCAGGGCCCGAATTGCCATTGAGAACTGGGTCGATGAGGACAGTAATAGGGGGCTGGTGCTGGCTGGTGACATTCCAACGATGAAAAAAGACTCGCGGCTGGCGGCTGTTTTTCATGCAAGTCGAGGTTTTGGGCCCGCGATGGAGGAGAAACTGTTGCGACACCTGAAATTCATAGTTGGTAATCGCAGTAAGTATTACAGGGCTTCCCGGAGGTCGTAACTGGCTGAACCACGGTGTCGTTGCAGCGTTCCGAGCGGGGGCGCAACGCAGTGAAACGACGTGCCATGCTGGCCCTGTGGGCTGGATAAAACAATGCCACGAGCGCAGGATGGCTCCCAAAGGAAAAGAAAAGAGGGCCCGTCGGGAGGTTTTCCCGACGGGCCCACGGAATAATGATCCTTCTGAGCGTGCAGCGCTCAGTCTCAGGCGCTCTTTTTGTCGGCGGCAGGCTGGCTGGTCAGCACCGGCTCTTCGCGGCGGATGATTTTTTCGGTGATCGTGAACTTGTCTTTGTTTTCGAGCTCGGGCAGATCGAACATGATGTCGGTCATGACCTCCTCGACGATGCTGCGCAGGCCGCGGGCGCCCGTGTCTCGTTCGCGGGCCATCTTGGCGATTAGCTGCAGGGCACTGGGCGTAAAGTCCAGTTCCGCGCCTTCCATCTCGAACAGCTTGCGGTATTGGCGGACCAGGGCATTACGGGGCTCGGTGAGAATGCGGACCAGGGCTTCCTCATCCAGCGGTTCGAGTGGGGCCAAAACCGGCAGACGGCCGATGAACTCTGGAATCATGCCGAATCCGAGAAGGTCGTCGCTCGTCACCCGGCTCAGCAATTCGCCGAGGTGATGTTCTTTTTGTTCGGCATTGGCGCCGAAGCCGATCGTTTTACGGCCCACGCGGCGAGCGATGATGTTATCGAGGCCGACGAACGTGCCGCCGCAGATGAACAGAATGTTCGTCGTATCGACCTGAATGTATTGCTGCTCGGGGTGCTTACGGCCACCTTGCGGCGGCACATTACTGACAGTGCCTTCGAGCATTTTCAACAGCGCTTGCTGCACGCCTTCACCGGAAACGTCGCGCGTGATGGAGACATTTTGACTGGTTTTGGCGATCTTGTCGACTTCGTCGATGTAGACGATGCCGCGCTGAGCGGCTTCGATGTCGAAATCGGCAGCGTGCAAGAGCTTGAGAAGCAGGTTTTCGACGTCCTCGCCGACATAACCAGCTTCTGTGAGGGTTGTTGCGTCACCAATGGCGAAGGGGACATCAAGAATCTTGGCGAGCGTACGGGCCAGGAGGGTCTTGCCGCTGCCGGTCGGCCCGATGAGCAGGATATTGCTCTTATCAACCTCGACATCGTTTTGCCCGTCTTCACCCAAGCTCAGGCGCTTGTAGTGGTTATGGACGGCGACCGACAGGACTTTTTTGGCCCGGGTCTGGCCGATCACGTATTGGTCGAGCTTTTCCTTGAGGGAACGCGGTGAAGGAATATTGGTCACCGCGGTCTTGGAGGTGCCGCGCCGACGTTTTTCCTGATCGATGATCGACTGGCAGAGCTCGATGCATTCGCCGCAAATATAAACATCGCCAGGCCCCTCGACGAGTGGGCCGACGTCGCGATAGCTCTTACGGCAGAAGGAGCAGAAGGCGTTTCGATTACGCCCGGTGGTTCCCGTAGGTTTGCGTCCAGTCGTGCCCGAATCTTTCGTCGCCATTCATTCTCCTTGAACTTACCCTAAGTCCTGTTTGAGATTCTACTTTTTTCCGGGAAGTCACGCAAGTTATTTAAGCGCCTGGCGGGTCCTGTAGGCCTTTTGGGTCATTATGCGCTTCCGCGGGACTTTGACCGGACGGTGGGGGAAAACTCTCGGTTGGCGGGCCAGTTGGCGCCTCTGGGGACATCGGCAGGTCGTTGGCAACCTCCTGTTCCAGCAGGTTGGCGATGCGTTCGAACTCGCTTGGCTCGATCAGGCCCCGCTCCATGAGGGCGCGATAATCATCGAGCCGGGTAGGCGCCGCCGCGTGCTCCGCGTGCCAGCGTTTGAACCGCACGATGACCAGGGTACCAAGAAGGATCAGGCCAGCGAGCCCGGTGACCAGAAGTATCCATTCAAGGTCGAACTGAAATCGAGCCGTCAATACGGCGAAGGTAGCGGCCAACGTTCCACGTCACTACGCAAGACCAACCGCGGCGGGGGAGGTTGTTGCCTTGAGGTCCGTCATGTCGTCTTGGCCCAGCCTGGTATGGGCCCGAAGCCCCGCCTCGCGATCTATTATAGCGCCCGGTCCAGGGGAAAGAAAAATTTCCGCGCTGCATGGATGCAATCAATTTTCCGTTGGCCGCCACAAAGGGGTTACAACATGTTTGTTCTCCCCAGTCCGCGTAATATAAATAGTAGCGCACCGATATTTCGCAGGACTTTAGGGCCCTTCGTTCATGACCCGCACGTTCAGTACCCTCGCTGCCTTGCTTATCTTCGCCATGGTAACGACGATTGGCTTCGGATTGTGGTCATTTTTCCTACCGCGTGACGACGACTTCCGACAGGACATTTTCTTGATCCACTTCCACCTGGGTTTGTGGACCAGTATCGGCATCTTGCTTGTTCACTGCATTATCTTCACCTATTTCCTGGGCACCGGCCGCTGGGTCAAGGAAGTTAGCATCGCCTATCAACTGCCCGACGACCCGCTTTACAAGTCCACGCGGGAACTCAAACGCGCAGACCTTTCCACCGGCGCTGTTCTCGATGCTGATTGCAATTTTTACCTCGGCCGCCGGCGCGGGAACGCTCTTTCAATCCTGGCCCTGGTATGCCCACGCCGCCGGCGCCGTGTTGACGTTGCTCATCAACCTCTGGGCATTCCGCATTGAATACCGCAATCTGGCGGCCAACATTATTATCTTGCAGGCCGTGCTCGTGGAAGTGGACCGCATCCGCGAGGCCCGCGGCCTGGAAAGCAACGCCGAAGCGGTCGCCAAGGATTCCGCTGGCGCTCACGCGCTTTGATCTGGTAGCGAAAAAGGGTCGAACTCGATACGATTGACACGGCACGCTAATAGCTGCTAGTGGCCCTGTGCCCGTTACAGGGCCAGACGATGTTTTTTACCGCGGGAGGATCGCTTGTTTCGCCCCATCCTACTGATTTTCGCGTCGCTGATCGTCCTGCAGTCCCCCTTACATGGCGCTCCGCCAGCCGCCGCCCTGGTGCCCGGCATTACCAAGCTGCACATCACCGTCGCCGATTTCAACAAGCTGGAAAAGTCCTGGAGAAAAACCAAAGTCGCCGAGATGTTCGACGATCCCAAGCTGAAACCCTTCTTTGACGACATTTTCAAGGAATCGACACTCGCCAAGCTCGGTATCCAGTGGTCGGACCTGCTGGCCGTTTCGAAGGGGGAATTGAGCTTTTCTGTGTTTCAGCCGGCGCCGGACCAGGTTGCCCAGGTGTTCACGCTATTTACGGGGGATGAAAAAGCCGCCCTGCAAAAGCTACTGGCCAAGGCCGGTGTGTCGCTACAAAAGCACGGCTTCAAGATGGCGACCAAGAACGTCGCCGGCCAAATGATCACCACCTTCACGCGACTGGCAACCGACAAGCGCGATCGCGACAAAAGGATCCTTAGTTTCACGAAGGATAGCCTGCTGGTCGTTTCCGACAATGAAAAAGCCATGGCCGAGGTTCTGCAGCGCTGGCAGGGAACTTCGCCCGACCGCCTGGACCAAAAAAAGGGCTATCAAGAAGTGCTGGCGCGCACCGCGCCAGGGCCAAGGTGCCCGGCGAGCTCTTTTGGTTCACCGAACCGCTAGGTCTGGCCGAGGCGATCCGCGTTTCCGGCCGGGTCGTTCCCCGTCGCGGTCTGGACCTGGTCAAAGTCCTGCAAACGGAAGGGTTCAACGCTTTTCAGGGCATGGGCGGCTTCGTGTCGCTCGGCCAGGGGGATTACGATTTTCTCCATTACACGGCGCTTTACGCTCCCGGGCCTTACCAAAAGTCCATGGCGATGCTCAAAACGCTCCCTGGCGACGACTTCAAGCCGCAGCCCTGGGTGCCTGCCGACCTGTCGAGGTTCGATACCGCCTACCTGGACCTGGGCGCGGCCTTTCGTTCCTTTGGTTCCTTTTTTGACGCGGTCTGGGGCGACAATACTCCCGGTACCTTCGATGATGTCCTCAAGGGGCTGCGCGATGATCCGAACGGGCCGCGTCTGGATGTCGCCAAGGACATCATCGGCCGGCTGGGCACCCGCGTCACCATGTTCACCGAAAACGCGCAACCCATCGGCGTCAATAGCGTGCGCTCGGTGCTCGCTGTCGCCACCAAGGACGAGAAGGGCCTGGCCGACGCCATTCGGCGGATGATGGAAAATGACGATGAGGTCAAGCGCCATGAAGTTGCCGGCAAGATCGTGATTTGGGAGATGATCACCAAGGAAAAGAAGAAAAAGAAGGGCGCCAAGCCGGCGCCTGCCAAACCCAAGGCACCCAATAGCGCGATGGCCGTCGCGCGGGGCCAGTTCTTCCTGGCCAACGATTACAAGCTGCTGGAAAAGGTGGTTACTGGTTCGTATCAGGGCCTGGCGACGCAGGCCGATTACGGACGCCTGAGCAAGGAGTTGACGAACCTCGGTGCGGGCAAGGATTGCGTCCGCTCGTTCGCGCGCCCTATGAGGACATGGAAGTGGCCTATGATCTCGTGCGCACCAATCAACTCGACAAGTCGAATCTGCTCTATGCCCGGCTGCTCCTCGATCTTTTTGGAGACAATATCCGGCAAATCAACGGTGCCGGCTTCCCTGCCCAGGCGAGCTTTCGTCCGTATCTTGGCCCCGCCGGATTTTACATGTTCAATCAGACGGACGGTTGGTTTTTGGTGGGCTGCGCGTTGCGCAAGCAATGAGCCTCACCGGCGTATTGAGGTCGAGTCACTTGCACGCTCCCGCGCGCTGCAGGAGGGCCTCCTTGACTTCGGGCGGCACGAATTTATCAAGCTCGCCGCCAAAAGTGGCGATTTGCCGGAGCAGCGAACCGCTCAGATGGGCGTAGGTTTCGGTTGCCATGAGAAAGACCGTCTCGATTTCAGGATCGAGCGCCTGGTTGGTGAGCGACATGGTGAACTCGTATTCCATGTCGCTGGTGGTCCGAATGCCGCGCAGCATGATGCGGGCGCCGACCGTCTTGACGAAGCGGACTGCTAGCCCGGAAAAGGGCACGATTTCCACGTTGGCCAGCGTTTTGCTCACTTGCTTTAGCAAGTGAACCCTTTCCTCGCTGGAGAAAAAGGGGGTCTTTTCTGGATTGTCGCCGACGCCGACCACGAGTTTGTCCACGAGGCGCCGGCCGCGGCGAATGACATCGAGATGGCCCAGGTGCACCGGATCAAACACACCCGTATAAACAGCGATGGCATGGTCGTTGGCAGTCATGCGGCTCTCCGAAACCTTGAGACAACGCAGTTGGTCCTTGATGCCCTGAGCTAATGGAGTCAGACCAAATTAGTCTAGGAAATCCGAATTACCCGAGGGCCCGCCCATGCTAACAGAACCCGCCCCGACCGCTTTCGATTTGCGCTGGCGCATGTTTGGCGTTCCTGTGCGCGTGCATCCCACATTTTGGCTATTCAGCGCCATTCTCGGCTGGGGTTTCCTCGAGAAAGGCTTTGGCTATCTGGCCCTCTGGGTGGGCTGTATGTTCCTGTCGATCTTGGTTCACGAAATGGGTCACGTGCTGGCGGCGTATTTATGTGGGCAGCGCAGTCACGTTGTCCTTTATTCATTCGGCGGACTGGCCATCGGCAACTTTCAGCTACTGGGGTTGTGGCAGCGCATCGCGGTATCCGCCGCCGGCCCCGCCGCGGGCCTGTTCCTTTTTCTCGGTGTCCTTTTGTTTGGCCGCTTCGCCCTGGGGCGAATCGACCCTACTTTCAACATGCCCTACCTCCATAGTGGCGTAAGGTATTTGGTTTTCATGAACCTGTTCTGGAGCCTCCTCAATTTGCTGCCGGTATTTCCCCTCGATGGCGGGCAGATAAGCCGCGACGTGTGCCTGATGTTTTCCAGGCGCAAGGGTTTTCAGTTCTCGCTGGGACTATCCTTTCTCGTGGCCGGCCTGATCGCCGCTTATTCCTTGATGGTCCGCCTGCGACCCGACGAACTACCCTATCCCCCCTTCGACCCCACCTTTAACATTTTGATGTTCGGCCTGCTGGCAATGCAGAGCTTTCTCACCATGCAAGCCGTCAACAACCAGCAGCGCCGCTCGGAGGACGAACAGGAGCATTGGTAGCCATACGCAAGAATCCGCCTCATTTGACGCCATGCATCGTCTTGTTCAAAAGTCGGACGAGTATCAACAGTACGAGTGCCGCCCCGGCGACGACGGCTGTCGAAAACAGGAAGAACTCCGTGGGGGGGATCGAGCCCCATTGTTCGCCGAGCGCGCCGGCAGCGAAGTTTCCGAACGCGCTGGTTAGCAGCCAGACGCCCATGAGCATGGTGGCGAACTTGGCCGGTGCTAGTTTAGAAACCATCGACAGTCCAACCGGAGACAGGCAAAGTTCGCCCAGGGTTGCCAGGAGGTAGCTCCAAAACAGCCACCATGGGCTCACGCGGAATTGGGTCGATTGCACAAACAGGTCCTGGATGGCGCTGCGGAAGGCAGGATCGCCGCCGGATACGAGAAGGCCTTTCACGTCCTTGTCGGCAAGTGTCCGATACGCCACCAATTTGCTGTCCTTGAGTTCAACGGCCGACGTGGGCAGGCCGGAAAACTTCATATCGAAACCGGTGGGAACCTGGTCCAGGACAACTTCCTTGGAACTAACTTTGTCCTGGTCGATCTCCTTGGATTGCTCCTGGAGCTCCTCGATCTTCTTGCGAAAAGCCTCCGGCGCCGTGGCCTCGATCAGCCGGTCCCGCTCATTCTCGTCGAGGACACCATCCAGAATGAGTGCCCTGGCGCCGCGATCCAGCGTGAGCCGTCCGGCATGAAATGGTTCAACCACTTTATCCTTGTTGGCGTGACCCAATTTATTGTCCGCGGTGAGGGCGATTCCCTGGGGCATGTCCGCGCCCGCCCAGGCCATGCTCGAGCGCCTGTTTTCCTGCTGCGCGCGCCCATCATGATGGCCATGGACGCGCTCATGAGCACGAGCCCGAAAAACATTTTGAGCGGTATGGACGGCTGCAAGCCGCGACGGTCAAGAACGATCCACAACCAGGCGAACAGGGGGGCGATGATAACAATCAGGACCGCGTTGATGGACTGGAACCATGCCGTCGGCACCGGGTTGAACCAGCCTTCAAAAGTTTCCGACCAGGTTTTCACGGGCACATTCGCCGGGCTCGGCTTGAGCGTGACCATATCGGTGAAGATCTTGGTCAGGCGCCCCAGAACACCGGTTGCCTTGGGCGCTTCAGGTTCGCCGACTTTCTTGATGGCAGTTTCGGCGACGAACGGAACCACGCTGACCGGTGGCGCCGTCGTCGTGAGGTAACGGTCTGTCGACTGGTCGGCCCAGACATTCAGAACGTTGCCAGCCTGTTCGTAGGCCGCCCAGAAAAAGATTACGAAAATGCCCAAAATCAATATCGCCAGCACGCGATCGCGCATACCGCCTTTCACCTGGTTACACACCACCCCCAACAAACAAAGGCAGGCGCCGCCGATGGCCAGCAGAATGGCATCCCAGATGATCATGCCATTTAAGTACAAGAGGAGCACGCCCAGAATAACCAGCACACCCAGGCCCATGAGAAATGCCGGCACCATGCCGCCAGCTCGTCCCAACGCGGAAGGGGCCTGCGAGGCTTCTGTTTCAGTCAGGGCGACCTTCTTTTCGTCCATTTCTATAATTGTTGCATGCGCGGCGCCGGCCCCGATTCATAAGGCAATTCCAGAATGAACGGCTGACCCACCAGATAGATAACCAACCCCAAAACCATGCCGATACCCGCCAGCGTGAAGCCGGAATGATAGCCCCCGACCGTGTTTTCCGCCAACCAACCACAGAAGATAGGCGAGAGAAACGCCCCAAGATTGATGCCCATGTAAAAAATGGTATAGGCACCGTCGCGCCGGCCATCGTTCGCCGGATAAAGACGGCCAACCTGAGTTGACATATTGGGTTTGAAAAAGCCATTGCCCAGGATCAAGAAGACGAGGGCTGCCATGAAGACTTCATATTCCTCGAACGCCATCAAGAAGTGGCCGATGGCCATGAGCAGTGCGCCGATGACGACCGCGAGCCTGTTTCCCAGAAAACGATCCGCCAAATAGCCGCCTAGAATCGGCGTGACGTACACCGCGCTGGTGTAAAGTTTATAAACCGTGGAAGCATCTTTTTGCACCCACTTGAAATAGTTCAACATGTAGAGCATCAACAGCGCCCGCATGCCGTAATAACTGAAACGCTCCCACATTTCGGTCAGGAACAGGACATAAAGCCCCACGGGATGTCCCAGGAAAGTGCGCTGGCGGCCATTGGCGGCGATCATACGTTAGCCCTTTCGGAAAAATGTTGGAGCCACTGTAATCCGCACGCGTTGCCACTGCAATGTCTATACAGTATCTAGCAGCCCTTGAAAAAGGGGATAAGCCCCTGGCATCCAGGGAGCGACGGCTAACTTTACAGCCTTGAAAGGACAGTCCATGCCTAGCCTGATCAGCAAGGTTGCCCTCATCACCGGCGGCAATCGAGGAATTGGTAAAGGCATCGCCAGGGGGCTGGGCGCTGAAGGAGCTGCCCTGGTTTTGGTTGGCCGCGGTGCCGAGGAGCTGGAGAAGACCCGCGCGGAACTCGTGGCACGCTGCTTTCAGGTGCTGCCCATCGTCGCCGACGTTACCGACGAAACCCAGGTGATCGGGGCTTTCGCCAAGGCCATCGAGCGTTTCGGCCGGCTGGATATCCTGGTCAATAACGCCGGCGCCTTCGATGGCGGCCCTCTTGATGAATTGACGCTGGCCACCTGGGATAAGGTGATGGCCGTCAATTTACGAGGACCTTTTTTATGCACGCGCGAGGCCTTCCGCATCATGAAGAAGCAGGGCGGCGGCCGCATTATCAATATTGGGTCCATATCCGCGCAGGCGCAGTGCGCTCCGGCTCCGCCCCTTATAGCACCAGCAAGCATGGCATCTGGGGCCTGACGCAGGTGACCGCGCTGGAAGGCCGTGACTTCGGCATTTCGTGCAGTTGTCTGCATCCCGGCAATACCCGTGTCGAGCGTCGTCAAGACTCGGGCAAGGCCGAGGACAATGAGCCGATGATGTCCGTCGATGAACTGGCACAAACGGCGGTTTTGATGGCGACACTGCCGCCTCACGTCAACATGCTCGAAGCCATCGTGTTGCCGGTCGGCCAGGCGTACATCGGGCGGGGCTAAAGATTCAGCGCCAGCCGCGAAGATAAACGTCTCCCTCGATCATCTCCACCTCCGTCGCCACCAGGCTCAATCCATCAGCAATGCGGTCCCAGCCCGCACCCGCGACGGGCGTCTTGGCAGCCGCCCCGCCGATTAATTTGGCCGCGATAAAGACATGCACTTCATCGATGGCCCCGGCATCGAGAAAGCTGCCCAGCACATGGCTGCCTCCCTCCACCAGGATATTTGTGCATGCGCTTTTGCCCGAGATAGGTCAGCACCGGTTCCAGGGCCAGCATCCCCCGTGTGTCGCGGGGCACCTGTAGAATCTGGCAACCCGCCGAGTTCAAGGGGACGAGCTGTTCTGGTGGCGTATCCGAGGCAATAACAACGACCGTTGGTATATTGCCCGCGGACTGGACAAGTTGTCCGCCCAACGGCAGACGTCCATGGCTATCGAGGATGACACGCGTCGCTAGCCGTGCACCGGGAGGACGAGCGGTTAGCAACGGGTCGTCGGCGAGTGCGGTGCCTATGCCGATGACAATTGCGTCCATTCGACCGCGCAACTCATGAACGCGGCGACGCGAAGCTTCGTTCGAGATCCATTTGGAATCGCCCGTGCGCGTGGCGATCTTGCCGTCCAGCGTCATCGCCCATTTCGCATGGACGTAAGGTTGGCCGGTTTTAACAAGTTTCAAATAAGCTGCGTTCTGACGGCGTGCCTCCGCTTCGCAAAGTCCGAAGGCCAGCGCGACGCCGGCAGCGCAGAACGAAGCGCTCCCTGGCCGGCGACCTTGGGAAATGGATCTTCGATAGCCGCGAATACACATGCCACTCCCGCTTGCAGGAGGGCGTCCACGCAGGGTGGCGTCTTGCCGACGTGACAGCAGGGCTCGAGCGTTACAAAGCAGGTAGCGCCCTTGGCGGCCGCGCCGGCCTGGGCGATGGCATTTACCTCGGCATGGGCTTCGCCAAATCTCTGGTGCCACCCTTCGCCGACGATTTCCCCATCCTTGACCAGCACCGCCCCAACCAAGGGATTGGGCTCCACCAGGCCACGACCACGCTCGGCAAGTTGCAGGGCACGGCGCATAAATGCTTCGTCGGCGGTATCCATGATTACCTAACAGTGTAAGACCTGGAAAAATCGGGGGAAAGGCCCAACCAAGATCTGGCGGGCCTTTCTCTTGCCAATTAGCGCCGTGGCCGTCACAATGATATGAGATCCAGCGGGGACAGGAGCTTTGGAGTTCCTGTCTCCGTTTGCTTAGAGTGTTCCAAATAAAAGGGGGGTCAAACCCCCAAAATCGTTGTCACGTTTCGTGGCGTGGGCCTTAGCCCGCGCCTGACATGCGTGGGCTGAAGCCCACGCCACAAGGGAAAGTTAACTCGAGAAAGGACAGGTCCTGTGGCTGTCAGCGTTGCGGTGGTCGGTGCGACCGGTGCGGTAGGCGAAATCATGCGGCAAGTGCTCAACGAGCGCAATTTTCCCTTGAAAAGCATCAAATTTCTGGCTTCCGAGCGGAGCGCGGGCAAAACGATCGAGTTCCAGGGGAAAAAGCATATCATCGAGGCGATTCGTCCCGAAGCGTTTGCCAACGTACAGATCGTCCTTTCGAGCACGCCAGCCTCGGTAAGCCGGGAAACCAGCCCCATGGCGGCCAAAGCAGGAGCTATTGTTGTCGACAATTCCAGCGCCTGGCGCATGGATCCACAGGTCCCGCTCGTGGTTCCTGAAGTGAATGCCGACGCCCTCAAGTCCATTCCCAAGGGCATCGTCGCCAACCCCAATTGCTCTACCATCCAGATGGTGGTGGCGCTCAAACCGCTGCATGACCTGGCCCGCATCAAGCGCGTGGTCGTTTCGACGTATCAGGCGTCGTCGGGCAAGGGCGCCAAGGGCGTTTTCGAATTGGACAGCCAGATAACAGCCCTGGGCCGGGGCGACAAAATACCGCTGGTAACCGCCCACGCCGCGCAACTCGCCGGCAATGTTCTTCCTCATGACTGGAAGCTGGGAGAAGACGGCTACAGCGAGGAAGAAATCAAAATGATCAAGGAAACCAAGAAAATCATGGGGGATGACTCCATCTTGATTTCCCCGACGACCGCACGCGTGCCCGTGCGCATCGGTCATTCAGAATCGATCAACCTGGAGTTCGAACGCCCCATCAGCGTCGAACAGGCGCGCACTGCCCTGCGTAACGCGCCCGGCGTCGTGCTGCTCGATGATTATGCCAAGGGGGAAGTGCCGCTGGCCCTGCAATGCGAAGGACGCGACGAAACCTTCGTGGGCCGTATCCGCAAGGACCCCACGGTGCCCAACGGTCTCAATCTTTGGGTAGTCGCCGACAATCTCCGCAAGGGCGCGGCCACCAATGCCGTGCAGATTGCTGAAGTGCTGGTGGAGCGCGGATGGCTACCGCCATGCGGAACGTCAAAATAACCTTGAGCTATGACGGCACGGACTTTAGCGGTTGGCAAACGCAGGCTGGCTATCGCACGGTGCAGGAAACCGTGGAACGCGCCATTGCCAAGCTGACCGGCGTGGACCGCGTTTGGCTTAACTCCAGCAGCCGGACCGATGCCGGCGTGCATGCAGCAGGCCAGGTGGCCAACTTCTACACGGACAATCGCCTGCCGAACCTTGTCCTCGCCCGTGCCATCAACGCGAATTTACCCGAGGATGTGGTCGTCAAGGTTGCCGAAGACGTTCCCGCGCATTTCGATGCCAATTATCATGCCGTCGCCAAATTGTACCGCTATGTCATCCACGACGGCGCGGTCGCTGAACCCTTAATGCGGCGCTATTCCTATCAGAGCCGGCGGCCGCTGGATGCTCAAAAGATGTCCCGGGCGGCGCAACCGCTGCTGGGACGGCACGATTTCCATAGCTTCGAAACAGACTGGCCCAACCGTGCCACCAGCGTGCGCACCATCAGCCACATTGCGGTCAATCGGTTCGGCGAGTACCTCTGGATCGATGTGGCCGCCGATGGCTTCCTCTACAATATGGTCAGAGCGATTGCCGGCACATTGATGAATGTGGGGCGCGGTTATTGGCCCGCGGAAAAGATCCCGGAAATCCTGCAATCCCAGGACCGCAAGCAAGCCGGGCCGACGGCGCCGGCCCAGGGTTTGTTCCTCATGCGCGTCACGCACACGGTCGCGGGCGAGGTGCCCGGCAGCGGTCAACAATCCTCGTCCTGATGATGCCATGGAATATCCTCTGACGCTCACGATCCAGCCCTTGCCAAAGCCGCCGCACGCCGAAGTTCGCGTGCCCGGGTCGAAGAGCATCACCAACCGCGCCCTGGTCCTGGCGGCCTTATCCGACCCCGCCCAGGGAAGCGAGCTGCGCGGCGCTCTGCAAAGCGAAGACACGGAAACCATGGTGACTTGCCTGCGCAGACCTCGGCTTTCGCGTCGACGCCGACTGGGAGGCAGGTATTGTCCGGGTAAAGAGAGGTCCGAGCGCGAGTGCCATTCCCGCGGCGCACGCCGATCTTTTTGTTGCCAACTCCGGCACCACCATGCGTTTCTTGACGGCGCTGGTGGGCCTTGGAACTGGCCGTTATCGTCTCGACGGCGTCTCGCGCATGCGTGAGCGCCCGATCGATGACTTGTTGGACGCCCTCAAGCAACTGGGGGTCCACGCGGTCAGCGAACGCGGCGATGGTTTTCCCCCGGTGCTGGTCACGGCTGCCGGTCTCAAAGGAGGCCTCGTGAAGATTAAAGGGGACCTCAGCAGCCAGTTTCTGAGCGGCCTCCTTATGGCCGCGCCGCTGGCGCAAGCCGATACACGCATCGAGGTCACCGGTCCGCTCGTTTCCGTTCCTTATGTGAAAATGACACTGGACTTGATGGCGGAATTCGGCGTGACCGTCAACTATGCGAAGGATTTCACGCATTTCGATGTGCCCTGTCGTGGATGCTACCAGTCGCGCACGCTAATGATCGAGCCCGATGCATCGGCCGCCAGTTATTTTTTCGCGGCGGCAGCCATGGGCGGCGGCAAAGTTTCCGTGCACCATCTTGGTCATCATAGTTTGCAAGGGGACATCGAGTTTCTGACGGTGCTGCGGCGCATGGGGTGCGTAGTCGAGGAAAGTAAGAATGAGGTGTCTGTTACCGGGGGGTCACTACGTGGGATCGATGTTGATATGAACGCCATCAGCGACACCGTCATGACACTCGGTGCCGTCGCCTGTTTCGCCGCTGGGCCGACGATTATCCGCAACGTTGCCCATATACGCCACAAGGAAACGGATCGACTTACCGCCCTGACCAACGAACTGCGCCGGGTCGGCGCCGACGTCGTGGAACGGGACGATGGCCTGACGATTACGCCGGGGCCCTTGCATGGGGCGGAAATCGAGACTTATAATGACCATCGCATCGCGATGAGTATGGCGCTGGTGGGTTTGAAAGTCCCGGGGATCGTCATCAAAAACCCGGGCTGCGTGGCGAAAACCTATCCCCGCTTCTTTCAAGATCTGGAGCGGCTGCGATGACGGACGCCCGGCCCACGAAAAACTATCGGAGGCTCTTGCCATTCTGGCTGGCTTGTGGCCTGCTGTTTTTGCCGGCCAGCGCCGGGCGCAACTCGACCCTGAACTCGATAAGCCTTATCGATTGCAGGTGGTTTTACACATCGCCGAAAATCGTTTTTTGACGCCGATCTTTCAAGAACAGGTACAGCGCGAACTGCACGATCAATTGCAATTGACTCTCGGCGCTCTGGCACGCGTGGAAGTTGTGCGAGACCACCCTCTTTTGGCCGAGATTGAAGTGAAGGGGCTTGAGACCGGGCTAGACGGCTGGGACCGCATTTCCAGTGTGAAGACGCATTTCGTGTTGGTGGACTTCACACAAGGGATGTATGTGGTGAAGGCGCGGCAACACGACGGCATGACGGGCCTTTCAAGCCCCGTCACTCGCGAGACACGCACGAGCGACCGTACGTTCGTGGCCACGATCGCCTCCCGCCTGGTGGAACAGGACTTCGGCCTGGTCGGCACCGCGAGTCGTTCCGGCAAAGACGTAATCGTGGCACTCAAGGGCGGCGGGCTTGGCGTATCCCTCGAACGCTGGGTCAAGCCGGGCGACGTCTTCCTGGTAAGCCGGATCACCGGCGCCCGCGACGCGCAGCGGGGCACGCGCCTGCCCTGGACGTTGCTTGAAGTCACCGGCTTGCCGCGCGATGGTAATTGCCCGTGCCGGCTCTGGCACCGCTACGCAAATGATGACCTTGGCGATTCGCCCGGGGTATTGGGTTATCGGTGTTTGAAAATCAGCACCACGACCGGGCCCGTTCAGCTTCGCATCGTTAACGACGGCGATTTTCAGCCGTTACCTTTTCTGCGGGTGAACATTCTCAAACCGGGCGGCGCCAAACCGGCAGAGCTGACGACCAACCGGGAAGGGCTGGTGGTCTCGCGCGACACCTACAAGAATTTGGCCATCGTGCGTATCCAGTCTGGCGACACGGTGCGCGCGCAATTTCCGGTGGAGATCACGGGGGCAGGTACCGTCGTCTGTCGCCTCAAGGTGCAGGCGGACGCGGAGGTGCAAACCGTCCTGGAGCTTCGCAAAGAACAATGGACACGGCGCATTCTGGATAACCTGCGCCTGGCATCGGACCGCGTAACGGAACTCAACCAGGACCTGAACCAATCGCTGGACAAGGCGCTGGAAGCCGCGCAAGCCGGCCTCAAGGACATGACCGGCGAACTCGAATACCTTACGCAGGAGCGCCAGCTTATTAGCAAGCAGGCCGAGGAGAAGAAGGTAGCACTGGACCTTCGCGATGGCGACACCGGGCTGACCGCCCTGGGCAAGCGCAAAGAAGACCTGGCTCGTTTCGTGACGCGCACGCGCGATATTCTGAAAGAATCGCGCGGCGAGAAAACGCTGGCCCTGGCAAAAATGCTCGAACGAGCCCGCCTGCTCGAAGGGGAAGCGGATTTCGATCAGGCGATTGCCCTTTATGAAAAAGTTCTGGCGGCCAGCCCAGAGCAGTCCAAAGTTAAGGACTACCTGGACAGGCTCAAGGCGGAATGGCTGCCCCGGGGGCCTGCGCACGCCCAGGCACGCGCTTTTCTGATGGAAACATGGCCACGGCTTGAGGCAACGGACCTTGCCAGCAATCTGAACAAGGCGCAAAAAGCGCTCGCGGTTTGTCGGGAGGCCGGCGACACCTTGACGCCACGGAAGGTCCTGCGCATGACTGTCCTCCATGCCAGCCATCTGGAAAAGCAACTCGACACGCTGAAACGCCAGGAAAGTTCGGACAATATCGCCCAGGCCAAGGTTATCGCCGGCGTCATTGAGGGCTTGCGACGTTTGCACGCCGAGGCCACGGTCGCGGCCGGCAAGACCAGGAAAGAATGAAGCAACCTGCCGACGGATCCGCAGGGTAGATTACCAGGAAAAGATTCGAGTCCCAAGCTAGGAGGAACACATATGAGCACGAACATGCGTGAATTGTGGGCGAGCATGCCGGCTGATTCTCAGGCGGGGGGCGATGCCGATGTGCAGTGGATTCAACAGGCGCTTCAATCCATGGGGTACGATCCGGGCCCAGTCGACGGCGTCATGGGGGGTAAAACCATTGCAGCCATCAAGAAATTCCAGCGAGATACGCCGGACCCGGACACTCTGGGGCCAATGAAAGCAGATGGAATAGTCGGTCCTAAAACCAGGCGGGCTTTACAAAACAGCGGCGGAGGTACTCCGCCTCACGTTGAACAGGCCGTCGAAACTGCGAAACACACCAGGACGGCAACTTCCGGCACCGCGCAAAGCCCTGTCGGCCGCGCCCAAGAGGTCAAGGAGCACGCCCAGGAAGATGGTAATCAGGTCCTTGATCATGCCAGGGACGATGCCGACAAGCTTTTGGATCATGCCCGAGACAATGCGAACAAACTCCTCGACCATGCGGAACAAGCGGGCGAGGGTTTTCTCGACAGAAATGAGAAGGCGGCGGAGGACTGGATTGATAAACAGTTAAATTAAGCCCATTCTTGCGGCGAAACTCAGGCACTGCCACCCGGATCGCGGAACTTTTTTTTCTCGTGGGGGTCTAATGAACTGACATCCCAGCCGGTGTGTGGCCCAGCCCATTTTCTTGGCCTATCCTGTTTATAGACTGCAGGTTGGGATGATCATCGAGAGGAATTAACAATGCAACGCGCTCTGGTTGTGGCAACGCTGACGGCAGGTCTGCTTTCATTCGTGCCCACATTTGTAACGGCGCAAAAAAAAGGTACGGATGTTACGGAAACTGCGACCGACAAGGACTACAAGTCGCTGCAGACCGTGAAGGACATGACCGGCAAAGTGACCGGACTCACGCTCGATACCGTTACCTTCCGACTGGACACGCCGCACATGGTGCCCAACCCCAAGTACAAGGCCCTGGCCGGCTCCGCCAATCAAAACCAGCAAATGCAAAACCTTTACCGGCAACAAGTGCAAGCGATGAATACGACCAATCCGGTCCAACGCCAGCAGCGCATGCAACAACTCATGGCATCAATGCAAAGACAGGACGCTCAGCAGACGGCTGCCAACAGCAACCCCAACAATCAACCCTTCATGGTAGCTCACCAGTACAAGGACTTCGAACTGAATTTGTCCGACAAAGTCATCATCCGCAAAATGGTCCTTGAAAAGGATTATGATGACAAGGGCAACCTCAAAACTTATACGAGTGAAGAAAAGGCGCGCCTGAAAGGCAACGACCCTGCCCTGCCCGGCTACAAAGCCAAGGTCGATGACCTGTCCTCCGGCGTCCAGGTGAAGATTTATTTGAAGATGCCGAAGAAGAAACTCGCGGCCACCACCAAAAAACAGGATGATAAAACCACCGACAAGGCCGACGATAAGGCCGCCGCCGACAAGACGGCCGACGACAAGGCCGCCGCCAAGCCCAAGTTGGATTCGGCCGACCAGGTGGTCGATAGCACCAAGAAGACGGACAAGAGCAAGGAAGAGGTCGTCAAACCGCTCATCACGATGGTCGTAATACTAGAGGCGCTCGATGCGCCCACCGCGAACGACACTTCGGCTGCCAAGAAGAAATAAGGCAACACAAAGCAAAGAGGTCAGGTGCCCTGGTTTCAGAGCTCCTGACCTCTTCGTTTGTAGATAAAGCTAATTCCCCAGGCGCAGCGCCACGGCCGCTCCTTGCAGGACGGCGGCGATACGCACCGCGTCATGCACGTGTTCTTCGGTTAAGCCGTGAGTGAGCACACTGCTCTCATGAGCCTTGATGCAATTCTCGCAGCCGGCGAGTGTGGCGATCGCCAGGCTGAACAACTCGAAGTTGGCCTTGCCCGTTTTCGGCTTCACCATCCATTGCATGCGCAGCCGCGCTGGCTTTTTGCCGTAGCTTTCCTTGCCCACCAAATGGCGAAAGCGGTAATAAATGGTGTTCATCCCCATGATGCTGGCGGCTGCCTGGGCATCCTCCAGCAGATCCGCGGTGACAGGAGCGGCGCTGCGCATCGAGCACCACGGCGTCGCGCAAGCGGGCCTCGCCGATGTAGTAAACGCAGGCCAAAGCGGTGCCCCAAATTTGGTCCGCTTCCAGGTAGTCGCTCGTTGCGATGTTGCCCAGGTTTATCTTGAGGTCCCTGGCAGGCTCCGCGAAGGATTCACGCAGTCCATCCACCTGGGACATGATCACCGTCGCCATATTTGGATACCTCCTTCGGCTGCTCGGTTCGCGCTCGCGGCGCGCCAATCATGCCGCGAACGCGAACCCGGCACCCGTTTTATACCTTCACTGTTTCCTTGCCTTTTTCCCAGTTGCACGGACACAATTCATCCGACTGGATCGCGTCGAGCACGCGCAGCGTTTCCGGCACGCTGCGGCCCACGCTCAACGGATAGGCCGCTGACCACTGAATGACATTGTTGGGGTCCACGATGAAGGTAGCCCGCAAACAGGCGTTTTCCTTCGCGCAGACGATACCAAGATCAAAGGCCAGTCTTTGGGCCGCGATCATCGCGTAAGGAAGCCCCTGCAAGTCTGGATGCGCCTTGCGCCAAGCCTGATGGCTGAATTCATTATCGGTGCTGCCTGCCACCAGGACCGCGTCCCGATCCTTGAAATCATTCGAGCGCTTGGCGAACTCGACCAGCTCCGTCGGGCAAATGAACGTGAAATCCTTTGGGTAGAAGAAATAAACGATCCACTTGCCTTTATGGGTCCCGTTGTGCATGTCCACGAAACCCGTTTTCTCATTATTCACGCACGCTTTGACTTTGAACTGGGGAAAATTATCACCGACGGTCAACATAGTCATTCCTTTCAAGTCCACAGGGTAAGTAACAACGTTCCCCATTTTTATATGGGGGGAACCTCTCCGGGCCACGCTTCACAAATTGACGATTGCCACACGATCCATAACAAATCCTTGGGAATTCTGTTCGCTTCAACTCAGGAGGGCTTCACCATGGCTCAAGTTAAATTCAAAGGCAACCCCGTCACCCTTGTCGGCCCAACGCTCAAGGCGGGCGATACAGCTCCCGATTTCGAATGTCTCACCGGCCTCGAAATCGTGAAACTCGCCGGCACGCCCGCCAAGGCCCGGCTATTCAGCGTTGTGCCGTCGCTCGATACGGGGGTGTGCGCCACCCAGACCAAGAAAATCAACGAGAGCATCAACAGCCTCAAAGACAAAGTGGCGTTCTACACCGTCAGCCTCGACCTGCCCTTCGCGCAAAAGCGCTTCTGCGAAGCTGAGAAAATTACCAATAGCCACAACCTCTCCGACGTTCGCAATCATTCTTTCGGCAAAAACTATGGCGTCCTCATTGAAGGCCTGCCCTTGCCTCTCCTCGCTCGGGCGATCTTCGTCGTGGACAAGAGCAATAAGATTACTTATTGCGAATATGTGTCCGAGGTCACGAACGAACCCGATTACGACAAGGCGATCGCGGCTTTAAAAACCGCCGCCGCCTGATTCCACGAGCCGCTTGCGGCTTATTTGTACGAGAGGCCCTAAAATAAGGGGTCCGACCCAAGAAGCCAAGGGTCTGACCCCTTTTGAGTCAGGACCTCCCCAGCGCAAGCGGCCCGGTTGACCTCATGTCCATCTTCTGCCAAACACTGGATGCCGAGATTCCGGCCGTTTGCCGTCATGGGGCGATCACCATCGGCAACTTTGACGGCGTCCATCTCGGCCACCAGGCCCTTCTCATTGAAACGATGAAGCAAGCTCAACGGCTGGCGGGGCCTGCCATTGGCGTAACCTTTGAGCCGCATCCGCAACAACTCCTGCGCCCGACACCTTCTTGCCGACGTTGACCACGCCCTCATACCGCGCCGAGCTCATGCAGGATTACGGCGCGGACCATGTGCTCATCCTGCGCGTCACGCCAGCATTTCTACAGATTAGCGCCCGCGTTTTCTTCGAGCGACTGATACGGGACGGCCTCAACGCCCGCGGCATTGTCGAAGGATTCAATTTCGGCTTCGGTCACAAACGCGAAGGGACCATCGAAGTCTTGAAATCCTTGTCCCTGGAGGCAGGCATCAATGTTACGCTCGTCCCCGCGCGAACTAAACGGCAAGACAGTCTCCACAAGTCGGGTTCGCGCCGAACTCGAAGGCGGCAATGTCGCAACCGCCCGAAAACTCATGGGCCGACCCTATCGTTTGATAGGTACCGTGGCCACCGGCGCCAGGCGGGGTCAAACGCTGGGGTTTCCCACCGCCAACCTGCAAGAGGTAACCACGCTTGTGCCCGCCCACGGAGTCTATGCCGTGCGTGTCTTGCATGCTGGCCGTACCTGGCCGGCGGCGGCCAACATCGGGCCGAACCCGACCTTTGGCGACCAGGCCGTCAAAATCGAGGTGCACCTTATTGGCTACGAAGGCAACCTCTATGGCACCACTTTGATGGTGGACTTCTATGAAAGGATTCGCGACACCCGAACATTTTCCGGGCCAGTCGAACTGATAGAGCAGCTCAAGCGCGACGTCGAGCAGGCGAAAACGGTTAAATAGCGGCGCGAACTCGGGCGCCCCCCGAAGGGGTGGCGCTGCTCACGACCCCATTGCGGCTGAGTGATGATTCTCGAAGGCATAGTTACCACGGTTTTCGGGGCCGGCGTAATCAATATCGCGCCGATGGGCCCTGCCATCGATGGTGACATGACTCGGTTTTTGTTGCGCCCCTACCCTACCTCGCAAACTTGCCAAAACCTGCTCGCGCATGGCGAAGGCGTTTTTCACATAACCGATGATGTCTTGCTCATGGCACGCGCGGCCATCGGCCCGGTGGATCCGGCGCCGCCCATGGTCCGTGCCTCCAGGGTGAACGGCTGGGTTTTGACGGACGTTTGCCGCTTTTATGAATTTCAGGTGCGTGCCATCGATGCCAGTGAGCCGCGGCTACGGCTCGACGTCGAGGTGATCCATCAGGGCCGATGGCGCGATTTCTTTGGCTTTAATCGCGGCAAGCACGCGGTGATTGAAGCGGCCATACTCGCGACGCGCACGGCGTTTCTGCCTGCCCAGGAAATCGAAGGTGAGCTTGAAAAGCTCGGCGTCATCGTCGCCAAGACGGGCGGACCAGCGGAACACGAGGCTTTCCGCCTGCTTCACGACTATGTCCACAGTCAGGCGCGCGACCAGAAGCCGGCGTGATGGCCATGGCCAACGCCGGAATCAATTTCATACACCATCTTCATGATCCGCAGTAGCGCCCCAAGCCGTTTGCACTTCGGCCTTTTCAGGCTTCCCGTGGAGGCTGACAACCAACCCGATGACCTACGAAACTTTGGCGGCGTGGGACTGATGATCGACAAACCCGGCGTGGCGATTTGCTTGACGCCGGCCAAGAAATGGTCCGCGACAGGCCCACTTGCCGACAGAGCGCTTGCTTTCGCGCACGAATTCTTACGCAACAGCATGCCCCAAGAATATGGGGCCAATGCCACGCCCGCATTCGCGGTCGCCGTCGAACATTGTGCTCCCGAGCACGTCGGCCTTGGCACCGGCACCCAGCTTGGACTGGCGGTGGCGAGGGCACTGGCAAGAGCACTGGGACGAACGGATCCGGGCGCGACATTGCTGGCGCAGCGCATTGGGCGTGGCCATCGATCGGCGCTCGGAATCCATGGATTCGACCAGGGCGGCCTCCTGGTCGACGGCGGTAAAAAGGCCTCCACGGCCACGGCCCCGCTGCTGGCGCACTATGACTTTCCCAGGGATTGGGGCATTTTGTTGGTGATGCCCAGAAATGTGCAGGGGACTCACGGAGCTGGCGAGACGACTGCCTTCGCGGAATTGGCGAAAGCCAGGGCTGCGCAGCCAACGGATACCTTGTGCCGGCTCGTTCTCCTTGGTATTTTGCCCGCTTTGATGGAGCATGACCTGCCGGCGTTCGGCGCCGCGGTGTATGAATTCAATCGGCGCGTGGGAGAAATGTTCAAGCCGTGGCAAGGCGATGTTTATGCTCATCCCCAGACGACGGCCATCGTCGCTTTTCTCAGAAAGAAAGGCACCGCGGCCGTTGGCCAAAGCTCCTGGGGCCCAACAGTCTTTGCAATTGAGGATGTAGAAAAATTAGCGAAACTAGCGGCAGCTTGTCGTGACGAGTTCGGCTCTTCGGCGGTTGAGGTGATCGTTACCGGCGCGGCAGGTAGACGGCCGCTCGACCCTCAGGGTTAGCCAGATAAAAGGCGTTGCCGCCGCTGTGGCGTGGACTAAAGTCCACGCTACAGCGGCGGCAACGATGGTTTCCAACGGTCACGCTGCTTAACTCGCGGCGCGGATGTCCGCCAGTTCTTCCTTCACCGATGCGTAATGGCTGGGCTCCATCGTGAAGCTTGCGGTACCGCTGGTGAAGTTGCGCAATTCGCTGGTGTAGCCAAATAATTCCGCGAGCGGAACGTAGGCGTGCAGCAAGCAGCGACCCTTGTCGAGGCTGCTGTTGAGAATTTCGCCACGGCGCCGACTGACGTCGCGGGTCAATTCTCCCAGATAGGTACCGGGAGCATGAACCACAACGTTCATGATCGGTTCGAGAATCACCAGCCCTGCCTTGGACTGGGCATCGCGAAAGCTTTCCTGGGCAGCCAGCTTGAACGTGTCGGCCGAACTATCGACGTCATGGGCCTTGCCATCCAGAAGCGTGGCATGAATATCCACCACCGGGAACTTGTATTTGGCCCCCTTGGCGCAGCCGAGACGGAAGCCATGTTCCACGGACGGGATGTATTCGGTCGGCACGGCACCGCCGAAAATCTTGTCCAGGAAGTAGACATTGTTCGGATCGGGCTTTTCGCCCTCCTCCTCGCACTTCGCCGCCATCTCCTTGCATTGTTCCTTGGTCAAGGGCTCGTACTTCATGTAAATGACCGCGTACTTGCCGCGACCGCCGGACTGCTTGATGTAACGGGTCTCAAATTCAATCGCCTTGGCCAGCGTTTGCCGATAAGCAACCATCGGCTTGCCGACGGCGACATCAACACCATGATCGCGCATCAGCTTGTGGACGGCAACTTCCAGGTGCAATTCTCCCATGCCGCTCAAGATGAGCTGGTTGGTTTCCGGATCGGTACGTGCCTTGAGCGTCGGGTCGTCGCGCACCATTTTGCCAAGCGCCTCGGCCAGCTTGGTCTCATCCGTGTTCTTGGCCGGCGTGAGGGACTGGCTGATAACCGGATCGGGAAAGCGAATTTCCTCCAGAACGATCGGCTGATCCTGAGAACATAACGTGTGGCCGGTGGCTGTCTGCTTGAGGCCGACGACGCCCACGATTTCCCCGGGCCCGGCAACTTCCAGGCGGTCGCGCCGATCGCCAAACAGGCGATAAATATGGCTCACCCGCTCGGATTTCTTGACGGCAGTATTGGTAATGTTGTCGCCCGGCTTCAGTTCGCCCGAGTAGATACGCACGTAAATCAAATCGCCGTATTTCTCGGACACGGTCTTGAAAGCCAAACCGCTGAAGGGGTCGGTAGGTATCGGTTTTCTCTCGATTTCTTCCTTGGATTTCGGAACGGTGCCGCGAACCGGGGGTCGGTCCGACGGGGATGGCAAATAATCGACGACGGCATCCAGGAGGAGGCGGACACCGTTATACTCCTTGGAAGAACCGCAGTGCACAGGCGTAATTTTACCGCTCAAGGTCCCGGTCCGTAGCGCTTCGCGCAACAGCTCCTCGGACACTTCCTTGCCGTCGAGCACGCGCTCGAGCAGGTCGTCGCAAGCATGAGACGCGGCTTCGAGGAGATTTTCGCGCCACATCTTGGCTTCTTCGAGATATTCCGCCGGGATCTCGATCCATTGGTACTTCATATGGGTCGGGTCCGTCTTGTCCTGGTCCCACATCTTCATGCGGACGAGGTCGATGACGCCCTTGAAATTGCTGCTCTGGCCAGCCGGAATCGTGCAGATGGCCGGCACCATGTGCAGCTTTGTCTTCATCTGTTCGATGCAGTCGAAGAAGTCGGCGCCCATGCGATCGAGTTTGTTGACGAACGCGATGCGCGGCACGCCGTGACGGTTGGCCTGGTGCCAAACAGTCTCGCTCTGTACTTCCACGCCGCCGACCGCGCAAAACACGCCCACGGCCCCGTCCAGGACGCGCAGACTGCGTTCGACCTCGGCTGTGAAATCGACGTGGCCTGGCGTATCGATGAGGGTTATGCGCGTTTCACCCCAGTCGAGCGTGACCGCCGCACTGTTAATGGTGATGCCCTTGGCTTTTTCCAGCGGATCGAAGTCGGTCGTCGTATTCCCGTCGTCGACATCCCCTGACTTGTGTTTGGAGCCGCCGAAATAAAGAATGCGTTCCGTGGTGGTGGTCTTACCAGCGTCCACGTGGGCAATGATGCCGATGTTTCTAATTTTTTCGAGCATGGTTGGCGATCGTCCGCTGGGACAACCGTCTCCTTCTAAAAGAAAAACCACGAACCGTCACCAGAACCGTCTCCGGTTGACGTTCGCAGCGAGGTCGTCAGTAAGGACTGTCGGGTTCGGTGCCAACCAGGAACGGCCATGGCCCCCTGGTTTAGCCAATGCGGAAAAGCAAAGTTGAAAACAGTCCGATCACGTTGCCAAAAGTAAGCCCTTTTGCAAACGAGTATATTATTATAACCTTTTATGTAGATTCGTCTAGCGGAAGGTGAAATATTCGCGGGCAGCCTCCGCCGCTTCCGCCGGGTATCCGCGTTTCAGCCTGACAGACTGCCTTCCCGATTGGCACCACGGCGATAAAATTCAACGCATGACCAGTAGCGTATCGAGTCAAGTGCTCGCCGATGAGACACTTTTACTGAGCCAGCTTCGCGGGGGCGAAGCCGGCGCCTTTGAAGCCCTCGTGCGCACCCACACCGGAGCTATGCTTGCCTCTGCGCCGGCTGTTGAGCCGCGAACAAGATAGCCGGGACGCCGTTCAGGACGCTTTTTTGTCGGCGTTTACCGGCCTGGCCACCTTCAACGGCCGCAGTCAGCTGGGCACCTGGCTGCACCGCATTGTCATCAATGCCTGTCTTATCAGGCTGCGCAGCCCACAACGGCAGCCCGAACGCTTCATTGATGACCTGTTGCCTCGTTTCCTCGAGAATGGCGATCAAGGCAACGCCGCTGTCGAGTGGCGGGCTTCCACCGAACGCCTTTTGCAGCAAGAGGAAACAAAGCAAGTTGTTCGCGCGGCCATCGACCAACTTCCCGACAGCTATCGAGCCGTACTGCTTTTGCGCGATATCGAAGGTTTAGATACGGAAGCTGCCGCCGGGATTCTCGAAATCAACATTCCCCTCGTCAAGACGCGGCTACACCGTGCCCGCCAGGCCTTGCGAGGTTTGCTCGACGTCCATTTTCGCGGAGGTACGCCATGACCTGCCGTGACGTACTCGACTTTCTGATGGACTATCTGGACGGCAAGTTGACGCCGCCGCAACGAGCTCTTTTCGAGGAACACCTCGCATTCTGCCAGCCGTGTGTCGCCTATTTGCATACCTACCGCCACACCATCCAGTTGGCCAAGTCCTGTGTTGACAACAGCTTAGCCACTGACGTACCGGATGATTTGGTCGAAGCCATCCTGGCTGCGCGTAAAGCTTAGCTGCGTTCGCGACGCGCGACTTTGGTCCGCGTCACCGTGATTAATCAGAGCCCTGAGTGGGTCGGGGATGCGCCGCCGTGGAGGCGTCTTCGTGCCGCCAGGCCAGCAGCATGAGAAATGTATACACAAGGCCGCAGACCCATTGCACGGTGCTGGTCCACAGGTACCAACGATGCCAGAAGCGGAAGTTGCGTCTGTCCTCGATGATGTGGAGTTGGCTGTCCAGAAAGGTGTCCAGTTGTGGGTGAAACCAGGCCAGCAGCGCCAACGTAATCGCCATGCCCACCCAGGCGGTCAGCCGAAACCGTTGCCTCCAAAGTACATATGGCCTACCTACCAGGGCGTCCGCAAGCAGCAAGGGGAGGGCGATAAGCCCCGCCAGGTTCAAATAGACCGTCACTTGGCGGGTAATGAAGCCCTGACTGACGCCCGCCGGGTTGGTTTGGAGGACTTCTTGGCCGATCGGAACGACGACCGCGGAATAAAAAAGAAAGCCGCCTTGCCAGAAAAACAGCGTAGCGAGCACCAGATAGCGTCGGAGTAGCGTTTTCATTGCTCAACCCGGTGTGCGCTGGGTCCTTTTTCGTAAGCTGGGAAACATTTTACGATTAAGAAAAATACACAAACTGGATAAATTATTCTTGACTATGCGTTTTGTCCTTTTTATAAAAGGGCCGTCCGATTGACCCATCCAGCGTGGATGGGTTTTTGTTTTGAGGTGTTTCATCATAAAGGAGAAATCGCATGTACACCTCGTTTATCGTTTTGGCCATGCTCGGGGCCCCTGTGAATAACGCTGCACCCTCCTGGCAGAGTTACACGCAGGCCAGCCAAATGGTCGAAAGGGAAATGAAGCCCGTGGCTGTTTTCCTTGGGACCGGCCAAAAAGGTTGGGAAAAAGTAGCAGGTAGCCTTGGCGCCGAGGCGGAAAAAGTTTTGTCCGCCAGCTACCTATGTGCGTATGTCGATACGGATACTCCCGAAGGCGAAAAATTAGCCAAAGCTTTCGAAATCAAGAGCGGCGTGGGCGTCGTGCTCAGCGATCGCAAGGGCGAAAAGCAAGCGTTCTGGCACGAAGGGACGATGCAGCAGACCAACCTGGTTCGCCAGCTCGTCCGCTTCTCCACCACCAGCCGGACCAGCATGTATCCGGCGGATAGCACGGTCCTCGGCACCACCAGCACGTTCATGGAGGGCGGTAGCAGCTACTGTCCAAGCTGCAACGCCGGTGTTTCCGTTCGCCGTCGCTAAGCGCCCGGCTCTCCGCCAGTTGGAGGCTGGCACCTGTCAACAAACCGCAGCCGAGGTGGCCACACGGCGCCACCTCGGCTAACTCTCAGCCAGGGCCCATGCGTTCGCTGGCTTTCTTGAGCGGATGCTGCTCCTTACAACCGTCGACGAACGTCGCCACCCACTCAGCCAGGCGATGGCCAAGTTTACGGCAAGCCGCCTGATCATCTTCCGAACGAGGTTCGCGGGCAGTGACGGCCCCATAATGGGCGGTGGTCAGCTTGCCCACATAATCCGTCACACCGAACACCAGAAAACCGAAATTGATAAGCACGGTGAGAATGGACTGGCAAGCCAGCTCATTGCCGCCGCCCCAGCCGCCCGAGGATGAAAAAGCGCAAGCGATCTTGCCGTCCACCTTCATCCACGAGTCAGCCATTTCCTCGTCCCAAAAGCACTTCATGGGCCAGGAAAGGAGACCCATGTTGGTGGGACTACCAACCGCCAGACCGTCGCACCAGAGAACATCGGCGGCCCGGGCCTCGCTTACCTTCTTGACGCGCACTTCCATGCCAGCTAGCGCAGCTGCCCCGGCCGCAGTCGAGCTGGGCCATCTTTTCAGTATTGCCGCTGCGCGAATCGTAAAGTACCAATATTCTCCCCATGAATGTCGCTCCTTGTTTGCTATTCTTGACGTATGGCCAAAAAGAAGGCGCCCGGCGCTCGCTTCGCCTGGTTCGTCAGCCCGATGAGTCCGGCGTCGGCGTGGTCTGCCTGTCGAGCGGAACCAAGCAGGCGTTTTATACATTTAAGGAGGTGCCGTGCGAGATTGGCGGCCGCGGCTTCGTCATGCACCGGCTTGGTTTGGGGGAATTGTATCATGTCCGCATCGGCCGCCCAGAAGATCGCTCCTGCGAGTGCCTGGGTTTTCTGGCGCACGGCATGTGCAAGCATGTGCTGGCGCTCACGGCCCTCGTCGATCACTCACCAGCCCCTTGAAATCCCTATTACCTGGCGCAGCGTCGTTATTTCGACCCCGTCGCCTCGCCCTTGGCCAGTTCAGCCTCAACTTTTTCCTCGCTCCCCTTGGCCAGCAAGGTCCACAAGGCCAGGGCTGCCTTGAGCGAAACCTTCCGGCTGAGCTCTTCGCTGGGGTCGTCGGCGTCCTGGCTTATGAATTTGGTGAGAGTCGTCGTGCCGTCTTGGCTGACCGACAGGTTGAAGCGGGGACCACCTTCAATTTCATAGCTCAGCCAGGCGCTGGTGTGTTCGGCGCCTTCGTCTGCCGACTTTTTCGGCAGTGTCTCAGCGCCAAGTTCTTCGATGGCCCGGCTCAGATCTTCCCCAGACGGATTGTCAATCACTTTGCCGAACTTGGTCGTCAGGTTAAGCCATCTGCGTGCGTTTTCAGCCATGATCGGCTCCAGGAAAAGTACGAATCTCGGTTATTTTTGCGTGCCGAGGAAGATATAGGTTGCCTTGTACTTCACACGCATCTCGTTGCCTTCATGCGCCTGGTCACAGCTTTCGGTGGGAGCGATCCCCCCTTCCGTATTTATCCGCTGGATAAATGCTACGTTGGCGAATAAGCCCTTGCCCGTGTTCTTTTCGGCCTTCAGAAGTAACCAGGGAATGTCGCCCCCTTTCGGGGCCGCTACCTTCTCCAGCAATTTGCCGACCACCTTGCTGCCGTCGTTTGCTTCCCAGGCGGGACCAGCATAATGCTTGCCGATTTTCTTGCCCGCCGCGTCAACCAGGCTAGCGTCCGGCGCCTTGAGGGACCACTCAAACTTCTTGGGATCATCGGCCTTGCTCTTACAAACATAGACTTGAAATCCTTCGGCTTTCGCCTGGAAAAGAACCACGTTCTCCCGGGAGGGCTTCAATTTGTCGGGAAGCGTGTTTCCTTCGTTCGGATCATCCGCGGCGACTAGCGCGCTCGCCGCCATAACAAGGATCGAAGCTGCGATCATGGTGAACCCCAAAAATGAAGATTGTTCGGTGCTGTTGTCCGCGCGCCCTGGTTTTAAGCCGCCACCACCGCGATAAATACATCCCCGGAGCGCACGATTATCGGCGGGACGAGATCGACCCAGCCCCCTTCGCCCACACTTGCAGTGGCCAGCAAACCTTGCCGTGCACCGGTCACGGGATGAACGTTGAAGACGGATACCTGTGCCCCGGCCCGGCAACCTTCAAGGTGGAAACGAGGAATAATACGATCTTCGGCAAAGCGGAAGGTGAAGTGCGGGTCCTGATAAAGTGAAAGCATTGGCTCCCTCCGTCATGGGCGAAACGTGGCGGTGACGTCCGCACCGGCATTGGCACACGCTCATGATAATCTACCGTCGGCGGCACGGACAGACGTTGGCGCTACCAAATCGTGCCGCTGGGCGCATAAATAGCCGAAGTTGGAGATACTGCGCACAGTTTTGTGCTTGCGTCTGAGGCGATCCGCGCTACATTAAAAGCTCGCCTTGGCCTGCTGGCGCGATTTGTGGATGCGGCGCTAGTGGATTTGGACGGATGGAACTAGCTCATGAACTTCGGGCGCTATAAGATCGTCGAACAGCTGGGAACGGGCCTGGATGGCATTGCCTACAGCGCAATTCAAGACGAGACGGGGCAACTTTGCGAGGTCCGCGACCTGGCGGGAGCGCGTGCCCAGCCGCGGCGCTGGCAAAAGGTTGTAAGGCACCTGCGGCTGGCCAGCCTACTCCGGCATGCGCGGCAGCGTCAACTCCTTGAAATGAACCTGGAGACGCAGCCACCCTTCATTGCCCTGGAAGACGAAAGCGCTCGCCCGTTGTCCGCTATCCAGTCCGAGGATTTGCCCTGGGCACCTTCGCAAGTTCAACAACTTGGCCGTGAACTGGCCAGCTTACTACGAGCCGCCCATCGCCTTGGACTGGTTCACGGAGCACTCAAGCCTAGCGTGATTTTCTGGCAACCCGGACTTGGAGCAGCGGGTAGATTTCACGGGTGTTCATTGTCGCACGCAGCTGGCCGGCCCGAACGATAATGCCTGGGCAGCTCCCGAAGAGCAGTCCGACAAGGGCAATGACCCGGCGCTTGATCTGTTCGCGTTGGGCGCCATTCTCTCCTGGCTGATGCGCGGCCGGCCGGCGCCGGTGGACTGGGACATAACAGGCGAATACACCCAACCCCAGCAGCAGGCCCCGCTCTTTGTCGCGGTGGCCAGTTTGTTACGCGGCGCCGGGCGACCGCCCCAGCGCGCAGACGTTTCTGGAAGCGCTGGCCATCGGTCAACCCGACGTGCGCACCAGCATCGAGGAACTGGAGCTTACACAGCTAAACCTGGGGGCCGTCCACCAGCCGGTGAGTGCTCCTACAAGCCAGGACAACCAGCAAATTGTCGGCCGCTTTCGGCTGCGTGAACTGCTTGGCGAGGGGGGCCTGGGTAAGGTTTACCGCGCGGAGGACATTATCGACGGCGCCGTGGCCGCGATCAAGATTTTGCATCACCACCTCGCGCAACGTCCGGCCATTCTGCAGCGCTTTCTCAAGGAAGCCCGCCTCCTTAGCGAAATTCGCAGCCCGTTTGTGGCCCGGGTCCTTGAAATCAACGAAGACCAGGGCATCCATTTCCTGGCGATGGAGTTCATCGCCGGGCGCACAGTCAGTGCGTTGCTCGCGGACCGCAAGCTATGTCCGCGTGGGCGTCTGGCGGAGGCGCATGCGTTGGCGCTGATCACGGACGTGACGCGCGGCCTGGCGGAGGCCCATCGCCGCGGTATCATTCACCGCGATATCAAGCCGCAGAACATTATGCTTCTGGATGATTCGGAGCTGTTCCGCATTCTCGACGCTCGGGGAGCGCCGGGCGGCATAACGCAAATACCTTTGCCTTCCCAGGCAGGCACCAAGCTTTGCGATTTTGGACTAGCTCGCCATGTCGTCGAAAGCGAGTCGCTGCACTTAACGCAGGAAGGTACCCCGCTGGGCACTCCCTTATATATGTCACCGGAACAAGCACTCGGCCAAACGAATCTCGGTCCCGCCACGGACGTCTATGCCGTCGGCGCGACCCTGTACCATCTACTTGCCGGACAGCCCCCTTTCACGGCGGATACGGCGGTTGCCCTGGGATTGCTGCATAGCAAGGAACCACCGCCCCCGCTGGCTCAATTTCAGCAAAACCTCAGTGACGGCATCCGCCGCATCGTCGATAAATGCCTGGCAAAAAAGCCGGAAGATCGCTACGTCGACGCCGAAGCCTTGCTGGGCGACCTGGAGCGCCTGGCCCGCGGTGAGCCGTCGAACATGGTGCTCCACCCGCGTTTGCCCACCGGCAAACGGGTCATCCAGTACGAGTGGTCATGGAACCTGGAGTCGAGCCCTGAAGAGCTGTGGCCGTTCGTATCCGACACGGAGCGCCTGAACCGGGCAATCGGGCTGCCCGTCGTGCAGTATAGCGCGGAGATTTCGAACGGCGACGACGCCTTGCGCCCGGCGTAACCCGCATCGGGGAATTTCGCAAGGTCGGCGTGGTAAATACCTGGCGCGAGAGGCCGTTTGAATGGGTTGAGGGCAAACGTATGGGCGTGGTGCGCGAATACTCGCGCGGCGTCTTCCGCTGGCTGGCATCGACTCTGGAACTGACAGCGCGGGCTGGCAGTGGTTCGACGCTGACACAGCGCATTCAACTGGAACCGCGCAACATCCTGGGCCGGCTGGCAGCCAGCCTGGAAGTTAGCTTCAAGGGGCGGCGGCGTCTGGAACAGGTTTATCGGCGCATCGACGCGCAGCTGCGCGCCCAGCGTAATGGGACCGGGGCAGCGGACCCATTCGAGAAAGCCACGCACCTGTCGCGGAGTCAGCAGCGCCTGCTGCGTCAGCAACTGGCTCAGCTTTTGGCGAAGAAATTGGAGCCTGCCGTGGTGAGCCGGCTGGGAGCTTATCTTGAACAGGCGCCTCAACAAGAAGTGGCACGCATACGGCCGCTGGCCCTGGCGCGGCGCTGGAAGTCAACAGCGACGCGCTGGTGACGGCTTGCTTGCACGGGGCCAGGCAAGGCCTGTTGATCTTGCTTTGGGACATCTTGTGCCCGATGTGCCGTATTTCGTCCGGCATCGTGGAAACACTGCGGGCGCTCAAGGAACATGGACATTGCGAAGCATGCCAGGTCGACTTCGACCTCGATTTCGCGCGCTCGGTGGAGATGATTTTTCGCATCCATCCCGAGATTCGCGGCGCCGAGACGGGTATTTATTGCATCGGGGGCCCCGCGCATTCCCCGCACGTGGTGGCACAGGTGCGCGTGGCCGCCGGTGAACGCGTCGACCTGGAGTTAACGCTGACCGAAGGCGCCTACCGGGTGCGTGGGCCGCAGTTACCCTACGCCATCGAGTTTCAGGTGGAGCCGGGGGCTTTTTTGACGCGCTGGTCGCTACGCGTCCCCGCAGATTTCGCGCGCCCTTTGATGGGACAGCGGCCACCTCGGTGGAAAGTACACGCTTGGCGGTCGGCCAGCAACGTTTGGTGCTAGCCAACGAACATAAGGAGGAACTGACCCTGCGCGTCGAGCGTACGGCCCAGCGTGACGACGCCTTGACGGCTGCGCGGGCGGCGGCCTCCGGGTTGTTTCGCGAATTGTTTCCCGGCGAAATCCTGGATGCCGGCAAACTTGTGAGTGTGGCCGCCGTGACCCTCGTGGTCCTCGACCTCAATCGCGTGACGGACCTGGAAAGTCCTGGCAATCTCTATCAAAGGATCGGTGAGGCCCGCACCTTCGGACTGCTGCATGATTATTTCGTTCTGGTCGAGGAAGGCATCCGCCGCGAAGGCGGTGCCGTCATCAAGACGCTCGGTGAAACGGTGCTAGCCGCATTTGAGGATAAAGCCGCCGCCGTCCGCGCTGCGCTCGTGCTGGCTCAGGGTTTGCCGCCAGAACTGGGCCGGCGCTGGACGGCAGCTGCGCCATCCCCTTAAAGCGCGGGCCGGCGTCCACCATGGCCCAGCCATGTCGGCGACGGTGAACGGTACCCTCGATTATGTGGGCACCACCGTTGACCAGGCGTTACGGCTAACCAGTTTCATCGCGGGCAACCACCTGGTGCTGACGCGACCGCTGGCCGCCGATGTTCGCGTCACTGAATTGTTGGCGCTTTCGATTTAAAGTCGAAGGTGTTGACCGCCAGTTTGCCGGGGCAAGCGTCCGGAGTACTCCTGAGCGTGGCCTTGAAAAACTAGTCACGCCCGTCAGGTATGAGCGCGGTGCCGCGCAACTTGTGCTTGACAAGAATTGGCCCTGGCGATATTTCCCGCACAATCTTTAGCCAAAACCTCTAAACCGGTGCCAGCAATGCTGCGAGCCTTAGGCGTGGCCATGATCGTGTTGGGCTCCCTGGCCGCCACTGCCCGGCGCAAAGGCCGACCATCGGTTTTTGGCCCTTGCTGGAGGATGATGACCCCATCGTGCCGCATTTGGCTACACTGGGCGGTCCACAATTGGACCTGCCCGCGCCCGCTTCGGGCACCACGTGGGCAAACTCTCCAGCCGTATCGGTGCCGGAAGTCGCGGATTTACCCCCGGCTAATAGCGTAGATGCCGCGGGTTTCACCGGAAGCTATACCACCCTGCCCCGGCCGGCCAGCGATGCGCTCGCGCCGCCTGGGCCAACCATGCTGCCGCCAGGTTCCGACTTCCAGGATTATCCGCGTGTCAGCAATCCCTATTTTGAGAATTTTTCCCTGTTCATCGGCCTGGATGGTTCCAAGGAACCTGTCGATCTGGGCATCAATTCCAATTTCGGCTACCGAATGGCCCTCAACTGGGGTTTGCCGATCATTGAAAAATTTGGACTGGGTTTTCAGGTGGGCACGGCCTTCAATTATTCGCAAAACGCCATGCGCATTCTTCAGGTAGTCGACGGCACGGTAGACCGCTGGCAGAGCTTCACGACGGTGGGCGTATTTCAGCGGATCCCCGAGGGGCTGCGCTGGGGCGTTGTGTACGACTTCCGCTACGATGATTCGTACGACAAGACAAATACAGGACAGTGGTGCGCCCAGTTGGGTCTCGAAACCAAAAACAACAACGAATTTGGTTTCTGGGCAACCGTCCGTGACCATGGTGATACCGGATCGATCGGGCCCTTTTCCTTTTCGGTACAGCCGATTAGCCAGTGGAACGTGTATTGGCGGCATGTCTGGAATCATGAGATCGTGACGCGCGCCTGGGTCGGGCTGGCGTCCGAACATGGTCGAGCCAATATTCTTTTGCCGGTCGAACCGCAAGTCAATCACCCAATTACCTTTGGAGCAGAGCTTTACGTGCCTCTCACGAATAACTGGGCAATCTTCGGCGAAGCACACTTTATCACCCCCAATGACACCGGCACCGTGACGGCGACATTGGGAATCGCCTGGTACCCGGGCTCGGCACGCGGCACCGCCACCAGCCGCTTCGCGCCTCTCATGCCCGTGGCCAACAACACCACGTTTGCTCTCGATGTACGATAAACCGACACACACTTCGACAACCGCATCGACCTGCTGAGAGAAGACGTTGCTGATGACGCCCAGCAGCGACGAAAAGGCGTTCGGCTGCTGGCGCTGGCAACGAAAGAAGCAGGCACCGCCCCTTCACTTTGTATAATCGCTGTTATGTCGGCATTCATGGAACACGTCACGATTTTCTGCTTCGCGGCAAGTTATAGTGTAGCGCTGGCCCTGGAGCTGTGGCACCTGGCAAGCCCCAGGCCCGTCTCACGTGTGGCCGCCACGCTGTTTGGCGGCGCGGGGCTCCTGCGCATACCCTTTACTTGTTGGCGCAGCCATTATCATTGGCGGCCCCCATCGGCTCGTTGTTGTTCCTGGCCTGGATCCTGGCCGTTTTTTATCTATATGGAGCGATTCATCATTACCGCCAGGCCTGGGGCCTGTTCGTGTTGCCGCTCGTGCTGGGCCTCGTCGTGCTGGCCGTGCTGGTCCCAGCGGCGCCGGAGGCGGATGGTTCGCTATGGAGTACCTTCGCCGGTGAGCGCTTTTGGGGCACCCTGCATGGCGTCCTGCTGCTGCTGGCGGGCGTGGGCATTAGTGTTGCCTTCGTCGCGAGCGTCATGTATCTGGTGCAGGTGCACCGCCTGCACGCCAAGATCGCCCCGGGGCAAGGGATCAAGATGATGAGCCTGGAGCGGCTGGAATCCATGAATCGCAAGGCGATCCTATTGGCGTTTCCCTTGTTGACCGCCGGCCTGATCGTCGGCGTCGCGCTTCAGTGGCACCAGGGGCACGCCCTGGCGAACTGGGAAAGCCCCAAGATTTTGAGCACGCTTGGCCTGTGGCTAGTTTTCGCGATCCTGCTTTACGTGCGCTATGGCGCGCGGCGCGGGGCCGGCAAGTAGCCTTGCTGACGCTGCTGGCCTTCGCCGTCATGATCTGTGCCTTCCTGGCGCCAGTTCATCCCTTCATGCATGCCGGGGGTGGACCATGAATCTCCTGCTCGTGGGCACTAGTTTTCAAAACACCCCGATCGATTTGCGCGAACGACTGGCCTTTGATGGTCCCAAGCTTATGGCGGCGCTGGCTGCCATTAATGGGCGCTTTGGCTTTGAAGTCGTCATTGTCAGCACCTGCAACCGCGTGGAGATCTACACCGCGCGCGCCGGCGGCCATATTCCGCCCGCCGCCGACCTTATTGCGGAGTTTTTGGCGGAATTCCACCAGGTCCCCCTCAAAAGCCTTGAAGACCATCTTTACGACAAGGTCAATGCGGACGCCGTGGCGCATTTGTTTCGAGTCGTATCCAGCCTCGATAGCTTGATCGTCGGCGAAGGGCAAATCGCCGGCCAGGTGAAACGGGCCTACGAGACTGCTCAAGAGCTGGCCACCGCCGGCCCCGTGCTGCATCCCCTTTTTCAACACGCGCACCATGTCGCCAAGCGCGTGCGCACCGAGACGGGCATCGCGCGCGGCCACGTTTCGGTTTCCAGCGTGGCCGTCGATTATGTTCGCCAGGTTTTCGATCATTTCAACGACAAGACGGTGCTGGTAATCGGCACCGGCAAGATGGGAGAACTTACCCTCAAACACCTTCGCGATTTGCAGCCTCAGAGTATTCTCGTGACCAATCGCAGTCCGGAGAAAGCCGCAGCGGTGGCGCAAGGTTGTGGCGGCCAGGCCATTGCATGGGATAAACTTGACGACGCGCTCGTGCGCGGACATCGTCTTGAGCACCACGGGCGCGCCGAGCCCATCATGACGCGACGGCGTTTCGATGCCATCCTCGCGCGGCGCGGCCAGACGCAGCGCGGTGGCAGCACGATGGTGATATTGGACATAGCGGTGCCACGCGATTTTGACCCGCGCATCCACGATGGCGACCGTGCCTGCCTCTTCAATATCGACGATCTGCAACGCATCCGGGCGCGGACCGTCGAGGATCGCGGCAAGCACATCGCCCCGGCGGAAGCTCTGGTGGCTCAGGAAGTGAAGCGCTTTCTGACCGAGTGGACACGCCGCCGTAATGGGCCCGTGATTGCACGGCTTACGAGAGAATTCGAGGACGCCGGCAAGTCATCGTCAGCCAGCTACTCGCGAAACTCAACGGCAAACTCAACGAGGCGGATAAGGCCTATATTGAGGGTGCGTTTCGGCTATTGCAAAATCAATTCTTGCACGGCCCCATCTCCGCACTGGGGGAAGAGGCCCCGGAAACCGGCCGGCACACCCTGCTCGAAGCCCTGCGCAAGATCTTTCGCTTACCGGACTGAGCACCATCTTCCAACGAAACCTGTTTTATTTCTTGCGATAGGCGTCGGGAATCAACTCGGCACCCTCGGGATCAAGAAGTAAGGCGGCGTTATAATCTTCCTGCGCCTTGCTGGTGATCCCAAGCTGATGGTAGGCGGCTGCCCGATTGCGATAGGCGGACGCGAAGTCCGGCGCCAGGTCGATGGCACGGCAAAAATCTGCAACGGCTCGACCATGGCGCCTCGGGCCCCGAAGATGGTGCCGCGATTGTTGTAAAGTTGGGCATCGTTGAAGTCTAGTTTGACCGCCTCGTCGAGATCCTTGAGCGCGAGCTCGAAATCGCCTTTTTTGCTGTAGGAATTGCCGCGATTGCCATACGCCAACGGGCTGCGCGGCGCGATTTTGATTGCTTCCGTGAAGTCCCTGATCGCCAGATCATAGTCGCCGTGCAAATGGAAGGCGTAACCGCGATTGATGTATCCTTCCAGCATGTCGGGTTTGATGGCCAGCGCGTTATCGAAATCCGCGATTGCCTTGTCGCTGAGGCCAATGGCCAGGTAGAGCAGGCCGCGATTGAGCGCGGCGGTGGCGTCGCGGGGATCCAGGCGCATGGCTTCGGTCAGGTCCTGGATGCCGTCCGACGTTTTGCCCATTTTGTGCAGCACCACGGCGCGATTGAAATAGGCGGACGGATCTTGTGGATTGAGCTTGATGGAGGCGTCGTAATCGGCGCTGCGCGGGCCAGGTCGTCCTTGGAGGTATAGGCCACGGCGCGATTGTAATAGGTGCGGGCATTTTTGCTAAGAGTCAAGCTGGCCGTGTAATCCTCGATCGTGCGCTCATAATCCCCCAGCTGAAACCACTCGTTGCCCCGTTGCGTGAGCGCGGCCGTGTCCGCGGGATTGCGATCCAAAACGGCGGTCATGGCATCGATGGGGTGCACATCGTCCGATTGCGGCGCGGCATCTTCGACGGCTTGAAGGACTGGTTCCTCCACCGTGTTCGACGAGCAACCAGCGAGGGCCAGGAGAAGACCAGCAACGAGGTTTTTGCGCACGGGAATCATCCTTGCAAAGAGGAAGATAGGCGATTTTGGAGGAAAAGGCATGCGGCAGTCAGCCCTTTGAACTATCTTCGGCGTTCCGATACGGAAACTTGCGAGAATTGCTACAACAGGAAAATTCGCCCAGGCTTGCCAGGACCCTTAAAGATCATTTGTCAAATTTCACGCTGATGGTTACCATGAAGGAACCACACGCGGGGGTGGCGGCCTCAGCAACGGAAAATCGCTTCCCGGGCGCCAGGAACTACAGCAGATACTGCCATCGACTTCGAAAGGATTATTTTCATGCTGAAACGGATGTGGCTGGGGTTGTTGATCGTGGTGCTGGGGTGGTCAACCCCCATGGCGCAGGCCGCCGATGAAGCTGTCAAGCAGTACGTGGTGCTCGTGGGCATCGACCATTACGCAGACGCCCAAATCAAGCCGCGCCAACATGCCGAGGCGGACGCCAAGGCGCTGTATGACCTTTTCACATCCAAGGAATACCTCGGGGTCGATCCGAAAAACATCAAATTGTTGCTGGGGTCCAAGGACGCCAAGCGCGGCGGCGAAGTGGCGAGCCGGGCCAATATTTTGGATTCGTTGACCTGGATCGAAAAAAACGCTCATCGCGACGATCTGGTGGTATTCGCCTTTTTTGGCAACGGCGCCCCGCTTGGCGAAAAAGCCTGCTATTTCGCGACCGATTCTACGTTCGCCAACCGCGCCAAGGACGCGGTCGCCAGCGGCGATATGGAAACCATACTCGACAAGTTGCAGAGCCAGCGCTTTGTCGCGTTTCTCGATTGCAACTTTCTGGGCTTTGATGCCGGCAAAGAACCTACTCCCGATCCCAAGCTCGAGAATTTCTATCGAGAATTCAAGGGGAGCGAAGAGGTCAAGGCCACCAACTTGCCCAGTCGCGTGGTTTTTCTGGCCAATAACGGCCTCAAACCCTCGCTGAACCTCGGCGACCACGGGATTTTTGCCCAGGCCATCATTGACGGCCTCAAGGGCAAGGCTGACGCCGACGGCTACGAACCGGACGGCAACATTACCATCGGCGAACTCGCCAAGTTCGTACGCAAAGAACAACATCGTCTGGCCATCGAGAACGGCAAGTCCGACGAGGAAAAGGGCCAAATCCCTTTCGTAATTTACAGCGAAGGTCAAACCACCGACTTTGTCGTCGATCACAATCCAGCGGCCTACCCCAAGGCTGTCCAGCGCCTGACCAAGTTCACGAAACTTGCTGACGAGCAAAAACTGGAAAAGACCATCGCCGAGGAAGGGCACAATCTGCTGGAACGCATGCCCAAGCTTGAGGCCCAACAAAGTCTGCGCAAGGCCTATCAGAAATGGGTCGACGGGAAAATTGATGCCACCGCCTTTCAGACCGAGCGCAAAGCCATTCTGGAGCAAACCATCCTCACTGCGAAGGACGCCACCGACTATGCCCAGATGGTCCTCAATGCCGCCAAGAAAGTGAAGCAGGGCTACGTCCGCGACGTCGCCAAGGCCACCCTCGTTGACACCGCGATCCGGGGCATTTTCAAGGGCCTCAATGAAAAGATGCCTTCCACACTCAAGGACAAGCTCGACAACCTGAAAAACATGGATCCGGCTGACCTTGGCAAGATGAAGGAAGCCGACTTGCTCGAACTGCTGGCGGCCGCCCGTAAACATCTTGGCAAGCGGGAAGACCTCTCCGGCGGCAAGGACATCACCTATTCGTTGCATGCCATGCTTTCGAAGCTCGACAAGCATACCGACTACATCGATCCGGAGACCTTGCGGCAACTCGACAACGATATCCGCGGACACTTCTCCGGCATTGGCGTGCAAATACGCAAGAACAACACCAAGGACGTACTCCAGGTAGTCACGCCAATCCGCGGCAGCCCCGCTTACAAGGCCAAGATCTATGCCAACGATTTGGTGACGACGATCATTCGCGAGGTGGACGGGGACGGCAAGCGCCTCGAGCCGCGTGAAGTGATTCCCACCAAGGGCCTGACCACGGAGGATGCCGTCAAAAAAATCCTCGGCAAGGAAGGCACGAAAGTGAAACTGGTCATTGAACGCGAAGGGGAGGAAAAGCCCCTCGAATTCAACCTTATTCGTGGCCGGGTCGAGGTGGAGAGTGTTGTCGGCATTAAACGCAAGGAAGACGATTCATGGAATTACGTGGTCGATCCCGAAAACAAAATCTGCTACGTGCGCCTCGTGCAATTCTCGCATAACACCATGCGCGATCTCGAAGGCGCCATGAAAAAGCTCGCCAAGGCCGGCATCAAAGGCTTTATTCTGGACTTACGTTTCAATCCAGGCGGGCTGCTCGACAGCGCGGTCAAAATTTCGGACCTCTTTATCGACGATGGCCTGATTGTCACCGTGCGGCCGCGCAATGAGAAAGAAACGTCCTACGTTGGCCGTAGCGACGGCAGCTACACGACTTTTCCGATGGTTTGCCTGGTGAACGGCGGCAGTGCCAGCGCCAGCGAAATCGTGTCCGCCTGCCTGCAGGACCATGGTCGGGCCATCGTCGTCGGCATGCGCAGCTACGGCAAGGGGAGCGTGCAAACGATATTGCCCTTTGAAACCGGCGGGCGGCTCAAACTTACCACGGCTACGTTCTGGCGGCCCTCCAATCGCAATCTCAACAAGGCCAGCACGCCGGGCAAGGACGAAGATGAATGGGGCGTAACTCCCAACGATGGGTTCGTTCTGAACTTGAACAACAAAGAGAACAACGACCTGGCCGAACATCAGCGCGAGCAAGAGATTATCCATCGGCCCGGCCATGAGCCAACGGAGGCGCAAGTCAATTTTAAGGATCGCCAGCTCGAGATGGCACTTGATTACCTGCGAGCGCAGATCAAGACGGCCAAGGTCGGTAGCGGTAAGAAAAGTGGCGGCTAAAAAGCGGCGGCCAGGGGGATGTTTTGGAAAAATCCATTGCATTTTCCAGGTCCATGCTCTAGATTACTATTGATAAAAAGTTGGAGGTTTGGCGGCGCCATGATTTATCGACCCGATAATCTTCTTTTGAGCTTGCTTCTATCCCTGCTTGACAGGGAAACGTCCTAGGCACGCCATCAGCCCATCGCAAAACACCATGCTGATAACCGACCCTGGGACATAAAAATGTCCCAGGGTTTTTTCGTTGGGAGTGGAGAGTACGATGTCCGAGAACCGCTTGATAATTTTCGATACCACGCTGCGTGACGGCGAGCAATCCCCTGGCGCCAGCATGAACCTTGCTGAAAAGCTGGAAATCGCCCGTGCGCTTCACGAGCTTGGCGTGGATGTGATCGAAGCGGGTTTCCCCATCGCGTCTCCAGGCGATTTCGAGGCCGTCCAGGCCATCGCCCGGCAGGTGGAAGGGCCAACGATCTGTGGTTTGGCCCGCTGCAATAATGACGATATCGATCGTGCCTGGCAGGCGCTCAAGGAAGCCCCCAAGCCGCGTATTCACGTATTCCTGGCCACCAGCATTATTCACCGCGAGTTCAAGCTGCACATGCCCAAGGAAGAAATCGTGCGCGCGCCGTTGCCGGCGTGGAGCGGGCGAAAAGCTACCTGACCGACGTCGAGTTCTCGCCCGAGGATGCGGCGCGTACGGAACTTGATTTCCTGGCGGAAGTCGTGGAAAAGGCCATTGCCGCCGGGGCCACCACGATCAACATTCCCGACACGGTCGGCTATGCCGTCCCCGAGCAATATGCCGCCGCCATACGCTATCTCAAGCAACATGTCGCCGGCATCGACAAGGTTGTCTTGAGCGTCCATTGCCATAACGACCTGGGCCTGGCTGTCTCCAACAGCCTGGCCGCCCTGCGCGAGGGCGCACGCCAGGTCGAATGCACCATCAACGGCCTTGGCGAGCGCGCCGGCAATTGCGCCCTCGAGGAAATTGTGATGGCTGTTCATACCCGGCAAGACTATTTCAACGTCACCACGACGATCAACACCAAGCGCCTTTGCCCCACCAGCCGCCTCGTTTCACGGATCACCGGCATTAACGTGCAGCGCAACAAGGCGATCGTCGGGCAAAACGCCTTCGCCCACGAGGCCGGCATTCACCAGGACGGCATGCTCAAGGAGCGCAGCACCTATGAAATCATGCGGCCTGAAGACGTCGGCCTGACGCGCACCGAACTGGTCCTGGGCAAACACAGCGGCCGGCACGCGCTCAAACAGCGTATTCGCGACCTGGGCTTTCACCTGGATGATCAGCAATTGCAAAAACTCTTCGAAAGCTTCAAGGCCCTGGCCGACCGCAAGAAGAACATTTATGACGCGGACATCGAAGCGCTGGCGGAAACGCTGCTAAATATGGGGCCGGCTGTCTGGACTCTCGAGGCCATGACGTGCAGCGGCGGCTCGGGTTCCGTGCCCCATGCCGCCGTGGTTCTCTGGCACAAAGATGGCACCTTGCACCGCGAAGCCAGTACGGGCGACGGACCGGTGGACGCGGTATTTCAGGCCATCGAACGGATCACGGGCGTGGATATCAAACTGAAAGAGTTTCAAGTCCGCAGCGTCACGGTGGGTGAGGATGCTCAGGGCGAAGCCCAGATCGAGGCTGAACACCAGGGCCGGGTCATCCGTGGCCGTGCCGTCAGCACCGACATTATCGAAGCGAGCGCCCTGGCATTCCTGCACGTGATCAACCGCGCTGGCCCGCGAACAAATGAAGATCAATCCGCAAACGGAAGCGATCAGCGCGAAGTGAGTGGCGTGAACTGAGGGGCAAGGGCGAGAATCGGGTTCCCGTCACTAATTAACTCGCCTCTGCCCCTCATGATGTAGGCTGCCTAGTTGCCAATCAGCCGCCTTGCTTTTTGGCGGCGGCTGCCAGCTCCATGAAATAGCCCTCGGAATCGCGGTGGTTTTGCTTGCGGGCCTCGGCCAGGCCTGCCTCCGCGTATGCGAGCGCCTTGCCCGCTTGCTTGCCGGCCAGCAGGGCCTCGGTGGCGGCGCCACGCACCTTGAGTTCGCCCGGAACGCGGGCAATCAAGCGGTCGAAGACATCGATGGCCTGGTTCACCTCGCCTGCCTTGATGAGGATCTGGCCACGTCGCAATTCGTAGTCGTTGCGGCGCCGGCCCTCATTGTGCTCGCAATCGTCTTTTTCGCCCTGGTTGATGTGGTCCTGAGCGGCGGTCCAATCACTCTGCGCCTGTGCCAGGCTGATCAGGTGGTTAAAGAGAGGAAAACGGTCCGGCTTGTCGGCGTGCGCGGGCCGTGACGTGAGCGCGGCGGCGAACTTACCGGCCAACTCCCGCGCATCCAGCCTCAGGGCGGCCACAAAAGCATCATCCAGCTCGGTGTCGCTTAACGACTCGACCGGCAGCCCGGCCAGCTCGGGCGCCCCCATGGCGCCGATATCCCGCGCGGTCGCGGCGGGCGCCGCCAGTGCGGGTGCTCCGGCGAGCAGATTAAGTTTGCGCAGCAAGCGGTCGAAATCATACGGCAACTTGGTGAGCTCCAGGCACTCCTGGAGAAACTGAAGGATGCCACGCAATTTCTTACGTAATGTCGCCGAGCCGGCGGCGTCGATGGGAGGAACCTGACCCAGGGACTTCAGGGGCCGGTGAATCCAGGTCTCTTCGAAGAACTTTTCCATCTGCGCCGCATGCGCGGCTCGATCTCGGCATCGGTCGTGAAACGGGGAAAAATAAGACATTCGGAAAAGACATCGAAAAACCGGGCGGGACCGCGCATCGCGTACCCTTCGGTCATCGCCGCGCCGGCGCGCTCCTTGAACATTTGTTGAACGCGATCGAGCGGTTCCTTGACGTTGTTCCACAGGCGCAGGATGTTGCCCATCAGGGTCATATAAGCGCCGAGCGTCGGGGCTTGTTTGGCCTCCAGCTCCGGGGTCAGGGCGGGGGGCGGCTTTTCCAGGACAACCGCCGTTAGCACGCCTTCTTCCTGATTGACTTGCACCGCGGCCAAAAGGCCTTCCTGATCGACCTTGCCAAGCACTTCCACAAACGCCTGGGGGTTTGCCAGGGGAACAATGATGGAGTATTGGACATGGTCGGCCGACTCCTCCATGCCCTGACCCAGGCGGAGGACTTCGGCCAGCGTCCAGGCATCGGCGGCGCGCTGTTCATCCGCCTCCAGGGCCACATACTTTTCGAGCGAGGCCACCGCCCCGGCGCCATTGCCAAGCCAGGATTGCGTCAGGGCAAGGTTGTACCAGGCTGGCGCGTCATTCGCATCCGCTTGCGTGAGCTTTTCAAAAGCCCTGGCCGCATCCACCAACTTGCCCGTACTCGCTCCTGCCAAGGCGGCTGCCCAGGCGGAGCCGGGCGCCGCGTTTGGACCCGCGGGCGACTGATACTTGTATTCCTTTTTGGCGGCCTTGATGAGGTTCGGGTTTTCCGGCCCGAAAATCGCCTTGAACCCTTTTTGCAAATCCTCCGCCGTGGGATCGTAGCGGAGGGCCAGCTGCCCGGCCGCGCGGGCCGCCACCGGGTGGTTTAGCTTCATCTCGCAATCGAATATCAACGCGTAGATCTGGCCCAGCAGATTGGTCGCTTCCGGATCATAATGTTCGGCGGCCTTGCGGAACAACAACAGGGCGCCCGGCAATTCTCCCTCCGCCCGGCGAAAACTGCCGCGCAGGAGATAGCCGAACGGATAATTCGCGCTAATATCGAAGGCTTTTTGGAGGGAGTTCTCAGCATCCTCGGCGCGGCCCGCATTGTAGAGCAGTTCGGCGCGGCGGCCCCAGGCCTCGGGATTGGTGGGATGATCGACGGTCACCTTCTCGATGGTGACCAGGGCCGCTTCCACCTGCCCCGCGGCTTCCTGCTGAAAGGCCTTGTCGATTTCAACGTGGATTGGCTGGCAACACCACTTGAACTTTTTGCCGCTACCGCAGGGGCAAGGAGCGTAAGCATCGAGAGGCATGAGCATCTTTCTTTGCAAAAAAAAACCGGTGCGCAACCCAAGGTCAACATAGAAAATGGCCGGGCATTCGTGAAGCCGCGCGCGCGGGAGTCATGACCCGGCGCCCGCTGACTCGCGCAAAACGCTTGACCTCTGGCGCCCGTGTGCGACAATCGCAGGTCTTCAATCTCTCCATGGGCGTGAGGACAACATCGTGAGCCGTCGATTTTTTTCAGTTAGCACTGTCTTGCTGTTTTTAACCGCCACCTGGTGCGGTTTGCCCGTAGGTGCCCAGGCGCCCAAAAAGGACGAAACTCCCAAAAAGGAAGCTTCCAAGGACGACGCGGCCAAGGAAGCAAGCCAAAAGAACGACGTCAAGGATAGCGCCCCTAACAAGGACGCCCCAAAAACGGAGGAAAAGAAAGAGGAACCCAAGAAAGAGCCCTTCGTTGCCGACGTGCCCGTAAAGGAATTGAAAGGCCACGGCGATTGGATCAACGTGCTTGTGATCAGCGGCGACGGCAAATACTTGGCCAGCGCCAGTCGCGACCGCACGGTGAAAATATGGGACATGCAAACCGGCCAGGAAATATCGACACTCAAAGGCAGTCCGGAAAACATCAAGGGGCTGATCTTCCTGGAGAAATCGGCCAAGGTAGCATCCTCGACGGGCAAATGGAACAAAGAGAAAAAAGCCTGGGAAGGTGAGATCAAAATCTGGGACATCAAAGCCGGGAAAGAAGTCCGCGTCATCAAGGGCCACGGCGACAGCATTGAGGGGTTGGCGGTCTCCAAAGACGGGAAATACCTCGCCAGCGCCAGCGCGGATCAAACCGTCAAAATCTGGGAGCTCGCCACTGGCAAAGACGTTCAGACCTTGAAGGGACATACCGATGCCGTGGAGGCGGTGGCATTTTCCAGTGACGGCAAGAAGCTGGCCACGGCCGGGGCCGACAAAACCGTGCGTATCTGGGATGCGGCGACCGGGGAAAACGTGACGACGTTCAAAGCAGTGCCCGCCAACCCGAAGCTGGACGCCAAGGCGACCAAGGAAAGCGCCGACACGCCGAAGGAAGACAAGGAAGTCAAAAGGAGGAGCCAAGAAGGACGAGCCCAAGGAGGAGGCGAAAAAGGATGACAAGAAAGAGGCCGTGAAAGGAAAGAAGGCCGGCGGGAAAAAGGATGCCGCCAAGAAAGACATGAAAAAGGACGAGCCCAAAGAATTTGGCCGGCCGTTCACGTGTGTCGCCTTCAGCCCAGACGATACCAGGCTGTGCGCGGGCAATCTGGAGGGGGTCGTCAAAATATATGACACGGGAACCGCGCAGGAGGTGGGCGAGCTGAAGGCCCACGATGGCGTCTGGGCACTGGCATACAACGCGGATGGCAGCAAGCTCGCAACCGGCGGCTGGGACCAGACCATAAAGATATGGGACATGCGCACGAGCAAGGAACTATTCACCATCAAGGCGCATCAGGGGACGGTCACCGCCTTGTGCTTTAGTCCCGATAGCCACTTGTTGGCGTCAGCGAGCATCGATGGCACCGTGAAGATTTGGAACGCCGACGCGGCGCCAACCAAGAAATGACTTGGCGGCCCTCATTTGCGTAGGTAGAGCTGGGCGGTGTTGCTTTCAAAGGTGTGTACCCAGGCGGGCGAGGCTTTTACTTTCTCCAGCAAACCTGTACGCGCATGGTAATCGCTGTCCAGCACCAAGGCATCGACATGGTAGGTATCGAGCAGGCGCTGCCAGTCCTGTCCCCGCGTTATGCTTTCATATTCCTTCCAAACCTGGTCGGGAAAGATTTCAATGCGGCCATCCATGAAAACCGTGAAGCGCTGGTCGGCCGCCCAGGTGAAGTAATCGCCCCATTCAAAGCGCGTAAAGATACGGCCCGTGCCCGGATGCGCGGACACGCGCTGGAGTACGGCGTCCAGATCATCTTCAACACGATCCTTGGGCCTGAATGCCAGCAGAGGATTGTAGGCCTGCAAACCGGGCACGCTAAAGACGGCCAGCAGCACCAGGGCCGCGCAGGTCAAAGCCGCGCCAGCAGTCGGTTTGTTTTCCGGCTTTTGGACAACCGGCAACAATCTCGCCAACAGTAGGGTCGCGAGTGGGGCTGTTGCCAGCAGCCACCAGGCGACCATGCGGACGGAACCGGCCGCCAAGGGTAAAAAACAGAGCACGAGGACCATATCCAGCAAGCGCGGCCGGTAAAGGTGCCGGCGCCAGTTGATCGCCAGCAGGAGCACCAACACCAGGAGCGAGAGAAAAAACGCGATGCCAATCGCCTGATCCAGGCTGGGCGGCAGCCACTCATCAATACGCCGCTCGGCAGCCCGATTGGATGTCAGGCCGACATACTGATAAATCCGCCAACCGTAGGGGTTGAGGAGCGTTGCCAATAGACTCAGGGCCAGGCAGGCCGCCAATCGCCAGGCCTGGCGATCGCGTCGCCATGTTCCCTGTCGCCAGGCACGCCCAGCCGCTGCCACCCAAAAGCAGCCGACGAGCATCAGTCCCGCCGGAAAGGCTCCGTGTAGGTTGGCCCACAGCGCCGTCACGATCGGCGGAATAGCCAGCAGCCATGGTCTGGCGCGCTGCGCTCCAGCACGCAAAACAACAGCACGAACAGGAAAAGGGAAAACGTTTGTGGCCGGATGGTCAGAACCTGCCAAAGGCCAAGAAACGTACCGATGCCAATGATCATGGCGGCCAGGAGCGAACCCGACACCCGGCTACACTCGACGACTAGCAAGCCCAGGGCCATGGCCATGACCAGAGCGTTGGCAACTCGCACGAGCGCCAGGCCGCCCTTGCGATAGAGCAGATAGTAGATGACTTGAGAAAGCCAGTTGACGTCCTGAAACGTCTCACCTGGAACGGTGAATGTGAAAACGTCGTGGTTAAGGAGGCGGCCTTCGGTGACAATGATCTTGCCGCGTGCGAGGTGATGCCAAAAGTCGGCGAGGTAGGAAGAGTTGCCGGCCATGGCGATAAACACCAGGGCCGGCACGAGTAGCAAACGAACCCACGCGTCCGTAGGCAGCCAGGAAGTGGCTGCTGGCGCCAGTCGACTCATAGGCCGTAGCGTGTGCCAAAGCCACCACCGCCGGCGCCGAACTTACCGCCAACGCCGAATTGACCGCCGCCGATTTGGCCGCCAATACCAATCTGGCCACCACCAATTCCACCGCCAAGACCGATCTGGCCGCCGATTTGACCAATCTGGCCGCCAATCTGACCGATCTGCCCACCGATTTGACCAATTTGGCCGATTTGACCGCCGATTTGTCCGATCTGGCCACCAATTTGGCCGATCTGACCGCCGATTTGACCAATCTGGCCAATTTGGCCGCCGCTAAAACCGCCAATACCACTGGTCGCCACTTGTGGTGGCCAACCATAAGTGCCGATATACCCGCCCTGGGTCGGCAAGCCGATAATGGGTGTAATGGCATGACCCCCAGCGCACCCCCGCTGATTTGCGGGTATAAGCCGCCGAAGCCAAGAATTGGGCTAGTGGCGCTTACACTGAGCGTACTGCTGGCCGAGCCACCCAAAGCGCCCAAGACCCCGGCACTTTGCTGGCTAGTACTCAGCGTGGCACTAGAGCCGGGCAGCGCCCCAAAGCGGTGCCGCCAGTACCGCTTCCTGTCGAAGAAAGGTTCTTGGGAGTTGGCAGCCCTATTCCGGTATTGTCCGTGGCAGGAGTGCCCGGCGAGACGGGCATAAAGCCGCGAAACCCGCGGGGAGTTTGCGTCGCTGGGAGGGGATTGGCAAATTGAGCAAGCAGATTGTTGCTACTCGCTAAAACAATGGCCATTGCCAGGCCGCCAACACGACGGGTGAGCCGAACGGAAATCAACATTTTACCTCCGATGCCAAAAAGAGAAGCCTATGGCCTTCCATGGAAAATGCCACGCTGGCCTTGGCACCAATTCTTCCCGTAGAATCTGAACGTAAACATACCCGGATGCACCTTCCAGGCATATTTGCAAGTCTATCATGAAGGGTATTCCACCCCTTTGTCAAGCGAATCCCGCGAAGATTGTGCAAGTTGCCACCCCTTTTGCCGGTGATTTCGACTTGACAGACCCGGGCCGGCCGCTATTATCCGCGTCCCATTCCATTGATTTTCGGTTTGAAATACCACGCGCCCGCCAGGGGTTACAGGGGGAATGCAACCGCCTGGCACGTGACGGAGTTTCGGGGGCTCAAGCGCCTTCGTCAAGCAGGAGATGCGGGTCATGCGAAAGCGAATCAGCTGGCTGTTCCTGGTGGGAGCGTTGCTGCTGGCGCCGACGATCAGCCGGGCGCAAGATGTGCCACCTGTGGATTTTACCGGCCCATTAAGCCATCCACGCTATGAGAGTGGCGGCATCTACGGCGGCATCCAGGGCCTTTACTGGCGCGAGGGGCGACCTCTGGCCAGTCAAACCGTGGCCTTCCGCGGGTTCGTCGACGTCGATGGCTCGGTCACCGGCACGCCGGGCACCTTTGTCGGCAGCCACTCCGACGCACTCAATGTCAATCAATTGCAAGGACCGGGGACGTGGCAGCCGGGATTTAATTTGAGCCTGGGTTATCGCTTTGAATCGGGCACCGCACTGCAGCTCAACTGGTACCATCTGGCCGATGCCCGTTATTCCGCCACGGCATCGCTCGCTCCTCCAGGCCTAAAAACTGGCACCAACCTGGAAGAAACCTTCCTTTTTTCGCCCGTGTTCAACTTCCCGATCAATTACGCGGGCAATGCCTTCAACCTCGGCGGACCCAATGCCGGCAACCCGGGCGCCACTTTCGGCATCTGGAACGCGGCCTCACTGCAGACTATCGGCTATGTGCAACGCTTCGACATGGTCGATTTCACGATGCGGGTGCCGGTTTGGCAAACCGACAGCTATCGCAACTACGGCCTTATCGGCCCGCGCGCGCACACCTTGTACGACAAATTTAGCTGGCGCACGGTCGATGCCGACCAGAATGGCCTGTCCAACAACGGCACCATCGCCGACTACCACAATATTACCTCGAACCGGCTCTATGGCGTTGGCCTGGGCATGGGCAACGAATGGTTCCTGGGCGACACTCCCATCGGAGCGTTCTCCATCAGTATTGACCTGGAAGCCTCACTTTACCTGGATATGGTAAAAGGTCGGGCGGGCTACGTTTTGGGCGACCGTTCGACCGAAGCGACGCGTTCCCGCAATCTGGCCGCGCTGTCGCCGGGCCTGGAAGGCCGAGTTGACTTGATCTGGTTTCCCTGGGAAGCAATTCAGTTCAAAGTGGGCTACGATTTCTTCGCGTTCTTCAATACCTATGCCTCGCCTACTCCCATCGATTTCAATTACGGCACGATCGACCCCACGTGGAGCCCTGTTAATCGGCTGTTGCATGGCGTCACCTTCTCGATTGGCGTGGTATTTTAAGGATGGCTTTCGGCAAGTAGGCCACCAGATCGGTGGCAATGAGGCCTTCCTCGCCTAAATCCGCGACGGCCAGATCTCCGGCCAACCCGTGAATGTTCGCACCCAGCTGGGCTGCCGCGAAGGGCGCCAGCCCTTGGCCCAAAAGCGCCGCGATCAGACCAGTGAGCACGTCGCCGCTGCCGGCCGTCGCCATGCCAGGATTGCCTGTCTCGTTCACAAAAACGCTGCTTCCATCGGTGACTATCGTCGCGTGACCTTTGAGAAGGACAACCGTCCCGGTTTTCTGGGCAAATTCCACCGCCAACGTTTCCCGCGCCGCCTGTACTTGTGCCGTAGGAATTCCAAGCAAGCGCCCAAATTCTCCCGGATGCGGCGTGATAATAAGCGCTCCCTTGCGTTGCTCCAAAACCTCCATGCGGCCGACACAGGCATTGAGGCCGTCGGCGTCCAGCACCATGGGAACCGCGATCGCCGTCACCAGGGCGCTGACGAGGGACGGCATATCCAGTCCGCGACCCAGACCAGGCCCAACCGCCACGACGTCACTCTCCCGTGCTCTGTCCAGCAGTTCCGCGAGCGCCGCCGGTGTGAATTGACCGCCGGCATCTTGCGCGAGCGGCAGCGTCATGTAACAAGGGTTGCCAACCGCCACGAGTGGTCCAACCGCGTGCGGCGTCGCCACTCTGACCAGGCCCGCGCCGCCGCGCAGCGCCGCGCTGCCACACAACACCGCCGCCCCCGACATGCCCGTACTTCCCGCGACGATGAGAATGCGCCCGTACGTCCCTTTGTTGCTATCCGCCGCTCGGGTGGGCCACTTGGGGAGCGTGAGAACTCGTGTCGTCGTCATGGGCATCTACTCCATCGCCAGCAGACCTGGACGTACCGGCCCAGGAAAAACAATGACCGCCCAGGACCGCGACCCGGCCGAGGCGGGGAAACCGTTTAATCCTAGAAAATGGTCTTGTGATCGGCCCGGCATTTATGAATAATGGAGCGGACTGACCAGTCCGTCCGCGTAAAGGTTTGCCAAATGAAATCTCCGCCAGCGAAGAAATCCTGCCGCATTGTCGACGAGGTGCTCCGGGCTAGCCGTACCGAACAAATTCTTGACGCGGCCGCCCGCCTCTTTGCCGAGCATGGCTACGCCGATGCGGATACCCAACTGCTGGCCGACAAGCTCGGTGTCGGCAAGGGAACGATCTATCGTTATTTTCCCAGTAAACGAGAGCTTTTTCTCGCCGCTGCCGACCGGGTCATGCGGCAACTTCGCGAACAGATCGACATCAGCATTGCCGCGGTATCGGACCCGCTCGATCGGATCGCGGTGGCCATCCGCACCTTCCTGTCCTTTTTCGCTGAAAATCCCGATTTCGTCGAACTCCTGATGCAGGAGCGAGCCCAGTTCAAAGACCGCAAGGAACCAACCTATTTTCAGCACCGCAAAGTGAACGTGGAACCCTGGAAAGCACTTTACAGGCAGCTGATTGCCGAAGGGCGCATCCGCGACATGCCGGTTGAGCGCATCACTGACGTGCTTTCCGACACGGTCTATGGGACCATGTTTTCCAATTATTTCACGGGAAATCAAAAACCTTTCGCCGATCAGGCCAGGGACATTTTAGATGTGGTTTTTCATGGCATCTTGAGTGCCACGGAACGCGCACGTCGACCCCTTGAGACCACGTAACAACCAGCCAAGAGAAATGACGATGAAAAACGTGCTACTCCTTCTTTGTTTGTCCCCCGCGCTCGTGGGTTGTGGTTCCTCGCAAGGCCAGCCTCAGGGACAGGGGCAGGCGCCGCCGCCGCCGGAGGTTTCGGTCAGTGCGGTTATCAAGGAAAAGGTCATCGACTATGAAGACTTTCCGGGGCGCATGGAAGCCATCAATTCGGTCGACATTCGGGCACGCGTTACCGGCTTTCTCACGGTCTTTAATTTCAAGGAAGGAAGCATCGTAAAAAAAGGAGACGTGCTCTTCGAAATCGATGCCCGTCCTTACAAGGCGGAACTCGACCGGACGGAAGGCATCGTCATGCAAATGGATGGTCGCCTCAAGCGGCTCGAGGCGGATTTCTCGCGCGGAAACGCTATTGCCCAAAAACGCCGTCAGCAAAGAAGAATATGATCGCATCGTCGGCGATCGCACGGAGGCCACCGGCAATTTAAAAGTTGCCAAGGCAAATCAGGAGACCGCCGCCCTCAAGTTAAGCTGGACCAAAGTCATCGCGCCACTGACGGGCCGCATCAGTCGTCGTTACGTGGATCCCGGCAACCTGGTCAAGGAGGACGATACCGTGCTGACGAGTATCGTCGATTTCGACCCCATCTACGCCTCTTTCGACGTTGACGAGCGCACTGCCCTACGCCTACAAAAACTGGCGCGGGAAGGCACCATCAAATGGTCGCTCGATGCAGAGTTGCCCGTGCTTCTTGGCCTTAGCGACGAAAGCGGCTATCCACGCGAAGGAAAGATCAACTTTGCCGACAACAAAGTGGACGCCGATACGGGTACCTGGCGTTTGCGCGCCAAATTCGACAACAAGGACAGTGCCCTGTCGTCGGGACTCTTCGTCCGCATCCGCTTGCCCATCGGCGAGCCCTTTGAGGCCAAGCTCATCGCCGAACAGGCCCTGGGTACCGATCAGGGCCAGCGTTTCGTCTATGTCGTGGGAGACAACAACAAAGTGGAATATCGTCCGGTGCAGGTGGGTGCATTCACCACGGCCTGCGGGCAATCACCAAGGGGCTCGAGGTAGGCGACAAGGTCATCGTCAGCGGCTTGCAGCGCGCCCGGCCAAACATCCCGGTAACACCCAAGCTCGTGCCGATGCCGGTCTTGTCCAAAACGAACTAGGCGCCCCTGGCTCACCCTTGAAAAAGGAAGAACGAAGTTGATTTCGCGATTCTTCATCGACCGGCCGATTTTCGCGTCGGTGCTGTCCATTCTCATCACGCTTGCCGGCGGCATCGCGCTCTTTACGCTGCCGCTCGCCCAGTTTCCCTCCATCACGCCGCCGACGGTGCAGGTCACCTGCAACTACCCCGGCGCCAATGCTCATGAAGTCGCCAATGCCGTCGCGGCGCCCATTGAACAGCAGGTTAATGGCGTCGAAAGCATGATGTACATGTCGTCCCAATGCGCCAACGACGGCAGCTACAATCTCACGGTCACTTTTCATCATGGCGTCGATGTCAACCTGGCCCAGGTGCTCGTGCAAAACCGGGTCAACCTGGCTGTGCCGCTGCTGCCGGAGGTCATTCGTCTCACCGGCGTCACGACGCGCAAAAAGTCCCCTGATATTCTTTGCGGCCTGGCGCTCAAATCGACCAACGGCCGTTACGATCAACTTTACCTGAGCAATTTCGCCCTCATGCAAATCAAGGATGAGCTGGCCCGGCTCCAGGGCGTGGGGGACGTCTTTCTTTTCGGACAGCAAGATTACAGCATGCGCATCTGGCTTGACCCCGGCAAGCTGGCCACGCGGCGCCTGTCGGCCGGCGACGTCGTGGCCGCCATCCAGGAGCAGAACGCTCAGGTCGCCAGCGGCTCGATTGGCCAAGAACCCATGCCGGCCGGGCAGATCTCGCAAGTCCCGCTCAGCACGCTGGGACGACTCACGCACGCGGAACAATTTGAGAACATCATCGTGAAGACCGGCGCGAGGGGCGCCTGACGCGCCTCAAAGATGTCGCGCGGGTGGAACTGGGCGCCAAGAGCATGGATATCGGCACACGCCTGGACGGTAAGGACACCGTTTTTCTGGCGATTTTTCAAATGCCCGACGCCAACGCGCTCGACGTGTATGACCGCGTCCTCGCCAAGATGGAGGACCTGAAGAAGACCTTTCCGGAAGGCCTGGATTACGATATCGGCTTCGACACGACGCCGTATACCAGGGAATCGATCAACGAGGTCGTCAAGACGTTGCGCGACGCCATTATGCTCGTGGCGGTCGTCGTGCTGCTTTTTCTGCAAAACTGGCGCTCGGCCCTGATTCCCCTGGTGGCCGTACCCGTCGCCATCATTGGCACTTTCGCCGTGATGGCGCTGCTGGGTTTCAGCCTCAACAACTTGACATTGTTTGGCCTCATTCTGGCCATTGGCATCGTGGTTGATGATGCCATTGTCGTCGTCGAGGCCGTCGAACATCATATCGAACAGGGCCTGGACCCACGGGCCGCTACCATCAAGGCCATGGACCAGGTTTCCGGACCGGTAATCGCAGTCGGCCTGGTACTTAGCGCTGTTTTCGTGCCCTGCGCTTCATCAGCGGCATCACGGGACAGTTCTTCCGCCAGTTCGCTCTGACGATCGCCGTGTCCACGATCATTTCCGCCTTCAACTCGCTGACACTGAGCCCGGCGCTTACCGCGCTCTTTCTGCGTCCCAGCGACGTTCCTGGCAACCAACCGGCCGGAGCCAAGCGGGCGCCCCTACCCCGGCTGGCGTTCGCGCTGGTCGGCATTTGGTTGGTATGGGAGTTTGTCGGGCCCTGGATCGAATATGGCCTCGCCGAGCGCTTCGCACCGGACTTGCCCTGGATTTGGCCGGTGAGTTTGACTGCCGCAGCCTGCCTGGGGGGCGCTGTCATCGGCTGGCTCATAAGCCGTCCTTTGAACTACCTGCTGAGTATTTTCTTCGGGGCTTTCAATCGGGGGTTCAGCAAAGCGACCACGGGGTATGTGCGGCTGGTAGGCGGCCTGCTACGGGTGAGCGTTGTGGTCTTGCTGGTGTATGGCGGCCTGCTCGGGCTGACTTATTTTCGATTCATTGGAACGTCCAAAGGTTTTATTCCCGCGCAGGATATGGGCTACTTGATGGTCAATGTGCAATTGCCCGATTCGGCCTCCATGGAACGTACCGACGAGGTCATGCGCCGCATTGAAACGATCGCAAGAAATACTCCAGGCGTCTGGCATGCCACCGGGATCAGTGGACAATCATTCGTCCTCAACGCTGCCGGGTCGAACTTCGGCTCCCTGTTCGTCAATCTGCGGCCTTATCCAGAACGGCGCGACCCCTCCCTGTCGAGCGACGCGATCGCCAACAAACTGCGGCAGGACTTCGGCAAAGAGATCCAGGACGCCATGATCGCCGTCTTCGGCCCCCCGCCCGTGCGTGGCGTGGGCCGGGCAGGCGGCTTCACCATTATGATCGAGGATCGCGGCGACCTGGGATCTCGTGAGCTGCAGAAGCAGACGGAAAACATCGTCAACCTGGGCAACCAACCGGATAAGGTGCAAACTCCCTGGCTGGTGGGCCCCGATGGTCAACCGAAGATCGCGGGCATGTTCTCCGTGTTCCGTTCCACAGTGCCGCAGGTGCGTATCGAGCCCGACACCGGCGCCTGCATGGTGCGTGGCGTCTCGATGGCGGACTTCGCGAATACGCTTCAGGTTTACACTGGCTCCCTGTACGTGAACGACTTCAATCTTTTCGGCCGAACCTGGCAGGTCATCACGCAGGCCGAGGCAAAGTTTCGCGATATGCCGGAGTCATTGCCCCAGCTCCGTGTGCGCAACGCCGCGCGGCTCCATGGTGCCGCTGGGCTCGCTGGTGGACCTGCGGCCCATTACCGGGACCTCTCGTGCTGACACGTTACAACATGTACCCGGCGGCGGGCATCAACGGCATGTCCGCTCCCGGCGTCAGCTCGGGCGACACCATCGACATCTTGCAGAAGCTGGCGGACCGGGAGCTGCCCCAGGCCATGAATTACGAATGGACCGACATGTCCTACCTGGAGCTGCTGGCCGGCAACACCGCCATGCTTATATTCGCCTTCGCCGTCATCATGGTCTTTCTCGTCCTGGCCGCCCAGTATGAAAGCTGGTCGCTGCCCCTGGCGGTCATCCTGGTGGTGCCCATGTGCCTGCTCGGCGCCATCACCGGAGTCAACATCGCCGGCATGGACATCAATATCTTTACGCAAATCGGCTTCGTGGTTCTCGTCGGCCTCGCGAGCAAGAATGCGATTCTGATCGTCGAATTCGCCAAGCAGCAGCGGCATGAAGGGAAGTCCCGTACCGAGGCGACGCTGGCGGCCTGCCAGCTCCGGCTTCGACCGATTGTCATGACGTCGCTTGCTTTCATCCTTGGCGTCTTACCGCTCATTGTCTCGACGGGGGCCGGAGCCGAAATGCGGCGCACCCTGGGCACCGCGGTTTTCAGCGGCATGCTCGGGGTCACGCTCTTCGGCATCGTCCTCACGCCCGTGTTTTTTTTCACCATCGACTGGCTGGGCGAGCGCCGCCTGTTCCATGCGCCCTGGGCGCGACACGTCCGCGACATCACCCTGGACGTTTTCGCCCTGCGCGGGTGCGCAAAGTGGGCGGCCACGTGATGCGCGCACTGCTGAGAAAGCCGAAACAACAAGACACCGTGAAATCTTGAAAGATTTGTTACGCCGCAAGCCAAGGCGGCCGGCCCTTGTCCCGCGAGCATGAGCACCGCGTGGCGTGAAGGAGAGAATGTTCCGTGTTTTCCAGCTTTTTCATCAACCGGCCGATCTTCGCGTCGGTGCTGTCGATCATCGTCACGCTGGCGGGCGCCATCGCCGTTTTCAGCTTGCCGATTGCTCAGTATCCCGACATCACGCCGCCGACCGTGGAAGTTTCCGCCATCTATCCAGGCGCCAATGCCCAGGTCGTCGCCGACACGGTGGCCGCCCCAATCGAGCAGCAGGTCAACGGCGTCGAAGGCATGCTCTACATGTCGTCGCAATGCACCAACGACGGCTCCTATCGCCTGACAGTCACCTTTCAGAACGGCGTGGACCTCAACATGGCCCAGGTGCTCGTGCAAAATCGTGCCTCTCTGGCCCAGCCAATATTGCCCGACCTGGTCAAGCGGCGCGGCGTAACCGTCAAAAAGAAATCTCCCAGCGTGCTGATGATCGTGAACCTTTATTCCCAGAACGGCTCGCGCGATAACCTCTACCTCAGCAACTATGCCACGATCCAGCTCAAGGATGAGTTGTCGCGCCTCAAGGGCGTCGGCGATATCACGGCCCTGGGCCAGCGCGATTACAGCATGCGCCTGTGGCTGGACCCCGACAAAATGGCGACCCGCAACCTGACCACCTCCGACGTGGTCCGCGCCATCGAACAGCAAAACACGCAGGTGGCCGCGGGCCAACTTGGTCAGCCGCCAACGCCCAGCGGCCAGGTGTTTCAACTTACCATGAGCACCATGGGACGGCTCGCCGACATTGATCAATTCGGCGACATGGTCCTCAAGACCGACATGAACGGCCGCATTGTGCGCCTCGCCGACGTCGCCAACATCGAACTGGGCGCGCAGGCCTATGATCAGACCTGCACGCTCAACGGCCAACCCTCCGTCGCACTGTCGATCTATCAGCTCCCTGGCTCCAACGCGCTGGAAACGGCGCAGCGCGTAAGGGCCAAGATGGTGGAACTGCAAACCCGGTTCCCCGACGGTGTCAATTACGACATCGTTTACGACACCACGCCCTTCATCAATCAGTCGATCCACGAAGTGTTCAACACGCTGCGTGACGCCGTTATCCTGGTCGCGATCGTGGTGCTGCTGTTTTTGCAAAACTGGCGCTCGGCGCTCATTCCGCTCGTGGCTGTTCCGGTGGCCATTGTCGGCACCTTCGTCGTCATGGCCATCATGGGCTTTAGCCTCAACAACTTGACGCTGTTCGGCCTGGTGCTGGCCATCGGCATCGTCGTCGACGATGCCATCGTGGTCGTCGAGGCGGTGGAACATCACATCGAGCTGGGCCTGGCGCCGCGCGAGGCGACCTTGAAGGCCATGAGCCAGGTTTCCGGGCCGGTGATCGCCGTGGGCCTGGTGCTTAGCGCCGTGTTTGTGCCGTGCGCTTTTATCAGCGGCATCACCGGGCAATTCTTCCGGCAATTCGCCCTGACGATTGCCGTTTCGACCGTTATTTCCGCCTTTAACTCGCTGACGTTGAGCCCGGCCTTGACCGCGCTGTTGTTGCGGCCGCGCCGGCCACAGGATCAACCGCACGGCGCGCGCCCTGGCGAGGTCCGTGGGGCGCCCGAGGAAGCCATCCCCCCGTTGCCGCGCGTGGTCTTTCCGCTGGCCTTTGGCTGGCTCGCCTATGAGTTCCTGGAACCCTGGCTCACGAGCCAGCTTTCGGCTGATTTGTTGGCGGCACTGTCACCCATCGCTTTGATCTGTGCCTGTTTGTTCGTGGGAGTGGTCATCGGCTGGGTCGTCAGCAAGCCCCTGAACCGGGTGCTCGGAGCCTTTTTCCGATTATTCAATCTGGCTTTCAACGCCGCGACCAACGGCTATACCCGCGCCGTGGGCGGGCTTTTGCGCGTCAGTGTCCTTGTCCTCGTTGTTTATGTCGGGCTGCTCGTGTTGACCTACTTTGGCTTTGCCAACGTGCCCAAGGGTTTTATCCCGGCACAGGACATGGGTTATTTGCTCGTTAATGTACAGCTGCCCGATTCGGCATCGACGCAGCGCACCGAAGAGGTCATGCGGCAAATCGAAATAGTGGCCCACAAAAGTCCGGGCGTCAAAAACACCGTGGCGGTCGCGGGGCAATCTCTTCTCCTCAACGCCAACGCACCGAACTTCGGGGCGATGTTCGTCATGCTCGACGATTTTCCGGACCGTCGCGGCCATGAACTGAGCGGCGACGCCATAGCTGCCCGCCTGGAAGCGGTCCTGCAAAACGAAATCAAGGACGCGGTGATCAACGTCTTCGGCGCTCCACCGCTGGAGGGACTGGGTACCGCCGGCGGCTTCAAAATGATCGTGGAAGATCGCGGCGATTCCGGACTGGTGCCGCTGCAAAACCTGTCGGAGGATATTGCCGCCAAGGCAGCCAGGCAAGAGGGGCTGCAAGGACTGTTCACGAGCTTTCGCGCCAACACGCCGTGGTTATATCTCAACATCAACCGCATCCAGGCCAAGAGCATGAACGTCTCGATGGGCGAGGTCTTCAATACCCTGCAAGTGTATCTGGGGTCGCTCTACGTCAACGATTTCAATCGCTTTGGCCGTACCTGGCAGGTAAATGTACAGGCCGCGGCCCCCTTCCGGCAGGACATCGAGGAGCTCAAGAACCTGAAAATTCGTAGCGATAAAGGCAAGATGGTGCCGCTTGGGGCACTGGCGACCGTGGAGGAACAGTCCGGCCCCGTGCTTCTCATGCGCTACAACATGTACCCGGCCGCCGCCGTCAACGTCTCTGCGGCGCCCGGCGTAAGCTCCGGCCAGGCCATCGAGCTCATGGACGACGTCGTTGCCAGGCAATCCATTCGTTCCATGCGCTATGAGTGGACGGAACTGGCGCTGTTGCAGCTCCAGACAGGCAACACCGCCATGCTCGTGTTTCTGCTGGCGGTGGTGCTGGTGTTTCTCGTGCTGGCCGCCCAATATGAGAGCTGGTCGCTGCCCCTCGCGGTGATTCTCGTCGTGCCCATGTGTTTGCTCTGCTCGATCGCGGGCGTGGCCATTGCCGCACCTGGATGTCAACATCTTCACGCAGGTCGGTTTCGTGGTGCTGGTAGGCCTCGCCTGCAAGAACGCCATCCTGATCGTCGAATTCGCCAAGGCACGGCGCGAAGCGGGCGTGGATTCCTACCAGGCCACGCTGGACGCTTGCAAGCTGCGCCTGCGTCCCATCGTCATGACGTCGTTTGCCTTCATCCTCGGCGTCCTACCCCTGGTGATTTCCGAAGGTGCCGGCGCCGAAATGCGTCGCACCCTGGGCACCGCCGTTTTCAGCGGCATGCTCGGCGTGACACTCTTCGGCATCTTTCTGACGCCAGTCTTTTATTACGTCATTCAGTGGTTCAAGGACCGCAGTTAAACTCGCCGCGCACCCGTGCCCCTTACCTCGTATTTGAGCAAAAAAAATCCCCCTCGGCTAACCGAGGGGGACCATTACAAGTTTGCTATAACGCGCCGAGCCGCGGGCAGCTTACCAATCGGCGCCGAGGATTTGGCCGTCGTTGGGCAAGCAAGCCGTGTTCCAGGTTTGCGGCGTGATGCTGGGCACCACGTTGCGAACGCTGGCATCGCCCAGAAGGACGATCATGGCGCTGGAGTGCGGCGTGGCCGCCTGCGCCGGGTCGCACTGCGTCGAATAAGGATTGGGAGCGTTCTGGAAGGCCGCATCCGTGGCCGCGCACATGTACTTCTGGGCCAAAAGCGAAGCCCTGGTCCAGGGCTGAAAACCCTGCGTCGTGGCGGGCGCCTTGTTCACGCCCTCGCTGTAGCCCCAGGCGGAGCCGGTCGCCGCACCCGTTTTCGAGCATTGCGAATAGACATGAATGAACAAAATCGTGTTGGAGCTGCCATCCAAAATGCGGGCAATGGCTGCACCCCGGTCGGCGAAGTTGTTGACCGTGACAGGCTGCATCGCTCCGTCTTTGCCGTTCGGCGTGGCCGTCAGGTTTTCACCCTGGAGAGCTGCGAAAACCTGAGAGTTGGCGGCGTAGCTTGAGCCGCCGAGTACACCGCCGCTCATGATGCCATCGGACATGCTCGGATCGGCGGGGCAAACGTACGTGGGTACAACCTTGTGATTCCCGGCCGCGGCTGGATTGCCGGGAACGTTATTATTCGGATCGACGTTGGATGGCGTGGCGGCCGTGGAGATCGCCTTGTAAAGGTTGTCCTGCTCAATGTAGGGCAACAAGAAAACGGTCGTGGATGCCCAGATATTGGCAAATTTCTGTGAAGCCTTCGAGGCGGCGCCGTATCCGCCGTAAAGGGGCGGCAACCGCTTGAATACACCTTCGAAGTTGTGGCAGCCGAGGCCAATCTGCTTCATGTTGTTGGTACATTGCGTGCGGGCCGCGGCTTCGCGGACCTTTTGCACGGCCGGAACGAGAAGTGCGATAAGAATCGCGATGATGGCGATCACGACCAGCAGCTCGATCAGCGTAAAGCCGCGCTGCTTGTGACCATTCATGAAAGTACTCAGAGAGACACCCCTTTCGAGAAAAAGAAAAAAAGACGCACAAAGCATTTCGGTGTTACCTTGATGCGCCGAGAATTTGGCTGAATTTCTGGTCAGAACATGAAAGAGATAACAGAAAATTAATGTTACGAAAAATTAATCTAACGGAATCTTAATCATTAGTCAACGACTAACTTACATTTTCTTAAGAAAAGTCTAAGATTTAACGGATGGGCAATGTGAGAGTGCAAAAAAAATCCCCCCTCGGATCAACCGAGGGGGGACTATTGTTGACTGCTATTACGCCCTAAGGCGCGGACAGCTTACCAATCGGGGCCGAGGATTTGGCCGTCGTTGGGCAAGCAAGCCGTGTTCCAGGTTTGCGGCGTGATGCTGGGCACCACGTTGCGAACGCTGGCATCGCCCAGAAGGACGATCATGGCGCTGGAGTGCGGCGTGGCCGGCTGCGCCGGGTCGCACTGCGTCGAATAAGGATTGGGAGCGTTCTGGAAGGCCGCATCCGTGGCCGCGCACATGTACTTCTGGGCCAAAAGCGAAGCCCGGGCCCAGGGCTGATAGCCCTGCGTCGTGGCGGGCGCCTTGTTCACGCCTTCGCTGTAGCCCCAGGCGGAGCCGGTCGCCGCACCACTTTTCGAGCATTGGGCATAGACATGTATAAACAAAATCGTGTTGGAGCTGCCATCCAAGATACGGGAAATGGCTGCACCCCGGTCCGCGAAGTTGTTGACCGTGACAGGTTGCATCGCTCCGTCTTTGCCGTTCGGCGTGGCCGTCAGGTTTTCACCCTGGAGAGCTGCGAAAACCTGAGCGTTGGCGGCGTAGCTTGAGCCGCCATTGACACCGCCGCTCATGATGCCATCGGACATGCTTGGATCGGCAGGACAAACGTACGTGGGTACAACCTTGTGATTCCCGGGCGAGGCTGGATTGCCGGGAACGTTATTATTCGGATCGACGTTGGACGGCGTGGCGGCGGTGGAGATTGCCTTGTAAAGGTTGTCCTGCTCGATGTAGGGCAGCAAGAAAACGGTCGTGGATGCCCAGACATTGGCAAATTTCTGCGACGCCTTCGAGGCAGCGGCGAACCCACCGTAAAGAGGCGGCAATCGCTTGAATACACCTTCGAAGTTGTGGCAGCCGAGGCCAATTTGCTTCATGTTGTTGGTACATTGCGTGCGGGCCGCGGCTTCGCGGACCTTTTGCACGGCCGGAACGAGAAGTGCGATAAGAATCGCGATGATGGCGATCACGACCAGCAGCTCGATCAGCGTAAAGCCGCGCTGCTTGTGGTGACCTCTGACATAGGTACCCACAGAACACCCCTTTCGAGGAAAAAAAAGAAAAAAAGAACCACAGAAGAATTCGGTCTTACCTCCTTGATGCCCCGATGATTTAGATGAATTTCTGTTCAGAGCAAGAAGGAAAAATAACCGAAAATTAATGTGACGAAATATTAAGCTAACGGAACCTTAATCGGCAGTCAACAATTAAATTACCTTTTTCGAGAAAATTCTAAGATTTAACAGATCGGCAATATCGGAACGCAAAAAAAAGTCCCCCCTCGGATCAACCGAGGGGGGACTATTGTTGACTGCTGTAACGCCTCGAGGCGCGGGCAGCTTACCAATCGGGGCCGAGGATTTGGCCGTCGTTGGGCAAGCAAGCCGTGTTCCAGGTTTGCGGCGTGATGCTGGGCACCACGTTGCGAACGCTGGCATCGCCCAGAAGGACGATCATGGCGCTGGAGTGCGGCGTGGCCGGCTGCGCCGGGTCGCACTGCGTCGAATAAGGATTGGGAGCGTTCTGGAAGGCCGCATCCGTGGCCGCGCACATGTACTTCTGTCCCAGCAGCGAAGCCCGCGACCAGGGTTGATAGCCCTGAGTCGTATCCGGTGGCTTGTTGACCCCTGGGCTATAGCCCCAGGTAGTTCCCGTTGCTCCGCCAGACTTTGAACATTGCGCATAGGAATGAATGAACAAGATCGTGTTGGAGCTGCCATCCAAAATGCGGGAAATGGCAGCGCCACGATCCGCGAAATTGGCGACCGTAACCGGCTGCATGGCGCCGTCCTTACCATTCGGCGTCGCCGTCAGGTTTTCACCCTGGAGAGCTGCGAAGACCTGAGCGTTGGCGGCATAGCTTGAGCCACCAAACACGCCGCCGCTCAGAATGCCATCAGACATACTGGGGTCGGCGGGGCAAACGTAGGTGGGCACCACCTTCTGATTGCCAGGTGAAGCCGGATTGCCGGGAACATTATTGTTGGGATCAACGTTGGACGGCGTGGCGGCGGTGGAGATCGCCTTGTAAAGGTTGTCTTGCTCAATGTAGGGCAGCAAGAAAACGGTCGTGGATGCCCAGACATTGGCAAATTTCTGCGACGCCTTCGAGGCAGCGGCGAACCCACCGTAAAGAGGCGGCAATCGCTTGAATACGCCTTCGAAGTTGTGGCAGCCGAGACCAATTTGCTTCATGTTGTTGGTACATTGCGTGCGGGCCGCGGCTTCGCGGACCTTTTGCACGGCCGGAACCAGAAGTGCGATAAGAATCGCGATGATGGCGATCACGACCAGCAGCTCGATCAGCGTAAAGCCGCGCTGCTTGTGGTGACCTCTGACATAGGTACCCACAGAACACCCCTTTCGAGGAAAAAAAAGAAAAAAAGAACCACATGCCCACTATAACGGTGACGGCCTTTCAGAGGAAGAAAAAATAGTCTAAATCTTGGTGACAAATTAGTAAGCATAGAATGCGACTTTCGGTACTCGTTTTTTCATCTTCAGCGAATGGAGAATTTTTATGGGCGCTGAGAAACCCACGCCGGAAGAGCTGCGTGCCGGCACCGCCCAAACCCCAGCAGATTTGCCATTTGCCGATACCTTGATGAACGTGCCTCCCCCGACCGCCGGGCCGCCGCTGACGCCTGGTCGGAGCAGCCAATTTGTTCGGTTACAAGTGCATGCGGCCGGTGGCATGGGACGCGTTTGGCTGGCGCGGGACAGTCGGCTCGAGCGCGAGGTGGCGCTTAAGGAACTGCGCCCCGAATATGTGAACAACCCTGAGATTGCCCGGCGCTTTCTTACGGAAGCACGCATCACCGGCCGCCTTGAGCACCCAGGCATCGTGCCGATTTACGAACTGGTGAATGAGGGCGCGGCCTTTTCCTACGCCATGCGCTTCCTGCGCGGCCGCACGCTCAGCGAAGCGATCAAGGCGCACCACGCCCGGAACAAGGACCTGCCGGCTGGATTGGAACGGGCCGCCCTACTGCAAATCTTCATTACGGTCTGCAATACGGTCGCCTTCGCGCATGCGCGCGGCGTGATCCATCGCGATCTCAAGGGCCAGAACATTTTGCTGGGCGATTTCGGGGAAGCGCTTGTCCTCGATTGGGGCCTGGCCAAGGACGATAGCGGCACGGCCAGGACCGCTACGGCGAACGCCACCCCTGCGATCTCCCGTGGCAACGAGTGCGCCTCCCGACGACCCTTATGCGACGATGCCCGATCAAGTTCTCGGCACCCCCTCTGATATGACGCCTGAACAGGCGGCTGGCGACCCTTACACGACGATGCCCGGACAAATTCTCGGGACCCCCTCCTACATGTCGCCTGAACAGGCGGCCGGCGAAGTGGGCCGGGTCGATAAACGTTCGGATATTTATAGTTTGGGGGCCATTCTTTACGAAATACTGACTGGCCAGCCGCCCTTCGCGGACCAATGCAGCAAGCACGGGGAAAATACGATCCAGGCTTTGCTGCGCCGCATCCAGGAGGAGCAACCGACAAAGCCGCGGCAACTGCTGGCTGACGTGCCGGCTCCCCTGCAGTCGATTTGTTTGCGGGCGCTCGCCAAGGACCCGGGCTCTCGTTACCAGGACGCTCAAGACCTGGCCCGGGAGGTTCAGCGCTGGCTGGCCGATCTGCCGGTCGAGGCCCATCCCGATCCCTGGACCGTACGCGCGGGCCGCTCGGCGCGACAGCACCGGACTTTCATCACCACCTTGGGTGTTCTCCTCACCGCGACAGTAGTTGGTCTCACCGTGACGACCCTGCTTTTGGACCAGGAACAACGACGAACGGAAGCGGCGCGTGCCAAGGCGGAACGGAACTTTCAAAAAGCCCAGGAAGCCGTGGACCGGTATTTCACCCAGGTCAGCGAAGATCGCCTGCTCAATGAACCAGGCATGTTGCCCCTGCGCAAGGAGCTATTGGCCTCGGCGCGTGAGTTTTACGAGGATCTCGCGCGCGAACAACAGCAGGACCCGGCCAGCCGTGAGGCCCTGGGCGAATCTCAACTCAAGCTGGCCCGCATCGTGCGCACGATGGGCGACCGTGACCGGGCGCGTAACGATTTTGGAAGATGCCCAGGCATTGTTCGCCGGACTGGCCAAGGCACATCCCGGTGTCGACCGCTTCGAGCTTGGCCTGGCGCAAAGCTATCTCGACCATGGCTACCAGACCTATCTCCTCAAGGGCCGCTCGCCGGCCGCCGAGGCTGAGTTGATGAAGGGACGCGACTTATTGCTAAGTCTGGTCAAGCGGAACCCCAGCCGTCTGCATCGTAACGAACTGGCCCATGCCCATAACGCCATCGCGGGCTATCGCGAAAACTTCTACATGCCCAACGATAAGCAGGAGGCGAACGCCAACGCGCAGGGCACCGAGCAGGCCTGGGTCAGCGCCGTCGACTTGTGGCAACAGCTGGCCAAGGAGGAGCCCGAATCATCCGCGCGGTTAAAGGACCTTGCCGGCGGCTACACCAACCTGGCGTTTCTCTACGCGGGGCGCGGTGAACTGGACAAAGCGAAGGACCTTCTCGACAAAGCGCTCCAGTTGCGCCGGCAATCGAGCGCTCGTTTCCCGCTTAGCCCGGACCATCAGGAGAACTTGGCCGCCAGTTACAACAACCTTGGCATTTATTACCGGGCCAGCAAGCAACCTGGGCCGGCTGAGCAGGCCTTTCGTGAGGCCGCCGGCATTCGCGAAAAACTAGTTCGGGAAAACGGACAGGTGATCGCTTTTCAACGCGGCCTGGCGAAGTGTTATTTCAACCTCGGCAATCTCTGCTTTACGGAAGTCGTTGAGGCCACGGGCCCCGCGCGCTCCCCTCTTGAGCAAAGGCAAAGAGGCCTATGGCCGTGCCCTCGAAATCGCCCAGCGGCTTTACGAAGAACGTCCGCGCGACCATGACTTGCGCGTGGACTATGGCGTCACGCTCGCCGCCATGGGGGACTTGATGACCGAAGAAAAGCAGTCTCTGGCCATCCCCTGGTACGACCAGGCCATCACGCACCTGGCGGAGATTTATAGCCGGGGGGAGAAGGCCGGAATGGTAAAGCGCTCGCTACGAAATTCCTATTGGGGTCGAGCGGAAGCACGCACGGCGGCCGGCCAGCTTAAAGAAGCGCTGACGGATTGGGATCACGCCATCGAACTGGACGACGACTCCCACCGAGAAGATTGGCAAGCCCGGCGGCGACAGGTGCTCAAACGGCTTGAAGAGACGAAATAACCCTCTTACTGTTCCAGCCAATGCAAAATGCTGGCGGCGTAATAGGTCCCACCGATCGATGAGGGCTGTCCGGGGCCGACCCCATAGCCGCCATCTTCGTTGCGGCACTTGGCGACGAAGGTACGTAAGCCCTCGACCCGGTCGGGCCGACTTTTCAGCATCATAAAGCAGCGCATGACGCGGTAGGTGGATTCCAAATCGGACGCGAACTCATTGTCATCTTTGCCGTAGCCGCCGTTGAGCCGTTGGCCATCGCGCAGCACCTTGAGCACCTGGCCGCTGTCCCCAGGGCGCTGCCCAGGCGTAGCAACGTCACGATCGCGCCGCCGGTGGCACGAGCCTGGCCAGCGCTGCGCCGAACGTACCATCGCTGCCGCGCATCTTCAGCACCATGTCGAGCCAGGCCTGGTTTTTGGAAGATTTGGCGTCGATACTTTCGAGGCCGGCGGCGGCGATGCGAATGTCCTCAAAAGAAACGACCTGTTCGGTTAAATATTTGTTGGCGCCGGGCCCATATTTGCCAGCCGGCATACCGAGCGCCTTGATCGCCATAAGACCGATGGACGTCGAGGCCACGTCGGTTTTGCCCTTGGGTACGTCCGCGAAGCCGCCGGTTTGGCCATCGTGGCAGTCGTCGACAAATCGTTGACATCCCTGCGGGTTGGCGAGAACTCCTCCGAAATGATGGAGCGCCGCGCACGGCTGACGTGGTGGAGCGCAAGCTCGGCCCATTTTTGTCGGTGCTGTCCGCCTTGAAACCACCGTTGTCGGCTTGCAGCGTGTGAATATAGGCGACGGTGGCCTGGCGGCCTGGGTCCTGGGCCTGTGCGTTGCCGAGGACAAGGACGCAAGCCGTGGTAAGCAGGAGAAATCGGGGCATGGGGTAAGCTCCACGGTAAATAAAGTCGAGGCGGGCGTTCCCTTCAATTTAGGGGCGGCGCCCCTATTTTCCACTGGACAGCACCTCGTCTCTTTGGCATAAGCTCGCACTTCAAACTTAAGAAAAAATAAATCGCTCATGGACGGCCGCGTCGCGGTCGCCGGCGCTGTCGGAGAGAGCCAGCTTCCGGGCATGAATCGGGGGATTGCATATGTGCCGCGGCATGAAGTGGACCTGGGTTTTGGCCCTGAGTTTGACGCTCGGGATAACGTCAATGGCGGTAGCCGCGGACGACGACGCTCCGCCGGCCAGGTCGGGCAACTGGTTCACGCGTTTATTTGTTCGCGACAAGGGGACGAAGGAGAGCGCGGCCAAGAAAGAGGAGGCCGCGAAGACCGAGGCCAACGCGCCGGCGCTGGCGCGACAAAAGGCCCAGGTGGAGCTGATGCGCCGCCAGGAAGTATGCGATAAACTTCGTCAAATCGCCCTGCAGATTGGGGACAACGACTTGACCCGCAAGGCGGACGCTCTGGACCAACGGGCCTGGGACGTTTACGTACAACGAACCGGCGGCGCCAAGGGGGGTCTTTCCGCGGATGAGCAATATCTCGATGGGCGTTTGAGTGCCGACGGCGGCGCTCGCTCCAACAGCGCCAGTACCGCTACCGGCACCGCGTCGGCCAACATCACCGGCCGGGCCGCGCCGCGAAAGGATTGAAACCATGAACACAAAAATGCTCGCCGTCCTGTTTCTCACGGCATCGCTTACGGGTTGCGTTAGCTGGCCGCACGATGCGCGGAGCCCCGGGGTGTCGGGGCGCCCAGCCACGTCGCCCGTGTCCGGCCCAATAACCGCCGACCAGGTCGAACCTGCCAATGCCCATCGCATCGCCGAAGCGGTCTGGGACGAACTGGATCGGGACCAGCAAAAAGATACCCTGCCCACGACCGGCAAAGATGCGAAAAAACGCTGATACGCGTCGAACGACTTGGACTTACCGGGTGGGTCGAGCGTGGCTCGATGTTCAGTTTGAGCACACATTGCCCGCGCATGTCGAGAGAAGATGCAGTTTTTTTAGTTCCGAGTTTGCGGTTAAGATCTCATAAAGTGACTAACCCTCCTTACGTTTTCGATTCGAGCGCTTCAATTTTCCTTTCCAGCAATTGCCTGATCGTTTGGTGTATCTCGTAATGCTGTTTCATCGTCATTCTATAATCAATCCAGATCGCAATAACCAAAACCATAATCCCAATTACTGCAAAACCTCGAAGAGCAAAGTCCCGAGAAAGGGCAACAAGGGCGGAACTCACGGCTCCAAATGCGAGTAACTCCATTGAGCCGGAAAGAGCGTATAGCACACAGACAAACGAAATAAATATCGCGTATAAAGACCCTGCTTTATTCTGATCTGGCAAAAACATAAGTCGGCGACTCACGGAAACTCCTGTGTAAGCGCAACTCCCGCGACGTGACGCTGCCCGTTGTCACCCCGACTTCCGTGCAATGGCGTTGATGATCTGTCTGACGCCCCTGGAAGCTGACCCACCGGACGTTACGTTTTCTCCCCCAAATCTTGGCCAGTTCCACGACGACCCTTACCGCGGTAGCCATTTCTTCGAGGCAGGTCCATTCCAGCGGTGAATGAAGATTATGTTCGCCCGTGGAGAGGTTCGGCGTCGGCAGACCGATTTCGGTAAGTCGTGAGCCATCGGTGCCGCCGCGAACGATTGTCCGTTTGGGATTCAGCCCCGCGCAGCGCATGGCCTCCTCGGCAAACGCCAGGGCACGCGGTTCCTTGGTAAGGCCCTCCGCCATGTTGCGATATTGGGGCGTCACCGTCACTTCGACCTTCGCTCCGGGATGTTCGCCTTCTAGCTGGCGGGCGCACTTCTCCAACCATTGCGGCCTTGGCTGGCAACTGGCTCGTGTCGAAATCGCGCAGCAAAATGCGCATCGTCACACTCGCAACACCACCTTCGATGCGGTAAGGGTGCAGGAAACCCTCGCGGTTGGACGTGGTTTCGGGCGTGAGCATGTCCCGGGGCAGACGTTCCAGAAAAGTGCCCGCCAGGCGTACCGCGTTGATCATCTTGCCCTTGGCGATGGCAGGATGAATGTTGACGCCAGTGATGCGGACGAGGGCCAAATCAGCGGAAAAGGTCTCGCCGTCGATTTCCCCCACGCCGCCGCCATCGAGCGTGTAGCCAACCTTGGCACCAATCTTGTCCAGGTCCAGGTGATCCACGCCGCGTCCAATTTCCTCATCGCAGGTAAAACACAAACGTATGGGGCCGTGGGGAATTATTGGATTGGCCATCATCTGCGCCGCGGCCTCGACAATGACGGCCAGGCCCGCCTTGTCGTCGGCGCCAAGCAGCGTCGTGCCGTCGGAGGTGATCAACGTTTGGCCAATCATGTCGGCCAGTTCCGGGTTGTCCGCCACGCGCAGAACCTTGCTTGGATCGCCCGGCAACACGATGTCGCCACCAGCATAAGCGCGATGGACGATGGGCGCACTCCCAGCCCCGACGTTTCCGGCGAGGTATCCATATGGGCGATGAACGCAATGGGCGGGGTCGGCCAGACGACGGTGCTTGGCACGGTCGCCAGCACGATCCCGTGCTCATCCGCGGCGGCGTCGACGATGCCGAGCGCCCGGAGCTCGCGCACCAGGAGACGCCCTAACTCCAGCTGTCCCGGCGAGCTCGGATATTGACTGGCAGCCTCGTTGGCGGTCGTATCGATACGCACATAACGACAGAAACGCTCGAGCAAGTTTTCCATTTTTGGCATTCCAGTTTTCTGTTAACAGCCCGTTGAAAAAGGGGTCAGACCCCTTTTTCAACGGGCTGTCGGGGCTCACCCTTGGCTATCGACCCCGATTTTGGGACATAAGGCCTCGAGCGGACATTCCCCACACTTGGGGCGGCGGGCGACACAGATACGCCGGCCATGAAAGATGAGACGATGGCTGAAGTTCGTCCATTCTTTCTTGGGGATGAGCGCCATCAAGTCCTGTTCAACCTTGACCGGGTCCGTTGCCGTCGTCAAGCCGAGTCGCCGGCTCAGACGGCCCACGTGGGTGTCAACCGTGATGCCCGGAATACCGAAAGCCGTGCCGAGTACGACATTGGCGGTTTTGCGGCCGATGCCGGGCAAGGGCACCAATTCTTCCATGGTTGCCGGCACCTGGCCAGCATAGTGCTCGACCAGCTGCTGGCAACAGGCCTGGATATTGCGGGCCTTATTGCGAAAAAAGCCGGTCGATTGAATCGCCTTTTGCAAGTCGCCCAGAGGGGCTTCGGCGAAGGCGCGGGCATCTCGATAGCGGGCGAACAGGGCGGGCGTGACGAGATTGACGCGCGCGTCGGTGCACTGGGCAGACAGAATGGTGGCGATGAGAAGCTGTAAGGGATTGTCGTGCAGGAGAGCACAATGAGCGTCGGGATAGGCCCTGGCGAGAGCGCCAGAATACGACGCACCGGCGGCTTGGGCGAGGTATCCATGGTGATGGGGCCATGAAGACGGCTGGAAGAGCTGCGCGGCGGAGGGGTTGCCGACCCTCCGCCGCACGGCCAAAAAACCCGGACTTACTTGACCATTTCCTTGAGCGCCTTGAGCGGCAGGGCACGCACGACGGTTCGTTTCGGTTTGGCCTTGATGGTGATCGGTTCGCCGGTTTGGGGATTGCGTCCCTGGCGGGCCTTGGTGGCGGGCTTCTCGACGCGCTTGACCTTCAGCAAGCCGGGGAGCGTGAAAACGCCTGGGCCTTTCTTGCCGATTTCCTGCTGAATGTAGCTGGCGAGCTCGTCGAACAGGAGAGCGACTTGCTTACGGGAAAGCTCTGTCCGTGTCGACAGTTCCAGGAACATTGCACTCTTGGTTGCCGCCTTCAACTTGTTCATTTGATCTGCACCTCAGAGGACCGTTTGGAATAAGGACGTGACGTCCACATTAAGAGGGCAGATTAGAAATCTACTAAACGAAAGTCAACAAAAATATCAAAAAAAACGGCACTTTTCGCATTAACGGTTCGTTTTAATGCGAAAAACACTGGAAAACACGCACGCGTATTGCCAGCTTTCGCGCGCCTGGCGACCCTCTCAAAAACACCCCTCAACGCAACGGCCGCGGCAAGCAGACAGCAGCTGTAAGTTTCCCTAAAACCATCAGCGGGCTATTCGTCCTCCTAGCTAAACTCAAGCGATGCTTGCCAGCTGCCTGGCCTGGCCGATTTCCGAACATCAGGGTTTTTACCATGAAAGCAGTCGTTTTCGATCGTTTTGGCGAACCCGGCGAGGTACTGGAAATACGCGATCTACCTCTCGCCGAACCGGGCCGCAATCAAGTGCCGCGTGCGCATGTTGGCCAGCCCGATCAACCCCTCCGACCTCTTGCTGATACGTGGCGATTATGGGAAGGCAAACTTCCCGGCCAGTCCAGGCTTCGAAGGCATGGGTGTCATCGACGCCGTCGGCACCGGTCTTGTCAAAATCGCGCGTGGCTTACGGCCAGGACGTCGCGTGGCTGTGCTCGGCGGCGCCACGGGTAATTGGCGGGAAAGCGTTATCGCACCGGCGCTACGGGTGGTACCCATCCCCGCGGACATTCCCGATGACCAGGCGGCGGCTTTTTTCGTCAATCCCGGGACGGTGCTTGCCATGGTCCGTCATGTGTTGCAGGTGCGCCGGGGCGACTGGCTGGTACAAACGGCCGCCGCCAGCGCGCTTGGCAAGATGGTGATTCGCCTGGGCAAACACCAGGGATTTCGCACGGTGAACCTTGTACGCCGCCCGGACCAGGTCGAGGCGCTGCGCCAGCTGGGCGGCGATGAGGTGATCGCCGACCACGAACACGCCCTGGAGCGCGTGCAGGCCATCACGCAAGGCCGTGGCGTGCCCTATGGGCTCGATGCGGTCGGCGGCGCCATGGGCGCCAGTGCCCTGAGCTGTCTTGGCCTGGGCGGCAGGCTTTTGGTGTATGGAGCGCTGTCCGGCGAACCTATCCCGGTCGAGCCGCGCCAGCTCATCGGCGGCCAAAAACGTCTCGACGGATTCTGGTTATCGCAATGGGCACCCGCGCAACCATTTTGGCGACTGCTCGGTCTCTTCAAGGAGATCTTCGCCCTGATGCGCGCCGGCGTCCTGGTCACGCCGGTCGCGGCCACCTATCCCCTCGCAGACGTGCGTACCGCGGTGACAGACGCCGAGAAACAGGGGCGGACGGGAAAAGTGCTCCTGAAAATATAAGGGCCGCGCCCGCTAAACTGGGCCTCAGCGCGCCTCGAGGGACGGCACCGTGCGGTCGGCGGCACCGTTGTAGAGACCACGCGGCGCATGATACGGTTATGTTCGGCTTGTTCGATAACGTGGGCGCTCCAGCCCGTGATTCGCGACGCGACGAAGAACGGTGTATAAAGCGGCACCGCCAAACCGAGTGAATGATAGAGACGGCCAGCTGGCCAATCCAGATTGGGAAAAAGGTGCTTTTCCCGCTCGAGCAGCCCCTCGATGATGGCCGCCGTTTCTTCCCATCGCGAGTCGCCCGCCAGCACCGCAGCCCGGGCGGCATAATCCTTGAGCACGCGGGCCCGAACGTCGCCGGCCTTGTAGACGCGATGGCCAAAGCCCATGAACTTTTCCTTGCGCCAGTGCCGACCGTGTCCAGGTCTCCGCCTGGGCCGGCCCACCGGTCGCCAGCAGCAAATCCATCACCTTCTCATTGGCCCCGCCGTGCAGGCGCCCCTTCAAGGCGCCGATAGCGCCCACGATGGCCGCGTGTAGATCCGCCTCGGTGGAACAGATAACGCGGGCGGCAAAGGTCGAAGCATTGAACTCATGTTCCGCATACAGAATAAGGGACACGTCGAAAGCGCGGGCCTCGAAATCACTGGGCTTGGTGCCTTTGACCAGGTAGAGAAGGTGCGCGGCAAATCCCAGGTTCGTCGGTGGCACCGTCGCCGGCAGCTTTTGGGAAGCCCGATAAAACTCACCGATGATCAGGGGGATTTGCCCCAAAAGCCGTTCGGCCTTGCGCAGGTTGGCGGCGCGACTGCTATCCTCGAGGTCGGGATCAAAATGGGCCAACAGGCTCACACCGCTGCGCAGCACATCCATGGGCACCGCGCCGGCCGGCAACTTGCGTAGCACGTCACCCACCAAGGGGGGCAGCGTTTGTTCCGCCAAACGCTTTTTAAATTCAGCCAGCGGTATCTTCGACGGCAACTCGCCGTAGAGGAGCAAAAAGGCCACTTCCTCAAAACAGCATTTTTCGGCCAGTTCCGTGACTGCATAACCGCGGTAGCGTAAACCCTCGGCAACCGACGAGATGGCGGTCTCGCCGGCAATGACGCCTTCAAGTCCAGGAGAAAAAGTCGTGGTCATCGTATCCTCTTTTATGATGTTTACCGCCAGGCTATATAGTCGTTCCTAAATGCTCCATGAGCTCATCATAGGATTTGGCCCACGGACTGTTGGCCACGGCACATTGGGATTTCCAAACGAACGCATTGGTTCGCAAGATCAAATCGCTGATCAGGATCATGGTCAGCAGCGACCTGCCCAGGACCTCAACCACAAACCAGCGCAGCAGTATCCAATTCCAGGGGCGGAAAAAGGAGGTGGCCTCGGTAAGGCCAAGGAGAGTTTTTTCTTGAAAGCCTTTTACGTCCAGCCCTAACAGCAAGTTGGGCACGGGAATTGGCTTGACGAGCGCGTACAGTAGCAACATGCCGATACCCAACCAGAAGGTCGATTTGGCGAACAACTGCAGGCGGCGCAGCGACGCCAGGCCGGTGTTCTCCGGGAGCGGCTGCATGATTTTTTTGGCATTCACCAAATAAATGAGGGGCGCGGCCATGAGGAAAAGCATGCCGGCGATTAACAGCGGGCTGCTGGCCACCTGGAGTAGCAAGACAAAGAAGGGCAGGACGAAAAAAGGCAGTACCGGAACAGCTGCCGCCAAAAAAAGTCCCGGGAGCGACGATTCGGGAAGAAGTGTCTTGAGGCGAAAGCAGGCACGCTGGACGCCGAAGGAAATGGACAGCAGCAGCACCGGCAAAACAATCAAAACGATACCAAAGAAATTTAGGCCCACGTAGATGCTGGTAAACCTTTCGGCGAGCTGTTGATCGATGCCGTCGGCTACGCCCAGGTCGATGAGCCAGCGGAAGGGCACGAGCAAAAGGGCCAACGGCACCAGGAAAGCAATGTTCCAACCCCAGGCGATCAAACGCGCCGACCTTTTTAAATTGCCCGATACCCAGAGTGCGGCCAAAGCGGCCAGTGGCATGGCGTAGGATGCGATGCTTATGGCTACCAGCCAGGCGAGCCCGGCCGCGTTATATTCGACGTCGTCGTCCGCGAAATTGTCGAGTGTGTCGAGCAAGGCGAGCAAGAATACGGGGAGGCAGAGCACTTTCAGGACGCTGCTCCGCCAGGCCAAATAGCGCTGCAACAATGGCTCCGCGGCACCCGTTGCCTGGAGATGAAGCTGCTCGGCGGGCGTCAGCGGCAGCGTTTGCAGGTTCCAGGCGAAGGCCCGCTTGATGTGGAACCAAACTCTCCAAAAAAAACGCATGAATCCTTCCACCATGCTGAACAAGGGCGGGTAGCGCGCCGCAATCATCAAATCAACTGGTTGCGGGTGGGTACTGGCGACGCACGGCCCCAACGATTTCGTCGAGCTTCGACAGAAACCGCGACCGATCCTCGGGCTTCATGGGAGCGGGGCCGCCGGTCGCCATGCCGCCCTGGCGAAGTTCATCCATCAGGGAGCGGGTCGCCATGGCTGGTCCGATGTTATTATCGGTGAACGGGTTTCCTTTCGGGCCCAACACGCGTGCCTCGCTGGCAAGACAGCGGGCAGCGAGCGGGATGTCCGAGGTAATCACGATGTCTCCCGCGCGGCGCGCTCCGCGATCCAGTCGTCCACTTCACCGAACCCGGCACACACGACCAACTCCACTCGAGGCGTGGTTGGTACGCGCATTTGGTTTTTCGCCACGATCAGGACGCGCAGCTCATAGCGGCCCGCCACGCGCAAAATCTCCTCCTTGACCGGGCAAGCATCGGCGTCCACGTAAATCGTCAACATGGGTCACAACCTTGTGCCGCGATTTCGGTCGCGGCTTGTTTTACCGTTCCTCGTATCAGTGGCCGCCCAGCGATAATAATACAAGTATTCCAGCCGGTCCGATTCTTTACAAGGGACGAAAAGAACGCTAACGTTGAAACAACAACACGTGATAGGGAGACTTTTTTGACCAGTCCCAACCAGCTAAAAATCTCGGAGGACCCCCGGGTCCGCTTTGCCGGCGAGCGAACGTTGCTTGCCTGGATTAGAACCGGCCTGGCCATGATGGGCTTTGGCTTTGTCGTGGCTCGTTTCGGCCTGTTCCTGAGAGAGATCGCCATGACCGAGAATGCCCGGCCTCCTGTTTCCATGGGGATTTCCCTCTGGATCGGCATCAGTTTGGTTGTCCTGGGTGTCGTGGTGAATTTGCTCGCTTCCTTGCAGCACGCTCGTTTCTTGAGGCGCCTCAATCGGGGCGATCCCTACGAAGCTCCTCGTTGGTCGCTGAGCGTTCTGGTGTCTGTCGTGCTCGCCTTGCTGGGGCTCGGCATGACGACTTATCTCTTGCTTGTCGGTCGCTGAACAAAACCTCGCGCTGACGCTCGGCGGCTTGGTGCTCGTCGAGGTCCAGGCTCCTATAGGACGGCACATGATCCGCTGTGGTTTGATTGGCTATGGGGCCTGGGGCTGGCAGCATGCACGCGTCATTGCCGCCAGCCCTGATGCGCGTTTGGTGGCGATCGCGGCGCTTTCGGAAAGTACGCGTGCCCGGGCGCATGCCGACCACCCTTCCAGTCAAATTCACACAGATTACCGCGCTTTGCTCGCCAGCAGCGATCTCGATGCCGTGGCGGTGGTATTGCCGTCCCACCTCCATTATGAAGTTGGCCGCGCCGTCCTCGAGTCAGGGCGTCATCTCCTCATGGAAAAGCCACTGTGCCTGACCGTCCACGAATGCCAGGAGTTAACGACGCTGGCGCACGCCGGCGGACGTGTGCTCGCGGCCGGCCATGAGATGCGCTGCTCGGCGCTGTGGGGCAAAGTGAAGGAACTCATCGACGCCGGAACACTTGGCGATCCCCTTTATGTGCTCGTGGAACTGTGGCGCAGGCCTTACCGGCTCGGGTCGGAGGGCTGGCGTTACGATAGGCAGCGCGTCGGCGAGCTGGATTCTCGAAGAGCCCATCCACTTCTTCGATCTCGTCCGCTGGTATTTTGCGGGCCTGGCAGAGCCGGTGTCCGTTTTTGCCCGTGCTAACGCCAGGCGGGCCGACCATGCCGAACTCCAGGACAACTTCAGTGCGCTGGTTGAGTTTACTGGCGGGCGCTACGCCGTCATCGCGCAGTCGCTGGGCGGCTGGGAACATCATCAGACCGTTAAAATATCCGGCCGCGACGGAGCCCTGTGGGCGTCCTGGTCCGGTGTAACGGACCGCACGTTCGAGCCAACTTTCTCGCTGCGGCGGCAACATGGCACGACGCTCGAGGATGTTCCCATCGCGCGTATGGCCGGCGAGGTGTACGAACTTGCCGAGCAATTCGCCCGTTTTCAACAGGCCATCGAAGCAGGCAGGTCTGCCGCCGCCACCGGCGAGGATGGCACCTGGTCGGTGCGCATGTGTGTCAGCGCGCAAGAATCGATCCGCCTTGGAACTCCCTTCTCCTTCTAACGAGGCGGTCAATGTCTTCTTCTCCCTCCTCGGCCCCGTGGTATAGCGATATCACGCGCGGTCAATGGCTGATTCTCTTGCTCGCCTCCGCTGGCTGGCTATTCGACGTCTACGAAGGGCAGATCTTCAACATCACTCGCGGCCAACTTCTCCAGGAGCTTTTGCCCCACGATGCGAAAGCCGAAACGATTCTGTTTTATGGCGATATCTTTCTGGGGGTTTTCCTGATCGGCGGTGCCTTGGGAGGCATCCTGTTCGGCGCCCTGGCCGATCGCTGGGGCCGGCGTCCGGTGCTCATTTTGACCATATTAACCTATTCGGTCTTTTCCGGCCTTACGGCCCTGGCGCAGGATCTATGGCAGGTGGCGGCCTTGCGATTTCTGGTCGCGGTTGGCGTGGGCGGTGAATGGTCGGTGGCAGCCGCCATGGTCGCCGAGGCCTTTGCCACGCGCGGCCGCGCACAAGCAGGGTCGATCTTCCACGCCACCAGCATCCTTGGCACGTGGCTTGCGGGATTGGCGGGCTGGGCGGTCGGCGCCGAGTGGCGCTATGCCTATCTCGTGGGCGTACTCCCCGCGTTCCTCGTGCTCGCGCTGCGAGTTCGCCTACCGGAAGCTGCTCCACGGCCAGGCGCGGTCGTGGAGGGTGGCGGCGTACGCGAACTCCTGGGAAACGGCCTGTGGCGGCGCCGGGCCCTGTTTGGCTTGCTCCTGGCCGCCGTGGGCCTGGGCACCTTCTGGGGAGTCACCGTGGAAGGACAAAAATTAGCACAGGACCGCCTGGTGGCCGACGGCGTACCTCTCGCGGATGCGCAAGGCCAGGCCAAGCTAGAGTACGCCCTGATCCAGTCGACCGGGGGCGGGCTCGGTTTGCTTTCCTTCGGGCCGCTGGCCGCCCGGTGGGGACGGCGCCGCTCGTTTCTTTTCTTCCATATCGCCGCCTTCATCATCGTACCGTTGACGTGCTATCTACCCGGCTCCTACGGGGAATTCGTCGCGTTACTGCCGGTTTTCGGGTTCTTTACGCTGGGGCTGCATGCGGGTTACGCCATCTATTTTCCCGAGTTGTTTCCGGCCCGCCTGCGCGCCACCGGGGCAGGCTTCTGCTTTAACGGCGGCCGTATCGTGGCGGCGTCGGTACTCTTTTTCTCAGGTTGGCTCAAGGAGCAACCGGGCATGGACCACCGGTTGGCTGTCACGCTGCTCGGCAGCCTGTTTCTTGTCGGCGCCGCGCTCCTTTGGTTCCTTCCCGAAACGAAAGACCAGGCCCTGATCGAGTGACTTTTGAGGGGGTACGCATCATGCCGGCGAAGAACGAGGACTTGCACGGGAATGCTCCGGACAAGTCCAGGGTAGCTCTGTTGCTGATCGACGTGATCAATGATCTGGAGTTTCCCGAGGGGGACCAGGCCCTCCGCCACGCCCTCCCCATGGCGCGGCAAATCGCGGCCCTGAAGGCACGTGCCCAGAAGGAGCGGATACCGGTCATCTATGTTAATGACAACTTCGGGCGTTGGCGCTCCGACTTCAGCGCCCAGGTCGAGCATTGCCTCAAGGACGGCGTACGCGGCCAGCCCATCGTGGAACTGCTACGGCCTGATCGAGACGATTACTTCGTGCTCAAACCCAAACACTCCGCCTTTTTTTCAACAACGCTCGACACCCTCCTCGATTATCTGGGCGTGAAAGTTATCATCCTGACAGGACTGGCGGCGAATATCTGCGTTTTGTTCACCGCCAATGACGCCTACATGCGCGATTTTCATCTGGTAGTTCCGGCCGATTGCGTGGCCTCGAACACGGACGAGGAAAATAACTACGCACTCACGCAAATGAGCAAAATACTAAAAGCCGACATCCGACCTTCCCGAGATATTTCTTTTTCAAAATTGAAGTCACTGGCTCCAGACAGCGGAAACCCGGCCTAGAGCGTTCGGAAAAAAAGGGGTCAGACCCCCTCGATACCTTGCAAAAGCGTTGAAAACTCTGTTCGCTTCAAGGGGTCTGACCCCTTTTTTTTCGAACGCTCTTAGAACTTGTAGATCAAGAGGGCATGTCTACAATAGTCGGGCTTCCAGCGCGCACGGATTAAATCTCACCTTGCCTTCCTACCTCGGATGAAACGCGGATGATGCCGTTCTTGCAGCGTTGCGCCTGGAAATGACCGACCGGCTCAAATTCAATCCATCGCTTCGAAAACTTTTGTGCGTCAAGGAGCTATGGACCAATCGCTTGCCGGCGCCGATGATCCCCAGGGCCTGGCGCGTTCGATTGCCAGGCTATGTGCCCAGGCCCGCCGAGCCCCCGATGCGTCCCTGCAGCTTCGCCTGGAAGAACGCATTCAGGAACGCCTTGCGCTTCTCGACTGGAGCAACATCGATTGGGCCGAGTTCGACACCAGCAACTCCGGCTCAAAAGTGGGCAAGGCGGCCGTCATCAAGCCCTGGGTCAGTCCCCAGGAAAAGGGGGTGGTTTTCTTTTCTTTTGAGGACCAGTGGCTCAAGCTGCTTCGCTATGCCCCCCTGCACGCGTTCGCGGAGCGCTACGATGTGGTGGTGGCACCGACCTGGAGCCCGCCTCACCACCTGGTTAATTTCGTGTTTCCCAAGGCGTTTGCCGGGCCGGTCTTTTGCCTTATCAGCAACTGGAAGGACCTTGAGCACTTTCCCCGGTTCGCGGCCAACTACGTGATGGTGCCTTTGTTTGCCTCAAGCTGGGTCAATCCCGTTTTCTATAAGCCCGTACCATTCGACCAGAAAAACATCGACCTCATCATGGTGGCGAATTTTGGCACCTACAAGAGGCACCATGTCTTGTTCAAGGCGCTGCGCGACATGCCCAGCCGCTTGCGCGTTGTCCTGCTGGGCCAGGAACAGGACCGACGCACGGCCGAGACGCTGCGCTCGGAAGCCCGTTGTTATGGCGTCGACAATCGCTTTGAGTTGCGCTGCAACGTGAGCAATGAGGAGTTGGCGGATAGCCTCGCGCACGCACGCACCAGCGTTATCCTATCACGCCGCGAGGGTTCTTGCGTCGTCGTCGTCGAGTCGATGTTCGCCGACACCCCCGTCGGCCTTCTCGAAGACGCGGAGATCGGTTCCAAGCACTTCATCAATAGCCAGACCGGACGGCTGCTGCGCCAGCGCCATCTGGCCGAGGATTTGACCGCATTTATCGCCCAGGCGGACCAATATCATCCCCGACTCTGGGCCGACGAAAATATTGCCTGTACCCGCAGCACGGCCACTTTGAACGCCGCCCTCAAGAAGTATGCACTCGAACACGGCCATCCATGGACGCAAGACATCGCCTTGATGTGCTGGCGCCCCGATCCGCAGGTGGTCCGGCCGGAGGACTGCAAGTCGCCTCGAGCCTGCACGCCGCGAGATATTGGACCGCTTCGGACTCGAGCTAAGCGTGCCGAAGTTTCTCTCTTGAAATAGGACCCAGCAATAGCGAATCCACGTCAGAATAGCGCGGGAGGCAACAAAACTATCCAAAAACGAACAATATCGCTTTGGTAAAAAAGTTGGGATTGATAAAATAGGCAAAGCGGTTAAATTAGGAAACAACGGCAGGCGTTTGATTCTAGTTGCCTATTATGGATTTCGGGCTTATGGACTCATTGCCACTGCTTTTCCAAGTTTTGAAGAAAAAGGGCATCACCAAGGGTCACTTTCTCGGTTTCCTCAACGTCCTCATCGGTCGACGCATTCAGCACAAAGACGGCACGCCTGTTTCGCAGGGTATGGGCTGGCGCGAATTGGCCACCTGGCTCAAAAAAACGCGCTGGGACCCAGACGACGTACGCGAGTTGAATATCGAACCCGACCTGCTGCCCCCGCGCGATCGCTTTCGTTTTTGGTTCGCGGCCATCGCCCGGGCGGGAATCGACTCCGCGGCCGCCAGTCAAGCCGGTGATCGCTTCGCCGAAGTACTCAAGGGACATGGGTACGACGTTGGGCTACCCCCCAAAGCATGACGCATCATTTCTTGGGCCGGAAAACCTTGACCAGGTTTTCATGAGTCGTCAAATAAGGCCCTTCCAGCAGATCGATACAGTAGGGAATCGCCGGGAACACGGCCGCCAGGCAATCGCGGATCGCGGAAGGCTTGCCGGGTAGATTGACGATCAGCGATTGCCCCCGAATGCCGGCTGTTTGCCGCGATAAAATCGCCGTCGGCACTACCCGGAGCGACACGTTCCGCATCAGTTCGCCAAAGCCAGCGAGCAATTTATCGCACACCGCCTCGGTAGCTTCGGGCGTGACATCGCGACGCGCCGGCCCGGTGCCTCCCGTCGTCACCACCAGGCAGCACTTTTCCTCGTCGCACAAGGCGCATAGCGTGGCCTCGATCAGCGGTTGTTCGTCGGCGATAAGGCGCGGCACCGGTTCCCACGGACACGAAAGGACCTCTTCGAGGTAGGCGCGAATCGCCGGCCCGCCGAGGTCTTCGTAGACTCCCTTGCTGGCCCGATCGGAAACGGTGACGATACCAACGCGAATGGTCATGGTTGAAAGTATTATAAGAGGCCGTAAGAAAACGGGGACAGGACTTCAAAAGGTCCTGTTTCGCTTTCATGCGGCCGCTGCTTGTTCCCCGGCCTCATTCCTTAAACTTGTGATGAGCCTTCCATGCGTGAAACCTGGACCTTCCATTCCGCGGGACAAATGGTCTTCGGCCGCAATGCCGTGGACCAACTCGGCGCCCTCGCGCAGCGACTCGGCGCCAAACGAGTGTTTGTCGTTACCGATGCGATCCTGGCGAAGGCGGGCCTTCTCGACCGCGTACGTCGCCCACTTACCGCGAGTGGTCTGGCCGTGGACTCGTTTACCGAAGGGGAGCCCGAGCCCTCGATGCAGGCCGCGGAGCGCTGTGTGGAGCAAGCGCGTGCCTTCCGACCGGACGCACTGGTGGGCCTGGGCGGCGGCAGCAACATGGATTTGGCGAAGATAGCCGCCACGCTCCTTACCCATGGAGGCACGCCCGCGCACCTACGTGGGCGATGACAAGATTCCGGGACCTGTCCTGCCTCTCCTCTGTGTGCCCACCACGGCCGGCACGGGCTCGGAGGTTTCCGCGGCCTCCGTGCTGACGGACACGGAAAACCAGATGAAGGTAGGCGTCCTCAGTAATTTCCTGCGCCTGCGCGTTGCACTTATTGATCCTCTGCTGACCGTCTCCTGCCCTCCCAAGGTGACGGCTGACAGCGGCATCGACGCACTCACGCATGCAATTGAAGGCTATACGGCTATTGATAACGCTCATTTTCCCCTGCCGGAGGGGGAGCGCTCCGTCTACCAGGGTAAGCACCCGATGGGCGACATCATGGCCGAAAAGGCCATCGCGCTGATTGGCAAATATTTGCGTCGCGCCGTGGCCAATGGCCAGGATCTTGAAGCACGCGAGGGCATGGCTCTTGGCGCCACGCTGGGCGGGCTGGCATTTTCCAACGTGGGCGTGGCCGTGGTACACGCCCTGGAATATCCGGTCGGCGGCGCCACCCACTGCTCGCATGGCGCCGGCAATGGCTTGCTGCTTCCCTTCGTCATGCAATTCAATCTTTCCGCCCGCATCACGGAGTTCGCGCACATTGCGGTGCTTCTGGACGAAGACGTAACGGGCTTGAATGAAGAGGCGGCCGCTCAGCGGGCCGTGCGCGCCGTCGAAAAGCTGCGCGGACATCGGCATTCCCGCGCGCTTGCGAGACCTGGGCGTCAAGCAAGAACAACTCCGGCCGTTCGCGGAAAAGGCATTTCAGGTCAAAAGAATCCTGCGCGTCAATCCAAAGCCGGTGACGGCGGCGGACCTGGAAGGGATCCTGCGGGAAGCCTATTAAGAGCGTTCGGAAAAAAAGGGGTCAGACCCCTTGAAGCGAACAGAGTTTTCAACGCTTTTGCATGGTATCGAGGGGGTCTGACCCCTTTTTTTCCGAACGCTCCAAGGGGAGGCCATCGATGTGGCCCAATTCAGCCGAAACGCAACAATTGCTCGAACAGGCCGGGCGCGGCGACCAGCAGGCTATCGAGGCACTTCTGACGCGCCATCGGGAAGCGGTGCGCCGCGTCATCGCTCTGCGTCTGGACCCCGCGATCGCCCAGCGCGTCGATGCCAGCGACGTGGTGCAGGATGTGCTGCTCGAAGTCAGCAAGCGGCTCCAAGATTATTTGCGGAAGCCGGCCATGCCGTTCCATCTCTGGCTGCGGCACATTGCCAAAGATCACCTGATCGACGCCCACCGCAAGCACCATCAGGCGCAGAAACGTGGCGTCAATCGCGAACAACCGCTCGTACGGCCTGGCTGGAACGATCAGTCTTCGCTTGATTTGGCGGCCCAGTTTGTCGACCAGGAGCTTACCCCGGCTTCCGCCGCCATTCGTCAGGAACTCGAGCACCGCCTGCACACGGCTCTCGCGCAACTGGATGAAGAAGATCGCGAAATGATATTGATGCGGCACTTCGAACAGCTTGGCAACCAGGAAATCGCCGGCACACTCGGGCTAACCGAAGCCGCGGCGTCGATGCGCGTATTCGCGCGCCATCCGGCGCCTGCGCGACTTCATGACGCCGCAGGCTGAAGAAGGCCCGGGAGAATCGCTCTGATTATTTGGTTTTCTTCGCGAACGCGAAGGCTTGCCACGCCTCTTCAAGGCGGTTGAAGCTACTGATACCGTAATGCTGCTTCAGGGCAGGTTCGACACCTTTGCTGATGGAGGTGCGCAAAAACTCGGTGAAGCCCTTGGGGCCGTGGAGGGAAGTCAAATACTGCACGAGCGACGTGCTTTGCGAGTAATATTCCAGCGTGTTGAATTGCTCGGCTTCCTGCGTCTGCATCAATATTTCGAGGGCGAACAGGCTGTCGCGCTTACGATAGCGCGGTAAACGGTCCAGACATTCCTGGGTGCTGGCCGGCGTCTCCGCCAGCATGGCCATCCCTTCGTCGGCCCAGCGCGGCGTCTGACCCTGAAAACGCACGGCCATTACGGAATGGCTAACTTCATGCGGCAATACGTCGATGACCTGACTCGGTTCGTTGCAAGGTAAATGGATGCTGCGCATGAGGAAGCCCTCGCTACCCAGCGTGCGCATGTGACCCAGGGTGTTCTTCATCTTGGTCTGATCGAGATATTTCTTGCGGTCGCCATGGAGATAAATCGTGCACTTGCCATCCCAATCCGTGCCCACCTCGCCAAACCATTTGCGCTGCAGATCATCACGCGTGGCTTCCGCCACCTGCCCGACCTTTTCGACCACGGGTTTGTTTTGTTCATGCAAGATGCGAAAGTGACTCGTTTCGGCGACGTTCAGACCGTTCTGCATCTTGTCGAGGTGCCTTACGACCACGGAAGACTTCTGGTCGATCTTGATCGGCTTGATCTCTTCAAGCGACAGCGGCGTCTTTTTTTCATCGCGGCTGGGCGGGTTGGCTGCCGTAAGGCAAAATGGCAAGGCGTTCCAGCAAAATACCAAAGCGACACAAGAAAGAATTCGGGTCGGCAAGCGACACCTCCCGAGGTGTGAAAGGGTCTAAAGCGAAGGACATCCGTTCGCGCGAGAGGGCAGGTCACATGGCTGTGCCTGCTACTTAAACATACCTCATGATAAAATAAAAAACAACACTCCCCATGCTCCGGCCTTATGGACCTTGCCATGCCAGCGCCCCTTATCACGAACCGCGACGAACAACTGGCACTGATTCTGGACGATATCGCGTGCAAGCGGCTCGACCGTGAGTCGGCCTACCGTCTCTACCCGGACCTGGCGAAAGAGCTGGGACACTTGCTCGTTGTCGGCGAAATGGTGGACTTCTGCGCGCCTCGAACGCCGCGACCGAGGCACCGCAACCGCTCCACGTCGCCCCACCCAGTCGGGGCGAACCCTTGCCGCGCAAGTTCGGCACCTATGAACTCGTGGAAGAACTCGGTCGCGGCGGCATGGGGGTTGTTTATAAGGCCTGGGACAGTGAACCTGCAGCGCTTCGTCGCGCTCAAGATGATTCTGCGCGGGGTGCTGGCGTCCGAGGCCGACCTGGGACGTTTTCGCAGCGAGGCCCAGGCGGCTGCCATCCTGACACACACGCATATCGTGCCGGTTTATCAAGTCGGCGAGCAGGACGGCCAGGCCTATTTTTGCATGGAATATGTCGAAGGTCCCACGCTCGCGGCGGTCCTGGCGGACGGCCCCCTGCCTTGCCGCCTGGCTGCCAGCTATCTCTTGCAAATTGCCCGCGCCGTGCAGCATGGCGCACGACAAGGGAATTTTGCACCGCGACCTCAAACCGGCGAACATCCTTTTGCAACAGCCCACGCCGCAAGCCAAGGAAGCGCTGGCAGCGGATTCGGTCGCAGCCGCCACCATCTCCAGTTCGCAGGCCGCGTTGCCGAAGATCACCGATTTCGGCCTGGCCAAACGCCTCGAAGGCAGCCTTGGTCTTACTGGTACCGGGGCAGTCATCGGCACCCCTTCCTATATGGCGCCCGAGCAAGCCGAGGGGGCCGGCAAACCGTCCGGCCCGGCGGCCGATGTTTACGGCATGGGCGCGATCCTTTACGAGATGCTTACGGGCCGGCCGCCGTTTCTGGCTGCCACGGTTGTCGAGACGTTATTGCTGGTGCGCTCCGAGGAGCCGGTCCGGCCAAGCCTGCTCAATCCCCAGGTTGATCTCGACCTCGAATTCATTTGCCGCAAGTGTTTGGAAAAAAAGCCCGAGCATCGCTATTCTTCCGCGGCCCGCCTGGCCAGCGACCTGGAAGCCTACCTGAGCGGCGAACCTGTGTCGGCGCGCTTGAGCAGTTTGGTTTATTTCGTGACCCGCCTTTTTCGCGACACGCATCATGCGCCGATTCAGGAAAACTGGGGCCTCTTGTGGATGTGGCACAGTGCCCAGCTCATGGTGCTTTGTGCCGTCACCAGCGGTCTATTTGCCGCGGGAGTGCGCAATCATCTCCCCTTTCTGGCTCTCTGGAGCGTCGGCCTGGTGGCCTGGGGCGTGTTCTTTTGGCAATTGCGGCGGCGCGGCGGGCCGGTGACGTTTGTGGAACGCCAAATTGCCCACGCCTGGGGAGCGGCGGTGGCGGCTTCCATCGGCGTTTTTATCGTCGAAGTGTTGCTGGGTCTGGAAGTGCTATCGCTTACGCCTATCCTGGGCGTCATCGCGGGTATGGTGTTTGTGGTGATGGCCGGCACGCTCGGGGGCCTGTTCTATTTGACCGCGCTGACCACCTTTGCAGCCGTCGTCCCCATGGCCCTCGTTGGCGCCCCGCTGGCGCCGCTTTTGTTCGGCGTGGTGTCGGGGCTCGGGTTCTTCCTGCCGGGACTGAAGTATTACCGTTTGCGAAAACTTCCTGGAAAAGCGGATAGGATGACAAGGGACTAAGACCGCTATATAATTGCCTTTCTCAAGGTCCTGTCCCAGTTTTTGTGTCACAGGAACGAAGGTGGTTCATGAGCTTTAAATGGGATCGCGTACACGTCTGGTCATGCGAAATTGTCGACCAGCCAGGAGCGGCGGCAAACAAGTTGGCCACTTTGGCCAAGGCCGGCGCCAACCTGGAATACGTCAACACGCAGCGCCTGCCTCACAAGCCAGGTTACGGCGTGTTATTCGTTGGCCCCATCACGGGCCCCGCGCAAACACGCGCCGCGCGTTCTGCCGGCTTCGCTGAAGATGACGAGCAATATCTGCATCGTATCGAGGGAGACAACGAGGCCGGCCTGGCGCACCGCCTCACCCAGCAATGGGAGCTCGCCAGCATCACTCTGCAAAGCTTGATGATGGCCGTCCTCGGCGGCAAATTTGTCGGCTATGCTGGTTTTGATAACGTCCAGGACGCCAATCAAGCTGCCCAGATCCTGGCCGACCTCGGCGTTGCCGGGCCTCCCTCCGCCACGCCCGCCAGCTGAAACAGGACGGATAGTGCAAAGCGCAACGACTGCTGTTCCTCCGGCGGTACGTTGTCCAGCCATTCGGCCGGCGTTATGCCGGCCGTCAGTGTGCCGCCATGGTCCGCGAAGTCCAGCCACAGTGGCTTGTCCGCGAGCTTGTCATGGTGCAATTCCACGCTGATCTGGTTCGTCGCCAGGCGTACCTGACCTATCGTGAGCGCACTCGGTCCCTTGTCCGGTAGGATGGGTCCCGGCTCGGCGCGCCAGCCTTCTTCCTGTTCGAGAAGCACCAAAAAATCGCGCGTCACGAATAGCCGCACCGCTTCTTCCACTTCTTCGAGCGCCGCCCTGCTGGTGCGAACGTTGCTGAAATTGCCGGTCTCGAGCGCCGCCTGCTCCGCCGAGCGCAGACGCGCGAATAACTTGGGAATCGTGCCGGAGTGGAAGCCGGGTTGCAAAAGGCGCCGCATGGTTTCGCCATGCAGCCCACCATGGCCGGCTGCAGGTCCGGCCCACGGTTGGCCTGGTAGAGGCTCCAGTTTTCTTTCATTTCCCAGAACAGGAAGCCAAAGACGTCCGGCAGCCAAAAGACCAGCCAGCCGGCCAATGCCGGACCCACCACGTTGCCCAAGACTGGCGACAAGGTCCCGGTTAGCCAGGCCAACAGGATTGGCAAAATGGGAAACATGATTTTGGTGGCAATGGCGCAGCACGGGAAACTTGACCGGGTTGAGACAGGGCTCGATCAACACCACCATGTTGAACCTGGCCAGGTACGAGATGGGGAACCAGAGTACTCCCAAGACGATGCGCGCCGTCATTGCCAGGCGGCTGTCCCCGCCGCGAAAGCGCAACCACTCATCGACGGTAAAGAGGATCGCTTCCATGCCGTGCAGGATGCGCTTGAATAATTGCACGACCAGCCGCAGCAATCCCGGGATGAGACCGCTGCGGAGCAATTCAAAGAAACGCACCACGGCATGATTGATCGTCTCGGCCGCGGCCTGTCCGGGCCGGGAGTTGACGATGAAGTTCGCCGCCAGAAAAGCAATCGTCATCTGCAGCCAGCTGCCGCGCGTCTCCGGCTGAAAATACCAGAGCAGGATGCACAAAACCAGCGGTTTGACCACATACCAGTAGAGAAGCTGGAAGGACCAGGACGCCAAAACCAGCCGCAGGGCGGTGTGGCGCACCACCCAGAGCGGCGCGTCGACAAGCACGCGTTTCAGGGGTCGCCATAGCCCGCGGCCAAACTCGCCGCAGCGCTCGCGGAACCTGGTCGAGTGCAAAAGTCCGAGTAAGAACACCCCGAGAAGTCCCCACAGGGGCAACAGCACGTAAAGCGGCAGTTGCTCCACCCCTTCCGGATAGAGCGGCTTCAAAACCCAGTGATTTAGCACCTGCGTGAGCACGAAGGCGCTCAAAAAAGGGATGGTCACGAACGTGGTCACCAGCCGGCCTAACAGCGTGCCGAAGTTGAGAGCCGTACACCTCTCCAGGAGACGCAGATAAATCTCCCCGCGGCGGTAGACACCGTCCAGCATGGTGGCCAGGCGCCGGTCCAGACGCAGGAGCGGATCGCCGCCGATGAAGTCTTGCGGATCGGACAGGTCCGGCAACTTGAGCTGATTGCGTGCCAGGGCATCGCGCACATCGCTGAAAGTCAAAAACCCATATTCAAGAATGCGATCGAGCAGTTCCTCGGTTAGCTTGAGCAGGGCCGTCCGTTCGAGCGCGTCGCGCGGGCCAAGCCCGACATCTTCAAGCGCGGAGGTAAGGATCGGTCGAAAGCGTTCGCGCACCCGGTTTTCGCAGCGTGCCAGCGCGGCCTGGAGCAAGCCGGCAAAATGTTTGCGGTCGTTTTCCGAGAGGCGCGCCATCGTCAAACGCTGCGCCGCACTGCGCAGATCGGCGCGTCACCCGGACGAAGCGCTGGCTGGAAAGGGGGCGCTGCACGGGCTTTTTGCCGCCGGACAAGAGCCATTCCACCAGATCCAAAGTGTAGATCTCACGCTCGAAATCCAGACAAACTTTTTGCAGATCATAAAGAAGATACGCTTCGGCCGGGCGCCGCCCCTGATCGGCCTTGTCGAGCAGTTCGGGAAGGTGCTTGCTCCATTCCGGCAGCTCCTCGGCCGAGATTTCGAGCGCGGGTTGCAATCGCTTCAGCAGCGACTCCAGCAGCGACACAGCCTGCTTCCGCGTATCGTAAGCCTGCGCCGCCGGGGCCACGCGCGCGGCCCGGCTACGCTGGATCGCCGCCTTCACCAGATTGCCCCCGAGCTCGGCCAAGTCGCTTTCCGACACGAGCTCATAAAAGAACTCATGCGACTCGTGACGGCCAAGCTCCACGTTTTGCCGCGGATCGGCGGCACCCTCCAGGCGCGTCTGCTGAAAAAGCGTCAGGCCATCCACTTCCGCGCTCAGGTCGTTTTTGACCTTTTCCATATCCAGAATGCCGGGAAAATAACTCTCCAGGAGCGGCCGCGCAAAATAATAAAGTTCCAGAAAGACCGCGACAAACTCCAGGTAGACGGCACGGTCATCGGCGCCCGGCGCGAGCTGATTTTCTTGCTGCAGGACATGCCGAATCTCCTCAAATTCGGTATCTCCCAGCTCATTGACGCGCTGCTGCACCGCCTCGGCCGGCCAGCGCCCCGCCATCGACTGATTCGCCAGCTCCATGTCGATGGTGGCATGAAAAAGCAAGCGCCAGTAGGCCCGCAACAGGTCCTGATTGTTCAGTTCTTCGTGCCCCACCGGCGTTTCGAGCAGCAAAACCGTCGACGGCAACAGTTGATCGGGCCGAACCAGCAAGTCTTCCTGTTCCACATAGCGAAAGAGAAACTGCCGTTCGACAATCCAGGCACGCCGGTGGGGAACCGACCACATCCAGGCCGGAATCTTGAGCGTCTGGCGGATGATCTTTTCCAGCACGGCCGGCGCAACCAAAACGGCGGCCGGCTGTACCGCTTGTAACGCTTTTTGCAATTCCGCGGGAGACATGAGACGACCCCGAGTTCCTCACAACGTTTTCTTCATCGTATGCCGACCTTGAGCGCGCAACCACGTTGAACAAGGCGTCCAGCCCCTTCGGCGCGGGCAGACCCCTTGAGCGGGCTACTAAACGCTACAAACGGCTGCGGCTATGACATTCCAGGATAACAGCGCTTCATCGCCCTTTCCACCAACACATTACGTGGTAAGCTAATAAAACAATAGGAAGTCCCCAAAAGTAGGGTCAAACCACCCTGAATTTGGAGGGGTGGACCCACCTATACGGGACTACAGATTCAAGTGAGGTTGCTACCATGGGTAAGAAAAACGCCGTTCCGCAGTCAGGTGCCGATATTCTTGTTCAGTGCCTGGTTAACCATGGCGTTGAGGTCATCTTCGCTTATCCAGGCGGCGCCAGCATGCCGTTGCATCAGGCGCTGACGCGCTTTGAGAAGCAACTGCGCACGATCCTGCCGCGCCACGAACAGGGTGGCGGCTTCATGGCCGAAGGTTATGCGCGGAGCACGGGCCGCGTTGGCGTCTGCATGGCCACGAGCGGCCCCGGCGCGACCAACTTTGTCACCTGCCTCGCCGATGCCAAGATGGATTCCGTGCCCATCATCGCGATCACGGGTCAGGTTGGCACGCACGTGATGGGCACCGACGCTTTTCAAGAAACCCCTATCGTCGAGGTGTGCCGTGCGGTGACCAAGCATCATTACCTTGTGCAACGGACCGAAGACATTCCGCGCATCATGAAAGAGGCGTTTTACCTTGCCAGCTCGGGCAGACCGGGGCCCGTCATCGTCGATATTCCCAAGGATTTGCAAAATCAGTCCATCATCGTGGAGGACTACGACCCGCCCATGAATCTGCCGGGCTACAGCCCGGCCACACAGGGGACGCGGGAGCAACTCGAAGCCGTGCTGGCGCTGATTCGCCAAAGCAAACGGCCCGTCATTTACGCCGGGGGCGGTGTCATCCAGGCGGGCGCGTCGGCTTATTTGAAGGCCTTCGCGGAGAAAACGGGCATTCCCGTCGCGCTGACGGTACATGGCCTGGGCGCTTTTCCCAGCGACCATTTTCTTTGCCTGCAGATGCTGGGAATGCATGGCACGGTGTACGCCAATTATGCGGTCAACGAGGCCGATCTGCTCCTGGCCTTTGGCGTTCGTTTCGACGACCGCGTCACCGGCAAGGTCAGCGAGTTTGCCAAGCATGGCAAAATCGTCCATATCGACATCGATCCCTCCGAAATCAACAAGATCAAGGTGGCCGATATTCCCATCGTCGGCGATATCGCCCATGCTCTGAAAACGATGGTTGACATGATAAGCCAGGACCCGGCCTTGGTGCCGAAAAGTCCCGCCTTCGCCGACTGGATCCGCCAGGTCGAGGACTGGCGCTCCGCCGAGCCGATGCGTTTCACCGATCGTGACGATGCCATCGTGCAGCAATGCGCCATCCAGCGCCTCTGGGAGATTCTACGCGACCGTGGCCAGCTCGATGACGCCATCGTCACCACCGGTGTCGGCCAGCACCAGATGTGGGCGGCGCAGTTCTTCCACGTCAACAACCCGCGCCACTGGTTCACCTCCGGCGGCCTCGGCGCCATGGGCTTCGGCTTGCCCGCGGCGATTGGCGCGCAGGCGGCCAACCCCAACAAAATCTGCATCGACATCGATGGTGACGGCAGCTTTCTGATGAACATCCAGGAGCTCGCCACCGCCTATTGCGAAAAACTTCCCGTCAAGGTGCTGCTGCTCAATAACCAGCACCTGGGCATGGTGGTGCAGTGGGAAGATCGTTTCTATGAAAGCAACCGCGGCCATACCTACCTCGGCGCCGGCTTCGATCACGCTCCCTATCCCGATTTTCTGACAATCACCAAGGGCTTCAAATGCCAGGGCGCAGCATCTCCCATCGGGAAGACCTCGACGATGCCTTGAACGAAATGCTCGACAGCAAGGGCCCCTACGTACTCGATATCCTTGTGCCGTATCAGGAACACGTACTGCCCATGATCCCCGGCGGAGCCACGGTGCGTGACATCATCAAAGCCTAAGCGCCGCGGGAAAAGGTTTTAAAAAGAGAGATAATGAGCATTCAACAAGTCGCCGACGCCGTCGTTCGTCTTGCTCATCGTCAAGGATTTGTCGTCGCTCGCGACGTACGCACCGAGTTGAAGTTGGCTGGCCTGCCGGAGGAACAATGGAAGGACGTGGTGACGCTGGCCAAAGGCTCACTCAATTATCGCCAGGGGCGCTATTATCACCTCGGCACCGTCAGTCCCCGTCTACAGAAAGAGCAGGAGCAGCAGCGCACCATCCAAAAAACCATCCGCCAGCTTCTCAAGAATCACCGCGCCGCCTTGAAGCAAGACGAACGCCGTGGGCAGAGCCGCGTCAGTTTTATTCAACCCGTCAAGGTAATCACCGAAGACGGCAAGGAATACGCTCTCTTGAGCCGTGACCTGTCGCCGACTGGCATTCGCCTCCTGGGTACCAAACAACTCCTCGGCCAAAAGGTACGCGTCGTCCTTCCCTCGGCCCAGGAAACGGCCCCCTGCCAAATCATGTTGCGCGTTCTCTGGACCTGCGCCGTCGGCGATGGTCTCTTCGAAAACGGCGGCTCTTTTTTGGAATTAGTCTAAGAGCCCGTTGAAAAAGGGGTCAGACCCCCTTGAAGCGAACGGAGTTTTCAACGTTTTTGTAGGCTAACGAAGGGGTCTGACCCCTTTTTCAACGGGCTGCTGAGAGCGTTCGGAAAAAAAGGGGTCAGACCCCTTGAAGCGAACAGATTTTCAACGCTTTTGCATGGTATTGAGGGGGTCTGACCCCTTTTTTTCCGAACGCTCTAAGAGGGCATTCGATGAATGAGGAAAGCAAGAAGGCAGGAAACATCAGGACCAAGCATTTTCCTGATTTCCTGCCTTCCTCATTAATTCCGCTTACCGGGCGACCTGTTCCATCAGCTTGTCCAACACCCGCACGTGCGAACGGCAACGCGTGAGCGCGTTGTTGATGAGGGTACGACATTCGCCGGGCCAATCGGGCTCTTTGAGGGCCTTTTCATAGGAATGAATGCCATGCTCTTCGCCCTCTTTCAACGCTTTTAATGCCGCGGTCGAACCAAAAATCTTGGCCGTGCCAGTGACGGCCTTGGCAAACGACCCCCAGGCGCCGGAGCTCTGGTCAGGTTTGCCGCCGAACTGGTGGACATGGGTGCGAAACTCGTTGGCAACCTCACGATGTTCACTGTGGAGCGAACGGAGGTCGGTCGCACCCGGCTCGGTGCCTACCTTTTCGATAGCCTGTTGATAAGTCTCGGTGGCGGCCAGCTCACCACGTAGCAAAGTGTTGAGGACTTCCACATTTTTTTCACTGTTCATGGCGTTTCTCCTTTTGCAACCTTTACCAGCCCGTTGAAAAAGGGGTCAGACCCCCTTGAAGCGAAAAGAGTTTTCAACGTTTTTGCAGGGTACTGAAGGGGTCTGACCCCTTTTTCAACGGGCTGTTACACGACAATCCCGCTCCGAAAAAAAGGCAAAATTCATGCCGATGCCGTCTGCCGCGCCTGCCGTAGGGCGATTTTCAGCAGCTTGACATTGCCCCCGCGCCGCTCGACTTGATCTAACTTACATTGCGACGGCGCCTTGTCAGGCCGCCAGCGCAGCAGCATCGTTCCATGGCGAAAGCGGCCGCCGCTAAAATGATCGTAGGTGACTTCAACGACGAGCTCGGGCGCCAGCGGTTCCCACGCGCCGGAGCGCTCTGTGCTCCACCGGCTGGGCCCGCCCGGCGCCTGGCCGGTGAAGCCGGGCGGCTGGATCAGCTTCTCGAGCTTGCGTGTCAGCGCCACGCGCTCGGCTTCCTTGATCGCCGCGGTAAAACCTACATGGTTGAGCAGGCCATCCTCCCCATATAAACCCAGCAACAACGAGCCGACGAGGCCCCCTTTGCTGGCGTAGCGAAAGCCGCCCACGACACAATCAACACTTCGTCGCGGCTTTATCTTCACCATCGCATCGCGCTCACCCGGCCGATACGCACTGGCGGTTCGCTTGGCGATCAGGCCATCGAGATTGCCGCCAGCGGATCCAAACCATTTCTTGGCCTGCGCCAGTCGAGTCGTGACGGGCGAAAGATGGAGCAAGCCTGCCGGCGAAAAGTTACGGCGTGCGAACTCTTCAAGAAGGGGCCGGCGTCCTCGAGCGGTCGCTCCACCAGCGACCGGCCCCGTCCGTCAGCCAACAGATCAAAAGCGATGAACAGCGCCGGATGCGAGGCGGCCAACTTTTGGATACGACTGGCAGCGGGGTGAATGCGCTGCAGCAATTGATCGAAATCAAATTGCCCTCCCACGGGCACCACGAGTTCGCCATCAAGTACGACATGCTGCGCCTGTAACTCCTGCACAGCTTGCACGATTTCCGGGAAATAACGTGCCAGGGGCTTCTCAGATTTCGATTGCAGATAGACGTCGCGCCGATTACGAAAAATCAGACAGCGGAAGCCGTCCCACTTCGGCTCATATTGCCACGCCCCTTTGCCGCCAGGAATGTCCTGGACCAGCAGTGCTTCCATGGGCAAAAGCGGCGGTTTTAGCAACGTCATGCGGGCACCCGGTTTTCGTTACTTCGCTTCAGAACAGCAGTCCCTGTTCGGCGCCAACCAGGGGGGCCACGACATGGAAGGGGTGATCCTGTTCTGCCAGTAAAGAAATCATCCGCCTGGCGTTGATTACGGCATTGGCGCGGCGGCAGTTGTTGAAAAGAACGAACGCACGTTTCGTTTGCGGTGCCTGTTTCGCCAGAGCGTCGACCCACTCCTGCATTTCCGCGTCGGTATAAGAGTAGTCATAGCGATCAGCCCCGCTATACCAGGTCTCCGCCCGCCGCGAATGCAAACGCACATAAATCTCCGGCCCGCTTTGCACCAGCTGACGCGGATAAAGGGCCGGGATATCCGGCACGTCAACAGACACCAGCGTTACCCCCTCGTCCCCCAGCCAGTCGCCGATGTCTGGCCTGTTCCACGAAGCATGCCGAAATTCGACCGCCAACGGCACATCTTCCAGATGTTGCCGAACCGTGGCTATCCACCGACGATTGGCGTCATTATGGTGGAACCGCTGCGGGAATTGGCAAAGCACGCCAGCCAGCTGCCCACGCGTGTGCAGAGGCGTGATGGCTTCACCAAAGGGCCCGAGCTGAGTTTCATCAAACGCATGCGTGAAAGATCGATGCCCTTTAACAATAAACTGAAAACCCGGCCCCACACGTTGTCCCATCCGGGCAAGCTGCTCAGCGCCTGGCATCTGGTAATAAGAAAAGTTCAATTCAACGAGCGGAAATTTACGTTCATAAATAGCAAGCATCCGGCTCGGCTTCGTGCCCCGCGGATAGAGCACTTCCGACCACTCCGGATAGGCATAACCTGAAGTACCAATCCATAAATCCGTCACGGCGACCCGCTCCACGTTGGTTGCAGATAAATCCAAGGAGCTTTACCGGGTCGCAAAATTTATGCCGTTTTGGAGATATTGCTGAAAGTTGTGTCGCCCCGGAGGGTAAAAGAGCGGCGTACCAGTTATAGCCCGCCGCGCACGCAAGGGTTTGCCAAAAGTTCGCAAAAAACCCTTGCTTGCGCGGCGGGCTATGAGTGCTTTGGAAGAAATCCTCTCCGCCCTTCCACGACCCCGGCCGGCTCGCCCGGCCGGTGAGAAAGGTCTGTAGCTAAAACCAAACCCACCCCGCTCCACGACCCCGGCCGGCTTGCCCGGCCGGTGAGAAAGGTCTGTAGCTAAACCAAACCCACCCCGCTCCACGACCGGCCCTGCCCGGCCGCGAGAAGTCTGCACTAAAACCCACCCCGCTCCACGACCCCGGCCGGCTTGCCCGGCCGGTGAGAAAGGTCTGCAGCTAAAGTTCAGTCCCACCCATGACCACAACCATTCTAAAAACCCCCGGCCACTCCGCGGGCGTTCGAATGCAATTGAGTTTCGTCGGCCACGTTCTGCCGGTTTCCCAACTCGGGCCGGATTTTCTTATTTTGAAAAATCCGATTGACCACATGGCAGCACCGACAAGCAACGGTCCCAAGGACAGGGACGCGAACAGCGCGATGGACGCCCGCCACAGCAAGCCCCCGCGGAAACCCACAAGCCGGTGGCGCACGCCGACGGCGCCGTTAAAGATGCAGTGGCCAGGGGCCGGGCGCTGCCAAATTGTCAGGCATTTTCCGTTTCGCATCCCCGCGCCGCTCCATGGCGCGGTCCTGGATGTGTCACTCGTGTCTCAAGCGAGTATACAGGCACAGTTTTATCCGCAACCCCTTGACAACAAAGCACTTTAACACAATATTTTTCCGTGTCTCACAGACTGGTGAGACACGGAAAGGCCCCGACGGCACCGGTTACCGCGCCCTCGCCGAACGCCCCCGCCCAAGATTTCGAACGCGGCTGCTTGGCCATTGACCCGGGTCTTGCCCGACTCAGTAGACCGCAAACCACGACGCCCCTGGTGAGCGGCCGGGGCGTGAAGTATTGGCCCGCCCCCTTGGGCGATTCTTCAGCACTCTCCTTGAGAAGGCCTTGAGGCTGAATGGTGGACTGAATTCTTCAAATTTGGATCGTCCCGGTTCCTGGTGCGAAGCTGACCTGAACATGATCAACATGCGATCACCGCTGTTTTCAAGTTTTGCCAGCGGCAAGTGGAGAACTTGCTGAGTTGCGTCCACAAAAATCGGTATTTAAGGCGCTGCCGACCATTGCACACGGAATGCTCTCCCAACCCCCGCAAACCACAGAGTGATTTTTTCCTTGCGTTCAAATACCTAACGGGTACGATACCTAACCGCTCCGGTCCCCGTTACCCTAAACAGATTTTCCTCCCATGCCCAAGACCTTCCTCCCTATCCGCAAGCTCATGGCATCGTGGTTTTGCAACCGCCCGCAGCAACCCGTGGGGTGCCGGGCCAAGCGCACGCGGTTGTATTGCGAATGCCTGGAAGATCGGCTTGCCCCCACAACCGGCCTCACAGCGAGCAACCAGCAGTTATTGCAAACGTACGGCCAGTTGCCGCTTAGTTTCGAGGCCAACGCCGGCCAGACTGCGGCCCAGGTGCAATATTTGTCGCACGGCAGCGGTTATGCCCTGTTCTTAACTTCCACTAGTGCTGTGCTTAACTTGCAAACGCCCACGGCTGGCGGGACGAGTTCCAATCCGCCGAATCTGACACCAGATACGCCCAATCCGAACTCCCCGCCGGCAAACGTGACGGGCGTGACCCTGGCCATGAACTTGGTGGGTGCCAACCCGCAAGCGACGGTAACCGGCCAAGACCAGCTGCCGGGAACAAGCAATTACTTCATCGGCAACGACCCAAGCCAGTGGCACACCAATGTCGCCAATTACGGCCGTGTCGCCTACCACGACGTTTATCCTGGCGTCAACCTGGTGTATTACGGCAACCAGACCAGCTGGAATACGACTTCGTGGTTGCACCGGGGGCCGATCCGGGCAGCATTCGGTTTGATGTTCAAGGGGTCAACAGTATCAGCCTGGATGATAAGGGGAACCTTGTCCTGTCCACTGCATCCGGTGAGGTGCTGGAGCATGCGCCGGTGATTTATCAAGAGGTGGACGGCATTCGGCAGGCAGTCCCGGGGCAGTTTAGGCTCCTAGGGCAGGATGAGGTTGGCTTTCAGATGGGGGCGTACGATGCCAGCTTGCCGCTGACAATTGATCCCGTACTGGTCTATAGCACGTACCTCGGCGGCGTTGGCAATGACAACGTCCCTGCCATTTCGGTGGACGGTTCAGGCAACGCATATATCATTGGTACCACTGATTCTAATAATTTCCCCACCACGAACGGCGCTTACCAGACAAATTTCAGCGGGAAAGGCGTCTTCGTTGCGAAGCTGAATGCCACCGGAACGGGCCTCATTTACAGCACCTACCTCGGCGGTAATGACGACGTTAATTTTGGCAATGCCATTGCGGTGGACGGCGCTGGAAACGCCTACATCACTGGCTACACCCAATCCTCCAATTTCCCAACCACGAATGGGGCCTTACAAACCACCCACAGTAATGACGGTGGCAAGGGGGACGCTTTTGTAACGAAGCTAAATGCTACCGGGTCGTTATTAATCTACAGCACTTACCTAGGCGGGAATTTTTATGACAACGGCCAAGCCATTGCAGTAGATGGCTCCGGCGACGCGTACATCACCGGTTCCACTGGTTCCACCAATTTCCCCACGACAACCGGCGCCTATCAGACCAGTTATGCCAGCACTTTCATAACGAAGCTGAATCCTACCGGCACCGCCCTCATTTATAGCACTTTCCTTGGTGGCAACAGTGGTAATGTGGCCTATGGCGTCGCCGTTGATGACTCTGGCAACGCCTACGTGACCGGCTCAACGGGTATGGACTTTCCCACCACTACCGGTGCCTTCCAAACCAGCCACGCCAATAACGCCGGAGGTGGTGATGACGCCTTCATTTCGAAACTTAACCCCACTGGCACGGCACTCCTATACAGCACTTTCCTCGGAGGGACTGGTGAAGACGTTGGGCAATCCGTCGCGGTGGACGGCTCGGGCAACGCCTACGTTACCGGCTACACATCATCCACCAAATTTCCCGTTACGACAGGCGCATATGAGACCAATCTCGGGGGCGGTAACATCAGTGCCTTCGTAACCAAGCTGAACGCTGCGGGAACGAGCCTCATTTACAGCACATATCTCGCCGGAAATGGTAGGGAGTATGGCTATGGCATTGCCGTCGACGGAAATGGCGACGCCTACGTTACGGGCCAAACAAGTTCCACTAACTTCCCCATCACAAGCGGTGCATTCCAAACCAGTCACGCAAGTGATGGCGGCGCCGATGATGCCTTCGTAACAAAGCTGAATCCTACCGGCACGGCCCTAATGTACAGCACCTACCTAGGTGGAGATGGTGAAGATATCGGCCGGCAATCGCGGTGGACAGCAATGGCAACGCCTATGTTACCGGCCACACCAGCTCAACCAACTTCCCCACTACGAGTGGCGCTTTCCAGACCAGTTTCGGCGGCCTCAATGACTCCTTCGTTGCGAGGTTCTCCCTCAATGACACCACGACGACAGTCGGCGCCGCCGTTGGCAGTTTTTTAGTTTCCACCATCACTTACGGCACACCGGTCACCTTGACGGCCACAGTCGCCCCCTCCAGCGGCACCCCCCCCCCCACTGCCGGTTCGGTCGATTTCCACGACGGCAGCACCGATCTCGGCACCACTTCAACGGAAACCGTCTCCGGAAAAAACGCAATCTTCACGTTGGTCACCTCGCCCAATCAGTTGCAGGTCATTCAAGCCAACCTCGGCATCCACACCATCATCGCGAATTACTCCCCCGGTTCCGCCTTCAATGGCAGCACTGGGACGCTCGCGGGCGGGTTGCAGGTCGCTCCCGCACCCCTCACCATCACTGCCACGACAAACACGAAAACGTACGATTCAACGACAACCGCCACGGCCCTACCGACGGTGTCAGGTTTAGACCGGGGACATTTCTTAGGATCCATCTTTACGGTGGATTCGGCCGACGCGATCACGGTGGTAGGCACCAAGTTTGGGTGGGCGGAGGTCCGAACACATCCGACATTTCCATCTTCGGTACTGACGGGATGTTTGTGAGGACACTCTCTACCGGGGCGTCTGCTGCCGCCATTGCAGTTGTAGCCGGCCAAGTCTGGTTCGGCGGAGGCACGAACACATCTGGCATTTCCGTCTTCGGAACTGACGGGACCTTTTTGAAGACCATTCCAACCGTAAATTCGGCCGATGCGATCACGGTGGTAGGCGCCTAAGTTTGGGTCGGCGGCGGTCCGAACACGTCCGACATTTCCATCTTCGGTACTGACGGGACGTTTGTGAAGACACTCTCTACCGGGGCGTCTGCTGCCACTATTGCCGTTGTAGCCGGCCAAGTCTGGGTCGGCGGAGGCACGAACACATCTGGCATTTCCGTCTTCGGTACTGACGGGACTTTTTTGAAGACCATTCCAACCGTAAATTCGGCCGATGCGATCACGGTGGTAGGCCCCCAAGTTTGGGTCGGCGGCGGTCCGAACACGTCCGACATTTCCATCTTCGGTACTGACGGGATGTTTGTGAGGACACTCTCTACCGGGGCGTCTGCTGCCGCCATTGCAGTTGTAGCCGGCCAAGTCTGGGTCGGCGGAGGCACGAACACATCTGGAATTTCTCGTTACACGTCACCGACTGACGACACCGTCTCCGGCCTGATTGAGGAGTATACCAACGCAAATGCCGGTTCAAACAAGACGCTGAGCGTTAGCGCCTACACCGTTAATGACGGTGATGGCGGCAACGATTATACAGTGACGCTCGTGACTATCACGACGGGGTTGATTAACCCGGCCCCCCTTACCATAACGGCCACGACCAACACGAAAATCTATGATTCCACTACCATGGCTGCCGCAAGTCCAAGCGTTTCGGGTTTACTTGGCAACGACACGGTGACAGGTCTTATGGAAGTTTACGCGGACCCGAATGTCGGATCGAGCAAAACCCTGTCCGTCAGCGCTTACACCATTAGCGATCCGGGAAACTACACCGTCACCACCCTGGCCGACACTACCGGGGTCATTATCTCTGCCCTGGGAAGCTATGCCCTTCTCGAAGGCCCGGCCGCTGGCACGGATTCGGACATCGTCGTTGATGGGAGTGCATGGTCGGCGACACGCAACGCCTCCTGGCTGCATACCAGCGCCAGCGGCACGGGCGACGGCCTGGCCATATTCACATTCGACGCCAATAGCGGTCCCACGCGCAGCGGCACCTGACCATCGCCGGCCAGACCCTCAGTCACCCAGGCCGGCAGCAGCTATCTGCCCGCCATCTGATTACCTGCTCTCCTGGGAATATCTCATCCGGCGGGCGTGGCGGTGGATGGGGCGGGCAATGTATACATTGCGGATACCTTTAACAACGCGATTGAGAAGTGGAGCGCCGCGACCGGGACATTGACAACACTGGTCGCCTTGGGATTGGCTTCCCCGGCTGGTGTGGGGGTGGACGCGGCGGGTAATGTATACATCGCGGATACCTATAACAACGTGATTAAGGAATGGAACCAAATCACCGGGACGGTCTCCACCGTTGTCTCGGGGCTGTCTTTACCACAGAGTGTGGCGCTGGACGCGGCTGGGAACATTTACTTCACTGACCACAACAACTACATCAAGGAATGGGCGCAACGACGCACACCGTCGCCACTCTGATTTCCTCGGAGCTCAACAACCCGTTTGGCGTTGCGGTGGACGCGGCGGGCAATGTCTACAGCGCCAATAACTACGATAGCGTGATTGAGGAGTTGAACTCGACGACGCAGCGCTGACCACCCTGCTCTCGTCGGGGCTGTCCCGTCCATTTGAAGTAGTTGTGGACGGGTCGGGCAACCTCTACGTCGCTGATTACGGCAACAACGCGATCATGAAGTGGAACGCCACGACGCAGACGGTCAGCACCTTGGTTTCCTCGGGACTGAGTGACCCGGCAGGCGTGGCCGTGGACACTGCAGGCAACCTCTACATCGCCGATACCAGCGACAGCGCGATCAAGGAATTGCCACGAGCGTTCGTGCCGGGAGGCCCGATCAATGAAGCGGCGGCGCAGGGTCGGACCAGTTGCTTCCGATCCTGCCTACGACCGAGACGTTGACGGGCCTTTTCGCTCCGAGCAGTGACCAGACCTGGCTTACCATCGGGAACATCTCGGGCGGCGTGATCTCTTTCTCCTTTTCCCAGAACGCCGGCCCGGCTCGCACGGCCCACATCACCGTCCTGGGTCAGCAGATTACGGTGACCCAGGCGGCCCCTTTCCCGTCGACACACTCACCACCGTAACCTCGTCTGCCTCAACAGTCACCTACGGCACACCAGTCACCTTGACGGCAACGGTCGCTCCGACCAGAGGTACCGCTGCGCCCGCGGCCGGTTCCTCGATTTCCAAGACGGCACAACCGACCTCGGCAGTATCTCTTCGGATACCGTATCGGGTACAAATGCGATCTTCACCTTGGTCACGACCTCGACTCAATTGCAGGTGATTCAGGCCAACGGCGGCATTCACACCATCACGGCCGTTTATTTCCCCGGGTCCGGGTTCAATGGCAGCACGGGGCCCTTGCGGGCGGGCTTAAGGTCACCCCGGCGTCCTTGACCATTTCGGCGGTGACGAACACGAAAACGTACGATTCAACGACGACCGCCGCGGCCATACCGACGGTGTCGGGTCTCCTGGGCAAGGACACCGTGACCGGACTAGCCGAGGTTTACGCCGCCGCCAACGCCGGTTCGACCAAGACCCTCAGCGTCAGCGCCTACACGATCAACGACGGGAATGGCGGCAACAATTACACCGTGACAACCGTAAGCAACACCACGGGAGTGATTAACCCAGCACCCTTGACGATCACGGCCACGACAAACACGAAAACGTACGACGCGACGACCACGGCGGCGGCGAGCCCGCAAATAGCCTCCACGATATTCTCCGACAAATTCGACACAGCGGTCTTGGATTCGCCCCCATGGGGCAATCAACTTGGGAATTGGTCGGCAAGTGGCGGCGTTTATAGGGCCGCTGCACCGAATAATTCCCCGCTAACCTATACCAGCCTTACGGGTTTCGATCTTACCAACTTTTCGTTTCAAATTGATATCAACGACGTTTCAGACGGTGGCATTTGGTTACGCAGCAATTTCGATGGCGGAAACAACAACGGCGTTCTTTTGGTTATAGGGGGTGGAGGGTATGGTGCCGGCACAGGACCGGAAACGCTGGGGTCGCCTTACCTGGACAGGTATCGTTGCGACTGCCGTTGATGTCAACAATGTCGTTTTCCCTGGGGAAAACATTACGCTCCGCGTTGATGTTTTTGGAACCACGTACAAGGCTTACATCAATGGGATTCTCGTATCAACGTTTGTGGACAGCACGGAAACCCACGGGCAGATTGGCCTTTACGACTTCTACAGCGGTTTGTCCTTCGATAACGCTCAACTGACAATTCCCGGTCTGATTGGCAATGATTCGGTTTCTGGTTTGGCGGAGGTGTATACCAACGCGAATGCCGGTTCGAGCAAGACTTTGAGCGTCAGCACTTACACGATCAATGACGGCAATGGCGGCAAGAATTACACCGTGACAACTGTGAACAGCACGACGGGCGTCATCAACAAAGCCCCCTTGACGCTCACAGCGCCGACGTACACGAAGACATATGATTCCACCGCTAGTGTTGGTGCTTTTTCAGTCAACGCCGCTACCCTCGCGTCGAGCTATCCTTACGGGACTAAATGGACCCGCTGCCTTGGCCGCCGATGGCACCGGCAACCTCTTCATCGCGAATCAAGGCGATGAAAGCGGCAGCGGCACGACAGTGAGCAGGTTCGCCCCTGGCGCCGCGACGCCCAGTGCAACCCTCACTGGGCTCAGTGGGCCGTGGGCCCTGGCATTCGATGGGAGTGGAAACCTTTTCGTCGCAAACTCCAGCAATAACACCGTCAGCAAGTTCGCTCCCGGTGCGACGCTCGCCAGTGCTGTTCTGAACGGGCTGAATGATCCGGTTGCCCTAGCCTTTGACGGCAGCGGTAACTTATACGTTGCCAATTTTGGGCATTTCACCGGTACCACCGTGAGCAAATACGCCCCTGGGGCAACCTTGCCCAGCACCACCCTCGCCGGGGTGAATAAACCCTATGGCCTGGCAGTCGACGGTAGTGGCGACCTTTACGTCACGAACAGAGGAAATGACGCCGGGTGGACAAATTTGTTCCTGGCAGCACTACGCCCAGTGCCACCCTGACCGGGCTTAGTGATCCAATTGCCATGGTCTTCGATGGCAGCGGTAATCTTTACGTAACGAACAAAGGCAACGACACGGTGAGCAAATTTGTTCCTGGCGCACACCACGCCCAGTGCAACCCTCAATGGACTGGATTCTCCCACATCCCTGGCATTTGATAGCCGCGGCAACCTTTACGTCGTCGATCAAGGCCAGAATGGCAACGGCACTACAGTGAGCATGTTCAACCCCGGCGCCAACACGCCCGGCGCCACCCTGACCGGGCTGAATTATCCCCAGGGCCTGGCCTTCGATGGCAGCGGCAACCTTTACGTCGTCAATCGAGGTAACAACACCGTTGCCAAGTTCTCTCCATCGGGCTTACAAGGCAACGACACAGTCACAGCGACAGAAGTGTTCAGTGATGCCAATGCCGGAACCGGCAAAACATTGAGCATCGGCGCCTACACGGTCAATGACGGCAACAACGGAAACAATTACTCCGTGACGACTTTGGCTAATACGACTCGTGTAGTACGCCACGCTACTCACGATCACGGCTCAGACCAACACCAAGACCTACGATTCAACGACAATCGCCGCAGCCGTGCCCATGGTTACCGGTCTACAAGGTAACGACAACGTGGTCAGTGGACTTCTTTACGTGGTTGATTCGTCGGCCCGCGTCGTGGCCGTGGATGCGGTGACGGGGTCACAAAGGTTGATTGCCTCCGGAGGTTACCTGACCGACCCCACAGAAGGAATCGCCGTGCTTCCGAATCGCGACCTGGTGATTGTGATCGTGGTGCGCATGCTTTGATCGAAATTAATCCCTGGACTGGGCACCAGAGTCTGCTCTCCTCGGGACAGAACCTGGCGACGCCAGTCAGCATCGCGCCGGGGGCCAATGGCATGATTTATGTCGGCGACTCCACCGGCAAAATCGTTGCAGTGAATTCGATAGATGGGCAACAGACATTAATTTCATCCGGCGGGTTTTTTAAAGGTGTGCGCAGGAGTCATTGTGCTGCCCAACGGAAACCTCCTGGTTGGCGACCGTGGTTTCCAAGCGGGTAGTACCTTTCTGGATGGGGCCTTAATAATTGTGAATCCTGTAACCGGCATCAAAGCATTCTCACCAGCGGTGGCTTACTTGCCAATCCAGACCATTTGGTACTGGCCCCGAATGGCGATATCCTGGTCGGCGATCATGATGCCTTCCAAGGGGGTGCGGTGATTCGCGTGAACCTCACGACGGGGGTACAGTCAGTGCTCACCTTCAACGGCAACTTTGGCGGCGGGCCAAAGGAATTGCGGTCGATGGCAATGGCAACATTTACGTCAGCAACAGCCCCCCTGAAATAATAAAAGTTAATCCTGTCACCGGGGCGAGACCATTCTCTCCGCGAATGGGCTAGTCGTCGACCCTTACGACCTTTTGATGGCACCCTTCCCGCCTGGAGAAGTTTACACCGACGCCAATGCGGGTTCTGGAAAAACATTGGCCGTCAACTCGTACATGGTGATAGACGGCAATGGGGGGAACAATTACAGTGTGACTACAGTGGCGAATACGACCGGTGTAATTAACCGAGCGTCTCTGACGCTCACCGCGACAACCAACACGAAGATTTACGATGGCAAAACCACTGCCGCCGCATCACCCTCTGTTTCTGGTTTGATTGGTAGCGACACGGCAGCTGGTCTTGCGGAGACTTATGCCGACGCCTCCACAGGTACGAGCAAGATGCTGTTGGTCAGCGCCTACATTGTCAATGACGGTAACGGCGGCAACAACTACACCATAACGAAGGTGGTTGACAGGACAGGTGTGATTTCCGCCAATCTTGCTGTCACGGTCCTTGGCGGCAACACCATAGTTGCCGGCCAGAATTTCCTCTTCATCGTGCAGGCGGTCGATACGTCAGGTAATCCGATCAGCAACTACAGCGGACCTAGCACCATCGCGATTACCTCGGCGCATCCGATCCGCAGGGCAACTTCCCGATGCCTGGAACGCTGAATGGAAGCGGTTTTGGTTACTACCTGGGGAACCTTAAGACTGTGGGGACCTACGCCCTCACAGTCTCGGCTGGTCCTTATTCCGGCACGAGCACAGCTTTCACAGTTATTCCGGCGTTTACGACTTCTTTTACGGTTTCCGCCAGCGCCGCCGCCACGACGGGGACGCCGATAGGTGTCACCGTGACGGCCTTTGACCATTACGGCAATATTGACACGAGTTACAACGGGACGGTCAAACTGACCAGTACTGATGGCGCCGCTTTCCTGGGTAACAATTACACCTTCATGACCGGATCTGGCCGGGATAATGGGTCGCATACGTTCAGCGTCACGCTGAATACCGCCGGCAACCAGACAATCACCGCAACCGATACAGCGTTGACAAACCCCCTCGTCACCGGCTCCAGCGGGAATATTGTCACGCGCGGTTTATTGGTCACGTCTTTGACGCCGACAGCCGATGGCTTTATCGCCACTTTCAACAAGCCATTCCTGCCGGCGGACCTGGCACTTTACGGGGCAAGTCCAAACGCAGTGGACGACGTTGTCATGACCGGCGCGGAATCGGCGCGATACATGGCACGCTATTGATCGATCAGGCCAGCCAGAGCATCACCTTCAAAGCAACCGCGAATTATCTGGTGTTGCTCAACAGCCTGCACTCGGGCAACGATTCAGTCGTGCTTCCTGATGGAACCTACACAGTAAGCTTGGTAAGTGGGTCGAGCAACATCGGTTTCCTTGATTCCCTTGGAGCCGGCCTGGACGGTGCTAACAACGGCGGGCACGCCAACTTCGTGACCACCTTCGCGACGCATTATCAGGCCAACGCCACGCCGGTGCTTGGCATCCCCGATTTTGCCCGCGGCCCCGACAGCAATACGCCGATTGTGGTACCGAACAACAGCGCTTCCGGCATTCCCCTCACGCTCTACAACGCCGCCAATGTCACCGACGTAACTTTTTCCCTCACCTATAATCCGTCGCTGCTCAACATCACCGGCACGCTGTCTGGCGCCACAAGCGATGCCACTGATCCGGCGGCGGCTTTGACGCTGGTTTCCAACACCGGCGGCGTGGCCACCTTCCACTACACCGACGTAAACTCGCTTTCCGCCACGCCATCGAGCCCGCTCGTCCTGGGCGATATCGAAGCCGTGGTCCCATCCGACGTGCCAGCTGCGGCCTTGGGCTGTACCAGGTCAAGGAACAACTTCAGTTTGGCAGCATCGTCATTAACCAGGGCGGCGTCACCGGCTGCGATTGCCGCTAACGGCGTTCACGTCAATGCCTACTTTGGCGACGTTAATGGCGACAAGGTCATCAACGGCCTGGATAAATTGACCGCCAACAGCGTCGCGACGGGAGCGGCCACTGGCTTCAGTGCCTATGCGCAACTTGATCCGGTGCTCATCGGCGACGTCGCCGGTGATTTTTCCGTGGATGCCGGCGATGTGAGCACCATCGACGCTTTTGTGGCCCAGCTTCAACCTGCACAAATTCCGCACCGCCCACACAGTTGGCCCGAGCAATCCGAATTACGTGAATCCGAATAGCATTCATTCGCCGAATGCGGCCGATCCGACGTTGAGCTTGGTAATTGCCGAGCCTACGCCCGCCGATTCACCCTCTGTTGTTGACTTAGCCGTGATGATCGACCATCCGCATCCGGACGGCAGTACCGGTTTGACCGAAGCGACCCTGGCACTGACCTATGATCCCGCCATGCTGACCGTGTCGCCCGCGGACATCACGCTGGGTTCGCTTCCCAGCCAGGGCACCGGTTGGCAACTATCATCCGTGGTGGATCAAGCGACCGGCCAAATCGGCATTCAGCTTTACAGTGCCACGCCAATCAGCACCACACAGGCGGGCAGCCTGGTGAATATCACCTTCCACGTTCAACCGGTGCGAGGGTCCCGGCTTCAGGCGTGCACCTTGTGAACGCGGCGGCCCCGAATGGCCAGTGGTTCGGCACCGTCTTGGCTGATTCCTTGGGCGGTCTGATCCTTAGCCCTGGCGTGGATCAGGTGCTGTTGCCGACCGATTTCGACATTGTTGCCGCCGCCACTTCCGCCAGCCCAGAAAGCACGGACGTGACACGCCCAACCAGCCGCCAGGTAGCGGTCGATGCATTGGTTCAAGACTATCCACAGCAATCGGCAGAGACGACATCTCACATAGTCGGCTCCGAAGACGTCGCGCCCGATGCCATCGTGAAGAACATTTCGATTGGCGGGAGAAACACCCACATTTTTTCACCAGGCGTTGTGGCTGAGGGTTCATTGGGTTTGCCAACGAACATGGCCGCAGCTGGGAGCCAGACATTCCAGATCGGCAACCTGCCGGTGCTCAACACCCTGCTCTATTGGAATAGCCCAGCACGAATGATGACGGAACAGGTTTTTCAGGCCCTGGCTCGTAATGCCGATACGCGGAACGACTGCGTGCCGGAGGATCGGCCTGTCAGTGGCTTGCTTTGGGACGTGGTTCCCGGGTTGGATTGGCTGGAATCTTCAAGCCAAACTCAGGCAGTCGGATCCGAGCCCGAGCCGATGGCCAAAAAGCCGGCCCACCAGGCGGCAAATCAACAGGATGTATCGAATGTCGCCGTGGCGGATCAAGCCGAATTAGCTGACTTGTAAGCATGGGTCGTTTTGTCCGCCTCGAAAGGCCCGCACGACTGCATCAAAGCGGACGCAGTGCTCCGTCGCGTCCAGAAGGATTGTCGATCAACAGTAGACTACTCAGAAACCGCGCGTCGGTGTCGCCGACCGGAAGGCGGTTACCTTGATCGCTGGCGGAGGAATTGATGATGATGCAACCTCGAGTGCTGTTAGCAGTGTGGCGGCGAGGGATTATCCTCTCGCAGTTAGCGCGGGGTTATGGGCGGGAGCGCCGTCACTTTATGGCCAACAAAACGCCACTCAGGAGGTAGTGTTTCACCAAGACTTCCGGGGCAAGGTAATTGACTTCCAGTCCCTCAAATTCACCGGCGCTATCGAGCAGATACATGAAGAGCCGGAAGGATTGCGCATCAGCCTGCCGGGGAATAACTTCACGCCCACGGCTACCGGGGTCAAAACCATGTTTCCCATCGGCGGTGATCTGGAAATCACCGCATCATACGATTTACTGCGCCTCGACACACCCCCCAAGGGGACGAAGGACGGTCAGGCGGGTGTGTTTCTTTACTTGAGGACGGCCAATCCACAAGTAGCCGCCATGCTCTCCCGCTTTAATCGCGCCGAGGGTCCCTGCTATCGCTGCACGAGAATCACCACCGATGAACAAGGAAAGCGGCAGTTCAAGACCGAAACAATTCCTACCCAGGCCCTCGCCGGCCAGCTTCGGCTGGGTGCCCGAGGCGATGTCGTCAGCTATCTCGTCAAAGAGGAGGCCGATGCCGACTTTCGTGAGCTGCATAAAGTCCAAATGCCATCAACAGACTTGGCATGGGCCCAGGTAACCGCGGAGACTTCTGATGCGGCGACACACGTGGATGTCCGGATTGTCGATTTCCAGGTTCGCTCTGGACAACTACTTGACAAGGCCCTCGCCAGCGCCCAAAAAGCCGAAACGCGACCCTTGGGATCAAGAACAACGCCGGTGGCCGTACTGATCGCCGCAATGATTGTCTCCAGCCTGACCCTGGCCTTTTGGCTCTGGCTGCGGAAGCGATCCCTGGGTCACAATGCAGCGACTGAGGAAACCTGAACGGTGTTGGAAATCCAAAGAATGGACCCACTCCACGACCCCGGCCGACTCGCGCGGCCGGTGAGAAAGGCCTGTAGCTAAATTCAGTCCCACCCATGTGCACCAACCATTCTAAAAACCCCAACCACTCCGCGGACTTTCGAATGCAATTGACCGTCAACGGCCACGTTTTGCCGGTTTCCCAACTCGGGCCGGATTTCCTTATTTTGAAAATCCCGATCGCCCCCCTCCTACCAAAGCCGAAATTGCCGCTTGGGTCGATGGGCAACCAGAGCTGGAGTTGGAGGAGCAGACGGGCAATGTCGTGTTACGGTTTCGCCTCAGCCAGTATAACCCGCCGCTGCGAGTGAGCCATGACTTGACGGAGCGTCAGCGGCAAATCTGTTGATTCTCAGTGATGGGAAGGGGTAGCGTGTTCGGGAGCTTCTGGCAAAACTGCTCGAACCTCCTGCTCCACGAACTCTTCGGGAGGACCTTCAACTTCTCAAGACGTTTGGCTTGGTCGAATCGGCAGGGAGGTCCGTAGCGGCTCGGTGGTGGCTCAATCAAACAGGCCAAACTTCTTGAGAAAGGCGGAGAATAAACATGGGTCGTTTTGTCCGCTTCCAAATACCCGGACGACTACTTTAAAGCGGACGCAATCGCTCCGTTACGTCCAGAAGGATGCGATTTACACCGCAATCGGCCGATGAACGGTCGCGTCACGCTGGCCCGCCCTGAACCGCGTCACTAAAATGGCGGAACTCTTTATCGAGGTAACCGCATGGGAACGCTGACTTATATCAAGCCGGAGAAAATCTGGCTGAAGGACCATCCTGAAGCTTCATGAACGATGGGTGCAGGACCGCATCGCTGAGGATCCATCGCTTTTGGGTCTTGGAGATCTTGTCTTAAAGGATAAGGAACGAATACAGCCACGCGCAGGGACGATTGGACCTGCTCTTGCAGGACCCAGACGCGAGTAAGCGTTACGAAGTGGAGGTTCAACTCGGTAAAAGTGACGAAGCCCATATCATTCGCACCATCGAGTATTGGGACATCGAACGGAAACGCTACCCTCAATACGACCACACCGCTGTCATTGTTCGCTGAAGACATCACTACTCGATTCCTGAACGTTATTGCCCTATTCAACGGCTCGATACCCCTTGTTGCCATACAGATGAACGCGGTGAAACTCGGCGAACAGGTTTCTTTGATTCTGTTCAACCGTCCTCGGGGAAGTACGTCTGGGGTTGGTGGACATAGGATGAGGAAGTACAGGAAGTTACGGACCGAGCCTATTGGGAGAAACGCGGAAGCAAGAATACCTTGGCGATGGCCGATGAACTTTTGGAAATCATAAAGAAAATCAATCCAGGCCTGGAGATGAAGTACAATAAATTTTACATCGGGCTCGCCAGGGATGGCCAACCGAGCAATTTCGTGGTTTTCCGCCCGAAAAAAGATTGGATTCGAGTCGAACTGCGTACTCCCGCGAGCCGACGAAACACAGGCACTTCTAGACGGCGAGGGCCTTGATTTGATGGATTACGATTCCCGATGGGGAAGATATCGCATCAATCTGGCTAAAGGAGATGTGAAAAAGCACGAGGTTTTCCTGACAAGTTTTTTGAAACGTGCATACGATGAATTGACCTAAAGAGGTTTCCGCATCACGGCTGAGGACTCGCGTCGCTCCGGCATACAGCCTCGTGTATCACGTTAGTGTACGCTGAAGGCTTCAGTCGGCACGACCACAGTTTCCCGTCGCGAGAAGGCGAAGCGACCGGAGATTCACGGCCAGGTGGGCGGCAAATTTGCAATGCTGCAAGATAGGGCGACTCGAACGTCTAAGGACCGACTATGGAAAGCCGATCGGATTATTACGTTTATGTGTACATTGACCCGAGAAACTACGAAAGAGTTCTATTTCGGCAAGGGTTGCGGAAGTCGAAAGGATGCGCATCTGGAGGATGGCGGCGATTCAGAAAAGGCATGGTGCATAAAGGCGATTCGAAAAAGGGGACGAGGAACCTAACATTCGTTTAATCGCGAAGGGACTCAGCGTAGCGGAAGCCTTATTGCTTGAGACGACGCTTCTTTGGAAACAGGGGGCACTGACCTTGAAACCTGGCTCAAGGCCATTACTCAACACATTTCGTCCAGAGCATAGCATGCACGTTAAGCTGCCTGACTTTGATTTCTTCAACGGATATTTACTGACGTGAATGTTTCGTAAGGCCCCGATCGCTTCTGGCACGATTGCCGTCAATTCGGCTTTCTGGCGGCATGCGGCGTGCGCAATTGGAGTGAGCAAGCTCAGACAAGTTCAATCCCGGGAATGTGGTGGTAGCATATCTGAAAAGCTACGGTTTCGGTGGCGTGGGCATCGTGAATCGTCGAGCCGTGCGGGTGAAACAGTTCCGTTTCAACGGGAAATCGCTCCAAAGTATCGCGCTAAAACAACCTGGGCTTTTCAAAAATGCAGACGACCCGGAATACGCCCAATACCTGGTCGGCGTCAGTTGGCAGGAAACTGTCACCCGCGACGAACGCCATGTTTCTAAGCAATGCCGGCCTGTATACGCCACAGCGAGTCGTCGCTTCTCTCGCTCATCAACCTAAAACCAAGAAATTCGTAGACGAAGCATTTGGCGTTTCCCTCGATAATCTTGCAGCCGGGTCGCTAATTGCCGAAATCTTAGCGATAACAAAGGCTTTGCAGTAGCGAGTACTTTAAGTTGATAAGCCCCGACGTACTTCGCTTGGTTTTTCGCCAGGAATGTCTGGAACACCGGCTTGTGTGCTTGCTCGCGGAATCAGCCAGGTCTCGGGCAAATTGCCTTGGCTCGGGACTTCAAGCGCCTACGCAATGGCAAAAAAAACGAACCTGGCGATGATATTCAAGCTCGCCTAGACTAGGAGGACAGCCAAAATGGCACCGGATTGCTTCGCAGTCAATTCCTTGTTTCCATGTAACGATTCGCACAGGACGCTTCACTTTCGACTCGCATCAGTATACCTTCTTCCGCGCTTGCCCGTCGTCTCAAAAAAATGGCTGTAAGTCGAGGTCCTGCTGTTTCATGGTATACCACCTTTCCGCATAGAATGATTGAGGACATTCGACAAGGCAGCGGCTGTGATATTGGTTCTGGATAGTGAAATCGCCAATGTTCGATTCCTTCACTGCTTCGGATACGAGATTGAACCATGCTTAATAAACTCCACCTGCGGAAGTCCGGCGAATCTTGCGAGCAGAAGTAGGTTTGGTTGCCCTATCTCCGAATGCCGCAAGCCTTTTTTGACTTGGCATCACTTCGACCCGCCTTTGCACGAACGGCAGCACCATGACCAGGCCGGGATGATCGCCCTTTGCCGTGAACATCATGACGCCGCTGATCGAGGATTATTCTCAAAAGGCGAATTGCGAGCACTCAAGCAGATAGCGTTATCGGTGGAAGACGTAAAGGCACATTTTCCATGGGCCAAGCGAGGTATTTTCGTGCGTCTTGGTGGGGTTTACTGCGGTGGTTCCAGCAATATCTTTATGGTCAACAATGACAAGATTATACGCTTTACCAAAGACGCAAGTGGCCTCCTGTTGTTTTCCTTTAGACTTGCGAGCCGCCGATGGCACAACTGTCCTGTTGATGGAAGAGAATGGGTTTCTGGCTGACCCAGCAAACCCTCCACAATTTGGAAGTTGATACCGGACCTACAAGAGTTAAGGCGTGGTTTGCTAAGCGAGACGTGGGCTTGGACTTGTCTTTCAGACGGGTGCGAATGGAACAACTTAACGAAGTTCTGGCAGGTGACCGAGCCCTAGCGGAAAGCGTGTTCCGAGCTGACATTCTACCGCCTGACATTCGGCCGCATTTGGACAGGATCTTGGTAAGCCACCTTGGTGGGCTGCCAAAGCTCCCAAAGAAATATGAGAATCGCTTCACAGCGACGATCGAACTGGTTCGTTTGTTCGCAATTGGGCTACAGCCAACTGTTTGGATGATGAACAGCTGCATTCCATTCTTGGATTTTAAGAACATGGTGGTTCACCAAGGAGGACGACAATAAGGATTAATCCGAAACGGGATACGAGAGGGACTCGGCGGTATCGTTTACTCGGCATTCCTCGATAACGCAGCAGGGGCCATCAGCCTTTAAGGAGATTTATCCGGCATGGCTCGCCACCATGGCTGCATTTATATTTGCTTCAATTATCATTGGAGAACCAAAGGGAACGGCACCAGGAAAACGTGCCACGCCCGTCCAAGTAACGAGTGAGCTATGAGGAGTATCCGATGCCGACCGAGCACGATTTCCAAAAACAGGCTGCGCTTAAATAAAGGCGGCGGCGTCCTCCTAGACGCCGACATTTAGATTCGTCCGATCGGGGAACATACCATGCTTTACGTTCGCTGTGCCTTTTGCCACCAGCCCGTCTTTCGGCTGTTCTACTTTCTACACCGGCTGAAGCACACAAAAAGACTCGCCGATGGCCAGATGACTGATCACATCACGGTTCAGCCGACCAATCGGTATCAGGGATCGCTGGACGGTATTCCGCGAGGTTATGTTCATCCGCTTTGCGGCGTAGCGACGGGTATGCCCGAAGAAATCATCCGCAGCTATTTGGCCAATCCGTTTCTTTACAACAACAACTCCTTTTGCTGCGGCTGCAATACCTACATCTGCCAAGATCAGTTGTTCTGGACCGAGACAGGAGAGTCGCTCGATGGTTATTTCCGCCAGTTGCAGGAGGAGTACTTGCGAACCCACGGAAAACCCCCGCCGCGGCCGCTGGTGTGACCCTTTTTTCAACGTGCTGCTTTACCTCCTCGGACAATGATTACCAAGTAAGTCTCACACGACCAATTGCTCGCGGTTGGCCAGCCAGTTGGGCGGAATGCCGTCGGCTGGCACGGCGAGGGCCACGATTCCGCCGACGATGGCGGCGTTTGTGTCGATGTCGCCGCCGGCGCGGATGGTCTGGACGACTGCGGCCTGGTAGTCGTCCAGGTAGTGTGCGGCGCTCCACAGACAAAATGGGACCGTGTCTTGACAAGTAATGAGGCTGCCGTTGCCTAGCTGGCGTACAACCTTCGCGAAGGACATGTCAAAAGGAATGGTTTTCATCCCGTGATCGAGTAAACGCACTTCGGGTAGGGTCGACGGGTCGAAGGTGAGAGACGCGGCGCGTTCAATGCCCGCGCGTACCTCGCCGGCCGGGGTGTGCGCCAGGACCAGGTCAAAAAGCGCGTGTTTCACCGTCTCGGTGCTGCGTTGGTCGCGGTTAAGCCAGGCGTAAGCGGCGGCGACCGCCACGGCGATGGCGCCGGCGATCCCTTCCGGGTGGGCGTGCGTGATCTCCGAGGCCAGCCGCGCCTGGTCCGCTACCTTCTGGTAGCCGTCCTCCGCGAAGTAGGCGGCGAGCGGGGCGATGCGCATGGCGGAGCCGTTGCCGAACGAGCCGCCGCGGAAAACTGCTGCCGCGGCGACCCGCCAGTCAGTGCCGCCCACGATCTGCGTGAGCAGGCGGTGAGCCCCCGCACCGTAGCCGCGCCACGGGGCGGCGCGGTAGCGGGCGGCGAACCGTTGCGCCAGGGCCTCCTGGTCGATGCGGCCGAATTCATCCAGGACCTCGAATATGGCCAGGGCCATGACCGTGTCGTCCGTGTAAGGCCACGGACCCGGGGCCGTGGCACTGGGATCCTCAACGAGTGCGCACCAATTCTCCGGTAGGAAGCAGGTTTCGCCGAGCGCGTCCCCGACAGAGAGCCCGTCCAGCGCGAGCCGTGCCCGTTCCTGGCGTGCGGCATGGTCGCCCGGCAAGGTGGAACTGGTCATCGGGGCCTCCGAGGATGGCGTTTAGGTCGACCGAACGATCAAAGTTCGAGGGAATTGGCTTGAACCTTGGAAGCGCCAAGCAACTTCATTCACGGCTGGTCAAGGACACCTGACCGGCCGCCCTTCACTTACTTCTTCATAACGGATTGCGCCGCCAGTGGGATATGGGTCCGAGGGCTCGTCAAAAAAGCGGCCTTGGATCAGCATCACTGGTTCTGTCGGGGCAATCGGGAAATCGCCCAAATTGTTTACGGGTCGTTTTAAATGTGAAACAACAAACCACGCTCCCAGGACAACGACTGGGATGGAAAAGAGGAATAATCGCGTGCGCCGTTTCATGCCGGCATTGTGTCGCTTGCCGCCGTGCATGTCAAGCAAGGAAAAAAGGTCGGGCGTACCGCTTGGTAACAGCCGCCAGAGTTGACGGGCGTAGGCACAGGCAAACAATCGCAACCTCGGCGGAAGGTGGTTAAAGCGCCCCGGTGGGGCTTGATCTTTGGTTGTGTTATTGTCCCCAGGCTTTTAGGCTGGGCTAGCATAGCGCGCCCCGTTGGGGCTTGGTGGTTGTTGCTGGCGTTGCTCCAAGGTTTTACCCAATGGTGACCGGTACGGTCATCACATTGGTCGGATGATTACGGCATACCGAAAGCATGTAGCTGGCGCCTTGCAGTATACCTTTCGTAAGTTCGTCCAGGGGAGAGGAACGTCGTTGCGTCGTTTCATTCATTTCACTGCACCCCGAGGGGGTGTATAGAAATGAAACGATAAATGAAAGGTGTGATTCCGGCCCGGATTAGCGCGCAGGGGGATCATGAGCAGGGGGACATGAGGTCGCGCTGCGGCGCGGCCTGGTTCAATGGCTTGGTGGCGAAAAAGTGAGCAGAGAAGGGTGTTACCTGGAGCAGTGGCAAGCGGCGGCGGCAAAACCAGCCATTACGACGGGTTGGCGGTAAAGTGATTGCGGGAAGGTCCGCATTGCCACCCGGAGTACCGTGTGGCAATGGCACCCTGCGCTGCAGCCGATACCTCCAAACTTGGTGGGCGTTTCTGCAGGACGTTCATGAATTTGTTATGCAAAATTCTATGCAGCGCTGCCCCGCCGTGGCAAAATGCCATGCGAAATGCTATGCAAAATGCTATGCGTCGCCGAGGGGGTTGCCCGGAGGGTGCATACATACCATTTTTGCACGCAAGGCACTCCGATTCGTTCGCCGTCAAGTGCCGGCTTGGAGTGAACCGTGGTACCCGCTCATGTCACTGCACCCGGAGGGGTGTGTAGAAATGAAACGATAAATGAATGGCGTGCTTCTGGACCGGATTAGTGCGCAGGGGGGATCATGAGGTTGCGCTGCGGCGCGGCCTGGTTCACTGGCTTGGTGGCGAAAAAGTGAGCAGAGAGTATTTCAAACGGGCTAATCGTGGCGCCTTGACGCAAATTAGTCCGGCATGATGCCGCCATGGACCCTCGTCGGAGTCATGTGGCTGGGCTGGTCGATCTGCCAGGGGCGCGTCCATTCCTTGCCCGCTTGCCGGAGGTCTTCCGAGACGTTGAGTTCTTGCGACGACGGGAATTTGGGATGGTTAATAGGGACGGCGTTTAGCCAGTGAAAGAATAGCGCCATGGTGGTCCAGGTCGTCAACACGTAGATGGTGCGCATAAATTCCTACCCAGGTAAACGCTCTAATCGTAGCGCCATGACGCAAATTAATCCGGCATGATGCCGCCGTGGACCCTGGTCGGTGTCATGTGGCTTGGCTGGTCGATCTGCCAGAAGCGTTCCCATTCCTTGCCCGCCTGGCGTAGATCTTCCGAGACGTTGAGTTCTTCGCGGAGACGGGTGTTGGGGTCGCTCGACCACATATTAATGAAACAACCGGTATTGCTCAGCGCCAAACACGCACAGGCCAACATCAGGTAGACGCGTCGCATGTTCCACTCCTTCCCGCGGGCGAAAAATCCGTATCTAATCGATTTATCGGCTGTAGCGATGGGTTGCTTGAGGAAAAGATGTCTGATTTTGCGGATTTTGCCGGGAAAAACCTGGCACCAGGCATAGAAAATAGTTGCCGAGATCGTTACCGCCCTTCTACCTTACGGCAAGTGCCTATTTTACGAGGCAAATCATGCTCATTAAGCCATCGTGGTTTGGTCTCCTGACCGCCTTCTGCCTGGTGCTGGGGCTAGTGTGCGGCGCTGAAATTGCCAGTTCGGACGAGCCAGGCTTGCAAGCTGGTTTCGGCGCGGCGGACATTACGCCTTCCCTCGCCGGGCGGGCCCGTCTACATGGCGGGGTTCGGCAAAAACCGCAAGGCCACGGCGGTACATGATCCGCTCATGGCGAGGGCCGTCGTTTCCGCCCACGGCAAGATCAAGATTGCCCTGGTGTCGGTGGACCTGGTCGGCCTGTTCCATCCCTTGGTCGAGAAAATCCGGCGTCGTTTGCCCGGCTTCACGTACGTCCTGGTCTCGAGCACGCACAACCATGAAGGACCAGACACACTTGGCCTGTGGGGGCCAAATTCCTTGCAGAGTGGGGTCGATCCGGCTTATTTAACCAGGGTGGAAGACGGGATCGTCGCCGCCGTCAAACTGGCGGATGAAGGTCGGCGCCCGGTGCAAACGCGCATTGGTCGGGCCAGTGCTCCAGAGCTCCTCCATGATGGCCGGGAGCCAATCGTTAAACACGATGAATTGGTCGCTTGCGAATTTTCGGAAGGCGCCAGGATGGCAGGGCTATTGGTCCAGTGGAATTGTCATCCCGAAACCCTGGGCAGTGAGAATACGGAGCTGAGCGCCGATTTCGTCGGCGCCACGGTGGCTTTTTTGAAGGACAAATATCGTTGCCCTGTGGTGTACTTCTCGGGGACCGTGGGCGGCCTGATGACTTCATTGCGGGTCCCTGTCGCGGACGACCAGGGCAAGGCCCTGAAGGATGGCACGTTTGCAAAAGCGGACCAATACGGGCGGTTGGTGGGGCGGCTGGCGGTTAGAGGCGCTGGAGTCTGGACGACCCGCCAAGATGTATCCCCTTGAAGCACGTGTGCGCAAGGTTTTCTTGCCGATGGACAATCCGTTTTATCGACTGGGCTGGTCACTCGGTGTTTTAGATCGGCAGGCCTATCGTTGGACCGGGTCAGCGGAGGCCGCCGAGCCTGTCCAGGACAGGGCGTCGGCCCAGGGTAAGCTTTGTGTGTGCACGGAGATAGGGTATCTAAGACTGGGCGACCTGGAGATAGCGGCCATTCCGGGCGAAATTTATCCCGAGCTCGTCCTTGGTAAAGTGCAAACGCCGGCCGATCCCGGCGCCGACTTTCCCGATGCCCCGGCCGAGCCGTCGATTTACGGTCAGCTCAAAGCGCCTCACCGCATGATCATTGGTCTGGCCAACGACGAACTGGGCTACATCATCCCGAAGCGCCAGTGGGACGAAAAACCACCCTTTTGTTATGGCCGTAAAACTTCGCAGTATGGCGAGGCCAATAGTCTCGGCCCGGAGACGGCACCGCTGTTGGCGAAGGCCTTTGAGGAAATGGTGCGCGGCGATTTGCCTCCGCGTCAAAAATAACCTAAAGTCCCCTGAAGGACGAATCTCCCCCTAACCGGTCGCGCACCTACGTAGGCGCGTCCGGGCCCTTCTGCCCCAACAGGAAGCACGTTGGCCCCATTCCCCCCAGGGCCAGAGAGGCGCTTGACTCCTCATGACCATCGTTTCTAGCGGTGCGCTCATCGACACGCTCCGCCAATATCAGCTGTTGTCGAGCGATAAACTGTCGGAGTTGCCCCACCTGGCCAATGGGCGCTGTGCGGATGCGCGCACTCTGGCGAAGCTCCTCGGTCAGCGCGGCTGGCTCACCATCTACCAAATCAATCAGATCCTGGGAGGCCTCGGCAGGAACCTGACCATGGGCCCCTATCTGATTCTCGACAAGCTGGGACAGGGCGGGTTGAGCCAGGTGTTCAAGGCACGGCACGCGGAAACGGATTGGGTCGTCGCCCTCAAGGTGATTCGCCCCGAGGCGATGGCGGACGAAGAAGGACGGCAGCAGTTTCTCCGCGAAATGGAAGCGATGGCGCGGCTGGAGCACCCCAACATCGTGCAGTTCTGCGACCTCGATCAGGCCGGCGAGCTCTTTTATTTCGCCATGGAGTTCGTGGAAGGTACCGACCTGGGCAAACATGTTGGGCTAAGCGGGCCCCTCGCGGTTGGGGAAGCCTGCGACTACATCCGCCAGGCTTCGCTCGGTTTGCAACATGCGCACGAACGCAACCTGGTGCATCGCGACATAAAGCCGGTGAACCTCTTTTTGACGTATCTGCCAGCGCCGGTCACGGGTGAAGGGCGGACGAGCAAAAAGTCCAAGCAGGTGAGGCAACCGCTGATCAAGATCCTCGACTGGGGACTCGCCAGTTTACATTATCCGAAGGGCCAATCGAACCCGGAACTTCTGCAAACCATGGCCAGCGGCATTGTCGGGACCGCGGATTATCTGTCGCCCGAACAAGCACGCAATCACCAGACGGTCGATATCCGCGGCGACATTTATAGCCTGGGTTGCACGTTCTACTTTCTGCTCACGGGCCAGGCTCCGTTTCCCACCGGCACGCTCATGCAGAAAATATTGCAGCACCAGCAGGGAGAGCCCTGCCCTGTCGAATCCTTTCGCGAGGATGTCCCGGCCGACATACTGGGCATTCTCAAGCGCATGCTGGCCAAGGATCCCGAAAAGCGTTTTCAAACTCCGGCCGCGGTGGCGCTGGCCCTGGCCCCGTTCGCGCGATGCGAGTGTTGGCCTGGACTCGGTCTGCCGCAAGCTCGTCACTTTCAAGAATGCCAGTTCCCAACGCAACAAGGGGCATACACCCTTGCCCAGCGGCCTCGGCTTCCCGGGGCGCATCGCCAAGGCGGGCAGGCATCGCAGCCCTGGCCGGGAAGCAGACACCTCTTGTCCACGATCGTAATGTCGGTTTAGAGCCATTCCACGGCGGGTTGCAGGGCGCGGCCTTGATCGTCGTAAAATGCTTCGTGAAGAAGAAAAATGTCGGCAACTTCCAGACCGATATTCGTGAGCTGACGGCGTAGTTGTTCAAATGCGTGCGGGCCGAGGCGGCGAGCGACGACAGCGCGCACGTGTTCGCTGCACAAATCCATTTCCACAGGCCGGCGGCTGTTGAGCGGAAAGGTCAAGAAGCGTAAGGTGCCCTGGTGATGGCAGATCGTACAACGGCGCCGATCGGTTTTTTCGACAATTGGGTCGGCATCGCCGAGCGCCAGCGCCTCAAGGCAATTGGGGCAATAAGTCTTGCCGGCAAGCCTGTCCCAGGAGCGTGTGTTGTCGCCACACCGACAGCAAGGGATTTGCGGAAAGACGCTCCCATTCGGTGCCAGGCGAATACTTTCCATCGGCAAGCCCCTCGGCCAGAAACGAAGTCGATTATACGGTTGTGTTAAACGAACCGTTTAATCATCGGCTGGAGAAGAGGCGGAGTCTGCACGAAGGGGCGCGCGGAAAGATGAGCACTTGGCGGTATCTCGCGCCAGGGCGAAAAAACTACCTAACTTAACAGGCCTAGTTCTTTTTGTTGGTGGGCCGAACGATAACCAGGCCGCCATTGGGGCCCGGTACCGCGCCGCGGACCAGCATCAGATTGTTCTCGTTGTCGATTTTGACGATGTCGAGATTGCGGACAGTGCGGCTGCGCGTTGCCATACTGCCCAGCGGCCTTGTGCCCCTTTTTGGGACGGCCGCTACCGCGGTTGCTCGCGTGAGAACCGATCGAGCCGCCGGACCGATGCACTTTCTTGGCACCATGCGCCGCTGGCAAACCATGAAAATTGTGGCGTTTCATCACGCCAGTAAAACCGCGTCCCTTGGTGGTGCCCACGACGTCGACGCGCGGCGTGTCTTTGAATATGTCCGTGGCGGTCAACACGGTGCCAACCTTGGTTTCGATCGGCGAGGCCAGCCTGAACTCGCGAATGTAGCGCTGCGGTTCGCAGTTGGCTTTTTCCAGAAGCGTTTCGCCCGCCTCGGACCGGCCCTTGCGCCGCTTGGAAACGAAGTCCGCGGCCACGTGGCCCCGTTCCGAGCGAATTGCCTTTTTGCGAAGCTTTTTTTGAAAGCCGATCTGGATCGCGTCATAGCCATCCCGGTCCTTGGTTCGAACCTGCAGGACGGGACACGGGCCGAGCGATAGCACCGTCACGGGCGCAAGCTTGCCTTTTTCGTCAAATATTTGCGTCATGCCCACTTTCAAACCGATCAATCCCATTGCCATCGCTAAACACCTCGAGCAGCCGGTTACGCGAACCGATTGGAAAATGCCACCATCCAGGAACAGTTATTATGGTAAAGAGGCCCTCTTCGTCCAGAGGACTTGGGACCGGCGGAGGGAAAAAAGCGTGGCCGCGTCCGCGAGCTTGCTATAACTTTGGATAAGGTTTACGCACTTTGCATCCCGGCCTGGAAGTTGGAGATACCATGGAGCCTACGTCCGCCGACCATGTTCCCTTCGAGCAGGCGCACGAGACGGATGTTCATACGGAGGAGGAATTCAAGCCCCTGGGGATTGAACAATATGTTCAGCAAATCAAGGAAACGGCCGACAAGTTGCTGCGCGATCGGGCCAGCCGCGGCGACGCCAAGCTCCTGGCGACGGCCTTTCGTGAACTGCGCTATTGTTTCAAAGTTTTTTCGGCCTACCGCCACCGGCGCAAGGTAACGGTCTTTGGCTCGGCACGCCTACCGCAAGATCATCCGGCTTGCGTCCAGGCCGCTGACTTCGGGCGGCGCATGGCTCAAGCAGGCTACATGGTGATTACGGGGGCGGCCCAGGGCATCATGGAAGCGGGACACATCGGTGCGGGTCGCGAGGCCAGTATCGGCGTCAACATTCTTTTGCCTTTCGAGCAAGAAGCCAACCCCGTCATCGCGGGCGACACCAAGCTCATGCACCTCAAATACTTCTTCACCCGCAAGCTGTTGTTCGTGAAGGAGTCCGACGCGATAGCCCTGTTTCCTGGAGGTTTCGGCACGCAGGATGAGGGCTTTGAGGTGTTGACTCTCATTCAAACCGGCAAAAGTCACATGTTTCCGGTTATCTTGGTGGAATCGCCGGGAGACGATTACTGGAAACGGTGGCTCGATTTCGTCAATGACGTGCTCGTCACACGTAAGCTGGTTGCGCCCTTTGATTTCAGCGCTGTTCAAGTTGACCTCCTCGGTGGACGAGGCCGTTGCCGAAGTGGTCGATTTCTACCGCGTCTATCACAGCATGCGTTACGTGCGTGGCGATCTGGTGCTGCGCTTGCAACGCCCGCTTAGCGAGCCGGTGATGAAGCGCATCCAAGTGGAATTCAAGGACATTCTCAAGGCCGGCACATTCGAACAGACGGCCGCGCTGCCCGCGGAAGCAAGTGAACCGCATTTGGCCCAAATGCCCCGGCTCAAGTTTCGCTTCGACCGACATCGCCTCGGCCGCTTGCGCATGCTGATTAACGTCATCAATACGGACTGAAGTCAGGCAGGTCAGTCAACGTACCTCCTTGTCATGAATTGAAACCCGAGGTATCTCGTGCCCAATCGATCCAAGGTAACTGTGCGCTCGCTGTCGGAACGATTTGCCGAAGGCAAGGCCTTGCGCGACCGCGTACCGCGGTCCGCACATTCACAATTTGCCTGCGCGGCCGACCGTCCTGAGCCGGTGGCACTTCTGGAATCGTCCAACCGGGGGCGGGTGCAGGCACTTATTCCGCTTCGTTATGAGCGAATGGCACCCACGCCGTTCACCTTTCTACGCGGGTCCGCGGCAGCCATGGCGTTCGACCTGGCAAGCACGCCGACCACCGGGATAAATGTGCAGCTTTGCGGGGACTGCCATGTGATGAATTTTGGCTGTTTTGGCACACCGGAGCGTAATTTCATCTTCGACCTGACCGATTTTGACGAGACCATTCCGGGCCCGTGGGAATGGGACGTCAAACGCCTGGCGGCAAGCGTGATCGCGGGAGGCAGGGCGATCGGCATTGGCGAGAAGGACTGCACACTGGCAGCGGAAGCCTGCGTGGGCAGCTACCGCGCGAACATGCGCACGTTCGCGCGTATGGACGTGCTGGATGTCTGGTATACGAAGATCGATGGTCATCAGGTTCTCGACCTGATGAGCCGGTGCGGCCAGCGGCGGCCAACGCACGTTGGCGTCGATAAGGGTGGCCCGCACAGGGTCGAACAGCAATTTCCCAAGCTCATCGAAATAGTCGATGGGCAACGGCGCTTTCGCGACCAGCCGCCGGTCGTGTTTCATCCACCACGCGGCGGGCAGTTCGAAGAACAGATGCACCGCTTTTTGGCGCGCTACCGCGACACGCTGGCCGGCGACCGCCGCCCTTTGCTGGATCGCTATCGCATGGTGGACCTCGCCATGAAGGTGGTCGGCGTCGGCAGTGTCGGTACGCGTTGCGCCATCGTGCTCATGCTGGCGAGTGAACAGGACCCTCTCATCTTGCAATACAAGGAAGCGGACCGGTCCGTGCTCGAGCCTTATGTCGCCAAAAGTGAGTTCAGCAGCGGCGGTAAGCGCGTGGTAAGCGGTCAACGGCTGTTGCAATCGGCCAGCGACCTGTTTTTGGGCTGGGCACGCGACGACGAAGGGCGCGATTTCTACTTTCGGCAGCTTCGCGACATGAAAACAACCGTGCGCATCGAAGGTATGTCAGCATCGGTGCTGCGCGAGTATTCCCAACTCTGTGGTTATGCACTGGCGCGCGGACATGCCAAGTCAGGGGACCCGGCACTGATCAGCGGCTATTTGGGCCGCCGCGATACGTTCGACCGCGCAGTGGCGGCCTTTGCGCGGACCTATGCCGACCAGGCGGAACGCGATCACGCGGCGATGATTCAAGCAATCCAGGAAGGTAGGCTGGTGCCGCACGCGAGTGTGCGCGCCTAGATGGCTGGTGCGCAAAAAAATCCGGGCCTTCTTGCGAAGGCCCGGACACCAAGCATACTTACGGGTCCCGTCCATCCCTTCGGTAGCCTGGCAGCCTTATCCGTCCCCCCCTCGGGACGGTTAAGAGCCCATAGCTTTGCGACCCCGCCTCGCGACGGGTGTGCCTTTCTCGAGGACTCGTTAATCCTTCGCGAATGAGAAACTGGTCACTCGCGACATCAAAACCATAGGTCCGATTTGCGCCTATTGCAAGGCGGGAGAAAGGTTTTTTTCGAAAATGCGGGTTTTGGCGGTTAGACGTAGCATCCAAGATTTCGTTCGTGCCCCGAATTACCCACCTTGGGCTCACTAAAGCCCCTCTGTTGCCATCAAAACGGAGACGGGACCCTTAATTCAAGGGTCCCGTTTCTGTTTATCGGATAAAGCGGCCGTCTACATTCCTAGGGCGCGGTGCTCATGCTGATTTCTTTGAGCCAGGCTGCTGGTATGGGACGGCAATGGCTCTCTTCGGCGAAGTGCCAGGAATGAACGCTGTCTTCACCGGGTTGCCAGGAAAAGTACGCTTTGCGATTGTTCACCATGGTGGGAAAGCCGACACGTCCCACACTTGTCTCCAGCACGTGAATACCGAGTTCGGACAACTCCTCGCCGGCGCCGCCCAAATTGTTTTCGAGACGCGCGAGTTCTTCTTTGAGACGATAGCGGCGCTGACGTTCGGGCCAGGCCAGCAAACGCCGGCGGCGATCGAGACCCTCTTCTTCGGCCTGTAAACGTTCCACTAGCTTTTGCGTGCCGAGGACGTCCTCGACAATACTTTTTACCAGCGGCAACATGCGCTGAACTGTCGTGAGACTGAAAACTGCCTCGCCGCGATCCGGTTTTTCACCGGCATCCGACGCCTGATACCCTTTGGAGCCGTGCATGGTTTTGTCCCCCCTGGGTTCGGGACCGCTCTTCGTGTTCCCTTATCTACATCATACGTCGGAAATCAAGGGAAGGCGCCTGCAACGAATCAAGAATTTCAGGCCAAGAACCGCAATTGTTTCCTAGATTTGTTTGTTCGCGTGATCTCGACCCAATACCCGGAGCTTTCCAAAAAGGAAAAGTCGGCAGGATGCAGAATGAAGATTGCAGAGGGCGGCCCGCCGCTATCATCCTTCTCAATTTTGAAATCTGAATACTGAAATTCGCATTCCTTCCATCATTCACGCCACTGCACGAAGCCTTCCAGGGCGTAGAACTCGGGGAGGCCGAGCTGATCGTAGGTCTTGGCGGTATGCAGGTTTCTATCTTCCGCTCGTTGCCAGAATTCGCGCGTATCGCTGCCGCCGGGAAACATGGCGCGGTCCTTCTGGGACTGATGACGGAAGATCGCCATCTTCTTACGTTCCAGATCTTTCGGACTGAGGGGAACGACACGTTCCACTTCATGAGGTTCCCATTCTTCCCAGGCACCCCGATACAGCCAAACCTCGAACATTTGTCCTTGCTGGCGCACATTACGCACGGCCTCGAAAATTGCGTTGGCGCACGTCCGGTGGGTGCCATGCGGGTCGGACATTTCACCAGCCACATAAATCTGCGCGGCTCCAGCGCCGTATGAGCTGGATAATATCCTCGATGTCCAGCGGATGGATGGGCGCCTTGGCAATGGTTCCCGTGCGATAGAAACGCAGGTCCATGAACTCCAGCTGTTCGGGTGGAATGCCGCAAGCGAGGGCGCCCGCCCGGGCTTCCGTCTCGCGAACCAGTTTCTTGATATTGAGCAGGTCCTGCGAATCAGGCTGGCCGGGCTTTTTGCTTCGCAAGAACGCTTGCACGCGAGCTTTGACGTCGCTGGATTTCTCCTTGTCGATGCCAAAAATATTGTCGAATTCGCAAACGAAGTCCGTGAAACGCCAGGCGTCATGGTCGAAGACCGCGATATTGCCGCTTGTCATATACGCGATGTGTACTTTGTGGTTCTGCTCGACCAGGCGAATGATGGTACCGCCCATGCTGATAACGTCGTCGTCGGGATGGGGACTGAACACCAGCACGGTCTTGGGCGCTCGAGCGGGGGTATGCGCCCCGTTGATCACGCTGCCCGCGAAGTCGTGCCCGGCCGGATGGGTGCAGATCGTATTCATCATTTCGTCGAAGACCGTGCTGCCAAGGCGGTGAGCCGGGCCATGCTCGCGGAGCAGTTCATAAAGTTCATGCTCGCGGTAATCGCTGTCAGCCATTTTCAGAAGGCCCTTGCCAACCTTGAGGCTCAGCCAAATGACGGCACGACGAATCAGCGCGGGAGTCCAGTTCACCGAGCCGACGGCCCAGGGAAGGCGCACGGGCGTCAGGTGCCCGGCGGCAGCCTGGTCCAGCAAGAAAGTGGTGTCCTGATGTTTTTGCAGAAAGCTGGCCGTCGTGACCTCGGACATGTCCCCTTCCACCGCCCGTTGCACGATGGCGGCCTTATGTTCGCCGAAGGCCATGATGACGATCTTGCGTGCCTCAAGAATCGTCCCCACCCCCATGGTGATCGCCTGCTGCGGCACATTGTCCTCGCCGAAGAAATCGCTGGCGGCATCACGGCGAGTCACCGGGTCAAGCGTCACCAGGCGGGTACGGCTGTGGCGGGTGGACCCTGGTTCATTGAAACCAATGTGGCCGGAGCGGCCGATGCCAAGTATTTGCAGGTCGATGCCGCCGGCCCGCCGAATCATTTGTTCATAGCTGGCACAATAATCCTCGACATCGCGCATGGCGACAGTACCGTCGGGAACATGGATGTTTTGGGGCAACATATTGACATGTTTGAAGAATGCCTCATGCATCCACAGGCGATAACTGTGAGCGTCCTCCGGGCCCATTGGGTAGTATTCGTCCAGGTTAAAGCTGATGACGCGCGACAAATCCAGGCCGGTTTCAGTATGGAGACGGATAATTTCGCGATAAAGGCCGACGGGGGTCGACCCCGTGGCCAGGCCAAGCACGGTGGGACGGTTGGCGGAGTTGTTTTGGCGTATGATGCTCTCGATCATGAGGGCGACATGCCGGGACGCTTGCTGGCTGGTCGGAAATACCAGGGTGGGTATTTTGGTGTGGGGAATGTAATGCGAAGACATGATTTAATCCGGGAAGCAAAGATGGATAAAAGGTACCGGACAGCCAAGGCAAAGTAAGCTCTGCATGTCGGCGCCGGAAGCGCTCGGCGAGTGGCCCGCACGGATCAGCCACGCGGGAGACGACGAACGAATGTTCGCGGGCATGTGGATACTGTACATTAACAGAGGGCAAGCGACTACCACCTTGCCGAGCCTTGAAAACGGCAGCATGGACAAGACGAGGATCGCCGGTGGAAATCACTCTCAATGGCGCCACGAAGAGTTTGCGCCCGCTCTTTCCATCCAGGAACTGGTGGAGCAACTGGGCTTCGACCGGCGGCGCATCGCGGTCGAAGTCAATCAAGAAGTAGTGCCCAGTGCACGCCATGCGGACCATCGTTTAAAGGCAGGCGACGCGGTTGAGATAGTGACGTTGGTGGGGGGTGGCAGTGCTCCCTCCGTTGCCGCGAATCCCAGGCATGTCTCGAGTGCCATGCCGCAGGATAAACCGCTCACCATCGGCAAGTTCACCTTTCACAGCCGTCTCATCACGGGTACCGGCAAATTCAGCTCCTACGAGTTGATGCATGAATGCCTGGCGGCGAGCGCTTGCGAAGTCACCACGGTGGCAGTGCGGCGCGAACGTCTGGTGGACAAGCAAGGGCGCAACATTCTCGATTGCCTCGACTTGACGCGCTATACGATTTTGCCCAACACCGCGGGCTGCTTTAGCGCGGAGGACGCTTTGCGCCATGCGCGTCTGGCCCGTGAGCTGCTGGCCAACCTGGGAAACCCGGGTGCCGACTGGGTCAAGCTCGAGTGCCTTGGCGACCCGCGCACGCTCCTGCCCGATCCGGTGGCCACCTTGCAGGCCACGGAGCAACTCGTCAAGGAAGGCTTCCAAGTATTGGTCTACACGAGCGACGACCCCATCATGGCCCGCCGACTCAAGGCCGCTGGCGCCGCCAGCGTTATGCCCGCGGGCAGCCCCATTGGCTCGGGACAGGGCGTGCTCAATCCCAATAACATGCGCATCATTCTGGAATATCTCAAAGATGGCGATCCGGATTATCCGGTCATCATCGATGCTGGCGTCGGTACGGCCAGCGACGTCTCCGTCGCCATGGAACTCGGATGCGACGGCGTCTTGCTCAACACGGGCATCGCGCACGCGCAGGACCCATTGCGGATGGCGCTGGCCATGAAGCTCGCCTGTGAATCCGGCCGGTTGGCCTATTTAGCGGGGCGAATCCCGAAAAAATTGTACGCCCAGGCCTCCAGCCCAATGGAGGGCCGGATCGCGCCAGCTCTGTGATCTTGTGCCGATTTCATTTTCCTGGAGCCGGAGCTTCCTATGCCCCAGACGGTCCCCTGGACACGCCGGCATTTACTGGGCCTCGAGGAATTGGCAGCCGATGAGATCGTTACCATCCTTGACATGGCGGAGCGGTTCGCCGACCAGGGCGAAAGGCCGCGTAAAAAACGGACCAATTTGCTCGGGAAAGTCGTCGTCAACCTCTTCTTCGAGCCTTCGACCCGGACACGCACCAGTTTCAGTCTGGCCGCACGCCGCCTGAGTGCGGATGCGCTCGATTTCACCCCCTCCGGTTCCAGCCTGAGCAAGGGGGAAACTTTCATCGATACGGCCAGGAACATCGAGGCGATGGGCATTGACCTGATCGTGGTGCGCCATTCATCCTCGGGAGCACCTCTTCTTCTCTCCCAGCACCTCGCGTGCGGCATCATCAACGCCGGCGACGGCGCCACATGAACATCCGACGCAGGGTTTGCTTGACATCTTCACCATTCGCCGTGTCAAAAAACGCCTGGAAGGCCTCACGGTCGGTCTTGTGGGAGACATCGCCCATAGCCGCGTGGCACGGAGCAACATCCATGGATTGCTCAAGCTGGGGGCACGCGTGATCGTTTGTGGACCGCCCACGCTGGTGCCGCCCACGATTGCCGAGCTGGGCGTGCAAGTCTCCCACGATCTCAATGCTATTCTGCCGCATTGCGATGTCATCAACATGCTGCGAATCCAGTTCGAACGCCAGCGTAGCGGCCTTTTCCCCTCCATTCAGGAGTATGCGCGGCTGTTCGGCATGGATGGCACCCGCCTGGCGAAGGCGAAACCCGACTTGCTGCTGCTGGCACCGGGCCCCATCAACCGCGGCGTCGAGATCACCCCCGACGTGGCCGATGGGCCAAACTCCGCCATCCTGCAACAGGTGACGAACGGCCTTGCCGTCCGCATGGCCGTTTTGCACTTACTGTGCGGACAACCGGGCGACGGGTAGAATAAAAGGAGTACCAGCCACGCCTGGGTGCTTCTTTAGGACCGTTTATTCCCTGGTCGCGCAGCCGGTGACCGGCTGGGACAAAGTCTTTCAAGACGTGGAAAGCTTTATCGCTGAAAAGAGCATTCCATAAAAATTGACAGTATGAATATTCTCCGCATCACCAATGGCCGCGTCATCGATCCCGCCCAAAATCTGGATCTAGTTACCGACGTGTGGGTTCGGGGTCAGCATATTGCCGGGTTCGGACCCCAGCCGCGTCTGCAAGCCACCGAGGTGATTGATGCCACGGGCATGATTGTCTCTCCCGGCCTGATCGACATGAACGTGCATTTACGCGAGCCGGGCCGGGAAGAAGATGAAACGATTGCCACCGGCACGGCAGCCGCTCTCGCCGGCGGTATTACTTCCATTGGTTGCATGCCCACGACGGAGCCGGCACTCGATAACCAAGCGGCTGCCGAGTTCGTGTATCTCCAGGCGGAACGCGCGGGCAATGCCAATGTCTTTCCCGTAGGCGCCGTGACCAAGGGCCGCAAGGGGGCGGAACTGGCGGAAATAGGCGGCCTCGTGGATGGCGGCGCCGTCGCCTTCACCGACGACGACAACCCCGTTGTCAGCGCCGAGATCATGCGCCGGGCCCTCGAATATTGCCGGATGTCGGACCGCCCCGTGCTCTGCCACGCGGAAGACCCCGAACTGACTCGCGGCGGTACCATGCACGAGGGAGTGGAGAGCATGCGCCTCGGCCTGCGCGGCATGCCCGCCGCCGGCGAGGAGGTCATTATCCATCGGGATATCGAGCTGGCCCGGCTCACCGGCGGCCGGCTGCACATCATGCACGTCTCCACGGCCGCAGGCGTCGAACTGATTCGCCGGGCCAAGGAGCGCGGCGTCCGTGTCACCGCCGAGGCCTGTCCCCAACACTTTTTTCTGACCGATAAAGAGTTGCGCTCGTACGACAGCAACTTCAAAATGAACCCCCCGCTCCGCACGCAGGATGATGTCGTCGGCATAATCAACGGCCTCAGGGATGGCACTCTGGATGTCATCGCGAGCCATCATTCACCGCATGCACCCGAGAAAAAGCTGCGCGAGCTCGATTTGGCCCCTTTTGGTATTGTCGGCCTGGAAACACTGCTGCCGATTTGTATCGTCGCCCTGATCGAACCTGGCCACCTCACCTGGCCGCAGCTTATCGCCAAACTTGCCCTTAACCCGGGCAAAATTCTTGGCATCGAACGCGGTACGCTCCGTCCCGAAGCCGATGCGGACATCACAATTATCGACCCACGCGTCGAGTGGACGATCGACGCCAAGCGCTTTCGTTCGAAAAGCCGCAATTCGTCGTTTGACGGCAGAAAGGTGCGCGGCGCGCGCGGACCGTGCTCCTGAGCGGCGAGGTGAAGATCCAATGCTAGAGCACGGCTTTATCCGCGTTGCTGCCGGTGTGCCCCGCATGCGCGTGGGCGATTGCGCGTACAATGCCAATCGTTTGCTCGAGTTGATGCAGCGTGCCGAAGCGGCGGCGGCGGCCCTGGTGGTCTTCCCGGAACTCTGTTTGACCGGCTATACCTGCGGTGACTTGTTTCATCAGCCGGTGCTACAACGTGCCGCGTTGCATGCCCTGGACGATCTAGTTCAAAAGAGCTTGCAGGCCTACCGCGGCCTTGTCATCCTCGGCCTCCCCCTGGCAGTTGACGACAAGATTTACAACTGCGCCGCGGTTTTTCAGCAGGGACGAATTTTGGGCGTAGTGCCCAAGTTCTACTTGCCCAATTACAACGAGTTCTATGAGGCGCGCTGGTTTGCTCCGGGAGCGCGTGCACGCGGCCAGACGCTATCTTTACTCGGCCAGGACGTGGCCTTCGGGACTGACTTGCTCTTTGACGGCACCGCCTCCCTGCCGGGACTGGTCGCTGGCATCGAGATCTGTGAGGACTTGTGGGTACCCATCCCGCCCAGTTCGCGGCAAGCGCTGGCAGGCGCGAACCTTCTCCTTAATCTCTCCGCCAGTAATGAAGTGATCGGCAAGGCCGCCTATCGCCGCCAGCTGATCTCAAGCCAATCGGCACGCTGCCTGGCCGCCTATGTTTACGCGTCGTGCGGACCTCATGAATCGACCACCGACCTCATATTCGGAGGTCACTGTCTGGTCGCGGAAAACGGCGCCCTGGTGGCGGAGTCGCCACGTTTCGGGCGCGACGATAGTTTGTTGTGCGCCGACGTGGACATCGAGCGGTTGCAAAACGAACGGCAAAAAACCAACAGCTTCGGTGGCGACGAGGCTTCCAACAAACCCAGGCGACGCGTGCCGTTCACGGTCCGCGGTCCAGAAGCCAGCGCCAACCCCAAATTGCTGCGTCCGCTCGATCCCCATCCCTTCGTGCCGGCCGGCCAGGAGCGACTTGCCGAACGCTGTAAAGACATCTTTGCAACTCAGGTGGCCGGCCTGGCCAAGAGGCTAGAACACCTTGGCAAGCCGTCGCTGGCGCTCGGAGTATCCGGTGGACTCGATTCGACGCTGGCGTTGCTGGTCACCTGCAAAACACTCGATTTGCTGGGTTGGTCACGCGGCCATTTGGGCTGCTTGACAATGCCGGGCTTCGGCACGTCGGAGCGGACGCTCAACAACGCCAACGCCCTGATGAAACAGTTGGGGGTGACTGCGGGTCAGGTGGACATTCGCCCGATGTGCCTGGAGGAATTCCGCGCTCTGGGAAGTAAACCGTTCGGCCTGGATCTGACCGGCCTCACCGTAGAGCAACTCACGCACAAGCTGCGCGAGGTGCCGGCGGCTGCCTACCAGGACCTAGTTTTCGAAAACGTGCAAGCACGAATGCGGACAAGTCTGCTCATGAACAAAGGGTTTGTAATTGGCACGGCGGATTTGTCGGAAGCGGCGCTGGGATGGGGCACCTACAACGGCGACCACATGAGCATGTATAACCCGAATGCGACAATCCCCAAGACGCTGGTGAAGTTTCTGGTGCGCTGGGCGGCGGAAAACGAGTTTGAAGAAGAAGCACGGCGCACCTTGCTGGACATCGTGGCCACCGACATCTCTCCGGAACTTCTCCCACTAGGTCCGGCGAACAAGGTTCGCCAGACGACCGAGAGCGTCATTGGCCCCTATGAATTGCACGACTTCTTCCTCTTTCATTTTCTGCGTTACGGTGCGCCGCCGGCGAAGATTTTGTTCTTGGCACAGCAGACGGAATTTAGTGCAGCCTACTCACCGCCGGAGTTGCGCCGCTGGCTCAAGGTCTTTATCCAACGCTTTTTCACCAACCAGTTCAAACGATCTTGTGTTCCCGACGGGCCCAAGGTGGGCACAATCAGTTTGTCGCCGCGCGGCGACTGGCGCATGCCGAGCGACGCCCAGGCCCGGGCCTGGCTTGATTGCCTGGAGGAATAAAAAACCCCTGGAGCAAGTCCAGGGGTTTCATCTCTTGAAGGGGATTGCTCAGCGGCGATCGCCCGCCAACAGGATCAGGATGCGCAGGACGTGGTAAAACAGATACGCCAGCGACGCGAACAATTCGAGGGCCGCCGCGACGTGCTGGTCGGTGCGGAAGCGATGGATCACGTTCGAGGTGTCATAGAGAATGAAACCACAGGCGAGCGCGACTCCAAAGAACGAGAAGACCAGGCCCAGGCTAAAACCAAAAATAACTCCCGCGACCGCGAAACCGAGCATAACGAAGGATGCCACGCACAAAATCGGGCCGAGGAAGGAGAAATCTTTTTTGGTGACAAATGCCGCCGCGGTCAGGCCACCGAACATGCTCAACGTCATGACTGCCGCAGTAGGCAGTATCGACTTGTCGTTAACATAATGAACGGCAATATGCAGGATGGGCACAAAAATGATCGCTTCAAAAAGGACATAGACGGACAGCCCCAGGTAAGCCATGGCCTGGGAAGTGCCGTTATAAGCCCACCAGCGCGCCAGGTAACCGACACCGATAAAAGCCACCATAATCAGCAGCATCGTGACCGGTGTCCGGAACATGGCCATCATGAACTGGTCCATCTGCGGGCCAGAGAAAACCGTGAAAAACAGCGTCTCAAGGCCAACGAATGCCAATACCGAACCTGCCAGGTGCAAATAGGTACGGCGGATGAAGCTGGCACGTTCGCTTTCCGCCGCGCGGGCTGCCAGCGGCCGATCCATTTCATAGGCGTAACTCATTGCGGGCTCCTTATGCACTTGAATTAATTGGGTGACTTCGCGGGGTGGAACTCATTTGACAACGACATTTTATCGCTACCAGGGGATTGTTGCAAGCCGGGCGCGAATCAAGAAACCAGAGCGAAGGCGGCCAGATGCCGCGCTCGCATGAGTTAAATCTAAGGCGGTGCACGCCTTTGGTCATTATAATACTCCGCGGGAGGCAGCTATGCAGAACCAGGCGATCTCGGGACGATTCTTCGCTTTATGCGTGTTTTTTCTGGCCAGCGGCCTGCTTTTCAGCCAGGAAGACGGTAAGAGCCTGGCGGCAAAGTATCAGGTTGAGCGTGGTCAGGCCCTTACAAGCGGTGTCGCGGCGCGCTTTCCCACACTCCTCCTCGAAAAAGCGGATGGTTTCGCCAGCCAGGGAATGTTGGCGCTCAAGGCGGGGCGCTTAACGCAGGCGGCGGAATTCTTCCGTCAGGCGCGCTGGCAGCTACCTTACCAGGCTCCCCAGGTCCCCGCGCACGTCGCCCGTATCCTTGGCAACATGCGGCTTCGGCACGCCAATGTGGTCAGTGCCGTCGCCTTCAGCCCCGACGGGCGCCAACTCGCCAGCGCAGGCTGGGACGGTGTCGTCATCATTTGGGATGTGGCCAATGGACATGAAAGTTTGACGTACACCGGTCACGGCGACAAGGTTCGCTGCCTCGCCTTCAGCCCAAATGGAAAACAGCTGGCATCCACCGGGGAGAAAAAGAGATCAGGATCTGGGACCCGGCAACCGGCCAGAACAAGCTGATCGTTCCGGCGAATGTGACGAATATAAGCAGCCTCGTCTTTTCGCTGGATGGCAAATACCTCTTCGCGGGGCACGAACTAGTCCCAAACCAAAAAATCGCCTCACTGGCCGTCTACGACGTGGCCGCTGGCAAGTTAAAACGCGATCTGGCTGACTCCGGCCCAGGCGTTGTTTCGCTCGCGCTCAGCGCCGACGGCTCGATCCTGTGTGCCGGCACTTCTAGTGGCCAATTGAACCTATGGCATTATCCGGCCGTGGTCATGGGCACCGACAGCACGCCGTTTGCATCCCTGCCCAGTTCAGGTGGCTCGGCTTACACGGTTGCCTTCAGCCCAGACAATCGCACCCTGGCACGCGTGGGCGCTGACGGCGTCAAACTTTATAACCTGGCGCCTGTCGGCGCCACGGGCCTGGAACCCACCCCTAGGCGTTCGCTTCTAGGCCAAAGCCGTTTCACTTGTGCTCTCTTTGGTAAGGACAGCAAGACGCTGTTTACGGCCGACGTGGATGGCATGATTACCCTCTGGAACACAGATAGTGGCGAACCGGCCCGCACCTTCAAAGCGCAGAATGGCGAAATCAACTCGCTCGCGCTAAATTCGCAAGGCAACCTGCTCGCGTCGGCAGGCAAGGACTTTACGGTTCGCCTTTGGGACGTCGACGTCGTTCGTCAGGCGCGCGATCTGGTTGGCCACGCCGGGGCCGTGTGGACAGGGGTATTTAGTCCCGACGGCCAGCACATCGTGTCCGGTGGCGCCGATCATGTGCTCCGCGTTTGGGATGTCGCTACCCGCCAGCCGATCCATGTGCTCAAGGGACATGCGGCAGCCGTGACGGTGGCGCCGCTTTAGCCCGGACGGTAATACGTTGGCGTCCGGCGCCGGCGATAGCCTGGTCAAGTTGTGGAATGCCGCTACAGGCCAGTTGTTGCGAACGCTCGCGGGACATACGAAGACCATCACCGGGCTCGTGTTCGCGGATGGTGGCACCCGGGTAGTTTCGAGCAGTGCCGATCACACCATCAAGATCTGGGAGACTGCTTCGGGCACCATCCTGCATACATTGGATCAGCCAGCCATTGTATGCGCACTCGCGGTTAGCCCGGACGGCAAGCAAATCGCTGCCGGCGGCGTCGATCAGTCCATTCGATTGTTCGACGCCAAAACGGGCCAACAGCAACAAAGCTGGCCCGCGCATGATGTCGCCGTCACCTGCCTGATGTACAGTCCTAGCGGCCGCCTGCTGGCATCCGGCGGCGCGGATAAGTTGGTGCGCGTATGGCAGCCGGCCCTGCCGGCTCAGAAGCCGGTTACGCTCGTTGGCCACACAGGCCCCTTAAGCTGCCTGGATTTTAGCCCGGACAGCCAGCAGATTATCTCGTGCGGAAGCGACCAAACCGTGCGTCTCTGGAAGCTTGACAATGGCGGCGGCAAGGAGGCGCAGATTTACCGCGGGCACCGCGACTGGGTGACGTCGGTTAACTTCAGCAAGGACGGTAATTTCGCGGTCTCAAGCGGCGCCGACGGACAAATCAAGATTTGGGAGATCACCAGCAAGGAGATTCCGCTGCTTGCCGAGCATACCGGTGCTGTTGGTGCCATTGCCGTTAGTCCCGACGGTAAAGTGATCGCCACCGGAGCTTCCGATAAAACTATCAAGATTTGGGACCAGCAGACCGGACGCGAACTTTTCACGCTTCGCGGCCATAGCAAAGATGTCATTGCCCTGGCTTTTCTGCCGGACAGCAAAACCCTGATCAGTACCGGCTACGATAACACCATTCGCCTATGGGATGCCCGCAATGGTAAGCCGCTTCCCCTGGCACCAGGTCAGAAACAAGCGTTCACGGCGCTCGGCAAGCGTGTGAATCTGGTGGCGCCGGTCCCTGATGGCAAAAAACTATTGGCGTGGGTGCAGGGGGACGAGCATTACACCACGATTAGTAGTTTTGACCTGGCGACGGGAGCAGAGGCCTTTTCCATTAACGATCGTGGCCGAAATATTCTATCTGTCGCGTTCAGCGCCGACGGTCGTTGGGGGGGCACCGGTGCTCGTGATGGCAGCGTGCGTATCTTCGATCTGGAAAAAAAAGGGGAGTTATTGCCTGGCGGAGATTGGTTTCTCTACGACAAAGGAGTGGGCCTCGGCGACCTGTCCTTTACTCCGGACGGGAGCATGCTGGTGGCCGGAAGCGACACGGGTGAAGTGAAAATATGCGTGGTAGCCAGGAAGGAAACGCTCACGACGCTCAAGGCGCACGATAGCCGTGTTATCGCCTGTCAGGTGAGCCCGGATGGGAAACGGTTCGCGACGGCTAGCCTCAACAACGAGGTTAAACTCTGGGACCTTCCTTCGGGGACGGAACTTCGCGTTTGGAAGCTGGGGGGCGTGGGCCAAAACAGTGAACACTATATCCCCATTGCTTTTTCGCCCGACAATAAACAACTCGTGATCGGTAACGCCAACACGACGGCGTTTGTGTTGGAATTACCGTGAGTTCTTGGAGGAAGAGTCATGAAGCGCACCGGGACGGCAATTTTCGTTTTGGCTGCGACCCTGCTGCTGCCTGCGGCCGATGGCGGCGACAAGGAGACCGACGTTAAAGAAGCCCTGCAAGCTTTGCAGGACTACATTGGCGGCTGGAAGGGCAACGGCACTTCCGAGAAGGACAAAAGCGAAATCTGGAAGGAAAACGTTACCTGGAGTTGGCGTTTCAAGGGGAAGGACGCCTACCTGACGCTGGATGTCAAGGACAGTCGCCTTTTCAAGAGCGGCGAGTTGCGTTTTTTGCCCGCCAAGGACAAATACCAGCTCACACTCGTCGACAAGCAAGGAAAACCGCGTGTTTATGAGGGGGAATTAAAAAAAGGCACCCTGACCCTCGAAAGCGTCAATGCGGAAACCAAGGGCACCGACCAGCTGAAGTTCAATCTCGCGGGTGGTGGAGTGCGCCAGGTGCTCACGCTTTCGACGAAAGCGGAGGGCCGGACTATTTTTAATAAGCAGTTTCAGGTTTCCTACACCAAGGAAGGCGAGAGCTTCGGCGCGGCTGCCAAGAAAAACGAGTGCGTGGTGACAGGCGGACAGGGTACCATGGCGGTGAGCTTTATGGGGCAAACATACTATGTGTGTTGTGGCGGCTGCCGGGACGCCTTCAATGAAAACCCCGCCAAGATCATTCAGGAATACCTGGCCAAGAAGAAAAAGGGGGGCTAAACAGAAACGCCGCCAACCTTATGTAGATTGGCGGCGTTCGTTGGTTTCTCACTCGGGTTCCCATCAGGTTGGAAACCTAATCCAGACTAAAGCTTACTGCTCCGAGTTATCTTGTTGGGGTTGTTGACGTTGGTTGCCGCCTGGGCCACCTCCGCCCTTGCCGCCCTTACCACCACCACCTGGACCGCCGCCGCCTTTGCCGCCCTTCTTCTTGCCACCACCAAAGTTGGCTGCCATCCCGCCATCGTCGCCGTTCATGCCCTGGAAAGCCGCTCCGCCACCTTTTGGCCCCTTGCCGCCTTTGCCACCGCCACCGCGTGCCATCATCGCGGGCGACGGTGTGAAATCTTCATCATCATCTTCTGAGCGATCCTTGGCACGAGCAATAATATCCAGGCGCTGTTTGCCCAGCGCCTCCTCGGGGGTGATCAAGCCATCGTCATTACGGTCCCACTCGCGAAATTCCTCTAGAGTGCCTGTACCTTTGCGCCACTCCCACAAGGCGACCTGGCCGTCCTTGTCAATGTCCAGCTCGCGGAACCAAGACGGCAATTCCCTGGGCAGCTTGCCCGCCCGGAGTACCGTGGTCCTGGCGTCGATGTCCTCCTCCTCGATGACGTTGGCGGCCATGTTTTGGCGGCCGCCGCCGCGTTGTTGCATGCGTGCCGCATAATAAAGCTGATATTCCTCCAGGCTAATCAGGGTATCCCGATTAGCGTCCCATTTCCCCAGCTCGGCCCGCAACTGGTCCGGCATTTCATCCTGGTTGAGCTGGCCATCGCCGTTGCGATCATACCGGCGGAACTCCGCCTCGGCCATTCGGTTCATGGCATCGAAAGGATTCTGACCAAAGCCGCCCTGGTTCATGCCACCAAAACCATTCATACGTTGCATTTGTTGTTCATTGGTAAACGAGATAAAGAGGTCACGCGTTACCCGGCCCGTGGTAATGCCGCTCTTGCAGGTAAGTATCGAGAGCTAGACCAATCCGGGCGTTTTCCGTAACGAAAAAGAAATCACGTCCCTTGGCGAGAAATTCGAACTGGGTGTTGGGGTCCACCGCGCCGCCGCGACCACCACCCCCAAAGCCACCCGGGCCGCCTCCCCCAAAGCCACCTGGACCACCACCGCCAAACCCGCCGGGGCCGCCTCCCCCAAACCCGCCTTGTCCACCGCCACCGAAGCCACCGCCCTTCTTGCCCTTGCCCCCCTGGCCGCGAGAAGCCGATGGAGCTAATAAAAGCAACACCGCCAGGAAAAGAAGCGCGGACGCGATTTTGTAGTGCATGGTAAAACCTCTCTACGACGGGCAGTGCAGTTCGGAACGTATTCAATATAACCCCCTGAACGGCAAGGAGTCACGCGAAAATTGATTAAAAATTGATGTGAATGCCTTGATAGCATTGGTTTAGGCGACTCTCGGCTGGTCCGCGGGGTTGGCAACAAGCTCTTTCGCCGATAAAGTAATCCTCACTTTCTCCTCCCTAGCCTGGTAGTTTTTCATGGTCGACATTAGGCTCCAAGCGATAACGGGCGTCATTCCCCCGCAAACGGCAGAAGCCAAAATCCGCGAGGCCTGGCCTAGTGTTGCCAGCTCGAAAATGATTGCCGGACTCGGCCAAAAGCTCTCACGCACGCTCATCCTCGCGCCGCTGGCCTGGCTTATCATGTCGGCGGTTTATTTCGGTAAATTGCTGCCTTTTGCGGCTATTCGGTATACCTTGACCAACCGCCGCATCATGATTCGGCGCGGCTGGAAGGGCACGCCCTCGCATGAAGTTTCCCTGGCCAGAATTGATGACGTCCGCGTTGTCAACGATAGCCAATCTGACTTCTTCCGCGCCGGCACGCTGGAAATCCTGGAGGGTGGCAAAGTCGTGCTCACCTTGCCCGGCACACCCGAGGCGGAGGGGTTTCGTCTCGCCATTCTTGCCACGCGAAATGCGTGGGTACCTGGAAAGGTCAAAACGATGCCTTTTATCGCCGCCAGCGCCGGGAAATAATTCAGCAACCTCCAGCTGTAAGCTCGGCACTCTGGGCTAAACAGACCTAAGATTTACATTTTTCGGTCGACTTGCTACCTTTTCCTCTGGAATTACCCAAGGGAAAGGATTCCCGGACCATGGCTACGGCCCAGCTCGATCGACCGCCTTCCCAGCATATCTCGCCGGCTCGGCCTCCCGCAGGCGGCTTGTTTCATTCTCTGACCTTTTGGACGCTCGCGGCCTTGACGACCGGCATAGCCTGGCGGACGGTGCGCTATTTCTTGCAGTTTCCCATTTGGGGCGACGAATCCTTCGTGTGCGTCAACTTCCTGGACAATAGCTTCGCCGGGATCCTCGGTCCCCTACGCGTCGGTCAGATCTGTCCCCTGACATTTCTTTGGAGCGAGCTGGCCCTCTATCAAATTTTGGGGCCTTCCGAGTGGGTGCTACGACTTCTCCCTTACCTGGCAGGCATGGGAGCGCTCGCGCTCTTTTGGCCGTTGTGCCGGCGCAGCTTGCCCACCGTGCCGGCCTGCCTGGCGCTGGCGCTGCTGGCCGTTTCCTACTATCCCGTGCGCCACAGCGTGGAGGTGAAACCCTATTCCGAAGATTTGCTGGTTGCCCTTGGCTTACTCCTGCCGGCCGCGCTGTACATCCGGAACCCTGACCAGACACGGTGGCTACTCCTGCTTACGCTGCTGGTCCCGTTCGCGCTGGTTAGCTCGTATCCAGCGGTGCTGGTGGCTGGCTCGGTGAGTATCGTGCTCCTGCCCATCGTCTGGCGACGGCCCGAACGTTCGGCCCGTTCGTGGTTTGTCCTTTATAACGCCCTGCTGCTGACCGCCTTCCTGACGAATTATTTTCTGGTAGGTAAGCCGCAACTAAGTCCTCATGTGGGTGATCCCACCAACGCTTTCAACAGCACCTGGCAAGATTGGTTTCCTGGCACCGACTTGGCGAGCTTCTTGCTGTGGTTTCTCCGATCCCACACAGGCAACATGGTAGCTTACCCCATTGGCGGTCCCGATTTCGCCAGTAGTTTTTCCACGCTTGCTGTGCCTGCTCGGCGCCTGGCAGTGGTGGCGGCACGGCAACCGACACATTCTGGCCTTACTCGCCGTACCTTTTCTCCTGTCCATGCTCGCCGCGATATTGCACAAGTACCCTTACGGCGGTAGCGCCCGCCTCGATCAGCACCTCGCCCCAGCCATCTGCCTGCTCATGGGCAACGGCATCGCCTGGCTCACGGATCGCTTCACGCCTCCTTCGTCCGTGCCTCACCAGGGAACGCTCGTCGTACTGGTGCTCCTGACGGCGTTCGGTGCGGTCGGCCTGATTCGCGACATCATTAGACCCTACAAGACTACAGCCGAGGTGTGGAACCGCTCGTTCGTCCATGAACTCATCGAACGCCTTGAGCCGGGCGACCGCGTCGTAATTTTGCACGGCCGCACGGGACTGCGGCCAGGTCTAGAGTGGTACTTTCGGCAACACGACGACCGCGTCCGGTGGAGCGTCGAGCTTGATGTGCCGCTGCCAGCTTCGGGCAAGGTATGGTGCGTGCGTTTCGGGCCCGACGCCGCCGACTTCCTTGCCGCCGCCGTTGCCAACAGCGGTCAGAGACTGGTCCCACTCACCCATTACCAAAGCATCGCACCGCCCGAACATGGCGACGAGCCGGAAATCGCGGAAGTTGCTTGTTTCGGTCAGCCGTAAAACATTCAGGTTTTTTTCCCGCCGGGGACACCAGGCGCTCTTACGTGGGCTCGGAGGCCCAATCGCGTGGCGTCAGCACTTCGTAAAGGCTCGCTTCAGCGGAGTTGGGCTCGGGCTGATAATCGTAATGCCAGCGCACGACCGGTGGCAGCGACATGAGGATGGATTCGGTCCGGCCACCCGTCTTGAGCCCAAAGAGCGTGCCCCGGTCATAGATCAGATTGAATTCGACATAACGGCCGCGCCGAAACTCCTGGAAGGCGCGTTGTGCCGGCGTATACGGCAGACCCTGACGTCGCTGGACAATGGGCAAATACGCATCCAGAAAAGAATTGCCGGCATCCTGTACAAAGGCGAAGAGGGCTTCGAAGTTACCCTGGAGGTAATCGAAGAAAAGTCCGCCAACGCCGCGCGGCTCGTTCCTATGAGGCAAAAAGAAGTACTCGTCGCACCATTTTTTGAAGTGCGCGTGATCCACGGGGTCCGGATGTCGGGAACAAACCGCACGCCAGCATTTGTGAAAGTGGATGATGTCTTCGCGGAAAGGGTAGTAGGGCGTGAGATCGGCGCCGCCCCCAAACCATTGCGCATTGCCCTTGATCAGGAAACGAAAGTTGGCGTGAACGGTCGGTATCATCGGACTGCGCGGGTGCAGCACAAGCGAAATCCCGGTAGCCGTAAAGTCGACGCCATCTCCGGGGATCGACCGGGCAAACTCGGGAGACATTTGACCAAACACTTCTGAGAAGTTGACACCTGCTTTTTCAAACACACCACCGTCTACCAGGATACGCGAGCGTCCACCCCCGCCGCCGGGGCGCTGCCAAACGTCTTCGCGGAAGGAGGCTTGTCCGTCAACCCGGGCCAGGCTGTCACAGATGCGATCTTGCAAATCCTTGAAGTAGTTAGCGGTAACCGCAAGCATGGGCAGAATGGGTTAGAAAGGGAAGATTGCGACCGTTGTTAATCTAGAAAAGGCTGGACGCGAATGCAAACGTAAGTCGCCGGGCTTTCTTGGCTATTCTCTTCAGGCCGCGCCGGATGTTGTTGTTAAAGAGAGGAAGTTGGCGCCTATCCCTTGGGCCAGCCGACCTGGGTCACTTTCGAACCAGTTGGCCTAGGAACTATTGGCGGCTGACATTATAATCCCGCGTCTTGAAGTCCGCGTCGAGGAGGGAGCCTCGTGGCTGAGTACGCGGGCGACCTGGTCGTGGAAACGTACAAGCTTACCAAGTTGTACCAGAACCGCCAGATTGCCTTGAACGATGTGACGTTGAAGTTGGAACCCGGCTGCGTTTTGGGCCTCTTGGGGCACAATGGCGCGGGTAAGACCACGTTGTTGCGCCTGATCCTCGGGCTCCATCGGCCAACGGCCGGCTGGGCCAGGGTCTTTGGCCAGATCATGGGGCCCAACGCTGCCGCCTTGCGCTGCCGCATTGGCTATATCCCCACCAATCCGCAATTCCCACGCGGCATGACGCCCATAAGTTACCTCGATTACATGGCCCGCTTGTTCGGCTTGCCGGCGGGCGTGCGCAAGCCCCGCCTGGCATCGCTAATTCGCGCCGTCGACCTGCTCAGCGTGTCCGGCGATCCGGTGGACGGCTTTTCCAATGGCATGACGGCTCGACTCGCGGTGGCGACCAGTCTCATCAACGAGCCGGACCTGCTGATCTGGGATGAGCCGACCCACGGCCTCGATCCTGAAGCGCGCCGCAGCATGTTGGAGCTCATCAAGTCGCTGGCGAAGGAAAAGACGCTCATAGTCTCCAGCCACAATTTGAGCGATATCGACGAAGTCTGCAATCATGCCGCCGTTCTCAGCCAGGGTCACCTGATTTATTTCGGGTCCTTGCAAGATCTCAAGGGCCGCATGCGCAAGAACCATTATGAACTCGACCTGGAAGGCGACCAGAAGGCGATTGCCAAGGCGATGCAGACCATCAAGGGCCTGGCGGATTTCAAGGCCGTGGTCCTGCGCCAGCGCCGGCTGGAACTGCGTCTGGCCGATGACGCGAACAATGCGTCGGCACTGGCGAATGTTTTCATGACGCTGGCGGATAACAAGGTCACGCTCGTCTCGATACGCAGCGTCGGCCAGCAAACCGAGCAGGCATTTCTGGACCTGGTGGAAAAAGAAGAACGCGCGGCTTCTCCCGCGCTTATCAAAATCCCGAAGCGGCGTGACGAAAAGAAACGCCTTTCGTTAAGGAACTGGAAGTCTCATGGATGCCCCCGCGCCCCCAGTCGTCAAATCGATCAAGATAAATCGCTTGCTGCCCTACTGGGCCGTTTTTCAGGCGGACCTGAAGCAAACGCTGAACAGCTGGATTTATCGCGTTTGGGTGCTCGTATCCTTTGGAGCGGCGGTCGGTTTTTTGCTTTATCGTTTCGGCGCCAAGCGCGAAGGCGGGTTTGTCCAGCCGGCGCCGGAAATGATTAGCGATCTTCTTAACTGGGTGGCCTTTGGCAGTGTGACGCTGGTCATCGTGCTCACGTCCGGTGCGATTTGCTCCGAGCGCGGCACCATGGCCGACTCGGTTCTAAGCCGTGGCATCAGCCGCTATCAGTATTTTTTGGGTAAATGGCACGCGCGCCTGGCCGTGGTCCTCGGCACGTTTCTCATTATCGCCTCCCTGGCCCTCATTGGCTCCTTCTTCATGCTGCACAGCGATAATCTCAGGCTGGACGGCAGCGTGATCGCGCTGGCCACGGTCGCCTCGCTACTGGTCATGGTCATTACGTTCGGCGTTAGCGTCAGTGCCCTGTCCAACAATACCGTCGTGAGCATCGCCATCGTGTGGATGGCGTTATATAGTGCCGGCTTCGCCCTCTCTTTCCTTCCGGAAAGCTACCCTTCGCCGGATCGGGCCTTGCAGGCACTGCCGCGGGTGCTCAAGGGCTTTTATGACTGGCAGATGGTGACCCGGCTGATCAGCGGGGCGCTATCCGTCTCGTTATTATTCGCGTTGGCCGGCATGATCGGCTTTTCGCGTCGCGACGTGTGATAGGACCTAGGCGGCGACCGAGCCCTTTTCCGCTAATATCTTTTCATATAGCTCCAAATGGAGCCGGGCGACCACGCTCCAATCGAAGCGCTGGGACATGCGGCGGCCCTCGTCCCCCATACGTGCGCAACGGTCACGATGTTGGCAGGCGTGCCGCAAAGCGTCGGCGAGTGCGTCCGGTGCTTCCGGAGGCACGAGCCAGCCGGTTTTTTCTGGCTCGATCAAATCCTCCAGACCGGGAAGACGTGAGCCAATCACCGGTGTGCCCGCCGCGAAGCTCTCCAGCGCCACCAGGCCAAAAGCCTCGGAAATACGTGAAGGAACGACGGTGGCCAGGGCGTTTTGAAATAGGTATGCCTTGGTTGGATGATGCGTGGCGCCCAGAAAGCGCACACGTTCCTGCAAACCCAGCCGTGCGCCCAGTTGTTCCAGGGCCGACTGCTCTTCACCCGAGCCAGCGATTACCAGCGGGACGGCGGCGTCGGCGGGCAGCCGAGCCAGCGCATGCAATAATACATCGACCCCCTTGCGTTCTTTCAGCCGGCCAAGAAACAGGAAATAGTTCCTTGGCAGCAGCGCGTCTGGCAACGCAGGCGGCCTGGCGGCCGCCTGCGCGAAGGGTGCAAGATCGACGCCGTTGGGGATGCTGACGATATTGGCGCTGGGACAAAGGTAGCGCATGCGATTTTCAGTGAAGCGGCTGATGGCCACCAGGGCATCGGCAGCCGCCAACCCCTGGACGATTCGCTCGCGCAGAAGGGGTTTAAGGAGGCGCACGTTGTCGGCTTGAACATCGCCGCCATGACTGGTGATGACGGTCGGTATATTACGCGCGGCCCGGGTCAGGCCCGCGAGATAACCCGGCGGATAAAGCCCATGGCAATGAAGGATTTCGGTGCGGTGAGCGCGGTGCAGGCGGTTGAGAAACCATCGATACCAGGAGACGAAGTGGCGTGTGGAAAGGAACAGTGGGTGGCGGACAACGCGATAGGGCAAGGCCTCATCGCGAGCTCGCAAGGGCCGACGCGGATAAGGCGCCAGCACCACCACCTCCTGGCCCATCTGGAGATACTGGCGAGCCAGGGCATCGACCACCATCTCCTGGCCACCCATTTTGGGCAACGCCGTCTCGGTGTAAAGACAAATGCGCATGCCCTGTTAACCCATTTTCGCCAAAACAGGTCAAGTCCAAGTGGCCCATTCTCATTTCTTGCGGGCCTCGTCGATCTGGCGCCGTAACTCCTGTCCCCAGGGATCGTCGCGATAGAGATCTTCAAGCCCTGACCAGATCTTCTCGGCCTCGGCGCGCTTCCCCTGGCTGCGCAATAGCTCGGCCCGCGCCAGAGCGGGCTGAACCGACTGGTGACGGGCGGGGGCATTTTTCTCCATGTCAAGGAGGCCCTCCTCGGCCCGCCGGATCCATTCTTGCTCCGCGGCCACTTCTTTGAAAACTGCCACCAGATCTTGCCAGACGCGCCGGGCTCCCATGAGGTCGCCGCTTTGTCGGAGTCGCTCCCCCTGACGGTAGAAACGCTGGGCCTCCGTCACTTCGCCGCTCTCCGCGGACTTGAGTTTTGCATGGAAACGGGCCACTTCTTCCTGATAGGGATGATCGGGAAAACGAGTATTTAGCGGTTCGAGATACTCGCGCCAGGCCTCCTTCATGTCCGCGAGTCGGTCCGAGGCCATGAGGTCCGCGCCGCGCGTGTAAAGTACCTCCCTACTCGGCGGCCACAAGGTCCAGACAATCAACCCAAGACAGCCGACCAAAAGCAGCGCCAACACCCAGGTACGATTGAGCAAGCGGGCCAGGGGATGCGCCGCATTCTGACGGTCGAGTTCGGCTCGCATGAGCCTGCTCATGAGCGTGGCCGGTCCCGTGCGCGGCTCCATCTCAAAGTCCGTGCGATTTTCCGCCACCGTGGCACCCTCGGTGGCATCGACCGCGGTCAGCTGACTTTTCCGCGCGAACTTGAGACGAATGGCGTCGAGTTGCTTGCCCAGCACCAGGCAGTCGGGCGGCCTTTTCTCCGGTTCTTTTTCAAGGAGCTTGCAAACAAGTTCATCGACCTCAAACGGAATTTCCGGTACACGGCGGCGCGGCGGATCGAATTGCCCGTAACGGTGCTTGTGAAGGAGATCGAGATAAGAGACACCCTCAAACGGCGTTCGACCCGTCAGAAGGGTGTAAAGTACTACTCCCAGGCTGTAAATATCGCTGCGCTTGCTGACCGGCTTGCCGGCAGCCTGTTCCGGCGACAAGAATTCAGCCGTGCCCACGATGCCGCCTGTGGACGTCAAACTTTGGCTGGCGAAAACCTTGGCGATGCCAAAATCACTCAGCTTAATTTGGCCGGCTGAGGTGCGTAAAATGTTGGGGGGCTTGATATCGCGGTGAATAATGCCATGGTCATGAACGTGGCGAAGGGCGGGGCATATTTGCAAAGCAATGTCCAGTATTTCCTGCCAGGGCAACCTTCCCTGGGAGAGCAGAATTTCGTCGAGGCTCTGTCCCTCGACGTATTCCATGGCGTAATAATACACGCCATTCTCCTGGCCCGATTCAAAAAAGCGCACAATGCCCGGATGGTCGAGTTGACTGAGCGCGTCGATCTCGCGCTCGAAGCGCTGCAAGAAGCCGGTTTCTTGCGCGAGTTCGGCCGCCAGCACCTTGACTGCGGCCTGGCGATTGGTCAATTCCTCTTGCGCCAAGTAAACACGGCCCATGCCGCCACGGCCCAGCTCTTTGAAAATGACCCATTTGCCCAACCGGTCACCAATCATTTTTTGGCCCGTTATGAGTTGACAAGACATGATCGATAGCCTGTATCCTATCATGAGCTGGACACAGAACGTAGGATTTCGCGCCGACTTCGCGGCCAGGGGACATGCCGATGCCAACCGCGCTGTTGTTGATCGCTCACGGTAGCCGCAATCGCGAAGCCAATGATGATCTTTTGCACGTCGTGGCGGCCTTGCGGACGCGCGGCTCGTATGCCATCGTCGAAGCATCGTTCCTGGAAATCGCCGAGCCGGACATACTGACGGGCGGCCAAAAGTGCGTTAGCCTGGCGCGGACCGCGTGGTCCTGTTGCCCTACTTTTTATCGCCGGGTATACACGTTCGCCAGGATCTGAAGGAGTTTCGCAACATGCTGGCGGAACGCCATCCGGGCGCCCAGTTTTTGCTGGCGAAGCCTCTGGGCCGTCACGAGGCACTTATCGATCTGGTGGTGCTGCGAGCGCGCGAGCGCTGAACGACGAGTCGGATCAGGAGAAATGACAAAGGCCACGCTATTTTGGCCCCAATAACTCGCGAAATGTTTGGACCTCGCCGCGTATTTGCAGCGTAACCCATTGTGCCGCGGCGTCGGCGCCGGGCGGCGGCACGGCAACCTTGTAGGATTTGAAGGTATGTGGGTTCATTTCTTCGATTTGCTTGCGAACGAGGCCTGTTCCCTTTTCATCACCGGTACGAAAGGCGCCGTCCAAAACCATGCCCTCCTGGGAGTACAGGCTCAGCGTAAAGGCACGCACATTCGTCAGCAACTGAGCCTTGCCTGCCAGACCGGGCGCAAAGGGTAGCAAGTTATTGAGAAGGGCGGGACGCTCGAGCTGTCCGGCCGCCCAGCCGAGGCTTTGTTTGTTAATGCGTTGCTGGCTCAAAAGGTCGCGCAGGGCCGGCGGCGCCGCCTCGGCATCCTTGCGTGCTGGCCACGGTATCGCCTCGAGGTCCTCTATTTTCAGCGAATCGAAGCGATAAAGCATAACCAGCGTGCGGGGACCGGGGCACCAAAGCATCATTTCCCCGGGAGCTCGTTGGAAACGGTAAAGGGGAAAGCCTGCGCTGGACCGTGGCGACCGCTGGCCGTAACGCTTCCGCTAGTTGCGCCGGCACATAAGGTTTGGTTGTTTGCACGACCAGCGTAAGCTGCGGCAACTTGTCTTTAATTTCCGTGCCGACAATGACCGCATCAAGATCGGCCGCCTTCAGGCTCGTCACCCTCTCGACCAGCGATAGCAGCATGTCGAACAAGGCTGGCCGCGGCGCAGCCAACAAAGTTCCAGCCGCGGGATCTTTTAGAAGTTCGGCCACATCTAATACAGCAATGACGTTGACGTCGGGCGGCAGGTAACCAAGGCCGGCAAGCTCGCCAGGTTCTTGTAAAATGAGTGGCGCGGTAGCCTGCCTTTTTCCTCGAAAATCGTTTTGTCGTCGCCACTGCACGGTAACGAGGGCCCAACTCAGGCCGACAAGGCCCATGAACACCATGACACTGACGACGGCCAAACTGACCCGGCGATTCGTCCACGATCTGAACGGCGGAGGCTGCTCCTCAGGGGACGAAGTCGTTGGCAAATTCATAAGTAGCGGCGCTGGAAGTGGTTCGCCACAACGAGGACATATGGCTTTGGGCCCGCCAGTCGAACGAACCTGGTCGGGGTAGAGTACGGCATTGCAGTACGGGCACGAAATGGTATGGGGGGTCATTGGCTGCTGTCGCAATGAGTGCACTTTGGCGTACCGATACGGTGCCGGGGGCAGTTAGGATGGGATTCGCGGTATCTTCGAGCGAGAAACAGCGCTTTGCGAATCTTTATAACCATTAGGGACGTGGGGTGGATGTCCATATTGACCCCATTTGTACCTGTACTTACACTGAGTTCCTACAATATACGGATTGTAGGGATTGTAACACCTTTGCCACCTAGTCCAGACGGTCGGAGATTATGAGCACCGAAACGAATATGGAAGCTAGCCTGTGGGAACGACTTACGGATAAACTCAGCGCGATGAGCGAGGGGGTGGTCGGTATCCTGGGCAAAATGTTCGGCTCCAGCAACGAACGCATCATCCGGCGGCTGGGGTATCTTCGCCCACGCGGCAGTGAAAGCCACAGCATCATTCCCGGCTCCGTACTCGATCAGGTCAACGCTCTCGAAGAGCATATGACTTCGCTCAGCGATGAAGAGCTCAAAGCGCTCACGATCGTGTTTCGCGACCGTTTGGTGGCCGGTGAAACGCTCGAAGACTTGTTGCCCGAGTCATTCGCCGCTTGCCGCGAGGCTGCGCGGCGCACCAAAAACATGCGTCACTTCGACACCCAAATCGTTGGGGGCGCAGTTTTGCACGAGGGCAATATCGCGGAAATGGTCACGGGGGAAGGCAAGACCCTCGTCGCCACGTTGCCCGCTTGCCTCAATGCGCTCGAGGGCAAGGGCGTCCACATCGTTACGGTCAACGATTATCTGGCCAGGCGCGATTGCGAATGGATGTCGCCGATTTATCTGGCCCTGGGCCTCACCTGCGGTTTCATCCAAAGTGACATGGATCCGGTGGACCGTCGTAGGGCCTATGATTGCGACATCACTTATGGCACCAACAGCGAATTCGGCTTCGATTATCTTCGCGATAACATGAAGCCCGCGCGCTGGGGCGACCCCAACTATCAGGCCTTCCACCAGCAATGCCAAAAGGCGCTTCATTACGCGATTATCGACGAAGTTGACAACATTCTCATCGACGAGGCGCGTACGCCGCTTATTATTTCCGGCCCGGCTTTCGGCGACCTTACCCGCTATGCCAAGGCCAACCAGATCGCCGTGCAGCTCACCGAGCTGGAAAAGAAAGCTCAGACCAAACTTAAGGAAATGGGCCATGGGCTTGACATTCCGGATCACCCCCTGACGCGCGAAGAGAACGAACCTGTCGAGGAGAAGGCCGAGGCCCCCGTGGAGGCCCCGAAGCCCGACGACGACGCAGGGACGGACCCGGTGGATTACGGCAGCTACATGTCGCCGCCGGACGCCGAAAAGAAGGAGAAACGCCTTGGCTATTACTTCGAAGTCAAGGAAAAAGAACGTACCTGCCACTTGACCGACGAGGGCATCCGCAAGGCCGAGGAGTTGGCTGGCGTTGAAAGTTTCTATACTGCCGGCAACATGGAATGGCCGCACTTGATCGATAACTCGCTCAAGGCGCATCACCTTTATCAGAAAGACAAGCAATACGTGGTGATGCGGCATCCGGAATCGGGTGAAATGAGCGTCATCATCGTCGATGAATTCACGGGCCGATTGATGATTGGCCGGCAATGGTCGGACGGCCTGCACCAGGCGGTCGAGGCCAAGCACGCGCGGGAAGGGGTAAAGATCAAGGAAGAAACGCAAACTCTTGCGACGATCACGCTGCAAAATTTCTTCAAGCTTTACCAGAAGCTCGCCGGCATGACCGGCACTGCCATGACCGAAGCGAGCGAGTTCTGGAAGATCTACAAACTCGACGTGGTCGCCATTCCGACCAACAAGCCGCTTGTCCGCCTCAATTATCAGGACGTGATCTTCCTGACGGAAAAGGAAAAGTGGGACGCGGTGGTCGATGAAGTCGAACGAATACATCGTTACGACGTTGTCCACATGAATGACGGCACAGAGCTAGTAGGCACCATCAAAAACGAGACGGAAGCCACGATCGATTTGCAGCTCAAGGAAGGCAATCAAAAGCAAACCATCCAGCTGGCGGATGTCAGCGAGATCGATCGGCATGGCCGCCCCATGCTTTTGGGCACCACGGACGTCGAGAAATCCGAAAAGCTCAGCGCCATGCTCAAACGGCGCGGCGTCAAGCATGAGCTTTTGAATGCCAAGCCGGAATTCGCCGCCCGCGAGTCGGAGATTGTCGCGCAAGCCGGCCGCGTTGGCGCCGTGACCATTGCCACCAACATGGCCGGCCGCGGCACGGACATCATTCTTGGCGGCAACCCCGAAACGATGGCCTGGGCCCGCCTCAAAGACAAGTACGCGACCCTCCTGGACGTGCCCCCTGAGGAATGGAAGCAGCTCGTCGCCCAAATTCGCGCCGACGAGAAGATGGAGGAAGAAGGCCGGGAAGTGGCCGAGATGGGCGGTCTGCACATTATCGGCACTGAACGCCATGAGGCACGCCGCATCGACAATCAGTTGCGCGGCCGCGCCGGTCGGCAAGGAGATCCGGGCTCCGGGCGCTTCTACCTGTCCTTGCAAGATGACCTTATGCGCATCTTCGCCGGAGAATGGGTCGCCGGCGTCCTCCAGCGGCTGGGCATGGAGCAGGGCCAGGCCATCGAGAGCAAGATGGTCTCGCGCCGCATTGAGGCCGCGCAAAAGAAAGTCGAGGAACGCAATTTCGACATTCGCAAGAACCTCCTCGAATACGACGAGGTGATGGACCATCAGCGCAAACGCGTCTACGGCTATCGCCAGGAGATTCTGGAGGGGGCCAATTGCAAGATCCGCATTCTGGACATGATCGAGCAGCAGATCGACACGGCGCTCGATCTTTATCTTGACGACAAGTACGGTCCGGCCAGCTTCGCGGAGCTGGCTTCCCAAAAGTTGGGCGTGGAGTTCGATGCCGGCATTTTCGTGCGTAGTACTTATGAGGAGGCCGTCAGCACCGCGCAGACAAAGGCCTCCAACATGATTCAAACGCAAATCCAGGAGGCCATGGACGAGAACCTGGCCGATGACGTTGATGCCAAGGAGTGGAACTGGGGAGCGATGGCGGGCCGGGTCAATTCGCTATGGGGACTGAAGACGACCGATCGCGAACTGAAGCAAATTGGCCGCGAGGAACTGGCCGGCTTCATCATGGAGCAGGCGGAGAAGGCTGTAGCGGCGGTCGATCTGAGCAAGGGTGCTCTTTACATGGGCGAGGACTGGGGCCGGCAATCCCTGTGCGAATGGATGCGGCTCAAGTTCCAAATTGGCGTTGAACTGGAACAAATCGCCACGCTGGACCGTGCGCCTCTCAAGTACCAGCTACTCAATGCCATCAAGGCACTCTATCGGCAGAAAGAAGTCGAGTTTCCCGTCACGGTAGCCATGGCGCGGTTCATGTCCGAAGCAACCCGCCCAATGACTGGCCCGGGAGTCCGCTACGATCGCGAGGGACTGCTGCGCTGGTATCAAACGCGTTTTCCGACGGCGGAACCAGCGATCACCGAGGAAGACTTCCGCACGCAATCACGAAGCAGGCTGCAAAAGATGCTGGTGGAGTTGAGCGCCAAATCATTTCCAAAGTCGGGGCAGAGCGACATCGACACGATGCTCGCGGAGACTTTTGAAGGTACCGAATTCTCCGAGGAAGCGGACGCGCGCGATATGGTTTCCTGGGCCCGCGACAATGTTGGCCTGGAAGTGGACGAAAAGCTTCTCACGGGCGTCACCGTGGATGAAGCACGTAACTTGCTCTGGTCCGCTTTCGACAGCAACTATCGGCCTGAGATGAAACGCATGGAGCGCAGCCTGGTTCTCAACCAGCTGGACACCTCCTGGAAAAACCACCTCTATATCATGGACCACCTGCGGTCGGGCATCGGCCTGGTGGGTTATGCCCAGATCGATCCGAAGACTGAGTTCAAGCGCCAGGGCATGAAGGAATTCGACAACATGTGGATTGCCCTGGGGGACAAGATCACCGACACCGTCTTCCGCATGGAGGATGACGAAAGCTTCGCCGAGTCCGTCTGGGCGATCGGCGCCACCATCAAGGAAGAGGCCCCGCGACCGACGGCCGGCACCGACATCCGCGCCATTCAAGACACCGCCATTCGCGGCAGCCAAACGGAGCAAAAAGTTGAACCAATCCGCAACCGCGGCGACAAAATAGGCCGCAACGATCCTTGCCCGTGCGGCAGCGGCAAAAAGTACAAGAACTGCTGCATGCGCAACGCGGTGAAGTAGCTCGCTTTCCGCAATGAGGCATTGGTCTCGCCGCAAGGCAGCCAAGTAAGCCTTCAAAAGCCTGGGGAATGGATGCCCTACCTGCTCAACCTCGTTTATCTTCTGGTACTCCTCGGTTACGTGCCGCGCCTTTTATATATGGGGCTCACCACCGGCAAATACCGGCGGGGCTTTTGGACCAAACTCACCGGTCGGGTAGCACCGACCAAGGCTGCGCCGGGACAGCGCACCGTATGGTTTCACGGCGTCAGCGTTGGCGAGGTTCATCTATTGCGGCAGGTGATCTCCGCCTACCGCCGGCAGCATCCCGACCATTGCTGCGTCGTTTCTACGACCACCGATACCGGCCATGAGGAAGCCTGTAAGGCATTTCCTGATTTGCAGGTCATCTTTTGGCCATTCGATTTTACCTGGTCCGTACAAACTGCGTTGGCGCGCATTCGGCCGGACATGGTTGTTCTTGCCGAGGGAGAAATCTGGCCAAATTTCGTACGCTTGGCCAAACAAAAAGGTATTCGGCTCGCGGTCATCAATGCGCGAATGAGTCCGCGTAGCGCCGGGCGCTACGCACGTCTGCGTGGGGTCGTACGCGGCATCTTTGCGCGGCTGGACGTCTCGCCGCCCAAACCGAGGAATACGCCGCCGGCTTTCGTATGGTCGGCGCCAGGAACGTCCTGGTGACTGGCAACGTAAAGTATGACGGCGCCGTCGCCGACCGCACCAACCCAGCCACCATGGCTTTGCGTGACCTTCTGGGCATCCAGCCTGGTCAAATGGTGTGGGTGGCCGGCAGCACGCAGGACCCCGAAGAAACTATCATCCTGGACATTTATCGCCGCGCTTTGCTCAAACATCCCAACCTACGCCTGATTCTCGTGCCGCGTCAGAAAGAACGGTTCGGCCCTGTCGCTGATCTACTGGCCGCGTCTGGTCTTCCTTATTGGCGGCGGAGCCAACTTGGCGCGTCACCTCGACCTATCAATACCGCAACTGCGCCGATACTTTTGCTTGATACGTTTGGCGAATTAAGCGCTGCCTGGGGACTCGCGGACGTCGCCTTTGTGGGCGGCAGTCTGGACGGCAAGCGCGGTGGTCAGAACATGATCGAGCCCGCGGCCTACGGGGCCGCAGTCATCTTCGGCCCGTGGACATGGAACTTCAAAGACACGGTAGCACGTCTTCTCGAGGCCGGAGCTGCCCTGCAAGTTCCCGATGCCGCCGCGCTGGAGCACCAAACCTTGCGTCTCCTTGCCGATCCGCAAGAACGCGCAGCCCTTCGGCGCGCCGCCCGCAACTTTACGGCACTTCAGCAAGGTGCTACCGAACGAACACTCGCCGCCCTACGCGCCGCATAACGCTTTGGCCGGTGTTATTACCCGGGTCGGTGTCACGTACCGCTAAAAAACCGGTCTTTCTATAATCACCTTCATGTCAGAACCACTAGCGTTTCTCGGAGGCCGCTGGCTGCCGCAATCGCAGGCGCTGCTGCCGCTTCATGATGCCGGGTTCGTCATGGGGGCAACGGTTACCGATCTGTGCCGAACATTCCACCAGAAGCTTTATCGCTGGCGAGACCATCTGGCGCGTTTTGAGCAAAGTTGCCAGGCGAGCGGTATTCTGCCCCTCTTATCAAGCGCCGAGATCACGGCACACGCGGAACGCCTCATTCAACACAATGCGGCATTAGCAACCGGCGGCCAGGAATTGATCCTGGTGCTGTTTGCCACGCCTGGGCCACTGGGTCACTACATCGGCGCCGACAACGGCTTCGGCCCAGTCACGTTCGGCATGCACACCTTTCCCTTGCCCTACGGTCGTTATCGGCGCTTGCTGGAAGAGGGCGCGGCACTCATCGTACCATCCGTGCGGCAGTTGCCGGCCGTATGCGTGCCTCCAGGAATCAAGATGCGCAGCCGGATGCACTGGTGGCTGGCGGAGCGGAAAGCTCAGCGCCTTGATCCCGGAGCAGTGGCGCTGCTACTTGATGAGGCGGGTTATCTGACGGAAACGGCGGCCGCGAACGTGCTACTTGTCCGCGATGGCAAGCTTTTATCGCCACCGTCGAGCTGCATTTTGGAAGGAATCAGCCGGCGGGTCGTGATGGAATTGTGCGTCAAGCTGGGGCTCCCTTTCGAGGAAGCTCCGCTGACTGTCGCCGATCTGGAAACGGCTCACGAAATCTTGCTGACGAGCACGCCTTATTGCCTGGTCGGGGTCAGCCGTTGCAACCGCAAGCCAGTTGCCTGGCCCGGACCCGTGTATCGCCGCCTTTTGCAAGCCTGGAACGCCGAAGTGGCCCTTGACATTCATGGCCAGATCCTCGGGAAGGTCGCCGGCACTGGCTGATAACTGGCGATCCTCCGGCGGTGCGAGGACAAGGCGGCAGCGCCCTCGAATAGGCGCCATTTATGCCGCGATTTTCACCCGTTAGTCTTGCCGGACAAGGGTTCCGCTCTTTATATCATCCTTTTACGATTGTTCACCAATAAAGAATTCCGGGCAAGATATTTGCCGGGTTGGCTCGATGGTTCAGGGCCGTCAAGTTTGGTCTCACTCATGAAGAGAAAGCGGAGTTCTATGAGCATTTTGAAGCGGATGGCATGGTCCCTTTTCGTACTGCTGGTGATGGGAGCCCCGGTCCTGGCCAGCGAGGCGGACCTGAAGATTCCCGACTTGCATGGCGAGGCAGGCAAGCCCCACTTCGATCTTTTCGGACACCCCGTCTCCGCCTGGAACCTGCTGTTCTACGGCGCCCTGGTCATCACCGGAACGCTGGGTATCAGCCTCTACCAGCTCTGGCAGATTCGCAGGCAGCCAGCGCATAAATCGATGCTCGATGTCGCCGAGGTCATCTTCCAAACGTGCAAGACGTATTTGATTCAGCAGGGCAAGTTCCTGTTGATGCTGTTCTGTTTCATCGCAGCCGCCATCACTTTCTACTTCTTTCTGGAACAGAAGCCCGACCAGACCAATGCGCACACCATCGAAACGATTCTCCTGGTGCTGCTCTTCTCCATCGTGGGCATGGGCGGCTCGTATGCCGTGGCCTGGTATGGTATCCGCGTAAATACTTATGCCAACGCGCGGACGGCGTTTGCTTCGCTCAAGGGCATTCCCTGGGACGTCGTCAACATTCCCCTGCGGGCAGGCATGTCGATCGGCCTCTTCCTGATATCGCTCGAACTCATCATGATGGTGATCATTCTGCTCTATGTTCCGCGCCAGGTTGCCGGTGTTTGCTTTCTGGGCTTCGCGATCGGCGAATCGCTCGGCGCGTCGGCGTTGCGCATCGCGGGTGGCATTTTTACCAAGATCGCCGACATCGGCTCCGATCTCATGAAGATTGTCTTCAAGGTCAAGGAAGACGATCCCCGCAACCCCGGCGTCATCGCCGATTGCACAGGCGACAATGCCGGCGACTCCGTCGGTCCGACCGCGGACGGCTTCGAGACTTACGGGGTCACCGGCGTGGCGCTCATCTCTTTTATTTGCCTGGCCGTCCCGACCGAATACGTCCAGGCCAAGCTCATCGTCTGGATCTTCGCGATGCGCTTCCTGATGGACTTCATGTCCGGCCTGTCTTACTTTGTCAATCAAGCCATTTCCGAAAAGAAGTACCAGGGACTCAAGGAATTCGATTTTGAAGAACCTTTGACCCGCCTCATCTGGATCGCGTCGATCCTGTGCATCACCACGTCGTTCGGCATGAGTTACCTCCTCATCGGCGACATGGACATACCCGGCCTATGGTGGAAGCTCGCCATCATCATCAGTTGCGGCACGCTGGCGGCGGTGCTCATTCCTGAATTTACCAAGGTCTTTACCAGCTCGCATTCCAAGCACGTGCATGAAATCGTGACGGCATCACGCGAGGGGGGCGCCTCCTTGACCATTCTGTCCGGCCTGGTCGCGGGCAATTTTAGCGCCTTTTGGAAAGGCATTCTCATCGCCGGCCTGATGGCAATCGCCTACTATGTCAGCCTCCAGGGCGTGGGGCAGCTGCTGGGCGATAAAGCTCATTATGCCTCCGTCTTCGCCTTTGGCCTGGTCGCCTTCGGCTTTCTCTGCATGGGCCCCGTCAATATCGCGGTCGATAGTTACGGTCCGGTGACAGATAACGCGCAATCTATTTTTGAACTGGCGCAGACCGAGCATATACCCGGCATCAAGGAAGAGATCAGGCGCGACTTCGGGTTTGACGCAGATTTTGAACAGGGCAAGCACTACCTTGAAGCGAACGACTCGGCGGGAAACACGTTCAAGGCGACCGCGAAACCGGTGTTGATCGGCACCGCGGTCGTCGGTGCCACCACCATGATCTTTTCGATCATCTTGATTCTTGAAAAAACCATGGGCTTGGACGGCAGGACGATGCTACGGGTCAGCTTGACCGATGCTCCGGTATTGCTGGGGCTCATATGTGGCGGGTCGGTGGTCTATTGGTTCTGCGGCGCCTCGATGCAGGCCGTCACGACGGGTGCCTACCGGGCGGTGGAGTACATCAAGCAAAACATGGACCTCACGAAAACCTCGGCGGACATCAACGATTCGAAAACGGTGGTGAGGATTTGCACGGAATACGCCCAAAGCGGTATGTGGAATATCTTTATCGCCCTGATGGCTTTCACGCTGGCATTTGCGCTGTTCGATCCTAACTTCTTTGTCGCCTACCTTGTTTCGATCGCGGTGTTCGGGCTCTTCCAGGCCATTTACATGGCCAACGCCGGCGGTTCCTGGGACAACGCCAAGAAATACGTGGAAGTCGATCTCAAGGAAAAGAACACGCCGCTGCATGAGGCGACTGTCGTCGGCGATACCGTGGGCGATCCCTTCAAGGACACCACGTCGGTCGCGCTCAATCCGATCATCAAGTTCTCGACGCTCTTTGGCCTTTTGGCGGTGGAAATCGCCATCGGCATCAAGGAAAAAGCGCGAATCGAAGGGGGTTTCGACTACACCGCCATAGTCGGCGCGGTTTTACTGGCCGTCGCGCTGGTTTTCGTTTGGCGATCGTTCTATGCGATGCGAATTCCGAAGAAATAAAGAGGCGGTTGATCATGGCGCAGTGCGCTTGGCAGCGCGAAAAAGCTCGCTAATTCCGCTGCCAAGCGATGAGACGCGTAAGGACAAAATCAGCCCGGCTCACGTCTCGGGCACCGTCATTTTTTTTCTGGATGTTTCTATATTCTCTGCCGGACTTCTTGTAGTATTTACGGGATACAAGCCGGTCACTCCCCAATGGCTTCTGAGGCAGCACTAATGACGCGGAAATTTAACGTCGCCATCGTCGGGCTTGGTTTCGGCGCCGAGTTTATTCCGATCTATCAGCGACACCCGAATGCCGAGATGTTCGCAATCTGCCAGCGCACGGAGAAAAAACTCAATGAGGTCGGTGATACTTTCAAGGTGGCCAAACGCTACGCGCGCTATGAGGACGTGCTCGCCGATCCCGACGTGGATTTCGTGCACATCAACAGTCCGATTCCCGATCATGGACCGCAATCGATTGCGGCCCTGAAGGCGGGCAAGCACGTTTTATGCACCGTGCCGATGGCAACCACGGTCGATGACTGCCGGCAAATCGTCGAACTGGTGAAAAAGACCGGGCTCAAGTACATGATGGCCGAAACGGTCGTTTATGCACGCGAGTTTCTGTTTGTCAAGGAGATGTACGAGAAGGGTGAACTGGGCAAGCTTCAATTTCTGCAGGCCAGCCACCATCAAGACATGGATGGGTGGCCGAATTACTGGCCCGGTTTGCCACCGATGCATTATGCCACGCACTGCGTGGGGCCATGCCTGGCGCTGACGCGTGCGGAGGCGGAATACGTCTCCTGTTTCGGGTCGGGCACCATTCGCAAGGAACTCATTGCGAAATATAATTCGCCGTTCGCCGTCGAGACTTGCCACATCAAGCTCAAGGATTCCGACTTGACGGCGCGAATTTATCGTGCGCTCTTCGACACTGCCCGCCAATATCGTGAGAGCTTCGATGCCTTCGGCACCAAAAAAAGCTTCGAATGGCAACTCATCGAAGGGGAAGAACCGGTGATTCATACCGCCAAGAAACCGGAGCCGGAAATACCGCAGCGCGTGCCCGTACCGGACTACGCCCATTTGCTACCCAAAGAAATCCAGATGTTCACGCGCCGCGGAGTTTACGATGCCGACGAAAAACAGCACCTCTCGTTTTTACAAGGCGCGGGCCATGGTGGTTCTCACCCCCACCTGGTGCATGAGTTCCTGTCGGCCCTGGAACAGGGACGCGACCCGTACCCGAACGCCGTTCAGTCCGCGAACTGGACATGCGTCGGCATTCTGGCCCATGAATCCGCCATGAAGGGCGGCGAACTGATCAAATTACCGGCCTTCACGCTCAAGTAACGGCATGATAGCCTGATTATCTACCTAAGCGATTCACTACGATCGTCAAAAGGATATGCCATGTCAACTCTCCTCAAAGCCATTCTGGTCGTGTTCGCGTTCACGTTTGGCCCGGCCCTGGCCCCGGCTCAGGAGAAAGCCAAAATTCGAATTCTGTTCTTCGGTGACAAGAGCGGCCACGCTCCCGAGGCGCGTTATCGTCAATTCGAACCGGCCATGGCCGCTCGCGGCATCGAGATCGTCTTCACGGGAACGGTCAACTCAATCAACGCCAAAACATTGGCGGCTTATGATGGTTTGATCATTTATTCGAATACCCTCAAAATCAGTCCCGAGCAGGAAAAGGATCTGCTCGATTACGTCGAAAACGGCAAGGGCTTCATTCCCCTTCACTGCGCCTCCTTTGCTTTTCATAATTCGCCGAAATATATCGCTCTGGTCGGTGCTCAATTCAAAAGCCATGGCACCGGCGTCTTTCGCACCACGATTGCCGAACCAAATCACCCGATCATGAAAGGGCTCGAAGCCTTCGAAAGTTGGGATGAAACTTACGTCCACGCCAAGCACAATGAAAAGGACCGCATAGTTCTTGAATATCGCGAAGATGGCAAGGTGAAAGAACCCTGGACCTGGGTGCGCACTCAGGGCAAGGGACGCATTTTTTATACGGCCTGGGGCCACGACCAAAGAACCTGGAGCAATCCCGGCTTTCAGGAACTGGTGGCGCGCGGAATACGCTGGGCCGTGGGCCTAGAGCCAGTCGCGTTGGCCAACCCCCGCCAGGCGCCCGTGCAATCGGCGTTTGATAGGCCTTTCACCGTACCGCAGATGACGGCGCTGGCCAAGGACCTCAAGCCTTTTGAATACAAGGACGTAGGCAATCAAATTCCCAATTATCGAGGCAACAAGGGGGGCAAAAAGGGATCAACGCTCAACATGCAACAGCTTCCCTTGCCGGCGGCGGAGTCGCTGAAGCACATGGTTGTGCCTCAAGGCCTGAAGGTGGAGTTGGTGGCGGCCGATCCGGACATCTACCGGCCCATTTGCATGAACTGGGATGAACGGGGCAGATTGTGGATCGCGGAAACTCTTGACTATCCCCACAACGTTCAGCGCTCGGGGTCAGGAGAAGGCAGCGATCGTTTGGTGATTTGCGAGGATACCCAGGGCACCGGCAGAATGGACAAGTTCACCGTGTTCGCGGACAAACTCAGCATCCCCGCCAGCTTCACCTTTTACAAGGGCGGCGTCATTGTATTCGAGGGACTGAAGACGATCTTCCTCAAGGACACCACCGGCGGCGATAAGGCAAACCATCGTGAGGAAATGTTTGGCACGTGGGGCCAAAACGACACGCACGGCGGCGTCAGCAACATGCGCTATGGACTCGACAATTGGATCTGGGCGATGCAGGGTTACAATCGATCCACTGTCGTCGTTGGTGGCGAAAGTCACACCTTCAATCAGGGGTTTTTCCGATTCAAGCCCGATGGTTCCAAGCTTGAGTTTCTGCGGTCGACAAACAATAACACCTGGGGCCTGGGAATGAGCGAGGAAGGTTTGGTGTTCGGTTCGACGGCCAACGCCAATCCGAGCGTCGCGTTACACATCCCCAACCGCTATTATGAAGCCGTCAAAGGCTGGAAGGCGGCGTTCGACAAGGGTGGCATCTCCGGCAATCCGGAATTCAAACCAATCACCGAAAAGGTACGCCAGGTCGATCAATTTGGCCGCTACACCGCCGCCGCCGGGCATGCCCTCTACACGGCACGCAATTATCCCGAAGAATATTGGGACCGCACCGCTTTCGTGGCTGAACCAACGGGGCACCTGGTAGGCACCTTCGTGATCCAGCGTGATGGAGCGCAGTTCAAGTCAAGCAATCCTTGCAATCTGCTGGCCAGCGATGATGAATGGACCTCGCCCATCATGGCCGAGGTGGGGCCCGACGGCAATGTGTGGGTCATTGACTGGTACAGCTACATCGTGCAGCATAATCCAACGCCGCCAGGCTTCAAGACGGGCAAAGGGGCTGCCTATAGCACCGAGCTACGCAACACGAAACACGGCAGGATTTACAAAATTGTGCCGGAGGCCGCCAGGGCCGGTCAACCGCCTACGACACTTAAGGACGCCACCCCCGAGAAATTGGTGGCGACGCTAAAGAACGACAACATGTTTTGGCGTCTCCACGCGCAACGGCTACTCGTCGAACGCGGTAAAGCGGATGTCGTGCCCGACTTGATCACGCTTGTCAACGACCAGGGCATAGATCAGATCGGACTTAACGTCGCGGCGATTCATGCCCTGTGGACCCTCCACGGGCTGGGAGCCATGGGCGATGTCGATAGTACTGCGGTGAAGGCTGCCTATGGCGCCTTGAAGCACCCGTCGGCGGGCGTACGTCTTAACGCCGTGCAAGTCCTACCGAAAACGCCACGCGCAGGATGAAGCGGTCCTGGCCGCGGGCCTGTTGGATGATCCCGATCCGCACACGCGGCTGGCGGCGTTTTTGGCATTGGCCGACCTGCCGCCCTCGACGACTGTCGGCCAGGCGCTGGTGGAAGCATTGTCCAAATCGACCAACACGCGGGATAAGTGGCTGCTCGATGCCACCACGGTTGCGGCCGCCCACAATAGCCAATATTTCTTGATGGCCCTGGCCAGTCAGAAGAAGGCCGAGGCACCGCTCTCCACGTGGCGACCATTGTCGCCGAGCATTATGCGCGCGGCGGACCTGTCGATTCGGTCAGGCAAGTGATGGCAAAACTGGCGGATGCGGAAGTAAGCATCGCCGAGCCGATCGTGCGCGGCCTCGCCAAGGGCTGGATTACCAAGGCCCGGCCCGTGCTCGACGACGCTCTTGAAAAGGACCTGGCCAGGCTCGCCTCGCGCTTGAGCGTCGCGCAACGGTCGTCGCTGGTGACGCTGGCCACCGCCTGGGGAAGCAAGCAATTTGAACATGCACTGGCGGAGATTACCGCCGCACTCCTGGCCAACGTGAAAAACGACAAAATGACCACGAAGGAACGCGTCAACGCGGCGCGGGAATTGGTCGCCGCGGCTGCCAGCGACAAAGCAACCGCTAAAACTCTTCTCGAAATCATTAATCCGCGTACGCCCCCGGATCTGGCGAAAGGCGTGCTGGCCGCGCTGGCGGCGAGTGAAGTGCCCGACGTCGGCAACATGATTATCGAGCAAATGTCATCCTTGACGCCCGACGTGCGCGGCGCCGCAATCAGCGTGGTGCTCGCCAGGCCGGAATGGACCAGGACCTATTTGGAACGCATCGATCAGGGTAAACTTCAGCTTTCTGAATTATCGCTCGATCAAAAGCAGGCCCTGGCGGCCCATCCTAATTTCGCAGTTCGCAAAACCGCGCTGGTGCTGCTCAAGAAAGGCGGCGTGCTGCCCAATGCGGACCGCGAGGCGGTGATCAAGAGTTTCCTGGACATTACCAAGGAAAAAGGGGATGCGAACGCCGGCAAGCTTGTGTTCACCACGATATGTACCAAATGCCATGTCCACACCGGCGTTGGCACCAACATCGGTCCCGATCTCACGGGCATGGCGGCACATACCAAGGAGCACTTGCTCGCTGAAATTCTCGATCCCAGCCGCAGCGTTGAAGGAAACTTTCGCGTCTACACCGTGGTCACCGCCAAGGGACTCGTCCTCAATGGCTTGCTTGCTGGGGAGTCGAAGACGACAATTGAGCTTTACGACGCCGAGGGCAAGAAGCAGACCATTCTCCGGGAGGACATAGAAAGCCTGTCCGCCTCCAACAAATCGCTCATGCCGGATGGCTTTGAAAAACAGCTAAATCGTAAGCAACTCACCGACCTGCTCGAGTTTCTGACGCTACGCGGCAAATATTTGCCGCTGGCACTCGGCAAGGCTGCTTCCGCGGTGAGCACCCGGCCAATGTTCAACAGCGAAACCGCCCTTGGCGAGACCATGGTATTCAAAGATTGGGGCATGAAAACCTTCAATGGCATTCCCTTTGTCCTGGTCGATCCCCGCGATGACCGCATCGCCAACGTTATTCTCCTCTACAGCCCGAATAGCGCCTTGACTGAAAAAATGCCCAAATCCGTGACGCTGCCGTGCAATTCGGCGGCGAAGGCGATTCACCTTTTAAGTGGCGTGAGCGGTTGGGGCTTTCCTTACAATCAAAACAAAGACGTCGCAGTGATCGTTCGCCTTCATTATCAGGACGGCACCACCGAGGATCATTCCCTGAAAAATGGCGAACATTTCGCCGACTACATCAACAAAACGGAGGTGCCAGGTTCCAAGTTCGCCTTCAACCTGGCGGGCGGCAAGCAGCTTCGCTATCTGGCAATTACGCCGGCCCGACGGGATAAAATTGAGCAGATTGAGTTTATCAAAGGGCCGGATCGAAGTGCGCCGATCGTCATGGCGGTAACCATCGAAGGCTTCGAGTAAGGCAAACCACGCCTTTTTCTCCGCACTGGGGTTCGTGTATCATTAAACCAGGGATAACGAACTCCGGCTCCCGACAACCGGGGCTATTTTTTGAGCGGCATGATGCAAGCAAGCAGGACATCCTCGGCAATCTCTCGGCTGATGCCGACGAGTGCGTGGCCCCTTCAGCCTTTCGACTTTCATACCCCGACACGTGTCGTATTCGGCCCTGGCACCTTGAATCGACTCGGCGAACTGGCCAAGGAATTGGGCGATACGCGTGTCTTGCTGGTGACCGATCCGGGTCTGAAGGAAGCCGGCCATCCACAACGTGCCTTCGACTCCCTCGAGGCCGCCGGCCTTGAGGTTTTTCTGTTCGACGATGTCGAACAAAACCCGACCAGCCGGCACGTCGACATTGGCGCACGTTTCGCCAGGCCCCTCAACATCGACCTCATCGTCAGCGTCGGCGGCGGCAGCGCCATGGACTGCGCGAAGGGGATCAATTTTATCCTCACCAATGGCGGCACCATGTCCGACTACAAGGGCTTCGGCAAGGCTAAAAAGCCGATGCTCCCTTCCATCGGTGTCCCCACTACCGCCGGCACCGGCAGCGAGGCGCAATCGTACGCCTTGATCGCCGACGAGCAATCGCACATGAAAATGGCCTGCGGCGACCGCAAGGCTGCTTTCCATGTCGCCATTCTCGATCCTGAAGTCACCTTATCCCAACCGCTTAAAGTCACCGCCCTCACGGGTATCGACGCGCTCTCACATGCGCTCGAGTCCTATGTGACGAGCGTCCGCAACCCGCTCTCGCAGATCTTCGCGGCGAGGCCTGGAAGCTATTGGAACGCAATCTCGGCCAGGTGCTGGCCGCGCCGCACGATCTGCAAGCACGCGGAGCCATGCAAATCGGTGCTTTCCTGGCCGGCACCGCCATTGAAAACTCCATGCTCGGCGTCTGCCACGCGTGTGCCAATCCGCTCACCGCGCACTACGGCATCACGCATGGTCTGGCGATCGGCATCATGCTCCCCCATGTGATTGCCTTCAATGCCTGTCAGGTAGGCGCGCTCTATAGCGACCTCGCGCAGGAGTCCGGGCTTGCCAATGGCACGCCGGAGGCCGCGTCCCAAACTCTCGCCCAGCGCATTTTCGCTCTCATGCGACTTGCCGGCTTGCCCACGACCCTTGCTTCCTGTGGCGTCTCGGGAGGTATTCTCCCCGTCCTCGCCGAAGAAGCCTCCCGCCAATGGACTGCTCGCTTCAACCCCAGGCCGGTGACAGAACAGGACATCCTGTCCATTTACGAATCCGCGTTGTGACCTTGTTTCAACGGGCTAGAATAACAAAGAACTCCCAAAAGAAGCGCGGGTCTGGCCCCATGCCTTCTTCCCGAAGACCCTGCCTGGGCGACCCAAACTGTTTGTGACCGAAGATAATTTTCATCGTCGTGTGTCGGAGATACCATGCGGGTGACGTCATTTTTGCTTGCCGCTGCTGTTTGCCTGAACCTGGCCGTGCCTGTTCATGCCGATTGGCCGATCTTTCGCGGCAACGCCTTGCAAAATGGCATGGCGCAATCGCCCTTGCCCGACAAATTGGAGCTGCTCTGGAAAATTCATGTCAAGGACGGCATCGAGGCGACAGCAGCCATCGTGGGCGACACCGTGTATTTCGGCTCCTTCGACCAGTTTTTGTATGCCGTGAGCCTGGTGGACGGCAGCGAGAAATGGAAGTACAAGGGAGGTCCCTTCAAAGCGCCGCCGAGCGTTTTTGAGGGGGCCGTGTACGTCGGCGACGAAGATGGCGTGTTCCACTGCCTGGATGCCACGACAGGGCAGAAACGCTGGACGTTCGAGACGGGCGGCGAAATAACCTCCGGAGCCAATTTCGCCGCCGCGGAAGTGCTTTTCGGCTCTCACGATGGGACGCTCTATTGCCTGAGCCGGCAAACCGGCAAGGAGATTTGGCAGTTCAAGACGCAGGGGCCAGTTAATGGTTCGCCCGTCGTCGCGGGCCCTTATACCTTTGTGGCTGGCTGCGATAGCAGTCTGCACATCATCGATCTCAAAAACGGCAAGGAGCTTGTGGCGATCGAATTGGACGGGCAGGCGGGCGCCACTGCCGCCGTTTTTGGGGAAAAACTCTACGTCGGCACCATGACGAATGAATTCAAGGCCATCGACCTGAGTAAAAAAAGCGTCCTGTGGACTTACGAAGCCAAGCGAGCCCAACCCTTCTACGGGTCCGCCGCCGTGACGGACAAGCTGGTGGTCGTTGGCAATCGGGACAAATATATTCATGCGCTCAATCGGGACAAAGGCGATATCGCGTGGACCTTTGCCACCAAAGGTCGGGTCGATAGCTCACCAGTCATTGATGGGACCCGGGTCTATGTCGGTTCGTCCGATGGCAGTCTCTATGTGCTCGACTTGGCCAAGGGTCATGAAATACAGAAAATTGAACTCGGCCGCGGCATAGTTGCCGGTCCCGCCGTGGCCGGCCATCGTCTGGTGATTGGCACCACCGACGGCTATTTGTGTTGCTTGGGAAAGAAAGAATAAGAGTCGCCTTTTCGCGCTTGCGGACTACCGCCAGGAATAGCCTCATGATCGATCAAGAAAAAACGGGCCTGGGTAATTACTTCGTTGCCAACTATCCACCCTTCTCGGCCTGGAAAGCCGATTACCTGCCGCGGCGCGCGCCGCTCTGGATGCGCCCGCCCGGCCGGAGACTTCGCTGGGTTTATATCTGCACATTCCCTTTTGTCGTAAGCGTTGCAAGTTTTGCTATTTCCGGGTGTATACCGACAAGAATGCGCGGGACGTCGATGTCTACCTGGACGCTCTGGTGCGCGAGGTCGGCTTATATGCCCGGACGGAGGTGGCGCGCGGCCGGGCACTCCAGTTCGTCTATTTCGGCGGGGGCACTCCATCTTTTCTCAGTGCCACGCAACTGCGTGGTTTGTTTGAAAAAACCCAGGCGCTCATCCCCTGGAAGAACGCCGAAGAAGTCACTTTCGAATGCGAACCGGGCACGCTTCAACAACATAAGCTGGAAACGCTCAAGGAACTTGGTGTCACCCGTCTCAGCCTGGGAATCGAGAATTTCGACGATCAGATCCTGGAAACCAATGGCCGTGCCCACCTCTCGGCCGAGATTTTTCGTGCCTATGCGTGGGCACGCGCACTCGACTTCGCGCAAATCAACATCGATCTAATCGCCGGCATGGTCGGCGAAACCTGGGACAAGTGGCGTGACAGCGTCAAGAAAACCATCGATCTGGCCCCGGATAGCGTTACCGTCTATCAAATGGAATTGCCCTACAACACCGTTTTCTCCAAAGAATTGCACGTGGCCGACCAGCACACTGTCGATCCAGCGCATGTGGCCGACTGGCCCACCAAGCGTGCCTGGGTCGATTATGCGTTCGAACAGTTCGTGGCGGCCGGCTACACCATCTCCAGCGCCTATACCGTGGTACGCAACCCGGCGCGGACCAAATTTATCTATCGGGATAGCCTGTGGCACGGTGCGGACATGTTCGGCACGGGCGTGGCCTCGTTTGGCCATGTCTCCAATGTGCACATGCAAAATGTCGATAGTTGGGAAAACTATGTCGAGATGTTAGGCCGCGGCGAATTACCCTTGAGCCGGGCGCTGCCCGTGGCGTCGCACCAAAGCCTCATCCGGGAAATGATGCTGCAACTCAAAACCGGCGGCGTACAAGCAAGTTATTTCCGGCGCAAGTTCGGCGCTGAAATCATGCGCAAATTCGCGCCTAACTTCAGCCAGCTAGCTACCGACGGCTTCCTGACGGTAAACGACGCCGGCGTCGCCTTGACGCGGACCGGCCTACTGCAAGTGGATCGGCTCCTGCCAACCTTTTTTGAACCGGAATATCGGGGAATTCGCTATACCTGAGAGAAACTGCCATGACTCCCGGCCCCGACTTGCAAACGCTCCTCGACCTTTTTCCGCCGTCCGATTATCTCCAGGCCTGGGACTTCGTGGCCGGCGAGCAGGTCCCCGCGCCTTATCACGACCTGCTGGTCCATGAACACCACATGACCGTCACCGTCGAGGCGCACCATGGCGCGCTCGTGGACGTCCGCATTCTGGCGCGCCGGCAGGAGAAATCCAGCTATGCACGCAAGATTCTGCTGGCGCTGCAAGGCTCAGGCAAAATCGTGCAGTTTGGCATCGTCCGTATCCGCCTCGATGTTTGCAGCCCCCAGGTACGCGCAGCCATCCTGGCCGGCGACACTCCACTCGGCAGAATCCTCATCAATCACAATGTTCTGCGGCGCATCGAACCGACTGCCTTTTTACGCGTCGTGCCCGGGCCGGACATGATGACCTGGTTCGGGTTGCGCACGGCGGACCCTACCTACGGACGCCTGGCCTATATCCACTGCGATGGCCAGCCGGCCATCGAGCTTCTGGAGATCGTCGCGCCGTGCTAGCAGCCCGTTGAAAAAGGGGACAGGACCCTTCTGCAAGGCTGAATCTCCAATGTTTTTGCGATGGCCAAGGGGTCCTGTCCCCTTTTTCAACGGGCTGCCAGGCAGCAAAAACCAGATCTGAATGCCTGCGCTTTGAGCTACTCGAACGCTCATGCCTCCGTAAAATACGCCACTGGCCCCACCCCGAATCCCTTGCGGAGCTTCCCTCGTGGCATCTATCACGCCCGTTCCTGCCAATAAACTCGGCTCTATTACGCGCATTCTCGTGCTCACCGTCGCCGCGATTGGTTTTCTCTTCGACACCTATGAACTGCTCATGTTTCCGGTGATCGGCTCGGACGCGATTGCCGAGCTGCAATATCACAAAGGATCCGCCCGCCTGTCGCCCGAGGAGGCGCTCGGAGTCCGTGAATGGTCCGGGCGCATGCTGTGGATCGCGGCGCTCGCCGGCGGCGTCTTCGGCCTGCTCGGCGGCTTGCTCATCGACCGCCTCGGCCGCAAGACCATCATGATCGCGAGCATCCTGGCCTATTCCATTTCGCCGGTGGCCGCCGCCTTCAGCACCGAGCTATGGCAGCTGGTGCTGTTCCGCTGCACGACCTTCATTGGAGTCTGCGTCGAGATGGTTGCGGCCGTCACCTGGCTGGCCGAGCTTTTCGAAGACAAACGCACGCGCGAAATGGTTATCGGCTGGACACTGGCCACCGCCTCGCTCGGTGGCATCCTGGTCACCGAGGCCTACAACCTGATTGTCGAGGCGGCGAAAACCCCCGGCACGCTGATCTCGTTGCCCTTCCCGGAAGGGCACCTGCCGGAAAACGTCGCCTGGCGCTTCACCTTGCTGACCGGACTGATTCCGGGGGCGGCGATCCTGCTTGCTCATGCCCTTCGTGCCCGAGTCCGGCGTCTGGAAGCGGAAGAAACAGGCCGGCACCTTGCGCCGTCCCAGCTTTGGCGAGCTTTTTTCGCCTGCGCTGCGGCGCACCACCATCGTGACGACGATTCTTTCGGCCTGCGGCTACGCCGCCGCCTTTGGGGCCATTCAAATGACGCCTCTGCAGATCGTTGCCGGTCTGCCCGATATCGTCGCGCAGATGGGCAGCGCCGAAACAGTTGCTGAAAGCAGCGGAAGATAAACTTGCAGCGGCGCCGGCGGGCCCGGCGCAGGACGCGGCCAAGACGCAACTCGCCGAGGCGCGCCAGGCTCAGGCGAGCGCTGCCCAGGCGCTCAAGGAGCGGCGCGGCAACATCCAGCGCTGGCAGGAAATCGGCGGCCTCGTGGGACGCATCTTGCTTGCCGTGCTGCTGCTCTTTTTGCCAAGCCGGACGTTGATTCGGCTATTCCTCATCCCCGGCGTCATTTTGTTTCCGCTGACCTATTTTCGTTTCGTTCACGACGATTACGTTATCTTCGCCACCGCCATCTTTTTCTGCGGTCTCTTGACCGTAGCCCAGTTCAGCTTCCTGAGCGAGTTCTTGCCGCGTGTTTTTCCGATGCACCTGCGCGGCACCGGCGGCAGCTTCGCCACCAACTTCGGCGGCCGCATGATCGGCACCATGGCGGCCACGCTGAACACCGGATTTCTGTCCAAGATGTTCGCCGGCACGCCGCCCATGCAGGTCGCCGCCGCCGCCGGCGTCATCGGCGGCACGGCCTACGTCATCGCCCTGGTCGCGATCTTCTTCCTGCCGTCACCCCACGCGGAAGTGGAACATCAGGACCAGGTGTTTGGCCCCGGCGAAGCCCTCAACGAGCCCAGGGCACAAACCGTCGATTGAACGTTGCCCGCCAGGGGCGGATCTACCTATGCGTATCGCCTACATCACCGCGGGCGCCGCCGGCATGTTTTGCGGCAGTTGCATGCACGACAATACGCTCGTGGCCGAGCTCCTGGCCCAGGGACATGACGCCCTGCTCATCCCGACCTATACGCCCATTCGCACCGATGAAGCCGACGTCAGCCAGCAGCGGGTTTTTTTCGGCGGCATCAACGTTTATCTGCAGCAAAAATCCGCCCTCTTCCGTCATACCCCCTGGTTCCTCGACCGCTTGCTCGACTTTCCGGGCCTGTTGCGCTGGGTCTCGCGCTTCGCGGTCAAAACCCAGGCCGACCAACTGGGCGACTTGACGCTGTCGATGCTCAAGGGCGAACATGGCTACCAGGGCAAGGAAATCACCAAGCTCGTCAACTTTCTCGCAAAGGGACGTTCAGCCCGAAATCATCGTGCTCACCAATGTGCTGCTGTCCGGCATTGTTCCCTCCCTCCGCGCGCACCTCAATGCGCCTCTCCTGGGCGTGCTCCAGGGGGACGACGTCTTTCTGGAAATGCTGCCCGACAAATACCGCCGGCCCGCCCTGGACCTCATTCGCGCCAACAGCGAACATTTCGCCGGCTTCATCGCGACCAGCCACTACTATGCCGATTTCATGGCCGGCTATGTCGGCCTGCCGCGCGACAAGATCCAGGTCATTCACCCCGGCCTGAACCTCAAAGGCTTTGCCGCCGCGCCGCCCAGCGCCGCCCCGTCCCCTTTCACGATTGGCTACTTTGCCCGCATTTGTCCGGAAAAGGGCCTTCACAATCTCGTCGCCGCCTTCCAGATCCTTCTGGAAAAAAAAGGCCCCTCGGCGGCACGCCTCAAGATTTCAGGATGGCTTGGCGACAACCAACGGCACTATCTTGACGGCCTCATGAATCAACTGCACCAGCGAGGCCAGGCGGGCGCCGCCGAATACGTGAGCACGCCCGATCATGCGGCCAAGGTGCGCTTTTACCAGAGCATCGATGTCTTGTCGGTGCCGACCACCTATCACGAGCCCAAGGGGCTCTATGTTCTCGAAGCTCTGGCCAGCGGCGTGCCGGTCGTGCAGCCGCGCCATGGCTCCTTTCCCGAGTTGATCGAGGCTACGGGCGGCGGCCTCCTCGTCAACCCGAACGATCCGAACGACCTCGCGACGGCCTTCATTCGGCTCCTGGACAATCCGGCCCAGCGGACCATGCTTGCTCAAAAGGGCCAACTGGCTGTCCAGGAGCGCTTCCATGCGGGGCGGATGGCCCAGGAAACCGTCAACCTATTTCGAAAGTTGCTTCCATGAAAACCTTCCGCACCTCGCGCGTCGTGGAATTCGGCGACACCGACATGGCCGGCATCGTCCACTTCGCCAATTTCTTTCGCTACATGGAGTCCGCCGAGTGTGCCTTCTTGCGCTCGCTCGGCCTCAGTGTCAAGCTCGACTGGGAAGGCCAAACCCTAGGCTTTCCCCGCGTGGCCGCCACCTGCGATTACCTCAGCCCCGCCCGCTTTGAAGACGTGATCGACGTAGAGGTATCCGTGCTGCGCCTCGGCAACAAGTCCGTGACTTATACTTTCGACTTCTCCCGCGCCGGCACCGTGATCGCCAGGGGCAAAGTCACCAGCGTCTGCTGCCAGGTCCTCGGCGAACACAATTGGCAGTCGATCGACATCCCCGCCTCCTTCCGGGCACGCCTCGAACCTTATTTAGCATGACCCCGCAGGCATGACGCCTACAAACCGCTAAGGCCCCGGCCGGACGGCCTCCCGGTCCTGAGCCCCATCGGGGCGGCCTATGATAGCCCAGGGTAAAACCCTGGGTATCGCGACGCGATCAAACGCAAAGCCCCATCGGGGCGCCCTAACCATCGCCCCAAAGGGCGGCGCCCCAAACATCACTATCACCCCCACGTGGGTAATTGATCCTTCCCTTTCGCGAAAAAATTACGGTACAATCTGCTCTGCTCTTTCCCCAATCGAAATGACCAAATGGCGGGCATCACCGCAATCTTCGACGAAGGCATGCACCACGTGCACACACGACGCTGGCCGGAGGCGCGCGCCTGTTTTGCCGAGGCAATCCGCCTCGATCCGAACTTTGTGCAGGCCCACAACAATCTGGGCAACACCTGGCTAGAGGAAGGCCACCCCAATCACGCCCTCGCCTGCTTCCAGCAAGCCTTGCTCATCAACAACGGCTTCGCGCAGGCTCGCCTCAACCTCGGTGTGGCCCTCGAAAGACTTGGCCGACTCGACGAGGCCGAAGCCTGCCTTCGTCAGACCATCAACGAACACCCTGCCTACGCCGAGGCCTATTCGAGCCTGGGCAACGTCCTTTACCTGCAAGCACGTCACGTCGGTGTGAATGCAGCGCAGCGTTTGCCGGCCTCCGCAGCGCTGGCCAAAATCGAGGAGGCGGCAGCATGTTACCGGGAAGCTCTGCGCTTGCGGCCCCTTGCCGCCGAGGCGCTCAATAACCTGGGGACCATTCTGGTGGCACTGGACCGCTTGACTGAGGCCCAGGATTGCTTTTTCCAGGCGGTGCGTCTGAACCCCACTGTCGAAGGTGGCATGCATAACCTGGCTTCCCTCCTGCGCCAGCTCGGCAACCTGCAAGCAGCGGCAGACTGGTATCACCGGATCCTCGACCAAGACCCAGACGACATGTCGGCCCATTTTTGGCTGGCAGCCGTCACGGGTAAGGAAACTCCCGTCACAGCTCCCGCCCAACATGTCACGGCTGTCTTTGACGAGTACGCCGCCCGCTTCGACGAGCATCTTCTCGGACCTTTAAAATACCAGGGTCCCAGGCTATTACGCGCCGCACTACCGGATCCACCAAACATCCGCTCTCTTACTATCCTCGACCTTGGTTGCGGCACTGGCCTGTGCGGCCTGGAATTTCGCGACCTGGCCCAAACGCTTGTGGGCGTCGATCTTTCCGCGAACATGCTGGTGCTGGCCGAGAGCCGCGGCATCTACGACGAGTTAATCCAGGGCGATATCCTGGAAACATTGCGATCACGCCTTGCCGCGTTCGACCTGATCGTGGCCGCTGACGTGTTTATCTACGTAGGCGACCTCTCCGCCGTGTTTCCAGCGGTGCGTGCCGCCCTCCGCCCGGGCGGACGTTTCCTGTTTCACGTCGAAGCCAACGAAACGGGCAACTATGTCCTGCTGCCTTCGGGACGATTCGCCCACTCCGCTGTGTACATTCGCCTGCTGGCAACCGCCGCAGGCATGAGCGAAATGGCCTTTCACAAAGACGTTATCAGGACGGAATCTAGCAAGGCGGTGGAGGGGTATGTGTTTGTTTTGCGGTGATTTGTGTCACCCCGAACGGATGTGGGGCCGGTTTACGGTAGGGCTGCCTTACTCATCTTGACGCCCATCGATAGGTTAGGGAAAATATTTGGTACGATCTTGCGACCCTTCATTTGCTCGTGGAGGCGCATCCGTCATGAAGACACTCAACGGCTTCCTTTTGGCTTTGGCCCTGATCGCCAAGGTCGCTACATCGGCAACCGCTCAAGTGTCATGGATCGGGGCAAGGCGTGCTCTACATAAAGCCCGCCATACAAATCACATTTGGCAACGTCGTCTACGGCCGGCAGCTTGATGACGAGTTTTCTGGATTTCTGCCGATCTCTGTTCGCGCCGAGCGTGACGGGCGATTATGCATCCATTACGGTCGCCACCAAGGGTGGCTGGCCAAGGCAGATTTTGTTGTAAGTAGGGGGCAATAGACGTGAAAGCGTTCAATCTAGTTTACATAGTTTTTTGCATAATGATAACGTTTTTAATAGCAGGTTGCTCTAAGGGTAGTAACTTGGATGATCTACCGCAAGCCAAGCATGTTGTACGCGGAAAGTCGGAACCAGAGGTAAGAGAATATGTTGACACATGGTTCTGTCGAAACACTTTTGTCACCCGAGTGAAAAGCGACGTGGAATCCTGGGTGTTTGCGGAAAAGGATGGAAACGCCACAATTGTTATCCGAAGAGGCGGGCACCGCACCCGTGGGAATAGCTCTCACCATTGGCACCAACAACTATGTCTTGTATATCCTGCGGAGCCAACTTTAGGCAAAATTGACCTCGGAGCAGGAAAAATAAGACTCGGCTTTTCTGAAGGCCCAGGAATAAATGGTCTTTGGTCTATTGGGAATAAAGGTGTTAGCGGCTATTTTGAAATTGAGACGGTTGACCGCGATAGGATCGTTGCGAATTACGACATCGTCGTTTATATAGATAAAGGTACAGGCGTATACAGAGAGGTGGAATTTCGAGGTAGCTCAACATTTAAAAGCATCCCGTTACTTCCTCCGGAGACGCTTGCTGCTCATGGTAAGTTATTTCCGGAGTAGCTGGCGGCGCTGGCCGTACGGCGCGCCGCGCTCGAACCGGCACACCTCCCGAATCGACTTTTTAGGAAACATCCTTTGCCACGCATCGTTTCTTTGCTGCCGAGCGCCACGGAAATCGTCTGCGCGCTTGGTCTGGGCGAGCAGTTGGTGGGGGTTACGCATGAGTGTGATTATCCTCCCTTCGTACGGGGGTTGCCGAAGGTCACGCGTACGTTGATTCCGCATGACGCTTCCAGCCGGGAGATCGATGCTCAGGTTCGGGAGCGTTTGACGTCGGCGCGGGCGCTATACACGCTTGACATGCCGGTGCTCGGCGGCCTGCGGCCTGATTTGATTGTGACGCAGGCGCTTTGCGACGTGTGTGCCGTGGCGGAAGCCGAGGTGACGGCGGCGGCTTGTGGGTTGCCCGGTCAGCCGAAGGTGGTCAACCTGGAGCCGACCTGTTTGGCGGATGTCTTCGAGTGTCTGCGCGTGGTGGGTGACGCGGCCGGCGTTTTGGAGCGGGCCAAGGCCGTGGTTCTGAGCCTGCAGGCACGGGTGCAGGCCGTGACTGAGCGCACGGCGGGCATCGGGGAGCGGGTGCGAACTATCCTGCTTGAATGGATCGATCCACCGTTTTGCTCGGGGCACTGGTCGCCGGAGCTGGTGCGCCTGGCCGGCGGGGTGGAACTGATTGGCCGAGAAGGCCAGCCGTCGCGAACTGTCCCCTGGGAGGAGATCGTTTGTGCCGACCCGGATGTCTTGATGATCGCTTGTTGCGGCTTCGACGTCGAGCGGACGCGGCGGGATCTGCCCGTGCTGGCGAAGTATCCTGGCTTTTGGGAGCTGTCCTGCGTCCGTGCGCGGTGCGTCTACCTCGCCGATGGGAGCGCGTATTTCAGCCGACCGGGGCCGAGGTTGGTGGATAGTTTGGAGATATTGGCCGACGTGCTTTATCCCAGCTTACAGCCGTTGCGGGAAGGGGTGGTGGCGGCTGAGCGGGTGGCGGCGGAGGAATGGAGGGTGGAAAGTCCCCACTTTTAGCTGCAGGACTTGCACAGCGGACGGGCGAGTGGGCAGGTAGCTGTGGTCGGGCCGGGTTCTTAGCTACAGACCTTTCTCACCGGCCGGGCAAGCCGGCCAGGGTCGTCAATCGGGTGGGGTTTGCTGTTTAGCCGTAGACCTCGCTCACCGGCCGGGCAAGCCGGCCGGGGTCGTGTTACTCGGGTGGGTTGGCTATTTAGCTATAGGCCTTGCTCACCTGCCGGGGCGAGCCGGCCGGGGTCGTTTCGTCGGGTGGGGTTTGCTATTTAGCTGTAGACCTCGCTCACCGGTCGGGCGAGCCGGCCGGGGTCGGGTAGGGGGTTACGGGTCATCTCCCTGGCTCACTCTTTCGGCTCCAGGTATTCTTTTCTTACAATTTCAAAGTTTTGGCGGAAGGCCGCGGGCAAGGAATAATAGCCCCATTTCTCCATGCGGGGACGTATTTCCTCGTGGTCCTGTTGCATGCGTTTGAGCAAGGCCGGCAAGTCGAATAATGGGGCCGGGGTGTGACCCTGGGCGAGGATTTCGGCGACAAACTTTCTATGTTTGGCGATCAACTCCGCGGGGTCATGAATGTCTGGACAGCGGCGACCGAAAACGTTGGGAGTCAACGTTCGCCGGTAACCACCCCCCTCGTTGATTGTTGAAATTCGCCCGTCGGTCAGGTAGTTCACGACGAGGTAATGCACTTTGGCGGGAAAAAGCTGAAAGGTGCCCGTCGTGATCATCACCATCATATTGACGTACATCCGTTCGGCCGGCAGGACAAAGATTCGAATAAAGGATTTCCCTTCGTTCCCCATTTTCAGTCGGATATCGCCCAGGTGTTGGCAACCCAGGGACACCAATTCGGCGGTATATTTGGTGACGCTTGGGCCCAGGTCGGCGCCAAACTGCGCCAGCGTTACCGGCTCCGTCTCGAGCGGAATGGAATAAATACGCTTCAGGCTTGCTTTCATTCTGCGGTAGAACGTCCAGACCCGCCAAACTTCGTTGCCCACCACGTAATAACCGAGGATAGAGAGATGGTAGAGGCCCATGCCGATGCAAAGGATTTTCTTGAGGAGCCAGTTTGGCCCAAGCACGAAGAGGAGGGCCCAGACCGTCAAGCAAAGAAGGTGATAGGCCGTGCGATAGAGAAACGACCTCAATCTGCCGTCGTGCGCGGAATGCAGGCTGGGAATGTGAATGATTGTCTTGACGGAAGAACTCTTCGAGCGCTGGGTCGCGCGGATTTCGAAGAGTTTTTCGGGGGCTTCGGTGATTTCGCCGCGGCGGAAGTTGTCGAGGGCGTCGAGAAACGCATCCTGGTGGGTCCACACCGTGAACTTATAGAGGTTCTCGACGCCAGCCACGAGGCCAGCAGGCCAGATAGCCTTGAGGAGGAAGCCATCGCGCCGAATCTCGCCGCACACGACCAGGGTGCCACCTGCGCGGGCATCGCCCTCGGACTCACCCGGCCAGTCGTAGATGCTCAGTTCGAGAAAGAGCACCAGGCCAATGAAAACAGGGTCCTGCACAAGCTTGAGAGCGCCGCTCAGCGAAAGCGGCTCGGTGAGCGGGCGGAAATCGCTGTCGGCGGAGAGGTCGTCCGGGTCGTCCAATTCCACGGACCAGCCACGTTTCGGCGCGAGCCGCTCTTCAAGCAGATCGGCGAGATCGTCGGCGTCTGGACGGGGAAAGCCCCATAACCGCAGGCACAGGGCATGATAACTATAGACGTGGAGGCCGTCGGCATCGCGCTCCTCTTTGTGCCAGGCAAGCCACAGGTCGCCGATGTCGTCGAGGTCGTCATAATTCAGAAGTCGGTCCGGAAAACTGGCACGGGTGAGGCTGAACATGACTTTCCTTGCGGAAAAATGGTGAGGGATTTTCGAGCCGTCCTGGCAGCCGGTTGCAAAGGTACTCTTAGCTTGCAGACCTTTCTCACCTGCCTGGCGAGCAGGCAGGGGTCGTGTAGTCGGGCGCGGTTGGCAATTTAGCTGTAGACCTTTCTCACCGGCCGGGCAAGCCGGCCGGGGTCGTCAATCGGGCGAGCCGGCGGGGGTCGGGTTAGTCGGGCGGGTTTGCTTTTAGCCTGACATCTTTTGCTACGCGCGTGAAGACTTCGCGCCAGTCGCCCTGGGATCTTTGGCGATACAGGCGCATGCTGGGATACCAGGGGCTGTCGTCGCGGTCGAGCAGCCAGCGCCAGTCGGGGGCGAGTTGGAGGACGGTCCAGACTGGCCTACCCAGGGCGCCGGCCAGGTGAGGGATGCATGTATCGGACGTGATGATGAGGTCCAGGTTGGTCATCACTGCCGCCGTATCGCTGAATGTTTTTAGGCGCTCGCCCAGGTCGAGGAGGGGCCAGTCGCCAGCCGTGGTGCGCAGCTGCTCGGAGCCGGGCTGTTTTTGTAGGCTGACCAGGCTGACGCCGGGTAGTCGGGCGAGAGGCTCGAAATACGCGAGCGGCACGGAACGCAATTTATCGCACAGGACCCTGGGGTTTCCTTGCCAGGCGATACCGATCTTGAGGCCAGGCAGGCTTGCCAGTTCATTTTTCCAGAACGCAACAAGGCCAGGGTCGGCATGGATGTAAGGCACGCCGCCTGGAATGGTGGCTAACGTTGTTTGCAAGACGACCGGCAAACTGAGAAGGGGCAGCTGGACGTCGAACGCGCCCGCTGGCGTGCCGGCCGCGATGACCTCATCGGCGCCAGCGGTTCCTTGCAACAGCTCGATTAGTGCCGGCTGGCATTCGAAGATTACTTTCCCGACCCTGGCTTTGACCAGGGGCAAATAGCGTATGAACTGAAAAGTGTCGCCCAGGCCCTGTTCCGCGTGAACAAGAATGGTTTTATCTCGCAGGGCGCGCTGTCCCAGGACGGCTCGCGGAAAGCACGCCGCTCCATGCCCGGTTGCAGCAGGCGCTGTTCGTAATCGGGCCAGCCCGCGGCAAAATCTCCTTGCAGCAAGCGAAGCAGCGCCAGGTTGACGCGGGTGGCGGAATTCCGCGGATCGAGGCTCAGCGCCTGCTGGTAGGCGGCGTCCGCCTCGCCAAGTCGGCGCTGGCCAACCAGGGCAATACCGAGGTTGCGGTAGGCGTCGGCATAGTTGGGCCGGAGGCCCAGTGCCTGCTGATAACAGGCCGTCGCTTCGGCAAGGCGACCTTCCTGCGTCAGCATATTGCCCAGGTTATTTTGCGCGTCGGCATGACGGGGATTGAGCTGGAGCACGCGCTCGAAGCACGCGATCGCGGCCGGCGCGGCGCCGTCCAGGGCCAGCAGCGTGCCCAGATTGTTGCGGGCATCGATATGGTCGGGGCTGAGCCGTAAGGCCTGCTCATAACAGGCCGCCGCGGCTTTCGCGTCCCCTTGGTCCTTGAGGGCGTTGCCCAGGTTGTAGTGGGCGTGCACGTGCTGGGGATTCGCTTGCAGGGCATGCCGGTAACAGATGGCCGCGTCGGCAAAGCGCCCCGCGACGTGAAACGTGTTGCCCAGGTTGTTGTGGGCGTCGGCATGGTTGGGATTGATGGCGAGGGCTTGCCGGCAACAGGCGCTGGCCTCGGCCAGGTGACCAAGCTCGATCAGGGCGCTGCCCAGGTTATTGTGCGCATCGGCATGATGGGGATTGAGGTGCACGGCCGCGCGGTAACTGGCAATGGCCTCGGCCATGTGCCCTTCACTCTTCAGCGCGATACCCAGGTTATCGTGCGCGTCCGCCGGTGCCGTCAGGTTGCGCGCCAGGGCCTGGCGGATCAGGTGGATGGCGTCCTGACGCCGGCCCGTTTGATGGGCAATGATGCCCAGGTGATGCAGCGCGTCGGCATGGCCGGGTTCAGCCTCGAGCACCTGGCGGTAGATTTGTTCGGCCGGCGCCAGCTGCCCCTGCTGATGATGCCGCACGGCAAGCTCAAATAGCTGAGAGTTCGTCATCATGACCCGGGGGTACGCGCGTATGCAGTTTGCTCTGGCAGTCCGTTGAAAAAGGGGTCAGACCCCTTTTTCAACGGACTGCTAACCTTTTTACCAATTCCGCCGTGACGCGGTCGAATACTTCATCCCAGGCACCTGGATTTTTTTGCCGAAAGAGGCGCATGGTCGGATACCAGGGGCTATCTGCACGATCGAGCAACCAGCGCCAGTCGGGCACACGTTGCAGGACGGTCCACACGGGCAGCCCGAGCGCTCCCGCCAGATGCGGCACACTGGTGTCGGAACTGATGAGCAAATCCAGGTTGGCCAGCACGGCGGCGGTATCGCTGAAGGTCGTCAGTCTGGGTCCCAGATCGATAATGTCGCCGCCTGCTCGCCATCCAGCGAGTTGCGCGGCACCCTCCCCCTTTTGCAGGCTGAGCAGGCGGACGCGCGCGAACTGGGTCAGGGGCTCGAAATAACGCAAAGGGATGGAGCGTAGCTGGTCGCCGATAAAGTTCGGGTTCCCTTGCCACACGATGCCGACCTTGAACTCTTTTAGACCACTCAGCTCTTGTCGCCAAAAGGCGGCCTTCGCCTGATCGGCCCGCAGGTAAGCGGCCGGCGCGGGGATGTTGGCCAACGTGGTGTTGAAGATGCCAGGCAAAGCCAACAGGGGAACCTGAACGTCGAAATGAGGCAGCGCCGCGCCGACCTGTAACGAGCTGATCAATGCCCTGGAAGTCGGCGAAGAGGGCAACGAGGTCGGGTTGGCACTCGAAGATCACGCGGCCGCCGCGCTGGCGAACCAGCGGCAGAAAGCGGGCGAACTGAATGGTATCTCCCAGCGCCTCGTCGGCGTAAACCAGGATCGCTTGCCCCGCCAGCGGCGCGCCGAGCCAGCGTGGCTGATGAAACGAACGGGGTTGAAGGCCGGCCTGGGCCCAGCGCTCTTCATAATGCGGCCAACCGGCGGCGAAATCTCCCTGGAGAAGATGGAGGAGAGCGCGATTGAGTCGTGACAGGCGATGACCCGGGTCAACGCGCAGCGCCAGCTCGTAACACTGTGCCGCCTCGTCGAGATAGCCCTGGCTCGCCAGGGCGATTCCCAGGTTGCGCTGAATGTCGGCGCGCCGAGGGCTCAAGCGTGCTGCCTGGCGAAAGCAGGCCGTGGCCTCGATGAGGCTCCCCTGGCTCAGCAGGGCGTTGCCGAGATTATTATGAGTGTCGGCGTAGTCCGGATTGAGGAGCAACGCTTGCTGAAAATGTTCGATGGCGGGCTCGAGTTGGCGTAGCCTGACCAGGGCGGTGCCGAGATTGTAGTGGGCGCTGGCATGAGCGGGGTCGAGCCGTAGTGCTTGCCGGAAGCAAGCCGCCGCCTCGGCGAATTGCTCTTGCTGACCAAGCACGTTGCCGAGGTTGTTGTGGGCATCGACGTGGTTGGGGTTCAGGACGAGCGCCTGGCGGATGAGCGCGATGGCGTCACGGGGCTGGCCGGCCTGAAATGCCAGTACGCCCAGGAGGTGATGCGCTTCCGCGTGGGTGGGATCGGCACGGAGAACTTGCTGATACAGCGCCGCCGCCTCCTGGAGGCGGCCCGCCTGGTGATATTGGACGGCACTCGCGAGCGCCTCGGAAATCGTGGCCATGCAACCACCCCATGCGCCGCGCCGCGGCGAAGCTCCGGAATTATGCCATTGTACCGCGGTAGTGCCGCCACATCTGCCGGTAGGCTTCTTCGACGCCGCGCGCGAACGCGGGCACGTCCATGAGCGGCGAGGCCTGCATGCGGGTTCGCAGGGTTGCACGCAATTCGCGCAGGCGCTGCCGGTCCCTGGCCAGGGCCACGGCGGTTTGAACGTACTGGGCGGTGTCCGTGGCCGCCAAGTCTTGCAAGCCAACGTTGGACAGGATACTCAGGCCGCCCCGGCCCACGGCAGTTTGGCCCACCAGGCTTACCACTGGCACACCCATCCAGAGCGCGTCACACGTCGTCGTGCCGCCGCCATAAGGGAATGGGTCCAGCGCCACGTCAAGCCGGCTATAGGTTCGAAAATAGTCCGCGACGGGGAGCCAGTCAACGAAAGTCAAGCGGTCCGCCGCGACGCCCCAGCGCTCCAGGACACGGCACACCCGGTCGCGGTGGCTGCCCTGGCGCGCGTAAAGGAGCAGCGCGGCCCCGGGACAGGCCTGGAGAACCTGGCCCCACAGCTCCAGCGTGGGGGACGTGACTTTGCAAAAGTTGTTCAGACAGCCAAAGGTGATCTGGCCCGTGGCCACGGAGGGTGGCTCGGCTGCCACCGGCGTATCACTTACGGGCTGGTAGACCCAGTACGTGTGCGGCAGGCGAGTCGACTTTTCCGAATAAAAGGCGTCGTTTCGCCCCGGGGGATCTAGATACGGGTCGGTAAGGCGATAGTCCATCGTGTGCAGCCCCGTGGTGCCGCCGTAAGCCAGGTAGGTGACCTGAATCGGCGCGGGTTTTCGGGCGAACACGAGCAAGCGATTGTCCATGGTGTGCATCGCCAAATCGACGAGGATATCGATCCGATCCCCGCGGATGAGCTGGGCCGTCTGGTCGTCGGTCAAATGCGTGATCGGGCGCCAGGCATCGACAAGGCCACGGCAGCGCTCCGTGAGCGCGTCGGGCTTTTTTACCGACGAATAGCCAAAGACCTCCACCTGGCCGCGATCGTGCGCAGCCAGCAAGGGCAGGATAAAGCGGCCGACGGGATGAGAGCGAAAATCCGGCGAGACATAGCCGATCCGCAACCGACGGCCCGGCGTTGCGTCGCATTGCGGAGCCTGGATAAGGCCGGCGAGCAGTGCCGCATGCTGGCGGTTCCAGTTCTCGCATTCGGCGAGTATGGTTTGGGGAGCCAACCCCGGGCAAATATGAAGCGTATACACCAGGTTGTTGTGGGCAGTGATGTAGTCGGGCCGCAGCTCCAGGGCCATGCGGAACGATGCCACGGCCTCTTCAAGCTGCCCCTGTTCCTTGTACACGTTGCCGAGATTGTTATGAGCGTCGGCACGGCGCGGATCAAGCCGTAAGGCCTCTAGAAAACAAGCACCCGCCTCGGCAAGTTGCCCAAGTTCGACCAGCGCGGTGCCCAGATTGTAATGAGCATTGCCATGGTCGTTATTGCTGGCCAGTGCCAGGCGGAAGCACTGCGCGGCCTCGGCGAGCAGTCCCTTTTGCCCAAGGATAATACCCAGGTTGTTGTGGGAGTCGGCATGAAGATTATCGGCCGCGAGTAGTCGCCGATAAAGAGGCTCCGCCTTCGCAATATCGCCCGCCTGGTGGAACGTCAGCGCCTGGTCGAATAACTCCGTGATGGTGGGCATATTCGTTCGTTTCGGCTAAAAGGCAACGTCAGACCGTCAGTCGGCGCAGTTCTGCCGCGATACGCTCAAATACCTCGCTCCAGTCGCCTGGCTTTAATTGGCGGAATAGCCTCATAGGCGGGTACCATGGACTATCAGACCGCTGCAGCAGCCAGCGCCAGTCGGGCGCGAATTCGAGAGCGGTCCAGACTGGCCTGCCGAGGGCGCCCGCCAGATGGGCGATGGCGGTATCCACGGTGACGACCAGGTCGAGGTTGGCGATGACAGCGGCGGTATCGAGAAACGCAGCCTCGGAGTCCAGTTTATCAGCCAGGTCGAGGATGGGGAACGGGCGAGGAAGTGCGCTCAACTGTTCCGTGCCCGGGCCTTTTTGCAAGCTAATGAGGTGAACGCCAGGAATACTGCGCCAGCTTTTCAAAATGAATGACCTGAGTCGAGCGCTCGTAATCTTTGAGAAGCAAGCTTCCCTGCCAGGCCACGCCGACCTTGAGGCCAGCGCCGACCCGGCGTGCCAGTTCCGCGCGCCAGTGCTCGACCAGGCCTGGATCGGCGCTGAGGTAGGGAACGTTGGCGGGAATGGTGGCGAGCGTGGTGCCGAGGATACTGGGCAGGTCGAAGAGCGGCGCCGCCACATCGAAAGGCGGCAAGGCCGTGCCCGCGGCAACGAGTTGATCGACGCCGACGGCACCTGTCAAGAACTTCACCAGCGCCGGCTGGCATTCGAGAATCACTCTGCCGCCAAGCGTTTGCAGCACTGGCAGGAAGCGAATCATCTGGAGCACGTCGCCCAGGCCCTTTTCGGCATACACCAAAATCGTCTTGCCGGCCAAGTGGGTGCCATCCCAGCGCGGCTGCGCGAACTTGCGTGGCACCATGCCCGGCAGCGTTTCGCGCAAGTGAAAGTAACGCCAGCCCCCTTCGAAGTCACCTTGCTGCAAGCGCAACAGGGCCAGGTTCCACTGCGCCATGGCGTGCCCCGCTTCGACGTCCAGCGCTTGCCGATAGTATTCGGCGGCCTCGGCATATTGTCCCAGGCGCCGACGAGCGTGGCCGACGCTGTTGAGCGCATTGGCCAGGCCGGCGCGGGCGTCGTGACGGTCCGCGTCCAGGCTCAAGGCCTGTCGGAAAGAGGGGATGGCTTCCTCGGCACGCTCCTGGCCAACGAGAGCGGTGGCCAGATTGTAATGGGCGTTGGCATGCCTTGGATCAACCTGTAAAGTACGGCGAAAGCATGCGGCTGCCTCGTCGAACTTGCCCTGCTGGCCGAAGATATTGCCCAGATTATTGTGGGCATCGACGTGGGCGGGCTGAAGTGCCAGGACCTTCCCGTAAAGCGCTGCCGCCAGCGCCAGCTCGCCGGCCTGGTGGTAACGCAGCGCTGCCGCGAACGACGTGGCGACGCGCTCGGGTGCCTGGCTGCACCACTGGCGCCACATGATGCGATAGGCCTGCTCGATGCCTCGGGCAAAGCCAACCGCGTCCATGAGAGGGGAGGCCTTCATGCGTTGACGCGAAGTCTGGCGCAACTCCTGGAGGCGAGGCAGGTTTTCGGCCAGGTTCGCTGCCAGCTGCACGAACTGGGTCGGACTGGCGGCCACCAGGTCTTCCAGGCCGAGATTGGCCGCTTGACTCAGCCCCGCGCGGCCCACGATGGTGCGTCCAACGATCGTAACCACGGGGACGCCCATCCAAAAGGCATCCAGGCTGGTGGTATGGCCGTTGTAGGGAATCGTATCCAGGCCGATGTCGATCTGGTGGTAAAGCTGGAGATATTTCGTCCTGTCGGTGAAGAAGGCGAAGGTGATCCTGGCGGCGTCGATGCCTTGCTTGACCAGGTAGTCCAAAGTTTGCGGCAACGAGCCTCCCTCCTTGGCCAGGATCAATAGTTGTGACCGCGGAACGGCATGCAAGACGGCCGCCCAAAGCTGCAGCACCTGGTCGTTTACTTTGAGGGGATTGTTGAGGCAGCCAAACGTGATGCGGCCCGACGCCAGGGCCGGCAGCGCGGCCACCGGCGGCAGCTCATCTTCTGGGTCGTGGCACCAAAAACTGTGCGGCAAGCGCACGGGGGCCTCGGCGAAGCAGCCGTCAAATAGACCGGGGGGATCGAGATAAGGGTCGGTCAGGCGGTAGTCGATAGTGTTCAGGCCAGTGCCGCCCGGGTAACCCGCGAACGTGACCTGGACGGGCGCCGGCTTACGCGCGAACACCAGCAAGCGATGGCCGCCGGTGTGCAAAGCCAGGTCGACGAGAATATCGATCCCATCTTGCCGAACTTGTTCGGCGACCAGGCTCGTCCGTCATGCAAGAGATGTCGCGCCAGCGGTCTGCGCCTGCGCGAAACTTCTCCGTCACGGCATCCGGCGCTGAAACGCTGGCATAGAGGGTGACTTCGAATTGCCCATGATCGTGATGGCGCAGCAGGGGCCAGATATTGCGGCCGACAACGTGATCGCGGAAATCGGGCGAGATGTAGCCAATCCGCAGCCGGCGCCCGGGTGAGGTGTCATTGCCGAAAACGTGGTCGGTAGGCGCGAGGTGCCTGGCGTGGCGCTCGAACCAGTCGCGGTGGATCGCAGCAAGAGCGTGGGCGTCATAGCCGGGGTGGTATTGCAGGGCAAAGGCCAGGTTGCCGAGGGCGTCGGCATGTCCCGGATCAATTTGGAGCGCCTGCTGAAAGCAGGCCAGCCCGCCGTCAAGCTGTCCCTGGCCCATGAGGGCGATGCCCAGCCGATTACAGGCATCCGCGAAATGGGGATTGAGGTGAATTGCCTGGCGATAGCAGTCAATCGCCGCCGCGACGCGACCGGCATCTTTCAGAGCATTGCCCAGGTTATAACAGGCGGCCGCGTGCCGAGGAGCGAGCCGTAGGGCTTCGCGAAAACAATCGATGGCCTGTGTCAATGCTCCCTGACCGATCAGGGCCAGGCCCAGGTTATTATGGGCGTCGGCGAAACCAGGATTTAAACGCAGCGCTTCGCGAAAACACCCGGCCGCCGCGGCGGCTTGTTTTTGGCCGTAGAGAGACATTCCCAGGTTATAATGGGCCTCCGCGTAACTGGGGTTCAGGCGCAGCGCGCTGCTGAAAGCAAGCAATCGCTTCGTCGGCCCTGCCCAGCTCCTTCAGCGCATTGCCCAGATTGTTCCAGGCCAGGACGTGCGTGGCGTCAATGCTTAGTGCTTGCTGGTAGCAAGCGGCCGCGTCGGCGAATTGTCGCCTGGCGAAATGCAAGACGCCCAGGTTGCTGAGCACATCCACGTTATTTGGCTGGGCGTGCAACAGCTCCCGGTAAAGTGTTTCCGCGCCGACAGATCACCCTGCTGGTGAAAACCGACGGCCTGTTGAAACATGTCGGCGCCGTTCATCCTGTCACCACCGGCGCCTCTGATCGGTCCTGGCGCATCGCGCCAATTGCCGCCGGCCACCTCGGCCAACACATCCGGCCAGGCACCAGGCTGGCGCTGACGGAATAAGCGCATGGAAGGATACCACGGGCTATCCGTCCGATCCAGCAGCCAGCGCCAGTCCGGCATGAAGGGCAAGAGCGTCCACACGGGCACCCCCAGCGCGCCCGCGAGATGGGCCACGCCGGTATCCACCGTCACTACCAGGTCCAGGTTCAACATCGCCGCCGCGACGTCCTCGAGGGAGAGAGGATTAAACTGGCTGCCAAGGTCGATGATGGAAAAATGTGCCGTGGCCACCTGTGCCGCGGCGACCCCGACCTGCAAGCTCCAGAGACGCACGCCGGGAATGCTGGCCAGCCCTTCGAAAAGCGGCAGGGGCAGCGAACGCTGGCGGTCGCCGCGGTGCTCGTGTCGTCCCTGCCAGACAATACCGACGTTGACTGCGTCGGGGCCGGAAGCATGGCCCGTTATTTCAGCGTGCCACCGGCGGACAAGCGCCGGGTCAGCACTTAGATACGGAACAGTGCTCGGAATGCTGGCGAGTGTCGTGCGGAAAAGGCCGGGCAGGCTCAGCAGCGGGACCTGCATGTCGAAGGCCGGCAAAGGTTCGCCCGCCGTGACGATGCGATCCACTGCTGGCAGTCGGGACATGAGACCGACGAGAGGAGGCTGACAGCCGAATAGCACGAAACCGCCCTGACGCTTGACGAGGGGCAGATAGCGGGCAAATTGAATCGAGTCCCCCAGACTTTGCTCGGCATAAACGAAGATCGTCTTGCCCGCGAGCGGCGCGCCTTCCCAGCGCGGCCGCGACAGGGAAGGCATCGTAACGCCAGGCTGGGACCAGCGCGCTTCATAATCGCGCCAACCGCGCTCGAAATCGCCCTGCAGGAGGCGCAGATAAGCACGATTGCAGAGCACCTTGCCATTTTCGGGGGCAAGCCGCAGTGCTTGCTCATAACACTCCGCCGCCTCGGTCAAGTCGCCGCGCGCGAAATGGATGGTGCCAAGATTGCTGAGTGCATCCACATGCCCCGGGCTGAGCGCCAACGTCTGCCGATAACAGGCCAGCGCCCCGGCGAAGTCGCCCCGGTCGTTGTGGACAATGCCCAGGTTGAAATGATATTCGGGGAAAGTCGGCTTGAGCGCGATGGCCTTCTCGATAAGAGTTACCGCGGTCGCGGACTGGCCGGCCCGGTGGCAGAGGAGCCCCAGGAGATGCAGCGCATCGGCATGATTTGGTTCGACGGCGAGAATCGACCGGTACAGCGACTCAGCCTGCGCCAGGTCGCCGCCTTGATGGCAGCGCAGGCGCGAGCGAAGGCGTCAGCGAGAGTGGGCATCTTTATTCCGGAGGAATGAACTCAAAGCCGCGCCGATGCGCTCGAAGACCGTGTCCCAAGCGCCGGGCCGGTCCTGACGAAACAGGCGCATGGTCGGATACCACGGACTATCCTGGCGCTCAAGCAGCCAGCGCCAGTCCGGCATGAACGGCAGGAGCACCCACACGGGTCGTCCCAGGGCCCCCGCCAGATGCGCTATCGACGTATCCACGGTGACGATCAGGTCCAGAGTCATCATCGCGGCGGCGGTATCGACAAAAGCCGCTTCCCTGTCCAGCCTATCACCCAGATCGAGCAAGGGGAACGGAGTTTGCCGCATGCCGGCTTGCTCGGCGCCGGGGCCTTTTTGCAGGCTGATAAGACGCACGCCGCCCGGACGGCTCAGTTTCTCGAAGTGATTCAGGGAGATTGAACGCTGGCGGTCTCTTTCATTGGCGGGGTTGCCCTGCCAGGCGATGCCGACCTTGCAATCCGCGAGTTCGCGCCATTCACGGCGCCACTGTTCGACCCTGACCGGATCGGCAAACAAATAGGGAACAGTGGCCGGAATGGAGCCAAGGCTGGTGCCAACGATCCCTGGTAAGCTCAGAAGGGGTGCGTGCACGTCGTATTCCGGCAGCGGTGCAGCTGGCGCCAGCAGTTGATCTACGTTCGGACAAGAAGCCAGCAGCGGCAGCAGCGACTCCTGGCACTGGAGCAACACGCGACCGCCAAGTTTTTTCAGAATCGCGGCGTAACGGATGAACTGGAGCGTGTCGCCCAGCCCCTGCTCGGCATACAGCAAAATCGTCCGCCCGCCGAGCTCGGAGCCGTCCCAACGCGGCTTACTGAAGACAGGTTTCGGGCCGGGGCGGTCCTCTATGCGCCACTCGTATTCCGGCCAGCCACGCTGAAAATCGCCTTGCAGGAGGCGTAATACCGCGAGGTGCTTATGCGTGGCGACATGGGCCGGATTTAGACGAAGAGCCTGCTCGAAGCAGCCGGCGGCTTCGTCCAGGCGACCCTGATAGGCGAGGGCGCTACCGAGGTTGCTGTAACTGTCGGGTGCCTGCGGTTGCCAGTGCACCGCGGCGCGGCAGCTGGCGATGGCTTCGTCGAGTAGGCCAAGCTCGGTGAGCGCGCAGCCAAGGTTGCCGTGGGCTTCGCCCAGATTTGGCCGCAGACGTACTGCCTCGCGGTAACAAGCCACGGCATTCTGGAGATGACCCTGGCCACGGTAGACGTTGCCCAGGTTGTAGTGAGCTTCGGCGTACTGGGGATTGAGCCGCAACACTTCCTGGATTAGAGAAAGGGCAGCCTGATGATGGCCGGTCTGCAGCGCCAGGACGCCGAGAAAATGTAATGCGACGGGGTGGGCGGGGTTCACCTGAAGGATTTGGCGATAAAGCGGCTCCGCTTCCGCGAGCCGCCCCGTTTGATGAAAGCGGACTGCCTGATCCAGTGTTTCCGCGATGGTCGGCATGATTCAATCTTTTGTGCTCAGTCGGTCACGTAGAGCTTGCTCGATGCGCCGGAAAACCGAGTCCCAATCGCCAAGTTGGTGCTGGCGGAACAGGCGCATGGATGGATACCAGGGAGTATCGTCCCGGTCGAGCAGCCAGCGCCAATCGGGCGAAAGCTGCAGCGCCAGCCAAACGGGCACCCCCAGGGTGCCGGCAAGATGTGGCACTGACGTGCACGAACTGACGACCGAGGTCCAGGTTTTTCATGACGGCCGCGGTGTCACTGAAGGTTTCCAGGCGTTCGCCGATGTCCAGAATGGGAAATGGGTCCTGCAGCTCCTGTATTTGCAAGGCGCCGGGCCCTTTTTGCAAGCTCACCAGTTGCACGCCGGGTATCCGTGCCAGGGGCGCAAAATAACGCAGGGGTATCGAGCGCTGCCTGTCGGCACGAAAGCGCGGGTTGCCCTGCCAGACGATGCCAACCCGGAACGCTGGTGCCTTGGTTGCCGAGTTTAGCCCCGCTGGGTCGTTCGAGGCGGTTGCGCCAGGTTTCTACCAGCGCTGGTTCGGCGTGCACATAAGGGACCTGCGCGGGTAGCGTGGCCAGCGTGGTGCCGAACAAGCCGGGAAGACTGAGCAGGGGAATATGCACATCGAACGAGGGCAGCGGTTGGCCGTCAGGGATAAGCCGATCCATGCCGGCCAGCCCGCTGAGCAGCCCAGCGAGGGCGGGCTGGCACAAAAAAAGAACCGTGCCGCCACGTTCCTTGACCAGCGGCAGATAGCGAACGAACTGCAGAGTGTCGCCGAAACCCTGTTCCGCATACACCAGGATGGTTTTGCCCTCCAGCGGCGCGCCATCCCAGCGCGGCTGCTCATAAGGGGGGCGAACCATGCCGGGCTGTTCCCAGCGCAATTCGTAATCAGGCCAGCCGCCGGCGAAATCGCCTTGCAGCAAACGCAGGCAGGAACGGTTCCAGAGGGCCACCTTGTGGCCGCTGTTGAGCGCAAGCGCCTGCGCCTGGCACGCGGCCGCCTCGGCGATGCGCCCCTCCGTGGTGAGTTCATTGGCCAGATTGCTGTGAGCATCGGCGAGGGCCGGATTGCTGCGCAAGGCCTGGCGAAAGCATTCGCCCGCTTCGGCCAGCCGGCCCTCTTCAATCAGCGCAATTCCCAGATTATTGTGCGCTTCGGCGTGACCGGGCTCGTAATGTAGTGCCTCTCGATAACAGGCGATGGCCTCCGCCGTCTTGCCTTGATCGTAGAGGACGTAACCCAGGTTGTTATGCGCACTGGCATGGTCGGGTTTGCAGCGCAACGCCTGGCGATAACACTCGACCGCCAGGTCCGGGCGGCCCTGGTCCTTGTGCGCGATGCCGAGGTTGTTATGGGCATCGGCATGACGGGGATCGACCTGAAGAGCGCGCTCGTAACAACGCACGGCATCGGCGCTGCGTCCCATTTCCTTGTAGGTCAGCCCCATGTTACAGTGCGCGGCGGCATGGTTGGGGTCCAGGGCGAGGGCACGGCGAAAATGTTCGAGCGCCACATCGAACTGGCCCTGTTGTTGCAAGATGTTGCCGAGATTGTTATGCGCATCGGGATACTGGGGATTGAGCGACAGCGCCGCTGAAAACTAACGGCTGCGTCGGCGGGCCTGCCGAGCTCCTTCAGGACGTTGCCCAAATTATTATGGGCCTCGGCAAATCGCGGGTTGATTTGCAGAACGCGTTCAAAGGCAGCGGCAGCTTCGGCCAGCTTTTTTTGGGCCAGGAGAATAAAAGCCAGATTGTTATGGGCTTCGACGTCCGTGGGGCGCCAGCGCGACAACATGCTGATAACAGGCCGCAGCCTCCGCCAGCTTGCCCTGTTCCTTATAAATCATGCCCAGATGGGAGTGAAAAATCAGCGGCGTGCCATTTAAAGCGATGGCCTGGCGGACTAGCGCGGCAGCGGGTTCGTGGTGGCCGGTTTGCTGCGCCAGGATCCCCAGGAGATGATGGGCATTCGCGTGGCGCGGCTCGGCCGCGATAACCTGGCGATAAAGAGGCTCCGCCTGGGCCAGGTTGCCGTTTTGGTGATGATGAACGGCCAGTTTAAACAAGTCGGCGCTGGTGGCCATGCGAACCTCGCCGCGTCATTGGGGGACCGATTTCGGTGTCATGCTATTTACCTTGTCGAGATCGGCCCTGGCCTTGTCCGGCAGGCCTAATTCGCCGTAGGCCTGGCTACGCATTCGCAACCAGCGGGGTTCATCCGGGTGGTAATGCAGTATCTGACTCAGATGGAAAGCAGCCGCGAACCAGTGCTGCGCCGCCTGGGCCGCCAGTGCCTGTTCGGCACGCCAGAGGTAACGCCTTTCCTTGCGCATTTCGGGCGACTCGGTACCCTTGCCGTCCCAGATTTTGATGGCGGCCCGGCTGTTGGCCGCCAATTGGTTGCCATCGCCGCTAAAAGTCACGTGAGTCACTTCCTCGGCGAAATCGCCCAGAGTGATGAGCTCTAGCCCCGTTTGAACGTCCCACACCTTGACGGTGCGGTCCCAGCTCGCCGTGGCGAGCCTGGCGCTATCGGGCGAAAAGGCTGCCGAAACGACTGCCCCGATGTGGCCCTCCAGGATGTGCAGCGCTTTCCCTTGCGCGAGGCCCCAAATGCGGACGGTCTTGTCCAGACTGACGGTTGCCAGCGCTTGACCGTCGCCGCTGAACGCCAGGCCGACGACATCGTCGGTGTGGCCCGAAAGCTCAAATCGCAGCTTCCCGGAGTTACTGTCCCATACTTTCACTCCCGACGTCTTGTCGGACGTGGCCAACAAGGCGCTTGCGGGATGATACGCGATCGTCAAGGCGCCTTCAGCCGGGAGCGTCATTAGATCAGCGCCGGACACTGGATCGAGGAGGCGCAACGGTGAATTCGCGCGGCGACGGCGAGTTGCCGGCCATCAGGACGAAAGGCAAGCTGCAGTACCGGGCCGCGTCCCGGCGTCGCGGACGCCATTTCCATAACTGTGTCCGCGTCCCAGATTTTTATGGACCCAGCCGCGCTCCCTGACGCGAGCCGCGCCCCGTCGGGGCTATAAGCCAGCTGTGTGACCTCGGCCGTTTGCGGCGCGAGTGTTCGCACCAGGGTGCCACTATCCGCGTCCCATATCATGATGGTTTTGTCTTTGCTGGCGGTTGCCAGCCGGCGGCCGCCTGGTTGGTAGACCACGTGCGTGATTTCATCGGTGTGGCCAGCGCAAACAGCCACCTCCTTGCCTGTGTCGGTGTCCCAGATATGCGCGCGCTTGTCCGTACAGGAGGCCGCCTGGTGCCGGCCGTCAACATTGTAAACAAAATGGTTCACCGCTTCGGTGGTCGCCGGCAGGGTGAGCACTTCCTTGCCCGTCGTCGCGTCCCAGAGGCGTACGGTTTGATCCATGCTCACAGAGGCAATGCGCCAGCCATCGGGGCTATAAACAACTTGATTCACTTCCTCCACATGGCCGGATAAAAAGAAGAGTTTCCTGCACGTCCAGGCATCAAACACCTTGATGGATTTGTCCTTTTTCGCGAATGCCACGCGATCGGCGTCAGGACTGAAGGCAATCTGCAGCGTGTCCTCCATTGGCCCTTCCAGCGGCGCCAATTCCTTGAAGGTCTCGGGGTGCCAGAATTTGACAGTGCGATCCACGCAGGTAGTAGCCAGCCGGTTGCCGTCTGGCGAATAAACGACCTGCACTAGAGCCTGGTCCTGTTTGATATTCGACGGGATTTCGCGACCGGAAGCCACATCCCAGACTTTCACGGTCGAATCCCAACTGGCAGTGGCAAGCTGCTTGCCGTCGGGCCGAAAGGCAACCCAGGCGACCTCGCCGGCGTGCCCTTTAAGCGTCAGCAATTCCGCGCCGCTGGCAGCGTCCCACACCTTGGCCATTTTGTCGTAGCTTGCCGAGGCCAGGCGTGAACCATCCGGACTGAACGCCAAATGCACCACGGCGCCCTGGTGGCCCGCCAGCCGTTGCAAGACGCTGCCGGAGGCCGCATCGGTCAGGAGCACGCTGTTGTCAAGGCCTGCCGCGGCGAGCCGCGTGCCATCGGGGCTGTAGGTCATAAACTGCACCGGCAGGCCCTGCAGCGGGGCGGGGCGAGGGGAGCCCGTCACTGTATCCCAGGCACGCACGACGTTATCCTTGTCGACGAAGAGCAGGGCCCGGCCATCAGGACTGAAAAGGACCTGCCAGGGCGTGGCGCGCAATATGAGCAGCTCCGGAAAGACCTGACGCTTGAGATAGTGCCACTCCCACTGCCGCCGCTTTTCCGGACAGCTCTGGATGAGCTTGCGGCGCGCGTCACTTCGCCGTCGTTCCAGTCCCGCCAGGCGAGGTTGATGCGATGGATGTAGGAATGTTGGGCCATTTTCTCGAGCACCGTGGCCTCGCGGCTCGAGAGCGTTTCTTTCGCCGGCCAGGGCGGTTTCGACTTTCGTCTTGGCGTCTGTCGTTTGCAGCCAGAGAATGGTCGCCAGGCCACCAAGCGTACCCAGGACACTGACAAGCAAAAGCAGTCCATAGACGGCGGCCAGCGCGGGACGGCGCTTGACCCATTTGAGCGCTCGCTCCACGCGCGTCACGGGACGGGCCTGGATGGGGGCACCATCGAGAAAGCAGCGCAAGTCGTCGGCCAGCGCAGGGCGCTAGCGTAGCGTTTGTCGCCGTCCTTGTTCAGGCATTTGAGGCAGATGGTTTGCAGATCGGCCGGCACCTTCGGATTGAGCCGGCGCGGGGCCACCGGCTCTTCGTGGAGAACCATCAGGATGGTGTCCATCGGCTTCTCCGCGAAACGGCGGCCGCCCAGTCAACAGTTCATAGAGAATGGCCCCCAGGGCATAGATATCTGTCGCCGGTCCGACGGCCTTGACGCGTCCATCCGCTTGCTCCGGAGCCATGTAACTGGGCGTACCGAGGATCGCGCCCGAGTGTGTTTCGCCCGAGGCTTCGTCTAGTTTTTTGGCCAGCCCGAAGTCCACGATCTTGGGAGTGCCTTCCGGGGTCAACAGCACGTTGCTGGGCTTCAAGTCGCGGTGGATGACGCCGCGCTGATGGGCAAAACCCATGGCGTTGGCGAGGATCTCGACGATGTGGGCGGCGTAGGCGCCGGGCTGCGGCATGCCGTCAATTTTGCGGGATAGTGTGCCGCCGGCCACGAATTCCAGGGAAAAGAAGGGCAACCCCTGGTAATCGCCAATCGCATAGATTTGCACGATGTTGGGGTGCTGGATGCGGGCAATCGATTCCGCCTCGATGCGAAAGCGGGCCAGGTCTCCCGGGGCCGCGTGCCGCGCCGTGCAGGATCATCTTTAGCGCCACAATGCGCTGAAGTCCCTGGTGCTGGGCTTTGTAGACAACCCCCATGCCGCCACGTCCCAGGGTGCCCACGATCTCGTAACCGGGCACGTGCGGATAACCGGGCAGGGGCGCTGCGATGTCCGTATTCTCGCCGGCCCTGGGCAGACGGGTCTCATCGCTGGGTGACAGCAAGGCCGCGTGATCGGTATCGGGCGAGCGGTTGATCTGTTCGGTCGCATCGCCGTGACGAGGAGATTGCGTGGAGTTGTTGCCGCCCTTGGCCCCGGAGGACGAAATCTCGGTGGAATCGCCTGTCGGGCCTGGCGGCAGGCCCTTATCTTTGTCATCCATCCCGTTACCTCAGGACACAAGCTACCCATTGATTTTAACTGGGATAGATGGAGGGCTCCAGTCGAAAGCGGCGCCCCGTTCGCGGTTTACCCAAAAGGCGACAGCGCGTCGTCTTCCGACGCAGCGCCTGCCGGTTGGGGCCTGGTCTCTTCAACAGCCCACGAAGAGAACAACCCGTCCACCGCACCAAGTGCCGGGCTTGTCCGATCAAGGTACAGGTTGAGGGCCGGCAACTGGCCAAGGTAGAAAACCCGCCACCAGTCTACCGAATCGGGTTGTTGCTCAACGAAGCGGCCGTCCGGTGCCGCAAACGCTTCGGAACTATTCGCGTCTGGGAGAGGTCCGGCAATGACAGCCTGTTCAGCCGGGACAGGCGGACTGCCAATGCCGGTCGCGGCCACCCTGGCCTGCCCTGCCAGCCGGTCCGTTGTGCTGTCGTCACCGACAACCAGGCGGTCGTTGCCGGCGCTCGAAGATCATGGTGCCCTGGCTATCAGCGACTGCCGTGCTATAGGTCTGGCCATTGGGCGTTGCCGCGCTAACGAGCTGAATCGAGGTGCGCGGGCTCGGCACGGCAAGGTGGAAAGTGATGCTTACCAAACTTCCCGCCCGGCTGTCCACAATGGGGGTCAGGCTGTAAAGCTCGATGCCGATCTGGCCAGTTATCGAATCGACCACGGCCAGGAGTTGCCAGCCAGTGGCATTGCTCGGAATGGAGCCTAGCCTGATGTCCGCGGCGGTTAAATTCAAGCTGGCGGGATCGTAGGTGAGCGCCAGCACTGCTTCGGTAAGTCCCGTGCTACCCTCTGGCCGGGGATGATCGAGCTGAACCTGTACCTCGACCGTTCGCCCCGACGCGGCGACGGGCGGCGGGATTACGGCCAGGCTCAAGGTCGGGTCCGCCGCATTGGGCGAATGAAGAGTGCCTGGATTGACATAATTGGGATTGGTGGGCAGTAGTTTCGTGGGTGGCACCGGAATCTGCTGACGGCGCCAGTTGCACGACGAAGGCGTCGATCGTACTGACGTCCCCCGCATCCACCGACAGGTCGCCAGCCACGTCGCCGACAAGCACCGGGTCCGTCTGGGTGAACGCAGCAAACCCCGTGGCGGCACCGGTGGCCACATTATCCGCGGCCAGAAGGTCCAGGCCGTCGAGTACGCCGTCGGCGTTTACGTCGCCGAAATAGGCATTCACATGCACCGCGCTCGAACTGACGGCACCACTGCTGGCATTGCCATTGATCACAATGCTGCCGAGCTGGAGTTGCTCCTTGACCTGGTAGAGGCTCAAGGCGGCCGCGTTATTCTTGGAAGGCACGACGGCGATCAAGTCGCCCAGGACAAGAGGACTGTCCGGGGTGGCGGAAACGGCCTTGGAATCGGTGTAGTGAAAAGTGGCGAGCCCGCCGGCGCTCGACACCAGGACGAGGTTCGACGTGGCATCGCTGGCGTCGCTGTGGGAGCCGCCCAGGGCACCGATTTGCGCCAGCAGCGAAGGGTTGTAGGCCAGGGTGAAGGTGACATCGGTGACATTGGGAAAGTTGTAAAGCGTGATGGGGATTCCCGCCGCCACCTGATTGGGCACTTCGATCGTGGCGACATTGCCAAAGACCACGTTGCCGCCACTGTTGCTGTCCGGGCCGCGGGCGAAATCGGGCACGCCCAGCACGGGCGTAAGGCTGGCCTGGTAGTGGGTCGTGAAGGTGGTGACGAAGTTGGCACGCCCGCCGTTATTGTTACCGTCGAGCCCCTGTCCAAAAGAGTCGAGGAAGCCGTTGGTTCCTGAACCGCTCACCAGGTTAATGGTGTAAGTCGCGTCCGGAAGTACCACCGAGTTGAAATTGGAGTCGGCTGGAAATACCAGGCCATTCTTTTCCTGCAAGATACTTGAGGTTGCCTTGAAGGTGATGATGGAGTTCGTCGGATCGATCAACATCGTGCCATTGATGTGGCCGATCGAGGCGTGACTGCCATTGCTGGCGAGGCCGCCATTCATGGTGATGTCCGCGACGGTAGTCTTGTTGCCATTGAAGAGGAAGAGGTCCGAGGGCACGAACGGCTTGCTGAAGGTGGCCACGAAACCTGTCGGTGTTGGTGTGAACGCCGTCACGATCAGCCCGCGTTCGGTGATGGCGGAACTGCTGCCGGCGATGATCGGGTTCGTCGAACCGATGTCCGTGGCCATGACGCTTTGCGAGCCGCCCGTTTTGAGCGTGACGGGGAATGTGTGCACGCCATTGTCTGCACCTGCGCCCACGGTGAACTTATAATTGGCAAGTAATAACGGGGCGTTCAAATCGGAACTTGTGAGCTTGATCGTCCCCGCATAGCTGGTGGCGATGTTGTTGTAGAGATCGACCGCCGTCACCGTGACGTTGAACGGGGCGCCTGGTAATTTGGACGCCGGCAGCCGCCGAGACGGTGAATGCCGTCGCCGTCGAGGGTGTGACCGTGATATTGCCGCTGGTTCCGGAGATGGCGTTGATGGTGTCGTTGGCCGAGATGGTAAAAGGCCCGCCGGCAGTGGTGAAGATAACCGTGAAGGCCGCGCTGCCATTGACGAGATTGACCGTGGCGGGGAAGGTCGCTCCGCCGCCACTGACGCTGATGGTGGCCGTGCCGCTATAGCCCGTCGCGGGGTTGCCGCTATTGTCCTGTGCCTGAGCCATGACCGCCAGAGAGGCGCCAGCCGAGGTGTTGAAGATCAAGGGGGTAAGCACGATTTTTTGGGCCTGCGTGCTGACACTGATGGCGGCGCTGGTGCCAGCCAGGCTCAGCGTACTGGTATCATGCGCCACGACCGTTTGTTGGCCAAAGGTGTTCAAGGTCACGCCATTCGTGAACGTATGAACGCCCTTGTCGGCGGCGACGAAGGTGTAAAGGGTAAAGCCCGCCATTGTTGACGATTCCCGAGCCCTGAAACGTGGCCGCGCCGTCCGAGCTGGAAAGCTGAATCGTCCCCGTGTAAGCCGTGGTCGTATTGCCAAAGATATCGGCGGCGGAGACGGTGAAAGTCATGACCGCGCCAAGGCTCGACAGCAAGGAGGCCGGCACCACGCCAAGGCGCGCTGTTTGTGCCAGGGGGGAGACCGTCACGGCGGCGCTGGTGCCGGTCACGCCATTCTGGTCGGCCGCGGTCAACGTCTCCGGGCCTGCCGTGGTGAACAGGACATTGGCGAAAGTATGAATGCCATTGTCCGTACCGGCTGTCAGTCCGGAGGTAAAGAGGTAGGTTGGCGGCAATAGACCGTTGCCCAGCGCCGCCGTATCCGTGCTGGTCCAGTGGAGCAATCCCGTGTAATTGGCGGCATTGAGGTTGTTGGCATCAAGCGCGGTAACCGTGACGGTGAGTGGTGAACCCGCCGCCACGCTGGCGGCGCTGGTGGTGATTTGCAGATGGGTCGCGACGCCGGAGGTCTGCGTGACCGTCAAGGTCACATTATTATGACCCGGGCCGCCCTGGGCATAGGCGAGCAGATATTTGGTTTGAATGTGCGTGATCGCGTTGGTGGTGAGTAATGCGTTCGCCACGATGGCGGACGTAACGCCGCCGCTGGTGAACGTGGCGAACTTCGTACCGTCGTCAGCACCGCTATCGGTGATGATCGTGTAGGTGTCCCCCACATTCGGCACATAAGAACTCGCAAAATTGATGGTGAGGTTGGCGCCGCCGAGACTCAAGCTGCCATTCAAACCGACAACCAGTTTGCTATTGGCGCTCGTGGAGTTGGCGGTGTTGCCGGCGAGAAACAGGTCATAGCCGCCGGTTGCACTGAAGGTGGTGGCCCCGCTCGCGGTCATAGTGCCCACGGCAGTCAAGCCACTATCGCCCGGAACCAGGGCGCCGTTGGCGGCCAGCGCTTTGACGAAGGAACCGGTACCCCCCAAAAAGGCACCGCTGTTGACGGTCACCGGACTGTTTGTCAAGGCGGAGTCAATCAGCAAAGTGCCCTGCAGAACCGTCGTGGAGCTGGTGAAAGTAAGCGTGGGAGACGTCAACTGCAAGGTGCCCGCGCCGGCCTTGGAAAAAGTCAGCGGGATGCCGAACAGACTGCCGTCGCCCGGGTCGACGGGAACGGTGTAGTCGAAGCCCGCGTCGCCGGTACCGGGAATGCCATTGCTGCTGGTACCGATGCCCGGCGTGCCCACGGGGAAGTCGGTGGCGCCATTGGTGCGGTTGCCGACAAAGATTCCCGCCGGGTCGTTCGGCCCCTGGTCAATGCGATAAACGATACCTTTGCCGTAGTTATTCAGATTGGCATCCGGGATGGTATTGGCGGGGGATGGCCCGGCGGTAAAGCCTGACCAGCCATTCGAGTTACTGCCGTCGGCGCCGGCGCCGCCGCCCGCATTCGCGACGCGGATGTCGATGGCATGGAAGCCGGCGGTGAGCGTTAATTCGCCGGAGCCCAGGCTTTGGCTATAGGTGGTGCTCTTCAAGACGACGGCGCCATCGATCATGATCTGCGCCGAATCGTCAATTGCCTTGGCAAAGGAGAGATATCCCGTGCCCGTCGCGGTGCGGACGATATTGGCCGGCCCCGAGGAGACGGTGAGCAGATTGGCGGCCGCCATGCCGGTTGGGAACACGACGGTGAAGGGGCCGCCCGTGCTTCCCGTCACGTTCACCGTGCCGGACGTATTGTTCTGCGTCGCCGCCGTGGGAATGCCGGGCAGGTTCTGAATGTAGCTTAAAAAGTTATCGGCCGTCGTGCCCGTGTTTGGATTGGGATCATAGCTGAAGGGGCCGATTGATTGACCGTTGTAGGAGAGCGTGATGGAGCCGGGATTGGCGCTGGTGTAGTTGACGACTGCGTTGGTCAAATTGGGCACATTGATAAGGCCCTGGTAGATCCAGGTGGCGGAGTTGGACCAGAGATGTCGTCCCACGGGATAATAGCCATAGGTGGCCGGTACCGACGACGAAGTCGTACCCATGATGGGCCACAGAACGGTGTCCGTGCCGCTGATGTTGCCAATGGTTGACGTGAAGTCTGCCGCCAGGCTGCTTTGACTTTCGACCAGGCCCGGCGTGACGGAGGAAAGGCCGGTGGTGATGGACCCACTCACAACGGTGTTGCCCGCGCCGGTGAAGGTGAGCGGCTTGGTTTGGCTGATGTTTTGCGTCAGAACCAAAGTATTGGCATCCGAACCGATGACGGCGGCCCCCGTGAAGGAAAGAACACCATTGAAAGTGTTGGTGCCGGCAATATTTTCGAGTGCGCCGTTGCCAGTACCGGAGCCGACCAGCGAAAGAGGTTGGTTGGTGGCGTAGTTGAGGCTGCTGGAACTGAACAGGCCGACGGCGCCACTGGTGGTGGCGCATTGTTTGCACGATGACGGCGCTGTGGGTCCCATCGCCAAAGGCCTTGTCCGCGGCAGCCTGCAGCACGCCGTTAATGATCGTGGTAGTGCCCAGGAAGTTAGGACTCGCCAAGGCGAGACGAGCCGTACCCAGGCCGCTTTTGAAAATATTGTCCGTCGAGCCGCCAGCGGCGCCACCGAGCCGGCCGCATTGCTGATGATCGGTGTATTCAACACGACCAGGCCGGCCGGGCCGACGAAGTAAAGATCATTGGCCGTCAGATTGATCGGCGCGCCGTTGTTCCCCAGGGTCAAAGTGCCGGCCGTGGCGCCAACATAGACGTCCACGCCGTTGCCCACCAGGGCCCCGCCAAAATAGCTAGTACCGCCGAGCCCAACCAGCGCCCGTCGGACGTGGAACCGTTGGCCACTCCGGAACCGAACATGGTCACCGGCTGCTGCGCGAGATAATTGACGTTACTCATGCCGAGCGAGGCGCCGCTTTGCATGGAAACGGTGTTCTGATTGGCATTTACGGTGCTGGTCGCATTGCCGCTCACGACGGCGACAGCGGCGCCGAAAATCGTGAAGGGCCCACCATTGCCGCCGACGACGTTGGCAGCCGGCAAGGCGGCCAGGCCGGGGATGGTCGTCAGATAGGCCTGTAGCTGCGCGGCCGTGGTGGCCGCGGTGTAAGCCAGTGGTCCAATGGAAGCGCCATTGTAGGCAAGCACATACTGGCCCGCTCCCGCGAAGGTGAGCGTGTCGGTGACGGCGCCAGCGCCTGGTTGGCCGTGACGGCGAGAATGCCATTGTTGATCTGAATACCGCCGCCGGCGACCAGGCCGGTCGTGGAACCACCGGCGCCGCCCGTGCCGAAGGCGGAATTATCGTGGCCCAGCGTGGCCGTGCCGGAGCCGTTTTTAACAAGGGCGGCAGCGCCGGAGCCATTCAAGCCGCCGTTCAGGACCAGGTTGTTGGTGTTGCTCAAGGTCAGCGTGTTAGAACCCAGGGCGATGGGCCCTGTGAGTGTGAGCGAACCGGTAAACGCGCCCAGCGTCGCATTGGCGGTCAGGGTAATGGGTCCCGCAAAGGTATTCGGGTTGCCGTCGGCGCTGACAAGGGCGCCGGTATAAATCAGCGGGGAGTTCAGGCCGATGCCGTTGATGGCGATGCCCGTCGCATAAGCGGCGTTATCACCGCCGAAGGCGAAGCCCAGGGCCGCGCCTGAGCTTGGGAAGCCGGGTATGGGGAACAAGTTGGTGTTGTTGACCGTCTTGGTGCTGCTGGTGTTTGACCCCAGGCCGTTGGTGGCCGCGTCGATGAGCACCCCGCTCGTCACACTGGTCTTGCCGTCGAAGGTATTGCTGGCGGAGACTTCGAGAATGCCGTAGCCGGCCTCGACAAGCGAGTTGGTGTTGGTCATGCCGGTGAATGAAATCGTGCCGGCAAGGTCAGTGAGGCCGACATCGGTCACGCCGCTGGACATGGTGGTGGCGCTTGGGCCAGATGTGAGCGTGTTACCATTCAGATTGATGGCGGAGCTAATAAGCAGCGAAATCTGGGCGGCGGTAACACTGGTCGGGGCCGGGCCATCATCGGTAATCGTGGCCGCCGAACTCAACACAATGGGCCCGTTAACGCTGGCGTTTTGGCCCAGGGCGATCACGGTGGTGATCGGCGGCGAGTTGGGAGGAAAAAGCCCCGGGTTGCTCGGATAACTCGCTGTAGTGTTGGTGATACCGTTGGTGAGTGTGCTATCGGTGTTCTTGATGGTGATAGTATTGCCGGTCAGGTACCAGGGCGAGCTAAGGAACCCGTCATTATTGAACAGGATGCCATTGACGGTCAGGCCCACTTCATCATTGATCGGGTTGAGAATGCTGCCGCCCGGCGAAGCCGCCGAATATTGCTGGGTAACGATGCCGGGGCCGCTGTTAACTACCGTGAGCAACGAGCCGCCCGTGACGCCCGCGCCATACGCGACGTTGAAAGGCCCGCCGGTGGTGCCAGTCACCGTGACCGCGCCGGCAGCCGCCAAGCCCGGCAGCGTGGCGAGATAAGCGGCAAATTGAGCGGTGGTAGTGCCGGCCGAAAACGCGAAACCGGGCGCGGCGGCAATGGTCGCCCCCATGGAGCCCACCACCGTGAGAAGGGGATCACCGGCAATGCCGCTGCCGTAGGAAACCGTGTAAGGGCCTCCGGCCGCCGTCGCGTTGACAGTGACCGCTCCCACGGCTGCGAGGGCCGGGATGGACGCGAGATAGGCCTGAACGTTGGCCGCGGTCGCCGAAGTCGAGTTCGCGAAGGCGCCGGCGGCGAGCGTCGCGTTGCCACCGGCCACGGCGACGAGCTTGTTGCCCCCGGTAACGCCGGTGCCAAAGCCGATATTGAAGGGCCCACCCACGGCTCCGTTGACGCTTACCGCGCTGGCGGCCGTCAAGCCGGGAATCGAGGCAAGATAGGCCTGAAAATTGGCTGATGTGGTGTTCGGCGTATCGAGGAAGGCTTGTGACAGGCTCACGGCGCCGCTCGCGACGAGCTGGCTGCCGCCAACCAGGCCCGTGCCGAAATTGATATTGAACGGTCCACCCAGCAAACCATTCACCGCCACCGCATTCACCCCGGCCAGGGCCGGGATGGAGGCGAGATAGCTCTGCAACTGGGCCGGGGTGGTGTTAACCGAATAGAAGAAGGCCTGGCTGATCGTCGCGGGGCCGGATGCCACGGCCAGGCTGGCGCCGCCGGCAACGCCGGCGAAGTGGACATTAAAGGGCCCGCCCGGGTTGCCCGACACGGCGACGGCCCCGGCGCCGGTCAAACCGGGTACCGACGCCAGGTAGGACTGGAACTGGTCGGGCGTGGTGCCTGGCGCGAAGGCGAAGGGCGCGGGCGCATTCGCACCGTTATAAGACAACGTCACCGTTCCGGACGATTGCGAGAAGGAAACGACGTCATCCGCAGAGGCAGCGCCATTATAAGTGATGGCCGTGGTCCCCTGGACTTGCGTAAAGCGGAACAGGTCGGACGCCGAGGCCGCCCCATTATAAGTGAAGCTGGTGGCGCCGATCGCACGGCTAAACGTGGCGACGTCGGCACTGGAGGGACTGGAATTGTAAACGAGGCTCGCCAGGCCCGTGACCGGGTTGAAAGTGATCAGGTCGGACTTATTCTGGGCGCCGTTGTAGGCGAGGGTCAAGTTGCCCACGGTGCCCAGGAAGGCAACCTGATCGGTGGCGATCAACTGCGAGCCGGTGCTGACGGAGCCGTTGGGATTGAATCCAGGGCGCCGTTGTGTCAAAGACCAGCGTATCGCCCGTTTGCGGGGCGTGCCCCAGGGACCAGTTGTGCGGATCGCTCCAGTTGTTGCTCCAGCCATTGCCCCCGTTGTTTCCCGTGGGGGGCGCGGCCGGGCTGGAGTACGAACTGGCTGGTACCGTCACCCAGGCATTGCCGCCCAGAGGGTCCCAGTTGAAGTTCATGGAACCGCCACCGGTGCCATTGAAATATTCAACGTCGATGGCGTGCAGTCCAGGCGTCAGGTTGAGCGTGACGCTCTTGAAAGTGACACCCTGGTAAGTGCTGTTGTTGATTTGCGGGTTGCTGCCGGTGCCTGGCGTAGTGAAATTGACCCCGGAGGCGCCGCTGGTGCCACCATCGATGTAAACCGTGCTGCCATCGTCGCTGCCAATGCGAAAGGCAATGGGGTTAGGCCCGTTACCATTGGCAATACCGTTGCTCGGAATGTAGATGTAGCCATACCAGCGGGCCGCGAGATTGTCGGCGTTGCTGGCGTCGCCGGGATTGCCCGGAAAGGTGCTCTTGCTCACGTAGACGTTGCTGAGCGCATCGGTGAAGGCGTTGGCCGCGACATTGGGGAAGTTGAGGATCCCCGTCATGGGGATGGGGCCTTGCGGGTTGACATTGGCGGGCGCATAGGTCGGGCTGCCGATCCAACTGGCGGCGCCGCTGCTTTTAAGGATCATGCCGGTTTGTGTTTCGGTAAATCGGTTAGTCGGGCCGGAGCCGCCGTTCGCACTTGCCAATATTGGCCGACCAATCCCTGCTGAAGGGTGGGATAAGCATCCGTGCCGAGCCATGTATTTACGGGGAGGCAGGTACCAGGCGATCTTCGAGCAACTCGACTAGCAGACTGGATTTATGGCGCGCGGGCCTGGCTGGCGTGGGCAGGCGCAACGTTTGCCGGACTTCGTGAACAGAAACGAGCCTACTTGCGCCACCAGTGCCAAAACATGGAGAGGTCCTTTGCCGATGACTTGCGGATACTACGTACGAGGACGCGATTTTATACGAAACCGGACGTGAGAGTGTATAAAAAAAGAAAAAAGATTATGGCCGATCCGGAGTTACGACATTGACCCAGACGGATCCGTGACGACATATGCAGACGAGGTCAGTGCGAAGCCCGAGCCGTCACGCTCAAAATCGTGACGCACGGGCGGTCAATTCTTCAGCAATTTGCGGAACAAGCCGGCGGCGATGAGGGCCATGAGGACATCGGCGACTCCAGATGAGCACCCAGGGATTGAGCTTGCCGAGCTTCGAGAGGTTGATGCCGCATAACATGAGGGGATAATAGATCACCACGATCGGCAAGAAGCAGGTGATGAAGGCGCTAAGATAGTCGCTACGGCTAAACCAGATGCCGACCGGGCAGCCGACGAGAACGAAGCAGAGGCAGCCCATTGCGAGCGCAGGCCGCATGTGGAGCTCGGTTTCCAGGAAGTGAAGCTTGGTTTCGATGTGTCTCACCTCGCGTATGCGGTTTTTAACGGCATCCTCGAAATGGGAAGGGGCCTGGCCGCTGTTGATGACGGCCTGGTGCGCCGCGATCTCTTCGATGTAGCGCTGCTTGTCGTACTCGAGCTTGTACATTTCATCGTAGATTTCCAGCCAGGTCATGGCGCGGGCGCTGGATTTTTTGCCGGCGTCGGTGATGTCCGTCGGCAGGTCCATCGGCCATACCTTGTCCTCGACATAGACGTCGTCGGTACCGTTGTCATTGATGATGTAGCAGTGGTGCATGTGGACGTGGATTTTTTTCTGCGGCAAATCGACGAGGAGCTCTGCCTCGCGCCCAGGCGATGAAGTCGTAGTGCTGGTCCTTGGGATCGCGGCGCATGAACAGGGCATCGAGCAGCTTGCGCCCTGCACGCGCTGGACATAGATCGTGTAAGGCATTTTCGAATGATGAATGCTCCCTTCCCGTTTGAGCATCCCGTAGAGGAACTCTTCCACGTCGCTGATGAAGAGAGTGCGCAGTTGATGATGCGTCGTCGGAATCAGGTCCAGCGAGAGGAACGTGGTCAGGCCGCTGGTGAGCACGCCGAGCAGGGCCGCCGGCCAGATGACGTGCCAGAGATGGATGCCGGCCGCCTTGAGCGCGAGAATTTCATTGTCATGAGCCAGTCGGCCATAGACCACGCAGGTGGCGAAGAGCGTCGTGGCCGGCAGGGTGTAGGGCAGGGTGCTCGGTATCAGCAGGGGAATTGCCATGAGCAGCTGCATCGGCCCCAGCCCGTGCTGGGTCGCTTCCGCAACCACGCCCCCCATCACCAGCATGCCCGTGAGGGCCACCAGCGCCAGCGAGAAAACGCGCAGCAGCTCCCAAAAAATCATGCGGTGCAAAATGCTCCAGTACACGCCGGCCTCCTAGATGACTACCGCGTATCGTCCCGCGGTGTCGGTTTTATTTCGTGGTGCCCAACTGGGGAAGCAAGTGGGGCTCTGGTCGGTTATTCCCGGCGGGCGCCCCAAACAGGGAGCTGGGAATCCGCAAGATCGGGTCCACAATTCCGGGCACCGGCTTCATCGTAAACTTGCGGTCCTTTTCATTGGCGGTCACCTTGCCGCGCATTTCAATCGTGAGCACGTTACGGCTCAGATCCTTGGGCCAGGTTTTGACCGGCGACGGCAGGATCTGATTGAACCAGGGCCAGCCCGGATAGAAATCGAGCTTCACATCGGTCCCGTCGAGATTGAATTCCCCCTTGCCCGTCAGGCTGAGCGCGTTGCCGAGGATGTCAAGGCTCTGCATGCTCACGCGTTGGCCGTGGATGCCGAATTGGGCGTGCATTTCATTGAACGCGGTATGATCGGGCGAACGCAAACCGATGAACTTGAGAAGGTCCAGGAGCAGCGGCAGATTATAAAGCTGCCCTTTGGGTACATCGAGCGTGCCGTAGCCGTCGAGGGTGTCGCTCCCCTTGTCCGTGCCGGTCAGGTGCAGCCGGGCCATGGCGAGGCCCTGGAGCTGGGAGGAGGGACCGAGGTTGTGGTGCCCGAACTGGCCCAAATCGAGCTGCGAGCCCATGAGATTGAGCTCGTAACGCAGGGTCGAATTGAAATCGATACGCACTTGCCCGGAAATATCACCACCGAAGAGAGGGGCGCGTAGGTCGACGAGTAGGACGTCGGGGCTGGTGTCCTGACTTTGCAGCTTGACATGGACATCGTGAAATGGCTGGCCCAGCAGCGTCGCCTCGGCGAGGAGAATATCGCCGTTGACCCCCACGAGCTTGGTACCGTTGTAGCGTCCGAGCAGGCCAATCGTGCCGGTGACCTTGCTCCATTCAAGGCCCGTGGCGAGTTTGGCGTTTTTGAGCCGGCAAGTGCCATCCCACCAGACGTCGGGAGGACTGCCCCCCTCGCGCTGAGAGACGATCAGGTCGGTTTCGATGGCCAGGACGCCGCGCAGGTTGAGGGTGGCGACGGCGCGCGCAACTCCCCCGAAAGGGCCTGCAGCAGGTCCTCATTCACGGTCAGGTCGTCTACCTTGAGCCCGGTCAGCTTGGTGTATTGTCCGCCCGTTTTCGGCAATTCAACAAAGCCGCTCGCCAGCGCCAGTCTGGTCGCCTGGTGATAGGCGCTGGCCTGGCGAATATCGAGCTTGTTCTTGTGATAATGAAAGTTGCCCGCGATTTTCCGCAGCGCGAAGGGGAAGAAAACCGGCTCGATCGTTACCCCCTCAAGATCGACGAGGACCTCGGGCTCTTCCTCGGGAACGCCGCCACGCTGAATGATCTGAGCCTTGAAATGAAGCATCCCGCTCGGCCGGAATATTTCCCAGCTCTTGGCCAGTTGCTTGATGGGTCCCAGCGCCTTGCGTAATTCTTCATCAGCGGGGATTTTATGGCCGTTGATCAAAAGAACGATCCCGGCCGGTCCATCCGCAAGCTTATCGCCCCGGGTAAGCGAGCCGCCCTGGACCAGGACCTCGCCGCCGTCATGGGTGCCGCGGCCGCCGCGAAACTCCCAGTACTTGGGATAGATGTCCAGGTAGCCGCTGGTGTTTTCGAGCGGATAGGGGAAAGGGTCCCAGCGAATCGTCGCATCGTGAAAGTAGGCGTGATATTCATTATGAAACTCGGTGGCGCCCGGCTCGTGGCGGATGAGCGCCTTGATGTCCCCCTGGCCGGTGGCGTTGAAGGACTTGGCAAGCTTTTTGAAGTCGAGGTGTCCGTTGGAAGGCAGCGCCTTGATGACCCGCTCATCGAGCGGAATGTCCCGCCCATCGATCTCGAACCGGCAGTCGGCCTGGTCCCCCTTGCCCTGCCAGGTCCCCTTGACGAAAACCGCCCGCGGCGTGCCGGCATGCGGTGTGTAGCCCACGGCGTCAACCTGGACCAGGTGGGTGATGAGGTTCATGTCCACGGTGCCGCTGAGATTCACCAGCGGATAAGGGAATTTTTCAAACGTCACCCCCAGCGATTCCGCACTGAGCCGGATGTGGGAAGGCTCGCCCGAAGCCAGCGTCGTCCAGTCGCCGTCACGGCGGGCGACGTCGGCCCGAAAGGTGGCCTGCCCCATTGGCGAAGAGGGGATAAAGTTGCGCGCCTCCTCGGGCAAGTTCTCGAACAGCGCTTTGACCATTTCCAGGTGGCGTAGCTCGACGTGGCCTTCACAGAAATTATCGGGATTGGTTAGCAGGGCGGCGCCGGCGCCTCGATCTCGGTTGGGCCCGAGCGGGCCTTGGCTGTCCCCTGGATGCTGCCGTCGCTGCAACGGAATGAAGCCTCGAGCTCTTCGAGAGGCAGCGGCAGCTTCGGGTGCTGTAACGTGGCGCCGCGTCACGTGCAGGGCGATATCGTAGGACAACGGCGTGCTCAGTTCGGGCCGATAGGCGATGTCGGCCTTGAGGTCGCCAGTACCCTCCAGCTTGAGGCCCTTGAGGGTGCCTTGTGGGCACAGGCTGTTCAAGCGGTCGAGCGCGATGGCGCCCAGGGCGATGCGCTCGGCTTTGAGAGAAAGGGTGATTTCCTGGGTGCGGCGCTGCCACTGGCCTTGCACATGCAGTTTGCCGGCCACATCCGACTGGGCCGAACCCTCGATGGTGACGGTGGCCAGCGGATCATTGATGAGCTGCAAATCGACATTCGTCAGCTCCAACAGGGCGCCCGTGCCACCATCGCTGCGGTCTTCGATGACCAGCGTACCCTGATAAATGCGGATAGTGGGCAATGGCAGGTCGGGTTGCAGCGGCCCCGTGAGCCCCCGAATGTTCCAGGCGCCATTTTTGTCGCGGACGACGTGAAGATGGGGATGGCGCAATTCGATACGGCGAAATGTCAGTTCACCGTCGAGGATCTTTTCCTTGTCATGATAAAGAATGGCGCCGGGGACATGCAGGATTTCGTTCTTGTCGGGATCGTCCTTGCGCGCCAGACGCATTTCCTCGACGCTGATGCCGCCCAGGATGCTCAGTCGCGCGGAATCGACCGTGGTCACGGCGCCGGAAAACTGGGTCTTGAGCTTGGCGAGGACCTGGGCGCGCACCGCCGTCGGGTTGGTGTAACGTTGATAGACGAAAACGCCCGCGGCGCAGCCTCCCACGATGGTGTAAACGAGCGTTCGCACAAACCATTTCCGCCAGGGCATGCCCACTCCTCCGGTCGCGCGGCGGGATAGTAAGGAAAGCCGGGCAAAGATGCAACGCGGCTTTCGGACAAGCAACGTCCGCGAAAGCAGGTACGAAAAGTGGCGATTTTGGATAAGGTGGAGGCTTGGCGCTTGCTAGCGAAGGCGGCTGCGTTTCAAGGCCTTACGTGGTAATCGCGTTCGGGTCGGAAGGAATCGTGCGGCGGATTAGTAGCAGGGTGAGGTCATCTTGCAGTTCCCTTGAGCCCGTATATGTCTCAATGGCGGTTCGGGCCTGGTCGGCGCAGTCTTCCAGGGCTCGACCGGGAAGGAAATCGGCGACCAACTCGCGGAGCCGCTCCGGGCCGAACAGGGCTTTATCCAGCCGGCCGCGTGCTTCGAGCATGCCGTCGGTGACAAAGACGAGAATATCGCCGGGTTCGAGGACGACGCGCACCTCGGTCAGGTGCAAAGGCTGGGTGTCATAACCCAGAAGGCGGCCTGGCTCGGTGGCAATTTCCTCGATGGAGCCGTCGGCGCGGCGCAGCATGGGCCCGGGATGGCCAGCAGATAGGAACTGGACGATCCCCGAGGCATGATCGTAAACGCCGTGGATCAGCGTGACGAACATGCAGGAGGGATTGTCGTCGGCCAGGGCCGTATTGAGGCGGATCATCGTGGGGATCAGCGCGCCGCCTTCCTTGACGAGGTGCCGGCAGAGCGTGCGCACCGCCACCATGAACAATGCCGCCGGCATGCCCTTGCCCGAGACGTCGCCGATGAAAAAGGCCAGCCGGCCATCCGGCGCGGGAAAATAGTCGTAGAGATCGCCGGCGACCTGGCGGGCGGGAAACACCCGCCCAAAGATTTCGACGCCCGAGTGCGGCGGGCCCTCAACCTGCAGCGGCAAGAAGCCCTGCTGAATCTCGCGCGCCAGTGCTAATTCCTGATGCAAGCGCTCTTCCTGGAGCAGCTGGCCATGGAGCTCGACGTTCTCCAGAACCACGGCCACCTGAATGCCGAGCGCCGTGAGCAGTTGCAAGTCCTCGACGCGAAAGCCGCCCCCCTTGCGAAAGCGGTCGATTTGAATGACGCCCAGGCGCCGCCCCTCCAGCGTGATCAAGGGCACGCACACCACCGAGTGAAAACCCAGTGAGGTCAAGGTTTCGCTGGCCTTGAAGCGCTGATCGGCCTGCACGTCGTCGCTGAGGATTCCGGCCCCCTCTTCCAGCGCCTTGCGGACGATGGTACGGCTATAGGGGATGGCTGTCTCGTCATGCGCGCCGCGGCTGCGCTGGGCGCGCACCATCAACTTGTCCCCCTCGTAGAGGACGACCATCGATCGGTCCGATTGCGGGAAGAGCCGCATGATCTGTTCGAGAAGCTTGTCCAGGAGGGGGTCGAGTTCAAGGGTACGGCCCAGGTTTTGCGCGATTTCGAGGACGACCTGGAGCTTATGGGCCGGGTCCTGGCCGTAAAGGCTCTGGTTGAGGGTGACAGCGCTCACGCGCTCGCGCACGATCAGGTTGGATTCCGTGGAACCTGTGTTAGGGGAACCATTGTCCACGTGCAAGGCGAAGACATAAGGCCCGATTTGGAGGGTATCGCGATCGGAAATCCGCGTGGGGGCATGGCCGCCGAGGCGCAAACCATTGAGGTACGTGCCATTGCTGCTATCAAGATCTTCGACGAAATAGTTGGTGCCGCCGCGACAGAGGAGCTGGGCATGTTGCCTGCTGACGTTCTTGCCCGTCAGGCAGACCTGCGCATCGAACTGTCTGCCCAGGACGGTGCGATCTCCCTCCAGGGGATATTTGCGGCCCGCTTCAGGACCTTGCAGCGTGACAAGCATCGCCATAAAAGCACTTCCAGCAACCAATTTCCCCCTTCAAGATAGCCGCTCTGCTCTCCCTTCGCAATCTTTTTCATACCGTTTGCAATTGCCACCTGCCGCGCAGAAAACGATGGAAAAAGAAGCCGCCGCGGACCAGGATATCGGCGAACATGGCCAGCCAGGCACCGAATAGCCCAAGGTCCAGACCGGGCCAGTGGCCCGCGGGGCCAAGGTCAAGGCCGGGAAAGGCAAGCCAGTAGGCCAGGGGAATGCGCACCGCGAAGAAACCGACCCAGGTGAAGAGGACCGGTACGCGTGTATCGCCGGCACCGCGCAGGGCTGACGAGAAAATGATGGTGGCCGCCAGGGGAGGCATCGCGAAAGCGACTAGCCGGAGCACCGGCACGCCGACGACGATAATGGGGCGTTGCACGTCCTGGGGACAAAAAAGCTCAAACATCCGCGGCGCGAAGGCAAAAAATACCACGCCCATGAAGCTCATGACGGCACAACCCAGCCCAAACGCCAGCCAACCACTGCGCGACGCTAATTGCGGCCGGCCGGCTCCGAGGTTCTGGCCAACCAGGGTAGTGGCGGCAGTGCCGAAGGCCGCCCCGGAGAGGTAACCGAGCGCCTCCCAGCCAATCGCGATGCCGTGGGCGCTACTGGCCTCCAGGCCCAGGCGATTGACGATACTGAGAAACCAGAATTGGCCCGCCACCAACGACAGACTATCAAGGCCCGCCGGCAGACTGATGCGCAGCAGCCGCCGGATGAGGTCGACGCGTGGCCGCAATAAACTCAAATGGAGTTTTAAGCCGTAACGACCGCGCGCGAGCGACGCCAGCACCACCAGGCAGCCGAGCGTATGACTGAGCGCCGTCCCCAGGGCGATACCGCGGAAACCCATCTCCGGAAACGGCCCCAGGCCAAAGCATAAGCCCCAGGCGAATGGCAAATTGACAAGGGCGACGCCGATCATCACGTAGAGGCCGGTGCGGGTGTCGCCGGCGCCGACGAGGCAGGAAATGCCGGCCAACTCGATCATTTGAAAGACGAGCAGAAGAAAAAGGGGCTGCAAATAAGCGAGGGAGAATTGCGCGGCCAGCCCGCTCAGTTGCAAGGAAAAGACCAGAAGTTGCAGCCCACCCGCCAACCCGACGATAGTGGCGATGAGCCCGAAGCCGGCTGCCAGCAGTAACGCCTGATGGGTCACGCGCAGCGCCAGGTTCTTGTCGCCGGCGCCGGTAAAACGCGCAACGAGGGCGGTGCTGCCGACCGTGACGAGGATCGAGTAGCACTGAATAAACCAGGCCACATACTGAGCGGTGGTCTGGGCAGCTTGAAAGGAAACCTGGCGAGCGCCCGCGGCCTGCATGGCGGCAAGAACAACCTCCAGAGAAGCCGCATGCGCCACCAGGTCGGGCCCTGGGCCTGGCATGCGCCCCGGCGGTCGCGGCACCGATCAGTTGGCCGAGAAGCTGGGCCTGTTCCGTGGGCGAGACTACACGTACATGCCCGGCAAGAAAACGGTCCGATTGATTGACGAGAAAGATGAGCCCTTGCTGCGCTAATACGGGAATGGCCAGGGCCAGGACCAAGCGCCAACTCGGCCTGGAGAGCACGGTGGGCGGCGCCATCATGCCTGGATGACCCACTCATCAGCGCCAATGGCGAAGCGGTCCCCCGCGACCAGTTTTCGGCCTGGCCGCTGCTCGATTTGCCCATTGACCGTGATGCCGCCCTCGCGCACGAAGCGTTTGCCCTGGCCGCCGGAACCGACCAGGCCAGCGACCTTGATCGCCTGAACGAGAGTTATGTGATCATCACGTAACGGCACGGGGGTCGGCGGCACGAAGATTCCTTAGAGCGTTCGGAAAAAAAGGGGTCAGACCCCCTCGATACCCTGCAAGAGCGTTGAAAACTCTGTTCGCTTCAAGGGGTCTGACCCCTTTTTTTCCGAACGCTCTTGAGGTCTTAATGGTTAAACAAAAACGCCGGACTGTTAAGCAGGGCCCAGGCCAGGTCCTGGGCTCCCAGGGCGCGGGCGCTGGCGGGAACGATGAACTGGTTATACGAGTTTTGGAGGCGGGCCAGGTCCGGATCAATGCTTCGATAGTAGTTCGCCAGCGTCTTTTTCTGATCCGCGCTGCGCTCCTCCGGCGCCACATCCAGCAGACGGGAGATGTTTTCCGGAGTCGTACTTTGGAGCAAGATCGGCGCCTTGGCGGTAGTCACCGCGAGCCGGAACTTGCCGATATTGTGCTCCTTGCCGGCAAATTGCTGATTCATGGTGAAGGTCAGCGTGGTGCCGTCCGCGAAGCCCAGTTTGTTTTTAACTTCGAACACGGCGACGTGGCTCTTGCCCAGTTGCGGCGCAATGGCCCAGCCGGTCGCGGGATTGTTGTCGATGGCATTGGCGATCGGAAAAGTGTCTTGCGCGAAGGTAGCCTGCGGCTTGGTCAGTTTCACGGGCTTGGCCTGCTCGTCGCCTGGCTCGTCCTCGTCCGCCAGCTTGGCGGACGCTAGCTTGAAGTCGTTGAGTACGAAGTTGCCATTGGGAGCGCGACCGGGCCCTTTCGCGGGCAGGCTCGGATCGGCCAAAACCTCCAAACGAACGCCCGTAATGCCGACAAGATTCGTGTCGGCCACGACGGTGTACACCTCGGGCGTGGCATTTGGGCCGGTGGCCAGGACGGCGCCGTCCGCTTGTTTGGTTAAAATCGCGCCGCCCGCGGACTTCAGTTCTCTCGGTTCGAGAACTGTCCACGTGGGTGTGCGCATGACAGACTGCTCCCAGGCGGTTTGCAGGGCAGGCAGGCGTTTTTCCTGTTCGTCCAGCAGGTTCTTGCGGCGCAACTTTTCGTCCTGCAAAAGCGCGAAATCTTTTTCGTTGCCCTGCAGCGCGGCCAGGCCAGACTTCAATTCTTCAGAAGTCGGCTGCCGGCACAGAATAGCCGTGTAGAGTTCGTCAATTAATTGGCGGTCGTCCTTGCCGGCCGCCAGGAGCTTGCCGATGCGATTGGCCGGATCGGCCAGCGCGTTGGCCAGCACGGGACCATTGACGAGATTGAGCACGGGCCCGAGCAGCATATTGTTGGCACGCTCGCATTCGCAGGCACTCTCGCGCGGCGGCCGGCCAAACAATTCCAGGAACGTGCCCGACTCCGGTATATTCGCATCGACCAGCTGCACTGCCCGCGCACCAGCGGGCAAGCCAGGCAAGCGCGACGGGGAGCCGAGGGCCCGATGAATGGTGTCGAACAATACTTCGGCCGGCAAGCGCCGGGCGACAGCATGCGAATAGTTCACCTCGTCGTCGGCATTCCACGTGTTGGTGGTGATGGAGTGCTGGTAGGTGCGTGATTTGCAGATCGTCTTGATAAGATCCTGGACATTGAAATCGCTGGCGATGAACTCCGTGGCCAGACGATCGAGCAACTGCGGATTGGTCGGCGGGTTGCCGGCGCGAATGTCGTCGACCGGCTCGATAATCCCGACACCAAGCAGATAGCTCCACACGCGGTTGACGTAGCTTTTCGCGAAATAGACGTTGTCCTTGGAGGCTATCCAGCGTGCCATTTGCTCGCGGCGCGGTGCTTCGGCACCCGACATGCCGGGGTGTTCAAATGGGAATTTGGGGTGCGCCACCTGACCGGTGCGTTCGTTCTTGACGTCGCCGGTCTTGCCGTCCTTGATGATTTCGACGAGCGGCGTGGCGCCCTGCACCGCTGTGCCTTGCGTCTTCTGACCTTTGTACTTGGGGTCCTCGGAGCGGCTCACCTGGGCAAAGTAGGATGCCATCGTGTAATATTGGTCCTGCGTCCAGCGCTCGAAGGGATGATCGTGGCATTTGTTGCAGTTGAAGCGAATGGCCAGGAAGAGGTGGGTCGTATTCTCCATCGCCTGGGCCGGGTCGCGCAGGATCTTGAAATAAGCAGCCGCCGGGTTGGCGATATTCGACCCCGATGCGGTCAGGAGCTGGTAGCAAAATTGGTCGTAGGGCATGTTCTTGGCAACAGCATCCTTGATCCAGGCGCGAAAGGCGTCGGCGCCTTGCGTGCCGAGGAACTTGCGATTGACCTGGAGAAGATCGGCCCATTTATTCGACCATAGCTCGACAAAATCAGGGCTGCCCACCAGGCGATCGATCAGTTCTTCTCTCTTGACCTTACTGGGGCGCGGATCCGCCAGGAAATCCCGCAGAACGTTCGGCTCGGGCGGCATGCCGGTCAGGTCGAGGTAGATACGGCGAAGAAATCCGCGTCGCCACAGACGGCGCTCGGCAGAATCTTCATGTCTTTCAGCTTGGCGTAGACGAGGCCGTCGATGTAGTTGAACTCCGGGACCGGCTGCCAGGCAAAACCGTCGCGCTTGCCCATGATGATCAGCGAAGCAGCGGCGTAATTGCCTTCATAACGGGCCAGCACCGCGGTTTCGCCGCGGCGTACAGCCTTCACCACGCCGTCGCGGTCCACCGTGGCCACCTCGGTGTTGCTGCTGACCAGGAACGCCTCCCCGGTCACGTCGCGCCTGGAGCCGTCGCTGAAGGTCGCCTCGACCACCATCTGTTGATCAGAACCAATGAGGGGAAGGATCGGGTGCCCGGGCTGGATGGCCAGTTTGACAACGCGCGGAGCTTGCAAATCGAGCTTGACCCCCTGCGTGATCCAGGAGCGAAGCAGCTCGTAATATGGTTCGCCGGGCTGCGTGAGCACGCCGCCGACGTGAGGCACCGCCCCGATCGCCTTGAGCAACATCAGGCTCCGGTCCGGTGCAGCGCGATTGAAACGACGCCCGCTGATGTCGTCCACCAGGGCGCGGTGATCAAAAATCGGATCATAGCCGCGTAGCGATAGCTGGAAACCGTTTTTCCCCTGTGCCGAGCCATGACAGGTGCCCTGGTTGCAACCCAGCCGCGCGAGCACGGGCATCACGTCTGTTGTGAACGCGACCTGCATTTCTTCTTTTTGCCCGCTGACCTGAACGGGAATGGAGCCCTTGTGGCCGGCGACCGTGTAGCGCAGTACGCCCATGCCGTCAGCTTCTGGCCGTACGCGTCCCCGCGGCGTTACCTTCAAAAAAGCAGGCGCCTTGTATTGCGCCTGGCGCGTCAAATCGACCAGGTCGCCGGCGTCCGTGGTTCCCGTGATAAGCAGCTGGCGGTACTCGAAAGGGTTATTGATTTCGAGGGAAGCCGGCTGCACCTCAACGTGCACGACCTTCCGTTCCTCGGCCGCAGCCGGCCGGGCGGCCAGTCCGAGAACGGCAACCGTCAGTACGCAGGCAATATGAGGAGAGCGTTTCATGATTACTCCGAGGCATTTGTCTTTGGGCCGAGCGGGACTGGCACGAACTCGCGGATCAAGACTCCGTCGTCGGGATTGTTGCAGCGGACCACGCCATCGAAGCCCGCGGAGGCGACTTCCTTGCCATCCGGCCGATAAGCGACGGCATAGACAGGCCCATGCTCGCCCTGCAGGTTGGCGACCAGCTTGGCGTCGGCGCTCTGATAAACGCGGGCCTCGCCTTTACCGTCGCTCGAGGCGCCGACGAGGATGCGCTTGCCATCTGGACTGAATTTTACGGCAAACAGCCGTCCGGCCAAAGGGGGAAAGGCGCGAATCAAATTAAAGTCGTCGCCGATCTTACGGTCTTTCGTGCGAAACATCTGATAAATCTTGGGAGTGCCGTCGGCGCCGCCGATAAGCAGCTCGTTGTTCGTGGGATTGCGGTCCACCGCGATCAGTCCCCCCTTGAGCGCTCCCGGTGTAATGCTGGTGATGTTATCTTCCATGCGCTGCGTGGCCACTTCCGTGAGCTTCATGGAGCGGTCGCGGCTTACGGAGATAAGATGGGCGGCGTCCTTGGACCAGACCGTATCGAAAACCCAATCCGCGTGGGCGCCCTGAAAAAGGATTTGCTTGCCAGTCTCGACGTCAATGGCGCGCAGGCTATTATCCGCCCCTCCAAAGGCAAGCTTCTTGCTGTCGGGTGACCAACTGGCCCCATAAACCGTATCGAAGGTGACGGGCAAGGACATCTTCAGTTTTTTCCTGGCGACGTCCCAGAGTTGGACCTCGCCGAAACGTCCGGGATCGCCCCCGGTGACGGCCAACCACTTGCCATCCGGTGAAAAGGCCACCGATTGAATGCGTTCGGATAAACCAACCAGCCGGGCCACCACCCCGCCTTCGGGTTTGTGCAACAGGACCTCATGATAACCCGCGACCGCCAGCAGGGAGCCGTCCGGATTATAGGCGAGTGAAGTGATGACCGGCGGTGCCACGTAGGTGGGGGGATGCTCGCTGTCGATTAGCGCCGCCCGCGCGAAGGCCGGCGTGTCGTCTTTAGCCCCCTGGGCAATCCATAATTCGAGGATCTTCACTTCGCGCTGTGAAAGAGGCTCCTTGTCGCGCGGCATCCGCGGCGGCTTGCCCTCTTGCGCTCTGACCTGCTTCACGATTTCGCTTTGCTCAGGCTTGCCGGGGACGATGCCGGGGTTATCATGCTCGGTCCTGGCGAATAATTCGGTGAAACCCGTCATCACATAGCCGCCCTGGGCTTTCGCCGGCTGATGGCAGCCTTGGCAATGCTGCTGAAAGATCGGCCGCACGTCCTTGTAGTAGCCGACCTTGTCCAGGTCCCCATCCTTTTTAGCCTGGGTCTGGGCCGAGAGCGGCAGCGCGATAACAAACGCCCACGCAACAGCGGCTGACAAGCGACGTACCAAAATCATGGCTGCTCCAGAAGCGGCGGCAAAGTGACGCGGACGGCGTGAAACTCAACATCACGAGGGTCTAAAGGTTGACGGAGGGGATAAAATCATCCCCTGGGAAGCGCCACGGGCTTATTACTGTGATTTTTTGATTTTGACAGAGAAAGAGATGGCTTGCAAGGTTTTTTCGAAAATGGATAGCCGGGGGCTGCAGGAAGAGGAAGACGCAGGAACAAGGGATCGGGGTTAGGTCGCCGCGAAATTTGGCGCGGTCTCTCGACCGCGCCCGTATACTGCGAACTCTTGTCGCTATGCCTGGCTCACCTCTGCTCCGCCATCGGCACCTGAATTTGCAGATCGACCTTGTAGGGCTCGAGTTCATGCACGCTCAGGATCTGACCGGCGATGGCGCCCGTGTCGTCGTTGGCGCGGACGGTGCATTCGACGCGCACGTCGGTCTTGGACGTGAAGGTCACGAGGACGTTCTGCAGGTTAGGGAGGGCCGTCTCAATTCTTTTCTTGAGTTGAACGGCACTGCCCCCGCTGGCGAGACTGGCCTGGGTTTTCGGGGCAGGCACATTCGGAGCTGGTACAAAAGGTACGGACATGGCAGTCGGTGTAATCGATGAAGGGGCGGTCAGCGTGCCAAGGGTGGCGGCGCTCTTGGTGGCATCTTCAGACGGGACCACGACGACGCCACGACTTTCATGGGGACTGGTCTGCGGCGGCAGCACCTTGGCGGGCACCACGCTCGTCGCGCCCGTTTGCACGATATTGCCGCCCGAATTCGCCGTTTGCAGGGGCATGTTCTCCACTTGCGTGAAGTTGGTGACACTGGTGCAGCCATGCAGGCGGCGCAGCGCCTTGCTGACGGCCAGTTTTTGTTCAAAAGTCTTGACGTTGCCCGTAAGCTGCACGGTGCCGTCACTCTGACACTGGACCGTCATTTTGAGGCGCGGAAAATCTTCGCGCAAGACCGTCTGTACGCTGCTTTTGAGCTGGTCCGGAGACCGGTTGACGGGGTGAATCGCCAGGCTCGAATGTTCTTTCATGGCGTCCGAGATGGGATAGGGGCTATTGATCCTGGCCAGATTCAGCGCCTGGTCGCGGACCGCCTTGGTGGGCACATAACCTTTTACCTCGACGTTCGCCCCTTTGACGTGGGCTTCGAGATAATAAGGAAAGGTCGGCGCGATCGCTTAGCCAGGCCAGCTCAATCTGAATTTCCGTCTGGCGATTGGCGTCGGGGGCCTTTTGTTCGATAGCTTTTTGCTCGGTCTTGGGACCAAACAGGCCCTTGAAGGGCTGGAAGGTCGATTCCGCCGAGGCCGAGCCGGCCAGGCCCAGTCCCGTCGCCACTCCACACACCCAAAGCCAGCGTCGCATGTTCTTTATCATGGCATGTCCACCTTATTGAGCTGTCGAGATTGAGCTGTTTCGTCGCGGGGCCGAGTAACCCGGCCGCGCGGCGCCGACGTTGCTGAAAAACGTTAGCCAGGGATTACCGGGCGCCGATCATGTCGCGCGTCATGCTCGCCTGGGCATCCGCCCCGGTTATGCACATATGCAAGTGATCCTTGTCGATGTACACCACTTCTTCGCGCCGCCGTTTGGTCTGGAAGGGGAAAGGAAACATTCCTTCCATGGTCTCGTTGTAATAGACCTTGCACATCCAGTGGCAATGATGAAGCTGGGCCGGGCCAAGCAGGGGATAGAAGCGCGCGGATCGATCGTGTCGCCGATTTTCTGCACTGTGAACTCGATGTCGTCCCGATGTTCCTCGAAGACATAAGGCACGCCCCGTATAACGCGCGGCATGCGCGCCAGAATCTCCGCCCGGTCCGGCGGGTCCTCGCAAAGGGGCCGATAGCCCGGAGGAATCGGCGGCAACACGGGGGTGCGATGATCGTTTTTATTCTCGATGCGTTCTTGAATACTCTCGGCGACCCACGGCTGTACGGGAATTGGCGTCGCGAAGCCCATGCCCAGAAGGCTGATGCAGCCAGAGGAGGCCATGACGGGGGCCAGCGCGGCAACCAAGAGCAACCACCGTCGTAGATTTCGCATGCGCCTCTCCATGTGCTGGTAGCCCAGGGACGCCGCATGAGGTTTTCTCTCGCGAAGGCGCCAGGACAACGTCACGGTCCCGTGGAAAGACGTATCGGTTAGCCGGCTGGGTAAACTTTAACGATTAGTCCTGAAAGGCATCAAGTGCGCGAAAAGCCGCGAAGCGCCGCGCAACCGGCCACCAACGCGCGATAACAAATGCCAGCCGTGGGGAAATGGGCAAAACGGAGAATGCGCAGCGTCAGCGCCGCCGAGACGCTTATCCTTTGGAGATGATGGCGCGCGTGGCAAATAAACTGCCGGGCAGCCTTACTTGATTGGCTGGCCGACCATACCGCTTATGGCCTTGGTTAACATGCCAGGAGATTTGTAACCCGTCCCGGTTTGAACAAGCTCCAGACCCAACAGGCCAACGAGAACCATGACGATCACGCAGGGGAGCATAAATACGACCGGCAAGGCGCCCCAGGGTGCGGGCTGTAGGAGCTTTTCCTTGACGATGGTCCGGCCGCCCTCTACTTCGACAATCCCTTCCTCCTCCACCGAGGCGTCCAGATCGCCGAAACCTTCTCCCTCGTCCACCTCGACCAGGACGCTTTCATCGCCGGAACGCGTGGTGGCGGCGGCGTCGGCTTCCTCATCAAGGGCGACGACCTGGCTGGCGCTTTCATCTTCGAGGGCGGAATCATCCAGGGCGATGTCGAAGTCGGAACTATCAAGATCGGTGTCCAGGGGAGCAACGTGCGAACCGGAATCGTCTTCCAGGGCCGGGACCTCGAAGTCCGTTTCGAAGATGTCCTTTTCCAGGGAGTCCTGCGTGAGTTGCTCGGTGTGGCCATCTTCCAGGGGGGCCAGACCGCTCGTGTCGTCCAGGGTGAGCTCAAACTCGCTATCGGCTTCAACGGCGGCGGCATGTCGTCCGGAATCGTTGGTGTCCAATGTAAGTTCAAACTCGCTATCCGAGTCCCCCGCGCCGGCTGGCGTCGGTTTGGGAGTGGTTTCCACTTCCAGACTTAGATCGAAATCGACATCGCTGGCTTCTGGGTTGCCTTCCTCGAGGGAAATGCCGGCGTCCACGGGATTGCGGAGCGAAATGCCGCTCGAAGGCCCGCTGAGCGCGGACATCTCGCCGCCGAGGGCGCTATCGTCCGGCGAGAGTTCCAGGCTAAAGTCATCGCTGGCATCCGGTTCCAGCAATATGCTGCCATCGCTCGCGGGTTTCAAATCGAATTCGCTGTCTTCGCTGGTGCCGGCAGGAGTCAGGTCGAAATCGCTGCTATCGGCCGGCGAGCTGGGCGGCAGCTTGAGCTTTGACTTTGGCCGGAGCTTTGATTTGGGTTGCTGCAAGGCCGCTTCTTGCTTGCGTATTTCCTCGTCGAGGTTGATTTCCTCGGTGTTGTTCAGATCGACTTCCCCCGAGTCGGACACGGGGTGGGTGTATTTGTCGAGGCGAATGTCACTGTCGGTCGAAGACGCGGGCGGCAACTCGCCAAGTGAGATCTCGTCCGAGCCGGCGCCGACAATCTTGACGTCGCTGTCACTGTCCATGGGCACCAGCGCACGCCGCTGTCGGCCGGCTGCGCAGCGCTTCCCGAACCTGGTGGACGTTTCTTGGTTGGCGAGCTATCTGGCTGCGGGACACCAAGACGCGACGATTTCTTGGGAGTCGGCGAGGTCGCCGCCTGCTCCGGGTGGCGCACGACACGTGGAGTTTTTGCCGACGCTTCGGATAGTTTCACGTCGCTGTCATGGCCAATCAGGCGGACATCGCTATCGCCCGCCGCCCGGCTGCCTTTCGTGGGGCTCACGCCGCTGTCGTGGCCAAGTTTGGGCGTGGACTCTTGCTCGATTTCTTCGAGCCGCCCGAAAGGTCGGCGAGCAGTTCCTGGCCTATACCCACACCGTCGTCGATATCCAGCGAGAACTCAAAGACACTGGCATCGCCAGGTGCTTCTTTCGTCGGCGTGCGCGGCCCGGATGGGGTTTTCGGCCCGCGGGGAGCGGGACTTTTTGGTCCCGATGGACTGGGACTCTTGGGGCCTGCCTGTACCGGTGTTTTCGGGCCGCGCGGGCTGGGGCTTTTGGGGCCAGCCATCGGCGTGGCGCTGAATGATTCATTCAGACTAAGGTCGGGATCACTGTTGGCGGTCCCACGCCGGCGCCCCAGTTCCTGAACGTCCTGGACACGAAAGCGCAAAGTGCCTCGGTCCTGGAACGAGCGTATCTCCTTCTTCTGCGCCATTTGCTTGAGCTCGTCGGCACTCATTTCCAGAAAAGTGGCTGCTTCTTGAAGGCTGTAATATCCCTGGGCCATGGCTCACTCCGGCTGTGCGCACGATGTGTGAATCTTCCACTATCGATTGTAAAGCACGCCAAAACGAATGCAAGGCAACTCATCAACCAGGAAGGGTAATCAAGTGGGGTAAAGAGGGCTAGCCCTAGCGATTGCAACGTTAAATCCATGGCGCGCAACCCGGACACTGGTTGCCCCCCTGCAAATGCCCGCCCAAACAGCTCTTGACCCGGGCGCTATTTTGCAGATAGCAGCCCGTTGAAAAAGGAGTCGGTCATGGCCACCGGCAGGGCGTGGATCTATGGGTTGCTTGGCATCGCCTGCGCACTGATGCCGGGCGCTGCCACCCATGGTCAAGAAGGGGGAGCGGAGCCGCCGCTCACAACGAGCACCGTCAGGATGGATTTGGGCTCCTGCTCGAGCGCGGCCCGAGATGCGCTCGCGGGTGGCGACCTGGACAGTGCCGAAGGTTGGGCTGCGCAAGCGGAAAGAACCTCCGCGGGTTTTATGGGCTGGCTCAAAGCTCCGTGGTCGGACACACCGGCGAAAGTCTGGCGCGATATCCAGGCCGCCAGGAAGAGAGAAGAGGCGGCCAAGCTGGCAATAATTCAGGAAATGCCTGCGCCGCCGGCGACCGAGCCGGGCCCGCTTTCAGCGCCAGGAAAAAAAGGTCGAATGGCCGCTCTTTCGACCGACGTCAAATAACGTCAGCACCGAGGAACCACCACTCCACGAACCGTCCAGGCACCAAGCAACACAGCTCGCGGGAGTCCAGAACGCCTTTTTTGCCACCGCTGCGGAAACGCCCTGGAACAAAGACGAACTAGAGCACCTACAGTCCTATCTACGCAACAACTTTGGTGCCTATCAAAACAAGGCGGCCCCAGGCGCCAGAGCAATCCCGTCCGAAGATTTGTTGATGGAAGCGTGCGCCCGCTTTCTTCAAGGAAACTATCAAGAAGCACGAGCCCTCGGGCTCAAGGCACGCGAGGCGGACGGGCGAAGATAGACGAGTTCGGGGCCGAATTCGCAAAGATTCGGGTTGGTGCCCGCATCTTTACGAATTCGGCCAGCCAGCGATTTACCTGGGAGAGAGTGACGGGCGGTCTTTGAAACCGCCGGTCCCTGCACTGATCACGTAACCACTTCCACCACCATGTCCTGATCGGGGACGTCGGCCTTATCATCCTTGAACCAGTTTTCCTCGAAGGCGATACGGCGCTGGTGTTTCATCGCCTGGTTCGAGGTGAGCGCGATAATGGCATCGGCCATGGCGGCCCGTCCATCGCAGCGGGGCTTCAGCTTGTCCCGGTCGGCTTCCATGCCCTGTTCACGCATGCGGATGCAAAACGCCATATGTTCCATTTCCTCGCGGTAGCCGCGACTGGGCGGCGCCAAACCGAGCGAAGCAGCCCCGGTGTCGGCTGCCCTGCGTTCCGCCGCGGCGGGCATTGACGCGGAGGCATCCAGCTTGGCGCCGCCCGCGGTTGTCGCGGTCACGGCCGTGGAGCGGCCGCCCGTTTCCCAAAGATATATGTTCTGCTCCATTTCGATGACCATGGTCCCCTTGGTGCCCATGATGCATTCGCCATAGGGTTCAAAGCTATTGGTGCTGATCGACGAATAAGTCACCGCGACCGTGTCGTTGTATTCGCAGGTGCCGTCGGGTTTGCGCGTTGCGCGGTTTTTGTCGTAGGTTTTGCCCGGGAATTCGTAGGTGCAGTAGACATGGTCTTCGATTTCGCGGTCGTCCTGATAAAAGTGTTTGCCGCCGATCGCCGTCACCGCGATGGGCTTGACCTTGCCCAGGAAAATAGAGCAGGCGTCGAGCTGATGACTGCCCAGCTCCGCCATGAGGCCGCCGCCCGTGCGCTTGTAGAGGCGCCAGCGCACCAGTTCATTCATGCTCTTGTAACCTTGCTGGCGGATGTTGCATCGAGCACTGTTTGTCTTCGGGTTTGATGACAGGGCGCCAGCTATCGCGAGGTGCGCGGCTGGCGGGTCTCGGGGTCGACCTCGGGCTGTCCCTGACTATTGAGCAGCACGGTGGCGTTGTTGCGATGCCACAAAGCGCGGATGTGGCGAATTTCGCCCAGCACCCCGGAGTTAATCACCTCGACGGCATGAGCGTACAGCATGCTGTAGTGGCGCTGGTGGCCGATCGCCAACAGCTTGTCCGCCTGATCGGCGGCATGAATCATTTCCTTGCACTGGCTAATGTTCCAGGCCATCAGCTTTTCGCACAGGACATGCTTGCCGGCCCGCAGCGCGTCCATGGAGACTCGCGCGTGCAGGTGCAGCGGCAAGGCAATGACGACCATTTCGATTTCTGGGTTGCGTAAAAGCTGTTTGTAATCTTCATAAAGTTGAATGTTGTCTCGGGCCCGGCTGCCATAATGAAAATTGAAACCGCGGCGCGGCCCCGTCGGTTCACCCGTAAAAATGCGAACCTGGTTGCTGGGGCGGATATCGCTATAGGCGATGAACTGGACATAGGCGGGATTATGCTCTCCTATGAGCACGCCCCCCTCGTCGCCGGCGCCGATAAGTCCGGCCTTGACGGGACGGCCGGTGAAGGCGCTGTTGGTGTATTGATAGTAGGCAGCGGCCGAGAGCGGCGCGACGGCGCCGGCGGCAATGAGCCCCTGCATGAAGCGCCGCCGCGTAATCCCCTGCCCCTCCGGGGGTGCATCATCGGCGAGCTTGCCGACGACCCGATGAAAATTCTCCTTGCCGATAGCTTTTTGTTCAGGCGTCATATCAAGCGCCATGGAAGAGCCTCCTTTGAGGGGAACAAGTACGGTCGTGGATTAATCAGGGCCTTTGGAACATAGCGGCCCAGCAGGCAGTGGCCGCTAGACCGTGCGTGGGCCAGTTTCCAGGTTACTCGATGGCGGAGTCTTTTTCCAGCGCCTGGGGCAACAAAACTGGAACAGGCCATCGAGCCCTGCCCAGCGGCCCGAGCGTGTCGTTGCCAGCGTCAACAGCGCCAACATCTCGATGATGTTCTTGTTAATAAACAGGTAATGGCCCTCGGAACGCGGACTTTCCGGCAAGCCGGGTAATGGCGGCATGGCCAGGAAAAACATGAGCAAGAGGCCCGCCCCTGCCACGCAAGAAGTGCGCGTGAGCAAGCCCAGGAGCAGGAATGCGCCCGTCAGCGTTATGCCCCACTTGACCAGGAAATCGGACCAATCGATCCACTCCCACGAACTGACGGGCCGTGCCAGGCGCATGAACCCCATCCTGGGCGGCGGCAGCAGTTCCACGGGATCTTGCTTGTCCTTTTTCTTGTCAATGACATACTCGAACACCTTGGCGGCCTGGGGCGTGAGGGGCACTTCCTCGCTCGATACTTTTTTCAGAAGGACTTTGTGATAAGTAGCCAGGAGATCGGGAAGGGGAGTTGCCTTGCTCACCTTGTCGCGGTATTCCTGGGGTAACGCGTTCTTGGCGATATCGACCAGCACCTGGTCCCGCACGGCCAGTTTGAATTCCGCGGTTTGCTTGTCGAGGTCGCTTTTGAGCTCGCCCCGCCATTTGTTCAAATTGCCCTTGGCCGTCTTGAGCATCCCGAAAGCATCGTCCCCGTATTTGGGAAGATAGACCTCTTCAACTTCCTGGACCTTACGCGCTAGCTTTTTGTATTCGTCGAGCCTTTGCGGAATGGTCATCGAGACGGTGAGGGGAGGCGGGTATTCCGCGATTTTCTGCACCGGCTTCGAGGAAGTTTCGAGCCAGTTCAAGGTTTTCGTCTCGGCATTCTCGAGCACCTCGTTCGCTTTTTTGGTTTGCTCGCCATTCAACTCGTAGAAGCTAATGACCTGTTCGAGATACGCTCGCCATTCCACATCCAGCTCGGGAGGAAACGAATGATTGCTGGTTGGAGTTAGTTTGGCGACAAGGCGGTCGCCCGCAAGTTCTCGAAAGTAGGGAGCGAGCGGCCCAGTCGCCTCACGCAAATAGGGCTCGCTGGTCCAGGAAGCGCTCGAGAGCTTGTCGATGCCCTCGACCAAAAAATGCCAGCCGATCGACAGACGCAAGGCAACCAAAAAAAACCGCGTCAGACGATTGGGCCCGTCTTTAGGATATGCCGAGGAACGGGACAAAAAGACGGATAAAGCGGCCAGCAGCAGCGTGAGCGTCAGGCCGTACAACAGCACGAAGGGGGGAGAGGTATTCATTTCATTCGCCTGCGGCGCGGGAAATAATGGCAACGTGGAATTGATGAAATGATAGCGATTGACGGATGACAGGCCAACACCCCGAAGGATTTAGATCACCCGGCCGGTAGGCGGTGATGTAAGACGTTCGGTGTAAAAAAATGGTCGCGGCCGAGAGTCCAACGTGGCAATAACGTACCCGGCTGTCTGTTACACCGAAGGTGTTATATCTCAGAGCCCAGGGTCGCGCAGCGCACCCTGGGGCGTAAAGCGGAGAGCACAAATACCCCAACGGGGTTAGATCACCCCTGTCGGCAGGCGGTGATGTAACACCTTCGGTGTAAAATATCGTTGTGGGTTGTCGTCCCAGGGTCGCGCAGCGCACCCCTGGGGCGTAAAGCGGAGAGCACACGTACCCCAACGGGGTTAGATCACCCCTGTCGGCAGGCGGTGATGTAACACCTTCGGTGTAAAATATCGTTGTGGGTTGTCGTCCCAGGGTGCGCTAGCGCGACCCTGGGCTTTGGGATGTAACACCTTCGGTGTAAAGAAATGGAAGCCCGCTTGCACCTCTGGGAAGGCAAAGCGGCGAAACCGCACTATTGGCCGCGTGTTTTGGCGAGCAGCACGCAGTTGCCACACTCGTTGTACTGAACACGCGTCATGTATTTGCGCATTAGAAAGACGCCGCGGCCGCCCGGGCGTTCAAGGTTCTCCGGGGCAAGCGGGTCGGGAACGCTGTTGGGGTTGAAGCCCGGTCCCTCGTCTTCTACTTCCATGACGATTTCACCAGCGCTGATGCAATAAAAGACTCTTACCAGCTTGGCCGGGTCGCCGTGGTTGCCATGCTTGATGCCGTTGACGATGGCTTCTTCGAGGGCCAGGCGTACACCAAATTGCTCGCGTTCGCCGAAGCCGGCCTGGGCCATTTCCATGAGAAAACAGGAGATGAAACCGTTGATATCGGCCGTGCAGCGCACTTCCGCGCATTTCCGGCCAAAATTACCCCGGTCTGGATGTTGAAAGGTGGGCGCCATGATGCATTATATTCCATCGCCCTCCACAGCGCTGAAAGATTAGGTCGCCGGAGCAAACTTTTCGGCTATTTATTTCACTTTGCCGTCGGGCAGGCTGCCCAGGTTGTCAAAAAGATGTGCCAGGGAAGCTGTCAATTTGCGGAAGTCGCCCGCGTGCAAGCTTTCGTTCGGCGCATGGGCATTGGTACGCGGGTCTTCAATACCCAGAAGCAGCGCCGGGGCGCCGCCAAAAAGATCAGCCAGCGGACCGACAAAGCCGATTGAGCCGCCACAGCCGATGGCAACCGGCTTGGCGTCGTAGCCCTTCTTCAGCGCCTTCAGAGCAGCTTCAAATGCTGGACCTTGCGGATCCGTCATCCACCACTTGACGGCACCGGCCGGTTGGACGTTCACCTGCACTCCCCACGGCGGGTCCTGCGTGAGAACGGCCTTGAGCTGCTGGTAAACTTCCGCTGGGTCCTGGTCGGGCACGATACGGCAACTGACAATGGCGGAAGCCTTTGGCAAAACTTGATTCGATGCGCCCTTGATCGAGCTCGCCTCCTGGGCGATGACCGTGGCCGACGGCCGCCGCCAGGTTTGTTCGTAGGGATGCGTCTTGTTCTCGAGCGCGAAGCGCACGCCCTCGAGCACGCCAAAGTCGCGGCGCCAGCTCGCTTCATCGCCAGGCAGCTTGCGGTAGGCACGCCGTTCCTTGGACGTAAGCTTACGCACCTTGTCGTAAAAACCGGGGATGGGAATCTTGCCGTTTTTCCAGTGGAGGCGTGCCAGGATGACGTTCAGGGCCAGTGCCGCGTCGGCCAACAGGCCGCCCGCCATGCCGCTATGGACCGGCATGGTGGAACTGACGACTTCGACCTGGCAGGCGACAATGCCTCGCAAGGAATAGGTGACGCTGGGAATGCCGGTATCGATGTTTTCCGTGTCGCAAACAACGATGACGTCGGATTGCAGACGGGCCTTGTGCTCCGCAAAAAAGGCATCGAGGTTCTTGGAGCCGACTTCTTCTTCCCCTTCGACCAGCACCTTGACGTTGACCGGCAATGAGCCAGCCGTCTTGAGAAACGAGGCGATGGCGCCGAGCTGCGCCGCAATGGCCCCCTTGTCATCCGCGGAACCTCTGCCGTAGAGTCGGCCGTCACGTTCCGTCAAGATCCAGGGGTCCGACTGCCAGTCGCCTGCGAAGTTGACAGGCTGGACATCGTGATGGGCGTAAAGAAAGACAGTCGGCTTCCCTGGCGCCCCCAGCCATTCGCCGTAGGCATAGGGATTGGAATCGCCTGAGCGGAGAATACCGACGTTATCAAGGCCGGTCGCGCGCATCAGTTCGCAAGTCAACTCCGCGCACTGGTCAAGTTCGCGCTGGTGTTCGCCATCGGTGCTGATGCTGGGAATCGCAACGAGCCTGGCCAAGTTGGCCACCAGGCCTGCTTCGTTATCCGCTAACCAGGAAAGTATTTTCTTCATAAAAGGGGTACCCGGGCTTTTCCTTAAAGGGTCAGACTATGAGCACGATAGGGTAAATGCAAACCGGAAAGCAGCGCGCTGCCAATCGGGAGCAAGCAGAGCGAATAGGAATAGGAGCTTTTAAGCGAAGAAAATGAACGGAAACCTACCGCTTTCGCAAGTTGCGAAGGGATCCGTGCCCGTTGACGGCCGAGATATACGTATTGGGGAGCGCTTTTTCCATGACGTCAAAATCCTCGAAACTGATATTGGCCGATTGTAGCGTGAGCGAGCGAAGCTGGGTCAATTCTTTGAGTCCAGCGAAGCCGTTCGCTGACTCGAGGTTTGTCAGATATAGGTCCTGAAGATTGGGTAGCTCTTTGAGTTGACGGATGCCGTCGATGGTGAAGCAACTTCCGACAACGTGCCCCGGATAACCGCTGCCATGCAGATCGATTCGATTTAGCTTCTTCATGTGCGTTAGATGTTTGAGCGACTGGTCGGTCAAGCGCGATGCACGAAGCGATAGGTGTCCCAGCGCCGGCAAACGCTCGAGATGCCCGATGCCGGCGTCTGTCACCACGTAACTGCTGAGATTGAAGTGCTGCAAATCGGGCAGTTTGGCAATATTCTTGAGGCCATCATCGGTGATCTTCGTGTACGTAAGTTCCAAGAATCGTAGCTCCCGGCATTCAGCGATTTTGGCTGCCCAAGTGTCGCTCACGCCGCTGTGGCCCAAACTCAGAGATTTGAGTTGCGTAAAACGCATTGGCTCCGCAGGTATATCCTGCCCATGCACATACAAGGCTTCCAAATCCCTGAGTGCCGCAAGGGATTTGAGCGATTCTCGCGAAAACCGCATCCAAGCTTCGTCCGAGCTCCCGAAATAGGCCAGATCAAGATATTTGAGGCCCTTGAGCCTCGCGATCAAATAGACGGCCTTATCTGTCAAATGCGCTTCTTGATGCAATGTTAAATGTGTGAGCTGGGGCATCGTTTCCAGCAATTTAACTCCAGCATCAGTAGTGCCGCACTCGAAGACATGGATCTCTACAAGGGACTTGAGGCCAACGATATTGGCGAGCGCCGTATCGCCGAGTCCTTGACCGTCGTGCCGTAGGCCGTATAAGGTTATTTTTTGAAGTGAAGTGAGCTCTGCCAGCTGCTTGAGGCCAAGCGGCGTGAGGTTGCCGCCGCCGGTGTGCAGTTCGCGCAGCCTGGGCAGCGTCTTGAATTTGCTGAGCAACTCATCCGAGAGGATGGCGCCGACGCTAATGGACGCAACTTGATCATCGTCGTCCAAACTCGCAACCAGGCCACGGCTAGAGTAGGGCGCCAGCCATTCCGGGAGGCGGCGTTTGATTTCCTGCTGTTTAGCCGCGGAGCTTTTAAACAGCGCCTCCATGCGTTCGTTGGCGGTGGGCGGCTTTTTTTCGTCTTTGTTTACTTTTTCTTGTCCTCGCAGTGACGCGAATCCTAACGACAAAACCAGCAAAGCGCCACACACGCCACGTTTCATGTTGCGTCTCCGCTCTTTCGGAAATTGCGTCAAGAATACCATTGTAAGGCACAAAGAAGGATTACTGCGCGTTCGGGAAATTGGATACCGGCTCGATAACGTCTCCCACTGCCGCGGCCATGAGAGCTTGCCCCTGTTGCGTTAAGTGAACGGAATCGACGGTGGCGCCGTCCGTGGTCAGAACCTTGATAAAAACCCATTTAGGGATCAGATGCACACCGTACTTTTCAGCGAGACGCCGCTGGGCCCTGCCAAATTCATTCCCGAAGGGGGGAAGCGGGAGCTCGAACATAAGAATAGGACGATCTGGCCGGGAAAGCAGCGCCAACAGTCGGTCTAAATCCTTGGCAAAGTCAGTGGACGAGGTCCGCCCCAGCACATCGTTACCGCCGATTTCCAGGAGAATGGTCCCGTCGCCAACTGACAGTTCTTTGGCTTTGCGCAACGCCGATGAAACCGTTGCGCCCGCTTGCGAGTAGTCAACCACCTCGATTCCCCTGGCGCTGGCCAGCAACTGGGGCCAGGTCCGCAGACCCGCTTCACCCAGCCCCGCGGTTACTGAATCCGCGAAGATATAGAGCCTCGAGCCCGTGCTGACGTTCAAATTAGATCTGAAAGTATGGGGAACCTCGAAAAGTGCGCCGATTGACCAGGCTATTATTACGGCATACCGCAACGGCTTCCGCAATTTTTGAGCTCGCGGTAACTTGGATCGTTCACTCCAAAACCAAAACAAGGTTGTCGCGCAGCTGCCTGCATAAAACCAATAATCCAGCGGCGTGGCGGAGAGAATGATAAAAGCCAGCCCGATAAATCCGGCAAAAATAAGAGTCTGTTCCAACCACTTTCGCGGATAAAAGCCATGGAAAAGCGCCGCCGCGACTACCATGCCTACTCCGGCGAAAAAAGCTGCTCCGCTGCCAAAAAAGAAGATGATCCAGTCCATGCCCGGTAAACCTTTGAATGGCCACGTAAAAAGTTGTACATGGTATACCCGCTGGCAAAGACGTAGTTTCGCAATTGTTCGTGGGGGACAGCCTTCTCGCAGCCAAATTCAGCCATGTGTCCAGACACTTCGTGGCCTATTCATGAAGTAGCGCCTTCCTTTAGCGTCAGCTCCTTTTTCTGGCCTACCAAAATAACCCGCACGTCCATGACGTTTGTCTGCGTCAGGCCCGTTTTGAGGAGTCCCCCGGTTCTATCGAAGAACGTGTACGCGTCGTTACTTGCGAGAAAGCGCCGCCAGTCGAGGCCCGCGGCCATCGCGCGCGCTAACGTTTGCTCGGTCGCGCAGGCGCCGGCGGCGTCCGTCGGCCCGTCTTCGCCGTCGGTGCCGCCGCTTAGCAACACCACGCCCTCCATGTTGCCCGGCCCAAGCTTGCCCAGGGCCGTCAGCACAAATTCCTGGTTTCGGCCACCTTTGCCAGGATGGGGGCAGAGCGTGACTGTCGTTTCGCCCCCGCTCAATAGGCATAACGGCGCCGCGGCCGGCACGCTGTCGGCTTGAACGCTGCGCACGATTCCCGCCATGGCCAGGGCCACTTCGCGCGTTTCCCCTTCGATATAAGATCCGAGGTTGACTACCTTGTAGCCGAGGGCCTCGGCCTTCACTTGTGCCACGGCCAGTGCCCTGGCGTTATTGCCGAGAACGTAATTGTGAATGTGAGCGGGCAGTGTTTTAAGGGTCTCGTCAACTTCGCCGGCCGCACCACGGCTCAAGTGCTGCAACACCACTGGGGGCGCGGTGGCGGTGAGCCGGTATTTGTCAAGCACTTCCAGCGCCTGAGCGAACGTGGTCGGGTCGGCCGCGGTTGGGCCCGAGGCGATCACGTCGAGGGGATCGCCGATGACGTCGGAGATGATGAGGGTAAAGAGCTGTTGACCGGTAAATGCCTGGGCCAGCCGGCCCCCCTTCAAGGCGCTGAGATGTTTGCGCACGGCATTCATCTCGTTGATGGTCAGCGCCCGCGGCATGGAGTTGCTGGGTGACCGCTTGTTTGTCCGCCAGCGTCAACCCGGGTGCCGGCGCGGGCAGAAGGGCCGAACCGCCGCCCGAGATGAGACAAAGAGCAATATCTTGCGGCCCGGCCGACCGCGCCAGACGCAGGATTTCTTCGGCGCCGACAATGCCTGCCGCCGTCGGCTGATTGACGCCGAGAGGCCGGGCGGGATGAAGGCGGATCTTTTGCAAGGCAGGCAGCGCCTGCTCAGGTACGTTGACCCAACCCTCGAGGAGGTGAAGTTTATCGGCGAGCGCCGCTTCCACCGCGGCGCTCATGGCTGCGCCCGCCTTACCGCCGCCGAAGACCAGGATGCGCGGCGCCCTGGCCAGGGCACTCGCCAGACCGAGCGCCGGATCGCCAAGCGCCTGGCGCACCAGCGGGCCTGGCTTGACGGCATCCACGGCCGCTTGCCAGATGGCCCGCGCGTCTTGAGAGCTCGGCGACACGTGGGTCATCCCCAGCAAACGAGTCCAGGCTCAAAGGCATTGGACAGGTCCGCGTTGCGCGGCAACACCCGCACGGCATAGCCATATTGACCGCTGGATTTGCACGGGATGGTCCCCTTGAACACCCATGCCGGCCCCTGGCTAGTGCCGTTTTGGCTCATGGCCGCCGTGGCGGGACGAGGAATTTCACCAAGGTTGTCGACGACGCCGTGGAAAAGTTGCACCTCGACATCTTCCGGGCGCAGGCTGCCAAGGTTGATGCGTGCATTGACGTCGAGCAGCGCCCCGACATGCATCGGGTCCGCGCCGTTCGCTTCGATCTGTTCGATGCGAATCTGGCCCCAGGCACGCTTGAGTCGTTGCCGCCACTGCGCCAGGTCGGCGGCGCGTTTCAGGTTTTCCATACTCAGACGGCCAAAGCGCTCCGCCGACGGGGCGTAACACTTTTCCATGTATTCCTGCACCATGCGGCTGGTGTTGAACATCGGGCAGACCGTCGCCATGGTGCGCTTCATCATTTTTAGCCAGCCGCGCGGCAACCCGTCCGTCGAGCGATTATAAAAGAGCGGCACAATCTCCTGTTCGAGAATGTCGTAGAGATTGCGGCTTTCAATGTCGTCCTGGTAGGCGAGGTCGGTGTATTCCTCGCCGGCGCCGATGGCCCAACCATTGTCTCCGGTGTAACCCTCGACCCACCAGCCGTCGAGAACCGAAAGATTGATGCCACCATTGACGCAGACCTTCATGCCGCTGGTGCCGGAGGCTTCGAGCGGACGGCGCGGGTTGTTGAGCCAAACGTCGACGCCCTGAACCAGGTAGCGGGCCACGTTGACGTCATAATCCTCGATAAACACCATCTGGCGGCGCAGCTCGGGACGCCGGCAAACATGGGTAATCTCGGCGATGAGCTCCTTGCCGCCATGATCGCGGGCTGCGCCTTGCCGGCAAACACGAACTGCACGGGCCGTTCCTTGTTGTTGATGATGGCAATCAGCCGCTCGAGATTGCGGAAAATAAGCGTGCCGCGTTTGTAAGTGGCGAATCGGCGCGCGAAGCCGATGGTCAACGTTTCCGGATCGAGCACCTCTTCAGCACGCGCGATTTCGGAAGGGGGCGAGCCGCGCCGAATCATCTGCTCCCGCAGGCGGTTGCGTGCGAAGACGACCAGGCGCTCGCGGCGGCGTTCATGGGTGCGCCACAGTTCGGCATTGGGGATATTGTCCACCCGCCGCCAGATGCTATGGTCCGTCGGGCGCTCTTCCCACTGGACGCCCAGATAGCGGTCATAGAGCTGCGAGAATTCCGGAGCCAGCCAGGTGCGCGTGTGGACGCCATTGGTGATCGAGGAAATCGGCACTTCCGCTTCGGGCAGATCGGGCCAGATCGCTTTCCACATTTTGCGTGACACTTCACCGTGCAGTTTGCTGACGCCGTTGCTGGTATTGGCCAGCCGGATCGCCAGCACCGTCATGCAAAACGGCTCATTGGGATCTTGAGGATTTTGCCGCCCCAGGCCAAGAAACTCTTGCCAGTCGATTTTTAGTTGCGGCAAATAGCTGGCGAAATAATGCTGCACGAGGGGCGGGGCGAAGATATCATTGCCGGCCGGCACGGGCGTGTGCGTGGTGAAGCAAGTACCAGCACTGACGGCTTCCTTGGCGGCCCCGTAATCCAGGCTGTAGTCTTCCATGAACTGCCGAATGCGTTCCAGGCCGCAGAACGCTGAATGGCCCTCGTTCATGTGGCAAACCACGGGTTGTTTGCCCAGGGCCCGCAGCGCCCGGTAGCCGCCGATACCCAGGATCATTTCCTGGCGAACGCGCATATCGTGGTCGCCGCCGTAAAGACGGGCCGTTATCTGGCGATCGTCCGGATTGTTGTTGGGAATGTTCGTATCGAGCAAATAGAGGGGTATGCGCCCCACCTGGATCCGCCAAACTCGCGCCCACACGTCGCGGCCGGGCATTGGGGTGTTGATGAGCAGGGGCGTGCCGTCCGGCTTGGTTTCCGGAATAAGGGGCAGGTTATAGAAATCGTTCTCGGGATAGCGTTCCTGTTGCCAGCCATCCACGTTGAGATACTGGCGAAAATAACCTTCGCGATACATGAGTCCGACGCCGGAAAGGGGAATGCCCAGGTCGGAGGCCGCCTTGAGATGATCGCCGGCCAGCAAGCCGAGGCCGCCGGAATAGATCGGCACGCTCTCGTGGATGCCAAATTCCGCCGAGAAATAGGCGAGCCGATACTGGTTCGCGAGTGCGTCCAGGTTCTGGTCGGGCTTGCCATACGTTTCCTGAAACCAGGTATGGCCATCCACGTAATTCTGCAAGTCGCTTACGACCCGGTCCATGTGGGCGAGGAAGCCATCGTCGCGCTGGAGCGCTTCGAAGCGGTCCTGGCCGACATTGGCAAGCAGTTTGACGGGACTATTTTCGAGTTTCTGAAAGAGGTCTTCATCGATGCGGCGAAACAACGAAACCGCTTCATGGTTCCAGCACCACCACAGATTATAAGCCAGTTTTTGCAAGCCATGAAGGCGGGCCGGCAGGTGGGGAAGGACGGTAAACGTACGGAGCGGACGCGCGGCCATAAGAGCAACCTCGTTCGTGAGTAACAGGGCCCAGAAACCACCTGGGGCAAGGGAGAGTAACTAAACCCCGTGCATTCCATTGTTGGTAACATATAATGAAAACCAACAAAGTTTAGCCCTTGGGCGCGGAACCGTACGGTTTAGCGCTGGCGCTCGTGTTTCCCGCGCCCGTTTGGGGGCCGGCTTGATGAAGGACAAGATTCCATGCGGACGTTGATTAGCGGTGGGGCGGGGTTCGTTGGTTCGCACCTGTGCGAGCGCTTCCTGGCGGAAGGTCACGAGGTCGTGTGCGTCGACAACTTCATCACGGGCAGCGCCGCCAATGTGGACCACCTGCGTACCAATGCACGCTTTTCCTTTATCTGTCACGACATCTCCCTGCCCATTCGCATTGAAGGCGAACTTCACAATATTCTTCACTTCGCCTCGCCCGCCAGTCCGGTGGATTATTTGCGCCACCCGATCCCCACGCTCAAAGTTGGCTCGCTCGGCACCCATAATACCCTGGGGCTGGCCAAGGCCAAGAAAGCACGCTTTCTCCTGGCCAGCACCAGCGAAGTTTATGGCGACCCGGAAATGCATCCGCAACGGGAAGAATACTGGGGCCACGTCAACCCGATCGGCATACGTGGCGTTTACGACGAGGCCAAACGCTTCGCCGAGGCGATGACCATGGCCTATCACCGCTACCACCATGTGGACACGCACATCGTTCGCATTTTCAATACCTATGGCGAACGCATGCGCCTCGACGATGGCCGCGTCGTCCCCAATCTCATGGGGCAGGCCTTGCGGGGCGAGCCGCTTACCGTTTACGGCGACGGCTCGCAGACACGTAGCTTCTGTTATGTCGCGGACCTGGTGGAAGGTATCAAACGGCTTCTTGTCGCCGACTATCATGAGCCCGTGAATCTCGGCAACCCCAACGAGGTGAGCATCCTTGACTTCGCCAAGGAGATATTGGAGCTTTCCGGCAGCAAGAGCAAGCTCGAATACAAACCCTTGCCTCAAGACGATCCCAAGGTGCGCCGTCCCGACATCACGCGCGCGCAAAGCTCCTGGGATGGGAGCCCCGCGTGGAGCGCCGCGAGGGTATGCAGCGCACGCTCGACTTCTTCCGGGACAAAGTAAAAGCCGGCGCCGCTACTAAATAAGCGCGGCGGACGCAGCCTGGAAACAACCGCTCTACTGATACAGACGCGTGTGCCTGAGCATCAGGTGCGCAAAATGTCCACCGGTCGAAACTCCTGGCCCAACACCTGGCGGCTGGGCACGCCAAGCCAATTATCCAGCAGCGCGGCATACACCTGGCGAAAGTCGGTGTGATGGCGCAGGTTGCCGTCTTCCAGGGCCGTCAGGCTGGGGTGGGCGCCGACCAGGCCGGGTTTGACCCGCCCACCGACGAGGAACATCGGGGCCGCGGAGCCATGGTCGGTGCCCTGGCTGCCGTTCTCCTTGGCGCGACGGCCGAATTCCGAGAAGGTCATGATCATCAGCCTGTCGCGATGGCCGCGCTGCGAAAGGTCGCGATAAAAGGCCGAGATCGCCTCGGAAACTTCGCGCAGCAGATTGGCGTGCGGGGCGCCCTGGCCGGCATGCGTATCGAAGCCGTCCATGGTGACGTAGAAAAGGCGTGCCCCCAGGCCGCCGTCGATGAGCTGGGCAGCCAGGCGCAGATGATTGGCGAGGGCGGAGTTTGGATAAGGCACGCGCGGTTCATAATTGCGTCCCACATCCTGCAAGCGGCGGCTGCTTGCATAAGTATTGGTGGCGGTGCGCTGCACAAAATCCAACAGGCCCGACGCGGACGGCGTCGCGCTGCTTTCGATCACTTGCTGTTGCGCGCGGCGGTCCGCCATTCCCGAGGCTTCCACGCCGCACTTGAAAATCCGCCAGCGAAGTGATCGACGGCACGCGCACCGGCTGACCCGGTCAGCGCCAGCGGCGCGGCCTCATTGGTGCCCGCCAGATGAAAGGAAGACGCGGCCGGGATATGACGCAATGCCTTGCCTACCCAGCCTTCGGTCAGGTCGCGTTCCGTGCTGGCGGCTTGCCAAATATCCATGGACCGGAAATGCGACTGGCTGGGATTGGGATAACCAACCCCCTGAACAATACAGAGCGATTGATCCTGCAGCAGGTCGGCCATGGCATTCAGGGACGGGTGCAGGCCAATCTGGTCATTGACACGCCGAATCTGGGCGACCGGTTGGCGGAGGGTAGGTCGTAAGCGCGCGTATTCGGGATCGGCAAAGGGGATGACGGTGTTGAGGCCATCATTGCCGCCCGTCAGTTGCACGACCACAAGAATGGTGTCGCGTGCCCCGGGAGCATCCGCCAGCGCGGCAAAGGCCGCTGTTTTGCTCAGGAAGTTGGGGACGGTGGCGCCAGCGCGATCATGCTGGAGCGGGCCAAAAAAGCGCGTCGTGTAAACATGGAATGGCTCCTTGAAGGAAATTGCCTTTTACTCAATCGAGCTGAAACTCGGGCAGGCACAACACCAGGTGGCACAGGGCGCGGAGCGCTGATCCGCCGCTTCCTCGGGCTGCCAGAAAAAGGGGTAGCTTTGCGTCGCGGCGGTTGCCATGTACTGATTGAGCCGTTGCCGCGTTTGCTCCGCCACGTCATCTTGCACAAATAGCCGCAGCAAGAAATCGACAGGCTCGGTGCCGTTTTGACGGCCATGACGGCGGAGCAGGCCGGCGGGATCGGCGCGGCGCCCAAAGCGATCGTCTGTCGTCGAAGTCAAAGCCAGCGCGAGATTTTGCCGAAGTAAGAAGGTCTGGCTATTGAGCCAGGCGCGGCCCATTTCCCACCCCGCGACGCTTGGTGGAAAGAACAGGCGCTGACCGAGACCATCCAGCGCGCTGGCCAGCTGGCTGGTCCCCATCAGCCTTTCGTGGCTCGCACTGGGGACGTGGGCCTCCAGACCCCGCACGATGCCGAGGGCGAAATCGACGGGCGTTTTGACGCGCGTACGGTACGCCTGTGTGGAGAAAAAGAGATTGGAGCGCAATACTTTCTCGACGAGGCCGCGAAAATCGTAGTCACTGGTACGCAAAGCGCTCGCGAGCGGCTCCAGCAATTCCGCGGAGGGCTCGATGGTCTCGCTGACGAGGAACCGGAAGAGCTTTCGGGTAATGAAATAGGGCGTGGCTTCCTGTTCGAGGCAAATACGAACGATATCCGCGGCGCCGAAGTTTCCATGCTGTCCAAGGACGTTCTTGTCGCCATTATCGTGCTGGTCCGCGTGCCAGGCGGCCTGGCCATTTTCAATGGTCCAGCCCGTAAACGCCCGGGCGGCCTCGCGCACGTCCTGTTCGGAATAATTGCGCTGCTCCGCGGCGCGGGTTTTGGATGCCCAGGCTGAAAAGCTCCATTAACTCCCTGGCGTAGTTTTCATTGGCCTGCCCGCGTTTACTGCGGATGGTGTCGAGCCAAACCATCATGGCCGGGTCGTGCGAGATTTCTTGCAGCAAGGTTCGAAAGTTTCCCAGGGCATGACGGCGCAGCAATTCGTTTTGGCCAAGCATATAGCCGCTGTTTTGCACTTTGCGATTGCTGGTCGCGAAATGATTGTGCCAGAACAGCGTCATCTTCTCCTCTAGCGGATGGGCCGCGTAGAGCATCCGGTAGAGCCAGGCCGCGGGAAGTTGGTTGCCGTCGTTCACCTGGCGTAAGCCGCGGGTGACGGTGCCCCACATTTCGTCGCCGCGCGGGTCGGGCTGGCCCTGGAGCAGCTGATCGATGGCCCGGTCGGGACCTATGCGTACCGCATCGTCAAGCTCCTGCATCGTGGCCCCGAAGGCCGCCCGGCGGTAAAGATGGCCGGCCCTTTTCAGGTCCCAGGGCGCGTCAGCGCTGGGACGATAAGTTTGCCATGCCCAGCGCGGGTCAATTTTGGGCGGAAGCGAGTCTGCCATGAGTAGCCCCTGCTTTTAAAAGCATTCCCAGTTGCTAACGATAGCGACACGGTCAGGTTGCAGACCGAAACCACGGTCATTTCTGCTCATATTGCCACAGGATGTCAAAGCGGAAGTCCTGCTCGCCGTAGCGCGTCTCAAAGTTGACCTGGCCGAGGTGCTCCACCAGGCGGACGATCTCGTCAAATTGCTTTTTAGCGCCGCCGCGGGCAGCGCCTGGCTCAGGATGGCCTGGCTAATCAGCAAATCCTCGGCCGTGCGCAGGTTGCTGGCCACGCCCATGCCGTACACATGGGTGCGCTGAGTGGCCGGGCTCGTGCCGTTTTTGGTTTCCTTCAGGAGGCAATCGATAAGGTCCTTGCCCAGTTCGAGCGTGGAGCTGATGACAAATTGATTGCCGACATGGGTGAAACATGGGCAGAAATTAAAACGGATGTTATTGTCATCCCCTTCGAATTTGCCGTTTTCCGGGAAATAATAGGTGACCAGCGTCTGACCCGCGTGCTGCTCGTCGACCATCTTGAGCCCGTACTTGAAGCCCGCGACGAGAGCGGCGCCGCGCAGCACCGTGCCCATCGACTTGGCGAAGGCGGGATCGCGCATGTCCAGCACAACGGCGAAGGAACCGGTCGTAACCGACGGCTTGATCTTGTAAGGCGATTTATCGGCCGTGGCGACGACGATGCGCTGGTACTTGCCCGCCTGTTGGAGTATGGTGCCCAGCCCCACCCCCTTGAGGTACTTGCTCGTGTCGGCTTCAAACTTATCGATCGTTTTGGCCTGTTCCGGCGTGAGTATCTTGTGCCGGCTTTCCCAGAAGCGCCCCAGATCAAGAAAATAACTCGTGGAACTGAGGACGCGCGCCGGCTTCAGCATGGGCAATGAGCCCTGGTCATCTTCCGGTAGAACCATGGCGGCCAGGGGCGCCATGCCAGCCCGTCCTTTCGGCATGGCGACGCGCACACGCAGGTTGTCGCCGTCGCGGGCCAGGCCGGCACAGACATAGGGGGACCGTTTGATCACATCCACGACTCCGCCGATCGTGAACATCGTGGTCGGATCGAGGCCGAGAGTGTTGAGCACCGTTTTGACCATGGAGTCTTCTTTGATACGGTCGAGGTTGAGCATCCCCCAGGCCAGCACGTCTGGCGGCAGCTGCTGCTTCAGCTGGACAAAGTTCGGCAGGCTTTGTTTGCCCCCGTCGAGGTGAAGATCGAGGGCCTTCTCAAGAGTGCCTCGCCTTGTTGGCAAAGACCAGGGACGAGCCAGCTCGCGCCAGGTTGAGTTCCGCGCCAAGGTGCCACGTCTCCAGGTCCCGATAAGACTTCACCGTTATCTTCGCGGCACCATCTTGACGCGCTAACTCTTGATCGCCAATCTTGCGCGCCAACGCGAGAAACTTTTTGAGCAGTGCCTCGTCCTTGGCCTCGACGATGACGAGGATCTCTTTCTTCGCGAACGTCGCGGCGAAGACCACGCCGCCGCCGGCCAGCCTGTCGAGCAGCTCCAGCCTGGGATGGCCGAGCTCCTTCTCCAGATACATGATCAGTTGATTGAGTCGCCTGATATTGGTGGTATCGTAAAGGGCGGCGAAGACGTCGATTTTGCGAAACTCCTGAAAAGCGGGGTGCTCGTAGATGGCGTTGTAAAGAGCACGCGGGTTTTCCAGCTTGGCGACGGCATCCGGGGCCCCGGCTATCAGCCGCAACGGATCGGGCGCCCTCGGCCCTGGCCAGGGCAGGCACCAGGGCAAATATCAGTGCCAGGCTACGGACCAAACGCATCGACATGGCTGCTCCCTCCGAACGTGCAATCTGTATTAGTACATTAATACAATACAGCGTGCATCTGTCAAGGATTTTTTTTAAGTATTCAAGGACCTACCTCGTAGGATCGGGTCGCGCTACCGATATGCCAGCTGCTCGATTGCCACCGGCGTTTAACGATGCGCTTGCCGCCCTACGATTTTCGTCGGATTGCGCTGGATACTACCGCGGCTGGGCGAAGCAGGTTTCGGAAAAATGAAAAAAAGGCAGGTCCATTTATTTTACCCCCAAAAGCTCCTTTTCTGTCCACTGGTCGGTGCGCGTGGCATTCGCGGCGCGGATTCGGCCCACGGTCTGAGGTTCGATCGGCGCGGCTTGCTCTCGCCATTCGCGGCGAATGAAGGTCAAGATGCCGGCAATTTTTTGATCGTCGAGCGCTTTGTAAGTGCCGGGCATTTCCATGACGCTTTCCGGATTGAAGATCTCGCCACCGACGGTAATCGGTCCGCGCAAGCCGTAGAGCACCAGGCGCACGAGGCGATCATCGTTATCCAGCCATTCCGAGTCGAGCAGCCGGCCCCTTGCCCGCATCGCCGAAGCCGGCTGGATGGTGGCAGGCCGCGCACAGCGCCAGATATTCTTTTTTGCCCAGGTCATACAGCGCCTGGTGCGGCGCCGACAGCGCCGCGAGCATCGGCAGCGGCTTCCCATCCTTGCCCGGCCAGTTCAGCTGCTTGGCCATGGCTTCGGCGGCCTCCGCCAATTTCAGATTGGGCGATTTGCGCAGCCTTTCCAGCGTGTCTGGAACGGCTGGCAACGTCACCACGCGCGCTGGCTGTTTAAAGGCCTTGCCGCCCCCCTTGCCCGCCTTGACAGGCATCGAGGTCAAGCCTTCGAGCAAGGCGATTTGCTGCCAGCTTTGCGCTTCGGGCTGTCCCGCGACCAGGTGCAAAAAACGCATGACGGCCAGCGGTTGCTTTTGCCGCCAGAGCAGGCCGGCGCTCACGGCGAGCAGTTTTTGCCGCCAGGGTTCAGGCTCGGCCCACGCGGGCAGCGTTAGCCGTGCCGCCAGGAACTCGGTCTCGCGGCCGGAGAAACCCGCCAGCAGCGCCTCGAGGAACACAGGGTCCGCTTCCTTCAAGATCGGAGCCAACGCTCGATCAGCCAGCGGACTGTTTACCAGGCCCAGTGTCAATGCGAGCTGCAGGCGCACGTTGCGGTCCGGGTCTTGTGCCAGTGGCGCCAGCTCCTGAATGAGGGCTGGATCGGACCGACGATTGACTTCCTTGCGCAGCAAGCAAACCGCGCTGGCGCGCACATCCTTGTCCTTGTCTGTCAGGAGCCCCAGCAACAATTCCATGTCCAGTTTTTGGAGCCCCTCCAAAGTCCATAGTGCATGGAGCCGCGCGAGCGGATTGCTACTGGCTTGTACTTGTTGTTCGAGCGCCGGCACGACGGATTTATCCGCACGCTGCACCAAAAGTTGCTGAGCCATGTCCCGATGCCAGCCATTCGCGCTGGCTAGCTGCGCCACCAATTCGGCGCCGCTGGCCTGGCCGAGCGCTACTGGGCGATAGGGCCGGCTGGACTCGTGCACAATCCGATAAATGCGTCCTAAACCGATGTGCTTGTCGAGGCCGCGCTCCAAAATTTGCTGGCGCAAATAGGGGGAAATAAAGGCGCCATGCTGAACGATGCCACGATACATGTCCACCATATAGAGTGTCCCGTCCGGGCCGTTGACCATGTTGACCGGACGGAAACGCTCATCCGTGGAGGCAAGGAACTCGGTTTTGTCGTAGGCGTTTTTGGAGGATTTGACACCTTTTTCCTCGACGAACACCTGCCGGCGCACCAGGTTTCCCGCTGGTTCATTGATGAAGACATCGCCTTGCAGGTCCTTGGGCAAATTGTCGCCACGATAAACGACCGGCCCACAGTTGGCGTTGGCTTCGATCATCGTTCCGTCTGGTCGCAAGAAAGATTGCAGGTAGCCACGATTGATCCCGGGATTGACGCGAATCGGCCAAACCTGTTGCTCTTTGTAAAGCACCACGTTGACGAGCGGGTTGAAGGCATGCGCACTTGGTGAATAACAGGGGACCAGGTCGCCGCGAATGAGCGAGGCGTTGACGTTGTAAACCAGATAGCCATGATCGTCCTGCGTGATGCCCCACTGGCCGCGCGGCACGGTCGCCTCGCGCACCCAGCGTTCCCCCAGCTTGCGAATCCTGGTCCCTTCCTTCGCACAATAGATCCAGTTATCCAGCATCGGCACCAGGCCGCTCAGAGCGTGCTCCAGGTTGCCGGGGGCGTAATTGAAAAGCAGTTTCTTCTCGCTGCACTTGCCGTCCTTCTCGGCACATAACCAGATATGGCCATTCTCGGCCACCAACAGCCCGTCGGTTGTCCAGCACAGGGCCCGCGGCAACACCAGTTTGTCGAGAAAGACCGTGCTGCTTGTCCATGATGCCGTCGCCATCCGTATCTTCCAAAATCGATATCGTCCCGACGGGGTCTTTCTCTCCTTTGCCATCGACGTCGGGCATAAAGCCGCGCATCTCACACACCCAGATACGGCCATTCGGGTCAAAAGTCATGGCCACGGGATCATGGACGAGGGGTTCGCCGGCAACCAGCTGGACGCTATAGCCGCTGGCAAACTTGAAGGTCTTCATCTCCTCTTGAGGCGACAGTGCCGGGGCAGGCGGCGTCACGAACCCCTTGGCCGTTTGTGGGCCGGCCTTGTTCTGGCCAAAGACAGAGTGTGCAGCCACGATGACGCCCGCGCACAAGAGAGCCGCGCCCAGGCATACCCAGCGAGCATTGGGCAGGTTGTTGTTGCTGAGGAGGCGCATACGGTTTCCTTCTTGTTTCATGGCCAGGAGGTTCAGCGCTTGAAGCGCTGGTCCAACCATTTGTAGGCATCTGTCTTGGCGGCCAACGTGAAATCGCGGCCCCCCTCGGGATAGGAGACCTGGAGGGCAGTGCGCGACCTTGCGCAGGTCGTAGACGGCGGCCGCGGCCGCCACGGCGTTCTTGACGCCTTCAACCTTCGAGACCTCGTCGCCGACAGGGGCGCTCAGATAAACGGAACGCGGCACCAGAGTGCCGAGCACTTCCGCGAAATCAAAGGGGATCTTGCCAGGTTCGTCCTGGTAGACATCACGGAGGCGTGGCATGTAGCGTGGGTCAGCCCAGGCGGCGAGGTTGCCGCCCCGGTATTGAGGCCAGGAGGTAAAACCACAGCTCGATACCACGGCGGCGATTCGGTAGTCAAAGGCGGCCGTCAGCAGCGCCCCCTGTCCACCGAGGCCGTGACCGATGATGCCGATCTTCTTGGGACTGACGTTTGGCACGGTTTCGAGCAGATCGATGCCCCGGATATTGTCCCATACGGCCTTCATCGTCCCGCTCGCATAGTTTCCTGGGTTCTTCTTGAAGTCGTAGGCAGTCTCCCCCATCGAAGGGTAATCGGGGACCAGGCACACGTAGCCGCGCTCGGCCAGGTCGGCGGCGTAGGCAAGCGTGGCACGGCCCGCCAGGCCGGCGGGTTCTTCCTTGCCCAGAGGGGTGTCATCGTGCAAGCAAATCATGGCCGGCATGCCGGGCCTGGTTTTATGGGGAACCAGCAGATAGGCGGCGACGCGCGAGTTGAGGTCCGAACCGAAAGTAATCTTCTTGCGGACATAACCGGGCGTGGCCGTCTCACTGCTGACCTGCATGTCGAGCGGTACGCGCTGATAAGAATCTGGCAGTTCGCCAATGACTTTCTGCACCGCCGCCAAAATATGGGCGCGGCGCTGGCCCCAATCGAAAGGAGTCTTGACCGGTTTTTCCTGGCCCTCGTCATCCTTGACGACCATGAGCTTGAGCCGGTCCGGGTAGGTGGGGAACCGCACCGAGTCTTTCGTGAGCCCTTTGGTCACCGAGCTTCCCGGGCCCAGATTTTCCAACCAGTAAAGGCCATGGCGTCCCCCGCAAACCAAATCCAGGCGCCCGCTACCCGTCAGGTCCACCACCTTGGGATCGACGCCGAAGCAAATGCCATCGTTGTAGGAAATTACCCAGCGCCGCCAGGTTCGCGTCTTCGGATCGTATTGATAACGGTAAGCCGCCTGGGGGTCATACTCGCCCGGGTCGCGGCCTTCGTGGGCCAAATAACGTCGACCGAGGATAAGCTCGTTCCGGCCATCGCCATCCAGGTCGGCCCATAAGGGGGCATGACAACCCGCCACACTGGTATCGATGGCGTGCTTGGTCCACTTGATCTGCTTGTCAGGAGTGCGCGACTGTTTGAGCCAATAGATGCCATAATCGTGGCCACGGGTGTAAACGATATCATTCAGGCCATCCCCGTCCACGTCGACGACGAGAATGGGAATGCTGGCCTGTTCCAGATCAAAATCGGCGTGCCATATCCAGCGGCCGTTGCGGCGGTCCACCGGTGCCTCGGCCCAGCCGTTGCGCCCAATGACGTCCATACGGCCATCGCCATTAATATCGCCTGAACCAAGGCCATGGCCAATCAGTTCGCGCGGCAGCTCGTGGCGTAGCCATTCTGGCGTAAAGCCACCGTCCGACCTGGGGGTTTTGCGAAGCTCCCACCAGGCCGCGAAGTTTGAGCCGGCAGGCAAGATCACCGGCGTACCATCACCCAGGAGGTCGATCAATCTACCGGTTTCCGAAGCGCCGGGAACATCGATGACGTGCGCCTTCCATTCCTGTTCCATGGCCAGCTTCGGTCCCGGGTGCTCGATCCATTTGAGGCTGGCGCTGCGCCAGTTGATGGTGATGAGGTCCGTCCAGCCATCGCCGTTGACATCGAGAAGCTGGTGCGCGTAACCATCCGGGCGGCCGCCCTTGGTCTCAACGTTCCGCAGGAAATGTTTTTTCCACGACGGCCCTTCATACCAAAAGCCGCCGCAGACGATATCGAGCTTGCCATCCTTGTTGACATCGAACACCGCGGCGGCGAGGAACTCGGACTCGGCATTGATGACATGTCTGCGAAAGGCGAGATCGTCGGCACGGCAGGTGGATGTCAGGCAAAACAAGAGCGCGAAAAGTGAGGCAGAAAATAACCGCCGAGCAGCCGTTTGCGGGTTCATGTGCCTACCCTGGTTAGGAACGAATTGAGTTTGGCTTTAGGCTAACCGCGTGGCGCACGACATGCAAAGGAAAAAGCTCCGTGGAAAAGCGTTGCTTGCCCCCGGCCCAGCACGTAGACTCAGCGTGTCGATATCCTGGCCATGACGGCCTGTAAGATGGGTCGAGCGGACTGGGGCTGGCCCAGCATTCCCACACGGCCAGGTTCAACCAATGGGTGAATTCATGAAACGAATGTTAGGCATAATGATTGCGCTGCTGCTGGCGTTGCCTGCTTGTGGAGCGCAGGAGAAGGGGGACAAGAAACCGCCGTCGGCGAAAGAGCAATATGACAACATGCTCCTCGAGTTCTCGACCAAGCAAAGACTAATTATCGCGGAATTTTCCAAGCTCAAGGGAGAGGAACAGCAGAAGCTGTTGCAAAAATACCGCGAGATGGGCAAGGAATACGCGGAGAAGTTCTACAAGCTTGCGGAGGATAATCCGCAGGAGCCCATGGCGACCGATGCGCTCTTCTGGGTGCTGCAATTTGGCGCCGGCAGTGCCGTCCATGCAAAGGCCATGGACACGATCACCGAGCTGATCGCGAAGATGCCTCTCAAGGATCTGGCCGCGCGGGTCGGCAGCGTGGGGCCCAGCGTGCCGTTGCTGGACGCCGTTTTCAAACGTGCCAGGCAGGACATCGACGAACCGGGGGCAAGTACCCTGCTGGGCTGGATTGGGCTGCGCGCTGGCTTTCTGCCTGTCGGGCAAAAAGCGATCAAGCTGCTCGTGGAGAAGTTCCCGGACGATCCGGCGCTCGAAAGAGTGTGCCAGGCGCTCGGGCAAAGCGGTGCTCCCGGTGCCGCCGATACGCTCAAGCAAATCTTTACGAAGACCTCGAGACCACGAGTGAAAGGCATGGCGGCGATGGGGCTGGGCAGCGCCCTCGCCGCGCAGGCTGACCTCCTGGGCGACAAGCTTGCCGAAGCCGATAAGGTCGCGGCCGAGGGGGAAAAATATCTCGTCATGGTGATCGAGGACTATAGCAAGGACAGCCCCGCGTTGCTCAAGGATGCCGAGCGGGAACTCAAGGCACTACGCACTCTGCGCGTGGGTAAGACGGTCCCCGAGATAGCCGCCGCCGACCTGGACGAGAAGGAATTCAAGTTGTCGGATTATCGAGGCAAGGTGGTCTTGCTGGATTTCTGGGGAAACTGGTGAGGCCCTTGCCGGGCTATGTACCCACACGAGCGGTCGCTCGTGAAGAAACTGGCGGACAAACCTTTCGTCATCATCGGCATTAATTCCGACCCGGATTTGAAAGCACTCCAGCCGGTCCTCAAAGAGGAACAGATCACCTGGCGGTCGTTCTGGAATGGGCCAAAAGGAACAGGCGGACCAATCTCCGACGACTTCAACGTCCGCGGCTGGCCAACCATGTTTGTCATCGATCACAAGGGTGTTATTCGCCATAAGTTCATCGGCTCGCCTGGCGACCAGACCCTGGACGATGCCCTGGACCGTCTCATCGCGGCGGCTGAAAAGGACCTGCCCAAGTAGTCGGCATGAACCGCGCCAGGTTGCTGGTAAACTGGGGAAGCTGGCCAGTGTCTATCACAAACGACATTGGCCAGCACACCATGTCGCGCACACCATGTCGCGCCTACCTCGGCGCCGCGCTTTCGGGAATGCCCTTGGCATGCCGGGCCTTACTCATTAAGGTGCCGGCAGTGGAACTTCCCTTCGTTAGCGAGAACCCGATCATGAAGGTCGCCGAATCACGCGCGTGTGCCGGTTGTCGGTCACGGGCAAGTACCGTGACGAAGGCTGTGGCCCTCGCGGTCATGGCCTGGCTCGTCCTGGCAATCATGGCAAGCTGCGTGGAGGCCCAAGGCACCGACCCCGGCGTCGCCGTGTCAGCGCCTCCGGCCGCGGACGAAGGTTTCGTCATGCAAATCCTGCGCAACCTGTTTAATAGCCGGGCGCTTCTGAACATTTTGAGTAAACCGGAATTCACACTGACCGCTTTTGTGGCCCTCAACATCATCGTGTTCGTTGAAACCGGGCTTCTGGTCGGCTTTTTCTTGCCGGGGGACTCACTCCTTGTGACAGCCGGCGTGGCCTGCTACATGGCTGGCTGGGACTTGACGTTACTCATCGGGACGCTGTGTTTATCGGCCATCATCGGCGACAGCGTCGGCTATACGATCGGCCGGCGCACGGGGCCAAGAATATTCAACCGCGAGAAATCACTGCTCTTCAACAAGGATCATCTGCTCAAGGCCCAGGCCTTTTACGAAAAGCATGGCGGCAAGACTATAATCCTCGCTCGCTTCATGCCGATCATTCGCACTTTTGCCCCGGTCGTCGCTGGCGTCGGCAACATGAACTATCGCAAGTTCCTGTTCTTCAATGTCATCGGCGGCGTTAGCTGGGTGGTGAGCATGATCCTCATCGGCTATGGCCTGTCCACGATCATCAACCCCGCCATGCGCAATATTCTGGGAAAACCCCAATTTGACGTGCAGGACCATATCGAAAAGGTGATCATTCTCGTGGTGCTACTCTCGATATCTCCGGGCATTTACGTCTGGGTCAAGGCCCGCATGAAAAAGAAGGTGCCCCCCTTTCGACCCCTAAAGGTGAGCAACGAGCTGGTAGAGGCCAAGTAAGCTGGGCCAACTAGGGGAACCATGCGGCTTAATCGGAAAGGAAGGATTGCAGCGAAAAGTTCAAGCTTGCCGAAGGGATGGCCGATTTTTCCCTAAGAGGTCCAGAAAACCACGGGACAGGCACTCGCCAAGCACAGGTCCTGTCCCTGCTTTCTAGGGCCTTTGCAAAATGTGCAGCGACCCGATAGGGAGAGGCCACCATGTCAGGATGCAGGAAGCGCTGGACCAGGAAGCGCTGGACCGTGATTGCCGGCGGGCTGGTAAGCATGACAAGCTGGCTAACACAGGCTGCCGCGCAAGACCCCGGTTATCCAGCGCCGCCGGCGGGCTCTTACCCATCAGGGGCGCCCATGATGAACGATGGGCCGCCCCAGCTTGGCGTCCCCAGGCCGCCGGTTACGCCCGGCGGCAGCACTTACGATTATCACGGCACGCCCAATGGCTTCTCCGACGATGAGTATTACTCCCAGCCGCAGCCCTACGTCTTCAAACTGCGCAGTGAGTTTTTGTTATGGCATGTGTCGATGCCCCGGCTCGCCACGGTCGTGGCCACTACCTCCAGCACCCCAGACCTGGTGAATGGCGTCGGCGCCATCGCTGATCCAGGGACCTCGTCGTTGCTGGGACCGGGGGCCTATAGCTACCACACTATCTCTGGCGGCAAATTTACAGCGGGCTTCGCTCCCGGCGTGTTTCTACCCTTCGAGATTTCTGGATTCTGGATGTCGACGCCCACGACCTCGCTGCTCAACGTGAGCTCCGACGGGTCGGCCACGTCGCAAGTCCTGGCCAGGCCATTCCAGGCGCAAACTTGCCGAGCTTGAATGGGCTTGGCCCCCAGGTGGTCCTATCGGCGGGCTTTCCCGGCAACCTGGCCGGCAATATCAATGTGTCTGCCGAACTCAACCTCTATGGCATCGAAACCAATTTCTTCCTGAACCTGGGCAGTTCGGACGCCGCCAGTCTCGATGTCATCCTGGGTTATCGCTACACGAATTTGCAAGAGTCGTTGACTCTTTCCAATTCCGTGCAATCGGTCAACCCGAACGTCAATATCGCCTTCAACTCGGTCAACCCGGCCGGTTTGCCCCAGGGGTTCACGTCGATCGCAGCCGACTCGTTTCGGACCAAGAATCAGTTCAACGGTGCCACCATCGGCGTGCGCCCGGTCGTGAACGTCGGCCAGTTCAGCGTCTTTACCGACCTGAAAATGTCGGTCGGGTCAACGCACCAGTCGCTCAACGTCAACGGCCTCTCCAGCCTCCTGTCGCCGGATGGCTCCGTGCAGACGACGCCCGGCGGCCTGCTGGCGGTCGCCAGCAACAGTGGCAACTTTTCGCGCGATGCGTTTACGATAATTCCGGAGGCGAACATCAATGTTGGCTTTTTTCTTACCCGCAATCTCCGCTTCTTCGCCGCCTATAACATCTTTTACTGGAGCAATGTGGTTCGCCCGGGCGATCAGCTGAATAACCGCATCGATAGCCGGCAAGTCCCAACCGACCCAACGTTCAACTCGACTGTCCAGGCAGGTTTGCCCGGACCGTCTTTCCTGACGCGTGGCTTCTTCGGCCAGGGCGTCTCGATTGGCGTGGAGTTCGGCTTTTAGTTGGCGTTTCTGCCATTGACCAGAGGATAGCTTCGGGCATCAAAGATGCCTGGAATGCTCTCGGAAGAGTTTTGCAGCATCCAGTTCAATATTTGGGCAGGCGTGTAATTGGGCCCCGGCGAAACGATATTGCGAATCTTCGTGGGAGTGCTTGAAAAAATGCGCGCCGCCAGGCCGGCGACATGGGGGCTGGCCATGCTGGTCCCGCTCAAGACACCATAGTTAGTGCCCAGCGACGAGCCCGTTGTCGGCAAGGTCGAGTAAATTTGCACGCCCGGAGCGATCACCGCCACGACGCTGCCGTAATTGCTAAACGTCGCGAAAGTGTCATCGTTCCCGGCAACGGTCACAGGCCCGGTACCCCCGGGTAGCCCATCGGAATCCGCGAGCGCAGCGACGCAGATGGCCCCCGGCGCACTCGCGGGCGAGAAGCCGTTGGAGTCGGCGGCACTATTTCCCGCCGCGATGCAAACCACCTGGCCAAGGTTGACGGCGTTCGTAACGGCCAGGTTTTGCGGTATCGAGATAAAGGCGCCGCCAAAACTGCAATTGATCACCTTTACCTGATTGGCATAGCCGGCCAAATATTGAAAAGCCGCCAGAACATTCGACTGGGGAATGCCGCTGAGGTCTCCCACCTTGAGCGCCCAGATCGGCGCTCCCGGAGCGACGCCGGCCGTGCCGAAATTGTTATGCATTGCCCCAACGATTCCGGCCACGTGCGTGCCATGACCGGCAGTATCGCCGGTATCCGTCAGGCCTCCGAAACCTTTGCTAACGACCACGTTAAGGTCCGGATGCAGGTTATCGACACCGGTATCCATGACGGCGACCGGTACCGTGAATATGCCCACGTTACTTTTCCCGCCCGGCAGAACATTATGAATCGGCGAACTCACGCCAAGGTTCAATGACCCCAGGGCGATGTTCACCCGCTGGACCCCTGTTGGTATGGTTTCAACGCAAGGGTGGGAAAGGTAATCCTTCTCGACGAGGTCCACAACGGGGTCTCCCATGACCTGTTGCAGGGCGCCCTCTGCTATCTGGAGGCGCAGCCCATGAAAGCGCTGTTGTAGTCATAGAGAACGCTGCCGCCGGCCTGGCGGGCCAGACGCCGCGCCTGGCCCTTGGGGTCCTTGGTACCCGATTTGAACATGACGATATACTGGTTGGGCACCCAGTCTGACAGGTGGCGTCATTCGCGGCAGCGACTTCGGATTGGCCCGGGCACGGGCGGCGTTAACGTGGAAACCGTTGGCCGCTTTCTCCGCCGAGCTATACATGACAAAGCCCAGGCCCGCCAGCACGATAAGGATGGCCATGACCGCCAATAATTCCACCAGGGTCACGGCGCGACGGTGCGCCGGCAACACGCTGGCACAGGGCTTTCCGATCATGTAGGTCTCCAACTTGCTTTGCTTGCGATGCGCTGAATTGACGACGTCCGGCCACGCTTTACCTGGCCTCCTAACTAACTTAACTTTACAGCCACGCCCGTGCGCCTTCAAGGATTTTCCAAGAATAACGTCCGAATTTTACTTGAAGACTAAATATATTTCATTGTACTCGGCACCGCTATTGCTCACGACGACCTTGTACTTGGCGGAGCGCGGTGGATACCAGATAACCGCCGCGTAGTCGATGCCCTGGTCTTCCGTGACGCGCTGGTTGGCCTCATCATAAACCACGATGCCAATGTTTACCGGGCGGCCTATGGTCGCCCATGGCGATGACGCAAGCCCGGCGGCCGCCTTCGTAGCTATCCTCGAACTCCATGTGCGACCTGGCGCAATGCGCACTCCTTCCATGGTGCGTGCGCCCTTGACCGGCGTGCCATCGCCGGCGCCTGCCGCCACCAATAACAGGATGGGCACACACCATAAATATCGTGCCATCAAACTATCTCCAGGCCTTATGGAAAGGGCTCAGCGAACGACCAGCGTGAAGGCATTCGCCGATAAACCAAAGTTATTTACCTCGATGCTATAGGCACCCGTTTCCGCCGGGAACCATTCCACTGCCAGGTCATCACGAACCGGCCCGGCGCCCATGGAGTCATCAAGCGCCACGCAATTGCCATGGCGATCAAAAACGTACACGCCCATAAAGCTTCGGCCATTGCCGATGACAATGGCCCCGGCGCGGCGGCCGCCTTCAAAGCGCTCGACAATACTCATGCGATCCAGAGGAGTGACCAGATGGCGCTCGGGTTTGCGCGGCTGCAGGACAGCGCCGCCGCCGAAGCTGCAGAGAAATAAACCAAGGAAGATCGCGAAAACAGCACGAGTTTTCATCATGGAAGCGGCTTTCTGCAGTGTTGCCAGCCGTATTTCGCAGCGCGTAATGCGGACTTTGGAGGCCCGCCAAACAATGCTTCATCTTACAATACCCGCCCAGCGACTTCCATCCATCCAGGGTTACACGGACGAACGGTTTGCGTTCGGACCGCGCATCCAGGCTTGCTTTTCTTCCTGGCCCTGGTAGGCTAAAAATAGCTAGCTCATGTCCGGCTAACTTTTTCTCGCCACGTCTCGCGGTCACCCCAGGCAAGCAACTTGTTCGGAGAGCCTTCCTCGTGGGCCAGTGGCAGGGCAAATTGTTCGTGTTCCGGGATCAAAAAGGGCGACACCACGTCGCCACAATTTACCCTGACGGTTTCGCGGTGCATATCGAGGTTTTTCAGGTGACGGGGCCCTATAAACCCATCGCCAATGTCACGATCGTAGATGACGTGTCGAAGTGGCTGGACAACCTGGAGAATGAAGGTTTCACCATGCAACCGTCATCTTCTTTGCCCGGACCAATAGTGTTTCCCGGCGACACATTCGGGTTCCGTCGTTAAGCTTGCTCTCTTCCTTTTGCGCACTTCTTAAATCCGCCAGGTAAGGACAGCCTCGCCCGGTCACGGGAAGGGAATTCTTCTATTTGATGTCCCCGAAACGTACGTTTTCGGGGGTTTCCTTGGCATCAAGAATCTGAATGGTGGTGGACGGGCCCAGATCGGGTTCCGCCCAGGAGCGTAAGGCCCATACCACCTTCTTGTCGGCGTCACTTCCAGCGCTTGCACGGGGGCCTGGGCCTTATTCACGGGGCCGCTCCACTCATTGACCCAGATGTTGAACAGGGTGTTGCCGTCAGGCAGGCGCCAGGCCATTTGCAAATTGGGGAGTTTGTAGTCCGGCACGTCGTTCTTGCTGAGCGACCAGACGGTTTCTTTTTGGCGGTTTATTTCGCGAACTCCAAAACCGCCGGAGATGAGGAAGTTGCCATTCTTGAGCGGCGTCACTCCCCAGATACCAGGAGCCGGCAGTGACCATAGTTCCTTGCCCCCGACGTCGTATTCCGCGAGTTTGCCGGAATCCATATGGGCCACCATGAGGGTGCCGTCCGCCGAGAGGCGGGCATGCCGGAACTGACCATGCACTCCCTTGGGGTTCTTGACGGAGATCGGGAATTCCTTGACGGTCTTGCCGGTGCTGATGTTCGCCACCCTCACCAGGGCCGGAGCACCGTTTTGCACATACACCACATGGTCCAGGCCAATCGGCTGGGCAGTATGGATTTCGGTCCCCTTGGGTGCGTCCAGGCTCCAGAGCAGTTTTTTATCCGGCGCGATCACCTTGATGCCGTATTGGTGGGCGAGCACGACTCTGCCGTTCGAAAGCAGGACGGCATCGCTGATTTCGCCTCGGCCGGCCGGGTCGTCGTACGTCCAGACAATCTGCCCATTTTTGACGATGTAAACCCGGCGGTCTTTGGCCTCGCCGGCATACATAAAATCGTGGTGAGCCAACCCCTTGCCCGGCAGTTTATCGGGAAAGAGCGCCTTATCTTTCTGAGCACCCACCGGTTTCTCTTGCGCCAGGGCAGGTGAAACACTGGCCAGCACAAGGAGGAGCAGCACGCACCGTTGCAACGTTTTCATGGAGAGTTACCTTCGTTGATCAAGTGAAACGCGTTTATTTGGCCTTCTTAGCCGGGTGGGCTTCCAGTTTAGCGATGAGTTGACGCAGATTTTCCTGGGCGGCGGCATTAGCGGCGAGCGCCATGGGCTGGGGCGCGGGAAGTAATTTATCCCAGATTACGTTCAGTTCGCCTTGCATGTTGCCGGTGTCGGCCGTGATGGCGACGACCATCTCCTTGTCGGGAATCATCACGCAGAATTGACCGCCGGCCCCGTCCCCCCGATAGGCATTGTGAGTGCATTGCCAGAATTGATAGCCGTAGCCCTGGCGCCAATCGATGCCGATCTTGGAGTGGTCTTCCTGATCGTTGGGCACCTGTTTGCTGGTGGCCTGTTCCAGCCAATTTTGCGCGACCAATTGTTTGCCGTGCCACTTACCTTTTTGCAGACAAAGCTGGCCAAATTTCGCGATGTCCTCGGTGCGGAGGGAGAGGCCGCCGCCAAGAGGAACCCCTTCGGGACTATTGTCCCATTTGACGGGATGGTCGATTCCCAGTGGCTCAAACAAACGCTTCTGAAGATAGGCGTGGGTGGTCTGGCCAGTTACCTTGGTGACGATGGCTGAAAGAGTGTAGCTGCCCATGCTGTTGTACTGGAAATGCGTGCCTGGCTTATGCGGAACGGGATGCGCCAAAAACGCCTTTACGGAGGAGGGCCCCTTCGGTTCGGTGTCATGGCCGCCGGTCATGGTGAGAAGGTCGCGCACCGTCATGGCCTTGAGGTTGTCCGAAGGGGCGGCAGGGGCGTCGGCGGGAAAGAATTTGAGGACGCTGATCATCCAGGGCCAACTTACCGTCTTCGAGCGCCAGTCCCACCGCGGTTGAAATAAAGCTCTTGGTAAGGGAGGCGAGCTTGTGCAGCTTGGCGGGTCCCTCGGGCTTCCACCAGCCCTCGGCAACCACCTGGCCACGCCGCAGAATCATGAAGCTATGCAGGGTATTGATCTTGTCGAGTGCCTGGACAAAATCGCCGATGGCCTGGGAGGAAATGCCTTGCGACTCCGGCGTGGTACGCGGCAGCGGCACGTCTTCAGCCCACGCTTCGGGGAACTGCACCAGTAAAAGGGCGGCCAGAGCCGCAAGAACCAGGCTTTTCATGGCTATTCGCCCTCGGCAAATGGTTGAAGAGCAGGGAAACTGTTCCATATTGGTAGTGGCGTGGAGGAGGAATTGTACCTTGGCATGCGAAATTGTCGAGGAGATAAAGTGAACCGGCCGGAGGTGTTCATTCACCCAATAGGGTCACGACGAGCGTGCGCTCGCGCGCGCGGGTATCGCACTCCAGCAAGAAAATTTGCTGCCAGGTGCCGAGGATTAATTCGCCGTCGCCAATCGGGACTGTGACGCCCTGACCCAAAGTGGTGGCTTGCAGGTGCGAGTGGCCGTTGCCATCGTGCCAGGCCTGCTCGTGCCCATAGGCACGGCTGGGCGGAAGTAAATTATCGAGCACCGCTGGCAAGTCTTTCTTCAGTCCGGGCTCGAACTCAATAAGCCCCACGGCAGCCGTGCTGCCGACCTGGAAAACATGAGCGATGCCGGTCCGGACCTTCGAGCGCACCACGATAGCTACGACCCGCTCGGTCAGGTCATGCATGTCGCCGTGACCGCGCGTCGCAACAATCAGTTTTTCTTGAAAAACCATATTCCCCACCATCTGCCCTTAGAGCGTTCGGAAAAAAGGGGTCAGACCCCCTCGATACCCTGCAAAAGCGTGGAAAACTCGGTTCGCTGCAAGGGGTCTGACCCCTTTTTTCCGAACGCTCCTAGCCGGCGATCCAGCGATAAACCACGTACAGGCCAGCTAATACCCCGATGATTAGCCACCATGGTTTCCGAACGGGAGGCGCGTCTTCCGCGCTGATATATTTTTCGCAGTACGGGCAGCGCACGGCATCCTCGTGAATCGGCCGCTTGCAATACGGGCAGGGAACGACGGCCTCCTTGCCATCGTCCGGGCCATCGTCAAAATCCTCCTCGTCGTCGTCTGAATCGTCCTCGTCGTCATCATCCGCGGCATACCGACCAGGCATGGATCGACCCCCCAAGTCTATGGTGCCGAAGTCGCCAGTAATCGGCTTACCCATCAGTCTACGCGTGACGGCGACGTGGAAGACCGCGACAACCGGATTATCAGGCCCGGCGAGAAAATAAATCGCGAAAAAAGCGCCAGGCTCTCTTGCGATACGCGCGAGGAAAAACCACAATGCGCCGGCGTCGGCAGCGGCTGCGTCAGCTGACTTCCGAGCGTTAGGTATTCATACGTTTACCAGTGGATTGGCTTTGCATGGAGGTGACCATCCGAAAGGGTCATCATGGCCGCACGATCGCAGTGGAAGGGCTTTCTCAAGCTCAGCCTGGTCTCTTTGCCGGTGAAGGCCTACAGCACGACGACCAGCGGAGGCGGCAGCATCACGCTGAATCAGCTCCACGTCGAATGCAAAAGCCGCATTAATTACAAGAAAACCTGCCCCATCCATGGCGAGGTCAAAGGGGACGAAATCGTCTCCGGCTACGAGTATTCCAAGGGGCAGTACGTCGTCATCGATACGGACGAGATCGACAAGCTGCGCACGGAAGATGACAAGGCGATACGGGTTGACGTTTTCGTCAGCCCGGAGGCGATCGATCCTGTTTATCTTTCGGGCAAGCATTATTATCTCGTGCCCGAGGGGCCGGTTGGTCCCAAGGCTTACCAGGTCATCTATCAGGGCATGGTCGAAGCGAATCGGTACGCCATTGGCCAGGTGGTCATGCATAGCAAGGAACAACTGGTGATGCTGCGGCCTCACGAGGGGCTCCTGGTCATGTCCGTCCTCAACTTCAGCACGCAGGTGACCGGCACCACGGCTTTTGAAGAGGAAATTCCCAAGGGCACGGTGGACCCCAAGGAACTGCAGCTTGCCCAGGTTTTGATCAACGCGTCGAGCACCGACAAGTTGGAGTTGGCCAACTACAAGGACGACTACACCGAAAAGCTCACGGAGCTCATCGAAGCCAAGGTCGCGGGCAAGGAACTCGTGACGCCGGCGCCCTCCCGTCCGGCGGAAGTCATTAATCTCATGGACGCTCTGCGGCAGAGTGTGGACCGGATGCAGAAAACCTCGCCAAAAACGGCGGCCAGGCCCACCAGCCAGCCCAAGGTGGCAGCCGCCAAGAAGCCGCCGCGCAAGATGGCCCCCAGCAAGGGACCGACGTCAACGCCGACCAAGAAGAAAAAATCATCCTGACGTTAAAGAGACCGGATTGGTTTCGCCACAGGGGTCAGGTAAGCTGCAGGGACCGCTGAGCCGGGGCAGCCGTGCTGCCATTCGGGGATTGGATGCAAGGATGAAGGTCCTGGAAGACAAACGCGTGGCATTTACGGGCCAGCTGGCCTCGATGACGCGACCCGAAGCCGCCGACTTGATCCGCGCCCATGGTGGTATCTACATTACTTCCGTAACGCGGCGGACTTCCTACCTGGTCGTTGGTCAGGAAGGCTGGCCGTTGCGCAAAGACGGCAGCCTGTCCGATAAACTCGAAACCGCCAAGCACCTCCAGACGGCCGGTTGCCAGATCGGCATTCTTACCGAGGAAGAATTGCTCGAGCGCCTGGGCCTGGAAGGGGCGACCAGCGGCATCCACAAGCAATTCACGCTTCCCCAGTTGGGGAGGCTCCTCAAAATTCCACGCAACCGCTTACGGTCCTGGATGCGCGCCGGTTTGCTGCAACCGGTCCAGGTTATTCATGGCTTGTGTTACTTCGATTTCCACCAGGTTACCGGCATCCGAACCTTATGGGATTTGGCCCAGGCGGGAGTGAAGACCGACGCCATTCGCCAGAGCCTTGAGCAGCTGGCAAGGTGGCTGCCCAAGTCCGGTTGCTCGCTCGCCCAGCTCAATCTTCTCGAACGCGACGGCAAGCTGCTGACACGGCTCAACGAAGGCCAACTCGCCGACGCTTCCGGCCAGCTTCACTTCGACTTTGAAGCCCCTGGCCATGGCGCGGTAACGGAAGTCACGTCAATGTCCCCGACGGCGCTGGAATGGTGGGAGAAAGGCTGCGATCTGGAGGAGAAAGGTCAGCTCGATGAGGCGGCCCTGGCTTATCAGGAGGCACTTTTTCTGGGCGGGCCGGACGCCAAAATATGCTTCAACCTGGCCAATGTACTCTACGGACAAGGCCATCTAGGGCAGGCGGCCGAGCGTTTCCGCCAGACAGTGGAACTGGATCACGATCATGTCGCGGGCTGGAACAACCTCGGCAACGTTCTCCTGGAGCTTGGCCAGCTTGAAGCGGCGCTCAAGGCATTTCGCCGCGCCCTGGAAGTCCAACCCTCCTATCCGGACGCTCACTACAACCTGGCCGACGCCCTGGAACAGGCCGAGCGCCTTTCGGAGGCGCGGCGCCACTGGAAGGAATATCTGAAGCACGAACCGATGGGCGAGTGGGCCGACTATGCACGGCGGCGCCTGGCGAATTAGGCCTATCCGAAATGGGGACTGACCCATGCATTTAGGCGGGTCTGCTCCCTTTTTCGGATGCAGCGCTCACGCCCCTTCTTCCTCTTCGTCGGCCGCTCCGGCGCCGACTGCCGGGCCCTGAGGAATCAAGAGACGGTTGATGTCGACAAAGTAGCCGGCCGACACCTCCTCGCGCAGCTCTTCCCAGGCTCCGTCCTCGTCGGCGGCGATCTGATCGTAGAGCGTGCGTGCCACCTTCATGGTGGGCCCGAGCGAGCCGTCCGCGGAGAGCAGCCAGCCGAAACTGAGCCCCTCGGGGCCGACGTCAAGCAGGCGCAACTCGGACTCGGCGGCGATAGGGGAATCGACGCTGCGCATGATGAACGCCTTGCACAATTCCAGGGTCACGTCGTCGAGGTCATTGTCATGGGCGAGTAATTTTTCGCGCAGGGCGGGCCAGCCAAAGGTAACGCGCGGCGTGAGCGTTTTGCCGATTTCCTGGGCGGCCTCTGGGGCATCGTCGCCATAGGCGCGGTCGAAGATCGACTTGGCTCGATCCTCCATCTCCTTCCATTGACCCAGGCTAGCGAGCGGCGCAGCGGCGATCCACTGGCCCCGCTGCATGTCCAGCAAGTTGAACTCCGGATCGAGGCGAAAAGATTCGCCACATTTGGGGCAGGCCTGCTCCTGAAATGTCTCTTCCAGGATGTCGTTGCGAAGATCGGGGCGGCGGTCCGCATTGACGCTGTGGTTCGCCTCGAATTCGACGGGCGTACCACAGGCCGGACAGGGCAAGGTTGTCGGTCTGAAAATGGACATTGATTATCCTCAGGCGATTTTCTTGAGGGGCTTCAGCCACGACGCATAGGGATGGTTCTTTTTCAGTTTCCCGCTGAAGTAGGCCGCGTAAAGTTCAGCGAACCACTCGAGTTTGGAGCGGAACTGGTAGCCGGTGATCCCCTTCGAACGGGCGGCCAGCTCATAGCTCACCCAGTCCTGGCCGGCATAGGCCTCTTGATAGACGCGGCCGCCGATGGCGACATGCTTGGACAGAGCGCCGTTGTTCCAGAGCGACGAGCCAACTCGGACCGACTGACACCAGCTGACCACGAGCTCGCGTGCCTTGTCCCAGTCCTCTTGCTTGGTCCCCTTCGGCGGGGCTGGATTGACGGCGGGAGGCTCGCTGTTCGCGTTGGCCAGCGTGTCCTTCACGAACTTCTCATCATACTTGAAGTGCGCGGCGGCGATCGTCGCCTACCGCGTCGGCTTTGTGCGATTGCCAGCCAGCGATCTTATCGCGCTTCTGCGTGGTCATGATCCCTTCCTTCTCGTCGACGGCATGGCCGACCTCGTGCAAGGCGGCGAAGTCAAAGTAAGGGATCTCGTCATTGTTGATGGGCTGGAAGTCTTCTTCCACTTCCTCGCCGGCCGGAAGAACATATCCGGGTGTTCCGAATTTCTGTTTGGACCCGTTCGGGTCGTTGGCCCGCCCGCAGTACATATAAATCTTCTTGCCACCGGCTGCCGCGCCGCCGCCGTCTTCATCGAATTGTATAAGCTCGGTTACCTTGCCCTTGACGTTGGAGAGCGGGACCTTGCCGAAGAGCTGATACATCTTCTTGAGATCCTTGTCGGGTACATCGGGACCGATAGGCGTCAGGCCTTGCAAATCGGCGACGTTGTCCGGGTTTTTCTTGACGAACCGCTTGACCTCGATGCCATAGCGGATCTTTATCGCTTCCTTGATGAATTTCTCGGGCTTGCCCTCGGGCAGGCCGTCCATGAGGGCATCGAGCACTTTGCCGCCGCCAGGCAGGGCCGCCAATGTCTTGAGCACTTGTTCATTCGGCTCGGCGTCCTTGTTAAGATTGTCGGACGCGGCCTGGGCGGCTTCCCAGGCCTTGGCCTCGTTGATCCAGGTGATCACGATGTCGTTGGCTTTCTTGATGTTCCCCTTGTCGGCGAAATGAATGATGCGATCTTCCGTGACCTTCAGTGCCTTATTCCGTTCCGCGCCAACTTTTTCGGCTCAAGTTTGACTGCCAGCGCCTTCTTGACTTCACCTTTTTTGGCCTGGTCGTATTTGACCAGGTGCTCCTCGTAGCCCGTGATGGCGCTCTCCATCTTGCCCAGGTCGGCCAGGAGCTCCGTGTGCAGGACCTCCGCCGAAGCGAAATCGTCCGCCGACACGGCTGACTTGATCTTGCCGACCTCGCCTTTGACGATGCCCTTGAGGCCGGTCACGAACTTGGTCGGTCCGTCCGTGGTTGCCTTGTTGGTGCGCGGTTCGAGAGCGGTCATCTTCTTGTTAAACAGCTCCTTGGTTTCCGGCGTCATCGTGGTGTTCGAATGATTGCGGGCCTCAAGCAGCTTTTCGGTTGCGGTCTTCAGTGCGGGGACGAGTTTGGCGGCCTCGGCCCAGTCCTCCTTCTTGACCTGCGTGCTTACATTCTTATCCGCCAAGGTGAAGGCAGCGATCTTGTCCGTGACCGCGGGGGACTTTGCCAGGGCGAGTTGCTTGGCCGTTTCGTAGTCGGCGATCTTCCCCATTTCCTCCTGGAATGTTTTCTTTTCGGCCAAGATACGTTTGTTGGCTTCGACCAGGTTCGTGATCGCGACCTGAAGGGCCGGGAGCGCTTCTTGGCTTCGCCAAATTCGCCGATATTCTTGGCATCGTTGACGAGGGGAAACTTCTCGCGAAAAACCTTGACCTCGCCGGCCACCAAGGTGAGGGGCGGTTTTTTTGCTATGTTCTTGGCGGCTTCAAGATCGGTGACCTTGGTAAATTCCTTGTCAAAAGCCTTTTTGTCCTTCAGAAGGGGGTCGCCGACCTTGATGAGCTCGGTGCTGGCCTTGTCCAGGGCGGGCAGAGAGTCTTTGGCCTTGACCCACTCCTGGGCCTTGACGGCATTCGACCGTGCATTATAAGCGGTCAGGTAGGCCTTGGCTGGCGCGGCAAGTTTAATCAGTTTCAAGGGGCGCGTTTCATCGTCGATCTTGTCCGCCTTCCGATAGTTAGCCTTGATCAGGTCAAAGGCGACTTCATAATCCGACTTGGCCTGGGCCAGCAAGCGCGCCGCGGCGGCCTTTTCAGCAGTATCGACGGCGGCCAGCGCGGTCGGAAGCAGGTTACGCGCCGCGGTGACGTCCCCCTCAACACGCGTATCGTAATCTTTCAGCGCGGTTTTGACCGCGTTGCGCGCATTCTCGACGCCGGCAGTGGTGATCTCGGTGGGGGTCGCGTTCAGCGGCACTTTCGTCATCGCGACGTCGGTGAGAACTTTTTGCGCCTCGATCTCCAGCCCATCCTTCACGGGCTTCAAGATATTTTCAACGAGCTTCTTGGCCAGCGGCTTGTAGTTGTTCCTGTCCTTGAGCCACTTGTTATTGCGTCGCTTGAGGTTCTCCTCCAGGGCTTTGTCGAGAATTTTCCCCTGTTCGTCGTTGAGCTTGTGGATCTTGCCGGTCAGCTCTTCGAGCTGCGCCTTTGGCCCCAAATTGACTTTTCGCATACGTGAGGTCTTCTTTGCTGACACTTTTCCACTTGGCCTTATCTTTTTTGTCGGGGTCTATCTTTAGCCCGAGTTCTTTGAGCAATTTACACACCTGTGCTCTCCTTACCTGAGCGAACCGTTAAGCAAAGCGACGGCGACCGACGTGATCGCTGCCACAAAAAAGTCATCCACCAGGCGCTGGTCGTTTAGGGCCTTTCTGAAAAAGGGACAAACCTCTTTTTCGGATGGGCTCCTAGCCGAGCGCCGCGGCGATTTCGTGCAGTTTTCCTTGAAGCGGCGCACGAACTTGCATTTCGGGCATGAGTTCGTTGCCGTCGAGTTTGGTCATGATCGGATCATTGTGAACAATCTGATCAAACTTCGCCAACATGGCCTTGGCATGCTCAATGAACGGCTTGCGTTTGGCATCATCCTGCGCGTTGAGGACGTCGTCGAGCGCGGGACTCAGTTCGTCTTTGAGCCCCGCGATCAAGCCTTCCACCCTTTGCCGCGCGGTGGCTAGCTGAGATTTCTGATCGGGGTCGTCTTCGAACTCCCCCTGGATCATTTCCACAAGTTCGCCAATATCGGCGACGGCCTTGCTACAGACCTGGCCCCATTCGATGCGGGCCTTGCCGAGCTTGACGATGGAAAGTTTACCTTCGCCCCCCGACTGTGCTTGACCATTGCCCCCAGGTCGCGCAGCCTTTGACCAGGCCTTCAAGCTCATCGAGCGTCTTGTTGGCACCCGCGAAATCATGGTTTTTAATCGCTGCATTCACCGCGACGAAGCGGGTTTGCACCGCTGCCTTGTTGGGCCCGGCCAGCGCGGTCTTGATGTCCGCCGACAGCGCGTTCAGCCGCTTCGTCACCGCGGCCCCGTCGGACGACGGAGCCGAAGACTCCGTCGTTGGCGGCGGCGGAGGGGCGGTCGGCGGGCCCGCGGTAAGCGGCTCTAGTTCATCGAGCGCCTTAACCGCGGCGTCATAGTCGTTTTTCTTGATCGCCGCGTTCGCCGACACAAACAGTGTTTGCACGCGAGCCTTGTTGGGGCCGGCCAGCGCCGTCTTGATGCCCGCCGACATGGCATTGAGACGATTTATCACCTGAGCGGCACGGGGATCGGGCTGCGGTGGCGGTGCCGTGGGAGCCATGGGCGGGGCTGTGGGAATGGCCTCCGTTTCGGTCTCGCCCCCTTCCCCCTCTGCCAGGGCCGCGTTCACGCGGAAGGCGACATTCATCGTCAGGCCGGCTTCCGCCTTGATGACTTTCTTGAGAAGGGCCAACAACGAGCCGGGCGGCTCCTTGGGCACTTCGAAGACCATCGTGTCGCCTTCATAGAGGCATCGACCCTGGAAAATTGTCCCGCCGCCGCAGTCTTTCTTGGCTTGAGCGGTGTCCTTGGCCGGCACCTTGTTTTTCTCGACCAGGAGCTTGCCCTCGGTCCCCTTGGCCACGAACGCGAAGAACATCGGTTTCGACTTCGCTTGCTTCAAAGAAGCCGCTAGCTGAGCTTGATCCGCCGACATCGCGATTTCCCTCGAATGGCCAGCGTCCAAAGAATGGATGCATTTGAATGTGACGAGATTCTACCGCTCGGCTGGCAAATCGGCTATTCTTTTTTTATCGATGAGGCATCGCGCAGTTCGACCGAGGCCTTCTCAATACGCCTTGGCAAATACCACACGCCGCGCGGAAGGTTCGCCGGTCAATATGCACTTGCCTGGTTGCGCCGCGAATTGATCTGGAATACAGCGAATCGTCGCCTTGGTTTCGGCAGCGATCCGGTCCTCGGAGGTGCGCGTGCCGTCCCAGTGTGCCAGGAGAAAGCCGCCTGGTTCCTCAAGCTTCTTTTTGAAGTCTTCGTAGGTATCGACTTCATAGGTATTGGCGTCTCGATAGGCTTTGGCCTTCTCGAAGAGCGCCTGCTGCATTTCTTTGAGGAGGCCGGCGATCTTCAAGGGTGCCGCGGCCAGCGGCACGCCCATCATTTTCGCTTCTTTGCCAGGCATGTCGCGACGGGCGAGCACGCAGGCGTTCTGGGCCAGGTCCTTGGGCCCAAGCTCCACGCGAATCGGCACTCCCTTCGTCTCCCACTCGTTAAACTTGAAGCCAGGCTGGTGCTGCTCGCGGTCGTCCACCTTGACGCTGATCGGCTCATAGCTGAACCAGGGGTCGGCCGGCAACTCGCGCAGGGCTCGGGCCAGTTCCTGGGCCGCGGCGGTCGTGGCGGCCTTTTCTTCCGGCTTGCGGAAGATTGGTACGATCACCACATGCAACGGCGCCAGCCGCGGTGGAATCACCAGTCCTTGATCGTCGCTGTGCGTCATGATAAGGCCGCCGATGAGCCGTGTCGAAACGCCCCAGCTCGTGGCCCAGGCATATTCGAGCTGGCCCTGTTGATTCTGAAACTTGACGTCGAAGGCCTTGGCGAAGTTTTGGCCCAAAAAGTGGCTGGTGCCGGCCTGGAGCGCGCGGCGGTCCTGCATCATTGCTTCGATGCACAGGGTATAGACCGCGCCCGGGAACTTTTGGCCATCGCTCTTGGGGCCGGTCAATACGGGCATGGCCATCCATTCCTCGGCAAACGTGCGGTAGACTTCCAGAATGGTCTTCGCCTCCGCCTCGGCTTCCGCCTGGTTGGCGTGGGCGGTGTGTCCTTCCTGCCAGAGGAACTCCGTCGTCCGTAGAAATAGCCGGGTCCGCATCTCCCAGCGGACGACGTTGGCCCACTGATTGATGAGCAGAGGCAAATCGCGATAACTCTGAATCCAGTTCTTGTAGGTGTGCCAGATGATCGTCTCGGAAGTCGGCCGGATGATCAACTCTTCATCGAGCTTGGCGGTGGGATCGACCTGCACCCCCTGGCCGGGAATGGCCTTGAGGCGGTAGTGCGTCACGACGGCGCATTCCTTGGCGAAACCTTCGGCCATCTGCTCTTCTTTGGCCAGGAAGGACTTGGGAATGAACAAGGGGAAATAAGCGTTGACGTGTCCGGTGTCCTTGAACATGCGATCAAGGGCGCGCTGCATCTTTTCCCAGATCGCATAGCCATTCGGCTTGATGACCATGCACCCGCGCACATCGGAATTTTCCGCCAGCCCGGCGTGTTGCACGATGTCCAGATACCATTGCGAATAATCCTCGCCGCGTTTCTTGATCTTTTCCGCCATGAATGCGTCGCTCCAGAAAAACCCGCCGTTCGTTGCGGGTTATTCTACATGGTCATGGCGAATGGACACGCTCCGAAGCGTCCGGCAGGATAAATTTGAAATCCTGCCGGACGCGACCTCTATCGCCTAGGCGCCGAATGAGCCTCCTCCAGTGGAACCCCCACCGGTCGATCCGCCTCCAGTTGAGCCACCCCCCGTGGAACCGCCACCCGTGGAACCGCCTCCGGTCGAGCCACCCCCCGTTGAGCCGCCACCAGTAGAGCCACCTCCAGTTGATCCACCACCCGTGGAACCACCACCGGTAGAGCCACCCCCGGTGGAACCGCCCCCGGTGGAACCACCGCCCGTAGAACCACCGCCTGTGGAACCTCCTCCGGTGGATCCCCCACCCGTAGATCCGCCTCCAGTCGAACCGCCCCCGGTAGAACCACCGCCAGTTGAACCACCAGTACCCGTTGAGCCGCCGGTCGAGTCGCCCGTCGCATCGACGGTAAAAGGCACGCCGTTGCACCAGATGAAAGATTGGTTGCTGGTGCAGAAGGCGCCCACCCACCAGGTGCAGTCATCTCCCACGATAAGCGGAGCCGTAGGCGTCCAGGACGTTCCTACTACGATAGCGATCACGATCTGGTTGGTGGTGTGGTCTGTTATCCAGATCTTGTAGTAGGGTGCGCCGGCCACACCGGTCCAGGTAAATGTTGGCTGATCGCTCGGAACGCCGCCGCTGGGACCGATCGGCGTGGGGGCGATCGTGAACGTCAGGGGACCGCTCCAGGTAATTTTGCTGTTGGCGCCAATGGCACCGACCCACCAGACGTACTGGTCGCCCATATTCAGGGCCTGGCTGGACACCCATGACGTGCCCGACACCAGCGCTGTCACCGTCTGGTTGGTGGTTTTATCCGTCAACCAGACTTCATAGTTCGGCATGCCGACGACGGCGGTCCAGGTGAACGTGGGCGTCACGGTCGTGATAGTGCCACTGGGACCAAGCGCCGTGGGTGCAATCACGAAATTGATTGCGCTCGACCAGAAAATCTTGCTATTGGCGCCCACAGCGCCTACCCACCAGGTGTAGTGGTCACCCAGGTTAAGCGGCTGATTGGGGGTCCACGAAGTTCCGGTCACCATGGGCGTGACAGTCTGGTTCGTCGTTTGATCTGTTAGCCAGACCTCATAATTCGACACGCCGTCGACGGCCGTCCAGGTGAACGTCGGCAACAGGGTCGCTATCGTGCCGCTGGGGCCGGTGCCCATGGGATTAATGTCGAAGCTGGCTGCGCTTGACCAGGTAATCTTGTTGCCAGCCATCGCCCCCACCCACCAGATGTAGTGGTCACCCAGCGTGAGGGGCTGGCCTGGCACCCAGGAATTGCCAGTCACTAGCGGAGTGACGGTCTGGTTGGTGGTCTGATCCGTCAACCAAATTTCATAGCTGGCTATCCCGGTTATGGTGGTCCAGTTAAACGTCGGCAACAAGGTGCCGATGGTGCCGCCGGGGCCGGTCGCGGTCGGGGCAATCGTGAATGTCAGCGGGCTATTCCAGGTGATCTTGTTGTTGCTTCCCACGGCCCCCGCCCACCAGATATAGGGATCGCCGAGGTTGAGCGGCTGGCTCGGAGTCCAGGTGGTGCCGGTCACGAAGGTGGTAATGGTCTGGTTGGTCTTCTGATCGGTTAGCCAGATTTCATACGTCGAGCTGCCGGCCACGCTGTTCCAGTTAAACGCTGGCAACAGATTTGTGATGGTGCCGCTCGGGCCGGGGGGCGTCACCGCCGGCACGCCCGTGCTGACGGTGCCGCCGCTGGTGGCGCCGAGCCGTTGCCGCCCGAATTGCCGCCGCCCGTCGCGTTCAGAAGTCCATAGCCGGCGACGCCGCCATTGCCGGCAACAAAGACATGCCCGTTGACAATGACCGGCACCGTGAATTTGACGTAGGACGGCGGCTGGTCGCGCACCGCATTCTGAGTGCTGGCATAGAGCAGCGTGGCCAGTCCCTGCGGCGTTGCTGGATAAGCCTCCAGTCCGCCGGCCCCATTCAAAGTCCACACGATACCGTTTTGCGCACCGTTGGCCGAAACTTCCGGCACGGCTCCCGGGTAACCATAGGCGCCCGCCGTGATCGACGTGGGCGTGTTCGCCAAGGGCTGCGCAGCGCCGGGGTGTATTGAAATGCCTGTCCCTGGTCCTTGGCGCCGAACACAAACAGGGTGTTGTTAAAAAAGGCCGCTTCGCAGAAGGCCGCACCGGAACTCGACACGGTGGGAACAGCTTGCGGCAGTTCCTGAATCACGTTGTCGCCGCCTGGGTTGTAGCCGCCAAGATTGAACGGGTTGAGCAGGTAAATCGTCCCATCTTTACCGATGCTTACCAAACCCGTGATATGGCCGGCGTTATCAGAAATGGGCGTGAGGCCGCCGGCATCCAGGTCGAGATCGTGATCATTCAAGGTCTGCTGATCCGACGGGGTAAAATAATCCGCCGCCACGAAGCCCGTGGGCGTCAGTTGCAGCCTGACGACCGAGTCCCCGTAATCGCCGCCGCTGGGTTGGCCGTTGGCGTTCAACTGGGTATCAAAGGTGCCATTGCCGATGGCGACCCAAATATCGCCTTTGGCGTCGGCGATCGGCGAGCGCCACATGCCGCCCTCGGAACCGTTGGGCGTCGTGCAAAATGCGCCGACGATGGCCAGGCTGCCGGCGTTGATCGCCACTTCCCAGCCGTGGTAGGGATCGACATCATCATGGCCCTCGAAGGCGAGGAGAATGTCCTGGTTGCCGGCGGTGTCGGTCACCATGCTGACTTCGGGGCGGTTGCCTTGCTGCCTGGCATTGAAGTAAACGGTGCCGCCCACGGAGCCGGCGCCGTTGCCGGCCGCGATGGGGTCGCCGGGAAAGAACGTATAGTTGGTGCCATCGAAGCCGGTGTCGGCGATTTGCTTCTGGTTGACCGTGCCCGCGCTAACATCGACAACTTCCAGGTCATAAACATAATGGACCAACGCCTGCCCAGGAACGACCTCTTTTTTATAAGCAACCACATAGAGCTCGCCGTTGGCATAAACGGGCGTGCTGGTGATGCCGATCTGCGGATAAATCTGCGTGTTGGTGGTCGCGGTCCCAGTCAGTGAGCCTTCGCCAATGTCCTGGCTCGGGACCGGGGTGATCGATGAAGCGCCGGCAAGGCCGAAGGTATCGAAATCGACCGTTTTGATGGTGCCGCCAGTGTCGGCATTGATCCAGTAGAGCTTGTTGGCCTCGGTGGCGACGAAAAGAGTGTTCTGGGTTTGCGTCTGACCGTTGACATTGACGGGCAGGTTGGGAAGGTAAAGTGGCTGGGCGTAGATTTGCCCCGTTAGCTGCTCGTTGTCCCATATTTTACCAAACGAGCTCGTGTTGACGTTGGCCGGCGTCAGGATCGATTCATTGGCATTGACGCCCGTCATGCCCAGGCGATATTCGCCCACGCTCACATTGGGAGGGACGTTGACGATGCTGACGGAAGGGACCCAACGCGGCTCCAATTCCTCAACCTGGAGGCGCACGCGAGGTTGCCGAGCCTTTACCGTCCGGTTTTTGCGCGCCACGGGGCTCGATGTTTGCAATGGTAGAAAGCGCCGCCAAAGATTTGCCAATGAAAACGACATTGTCGGGTCTCCAAGATGACCTATCTGGCCAATTTGAAGGGAGTAAGGCCCGAAGATGGTTAGGTGGGCCGTGCCAGGTGGGTTTGTTCCTTCCTTCAGGAAAGAAACGCATCCCAAGGGCGGACTTGCGCGGCACGTCGCCAAGAGCGGTTGGGTTTCAAAGAGTTGGAGTGAGAGCAGCCTCGGCACAGATAGAGAGGTCGGCCACGGAGGCAACGCAGATGCCGATGTCGCGGAGAAGACCATCCGCGACATCATAGACCCAACCGTGTACCGTCAGCGGCCTGGCCCCGGGCCCAGGCATCGCGCACCACGGTGGTCTGACTCACGTTCGCCACCTGCTCGATGATGTTGAGCTCGCAAAGGCGCTTATGCTGTAAGGCTTCGGTGGCGAGCGCGTCGAGTTGGGCCTGGTGCTTCCAGCGCACATCCTGCACATGGCGCAGCCAGTTGTCCACCAGGCCAAGGCGATCGTCGCGGAGGGCGGCGCGCACGCCGCCGCAGCCGTAATGTCCACAAACGATGATATCATTGACGCGCAGGACATCGACCGCGAATTGGATCACTGACAGGCAGTTCAAATCGGCATGGACGACGACGTTCGCGACATTGCGATGCACAAGCAACTCGCCCGGCAACAATCCCACGATCTCGTTGGCCGGCACCCGACTGTCCGCGCATCCAATCCAGAGATACTTCGGAGCTTGCTGTTGGGACAATCGCTTGAAAAACTCAGGGTCCTGCCGGGTAACCTCGGCGGCCCACGCGCGGTTGTTCGTAAAGAGATGGCTCAGGAATCGCATGGGAATGTTGTACGAGTGTGCCGGGTGATGCTCAATGGTCCGGCTTGGGTGTACCTGAACCCAAAAATTGCACAATAGACTTCAGAACACTCGCCCGCCATCCACCCATTATCGAGGGCGCCGCTCGCCACGAGGAGACGATGATGCCCGCTCCCCTGCAAATTCAGGTTCACGACAAACGCCAGCCCGTCTATGCGGTTGAGCTGGCGGGCCCGCTCGTATTCGGGCGGCAAAGCGAGGCAGCAGAAACGCCTTATACCCATAAATGGCAGACGGACCACTGGAGGGTTGTCATCGCGGGGGTGGACGAGTTTTTCGTGTCCCGCAAACATGTCCGCCTGGAGTCTTTGCCGGGAGGCAAAGTGCGGCTCGCCAATTTAAGCACGAAGCTGGCGGTCCGTCTGGAGAATGGCCTCGAATTGAAACCTGAGTCGAGTGTCGAAATCGACATGCCGGTGGTTTTGATTTTCGGCGGGAAGACGGTCTACATTCAGCCGCTTGTGCCGGAAGATTTAGTCTTTCAGGGGCTCGCCCAGGCGACGATCGCGCCCGCCGCCGAATTCGATGTCTCCGCGGCCTTGACAGGGATGAAACCACCAGTCAGCGGGGCCATCGACGTGGAGACGCTCGTGCCCTGGATGCGGATTACCATGGATGTGCTCCATAGTGCCGCCGGTTCGATCGATTTCTTTGCTCGGGCGGTGCGCGCCGTCGTCGACCTGGTGGGCCTGGATGCGGGCCGCGTCTTGCTCCTGGAAAACGGCGAATGGAAACAGCAAACCTTACAAACACGCCTGGACGACACTGAGCTCGACCGCAAGGCAAGCCGGCAAGTGCTCGGCAAGGTACAGGCGGAGAAGCGGACGTTCTGGCAGGTGCCGACCCTGGTCGCAGGCGGCAGCCTGATCGGCATCAATGCCGTGGTCGCCGCCCCCATTTTAAACCGTCATGGGGAAGTGATCGGGGCGCTTTACGGCGACCGCGGCCAACGCGGCGGCGGCGGTGGCGCGGCCTATTACCAAGCTCGAAGCCATGCTGGTGGAACTTCTGGCCAGTGGCGTGGCGGCGGGCCTGGCCCGCGTCGAGCAGGAACAGGCCGCTATCCGCGCCCGGGTGCAATTCGAGCAGTTCTTCACGCCCGAGCTGCGCGAGAGCTTACGGCGCGGCCGGAACTGCTCGAAGGCAGGGACCTGGACGTGTCCGTCCTGGTTTGTGATATTCGCGGCTTCAGCCGGGTCACGGAACGGTTGGGGCCGCGCGAACGATGGAGTGGATCAACGACGTTCTGGAGGTCCTGTCTCATTGCGTTCTGACTTTCGGCGGCGTGCTGGTCGATTATATCGGCGATGAGCTCATGGCCATGTTCGGCGCCCCGGTGGAGTACGCGGATCATTCTCAGCGTGCCTGCTCGGCTGCCCTGGCCATGTTGGATAGTCTCCCGAAGTTGCAGGAACGCTGGATACAAGTCACTCAACTGCCCATGGGGGTGGGCATCGGCATCAACAGCGGCACCGCCCGGGTCGGCAATGTCGGGTCGGCGGTTAAATTCAAATATGGACCGCTCGGCAATACCGTTAATCTGGCTAGCCGAGTGCAAGGCGCCTCCAAGTACCTCAAGGCGACCGTTCTCATCACCGAGGCGACTCACGCCCGCCTGGATCAAAGTTTCACGACGCGCCGGCTTTGCCAGGTCCGAGTTGTCAACATCGACAAGCCGGTGACCTTGTTTGAGATGTTGGGCCAGCCGCCGGCGGATTGGCTGGACCTCAAAACAGGTTACGAAGAGGCCCTGGATCAATTCGAGAAAAAAGAGCTTCATCAAACCGCCAACTTCTCGGCAAACTGCTGCCTCAGCATCCCAACGACGGCCCCCTCCAGGCCCTTCTGTCCAGGGCCGTCAATTGTTTGCGCGAGGATCCCGATAAATTCGATCCTGTCTGGCAATTGCCGGGGAAGTGAAAGGAACAACCCAGTGGGTTGACGAAGGCTGGAGGGACAGTATACTCACCCCGTCAGCTGCCGCACACTCTCGACACCACCATCGTACAAGTATCGATCACAGCCGGGCCGGGTGGAGTTTTACTGCCTAACCAGCTCTTCCAGCCGTCTTAGAGGGGCACTCAACCATGACCTCGCCAATGACGCAGCCGACGGGCCGGAAAGTCAAAATTGGCATCCTCATTGAAGATCACTTCGATCCATTCGAGTTTCGCGATTTCAACCGTTTCTTCCCCGCGAAAGGCTACGAGGTCGTTTACCTGACGCACCTCTGGAACCAGCCAGCATTGCACTTTGGCTCCAATCCAGAAGAAAACGTTGTGAAGGAGCGGGTCACGGTTACCACCGAGGTGCGTGACCTCGACCTCAGCGACTATGCCGGCATTGTGGCGATCGGCGCCTACGCCATGGACCGCATGCGCTACCAGGAGAAAATCGCCAAAGGGCAGAAGAACAACGCCCCGGCCGTGGTCTTCTTGCGTCGCGTCATGGCCGCGGCACACCTGAAGGTAGGGACGATCTGTCATGGCCTTTGGTTGTGGTGCGCCGACTCGGACCTGCTGCGCGGGCGACGTGTCACCTGCGCCCACAACATTGTCTGCGACGTGGAAAATGCCGGCGGCGTGGTCGTCTACGAAGGGGACGGAACCGCGGACCTGGTGGTCGATGGCAACCTGATTACCGCGAAGCATCCCGGCGTCAACGAGCTCTTCATGCAGCGATTCGTCGACGAACTCGAGAAACGGGCATAACCAGGGCCGCCGCGAGGAGCATATCATGGAGAAGACAGCGACTCGGCACGGCCTCGGGCATCTGTTGAGTGGCCTCCATCATGTGGGGGTCACCGTCGCTGACCTGGCGAAGTCTCTGGAATTCTACGTCGAAGTCCTTGGTGGCCAACTCGCCCTGAGCGGCGACGGTTTCGCCGGCGAGACTCTCCATCACACCCTGTTCCAGCGCGAGTGCCTTGATGCCGGGGAACGCGGCGTGGCGGCGCGAACGCTCGGCGTGGCTTCGGTCAGGGACGGGGTCGAAATACTCGACGTGCGGTTGATCTCCTTTGGTTCCACGCTGGTCGAACTGCTTCACTTCCGTGACGCCCGACTGCCAAGGGGAGCAGGGGGCGCGTTGGATTCGGTATCGTCGTGTGTCGGCTTCAACAGCGCGGTCCACATCTGTTTCGCGGTCAAGGAAGAGATCGACCTGAACCAGTTCGCCCTGGATCTCGAAGCGGAGTGCCGGGCGCGAGGCATTGCCCTCCGCTGCAATCGTACTGTTGAAGTAGGTTCGGAGAGCGAACGACAAACAGCTCCGGCCCAGTGCGCCGCCAACAAATTGTGGAACGATCCTCGCTACCCCGTCGCGGGAGTCAGCGACGAACAGTTCGGCGACTTTGAGGGTCTCGGGTTCTTTTATTGCAAGGGACCCAGCGGCGAACAACTGGAATTTGCCCAGGCGACCCGGAAGGTAAAAGACCGGATGCGGCACGCACAAGCTCAGTATGCAGCCAACCACGGCTGAGACCTGGGCGAAACGCCGTTGTAAACTGAACCCGGGCCCCTGGAGGATTAAAGGCATGGCATTTAAGAACGCAGTTCTCGAGGACAAAGCCCTTCAGGCGGGCCTTGCCGGTATCCACCCGAAGTTCGGCGACTTGTGCACGCGGGTCGCGGGCGAAGTGTGGGGACAGCCCCTTATTGATCAAAAGACCAAGGCATTTATCACGATCGCCGTCGATGTCGCCAATGGCAATATGAGCGGGCCCGGCACCCCCTTCGAGGCGCACGTTGACATGGCCTTGAAGCAAGGGGCGAGCGTTGCCGAGATCGAGGAAATCTTGCTATTCATGTGCGCTTATGCCGGCTTCAATAAAGCCGCGGGCGCTTTTGGCCGGCTGGCGGAAATCAAGGCCAAGGGCCAGACAGCCTTCGGCACCCCTTGCCGCTGACTCGTGACGCCCAGGGTCCCAGGCGCTCGACTGCCGCTTTGGGCTTCGAGTTCTCCGCCAGGCCACAAGTCGCATTGTGAGTCTGCTTATGGGCGAAGATTCCGCGGTGACGATCACGATCCGAAGACGCGTCAAGGCGGGACGAGAACCTGCCTTCGAGGAGGCCCTGCGGGAGTTCATCCCGCAGGCACTGCGACAACCCGGCCACCTCGGTGCCCAGGTGCTACGCCCGATGGCGGGGTCCTCGCCCGAGTGGGTGGTCGTTATCAAGTTTCAGAGCCGCGGCCATTACGACGCCTTTCGCACGTCCGCCGAGTATTCGCGGTGGACCGCCCAGCTCCGCGACCTCCTGGAGGACGAGCCCGTCTACGAGGAGAAGTGCGGACTGGAGAGCTGGTTCGTCCTTCCAGGGGCCGCGTCGCAGCCCGTATTGCCGCGCTGGAAGATGGCAACGGTCACCTGGCTTGGTGTTAATATGGCCGTCATCAGCCTGGTGTTGCTCCTCGACCCCGTGCTACGGGAGTGGCCGTTTCTCGTGCGCTCGCTGTTCGTAAACGCTCTGGTGGTCGTGCTCCTGACGTGGGTAATCATGCCGCTACTCACCCGGTTGTTGCGGCCGTGGCTATTCCCTTCGCAGTCCGGCGCGAACGCGGGAGCACGTCCATGAACCAAGCTCGGCCGGCGCCTGCCGATGCGATCCTTACTGACGGCCGAAGCTCGACGCTCGCGCAAGTGAATGCTTAACACGCTTTCCCAAGGATTTATCATGCCAGTACGAATGCGTAAAATGTTTAATATCCTCGGCTGCACAGGTCTGGTAGCGCTTGTGGCCATGGTCGGCTTCGGCGGCCTGGGGGGTGCGGCCCAGGAAACGTCGGACCGCAAGGTCCTTGTCCGCCGCGACATCATGACCCTGGCACCGGACGGGCCGGAAATCGCCGCCTTCCGTAAAGCGGTGAAGGTCATGAAAAGCAGGCCGGCCGCTGATCCGACCAGCTGGGAATTCCAGGCCAATATCCACACCAAATTTTGCCAGCACGGCAATTACTTCTTCCTGCCCTGGCACCGCATGTACGGTTACTGGTTCGAGCGTGTTCTGCGCGAGGCCAGCGGCGACCCGAATTTCACCGTGCCGTACTGGAACTACGTCAACCCCACGGCACGCGCGCTGCCCGAAGCGTTACGCGTGCCGGCCGACGATTCTAACTCCCTGTACGTGGCCAGGCGCAACCAGGACGCTGGGGGCCTGAACAACGGGGCCCGTTTGCCCGCCTCGGCAGCGGCTACATTTTGGCTTCCCTTCCGGCTCACCAATTTCGCCACGAACCTTCCTGGAGGGCCCGCATTCGGCGGTCTGGTCGCGGCCAAGCCGCAGGACCACCCCCACAGCACGATGGGGACCTTCGAGTCGTACCACAACGCGATGCATGTCCTCCTCGGCGGCGAAGGGGGTTACATGAGCGACCTGGCGGCGTCCGCGCTCGACCCGCTCTTCTTGCTGCACCACCACAACGTGGACCGCCTCTGGAAGCGCTGGCTGGACCAGGGGGGCGACCGGGCCAACCCCCTGAACGACCTTGGCTGGATGGACGCGGAATTCACCTTCTACAACGAGAAGGGTAAGAAAGTGATGATGAAGGTCAGAGACTGCGCTGGATACCGAACAGCAACTCCACTATCGCTACGATGATGACCCGCCGACCCAGACGCAGCCGCGCCCGCGCCAGCCCCTCGCTCAGGCCAAGCCGCACAAGCCGCTGGCCGCCAGCAAGGGCCAGCCCGTGGACCTCGGCACCAATGGCCCCGTGCGCGTCACGATCGACCTGGGTGACGAGGCCCGGGCCGCGTTGCTTCGAAAAGATGGCACGCTGGCACTCCTCGTCGAGGGCATCCGCTTCGAGAAGGAGCCCATGGTGTATTACGAGGTCTACCTCAACCTGCCGGCGAAGGAAGTTCCCGATTTCCAGAGTGTGCACTATGCGGGTAATTTGGTTTTCGCCGGCATCGCGCCGAGCGCGGCGAAGGGGCACCTGGAAATGCCCAAGGATGATCATAAGAAAGAAGTGGAAAACCCGTACTGGAACAGCACGTCGCCCGTTCGACATCACGAACGTCGTCCGCGAGTTGCGTGGTCGCAAATTATGGAACGATAACCAGCTCACGGTCACGTTCGTCATGGGTGGGTTGGTGCCCGTGAAAAACGCTCCCGTGGCCAGCCCGGGACACAAGGCCCGTTTTGATACGGTGACATTGGCCGGGAACTGATCGGTTGTCCGGGGTAGCAAGAATGATGTACGTTCCTTACCTTTCGGCGCGAGGAGCAATCATGTTGACGAGCGCCCGTTCCTGCTTGCTCGCCCTCCTCGTGCTGGGCTGCGCCGGTTCCTCGCTAAATGCCGCCGAGAATTATACCGTCGATCCAGAACACACGGCGGTCACGTTCAAGATTCAACATCTGGGCATTAACTTCGTGCATGGCCGGTTTAATGAAGTTGCCGGCGCCTTCACCACCGCCAAAGACAACCCAGGCCAGGCGTCCTTCGCTCTTGCGATCAAGGTCAGCAGCATCGACACCAATGTCAAGCAGCGTGACGATCACCTGCGGAGCCCGGATTTTTTCGATGTCATGAAGTTTCCAGAGATGACGTTCAAAAGCACGAGGGTCGAAGCGGCCGACAATGGCTACAAAGTCACCGGCAACTTCACAATGCACGGCGTGACCAGGTCTATCACCTTCACGGTGACGGGGGGCAAGATCGTCGAGTTCCCCAAGGGCGTACAACGCACCGGGTTTTCGACTATCTTCGTTCTCCGCCGCAGTGATTTCGGCATCAAATACTTGCCAGACGTAATCGGCGACGAAGTTAACATCGCCATCGGCTTTGAAGGCACCAGGGGCGGCGACAATCCCCAATCGAAGCGGCCACTGCCGGACCTCTTTGAAACATTGATGACCGACCTCGGCCTCGACGACATGCAAAAGGCCAAGGTCCGCGCCATCCACAGTGAATTTAGCACGCGGACCACCCCCGCGACGATGCGACTGTGGAACGAGTACCACGACCAGCAACTGATGCTGGAGAAGATGCTGACGGCCAAGCAGCGACTCATTTTGCCCGACGTCCTCAGGGCAATGAGAGGCAGGGAATTGCAGGCGCTCGGCGTCAAGCTAGGCCTTGGCGACGGCCCGATGCAACGGCTGGCCAAGCTGCGCGACGATTATGAGCCGAAGCTAGGCGCGTTGGTCGCGCCGACGTTGAAAGGCGAGAAGGTCAGCAAGGACCAGGCGGAGATCATCCACCAGCAGATCGCCGAATTCCGGCTCGAGTTTCTCGAAGCCGTCGGCTCCGAGCTTACCGAGGCCCAGCGTACTCGGCTACCGGCCATCCTGCGGGAATCTCCGGGCCTGCCGCGCTTCATACGCGAAGATGCCTCCCTCGCCTTTGTTCTCCTGGCCGCCGGCGTCGCCCATATGTCTCAGCGCGAGTATCTCGACATTCTCGCGGACAAGCTCGCTCTTGCGCGGCGCAAAAGGAACAGTTCCAGAAGGCCCAGGGCGAGAACAGCAGCAAACTCAACAAATTAGGTGATCAGCTCAAGGAACTCCTCCGCGCCGAACGGGAGGCGATGGCCGGGACGCTCAGCGACGAGCAGCGTGCAAGGTGGACGACAATACGCAAGGCAAGGGGCGAGGAGTGAAGGAGCGTCAAAAAATTCGCCGTACTTACGGCGTTTCTTTTTACCTCGATCTGTAACCAGGAGAGAGTTTTATGCGTCTTAAGGTGCTGGTCACGTGGATAGCGCTCAGCGCGGTCTCGGCCCTGCCGATCGCGATCGCCCAGGGGCAGCGTGCCAAGTTGGGTGATGCGAAGGCCTTTGAAGGGCCTCACGGGCTGAAGGTCACCGTGCGTGTGATGGTGCCGCAGGACCAGGAGACCGACTTGCTCTTTTTGTGTTTCTTCAAGCACAAGGCCAAGGGCGATACCGTCACCTCCACCATCCAAAAATTCGATGACCGGCTCGGCGGGCTGATCGGCTCGCTGCGCAACCGGAACGAATTCAGCGGCGACGAGCTAGAAACGATCCTCATTAATCCGCCGGCGGGAAGCATCAAGGCGAAAAAGCTGATGCTGATTGGCCTGGGCGAGGAGGACAAGCTGTCGCTACAAACAATGCGAAGAATCGGCGGCGTGGCCCTGCGCGAGGCGGCCCGGCTAGGCGCGAAAAGTGTGGCCTTTGGGGCTGCACTGCGCGACCAGGGAAACGCCAAGTATGGCGTGGGAGACGTGGGCGGCGAGGTGCTTCATGGTGCCCTGCTCGCCTTCGACACCGAAAAGCGACTCCAGAAGGAAGGGCGCGGCGTGGGGCTGGCCCTGGAGGAGTGGATCTATTTGGCTGGCCCGGAATACTTCCACGAGGTCGTCCCCAGCGCCAGTGAAGGTTTGGCGGCGGCAATCACGGCGGCGAAGGCCCGTCCCAGCGAACCCTACTCGAAGACTAAATAACCGCCGCCTGGCAATACTTAGAGCGTTCGGAAAAAAAGGGGTCAGACCCCTTGAAGCGAACAGAGTTTTCCACGCTTTTGCAGGGTATCGAGGGGGTCTGACCCCTTTTTTTCCGAACGCTCTTATCAAAGGATGTGCCCCCATGAGAAAGCGCACTAACTACTACGCGAACCTCGAAGCCGACTACTCGCGACCGGGCCTGGTCAGCCGCGAGGTCGGGGATCGACTCCTCAAGAAGGCGGAGGACATCAACAGCAAAAAGGAGCGGACCCTGCCGGCAATCGATGGGAGCTTGCCCCTGACGAAGATCGAGCAGGAAAACAAGGAGTGGTGGCCGACCCATTGTGAGGCGCTGCGTCGGGGTCGCGGCGATATCCTCACCGCGGAATACCGCGAGGACCTTGTCTACCTCTGCCAGGATGGACCGTTCCATGGCCTCAAGGAACAGCAGCAGCGCGAGTTACACTGGTGGGCGCTCATCGCGCAACCGGGAGTGACCATGGTGTGGCCCATCGTCCTGTTCAGCGGCGAAGTCGTGTACTTCGAGTGGAAGTGTCTAGATGATGCGACGAACGAGAGCATCGCCAAAGGGAACGTCACCTGGATCCGCCGGGGGCACCGGGGCGGCTGTTATATGAAGACGGAGCAGTTGACATTCTACCGGGACGTCTTCGCTCCCGAGGAGTTGACGCGGCTTATCAAGACGTGAACCCGTGGTTCATGACCTGGCAAGGGCCCACGACGGCGAGAAAGTTAACAGCAAAAGTGGAATGAATACAATTAACTATCTCGGCCGTAGAGCGAAATTCATAATTCGTAAAGGAATGAGCAATGGAGGTTGCCAACTTCCCATTTTCTGACACCGTGGCCGGGTACGTGGTGGGTTTTGATCAGGCCCAGCGAGTTTATCACGTCAAGACGAGCGACGGCCGACCGTACGAAATTAAGCTCAAGGGCAACACCTATGCCCAAATGATGCGCAACCTGGGAGAGCCGTACGTTGATTGCACCAGCCAGATTGACACTTTGCTCACTCCCGGCCGCTACGTCTACACCTACGGAACCTTCTACCCGGAACAGGGTCGGCAGGTGTTCGAAGCGCAGTACCTCATTTTCGTCGGCCGTCGCGCCGGACGAGTTCCTCTTCGAGCGGCGCGACTGGTGGGTCACGCAGATCAAGGCGCTAGGCGACTTCTACCTCAAGGCCCAGTTTGGCGCCGGCCCCGTGGACTACAAGAATTACCGCACGACCATCACGCTCAACGGCGAGAAGGCCCGGGACAACTACCGCCAGGAAACGGACACCATCTCGCGCCTGGTCTATGGCTTCGCCACCGCTTACATGCTGACCGGCGACGACCGCTACCTGGAAGGCGCCGAGAAGGGCACCGAGTATCTCCGCGAGCACATGCGCTTTCACGACGCGGATGAGAATATCGTCTACTGGTACCACGGCATCGACGTTCACGGGGGAACGCGAGGATAAGATCTTCGCCTCCGAGTTCGGCGACGACTTCGACGGCATCCCGGCCTACGAGCAGATTTATGCCCTGGCCGGGCCGATCCAGACCTACCGCATCACCGGCGACCCGCGCATCCTCGACGACGCACGGCTAACCGTCGATCTGTTCGACCGCTTCTACCTCGACCGCGAGAAGGGGGGGTACTTCTCGCACCTCGACCCCGTCACGCTGGACCCGCGCAGCGACGCGCTGGGCGCTAACCGGGGCAAGAAGAACTGGAACTCGGTCGGCGACCACGCCCCGGCCTACCTCATCAACCTCTGGCTGGCCACCGGCGACGAGCGCTACGCCAAGATGCTGGAGTATACCTTCGACACCATCGAGGCCAACTTCCCCGATTACGACACAGCCCCATTCGTTCAGGAGAAATTCCATCGAGGACTGGTCGCACGACACCACCCACATGTGGCAGCAGAACCGCGGCGTGGTCGGCCACAACCTCAAGATCGCCTGGAACCTGATGCGGATGTACGGCCTGAAGCCGAAGGACAAGTACGTCGCGCTGGCCCGGAAGATCGCCGAGCTGATGCCGGCGATCGGCAGCGACCAGCAGCGCGGCGGCTGGTACGACGTCATGGAGCGCCTCAAGGGCCCCGGCGAGGAGTGGCACCGCTTCGCCTTCCACGACCGCAAGGCGTGGTGGCAGCAGGAACAGGCGATCCTGGCCTACCTGATCCTGCACGGCATTGTCCCGGCGACGAGGAATTCCTGCGCCGTGCCCGCGAGTCGTCAGCCTTCTACAACACCTTCTTCCTCGACCACGACGACGGGGCGGTCTACTTCAACGTGCTGGCCAGCGGCATTCCGTTCCTGATGGGCACGGAGCGCTACAAGGGCAGCCACTCGATGAGCGGCTACCACTCTTTCGAGTTGTGCTACCTGGCGCAGGTCTATACGAACCTGCTGATCACCAAGCAGCCGCTCGACCTCTACTTCAAGCCGCAGCCGGGTGCGTTCCAGGGCCGCCTGCTGCGTGTCGCACCGGACATCCTGCCGCCCGGCCGCGTCCTCCTTCAGCATGTGTGGATCGACGACAAGCCGTACACCAACTTCGACGCCGAAGGCCATGACGGTCAGCTTGCCGGACGCCGACGCAGTCGGTACGGGTCAAGGTCACCATTGCCCCCGTGGAGTAGCAGGAGCGGATTCCAGGAGTGAACCAATGGAAATCAGCAGCAAGAAGGTGGCGGACGTCAACGGTCGTGCGACTCGAGGGCGAGTTGACGGCTCAGACCACCGGCCAGCCGCAAGAGAAGGTCCTGGCAGTTGGCGGCGCCGGATGCGAAGGTGATCCTGGACATGACCGGGTCTCGTTCATGTCCAGTGCCGGGCTGCGCATGCTGCTGGTGCTCTACCGGACGATCCGCGGCCGAGGGGGCAAGATCCTGCTGGTGGGGCTCTCGGAAGATCTGCGAAGCACCATGTCGTTGACCGGTTTTCTTGACTTGTTCCACCATCACCCCACCCTGGAGGCTGGTCTTGCCGAACTGGCCTTGGTGCCGAAGACGCCGTGAGGTCATGCCGTTTCGCCCACTCGATTGAGGAACGACCGTGGATCGCATCGATGTCTACCCGAAACGCATGAGCATCGAGGCTTCAAGCTTCGCGTCGGGCAGGCCGTTCCCCTTCGGCGCCACGTTGGTGCCGGGCGGGCGTGAATTTCTCCATCTTCTCCAGCCACGCCACCGCCTGCACGCTGGTGCTGTTCAAGCAAGGGCGAGCCGCCAACCGCTGGTCGAGATCCCCTTCCCGCCAGGCGTTCCGCATCGGCAACGTCTTCGCCATGATCGTCTTCGACCTCGACTACGAGAACATCGAGTACGGCTACCGCATGGACGGGCCCGTTCGACCCGGCCGCCGGCCACCGCTTCGACCGCACGAAGATCCTGCTCGACCCCTACGCCCGCGCCATCGGCGGCCGCGAAGTCTGGGGCGCGACCCCGGACTGGAACGGCATCTGTCCAGCACCGCGGCCGGCATCGTCTTCGACGACTTCGACTGGGAGGGCGACCGGCCGCTCGAGACGCCGATCGAAGACCTGGTCATCTACGAGATGCACGTGCGCGGCTTCACCCGGCACCCTTCGTCGGGCGTCAAGTTCCCCGGCACCTTCGCCGGCATCCGCGAGAAGATCCCCTACCTGAAAGAGCTGGGCGTCAACTGCGTCGAGCTGATGCCGATCTACGAGTTCGACGAGTTCGAGAACAGCCGGCCCAGCCCCGTGGACGGCGCACTGCTGCTGAACTACTGGGGCTACAGCACCCTCGGCTTCTTCGCCCCCAAGGCCGGCTACGCCGCCACGGGCAAGCTCGGCATGCAGGTCGATGAGCTGAAGGCCCTGGTCAAGGAGCTGCACAGGAACGGCATCGAGGTCTTCCTCGACGTCGTCTTCAACCACACCGCCGAAGGGCAACGAGCGCGGCCCGTACATCTCCTTCCGGGGCATCGACAACAAGACCTACTACATGCTCACGCCGGAGGGCTACTACTACAACTTCAGCGGCACCGGCAACACGCTGAACTGCAACAACCCGGTCGTGCGCAACCTGGTGCTCGACTGCCTGCGCTACTGGGCGGCCGACTACCACATCGACGGCTTCCGCTTCGACCTCGCCTCGATCCTCGGCCGCGACCCCGTAGGGCGCGCCGCTGGCCAACCCGCCCCTGCTGGAGACGCTGGCCTTCGACCCGGTCCTGGCCAAGTGCAAGCTGATCGCCGAGGCCTGGGACGCCGGCGGGCTCTACCAGGTCGGCTCCTTCCCGGCCTACGGCCGCTGGGCCGAGTGGAACGGCAAGTACCGCGACTGCGCTGCGCAAGTTCCTCAAGGGCGAGCCCGGCCAGGTCGGCGAGATGGCCCAGCGCCTGCAGGGCTCGCCCGACCTGTACAGCCGGCCGCGGGCCGACCGCCTCGGTCAACTTCATCACCTGCCACGACGGCTTCACGCTCGCACGACCTGGTCTCCTACAACGGCAAGCACAACGAGGCCAACGGCGAGGACAACCGCGACGGCGCCAACGACAACGACAGCTGGAACTGCGGCTGGGAAGGGCCGACCGACGATCCCGGCGATCAATGCGCTTGCGCCGGCGGCAGATCAAGAACGCCGTGGCCATGCTGCTGGTCAGCCAGGGCGTGCCCATGCTGCTCATGGGCGACGAGGTGGGCCGGACCCAGCGCGGCAACAACAACACCTACTGCCAGGACAACGAGCTGAACTGGCTCGACTGGCGGCTGCTGCGAGGCCAACGCCGAGCTGTTCCGCTTCGTCAAGCACTGCATCGCCTTCCGCAAGGCCCACCCGGCGCTGCGGAGCCGCTGTGCATCTCGGCAACGCCGACGGCGAGGGCATCGATCTGAGCTGGCACGGCACCCGGGCCTGGCACGCCGACTGGTCGGCCGACGATCGGACACTGGCATTCATGCTCCGCGGCCCTGCCACGCGACCCGGTGCGAGAGGACGTCGACCACATCTACGTGGCCATGAACATGCACTGGGAAGCAAACTGGTTTGAACTGCCCCGGCTGCCAGAGGGCATGAGTTGGCACGTCAGCACCAACACCGGAGTCTCCCCACCGGAGGACCGGTGGCCGGTCGGCGCAGAGCCTACAGTTTCCGACCAGGATGGCTTCCTGGTTGGCGAGCGCTCGGTGGTGGTCCTGGTTGGGCGTTGATCGGGACCGCACAGGCATGGCCGCCGCTTGGCATCGCTTTTTACAACGCATCATCCCAAGGGGAATCTCATGGCTCTCTCAGTCGTACTCGTGGTGAAAGAGGATGTCGCGGCGATCACCCTGGCAGGTTCGCTGGATGCCTTGACGGCCCCGCTGTTCCAGACCGAACTTGAGAATGCGGCGGCGCTGAAGCCCAGGCGGCTTGTGCTCGTGGTCAAGGACCTTGAGTTCATGGCCAGCGCGGGCGTCCGCATGCTCATTTTTGCCAAGCAAAAAATGGGGCCCGGTGTGGACGTTTACGTGATTGCCCCGCAGGAGCCGATCCTGGACACTCTGCGTCGGACGGGGCTCCTCCACAGCGTCATCGTGCAGCAAGAGTTCTCGCCCGTGAAATGACGGAATTCCATGCAAGATTTACGCGTCCCGGCTGATCTCGAATCGCTGTCGGCAGTTTCGGAGTTCGTGAAGGAGGCCGCCACGGCCGCCGGCCTGGAGCAGCGCGCCGCCTACCGGTTGCGCCTGGCGGTCATCGAGTTGGTAACCAACACCATCACCCATGGGTACAACAAGGCAAACCTTTCCGGGACGGTCGACCTCCGGGCCGAGTTGGACGACCGGCTGCTGACCGTCACGCTCGAAGATACCGCCATTCCCTACGACCCGTCGCAGACCCCCCCACCGGAGGACTTGATGGCCCCGGCCGCGGAACGAAAGTTTGGCGGACTGGGGGTGTTCCTGGCATTGCACGACGTTGACTCGTTCAGCTACGAGCGGGTCGGGGATCGGAACCGGAGCGTACTGAGCATGAAGCGACCCGATCCGCCACCAGCCAAGTAGCGCGGCGACGGGCGTCAGCGACACCGATCTGCTGGACGAGGAAGTTGGCATGCCAGAACTACAAATTGAAGTGTACGAGAACCAACAACTGGTCCACTCGGTTAAATGCCCCGGCCTGGTCGAATTGGGTCGTCAGGCTGAAGGGGAAGAGGGCCCGTACACGACGCGCCAGGAGGAAACCCACTGGCGCGTCGTGGTCGCGCGCCTGGACGAGCAAGTCGTGTCGCGGCGCCATCTCGCCGCGGAGTCGTTGACGCCAGGGCAAGCCCGCATCACCAACCTGCGCCGAATGCCCATTCGCTTTCTGGACGGGAGCCAACTGGAAGTCGGTGCTTCTCGGGAGATGTCCTTGCCGGTGTTCCTGGTTATCGGGACCAAGAAGATCGGTATCCAGATGGCGGACACGTCGTCCCCACCGGGCGGCAACGTGCTTGAGGCGCCGCTGATCGAGGGAGATCGGGCCACGCCGTTGCAGACCCTCGCGGAAGCAACGATTCCACCTGGGGCGGTGTTGGATGGCCGTCCCCGGCTGGACCGGTCGGCCGCCCCCAGTGACCTTCACAACGACACCATGATACGGTGGCTTCAGGTGGCCATGGAGGTGCTGCAGAGCGCGGCTAACTCGTCGGAGTTTTTTGACAAGGCCGCGGGCGCGGTCGTGGACCTCGTCGGTCTCGATTCGGGACAGGTTCTGCTTTATCAGAATGGGAAATGGCGGATGCAGGCGCAGAAAGTCTTTGCCCACAACCGCCTGGCCGAGGAAAGGCAGGCGAGCCGGCATATCCTCAGCCGCATCCTGGCCGAGAAGCGGACCTTTTGGCAAGTGCCGGCGAACGCCGGGCCGCTCGAGAGCCTGGTCGGTGTCAACGCCGTGGTGGCGGCCCCCATTCTGGACAAGAGCGGCGCCGTCCTCGGCGCCCTGTACGGCGATCGCGCAGCAAGCAGTGCCCGGGCCGGCCTGGCGGCGCTCTCCAAGCTGGATGCCATGCTCGTGGAACTGCTGGCAGGAGGTGTCGCCGCCGGTGTCGCCCGGATCGAACAGGAGCAGGCCGAGCTACAGCGCCAGAAGAAGTTCTTGCTGTATGAGCGCGAGCTGCAGATTGGCCGAAACATCCAGATCGGCTTCCTGCCCGAGACGTTGCCGCCAACTCCCGGCTGGGAGGTCGTGGCCCACTTCCAGCCGGCGCGCGAGGTCGCTGGCGACTTTTACGACTGTTTCCCGTTGTCGGCGCATCACGTGGCCCTGGTCATGGCCGACGTCTGCGACAAGGGAGTGGGAGCCGCGTTATTCATGGCCCTGTTTCGCAGTTTGATCCGCGCGTTCTGCATGCAAACTGGCCTCAAGGTGTTCATGGGCATCGCCAATGATGAAGCCGACCAGCGGTCCGACGTCGCGATCCTGCCGGCCAGCCGGCGCCGCTCTGGCCTGTTCGCGGACTTGATCGTGCTGCTCGCGGTCGAGCACACGAACAAGTACGTGGCCAACAATCATGCCAGCGCCTGCATGTTCGTGACGTTGTTTATTGGCATCCTGGATACGACAACCGGCGAACTGACCTATGTGAACGCCGGCCACGACTCGCCAACCATCATCGGTCCACAAGGGGTCAAAGCTCGGCTCGAGCCGACGGGCCCCGTCGTCGGCGTGCTGCCCGACGCCTCGTTTGACCTGAGCAAGACCAGGCTGGAACGCGGCGACATCCTGCTGATGCACACCGATGGCGTGACGGACGCTCGAGACCTCGCGGGCAAGTCCTTCTCGGAAAAGCACTTGTTAGAGTTGCTGGGCAACGGCGCCCCCTCGGCCACGATATTGGTCGAACGAATCGTATCCGAACTGCGCTCCCATATCGGCACCGCTGATCAATTCGACGACATCACCCTGCTGGCCGCCCGCTGGATGCCGGATAAATCTCCGCGTGGCTGAGCATAGTAAAGTAGTACGGAATTCAGGGGATCAAAGTCCTCGACGGACGTATTCCATTGTAGATCAGCCTTATCGACGGCGCGAGCTTGAAACGGAAGGCTGAGCGGAGGTTGGACGCATGATTGTAGAACGAGCCGCCCCGCAACACACGGTCATCTGGAGCGGTGGACACTTGCCAGTCCTCAATGTCATTGGTCATTTTCTGCCCCGGCGCATAGACTTTGTAACTTTCCTGGCACCATGTGCACACGTTCCCGAGCGCGTCAAATAATCCCAAATCGTTTGGTTTCAGGCTGCCCACGGGCCAGGGCATCTCCTCCGAGTTTTTATTGTACCAGGCATACTTCCGCAACAATTCTTCCGTCTCGCCAAAGTACCGCGCCGTCACCGCTCCCGCGCGGATGGCATACTCCATCTCCGCTTCCGTCGGCAGCCGATAACCGCTCAAATGCAAATAGTTTTTCCTGAGTTTGAGCCCCGGCCCCTGCGGATCCCTTTCGTAGCACCACTCCTTTTCCGCGATACCTTCCTTGCCGCTCAACCAGTTGCAGTACGATACAGCATAATACCAGTCGATCGAGACCGCCGGCAAATCCGGCATCCGATGATAGGTTGCCTCACCGGTGTAGTACCCTTTAAAAAACATTCGATATTGCTCCATCGTCACCGATTTGGCCGCGATCGCGAATGTCCGACCGATCCGCTTCTTGTACTGGGCCTCGTTGGTCCAGTGCGCCGCTTCCGCCGTCGGCGAACCCATCATGAGTTCCACCGACCCGGGAATCACCACCATCGTTTGTCCCTGCCCGTTGACGTACCAATTTGGCGGTGTCTTTTCCTTGTCCTGGGCAATCAATGCCTTGATGGCGTCAACCCGCTTCGCGGTTTGCTCCTTGTCCTTCGCCCAGTCTTCGTTCACTTGCTTCAACCAGGGCTCATGTTTCCACGTCCTGAGCAACCATTCCGACGCCGCGTGCAGCCCCGGATCGCCGTCGGTCCGGTAGAGCGCTTGTAATTTCGTCGTCATCAGCTGCCGGTCCGCGGCCGGTATCGCCCCCTCCGCGAAATCCCCCAGGCTCAGGATCAACGCGCGGCGAATCGTGATGTCTGGTTCGTCATCAAACCGTTTGATGATAGCACCGGCGTCGGCGCCAAGCGGTCCGAAACGATGGATCAAATAACTCCTCACCCGCGGATCGGGGCTGTGCTTCAAAAGCTGCCAAACTTTGTCCGCTTGATTCATTTTCAGCAGCGCCACCGTCGCGTTCGCCTGACGCTTCGCCAATGTTTCCTTGCCATCGTCGCCGGTAAAGACCTCCACCACACTCAATTGAAATGCGCCAGTCCCCTTGGCGGAACCGGCGACCACCGTGTAAACGTCATCACGCGCGGGTCGGTACTCCAGCATCGCGTTCGGGTCCCCCTCGCCATTGAACCCCAATTCCGTGGCCTCCTTGTCTTGAAGGATCAAGGACGAGTCGAGAGTTTTGCCATGCATCGACAGCCGATATATTTTGCCAGCTTCCAGGGGGACCGGAAACCGCTTGGCGAGTACCGGATTCCAGGGCGAGCGCCTCACCGTTCCATCGTTCTTGTCAATGACATCCTTCGTCTCGAAAACAAGCTTTTCGGCAGACAACAGTTCCACGACTCTCAGTTGGAACGTGCCCGTTTTCTCGAACGCCGCGGCGAACACCGTGTAAATGTCATCGCGCTCCGGGCTGAATACCAGCATCGAGTTCAGGGCCCCGCCGCCATCGTCGTCGAACGCCAATTCCTTGCCCTCCTTATCTTGCAGGATCAGGTACGAGTCGAAGTCCTTGCTGTCCATCGTCAGCCGGTAAGTCTTGCCGGCTGCCAGTCGAACCTCGTATCGTTTCGCGGGCTTCTTCGCCGCCTGGGAAGGCTTGACCGGCGCTTCGTCGCCTGCAATGACATCCTTCTTTTCCAAAACGCTATCGCCCTCAGTAGACAGTTCAACGATTCTGAGTTGGAACGCGCCCGTCTTCGCGAACGCCGCGGCGAACACCGTGTAAACATCAGCGCGTTCCGCACGGTACACCAGCCTCGCGTTCAAGGCGCCGCCGCTATCGTCGTCGGCGGCCAACTCCTTGCCCACTTTGTCTTGAAGGATCAAAAACGAGTCGAGTTCCGTGCTGTCCATGGTTAGCTGGTATTTCTTGCCGGCTTCCATGCGAACCGGAAACCGCTTGGCCAGCATCGGCACGCCTTGCGTGCGATATATCCTGGCGTCGTTTTCGGCAATGACGCCCTCCCTCTCCAAAACGACTTTGTCCTTGTGAACCGGCGGTTGTTTGTCGACTTCGGCAACCAACTGCGGGAGGCACCGTTCCCTGGACTGCTCGACCAAGGGGTAGAGGCGGACAAACTGCTTGTCATCGGCGTCCATGAGTAGTTCGCCCAACTCGCGCGGGTTGTCGGCCGCGTAATCCGCCAGCAAGTTCGTCGCCACCATGCGGTCCGCGACGCGTTCGGGGTTGCGATCTCGGAAGATGGCGGCGAGCGGGGCCAGCAGCGATTTTCGGACGGGGCGAAAGGAGTCGCTCCAGTGTCCGAGGAAGACGGGATTTTCGCGAACCAGATCATCGACGACGAGCGCGCTTGCCGCCGCCCATTGCGCGCTGTTGGGGTCGAACTTGGCGAGGGCCGAGGCCGCGCGCAGCCGTTGCGATTCCTTCCCCTTCGCCGGCGCCAAAACCGCGGCCCAGAGCCCCTCTCGAAGAGCATCGCCGTGAGCCGTCAGCGCGTCCCGGATGACATGAACCTCGTGCGGTTCGGTGTCGAGTAAGCGGCCCTGCAGGAACGGGATTTGGCCGGGGTCGACCGGCAAGAGGGCGAGACTGGCATGGAGTTTCTGCCGGGATGTGTCTGGCGCCTGGGCAATCTCCGCGCGCAACAGGGGATCGGCCCAGCGGCGAAACTCGTCGATCTCGGCGACAATGGCCGGGACTTGAGCCGTCTCCGCATCGAGAAGTCGCCGGACCATGCCGGTCGCCTGTGTCGCCTGCTGCTGCTCGGCAATCTGCCCGCGGATCCAAATAGTCGCGAATGTCGCCACGGCCAGTAGCGTCGCGACCGCGGCGCCGCGAAGCAGATGAACCTGCCCCGCCCTGCGCATCATCTTCCGCTGCGGCCGTGTCCAGTCCTTTTTCGCCGTCCGCCAGCGGATTTGCATCCATTGCAGCAGAGTAGGCAGTTGCCGGTTCTCCGCGCGGGCGTTCCAGACAGCGGCAAGGTCCGCCAGCAGCAGTTCCGCCCGGCCTCGCCTTGTTTCCTTCTGCTTGCGAGTGAGCCAACCCCGTAGAGACGGCACAAGGTAGTCGTGGGTGAGTTGGAAGTAGCGGCCAACATGCGAGCCGGCATCGTTCGCAGGGTCGGGGATGGCCACCGCTTCCCGCTCGTGATCGAGCGGCTCGTGATCGAGCGGTCTCCGTTGGTGAGATGAGGCGAATTTCGCTGTCAAGAATGCGGATCAGTTCGTCAAAATCCCTCGGGCGGCCGGCATAACCCGACGCGTCCAGCAATGCCTGTCGCGACCGCATGTGGCCCTTGATGTCCGTCCCCGCTTCGGGCAGCAACGCTTTCAGGACCGCTTGAGCCGCCTTCTGGTGCAGGCGATGTTGGGGCGTTGCGGTCTTGGCGGTAAAGGTCTCCTCGAGAAAAGTCACCCCGACCCCCTCCGTGCCGCCCACATCCTTGAGCGTGGCCCGGGTCCACTGCTTCCCTTTTACCATCTCGGCGAACAACGCCAGCCGCACCGAGATGACTTTACCTTCCTGTGCCAATCCTGAAATGGCCTGATCGAGAAAGCCATCTTGTTCTTCGCTGACACGTCCCTCCGGTAACGCTCCCAAGGCCTTGCCAAATGACGCCAGCACCTTGCGCCATGCCGCAGATCGAAGAGATCAACCAGCCGCGCGTTGTCCCCTTCCACGACACGGATTTCGAGCGCCTGCATGAACCGGCTCACGGCGAGCCAGAAATCATCGCGCACCATCACGATGCACTGCAAACGTCCACCGTCACAATGCCGGAGGGCCTGCACCAGTTCCGTGCTCTCCTCGTTCCGCTTGGCGTGCAGCCATTGCTCGAACTGGTCGAGCACCAACAACACTTTTTGGCCGGCACTCAAGAATCGCCCCTGTCGCAACGCCGCCAGCGATTCGATCAGGCCGAGGTTCCCCGGCAGGTCGGGCACCTGTCGCCGCAATCCCTTGAGCAGGCGTGCTTCGGTTTCATCGGCGGCTGCCTCGATGTACACGGCCAGCACGGACTTCGCCAGCCTCGGCAACAACCCGGCCTTCGCCAGCGACGATTTACCACATCCCGATGGGCCATAGATCAGGCCCACGGCAAAAGTGCTATCGGCGTCCGTCGTTTCGATCCGGACCTTCCAGAAACGAATACCATCCGGCAAGCCGTCTCGGTCGCGAGGTCCAGGGAGTAGTTCGAGGAAAAAGTCGGCGTCCGAGGCATCGAACGACCGCAATCCTTTCGGCACGATCTTGATGGGTTGCGTATCGCTGGCGGGAGAGGTCAGCGGCGTGGGAACGGGTGTGGCGACGTCCGCCGCACTCAGGCCTGGGCGAGTCAGCGTGGATTTTTCCTCAAAGGACGCCCCCGCCAGAAAATGCCGCAAGTCCTCGGCCATATCCAGCGCCGCCGAAAAGCGCTCGGAGGCTCGTTTCGAGAGTGCTTTAAGGCAAATGCGATCGAGTTCCTTGGGAATGGTATCGTCGATTTGCCGGGGCGGACGAACATCGACACTGACGATCTGATCGAGCAGTTCGTCCTGCGAGTCGGCTCGAAAAGGTCGCTTGGCGACTAATAGTTCGTAGAAGACCACGCCCAAACTGAAAATATCGCTACGGCCATCGACTCGATGCCCCTCGCCACGAGCTTGTTCAGGGCTCATATAGGCAGGTGTCCCAGCAAATCGTGGCCCCTTACCTACGTCTTTCTCCCGCAGCGCCAGGCCAAAGTCCCCCACGAAAGGCTTGCCGCTTTTGTCGAGCAGGATGTTGCCAGGCTTGACGTCCCGATGCACCAATCCCTGCTTGTGGGCGTAATGCAGCGCTTCCGCCACCGTCGCCACCAGCTCAATGACATCGCGCCGGGTCAAGCGGGATTGCCTGAGCCTGCCGCCGAGGTCCGTCCCGTCGATGAATTTCGAAACGACGAAGAACGGAAATTCGTTCGTGTTGCCGACATCATACACCGGAACGATGTTCGCGTGGTCGAGGTTGGCGACCGTGCGGGCTTCGGCCAAATAGGCTTCGAAATCAGTCTTCTGAGCGACGAACTGTGGATGGGGCACCTTGATGGCGACGAGCCGCTGCAACAGGTCATCGTGGGCCAGGTAAACGAGTCCAAAACCGCCCGTGCCCACCAACCGCTCGACCCGATAGCGACCGATTTGCGTGGGCGTAGATTGTGCAGGGACGGATTGGCCCCCTTCGAGTCCGGGTGCGTCAAATGTCTCAAAGGGATCTTGCATGGTCCTTGCCGCCGTTTGGCGTGTTTCGTTACAAAGGGCTCTGCGGAATCAAATTGATTTTATGCGTTTGGACTTGAAATGTAACACTGCAACGGCTTGGCGAAAAAAAAGTGCAGCTGGTGCGTACGCGCCCTTGGAGCAATGCGCTGCGTCACCATGGTGCAGCAGCTCAGGAGTGCCCGTCAAGGGCTTCTGGATGTTGCGCTGTCTATCGTGTCCTTGATTTTCTTCAATCCCGGGCGGATGTCCTCTAACCTGGGGTCGTTCAACACCGTGTCGAGCCGCAGAACTACTTCCTGGCGCGATGGGGCAGAAAAGCGCGGGATGAGCAGAGGAAGTGTCTCTTCCATGTGGTGCAGTAGTCGGAGCCGATCCGAGGTCTGATAACGATCCTTCTCCGAAAGTGTTTGCAAGCAGTCAACCACGCTCATCGCCAGGTCTTGTTTGGACTTTTCCAACCCCGCCAAATACGCCTCGTAGCCGGGATCGGCCTTATCGAGCGTCGGGATCGCTTCGTCCACGAGGGTGGCCATGATCACCAGGCCGGGCAACTGGCCTCCCATGATCTCGGTAACATCCGCGCCTCCTGTCTTTCCCCTGGCAAATCCTTCCGAGTAGAGTTTTAGAATGTGATTGGCAGCCCGCAAATTCAGCCCGGCATTCTGCACGCGCAGCAGAACGGGCATGGATTTATCCCGGGACATCGCCAGATTTTGGTCTATCGCCGCCAGCCGGGCGAACACTTCTCCGGAGCGCTCACTTTGGTATCTGGGAAGTTGGCCCGCGTCAGTTGCCGCGAGATTCGCCAATACGTCCGCGGCCTCGGCCGTGTCCTTGCCTGACCATGGCCTGTCGTAAGGCGGTAGCCCGAGCTTGATGTACTCGCCTGGCCTCAATGAGCGATCCGGCGGCGTCAGAGGTGCGCTTGCCTGGGCTGGACCTTTGCGCGCTGAGGGCGATTGGTGATGCGGCTCGCAACCCCAGAGGCAGGCCAGTATCACGATTAGCCACAACCCACGTCGTCGAAGTACACGCATTCCGGATTTGAAAATAAGGTTCATCCGCAACCTCTTTCGGATCAAGGTTTTTTGCTCGGTTGAGTACGCCACTGCCCCTGCGACTCGAACCGGGTCTCACCACGTCGGCTACATCAATTCGGCATTATCGGGGGCGCCGCTTAGCCTTGCCCTGCTGCTATAATTAAGGAAAACCGATCCGCGAGTTTTCCCATGAAAAGCACTTTACCCGCTCACGAATTGCTGGAAAAGACACACGCCTTCCCGTGCCCTTACTGTTTCAAGGTAATTGGCAAGGCCAAAAGCGGCTTTCTGGCGCGGGCCGTTGCCGTCGTGCGCGAAGAACTGCTGAGCGACATCGATCCACCTTTTAGGGTTCGGGAAGCGGTGGGCGGACGACATCTTTCCGTCACGATCGAACCTGTGGTCGCCTCGGCCCAGCAAGTCCTCGCCATCTACAAACGGCTCCAGGTGCTTGACGACCTTGTCATGCTGTTTTGATTGGCGGAAACCGCCGGAATGCGAAGCGGAGAGGGGGGATTCGAACCCCCGGTGAGGTTTGACCCCCACACGGCATTGCCAGTGCCGCACAATCGGCCGCTCTGTCATCACCTGAGACATACTACCTGCCGCTCTTTTTGTACTCCTCATAGTACTTGGCCATTTCCCAATTATCCTCAAAGGCTTCTAAAATATCGCTCCAGACTCCACTGACTCGTGAACCTCTTTGTTCGACTTCTGCATTTCTCCAAGTCGTGATGAGCTCGCGAACTTCCGGCCACCGCAAATCGTGCATGCAAAACATTAAGAACTGTGATGGTTCATGGCGCATGTAGAAGGACGTGGAAAAAGACTCTCGAAAGAGTTGGGTCACGAAGTCCCGATGCTCGGGACATCTCTTAACGGCTTGAAGGAAACGGGCCATTTCGGGCTCCGCATCCAAGGGATCTATGACGGCCAGGCTTTTGGCCGCAGCGGCGTCGAAAAGATCTTGCAACATCTGTTGGGCGGCATCTTTCGCCTTCGGCTCACGAATTGCTTGCATTGCCTGTGAAACCGGCTCGTTTGGGAACAGATTCGGAAAAACCTTGGCCATCGAGCTGTGCGTATACTAAGTCATCGTAAAATGCGTTGATAGTCACTCGTGCGAAGCGGAGAGGGGGGGATTCGAACCCCCGGTGAGGTTTGACCCCCACACGGCATTTCCAGTGCCGCACAATCGGCCGCTCTGTCACCTCTCCCAAAAATCTCAGGCCCAATTGAAAGGGAATTGTACCTCATCCGGTGGGCAGCGTACAGGGATTCAGCACCGTTTATCGAGCTTTGGCTCAACCCAGGGCCTCGCGTGCATGATGTTCTGACGGTGCGGCCGCCAGAAGGTTCGCGCCGCCGCTCAAGTCGGCGGCGGCACCCTTTATATGTTCCCGGATGAGACTACAATCATTCATTGAAATGCTCTAGCGCGCAAACACCGCGTGGCCGTCGGGCTGCGCGTGGTGGTTGAGGGCAGTCCGTTGCCACGCGCCCGCAAAGTCGTCACCTGAGGTAAGTCTGCCCATGTTTGACTTCCTGACACGCCTCCTCGATACGTCGGATTTCCCGGCGCGCTGGCAATGTGGTAACTGGACGGCGGGCCATGGCTGGCTACATATCCTGTCCGATCTGGGGGTATGGTCCGCCTATGTCGCCATACCTTGTGTCCTCGGCTATTTTGCGCTGCGGCGCAAGGACATTCCCTTCCGTTCCATTTTTTTGTTGTTCGGCGTCTTTATTTTGGCGTGCGGTACGACGCATTTGATGGATGCGCTCGTTTTTTGGTGGCCCGCCTACCGGCTGGCCGCGGTTATTAAGCTCTTCACCGCCCTGGTGTCCTGGTTAACCGTGGCCGCACTGATACCCGTGACCCCAAGAGCGCTCGCGATGCGCAGCCCGGAAGCCCTGGAGCATGAGATCGCAGCGCGTGAGAATGTCGAAAACGCCCTGCAGCAAACCAACGCCAAATTGAGTAACCAGGTTGAGGCACTCCTCGCCAGCGAAGAGCGTTTCCGCCTGCTCGTGGAAGGCGCCACCGATCATGCCATCTTGATGCTCGACCCCACGGGACGGGTCGCCTCCTGGAACCCCGGCGCTGAACGCATCAAACAGTATCGCGCGGAGGAAATCGTCGGCGAGCATTTTTCGCGTTTCTATCCCCCGGAAGCTGTCGAAGTTGGCAGGCCCGAGCAAGGCCTGCAAAAGGCCGCGGCCGAGGGACGCTACGAAGAGGAAGGCTGGCGACTGCGCAAGGATGGGTCGCGCTTCTGGGCCAACGCCGTCATCACGGCTTTACGCGCCGACGATGGCGGCCTGCGCGGCTATTCCAAGATCACACGCGACATGACCGAACGCAAGCAGGCCGAGGAAAATACGCTTCGGCTTTCGGAAGAGGCCAGCGCACGCCGTGCCGCGGAAGCTCATGCCGCCGCCATCTGGGAAGAACGCGAATGGTTTCGCATGACATTGGCCAGCATTGGCGACGGTGTCATCACGACGGACACCGAGGGCAAAGTAACTTTCATGAACCCGGTGGCCGAGTCGCTCACGGGATGGGCCCACGACGCGGGCGCAGGCGGAGCGCCGCTCACGACCGTGTTCAACATCCTCCATGAGCAGACCCGTCAGCCGGTCGAGAACCCGGTCGCCAAGGCGCTGCGTGAAGGCAAGATCGTTGGGCTCGCCAGGCATACCATCCTCATCTCTCGGCAAGGCACCGAGCGGCCGATTGCCGACAGTGCCGCGCCCATACGAGACAAGCAGGGAAACATCTCCGGCGTCGTGCTGGTGTTTCGAGACGTGACCGAACAGCGGCGCGGCGAAGAGGCCGAACGCCGTAACCGGGAAGTCCTTCAGCTCGTGCACAAAATTGGCAAGATCGGCCACTGGGAATGGAACGCGCAAACAGACGAAAACCACTGGTCGCCGGAGATCGAGGCGCTCTATGGATTGCCAGCCCGGCGGCTTCGAGGGGGGTTACCAGGGTTGGGCCAAGCTAATTCATCCTGATGATCTCGCCAAAGCCGAAGCGGACGTGCGCAAGGCCATGGAGACGGGTGAATATTTCACGGAGTTTCGCGTCATCTGGCCGGATGGCAGTGTCCATTGGCTGGAAACGCGGGCCGCGGTCGTTATGGATGCGCAGGGCAAGCCGTTGCGGATCGCTGGCGTGAACATGGACGTAACCGAGCGCAAGCGCGACGAGGAGGAGCTGCGCCGTAGCCGAACGGAACTCCAACAGCGCCTGGCGCAACTGGCCGACGCCGACCGCCGCAAGAATGAATTTCTGGCGACACTGGCGCACGAGCTGCGCAACCCGCTCGCGCCGATCCGCAATGGCCTGCAAATCCTCCGCCTGGCGACCGACCGGGGGGCGCAGGAAGAGGCCCGCGCCATGATGGATCGGCAGCTCGGTCAAATGGTTCGCCTGATCGATGACCTTCTGGATGTCAGCCGGATCAGCCGTGACAAACTGGAGCTGCGCAAGGCACCCATCCAGCTTACGTCGGTGATCGAGAACGCCGTCGAGACGGCGCGGCCGTTTATCGTCGCCAAGGGGCATTCACTGACGGTCACGCTTCCGCCCGAACCGATATATCTTGACGCCGACCTGACGCGGCTGGCCCAGGTGTTCTGGAACCTGCTCAACAACAGCGCCAAATATACGGACCCGGGCGGACGCATTGAGTTGTCGGCCCGGCGCGAGGGGAGCGAAATCGTGGTGGCCGTGCGTGATAACGGCATCGGCATTCCGGCCAATGCTTTGCCGGGGCTTTTTACCCTGTTCTCGCAAGTCGACCAAAGCCTTGAACGCGCACAAGGCGGCCTCGGCATCGGCCTGGCTCTGGTCAAGGGCCTCGCGGAAATGCACGGCGGCCACGTCGAGGCCCGCAGCGCGGGCCCGGGAAAAGGCAGCGAGTTCGTCGTTCGCCTGCCGATAACAGCGGGAACGCCCCAACCAGGCAACGACGCGCCGCCGCCGACGCCAACAACCTCCGCGCGGCGGCGCATTCTGGTCGTGGACGACAATCGGGACGCCGCCGCCAGCCTGGCCATGATGCTCACGCTGGCCGGCCAAGACACACGTACCGCCAACGATGGCCTCGAAGCCATCGAGCTGGCCGCCGCGTTCCAACCAGATTTGGTGCTCCTGGACATCGGGCTACCCAAACTCAATGGGTACGACACCTGCCGCCGCATGCGTGAACAACCCTGGGGCAAAAACATGGTCATCGTCGCCGTTACTGGCTGGGGCCAGGAAGAGGACCGCCGCCGGTCTCAGGCCGCGGGCTTCAATCAGCACCTGGTCAAGCCCGTTGAGTACGCGGCGCTCGAAAAGCTTCTGGCAAGCTCTGACTCGCTCAAGGGGCTGTCAAACTCATCTTGAGTAGCAGGACGCACGTCGGGGCATGAGTGATGCGGCCGTCCATCACCATTTGCACGGCATCTTGGAGCGGGAGCTTGACACACCGTATCTGTTCGGTCCCCTCGGGCGCCCGGGAACCAAAGGTTAGCCCTTTGGCCAAAAATAGGCGTGTCGGCGAGACGACATTGGAAGTGAAGGGGTCCAGGCTGCCAAGGTCGAGCAAAGAGGCCGCGTGAATGCCCAATTCCTCAGCGAGCTCCCGTCTGGCTGCCGTCGCGGCGTCTTCCGCCCGATCGATGCCGCCGCTCACGGCCTCGATTGTCACGCGCCCAACCGCGTAATGAAATTCTTCCGTTAGGTAGACTGCACCAGCATCATCCAGGGCAACCACGCAAACACCGGGCTTGATGGCGATCACGCTATGGATGCCAGGAAGGCCGTCCGGCCGCACGACATCGTCTTTGCGCACGTGAATCCAGGGATCGCTATAGATCTCTTGGGAGCGGATAATCTTCCAGGGGCCGTGGGGTTCCATTTTTAATGAGCGTTCATCGCAGCGGCCGGACGTTCGAAGCGTCCTGGCGCGTTATTTGAGGCCTTTCTCGATTTCCTTCTGGATAACCTCCAGGTCCTCGATGCCAACGGACAGGCGGACCAAGCCGTCGCCGATGCCCTGGCGTTTTTTTTCGGCCGCACTCACGTAACGATGGGACGTGGTGCCCGGATGGCTGAGCGTGGTAGTGGTGTCGCCAAGCGAGGGGCTAAAAGGAATGCCGGGGGCTTTACGCATGAAGCGATTGACGGCCGCACGGCCTCCATCCAGTTCGAAACAAAGCATATTGCCGAAAGAACCTTCCAAGATTTCCTGCGCCAGGGCATGGTCGGGATGGTCCGGCAATCCGGGATAGATAACTTGTTTGATTTTCGATTGACGCGCCAGCCACTCGGCGAGCAAACCGGCGTTGGCGGCGGCAGCGCGAATGCGAATGCTCAAGGTACTTAACCCGCGCAACGCCAACCAGCAATCGAAGGGATTGGAGGCGAGCCCCCAGATACTGACAGCGGCATTGATCTTCGCCAGCAAGTCGGCATCCTTGCCACACAGCACACCGAGCGTCACGTCGCTGTGGCCGGCGATTAGTTTGGTCAAGCTCTCCATGACGACGTCCGCGCCCATCTCCACGGGCCTCGTCAAAACCGGCGTGGCGAACGTATTGTCCACTATCAGACGCGTGCCAGTCTGCCGGCACAGCTTCGCCAGCGCAGGAATGTCCACGACACGAAGCAGCGGATTGGACATTGTCTCCACGAACAGAACTTGCGTTTCCTTGTGCAGCGCGGCCGCGACGGCATCGAGGTCGTTGCAATCGACAAACGTGGTCTTGACCCCGTACCGCGTCAACTCTTGCTCGAGGAGCTGTACCGTGCGCCCATAAAGACGATTGCTGGCAACGATACGTTGGTCCTGTTGGACAGTCGCCAAGAGTACCGCGCTGATAGAGGCCATGCCGGAGCCGCCGAGGACGCCCCATTTGGCCCCTTCAAGCTCCGCGAGGCGCTCGGCCAGCATCCGCGCATTGGGATGGGCGTCGCGCACGTAGATAAAGCCGGCTTCCCCATCGGCCAAGATCGCGTCGAGCGCGTCCAGGTCAGGCAGGGTGTATACCGAGGATTGATACAGAGGAGGAACAAGCGGCGCCAGCGCCCAAGAGAAGGAGTGTCCATGAGGACCTATTCTATGGCGCCGCGCTGAGACCGCCGCGTCTAGCAGCCCGTTGAAAAAGGGGTCAGACCCCTTCAGTACCCTGCCAAAACGTTGAAAACTCTGTTCGCTTCAAGGGGGTCTGACCCCTTTTTCAACGGGCTGCTAGTCAGACCCCTTTTTCAACGGGCTGCTAGCGCGAAGTCTCGTTTAGATATTTCTGAATGGCCAGCCACATGTCACGTTCCGCACCGTCACGATTTTCGCGCAGTCCCAGGGAGCCGGCGCGAATGCGGGCAACATCGTCGGAGAATTGCTCGGCCATGCGAAAATGCAAATACCATAGCCCGCCGGCGAGCGAACCATCGCGATCATAGATGTAGACTGGCTGGCCGGAAATATCGCGGACGATACGTGTGAATTCATCGACAATCGTCTTGTTGAGAGTCTGCGGAGATACTTCCAGGCTGACATATTTCATGCCGCGCTTTTCGACCTGCTTACGGTCGGGACTGTCGTTTTCACCGGGCAGATGCACTTGCACCACAGTCCGATAGCCACGCGCCTTGAGCCAGTCGAGCCCATCATCCAGGAGTGGCCGCAGCCCGGTGGCGACATTGTCTGCCGCCATGGCGAAGTGCGGAATGCCGACTGGCAATGCCGTGGTGCTTTCCATGAGCGGGGGCTCGGACCTCTCTGGAGGATAAAGCCGCAGGGGCGCCCTGGGATTGGCATTTGCCAACGGCTCGGGTGCACCAAGCTGCACGGCATTTTCGCCCGGCTGCCACCGATTTTCCACACGTGTGATTGGGTTGGCTTGTGGTGATGCGGCTCCGGCGTTGGGTGGTGGCACGTTAGGCGTGGCGGGTGGCGGGACCACCGGGAAAGGACTTACCTGCGGGCTATATTGCGGCGCCGGTGCAGGGCTAAACTGCGGCGCAGGTGCAGCCTGCGGCGGCGCTACCGGAAAGGGCGTCGGCTGGAAGCCTGGCGGCGGAGCCGTCATTGGCCCGGCCTGCAACACGGGCCGTGGTGACGGGGGCGGATAGGGTTGCGACTGCATGAGCGGACGAGGTTGCGAGTTAAAGCAGCCCGTAGCCAGGAGAGCCAACTGTGCCGAAATTACGATGCTCAAAAATCTTTTCATGGCGACCTCGCGAACAGAACACTTCAAAGCTCCATTCCGATTGTACGGGAGGAAATAGCGCCAAACCCAGGGCCAACGCATTATTTCCTGGAAAAAATCATGTTAACTTGCACCGGGCGTGAGGTTTAGGAGGATTGCACAGGCGCCGGACGCGGAAATGGGAGGTTCGCGCTAGACGGGCAAGGCGTCGGCCGAGACTGGGGCGATAAGGCGCCGGGAGCGAGCGCTTGCCGACCTAAAAGCACTGTTTACTGGTTCGCTTGTTGTTCAGCGAGCACGGCCAGCTCGGTGAGTTTGGCGGCGGTGACGCCGATGCGCTCGAAACACTCGGCGACGATACTGTTGGACGCAGTCAGCAAGCTGATGAGTAAGTCCATCGGCGTAATAATGGAGCGGTGGTGGTCCAGGGCGCGGGTGTGCGCTTTGCGCAGCAAGCGAATAACGTTGTCGGAGAGGAACTCGCGATTGAGCATCAGCAGGGCATCGCTATCACCTTCATCCTGGTGAAAGAGTTCCTGAAACTGACCCAAAAGCTTGGATAGATCGGCGCCGAGACGGTCTCCCCAGGTGCGGATCCCGTTATCCGGGACAGCGAGCAGGCCCATGAAGATATGCGGGCTCCGCAGACTATCCCAGTGCGTCTCCCGAGCCAAACGTAGCGATTCCTGGAGTACCTGGGCCGTGGATTCGCTCAAACACTCTCTTTGTATCTGGCCGCCGGGTTGAAATACATCGTCCCGGGAACGATCCGAGGTCGCCATTTGCAAATCCTTGATTGGAGGTCCTAGAGCTCCCGTCCGTCTTCCAGGACCTCTCAGGCAGTCAGGGCGCCCATATTATGGCGGTCCGGTGGGTTTGACGCAAGAACACAATATTTCCCCGAACGCTTCTGGTTGTTCTACGGTTATTCTGCCGCCGCGGATGAGTTCCAGTGTCGCCAGGAAGATGCCGACGAACCGGCCCAGTGAATGGGGTGGCCTGAAGATCTCTGAAAGGGGCACCTTGTCCTTGCCGGCAAGCACTTCCAGGATACGCTCCATGTGAAACTGGATCGGCGTCTCGTCCATGATAATCTGGCGAGGCTGAAGAGCGCTCGTCTCGCGCATGAGCCGGCCAAAGGCACTTACCAGGTCCCAGAGTTCGACACGTTGCAGCGGCTGCTGGGCCGGATCGAGTGGTTTGGGCAAGTCTATCGCCAGACGCGGCAAGCGCGCCAGCTGCCGTTCGGCCTGGCCCTCCAGGAGGGCCGCCGCTTCCTTGTACTTTTTGTACTCGATGAGTTGTTTGACCAATTCCAGACGCGGGTCCTCTTGCTCAACTTCCTCCTCGACGTCGCGCGGCAACAGCATCTTGCTCTTGATCTCCATGAGGGTGGCGGCCATCACGAGAAAATCTCCCGCCCCTTCGACGTCGATCAGTTGAAGAACATTGAGGTATTCCAGGAATTGCTGAGCCACCCTGGCAATGGGAATGTCGAAAATGTCGATCTCGTGCCGCTTGACCAGAAACAACAGCAGATCAAGCGGCCCATGAAAGGTTTCCAGTTCAACGTTGTAATCCATGGCCGTTATCTTATGAAAGGGTCAGAGGCGCAAGGACGGGTGATAGTAGCCAAACGACACGAGGCCCGGCGGTTGTGCCGGGCCTCGCCATGCTGCCTCATGCCGTTACTGCTATCGTCAGCGAATAGAGAAATATGCCGGCAACATGTTCATGATCTCGTTGGAAATGAGCAAGCGAACGTTAATGGTGCTGCTCTTGGCCTCAAGCTGCAAACTGTTGAGCATGTTCTGAAGTTCGTTGACGTCGATGCCCGGCAGCGCCGCGGGTGGCAGCTTTTGCAAGGAATCGAGCGCGTCATTGCGCAACTTGCCGGCAGTTTGGATGAACGTCTTGGCCTGGGCTGTATCATCCATCTCTCCCTCGACGATCACATCGATGCCGGGGCCTACGCGTTCCAGGCGTGCACTTACCTTTTTGGGAAACGCGCCCAGGCCCTGTTTCAGGCCCGTGCGCAGCTCCTCGGGAAACTCGCCGACGAGATAGCCAACTGCTTGCGCGGGAATCTTCGCGAGCGCTGCCTTTAATTTGCCGGTGCCTGCATTGGCCTGTTTCTGCTCGCGCTGCGTGAGGGCCTGTTCAAGGACCTCGTCGTCCTTGCCTTGACCGCCGTAGCCCGCGATGAGAAGGTCCGTATCGCCCACCAGGGCCATGGCCGGCCCGCGACCCTGGCTTACCATGGTCGTGACCAAAGCGCCGCTGCGGTCCTTGCTGTTCACTTCGAGCCCTTTGGATTTGAAAAACTCACCCAACCAGGCATGATTGAAGCGGCCCGTCAAGCGCACGAAGTTGCGGCCGGCACCATTCTTATCATCAACGTAGGCAAATGTAAGCCGCCGCAACTCGATATTGCCGAGCGCATTGATGGCCGCATAGATGTCTTTTTTCACATCCGCGGGCAGCTTCAAGAGCAACTCCTGCACGGTGTTTTTGGGACCGTTAATGCCCGGTGTCGGTCGGTGCTCAAGACCGCCAATGATGGTTGCCGCCTCCGGAAACCAGGTCAAGCCTTCGGTACGGTCCGCGACGGGAACGACGGCTGTACTGGCGCCATCCAGGTGAGCCAGGCGCGCAGAGCATGGTCCCGGGCAAAGCCCAGCTTATCCTGACCTTTCTTGCCGGCGGCGACCTCCTCAATGATCTTGCGCTGGGCCGCGTAGTTGGGCGCTTGTTTAAAGGCACCATCCTCGCCAAGAATTCGCAGGGCCAAAAGCTGCGCGATCTGGCTTGCGCCATCGGTGGGTTCCTTGCCTATTATCTCCACCATTTTGTCCGTCGAGACGTCGATTCCCTGAGTCTTGAAATAGTCATGCGGCGAAAGCTGCGACACAAGATCGGTCGACTGCCCCGCGGCACTGAAAATAAAAATGAGCATCAATTCCAGCACGCCAAACCCGACCGTCGCCATGGTGCACCTCGGAAAAAAGGTTGATGTCTTTACTAAGAGCGTTCGGAAAAAAAGGGGTCAGACCCCCTCAATACCTTGCAAAAGCGTTGAAAATCTGTTCGCTTCAAGGGGTCTGATCCCTTTTTTTCCGAACGCTTTAAGCCGGATCCAAAAGTCCTGAAAAGCTGAGGCCGTGGAAGTTCAGGGCCGACCGCGATTTTTGAGGATCCCTTCCCAGGCATTCGTTCCACGATGCCCGATATTTGCCCAAAAACGGCTGGCCCTGGCGGTCCGCAAAGGCTCCCTGACTCGGCCGCTGCTCAATCGCGCATACAATCGTTATATGCCGACAAACCGCGATGACCTGGCCGAGTCGTACCTCTCGCAATTGCCCTATGTCCCGTACCCGATCCAAGAAGAGGCGCTGCTCGCCTGGTTCACGGCCGACCAGGGAGTGCTGGTATGCGCGCCGACAGGCACAGGCAAAACGCTGATTGCTCAGGCGGCCCTGTTTGAGGCCCTGTACACGGGCAGCACCGCCTATTACACGACCCCCTTGATCGCCCTTACCGAACAAAAATTCCACGAGATGCAAGCGAGCGCCGTCCGCTGGGGCTTCAAGGCCGAGGACGTCGGCCTGGTTACCGGCAACCGCCGCATCAATCCGCAAGCACGCATCCTCGTTGTAGTTGCCGAGATTTTGCTTAATCGCCTGCTGCACCCGGCCGACTTTAATTTTGGCAGTGTTTCGGCCGTCGTGATGGACGAATTTCATAGCTTCGCCGACATCGAGCGCGGCATCGTCTGGGAATTGTCCCTGGCACTTTTGCCCAAGCCGATTCGGCTTTTGCTGCTGTCGGCAACGGTCGGTAATGCCGCCGAGTTCTTGAACTGGCTCGAGCGCTGTCATGGCCGTAAGGTGCAGCTTGTCGAAAGCAAAGACCGCAAGATACCGCTCACCTATGAATGGGTGCCCGACCAGTTGCTAAACGAGCAACTGGTGCTGATGGCCAAGGGGGACGGCCATATGCGCAAAATGCCGGCCCTGGTGTTCTGTTTCAATCGCGATGCCTGTTGGAGCGTGGCCGAGCAACTAAAGGGCTTGCCGCTCCTGGCGGAGCACCAGAAAGCCCCTCTCCATGCCGAAATCAACAAGCTGGACTGGACTCAGGGCGTCGGTCCAAAAATGAAACAGCTCCTGCATCGTGGCGTTGGCGTCCATCACGCGGGACTGTTGCCCAAGTATCGCCGCGTCGTGGAAGATTTATTTGGGCGTAAGTTATTGGCAGCCGTCATTTGTACCGAAACCCTGGCGTCGGGCATCAATTTGCCGGCGCGCTCGGTCGTGCTGGCATCGCTGGTGAAAGGGCCGGCAGGCAAGGAGAAACTTGTCGATGCCAGCACCGCCCAGCAAATCTTCGGTCGTGCCGGGCGACCGCAATATGACGACAAAGGCTACGTTTTCGCGCTGGCCCATGAAGACGACGTCAAGATTTTACGCTGGAAGGAAAAATATGACCAGATCCCGGAAACCACCAAGGACCCGGGCCTTCTCAAGGCGAAAAAAGCTCTCAAACGCAAGAAACCCAGCCGCAGCGACACCCACACTTATTGGAGCGAGAACCAATTCAAGCAGTTACAGGCAGCACCGGCCGGCAAACTCTATAGCAAGGGCGCGCTGCCCTGGCGTCTGCTCGCTTACCTGATCAAGATCTCGCCCGAAGCATCCTTGATCCGCAACGTGCTGCGCAAACGACTCATGGATGAGCCGCGCATCGAGGCCCAGGAAAAGAACCTCACACGCATGCTGCGCATCCTGGCAACGAGCGGCTTCGTGACGCTTAGCCCGGAGCCGCCGGGCCCCGAGGTCGAAAACCCGCCACCCTACGTGCCGATCCTGGCAACGCCGACGCCGGAGCTGGACAAATTGCTTGTCTTCCGCGGCGTCCATCCGCTTTACGCGGCTTTTTTGCTGCAACATTTGGGCCTGGCTGACCGCGACGAACGGCTACAAGCCCTCGAGAGTGTCCTCGAATTGCCGCGCCCGCTCCTGCGCCATACGCGGGTGCCGTATGAGGAAAACCTGCCACCCGGCCCGCTGGCGCGCGGACGGCTGGACGAGGAATTGATCCGGCGCGGCCTCATGATCGCGAAACCAGAGCCAAAACCCGGCGACGAGGAAGAAGAGGACGATTGGCGCGACGAGGAGGTACGGCCCCCCACGCTGGCGGAGAAACTTCGGTTGCTGTTCGACGCACTTTATCCCGACGTGACCGACGTGACGACGCAACCCGTCTGGGCAGCCGCCGAGTTATTGCGGTTCGAGGGGAACTTCAACAAGTATGTGCAGTCGCGTGACATGGTGAAACAGGAAGGCATCATTTTTCGCCATTTTATGCGGCTGATCCTGCTCTGCGGCGAGTTCGCCCAGGTTTGCCCGCGCGACATCACGCCCGAACTCTGGCGGGCCGAGATGACCGACATCAGCGAACGCCTCACGGCGGCCTGCCGGGCCGTTGATCCCGCCACCACGGAAGAGGTGATCGAGAAGGCGCACGCCGCGGACGTCGTTGAAGGGGAGGCTCCGGCAACCACTCCATGATTTGTTACTGGAGCGCTTGCACCATCCCCCTCGCCTTGTGCCAGGTTTCCTCGTATTCGCACTCGGGATCAGAGTCAGCCACGATGCCGCCGCCGACGGGAAATTGAATCCATCCCTGACCAAATGTAAATGTCCGGATGAGGATACTGGTGTCCATGGCTCCATCGAAGCCAAGGAACCCGAGACAGCCGCAATAGGGACCGCGTGCCGTCTGCTCCAACTCCGCGATGATTTCCATGGCGCGCACCTTGGGACGCCCGTGACGGAGCCGCCCGGAAAGGCGGCTCGTAGCAAATCGACGGGCCCGGTGCCCGCCCTCAGTTGGCCGTTTACCTCCGAAACGAGATGGTGGACCGTGGGATAGCTCTCCAGACGGCACAAGGACTCCACGCGCACACTGCCATATTCGCAGACACGTCCAAGATCATTTCGAAGAAGATCGACAATCATGATATTCTCGGCTCGGTCCTTGGCACTGGTAAGCAATTGGTGAGCGCGGGCCGCGTCCTCCTCCGGGCCCGACCCCCGCGGCGCGGTCCCCTTGATTGGCCGAGCTTCGACGGCACCGCCTTGCACCTTGAGAAACCGCTCCGGCGAGGCGCTGGCAATGGCCCAGTCGCCCAAATCGAAATAGCCTGCAAAAGGCGCGGCATTGCAGGTGCGCAGACGCTCATAGACGGCAAGCGCGGGGTCCTGTGCCCGCGCCAGCAGCCGCTGGGCGATATTAACTTGAAAACAATCGCCGGCATGGGTGTATTCAACCGCCCGGCGCAGGACCTTGAGATAAGACTGGCGGTCGAAGTTGCTGTAAATACCGTCATCCTCGTCAACCAGGTAATGGGGCGACTCAATACGCGCCGGCGTTTTGAGGTTGTGTGAACTTCCAGGCTGCGCCGCTCCGGTTAGATCCAGAAGCCGCAACACCTGATCGCGTCGCTCGCCGGCGCGACGGCGCCGGCCCGTTTCGTCCACTTCTGGAAAGCCCGTGGAGATAAGCCAGGCCCGGTCTTGCTGGTGGTCGAAGCTGATCACCCAGTCATAGGCACCCACCGCCAGGTCAGGGACCGGAAAATCGTTATAACGTGGCCGGGGCAGACGCTCGAGGTAATGACAGAGGTCGTAGGCGAACATGCCGGCGACACCCCCCTGGAAGGGAGGCAAGCCGGGCAACGTCGGCACCTGAAAATGTTCGAGAATCTCCGCGAGACAATCGAAGGGATCGGCGGGCGGCAGGACGATGGGCACGTTGTTGACGAGGCCGGACGGGGGCCAAATCCAGGCGAAGGGATCGGCAGTAACATAGGAATAACGGCCCAGCCCCGAGTGCTGAGCACTGTCCAGAAAGAGCAGGTTAGGCCAGGCGGCGAGGCGGCGGCAAGCATCCCAGGCCGTCAAGCCCGCAAGCTCCTCCACGATCGGCGCCGGGGAATGCAGGGCCGGCGAGGGTACGACGGGTGAAGGTGTAAACACCTCGCCGCGTCGACGCACGCCCCATTTGTTGTCCATGTTGGTTATCTTATCGCCGGGCCACGCGTCAGCCCTCCACGGACGCTCGCTCCGTGTTTTCGGGAGCAGTGAGAAAACCCCAACGCAGCGCCTGGTCCTGGATATAGTTTTTACCGAGCGTGAGAGCCGTCTGTGCCTTGGCCAGCTCGTAACCCAGGTAAAACGCGTGCTCCGCATCCACGGCCGTGCGTTTTATGACTTCCCGGAACAATGCGAAGGGGTCCGTGCCCTGCAAAAACATGTCATTATTGATGATGTGCAGGAGCCCACGCTCCGCGAAGAGGCGAAAGTTTTTATCAGTGATCTGTTCGTGCAATTCCTGCAACGTCTGTTGACCAAACTGCGGCAGACGGGGGTCGCGCAACAGCACCAGCCCGGTCGCCACGTTCTTGGGAAGGACCTGGTTCGTGACCGCATGAAACACCAGGCGGCGTGCCAGGTCAAGCTCACGGATGCTGCTACGACACCAGTTGATGACTTCGGTGGTCAGGACACTCCTGATGCCTATTTCCTGACAAAAACCCAGCAGCACCACGTTCACCCCGGCGGAGTCCACATCGGTGAGCTCCGTTAAGTTGCCGACCCCCATCATGATCTCGGCCAGTGGATAGCGCCGTTTTATCTCAAGGTAGCGCCCCAGCGAAGCGGCGAAGCCAAAGGCAATCGGCTCCAGGACCGGATCGATGCGAAAGGGAACACCCGCTTTCACCAGCGAATTCATGGTCGCGTCGAGCCCTTCCAGCGTCGCCGGCACGTCCGGCACGGCCACGACCTCTACACCCCAGTCCTTGGCCGCGTCCCGATTCTCGCTATTGACGCTCAGGATGAGCTCCGCGCCTGCCTTGGCCCCTAACTCGGCCTCGCGCCTGTTGAAGGTATCGATGGAGACGCGTATGTCGTCGGCGCGGAGTTCCTGCACCGCATCGCCCAGCGTTTCCCAGGTCGTGCCCGGCGTGCAGCCGAGATCGATAATGTCGGCGCCATCCGTTCGGGCCTGGCGTGCTTTTGTCAGCAATTCCGCTCGGTCCAGGCGGTCGGCATGATTGATTTCGGCAAGGATGGCGATGTCGTAGGGGCCATTTTGGTCTAACGCCAACGACGGCGAGCCAAAAAAGCTGGGCAAATCACGCAGGTCCTTGGGCCCCGACGCCACGGGCAAGCCAGCAAACTCAGCCAGATCGCCCTGGCAGAGGCCGGGCAGCAGGATGCGGTCAAAGATTTCCGTAAGGCGAAAGTGCCTGGCGATCCAGGACGTGGTCGCGAGCGCGACGACGGTGATGGGTAACACGAAAATCGCGTACTCGAAGCCCACGCGCGGCCCTAACTCGGCCAGCACGCGCCGGAGGGCCGGCTCCGCGAGCTTGCCGGTTATGAAGAGGAAACGAGGCATTTTCTCCTCACCTGCGGAAGTGACCGGCACACGCAGCCCTATGCTGCTTCATCTTGTCGTTTAATCCCGGTCCCGTCGTTGGCGACGTCGGCCGGGCCATTCTTCCTGGTCCGTGAAAGGGTCGCGATCGTATTCCGGAAAGCGTCCGGATTGCGGCCCGTCATGGACCGGAAACGTGGACCGAGCGCCGCGAACCAGAGCAGAAGCGCTGCGACTCCCCAGATCATCATGCCCAGGATGCTGAAGCCCATAAACTCCACCATTTCCCGGTTGCCTCCCCACTGATTGTCGAAGTCGTGGGCGCAGAAAGCCAGAAAGCCAAGGCTCAACGGTGGCGTCAGGCCAATCTGAAACTTGGCCAAGGTTTCGCCGGCCCTGTTGGTGCCGCCGCCAAAGGCGAACAACGGGCCGCAACAAATCCAGATGAGCCAGTGTCCGGCCGCCAGTCCAACACTGGCCAGGACTGTGTATACGGTCGCCCGCATGGTGGTTCGCGCCACCATGGAAAACCAGAGGCCAAGCACGGTGAAAAAACTGGCGTAAATGAACCAGGCCGCCAGCAACAGCGGCAGCGCCAGGACATGCAAGCCACCCGTAAGCAGCCCGGTGACCCAAATGATGCCCAGCCACAGCCAGGCCAGGCGCATGCTAAGAATCGTGCCCACATATTTCGCCCACAGGATTTCAGCGCTGTCGAGTGGGCTGGTAAGCAGCGAATCGAATGTTTCCTTGTCGCGCTCATTGCCGATGCTGGCGGACGCGCGTACCGCGAGCCCCAGCAGGGTCAGACAGGCGACAAAGGTCCCGGCTATGCGGACCCAGACATTCATCGACTGAGAAAACCAGTTAAAACCGCCCCGGTTTGCAGGTTCCACAAAATACTCGTAAATCATCCAGCCGGCGGGAAATAGCGTGGAGCCGATGAGAATGGCGACCAGGATGCGCGCGGCCCAATTCATGTGCACGCCAGTTTCGACGGAGATTTCTTTCCAGAGCATGGGACGGTCGCCGACGGCCGCGCGCGACTTGTGCCGTTTGCCGGCCTTGAGGACGGGCGCGTAGGCTTGCTCGAGCGCGACGCTCCGCACGCGGACAATCGCCCAGCTTATGCACACCACCGCGAGGATGCCATGGAAGGTTGCATATTGTTCCAGAGCTGCCGGCGCCGCCAGCGAGCCCGCCATGCCGACGTTCGACAGCGCGATGAGCAGATTGCCAGTATTGAGCCAGGTAATCAGATTGCTGAAAGTAGGGGCGTCGTCACCGAACCAAAGAGGAAAGTCGATACGGCTAATGGCTCCCGCACGCTGCAGTCCATAGGCGAACGAACCCAGGAACAAGTAGGCAATGAGGTACAGATAGGTGATCGCGATCGCGTCGCGCGACTTTTTGACCATGACCGAGTTGAGAATACTCACGCTGGCTATTCCGAAGATGGTCATGCCGGTTGCCGCGAACCCGGTCAACACGAGGGTGGGATCAACGCCTCCCAAAAACTGCATGATGCCCAGGATCGGCAGGCCGGTGAGGATAAACATCAAAAGGTTGGCGATCCGGGAGCCAAGTTTGCTCAGGACGATCTCACGGTTGCGCAGATCGGTGGCCAGCAGAAACTCCATCGTCTTGCGATCTTTTTCCTCGGATATTGAACTGGCGACGAAGGCGGGCGTGAGCACACTGACGGTGATCAGTTGCACCAGCATGAATACTTCGAAAAAACGCAGTGCCAACAGCGAGGATTCGTGCGGCGTGAAGCCCTGGCCGCGAGGGTTGAGCCAGACGCCCAATCCAAAGGAAAATAAAATGAAGAGCAGAAGCCCGGCGTAGAGCCCGCGCATCAAGACATAGCGGCCCCGGCGGGCAATCCGGATCATGTCATAAAAAAGAATGGGCCCAAACAATTTGAGCCAGCCACGCCGTAGCACGACGGCGGCCAGCAGCAAGATGAGTCCCCAGAGCGCAATCGAGGCGGCTAGCGATATGGAATCCGACAACCACCAGAGGAGGCCACCCGCAAGGACCAGGACGGAGGCCGCGATGCGTTCGTTCCAGGATTGCCGGCTATTGGACCAGGAAACGGTACGCCGAAACCAGGAAGAGCGGGGTTGCGGCGGCGCCATGAGAAACCCAAGCCCCTTTGCCGTGGTTCAGCGGGTCCTCACGAAGCGGTGGTTTTCTTCGGCCGCGACAGCATGGGCATCACTTTGCTTTCGTATTTCTTGGCCTTGCGGCCTTTCTTGACGGCCATGCGCCGCTTGGTAGAGGCCACGGTATGAGGTCGAAGTCCCATGAAACGGCTCCTTCGCGAAGTTGAAAATATAAACCGCTATTGTAAAAAGGAAGGAGATACCGGCCAGTGGCGAAATATTATCGGCCCTGTGAACGTAAATGACCCAGGTGACGTAGAAGCTCCAGGGCCTAGTGGTTCTGTCTCGCTATCACCCTTCTTCCGAGGTGGCCTTTCATGGCCGAGAACGAAGTCATCGTCGAAACGCGCAAGCTGACCAAGATATATCGTGACTTTTGGGGCCGGCAGAAGAAAGTGGCGCTGCGCGCCCTCAATCTCCAGGTGTTTCGTGGTGAAATCTTTGGACTGCTCGGGCCGAACGGTTCCGGCAAAACGACCACGATCAAATTGTTGCTCGGGCTGCTTTTTCCCACGGATGGCGACGCGCTGGTGTTTGGGCAATCGGCGACCGAGGTGAAAAAGAACGAACGTATCGGCTATCTTCCCGAGGAATCGTACCTGTACCGTTTTCTCAACGCCGAGGAGACGCTGGATTTTTATGGCCGACTCTTCAAGTTGGCCCCCGCCGAGCGCCGGGAACGGGCGGCCCGGCTCATCGAGCTGGTCGGCCTGGCCGCGGACAAGAAACGCATCCTCAAGGAGTACTCCAAGGGCATGCGCCAGCGCATCGGCCTCGCCCAGGCGCTGATCAACAACCCCGAACTGGTCATATTGGACGAACCCACGTCCGGTCTGGACCCTCTTGGCACGCGCTGGATGAAGGACCTGATCATCGACCTGCGCAACAAGGGCAAGACCATTATCATGTGCAGTCATCGCCTGGAAGACGTCCAGGACATCTGCGACCGCGTGGCCATCTTGAACGAAGGGGAACTTCAGGAACTCGGCAGCGTACGCAGCTTGCTCGAGGATGTCTTGCGTCTGGAGCTGCGCCAGCGGCGTTCAACTCAACGATAGCCTGCGCCATGACCTGGAGGCTGTCCTGGCCAAGCACGGGGGCAAGATCGAGTCCATCGGCCATCCGACGACGACATTGGAAGACCTGTTTTTGCGTATCGTGGCCCAGAGCAAGGCCCACCCGGGTCGTCGGTATCTTCCCGACAAGAGCGGCAAGGTAAACTAACCCATGTTTGCGTCTACGTTTTACCTCGAACGTGAGCCGATGTCGCTTGGCGAGCTGCCGGCCGGCATCCGCGCCTGGCTGCAGAACGCGGGCGGCCTCGCGGCCATGGCGCTGTTGATTGTGGGCATTGCCTGGTTCCTCGAGCCGCCACAAACAGGCAGCGAGCGAGCGCCACGCGCGCTGGTGATGGGTTGCGTCGTCCTGTCAGGTCTGCTCTACGCCGCCCTTGGCTTGCTCCTCCTGGCCTTTAAATTAGGAGCGGCACCGGCCCAGCGCTGGCTGCCCTCTAATGACGCGGGCGGACCGCTTACGGTCGGCGACTATCTCTTGACGGCTGCCGGAAGCTTTGCCTGCCTGGCGGTCCTCATTCCAGTCCTCGTGGCCATTTTTACCCGTTTACGCTGGCAACGCATCTGGGCCCTGGCTCACGTGAGTCTGAAGGAGGCCCTCCGCAAGCGCGTCCTGTGGGTTTTCGCCGCCATGGCCTTGGTCTTCCTCTTCGCGCAGTGGTTTATCTCGAACAAGCCTGAAGATCAAATTCGCAATTACGTCAGCCTGGTCTATTTCGCGATCATTGTACTTTTCCTCCTGACGGCCAGCCTGCTGGGGGCCTTTGGCATCCCCAATGACGTGAAAAGCCAGTCGATCCATACCATCGTCACCAAGCCTGTCGAGAAGTTCGAGATCGTCTTGGGCCGTTTTCTGGGCTACGGCTTGCTGCTGACAGTCGGCCTGGCGGTCATCGCGGGCCTGAGCCTGATTTATGTATTGCGCGGGGTCAATGCCGATGCCGAGTACGAGAGCCTGAAGGCACGCGTGCCGATCTATGGGATGCTGCGTTTCTGGCAAACCGAGGGGGACACCTTTCGCGCGGACAAGGGCGTCAGCGTGGGACGCGAATGGGATTATCGCCGCTATATCTCCGGGCCCCAGCCGAACAAAAAGACCGGCCACCAGTATGCCAGCTGGTTTTTCGGCGATCTACCGGCGGAGCTGGCGGAACGGGACGGGCCCGTGCAATTCGAATTCACCTTCGATGTCTTTCGGCTTAACAAGGGGCTGGAAGGCAAGGGCATCTATTGCACTTTTACCTTCGCGGACGGCGCTTTCCTCGACGGCCAGCATGGTTTGCTCGATGTCGAGAAGGCCGTCGCTTCCATGCGCGAGGAACGAACGCTCGAGCTGGCGGAGTTGGCCAAGAAACCAATGTCGCCCGAGCAACGCCAGGAAGCCGATAGCCGTATCTTCCAGGCCTTGATCGGCAAATACGGCGTGGTGGAAGTACCTGCTTTCGAGGTCACCGATTACCATACCCAGACCATCGAAGTTCCCTCCGCCTTCTTCAAGCGTCTCGGTCCCGCGGTGCAACTACCGCGACCGCAGATGACCGTGCTCGTCAGCGTGGATGGCACCAGTTTTCAGCAGATGCTGGGGGTGGCCCGGCGCGATCTTTACCTGCTGGCCGCGGAAGGGACGTTCGCTGTCAATTTCTTCAAGGGCATCATGGGGCTCTGGTGCATCATCCTGTTTGTGCTTGGAGTCGGGATCGCCTGCAGCACCTACCTTAGCGGCGTCATTAGCTGGCTGTGCACCATGTTCCTGCTCGGCGCCGGCCTGTTCACCGACTATATTCAACAACTGGCCGAGGGCAAGACCGTCGGCGGCGGCCCCCTGGAGGCCGCCTATCGCATCATGACACGCGCGACCATCGCCACCTCCATCGATCCCTCGCCCACAGCCGACATCCTGCTGGGTACCGATGAAATCTATCGCTGGATCCTGCGCCGCTTTTTGAACCTCATCCCCGACATCAACCGCCACGAGCCTGCACCTTTATGTCGCCAACGGGTTCGATATCCCCTGGGTCCAGGTTTTGCTCGTGGACAACTTTCTGATGCTGATTGCCTATCTGCTGCCCTGGGGCATCCTGGCCTTTTACTTGATGAAATTCCGCGAGATCGCCAACCCAACGTAGATCGTGTGAGGTAACTTCATGGCCACCACTTCTTTACAGCAGGCGCTGGTCCGCAAGGTTGCCTACTCCGTGCTGATCGTGGCCCTTTTCACCCTGTCGCTGCTACACCGTCGCCTCGTCGTCGAACCGCAAGGAAACGCGCTGCTGTTGCGCGAAGTTTCCCAAGGGAGAGGTCAAGCTGACCGACTCGGCCATCCGCCTGGCGCTCACCGGCTCGCGTGGCATCGCGGTTACTTTTTTGTGGTCGGCCGCCCTGGACAAACAAAAGAAACATGAGTGGAACGAACTCGATCTCCTGGTAACGTCCATCACCAAGCTGCAACCTCACTTCATCACCCCCTGGCTCTTCCAGAGCTGGAACCTGGCCTTCAATGTCGCCGTCGAATGCGACCGGCCACGCGACAAGTACTTCTACATCAGCCGTGGCCTCGAAGTGCTTGCCGAGGGGGAACGCCGCAACTACAAACCGCCAGCGCCGGGCAATCCCGGACATGCGGCAAAACATGGGTTTTTATTACCAGCTCAAGATCGGCACCAGCGACGAAAAGAACACCATGCGCTGCTTGCTGGACATGAGCTGTATCGATCCGCTCGAAGCGCGCCCGGAGCGCCTGTGGGTGGATACCGACCGCGGCAAAGAGGTCAAGCTCGACAAATTCAAGGATTTTTGCATACAAAACCCGCGCCTGGTGCGCCGGCTGCAAGATCAGCTAAAAATCGGCACGCCCGAAGGGCATCGTCCAGTTCCTGGAGGAAAATAAAGACGTGCCCAGCCGCTTCGAACCGCCCAGCGGCGGCCCTCAACAAAAGGAATCCGTGCTCAAGGAAGAACTGGAGCAATTCCCGATCATGCCGCCCGGCCGCGCCAACCCCAAAGGCCGGGACTATCGACCACCGAGCTTGTGGACGTCTACTACATCAGCCGCAACTGGTTCGAGTATGCCCAAAAGCCGCTTCCGGAGCCGAATCCGGACGTCGCCGTCGATCGCACGCCCCCCGACCCTCTCGTCCATCGCTTGCCGCGCTATATCGCCGTGCAAATCTTTCGCGGCTACCCGGCGCGGGCGCAGGCTTATATAGCCGAAAACCTTGAAGCCGAGGGCTGGTTCGACGCTGATGGCTGGGCAATCAAGAAATGGTTCGACAAGGACCGCGGGCCGAACGATCCCGAATTTCGTGTTGGCACCAGCCCCAAATTTTACGCGGGCCCCTCCTGGGAGACCGCCTACCGCATGTACCTGGAATACGGCACGCGCAACGGGCTTTACCTCACGCCGAGCGAAGTCGAGGAATTGCAGCAATCCGCCCAGCTTTACCGGCAAACATACCGCGTGCCCGAGGGGGAAGTGGGCCCGAAGGTGCGCCCCGACAAGACGCAATGGCTGGAGCTATTGGCCGATCCTCTGGCCGCCAACAGGATGCCTGCCCCGGAACAGGCCAGGTTTTTGCTATGGAAGAGCTACCATGCCCACCATCGGCTGGTATACACCGGGCTCTACCAGGGGATGACGCAATTTCTCCAGTTCTTGACGCAGACCAACGCCGAACGCACGTCGGAAGCCGTCAACGCCCGCAAGTTCCTCTATAATGCCGAACGCTATCGCCAGGCTTATGACCCCGAGCACGCCATTCCGCTTTATCAAAAAGCCTGGCAGCTCTGGGTTCAAGTCCTCCTCGCTCATCCCGACTTTTCCCAACTGCTCAACGTCCAGGATGACCTCTACGAGGCGCAGCATAATTTCAACATGTACGTGCAGAAAAATCGCACCGAGGAATTCAAAAAGCTATTCCTGGGTATGGCTCAGATGGCAGCCTGGCCGCACCCGCCCGTGGAAGAGCTCCTCAAGACGAACGCGAGCGAGCTCGTGAAAATCATGCCCGTGCGCTCGCATCGCGGCGTCCTGGACACGCTTCTCTACTATGACGGACCGGACGCGCAAGGGCTCAAACTGGCGCTGGCCGGTTTCACGCAGGGCGCCGTGCCCATGTTGCACGTGGTTTATCCGGCGCTTGTGAATTTGCAGCTTGCCCGGCCGATTGCGCGGAACGAAGAAAGGCCCGAGCGCTGGGGCCCTCCAAGCGAAGGCGCCACCATCACGGGATTGGCCGGCAGCGCCTTCGGTCAGGGGCCCGCGAGCATTGTCGCCACGCTGGTTCCCGGCAGGGCCAATCACTGGCGAACGTTCGTGGACCAGGATGCGATCACGCGTGTTCGCAATCGCCTCGGGCTAGATCGTGCTGAACGGCTGGAAAAGAAATGACCACCGAGCTACTGAAAATAGCGCCGTAATTTCTGAACCGCTTTATATTTCTCATCGCTTACCCGTTCCGGGGTGAGCGCCAGTTCACGCGCCGTGTCGGCCACGGTCCAACCATCGCACGTCATCTGCAAGATGGATTGCTGCCGCGGACTTAACAGCCGGCCGGCCGCTTGCTGGACTGCGTCTCTTTCTTCCTTGAGCTGTTGGTTATCGAACTCGCCTGGTAGCCGGTCCTCGAAAAGGGGCAGGCGCTGCCGCTCGCGCTGGGCTCGTTTTTTAACCGCATCGATGGCCCGAATGAATTCTTTGTGTTCTTCGCGCTCTTGCGTGAGCACCAGTTCCCAGGCTTCCGGGTCAAGGCGTTCGAGCAGTCGGCGCAGAACCTCTTGCGTGCAATCGCCCCAGCGGTCCGCTGGCAAACGGGCGTTGCGCCAACAGGCAGTGCAATAGCGGCTGATGTTCTGGATGGCCTGGCCGGAAATATTCTCCGCGCGGGCGACTTCACCAGAACCGAGCGCGGCCAGCGCTGTGCCCAAAACTATGGCCGCGACATAATTACGCCGTGCGGGTCGAGTCGCGGTCTCCATGCCTTCCCCTTTCAACGAAACAAGCCAGGCGGACAACTCATTACCGAGACAACGAGGAAATCTTACATACTGTATTATAAGGACGCTTGGAACCGCTGATCTCGCACGCGGCGCCTACTTGAAGGAAAAGTCCGCGTTACCAGCGCTCCAGGGGTTCTCGGGGTCAGAGTGGCATAGGCGTTTTTATGATGTTTGCTCTTTTTCCTTGACATTACCTTATGCCATCATTACACTTAAATTCGATATAACTTTCGTGCTTTGGGGAGAAATGACCCGTGACCAAAAAAGAGATCGTCAAACAGATTTCCGAAAAACTTGGCATGACGCAGTTGAAAACCAAGGAAATCGTCCAGCAAACATTTGACGCCATCGTCGAGACGTTACTTGCCGAGGAGCGTATCGAATTACGCAATTTCGGGGTCTTCGAAGTAAAACGCCGCAAAGCACGCAAGGCCCGCAACCCCCGCACGGGCGAACGGGTAGATGTCGAGCCCAAGTATGTCGTCACTTTCAAACCGGGCAAGGAGATGGAAGAAAAGGTACGCCATCTCGACAAGATGGCCGCGATGGCCACTACGGCCGCCGCACCCTCGGACATCCTTCCCATGGATGGCCATGGGGCGCTGAACAAAACAGCACGAACCGTGCGCTGAAATCCGGCGCGATCCAAAGATTTTATTTCCCTTGCACCTCTCCCAAAGTTAGCATGAATCCAGCTAGTTCCTCGGTCATTTACCAAGGAAACTCCACTGGATTCGCACCAAGATGCCAGCGGCAAGCTACCTGCCGCTCCTGATCCGGGTTATCGCGCTACCTGGCCGGCTGCCACGCAGTTGGCTTTGAGTCGCCGGCCTCGCTTGCCTGCTCTCCTTCCTGATGGGCAGATCCTGTTTTGTCGCCTTAAAAGCCGGACCCAGCACCTTTCCTCAGCAGCGCGTCGATATCAACTCTGCCGGCCAGGCCGAGCTGATGCTGTTGCCAGGCGTCGGCGAGCAAATGGCGCAGCGCATCGCTCGTTATCGCGCGGACAAGGGGCCTTTTCAAAAGATCGATGACTTGCGCAAGGTGCCAGGTATTGGCCCCGCCACGCTCGAGCGCGTACGCGGCTCGGTGTTTATCTCCGCCAATCCGGTTATTTCCGAAGCCGCTGCTCCAGCCCCGGTTGCCTTCCATGTCGAACCCGCCCGTGCGCCGGCGCCAAGCCGAAGAAAGGCACCGATCTCGATCCAGTTGACGTCAACAGCGCCGGTAGCAATGAACTCATGCAAATTCCCGGGATTGGCCCGAAAATGGCGCAGCGTATTATCGACCGCCGCGCAAAAGCCCTTTCAAACGGTCGCCGACCTGCGCAGCGTCTCCGGCATCGGCCCGAAAATACTGGAAAAGATGCGCCCCTTCGTGGTCGTTAAATAGACCTCCTATTCCGACCTCTTACAATAAGCCGCGATGAGCGAATCACTTTCCGGCACCATCGAGCGGGTCACCTTTCACAATCCTGACAATGGCTTTGTCGTGCTCCGCGTCCAGGTCAAGGGCAGGCGCGCCCTCGCCACGGTGGTGGGCCAGGCGGCCAGCGCGGTGGCCGGCGAATACCTGGAGGCCACCGGCAAATGGCACGAGGATGCCGAACATGGCTCTCAGTTCAAAGCGGACAGCCTGCGCACCCTGCGCGCCGAGCACGCCGGAGGGCATCGAGAAATACCTTGGCTCGGGACTAATCAAGGGCATCGGGCCGCAGTTCGCGCACCGGATTGTCCAGGTCTTCGGCGCCCGCACCCTGGCAATTATCGATGAAAGTCCGGTGTTTCTCAAAGAGGTGAAGGGCATCGGCCCGCGGCGCATCTCGCAGATTCGTGAAAGCTGGCGGCAACAGAAGGCCGTGCGCGACATCATGGTCTTTTTGCAATCGCATGGCGTGGGCACCGCGCGGCCGTGCGCATTTACAAGACTTACGGCGACAAGGCGATCGAGCTGGTGCGTGCCAATCCTTACCGGTTCGCGCAGCGACATCTGGGGCGTTGGCTTTCAAACCGCCGATGAGCTGGCCCAACGCCTGGGCATCGACCCGCAATCGATCCAGCGTGCCCAGGCAGCCGTGCGTCACGTTCTCTTCGAGCTCAGCGGCGCGGGGCATTGCGCTTTTCCCGAACAAGGGGTAAGCGAGCGGGCCGCCCAGCTCACCGGCATCGCGCCAACGATTATCGCGCAAGCCGTGACAGGCCTGACTGGGCATGAAGGAGCTGGTCCGCGCCACCGAGATGGCGGACGAGCCCTGGCTCTACCTGCCGCACCTGTTTGCCGCGGAAGTCGGCGCCGCCCAGGCCCTCAGGGAGTTGGCGGTTGGCCCCCACCCCTTACCCGCCATTGATTTCGATGCCGCGCGGGCGAGCGTTGAAGCCAGCATGGGGATGACCCTGGCCCCCAGCCAGCGCCAGGCACTCCATGAGGCAGCCACGCGCAAAGTACTCGTCATTACCGGCGGTCCCGGCGTCGGCAAGACCACGCTGGTCCAGGGCATCCTGGCAATCTTCACCACCCATAAGCTGCGCTGCGGCCTGTGCGCCGACCGGCCGGCGCGGCCAAGCGTCTGGCCGAAACCACCGGGCATGGAGGCCAAGACGATTCATCGCCTTTTGGAATTCGACCGTGGCGGCCCCAAAAGAGACCGCCAGCAGCCGCTCGACCTCGACCTTCTTATCGTTGACGAGGTATCGATGGTCGATCTGCCCCTCCTCTATCATCTCTTGAAGGCCCTGCCTGCGAAAACCTGTCTGGTGCTCGTGGGGGACGTCGATCAACTTCCCTCGGTCGGGCCCGGCATGGTGCTCGCGGACATTATCGCCTCGCGGGCGTTGCCGGTCGTGCGTCTCACCGAGATCTTTCGCCAGGCCCAGGAGAGCGGCATCGTGCGGGCCGCGCACCAGATTCATGAAGGCGCCATGCCCGCTTCCGCCGCGCCCAGCAGCACCGGCGCGCTGGGCGATTTCTATGTCATCGAAGTCGACGAACCGCCCGTCATTCTCGAGCGCATCGTCACCCTTTTGAGCGAGCGCATGCCCGCGCGCTTCGGCCTTCATCCCTTCCGCGATATCCAGGTGCTGACGCCCATGAATCGCTCCGAGCTGGGCGTCCGCAACCTCAACGCCCACCTGCAAAATGTCCTGAACCCGAGCCAGGAGGACGCGCCCGAGGTGGCCCGCTATGGCCTCACCTTTCGCGGCGGCGACAAGGTCTTGCAAACCGTCAATAATTACGACAAGGAGGTCTTCAATGGCGACGTCGGCCACGTCCACAAGATCGATCTGGAAAACCAAGAAATGACGGTCCACTTCGACGGCCAACCCGCCGTCTATGATTTCGACGAACTCGATGAATTGTCCCTGGCCTATGCCTTGACGATCCACAAGGCCCAGGGATCGGAATACCCCGCGGTGATCATCCCCGTGCACACGCAACATTACCTGATGCTTCAGCGCAATCTCGCTCTACACCGGCATCACCCGCGGCAAAAAACTTGTCGTCCTCGTCGGTAGCCGTAAGGCCCTGAGCCTGGCCATCAGCCGTCAAGACACCCGGCAACGCATCACCGGGCTGGCCCAAAGATTGTCACGGGCCCCGACCACCTGATCTTCAACTTAGCAGCCCGTTGAAAAAGGGGTCAGACCCCCTTGAAGCGAACAGAGTTTTCAACGTTTCTTGAGGGTAGAAGGGGTCTGACCTTTTTCAACGGGCTGCTAGTCCCGTCGCCGCCCGCACCAGCTCCATCGTCTTCAGCGCCTCCGCCCGCGCTTTCTGGGCACCGGCCTTCAGTATGTCTTCCACGACGGACGGGTTTTTCGCCAGCTCCCGGCGTTTGTCGCGATAGGGCCCAAAATAGGCGTCGATCTTCGCCTTGAGCAGCTTCTTGGCCCCGCCGTAGCCGATGGTGCCGGCGCGATAGTCCGCCGCCAGGGCCGTTTTCTCCTCGTCCGTCGCGAACAGGCTATAAAGCGCGTAAACCGTGCAGGTATCGGGGTCGAGCGCCTGGCCCATGGGCGTGCTGTTCGTCTTGATGCTCATGACCGTTTTCTCGAGCGGCTTGCCCTCCGCGAAAATATCGATCGTATTGCCATACGACTTGCTCATCTTTTGCCCGTCCGTGCCGGGCACCTTGGCCCGGTTCTCCTGCTTGGGAACATAGGCCGCCGGTTCGGGAAAAACCTCGGCGAAGGCCCGGTTGAACTTGACGGCCATGTCGCAAGTCATCTCCAGATGCTGCACCTGGTCCTTGCCGACCGGAACCAGGTTGGAACGATAGATGAGAATGTCCGCCGCCATCAGCACCGGGTACGTGAAGAGGCCAACGGTGGCCTCGATGCCCTTGTCCAGCTTGTCCTTGAAAGAGACGGCCCGTTCGAGCAGCCCCATGTTGGTGACCGTGGCCAATATCCACGCCAGCTCGGTGACCTCGGGAACGTCCGACTGGCGAAAGAAGGTGGCGACGTTCGGGTCCAGGCCGAGGGCCAGATAATCCAGCGCGACATCGCGAGTATTCTCGGCCAGCACCTCCGCCGGCTTCCGCTTCGCCTCCCGGCTCGCCTCCTGCACGGTCGTCAGCGCATGGTAATTGGCGATGAAGAAAAAGCACTGCCCCTGACTCTGCATGTCGATATGCTGCTTGACAGCCCCAAAGTAATTGCCCAGGTGCAACTTTCCGGATGGCTGAACGCCCGAAAGAATCCGTTTTGGCGCGGTCATGGAAGCTCACTTTGCAAACCGAGGTAGGTGCCGTCCCTTTTTTTTAGCAGTTAACGGGGACGAAGGAAATGAGTCTCCAGGACAACCACGACAGCAAAGAGCAAGGCTACCGGGCCGCCAACGTGTCGTTGCACAGTTTCATACCCACTGGCATTGCAGTGAAATGAGTGAAATGATGCAACGAAGTGGCCGTGGCCCTAAGGACGGCGTCCCCGAACCTCGGCTTGCCGGGTAGCTGAGAAGGGCCTTCCCGCGCCGCCAGAAACATGGATTGGACTTTGTCAAGTCACTGCGATACAGTACTTCTTCCAAATTTCCGTGAATATAGGTAATTTGAGACGTTTGCCGGCATTGTCATTTGGTACAAATGGTGCCCCGAAGCCCATTTGTTAGGAGGTTTATCTTGCTTTTCCCCTGGTTCGCCAAACAAACCATACGCCTTGCGCGGCGTGGCAAATGGTCGGCACGCGCCCTACGCAATAACAGCGTCAAGCTTGTGCTTGAACGTCTCGAAGACCGCATCGTGCCGACTACGTTCATTTGGCAGGGTATAAACGGCGGCGTCTGGACCGCGTCCGAAAATTGGGGTCAGCCGACGGCGCCGACGACCGGCTCCGACGTTGTCATCAACAACGGCACCACGCCCAGCTTCAACACCGTCGTCGATATCAATACGCTGACCCTGTCCGCGGCCTCTGGCCTGGCCATTAGCGGAGGCACGCTTACGCTCGACGCCGCCTCAACCCTCAACGGGTCCATCTCCCTCAGCGCGGGGTCATTGGCGGCCGCCGGCACAGAGACATTGGCGGGAGCCACCACCTGGTCTGGCGGCACTCTGACCAGCAGCGGCGCCGGTAGCTGGACCAATACGGGCGCCGTCACCGTCCCCAATAATTCGGGCGTCACCGTACAGGGCACTTTTAACAACACTGGCACGTTCGCCATCAATTCCGCCGGCAACCTCACCGACCTGGTCATCAGCGGCACATTCACCAACACGGGCGGCGGCTCGATCACCATGTCCAATACCACCGCCAACCGCATTTACGGCACCGGCACGCTCGTCAACGATACCACCAACACGATCCAGGGGGCAGGCCAGATCGGCATCGGCCAGACCCTGACCCTCAACAACAAGGGAACGATCAACGCCAATGTTTCCAATAGCCTGTTGATCGGCACCACGACGCCAGTCACCAACTCGGCCACGCTCGAAGCTACCGCGGGCGGCACGCTAAATCTCCAGGCGACTTTCAACAACAGCGCTGCGGGCGTCCTCGTCGCGACGGACACTGGCTCCATCGTCAACTTGAACGGCGCCACCATCAATGGCGGCACACTAACGACGAATACGCTCCATACGGCCACTCCGGGCGTTATCGAAAACAACGGCTCGGCGACGCTCAGTGGCGTCACCGTCGGCACCGGCAGCACCCTCACGCTCCTGAACAATACGACCACCGTGCTCCTGGGGTCCATCACCAACAAGGGCGCCATCACCCAGAACTCGGCGGGCAACGTCACTGACATCGAGATCAAGGGGGCCGTCAGCCTGGCCGGCGGCGGCACTCTCACCATGTCCAACACCGCCGCCAATCGAGTTCTCAGTCTCAATAATCTTGCCAGCGATGTGCTGACCAACGTCGACAACACCATTCAGGGGGCGGGCCAGATCGGCGTCAACAACCTCGCACTGGTCAACCAGGCAACCATCGACGCCAACCTGTCCAGTACGTTAACAATCAATGCCGGTGGCGGCGTGAGCAACACCGGCACCATCGAAGCTACCGCCGGCGGCCAGTGCGCGTCGCGGCAGGCGTCGCCAACGCCGGCGGGGCCATCCTGTCAAGCGCGGCGGGTTCCGTCGCCGACCTGAATGGCAGCACGACGACGGGCGGCACGCTTACGACCTCCAGCGGCGGCATACTCTACGTCGGCAACAGCACGCTGACCGGCGTCACCATCAGCGCCGGCAGCACGGCCACTGTTGAAAATAACTTGGGCACAACGCTTCGAGGCATACTCACAAACCAGGGCACTCTCGCCTTACAATCGGGCGGCAACACGACCGACGTCAAGATCGACGGGGCTGTCAGCCTGACCGGCGGCGGCACCCTTACGATGTCGAACACCGCCGCCAATCGGATCTATAGCCTAAATAACGCCGCCAGCGATGTGCTGACCAACGTCGACAACACCATTCAGGGGGCGGGCCAGATCGGCGTCAACAACCTCACCTTGGTCAACCAGGCGACCATCGACGCCAATCAGTCCAATACGTTGACAATCAATGCCGGGGGCGGCGTGAGCAACGTCGCCACCATCGAAGCGACCGCCGGCGGCCAGCTTCGAGTCGCGGCCACCGTCGCCAACGCCGGCGCCACGATCCTGTCGACCGGCGCCGGCTCCGTCGCCGACCTCAGTGGCAGCACGACGACGGGCGGCACGCTCACGACCTCCAGCGGCGGCACGCTCTACGTCGGCAACAGCACCCTGAGCAGCGTCACCATCAGCACCGGCAGCACGGCCACGGTGGAAAACAACTCGACCACAACGCTCCAGGGGACGCTCACCAACAACGGCACCCTGCAGATGGCGTCCGGCGGCAACTCGACCGACGTGATTATCAGCGGTACGGTTACTCACACGGGCGGCGGCTCGATCACCATGTCCAATAAAACCGCCAACCGCATTTACGGCACCGGCACGCTCATCAACAACACGAACAACACGATCCAGGGGGCAGGCCAGATCGGTGCCGGCACGAGCCTCGTCCTCAATAACAAGGGGACAATCAACGCCAACGCCACCAATTCCTTAACGATTAGCCTGTCCTCGCCCGCCACCAACTCCGGAACGCTGCAAGCCACCGCGGGAGGGCACACTCGGCCTACCCTCGACCGTCAACAACACGGGCACCGGTCTCATCGTGGCGACCGACCTTAACTCCTTCATTGCCCTGGGCGGCATCACCGTCAACGGCGGCACGCTGACGACCAACACGCTCAATACGGTCACCGCCGGGGTCATCGAAAACAACGGCACGGCGACGGTGAATGGCGTCACCATCAGCACCGGCAGCACCCTCACGCTCCTGAACAATACGACCACCGTGCTCATGGGAACGATCACCAACAAGAGGCACGATTGCGCAAAACTCGGCCGGCAACCGCACCGACATCGATATCAATGGGGCCGTCAGTCTTGGCGGCGGCGGCGCTCTGACGATGTCCAATACCGCTGCCAATCGCATTCTCAGCCTCAATAACAGCTCGAGCGACGTGCTCACCAATGTTGACAACACCATTCAGGGGGCGGGGCAGATCGGCGTCAACAACCTGACCCTGGTCAACCAGGCGACGATCGACGCCAATCAGTCCAATACGTTGACGATCAATGCCGGTGGCGGCGTGAGCAACGCCGCCACCATCGAAGCAACCGCCGGCGGCCAGCTTCGCGTCGCGGCCACCGTTTCCAACGCCGGCGCCACGATCCTGTCAACCGGCGCCGGTTCCGTCGCCGACCTCAGTGGCAGCACAACAACGGGCGGCACGCTCACGACCTCGAGCGGCGGCACGCTCTACGTCGGCAACAGCACGCTGAACAGCGTCACCATCAGCTCCGGCAGCACGGCCACGGTGGAAAACAATTCGACGACAACGCTCCAGGGGACGCTCACCAATAACGGCACCCTGCAGATGGCGTCCGGCGGCAACTCAACCGACTTGATTATCAGCGGCACGGTTACTCACACGGGCGGCGGCTCGATCACCATGTCCAATACCACCGCCAACCGCATTTACGGCACCGGCACGCTCGTCAACGATACCGCCAATACGATCCAGGGGGCGGGCCAGATCGGCGCCGGCGCGAGCCTCGCCCTCAATAACAAGGGGATAATCAACGCTAATGTTTCCAATACCCTGTTGATCGGCACCACGACCCCAGTCACCAACTCGGCCACGCTCGAAGCCACCGCGGGCGGCACGCTGAATCTCCAGGCGACTTTCAACAACAGCGCTGCCGGCGTCCTCGTCGCGACGGATGCTGGCTCCGTCGTCAATTTGAACGGCGCCACCATCAACGGCGGCACGCTAACGACGAATACGCTCCATACCGCCACTCCGGGCGTCATCGAAAACAACGGCTCGGCGACGCTCAGTAACATCACCATCGGCACCGGCAGCACGCTCACGCTCCTGAACAATACGACCACCGTGCTCGTAGGATCCATCACCAACAAGGGCACCATCGCCCAGAACTCGGCGGGCAACTTCACGGACATCGAGATCAACGGGGCCGTCAGCCTGACCGGCGGCGGCACTCTCACCATGTCGAACACCACCGCCAATCGGATCTATAGCCTAAATAACAGCGCAAGCGATGTGCTGACCAACGTCGACAACACCATTCAGGGCGCAGGCCAAATCGGCGTCAACAACCTCGCACTGGTCAACCAGGCGCCCATCGACGCCAACCTATCGAACACGTTGACGATCAACCCCTCCAGCGCGAAAAACACCAGGCGGCACCCTCGAGGCCACCGGCGGCGGCCGGTTGCACGTGAGCACGGCCGTCAACAACTCCGGCGGCCTGATCATCTCGACCGGCGCCGGCTCCGTCGTTGATCTGAGTGGCGGCAATATTAACTCCGGCACACTTACGACCGCTCTCGGCGGCACCATGTTCAGTGGCGGCGGCACGCTAAACAACGCAACCATCAGCGCCGGTAGCACCGTCACCGCCCAGAACAACTCGACCACCATGCTCCAAAATACGATCACCAACAACGGCACGATCGCACTCAGCTCGGCCGGCAACTTTACCGACATCCAGCTTATCGGTGACGTTACGCTAAACGGTGCGGGCACACTGACGATGAGCAACACCACCGCCAACCGGATCTACGGCAGCACCGGCGGCCAGGTCCTGACCAACGGCGCCGGCCACACGATCCAGGGCACGGGACAAATCGCCATCCTCACCAACTCCGGAATCGTCCGTCCGGGAGTGAACGCGGGCTCCCTGGCCGCGGGCAAAATCGTCATCACAGGCAACTTTACGCAGACCGCCACTGGCACCTTCGCCGTCAAGCTGGGCGGTACGGCTGGACCGGGAAGCAACTACGACCAGATGACAGTCGCCGGCGCTGCCAACCTGGACGGCAACATCAGCGTCAGCCTCATTAGCGGTTACCATCCAGCTCTCAACGACCTGATCCCTGACGTCATCGATTTCGCCTCCGAAACCGGCGATTTCGCCACGCACAACGGTTTCGCACAGTCCGGCAACGTAACCTTTCAGGAAAGCTTCAACCCGAACAGCAATCCCATCCGCCTGAATCTCCTTGTCGTTCAGCAGACGGTTCACCTGACCTCGATCGCGCTAACGCCATCAAATCCGAGCGTGGCCAAGGGTCTTAGCCAGCAGTTCACCGCCACCGGCACCTACAGTGACGGCACCACCCAAAATATCGCCAACCAGGTCACCTGGGTGTCGGCCACGCCAGCCGTCTCTACCATCAGCACAAGCGGCCTGGCCAGCGCACTGGCAGTTGGCACCTCGACAATTTCCGCGACGTTAGGCTCTGTCTCCGGTTCGACGGTACTGACGGTGGCGGCGGCAGTGTTGCAATCCATCGCGGTGACGCCGTCGAATCCGAGCGTGGCCAAGGGCCTTACCCAGCAGTTCACTGCCACCGGCACTTACAGTGACGGCACAACCCAAAATATCGCCAACCAGGTCACCTGGGTGTCGGCCACGCCAGCCGTCTCTACCATCAGCACAAGCGGCCTGGCCAGCGCACTGGCAGTCGGCACCTCGACAATTTCAGCGACGCTTGGTGCTCTAGTCTCCGGTTCTACGGTACTCACGGTGGCGGCGGCAGTGTTGCAATCCATCGCGGTGACGCCATCAAATCCGAGCGTGGCCAAGGGACTTACCCAGCAGTTCACTGCCACCGGCACCTACAGTGACGGCACAACCCAAAATCTCGCCAACCAGGTCACCTGGGCGTCGGCCACGCCAGCCGTCTCTACCATCAGCACAAGCGGCCTGGCCAGCGCACTGGCAATCGGCACGTCGACAATTTCAGCGACACTTGGGCTATTCCGGGTCTACGGTACTCACGGTGACGGCGGGAGTGTTGCAATCCATCGCGGTGACGCCATCAAATCCGAGCGTGGCCAAGGGCCTTAGCCAGCAGTTCACTGCCACCGGCACCTACAGTGACGGCACAACCCAAAATCTCGCCAACCAGGTCACCTGGGTGTCGGCCACGCCAGCCGTCTCTACCATCAGCACGAGCGGCCTGGCCAGTGCACTGGCGGTTGGCACTTCGACGATTTCAGCGACGTTAGGCACTGTCTCCGGTTCGACGGTACTGACGGTGACGGCGGGAGTGTTGCAATCGATCGCGGTAACGCCGGCGAATCCGAGCGTGGCCAAGGGCCTTAGCCAGCAGTTCACTGCCACCGGCACCTACAGTGACGGCACAACCCAAAATATCGCCAACCAGGTCACCTGGGTGTCGGCCACGCCAGCCGTCTCTACCATCAGCACAAGCGGCCTGGCCAGCGCACTGGCGGTTGGCACTTCGACGATTTCAGCGACGTTAGGCACGGTCTCCGGTTCGACGGTACTGACCGTGACGGCGGGAGTATTGCAATCCATCGCGCTAACGCCGGCGAATCCGAGCGTGGCCAAGGGCCTTAGTCAGCAGTTCACTGCCACCGGCACTTACAGTGACGGCACAACCCAAAACATCGCCAACCAGGTCACCTGGGCGTCGGCCACGCCAGCCGTCACTACCATCAGCGCAAGCGGCCTGGCCAGTGCACTGGCAATCGGCACCTCGACAATTTCCGCGACACTGGGCACCATATCCGGCTCGACCCTACTCACTGTGACGGCGGCAGTGTTGCAATCCATCGCGGTGACGCCGGCGAATCCGAGCGTGGCCAAGGGCCTTAGCCAGCAGTTCACCGCCACCGGCACTTACAGTGACGGCACAACCCAAAACATCGCCAACCAGGTCACCTGGGTGTCGGCCACGCCAGCCGTCTCTACCATCAGCACAAGCGGCCTGGCCAGCGCACTGGCGGTCGGCACCTCAACAATTTCAGCGACGCTAGGCTCTGTCTCCGGCTCAACCCTACTGACGGTGACGGCGGGAGTGTTGCAATCCATCGCGGTAACGCCGTCAAATCCGAGCGTGGCCAAGGGCCTTAGTCAGCAGTTCACTGCCACCGGCACTTACAGTGACGGCACAACCCAAAACATCGCCAACCAGGTCACCTGGGTGTCGGCCACGCCAGCCGTCTCTACCATCAGCACAAGCGGCCTGGCCAGCGCACTGGCGGTCGGCACCTCGACAATTTCAGCGACGCTAGGCTCTGTCTCCGGTTCGACAGTACTGACGGTGACGGCGGGAGTATTGCAATCGATCGCGGTGACGCCATCAAATCCGAGCGTGGCCAAGGGCCTTAGCCAGCAGTTCACCGCCACCGGCACTTACAGTGACGGCACAACGCAAAACCTCACCAGTCAGGTAGCCTGGGTGTCGGTGACGCCGACTGTCGCCGACTTCAACACCAAGCAGAAAAACATGGCCAGTACTCTGGCACTCGGCACCGCGACCATTTCCGCGACGCTGGGTGCGGTTCATGGATCCACGGTACTAACCGTGACGGCGACAGCGGCGGTTTTGCAGTCGATCACCGTAACGCCTGCCAACCCAAGTGTCGCCACCGGCTTGACCCAACAATTCACCGCCACCGGCATCTATAGCGACAGCACGACGCAAAATCTTACCAATCAAGTCACCTGGGTGTCAGCCAAGCCAGCCGTTGCCACCATCAACACCATCGGCCTGGCCAGTGCCAAGGCGGACGGCACCTCGACGATCACGGCGACGCTGGGTGCCATTCATGGGGCTACCGTACTGACGGTGACGACGCCCGCGCCAGTGTTGCAGTCGATGGCGGTAAAGCCCGTCACTCCGAGTCTGGCTAACGGCTTGACTCAACAATTCACGGCGACAGGTACTTATAGTGACGGCACAACGCGAAATCTCACCAGTCAGGTTGCCTGGGTGTCAGCCACTACCGCCGTCGTCATTATTAGCACGAAAGGCCTGGCGACCGGGGTCGCGGTCGGCACCTCAACGATCTCGGCGACGCTCGGCACGATTTCCGGTTCGACGGTGCTGACGGTGACGGCGGCAGTGTTGCAGTCGATCGCGGTAACGCCGGCCAATGCGAGCGTGGCCAAGGGCCTGACCCAGCAATTCACCGCTACCGGCATTTACACTGACGGCGCGACGCGAAATCTCACCAGTCAGGCAGCCTGGGCGTCGGACCGGCCGGGCATCGCCACCATCAATACCAGCGGCTTGGCCAGTACCTTCCAGGCTGCTCCGTGCACGATTTCCGCGACGCTTGGCGCCGTCAGTGGCTCCACGACGTTGACGGTGACAGCGGCGGCGCTGGAGTCGATCGCCGTAACGCCGGCCAACCCGAGCGTGGTCACGGGCCAGACCCAGCAATTCACCGCCACGGGCACATTCAGCGATGGCACGACGCGCAACCTGCCCAACCCGCTCGTCACCTGGGTGTCGTCCACTCCGGCAGTGGCCACTATCAACGCCAATGGCCTGGCTAGAACTTGGGCAGTCGGCACTACGACGATTTCAGCGGCGGTCGGCGGAATTTCTGCCTCGACGGTGATGAATGTTTATGCCGATGTGACCGACGTATCCATTATCAATACGCAAGGTTCGGAGTTTGAGCCGTCCCTGGGTAGCACGGCTAACTACCTATTCACGATCCACCTGGCCCAGGCTTTGACTCAGCCCGTCAGCGTGAATTATAGTACCCACGATGGCAGGCTTGCGTATAGAGGCGCGAGCACCGTCGCCAGGGCAGGTACGGATTTCAGGGGCATTTCCAATGCCACGGTGACAATCCCCGCCGGCATGACCGATTTTCCGGTCAATATTACTCTTGTCGGCGCAACTCCCGTATCAACCTTTGGTAGTGTATATGACGTCCATTCCATTCATTTCGATAAGTTTTTCACAGTCCAGTTGAATTGGGCTGTTAATGCGACCAACTCACAAAATATTACGGACGGGGCTGCGGTTGGCGATATTAAAGAAGCAATCCTGCCCGTCTTAGGCGTAGCCTTCCAGGTCGTACATCCCGTCAGCGGCACCTACGCTTTAACCATCATCGTGATCTCCAATTATCCCTCATTGGCATATGCCCAGGCGGAGAGTACCTCGTCGGCGAGCTACAGCTTTGGGGCCACATCCGGTGTTTTAACTATTCCGACTTCCGCCCTGGTGTTCGGGAACAACACGACCTCTATTTCCATAACTGGCACCGGCTTCGCAGGCGGGGGCGCGACGACCGGATACTTCAGTTTAATCTTGATCAATGCTGTTAACGCGACGTTTTTAAGCGGTGCATCCTATTACTCCAACGGCATCGTCATCGCTGACCCCCAGCTTGCCACTGGCACGCCAACCGGCGCACCCGTTGGCGAGGTCCTGACATCCACCGACCAACTCACCCCCCTCATCCAGGCGGCGACAGCAAATTGGGTGGCGGCAGGCGTCAATCCATCTCTTTTCAACAATGTGCAATTTCAAATTGCCAATATTGGCCATGGAGTCCTGGCGAGCACCGCCGGCAAAGTGATTACCCTGGATGCCACCGCCGACGGCTTTGGCTGGTATGATAATCCGGCGGCAAGTGCATTCCAACCGATTCCAAATTCGCATGCCTACTTTGCCATGGCTGGGTCGCCGGCAGCCGGGCATATGGATCTATTGACCGTGCTTGAACATGAACTGGGCCACATTTTGGGATTCGAGGACGTGGACGGCGGCGACGATCTGATGGCCACGACCCTCGGCGCCGGGGTGCGGCGTAAGCCGTGAGCGCTGGGGCCTGCGCCGCATGCGGCGCCGCTGGTGCAACCCCCGGCCAGTGTCACACGCACATTCGTGACGCGCATTTACTGTTGGCCCCGGGCGGCTGGACGCTCGCGTCGTTTGAGGAAGTCAAAGGTGCCGGACACGGACACGAAATTGCGGGTGAGGCTGTGGAAATGTATGCCGATTTGATCTCGTGGTATCCTGGGTTTCACCACCCTGGGTCAGAGGCACGATGATCGGACATCCTCGCGATGATCTCTACGCGGATGTCGCCCGTATCGAGTTGGGAGCGTACACGACCCCGTGCCGGCTCGCCCGGCCGGTGAGACAAGGTCTGCAGCTAACAAGAACATGCATCACCCGTTCCCCGACCCCGTGCCGGCTCGCCCGGCCGGTGAGACAAGGTCTACAGCTAACAAGAACATGCATCACCCGTTCCTCGACCCCTGCCTGCTCGCAGGCAGGTGAGAAAGGTCTGCAGCTAACAAGCAATGCAAGCAGCAAAGATCATACTTCTGTGCATCCTGGCAGCGGTGACCTACGGCATCTTGCACGACCAAGTAACGGCACGCGTCTGCGTCGAATACTTCACCATCGGCCATCCCCCGGTGTTCAACACGGACTCCCCGACCCTTCTTGCCCTGGGCTGGGGAATCATCGCAACATGGTGGGTCGGCCTACCACTGGGCATTATGACGGCACTCGCTTCCAGGGCCGGCCCGTGGCCGAAGATGAATGCCAAGGCTCTGCTTCGTCCTCTATGTACCCTGACGGTGGCCATGGGAATTATCTCCCTCCTGGCCGGTTTGGCTGGCTACCACATTGCCGAAGCCGGTTTGGTGTGGCTGCTGGAACCACTCCAGTCAAGAATCCCTGAACCCAAGCGCTCAGCATTCATCGCCGACCTCTGGGCACATGTGGCTGCTTACGCAGTCGGGTTTCTCGGTGGCGTTACGGTTTGCCTACGGGCGTTGGTCAGGCGACGGCGGTGGGCGAGGGACAGCCACGGTTCTACCAACAAATTGGTAATGGACAGGCGTTCCCATGATAAATACTATTTCCATGTAGCCCTTGCCGTTCCTCCAAAATGATTATGCGCGTCAATCAACCTGAATGCCCCTCGTCAGCAATGCCGTTGGTTATCGGAGGTTTTCTACCCTGAGCAGCCATCTGACGGACTATCATGCCAAGTTCATTGCACACGACCTGACCCGGCGTTGTGCATCCGACAGCATCGAGAAGCTGACGGCGGTCCTTTCCGACGCTCAAGTCGATCTTAATCCCCATCAGATCGAGGCTGCTTTATTTGCTTTCCGCAACCCGCTTTCCCGCGGCGCGATTCTTGCCGACGAGGTGGGCCTGGGCAAAACTATTGAGGCCGGCCTATTGATTGCCCAAACGTGGGCCGAGCAAAAACGCCGAGTTCTCGTGATTGTGCCCGCCAATCTTCGCAAGCAATGGAGCCAGGAGCTGGCCGACAAGTTCTTCCTCCCATCCGCCATACTGGAAAACCGAACGTTCAATGACACGATCAAGGCAGGCAATCTCAACCCCTTTCAGCAAGACGCCATCGTCATTTGCTCCTACCAGTTCGCCCGCAAGATGGAAGCCTACATCCGGCAGACCCCCTGGGACCTGGTCGTCATCGACGAAGCCCACCGGCTCCGCAACGTCTACAAGCCGACGAACAAAATTGCCAACGCCATCAAGCAAGCCATCGCGCCGTTCCGCAAGGTGCTGCTCACGGCAACCCCGTTGCAAAACTCCCTACTGGAGCTCTACGGACTGGTCAGCATTATTGACGATTTCGCCTTCGGCGACCTGAAGACCTACCGGGCGCGGTTCACACGGCTCGCCAACGACGATGACTTCAACGACCTCAAGGAGCGGCTCCGGCCGATTTGCAAACGGACGCTGCGGAAGCAGGTGCTGGAGTATGTCAAGTTCACAAACCGCCATGCCCTGGTCCAGGAATTCGTTCCCAGTGCCGAGGAACAGCGGCTTTATGATCTCGTTTCCGAATACCTTCAGCAGCCAACGCTCTTACGCCCTGCCAGCCAGCCAACGCTCCCTGATGACGCTCATTCTGCGAAAGCTCCTGGCGTCATCCACCTATGCCATTTCCGACACCCTGAGCGGCTTGGCCTTCAAACTCGAAACCGCTGCGAAGCAGTCTGAGGCCGTGGACTCACCGCCCGACCAACTGGCCGATGATTGGGAGGAACTGGACGAGCTGGCCGATGAGTGGGAACCCGATGACGAGGAGGGGACGGACGAGAAAGCCGCCTACACGCCGGAGCAAGTTGCCCAAATGCGCAGCGAAATGGCCAAACTCCGCGAGTTCCATCAACTGGCGAAGTCCATCACCAAGAATTCCAAGGGCGAGGTGCTTTTGACTGCGCTTCGTCGCGGCTTCGCTGCCGCCGCCGACGTTCAGCAGGGCACGAAGGGGGCAACACTTCAGCACCTGAGAAGCTTGAAATCCAGCGGACGCTCCGGGCATTGGAAACCAAGCGAGATGAAGCATGGCGTGCCTATGATTCGGCCAGCCGGGCCCTGGACCGGCAGAAGGACGCTTTGCTCGATGAAATCGGCCGCCGCCTTCAGCAGCAGACGACTTGCGAGACGTTGTTCTCGCTGCACTGGATGGTCAAATGAGCAAGACGCCAAAAAAGAGTAATGGCCGCAGTCTGGCCAAGCCCGAAACGCCGAATGCACCCTCGCCAACCGACTTCGACGAAGTCCTGCGGCTGATCGACGCCGCACGGACGCGGGCCGTCGCCGCCGTCAACACGACCCTGATCGAGCTTTACTGGAGCATCGGCGAATACATCAGCCGCAAGATCGAATCGGCGGGCTGGGGTGAAGGCATGGTCGAGCAACTGGCCGCCCACATCGCCCGACGCATCCCGACCTGCGGGGATATACCCGCCAGTAACCTCTGGCGAATGCGGCAGTTCTACGAGACCTACCGGGAGCGACGCAAAACTCGTCACCACTGCTGCGAGAATTGCCCTGGAGCCACAATCTGCTGATCCTGAGCCGGTGCAAGCGGGACGAGGAGCGGGAGTTCTATCTGCGCATGGCCACTTCCGAGAACGCTGGTCGAGCCGGGAACTGGAACGTCAGCTCGACGGGGCCCTGTTCGAGCGGGTCGTCCTGTCGCCGGCAAAACTGTCACCACCGCTGAGAGAATTGCATCCCGACGCCGCCACCGTCTTCAAGGACAGCTACCTCGTCGAGTTTCTCGACCTTCCGCCAGGGCATTCCGAGGCCGACCTGCAACGCGGTCTGGTCGAGCAGCTCAAGCACTTCCTGATCGAACTTGGCCGCGACTTCTGCTTCGTCGGCAGTCATTACCCGGTCCAGGTCGGCGGACGAGATTTTGCACTCGACCTGCTCTTCTTCAACCGGGCGCTCAATTGCCTGGTCGCGTTTGAACTCAAGATCGTCGAGTTCGAGCCGGAGCACCTCGGCAAGCTCCAGTTCTACCTGGAAGCCCTCGACCGCGACGTGAAGAAGCCGCACGAGCAGCCGTCGATCGGCGTGCTCCTGTGTGCGACGAAGAATCACGAGGTCGTCGAATACGCCCTGAGCCGGGCGATGTCGCCCGCCCTAGTCGCCGAGTACCAGACCCGATTGCCGGACAAGAAGCTCCTGCAAGCCAAGCTCCACGATTGCCGCAAAACGATGGGTTTGCGGAACCTGGTCGCCCACGCAATGGTCTTCGTGTCTAGAAGTAAAGACCCTTTTTCTCCGAAATTGCGAGTAGAGCTTTTTCAGTTTCCTGCCATGAGATGTCGGGCTGATATTCGCCGAAGTATGACGCGAATTCTGCACGCCAGGTCTCGTGCTGCTGTCGCAACGAACTGGTGCTCACCTCGACTTGCGGCGTCATTGTTCGAGCCTCAATTCCAGCAATGCGCCGTGCATCGCAGATAGCAGACGTCGCGCGAAGTCGCTGCTTTCATCTAGAAAAGCTTCAGCCGACATTACATAGACTCCCTGTCGGGCCGTCCAAACCGGGAGGCCATCGATCATTTGCTCTCGGTTGTCCCAGTGAATTCTCAGCTCGGCGCCAACCCGCACAAATTGAAACGTTGGGCACGCCTTCAAATATGAGGTCCAGGGTGAACGCTCGCCAAGCCATCGCCACGCCTCATACCAGAGATCGTCCTCCGCTCGGACGTCGTCGAATGGCTTCTTCAATTCCATCAAGCGCTGCCAGTCCGAGGCAAGCCGTTCAATTCTTGGTGAAAGCGGAGCCACCGCCGCAGCGACGCTTCCCAGTACGTCTTCCGCAAACGCAGCAACCTGGTAGTCGGCATCTCGCTCCGATTTCCCCCAATGGGACAATATCTCGTCGGTGTAGCGAAACAGCACTTGCTCACCAACTACCATATGAAACCGGCCGTCCGTCAATGCAAACCAACTCAGGCTCTGCTCGCCCGCCTCTCCCCAGGGCAAGATATCCTCAACGCGCCCTAGCTCAAATTCAAATATCGCCATGCCGGTAATTCTAGGATTACCGTAGGTCGGTATCAAACCCTTAACAGCCGGGTGTCCGGATCATCGAACAATCCGCCTGTTGTGGCAGGGTTATCCGGTACTCCGGATGACCCTGCTTCACCCTGAAGTGAACTTTTCCCTGAAGACCGCTTCAGCTTCTTCCTCAGTTTATCCGTGGAAAATCATTCATGAAGATAAATTGTCGTAAAAGGGTTTTTCGGTACTCCGACATGCCCCATCTTGGCGGTAATGGGATCTATTCACCGCAGTCAGGGTCATGCACGAGTACATGCATAACCCTGCCACAACGCCCGGATCATCCAACAATTAGTCAGTTGTGGCAGGGTTATCCGGTACTCCGGATGACCCTGCTTCACCGTGAAGTGACCTTTTCCCTGAAGACCTCTTCACCTTCTTCCTGAGTTTATCCGTGGAAAATCATTCATGAAGATATATTGTGGTAAAAGGGGTTTTCGGTACTCCGATATGGAAATTATTCTCATCGCCGATGACACAGCTAAGATGACAGGGGTTGCGTCCCTGAAATCCATAGCAGGACACGACTTGGCGTGGATTTGCGAATTGTCGCCGGGAGTAGACGACGATGCAGTTCTGGCGTTGTCTTGAGCCGAGAACCGAGTGTTGATGACGTTCGCCAAGGACTTAGGCGAGATGGCGTTCCGGCAAGGGAAAAGCGCCACTCGTGAGCCACGTCTACAGCTAACAACCATATGCATCGCTCGGTCCCCGACCCCGTGCCGGCTCGCCCGGCCGGTGAGACAAGGTCTACAGCTAACAAGAACATTCATCACCTGTTCCTCGACCCCGTGCCGGCTCGCCCGGCCGGTGAGACAAGGTCTACAGCTAACAAGAACATGCATCACCCGTTCCTCGACCCCTGCCTGCTCGCAGGCAGGTGAGAAAGGTCTGTAGCTAACAAGCAATGCAAGCAGCAAAGATCATACTTCTGTGCATCCTGGCAGCGGTGACCTACGGCATCTTGCACGACCAAGTAACGGCACGCGTCTGCGTCGAATACTTCACCATCGGCCATCCCCCGGTGTTCAACACGGACTCCCCCACCCTTCTTGCCCTGGGCTGGGCAATCATCGCAACATGGTGGGTCGGCCTACCACTCGGCATTTTGGCCGCAATCGCGTGCAGAGCCGGACCGTGGCCGAAGACGGATGCCAAGGTTCTGCTCCGTCCTCTATGTACCCTGACGGTGGCCATGGGAATTATCTCCCTCCTGGCCGGTTTGGCTGGCTACCACATTGCCGAAGCCGGTTTGGTGTGGCTACTTGAACCACTCCAGTCAAGAATCCCTGAACCCAAACGCTCAGCATTCATCGCTGACCTCTGGGCACATGTGGCTGGTTATGCAGGTGGGTTTCTCGGTGGGGTTGCGGATTGCATTCGGGTGTTGGTCGGGCGCCGGTAGTGGGCGAAGACAGCCATCGTTCAGAAAGGCAGCTAATTCGAAGACGGGGCCGACCCAAATTGGGGTTGGCAATCTACGCCTTTCGGCGTCATCGAAAGGTTGACGGGCCTTTACTACGACGCGGCCGGTCTGCTCGCCGTAGTGCTCAACGCCTTTCGGCGTCATCGAAAGGTTCACTCGCCGGTGATGATCGGCTGATTAACAAACGTCGCGTGCTCAACGCCTTCCGGCGTCATCGAAGGGTTTACCCGAGGCCGGCGTTACCATCACCACCGCCGGCAACGTGTGCTCAACGCCTGTCGGCGTCATGGAAGGGTTCACGATGGTCGTGTTTGCCGCTCGGGCCCATGCGTCGGCGTGCTCAACGCCGTTCGGCGTCATCGAAGGGTTCACACCTTCCTTCAGCAGCGGCTTGCCAACGGCAGCAAGTGCTCAACGCCTTTCGGCAAGGGTTCACAGGAAAACCTTGTGACCCCATCAACAAACCCCATGTGCTCAACGCCTTTCGGCGTCATCGAAGGGTTCACTCTACGATGACCGGCTGCCAAAAGCCCTCGGGCTTGTGCTCAACGCCTTTCGGCGTCATCGAAGGGTTCACGACGTTTTCGCCTGTCTCCAGGCGTTTGGTGATCTGTGCTCAACGCCGTTCGGCGTCATCGAAGGGTTCACGCCCATGAACCTCACCGATCCCCCCGTCCTGCTCCTGTGCTCAACGCCGTTCGGCGCCATCGAAGGGTTCACAAACAAATTCATCGCCAGCTGGATGCCCGACACTTGTGCTCAACGCCTTTCGGCGTCATCGAAGGGTTCACAACAACTCGTCCCGGGAGGTGTTGCCGTCGTGGATGTGCTCAACGCCGTTCGGCATCATCGAAGGGTTCACGCGACGACATGCTGAGCGTCAACAACATGGAGATGTGCTCAACGCCGTTCGGCGTCATCGAAGGGTTCACACCAGCAAAAAGACCTCGGCTACGCCCGCACGCCCAGTGCTCAACGCCGTTCGGCGTCATCGAAGGGTTCACGGGCATAAGGGCTTTACGTTGGCCCAATGTACCTAGTGCTCAACGCCGTTCGGCGTCATCGAAGGATTCACTCGGCGTCGAAGCCGTTGGGAACGTCAAGGTATTGTGCTCAACGCCGTTCGGCGTCATCGAACGGTTCACACGGCAAAGTTGTCACGGTTACCGGCACCTCGAAGTGCTCAACGCCGTTCGGCGTCATCGAAGGGTTCACGCTGCCACACCCCGCCCGACGTGCCGCCCGTGGTCCCGTGCTCAACGCCGTTCGGCGTCATCGAAGGGTTCACATTGGTCATTATATGATGACAATTTAAATTTAGTGGGTGCTCAACGCCGTTCGGCGTCATCGAAGGGTTCACGGCAGGAACGCCCACACGCTGCCATCCAGGCGTATGTGCTCAACGCCGTTCGGCGTCATCGAAGGGTTCACGGGAATTTATATTCGCCCCGCTCACCGATCCGAATGTGCTCAACGCCGTTCGGCGTCATCGAAGCGTTCACGTGCCAGTGCCGGGCGTCAATGCCGTGTTTGTGGTGTGCTCAACGCCGTTCGGCGTCATCGAAGGGTTCACACCGTGGCCGATGCCGTGCAAGGCGATTGCTATGCGTGGTGCTCAACGCCGTTCGGCGTCATCGAAGGGTTCACTTCAAACTGAATTACAAGATCGCGGGACCACGCTTTGTGCTCAACGCCGTTCGGCGTCATCGAAGGGTTCACTCTTGGCCTGGTCGTCAGTGGTGATGGGTTCGAGCAGTGCTCAACGCCGTTCGGCGTCATCGAAGGGTTCACCGTCTTCGTGTCCGTCGTCTTCGCGGCGGAGGTAGGTGCTCAACGCCGTTCGGCGTCATCCAAGGGTTCACTTCCTTCTCCGGCGTGGCGTTGTGGGCGGCGGTGGGGTGCTCAACGCCGTTCGGCGTCATCGAAGGGTTCACGCAGCCACAAGGGGCACAGGTAAACCGAGTTGTTCGTGCTCAACGCCGTTCGGCGTCATCGAAGGGTTCACACACTCATGGGAACGAATCAACAACTGGGCCGATATGTGCTCAACGCCGTTCGGCGTCATCGAAGGGTTCACGTGATCGCCGTGCGCATCGCGGCCTTGATCGACCAGTGCTCAACGCCGTTCGGCGTCATCGAAGGGTTCACCCCCGCCGGCGCCGGGTGAACGCCACCCGGCGACGAGTGCTCAACGCTGTTCGGCGTCATCGAAGGGTTCACGTGATCGCCGTGCGCATCGCGGCCTTGATCGACCAGTGCTCAACGCCGTTCGGCGTCATCGAAGGGTTCAAACCTACAAGGGGCCCTTACTCGAGGGGGCCTTGTTGTGCTCAACGCCGTTCGGCGTCATCGAAGGGTTCACGCGCCTCAGGCGATTCCGGCAGCAGTGGTTCCGATTGTGCTCAACGCCGTTCGGCGTCATCGAAGGGTTCACTCCTATTCCTGTTTGTCAATCGGCAATCGTTCAGGCGTGCTCAACGCCGTTCGGCGTCATCGAAGGGTTCACACAAAAAGAACTTTGGCAATTCCTCAGTGAAGTTTTGTGCTCAACGCCGTTCGGCGTCATCGAAGGGTTCACCTTGGCGAGGATGCCACTGACGCGGCAGGCGATTTGTGCTCAACGCCGTTCGGCGTCATCGAAGGGTTCACCCGGCACTCCGGTGCCGCTGCCGTTGCATCGCTATCAGGTGCTCAACGCCGTTCGGCGTCATCGAAGGGTTCACAGGATCTCTGTCGGCGCGGTACCGTGAATCTCGGGGTGCTCAACGCCGTTCGGCGTCATCGAAGGGTTCACTCTAGCTGCATTTGTAATCCATTACGGGTAGCTATGGGTGCTCAACGCCGTTCGGCGTCATCGAAGGGTTCACGTTTTGGCAATGTCCCAAACTTCGCCCATGAATTGTGCTCAACGCCGTTCGGCGTCATCGAAGGGTTCACTTCAACGAAGTGACACCGACGAACCGACTCACCTAGTGCTCAACGCCGTTCGGCGTCATCGAAGGGTTCACTTTTGTGCGTAGGGTTTCGCGGGCATGGTGGTCATGTGCTCAACGCCGTTCGGCGTCATCGAAGGGTTCACAAGGCCCTACTGGGGTGGGAGACTGAGAAGGAGTAGTGCTCAACGCCGTTCGGCGTCATCGAAGGGTTCACAGCTTCCAACGACGTCACTACCAAATCATCGTCTTGTGCTCAACGCCGTTCGGCGTCATCGAAGGGTTAAACGGAAGCAATACCGCGAACTCGTTCTACCGCCCGAGTGCTCAACGCCGTTCGGCGTCATCGAAGGGTTCACCCAGCGGTGGGGCTACAGAGTCGGCACCCATTCAAGTGCTCAACGCCGTTCGGCGTCATCGAAGGGTTCACCCGGGCAGCTAGACCTTACTTCCGGCCAGGTGAAGTGCTCAACGCCGTTCGGCGTCATCGAAGGGTTCACCGGCATCAGCCGGGAATCCGCCACGGGTATCGTCAAGTGCTCAACGCCGTTCGGCGTCATCGAAGGGTTCACTCCCTCATCCTTGACCTCGCCCCGCCCATTGCAATGTGCTCAACGCCGTTCGGCGTCATCGAAGGGTTCACTGTGCATAAGCGTGTCGTGCTGGGAATCGGCGATGGGTGCTCAACGCCGTTCGGCGTCATCGAAGGGTTCACCCCTGTCTGTGGAGTGTTGCCGGTGTAGGTCGTGAGGTGCTCAACGCCGTTCGGCGTCATCGAAGGGTTCACGGCTACGTTGGCTGCTGCTCGTGCCGGTGCCATGAGTGCTCAACGCCGTTCGGCGTCATCGAAGGGTTCACCCCACGCCAGGAATTGCTCCCAGCGTGGATCGTGTTGTGCTCAACGCCGTTCGGCGTCATCGAAGGGTTCACACGGCGCAGGCCAGTTTCTCGGCAACTTCTTCCGTGTGCTCAACGCCGTTCGGCGTCATCGAAGGGTTCACTTCGAGGAATACAAGGGCGACGACCCCGAAGGGTAGTGCTCAACGCCGTTCGGCGTCATCGAAGGGTTCACCGCTCTCGTTGCAAGTCATTACTGGAAACAACTTTAACGGTGCATCTTTCAAGTATAGCCACTTTTCCAGAACCCGGCCGGGGTTTGTGCGATTTGGCCCCATGAGAATATCGCACAAAACCCCGGCTTTTCAAGCACTTTCGCCTGAATCAAGCATTTCCCGAGTTGTCAAAGAACGGCAACCTTCGTTCATGGCAAAGGTTCGGGCAAGTATTGAGGTCGAAAGGATCAGACAAACGCCGATGCGTGAACGGAAGGTTTCATACGATCAGATGAGTCGGCTGCCCTTCGATTTTGGCATGCGTCAGCGCCTTGGCCAGACGCAGGCCGGTCGCTTCGTCGGTGAGCGCCTGATATTGCCTGATGCGCCGCTGTACTTGGCCTGCCGATGCGACCATGCTGCCGGTGTGATAGCCGGTCATCGACAGCCAATGCACCGCGATGCCGTAGTCGGAGCAGGCGCGGAGTGCTTGCGTGGAGATTTGGGAATAGCCATGCAACACGACTGCTTCGATGCCGTTGAGCCCGTGCTTGGTTTGGGGCCCTTCACGCGGTCGCACTACCAGACAATCACCGCTCCGGCCGACGTGGGCCCCGTGCGACAGGACATGGACGGTCGCTCCGTCGCGGTCCGGCGGAAACAGCCGCGCTGGCTCGTGCGCGGCGTCTTGTTGCTGGCGGACTTCTTCCGGCAAACAAACCGGAGCCAGGGAACATTTTTCGCACAAGTGTTCATTGTCGGCAATGGCCGGCCGCTCCAAGGAGCTCCGTAGCTGCTGGGCCGTGGCAATGGCTTCGCGCAGCTCCGTCCGCGCCGGCTCGTCAATGGGCACGCGCACGGTAATGTTGGCGGCATGGTAGCGCACCCGGCCTTCCGGGATGGCCTGCCCAATCGTCTCCTCCAGCAGCACCGTGTAAGCGACGATTTGCAACCGGTCCGATGGCCAGGCCGACGAGGTACCATCGTCGTTACGATGTGGTCTGCCCCGCTTGTGCTCGTAAGGCAGATAAGACCCGTCGCGCCGGCGCAGGCAATCAACCTTGCCAAAAAGGCCAAGCGCGTTGCTGGATAACTCCAGGCTCATCTCTTCACCGTCGTCATCAGCTTCGAGCGACGCGCGTAGCTCGCGACCGGCGAAGACTGCGGCATGAGGTACACTAATTCGCTCGACCTCTTGAAAGTAAAAAAGTCGGGGACAATATACCAAGGCGTGAAGCGATTCAACCCGCAAACCAGGCGTGTGAGAATCAAGTAAAGGGAGCGGAATCATGACTTTCGACTCCTGGATTTTTTGGGCGATGACGGTGGCGGAATCCCCGGAGGCTGAATATCAACCCAGGCAGCCTCCGTAGGTGGAAGATTCGGCGGGCCGGCCTCCGCCTGAGGCGCGAATAGAGCGGACAGCGTCTTGGAAAGATCGGCACGGTCAATGAGACACGTCAAGCGGGTTGCTCGCGGTCGGGAAGTCGTTGTCTCCGATCCTAGCTTTTCGTACCAAGTGATCGTTTTGATGTGACGATGCGGCCAGGTGACTTCCTCAAGGCGGTCCAGGAGAAATGCGTTATCTCCCAGGAAGGGAATCCCATAACGATCCGCCGAGAACTCATTGCGCAGCCCGCGGCGAACTCGATCCTCGAGATCGGGATTGCCGTCAAGCGCGATCACGGCCCGAAGGTCGGAAAGAAATTCCCGGCGCACAGGAGTGATGTTGTACTTGTTGCCTTTGCACTCTTCAGCTCGCGTTTTGCCGGTCGAGCCGACTGGATAAGTGTGAAGCTGCTGGTAAACGGAATGCAGACGCGGATATGCCTCGTTCGCGGCACCAAGTGCGAGGCGGCACGAGGGTAGTCCGCCTTTCATATAGGTGGCCGGGGCCTTCCCATCGTGGCCAGTCTCACCTTCGCGCAAGCGAGACTCGATGCCGGCGACATTTAATAGCAAGCCGTACGCGGCCGACGGTGTCAGGAAAGTGGCGGTTGGACGATACCAGCCTGCCGTAAAGGTTCGGCAGGTGGCAAACGGAGCTTCGAGATAAAGGTAGAGCATCATTTTCCTCCGCCGAATTTCGAGGTGAACTCGCTCCCCACTATTTCCAACAGCTTGCGAGGGTCACGTTCGAGTTTGACGCCTTTCGCTTTTAGTTCGACTTGCATCGCTTCCGAGATTTCCCGTTTGACAAGTTCGCCGCCGAAATAGAATTCACTTCCCGGATAGTCGTCTTTAAGGATGTCCCCGATCAGATCTGGGAGTTTGCCGTCGGATTTGAAGCAGTAGGTACGATAGCCAGCGACAAGAGACTCGGTGAGCCGCACAACGATACTGGCGGGCGCCATCTCAAAATAGCTGCGGGCGTGGTTGCCTGCGACATCGTTAAGTTCGCCGATCGCTTTAAGGAGCAATTTCGTCCAATCGGAGTGCGGTTTGCAATCGTTGCCGTTAAGCGCGAAGGGGTACTGGAACGCGGTAACGGCAGTTTCGCGATGGAGCAGTGCGGAGGTCGTCGCGTTCTGGTAGGCGCTCTTCTCCTTCGGAGCGAGCGGGGATTGAGTGAATACCGCATTGTGGCGATAAGGGTCGAGGGCTTTCGCCATGTTCATGCGTAAAACGGAGTCCCGTTTAAAGGTGAATTTTTGTGCTGCGTCTTCGCCGCGGGCCGTCTTGATCGTATCGCGCATTGTCTTGCGGTCTTTTGCGCTCGCGGCGACAAGATAACCGAAAAAAAAGTCATCGACGAATTTCTCCGGATGTGGTAACTCGGCGAATTTGACCGCGAGTTGTTCTTCATCGTGCAAGCGTTCGCGATTGCAAGCAAGGCCGTACCCGGCAAGCATCTCACGCAATGCGTTACGCATTGCTTCAGGGGAGATTATTGGGTAATCGAATCGACCGTCGGTGACCTTCTGGATTACGGTACGATTTAGCTCGCTCTCTCCGCGATAGTTCGCGGAAGGAGCGGTGTACGTTAGGACCGTGGCGAACAGGTTCATTCGGTTTCTCCTTTTGAGGACTTTTCTTGTGGAACCCAGGAAACGGCCGACAAGGCGGCCAGTGTCAGCGTTTTGAGATCATCACGGCATTCTGCTGTTCGATCAAGCATATAGGCGGACAGCATTTCAAACTCTAGGAGTTTGGAGTCGTACCATTGTCCGACTGAGAAAAATGTATTAGCGAAATGATCGACAAAAGCTTGATCTTTTCGGGAACGGAATTCAAGAAACAGCGATTGAGCAATTCGTTCCTTTTCATCGTTCATTTTTTCCGGCTGGTCTTTGGTTCGTTCCTTCGCTTTCGACAAGACATACTTCGCAACGATCCGCCGAATGATGTCCGGCATCCGTTCCGCTGATTTTGCGGACAGATTTTCTGCGTCGTCGGGTCTCATAGCTTTTTTTAACTCCTCTAGGTTCATGAGCGACTGGGCACATTCTTTGAATTTTCGGCAAACATCCAACCAAAACCACGGTAGCCGCCCAATATCCGGTGCCTCAGATGGTGTGTCTCGCGCTTGGACGAAAAATCGCCAATCACGAGTCATAAACAGTCGCAACAACTCGCCCCACCATGGCTTGTCACGCAACAGTGCCTGGATCATTACGGCTTTGAATAATGGGTTACGATACTCGCCCGGCCGGTCGGTTGTGCCGACGATATCGCGGTAGCGAGCGAGTAATCGCTCGTCACACGCCACACGACCAGAGGTGAGAAGCTTAACATTTTTGCCTTGCTTATCCAGATGCAGAAAATCAACGGAGGTGACGGCGCGAATTGGATTGTCGTCCTGTTCCGCAGTCTTGATCTGCGCGACGGCGTTGATGAACTCAAGCGCGCCTGCGCGGGCAAATCGATCACAGCTTGGGCGGGACGAAATTTCCCTCGGAGGTTCGGCTTCAAATTAGCCAAAAGTTTAGGATAAGTTATACAGAATCGCTTCAAGTCAGCCACTTCGGGAATTGCCACAACGAAACCGACTTCCTTGGATTTTCCTTCACGATCAATCAGCCATGGGACTGTAATGAAAGAACAAAGTGGCCAAAAGTGAAGCAAGATATTGTGCTCGACACGGCCTTTGAAGTCGACAGATTCAGCGTTGCAGTCTTGCGCCGAGCATTAAGGCGCTCGAAAGACCCCCGAGTTTAGCCTGACCTCTTGCGCGTTCGACTTCAAAGGCAACCAGGTCGAACCAACTGCTTCCGTCGCCTTTGGCTCTTTTTGAGTTGCTTGGAGCCTCGGTGATTTCATCAGATTCCTGATCAGCGGGCGATGCCATATATCTCGCCGCTTCCGGTGATTTTGCTGCGGCTCGAACTTGGTAGGGTGCCCATTTTTTGCTGTCTCGAACAACGCTCTTTAGAAAATCACACCAGATTTTGAGCCAAGGTGCTTGTTCACCCAAACTAAATCGAATGGGGTTGAGTCGCGGAATTGCGTCGAGATAAACGTAGCCGTCCTTGGTGGTCGTTTTGTCCGTTTTTTTATCAAAAACATCAATGGGCGCACGATCAAGCCAGGGAATGTTCTCCTTCGTCTTTTTGTTTTTGCGTGGTTGTTCATGAACTATTCGTGTCGGATCGGCGTCATAGACATCGTTCATCAGGTTGGAGAACGATAGCTGGGTGAAACGAACGGCCATCGCGTTCGCCGTCGGTCCGTCTGTAATCTCCGGAACGGATTCTGGCGGGACGGCCGCTGGGTCGTTGTCCGAACGGTTCTTGAGCGAGCGAATCGCTAACGCCAGGCCCGCCAGACCTGCTTTATGTTGGGCCGTAGGTAGGTCGAACAGGTCGTATTGGATGATCACTTCCGTGATTGTTTCCTTCTTCGTTTTCGCCATAATTCAGACTCCCATTCGGTTGACCGGTTGGTCGCATAAGCCAAGCCTTGGATCGTAGTTCGCGCGCGGCGCGAGTACAAGATGTCTCGCGTCGGGATGCGTGAATCGCAGCGATTTGAATTTCTGCGGCACCGGCACGATCAGGCCGGGCCGCTTGACCTTGTTGGTCTTGAGGAATTCATCCAAATCCAGGATGCCGGGAGTAGTGCGTTCATCCAGGTCCCGGAAATCTTCCGCGTCGCAGTCCGCGTATGGGCCGCTTTCGGTGAATGACACGAAGCGATCTCCCACCGGGCGATTTTTGCATTTCGCTAGAGCGACTTCAAGACTCGTTTGATTGACGGTTTCAAGGCTACTGAGTTCACTCAGGAACCCGGCTACGTGCCGTAAGTCATCTTGTGAGTAGGGCCGGTCGTCCTCCGGTTTGTAGACATAGACCTCCCCCAGACTAAGAAGGGGCAAATCTGTCTTACGGTTGCAGCGGCCCATGCGCTGAATCAGCGCCGTAATTGGCGCGAATTCGGTGATCAAGATGTCTGCATCGAGGTCAAGGCTCATCTCGCACACCTGTGTGGTTATTGCGATGACGGCCTTGGGGCTTGTGTCACCGGTCGTTTTGAACACGTCAACCACTTCGCCATGCCATTTCTTTCGGTGGTCCAGCGTAAAACGCGAGTGGTAGCAAAGCACCCTGCTTCCAATCGCATTGTGTAATCGGCGAATCTCCTCCGTAATCTCTTCGGCGCGGGCAACCGTGTTCACGACCCAAAGTATCCTCCTTCCACGCATCAGCCCTTGCTCGGCGATGCCAATCGCTTCATCTTTGTTCTTTAGCCAATGCAGCCGATATCGCGGAGCGTCGGCTACCTTACGCAAGTTCGCTGGCTTTTCGTCGTAAACGGTCAGTTTGCACTGCCCTTCCAGTTGATCCCGTCTGACCTTTGGCAACGTGGCCGTCATGCACAGCGTTGGCACGTTGAACTCAGTGAGGAACTTTTTGAGTGCCGAAAACATTGCGTTATCGAAACTATGCACCTCGTCAATGACAATCACCGAGTCCGCGAGGACCGGTAACAGGCAGACTGCACCATAGGCATATTGCAGGAATCCGAGAAATTGATCTACTGTGGCCGCGAATACGCGTTTGTCCCAAAAGGCGATTGCAAACAACCGAGCCGCCGCGGTGTAATCTCTGTGAGTCCGATCATCTGACGGGTTTTCAAACATACCATCCAGTTCGTAACTGGCCGTGCCATGAATGAGGCTGCCTTCCGGAGCCCACGAGACATAATCGCGAAAGCCTTCAGTAGCGGTGGCACGCGTTGGGTAGAGGAAGACGACACGTTTGACGGGCCGAATCGTTGCTTGCTTTTCAATCCATTTCCATGCCGCCATAGTCTTCCCGGCGCCACACGGAGCGAGCAAAAGTGTCCGGGCGGCCTGTTCACCGACAGCAAGCTGAAAAGAATGCCATCCCTTCCATTTGTACCCGAGCTGACCTATACGCCTGTCAATAATTTGCTTGCGAATGTAATTGCCGTCACAAATCGGATCCGTCAAGAAGCGATCTTCAATCCATTGGCGGATCGAATGCCCTTCGCGCACCAAGCCGGATGCGGCAGAATCCGCAGCGATCAGGGCTGCGCATACGGCTCGGAGCATTCTGGCGTTCTTCAGATTCTGGCTGAGGTCCTCATCCAACTTTTCCAGGTGATTAGCAAGCCTTCTCTTCGCGTTGGGAATCGATTCCGTGCCAGCAATCCCATCAAATGACCAGACAAGTGGAATAGCTGGCCAGTCGGCATCGTTGATCCGGCGAAGAACCTGATCAAAATCACGGTCTTCCCGCTGGGGCAACTTGAGCGACCAATTGCATCCGGTTTTGAGCAAAGCCGCAAGCGAATCTTCCGTTACTTTCAGATGGTGGGAAAGAACGGCCGCCAAAGCGATATTCCAATCGATGTCCTGAATCGTTTTCAACCAGGTCCAAACGGGAGGATGGAACATTAGCAAGCCACTGAGATGTTCGTGCCGGATGGCTTGTTGACCCTCACGTCTTACCGCCTTTTGAAAACCATCGTTTACTTTGCCCAGGTCGTGAAAAGCCGCCGCCGCGTGTAGCGTACCATGGAAAACCGGCCACTCGTTTTGGTCGACCTTGAAGAACCGCAACCAGCATTCACCCAATCTCGATGCTATTGTTCCGCCAAAGAGTGTCTCGGCGGCCTCCATCACGTCACGTGTGTGGTCAAGAAGCAAGTACCTTGCGCCGATCCTTCGGCGATTTCGCTAGTAGTTCACTCATGGCTACTTGCAACTCCAGGGCATAAAAAAGCCACAACCCATCTTTGACCTACCGCCCAAGCCTTGCTCTTGAACTGTCACCGATTCCTCCGCCGTCAAGCCTTGGATAATGACCGAAAATCCCACGATAGTCTTGCCGTGAATGCGCAAAACATGGCGACAGGGTTGGCCGGCACGTGGGCCGTTTTCATGCACTGGGAGGTCGGCGATGGCCCCGATGCCTTGACGTTCCAGCTCACGCCGGATTCGCGCCAGGAATTCCGCCGGGTCCTGGTAACGTTTGGTCTTTTCGCGATCCCGGCTCAACTTGATTTCAGGGTCCGTTTTGGGACTGCTGGCCTTAATGATGACTGTCCGGGCAAAAAGTGTTGGCGCGGGCACAAGCGCGGTCACCTGCGGCACGCCAAGGCGAAGTGCACAGCCATCAAGGTCCAGGCTCTTGCCCGCCAGAGGAAGCATTATTGGGAGACTGTCCGGCTGCAATCGAATGCGAGACGGGCGCCACGCGGTTCAAGGCCCAGCTTGCCGTTGCCCAGGTAGGTGCCGCGGATCGGCCCAATGCGAAGCGCCAATTCCGGCGTGTGCAATATTGGCACCAGGCGTGACATCGCCCCATAGAGCGCGTACCCATGGTCGGCGGGTATCTCGGAGCCGAAGACGGGGAAGTGAAGTTCAATCAGCGGCATCGCGGTGTCCTTTTTCTTTTCCTGCATAGTTCAAGCGTGCAATCATACCCAAGACGTCACGAGAAATGTTCTCGATTAATTCCTCTGGTCCCAATACCTCGCATTCAGCCCCAAACGACAACACCCACCGCTTCACCTCCGCCAAATGATTGACCGCGAAAGTCAAAGTCAGACTGCCATCGGCATGTTCTTCAAGAGTCTGGCTGGCATGCCAGGTTTTCTCGCGCACCCAGCGGGCGGCGACGGGGTTGAAGCGCAGGCGGACGGTTTGGCCTGGGCCGGTGCCGCGTACCTTGCGGAAGCCGGCGTCCAGGTAGTCAGTTGCCCGGAAATCGGCCGGGGGATCAAAGGTGACGCCGGTTTCCTTGAGCTCGCGGATGTGCCCGGGCGAAAACGTGCGGACTTCTTCGCGGAGATGGCAATAGGCGATCAGAAACCAGTCTCCGTCGATGGCGGCCAGATGGTACGGATCGACCAGGCGGCGGAGGGTTTCATCGCGGGAAGCGGACCAGTAAATCAGCTCCAGGCGACGGCGGCGTTCGACTGCCTGAAGAAGGGCCCGGAACTGCTTCGGCTCGCCGGCATCGGTGTTTTGCACGCGGAAGGTATAAGCTTGAGCGAGCTGGTCCATATTGAGGGTTACCGAGTCGGGCAGCATGGCCGTGATCTTCTGGAATACCCGAGAAATGTCAGCCGCGAAGGGAGTCCCTCGGTACTGGTGCAACAGGCGTTCGGCGAGAAAGAGGGCGAGTAGCTCGCCTTCTGATAGTTGCGGCAAAGGGATTCGCCAGGACGGATTGGTGTAAAAGTAGCCGTTCCGGTCGCGATCAAATTTCAAGGGGTGCGAAGCTGGTCGCGCAGGCAGTCAAGGTCGCGGTGCACCGTTCGGGGATTCACCTCAAGCTGTTCGGCGAGGGAGCTGGCGTTTGGCAAGCGGCCAGCGCGGATTTCCCGATCGATCATCGCGAGCCGAATCAGGGCGGGGCGTGAGGCGAGTCGCAAGGCATTCCTTCCACGGATATTGCCGCGTCAGCGGGCGTGACCATCCAAAGGAAGGTACGATATCACCGGGGACTGACATCTATTGTCAAACCCCAAATGTTCCCTATAAGATTTGCTTGCAAAAGCAGCCGCATGTCATTTCATTGGAATAGGTTGTGATCGCTCCTGCATTTTCATTTTTGCTGACACCCCGGACAATGAAAAACCCTGATAGAGTGCAGCTGACGGGGAGAAGTAAGGCATTGCGGGAAGGTCCGCATTGCCACCCGGAGTACCGTGTGGCAATGGCACCCGTCCGCTGCAGGCGATGCCTCCAAAGTTGGTGGGCGTTTCTGCAGAACTTCGCGAATTTGTTATGCGAAATGCTATGCAAAATGCTATGCGTCGCCGAGGGGGTTGCCCGGTGGGTGCATACATACCATTTTTGCAGAGCGTACCTTGGGGCTTGGTGCTTGTTTGTGTCCGTCGGCCCCGGGGGTGTCTGCTGCCATTCACACTTCGTAAATTCGTCCCTGTGCAGACGGCTCGATGGCGGAGGCCTCGACATCGAAGGTATCCGGATAGTGGGTCAGGAGCATTTTTTGGCGAAGTGCTGGCGGCAGAGTGAGCAGGTCTTCGTAGGGGGTGTGCATGAAGCCGCCGCTGGCTTCGTGGATGATCAAGTCCGCGGGGGCGAGCCAGTCGATTAGCGACGGATCGAAGGCGGTGTCGGCGCTGTAGCCGAGAGTGCGGCCCGCCGCCTGGACTTTGAGGGCGATGGTGGGAATGTTGTGGATGGTTGGCCGGCAGGTGAGCGTGAAGGGCCCGTACTTGAGGGTGCGGTTTTCTTCCAGGGGGATTACTTCGAGAAATTCGTCGGCAGTGCGAAAGACGGGGGGCTGGCCAGGTTCTTGAACGGACCATTCCATGCTGCCGGCCAGGTGCTTGGCCCAGAGGGGGACGGCGACGGTGGGGTGCGTGATGATTGGCAGGGTGCGGCCCAGGACGTAGCGAAAGTAAAAGGCCAGGCCCTCGACGCCCGAGGCGTGATCGCCATGGAGGTGCGTCAGGACCATCGCATCGATCTTATCGACATCCATGGGCAAGCCGGCCGCCAGCGTTCCCTCGCGAACGATCTTGCGGATGGGATGGGCGCAATCCATCATCACCCATTGTCCTTCGGCTTCCATGAGAAAGCAGGAGGAATAGTAGCGCCGAAAAGGCGTCGCCGACGCCCAGGGCCAGGACCCGAAAACCACTCATGAAGTACTCCACCAACCACGAAAGTCGAACGAAAGATCATTCCGTGTGGGTCGTGCTGCCGGTTTCCACCTTGAGTTCGTAAAGAGGCATTTCGACCTTGACCCCGGCCAGGGCCACCTGGCCGGCCGGAGTGCTGACGAAAGTATTCTTTATCTTGTCACGCACCGAGTCCGTGATCAGCACGGGCAGGCCAAGCTTCTTGGTGGCATCCTGCACACGGGCGGCGAGGTTGACGGTGTGGCCGTGCGGGCCGTACTTGAACTTGCGGCTGCAGCCGGTGTTGCCGACCTGGGCGAGCCCGGAATTGACGCCGATGCCAAGCTGGAGGTTCTCACCGACGATGGCGCGCCAGCGCCCATTGATGCCGGCCATCTCCAGTTGCATGTTCTGCGCGGCGCGGCAGGCGCGTACGGCATGGTCGGCTTGCTCGACAGGGGCGTTCCACATGGCCAGAATGCCGTCGCCGGCATAATCGACGATGACGCCCCCCTGGTCCACGATGCGCTCGGTGAGCTGCTCCATCAAATCGCGAATAATCATGCAAGAATGGCTGGCGCCCAGCCGTTCGGACAGTGCCGTGAAATGGCGCAAATCGCTCACGAGGATCGTGACTTCTTGACTGCGGCCTTCGAGCAGGTTGGGATTGTGCTCGAGCTCGCGGACGAGCTCGGGCGAGAAGAACTGTTCGAACTGAATGCGTGTCCGGACGGCGGCGGCGCGTGCCATGTTGCCGCTGACGGCGGCGGCCAGGAGCTGCACGATTTGCGCTTCCAGGGGCCTGATGCCGATGCGCCCGCGGACCGCGCGATTGCGCGAGGCATAGAGGATGCCGGCCACTTCATCCTGCAGGCCGAAGATCGGCGAGGCCACCACGGCGTCCACCGCCTGCAAGCTTACCGCCTTCTCACCCAGCGTTTCCAGGTCCTGGAAAAAAGTACGCCGCTCCCTGGTGACGTGGTTCACCAGGGTCCGGCTATAACGCATCGAGGCGCGATCGTGGGCGGCGTGGCCCGCCGCCACGCTCCATTCATCCCCTTTGCGCAACAGGACCATGCCAATATCCAGGCCGATCATTTCGACGACGGCCCGGGCCGTTTGGCTCAAGAAATCCGTGGTGTCGCTGCCGGCTTGCTGCAGGGCCAGGAGGCGTTCCATCCAGGAAGCGAGCTTTTCCGCGGAGGGGGAATCCCCCAGGTCAAGAAGCTTGGCTGCCGAGCCCGGCTTGGGATGGCGCGTGACCGGCTCGGCGATAGTCTGCAGCGAGCCCTTGTTGAAATCCTCGGTGGCCTCGCGTTCGATGCCGATCTGGGTCTCGCCGATCCCAAAGAACACGGGCAAGGGTACCACCCGTTGGCTGCCGGGCGCCAGCAGGCTGCCGTCGCTGAGCGTTATTTCCCGCTTTTGGCTCAGGTTCTCGACCTGGAGTTGGCCATCGGGCATCTCGGCGATGAGGAGTTGGTCGCGCGATATATAGATGTCTTCGAGCATGATCCGTTTGACCGTGCGCTGGGCCCCGCGGCCCAGCTCGAGGGGACCCTGCTCATGTTCGACGCGCAGGTTTTGCCTCGGGTTGGCAACGTTGATAATTAACATCGGACCATTCCTGACGGGAAACTCAAGGCAGCGGGCGAACGCTCAAATCAAAGGCGCCGAAGCGGGCGTCGAACTGGGTGGCGATGACGCGATAGACGCCGTCCGCCGGCGGGGCGAACACCAGCCGTGCATTCAGCATGCCGCCGGAATCGTCGTCGGACGCCAGCTCCCGGCCGCGCTGGTCCTCGATGCGCAAAAAGGCGTCGAACTGATTGCTCACGAGATCGATTTGATACTTTTGGCCGGCCTTGATCTTCACTTCGAAAACTTTGCAGCGAAAGTTGCTGAACTTGCCGTTGATGATGTCGGCCGGGTCGAAGGTGTTGAGCATATCGGCAAGCTTGAGGCCATCGGGCCCGACCTCGTATTGTTTGGGGCCCGGCGACTCGCTAACGGACAGGTCGAAGGCGCCGCCGCCGGAATCGTAGGCCGTGGCGACCAGGCGATAGATTCCGTCCTGAAACGGCGAGAAGTACATGGTGGAATGGCCGCCGCCGCCGACATCTTCGTTCTTGAGGTGCACGCCGGCCATGTTTTCCAGGCGCATATACGGGTCGAAATCCTTGCTCTTGAGATTGAAGGTGTAGGTTTTGTGTTTATTCAAGAAAAAGTTGAACTGCTGATGCGGCAACAGCGACACACGATCGCGTGGATCGCTTTGTTTGAGCGTGCCGCTGATCGCGAGCCCTTTGGGCCCGAGTTGCGCCGATCATCTTCACGGATGCGCAGGGTAAAGGGGCCCGCGCCGCGCGAGGCCGTGGCCACGATCTGGTAGTCGCCGTCCCGGGCGGGAGTAAAGGCCAGCAAGGCGTCGAAGATGCCGCCGCTGCCGTCGTCCTCGGCCAAAACCTTGCCCGACGCGTCTTGCACGACGAGGCGTGGGTCGAGGTCCCGTGGATCGCCGCGCATTTCGAGGATGTAGTGCTTGCCTGCTTTCATCGCGCAGGCGAACGTTTTGCCAGGCAAGCCGCCCGGGCCTTGCACATCACCGCGCCCCAGGCGATCGCTGTAGACGACCTGAGTGAAATCGATAACGGCCACGCTTACCGGGGAATAGGACGTGGTGCCATCCGCGCCGAGCGCTGCCGTCTGGTAGGCGAGGCGCACATTCTTGCGGCCGCCGCCCGGCAGGGTCAGACGACCTTGACCACGAGTCTTGCTCATTTTCAACCACAGCGGCCTGGCGTCTTTTAGTGGACGCGGCCAGACCCTCCTTGTCGGCCGCGGGCGGCTCGGCGCCATCCGCGAGAGGAGCATAGTAGAGCGCGACGTCCTTGACATGGTCCAGCGGGTCGATGAGCGTGGCCTCCAGGGTCACCTCGGCGAGGTCCTTGACCACCCAGAGCGTATCGAAGGCCAGCGACACTACCTTGCCGCGCATCATTTCCTGAACTGGCCGGAGCGGAATGGCGAAACCGATGGTTCGCGCTTTCATCACCTTGGAGACCGTCACGCCGATAAGTTGCCCCTTTTCATCCACGACCGGACCGCCGCTGTTGCCTGAATTGACTTCCGCATCGACCTGCACGAGTTTGATCTGCCCGCGGTCGTCATAGCGCAAGCTGGAGATGGTTCCCTTGGTAATGGTCATGGCGGGATTGCTTCGCCCCAGCGCCAGGTCGGCGCCGAAGGGAAAGCCGATCGCGTACACCGGCATGGTTTCGAACACTTCGATGTCCGGATTCATCGGGATCGGACGGGGGAGCTTTTTTACCTGCACGACCTTCAGCACGGCGAGATCGTTGAGCGGGTCGCGGGCCACGATCTGCGCATTGACGATTTGCTCATCGGGCGTGCCGCTGTTGAAAACCACGCTTGGAAGGCCCTGCGACACTTCGCCGGCCAGCAGACTGATGACATGATTGTTCGTGACGATGAAACCGACATCGCCGACCACATGGTGCAGGAACCCGGAGCCCGTTACCTGCACGGGTTTCACCTGGATGTTGGTTTTTGCCTGCGCACTGGCCGGCACAAACTGCACTTTGATATAGACCGATGCCGCCTTCAAATCTTTGAGGGTTTTGGCGGGAATGCCCCCGGCCTGGGCTGCCGAATTTGTCAGCAGCGCCCAGAGAAACGCACCAAACCAGCAAGGCGCGAACCGCATTATAAGAACCTCCTCGGAGCCGGCGTCTTGAAGTCGCTCATTTTGAACATAATGGCAAACGGGGGGCGTTGCAATTGAAAAGAACGCTCAGGTGCGCGGGCGTTATCAGCGCCGGGATGCCGGGGACGGGATGGAGTGTGAAGGCCGGCAGGGCGGCCACTTCCGCGCCCGGCTGCAGGCAAAATCGGTAACGGGGCACGAGGGTCGCGAGCACCAGCGCCATCTCCATCAGGGCGAAGGTGTTGCCGATACACTGGCGGGGCCCGCCGCCGAAGGGAAAATAAGCGAACTTCGGTATCTTCTTGGCAGCCGGCCCGAGCCAGCGTTGCGGCCGAAATGCTTCCGGCTCCTCGAAAAAACGTGGATCGCGCTGCACCACCCACTGACTCATGAGCACCGTGGTCCCCTTGCGAACGCGATAACCTCCGATCTCGCAAGCGGCCAGGGCTTCCCGGCCGATGGTATACGCCGGCGGATAAAGGCGCATCGCTTCGAGCAGGACGGCTTCCGTGTAGCGCATTTTGGCGACGTCTTCAAAAACAGGGAGGCGGCCCGGCAAGACCTGGTCGATTTCCGCGTAGAGTTCCGCCTCGGCGTCCGGGTTTTGCGCCAACAGATACCAGGTCCAGGAAAGCACCAGCGCGGTCGTTTCATGTCCCGCGAGGAACAGTGTCATGGCCTCGTCGCGAAGTTGCCGGTCTGTCATGCGCTGGCCGTCGTCGACGTCTTGGGCCTGAAGCAGCAAGGACAGGAGATCACCATGGTCAGTGGGGTTTTGGCGGCGCTGGCGGATGAAGCCATAAATAATGGCATCAAGGCGGCGGACCGCTCCGCGCAGGCGCAGATTGCCGGGCGTTGGCAGCCAGAGCGGAATGGGCACGAGCCCCTGGAAACGCACGGTAAAACATTCCTGCAGCACTTGCATGGCCTGCGCGATGTTCTCGGCCTGCGCGCGGCATCGGCGTGAAAAAGGACCTCGGAAGCCACGTCCAGTGTCAGCCGCATCATGTCGGCGTGAATGTTCCGGCGCTGGCCGGGCTCCCAGGTCCCGATCAGCCGCTGGGTGGCTTTGACGATGGCGGGCGCATAGGAAGCGATGCGTCCCCGCGCGAAGGCGGGCTGCACCAGGCGGCGTTGCCTGAGCCAGAGGCTGCCTTCGCTCGACAACAGGCCCTTGCCGAGGAGCAGCGGATTGATCCGCAGGGCGAAATGCTTGATAAAGTTCTGGTTTTGGGTAACTAGAACATCCTCGATAAGATCAGGGTGGCTGAGCAGCAAAATCCGCCGGTGCGCGAAGCGCAGACTCACCACGTCGCCATAGGTACGCGCGCAGTCGGTCAAGAACTCAAGCCCGTCCTGCCGAAACTGCCGCAAATTGCCGGCTAGCCAGTGTCCGGGGGGGCCCGCGGCAAGGCGTGGCGTGTCTACCAAAAAGGTCTCCCTGGCAGGCCAAAGAAAAGGAACAGGGCCGCTCCATGGCAGGCCTGTGCGGATCAAGTTATCGGAAAAGCGGTGTGCGCACAAACGGAAATCAAGACTACGACTGCGCCTGCGCCGGTGCTTGAACTCGTCCTGAAGAGTAAATCAGTTGTTATAATGGTCTTTTAGGGTGCTGTGGCCTGTGGTTAGCCCGAGGAGTCGAGATCGTGTCGAAAAAAGTACTCAGCCTGGGACAATGTGCCGCGGACAATTACACCATCGGCCGGTTTCTTGAGGAAACGTTTGGCGCGGATGTTGTGCCCGTCGACTCTTTCGCGCAGGCACTAGGAGAGTTGCGCAAAGCGCCATTCGATATCGTGCTGGTAAATCGCATCCTCGACGTCGGCGGTGCCTCCGGATTGGCTTTTATCGGGCAAGTGAAAAGCGACGCCACGCTCGCCAAGGTGCCGGTGATGCTAGTCAGCAATTTCCCAGAAGCGCAGGAACAGGCCGTGGCGGCCGGCGCGTTGCCGGGGTTTGGCAAGGCAACGTTAAGAGACCCGCACACCATCGAACGGCTGAAAAAAGTATTGGGAAATGGCTAACCGAGCAGACCGAGCGCGGGCCGGGCCGTTGCTTTTTCACCTTCAAATCGTCAATACGCTTGCGTCCTGACTGTCCGCAAGTTATAAGAAACGTTCATCATTCGTGCATAAAGATTAGTTATTCGGGCCCTCACAGCCCGAACGGGCGCGCATTTTGTGCGGAGGCCAGCGTTACCGCGCGGGAATAAAGGCCCCACATGGCAACCATCGCCGACCATTTCATGCAAGCCGTGCGTCTCCATCAGAGCGGCAACCTGGCCGGGGCAGAGGCGCTCTACCGGGAAGTTCTGCGTGCGGACCCCCGCCATGGCGATGCCTATCACCTCCTGGGGGTGCTGGCGAACCAGACGGGACAGCACGACGTCGGTATTTCATTGATCCAGCAAGCGCTCACGCTCCGCCCCGGCAGCGCGGATTTTCATGCCAATTTGGGGATCGCTTACATCGATCAGGGTCGGCTGGCCGAAGGGGCAGAGGCTTTGCGGCAAGCATTGCTCCTGAACCCCAACGACGTTGATACGCGAAACAACCTGGGTAACGTCCTGGTCCGCCTGGGTCAACTCGAGGGCGCGGCGGCCTGCTTCGAGATGGCGTTACAAATCGATCCGAACTACTCCAGGGCGCATTATAATCTGGGCAACCTTCATCTGGGCGCGGGGCGACCCGACCGGGCGGTGGAGTTCTTTCAGAACGTGTTACGGCTCGATCCCCGCCATGCGGATGCGCAGAACAACCTGGGCAGCGCGCTCTATCAGCTGGGCGACTTCGAGAATGCCGCCAACTGTTACCGCCAGGCGCTGCACATCAACCCCCTGCTGGCGGAAGCCCACAACAACCTCGGCAATGTTCTGAAAGAGCAAGGCGAGGTTGCGGCGGCGGAGTCCTGCTTTCGTGAGGCGGCGCGCCTCGGCCCCAATCTCGCCAATGCGCATTTCAATCTCGGCAACCTTCTTTACGCGCAGGGGCGTTTCGCCGAGGCGGCCTCTTGCTACCGGCACGTTTTGAGCCTCAACCCCAACCATGCGGACGCCGCCAATAACCTGGGCAACGCCCTCAAGGATCAGGGACAACTGGCGGAGGCTGCCCAATGTTATCACCAGGCCTTGCAAACCAATCCTCAACACGTAAACGCCCACAATAACCTGGGAAACGCCTTGATGGGGCAGGGGCACCTCGCCGCAGCAGCGACCTGTTATGAGCAGGCCCTGGCACTTGATCCGGAGCACGACTTGACGATTTTGAATAGGGCTCATCTGCGTTTGCTGCAAGGCGATTTCAAGGCCGGCTGGCACGATTACGAGCGCCGCTTCACGCAAGCCAAATGGACGCCGCGCCCGTTCGCGCAGCCGCGCTGGGATGGCACTTCCCTGCACGGCAAGACGATCCTGGTACTGTCCGAGCAGGGCCTCGGCGACACGATTCAGTTCACGCGTTATTTGCCGCTGGTCAAGGAACGGGGCGGCAGAGTGCTCTATGAATGCCCGGCAGGTCTTTGCGATCTGACGGTCCGCATGAATGCCGTCGACCAGGTCATTCCCTTCGGCGACCCATTGCCCCCGTTTGACGTGCACATCCCGCTGATGAGTTTACCTGGCCTCTTGGGCACGACACTCGCCACCATTCCCGCCGACGTGCCTTATTTCAGGGCAGACCCCGCGCTGACTGAAACTTGGCGCCAGGAAGTAAACCGACGCTTGCCGGCCAATGACAAAGGCTTGAATGTGGGCATTGTCTGGCAAGGAAGTTTGCAACTTCTGGGCGACCCCCGGCCGATGTTGGTGTCCCAGTTCGCCCCGCTCGCGCGCACACCAGGCGTTAACCTCGTGAGCCTGCAAGTGGGACCGGGAACGGCGCAGCTTGCCGAGGCGCAGTTTCCCATCGTCGATCTTGGCAGCCATTTTAATCTCAGTTCCTTGAACGATATCGCGGCGGCGCTGCCATGCATGGACCTGGTCGTTACGATTGACACGGCCGTGGCACACCTGGCGGGCGCGCTCGGCGTGCGCGTCTGGGTCGCCCTGCCCTTTGTCTCCTGTTGGCGCTGGCTCCTGGATAGGACGGACAGTCCCTGGTATCCCACCATGCGCCTTTTCCGCCAAACGAGGCCCGGCGATTGGACCGGAGTCATGGATCAGATTGCTCAGGAGATTCAAAAAGTGACCAGCGATGAGCGTTCCAAGTAGCGTCTAGCGTTTGTTCGTAAGCCGTGGCAAAACTCGGGGGCCGGAAGGTATGGCCACCATCGCCGAATTATTCGACCAGGCGGTATGCCAGCATCAGCGCGGCAACCTGCGCGGCGCGGAAGCCCTGTACCGGCAGATACTGGCACTCGATGCAAAAAACGTCGCCGCGCACAACAATCTTGGCAATGCCCTGCTCATGCAGGGACAATTCTCCGAAGGGGCGCAGTGTTTTCGCGACGTCTTGGGGATAGACTCCAATTACGCCCCCGCTCACTTCAACCTGGGCAATGTCCTCTTTGGCCGGGGCGAACTCGCCGAAGCCGGCGCCTGCTTCCAGCAGGCCATTCGTGCCGATCCCCGGTATGTCGATGCCCACAACAACCTGGGCAATCTTTGCGTCCAACAGGGCCAGCTTGCCGAAGCCGCTGCCCATTATCGGCAAGCCTTACACATCAAGCCGCACTGTGTCGATGCGCTCACGAACCTGGGTAACGTCCTGGTCCTGCAGGGCGAAAGCACGGCGGCAACGGAGTGCTATCAGCACGCCTTACGGCTCAATGCCGACTGCGCCCCGGCCCATTATAACCTGGGTACGATGGCCCATGCCCAGGGCTGCCTTGAGCAAGCGATTGCCGATTATCGCCAGGCCTTGCGCGTGCGGCCGCATTATGCGGATGCGCACAACAACCTTGGCAATGCCCTGCGCGAGCAAGGACATTTCGCTGACGCGGCGGACTGCTATCGGCGTGCGCTGCAGAGCGCTCCCAATAAGGCTGACTTGCACGTCAACCTGGGCAACGCCCTGAAAGACGACGGGCAGTTCGTCGAAGCGGAAGCGTCCTATCGTCGGGCCCTTATGCTATGCCCGGCCCACGCCGATGCACAAAACAATCTGGCGCTTGCTCTTCTTGGCCAGGGGAACGTCGGCGCGGCCTGCACGGACTTCGAAGACGCCCTGCGCGTTGAACCCACGCACCAGGTGGCACGCTGGAATCGTGCCTGCCTGCGCTTGCTGAACGGGCAGTTGGCGGAAGCCTGGCCGGATTTTGAGTTACGCTGGTCCCAACCCGGCAGAGTGGCTCGCCGCTGGCGCCAACCGCGTTGGAACGGGTCCTGTTTGCAAGGCCGTACGATCTTGCTCCATGCCGAACAGGGCCTCGGCGACACGCTGCAATTCCTACGCTATGTTCCGCTCGTACAGGCGCGGAGCACGCATCCTGATGGAATGCCAGCCCCCGCTGGCGTCTCTGGTTGCCAGGATGCCTGGCGTCGATCAAATCTTGCTCGCGTCGGGCCCGAATGCCCATGGTGAGGAGCTGCCTGCCCATGATGTACAGGCCCCCTTGATGAGTCTCGCCGGCATATTTGACACGAACTTGTCCACGATCCCCGCCCAGGTGCCTTACGTGACAGGGGACCCGGCGCGACGGCAGCCCTGGCGCGCTGAGCTGACGGACTCGGATGGCTTAAAAATCGGCATCGTTTGGCAGGGCAATCCCACGCAAAAAGATGATCGCTACCGTTCCGTGCCGCTCAACTTCTTTGCCCCGTTAGCGAAGGTGGCGGGCACGCGTTTGTTTAGCCTCCAGGTAGGTGCTGGCCGCGAACAATTGGCGAAGTGCTGTTTTCCGATTGTCGACCTGGGCGGCCGCTTTGATGCAGGCTGCCTTGACGACCTCGCGGCGGTTTTGCCACAGCTCGACCTGGTCGTGACGGTCTGCACATCTGTCGCGCATCTGGCAGGCGCGCTGGGCGTGCGCGGCTGGGTGGCGCTTAAATCCGTGCCGTATTGGTGCTGGCTGCTGGGGCGGAGCGATAGCCCCTGGTATCCGACGTTGCGACTCTTTCGTCAAGCGAAACCAGGCGCGTGGCCAGAAGTCTTCGAGAATATGGCTGCGGCGCTCCCTTGCCTGGAGAAAACCCGCGGCGTTTTTTGAAACTCCCGGCGGCTAAATTGGTAACATTGGATAGTCTCGTTCGTTGTTCACCAAAGGAGTAGATTCATGATGACCTCACGTCGGGTGTGGGCCCTCACCCTGATCATGGCGTCGGCGACCTTGACCACCGCGGCAGCGGGCGATCTCAAGTTTTTGCCCAGTGACACGGAGATGGTGTTTACCATCAATGTTAAACAGATTTTGGGTTCCCAACTTCTACAGGCCAACAAGGAAGCCGTGCGGCAGGCCAAGCAGGAGCTCGAGAACCAGGCGGCGGGCAACCCGGCCATGAAACTCCTGCAAAAGGCCGGCTTCGATATCTTTCGCGACCTACACAAGATCACGGTGACCAGCGACGGCAGCAAGGAACCCACGGGCATCATCGTTGAGGGGAATTTCGACAAAGACAAGCTGGCGGCCGCCACGGCCGAGATCGCCAAGGAGAATCGCGATGCGCTGGCGATTACCAAGAGCGGCAAACAGACGATTTATGAAATCACGCCGCCGGGGGATAAAGCCTTTTACGCCACGTTGGCTAACGAAAATGTCATGATTGCCGTTTCCACCAGGAAGGGTCTTACCGACGCGCTGGACCGGCTGGCCGGCGACCAGAAGGCGAACCTAAAGAAGGAGTTTGCCGCCTTGTTGAACGGCAGCGACGGCAAGCAAAGCATATTCTTCGTGGCCACGGGCACAGCGTCACGAAATTGCTGGCGGACGCGCCGGTCCCCAATGCCGGCAGCGCCGCGGCTGCCTTGCAAACGATTGACGGCCTGGCCATCTCCCTCACCGTGGCTGACGACTTACGCTTCGAAGTGGGTATCAACGCCAAGAATGAAGCCGACGCCAAGAAAATGGCCAAAGAATACACGAGCTTGCTGCCCGTCGTTCAGTTCGCCGCCGACAATTTCGCCAAGCGCGATGAAAAGTTCGCGCCGCTCGGACAGGTCGCCAAAACGCTACAGATCACCACCCGCGGCACCAATGTGGTCCTCGGCGGCACGGTGAGCTCGGCCGTAATCGAAAGTGTGATGAAGAACCTGCCCCAGTGATCCGACCTATGGTTTTGGGCCCTTAGCGCCGGAAGTCTCACGGCTTCCGGCGCCAACGTGGCGAGTTTTCCGACGTCTACTCAAGCGTGTCTAATAGCTCCTGCATTTCTCCGGCCGCGTGGGTATCTTTTTTGGCCAGGGCGACGGGTATGCCCTTCTGCAAAACGGCCCGCGCCTCGTCGATACGATCGAGCCGTTGCAAGGCCCGGCCGGCCATATGGTAAGCCGGCGGATAATCGGGGGCCACCGCGAACAACTTTTCAAACTGGCGCACGGCGGCCGCGTCATCGCTCTGACTAATGAATTCCATCGCCAACATATAGTGCAATTCGGGATCGCCAGGCTCGTTGGCGAGCATGGCTTCGATCTTTTCCATCCGCGACATCGTTTTCTCCCTTGCGAAAGGACGCGAAAAACGTCTCTTTTGCTTCCCATCGTCCGCGAAATCGTTACTTTCAGCAATCTTGCCTTATTCTATTTTCATGGTTGCCCGTGAAGGTCCTGCCTATGTGGTGCGCGTGCCGTCTGGCACGTAGGTAATTAGCCAATCCGAACGAACCCTCCTTCAGGCGTCGGGAAAGGCGTGCCGAAACATCAAGAGACTATAAGGGAACCTCGCCCGGGCTCAGCATTTGGGGTTCCTCACCACCAGGATCAACATCATACCTCCGCTCATGACCGGAGCTCTCGAGGACACCAATGCGATTGCACCGCTGCCTTTTCCGTGCGCTGGGCTCAATGCCCTTCTTTTTATGGAGTGCGAGTAGTCTGGCATGGCCGCAAGAACTCGAACAACGCCAACCCTTGAATTTCTCCGAAGTCCACCGCGCCGACAATGCGCTGACGCGCACGGGCGCCCGTCGCACGAACGTGGTCAATGCCGTGGACCGGGTCAAGGGCGCTGTCGTCAATATTCATAGCGAGCGTACGGTGCCGAGCACGGACGCGTATTCACTCAGCACATCGCAAAGCCGCGTCAATGGCATGGGGACTGGCATTCTCATCGACCCGCGCGGCTATATCGTCACCAATCAGCATGTCGTCGAGGATGTTAGCCTGCTACGGATCCGCCTGGCCGACGGCACCACGCAAAACGCCGTGGTCGTCGCCCGCCATCCGGAAACCGACCTGGCCCTGCTGAAGATCGACGCACCCGTACCGTTGCCGACGATGCCGCTTGGCACAGCCACGGACCTGATGGTCGGCGAAACCGTGATCGCCATCGGCAACGCCTATGGCTACGAACATACGGTTTCCGTGGGGGTTGTCGAGCGCGATCAAGCGCGACGTGACCCTGAACAAGGAGATGTCCTATAAATCGCTGATCCAGACCGACGCCAGCATCAATCCCGGCAATTCCGGCGGGCCGCTCATCAACGTAAACGGCGAACTGGTGGGTGTCAACGTGGCCATTCGGGCAGGGGCCCAGGGAATTGGCTTCGCCATTCCGACGGACAACATGGTTCGCTCGGTCACCGAAATGTTCAAGAATCGCCGCCGCGGCCAGTCGTCGGATGGCCTCGCGTGCCGCGATCGTCTGGACAGCACCGGCGACGGACCGTTACGTAGCGTGGTCATTGAAAAGTCCGACGGGCCAGCCGCGCTGGCAGGCCTCAAGGCTGGCGACCTGCTGGTGCAGATGGGCGACATCAGGGTAGCCTGCACTTTTGACGTGGAGCGCGGCCTTTTGGACCACAAGAACGGCGACGCCGTTGCCGTGGTGATACGCCGCAACGATCAGGAACAAACGCTCGAGCTCGTACTGGGCGCGGCCGATAAACTGAGCCGGCCGGTGGGCACGGTGGACGTCGTTTGGAACAAGCTGGGCGTGCAACTTCTCCCGGTGGCAGCCGCGCAGGTCACGCGCGTCAATCCCCAACTCCATGGCGGCCTCGAAATTGTCAACGTGAGGGCGGATGGCGCCGCGGCCCGCGCCGGTCTCAAGAAGGGCGATATCCTCGTCGGCTTGCACCAGTGGGAGACACTGTCGCTGGACAACGTGACCTACGTTCTCAATCACCCGGACCTGTCCACGTTCAACCCCATGTCGTTCTTCATTCTCCGAGGCGGCCAGGTTCGCAAAGGAGACTTGAGCGCGATCAATTGAACGTCTGACCCCTTTTCTCCGAACGCTTTACTGTCTGGCGGCTTGATTTTGGGGGAAAGTAAGCAGCGCCGCGCCTCGGCGAGCAAGAATTTGGCGTCGGTGAAGGGTTCGAAGCTCACGTCCTGCCAGCGGATGCGGCCCGAACCGTCAATGAGATAGGTGCCGTGCAGCGGGCGGCCCTCGAAGTCATCGTAGGCGCGGTAGGCCTTGAAGACGTTAAGTTCCGGGTCGGCCAAAATCGGCATTGGCAAGGCGGCCCCCAGCTTCAAGCTCGCCGCGGACTGCTTGATATCGGCCAGCGACTCCGAGCTGATCGCAACCAGATCGATGCCAACTTCACCGAACTCCTTGGCCATGGGCCCGAAGGTTTTTAGTTGCTCGACGCAATGCACACAGCCGACACCGAGATAGAAGAAGACGATCATGGGCTTGCCGCGATGTTCCGCCGAAGAATACTCTTCATCCTGGGCGGTAGGCAAACGCCATGGGGGAGCTTCACGCGGCTGCCAGTGGATGGGGCCGAGATCATCGAGATTGGGGCGCTCGCCCACGTCGGGCGCAAGCTTTGTTGGCAGGCGCCAATCCACGGGCAGTTTGAGGCTGCTCGCGAGAGGGGCCAGGCGGCGCATCGCTGGTACGTCGAGGTCTGCCTGACCCGCCAACTCCCGAAGCTTGGCGAATTCCGCCTTGGCTTCTTCGACTTTGCCGCCACGATGGAGCACCTCGACCAGGGTAGTCAGGCGGAATACCTGGCCCGCGCCGCCGCTGACATCCTCACGGGCTAACTTGATTGCTTTTTCTCGATCGCCAAGTTCGAAGGCGATCCGCACCAGCCGTTCACGCGGAATGTCCCTGGCGGAGTCGAAAAACTCCTTGGCCTGCCCCTGGTCGCCCCGCGCCAGGCCAGCCCAGCCTGCGCAGCTCTGCAAGCGCATTTTCAATGGAGGTCAGGCGTTCGCTGAATTTCAGCAGCGCGTCGACCATGGTCTTGGCGGTCTCCGCCGCTATCTTCCTCTCCTTCTTGGCCCTGGCTTCCGCTTCGTCCGCGGCAGCCTGACGACTGCCCCGAAGGGCTGTCTGCATCTCTTTCAAGCGCTTCGATTTGCTCGGCACCCCGGGCCAGATTTCCCTTGCCAAAGCAGGCGATCCCGAGCGCCCTCAATCTTTTCACCTGTTCCATGGGCAGTTCTGTGGGCTCGAGGTAGACGCTATCAGCCAGCGCGATCAATTCATCCCAAAGCTCGAAACGGAGCAGCGTTTCAAGCAGCCGTCTTCTACCCTCGCCGGAACTGGCCTGGTTTTTGTTTTGCGGGCTGCCGTCGGCCTTGACGCCGAGCGTGTTGTACTTGGGATGGCGCGGCAGCTCGATAAGGTTTTTCGCCAGGGCGACCGCGTCATGGCGCTCGTCCCAGATATTCAAAATTCTCGACCAGCCACTGATTATTGTGCGTGTAATTGTGGATCTGATTGGGCAGGATCCCGTCCTTCATCATGTAACGGTGATCGGTCCGCGCGGCTGCTTCTTGTTGCCAGACCGCATCCTCATAGCGCTTGACCTTCGTATAGGTGTGCGTCGGCATATGCCACATGTGGGCGATGACCGGAGCAGACGGCCCGCACTGGGCCGCCGACGCCAGCGCGCGTACCGGTTTTTCATAATCCCAAAGATGGATCATGTAATGATGCGCCGGGTGCAAAGGCTCCTTCGCGAATACTTCCTTCATCAGCGCATCGACGGCTAGCCGGCTGCCGAGTGGCCAGCCCTTGTCGCCATTGTCCCAGATCTGGTAGACGAGAAAGGCCTTGGCCTCAACTTCATCGGGGAATTCCAGCGTGATTTCCTCGAGGGCCTTGACCAGGTCGCGGCGCCGCTCTTTCTCATCCTTCTTCCCCGACCAGTAACTGGAGTACGCCGCGATCCACTGGCGCTGTGCGCGGGCTCGCCTTGTCCTTTTTGGCGACGGCATTCTTGATAAACCCCTCCGCACGCTTCTTGTTGTTCACGTTGGCCATCGCCATTCCCCAGTACGCCATCGCGCATTCCGGATCGAGTGCTGCCACCTGGCGAAAAGAGCGCTCGGCTTCGAAATACCAGAAACCATGAAGCTGGCCAACGCCCTGGTCGAAAAACTGCTGCGCGGAAGGGCCTTGGTGCTGATGGCGAGATGGACCTTGCCTGTGTTCCCCATGAGATAGGCACTCTGCCTGGGGCCTTCATCGAAAACGTCGCCATGGAGAGAATGTCCCGCCGCGACCTCCGCGGACTGCGTGTCGCCGTCGCTGGCATGAACAGCCGCAGCGAGAAAGTGAACGCCAACGCAGAGAAATGCGGACAACCCTAAGGTTTTCATGAGTGGGCCTTCCAAGGAAGGAATGCAGTCGAGAAGAACAATGCCGGGGAATATCGGAAAGAGGCAGCATAACGCATGTATTGGAGGGTAGCAAGAGCCCCGTCTTTATGCCCGATCCCACATCCGGTGTCAGGGCGGGTTCCCCGAAGGTGGTCCTGGAAGATATAATTAAACGAGGAGTTCCCATGCCACACAAAGACGCTATCACGCTCCGGCGGATCGATCACATTCGACTGTTCGTCGGCAACGCACGCCAGTCCGCGTACTTTTACCGCAATGCCTTTGGCTTCGAAGTGGTCGCCTATGCCGGCCTGGAAACGCGGCAAAAGAAAGAGGCCGGCTATGTGCTGCGCCAGGGCAAAATCACCCTGGTGCTGTCCTCGCCCCTGGCGGCCGAACATCCCGAAAACCAACGCCTGCTGCAGCATGGCGACGGGGTCATGGACATTGCCCTGGAGGTGGACGACGTGCCCGGCAGCTTCGCCGAGACGGTCCGGCGGGGCGCGGTGCCGGTTCAGGAGCCCACCGTCATGGAGGATGAATTCGGCAAGCTGCGGATCGCCACCATTCGAACCTACGGCGCGACGGTGCACAGCTTCGTCAATCGGGACGATTATAAAGGGGTGTTCGCCCCAGGTTACAAACCGCTTGACCCGGAGCGCTACGACCCGCGTACCTTCCACGCCGTCGGCCTCAAGGCCATCGACCATGTCGTCGGCAACGTCGAGGAAGGCAAGATGGACCAGTGGGTCGGGTTTTACGAGAACGTGCTGGATTTCAAGCAACTGGTGCATTTCGACGACACCGATATCAGCACCGAGTATACGCGCCTTGATGTCGAAGGTGGTGCAAAATGGCACCGGCCGTATCAAATTTCCGCTCAACGAGCCCGCGCAGTCACGCCGCAAATCGCAAATCGAGGAGTTTCTGCAATTTAACGGCGGCCCGGGCGTACAGCATATCGCCATGGCGACGGACAATATCCTGGAAACCGTCCGCGCAATGCGCCATAACGATGTCTCTTTTTTGCGGGTCCCGCGGGCCTATTACGATATGCTTCCCGGCCGGGTGGGAACGCTCAAGGAAGACCTGAATGAGCTGGCGGAACTCGGCATTCTCGTCGACCGCGATGACGAGGGTTACATGCTGCAAATCTTCACCAAGCCCGTCGCCGACCGGCCGACATTGTTTTTCGAGGTCATCCAGAGACGCGGCTCGCGCAGCTTCGGCAAGGGTAATTTCAAGGCGCTGTTCGAGGCCATCGAACGCGAACAGGCGCTGCGCGGTACGCTGTGACACACCGCCGCCGCGGCTAGCTTCATGGGGTGTCCAATGCTTCCTTATCTTCAGCGTGGTTCCTTTCCTCCCAAGCGGCACACGCGTCATGCCGCCCAGCCGGGCTTCAAGAAGGAAGGTATCTATTATGAAGAGGTCGTGACGCTGGCCGGCTTTGGCCGGGCCTACACCATTTGCTATCACCTGCGCCCGCCCACCCGCGTCGCCAAGATCGAAGCCGCCGGCACCGTCTCCCTCGACATGGCCCCCGAGCCAACTCTGCGCCATCATCATGTAAAAACCAAAAACATGAAGGCCCAGGGGGACCCGATTACCGGCCGTGTGCCGCTGTTTGTCAATGACGATCTGGTACTGGGTCGATGCCGTCCCGCGGTCGGCGCAGGAAACGCTTTTCCGCAACGTTTCGGCGGATGAACTGATCTTCGTCCACCAGGGGAGCGGACGGCTTCATACCATGTTCGGCGTCTTGTCGTTTCGCGCTTTCGACTACGTGGTCATCCCGCGTTGCACCACTTATCGCCTGGAGTTCGACGACGACTCGCAACCCGATCTGCTGGTCCTGGAGGCCGCCGGCAATATCGACATCCCCGCCAAGTATCTCAACCGGGATGGCCAGCTCCGCCTGGGTGCGCCCTACGCCGAGCGCGACTTGCATGGTCCGCGCGAGCTGGTAACCATTGATGAGGAGCAAACAACTCCCGTGCTTATCAAAGATGGCGCCCGGCTGACCCGCTACACCCTGGCCTCGCACCCGTTCGACGTGGTTGGCTGGGACGGCATGGTCTATCCGTACACCTTCAACGCCGACGACTTCGAACCGATCACGGGCACGGTCCACCAGCCGCCTCCCGTGCAGCAAACGTTCGACGCCCCTGGTTTCGTCGTCTGCACGTTCGCGCCGCGCCTTCTCGACACGCACCCGCTCGCCATCAAGGTCCCCTACGCCCATTCCAACGTGCAAGCGGACGAGGTGCTCTATTACGTTCGGGGTCAGTTTGGCAGCCGTCGCGGTGTGGAGGAATCGTCTTTTACCCTTCACCCGCGCGGCATTCCGCATGGTCCCCATCCCGGCACGATAGTCGCCAGCCAGAACTTGACGCGCACGGACGAGCTCGCGGTGATGGTCGATACGGTAAAGCCGTTGCTGCTCACGCGCCAGGCCGCCGAGCTCGACGATGCGAGCTATCCCTTTAGCTGGCTGGAATGAGCCAACAAATCCACTAACATGGCCTGGAGGCATCGCGGCGTCCTGGGGAGCAAGTTCATGCAGTTAGGATTTGTCAGTGCCATTCTGGGTGACCTGTCGTTGGAGCAGGTCATGACGTCGGCGGCCGACCTCGGTTTTGCTTGCGTCGAACTGATGTGCTGGCCGCCTGGCAAGGCGGATAGGCGCTATGCGGGCGTCACCCATCTCGATGTGACGCGCGTTCGACGAGCGTGCCGTGGCTCAGGTGCGCGAACTCACGACCAGGACCGGAGTGGCGATTTCCGGGCCTGGGCTATTATCCCAATCCCTTGCATCCGGACAGGGAGCACCGCCATGAGGTGATCGAGCACCTGAAGAAAGTGATCAGCGCCGCCCCTCGCTTTGGAGTGCGCATCGTCAACACCTTTGTCGGACGGGACCCCAAGAAGTCGGTGCCGGACAACTGGCAAATGTTTTTGGAAGTTTGGCCCGGCATCGTCGAGCATGCTGAAAAGGAAGGGGTCACCCTCGGAATCGAGAATTGTCCGATGCTGTTCACGCTGGACGAATGGCCGGGCGGGGCCAACCTGGCCACGACGCCGGCCATCTGGCAAGCAATGTTCGATGCCATCCCCAGCCCGCATTTTGGCCTTAATTTCGATCCCTCGCACCTGGTGTTTCAGCACATCGATGCGGCCCGGTGTATCCGCGCCTTTGGCAAGAAGATCGTGCATTTTCATGCCAAGGATACGCGCATCGACGAGGACAAAATCTTCCAGGTTGGCAGCATGGGCCTGGGCTGGCACACGCCCAAGCTACCCGGGCTGGGCGACGTCGCCTGGGGGCCCTTGTTCTCGGCACTGACTGACGCCGGCTATCGCGGTCCCGTATGCATTGAGGTCGAAGACCGCGCTTATGAGGGAGATATCGCGGACCGACGACGTGCCTTGAGTCAAAGTAAGCACTTTTTGGAGCAGTTTATCTAGACCGCCCTGGCGTAAAGTCCCTCCTGGCCAAGTTTGGTTTTTCCAATCCCGCTTCGTAAAATACGCACCAACGCGCAAGTAGATTCAAGGAAACCGCCATCGCCATGGAACCCCTGAACATCGCCCTGATTGGCTGCGGCACCGTCGGCGGCGGCGTGGCGAAGCTGCTTTTGGAGCAACCCGAGCGGCTGGCGGCCAGAGCAGGCCGGCCCCTGGTGCTGAAGCGCATTCTCGTCAAGGACCCGGCCAAGACCAGGCCGGCCTGTGTGCCGAGCAGTCTGATCACCACCGATCTGCGCAAGATCGTGGATGATCCCAGCATCCAGGTGGCTGTCGAGGTCGTGGGCGGCGTGGATTGGGCCCGGCGGACCGTACTGTCTTTGCTCGCGGCCGGCAAAGACATCGTCACCGCCAACAAGGCCCTGCTGGCCATGCATGGTAAAGAAATCTTCGACGCGGGCCGGCGCTATAAAAAGGCCATCGCCTTCGAAGCCAGCGTGTGCGGCGGCATTCCCATCATCGGCGCCCTCTCCCATGGCCTGGCCGCCAACCAAATCCTGTCCTTGCAGGGCATCCTCAATGGTACGTGCAACTTCATCCTGACCGCGATGACCGAACGGGGGGCCAGCTATCAGGAAACGCTGGCCGAGGCGCAGAGGCTTGGTTATGCGGAAGCGGACCCGACCATGGACGTCGACGGCACGGACGCGGCCCATAAACTCGCCATCCTGGTCCAGATTGCTTTTGGCGTGTCCGTGTCGCTTGAGTCGATCTCGCGGCGCGGCATTGCAGGCATCCAACAGGACGACATCCGTTATGCACGCGAGCTGGGTTATACCATCAAATTGCTTGCCGAAGCCTGGCTCGAGCAGCCGGCCGGCCACCATGGCGGCGGCGGCCAACTCGCCTTGCACGTGTCGCCCGTGATGCTGCGTCATTTGACGCCGCTGGCCCAGGTGCGCGACGCGTTCAACGCCATCTTCGTGGTCGGCGATGCGGTGGGCAGCACGCTCTATTACGGTCGCGGGGCCGGGCAGATGCCAACGGCCAGCGCCGCCGTGGCCGACCTCATTGACCTCGCGACAGGTCGTGCCCAGCGCACCTTCGAGGCCTTACGTCTCTGGTCGGAGGATTCTCAGGGCATCCGCCTCATGCCGGCCAGCGCGGTGGCCTCGCGCTTCTACTTGCGTTTGAGCGTGCAGGACCGTCCCGGCGTGTTGGCCGAGGTGACGCGGATCCTCGCCGATCACCACATCAGCATTTCGTCCGTGATCCAGCACGAAGCCATGGCTGGCCCGGAAGGCGCCGTCGTGCCGCTGATCATCATGACGCACACCGCGCTGACGGGGAACTTTACCTCGACCATTGCCGAATTTAACCGCCTTGGTTGCGTGACGGCCCCGAGCGTGTATTACCCCGTAGGCGACTAACATGCACCAACCAACGCGGGCAGCTTTCCTCGAACTGTCGCGGGCCCACAGTCTCGTTCCCGTCTACCGGCAACTGGTGGGCGACACCCTGACCCCGGTGACGGCTTTCGGCAAGATTCAGGAAGGCGACTGGTCCTTTCTCTTTGAGAGCGTCATCGGCGGCGAACGGCTTGGGCGTTATAGTTTCCTGGGCGCAGGTCCCTTTCTGCGCTTTCAGGCCTGGGATCGCCGCGTCGAAATCGAACATGCCGTCACGGGAAAAATAGAGCACCTGACCCATGCCGACCCGCTCGCCCTACTGGAAGAATGGCTGGCCAAATATCGCGCACCCCATCTGCCCGGCCTACCACGTTTTTGCGGTGGCGCCGTCGGCTATGCCGGCTACGACACCGTCCGCTATGTCGAACGCCTGGAAAAGCCCCCTCACGACGACAGGGGCTTGCCGGATCTCTCCTTCGCCCTCTACGATCGCATGGTCATCTTCGATCACATCAACAAGACGATCGCGGTCGTCGCCCATGCCCACGTCGATCCGTCGGCCCCGGACCGCGGCTACGAGGAGGCTTGCGCCCGCGTCGATCGCCTGGTCAGCAAGCTGCAGCAAAAGGATGCCGACCTAAAGCTGGTGGATATCGCGCCGGCGGGGCCCGTTCAGCGCAAGTTTCAGTCCAACTTCGCACCCGGCGCCTACGAAGAAGCCGTCGCCAAAGCCAAGGAATATATCATGGCGGGCGATATCTTCCAGGTGGTGCTCAGCCAGCGGCTCACGACCGAATGCAAGGCCGGCCCCTTTGATATCTACCGGACCTTGCGCGTGGTGAACCCCAGCCCTTTCATGTTTTATCTCAAGGTGGGCCCCGCGCTGGCGCTCGTGGGTAGCTCGCCGGAAATCATGGTGCGTGTTGAAGAGGACCGGGTCACGATTCGTCCGCTCGCTGGCACGCGGCGGCGCGGCGCCACCGAGGAAGAGGATGAGCGGCTGGCGAAGGAGCTTTTGGCGGACCCGAAAGAGCGTGCCGAGCACATCATGCTCGTGGACCTGGGCCGTAACGACGTGGGCCGTGTGGCAGTTTACAATAGCGTGCAGATCACCGACGTCATGACGGTGGAGCGTTACAGCCACGTCATGCATATTTGTAGCAACGTGACGGGCCGGCTCCAGCCAGGCAAGTCCGCGTTCGACGCGCTACGTTCTTGTTTACCGGCCGGCACGCTCAGCGGCGCGCCGAAGGTACGCGCCATGGAAATCATCGATGAACTGGAGCCGCATCGCCGCGGGCCGTATGGCGGCGCGGTAGGTTACGTCGATTTTTGCGGCAACATGGATACCTGCATAGCCCTGCGGACCATGGTCTTGAAAGGCACCACTGCCTACGTCCAGGCCGGGGCAGGGATCGTCGCGGAGAGCGTCCCGGAGCAGGAACGCGAGGAAACCCTGAGCAAGGCCATGGGCCTGTTGCGCCCCTGGAAATCGCGGAAAGTCAGTTGGGATAAGTCTTCGCGGGGATCGGTGGGTCAGCGCGAGTACGCTTGACCCACCCTACATGGGTAAACGGAGCGGTCGGCCATGGCGGTTACTGCTTATATCGCCCTGGGCAGTAACCTGGGAGACCGGACGGCGAACCTGCAGCAGGCACTGGCCCTGCTCGGGCGCCAGGACGGCATTCACGTCGAGCGCGTATCTCGTTTTCATGAAACCGATCCCGTTGGTGGTCCGCCCGGCCAGGGTCGCTATCTGAATGCGGCCGCCGAGCTAGCAACCACGCTGACCGCGCCCGAATTGCTGGGCGTGCTGCTGGACGTGGAGAATCAACTGGGCCGGGTTCGCCGCGAAAAAGACGGCCCGCGCACGCTGGACCTGGATTTGCTCCTCTACAGGCAAGAAGTTTTGGACCTGGCGACACCGAATCTGAAGGTGCCGCACCCGCGCCTGCACGAACGCCTTTTCGTGCTCCAGCCGCTGGCCGAGCTTGCCCCCGACCTGATGCATCCCGTACTTGGGCACACTATGGCCGAGCTGCTCAATGATCTGAAAGGCGCGCTGCCGGGCCGCGACCTGGCCGGCTTGCGTGCCCTGGTGACGGGGGCCACGAGCGGTATTGGGCGCGCCATCGCGCTGGAGCTTGCGGCCGCGGGCGCCGACGTCCTCGTGCACGGTCGGCAAGGCCAGGCTGCCGACGAGGTGAGCCGGCAGTGCGCCCAGCATGGTGTGCGGTCGCAATGTTTGCTCGCCGATATCGGCAATGAAGCCAATTTGCTGCCGCTCACGAACGATGCGTGGCTGACATGGGACGGGCTGGACGTCTGGATCAACAATGCCGGGGCGGATACCTTGACCGGCGAAGCGGGGCGCTGGACCTTCGCCGACAAGCTAAAGACGCTCTGGGAAGTGGACGTCCGCGGCACCATCATCCTGTCGCGCGAGATCGGCCGCCGCATGCGCGAACGGGGTAAAGGCACCATCCTGACCATGGGCTGGGACCAGGCCGATACCGGCATGGAGGGGGACAGCGGCCAACTCTTCAGCGCCGCCAAGGGGGCGATCATGGCTTTCACCAAAAGCCTGGCATTAACGCTGGCCCCCGAGGTCAGTGTCAACGGTCTGGCGCCGGGCTGGATTCGCACCGCCTGGGGCGAACAGGCTTCGAGCCCCTGGCAAGAAAGAGTCAAGCGCGAAACTCCGCTCCAGCGCTGGGGAACTCCCCAGGATGTCGCGCGCGCCGCACGCTGGCTGGTCTCGCCAGCGGCCGGCTTTATCACCGGCCAAATCCTGCGCGTCAATGGCGGAGTGGTGCGCTAAACGTCGTAAATAAAAGACAACGGCTTCGTCTCTCAATCCGCTGCTTCCTGGCGAAGTTCATCACGTTCCTGCTCGAAGCGTTCCTTGAGCATTTCCGCCGCGCAGATGAGGGCTTGCAAGGTCATTTCCCGGTCCATGCCAGTTTGCAGAGGCAGGGCAGCTTCGATCATTGCTTGCAAGAAGCGCTCGGTCAATTCTTTCTGCTTTTGGGGCCCGTCCATTGCTGACTCCTTCGAACGTGTTCAATGCCTGGGCAATCCTACGGCTGATCCGGAAAGGAGCGGAGGTAGAGAACACTTTGGAGGGTAGCCACCAGCACCCCAATCAAAGCGACGCCGCCGCATGCCAGGGCATAGGTCACGAGCTCAATTCCGGGCACAAAAAAAAGCACCATGGCGCTTACAATGATGCCGATGCCGACGAGCAATAACCTTTTCGCCGCATATGCATTGACGGGATACCAAACGGCATGATTGCTGAGGGTCTTCGCCACGCGAAAGCCGTACCACGGATTTGGTTCGACCTTACCCATGATAAGGGGCACGCTGAGGACGGCCAAAAGCAAGCCGCTGAGACTGAAAACGATCAGCAGAAGAACCATCGGCAATCCTCCGGTGTGGGCCGGGTGCCTTTTGCACAGGGGCTCGCTCCGGCGCCATGCGTGCCCGCCTTCGCACAAGCACCTGACCCATAATGGATTATATCGATGGATTCGCTAAAGTCATATTTGCTGGAGCGGGCTCGACCAGGCTGCCCGCGCAAGATGCCAGGCTGCGTTCTCGGTTCTGATCTTGAATTTGCTCGCCTCGATTGCCTTGAGAATACGGTCCCAGATTAGCATGGCTCGCTGAATAGACTCCTTGCCAACGCACACGTTCAGTCGCTTAATTTTTTCCGGGTGTGTCAGGCCATCGTTGCCCGGCTTTGCCCGTTCGAGCACGCCTGGGTTAGAACCACCCACGAGTGAAAATACTCCGGCTGAAGCGGCGTGCAACATTTTCTTCGCTAAAATGAGCATCGTGATTCTTCTGAGGGCCAAGATTTGTGTGATGACCAATAAACTTCCTCTGAACCTCGATGACTTGCTGCGGCAGCGGACGGTCGAAGGGGACCGGATCGAATACAAGGCAGGCTGGAATCCCGACGCCGTGGTGCGGACGCTGTGCGCATTTGCCAACGACTTCGAGAACCTGGGCGGCGGTTATGTCGTAATCGGCCAGGATTGCGACAGGCACGGGCAGCCGATTTTTCCTCCGGTCGGCCTCAACGACAACCAACTCGACCCAATCCAACGGGAATTGCTGGCTTGCTGCAAACAAATCCAGCCAGCCTACTTCCCGATCTTCAGCGTCGAAAAGTACGAGAGTCGCAACTTGATCGTGTTGTGGGCACCTGGCGGGCAAAATCGCCCGTATAAGGCTCCCCGGTCGGTCACGGCCAAAACGAAAGAATACCATTATTACATTCGGCGGTACTCCAACTCGGTCGAACTCAAATCGAATAGTGACGATGAACAGGAACTTCTCCGATTGACGGCGTCCGTGCCGTTCGATGATCGCCAGTGTCGTCAGGCTGACGTGGACGATCTCCGACCTGGGCTACTCCAGTCGTATCTGAAGGAAGTCGGAAGCGACCTGCACAAAGAGGCGAGCAAGATGCCGCTGGTGGAGTTAGGGCGGCAGATGAACATCGTGGAAGGGGCCAATGAGTTCGTAAAGCCCAGGAACGTCGGCATTCTGTTCTTCCACGATGAGCCGAGGAAGTTCCTGCCCGGTGCGCAGATCGACGTGGTGATCTTCCCCAGAGGGTCGGGTGGTGGCGAGTTGACCGAGAAGACGTTTCACGGGCCATTGCACGACCAGGTACGTGATGCCCTACGTTATTTGGAAAGCAACGTGATCCGAGAAAAAGTCATCAAGCATAAGGACCGTGCGGAAGCGACTCGTATCTTCAACTACCCCTTCCCGGCCATCGAAGAAGCGGTGGTGAACGCCGTATACCACCGCGGCTACGAGCAGCGGGAGCCAGTGGAAGTTCGAGTGAACCCCGATGGAATCGAGGTTGTCAGCTACCCTGGCCCCGACGTCTCGATCAAAATCGAAGCCTTGAACGGCGACAAAATCGTGGCCCGGCGTTATCGTAACCGTCGCATCGGTGAGTTTTTGAAGGAACTCGACCTAACGGAAGGACGTTGCACGGGCATCCCGACCATAAGAACAGCGATGTCCGAAAATGGCTCGCCCCCGCCTCGCTTCTCAACGGACGAGGCCCGGACACATTTCCTTGTGGAATTGCCAGTCCACCCGCAGATGCCGGGGGTGCAGGTACATGACGAGGTACATGATGAGGTACATGAAGGGGAACTGACCGAAACGGAGCGACAAATCCTTGTTTTCTTGGAGTCCACCCCAAGAAGCCGACCAGAAATGGCGGAAATGCTCGGTATGAAATCAAGGCGCAGCGGCCACTTAACCAAATCAGTGGATAGGCTTCGGAAGTTAGGGCTGGCGGAATTGACTATCCCCGATAAGCCCCAAAGCAGGAACCAGAAAATGCGGATCACCGAGAAGGGACAGGCATGGTTTGCCAAGAAGCCCCAATGAGGCAATTGATGATCCCCCTCCACTAGGACTGTCACTTCACCTTCTGCTTCACAGAAAACCTTCAAGGTTGCCTTCCAACTCAACGAAACTCCGATGGCGGTATTAAAACGTGAAGGCGACCCTTGTGGAATGCCACGGGATGCGTAAAAGGCGTTGGTGAGTCGGGTGAAGAGAAATTCGGTCAGTGGACGTCAAGAAAAATTCGCCAAGGGGAGTGGGGAAGATGAGCCAAATCTTGCCTGAACCGGGTTCTTTGGACGATGCCCTCAGCCGCCTGGATTCTGAATCAACCACCGATCAACGGTTAGCGTTGATCGGCCAATTGGTCGAATTCTGGGAGGGACCGCTCCGCATCAGCGATGGTTACACCGAGGATGACTTAAATGGGAAGGCCCTTCCAATCCCATTACGGCGGTGGTTCCGGCTGGCAGGTCGTCGGCAAGAATTGATGAGTGGACAGAATTTCCTAATCGAACCGGACAAGTTGAAAATAGACCAGGACGGTCGGTTAGTTTTTTATGTCGAGAACCAGGGTGTTTATCTTTGGTCAACGACATCCCAAGGTGATGATCCGCTTGTGGAAGGTCGCTTCAATGACACAAACACCTGGGAAGAGGAAGGAATGCCTCTATCGGAGTTCCTTATTGGAGCATTTCTTTTTCAGGCAATCATGCAGGCACCCTTTGGGGCGGCATTGGGTTGGGCTGAACCAAAAACACTCGACCGTTTAGCAAAGACGATACCGCCTCTTCCCCTCGTGCCGTGGCGGTGGCCCTCATATCCAAGTCGCTTTTATGCCCGAAAGGGTGCCTTCATGTTTGCGGCTGCGAACAACGACAACCAGGGGAACAAAGCGTTTTCCATATGGATTGGGGCAAAAACCGGAGAGCCGTTGGCTATCCTCAAAGAGATTGTGGATGATACCTGGGATCACGTTGCCCTTTGATATACTCCGGTAAATCCATATGGATCATCTTGAGCCAGTTCGACAAAAAGTTTGGGCCACCAAAGTCACTAAGCCGTACCCGCCGGGAGACAGGCGCAGAGTCGCAAACGCGGCCACAGAAGGAAACCTGTCGTGAACGACCGGACCGTAGCGCTTACCTGGGCCATATTCACGTTAACCTACATCGGCCTGGCCGTCGGTAAGGTTCCTGGCCTGCGTATAGATCGTGCGGGTATCGCCTTCGTCGGCGCGACCCTCATGCTGGTTACCGGGGTGCTTGGCCTGGAGGAGGCCGTGAGCCCGGCTGCCGTCGACTTCAAGACCTTGTTCCTTCTGTTCGGCATGATGATCGTGGTCGGCGTGCTCAGGCTGTCAGGTTTCTTTCAGCGGCTCACCGGCGTGGCACTGCGTTGCATCACCACACCGAACGGGTTGCTCGCGGCGACCGTCAGCCTATCTGGACTGCTGTCGGCCTTCCTGATCAATGACGTGGTGTGTGTGGCGCTGACCCCGCTGGTGTTGCATTTGGCCCGGCGGCTCCGTTTCGACCCGCTGCCCCATTTGATTGGCCTGGCGACCGCGGCCAACGTTGGCTCGACGGGAACCATTACCGGGAACCCGCAAAACATCTACATCGGAGCGCACTCGGGCATTTCCTATCTGCGCTTCGCCAGTCGCTTGTTGCCTGTCGCCCTGCTTGGCCTCGGACTAACTTACCTTGTCGTATGGATGGTTTACCGAAGCCGGTTGGCCGCGCCAAAAGGAATGAAACCGGCGGCGTGGCGACGATTCTAGCGGCAGGGCGAAGGGCGCGGGACCTCCACACGGAGGTGTTCATGCCAGGCTGCAAGTAAAGGCAGTCGCGGTCACGCTGGCGGCCGTGGTGCTGTTCTTCACCGGCCTGCCACTGGAACTTGTGGCCCTTGGCGCTGCGGCCGTCCTGCTACTCGAGAGAGTCCAACCGAAAAAGGTCTATGCCCAGGTCGATTGGGGCCTGCTGATGATGTTCACCGGGCTCTTCATTGTCGTCCACGCCTTCCAGGTGCATGTCGTCGCCGGCTGGAGGATCGAAACGTGGACGTGGCTGCTGGATCGGCCCACGTCACTGCTCAGCCTGGTATCGGCAGTGGTGTCGAACCTGGTAAGCAATGTGCCCGCAGTGCTGCTGCTGGAGCCCGTGGTGCAGGCCGTCCCAGTGGCCAGTCGTGAAGCAGCGTGGCTGGCGCTGGCCATGTCGAGCACCTTTGCCGGCAACCTGACGGTACTCGGCTCAGTGGCTAATTTGATCGTCGTGGAAAGTGCGCGCCGCGAAGGGCTGGCGATCTCCTTTTGGGAATACTGCAAGGTTGGCATCCCGCTGACAATACTCACGCTCTTGCTGGGGATGGCCTGGCTGGAGTTCGTCCCTTATTAACCGAGCCCTGGCGTTTCCTGGGCCAGGTTCGGTTTCGCTGCAATTGTAGGGGCGTTGAGATTTGGAAGGTATGCAGAAATGGACAGAGTGGGGATTGAACCCACGACCTAAGGATTTTCAGTCCTTCGCTCTACCAGCTGAGCTATCTGTCCCTGACTGCCTATCCTAGAGGATGAAAAGGCGAGGGTCAACGGAGCACGCGCGACTTGGAAACTTTTGCACATGTTACTTGAGCCAAGTGTAAACGTGGCCGAGGGAAATTGCTCTCGCGGATGGGGCTCCTTCGTTCGCCTGCCGCGGCGGCTGGTGAGCCTTGAACGCCGCACGCCATCATGCCGCCGCGGCCAAGTGCAGCATCTGGTTCACCAGCGGCCCCACCTCAATAAATACACGTCCCTTCCTTTTTCACCACGCCAGTTCCGCAGGCTGGGCATGGGCTCTGCTCCTCTAGCGACTGCACGAGGACGTTCATCCCTCCGCAGCCCGGACAAGGGATGCCCTCAAATTGCAGTAAGGAAACGCCATCCCATTTCTTCGCAGGGTCAGGTTTCGGCACGCTCACCACAACGCTCAGGCCGGTTGGGACCTGTTCCTCTTCGTTGCCGGTCAACAACTGGAGGCGTTCGCCATTTTTGCGCCCCAACAAGATTGCCCGCCGCCGAGAACGTAATGCTTGCCGCAGGCCTTGCAAACGAGCAACTGGCCGCCTACGTGGTGTGACCAGCCGGACGAAAACGAGAACCGACATTTCGTGCATCGATACACATTGCCAAACACGCGGGTTCCTCAGGCCGGCGGACGACACAGCTAACTTGCGCGGCCATTGCAACGACTAAATGCCGCGCGAAACTGTAATGCGGTTCCGGTCAAGTTCAGCGACTTATTATGCGACGCCCTGCACCCATTGCGTCGCACCTTCGCACAGCCTGCTCCGGTCCGTAACGCTTCCGCAACGCCGGAGCAGAATTCATCTGAGCTAGCGGGCGATCCGGCCGGTGCAGGTTAGCAAGACATCAAATAAGGGCACACTTTCATTCGGAACGACCGCGTTCACTTGCCGGGCCGGCATGATGTCGGCCACGGTGAAGTACCGTCCGAATATTGTCGCCGCGCGAAACCGCCGAACTTCCAGGCGACATGCGAGGCATCACGGTTTCTTCCTGGGCTCAAATTTCTTGGCAGTCAGCCGAACGAAAAGGAGTGGTAACGCACCTGCCTCGGAAACCCCTAGACCTTTTCGTATCCCGTACTCTTCGCGGATTTGGGCCCCTGGAACAGCATGTAACCCGGGCGGTTCTGCCAACTTGAGGGACCAGCAAGGATTTTGCCATGGGCAAGAACCGCTTCCCGAACGATTTTTTCCCGCGCATTGTAAGTCGGTGAGCCATCGCGGTCGCCGCCGAATAGGCCGAAATCGTTGCTCGCGACCATGACGATATCAATCCCCTCGACCTCGTTGAGGATGCGATCGATCATGCCGACGCCAGCTGGGCTCTCAATCTGAATCATGACCAGGATGTTGTTGTTTGCGTTGGTGACATACCCTTTGCCCCAGAGGGATGCAGCCTGGTTGCGTCCCGAGCTGCGACGACCCCAGGGCTTGGTATTCGGGGACTCCCGATTACCAATCGGGTATTTGGAGTACAAGACTGAATTACGGGCTTCCTCAACCGACTCGACCATCGGAACGACGACCCCGAGTGCGCCGGCATCGCAGGCTTTGAGAATGTCACCGACGTTTGCCGACGGAACTCGGAGGAACGGGATGCTCCCCGCCTCGGCGATCACCTTGATCAGTTGCTGCGATTCGCGCCAGGTCAAGGTACTGTGCTGCATTTCAATCCACATGAAATCCTGCCCTACGCAGGCTTCTTTCGCGGCTTCCAAGTCGGGATCGGTGACCGTGTTGCTAAAGATCTGCTGACCGGCTTTGAGTTTCGTGATTACGGAGTTGAAGGTAAGGGATCCGGGCCGCACTACTGGGTCACTTTGCTCCTTTGGGGGCTGGACCTGAGAAGTCATGATATGTCCTCCACGATGTCTATTCCCTTCGCCATGCAGGCGACTCAACATACCCCTGGCGGGCGTTGGCCCGCATCCGATCCAGCGCCGACAATCGACGGGGCGTTGCCGACCGCCCTCCCGGCCCTTCCGGAAGAGAATTGGGCAGCCAAGCTTCTCGCTCAACAAGAATTCCGAAGCTCACTCGGCGTTTGTATTGGCGCAGCCAAGTATTCTGACCATATCTGTTTTGAGCCCATCGTCAACGCGCGTGCTTTTGCGGCGCTCATCCCGACTCTAGCGCGCTCCGGTCCGCCAGACGTCCGCCACACCACCACACTTCGGCACGAATCGCCATTCTGCGCATCCGCTCCGGCCACATCGGCATGTGCAAGGGAGCCGATTCCGGTTGTGCGCCTAGGTCCGAAACGCCCGAGCAGATTCGCTGTAACTTTAGAATTTTGGCCAAGCCGAGGCGTGTCCTCGAGGGTCAACCAGGTTCGCCCCGTTCCGCCGCTGCCAATCGCTTTTCCCACCCGACCCGATAAAGTAAAGGGATATTGGCCAAATCCATGTTTTGCCGCGGTTGGGCGGCGTTTTCGACCGGGGTTTTGTTCATGCCTTTCGCTAAAGTTGAGACACAAGTCGATTTGCCCGCCCAGGAACGTGAGGTTCTTGCTTTTTGGGACCGGATCGAGGCTTTCGAGAAGCTGCGTGCGCAAAACCGCGGCAAGCCGAAGTGGTCGTTTCTGGACGGGCCGATCACGGCCAACAATCCCATGGGCGTCCATCATGCCTGGGGCCGTACTTACAAGGACGTCTATAACCGCTACTTCGCCATGACGGGCCACGAGCTTCGTTACCAGAACGGCTTTGATTGCCAGGGGCTTTGGGTCGAGGTCGAGGTCGAAAAGGCCCTTGAGCTCCGGTCGAAGCGGGACATCGAAAACTTGGTGCCGGGCGATCCGTTCGCCAGCATCGCCAAGTTTGTCCAGGAATGCAAGGACCGCGTCAACAAGTTCGCGCGTATCCAGACCGAGCAATCGATTCGTCTCGGTTACTGGATGGACTGGGACCGCTCCGACGCCGACTGGGCCAGGGAACCTGACGACCGCAAGTCTTACTTCACGATGTCGAAGGAAAACAATTACACCATCTGGAGCTTTCTCAAGAAATGTCACGAGCGCGGCCTGGTTTATCGCGGCTACGATGCCATGCCCTGGTGCCCGCGCTGCGCCGTCGGTTTGTCGCAAATGGAAATGCACGAGGGTTATCAGTTTGTCGCCCACCGGTCGGTGTTCATCAAGTTTCCGTTAAGGCTTCCAGCCGCTTCCGGCGCAGGGGAAGCGGTGCGCGAGCATTTATTGGTATGGACGACGACGCCGTGGACGCTCACGAGCAACGTGGCCGCGGCGGTCAATCCCCAGCTGACCTATCTCAAGGTGGCGCACAAGGGGGAAGTTTACTATCTCGCCAAGGGAGCCTTCACGGCGCAGCGGCTCGAGGAACAGTTCAAGAAAAAGGAATGGGTGGAAGGCGTCCCCAAGCTCAAGACCCTGGAACAGATTTTCAAGGAGAAGGGGGGCTTTGAGGTCCTGGGTGAGATCAAGGGCGCTGACATGGTTGGCTGGGCCTATGACGGGCCCTTTGATGAGTTGCCCGCCCAGAATCACCCCGCCGGTTATCCGGCCAAGATAGCGGACGTGGTGCTCAAACAAAAGTGGGGCCCGAACGTGAGTGCTCGTGAGAGCCATCGCGTTATCGCCTGGGAGGCCGTCGGCGAGGCGGAAGGGACCGGCATCGTCCATATCGCCCCTGGCTGCGGCAAGGAAGACTTCGCGCTGGGCAAGGAAAACAGGCTGGTGCCCATCGCGCCGCTCGATGAGTTCGGTAACTTTTTGCCCGGCTGCGGCCCTCTGAGCGGTCAAGCGGTGTTGGACCCGGCGACGACGGATTGGATTTTCGCCAACCTCACGGAAAAGGGCCTGCTGCTGGCGTGGGAGCGCTATCCGCATAGTTATCCCCACTGCTGGCGCTGCAAAACCGAGTTACTCTTCCGCCTGATCGACGAGTGGTTCATCGGCATGAGCTGGCGCGAGGAGATCATGCGTATCTGCCACGATATTCGCTGGGTGCCGGAGGATGGCCTGAAACGCGAACTCGATTGGCTGAAGAACATGGGCGACTGGATGATCTCGAAGAAACGCTACTGGGGATTGGCGCTGCCCATCTGGGTGGACGAGCAAACCGGCGATTTCGAGGTGATCGGCTCGGAGGAGGAACTGGCCGCGCGGGCCGTCGAGGGCTGGGATCGCTTCGCGGGCCAGTCGCCGCATCGACCCTACATCGATCTCGTCAAGATTCGCAATCCTAAAACCGGCAATCTGATGGCGCATCCCGGACGTCGGCAATCCCTGGCTCGACGCCGGCATCGTGCCCTACTCGACGATGAAGTACAACACCGATCGCGCTTACTGGCAGGAATGGTTCCCCGCCGACTTCATCACGGAATCCTTCCCCGGCCAGTTCCGCAACTGGTTTTATGCGCTCTTGGCCATGAGCACCATGATGACGGGCAAAGCTCCCTTCAAAGTGTTGCTCGGCCATGCCCTGGTGCGCGACCCCTGGGGCGAGGAGATGCACAAGTCGAAGGGGAACTCGATCCCTTTCGAGGGACCGGCCGACAAGGGATATACCTGCAAGGACAAGAAAGGGAAGGAGCATTCCTTTCCGCCGATGGGTGCCGACGTGATGCGCTGGATGTACTGCCGGCAAAATCCCGTCGCCAATATCAACTTCGGCCCGGAGCTCGCGGAGGAGGGGCGCGGCCGATTCATCATGAAGCTGTGGAATACCTATGCCTTCTTCTGTAACTACGCACGGCTCGACGGCTTCGACCCTAAATTACCTCTGGTGCCCGTCAAGGATCGGCCCGATATTGACCGCTGGATTCTGTCGGATTTGCAGCTCCTCATTCAAAAAGCCCGGCAGGCGTATGAAGCGTTCGACGTGATGGCTTTTTGCCTGGCGGCGGAAAGGTTCGTGGACGACAAACTCAGTAACTGGTACGTGCGCCGCAACCGCCGCCGCTTCTGGAAAAGTGAACAGGGGGCGGACAAACTGGCCGCGTATCAAACGCTTTATGCCGTCCTTGTGACACTGGCGAAACTATGCGCGCCGGTCGCGCCCTTTTTGGCCGAGACTCTTTATCAGAATCTCGAGGGAGAGGACACGCGCACCGCCAGCGTCCATCATTGCCCGTTTCCCGAATGGGACAATACCCTCGTTGACGCCGCTCTGTCGACGGAGATGGAGGCCCTGCTGCGCCTGGTGTCGCTGGGGTCGGCGGCACGCAATCTCGTGAAGATCAAAGTCCGCCAGCCCCTGGCGGCACTCAAGGTTCAGCCGGGTACGGACGCCGAACGCCGGGCTATCCTTCGTTTCGCGGATCAAATCTGCGAAGAGCTCAATATCAAAGAGGCCGTCTTGCATGAGAGCGGTCTCGGCCCGCTACTTAGTTATGAGATCAAAGCCAACATGAAGACCCTGGGCCCGAAATTTGGCAATCGCTTGAAAGTGGTGCAAACCGCCATCGCTGCCGCCGACGCGGCACAGGTGGCGGAGAAAGTACAGTCAGGCCAGGCCGTTGAACTGGCCTGCGGCGACGGGCCAGCCCTACTCGATCCAGGCGATCTCATCGTGACGCCCAAAACCGCCGAGGGTTGGGCGGGTCTGGCGGATCGCGGCACCCAGGTGCTGCTCGACGCCCGCATCACGCCGGCATTGGCGCACGAAGGCATGGCCCGCGAGGTTATTCGGCATGTGCAAAATACTCGCAAAGACGCGGACCTGCAGATGGAAGACCGGATCGTGGTTTTCCTCGGCAGCGACGATGCGAATTTGATGCTCGCCATCGAGACACATCGGCTTTACATCGGCGCCGAGTGCCTGGTAGAGCAATGGTCCACGGCACCGCTAGGCAGCGGTGCGTTTCGCGTGGAGGTCAAGGTGGACGGACGGGGGCTGGTGATTGAGCTGCGGAAGGCATCTCGTTCTTCTTGACCCAGGGGGCCAGGGGGCCATTCATATGGTTGGCCCTCTGGGTCTCTCGGTTTCCTCGCTGCCTGCGTTTCTAATGACGTAAGTCCAGCATTCGAAAGACACTAGGTCATCCCAAGACCAGTCAGGAATGTCTGTCCCACCAACCGGATCAACCCTTAGCGTTTTCTGATCATTGGTGATCTGCGGGGCCTTAGTGCATCGTGGGCGCCTGTGAAACGACGGGTTGTTGAGTTGTGCCGGTTTCTTTTCCGCCTCCTCCTTGGAATAAAGGACCAGGAAGGTTCCCGCGCCCGTCAGCACGATGCCGAGAAAGAACTTCCAGCTGGGCATGTGCTCCAAACCGAAGGCGAAGGCCCCCTTGGTCGGCGAGGGATGCCAGATGAGGCTGACCAGGGTATTGAGCAGCGGGGCCATGGCAAAAATGATGGGACCAATGTAAAGGCGATAATCGATGTCCGCGCCCGGGGTTTCCCGCGCCGCGGCGGCTGCGCTCCTGTTGGCGTAGATGACGCACAGCGCCCCGAGGGCGCCGGCCACACCGGCGAGGGTCGCGAAGGAGATGCCGTAGACATTCCACTCGGGCGTTTTTTCTCCCGAAAAGAACATACCAATGGGAAAAAGCACCGCGATGAGGAAATAGGCAACGCCGACGCAGAGAAACGACCCCAGCGAGTTGCGCTGCAGGCCAGCGATTCCTTGCTGCACGAACGGCACATAGGTCCCCCAGCAGAGCCCCGCCAGGATCGAGTAGACGAGCCACATGTTCTTATCCACTTTTCGTTTCTCCTTGATAGCTATTGACTGCCAACCACAACCACTCACGTTCATTCTCTGCGCAGCGCCGTCAAAAGAGGCGCGCGCAAAGTCCCAATCGCCGCCGCCACGCCGGCTGCCAGGCCGACCAGGACGACCAGCCCCAGCAGCAGCGCCAGGCGCAAACAGAGTTGACCCGCGCCGGCGCCCGTCAAATGCGGCGCGACGGCCGCCAGCGCAGCTACGGTACCGACGGCCAACCCGGCCATCAGCAGGAACAGGTTCTCCGCCAGCACCAGCCAGAGCAGCGCCGGGCGCCCAAAGCCAAGCGCTCGCAGCAATGCCAATTCGGCGCGCCGCTCCCAGACGCTCCGCAGCAACACGATCGCCAGTCCCACCGCGCCCAGCAAGAGGCCGAGACCGCCCAGCGCCTGAAACGTGGCCAAGTAAGTGTTCTCGACGGCCAAATAAGCCTGTACCCGTTCGGAGGTGCTGCTCACCATCAATCCTTGACCGGCAAGAGCGGCTTGCAACGCGTTTTGTATATCTTGGGTTTTCTCGGCGGGGGCGTCGATCAGGAAAAATTGGAAGCCTTGCTGGCGGGGGAAGGCCTTCCGGAAATTGACGTCGGCGACCACCAGTTCACTTTGAAAGATGCTCTCGGACAGAAGGCCGACGATTTTTAGCTTGACGTCCTCGCCATTGTCGCCTGGCACATTGACGATGTCGCCGAGTCCAACCTTCAAAATCCACTGGGCCGTGTTGGCGTCGGCGAAAGCGGGTATGGCGTCGGCGGTGGGCTTTTCCAAAAGCAGCCAGGGATTGCTCTTTTCCTCGGCGCCTGTCCACAGGCCGGCGCTGAAAGCGAAGCCGCCGTGCGCCACGAGATCCTCGGAGACGCCAAGAACACGCGGGCGTAAAGGTTGGTACAAGTTCAAGCAACTGGCATCATCGCCCGCCCGGACGCGGCAGGAGTAAACCTTGATGCCGTCGAAGGGCAGGGTGATGTTCAGTTCATCGCGAACGGCTGGCTGGTTGAGGTCTTCAAAGAGAGGCACGGCACTCTCGGCAAGCAGCCTGAAGCCGCCGCTGCCGCCCTCCTTCCGGAAGAAATCGCCGGCGGCCTCTTTGTGAAAAGATTCGACGGCGACGATCAGAAACGTCGCCGCGGCGAGCAGACCGGCAGTGAGAACACTACGCACCAGGTGCCGGGCCGCATTGCGCATGCCCAGGGCCCCAAGCCTGGGTTGCGGGGAACTGTGCCCGCCGATTCGCTTTAGCCAAAGCAGCAGGGCAGCGAGGCCTGCCGCGAGCAAGCAGGCGCCGCTCCCAAAAAAGCTGCCGGCCTGCGCTTCGTGCCCTTCGACGAACATGCCTGCCAGGATGCAGGCCGCGGCGCCAGCGCTGGCCAGCACCAGAATGGCAGGTCCCCAAAGGCTCTTGCGGGCGAGATTGCTGCTCGTTGTCGTTTGACCGGCCAACAGGGCGCGCGGCGTCAATTTCGCCAACACGCGCGTCGCCCAGTAAATGGTCAATATGCTGACGACGAGCGAGGATAAATAGCCGATCGCGTAGCTGCTCGGCTCACCGTGAAAGCGCAAGAAAACGAGATTGTCGCCACTCGGCCAGCGGGCACGCAGATAGTCCAACAGCAGCTCGGCGTAAAAACGCGCGGCCGCGACGCCCAGCGCCCCACCCAGAACGGCCAGCGTGCTTCCTTCCGCCAATAGCAGCCAGCGCACCCGACTGTTGCTCCAGCCCGTAGCTGTCAAAACACCCATCTCGCCCGCGCGACGATCAAGGTTGAGCCGAAACAACAGGCCCACCAGCAACAGGGCCGCCACGATCAAAAAGAAGCTGAAGGACAGGAACAACACGCCGAAATCCGTGGCCCCTGCCCCGGTGCGCAAGGCAAGATCTTTGACTTTTTGTAAGACGAAACCACCGCGTTCTGGTACCAGCTCGCGGAGGAGCAGATCACCGAATTCTGTACCTGCACCCTCGACACCTGGGGTGATACGAATCGAGGTAAGATTGCCGAAACGACTGCCCCAGAGGCGCTGGGCAGTCTCCAGGCTGACATAAGCTCGGGGAGTGGTGCGGTAACGCTTCCAAAAGCTTTCATCGACGGCTTTGACGCGCTTGGGCTGGTAGGGAAACGGCGGATTGTCCCAGTTCGCCATATCAAGCTGATCGGTGATGCCGGGGAATTCGGGAGTAAGGTCTGGATCGTCGAGTGCCCCCTCCAGAGGCAACAGCTCGCGAACACGAAAAGCGGTTCGTTTTAGCTCCAGTTGATTGCGCGCGTCGGGCGCATAGTAAGCCAGCGTAATGGTGGCGCCGCTGGCCGGGCGCACGGTCGCTCCGGGCCAGTCGACGACGGCAATTTCATCGTCATGCAGGGGTTTAATCGAGGAGCCTTGCCCGGCGAGGTCGGCAACGGCGGTCCCCGCGACGACGGCATAAGGGGTTTCGTTCATGCCGTCGCCAATACTGTCGGCCAAATAAACGAGGACAGGTTCAGCGTGCCATTTGGCAACCTGTTGGCAAACTTTGAAGGCCGCCTTCTCCACCGTGGCGTCCACATACATCTGCGTGCTTTCCAGGCTGAGGTAGTTGCGCTGTTTCTGAAAATAATCTTTGACCGCCTCGCCCGTCAAAATGCCGTTGGCATCGGCCTGACGAGCCAGGTCGTCGGGCACTCGTCCATTCCAGCGGATTTTTTTTAAGTTCCCTTGATCGACATCCCTGGGGTCCAGAACTTTGACGAACGCGCGGGCACGGTCGGCCGGAGTGCGCAGCTTCAAGCCCCAGTCCGCCAGCGTCAAGGCGGCTGCCAGGCGTGGTTGCACGCGCCTTGCGTTGGGCCGAGCAGGAGCCCGTTGGCCCGGTCGGCACGATCAATCTTGTTTTGTAAAAACCGGATCGGCACAAAGGCGTTACGAACGGGTTCGGGCGTGGGTTTAAGGGTGAAATTCGCCATGCCCATGTCCGGCAGGATGGCCCGAACCGTGACCTTGATGGTTTGCAGCACGTCCTCGGCCTTGCGTTTGGCGAAGATGGTCTCGCGCGGGATATTGTCGGCTTTGGCGACATCGAGAGAAATCCAATCTCCTGGCCGGGCGTTAACGCACGCGCCAAACTGGCATTGAGAATGACTTCGCCCTGGTCCGATTGCCAAAAGCTTGAGTCGATAGGCAGTTCATGTTCGGGCCAGAATTGTGGATCAACACCCAGGATGTTGACCTTGCCGGCACGGCCTGATCCCTCGTGGCCTGCACTCCCTTGCAAGAGGATGAGTGCAGTCGCCCCAGGGCCCATATCACGGGCAAGGGCCTGTCGGAAGAAACGCGGCGCTACCAGGGCCTCCTCCACCCAACCGAGTTGATCGAGGGCGAGGGACCGCAGGCTGCCGCGTAACGAATCGCCAACCAGCAGCGCGCCCGTCAGCACGGCGGTGCCGAGGACCACGCCGAGCAGAACGGCGGCATTGCCCCGGCGATGATAAAACAGGTTGCGTAGCAGCAAACGAAACATGATGTCCCTGATTAAACGTGACGTGGCTCAGGCCACGCCGCCTGACCAGCCGGCCAGCGCTCCGTCGACCATTTCTTTCTGAGCCGGCAGCATGCGTGCCAGCTCCGGACTATGCGTCACGATGATGAGCATGCTGCCTTCCTCGCGCTGCATGGTGAGCAGTAGCTGCGCCACGGCGAGCGCGGTGTGTCGGTCAAGATTACCGGTGGGTTCGTCGGCGAGAAGGAGCGGAGGGCGATAGATCAAGGCCCGCGCGACCGCCACGCGCTGGCGTTCCCCGCCGGAAAGCTCGGCGGGTCGATGGTCCAGGCGAGGGCCAAGCCCTACCTTGTCCAGCAGTTCGCGGGCGCGCTTTTCCAGACCTGACCGGTCGTCCGCCCCCCCGGCCAGGGTCGGCACAAGCACGTTTTCAAGCACCGAGCACTGCGGCAACAAGTAATGGTCCTGGAATACGAAACCAATGTGTCGGTTCCGATAATGCGCCTGTTCTTTCGCGGACAGCGCAAACGGGTCCATGTCGTCCAGGCGAACGCAGCCGGAGGAGGGCGTGTCCAGTGTACCCAGAATATGCAGCAAGGTACTTTTGCCGGAGCCGGAGGGGCCCATGATGGCGAGCGCTTCGCCGGCGTTCAGGTGGAGATCGACATCCTTGAGGACTGGCAGTTTTTCACCGCGCGTGGGGTAATCTTTCGAAAGCTTGGTAACTGTCAGTCCCATAATTTGGTATTTGGGTAGGTAGGGTTGATCGGCCCAGCAGGGAAATCCAGTTCCTCCCGCGGAAGCACACGTGGAGGCGAAGCTATCCTAAGAGTGGCGAGGGCGAAGGGCGAGCAATTACTTCCCACGAAAGGATGGGGCCAACGTGTTCGGCACCGCGGACACCTTCCAAGCCTCCGGTTGATTCCGCATGCCATCCGCGTGGACCATGCCTAGGATAGGGCTACGTTCTTTCCTTTGTACGACCTGGCCCGTTTATCGAGAATCAGATCGTACCTCCGCCATGCCCTGGGGCCAGGCCATTCATGCCCAGCAGCGTCTTGCCAATGAATGAGTTATTGGGGCACTCCCGCGGCCGGCCGCGAATTTACTACGGGTGGATCAATCTCCTCTTCGCGGCGCTGGCCATGACAGCAACTTTACCGGGGCGTACTCATGGCCTTGGTCTGATCACCAAGGATTTGACGAGTGACCCCGCGCTGGCCATTGATGAGCCTTCCTTCAGCATCATGAACTTCTGGGCCGTCCTGCTTGGCTCCGTCTTGTGTATACCGGTTGGCAAGATTATCGACCGTTTCGGCGCCCGGGGCGTGCTCGTCGGCGTTGCCGTCGGCCTGGGCCTGGCGGTACTCGGCATGAGTGTCGCGACGAATGTCCTGGTATTATTCGTGACGCTCACGTTCGTTCGTGGCCTGGGACAAGGAGCCTTGTCGGTTGTCAGCATGGCCATGGTCAGCAAATGGTTCACGCGGCGCTTGCCCATGGCGATGGCGGTGTTCACGGTTCTCCTGACCATCGGCTTCATGGCGGCCAATTTCGCCGTGGGAATGCCCGTCGAGACATTCGGTTGGCGGCCGACATGGGCGGCGGTGGGCTTGTTTATGTTGGTGGTGCTGGCGCCCCTCGGCGCCTTGTGCGTGCGCAGCACTCCTGAAGCGATGGGCCTTGGCATTGAAGAAGGTGCGGCCCCAAGACCTGAGCCCCCTGCCATCGACGTGTCCCTCGGCGATGCCTTGAAGTCGCCCGCGTTCTGGGTTTTTGGCCTGGCGGTCGGCCTGTTCAACCTCACCTGGTCTGCCCTCACGCTTTTTAATGAATCGATTCTTCACGAGCGCGGCTTCGACAAGCAGACGTTCGTGCTTGTCATGGGTGTGCTGGTTTTAAGCGGCTTGCCGGCAAACCTCGTTTGCGGATGGCTCGCGCAGCGCTGGCCGATGGGGCGGCTGCTGGGCATCGGCATGTTGGTGCTGGCGGCAGCGCTGGCGTTTTTCCCGCAGCTAAACACCACGCTGCACGTGGTGTGTTATGGTGCCGCCCTGGGCATCGCCGGCGGCATCGTCACGGTCATTTTTTTCGCTGTCTATGGCCACGCCTTTGGACGTCGGCATCTCGGCGCCATTCAAGCTGCCGTGCAGGTGATAACTGTCTTCGCGTCGGCGGCGGGACCTGTGCTGGTGCAATGGTCCAAGCAACAGTCGGGATCCTTCACCCCCTTTTTCTATTTCAGTGCGCTCGCCGCGGTTGGGCTGGGTGTCGCGGTCTGGGCTGTGCCGCTTGAGCGCCAAACGGGGCAGGCCCCCTAAGTGCAAGGGCTCCTTAGATATTTGGGAGAAACTTGAGATGAAGCGAATAATGAGGTCTTGTCCCTTGTGGGCCTGGTTGGCCCTGGCCGCGTACACGGTGCCACACGCCGACGCCGTGGCAGGCGCTGACTCCATTGCTTCGACTGACGCCCAGACCAGTGTCTGGCACGACGGTTTCGCGCGACTTGATTACCTCATGGACGATGATACGCTCGACATTCAACCTTATAAGCGCAACGAGGCGGAACGCTTTGGGGTCGGCGATCCGCCGCAAGGTAAACATCGTTGCGTATTGATCGTTCCCAAAAAAATGGCGTTTGGCAAGCCGTGGTCGTGGCGTGGTTGTTACTGGGACCATCAACCGCAAGCCGAGGTCGAGTTGCTCAAACGGGGTTTTCACGTTGCTTATATTTCCGCCAATGCAAACCTGAGGCCCGGCAAGCAATGGGATGCGTGGTATGCATTTCTCACGGAAAAACATGGCCTGTCCAAAAAGCCGGCCTTTGTGGGCATGAGTCGCGGCGGCGAGTACTCCTATATTTGGGCGACTGGCCATCCGGGCCAGGTGTCCAGCATCTATGCCGACAATCCTGGCATCAACCCGGACATCCTCAAAAAGTTGGGCGAGCTGGCGGCTGCCAACGTACCTATTCTCCATGTTTGCGGCAGCATCGATCCCCTGCTGGGCCGCTCGGCCGCGACGATCGAAAACATTTATCAACAGTTCGGTGGGCGCATTTCGGTGATGATCAAAGAAGGCAAGGGTCATCACCCGCATAGCCTCAAGGATGCCCAACCGATAGCAGACTTTATTTCGCAGAACGCGCAACCGCCAACGGCCAGCCCCCCGCCTTCCTATCTGGGAGGCCGTATCACGAAAACGGCCTTCTACGCCCCTGACAAACTCTATCGATACTTTCCCAAGGAAGAAATCTATATCACCTGCCGCGGGCCATGGTTCACCGATTGTTATGAGCGGTTTTCCTTTGAGCTGAAGGGCGTGGAAGGAGCCATCAATGTCATCGTGCCGCGAAATCCGGCGGCGGGCAAGCCGTGGACGCTGTGCGCCGATTATGTCGGTCGCGACGCCGTTGTCGATCTCGCGCTGCTGGCCAGGGGGTTCCATGTTGTGACCGGCCCAGTGCCCTATAACGCCGATGGGCCCTCGTTGCAGCATTGGAACGCCGTCTACAAATTGCTCACCGAGCATGGGTTTGCAAAAAAACCCGTCCTGGAGGGCGCCGGCGGCGCGGCGGGAGAAGCATATGCCTGGGCCATCGCCAACCCGGATAAAGTACGCTGCATCTACGCCGAAAACCCTGTGCTGCGCTGCACCATGACAAAAGCGCAGCCTCTGGACAACCTCGCCGTGCTGGCGAAGGCCGGCGTGCCACTGATCCATGTCTGCGGTAGCCTCGATCCGCTGCTCAAGGAACACACCCGCAAGGCCGAGAACCTCTACCGAGAAATGGGCGCGCCAATGACGGTCATCATCCAGGAAGGCGTGGGACATTATCCAACGGCGCCAACCGATCCTGCCGGTGTTGTGGAGGCCATCCTGCGACTACATAATATGGCGACCCCAGCGCCCAGGCGGCGCCAGGAGCGTTGCCGGCTCCCGTGGGCTTGAAATCAACACCAACTTCCTCGACCCCCACGGCAGGCCTGGCGCAAAAGCCAGCAAAGTTGACACGCGAACAAATCATCGAGCAAACGATGAAGCCCTTTTCGGGGATCAGTGCCAAGGGCGTTGACTGTTCCACGATGACCGGCAAGGTGTTGTGCGGGTATCAGGGCTGGCACGCGGCTGAAGGCGATGGCAGCGGCCGCGGCTGGTATCACTGGACGGGTCGCAAGGGCTTCAAGCCGGGCAGCACCAACGTCGAATTATGGCCGGACGTCAGCGAACTCGATCCGGATGAGCGGTATGCGACGGCATTCACCACGGCGGACGGCAAAACAGCCGAGGTTTACAGCGCCTTCAATGTCAAGACCGTGAAACGGCATTTCCAGTGGATGCGGGATTATGGCATTGACGGCGTTTTTGTGCAGTGCTTCGCGGGAGAGGTTGCCAACACGCCGGGCTGCGCCAGTTCAACACGGTGCTCGCTAACTGTCGCGAAGGCGCCAACGCCTACGGGCGAACCTACGCTGTCATGTACGATCTGTCGGGCATGCGTGCCGGCCAAATGGGCAAGGTGATGGACGATTGGAAGCTTCTGCTCGACAAAATGAAAATCACCAGCGACCCCGCCTATTTGCATCACAATGGCAAGCCCGTCGTCGCCGTATGGGGTTTCGGCTTCAGCGACGGGCGTAAATACACGCTGAACGAGGGTCTCGAGCTATTGGCGTTTCTCAAAAGCGCCGCGGGCGGCGATTGCACCGTCATGTTGGGGGTGCCAACGTTACTGGCGCACGCTCGAGCGCGACACGGTCAAAGACAAGACGCTGCATGACTTGATCCGGAAGGGAGACATCGTCAGCCCATGGACCGTCGGGCGTTACACGTCGCCGGGGCAAGTGGCCGATTATGCCGGCAAGACAATGGTCCCGGACCTTGCCTGGTGCAAGGACAACGGCAAGGACTATCTGCCGGTGGTTTTTCCTGGTTTTAGCTGGCATAACCAGAACGCGCGCTTCCCTATAAACCAAATTCCACGCCTGGGCGGCAGCTTTCTTTGGTCGCAATTCGCGAGCGCCAAGAAAGCCGGCGCCACCATGGTATACCAGGCGATGTTCGATGAGGTCGACGAGGGAACCGCCATCTACAAGTGCACCAATGACGTGCCGGTCGGCGCCTCCCAGTTTTTGACCTATGAGGGCCTTCCCAGCGACCATTACCTGAAGATAGTCGGGGCCGCCAGCAAGATGATGCGTGGCGACATGCCGCTAACCACCGACCTGCCTCCTGAACTGGGTCCGAAGAAATAATCCCCCTGAAGCGCAAGCCTCATCGTTTGGTCAAATAACGTTGGGTTCAAACAATGTCCACGCTTGGCGAGTGGTACGATTCGGCGGTCGCGCATTACCAGCAAGGCCAGCTTGACGAGGCCGCTGACTGTTTCCGACAGGCGCTGCGAATCGACCCGAACAACGCCGACATGCATAATAACTTGGGAAACGTCCTGGCGGCGCAGGGCCTGTGTCTGGAGGCGGCTCAGTGTTATCGCCAGGCGTTATTCTTGAATCCGGCCCATGCCAACGCGCACTACAATCTTGGGAACGTGCTCTTCGCGCAAGGTCAACTTGACGAGGCGGCGCAATCTTATCGGCAGGCGCTCCTGGGGAACCCCAAGCATGCCGAGGCCCATAACAACTTGGGTAACACGCTCGTGCGGCTCGGCCAATTGACGCCGGCCGTGGCGTCTTATCGGCTGGCGGTAGTGCATTTTCCTGGGTATGTGGAGGCTCACAACAATCTGGGCAATGCGCTGCGAGACCTAGGACAGCTCGAGGAGGCAGCGGCTTGTTATCGCCACGCTTTACACCTTAATCCCCATCATGCCGCTTCCCATAACAATCTGGGCCTCGTGCTCGTTGGCCAGGAGCGACTTGATGAAGCAGGCGACTGCTTTCGGGCGGCGTTGTGCATCGATCCCAGGTATGCGCCGTGCGCAATAACTTGGGGCTGACGCTCGTGGGCCAGGGTCACCCCAGCGAAGCGGCCGCGTGTTACCAGGAAGCCATACAGCTCGACACCAATTTCGCGGATGCCCACAACAACCTCGGGAACATTTTTTTTAAGCAAGACCATTACGAGGAAGCGATCGCTTGTTACCGGCAAGCACTACGCGCCGACCCACGCTACGCGGACGCCCATGTCAACCTCGGCAACGCCATGCTGGGGCAGGGACTGCGGAGCGAGGCCGCGGCATCCTTTCAACAGGCACTCGCCGTCGATGCTGGGCACAAGGTGGCGCGCTGGAACCTGGCGCTGCTGCGCCTGTCGACAGGTGATTTCGTGGGCGGCTGGCCGGATTACGAGCTGCGCTGGGCCCAGCCGGGAAGAAAATTACGTGAATTTCAACAGCCGCGCTGGGACGGTGCGCCGCTCGGGGGCAAAACAATTCTGGTCCATGCCGAGCAGGGCTGCGGCGATACTCTCCAGTTCATGCGCTATTTGCCGTTGCTTAAAAAGCGCGGCGGCAGGGTCGTGTTCGAGTGCCAGAAGGCTCTGTACACGCTACTCCTGGGTATCCCGGGAGTCGATCTCCTGGTTGCACTCGGCGATCCTTTACCTATTTTTGATCTGCATACTCCGTTATTGAGTTTGCCAAACCTCCTGGGCGCTACCGCCGAGATTCCACCTCTGGGCCCATATCTAAAGATAGCGGACGTCCTCGTCGAGCGTTGGCGGCAGACGCTGGCGACATCGCTTGCAAAGCTCGCTATCAACAATGGCCAAGGAAGTGTCAACGTGGGCATTGCCTGGCAAGGCGACCCGCGTCACCAGTGGGATCATCATCGCTCTTTCCCGGTGACGATGTTTGAGTCGTTGGCGGGAATTCCCGGCGTTAGCCTGGTTAGCCTGCAAAAACAGTCTGGCGCTGAGCAACTCGACAGTGTTGGCGCCGGGTGGCCCATTGTCAATTTCGTTGCCGAACTGACGGATTTCAGGGACACCGCGGCCTTGATGCGTAGTCTCGATCTGGTGATCTCTTGCGATACGGCCATCGCTCATCTCGCCGGCGCGCTAGGCGTGCCGATTTGGCTGGCCCTATCGACCAACGTCGATTGGCGCTGGCAGTTGGAGCGTACTGACTGCCCCTGGTATCCCACCATGCGTCTGTTCCGCCAGCAGCGGCTTGGCGATTGGAGCGAAGTCTTCGAAAGTATAAAAAATGAACTGCGCCCCTGGGCGCTACGTTATAACGCTTAGCATGGCTACGTATAAGCGCCGCGTTGGGTATTCGTCGCGCCGGACAATCGCTACGCTCGTCTTTCGCGGCAACGTTTTGACAGGCATTATAAGAAATAAACCCCTGTCCCGGATACTGGTACGCCGATTCAATTATAATTACCTAGAAAGCTGGTCCATGCAGGACAGTATCGGCACCGTGCCACACGAGGAGCGTCGCCCCATGCCTCCGCAAAGAAATAGTTCCAGCGCCAGCGATGACAAGTTAGCCCGCCTGCTCGGGGACTTGCGGCAACTGCCGCTATTGCCGGCCGTCGCCCAGCGCGCTGTCGCCATGGCCAACGATAAACATGCCACCGTCAAAGAATTCAGCACGTTGATCGAAAATGACATTACTCTTTCGGCCAGCATCCTCAAGCTGGCGAATAGCTCGAGCTACAACTGGAGCCAGGCCATCGATACTGTCGACCAGGCGGTCGCCCGGCTTGGTTTCCGCGAATGCCAAAACCTCATCTTCGCGGCCTCCATGGGCAATCTTTATAAGCAAGTCGATCCCTTGACGAAAGGCCGCTGCGCGGTTTTATGGCAACACGGGTTTTTGACCGCCTGTTTATGCCGGCGCCTTAACAAAGAGCTCAGATATGACTTTCACGGCGAGGAATTCACCGCGGGACTGATGCACGATCTTGGGCGTATCTTGTTGGCAGTTTCCTTTCCCAAGGATTTCGACGCCGCTGACCCGATGGATTTCATTGAAAAAGAGGGCGTGCGCGAAAGAGAACAAGCTGCGCTGCAAACCGACCACTGTGAATTGGGCGGCCATTATGCCCAACAAAACCACCTACCTGGTGCCGCGGGGACGTCGATTCGCTTCCACCATAATCTGGACGAAGCACGCGACTATCCCGGAATCTTGGGATTAGTTGCCATGAGCGATCAGATGGCTAACTATTTGCAGAGAGGGGAAAGGCCGGAAGCTTACGACGTCAGCAAGAATACGGGCTTTCTTTTTCTGGCCCGGTCCTGGACCACGGCTCAGAAGGACATCTTCATGAGGCGAGCGCCGGAATTGATGGCACAAACGGTAAATTCGGCAACCGAGCAGAAAAAAGGCGGCCCCCCAGCGCCAACAGGCCCCAGCAGCCAGGCAACTAACGAGGCGGCCAACAAGAACAAGCCTGGCGGCAATTTCCGCTCCTGGCTAGGAATTTAGTGCATTTTCGACCGGCTTGGCGATCTGCAGCACCTCGGCGAAGCGCAATTTTTTGTTAAACGACAGGCCGATGCAATAACTTTTATTTTCGATGGGAACGGCCCAAACCACGGTGGCCAGGCATTTGATCGGCCTGTGCAGACCGGGCCCGTCGATGGAGATTTCTAACTGGTCACCGGTCGCCAGGTACCGGGACACGGTGAGGCGCATACCGCCTTCGGATACGTCCAGGAGTTCGGCGGGCGTTGCCTTGGTCGCTGCGGGACCCACCTTGCGGCAGTCAATCCTGATGGTGCTTTGCGGTACCTTGCGCAGGGATCTGCGCCGGGTTCGTGTCAAGGGCGAGGTTGTGTTCATGGGTGCCTTCGTTTGTACCGGGTCGAAAACTATAGCCCTTTGACACTATGTTGTCAAATATTGAGAAGCAGGCCGCCCAACCCACAGCCAGCCCGCCCCCTGCCGTTACGGCATGGGAACTGGCGTGCCAGGTACCGCGCCCCAGGGTTGCCGGGTGGTCGGCCGGTTGGCATAGCGTTTCATCTCGAGCACAAGTTGTTGACCGCAGCCCGGTTCGAGTTGCACGGTCAAATAGGAGCCCTTTAGCGTGGTGCTTTTGTCCTGCGTGGTTATGCTTTCAAGTTTATGTTCGCCATAGGCGCCACCCTGAAGTATGACGGTGCGCGGCTGCGTCTTACTTAGATTTACCAGGGTCACCGTGGTGCGGGTGTCGGATAGCGCCGAGACCAACGCGGCCACGTCCGGGGGGATACCAGCCCGGCGGCGTTCTGGATCGAAGTAGCGTAGACGCGCGTTGAGGAGGCCGCCGTCGACACCAGGCGGCAGGCCGCCCTGCATCAACTGAATCAATGCCTCCGCGGCGGCCGGGTTCAAATGCAGCATGTTGTCAGACAGGCGCTGATCGGGCGTGGACATGTCTTTGCGAAAGGCGTCGACCTTGCGGGCAACAGAGCGCCATTGCGCTCCAGCGCCACTTCCGGATAGCCGTTGTTCTTGCCTTGCAGATACTTCACCCATTCAGACGGGCCAAGCCGAGAAAGGTCGGCTGGCTTCATTGACCAGTACCATATTTCGAGGTCGCCGACGTGCCAGGGCTGATCGGACCAGCCATACCAGCCGTCGGCACCAAACATCGTGGGATATTGCATTTTGCCCTTGTTCATGCGGGCCTGGGCATTCACGGCATCACGCATGGCGCGCCAGGCATCGACATATTTTTGGTCACCGGAAAGCCAGAGCGCGTTGTTAAAGCCGACCAGAGCACGCGGGATGCGGTTGCGATTTTCGCGGCGGCCGTTGGTCGGGTTCACGGGACTGAAGCCCCAGCCATAAACGTTCCCCCACCACTTGCCATCGGTCCCGCCGATCTTGCCATCCAGGCCGATCTTGGAGGGAATAATGCCCTTATTTTGTTGCATGCGTTCCAGCCAGGCGTCCATATAGTCGAGAACCCAGCGGCGATACTTTTCCTCCTGATTGAGCATGTAGGCATTGAGGGGGAGTGTCGTGGCGACGAGATTTAAAAAGTGGTCGCCGAGGACGTCCGTGTATTCCGCATAATGGGCCAGGCACTCCTTATAGTTCGTTTCGCGATGCATGAGGATGAATCGTTTGGCATCGAAGGGATCGCCGGCCCAGTCCAGGGGTGTCGCCTGGCGCAGCATGGGGCCGCGGCTGCCGTTCATCATGCTGCGGATGATCTTGTATTGGGGATCGTAGTTGGCGGCTTCCGGGTCCTCATTCATGTAAAAACCCGCGAAGCGACGGGCGCGTTCCCGATACTTTTTATCCTGAGGCACCGACAGCCCCATGCGATTGAATAGCTGCAAGCCCTCGCCGTTATGCATCCAGTCGAACTGGGCGATGAATTCTTTGTGATACATGCCCGCACGCGCGATCGGTACGTCGATGGTCTTGGCCTCGCTATATTGGCGTAGATGGCCTTCCCAGCCTTTTTCGTACATGGTCAAGATTTCGTCAGCAGCGCCCAGGGCGTGCAGCTCAGGCCAACGATTGAAGTTCTCCGGCGCGTCATCCGGGCCGTCATCAGCGCCCAGCGCACCACGCATTGCAAATAGCCACGATCGTCAAAGTACTTTTGGTAGAATTCGCGGCAGGCGCTCAGGTTTTCATCGAGCAGCGTACGTTCGAGCTCAGCCCATGCGGGGGTTTCATCGGCGAAGTAATCTTGATCGTGACTGCAGGATCACCGGCCCTGGCGCACGGAACGGCGCTACCGCTGACCAAAAAAATCAAAGCGAGTGCGCCTAGCTGTTTGGACAACCCAGGGCGGCGTATTGTTGACAGCGGTGTAGAACTTGGCATAATTGCCCTCGCGAAAGACAAGGCGTGGTGAGTTGCCTTTTAACATAACCGAGAGGGTCGGAGGAAGGAAATGAAATTGAAAATGGCCCGCACGTTTTCATTTCCAGGATGATTCGTCGGCCGGAAGAAGGGGGCAAGATTTGTTTTGCGGCGCCTGGTGAAGTAGTTATAATCAGTTCCAATGGCTCAGCCAGCTTTTAGCTAATTTGTTACGCCGTTCCTGTTCAGGCTGGCGGCAAACGTAATTTCTGTCGGTCGCAATTTCGAATGCTGTCTGCGTGGTGGTTTCTTTTACACCGTCGGGCTCTTGCCTCGACGCTCGCTTATTCTTGAGGGCGAGTGCATTTTCTAAAAAAAGAGGAATCCATGAGTGTTGCTGTCCTGCGAGACCCAACCCGCACTCCGGAAGTGGGATCAGAGTCGGTCGAATCCCGGTTCGAATATCCTGGCATCCCGACGACGTGTGACGGCGCTGAAGCCGTCGTTCATGTGGAAATCCAGGTGACCCAGGCTGCCGGCGCCTATCCCATCACCAGCTCAACCACGATGGGTGGCGGCTACAACGCCGCCGTCATGAACGGGCAGACCAATCTGTGGGGCGACCTGCTTATCTTTTTTGAACCGGAAAGCGAACACTCGGCGGCCACTGTATGCGAGGGCTTCGCCGTGGCCGGGGGCCGCGTCACCAACTTCACGTCCGGTCAGGGCCTCGTCCTCATGAAAGAGGTCCTTTATACGATCTCGGGCAAGCGGCTGCCGGTGGTGATGAACATCGGGCGCGGTGCCTCACCAGCCACTCTCTCAATGTGCATGCCGGACATGACGATGTCATGTCGGTCGCCGACGTGGGCTGGGGCATGCTGTTCGCGCGCAATGCCCAAGAAGCGGGCGATTTTTGCCTCATTAGCCGTCGCGCCGCCGAGGACTCGCAAACGCCATTTTTCAGCGTGCAAGACGGCTTTCTCACGACGCACACCGTGGAAACCGTGCGTCTGATCGAGCCGGAGTTCATGAAGGAGTTTATCGGCTCTCCCAAGGAAAAATTGATCAACCTCATGGACCCGGCCAACCCTGTCATGTCGGGCACCGTGCAAAATCAAGACTCGTACATGAAGGGTAAAATCGCCCAGCGCTGGTATTACGATCGCTGTAAGCCTGCCCTCGAGGACGCCTTCGAGGAGTTCTATCGCAAGACTGGCCGGCGTTATGGCCTGGTCGAGAACTATCGCTGCGAGGATGCCGACTACATCATCGTGGGCATGGGCTGTTACATGGAGACGGCCAGGGCCGTCGTCGATTACTTGCGCGAGAAAAAAGGGCTGGCTGCCGGGGCGCTCACCGTATTCACTTTCCGCCCTTTCCCAGCCCACGAGATTGTCGAGTCGCTCAAAAACTGCAAGGCGTTCACCATTCTCGAACGCATGGACGACCCGATGTCCACCACCGGCAATCATTTGACGCGCGAAGTCAAAGCGGCTTTTTGCGATGGCATCACCGGCCAAAACGGTCACCAGAAGCTAAGTCGGGTGCCGAACGTCTACAGCGGCGCGGCGGGATTGGGTAGCCGCGACGTCCGCGCCGGCGACCTGATAGCGGTCTTCGACAACATGATCAAGGGGGGCATGGACTTCTTTTGTTTAGGGATAGATCATGCCCTGGCGCTGCCCGTGGCGGAGGACCCGGACCTGCGGCCGCGCGGCGGGTTCTCGATGCGCGGGCACTCCGTTGGCGGCTTCGGCTCCGTAACGACCAACAAGGTCATCGCCACCATCGCCGGCAATATCTTCGGCAAGGACGTGCAGGCCTATCCCAAGTACGGTTCGGAAAAGAAAGGCTTGCCCACCACGTATTACCTGACGATCGCCGAGTCGCACATCAATCTGCACCAGGAACTCGAAATCGTCGAGCTTCTGTGCATCAACGATCCGACGGCCATCCTCAGCCCACTCACGCTCAAGGGCCTTACGATGGGCGGGTCGATTTTCATGCAGTCTGCTTATACCGACCCCATGGATGTTTGGAAGCGGATTCCGGCGGAAAACAAAAAGTTTATTCGCGATAAGAAAGCGAAGCTCTTTTTCTGCGACATGGTAAGCATCGCGCGTACCGTGGCGTCGGAAGCCGATTTACAGATGCGCATGCAGGGCATCGTCCTTCTCGGAGCGTTCTTGAGACTAACCCCTTATGCGCGAGGCCCAGATGACCGACGAGCAGGTCTATGCCGGCGTCGAAAAAGCCTTGCGAAAATATTTCGGCAAGCGCGGTGATCGTGTTGTTCAGGACAATTTGACCTGTGTGAAACGGGGCTATAGCGAATTGCAAGAGATCACGGCGGACATGATGAAATCCTAGCTAATAACCGCGCCAGCGTGCCGGGCACATCCCCCTCGTGGGCACCCGGCCCCGGCGGCGCAACATCTTCTCAGGGAGCATGCAATGCCTACGACCAATGGCCACGTCGCACCGAAGGCGCCATCGATGAACGAGGCTTCGGAGCGCGACCCCTTCAACAACAACAGCTATGGCACCCTTGTGGATAGCCCTTACAAGCTGATCAACCTGCCGGTGCTCGATGTGGTCGATTTCAATGAGCGGATTATTCGTGGTTACGAGGAAGGTTGGGGCGAATCTGACCTGCCCGCTGATCTGTCGGTGGCGCGCTCGCTCGTTCCGGCGGGCACTGCGACCCTGAGAGACTTCAGCAATATCTCTCCCGAAATACCGGAATATATCACGGAGAATTGCACCGGCTGCATGGACTGCGTGACCGAATGCCCCGACACCGCCATTCTGGGCAAGGTGCTCTCCGAGGAAGAGCTTGACCAGAAAATGTCAACCATTCCCGAGCTCGACCGCCCCATGTACCGCGCGCAATGGTCGAAAACCAAAAAGTATTATGATGCCGGCAAGAAAAAGCATGGCTCGGGCGGCATGTTTCAGATCATTATCGATCCGTCCAAGTGCAAGGGTTGCGCGGAATGTGTCACGGTTTGCGATGACAATGCGCTCAAGATGGTTGTCAAAACCGACGAAATCATGACCAACTCACGCAAGAGCCATCGGTATTTCAAAAATATCGGGCCCTCCAACAACAAGTACATCAACGACAGCCTCCTCATCGACATGATGCTCAAGGAAAATACGTTCCTTTACGTGGGCGGAGCCGGTTCCTGCGCCGGTTGCGGCGAAGGGACGGCGCTACGCATGATGTGCGCCGCCACCGGGTCCAAGTATGGTGACCAGTGGGGCATCGTGGCCGCGACCGGGTGCAACACCGTTTACACCTCGACCTATCCCTATAACCCGTATCTCGTTCCCTGGACCAACTCGTTGTTTGAAAACGCCCCCGCGGACGGTATCGGCGTGCGCCTGCGCTGGGACCAGATGGGTTGGCAGGGGAAGCCGCTCTGGGTTCTGGGTGGAGACGGGGCCATGTTCGATATCGGCTTCCAATCCCTGTCACGCCTGCTGGCATCGGGCATGAACATCAAGGTCTTTGTTCTCGACACGCAGGTTTATTCGAACACCGGCGGCCAGGCGTCCACTTCCACCTTCACCGGCCAAAACACCAAGATGAGCGTCCATGGCAAAGCCATCGACGGCAAGCAGGAACGTCGCAAGGAGATCGCCCAGATCGCCATGATGCATCCGCGCACCTACGTGGCTCAAACCACGTGCGCCCATATCAACCACTTCTATAAATCAGTGCTGGGCGCCCTCGAATTTGATGGCCCAGCCCTCGTCGTCTGTTACACGACCTGCCAGCCCGAGCATGGCGTGGCGGACAACATGGCCGGTGAGCAAGCGCGTCTGGCGGTCGATTCCCGTGCCTTCCCCGTATTGATCTACGATCCACGCAAAGGGGACAAGATCAAGGAACGCCTTTCCCTGCAAGGCAACCCGGCGGTCAAGGACGATTGGTACGTCAATCCGAAAACCAAGGAAACGTTAACCTTTATCGATTTTGCCCGGAGCGAGGGCCGCTTCGTTAAACACTTTGATAAAGATGGCAATCCCTCGGCAACCCTGCTGGCGGCCAAGAAAGATCGTCTGGAAAACTGGCACCTGCTGCAAGAATTGGCCGGCCTTCGTTAATTGGCCCGGTGGCAACTCCACCGCAAGGGCGGGCGGTAGCGGCGACTTGAGTCGCCGCGTAACCACCCAACGTCGCGTAAACCTCGGTTGAATTGGCAATGAAACCAATCGCCACCCACGATTATGTTGCCGGCGGCCTCGACGCGGCCCTCGAATTTCTGAAACGCACTGCGCTTTGAGTTGCGCGCATACATACAGTCCGCGTGTGGCTGGACCGTTTGCAGGTTTTCGATGTCAACAAAGATTATTTCGAGATTCGCGGCGTCGGCTATCCCGATGCCGATGTCCTGCCGCTATTACGATATGTCAACACGGCCTTTAACCCGGAGACGATTCACGGCGCTTTCGACGCCGATTTCAAGGAATTCGGGGCGGGGCGACGTTATACCTGGGCCGCGGATCGGGTGATGTAACGCGCGCCCCAGGCGACAAACCGGGTGAGCTGCGAAAGGAAGACCATGGAAAACGGCAAAACGGTCGCATCGTTGTGCGAAGAAAATGGCATCGACGTGGCGGCGCTGGCCGCGCGGTCCGGCCTCGACGAGGGGCGCATCCTGGCCATCGTCACGGGACGATGGACGCCCAGCCCGGCGGAGCGGGATGCGGTGGCCGCGGTCTTCGGCCGCACACGCGAGCAAATCGTCTGGGGACATGTAACACCCATCCAACACATCTACGGCCACGGTCCCGCGTAAAACCGTTTCTTTTTGTTGCAGGTAGATCAGGTGAGGTTATAATTAAGATTGACGGTGAAGAACCTTTCCCAAGGAGAATAACGTCATGGCCGCCGCCTCTGCCTCCCCATGCGGTTCGGCGCTCGTCCTTAGCGATCTGGCGGACCTTCAGGGTGATTGGCTCACGATTGAAGGACGCCGCGCCGGCGAACTCACTTTTTCCGGCAAGACGTTCACCTTGCGCTTTCTGAACGAAACGGTTTACCAGGGAACTTTCGATCTGCTGCCCGACGAATCGCAACCGGCGATGGTCATGCACATCGAGGAAGGTCCTCCGCAACACAAGCACAAGTCGGCCTGGTGCCTTTACTCCTTGGAATTGGGTCTGCTGCGCTGGTGCCCCATGGAACCGGGCTCGACGGAACGGCTGAGCGGGTTTCCTGAGATGGATGACCCGCATTATTTGCATACTCTTTTTCGCCGCGCCATGGTTGACCACGACTGACGCCACGTGCGACAAACCAGAGCACTTCTAAGAGCGTTCGAAAAAAAGGGGGTCAGACCCCCTCAGCACCCTACAAAAGCGTTGAAAAACTCTTCGCTTCAAGGGGTCTGATCCCCTTTTTTCCGAACGCTCCAAGCCAACCGCCACAAGTGGATTGACAAGGTTTCCGGCATTTCGTATAGGCTCTCCCTTCTATTGCCATTACATTGCTGGCGGGGGGACCGATACCTCCGCATTTCAAGGCTCGCGCGGCCAGCCGTGCCGCTGTTAGCCTTTTCTTGTCTCGAGCAGCCACGCGGGGGCGCCCTCCATGCTGAACTTGCGATCGACGTGGATCACCGCGGTTTGTGGGGCTTTATTCCTGACGGAAGTCAGCCTCGCCCAGACGCCGCGTGGAGATTTCCCAGGCGACCCGAACGATCTCGAGATGGGTTTGCTCATCCAGCTTAAGCCACCGAACACCGAGCGGCTCTTTCGCTTCGAGTCGGAAGCTGCCTTGTGCGCCAGGATCGAAAGCGAATACAAGAACATCCGCAAAGTGGAGTTTCCGGCGATTGTCGAGGCGGAGCCCGTGGCGCAACGGACGCCGCGCATCTGGCCTTTCCTGGTGAGGACGGCGGAGCCCAATTACGTTTGCTACAAACGTCTCTGGTTCGAGCAAAAAAACAGTGAGCGTTATGGTTGGGATTGGGGCGTACTGCAGCCTGGGATATCGACGGGATTATTTTACACCGACCTGGCGCTGCTCCCGCTTCACTGGCTGAGCAATCCCCTGCGCTGGTACGAGTGCAGCGCCGGCGAGTGCTTGCCGGGCTCGGCGGTGCCGCTGCTGTGGAACCCGGCCCTGTCCAAATAAACTATCATGGGAAAAGCAATGAAGGGCTGGCGGACAATTGCTGGAGCATCGTGCATGTTGGGCCTGCTGTGCCTGGCGGCGGGGTGCGCATCCTCCACCCAATACGGAGTGCGACTGGGCGCACGTCTATAAGCAGAATAGCATCCCACCATCGCTGGAATACGACGCCGCTGCCGGTGTCATCGAACCGCTAATGCCCTCGACCACGAGCCCGGCCACGGTAACGGACCCGGATCGGACACTGTTCTACCTCTCCCTGCGCGAAGCCCTCGCGATGGCCCTGGAGCATGGCACCGTCGGTGCGCGAATCAATCAATGCCCCCGGCCAGGTGAGTGACGACCTGGTATCTTTCACCGGCCGAGGAATCATTGAGCCGGACAGCATTCGCGTGCTCGCCATGGACCCAGCGGTCGTGGGTGCGGGCATAGAAGAGGCCCTGGCCAGATTTGACGCCGTGTGGGCCACGGGCATGTCGTGGAATTCGACGGATCAGCCGGCGCAAGGCCTGTCGAGCTTCCAAAATGGCGCCGGCGCTGCTTTCACGACTACCCTGGCCAAGCCGTTGCCCTCCGGCGGCGTGGCCGGCATTACTTACGGGACCACCTATCAGGCCCTGACCCTTCCTCCGGCCTCGGCGTTTTTCCCCTTCGTGAACCCGTCGTATAGCACCTCCTTGCAAGTTGGCTTCGAGCAACCGCTGCTGCGCGGCTTTGGCGTGGAGACGAATGAAATTCTACCGGCGTATCCCGGAGCGGTGCTTTTCCCCGCTATCAACTCCCGCAAATCGGCCGGTACACCCGAAGGCATTCTGGTGACCCGTTTGCGTTTCGATCAGCAGTGCGCCGAATTTCAGCGCAACGTCCATTTCCAGGTGTTGAACGTGGAGGCCGCCTATTGGAACCTCTATGGCGCCTACATGACCTTGTATGCCGCGGAACAAGGCTTGAGACAGTCGCACGCCGCCTGGATGATAAGCAAATCCCGGTTGGCGGCGGGTGCTATCGACGGCGGCCAGTTTGCCTTGGTGAGGGCCCAGTACGAACAGTTCCGCGGCAGCCGCCTGAGCGCCATGGGGTCGGTGCTGAGTTTCGAGCGCGCTCTGCGGACTTTGCTGGGTTTGCCGGTGGAAGATGGACGACGTCTGGTGCCGGCCGATGCGCCATCGATGACGCCCTACCAGCCCAACTGGGAAGCAGCCCTGCGCGACTGCATGACTTTGCGGCCTGAGCTCGTCCTGGCGCGCCAGGAACTGCAAGCCAAGGAACTGAATCTGAGAGGCGTAAAGAATGCGTTGCTGCCGGACCTGAGGCTGCAAGCGTCGTACACCGCCCTGGGACTGGGTAGCCGGCTCGATGGCAATGGAACCCTCGTTGCCGCCGACGGCAGCCAAACTACCAACAATGCGATTCGCTCCTTGCTGGGCGATCATTTTAACAGCTGGACGGTCGGACTTAACTTGAACGTGCCGCTTGGTTTTCGTTACGAGTATGCCGCCAGCCGGATCGCGCGTTTGCAGCTGGCACAATCCTACCTGGCGCTCAAGGAGCAGGAACGCCGCGCCCAATCTGCTCTCGCGAAGCAATATAGTTTGGTCATCCAAAATTATAAGCTCATCGAGATCCGCAGCCTGGCGCGAGGCCCTTTCGGAGCAACTGCAAATTCGCTTCAAGCAGTATGCCAGCGGCGCCAAGGTCAACGGCGTTCCCGCCACGCTCGAGTTTTTGTTGGATGCTCAAAATCAATGGGCTAACGCTCTGAGTCAGGAGTTCCAGGCCGTGGTCGATTATAATGTCGCGCTCGCTGCCCTGGAGTTCGCACGCGGAACGGTCCTGGAACGAAATAATGTAACGCTAAGCGAGGGCGAGTTGCCCGCGTGCGCCCAGGTCCGGGCCGTCGTGCACGAACGGCAACGAACGCGAGCGCTGGTGCTGAGGGAGAAAGCGAACCCGGTGATTTATCCGCCCGTGGCCTCTGACCATCCGGAAATCGCTCTCTTGCCCAATTTGCCGGACAACGCGGCACCCACTTTGCCTGCCCTGCTTCAGAACCTGCCCGATGTACCGCCCAGCCTCGATGCACGTGCCTCATTGACCCCGAACGCTCGTGAAACGCCTGTCCATCAAGTGCCGCCAGCTCGCCTGGGAATTCCGGCGGCTTCGGATTAGAATGCGGCCCCGACAACCGGAATCTCTACGTGCCAGAGTGTCACCGAGGAAGAATTGTGTCCATGGCCACCCCCAAGGTTCTCCTCGCGATCTGTATGGCGGTGTCGGCCTGGTCTTTTAGTTTTGGGCTAGGCACCCAGGTCATCACCCACTGGTTGAAGGCGCGGGACGCGAGCAACACCGTCATCGGCCTCAATCATTCGATCTACTATCTCGGTATCGCCCTGGCGTCTTTGCTTGTGCCATGGCTAACAAAAAAGCTGGGCAATGCGTGTTCTACCTGGGGCATGGTACTTTCCGGACTAACGCTGGCATTGTTCCCCTGGGGAGGCGGTTGGGCCGGGTGGTTCGGTTTGCGTTTCTTGAGCGGCGTGGCGGGCGCGATGTGTCTGGTGCCGCTGGAGACCATGATCAGCAGCGAATCTGCGCCAAACCGGTGCGCCCGCAACTTTAGCTTTTATGGGGTAGCGCTCACCCTCGGAGGCGCGCTCGGCATTTGGGCGGGCCTGCACTGGTATCGTCCGGGAAGCGCCTGGCCCTTTTTCGCGGGCGGTTTATTGCCACTCGCCGCGGGCCTTATGCTGCACCGTATGTTGCCGGTTGCTGTCACGGAACCGGCTGTCTCCACGTCCATGGACTCTACAAACTGGGCTCGCAATTTCCTTAGTTATGGCACCGCCTGGTTTCAGGGTTTTCTCGAAGGTGGCATGCTGGCCTTTCTGTCGCTCTATCTGATTTCCCTGGGAATGACAGCGGATGCCGCCGGCGACCTGATGAGCGTCACCATGGTCGGCGTTATCGCCTTTCAGGTGCCGGTGGCCTGGCTTGCGGATCGTTTCGGGCGAATGCCGATGCTGCTGGTATGCTATGGCGTGGTTGGCGGCTGCCTGGTGCTGGTGCCGGTCGCGACGTCGTCGCTCTGGCTTGTCATCTGTTTGTTTCTGCTTGGCGCCTGTTCGGGTGCGCTCTATCCGCTGGCACTGGCGCTGATCGGCGAACGTCTCCCCAAGGCGGCGCTGGCGCGCGCATACGCCCTGTTTTTGGCGATGGAATGTATCGGCAGCCAGGTGGGAGCAGCACTAATGGGCCAGGCCCGAGATTGGTGGGGGGAAGCGTCGATGTTTGGCGCGGGCCTCGCCGCACTCGCAACGGTGCTCACGATCTGGATTTTGCTGAACGTGTGGCGCGGGACGGCGCTGATGCCAAGCGGCAACGAGCGCCGTCCGTGGGACCGAGCAATCGAGCCCGTTGCTGGCGGCATCGAAACATCGGCGCACCGGATACTGGCACCTTGAGGCCGATCAACATTTGCGCATGACGCCGACAAGAATGCCGAGGATATTCATTTCCCTGTTGGCGTCGACGATAATTGGTGCCATGGTGCCGTTCGCGGGTTCCAGGCGGACGTGGTCTTTTTCCTTGTAAAAGCGTTTCAGCGTCACTTCGTTGTCGATCATGGCGACAACGCGCTCACCATTTTCAGCAGTCTCTTGCTTGCGAATTACCACGTAGTCGCCATCTTCGATATGATTTTCGATCATGGAGCTGCCCTTGACGCGCAGCACGAAACGGTTCGGACCACCGAAAAGATCGATAAATTCCACCCTGTCCTCGTTATTGATCGCCGCGATGGGAGCACCGGCGGCGACGCTGCCTAGCATGGGCAGCCCGCCCGAGGCAGGCCGGTGATCGATCAACTGGATCGCGCGGGCCGCGTGTTCTTCACGTAAGATGAGTCCTTTTTTCTCCAGGGCCTTGAGGTGGCACATTACCCCGTTGGGAGACTTGATCCCAAATCCTTCGCCGATCTCTCGAACAGTTGGGCCATAGCCGCGCAATTCGATTTTATCGCGAATAAACTCGTAGATTTCACGCTGACGATTGGTAAGCTGACTGAAATCGGGCATGATTGTCTCCTGGCCAAGGGGGATTGCCGCTCCAAAACGGCTGCTTCCGGCACTGAAACCGTTGATCGACACCGGTTTCATCTGAACTTAAGTATATTAGACGTCCGTACACAAAAAAAGGGATCTTTGGATTACGACAGAAACATGCGTAAAATTTAATGACCCAATTTTATCTACTTACCTTGGACACAAGTGCCACTTTTAGCCTGGAATGACGTCCTGGATCACCTGGCGGCCCGCCGCGACTTGACCGACGAGCAGCTGACCACGGTGCTGGATGAAATGATGCACGGTCGCTGTGACGACGCGGACGCGGCGGCCTTTCTGACCGCACTCCGCAATAAGGGCGAAACAGCTCGCGAAATCGCCACGGCCGCCATGGTTTTGCGCCGCCACATGCTCGGTTGGGATCCAGCCTGCGACGTTCTGGATACCTGTGGTACCGGCGGCGACGGCACGGGCACATTTAATATCAGTACGGCCGCGGCCTTTGTTGTTGCCGGTGCCGGAGTCAAAGTGGTGAAACATGGCAACCGCTCCGTCTCAAGTAAAAGTGGGAGCGCCGACGTCCTGGCTGCCCTGGGGGTCAACATTGAGGGCAACCCGCAAAGGGCCCGTGCCCAGCTAGCGCGCGCGGGCCTTGCCTTCTGTTATGCGCCGAGCTTTCACCCGGCCTTGAAATACGTGGCCTCGACGCGGCGGCGTCTTGGCTTTCCGACTATTTTCAATTGTCTGGGCCCCCTGGCAAACCCTGCCGGCGCTCAACGCCAGCTCCTGGGCGTAGGACGGCCTGAATTTCTTGAACGTATGGCCGACGCGCTGGCCCACCTGGGCACGACGCGTGCATTGCTGGTGAATGGCCACGACGGTCTCGACGAGGTTAGCCTCGCGGCACCCACCAGAGTTCGCGAGGTGCGCGGCCACGACGTGCGCGCTTTCGAATGGAACGCCGACACCTTCGGTCTGGAACAGGTTTCGTTGAAAGAACTGGCCGCCGAAGATGCAACCGCGAGTGCCCTCATTATCGAACGCGTACTCGATGGCGAAGATGGTCCGCATGCCCGGATTGTCATTGCCAACGTGGCCGCGGCGCTGGTGACGGCCGACAAGGCCGCTACGCCCCTTGAGGGCGTCGCCATGGCACGAACTGCCCTGGCCACGGGACGGGCCAAGAGGGTTCTTGAGGAATTGAGGGCCAATCATGACGCAAAAGGTAGTGCTGATAGCTGATCCGGGCATCGATGGGGCCTTTGCGACCGCGCTGGCCCTGCTTGACCCGGGCCTTGATGTGCTCGGGCTCCTGGCCACGCCCGGCAACGTTTCGGCGGCGCAGGCCACCAATAACATTCACGTGTTGATCGAACAGCTTGATCCGCCGCGCTGGCCTCGTCTGGGGGCGGCGCCTGCCGTGGATTATGGCATCGATGCCAAGCAGCTCCATGGACCGGAGGGGCTTGGCGGAGCGAGTTTTCCATCGGCGATGCTCCATCATTTGCCGGCCAGCGAAAAGCTGCTGGTGGAGTTGGTTCGCCAAAATCCCGGGCAAGTGACCGTGGTGTGCATGGGCCCGTGCACGGTAGTGGCGCGGCGCTCGATCTTGCGCCGAGTTGCCGTCCTTGTTGCTGCGCCTGATTTGCCTGGGCGGCACCTTACATGAACCAGGCAACGCGGGTCCCGTGAGCGAGTTTCACTTTTGCTGTGATCCGCTGGCGGCCCACAAGGTGCTGCGGTCGGGCATGTCCATTACCTTGATTCCGCTCGACGTGATGCGCCGCGTGCTCTTCTCGCCAAAAGATTTGTTGGGCTTACCGGCCGATCACTCCAGGGCATGCGCATTCTTGCGGCAAATCGTCGCCTTCGGCATAGCCGCCACGTCGAACCTGTATGGTATCGAGGGCATGTATCTCAAAGACGTGCTGGGCGTGGTCGCAGCGGCGGTGCCGGAGGCACTGCGAACTCGACCGATGTCTGTCGACGTGGAGATGCGCGGCGATCTTACGCGCGGAATGACCGTCTTCGACCAACGTCCCTGGGAGCGTGTAGTACCCAATGTGGAGCTGGCCATGGAGGTCGATGGCCTACAGGTGCGCAACTGATATCGAGCGCATGCTTCAGCTGAATGGCTAGGAACCCTTCCCGATTTGATAGGCTTTATCGGTACAATAAAAAAACCTCTTCAAAAGCATGCGAGGGCATGCTGAAGAGGTCTTCGAATGCGAAAGCTCTCGGAGATTAGTCGGCGGGCTTGACGACCACCGTTGCAGGTGCGGGCTCCGCGCCTGGCTTGCCATGGATGGCCTCAAAGACCTCCTGGCGGTGAACGGGGACCTCTTTCGGCGCGACGATGCCTAAACGGACCTTGTCGCCCCGAATTTCCACCACGGTTACCGTGATGTCGTTGTTGATTACGATGCTTTCATTTTTTTTTCTAGACAGTACTAACATCGCCGCTTATCCTTCTTGGAGAAGCCAATCCTGGTGTGAACTGATCCCCACGCGTTCGCCGTTGGCTTGGAGAGAGCAAAACACGCCGGAGATGATCCACATCCCCGGGAGGAATCAGACGAGGTTCTAGGCGGTCGGAACATGAAATTGCGGCTGGGAGTAACCATGACTCCTGGCGCTTCGAAGTCTCATCTAATGATTAATCGTAACCGCATAAATGCCAACCGTCAAGGCAACGAACGGCGATTTTATCAGCTATTTGACTGTTTTGGCATGATTGTTGGCGTCAGCTGCAATAACATGGCGACCGTTCTCTTCAAGAACCTGGGTCGATTATCTTAAGATATGCCGGTAAATCCGCCAAACCCACACGCAGCTGGGGCGAAATAGGCACCTAAAGCGAATGCTTGCCTGGCTTTTTGTCGTCGGCAGACTTCGCCCCCCAAGTGTCCGACAAGTTCATTCAAGCCTTTTGATGGGTTCGCAGGGCGCAGCCCGCGGCACCGATGAAGCCGGCGTCGCTTCCGAGTGACGCATAACAGATTTTCGCCTTCTCGGCGGGAATCGGCAAAGCCAGGTTCTTGACATGTTTTTGAATTCGCTGCAAGAAATTCTCGCCGGCCGCTATCATGCCCCCTCCGAATACCACCATATTCGGGTCGATGGTGTGCAAAACATTGGTAGCGCCTATCGCCAAATAAAACGCGGTATCTTCAACAATCTTTTCCGCCAGTGCATCCCCGCCGGCGGCAATGTCGAAAACGTCCCGGGACGTCATTCCTCCGGGTTTGTTGGCAGCTTTTGTCAATGATGACCTCATTCCCGCCTGGCTCAAGGCCTCCTGCGACCTCTTGACCACGGCACTGGCGCTGGCGTAAGCCTCCAAACAGCCCCAGCGGCCGCAGCCGCACTGGCGCGCATTGGTAATCTCGATGCGCATGTGCCCGAGTTCCGCTCCGTGACTGTGCTCCCCCTCGACAATTTCTCCTCCAATAATGATGCCCCCGCCCACCCCGGTACCCAGCGTAAAGAGCGCCAGGCTATGGACGCCTCGACCCACACCGGCCCAAAACTCGCCGAACGCAGCGGCGTTGCCATCATTTTGAAAAGCCACCGGCAGCCCAAAAACATCGTGAATATGCGCCCGGACCGGCACATTGCGCCAGGGCTTGAGATTGGGTGGATCGATCACGATGCCGGCGGCAATATCCATGGTGCCCGGCGTGGCCACGCCGATAGCGGCAATTCTCTCCATCTTCAGTTGGGCGGCGGCGACGGCTTGACGGATCGCTTCACACATGCGTTCCAGGCCGAATTCCTGGCCACGATACGCTTCGGTCGGCAGGCTCACGGATGCCAGCGCATGGCCTGTCTCATCAACGACGCCAGCCTTCATGGCTGAACCACCAACGTCGAGACCAACATACAGGGGCTTGGCCATGGGTAATCCTTTTTTGTCCTTGCTATGAAAATTGCCTGGAGCTGACCCACCAAACTAGCACTATCCCGTCCAGTTCTACCCAGCTTGCCCAATCCAGGGCCGCCCGCGCCCATGGCAACTGGCCTCGCGGCGATTTGTCTTTGTTTTATAATGCGGAGATTAATTAGCCAAAAGGAAATCCTGCCATGGATGGAAGGGACTGACATGCCGGCGATCTTTCGGGGCCGCACCTTTCACTACCTGATCCTGCTGCTAGCTGGTCTGGTCCTGTTCGTCAACAACCTGGGAGCTGCCCAGTCTCTGGGACCTGGATGAGGGCCGCAATGCCACGGCCTCCCTCGAAATGTTGGAAACCGGCAACTACATCGTGCCAACTTTCAATGCACGGCTGCGCGTCGACAAGCCCGTGCTCATGTACTGGCTGCAGGTGGCAGCCATCAAGGCCTTCGGCATTAACGAGTTCGCGGTCCGCTTCCCTTCCGCGCTCGCGGCCTTGCTGACCCTGTTTATCCTTTATGAATTAGGGCAAACGCTATTCGGCCGAGCAACCGCGCTGCTGGGGTCCCTCATATTAGCCAGCACGGCCCTGATGATGGGGGCCGCACGCTTCGCCAACCCGGATGCCGTCCTCAATCTATTCATCGGTTGCACGTTGACTGTCTTTTGGCTGGGCCACCGAGGACCTACCTCCCTTTGGTTTCTGGGGATGGGTTTACTCCTGGGGCTGGCGGTATTGACCAAGGGCCCGATCGGCATCGTAATGCCGGCGCTGGTGGCATTGGTCTATTTATTTTGGGAAAACAAGCTTGCGCTGCTATGGGACCGCCGCGCCTGGCACCTGGCGCTGGCCCTCGGAGTCGTCGCGTTGCCCTGGTACATCTGGGTAGCGGTCGAAACGCGCGGTACTTTTTTGCAGGGCTTTTTCTGGGACCATAACTTGAGCCGGTTCATTCAGCCCATGGACGCGCATAATGGCTCCCCGTTCTACTATCTTGTCGTCCTGCTCGTTGGCATGGCGCCCTGGTCGCTGGTCCTGCTGTTTGGTGTGTGGTATGGATGGTGGTCCACCATGACCGCGCCTTGCCCGCATCATCGCTACGCGGCCTGGTGGCAGACTGCGGTCGAACCCCAGACCGCGAACTCGCCGGGCGTAATTTCGGCCTATCGTTTCCTGTTTGCCTGGCTTGCCTGTTATGTACTTTTCTTTTCGATGTCGGCAACCAAATTACCTAATTACATGCTTCCGGCGGCGCTGCCCTTCGCGCTCTTGACCGCCCGCTTCCTGGACCGTTGGCGCCTCGGAGAGCTCAAGCCGCCGCGTTGGGTGATGCTAACTTGTTTGGCTTATATGGCGAGCGTCGGCGTGGCGACCGGGGTTGGGCTGGTGGTCGTTTCGGGCCAGGTTAGTCTGCGGCCATTGGGTGGACCGGCATTGGTCGGTGTGCAATATTGGGCCTTCTTTGGGCTTGTTCCTGTCATCACCGCCTTGATTGCCTGGCGCGCCTTGCGCTCCAGCTTCGCAAATGCCGTAGTTACTTGTATGGTGCTGGGAACTTTCTTGTTCCTGGGCCCCCTTGTCGGCGGGGTTTTAGCCGCCTGGAACGGAATCAAGGCCCCCCAACCGCTGGTGGAAGAGATTGGCAATTTAGCGCGCGACCGGGATATCCGCATTGGCGGCTACGGTCTGGAGCATCTGCCTAGCCTCAACTTCTATGCACGCCGCGATGTCCTGCACTGTCAAAAGGAAGAGGAAACCCTGGCGTTTCTGCGCTATCAGGTCCCTGTTTACTTGTTTGTGCCGGAAAGAATCTGGAATTCGATCCGGGAGAAGGCGCCGTCCAGTTGCCGGCTGGTGGCGCGTCATTCCGACCTTTACCATCGGAACGATGTCGTGGTGGTGAGCAATTTCCCTTGAGTCACCCTTTTCGTTCCGCCCTTTTCTTGCTAAGTTTAACCAAGAGCCAAGGTTGGGCCGGCAACGATCTCCCCCGGCTCCGTGCTTATTAACTATCTGCCTTTAATGAGGAGCCTCTGATGGGCGCCCGTCGAATTCGTCGTGAACAGCGTCAAACGGACATGAAAAACTCGCGCTTGCGCAACGGGGTTCTAAAAGTGAAGGAACGTAAGAGTCGTGACGCACGCATGATGGCGATCGTCCAAAAGGGCAAGCTCCCTTATTTGCCCTCCGTAATGAGCTGGTTGAGCGCGCAACTCGACAAACCCAGCCGCTTGATCACGGAAACCGACCTTCAAGCACTCGCCAAAAGCTAAACGGCGACGCCCGTCCACGAATTCATGCAGCACATCAATTAGTTTCCGGGGCCGCCTTCGTCCAGGCGTCCCGGTGTTCCTGGCAGTAGCGGAATTGGCGCGGAAAGACCGGTAACACTTTCCACAAGCGCTGCCATCCCCAAACCAGCACGACCGCGGGCTTTCGGCAAAAACTACACGGGAGGGCGGTGCCGTCCGATGCCCACAGGCAGTTTGCCTCACGTGTCTCCGCGTGAGCGCGAATCGCCTGGTTAGTGATTCCTCGATCTTGCAATTCCGCTTCGATGATTGCCAGGGCAGCTGGCTCCATGCCGGCCCGATACACCGTCACCCGGTCCAACAAATCCTCCGTTTTCGCCTGCCGAGCATTGAGCCAGACCTTTTCGCTGTCGAAGTCGATCATGTCCGCCCCCGCGTGTATGCCTGTCGTAATATCGGGAACTCCCGCCCGGAAACAAACGTCTCAAGGGGGCCGTCGCGCGCTTTAGGCCGCCGCCTTACCATTGGTAGATTGTATTTGCAACGTTTTGACGCGCACTTTAAGATAGTATCATGACGGCCGCGCGTTTCGAACAACCGCTGCCGTGCGCGACTCTTCGAGGAAAACGCCAATGATTAACCTGATCAAGAAAAAATATCTTCAGCCTCGAAGGATGGGGCTACTCCTGGTCGCTACGTTGTTGGCGGGCATGATGGTGGCACAGTTGCCCCTGGCGCCGGCACAGACAAACGGCCCGGAAAAGAAGGCCGACAAAGCGCCGCCGGCAGCCAAACAGCCAAAGGTCGTCGATATTCTCGCCGGAACGGGCGGGCTCGAGCAAGTGGCTTTTATCAATCAGATGTTGGAAAAGAGCTGGCAAGAAAACAAGATTGTCCCCGCCGAGCGCTGCACCGATTATGAATTTATCCGCCGTGCCTCGCTGGATATCATCGGCCGCATCGCCACCATCAAGGAGATGGAGAGCTTTTTGACCGACCCGCCCGAACGGCGTCGTTCCCGACTTATTGAGCGACTGCTTGGCAATCCCGAGTTCCTCCAGAAAAAGGGGCCCGATTACGGCAAAGGTGAGGAATACGCTCACAATTGGGCCAATATCTGGACCGTGCTGCTGCTGACGCGAACGGGAGTGCCCAATAAGCCCTACCAGGAACAACTGCGGGACTGGCTTAGCGAAAAGCTACTGGACGAGAAAAAGACGGAGACAACGCAGGCTTACATTCCCGACTGGTCCAAGATCGTCAGCGAAATTCTGTCCGCCCAGGGCAAAACCAACGACAACGGCGCGGTCAATTTCATCCTGGCCCATCTCGGCGAGAGAATTAACCAGGACAATGCCAACAGCGGCAAGTACGACATGATACCCCTGACATCGCGTACCACACGGCTGTTCCTCGGCTTGCGCACCCAGTGCGTGCAGTGTCACGATCATCCCTTTAACAGCGACTGGCGGCAGGAACATTTCTGGGGCATCAATGCCTTTTTCCGCCAGGTAGACCCAACTGGCCGGCCCACCATGATGGCACCCAAGAAAAAAGAAGTGGGCATGCCGCAATATAATCTCACCGACGATCCCCAGTTCAATGTCAAGGGCCTGGTGCCCTACGAACGGCGCAGCGGCGTCCTTCTCTATACGGATGCGACGTTCCTCGATGGTCAAAAAATGTCCCCCATCAAGGGAGCTACACGCCGCCAGCAACTGGCCAAGTTCATCGTCGGCAGCCCCTATTTCGCGAAGGCCTACGTCAACCGCACGTGGGGCCACTTTTTCGGACGTAGCTTCACCAAGGACAATGTCGATGATTTCGGCGAGCACAATCCGATCACCCATCCCGAGCTCTTCGAAAAACTCTGCGACGATTGGGCCACGAAGTACAGCTACAATCCCAAGGTGCTGATTCGCTGGATATGCAACAGCAGGGCCTATGGCCTGTCCAGCGCTTCGAACGCGACGAACGACAAGCCGGAAGATGAAACGTTTTTCGCGCATGCTTTTGAAACCCATGACGCCAGAACAGCTTTTTGAATCGCTCATGACCGCGACGGAATCGCCGTTGGCCAAGAACAAGACCGCCAAGGCGGCCCTGCGCGAATCCTGGATGCAAAAACTCATCGTCAAGTTCGGCGACGACGAAGGCAACGAGGGCTCTTTCAGCGGCACAGTTGTGCAGGCCCTCATTCTCATGAACGGCTCTGACATCAACGATGCCATCATGAACAAACAAGAAGGCACCGTCGCGTATGCCCTGGCCAGCCATCCGCCGGTCAACGAACGAGAGGCTGGCAAAGTGCTGAATGTACTATTCAGAGCAGCCCTTAACCGTCCGCCCACTACCAAGGAAATCGAGAAAATATTAAGCCCCAAGGTCTACAGCTACAGACCAGGTGTGGCTGGCCCGCGCGACGGCGTGGCTTTCTGGACGGGCTACTGCCAGGATGTGTTTTGGGCGCTGCTAAATAGCAACGAATTCATTTTGAATCACTAAGAGTCGTGAGAAAAAATCCGGGAAGCTGCCAGGTGCGCGGGTAAATGTCAGGCAGCTCCCCGGATGTTTCCAAGGGAATGGTTTTTAAAACAAAGCAGCGGTCAGCACTTGCGTTGCACCTTTCAGGCTTTACGCCGGCGGGTGGGCCTTGCAACCTGCCGATCACTGCTTTGCTGCCATCGTGATTGCAACACTTGTGCCATAAAAAGCGACTGCTCGGCACTAGTTGAAAACGCGATTTTTTCAGGGCCTGGCGCTGGCCAAAACTCTTGAGAACTTCCTGGTGTGCAGGGCCACGACAGCTTTGGTGCCCACTGCTGGGCAAGCGTTTTCCTATCGCGAAACTTGCCATCAAACCAATTCGAAGGACTCGACCATCCTTTCTGGCGGAGTGGATCAAGCTCGCATAAACCGAAACTTTTTTAAGTCGCGACGGTTTAATCAATGCGCTTTTGCGCCTTATGTGGGAGAAAATGATAAGTTCGGTGGACTGATCAAGGGGCCTCTGAAAATAGCCCGGTCAAGTCTTTCAAACGGTCCACTATGAAACAAACAGGCCTCACGGAAAGTTCATTGCCCGCTAATCACGATGCCGGCCAGGGACCATTTCTCCTTCTGGATCGCGATTACCTGGTGGCACGGCTCAACTCGCAACCCTGCGCGGTCCACCATCGACTTGCCAACCATCCGCTGCTCGGCATGCAGCGCCTTCGCGAACTGGCGAAATGGCTTCCCGAAAAAAATGTGCGTATCAATTCCGGTGCTGTCCCGGTAGGCGCAACGCCGGACCAGATCCCCACAGCCGACTTATCCGTCGAAGAGGCCTTCCGCACGATGGAAAATAGCGACACGCGCATCATGCTCAAGGGCATCGAACATCATCCCGACTACCGCGACCTGTTGCATGTCTGCATCGCCGAGATCGAGGCCATCGGCAATCCTTACATGCGCGATATCCACAGCAAGGTGGGTTATGTTTTTCTGTCGGCGCCGAACATGGTGACTCCTTATCACATGGACCCGGAAATCAATTTTTTGCTGCAAATCCGCGGCACGAAAACCTTCCATGTACTTCCAGGCGATGATCGCTCCGTTCTGTCCGAGGAGGATATCGAGCGGTTTTACTCAGGCCGTTTCAACTCCTTGCCGTTTCGGGATGAAATGAAGTCCCGGGCCACGCCCTTCAAGATGGGCCCCGGCGACGGAGTCCACATCCCTGTCAATTTTCCACACTGGGTGACCACGGAAGGCGACGTAACCGTTTCCTTCGCTCTTACGGTGGAAACCAAGGAAACCAAACGACGCGGGACGATTTGTGCCGTCAATCATCTAATCCGCCGCCTGGGAGTGAAGCCCACGCCGTTCGGCAAGTCGGCGTGGCGTGACGGAGTGAAGAACCAGGGTTATCGCCTGTTTACAAAACTCAAGGGCTTAATTCCCGGGCGGCGCCGCCAGGAACAAGATCACTATTGAACCTCTCGTGATGCCCAATCGCGCCGCTGCCATATCTTGTGTCGTGATTTCAGACGCGACACAAGCGGAGCTCTGGCGCTCCGCGTGGAGCGACCTCTGTCGGCGCTCCTGCCGGACTGAGTTGACCCAAACGCCGGACTGGCTCCTTTCATGGTGGCAAGTCTATGGAGGGCGTCAGGGCCGTCGGCTCCGCTTGGGACTCGTCCAAAAAGATGGCCGATTAATTGGCCTGGCACCCCTTCTTTACCGGCGGCACTGGTATCGCCACGTGCTTCCTTTTCGCCGCCTGGAGCTTTTGGCTTCAGGAGAACCCGCCAAGGAAGGCATCTACTCCAATCATTTGGGCATATTGGCCGAGCGCGGCATGGAGACCGTGGTTGCACACCGAGTTGCCGAGGCGCTCAGGGACGGCGCCTTTGGGCCCTGGGACGAAGTCGTGCTGCCCATGATGTCCGGGGACACTCCGCTCCCCCGCATGCTCGTGGATGCCTTTCGTTCAGGCGGGTGTGAAGCCGATTTGATTGAGACCACCCGAGCGCCCTACATCGCCTTGCCGGCAAGTTGGCGGGAGTACTTGCACAGCCTGGGAGCGAATAGCAGGCGCAACATCCAGCGCTCTCTCAAGGCATTCGACATCTGGTCCGAGGGCACGACCCGGCTTGAAAGCATTTCTGATGTGGCTGGCCTGGAAAAGGGGAAGGCCATCCTGGTTCACTTGCACCATCGACGCTGGGCCACGGCTGGAGAACCTGGCGTATTTCGCGCCTCCCGCTATCTGGAATTTCACAATAGCATCATGAAACGGCTCGCCGAGAGTGGCAATCTTGAATTGCTCTGTCTTTTTGCACGCGACGAGCCCGTAGCGGTGCTGTACGGCATGAACTGGGCAGACAAAGTGATCGCGTACCAGACCGGACGACGGATCGACCTGCCCGGGCAGGTACGTCCGGGCGCGGTACTTTTAGCGCTGGCGATCCGGCGCGCCATCGAGGCTGGACGATGCGAGTTCGACTTTCAGGCCGATTCCGTCTTTTACAAAATGCAACTGGCCACGCACACCAGGCCGCTAGTTCAAGTAAGGGCGACCAGAAAGACTTTGCTGGAAAGGGCACGGCGGGTCGCGCAGCGGTGGTGGGCGACATTGCACGCCCCGAAGTGAGGACATCGAGTTTGAGCACAGGGAACTTCCAAACCCGGAATAACGAGCTTCGGTGCCTGGTGGATAAAAATCTGTTAAATTGACCTTGCGCCTGAATCTTTGCCATGAGGTATCGGTGTCCGGTAGTAGCGACTTGTTTAATAGGGCCGTGCGTTCCCATCAAGGGGGCGACCTGGGTCAGGCGGAGGCGCTCTATCGACAGGCTCTTGAGCTGAATCCAACGTTGGCCGGTGCTTACACGAACTTGGGTGTCGTACTCCAGGCCACGGACCGCGGCGCAGAAGCGCTGGCTTGTTTTCGGCGGTCTGTTGAGCTCGACCCTGCCAGCGCCGATGCGCATAACAATCTGGCCGGTGCCCTGGCTGGGTTGGGTCGGCGGACCGAGGCCATCGAATGTTATCAGCAAGCCTTACGTCTTAATCCGAATCAAGCAGATGCTTACAGTAATCTCGGCGCTGCCCTGGCGGAAGAGGGGCGATTCACCGAGGCCGTTCCCTGTTATCGGCAAGCGCTACATATCAACCCGCGGCATGTCGACGCTTACAACAACCTGGGCCTCGCCCTCGGGCATCAGGGGCAGCGCCGGGGGCCGTGGAATGTTTTCGCGAAGCCTTACGTCTGGATCCCAACCACGCCAAGGCGCTTACCAATCTTGGCGCGGCTCTTCAGGATCAAGGCGCGCTGGCGGAAGCCCGTGCCTGTCACCTGCAAGCGTTGCGGATTAACCCGAATGATTCACGGGCTCATTTCAATCTCGGTAACGCCCTGCAAGCCGAGGGACAACTGGCCGAGGCCGTGAACTGTTATCGGCAGGCACTGCGCCTCGATCCTCATCAGGCCACCTGTTACAACAATCTCGGCTTGGCTCTTTTTGAACAAGGAAACTTCGTCGAAGCCGCCGCGTGTTACGACCAGGCCCTGGCCATCAAGCCAGATCTCACCAGCGCGCTTCTCAATCGCGCCCACCTGCGCTTGTTGCAAGGTAATTTCGCGGCGGGCTGGCGCGATTACGAACATCGTTGGGACCTTGTTGGCACGCCAGCACGGGTTTTTCGTGAGCCGCGTTGGGATGGCGCCTGCTTCGCGGGCAAAACGCTGCTCATCCATGCCGAGCAGGGGCTGGGCGACACGATTCAATTCGTTCGCTTGCTACCGGCCGTGAAAGAACGGGGCGGCCAAGTCATCCTCGAGTGTCAACCAGGCGCTCGTTGGCTTGCTCAAAAATGTTGGCGGCGCCGACCAGGTGCTGGCGGCAGGCACTCCTGTGCCGAGTTTTGACATACAAGTTCCGCTACTTAGCATTCCGGGACTGCTGGGAACCACACTCGAGACGCTACCGTGCCGCGACCGCTATCTGGCGGCGAACTCCGAAAAGATGGCCCAATGGAAGGCTGAATTGGCTAACGGGCCGGGCGCGGCAAAGCAGGAGGGATATTTAACAATAGCACCTGGTGGCCAGAGGCGGCTAAATATCGGCATCGCCTGGCAAGGAAATCCCAAACATAAGAGAGACCGTTACCGCTCGGCGCCTTTAGCATGTCTTGAGCCCCTGGCACGTCTGGGTTTCGTTCGCCTGTTTAGCATTCAGGTGGGCCCAGGTACCGAACAGCTACCTTTCGCTCGGTTTCCGGCCACGGACCTCGGCAGCCGCTTCGACCCCAATTTTCTGGATGACCTGGCAGCCGTGCTTTCGAACCTGGACCTCGTGGTGACAGTCGACTCGGTGGTAGCGCACCTGGCGGGAGCGCTTGGCGTACCGACCTGGGTGGCCCTGCCCTATGTCGCGGATTGGCGCTGGCTGTCCACGGGGACCGATACGCCCTGGTATTCGAGCCTGCGTTTGTTTCGCCAGGCGGCGCCGGGGGACTGGGCGGGAGTGTATGACCAGATGGCCCTGGCGGCTCTTTCATTGGCACCGGACATTTACAACAACTCCGACGCCCAAAGTGATTTGGGAAGTACTCTGAGGAGCAATGGGCACCTCGACCTGGCCATCATGTGTTTTCGTCGGGCCCTGCAACTAGATCCAACCCACGCCAACGCGCACAACAACCTGGGCAACGCTCTCGTTGAGCAGGGACATCTGACGGAGGCAACCAAGTGCTATCGCGAGGCGTTACGCCGGGATTTCAATCACGCCCTGGCGCATAACAATCTTGGCCTGGCTTTGGCGGCGCAAGGCCACCTGGACGAGGCAATCACGTCCTATCGGCAGGCGGTGCGCCTCGACCCCAACTATGCCAATGCCTACGACAACCTGGGCACGGCTCTGATCGGTCTCGGGCGGTTGGGCGAGGGGGTGGAATGTTTTCGCCAGGCATTGGGTGTCGATCCCAGCCACGCGAACGCCCATAACAACCTGGGCAACACGCTGGCCAAGCTAAGACTCCTCCCGGAAGCAACCGAGTGTTTGGACACCGCCATCGCACTCTCCCCGGGCCACAAAATCGCGCTGTGGAACCGAGCTGCTGCGGCTTCTCCAGGGGGATTTTTTGGGTGGCTGGCCCGATTACGAACAGCGCTGGGCGCAGCCAGGAGTCGTGGAACAATCTTTTCAGCAGCCGCGCTGGGACGGCAGGCCGTTGGCAGGCAAAACCATTCTGGTTTTCGCGGAACAGGGACTGGGAGACACCATCCAGTTTGTGCGTTATCTGCCCAGGGTGCGGGAATGTGGCGGCAAGGTAATCCTTGGCTGCCAGCCAGCATTGCTTAATCTGTTGCGGAAGGTCGACGGCGCGGATCTCGTGGTCGCAGCCGGCACACCCTTGCCGCCATTCGACGTACAGATCCCTCTGTTGAGCCTGCCGGGGATTTTTGGCACTACGCTGGACAATATTCCAGCAAGGGTGCCGTATCTGTTCGCTGAACCAGCAGGAGTGGCGCGCTGGCGCACGGCGACCGATTTGACGCGGGCATCGATCAAGATTGGTATTGCCTGGCAGGGAAGCATGAACCAACCGGGCGACCCGCGTCGCTGCCGTTAGCCCATTTCAGCGCGTTGGCCCAAAAGGGCGTTTGCCTGTTCAGTCTTCAAGCTGGCCCCGGCGCCCTGCAATTGTCGACTGCTTCTTTCCCCATCGTTGACCTGGGTAGCCGCTTTGATTTGGATTCGCTCGATGATTTGGCGGCCGCCATCATGAACATGGATATCGTGGTGTCGATCGATACCGCGGTGGCTCATTTGGCGGGCGCACTCGGGGCGCGGGCCTGGACCGCACTGTCATTCGCCCCCGACTGGCGCTGGCTCCTGGAGCGGCAGGACAGCCCCTGGTATCCCACGATGCGTCTTTTTCGGCAGCAGGCGCTGGGGGATTGGGATGAAGTGTTCGACGAGATTGCGGCGGCGCTCGGCCCAATGATTGCGGCGGCTGTTTAGTTTGCGCTGCGCTTGACTGCTGACGTAAGAGTAAGGCTTCACCATCTTCGCCAGCTAAGCCACTTTCGTGGGCTCTTCAGGAAACTTCGTCTGTCATTTTTTTAGAGGTCCGGGTATTCTCCCGCGTCCTGAATCCTCGGGTTCTTATTTCCAGAGTGGCTTACAACCGGCCACGACACCTGGTTGGAACAGTGTTCTCACCAACAGTATGGGTTCTGCGATGGTAACGCGGCTCACGATCGGCGGGTTTCTCGTTATCCTGGGCGTCACCGTGGTCATCGCGGGTTGCAGGCAGATCGCCCCGCGCGGCGATGATAAACCTGGCATCTTCGCCAGACGTGCCGACAAAAATCGCGGCGAAGAAGGCCCGCCAGCGCCGCGCCAGCGTTACTTATCCCTGGGCCGGCCGTCCCGCCCGCGGCTCCCGCTCCGCTTCTTGCCTCGGCAATCACCCCTGGCCCGATGGCGCAGGAAGCTACCCACGCTCCTATACTCTTACCGGTTCAGGCGGTCCAATCAGGCGATTCCAGCACACAGCTTATTCCTAATATGCCTCCGCTCATGCCGGCGGCACCGCAGACAGACCCCGCCAACCCCATGGCGCCTTTACGCGAACTCTACCAGCGAGCGGCCCAGAAACACGCGACCATGGATTCCTATGCACTGCGTCTGCGGCGCCGCGAAGTCGTGGGGACCACGTCCAGACCCGAAGAGATTCTGCTTCTCAAATGGCGCCGGGAACCTACCAGCGTTTATCTCAAATGGCTCGGCAACGAAGGCAAGGGGCGCGAGGTAGTTTACGTCAAGGGGCGCTGATGACAGCGCGCTGCACACGCTGACAGCGGCCGGCGACATTCCGCTTTTGCCAGCGGGCAAACGCTTCAAATTATCGCCCGACGGCGTGCTGGTGCGCTCCAAGAGCCGTTATTCGATCACGGAGGCCGGCCTGGGGGGCCTGGTTGAACGCTATGGCAAAGTGGTAGAGGCGCTGGAAAAAGGGGACCCGCGCGAGGGGTCGGCCAAGTACCTGGGCCAACTGAAAAGGCCCGAATATGAGAACAAGGTTGATGCGGTGCTGCAGATTGTTCCCCCCAAGAGCGATCCCAATCTGCCGCGCGGGGGCCAACGTCTTTGGTTTTTTGACCCGACTCTCCAACTGCCCATGCTCATTATCACGCAGGACGAAACGGGCCGCGAGGTCGAGTATTATTGCCACGACCGCTTCATGTTTCCCGTCAATTTCACCGACGACGATTTCAATCCCGACGTCCTCTGGAAAGGCGCCGGCAATTAGCTCTTGAGTTGGTGCTTTTTTCAGCCATTTTCTGAACTAACTCCAGCGCATTGGCCCTACAAAATGCGTTCCAGACGGGCGTTTAAGCTCTTCGCGGACGTCAATTTGGCAGAGCCAGGGTATTTGTTTGGCAGGAAATCAGGTTCATCTTGGACTTGGCGCCAGGCTCCTTTATGTCCTATGCTATTCCTCTGCAAGGATTTATATTCCTTGCCGCGCCTGCCGCCGAGAGGCGGTACAGGATTTGCAAACCCAACAAGGGCATACGCCGGTAGTTAGCATGCTCTCCGGCGATGCCGCACCTACTTCGGAACGACTGAGGTTAGCGGCATGGGAACCGTTACTCATAAAACATTTTCGATCCTGATCACGGATGACGATAGCGGCAGTCGCGAAGCGCTGCGCGACATTGTTGAGCCCGAAGGCTATCGGACGCTGCTGGCGTCTTGTGGCGAAGAGGCCATCGATATTGTTCGGGAAGAAAGGGTTCATCTCGCGCTTCTGGACGTGCATATGCCCCGGATGACAGGACTGGAAACGGTGCAACTCGTCCATCAAATTAATGCGGGCTTGCCGTGCATTCTGGTGACGGCGAACGCCAACGATGATTTGATTCGGCAGGCCTTCACGGTGAGGGCCTATAGCGTGATCCCCAAACCGGTCAGCAAGAACGTTCTTCTATATACTGTTGTGCGGGCGCTCATGAAGGCTTATGGCACCCTGCTTCACAAAGAGCAGGATCAACACGAGTGATTTTTTAACAAAAGGACTTCTGTCATGAAAGTAGTACCCCTGAACGACAAAATTGTGGTCAAACGGCTCGAGGCCGAGGAAAGGACCGCGGGCGGTATCGTCCTCCCAGACTCCGCCAAGGAAAAGCCCCGCCAGGGCAAGGTGTTGAGTCTCGGCGATGGCAAATTGCTCGACAATGGCAAACGCGCCAGCTTTCAGGTCAAGGAAGGGGATAAGGTGCTATTCACCTCCTATGCCGGCAACGAAGTGACCGTTGATAACGAAGAATACCTCATCATGTCCGAGGATGATATTCTCGCGGTCGTCGACTAAAGTTCATGTGCGACGCATCATCAAGCTCCGCCCCGGCCTATTGTCCGGCGCGGAGCTTTTTCTTTTCTTTCTTGCCCATCTGGCGGCACCTGTTTGGTTGTGGACAATTCTTTGCCGGTGACCTCGGCGCGAAAATCCGGTAGAATGCGTAGGATAGCAAGTGAGAAACGGCGGGTCGTCAAACTGGCGCCTACCGTGCACCAGCTCCGAGCGGGAATGAGATTGTCTACGTTGAGCGAGCTCCATGAAAAACGACGTCCCCGTGCCCGTACGCTGTAAAAAATGCGGTTTGTTGGTCCAGGTTCCTCCGGGCGGCAAACGTTTATGTAGCTGCGGCAATTGGATTGCGGTAGAAGAACCGGCGGCGCTGGCCGCCGTGCCGCTCAGCCCCGATGAACTCACGCAATGGCCGCGCATCGAAGGAGACCTGTCCGCGATCGAGCGTCTAAGCGATGGCTACCGGCGCATCACGCGTGAGATCAACAAGATGATCGTCGGGCAGCAGCGCGTGCTGGAGGAATTGCTGATAGCGGTGTTCGCGCGCGGGCATTGTCTGCTTGTTGGCGTTCCCGGCCTGGCCAAGACGCTGATGATTCGTACCCTGGCCGATGCACTCAATCTCAGTTTCAGCCGCGTCCAGTTTACTCCGGACCTGATGCCTTCGGACATCACAGGCACGGAAGTCTTGCAAGAGGACAAGGCCACAGGGCAGCGCGTCTTCAAGTTCCTGCATGGACCGCTCTTTTCCAATGTAATTCTCGCCGACGAGATCAATCGCACGCCGCCCAAGACTCAGGCCGCTCTGCTCGAGGCCATGCAGGAGCGCCAGGTCACGGTCGGCGGCCACAAGCACACGCTCCCCGACCCATTTTTCGTGTTAGCCACACAAAACCCAATCGAGCAAGAGGGCACCTATCCACTCCCCGAAGCCCAACAAGATCGCTTCATGTTCAATGTCGTGGTGGACTATCCGGAAGAGGAAGAAGAGTTCAAAATCGTCGAAATGACCACGACCCTTCACAATCCCAAAATCGAACGGGTCCTGTCCGCCAACGACATCCTGGAGATGCAAGACATCGTCCGCAAGGTGCCGGTGGCGCCGTACGTCATCCGCTACGCGATGAAGTTCACGCGTCTGACACGGAAGGAAAAAGGCGAGGTGCCCGATTTCATTCGGGACTTTGTCACCTGGGGCGCGGGACCGCGAGCCACACAAAACCTGGTCTTGGGCGCCAAGGCGCGTGCCGTCCTCCACGGCCGCTATTATGTATCTTGCGAAGACATCCGGAGCGTCGCCATTCCGGTCCTTCGCCACCGCATCATCACCAACTTCAATGCCGAGGCCGAGGGCGTCAAACCGGAACATATCGTGCGCCGACTGGCGGAGATAATCCCACGCGACCCCAATGAAGAGGCGTTGGCGCGCGGCAAGGCGCCGGTCGCGGCTACCTGAACCTGCTGAGCCTTCCGAAACCAGTGCCATGAGCGAAAATCCCAACCGTTATCTCGATCCCCTGACGCTGGCCAAGGTGCGGGGCCTGGAATTGCAGGCGCGGCTTGTCGTCGAGGGTTACCTGTCGGGCATGCACAAAAGCCCTTACCATGGCTTTTCGGTGGAATTCGCGCAACATCGCGAATATGTGCCGGGCGACGACATCAAGCATATCGACTGGAAAGTCTACGGGCGGACGGGCAAGTTTTTTCTCAAGCAGTATGAGGAGGAGACCAACCTCATTTGCTGGATCCTGCTGGATGTCAGCGAGTCGATGCACTATGGCTCGGTGGCGGGGATGACCAAATACGATTATGCTTCAATGGCCGCCGCCGCCCTGGCGTACCTGGTGCTGCACCAGGCGGACAGCGTCGGCTTCGTGACATTTGATTCCCAGGTGCGCACGTTCCTGAAACCGTCGAGCCAGCCCTCGCAACTGAAGGAGATGGTCAAATGCATGAACCAGGGACCGGGGCGCGAAAAGACGCACATGGCCCCCTTGTTCCATGACCTGGCCGAGCGGGTCAACCGCCGTGGCCTGATCTTTCTCCTAAGCGACATGTTCGATGAGGTGCCCGACATTCTCGCCGGTTTCAAGCACTTACGGCACAAACGCCACGAGGTCATTCTCTGGCACATTCTCGACAAGGCGGAGCTGACTTTCCCCTTTCAGGAGGCGACACTGTTTCGCGGGCTGGAACAATATCCCGACTTGATGACCGACCCGAGGTCGTTGGCGCGGGCTATCTCGATCAGTTCGAGTCCTTCGTCAAAGTCCTCAAACGCGGCTGCCGCGATCAAAACATTGATTATGTGCCGATGTCTACCGACACGCCACTCAATGTCGCGCTGTCGAGCTACCTGGCGCATCGGTCGACCCGTTCCCGATGAGTGACTCCGGGACCTATGGGGCTGCGAGGTTTCAGCAAAGTACCCTTTTCTCGTTCGCGATCCTCAGGAAGAATAAGGGAGATCGTCCTTTAGTAGTTGGGAGCGCGGTTAGCGGACTCGATTCATGACTTTATTCGCCTTCTTCGGCCTGTGGGAAACGACATTGCTGGCTGGCGCCGGCGCCATCTCGGTCCCCCTCATCATTCATTTGCTCAATCGACGACGGTTCAAGGTGGTCACCTGGGCGGCCATGCGTTTTCTGCTGGCGGCACAGAAACAAAACACCCGCCGCATGCGGCTCGAACAACTAATTCTGCTCATCGTCCGCACCGTTATCATTGCGCTGATCGTGTTTGCCATGGCTTCCGTGATGCCCTGGGCGGAAAACGTCTGGGCCTATTTTTGGCCCGACGGCTCGGGCGTTCAGGCCGTGCGCGGCGGTCGGACGCACCATATTCTGGTGCTGGATGGTTCGCTGAGCATGAATGTGGCCGATGACGGCAAAACGTTGTTCGACCGGGCGCGACAAATGGCCCTGGACAAAATCAAAAATGCGCCGGCGGGGGACGGTTTTAGCGTCTTGCTGATGAAGGACCAACCCGTTTGGATAGTTGCGGCCGTGTCGCATGATTTCCGCAAAGTCATGCGCGAGGTGGAACAGGCCCAGGCCAGTCACGGCAATGCCGCTGTTTCGACGACACTTTCCATGGTGGCAGCCAAGGTGGCGGATGGCAGCGGCCGCTTTCCAACGCAGAACGTCTATTTCTTCACGGACATGCAAAAAGCCACCTGGTACAACGTCGCCGCGCAAGAGTTAAGCCGACGGCCAGGAACCGGCCCGAACGATTCGACCGACAACAAAGAAAGGCCGGTTCATCTCGAGATCAACAAGGGGGCGCGCACCATTTTCGTGGACGTTGGACACGAAGATGCGAAGAACCTGGCCGTCACGGACGTGCACCTGGATGACGCTTTTGTCACGACGGGGAGCACGGCCAAGATTTGGGCCACCGTGAAGAATTTCAGTCAAGAGGCGCAAGCCGGCGTGCGCATCGAATTGTTGGCCGGCCGTGCACGCGAAAACGCGACCGATTCCCCCTTCGCGATGCGTACCGTCGATGCCAAGCCTCTTAATCCGTTGGCCGCCAATGAAAGCGGCACGGTCTATTTTCTCCACAATTTCAGCGCACGGGCACCTATGCGCTCGAAGTCAAGCTCGTCAAACAAAACGACGACGCCCTGGAACCCGACGATGCACGCGCGGTGATCATCACGGTCAAGGACACTATTCCGGTGCTGCTGGTAAATGGCAAGCCCGCGGCCGATCCCTATGACCGCGCGACCGAGTACCTCAAGCTCGCACTGAATCCGTTTCCGCCCGGTCAGGAACCCAAGTTCGCGCCGCTACGACCCAAAGTGATTACGCGGCCCAGTTTGTCGATATCAGCGAGACGGAACTGGCCGGATACGACTGCATCTTCCTCTGCGATGTGCCGCAGTTTGCGTCTGGTGAATTACGCCGCCTGGAGGGTCAACTCCGCCGCGGCGGCGGCCTCGTCTTCTCCTTCGGAGATCGGGCGGCGGAAAACCTCGATAGCTACAATCGCCTTCTCAACAAAAATGACACCGGCCTGCTGCCGGCCAGTCTGAGCAAAAGAATTCAGGCGCCCGCCGATCACCATTTCACGCTAAACGCCCAGGAAGATCAGTTTCTCGAAGCGCCGCTGAAGGCCTTCGCCGACGATGACGACCGCATCAGCTTGCGATCGGGCCGGTTTCGCCAGTACCTTCAGGTGAAGGTCGGCAATGATCCAAGAATTCGGACGATCTTGACCTTCATGCCGGAACTGGATGCTCAAGTTAAAACAGCCTTCGACAAAACCCTCGCCAATGACAATCCCGCGCTGATCGAATGGAACCCGCCTCTGGCCAGGGAGCCGGCCGCCCCGGCGCGCGCTGAGGGTGGCAGACGCCAGGCCGTGACGCCGGCGCGCTATCGCGGGAAGGTACTGCTTTTCACCTCCACTCTCAACATGGACTGGAACAGTTGGCCCGGCTCGCCAAGTTTCGGCGCCATGATGCAGGAGACGACGCGCGTGGCCGCCTCAGGCCGATTGCGCGAACATGCCGGTCTCGTCGGCCAGCCTCTGGAGGAGTATTTTCCCGCCTCTGGCAATGAAGTGGACGCCACCGTCTATCTGCCGGCCGCCGCCGGCGCGCCCGCAAAGTGCGCACGCAGGGCATCGAAGATCTCGCCGTTTTTCGTTTTGGCGACACCGACCTGAGTGGCATATACAAGGTCACGGTCGGCTCCGAGCCGCGCGAATATCTCTTCGCCGTCAACGTGCCCATGATCAGGCCGGATCAAGGCGGTAGCGAAAGCGACCTCAGCCGCATCGATAAATCGCTGTTAGAGAAAGCATATCCTGGCTGGGAGCTCCAGGTCGTCAAGGATCCTGGCCAGGCGAACTACACGGTGGTGGGAGCTGGCAACGAGACGCTGCCGCTGGAGCGTGGACCGGTGGGTCCCCTGTTGGCACACGGCGCTCTAGTATTGGCCCTACTGCTCATCCTCGCCGAAGTCCTCCTGGCCTATCGCTTTGGCCACTATAGCGCGGTGGGAGGATCGAACGCGGAGACGGGGCGCGGCCGCGCCTGGCCGGTCGCCATCGCCATCGTCATTTGTCTGACCTTCGTCGCAGGTGCCTGGATCTTGATTCATGCGGCGCGCACCGGGGATTTTCTTGGGTTCATGCCGGAATCGGTCAGGAGCTGGACAGAGCGAGCGCTGGATGTGCCGCCGCCACCCGCCGGGGAAAACACGCGCTGGGATCTGGAACGCCAGCAATGGCTGCCTGCTTTCGCCGATGAAACCTGGCTCGCCGCGCTCCTCGTTATCGGCTCCCTGGTATTGATTTTCTTCACCTACCGCGCGGAAGCGCCGACGATTCATCCCGCCTACAAGATGCTGATGGGCGCCTTGCGCATCTTCCTTATCTTGCTGATGGTCGCCGTGCTCTTGCCTCAGCTGCAACTACGATTTGACCGCCAGGGGTGGCCCGACCTTGTCCTGCTCGTCGATGACTCGCGCAGCATGGGCGAGCCTGATGCCTTCCAGGACGACAAGGTGCGGGAGCGAGCGGTCGAGCTCGGCGAAGGCACCAAGAAGGTCCTTCTGGAAACGTTGCCCGAGCGCGTGCGGGCGCTTGAGCTCGAGATTGCCGCCAAATCGAAACCGGGGGATGAGGAGGCCCAGCGCCTGCCGGAACTCGAACTGCTCACCGCCCGCTTGCACTACTGGCAAAATCAGCTGGCCACGCTTAATTCCGCTGCCTGGCATCCGTCGCGCCTGCAGCTCGTCCAGGCACTCCTTTCCCAGCCAGGTCATGATTGGCTCAGCAATCTGGTGAATGAACGTCGCATCAAAATCCATATTTACCACCTGGACCCGGAAGGCCGGGCCGTGAAGTTAACGGATAGCGCTGGCATGGCAGGCGAGGTGACCGACAAAACCGACCCCAGGCTACTGGAAAGGGCGCAAAAAGCGGTGGCCAGGCTCGAGGCTGAAGGGCGCGATAGCCGGCTGGGGACGGCCTTGCGCCAGGTGATCGATCACTATCGGGGCTCGTCGCTGGCCGGCGTTATCATGTTCACCGACGGCGTCACCACCAAGGATGAAAACATTCAGCAGGCAGCAGACTACGCCGCGCAAAAAGGCGTGCCTTTGTATTTTGTCGGTGTTGGCGACGACCACGAAATGCGCGATCTCAAGCTTCACAGTCTCCAGGTGGAAGATACCGTCTTCGTAAACGACCGCGTTATCTTCGAGGCACGTGTTGCCGGCAAGGGATTCAAGGATTTGACCGTACCGGTAGTGCTCAAGGTGAAAGAAAAGGACGGCAAGGAAAAAGAGCTGGCTCGCGAACAGGTGAAGGTGGATTCGTCGGGGAAAGATGTCAAGGTTCGCCTGCGCTATCAACCCGCGGAGGTGGGGCGCAAGCTTTTTATTGTCGAATTGGAGACCCCCAAGGCCGAGCGTACCGACAAAACGACGCACCTGGGAAATCCACGCCTAGAACGAACCATCGACGTCCTGGACGCCAAGCTGACGAAGGTGTTGTACATCGAAGGCCAGCCTCGTTACGAGTATCGATTTATCAAAAGTCTTCTGGAGCGCGAGTCGCCGGATACCAAAAAGAACAAGTCGGTGGACCTGCGGGTCCTCCTCTTGGGGGCGGACCCCGATTTCGCGCGTACGGACAAAAGCGCTCTGGCTGATTTTCCGGCGACGCGCGCGGAACTGGAACAATATGACGTGGTCATCCTCGGCGATGCCGATCCCCGTCATCCGCTGCTCAAAGACCGGCTCAAAATGCTGGCCGACTTTGTCCGAGGTGAAGACGGCAAAGGACGCAAAACAGGCAAGGCCGGGACCGGTTTGTTGATGCTTGCGGGTCCACGCTACGCCCCCTATGGCTACAAGGACACTCCCCTGGCGGACATTCTGCCGATCGAGCCCATCTCCAAGCTGCCGCCCACCGAGCCCGTCGAACGGCTACGCCCGTTCCGCATGGAACTGACGCCAAGCGGGCGCTTGCATCCGATGTTTCGATTCGATTCCAACGACGGCGACAACATGAAGATTTGGCAGGAGCTGGCGCCATTTTATTGGTGGGCGTCCGGTTATCGGCTGAAACCTTTGGCGGAGGTGTTGGCGGTCCATCCCACGGAGAAGGCCCTGGGACGCATTGCCAATCAGGACGGGCGCCACCCGCTCGTGGTCCAGCATTTCGTCGGCTCGGGCCGTTGTATGTTCATCGGCGTTGACGAACTATGGCGCTGGCGCTTCCGTGAAAACGAAAGCCGCTTCAACAATTTCTGGATACAGACGACCCGCTACCTATCGCGATCCCGTGTCAATAAAACCGATCTGCGGTTGGATCGACAAACCCCCTATCGAGCGGGTGAACCGATCAAGGTGACGGTGACTTTTCCCGATAGCAGTGCGCCCGGCGCTGGCGAAACCAAGGAAGTGGCGAAGAATGAGGTGAAAGTTACGATAGAGTATCGTCCGACAGTTCCCCCTGGCGGGGCGCCCGCTAACCCGGAAGTGCAAACATTAAGCCTGGCAAAATTGCCGGGAAGTTTTGGCACCTTCGAAGGCCAGGTAAGCCGTTCACGTGAAGGGAAGTATCGCTTTCGCCTCACCACCCCGGATGTCAGCAAGCAACAACCAGAAGGAGAGAAACCGAGCGCCGACGCGACGGTTGAACTGCCGCCCGGTGAGTTGGATCGACTGGGCATGAACCAACAAGAGATGACGCTGGCCGCCGAGGCCACGCAGGGGCATTTTTACACCCTGGCAACGGCGGACAAGCTACTGGCCGACTTGCCACCGGGTTTTCGCGTGTCCCTGAGCAATCCGCGGCCTCCGTTGCTGTTGTGGAACCACTGGCTGGTATTTTTGTTGGTCGTCAGTTTGTTGACATCCGAGTGGGTCTTGCGGAAACATAAACATCTTCTGTAACTCGGCGACAACTTAGCGTCTCGTTAAATCCTGCGCCTCATTGGTCCTCATGGCAGGCGTTACAGGCACTATCCCCAAAGACTCTGGACTGGGCAGCACCAGCGGCCTGACGGGCCGGGGCAACAGCGTCTCGGGTGCTTGCATGCGAATTGTCGGTCGCGGCAGGGCTTTCGGGCTAGGCGTCACGTTCGCCATGGCCGCCATCACGGGCATCCGCTGCGTCGGCGCGGGTTGCCAGTTGCCGGGCGCGGGTTGACTGCCATGGGTCGGTATCTGGTAAGTTGGCACCTGATAATTCGGCATGGGGTATGTCGGCGACGGCACACGGCCGTACATGGGCATAGGTCCGGGCATTGGACCGCAGCCTTCCGGCGTTCACCCGGCGCCGAGGCGGGCAGGTGTGGCGGCTAGCCAGTGAATGGCAGCGAATAGAATGGCAGCAACCTTGAGCGCATCCTTGCGCATAAGACGGGTCCTCCTTTGGCCGGGCGGGACCATAACAAAAGATGGCTCACTATTAAAAGAGCAACTTCCCCAGATCACCGAGATTGGCAGATTTTACAAGGTTCACGGTAGGAATTACAAAAAACCGACAACAGCCGTACCCGATCACATGTTTCTGGAGCAATTCTCCAACCGCCCGGCACATTTTTTCCGCGTCGGCGCGACGCGGCGCCTCCGCGATGACGCGAACAATCGGCTCGGTATTGCTGGGACGCACATGTACCCAGCGATCTTGCCAATCGAGTCGTAGGCCGTCGTCCTGGTTGACTCCGGCGTCAGGCCAGCGCGTCGACAAGAGCTGCATTGACCTCGGGCAGGCGTTCGCGGGTGACGCTGTATTTATTTTTGACAATGGCGTAGGCTGGCAACTCTGCCACCAGGGCACTCAATGTTTTCCCGGTCCTGGCCATCAGGTCGAGCACCATGCCCATGCCGATAAAGGGATCGCGCACCCAGCCAACTCTCGGGTCGATCACGCCCCCATTGCCTTCGCCGCCTATTACCGCGCCAACCGAGCCGCATTTTTTCAACGACGTTGGCCTCACCCACCGCCGAACGCCAACACACTACCCCAAAGTTTTTGGCGAGGTCCTCCACCACGCGTGACGTCGACATGTTGATTACCACGGGCCCCGGCTCTTGTTGGAGACGGCACATGACCGCGAGCGCCAGCGTCAATTCTTCGCCAATGTAGGACCCCTTTTCATCGATGATCGCCAGGCGGTCCGCGTCGGGATCGAGAACAAACCCGACGTCGGCTTTTTCGCGCTGAACGAGAGGTAAAATGGTTTGCAGGTTTTCCGCCAACGGTTCGGGCGGGTGCACGAAGCTTCCGTCGGTAGCGCCGCCTTGCATGGATACGTCGCAGCCAAGGGACGTCAGCAAAGATTTGCTCAGAGGACCACCGGCGCCACCGTTGGCGTCGAGAAGTACGCGAAAGCGCCGGCTGCGAATGGCGGCAACGTTTATCAGCGGCAAGACCGTGTCCCGGTGCCAATCCGGCGCCTGACCCTTCTCGCTTAGGCCGCCCAGCTTGTCCCAGGGCACCCGCTGAAACTGACCACTGTCATAGATGGCTTTCACTTCCAGTCCCCTGGCCGCGGGTAAAACAGCGCCATCGGCGCCGAACAGCTTGAGGCCGTTCCAGGGTGCGGGATTGTGGCTGGCCGTGATCTGAATGCCCCCCGCGGCGCCCAGCGCGTAAGCGCCAGGCCACAGGTGGGAGTGGGGACGATTCCCAGGTCGACAACGTCGCATCCTGTGCCCATGAGGCCCGCAAGGACAGCATGCCGTAACACCAGGCCGCTTGGCCTGCTGTCTCGACTCAGGACAACGCGGCCGCCGCGGTGGTAAGTTCCCAGGGCCGCGGCAAATGCCAGGGCCGGCGCTGGCGATAAGCCGCTCCCAATGATCCCGCGAATTCCGGAAACGCTGACAATTAAATCATTGGCCATGCCCGGCTCCAATTGTCGATGATGAGAAAAGCCGCCGCTGTCGGTTAATTTTGTCACGGTCTTTAGAAAATCTATGAAGCCTGGTGAACGTTGGTTATCCTGGAAAGATCAAGTCAACCCCCTGCGCCTGGGCGAGAAGGGGAAGTTGCCCAGGTTGCGTGCGCCTGGGAATGGCTGCCATTTGTTGCCTCTATTTGTCAGGATGTGTGGCCATCTCGCAGCCGCGCACCCCAGCCGAAAAAAACCTGGCGCCGGACAGTGGCGCCGCCATCCGCGAGCAATGCGTCCTGGACCACTATCAAGTCGGTTGCCCGGACGTGTTGACCATCGATATTGCCAGTTCGCCCGCGACGAAATTGCGCAAGCCGGTTGGCGCGGATGGGCGTATTGATTTGGGCAAAGACGCGCGACCGCGTGTGGAAGGGCGTTCGCCCATGCAAATTGCCGCCCTGGTGGCGGACGAACTGGGCGCAGCGCCGCAGGCGGTTCGCGTTCAGGTCGCGGAATATCGCAGTCAACAGGTATTTTTGTTCGGTAAGGGCGTGGGCGGTCAGCGTTCCGTGCCCTACCGAGGTCAAGAGACCGTGCTCGATCTGTTGCGGCGTACCGCGGGGGTGAACGTCGAGCTCGAACCAAACGACGTCTATGTGGTCCGTGCCCACATCGCCGAAGGTGGGCGTCCCGAGGTCTTTGCGGTACAACTTCAAGCCATCGTCAACGGCGACCAAAAAACGAATTTGCGACTCTTGCCGAATGATCAAATCTACGTTGGCGAGACCCGTCAGGAACGCCTTGAAAGGGCCCTTCCTCCCTGGCTGCGCACGCTTCTCCACAAATGAACTTGTTCCACTTATCCGAATGCGTTATGACCGTGCTCGTTGCGGAATCATTGGGCACCCGCACAGTTCAGAGGAGAGCATGGTCATGAAAAGATTAGCGAATTGGCTAGGTTCACATCGAGCGCTGTGCCGCAAAGGCGTAATGGCGCTCGTCATGGTAGCAGTTACCGTCGCGGCATTTTATTGGGGACGGATGGGCGTCGCTTCCCGCGTCGATGCCCAACAAATGCAGCCGCGTGCCGTCGCGGCGGCGAATCCCAACCAGGCGAAAACGGACTATCAAAGACGCGATGTGGCGTATATTTATGACAACATCCCGATCACGCGCGAAGAACTGGGAGAATACTTGATTGCCCGCTTCGGGCAGGAGCGGATCGAGTTCTTGATCAATCGTCGTCTGGTCGAGATGCAGTGCCAGGCCAAGAACATCTATGTGACGGACGCGGAAGTCGACATGCAGTTCCGCGATGAGCTCAAGGGTTTTGGCACCAACATGACCGCCCAGGACTTCGCCAACCAGGTCCTCAAGCGTTTCAACAAATCGCTCTACGAGTGGAAGGAAGACGTTATTCGCCCCAAGCTCCTGTTGGCCAAGTTATGCCGTCCCATGGTGCAGGTTACGGAGCAGGACCTCGTCAAGGCTTTTGAGGCCCGTTATGGCCCCAAAGTGCAGTGCCGTATGATTGCCTTTGCCAAGGACAATCGAAAAATGGCGGAGATTTGGACCAAAGTAAGTCAAAGCGAGACGGAATTCGCGAATGAGGCCAAAATCCAATATCTTGCCAACCTGGCCTCCAAAGGTGGCGAGATTCCGCCCATCAACAAGCACTTCGGCAACGACGTCCATGCCGCGAAAATCGAAAAGGCCGCGTTCGAATTGAAACCGGGCCAGGTCACGCCGCTCATGGAAATGCCCGATGGCACCTATATCGTCCTCAAGTGCGACAAGCATTTGCCCGCCGATGCGACGAAGACTTTCGAGTCCGTGCGCCTGGAGCTTGACAAGGAGATGCGGGAGGTCAAGCTGACGCAAAAAATGCAGGAGTACATCACCGAGCTGCGCCGGCAAGCCCATCCGCGCGTCATGATCGGCAATCAGGTACGTCAGGAAGACCTCGAACGCACCGTTGCCCGAGATCTTAATTTACCTGGCAGCAACCAGCCCCGGCCAACCGCGCCTGTTGGCAATTAGCAGAATCGCTGCACCAACAATGCTCCCTTTGTGACAGGGCCCGCGCAAGTCGGGCCCTGTTTCGTTTTCGGGGCCGCGGTCCATACAACGAACTTTATGGACAGCCTCAAGTTTCTCAAATCCACGGCCCCGATTGGGCCACTCTATGTCTTGCATGGCGACGAAGCGTTTCTCAAGCGCCAGGTGTTAACGGCGCGACGGGCGCGTGCCCTTGGTCCGGCGGTCGATGAACAGGTCTTGACCACTTTTAACGGCGACAGTGCGGACTTTGCCACGGTTATCGATGAATTGCATGCGGCCCCGTTTCTCGCGCCGAGCGCATGGTTGTCGTGGAGGGTGCCGACACGTTCATCAGCAAGTTTCGCGCAACTTGGGAAAAACATATCGGCAACTTACCGCCAACGGGCGTGCTGGTCCTGGACGTCAAAAGCTGGACGTCCACCACGCGTTTGGCGAAGTTGGTGCCCGATGCCGCCACCATCGTCTGCAAAGCGCCCAGGACCTCGGATATCGCTCCCTGGTGCATCGAGTGGGCCACTTCCCGGCACCAAAAGCAGTCTGACGTGGGCCGCGGCGACGTTGCTGGTTGAATTTGTCGGCCCTGAAATGGGCTTACTCGATCAGGAGATCTTGAAGCTCGCCATCTATGTTGGCGAACGGAAGAAAATCGACCCGGCCGACGTGGACCGTCTGGTCGGCAATAATCGTGCTGAATCGACGTGGAAAATATTCGATGCCCTGGCAAAAAGCGATGCGGGCGAGGCGCTGGCTATTCTGGACAGAGCTCTGGAGCAGGGGGAGGAGCCCCTTAAAATCATGGGCGCCTTCAGCATGCAATTACGTCGCTTGGCGCAAGCTGCCAGGCTGTCCCTCGGAGGACTCAGTCTAAGGGACGCCCTGGCTCAGGTGGGTGTCCGAAACTTTGCCATCGAGGGAGCCGAAAAACAGCTACGGCACTTGACCCGTGCCCGGGTGCTCAAGGTTTATGACTGGCTTCTCGATATGAATATGGACCTGCGCGGCGGCAGCCCCTTGCCCGAGCGGACCCTGCTCGAGCGCTTTTTGCTGCGCCTGGCACGGCCCTCGTGATTCTTAAACGGAGTGCCGGTCGCCGCTTGCTTACGCGGCGAGCGCCACCGGCTTCGTTTGCTTCTGATCCAAGACTTCCTTGAGCAGACGGCGATATTCGTTTTGCATCGCCAGGTGGGTACCGGGCTGAACACGAGTGACGGTGCGCACGGTCATATCGCTTGGCGTCAGGTCCACGAGGCCCTTGACGATCGTGTCCGCCAATACCTCGCGCCGGGCCTGGCGCAGCCGATGTCCCGCCTCAACCATGTCCTTTATCACCTGGTCCAGGGAACTTGACGTCGGCATCTTGAAGTCCACGACCGCGTTGACGTAACCCTTCGAGTAATTGACGACACTTTTGATTTGCCCGTTGGGAATAATGTAGAGTTTGCCCTGCTCGTCACGAACCTGCGTGTGGCGGATGCTCACCGCTTCGACCCGGCCCTGGGCGTCGCAAATCTGCACGATGTCGCCAACCAGGTACTGACTTTCGAACAGGATAAAAAACCCGGATACCACGTCGGTTACCAAACTTTGCCGCCCAGGCCGCAAGCCAGCCCCAGAATACTCGCGCCCGCCAGGACCGAGGTCGTCGGCAGGCCCATAACGCCCATCATCATGAGGCCCGACCCGAAATACAGGCCGTATTGGCAAACCGATTGCAGCAGCGGCACAAGCGTCTTGCCCATTTGGTCGATGGGGCGATCTTCACGATACATGCCGAAAGCTTCGTTGAGGAGCACCGAGGAGAGTTCAATAATCACACGGGTGATAAAAAAGATCCCGATGCATTGCACGATATTTGGACCAAGGTTTTTCTCTCCCGTCGGATCATAAAGGGCGCGGATGAATTCCAGGTGATAAACACATAGCCAGGCGGCGGAGATGTATACTGCCGCCTCGAAACATTTTTCGCCAAAGGGAAATAGCCGGGTTACCCGTTCCCAATACCGCGTGAACTTACTTTCGCCCAGGTGCCGGTTGCCAAGGTCGCCCAGTGCGTGCGAGAGGGTACGGCACGCCAGGATCAAGAGGCGTGACACCATGAAAATCGCCAACATGCGAATGGAGAAACCGATTACCGTATCGGCCAGGTTGCCGAGATGGACGATGTGGCCGGCACTCCAGATGGTGGTGAGCACGACCGAACAGATCGCGAACCTTTCGAGCAGGTGAAACCAGTGCTTGACATTGTGTTCGTGGCGTTCCTTATGCTCCTGTTCGCTGCAGGGCGCGCCGTCGGGTCCGATTCGGTCGAAGCCGAGCGGGCATTTTCGCGGCAGGTGCGTCAGCGCATAGCTCTCCAGCGTTCGATTGAGCCGGCGAACCAGACGCATGCCCAGGAACATGGCAACGCCCAGAAATATCAATTCCCCGCCGGCTAAACCAAAATCCAGAATCTCGCGCGGAGTGAGCTGGTTATACCAGGCCTGAACATCGACGCGCATGTCCCGGCCAAGCACGTGGTAGGCGATGGCGCCAACAATGGTCAGTGCCATGAGAGCGAGCGTTGACCAGAACAGCAGGGTACGCGCGTGCTTGGCAGCCTCCTTGCTGATGCCATCGAGCCAATGCAAGCCCGTCCAGCGGGCCGCTTGATTGCCACCATGCATGAGCAGGCGGCGGAGCACCACGGCCGCGCAACAGAACAAGCCCAGGAGTAGATGTAAACCGATGAGATTGGTCAGCAAACGGTCGTCGGCAATCCAATTGCCCAGTGAATTGAGCCAGTCCATGTCGCCCTCCTTGGCTGCAAACTGCACGTCACGATGATCTCTGCCGCGCGGCGCCTGGCAAGAGTAATGGTGACGAATATTCGTGTCAAGCAAGATTTGCCGGTTTTTTTGGATTTGAATTTGACATTTGCCGGGAAATCGTGAACACTGGGTCTTGCAAAACTCTCCTCGGTTCACGAAAAGCGACTATTGACCGGAGTTAGTCAATGAAAATCTTCGCGCCCGAGCGCTGGGGACTGCGTAGGCTCGCCCACCTTTACTTTAATGCGCGGCGTGCCTTTGGGCCGCGTGTACGGCTTGTCCTTGAAATCCTCGAAGACAGGGTCGTGCCGGCCGTGTCGATTACTCAGACAGGCGACCTGACGCCGCCTGCATCGACGTCGACAGGAATTTCCCTGGCAAGTGGCGATTTGCCACCGGTACCAAGTAATCTCGGCTTCGAGGATTTGCTGAGCGGCTGGCACACCGACCCCGGCAATAGTGGCGACGTCTCCGTTGTGACGCAGTTCACGGCTCGCGGCGGCATCGACCCCAATACCGAACAAGCCGTGCCCGCGTTCACCTTTTCGCCCGTGGAAGGGCATAACTTCGCGGTATTGACAACCGGACGTACAAGTTCCGCGAGCGAACTTTCGCGGAGCTTCGCGGTTGGCCAGGGTGGTCAAATTATCAGCCTGGCCGCCTTCTTCGATGCCGGCGACTATTTGCCATTCAATGATTATGGAGACATTGTTCTCTTCAAGAACGATGTGCCTTTAGCTACCCTGTTCGCGGCCAGCATTCATGGCGGCACCGGACTCGATGGCAACCCGGTTTCGCCATTACTCGCACCCAGGCCGGACGGGGGGAACTGCGCGCGACGGCGTTGGGTCCTTCAATTATTCACCCTGGACCACGATTCAATACCGTATCACCGCGCCGGGGAACTATACACTCAAGGCGCTGGCCGCCAACACCGGTGATGGTGCGCTCAATAGCTTTCTCGGCATGGACGATATCCGGTTCCTTGGCCCCGCCTTGTTTACTGCCAATGCCGGCACGAGCTATACCGTGCCCGGCGGCGGTTCCGTTACCCTGCATGGCTTTGGCACCACGCCCGGAAACACGCCCCTGACCTATGACTGGGACCTGAATTACGACGGGGAACATTTAACCCGACGGCCCATGGCCAGGACGTAATATTTTCCGCGGCCGGTATCGCGGGTGGAGCCATGCGCACGGTGGCCTTGCGCGTTACCTGTGGCGAGCAATCCGCTTTGAGCACCGCCACGGTTATGGTCATCGATCAGCCAGCCGTTTTTAGCGATGCGCGTCCCGACCCGGTAAGCGTGGGGAGCCCGCTCGATTTTCAGCTGCCGTTCACGGACCCGGACAGCACGTCCTGGACTGCCCAGATTGATTATGGGGATGGCATCCACGAAACTCTTCCGGCGAGCCTGCTTGCAGGCAACCAGGTCCATTTGCACCATACTTACAAACAACACGGCGTCTTCGCGGTCAACGTAACGGTCACGGACTCCGGCGGCGTCTCCTCGACGTTGCCATTTGACCTGTTCGTAAATCCTGTGGCCGCTTCTATCAACGTGGGGAAACCCATTACGGCGCAAGCGGGCGATGTCGTGGACCGCACGATCACTTTCACTGCTCCCGTTGTGGAAACGTGGTATGTAGCCCTCGACCGCCTGGGGAACGGCACCTTTGTACCGTTTCCCGGCGCTATCATGACGTCGAGTACGCCGGGCGGCCTGAATACTTTTGAATTTACCACGACCTATACCCAACCCGGAACGTACAACGTTCACTTCCGCGTCGGCAACGGTTTCGATGCAGCGCAGGACGTTTTTCTACCCATCAACGTGTTTTCTCCCAACGAGTACGCGGCCCTGGATGAAACCTATACCGAGACCGTCATGGACACAGGTTCCGCGACGCACACGCAACTTGTGGGCGGCTCCGCGCTCGACGGATCCGTCACGCACGTGAACGCTATCCTGGATGCGGGCACGTCGGTGGGCAGCTCTATTTTCGCCGCCAGTTATAGTGGCAACCCCGAAGCGAATTCCCGGCATACGGGCCAGGATATCATCAAGGTGAGCGGCTCGTCGCCCGCTGCGCCTACCGCCTTTTTCGACCTGCGCACTTCCTTTGTGGGTGCCGTCGAAGATCCGACCTTGACCTCGACGTTCACCGTGGAAATGGACCCCAAGCAAGACATCGACGCCATCAAGGTCCTCTATAGCAATGGCAACAACCCCGATGGCTCGCCTATCTGGCGGGAATTCGTGCCGGACCCCGCCAGGCCGATTACCAAGACGGTCACCGGTATCGATCCGATCACGAAAAAGGAAATCATCGAGATCAAGGTGATCTACGACAAGAACTCGAGCCCGAGCGTGTTCGATTTGCACGGCACCGTCTTTACCATCGGCGCTACCCGCGCCGGAAGAGGCGCCGACCACCACCCCGGTTCCCGCGCCTGTGGCATCGCTGGTCTTTCCCCCGCCGGCGACGCCGCTTACCACCTCTTTCTCCAGCGATTCCGGCGGCACATTCGTCCTGGGGGTTTCCCAGGGCACGGATTTCTCCGCCAGCCGCACTGATGCGAACACGACCTTTTCCACCGCGACCGGCGGCACCTGGGACGACAGCAGCCAGACTCTGCAAACCACCGCCGATGACAACTGGTACATCCGGGCCTTTGCCCTTCCAGGAGACGACGGCAACCCTATTCGACCCGCCGCCGGGGAGGACCAGCAAAATCGCCCCATTCAGCCCAGAAATCAGGACAACGAGGAAGAGAACAGGGAATCACGCGACTTCAGCCCTCCGCAGGCGCTCGACGCGCTCTTCGCGGAGAATTATCATGAGGCCACGGATTGCATTTCAGGAGAAACGTCGGTCATCCTGGGCGTTGTCGAGGGCACGAACGCTTCCTGTGTCCTTTTGACTGCCGCTGCGGGCCTGGGCTCAGCTCCCCGTGCGACGGAACGCCGGCACGTCCGCAAATCACGTCACCGTTTGGCGTTTGAGGGCTTTCCCGACCGCTGATCGACGTGCGCTAGCCGAAGGAGCCGCCCGTTGTTTCGAGGGTCACTTAACCAATTTCCGCAAGCTCCAGCGTCGTGCCATAACGCAGTAATACCGCATCACGCAAGGAGGCGTGTTCCGGTTTCCCCAGTCCGGGATCGCCCGTCACGAGCGTGATGGCATCCGTGTGCGCCAGTTCGAGAATGGCCCGGTCCGCGATCGGGTCACCGAAACGAAGTTCGCCGAGGCCATGTTGGCGCGTGCCGAAAAACTGCCCAAGGCCACGCAAACGCGCATCTTCCTCGGCCAACGCGAAGCCATCGTTCGTTTTCGTGAAAACACGAACCCGCTCGCGGGCCTCCTGCGTGAGCACGCCGGTGAAGAGAAAACACTCGCCGGCTGTGGCGCCCCGGCTGATACGACCGCGCAGCTGGTGCAGTTGCGACAGACCAAATCGTTCGGCCTGCTCAATGACCATGAGCGTGGCATTGGGGACATCGACGCCAACCTCGATAACGACCGTGGTAACCAGGGCATCCAGCCGATGGCTGCGAAAATCCTCCATCAAGGAGTCCTTGGCGTTGTCGCCAAGGCGCCCGTGAAGCAACCCCAGTCGAAGTGATTTGAAAGGGCCCTCCAAAAGCTCGGCGTACATCTTCTCGGCTGCCTTGGCATCAATCGTTGCCGATTCCTCGACGAGGGGGCAGACGACATAGGCCTGTTTGCCCTCCTGGATTTGCCGGCACAGGTCCTGGTAAGTCTTCTCACGCTGGGCCTCGGTGAGCCACTTGGTGATCACCGGCTTACGGCCGGGCGGCAGTTGATGCATGGTGGAGGTATCGAGATCACCGAAGACGGTAAGCGCGACCGTGCGCGGTATGGGCGTGGCCGTCATCACCAGGTAGTGAGGGTCGCGTGGCGGCTCAGGAATCGACGGCGCACGGTCACGCTCGCCAAAGCCGCGTAAACGGGCGCGCTGATTGACGCCGAACTTGTGTTGCTCGTCGATGACGACGAGCCCAAGCCGATTGAATTCGACGTCCGCTTGCACCAGGGCCTGTGTGCCGACGACAAGGTCGACGTCGCCTGAGCGAATAGCGTCCAGGGCGGCACGCCGTTCCTTGGGGGATAGCGCGCCGGTCAAAAGCAGACGCCGGACGCGGCTGGCGGCAAGATAGCTTTCGAGAGTGCGCCAATGTTGGCGGGCCAATACCTCGGTGGGTGCCATGAGGGCTGCCTGGTGCTTGTTGGCAATGGTGACGAGTAGCGCATAGACCGCCACCGCGGTTTTGCCCGCGCCAACGTCGGCCTGCAACAGGCGCTGCATCGGACGATCTTGCTTGAGATCATTGCCGATGTCCGCCACAACGCGGTTTTGGTCTCGCGTAAGCGCGAAAGGAAATAGCTTGCGAATGCGCTCATCGATTTGCTGGTCCACCGGCAGCGGCGGCGCCCGCCGGCGGTCGCGTAATTCGCGTCGCCGAAGGGAGAGGGCAACCTGTAAGACGAGAAACTCTTCATAAATAAAACGTCGCCGCGCGGCCAGGCCCTGCGCGACGGTGTCGGGAAAATGGACGTGCCACAGGGCATCGTTTACGCGTGCGAAAGTTCGCCGCGTCTGCAGGGCGGGGGGCAATAAATCCGCCACCTTGTCGGCATACAGGGTTAACGCCTGGCGCATCATGTCGCGGAGCCGATCGGCGTGGAGGCCATCGGTCAAGGGATAGACCGGTACGACGGCGGTGGCCGGCCCATCTTCGATCGCTTCAACGCGCGGATGAGTCATCCGCCAGTGATCGCGAAACCACTTGGGCTTGCCGCTAAAAGCCACCTTTTGACCGAAACGATATTTGGTGACGGTGGCGAATTGCCCAAACCAGGCGCCTTCGACGCATATTCCCTTGGAATCGGCAATGACGATGCTCATGGTTTGCCGTCCATCGGGGCGCTCCTTGCTGTCCATTTCGACGATTTCGCCATGGACAGTCTGCAACTCATCCGCCGACAGGTTGCCCATGCCGCGAACGTCCGTCAAATCATCATAATGGCGTGGAAGGTGAAGGATTAAGTCGGCCACGGTCATGATGCCGAGTTTCGCGAGAAGGTCCGCGTGCGCCGGGCCAACGCCCTTGAGGAACTGGACGCTCTGGAAGAGATCGACCTCGATGCCCGGATTGGCCACGTGAAAAATCCCGAAACGCCCGTTACTTTTGCACCTGCGGTTCCTTGCTGGCGTAGAGCCGGACGTCAACACGTTGCGCCTTGGAAAGATCGACACGTTCGTCGGCGAGGTCGAACTCTAGCCTTGGTTCTTCACTTAGTTGCAGGGGGAGGCGCACCGTAAATGTGCTGCCACGGCCCAATTCGCTCTGGACCGTGATTTCGCCACCCAGGAGCTTGGAGAGTTCGCGAACAATGGACAGGCCCAGGCCGGTGCCCGCGTGCTCCCGCGTCAACGGATTGCCGGATTGACGAAATTTTTGAAACACTAGCTCCTGTTCCTCGGGCGCGATGCCAACTCCGGTATCCGCTACCGTCAATATAAGGAAGCCCGCGTCCGCCTCTGCCTTGAGGGAGACACGCCCTCCCTGGGGAGTGAACTTGACTGCATTGGACAGCAAGTTTTGCAAGATTTGTTGCAATTTGGTGATATCTTGGCGTAAAGCCGGAATGGCGGTGTCGATCTGGCCGCGCAGGTCGATGTTCTTTTTGTCCGCCATTTGCCGAAACATATTGAGCAAGCCTTCGCACACGTCCTGCAGGCTGAATTCCTCGACGCGCACTTGCATTTTACCCGCTTCAATTTTGGCCAGGTCAAGAATGTCGTTGATAAGGGCCAGTAGTTTTTGGCCGCTTGATTGGATGTTGTGCGCCCAGCGTGCTTGTTTGTCGCTGAGGGGTTCGCTGGAGAGGAGCACGTCGCTGAAGCCGAGGATGCTGCTCAGGGGCGTGCGCAACTCGTGACTCATGGTGGCCAAAAAGTCGCTTTTAAGGCGATTGGATTCGAACAGGGCCATGTTGGCCTGCGCCAACTCATCGACCTTGCGGTCCAGGTCGGCGTTCACCTTGCGCCATTGGTCCTGCATGCTCACCAAATTCCGGAGCATGCGGTTGAAGGCATGGCTGAGGTCTTCGAATTCATCGCCGGTTTGAATTTCGCTGCGCACGTTCAGTTCTCCGGCCGAAATAGCGTCGGAGACTTCCTTCAGGTGCTTGACGGGCTTGACGATGATGTAGCGGACGATGATCCAGCTGCCGGTCATGATGAGGAGCGCGGTGGCGAGCGCCGTTCCCATCAAGATGGCCCGGTTCCAGTGAACGCCGTCCAGGATAGCCTTGGTCGGCATGCGAATTTGCATGATGCCCAGCAGCGCGCCCTTTTCCGCCGTGGTATGGCACTCCAGGCAAGATTTGTTAGCCAGGATGGGGGCTGAATAGACCAGGACCTGCTCGTTGGGGCGTTCGCGGATGTCCTCGTTGCGTTCTTCAGGGTCCTTGCGAAAAACGCGAAAGAGGTCCCGTTCGAAGCTGCCGATGTTGCCTTTTTCGATGATGATGTTGTACTGGTAGTCCTTGCCGGGATCGACCATGTTGAACGCCGCCTTGACCTCGTCCGCGGCTGGGTTCGCTTGGGGATTAGCGACGGTTTTCTCCAGATGAACACGCGCCAGGCTTGGGTTGACGAGCAACCGGCAGGTGTTGACGGCCTGATCGTTGGCGAGGCGCTTCCGTCTGATAGGCATAGAGCCAAAAACTGAGCGTAATCAGGATCAGAATGGCGGCGCCAAAAAGGAAACGGCATTTCCGTTCGAGGCTGGTTTCGCCGAGCAGACGTTTGAAAGCTCGATAGGACATGGGCCCCCGGGCGTTAGCAAGGAATCAACGGAGCAGATTGTACAGCGGAGAGGGAACGGTTGCCTACCTTGGTTTCTGACATTTCGGGCAGAAATGGGTCGAGCGGCCCGCAAGCCGCACCTGCTTTATCGCGGTCCGGCACTGGCGACAGGGCAGCCCCGTTCGACCATAAGTTCGGAATTCTTCCTGGTATTGTCCCATCAGTCCCGAGCCGCCCACGTAATTGCGAATACTTGAGCCGCGCCTGGCAATGCCGCGCAGCAATACCGTGGCGATGGCCTGGCGGAGCCGCTCGGCCTGGCGCCCGGTTAATTCCTTGCCAAGCAGCATGGGCGCCAGCCGTGCTTCAAAAAGCGCCTCGTCCGCATAGATGTTTCCGACGCCCGCCAGCACGCGCTGATCCAGCAAGATCGCTTTCAGAGATCGGCTCGTTTTGGCAAGGGAGGCGCGCCAATAGGCCGGCGCCAGGTCGAAGGGCTCCGGGCCAATGCCGCTTTTTTCAAAATGGGCGTCCAGCACCGCGCGTGAGGGAAAGCAATAAACACCGCCAAAACGCCGGATGTCGCGGAAGCGTAGTTCCTGGTCGCCATCGTCGAGCACCCAAACCACGTGTGTATGATCCTGCCGTGGCGCCTTGGCCGCGGTCACTGTTAGTTGTCCCGTCATCCCCAGGTGAACCAGCAATACCGGTCCACGGAGGTCGATAATGATCCATTTGCCGCGCCGCGTCACTTCAAGAATTCGTTTCCCCCGGCAGAACTGTTTCACAGGATGAAGCGCGCCTCCGCGCAAGGCGTGCGGCCCGCAGGTTACCTTGCCAAAACAATGGCCGACGAGCGGCCCACGCAGGTCGCGCACAACAGTTTCAACCTCGGGCAACTCGGGCACGGTGGACGGACCTCTCTTTTTGCGGATAATAGCATTATAACGCGTCAGCGCGACCCGCACCTTGTCGCGCCTGAGTCACGCTCTCACTATTTTATGGGCCGACAGAGAGAATTCATGACCACCACCGTGCCCGATCAAGAGGGGCGTTTCGGCGCGTATGGCGGACGCTATGTGCCCGAAACATTGATGTTCGCCCTCCGGCAGCTCACGGAGTACTACGAGCAGGCGCGCGCCGATCCCGATTTCCAAAAGCAGCTAGATTATTATTTGAAAGATTACGTCGGCCGTCCCTGTCCGCTCTATTTCGCCGAACGGCTCACCCGGGAAGCCGGCGGAGCACGCATCTTTCTCAAGCGGGAAGACCTCAATCATACCGGCGCTCACAAGATCAACAACAGCATCGGCCAGGCACTCCTGGCGCGGCGCATGGGCAAACCACGCATCATCGCCGAGACCGGTGCCGGCCAGCATGGCGTCGCCACGGCGACCGCGGCCGCCTTGTTTGGGCTCAAGTGCCAGGTTTACATGGGCGAGGAAGACGTTCGGCGGCAAAAACTTAACGTCTTCAAAATGCGGGCGCTGGGCAGTGAGGTAGTGACGGTGACCAGCGGCAGCCGTACCTTGCGCGACGCCATCAACGAAGCCATGCGCGACTGGATGGCTACCGTCGAACATACGCATTACATCATCGGCAGCGTGGTCGGCCCTCATCCGTTTCCCGCGATGGTGCGCGATTTTCAAGCTGTCATCGGCCAGGAGACACGCCGTCAGTGCCTGGAACAGGTTGGCCGCCTGCCCGATGTCGTGGTGGCTTGCGTCGGCGGCGGCAGCAATTCGGCCGGCATGTTTTATCCATTCGTAAATGACGGGAGCGTCGCGCTGGTAGGCGTCGAAGCCGGGGGACGCGGCAACGCCGAGGGGGACCATGCCGCGACGCTCAGCTTTGGCAAGCCGGGCGTACTGCATGGGTCGTTCAGCTACGTTCTTCAAGACGGCGACGGCCAGACGGCTCCCGTCCATTCCATTTCCGCCGGCCTGGATTATCCCGCGGTCGGGCCCGAACACAGCTATTGGAAAGACAAAGGACGCGTCCAGTATGCCCATGTCGGGGATACTGAAGCGTTGCGAGCATTTTCACTTTGTAGCCGTCTGGAAGGTATCTTACCCGCGCTGGAGACCGCGCATGCGCTTGTCGAGGGCATGCGGCAGGCAGCCGCGCGGAGCAAGGAAGACGTGATCGTCATCTGTTTTTCGGGACGCGGCGACAAGGATTGTTTCGAAGTTGCCAGGCTGCAAGGCGAGGACATTGATTGATGAATGCCATCGACTCCGTATTTCAACGATTGCAGGCCAGCCGGCGGAAAGCCTTTATTCCGTTTATCACTGCCGGCGATCCCGACCTGGCCACCACCCTGAAAATCGTCAACACGCTGGCCGCCCTGGGCGCGTCGATTGTTGAGATCGGCTTTCCCTACAGTGACCCCATCGCCGACGGCAGCGTTATCCAGGCGTCCTATACGCGCGCCTGCAAAAAGGCGTGCGCGTGGACGATATCTTCGCGGCTTTCAAAAACGCCACGCAAGCAGGTACCACGGGCGGAGTGCCGCTGGTGGCCATGGTTTCTTATAGCTTGGTACACCACCGCGGGCCCGCCCGGTTTATCAGCCAGGCGCTGGGCGCGGGTTTTAGCGGCGCCATCGTTCCTGATTTGCCCCTGGAAGAGACAGCAGCGCTTGCCGAATTATGTGCCGCGCGAAGATTTTAAATTAATTCAACTGGTTACGCCGACCACGACGCGTGAGCGGGCCCAGCGTATCGCCCAATTGTCGAGCGGGTTCCTGTATTGTGTCAGCGTTGTGGGGATCACCGGCGCTCGCGCCGTGATACCGCCGCAGCTTCTTGAACAACTCAAATGGTTTCGGTCCCAAACGAAGCTGCCACTATGCGTCGGCTTCGGAATCAGCAAACCCGAACATGTCCAGCAGCTTCGCGACGCCGCTGACGGCATCATCGTCGGCAGCGCCCTGGTGCGCCATCTGGGGGAGATCGGCCCCAAGTCAACGGAGGAGGTGCTGCGCGCGCTTGCCGCCCAGGCGGCGGAATTGATTAGCGCGCGCTCCACAGTCCCGCTGAAAAGTAACGGACCCGGCATCACTGCTGTGGGCTATACGGCGACGGGTTCGCCTGCTGTTGCGGGATCGGCACCACGCGCGGCGGTTGTGTGCCAGCAGGGGGGTTGGTCATCATCATGGGCGGAGCGGTGTAGGCGCCGGGCGGCGGCATGAAAGCGTTGGGGGGCACCATCATGCCAGGACTATCCATGCTAGGAACCCCCATGCTTCCCTCGCACTCACAGGGGGCCGCCGCTGTCGCTGTGGCTGAAGTCCGCGAAGTGAGTTTGAACTTGCTGAACCAGCCTCCGTTGTGACATTCGTTTTCGTGCATCGAAGCACAACCCGACGCCAGCAGGAGACCGCTCCCTACCGCCAGATAAGCGAGACGTGCGCGGACCATGTCCTTACCCTCTTCTCTGTGAAAGTTCCGGAAAGACGATGTGGCAAAGCTTTAAGATAATGCGCCAGTTTCGCCCGCGGAGCAAAGCGCGGCCACTCAAAAACCCGCGCCAAATGCCGATTCCATGTATCCGGCAAAGATCATGACGCTCTTACGCTTTGGGGCGAACCTGTCAAAAATGGGGGAAAAAACTAAAGCATCCCGCGAACGTCGAAAGAAAGAAGCTTTCGGTATGCGCGGGATGCGAAGGATTATTTGGATGTGGCTTCAGGGCCCTTCGTTGGGAGCCCCCGCCGTTTCGCTTTGGTTGGCGGCCTCGGCAATTGAGCCGATCACGTGGACCATATGGCCAAGCTGGCCCAGGCGCATGCCGTAGCGGTCGAGAAAATCCTGCACGGTGAACTCATTGTCCAGGTCGTCATGGTCCTTTTCGCTGACTTCCTGCACCATGGCGGCAATCATATGTACATAAGCCCGTTCCAGAGCAGGGTACGCCTGTTTGCAGTAATCCATGAGGTCGGGAAGGTCTTTTTGCCACCGACCTAGCAGGGTGCGCCAGCGGGCATTGTTGTCCTGCGCCATGTTTTTCGCGAGGGCCAGGTGTTCCCGTTGAACCTGAAGAATCTGTGCCAGCTGATCACGCTGCAAATCCAAGATCTGCCGTAAAAGGTCGGTATTTACCTCGCCTGGCTGCGCAGGCGTTGGTGTCCCGGCCTGGGGGGCCGTCGGGTTTTGGGATGCGATATCGAACTGGAATTGCATACCGGGCCTCGATATTTCTGGGAGAGGCGGTGAATGGTCGCGAGTGCCACCTTCTCTGCGTACACCAGTTATACCAAGCGGTGGGCCGAAACAAAAGAAAATGTTCATCAATTCTTAATTTTTTTTAGACTTTTCACGTATTGCCATCTGGCAGGTAACGTGGTCGCCCAGGATGAGAATTCGGCAAGGCGAAGATAGCGGAAAAGAGGGTGGGCGGGAGCGAACGGAACGGCACTAAATCAGCAAGTCCATTTCGCTTTCGGATAACCGTTTGACAAACTCGCAGCCAATGTGCCAGGTGCCGTCGACCTGGTCGCGGGCATAAACCACCCGCGTGAGCAGGGACTGGCTGGCGCCGCTGGGGTTTTGGAGATCGATGGCGAGATATGTCCCGGCTCTGAAAGGAAAGCACAGGGTTAACCCTATCCCCGTGGCCGATAGATCGCGCACCGTCGCCCCCCACCAGATGGCATCCTGGCCGTCCAGCGGACGGGATAAGGCTTCCATGCTGACGGCATGACGAACGGCGAAGCGCCGGTCGAAATCGGCAAGCGCTCCCTGCGACAGTGGCTGCACTAGCGCCGCGGCGAATTGCGACATTATGTCCTCGGTTCTCTGTTCCGGCCCCGGCCCGGATGTTCCACCAGAAGCGTAGGCCACTCCCCTGCCGCTGTCAAATGGCGAGCATGGGAGCCGGCCTGCCCTGGTTATCCCGCCTGCCGCGCTAACTTTCGCAAGATGTCGATGCCCCGGTCGAGCGTGGCGTCGCTGGCGGCGTAACTGATGCGGAAATGGGTATCGCGCCGGCTGAAAGTATTGCCCGGGATGATGAGTAAGTTGTTGCGGATGGCCTCGGCCACAAACTCGCTGCCGGTGCCCCACGGAGCCTTGGGAAAGAGATAAAAGGCGCCGCCGGGAACAACCATTTCGTAGCTGTCTTTGAGCCCGGCCACCAGGTGGTCACGTTTGCGTTGGTAATCGCTCACGATGCCGGAGATGTCGTAATCCCACGCCGCGACGCCCGCCACCTGCACGATGCTGGGCGCGCAAACATAAGTAAACTGCTGCAGCTTGATCATCTCTTCGATCAGGCGGCGCGGACCATGGCAATAGCCAAGTCTCCAGCCAGTCATGCCATAAGCCTTGCTGAAGCCGTCAAAGACCAGGGCGTCCTCATTCCAGCTCGCCGGGCTGGCAAAGGGCTCATCGTAACAGAACGCCTGATAAACCTCGTCGCTCATGAGCAGGACCTGGCGCCGACGAGCGAGTTCGGCCAACTGGCGCAGCGTGTTTTTGTCGTGGACGACGCCCGTTGGATTGGCCGGGCTGTTGACAATAATGGCCTTGGTGCGCGGCGTGATGGCGGCCTCCACCTTGTCGACATCAATGCGGAAATCCGGATAGGTGTCGACAACGACCGACTTGCCGCCCGCCATCGTGATAAAGTGCGGGTACATGACGAAGTAGGGATCGAAGATGATCACCTCGTCACCGGGATTGAGCGTGCAACCGAGTGCCAGGACGAGCCCGCCACTGGTTCCACTCGTCAGAAAGACCTCGCGCTCGTGGTGCTCGGGGTAGCGCTCCTTTAGCGCTGCCTGAATCTTACCGCGCAGCTCGGGGATGCCTTGGGTGACCGTATAGCCATTGCGATTGGCGTCGATGGCGTCTTTGGCCGCTTTTTTGATGACTTCGGGGACCGGGAAATGGGGTTGCCCGATGCTCAGGTTGACCGGGTCCTTCAGCTTGGCTGCCAGATCGAAGACCTTGCGTATTCCTGAAACCTCGATGCTGCGCATCCGTTCCGCGATCCAACTTTCTTGCATGGCCGCTCCCCGTAATGTTCGCGAATGGGCAATACAAACCATCTTAGCAATGGGGGAAAAAGGGGCCATTTTAACAAGCTGCGGCGGAGTTTCGCGGCATCCTCTGAAAATGAGGAATTTACAGGGGACTACTCTTTGCAAAAACCAGGGCATTCGTTATAAGCCGCCGCGTATGGGGGCGGATTAACATCGGGGTGGGGGAGGATTTTGTCATGGAAGACGCGCGTTGTCTCGCGGAAGGTAAGGCTTGCGCGATACCGGACCTTATTCCCGAGGGGTTTGTGCCGCTACGGCTGGTGCTGGAGCCCATCGGTCTGCGTGTCGAGGTACGGAAGCCCGAGGTCATTGTCGGACGGCATTCCCAGGCCGAGGTCCGGTTGGCACTGCCGGAAATTAGCCGCCGTCACTGCCGGCTGGCCTTTGAAAATCAACAGTGGCACGTTTACGACCTGAACAGTCTTAACGGAGTGTTCGTCAACGGCGAGCGCATGCAGGAAGCGACGCTCTACGACGGCGATCACCTCCAACTCGCGACGTTTGTTTTTCTTGTCGAACATGTCGTCGAGGCCCCGTTGCCAATGCGCAACGACCTGCCGCCGAACATGGCCGGAGCAAACAAGGAGCAAAGACTCGCGTCGTGAAAGATTAATTCACAAGACGGTCTCGGTATTTCGCATCTTTGACTCGATCAAGCCTATTTGCCTGGGCTTCGGCCCAATTTACAAACCAAGGGGAACGGGTGGCATGCTCACACGGTACTCCGGGTGAGCATGGGAAGCCGCGATCACCATGGACTTCCCCATGAACATCCGCGGCGGCCATTTGCCGCTGGCGAAGTGATTAGCACCAATGTGCGCATAAGTGCACAATTGCTCGAACGCAGGGGCAGGGTGCTGGCCGAAGGGGCTGCCTACCCCGCGTTTTTGCGTTCCTCTTCCCACTGATTGAGCTTGTTGTAGAGCGTTTTGAGGACGATGCCGAGTTCCGTGGCGGCGGCGGGCTTGTTGCCTTTATGCCGCTCCAGAACCTTGAAGATGTGATCCATTTCGATTTCTTTGAGGGTCTTGGGCGACCCGCTGGCCACCGTCCCAGGCGACATCTGCACCTGCGGACGCAGAGGTAGCGTGAGGGGCTCGCGGCCGGTAAGCAGGTGGTGCGGTAAATGTTCGCTGGTGATGCGGCCGCCTCCCGCCAGGATGTAAGCATGCTCCATGACGTTGGCCAGTTCGCGAACATTGCCGGGCCATTCATATTCGAGCAACGTATCAACTGTTTCCGGCGCTAACAGATCGGCCACCTGCTCCAGGGGGCGCCGGGCGGCTCGGGCCAAAAGGTGGCGAGCCAGATCGGGGATATCCTGCCGGCGTTCGCGCAAGGGGGGGAGGCGAATTTCAAAGGTATTGATGCGAAAATAAAGGTCTTCGCGAAACTCGTCGTTTTGGATCAATTCGCGCAGGTTGCGGTTCGTGGCACACAAGACGCGTACGTCGGTGCGAAAGGGTTCGGTTTCGCCGACACGGCGTATTTCGCCCGATTCCAGGAAGCGCAGCAGCTTCACCTGAATGTTCTTGTTGAGTTCGCCCACTTCATCGAGGAACAGCGTGCCCCCATCGGCAACCTCGAACAAGCCCTTGTGATCACGCTCGGCACCCGTGAACGATCCTTTGCGGTGGCCGAAAAGCTCGCTTTCCACCAGGTTTTCCGACAAGGCCCCACAGTTGACTGGAATGAACGGCATGTCGGCGCGCTTACTTTCCAGAAAGAGGGTCCGCGCGGCCAGTTCCTTGCCCGTGCCAGTCTCGCCAAGAATCATGACGGTGGAATCGGTCGGCGCCACCGTGGCGATAAGCCTGTGCACCGCACCCATCGCCGGGGAGGCACCCACCAAAATCGTTGGCCCTTCGGCGGCTTGCACACGTGATTGCAGAGCGAGCGCCTTGTGCTTGAGATCACGCTTTTCGCTGATCTTTTTGAGGACAGACTCAATTTCGGCCAACTTGCAGGGCTTGGTCACGTAATCGAAAGCGCCAAGCCGTACGGCTTCGATGGCCGTCTCCATGCTGGCGTGGCCCGTCATGATGACTACTTCGGTATCGGCGCTGACATGCTTGATTTGATCGAGAACCTCGATGCCGTTCAGGCCTGGCATGCGCAAGTCCAGGATGGCCGCGTCAAAAGCCGCTTTCTCCAGGGCCTTGACGGCGGCTTTACCGTCCGGACAGACCGTGACCTCATGCCCCAGGCGGGGCAATTCAGCGCGCATTAATTCCTGGAGCGACCGTTCATCGTCCGCGAACAGAATGCGTAGTCCCTTATGCGCCGCCAAGACACGCCTCCTTATGGTCCATCGCTGCATCGACGCGGTTGGTGAACCGCGCGTCTACTCAGGCCGCTTTACGTTCCCGCCGGGCATCGCTCAACTTCAAAAACGCCGCTTCGGGGTCAAGGTTCTCCGAATCATCTTCCGGCTTGACGGCCGAGGCCTCCAGCGGCACGCGCACCGTGAAGGTGCTCCCCTGGTTCGGGCCCTGCGATGCAGCCTCGATGTCGCCGCCGTGCTGCGTGATGATGCGGTGGCTGATCGATAATCCCAGCCCCGTTCCCTTGCCGGTCCGGCTGCGGGTGAAGAAGGGCTCGAAGATGTTTTCGAGCACCTCGCCCGTCATGCCGCAACCCGTGTCCCTAAAAACCAATTCCGCCATGCCGTCTTTAATCCGCCCACTAATGATAAGACGGCCGCCTTCTTCCATGCTTTCGAGGGCATTGACGACCAGATTGAGGAAAACCTGCTGAATCTCCTGGCCATTGACCCAGGCGACGATCTTGTCAGCGGGCTCGAAGACCACTTCCTTGCCCTTGGCGCTGGGCAGGTGCTGTACCATGTCGAGAACGACCTGGATCAAGTCCCCAATGTCCGTCTGCTCGCGGCGGTGCTCGCCGCCCCGGCTGAACTCGAGCAGCTTTTGGGTAATCTTCTTGCAGCGGAAGGCCTCGTCTTCGATCATCTTCAGATACTTGGTGACGATCTCACGCTCCTGGGCGACGTTACCGGCCGCGTTCCCGCGAACGCCGCCCCCCTCAAACAGGTCGGCCAGTCGACGCTCAAGTGCCTCGCTGCAAAAGGCGATGCTGGCAAGCGGATTGTTGATTTCGTGGGCCACGCCCGCAGCCAAAAAGCCAACGCCCGCCAGCCGCTCCGAACGCACCAGCTGTCGGCTGCGCTCGTTGACCTGCTGAGCCAAATCACGGTACATGTCCCTGAGGCGCTCGGTCATATCGTTGTAGGCCTTGGCCAGGTCCTCAAATTCATCCCCGGAGCGGACCACAATGCGGTGTTCGAAATCACCCTTGGCGACCCGGCCGACGCCCTGCTCGAGGTCGCGCATGGGATGGGCCACGGAGCGATAAAAGAACCTCAAGAGGCCAGCCATCAGGAGTGCCGCAAGCACGCTGGTGGTGACGATGATGGCGAAGCTGACGTTGTATTCCTTCTTGGATGTTTTAATACGTTCCTTCAAATCAGAATAGATCGAATTGTGAAGGTCCTTGGCGGTATCATCAAGCTCATGAATGGCATTTTTGATAGGGTCCGCCTTTTCGCCATTGTTATTGGCACTGGCGCGTTCCTTGAGGATCGAGGTGTTGGTATTGCTTTCAAAAGCAGCCTCGAGCTGGTCAAACTTTTCCCACAGCCCTTTGACGTATTCTTTTTCCTTGTAGGTGCTGGCCTGGTCGCCGTGCGCGCTCAAGGCATCTAGCTTGGCATCGAAATCCGCCAGCGCTTTCTTGGCTTGATCCACATGGTCGTTGGCCGTGGGAAGCACCTTGATTTCGGACCAGAAATTGTCGGCCTCCGTCAACTCCACCAGTTTGCTTTCGATCGTTCGCATGGTGGCGCGATAGGATGCCAAACCTTTGAGCGTACCTCCCAGAAGCAGGCCCATGATCGCCATGACCAGGCCTAGCCCCAGCATCAATTTATGGCGAATGCGCCAACTGCAGGTCACGCCCCGACCTCCTTGTCCGCGTGGTAGCGGCGGGACTTTACCAGAAGCTGACTGTTTGGTGGAGAGCAGTTTTTTGCACGCGAAGTGGAAGTTTGCCGTCAATCGGGGCAAACTGGGAAGTATGTACCGATAAAACCTGATCCAACGATCAAAAATAAGGCTTTACAAGTGGCGTGCACCGCGTAAAGATGGGTAAAGCCGTCTGGCCTGGGTTAACTTCCCGGGCCGGGCGCACAGGGTATCGTTCAGTAACCGGACTAGGTTTCCCGCAGCCGCGCGGAGTGTTCTCCCCCGGACTGCGGTTTTGTATTGACGTTTCATCCACGAAACGCCGACTAGGGGGTCGAATCGCCATGTCGATCGAACGTTTTCCAATGACCCGGGAAGGGTATGACAAACTCAAGGCAGATCTCGATCGTAAACAAAACCATGAGATGATCGAGCTGGCGCGCCGGATTGCCGCCGCTCGCGACCTGGGCGACCTGAGCGAAAACGCGGAATATCACGCGGCCCGTGAAGACCAGGGGATGCTGGAAGCCAAGATCAACCAGATCAAAAATAAGTTGGCCAGCGCTCATATCATCGACAAGAGCACCCTACCAACCGATACCGTCGTGTTCGGTTCCAAGGTCAAGGTAAAAGACCTCGATCTGGATGAAGAAGAAGTCTTTATACTGGTTGGCAATGGTGAGGAGGACTACAATCAAAACAGGATCCTCACCAACAGCCCGATCGGCAATGGCCTCCTGGGCAAGAAGGTTGGCGAGGTCGCGGAAATTCAGGTTCCGATGGGGACCGTGAAGTTCAAAATACTCGAGATTTCGATCGCCTGATAGCTGTCCGAAAAGGGCCTACTCCCTTGCGGATACTCTCCTTTTGTCTTCAATGGAGGCTGGTCATGAAGCTGGTGCGTCTCTCCCTGGCCATCGTCGCGCTCATGTCCCTGGCGGGGCTCGCTTACGTCGCCCAACAAGGCGAAACGTCGGGCGCCACGATCGTAAGTGCGGCTCAAACCTTCCTCGACGGACTTACCGGCGAGCAAAAGATGCAGGCGACGTTTCCCTTCGAGAGCAAGGAACGCACCAACTGGTTCTTTACGCCGCAACAGAACGCCGCCAAGAAATCCACACGCAAGGGCCTGCCGCTCGAAGAAATGAAACCGGAACAAAAGCAGGCTGCCCTGGCCCTGGTCAAGGCGGGCACTAGCGAAACCGGCAATGTTACCGCCAACACGATCATGAGCCTGGAAAGTATCCTGCGCGACCAGGAGAAGAAAGGTGCGATGGTTCGCAATCCGGAATGGTACTTCTTCACGATCTTCGGCACGCCGGCCAAGACCGGCAAGTGGGGCTGGCGGGTCGAGGGCCACCATCTCTCCATCAATTTCACCATGGACGGCTCCCAGGTCATTGCGTCGACGCCATTCTTTTTTGGCGCCAATCCCGCCGAGGTCAAAAGCGGGGATAAGAAGGGCCTGCGCATCCTGGCACCCGTCGAGGACATTGCCAAGCAGCTTTACGATAGCTTGAGCGATGAGCAAAAGCAGGTCGCCTTGCAGAAGAACAAGAAATTCCCGGAGCCCGAAGAAAAATCCGTGGCGCCGAAGGTTGGTGCTCCCGTCGGACTGGCCGCGGGCAAGATGACGGACCCCCAGAAACAGACTTTAATGAAGCTGCTCAAGAGCTATACCGACCGTATGCCGCCGGACGTGGCGGCCGCGGAGCTTAGAAATGCTCGCGAAGCCGGCATGGACAATGTTCACTTCGCCTTCACCGGATCGACGGAAGCCGGCAAGGGTCTAACCTATCGCGTGCAGGGCCCAACCTTCGTCATCGAGTTTCTGAATGTGCAGGCCGATTCGGCGGGCAACGCCAACAACCATATCCACAGCGCCTGGCGGCGCATCAAAGGGGACTTCGGGATCAATTAGGCCATGCGCGTCAAAATCTGCGGAATCACCGACCTCGCCGGCGCGAAAGCGGCGGTGGAGTGCGGGGCGGATGCGCTGGGACTTAATTTCTACGCCCGGTCTCCACGCTACGTGACGGAAGGGCAAGCGGCAGCGATCCTGAGCGACCTGCCACCTTTTGTCGAACCAGTTGCCCTGTTCGTAAACGAGACGTTTGGCGCACATGAGCGCCGTGACGGCGCGCTTACAACATATCCGCACCATCCAATTCCACGGCGACAACCTGACACCCTGTCCGCCGGGGCCTCCCCGATTTATACCTGCCTTTGGCGTGCGTGACACGGCTAGCCTCCAGCGCATTATCACGTTTATCGAAGATTGCCGAAGCGCGGGACAGTTGCCATCTGCGCTGTTGCTCGATGCGCATGTACCGGGCGCCTTTGGCGGCACCGGCCAAACGGCCCCCTGGTCCTTGCTCGCTGATTTTCAACCCGGTATTCCGATCATCCTGGCTGGCGGCCTGACGCCGGACAATGTCGCCGAAGCAATACGGCTGGTGCGGCCCTACGGGGTCGATGTAGCCAGCGGCGTTGAAAAAAGCCCCGGGCAAAAAGATGTGGACAAGATGCGGCGCTTTATCGATAACGCCAGGGCCGCGGCAAGCACGCTCGTGTAGTTGATAACGCCAGCACCAACTTCTGAAAAGACTCGTTCGCGCGGGCTAAACTCCTCCGTCAAAACTTTTTGAAATATTCACCTGCTTTTATTTGACAGCAGGCCTTTTGAGAGCTACTTTGCCTTCGGTCGTCTGTCCTGTCCCTTTAATCCGGTTGTGCCGGTTATTCTGTCCGGCGATTCGAGCCAAGAACCCGTCTTTGTAGTTTCCTATTCTCGCATCTCTCCGTAAAAGGAGCCTCTCGTACAGGAGTACCAGGTCCATGGGTGTCTTTTCTCGACTCATGTGGCGTTCTGTCCTTTCCCATTTTCAAAAGACCCATCGCCCGGCAGTTCACAGCAGGCGTCGGCCACAGGTCGAAGAGCTGGAAGGGCGGTTGTTGCTTCACGCCAGCCCCGTGCTGGATGCCGAACACCTGGCGGTCTTTGGCTCGAAGGACACAACGGGTGCGGTGGTCGGCGGTTTGGTCCCTGACGCCGCGGTTGAATATCGCTCTTTTGCTTCCGGGAAATGGTCCGACAATATCTGGGAGCACCATGTTGGCAATGTTTATGTGCAGGACGGTACGCACCCTGGCAACGGCGACGACGTTGTGATATCGGTCAACACGACCGTGACCATGGTTGGCACTTCCCCCGCGCTACGAACCATTCGCGACGACGGCACCTTCACCTTCGACCCATTGAGCAACTCGACCGTCAGGGTGGATACCTTCATCGTCGAGCCCACAGGCACTTTCGAGATGGGGACCGCGAATCAGCGCATCGACAGCGCCCGCGCGGCCAAGGTCATTTTCGCCAGCCAAATGAGCGACAGCGACCGTCTTCTCTGGGACCCGCTCCAGTTTAGCCTCGGCTTTGTCTCCCATGGAGACGTGAACATCTACGGCTCCACGACCACAAGTTTCGTGGCCGTCCCTACGGCCCTGGCCGCCAATACTCTCAAATTCGATTTGGGTAGCGTTCCGACGGACTGGTCGGCCGGCGACCGGCTTATCGTGACTGGCGACACTGCCGCCAATTCCAGCGGCCACAATCAAGACGAACAGGTGGCCCTGGCAGGCATCAACGGTTCGGTGGTGACCCTGGCGTCCGCACTTAAATTTAACCACAGCGCCGGCTCCGTTTACGTCGCCGACGTGAGTCGCAACGCCGTTTTTGAGTCCGACCCGGCCATCTTCACCCTCGACGGCTCGCAGTATGTAGGCAGCGTTTCCCAGCGCGGACACGTCATGTTCATGCACAACGACGATGTGCACGTGGATAGCGCCGGTTTTTATGGGCTGGGCCGTACCGACAAGCGCACTCTCATTGACGATCCGGTGCTGGTGGACGATCCGGACAATCCTGGGATGAAGACCACGGATGTTTTGCTGAAAGATCCCAATCCGACCTTAACGCCTGACCAGGTGGCCAGGTATGGAGCGCATCGCGTGCTGGTTCCGGAGGTCGACGCCAACGGCAACGTGGTAAGTGTAGGCGGCAGCCCCGTTCTGGAGGTGGCGCGTACAGGCCTCAATGCACGCGGCCGCTATGCGGTCCATTTTCATCGCGATGGCGTCAACCCTGGCGATAGCCCCGCGACCATTACCGGGAGCGCGGTCGTGGACAGTCCCGGCTGGGGCATCGTCAATCACAGCAGTAATGTGGATGTGTCCGACAACGTCGTTTTCAACGCGCTCGGCGCCGCCTACGTGACCGAGGCTGGCGACGAGATTGGTTCCTTTAGCCATAACATCGCGATCCATTCGCGGGGATCCGGCGATGGCATCGAGTCCCGCAAGCAAGTACAGGATTTCGGCCACCAGGGGGACGGTTTTTGGCTACAAGGCGGCAATGTGTCGTTGATCAATAATGTCGCCGCGGGCCAGCGCCATGCCGGCTATGTGTTCTTCCCCGTGGGACTGAATCAGAAGGGGCTTGGCGTCACTACCATAGCGGCGGCTAACCTCGCCGATCCAACCTGGGCCCACGGCCAGCCCACGGTGGCCGACGGCGATGTGCCGCTGCGCCTATTCAAGGGCAACAAGGCATTCGCCTCGGGCGACGCCTTCGAGTCCTGGTTTAGCCTGCTGGGAGTGAGTGATAGCCGAGAAAGCGTCGTGGAAGATTTCCGGGCATGGGGACTGAGCAGCGGCACTGGCATGTTCGATCCCTACACCAATCATTTAATGTTCAAAAACGTCAGCCTCACGGGTAACTTGAACAGTCCGGGCGGCACCGCCTTTGCCCGTAACAGTGTCACCCGCAGCCTCACCTACGACCACCTCAATATCCAGGGCTGGAACGTCGGCATTGACGCCCCCGTGAACGGCACCAATGAGGTCATTGGCGGAACGTTCAACAACCTCAAGGACATCGACATCAGCACCACCAACAGCCTCGACCGGATGGTCAACATTCACGACGCCAGCACCACTGACCCCGTGACCTTCCTGCACACCCTTGTTTTCAAGGACAAGACCGGCACCCACAATCGCGTTCAGTGGGACATCTATTTGCACACCAACTTCAACCCCAAAGACAATGACATCACCACCAACTTTGACCCGGACATCGTGCGCATCGGCCTGGTGAGCATCAACGGGGCCCAGATTTATTACAAAGAACAGGCCGCCGGCTTCACGCCCTTCCCCAGCACCGATCATCCTAATGATGCGAATTTTGGCCCCCAGGCGGCATCCTTCGTGCCCGATGCGCTAAAGGACAAGACCAACGCTCAGCTTTTCAGCCAGTACGGCCTGGCCATCGGCGGCATCGTGGCGCCGGACGGCGCCGTGGATGGCAATGCCCAGCACGTCAACGGCTTAATCGGGCCCAAGCTCGCGATCTACCAGACCGACCTCAAACTGACGAGCGCCAAGTACACCAACAACGCCAGCTATACCTTGAGCTACAAGTATCTGGATACCAACACCAACAAGTACAAGACGGTCAAGGAGGCCGCGCCGGTGACGCTGCAAAGCGGCTGGAACCTGCTCACGCGCCAGATCGCCGGCGCGACGCGGACGCTGCTGGTCTATGGCGACTTCACGCCGCCAACTTTTGAGTTCAGCGCCAATACGCTCCGTCCCATAAACAGGGCGGACATCGATAATGGCGCCACTTTTGTCATCATGGGGTCGATCGTCGACGACAGTTTTGGCAAACGCCACTTCGAGCTGGCCGTCAAGTTGAATGACCCGAAGTACTTTTCGCCGGTCCATAAGGACGCACAGAACAACGATATCGTCACCTTGACCTTCACGATCAAGGATTTTGCCGGCAATATCACCACGGTGGTAGTTGATCTGCAGGTTAGCTACACAGCCATTCTTACCAAGGACGTCGGTCGTAAGGAACTGCCGACGATCCAGGCGTCCGCCACGCTCATCGCGCTCCTGGACGGGCTATAAGCTCGCAGGGAAATGATGCTGCCTCTCTCGATCCTTGCAGTCCCCAGCAAGGGTCGAGAGGAGGACACGTCGTCTCGGTTCGATGGGTTTTAATCAACCAGCTTTGCGTTCATAGAGCTCGCGTAGAGCGGTCAATTGCTGACGGCGCAGGGCTTCGGGCGCATAAGGATCGAAGCCGACAGGACGCTGCAGGATGGCCTGCAAGACTTGAAGTGCCTGGCGGCGCATTTCGACGTCACGGCGCTCGAGAGCTGCCAGCAGCGCGGGAATGGCGGACGGGCCGCGCTCCGTCAATTCGGCTGCCGCGTGCACGTGATCCGGCGTTTTCAAGCCCTCGATAAGCCGCTGAATTTTTTCCTGTTCGAGTACACTGTGAATCGCGTTGGTGGGCTGCTTGGGTGTTGAGGAATTCGCGAAATCCAGGGTTGGAGGTGTGCTGACGACCTGCGGCATGACCCCAACGTCCTTCCTGACGGGGACGTCGTCAAAACCTTCGTCATTGAAGCCGCGCCCCAAATATTCGCTGATGGCAATGGGATCCCGAATGATTTCATTGGGCGTGCCCTGCGTGCGGACCTTGCCATCCTTGATCAAATAGCTGCGTGTGGTGATCTTGAGCGCTTCGCGCACGTTATGATCGGTGAGCAGGACGCCGATCCCCTGGTTTTTCAGTTCCTTGACGATGCCGCGAATTTCGGCGATGGTGATCGGATCGATGCCGGTAAATGGCTCATCCAGCAGAATAAGCAAAGGCTCGCAGACCAGGCAGCGAGCGATCTCCAGGCGACGTTTTTCACCTCCGGACAGGCGGCCACCCGGCGTGTGACGAACCTTGGCCAGCCCGAACTGCTTCAGCACGGTCTCCGTGCGTTCCCACCGCTCATGTCTTGTCAAAGCCCGGCCCAGGGACCGTGATTTGGGTAAAATCTCCAGAATCGCCAGGATGTTTTGTTCGACCGATAACTTGCGAAAGACGCTGGTTTCTTGAGATAAATAGCCCATCCCCAAACGTGCACGCATAAACATCGGCAGGCGGGTAACTTCTTCGCCGTTGAAAAAAACCTTGCCACCGTAAGGGGTGATTTGCCCTGTGGCCATGCGGAAACTGGTCGTCTTGCCGGCACCGTTGGGCCCCAGCAAACCAACCACCTCGCCGGTATTTACCTGAAAATCAACGCCGTCAACGACGCGTCGACGGCCATAAATCTTGACAAGCCCGCGCACTTCCAACAAGGACATGGACAATTCTCCAGGCATGCTAGGCCGACAATCCGCCGGAAACTACCTGGGACCTATACCCAAACGCTGGAAACCGGGCAAGGTTAAACAGACCCTGGTTGGCCGTAAGGGCGCACGACGAGCTTTCTCATTCCGCGCCGAATGGCAACGAGTAGGAAGAAGTTGAAGAACGCGGTGCGAACCGCAAGTCTGTCAAGCATTTACCTCCCCGGCGGAAGTGCTGGGGGCACGCAATTTTTCAAGCTTTTCCTCGAGCATGCGTATGTGGATGCGCAGGTTGTAAAACTCCTCCATGTAGGCCAAGGGCACGTCCACGTGCGCGACGACTTGCATCTCAACATTGCGTAGCTTTTCCAGGCTGGCTTGAATTTTGGAGGGGCTCATGCCAGCCGCCAGGTCTTGATCGACCTCGCGCAGCAGCGAATACCACAAGTAAACTTTGCGGCGTGTGCGCCAGCGGACAAGGGGTGGAGCGGCACGAAAGAGCGGCATGAGCAGGACGACCAAGGGAATAAACATGACCTTCAGGCGATCCACCAAGGACGCGAGCCAGAAAGGCAGAAAACGTTCCAGAAAGGGTGGGCCTAGTTTGTAGTAACGGCGTGCTTCCTCGCTCAAGGGCAGGTCGGTATAGGCATCCGTGGGGAACTCGCCCGGGCTGGAAACGAGGTCGCCGCCGGCATGCACCTTCGAGGCCGTGGCGATGAGGAGCGACGCCAGCGCGGGATGCAGGTCCTTGCGCACCACGAGCATGGCGGCGGGCGCAACCAGGGCAATGTCCTGGGGAGGAACGTTCTTGCCCAGGTTGATGAGACCGGCGGGAAGATCGACCTTGGCCAAGAAGCGAAACCGCCGCAGATAGGCAGCCTGTTGGGTCAGGTCCACCAATTTGACTTTGTCATCGATCAGTAAGTCATGAATGTAGGGAGTTTCAATGGCGGCAACGAGGAAAACCACATCGACCGCACCGCCATGAAGCGCCGCAATCGCCGCGGGCCCGCTCTGTTCGGTATAGGTCGAATTGTCGGCAGTAACGCCGTTGGCCGCGAGTAGCAACGTCGCGATCGCCCGGGTACCGCTACCAGTAGGACCGACGGCGATGCGTTTGCCTAGAAATTCGCTGAGGCGTTCGACTTTTTCGCTGCCTCGGTAAAAAATCCACGAGGGCTCACGATAAAGGCTACCCAGGGAGCGAAGCGCTTTGATTGCCGGCGGACTGGCCAGGCCGCTTTGAACCAGAGCAGCCCCAACTTCGTGTTTAAGTAGCAATCCCAGGTTTTCGATAGAACCGTCCGTGACCCGGACTTCGAGCGTGAAGCCTTCCTTCTTCAGGATCTCCGCGTATTGCTGGGCATATTTAAAATAGGCGCCTTCTTTGCTACCGGTCGCGATGACGAGGTGCCTGGGAGGAGGCGGCTCAACAAACAGCATGTAGGTGCCGAGGAGCCCGGCCAGGCTTACCAGGGAGACGGTTGCCCATACGAGAATGGGGTGCCTGAACGGTCGGCGCGGAGCAGGTGGGTCCGGGTCGGGCATCGCACATCCTTGATTTAGAACCCCGTCAGCAGCAGCTCAGGTCCCAGTTGATGCCAGACCGATCACGAGGGCGCCAGCGGCAGGCTCTTCAAGCTGTAAAGGTACTCGACGACGTCCACCAGTGCCTCCTCGGTCAAGTAGAGCAGGAGGTTGTCCGGCATGATGGACTTGGGAGATTTTTGCCTGGCTTCGATGTCCGAGATCTTGACCTTGTAATCCTTGGCATTGACGTCGCGGAGCAAAATATATTCGGGCGTGTCCTCAATCATGATGCCATTTATGACCTGGCCCCCCTTCGTCTCGACGATCCACTGAATGTATTGATCGGCGATGGCCCGGCTCGGATAAAGAATTGATTCCAGCAGGTTCTCACGGCTTGCCTTGGAGCCGATCACCGAAAGTTCGGGGCCAACCGCGCCGCCAACTTTATTGATGGTGTGGCATTTGAGACAGGCAGCATCGTTTTTGAGTGATTTTGCCATGATCTCCTGACCGCGTTGCGGATTGCCCCTGCGCGAGCAGCGCGGGAATGCTCGGAAGCCTGGCGGGATCGAGCTTGGGTGGGGCGGGCAGAACGGACTCTGCCCGGGCTTTCACCTCCTGGAAAGTGCTGTTGCGCAGCAGGCGCGAGACATCGGCGGCCAGGTCGGCCGGCACGGCTTTCTTTTCATAGGCCTCCAGGAGCCATTCCGCGCCGCTATAAGTGCCGGCGATGCCCGCGGCGGCGAGTTGCCGCTCTTCCAGGGACGATTCCTTGGCCGCCACGACACCCTGGAGAATCTTCATCGAGGCGGGCATGCCTTGCCGGCCCAAAGCCGTCAAGGCTTCCAGGCGCAGAGACGGCATCTTGGCTTGCTGGTAAATGGCGTACGTGCCCTCGATCGCTTCGGGCGAGCGGATGAAGCCAAGTGCATGCAGCGCGGCCAGTCGCAGGTCTTGCGGCCCCTTGGCGCCACTGGCCAGCCCTAGCACCTGGACCTCAAAATCCAATTTGCGCCCTAACTCGACAAGGCCCAGGCCCGCGAGCTGGGTCGTAGGGTTTGCCAACATTTGGGCAATGGCCTTATTGAATTCATCGCTCTGCCCCAGAAAGCTCCATTTGCCGCCCATGTTGCTCTTGAGCCCCGCAATGATGCGGGCACGCACGTCGGCGGAGGGCTCCTTGGCGAGGGCGCCGAGCAATACCTGGGGAACATTTTTATCATCAGACGTTAACAAAATGTCCACGACGGGACCACGTTGCCGTTCCGGTAGTTTGCCTTCCGCGAGGCGGCGTTCCAGCGATGGCAACATCCCCGGTGGCCGCAATTCCCATAGCAAGCCGGTGACCTGGTCATTGAACTCCGGGAAGGCCTTCTCGAAGCCAGCCAGGATAAGCCCACGCCGCTTTTGATCGTATTGGCCAACAGCGATGCCCACCGCGCAAAGATAGAAGCGATCCTGGCCGTCGTAATACTTGGCCAGCTCGAAAATCATGGGCCCCGCCCTGGCGGCGTCGGCTTTTTGCAGGAGGAGCAATGCTTCGCGACGCACCGCGGCGGACGGGTCCTTGAGCAGGCGTGCCTGCCAGTCGGCTGAATAATCCAGCGGAGTTTGTCGTTCGCAATCATGCAGAATGCGCATGGCCAAAATGCGGAAATCCGGGTCCGCGTCTGAAAATGCCTGCTTGACCAGTTCCAGGCGATGGAGGGAGCCAAGTTGCCACAGGGCGCGTGCGCGAAGTACACGATCGTTGTTTTGCTTCGCGGCAGGTTCCAGGACCGCAAGCGCCGCCGCGAGGTCAAGCGTTCGCAACGTGGCCATCGCCAGGGCGCGTACGGCTAAATTCGGCGATGCCAGCGCGGCGGTCAGGCCTTCTTTCGAACGAACCTCGAGTTTGGGAAGCAGCGCCTTGCTGTCCCGGGGCGCCAGCCGATAGATGCGGCCGCGCGTGGTGTCGCCCATGCCATGGCCGCCCACGCCAGGATCGTACCAGTCCGCGATAAATACGGAGCCGTCGGCAGCGACGCAGATGTCCGAAGGACGGAACCAGGTGTCCGTGGAGTTGACCATGTCTTCGCGATCGACCTTGTAAGAGGCGCCGCTCGGCGTCAGATGGTAAGTACGGGCCTGGCGCGGGCCCGCATCCACGTGCATAAGTTGCCCCTGATAGGGCTTGGGGAAAAGGGTGCCTTCATACATGCAAATGCCGGTGGGCGAACCAAAGTAGGTGCGCAAGATTTTTGGCACGATGCCGGGATGTTCCTCATTCCAATGCGAGGTTTTCGGCGAGCGATGATAGCCGTAGTTGCCACCGGGCATCACGTAGCAAATGCGCGTCTGTTGATTGCCGTCATCGTCGTTGTCGGAGAGAAAAATGGTCCCAAAACTATCCACGCAGGGCTCATAATTGTTGCGAAAGTTGTGGGCGATCAATTCAAGATTTTTGCCGTCCAGATCGCAGCGCCATACCGTGCCGGCCTGGCAATCCGTGTTATTGGAGTTGAACTTGGGCCCTTTGCCATCGGAGCTTTGCAGCCCGGTGACACCCTGGTCGCCGACGGTGAAATAAAGCTTGTTGTCCGGACCAACGAGGATGCCATGCACGCCGTGGTCGTGGTCCAGACCCTTGAACCCGGTAAGCAGCTTGCGCGGCGGGCCGTCCGCCTTGCCATCGCCGTCTTTATCTTCGAAAACCAGAATATCCGGCGATTGACATACGTAAACCGTAGAGCCGATGCCATCCGCGTGTGGCAGCACCGCGATGCCGAGCGGTGCGTGAATCTCGGGGGCCTGATAGAACACGGTAACCTGATCGGCGTGGCCACTCCCCTTGGTATCGGTTAACACCAGGATGCGATCACCGGCGGGCCGGCGCATCACTTTTTCATTGCGTAGCTTTTGCCGGTAGTTGATCGACTCGCAAATCCAGATGCGGCCCTTGTGGTCAATGTCCATACAGGTCGGATTGACCATGAATGGCTCTTTCGACGTGGGTGCCGCTGGATTGATTTCACTGGCCCAAAGCGACATTTCCAGCCCCGGTGAGAGCTTGAAGGTCGCCAAGGCCTTGTCAGGGCTGACTTGTGCCTGGGCACTCGGCACCGATACCAAAACGCAAAGCGACGCACCAAGAAGTAGACGGGCTTTCATGATACTGCGAAACCCCACGAAAGAGAGAACTGAAGCGACGCAGTGCAGTATACAAAGAGACAATCCGGGCGCCCAATAAAAGGTCGTGGGTTTTTAAGTGCCGCTGGGACGGCGCTATTTAGCCTTTGATGACGCCGATTGGCCGCATGCGCGCCACTTTCCGCGACAATCCTGCCAGATGCACCACTTCAACGACGTCGTCGACGTTTTTGTAGGCTGCCGGTTGTTCTTCCGCGAGTCCCTTGTGGCTTTGCGCTCGCACGATCACGCCGCGCGCTTCGAGTTCTCGGTCGATGCGCCGGCCGGCAGCCTCCTTGACCGCGGCGGTACGGCTCATGGCTCGGCCCGCGCCATGACAGGTCGTGCCGAACGTCCTGTCCATGCTGCCCTGTTGGCCGACCAGCACCCAGCTCGCCCGGCCCATGTCCCCTGGAATAATCACCGGCTGACCAATCTTTTGATAGAGGTTCGGCACCTCGGGGTGGTGCGGCGGAAAGGCGCGCGTCGCACCTTTGCGGTGCACCCAGACACGCTTCGTTTGGCGGCCGACCGTATGTTCCTCGAATTTGGCAATGTTGTGGCATACGTCGTAAATCAGGCTCATATGCATTGCCTGCCAAGTTTGGCCGAATACCTCGGCAAAGACGTCACGGGCTTGCTGCATTAAAAGCTGGCGGTTGCACCAGGCGAAGTTGGCGGCGGCACGCATGGCCGCGATATACCGCTGGCCCTCCGGACTGTTCACGGGCGCACAGGCCAACTGGCGGTCCGGCAGCTCGATACCATATTTTTCCGGCGCTTTACGCAAGTCGGCCAGAGCGTCGTCGCAAACCTGATAGCCCAGTCCGCGCGAGCCGGAGTGGATCATCACGCATACCTGATCTTTTTCCAGCCCCATTACCTGTGCCGCCTGATCGTCAAAAATAGCATCGACGACTTGCACCTCCAGGAAATGATTGCCCGAACCGAGCGTGCCGCACTGTTCCGCTCCACGCTGTTTGGCGCACTCGGAAACTTTATCAGGGTCGGCGCCGTCGAGCCGGCCATGAGCTTCGGTAAAATCGATATCGCTTTGGCTGGCCAGGCCGCGCCCCAACAAATAACCCGCCCCCTGCGCCAATAGCTGATTGAGTTCCTTGCCACGGAATTCGAAGCGCCCCGTTTTGCCCACGCCGGTTGGAATTTGGCGAAACAACTGGTCCACCAGCGTGCGCAAATGCGGCTTGACCTCCCGATAGGTCAGGTTGGTACGCATAAGCCGAACGCCACAATTGATGTCATAGCCGACCCCGCCAGGCGAAATGACGCCCCCCTCTTCCGGATCGGTGGCGCAGACGCCGCCGATGGGAAACCCGTAACCCCAGTGAATGTCCGGCATGGCCAGACTGGCATGCTGAATACCCGGCAGAAAGGCAACGTTGGCGACTTGTTCTGGCGCCTGGTCCTTGCGAAGCTGCGCCATGAGCTGTTCGCTGGCGAAAATAAGCCCGTCCACGCGCATGCCCTGTTTATAGCTCTTGGGAATGCGATAGCAGCAGGCGTCGATCTGCTCCAGGGGACCGCCGTAGGCTTCTTTCGGCATGATAAATCGTCTCCCGCGCCAGGCGCCAGCCTTGTTTTCGCTGGCCACAAAGCGCGAACATCGCGTTTTCGCCGTCAAATATCCACGATAACTTCCGCTACCCACCCATCCGCGGTAGCCGTTACGCCAAGGCCGTGATAGGTGATCGCCTTCACCTCGTGTTCGAGAATGTGCCGCGCGCGATCAACAGGCTCGCCCCAGGCGGTGCCCGTCAAACCATGGTCTGTCACACGGGCCTCGAACTTCGCCAGCAACAGATGCTCGGAATCGAAGCGGTAAAGCAATTCCTTGAGCCAGTCGAAAAGCAGAAAATCGACTTCCGTACCCTCGACCGTAATGTCAACACGCGTTTGACCTCGCACCGATTGCAGGTCCGGGACAATGATCTCGAACAACGCCTCGGCCGCTTCCGCGAACAGCAGGTTCAGGTCGGGAGCGGTGATGCGTAGTCCCAGGTCCGCGGTATGGTCGAACGTTTCATGCATGGCATTCATGGTACCGCGCGGGTAATCCAGGGAATAGACACCAGACCCCCGCCTTGGTTCGGCTTAATATGACTCACCCACGGTAGGCGACGTCTGGCGTTCACCGGATAAACTAATCTGCTGCTTCTTATGCAAAACAACAAGGAAGAAGGAAACCACATGCGACCTCGCTGTCCCCTGCTGTGCGGCACCATGTTGACGTTCATCCTCGCGAATCCCCTTTACGCCGACCGCCTGGTTCTCGTCGCGGGAGGTGGAACGCAGCAAGACAACGTGCCCGCCACGCAGGCTGCGCTCAACGGCCCATTCGGGGTCGACTTTGACAAGCACGGCAACATGTACATCGTGGAGATGACGGGCAACCGCGTGCTCCGGGTCGATGCCAAGGGAATGTTGACTGTGTTCGCGGGCACCGGCAAAAAAGGCGATACTGGCGATGGTGGGCCGGCGACTTCGGCCACGTTCAATGGCCCGCATAATCTGGCGGTAGCCGCCGACGGAATGGTTTTCGTGGCAGACACGTGGAATAGCCGGATCCGCAAAATCGATCCGCGCACGGGTATCATTACACCCTTCGTGGGTACCGGCAAAAAGGGCTTCGCGGGTGATGGCGGGCTAGCACTGAAGGCGGACTTCACAGGCATCTACAGCATCGCCTTCAATGCCGATGGTACGAAGCTTTTCCTCGCCGACCTGGAAAACCGCCGCGTACGCGGCGTTGATTTGCAAACGCAAACTGTCACCTCAGCAGCCGGCAACGGCCAAAAAGGCACGCCCAAGGATGGCGCGGATGCGAAAAACGCGCCTCTGGTCGATCCCCGCGCCGTTACGATCGATCGCAAAGGAAATCTTTATATTCTCGAACGTTCCGGCCACGCCTTGCGTGTTGTCGATGCCCAAGGCAAAATTCGCACGGTGGCCGGCACCGGCAAACCAGGTGTGGACCTGGGCAACGGCGACCCCAGCAAGGCACAATTGAACGGTGCCAAGCACTTGTGCGTTGATCTCGACGACAACGTGATAATCGCCGATTCGGGCAATCACCGCATCCTCAAGTTTTCACTCAACGACAACAAGATCATCGTGCTCGCGGGCACGGGCAAGAAAGGCGCATCCGCCGCGGCGGGCCAGCGCTCGAGGTTTCGCTGAACGAACCGCACGGCGTCGTCGTCCATCCGTCCGGCATAGTCTACATTGCCGATAGTTCGAATGACCGGGTTTTTCGACTGGAGAAGTGAGCCGCTGCCGATCACGAACATACCCGGCGAATTATGACCTGGACACCGAATTATCGAGAAACCGGCAAGCCCATTGAAACTGAACGATTCATCAAAACGCTGAAATTGTTGCCCTCGCAAGCGCCTGCGTGATCCAAGCGGTTTTCCGGGCGGACGCCGCTCGACCATCTGCACTTGGGTTGCGACGGGCGCACAGTCGCAGCCGCGCCCTAACATCCAGGTATTGCAGCGTCTACCTGAGCCGCATCGAATCTGGTCCGCGCACCACTTGCCATTGATTAACTTCAACTTGGTCCGTCATCATTTGCTCAACAGTTTGTGTATTTAAACGCATAGTCAGTGGAACCCGAATAAAAAACCCTGTCACACCACTATCCCAATGTCCTGGGCTGACATTGCGCTCTTTAATCGAATCTTTACTGAAAATAAATACCTGCCATTCACCGCCTTCAATCCGAAATGTCCCCTCCACGAAAGACATATCATCCAGCATAATTAAATCGTAGCTGATTTCACCTTTCATGATTACTTCCCTGGTTGGTTTGACGAAGGTTCAATACTTCCGAAACAACCGGTTGTTGGGTCAAAATTGACTGATACATTCAAGCTTTGACCACTAGCTTCGTTAAGGAAAAACGAAGCTGATTTGGCCCCAACGCCGGGTCGGGATTTGGCGGGCGCGTATGGCCCCTGAAGCCGGAGCCCGCTGCAACTTAAAGCTTGGTTTTCCGCTAGTATCTTAGTTTGAAATGGTAGGGGCACCCTCACGGGTGACGCTGTCCCCTCTTTGCTGCGGTCCTGCAACTCAAGCGCGGTAGCGCTTCCGCATCGTCCAGCGTCAGCCGTCATTTATTATCTTGCCTTTCCTTGTTTGGTCAAGCATCGCGATTATTTCGGCTCTGGTCGGCGATGGACCTGGCCTGGAGATGTCGCTTCCGATGCCACCCGTCCCCATGTGTGAGGCGCTCCCGTGTCGCTGTCAGTTGTGGCGATTCTCGCCCTGCCTCAGCGTTTGCGTCGCCGACCTTTTTTTGTTTGTGGGGCCACGGTGGGCTGGCCCTTGAGTTCCGCGATTTTGTCGCGCAACTGCGCGGCGCGTTCGAACTCCAGGTTGGCGGCGGCAGCCAGCATCTCGCCGTGCAACTCTTCCAGATATTCCTCGGTAATGTAATTGTCCTTGCCGGCAACCTGGGCGACCATTTGGCGGGCCTGAATTTCCTCTTCAATGCCCGCGCTGATGACCGAGCGCACGGATTCGGGCGTGATGCCGTTGCGGGTGTTGTAATCGATTTGAAGAACGCGGCGCCGCTCGGTCACGTCCATGGCCCGCTGCATCGAATTGGTCACTTTGTCCGCATAAAGGATTACCTCGGCGTTGACGTTGCGGGCCGCGCGGCCAATCGTTTGGACGAGCGATGTCTCGCTGCGCAGAAAACCTTCTTTGTCGGCGTCCAGAATGGCCACCAGGGCTACCTCCGGCAGATCGAGCCCCTCGCGTAACAGATTCACGCCGACCAGCGCGTCAAAACCCCCCTCGCGCAGCTCCCGCAATACCTGCATGCGTTCAAAGGCATCCAGTTCAGAGTGCAGCCATTTGCAGCGCACGCCCGCCTCGCGCAGAAAGGTCGTCAGGTCTTCCGCCATGCGTTTGGTCAGCACGGTCACCAGCACGCGCTGCTGCTTGTCGGCGCGTATTTTGATTTCAGCCATCAGGTCCGGGACCTGACCGCGTGCCGGCCGTACGTGCAAGATGGGATCGACCAGGCCCGTGGGCCGAATCACTTGCTCCACCACCTCGCCGCCGCACGCCTCCAGCTCATATGGGCCCGGCGTCGCGGACATGAACAGCACCGGGCCTTGCAGGCGTTTCTCCCATTCATCGAAACGAAGCGGCCGGTTGTCGAGGGCACTCGGCAGGCGAAAGCCGTGTTCGACCAGCGTGATCTTGCGACTATGGTCGCCGGCGAACATGGCACGCACCTGCGGCAAGGTGACGTGCGCCTCGTCCACGATCATGAGGAAATCGTTGGGAAAGAAGTCGATCAACGTATACGGTGGTTCGCCGGGCGCCTTGTTGGAAAACCAGCGCGCGTAATTTTCGATGCCCGGACAGTGGCCGACCTCCAACAGCATTTCCATGTCGAAGCGCGTGCGGGCGCTGAAGCCGTTGGGCCTCGAGCAGCTTGCCTTCCTGGCGAAACTGCGCCAGGCGATCTTCCAGTTCCTTGCCGATGCCCTCGACAGCGCCCTTGATGCGTTCCTCGGGCGTGACGAAGTGTTTGGCCGGGTAGACGTAAAGTTCTTCCAGGGGCCGCAAGGTTTCGCCGCTGGTGGGATTGATGATCGCCAGGGCATCCACCTCGTCGCCAAACAATTCAAGGCGCAAGGCATATTCTTCGGAGGCGGGCCAGATCTCGACAACGTCGCCGCGCACCCGGAAACGGCCGCGCTGAAACGCCGTGTCGTTGCGCTCGTACTGAATATCGACCAGCTTGAGCAGGAGCGCGTTGCGCTCGATGACGTCCCCCTTTTTGAGGTACACCATCATGCGCTTGTAATCGGCCGGCGAACCCAGGCCGTAAATGCAGGAGACGCTGGCCACGATGATCACGTCCTGGCGGCTGACCAGAGCACTCGTGGCGGCCAGGCGCAGGCGGTCGATGTTTTCATTGATCTGCGCATCTTTTTCAATGTAGATGTCGCGCTGCGGGATATAGGCTTCCGGCTGGTAATAGTCGTAGTAACTGATGAAGTAATGGACGGCGTTTTTAGGAAAGAAGCCGCGGAACTCCTTGTAAAGTTGCGCGGCCAAGGTTTTATTGTGGGAGAGCACGAGCGTCGGGCGCTGAATATGGCTGATGACGTTCGCAGCCGTGAATGTTTTGCCGCTGCCGGTCACGCCCATCAGGACCTGGCGGTTTTGGCCCTGCTCGAAGGCGCTGACAATCTTGTCGATGGCCTGCGGCTGGTCGCCCGCGGGCTGAAACTTGCTGACAATTTCGAAAGCGGCGGCCATTCCCTTATTCTATCGTTTCTCGAACATGGGGTTCTGCCGATCGCCGCGTGAGAGCAGGTAGGCGGTAAGGTCCAAAACCTCGTCCTGGTGGAGAACGTCGAGAAGACCGCTGGGCATCATCGAGACCTTCGCCGGGCCCATTTTGGCAATGCTCTTGCGGCTCACGTTGGTGAGGCCGTCCGGAGCAAGCATGTTGGTGTTGACTTGATAGTTGTCCCCGTGCAAATTGATGATCCGCCCGGTGATAATGCGATCGTCCAGCGTGACGATGGTTACGCCGGCGAACTGGTCGCTGATGTATTTGTTGGGATTAATTACCTTGTCGAGCACGTCGCGGGCGCCGAAGCGGCCCGACAAGATCGTCAGATCGGGCCCGAAGTTGCCGCCTTCATTATTGAACCGATGGCAAGCGTAGCATTTCGCTTCGCCGAAGAGCTGGCGGCCCCGTTCGAAATCGCGGCCGGTCAAGCCTTTTTCAATGATCGGCAACAGCTCGTCGCTGGTCCATTTTTTGACAAAGGGCCGAACTTTGGCGTTGGCCCACGGGCTATCGAGCGGAGCGGTGGCCGACAGGATAGGATCGAGGGCCTTCTTTTCTTCCGGTGGCAAAAGCGCAGTGGCTTCTTTCTTGATGTTTTTAACGAAACCGGCGAAACTATGGCCGCCTTTGTAGTTCGCGGCATTTTGAAACCAGGTGAAATAGGTTTTACGAAGCTCGGGCGTCCAGCCCTCCTTCAAGGCGCGCAGCGACAACGCATATTCAAGCTGCTCCTCCTGCGTCGGCGCCTTCGTCATAAGGGCCACTGTCTTGGACGCGGCGGTCGGCGCCTGCAGATAGATCAATAATTTACACAGCTCGGCATTTAGCTCCCTGCTCGTGCTGGGATAAACGGCATCGAAACGCGCGCTCGTTGCTTTCCGGGCGTCTTCCGGGGGCGATCCCATGCGAATAAAGGCCAATTCATAGACGCGGATGAGCTCTTGTTTGTGCGCCTCATCGAGCTTGAGCCAGTCGATCTTGCCAAGGCTCGCCAGGACGCGCGGCTGCAAAGCTTTATCGCCCGTGCGTACCAAAGCCAGGAGCGCGGCCAGGGCCGAGCGCGGTGATGTTTCCTTCAGGGCACGCTCTTGCCAGCCGGCCGGGCCCTGGTGTTCCAAAACAGCCCGCGCCGCATAGCGTAGGAAACGATCGGCGTGACCTAGATAGGGCCAGGCGACGTCGACGGCTTGCGGGTCTTTTTTAAGGTAATACCCTTCGAGTTTCTTACGTTCAGCCCGGGCCGCGGCCCCCGTGGCGTCTCCCTTGGCCGGCGCGGTCGTTTCCTTGCCGGTGTAGGTGACGCGATAAACCCCCGACATGGTGCTACGGCCGCCGATGGTGAAGTACAGCGCGCCATCCACCGGACTGACGACAATGTCGGTGAGGGGCAGCGGCGTGCCGCTCAAGAACTCTTCAACGTCAGCGCGATAGGTAGACCCATCCGGCTGCAGGTGCACCGCATAAAGCTTGCCGTAGCTCCAGTCGCACATGTAAAGAGCGTCTTGATATTTCGCCGGGAATTTGGCGCCATAGCCAAACGTCATACCGGTGGGTGAGCCTGGGCCAATATTGACCACGGGGGAAAGATTATCGGGATAGTACGTGGGATAGATACCGGTGCCGGACCGCCAACCAAACTCGCTGCCGGGGACCGCATGGCACAGCCGCGTCGGACGATACCAGGGCGTGTTGAAATCCCATTCCATGTCGGAATCGTAAGTGAACAGTTCGCCGTCACGGTTGAGCGCGGCGTCATATTGGTTGCGATAACCCATCGACACCAATTCCCAGGTTTTGCCGTCCGGGTCGGTCTTGCAGATCCAGCCGCCGGGCGCCAGAATGCCGACGGCGTGGCCGCTGGCGTCCCATTGACGCGGCAGAATGAAATCTTCTCCCCAAAGGCGAGGCACCATGCTGCTGTCGGTCTTGATCAGCTTCGTATGATTGCCGGCCATGACATAGAGCGACTTGCCATCTGGAGCAAGGAGCACGCCATGCGGTCCATGTTCGCCGCTGCCCGGGATGTCCTGTAGCTTTTCGACCTTGTCCAGTTGATCGTCCCCCTTGGAAGAACGAACGCGATACAAACCGGAAGCATATTTCTTGCCCCGGTTAACCACGACATACAAGCTATCAAAGGCCCACAACAGCCCCTGGGCTTCGCCGATGTCGGCGCTGATTGGCTCGACCGTCGTCGTGGCGGCCCCGCCATTTAGCGGTGGCGGGGTCAGCCGGTACAGCTTGCCCGTCTGGTCCGAAACAATCAGGCGGCCTTTCGGATCGACACACATACTGACCCACGAGCCCTGCGTCTTGGGCGGGACCGAGTAAAGCAATTCGACCAGGAAATCCTTTTTGGCCTTGATGTGTTCGACGGGAGTGGCCGTGGGCCCTGGAGAAGGCGTTTTATCTTGCGCGGGCGCCGTCGCGGGCCTCACCGGTAACGAGAATCACGGCGAGCGCAACAAAAAAAGCACGGTAGGAAAGCACATTGAACTCCTGTTGAGGATTCGTTTTCAATCGGCGGGCGCCAGCACGTCCAGCTTCGTTTGGACGACAAAGTCCTTCACCTTGGGACGATAAGCCACCATGTGCGGCGCTTGCAAATGTTTTTTCAGAGCTTCCAGGTCGGTCCACTTCTCGACCACGGTGACAACATTCTCACGCATGGCGCTTTGCATTGCAAGTCCCGAGGCAATGTCGACGGCGGCACCGTATTCAATGCAGCCTGACTCGGCCCGCACCAGGGGAATTAGCGCGCGAAATTCCTTGAGGAAGGCGGCACGTTGGCCCGGGGCGCAGCTCAATGCTGGCGATAACATGGATCATGAATAACCTTCCCTTGTCGGTTACCGAACGTTGGCTGTGGCACAGTCTAAGCTAGTAATTCCGGAATGACGTGGGCCTGCTCGACCCCGGTGAGACGCAGGTCCAATCCCTGATGGCGAATCGCGAAGCGTTGGTGGTCGTAGCCGAGCAAGCGCAGCACCGTGGCGTGGAAGTCGCGAACGTGGACCGGATCTTTGACGATGTTGTAGGAAAAATCATCGGTCTCGCCGTAGATCGTCCCCGGACGAGAACCACCGCCCGCCATCCACATCGTAAAACAGCGCGGGTGGTGATCGCGGCCATAGTTTTGCGGAGTCAGGCCGCCCTGGGAGTATATGGTCCGGCCAAACTCACCGCCCCAGATGACCAGAGTTTCGTCCAGCATGCCGCGCTGCTTGAGGTCCTGGATAAGTCCCCAACAGGGTTGATCGACATCACGGCACTGGCTGGGCAGTCGGCCATTGACGTTGGAATGTGTGTCCCAATTATTGTGATAGATCTGGACGAAGCGGACACCGCGCTGGACCATGCGGCGGGCCATCAGCACCGAATTGGCGAAGGTGCCCGGATTGCGTGCCTCCTCGCCGTAGAGCCGAAACGTCGACGCCGGCTCCCCCGCGATGTTGGTAAGTTCCGGCACACTTGCCTGCATGCGAAAAGCTAACTCATATTGTTGAATTCGTGTGTGCGTTTCTGGATCACCGACGAGGCGATAATTCATTTCATTCAGTTGCCGTAGACCGTCCAAGGTGCGGCGCCGAATTTCCGGTGGCACGCCGGGCGGATTATTGATGTAAAGGATCGGATCGCCACTGCTTCGGAAGGCGACGCCGGCATGTTCGCCGGGAAGCGATCCCGAGGACCACAATCGGGCGGAGATAGCCTGCACCTGTTCCTGGTTGGTGGGCCGTGCGACCAGGACGACGAACGTCGGGAGATTGGCGTTAAGGGAACCCAGGCCGTACGAAACCCAGGCGCCCAGGCAGGGCCGGCCGGTGTTTTGGTTACCCGTCTGCATGTAACAAATGGCGGGCTCGTGGTTGATGGCCTCGGTATTCATGCTGCGTATGAAAGCCATGTCGTCAACCATGCGCGCCGTATAAGGCAAAAGCTCGGTGACCCACATGCCGCTCTTGCCATGGCGCGTGAAGCGATACTTGGAAGGCGCGATCGGAAAGCGGGACTGGCCGGAGGTCATGGTTGTCAGACGCTGGCCCTGCCGAATCGAATCGGGCAGATCCTTGTCGTACCAGGCGGCCATTTGCGGCTTGTAATCGTAAAGGTCGAGCTGGGACGGGCCGCCGACCATATGAAGATAAATGACCTGTTTCGCCTTCGGCGGGAAATGAGGTTCGACGCTAAAAGCGGGCTGATTGGCAGCCGCCTTTTTGTCCTGGCCCAGGAGTGCCGCCAAAGCGGCCGTGCCAAGGACGTTGCCGCCGCGACGAAAGAATTGACGGCGCGTCTCATACCGAACGTAATCCTGGAGAGTATTCATCGGTGACCTTTCGAGCTCGATGGAGGCCGGACGTCCGTTATTTATTCAAGACTTCGTCCAAGTTGAACAACTGGTTGGCCAGCATCGTGTAAGCCGCGAGTGTGGTTGGCTCGAGGGCTGGATCGGCACGCATTTCCCCAACTGCCAGGACTTTGCGAGCGTCCTCGGGATGCGCCTGGTAGAAGGATTGGAGGTCAGCCAGCACGTTTTGCAAAATCCGCATCTCCTCGGCCCGAAAGGGCCGGGCCAACAGCCTGGCCGCCATGAAGTCGAAGCGTGCCTCCGGACCGGCGTCTGCTTCCTTTAGGGCCAACTGAGCAAGGTGCCGGGCGGCTTCGACGAACTGCGGATCGTTGAGGGTGACCAGCGCTTGCAGGGGGGTGTTGGTGCACTCGCGCCGAACGGTACAGAATTCACGGCTCGGCGCGTTGAGGATGTCCATCGATGCCGGCGGCGCGCCCCGTTTCCAAAATGTATACATGCTGCGGCGATAGAGGTTCTCTCCCGAGTCCCGTTTATATTCGCGGGTGTTGCTGCCGATCATGCCCACGGCCTCCCAAACACCCTCCGGCTGATAAGGCTTGACGCTGGGGCCGCCAATCTTCCGCGCCAAGAGGCCACTGGCGGCCAGGCGCATAATCGCGCATCATTTCGGCTTCCAGCCGGTGTCGGGGGGCCCGGGAGAGGAGGTGGTTTTGCGGGTCTTTCTCGAGGGCGCTCGGTGTTACGGTTGCCGATTGCCGATAAGTGGCTGAAGTCACCAGCAGTTTGAAAAACTTCTTGACGTCCCAGCCCGATTCACGAAACTCCACGGCCAACCAGTCAAGCAGTTCGGGATGCGAGGGCAAGTCGCCGCTAACGCCAAAGTCGCCAGCGGTCCGCACGATACCGGTGCCGAACACTTCCTGCCAAAAGCGGTTCACCGTCACGCGCGCGGTCAGTGGTTGCTCCGGTTCGAGCAGCCACCTCGCTAAACCGAGTCGATTGCGCGGGCCGGTCGCTGGAAAGGGCGGCATTGATGCGGGCGTATCGGCACGTACTTTGTCTCGGCGCTGATCATATTGGCCGCGAAAGAGGACAAAGGCCACGGGTTCCTTGGGCTGTTCCTGGGTGACATAAGCAATAGTGCCGCGGGCACGCAGCGTGGCTTCTTCCTGACGCAACCCGCTCAGGGTGCCGGTCAATTCGCGGCTGGACGGATCGAAGGTCGGCAGCCACCATGCATACAACTCCTCGACTTCCTTGGCGGTTCTCTCTTTGGCCTTCTTCGCGAGGAGCAGTTGTGCCCGAGTACCCTTGGCCAATTGATTGACGTCGGCGGGTGCCAGGGCGCGACCGTAAAGCCGTAAGCCCTGGAGCATGGCGGCGGGCACGCGACTGCCAGACTGCCGCTGGCCGATCTTGAAGGGCACCTCGGTGCGAATCGTTTGGGTGAGCGTGTCCGCGTAAACCTCAAGCGGCTGCGGCGCGCCGTCGATGTAGACTTTGATTCCCGCAGCCTTGCTTGAGCCGTCATAGGTGACAAAAACGTGATACCACTTGTTCGGCTGCAGTGGGTTTTTCGAAGTCACCTTGAGGGCATTGTCTTGCCATTTATTGATAACATGCATGCCGACGCGGTCATTTTCGATCCACAGGTCCCAGCCGCGATAGGACTTACCATCTTCCATACGCGCAGCCAGGGCCCCCGTCGTGCCGCGTTTAGGTACGCGAACCCATGTTCCCACGGAAAAGGGCTGGTCTCTTTCGAAGTCGCCGGCATCGGCCACCGCGATCGTTTGGCCCGGCTTCAAGGACATCGCCTTGGCGGCAATCGTGCCGTCCACCCATTCAAAACCGGATTCAAGCGTCACGCTCCGCGGTGAATTCTGGACGCTGATTTGAAAGGTTTTACCGGTACCTTCGCTCAGGGACGCGTCCAGTTGAAGATCGCTTGAGGGAAGTAGGCCCGCGATCAACTCCGGCCCGGCCTCGGCCAACCAACTGTCAAAATCGGGCCGGGCGGTCTTTTTGCGAGCACCAATCTTGCTTTCCACGCTCTTGATTTCCTGCGCCAGCTCATCCCAGCGCGGCCGGTCGGTCCGAGTAGGAACGAACAGGATCGGCGGCGTATCGCGGATGTTGCCATCAAGCGCGCCCTGGGTGGTATTGTTGAAAAACGCTGATAGAGAATAGAAATCACGCTGCGTGAAGGGATCGAACTTGTGATCGTGGCAGGTAGCACAGTTGGCGGTGAGGCCAAGGAAGACCTCGGCGAGCGTTTCCGTTCGGTCGCGCGTGTACATCACCAGGTTCTCTTCGAGGATGGTGCCTCCCTCGTTGGTGGTGATGTTGCAGCGATTGAAACCCGTGGCGATTCGCTGCTCGAGAGTCGGGTTGGGCAACAAATCGCCGGCAATTTGTTCGAGGGTAAATTGGTCGAACGTGAGATTGCGATTAAAAGCGTCAATGACCCAATCCCGGTAAGACCACATTTCGCGATAGTTGTCAAAATGCAGACCGTGGGTATCGGCGTAACGGGCGGCGTCCAGCCAGTACCGGGCGCGGTGTTCGCCCCAGTGAGGCGATTGCAAAAGTCGGTCTACCAGCTTCTCGTAATAATTCGCTGACGTGTCGGCGACGAAGGCCTCCACTTCCGCCGGCGCGGGCGGCAGACCGGTCAGATCAAGGCTCAATCGGCGAATCAACGTCCGTCGATCCGCTTCCGGTGCCGGCGTAAGGCCATGCGCTTCCATCTTCGCGAGCACGAAGCGATCGATTGGTTGGCGTTCCCATGCCTTATTTTTCACCTCGGGCAGGGCAGCTCGCCGCGGGGGCAAAAAGGACCAGTGGCTTTGGTACTCCGCCCCGTCGCTATCCAGCGTTTGAGCAGGTCCTTCTGAACGCCAGTCAGTGTTTTTTTCGTGCGCGGGGGCGGCATGCATTCGTCGGGGTCTACTGTGCCAATGCGCCGCACCAATTCGCTGGCCGCCGGGTTGCCTGGCGTTATTGCTCCCGCTTTCACCGCGGCGTCGAATTGGTCCAAACGCAATTTGGCTTTGCGGCTGGCGCTATCGGGGCCGTGACAGCTAAAGCAGTTTTCAGCGAGAATGGGCCGAATGTCGCGGTTATATTCAATCTTCTCGTCCGCGCTCAGGGGTGGCGTGAATAGTAGGGCGGCCATGGCGCACGCCCCGAAACGCATTCCAATCATTGGCTACTTCTCCATGCAACGCCGCGCTGGACGGCGTGCTTGTTCGCAAGGGCTCGTGACCTCGCCAGAGCCCAACTTTGGTCTACTTCCCCAGGCCACGGCAACCTGGCTGGGCAGGCACAAGGCAGGCAATTTATGATAAATCAATGAGAAATGGGCGACAAGCAAATTGTAGCGAAATTCCGCGCCCGACGAGGTCCGATGTGTGCACAAGGACCTACAGTCCGGTCAAACGTTTCAACAACTGAACGCCCCCCGCGACTTCGGCAGGCGCGTTAGGGCCGCTTTCCTGATCCACCACCAACCAGCCGTGGTAGTCGATTTCCTCGAACGTGGCGACCATTTGCAGCCAGTCAATGTCGCCGTGGCCAAGGGGAACTTCACGAACGCCCTTGCCGGCACTCCCATAACGGGCATCGGTGGCATGGGCGTAAGCCAGCCGCTTCGCCAACCCGCGTGCGCTCGCGTGAGGATCCTGGCCGCCGATGAGCAGGTTGCCAGGATTAAAGCTGACCGCCAGGCTGCCCGCGTCGAAGCCTTCCAGATACTCCCTGAGGGCCGTACCGGGATCGGGCCCGGTTTCGAAACAGAGCAGGGCGCCTACCCGATCACCGTATTGCCCCAGATTTGTCAGCGATTCCCTGAGCAACAGGCCTGCGCGGTTCGTCCTCCTTGGCGGGAACTTTGATGCCGGCACGACCACCATGCGTGCGCCGAGGTCAAAACTCAGGCTGAGGACGCCGCGAACCCAATCGAGCCGCTCTTGTTGCTTCTCGGCCACGTCCAGGCCATGGCGGAGCGGGCAGCCCACGGCGGTCAGCTCAAGATCGTACGATCGGAGAAGATGGCGCAACTCGCGCCGTCCCGTCTGCGACAAGACCGGTGGCGAAAAATCTCCCGTCGCGTCGATCTCCACGCCGCGCACGCCCAACTTCTGGGCCTCCTGCAAACCACGTCGCAGCGGCATTCCGAGTGCCTTCAGACTAAGACCGATCTTGATCCGACCCATGGGCGCCTCGGCAAAAGAAAACAAGCCGACTGTATTACCCTATGAGCCTATCCGAAAAAGGGGGCGGACCGTTGCGTCTTTCTTGGCTTTAGACGGGTGCGGTGCAGGGTTTGTGCCCGCGAATAGCGCATCCGCAGTATTTCTTCTCAACAGCATAGTTGTCAGACGTACGCAAATGAGTGCTGGCCAGGCATTCCAACTCCAGAGGCGATAAATGAGTTGCCGACTGGAGGTAGGATTTGATTGAGAAAATGGATAAAGAGCTTCAGGAATGCCTTGAACTCCATTCCCAGGAGGATCGTTTTTTCGCTACGATGGCGAACTCGTGTCAGCGTCCCGGAGTTTCGGTCGGCCACAGTGCCCACCAAGCTTTCATGTTCCAGGCCAAGGCGGTCATCACCATATGAGCCCAGTTGCTCACCAAAGTATCGGCCGGTGCGGTTAGCGCGCACACACAACCTTTGAGCTGTGCGTGCAGGTTTTCCTGGTTGCAGAGCTGATTGCTTCAAACACAATCTCCGCTCAGCTCTCGTCATCGTTGGTCAGATAGAAGAAATACCGATAGTCGTCTAAGAGCAGAATCTCCCCTTTCTTGACCGACAAGTTCTTGCGGACCACGATGAGCCGATAGGTCTTTTGGCACGCGACGGGGCGATACGGCATCTCCGCCACATCTTCGCTTTGGAGGACAATGTTCTTAAACTCCCGGTCGCGAATGATCTGTTCCTTGAATTATCCGGTCGAGCACGCGGCTCGGTTTTGACGTCATAGCGTGGCGGACGGTGCAGCGTTTCACTGCACGCCAGGCAATTCATCAGCCAAAAAATGGCGATTCGCCGTGCAATCCAGGCCGAAGATGAACTGCACGCGTGGGTCGTCGGTCCAGCGATCCAGATGTCTCGTTTGGCTTAAATCCGTGTCGCCGTGCAGCCGCACGCGGCGGAAGCCGCTTTCCAAGCAGACTTTCATGACGCGGTCCACTTCGCCCTCGTGCCTTCGTGGGAATGGCCATTGCCGGGACGATTGAGAATGCTTGAGCACCTCGCCGGTGTGAGCCAGCTACACAACGATGGGATGATAGCCCCACTTGCCATCGTGGGAGATATCCATGCCGGCTTTGCATTCGCCGCTGGTCTCGACCATGGTGCCGTCCATGTCGATGCGAGCCAACTCGAAGAATTCCGCTGGCTGCCGAGCCCAGACGCGTTGGCGGACGCCATTAAAGATGTCGATGAGAGTATCAACGTCGGCCTCTTTGAAACGCCGACAGAAATCGCCAGCCGTGGTCGGATCGGGAATGCGTTCCGCACCCAGAGCATCGAGGTAGACTTCGTCCTGGCGACGCAACTCCATCTCTTGCTTACAAGTGCCGCCACAGATCGCGTTATAGGCGAAGTTAAGAACGTGATCGGACTTATGGTAGGGGAGATAAGCTTTGAGCAGGTGCAACTTTTTGTCGATATCATCGATGAGGCCTAGTGCGTCGAGCCAAGAGGTGCATTGCGCCGATGCCACCATGGGCAATGCCGCGGACACGCTCGCTGATCTCGTAGCGGATGTTGCTGGCCGTAAAGACCGGTTTGTCAAGATTCTTTAGCTCGGCCTTGTCGAGCCGAAACTGCAGGTGGCCGCGTCAAGGCATCGGCTATGGCAACCTCTATCGAGCATCAACGCCTACTTTCAAATCTAAAGCCAAGGAGCAGTTTTTATTCTACCAACGCTGGTGGCCTTTTCGTTCCAACCGAGGAGACATGTGGCTCATCCATGATGTAAGCAAGCAATCAGCGCGAACAAGAGCGTTCCTGAAGGAAGGCACGTTCGTCGGGCGAGCCTCCACCTTCGGCGGCCGCTGGCCCGAATTTGTCGCATGGCTTTATGGGGCCAACGACACCAATCCAAAGGTTTGGATGAGCCAATAATGGCGGCACGGGAAAGCGACGTAACTCACTGGGCCTGCAAGGATTCGAACCTTGAACCAAGGGATTATGAGTCCCCTGCTCTGCCGTTGAGCTACAGGCCCTCTGGTGGAATTCTACGTTCTCGGGTGGGCCACTACAAGGACACGCGATGTGGGCGACGGTTCGAGTTCCATTTGCTTAATCGTTCGCCACGTTTACGTTGATTAACGCAAAAAGCCCACGGCTTCGATGCCGTGGGCTTTTTGCGCGAGTCGACAGTTTTTTTAGTTGCCCGTAGGTGGCAAGGGGCGTTGGGCTGGTGCCCACCACCGTGCGCGGGGCCGTGGTGACGCCGACGAGGCGGCCGCGTGGGCGGGACATATCGTCGAGCGGGACTGGCTGCACGCTTTCGGAGGAAGCGGTGTTGCCGGCCTGATCGCGTACCGTGAGGCGGATGAAGGCATGGGAGCCAACTTCGGCCGCCGGCGTCCAGCGATAGATGCCTTCATTCTTCAGACCCTTGGCGATTGGCTGCCACGGGCCCTGGCGATTGACGGCATAATACAAATCAATTGGTTCGGGATGCAGGTTTTTGTCCTTGGCGGTCCAGGTGATGTGAAGCGAACCGTCGTCCCCATTGGGGTTGGACCGTACGTTGAGCAGCTCCGCATGGGGCTTGGTGTTGTCCACTTCGATCCAGTAATCCGGCACGCTGCCCGGCAAGGGGGGCGTCGCGCCGAAGCCACGGCCATTGGCAATGACGACCGTGACGCCGTAGACGCCTTCGCCCGGCAAATCGACCTCGGCCTGGCCTTTACGATTGAGGTCTTCGCCCAGCTTGTGCCAAGATTGCCCAAGGTCGCGGGTAAACCATACCTCGACACGGCCGACACCGCTCACGCCGGTCTGCTCGACTTCATAGTTGAGGAAGACGTGGGAATTATTGACGATATGCCGTTTCGCGGGCGCCTCGACCTGGGGCACAACGTTCGGCACGGTGATTTCGGGTATGGGGCGCATGTCCGGGCCGGTGGGGAGCGCAAAGGGCGTGCGGGCCGCCTCGACTATGGAAGTCGTGGTGGGGATTGGTACGGGCAATTTATTAACTACGGTTTCGATGGGTTCGATGGCCGCAAGCGGCAGTGGCGGGCGTGGCGGCGAAGCGACAAATTCCGGAGGCGCCGGGACGAACTTATCCAGGCCGGCCGTCTGCAGTCCACTTTTCGGCAGGGCCGTCGGCAATGTGGCGAGATTGAACTCGCGTGTCGAGGTATTGCCGGCGAGATCACAGGCAACGACACGAATCATGCCGGTGAGGGCAGCCTGGCCCGGAATGCAGAAGGTATCCAACTGGCCGCTCATGGCATCTAGCGAACGCCAGATCTGGTCGCGTGTCTGATAATAGAAGCGGGTTTTGGCCGGGTCGGGATTGGAATCATGAATTTCGCAGCGGACCTGCTGACCTTCCGCGGTGGCCGACAGGAGCTGGGCATCCGCCTGCGGCGGCGTGCTGTCGATAATGACGATGAGGCCGGGCGGTTCCTTGGTAACGTCCGGCGGAATGGCCCGCCCGGTGCGATCGAGGGTCACCACGTTGAACCAGAACTCCCCCTCGTGGGTGGCGCGGTAGGTGAAAAAGGTCTGGGTGGCTGGCACCTTTTCCTTGAGGACCCAGGGCGACTTGCGGGCCGTCCTTGACGTAAAGTTGAACTTCCTGAAGCTGTGGACGGACCCGATCATCGATCTGGATCGGCAGATGAACGGTGCCCTTGTTGAGAAAGGACTTGGCGGCAGCATGATTGTCCTGGGCGAACAATGCCCCGCCGCTCATTCCCAAAACAACACAAAGACCTTTTAGCCAGACGGACAGGCGCGGCTTACGCACTATGCGACATTTCATGAGGTTCCCCTTCCTCGATTAACAACCCCGGGCCTCCCCTGGCTGCCGCGGGCGGATAATAAAACGTGGCAGTGCCGGCCCACCCGTTCAGCTAGATAACTCGTCGTGAGGGGCGGGACCATAGCCGCATAGGTTCTCCATGTCAAGGCGATTTTCTACGGGGAATTTGGCCTGCGGCCTGCTCAGCTGGACCCTACGTTGCCAAAAGGAAACATCCGCAGGCAGCGTGTAAATATTCGCTAACGGCGAAATCGGTAGGGCTGAGGTATGCATTTTGCTAGAAAAATCGGCAAAATCGTTAACTTCTGGGCAGCGCGGGGGACTTATCCGGTCGCACGGATAACGGCCTAACTAGCGAAATTGCCGGCCTGTAGCACATTTTTGACTTATACTCGATTAGCTGGCAAAAATGCCCACAGTTTGGAAACAGCCCCGGCCAAGGAATCGGCAGGATGTTTCCTAAAATATACATTCGAACCGGTTGGCCACGGCTGGCCGCGGAATGTATCCGGACAAAAGCCAAGACATGAACTTGCTCCCCTTGATTCCGTCGCTCCCCGCGCTGGAAAAACCGGCGGCGCTCCGCCTGCGCGGCGCCGGCGCCGTCGCTCTGTTGTCGGTAATCTTGCTTTGGTCTTTCTGGACCACGCTCAACACGATGGCCGAGCGCTGGGCCAATGATCCGCAATACTCGCACGGCTTTTTGGTGCCGGTGTTCGCGCTGGTGGTGTTGTGGAACCGCCGCGACTGGCTCAAGAATGTTGCCTGGGAACCCTGTTTCTGGGGGCTTCCTGTGCTTTTGGCAGGCGTGGCGGTTCGTTTAATCGCCATCCGGCGGGACATCCAGCCGCTCGATGCCCTGGCCTTGCTGCCAACGCTTTTTGGGGTCGTTTTGCTCGTGGGAGGGAAAGCCATCCTGCGCTGGTCATGGCCGGCGCTGGCTTTCCTGGCGTTTATGATTCCGCTCCCCTTTACCATCGAGACCGCCATCGCTTATCCACTCCGGCGGCTTGCCACCGTGATGAGCACCTACCTTTTGCAGACGTTCGGCTATCCGGCGATCGCGGAAGGCAACATTATCCTCATCGACCAGGTGAAATTGGGCGTGGCCGAGGCCTGTAGCGGCCTGGGCATGCTATCTACCTTTCTGGCGTTGTCTACGGCGCTGGCCCTCATTACCAGGGCGCCGCTGGTCGATCGCCTGTTGCTGGTCGTCAGTGCCGTGCCCATTGCGCTGGTAGCCAATGTGGCCCGCATAACGGCAACCGGTATGGCGTATCATGGCTTCGGCAACGCGACCGCCCAAACCGTGACGCACGATCTTTCAGGTTGGCTCATGATGCCACTGGCACTGCTATTGCTATGGCTGGAGCTACGCTATTTGAGTAAGCTTTTTGGAGACTCGCGATGAACCCCTCAGACACCAATAGTCGGCAAATCGCTTTGCCTTCCGGTCCCGCCAACGGAGTTGGCGACAGCAACATCCTCCATACCAACTACATGGTCCCCGCGCCGGTGACGCCGCTTCCGGAAGCAGGGCCCTACGTTCCCCCAGGGCTCGCCGGCGCCGACGATGACGGGACTACTGCAAGCGCTGAGGCGCCGCTGGCCACTGGCTGTGGGCCTGGCCGCGCTGGCCACCATTTTGGCAGTGGTCGCCGTCTTTACCGTCATGCCACCGAAATATCCGGCCCAGGTGCGGTTGCATATCGCTTCACGGGGCGACGTCCGCCTCTTCGAAACGAATGACGAACCGGAGTTCTTGCTTTACAAGAAGAACATGGAGGCCATGCTCAAGAGCCAAATGGTCTTTTATGCCGCCCTCAATCAGAAGACCAGGAACGGCAAGGAGGTCAAGGACCTGGAATTGATACGCGACAATGGCGTGGAATGGCTGGAGTTCGCGCTCAAGACCGATTTTTTGCTTGGTCCGGAAGTTTTACGCGTGGTGCTCAGCACGGACAAGCCCGATGAAGGGGCCGAGCTCATCAATGCCATTGCCCGCGCCTTCGTCGAAGAGAACAATTCGAAAGACCAGGAACGCCGGGAGAAACGCATCAGCGACTTTAAAAGCAACCTCGCCAAACAGGAACAGGAGTTAAACACCCTGAGAAACCAGTTGCGCGGCCGCGAACGGATTCTGCAGATACCCGACGAGAAAATTCGCCAGGCGCAATACCTGGCGGCGTACCAGCAGCAGGTGAAAGCCGGCGAGGCGGTCACGATGAACCGAACGGAACAAATCAAAACGGATGAACAGCTCAAAAGCGCCCGCGAACGACTCAAAAAGATCGACCAGATGGCGATTTCTCCAGAGTTGATCGATGATACCTTTCGCAAGGACGACCGGACGCAAGAGGTCTTCCTGGAGGTGAAAAAGATCGATAAGGACATCATCGACACCAAGACAAACGGTCAACCGCAGGCCATCGAGCAGCACGTGCGGGGCCTTGAACAAAAAAAACTGGGCATCACCAACCGCCTGGCAGAGCTGAAGAAACAGCTCACCCCCGAATATGAAAAGACCTGGCGCGGCAAATTCGCCGTCGATATTCAGGAAAAGATCATCGTCTTGCAAGACCAGTTGACTACGCTGCAAAACCAGGAGCCGCTCCTGAAGGCGGAGATGAAACAGACCGAGGAATCGGCCAAGCAGTTGGCGCCAAACAGCCAAATTCCCCTGGAAATCGTCAACTTACAGAGCAAGGTCGTCAATCTGGAAGCCTCGGTTGGCGTCATCTCGCTATCCATCCAAAAGATGGTCGCGGAAGTGGTCAATCCACGCGTGACAATCATGCAAACAGCCGAAGAGGCCAAGAGCAAGGATTATAGCCGGCAAATCAAGGTCGCCGGCGCGGGCGGCTTTGGCGTGTTTTTCGCGGTGCTCTTTGGCATCGCCTTTCTGGAATTTCGCTCGCGTAAAATCAGCGGCGAGAATGAGATTTCTCATGGACTGGGCATGAATATCGTCGGTTCACTGCCGCGCATGCCGCAAAGTGCCCGAAAAACGGGAGGCAACGCTTCGCCCAACGTGCTCTGGCAAAACCAGTTGAATGAGGCAGTGGACGGCATTCGCACGCTGCTACTCCACTCGTCACGCACGGAGAACCTGCGCGTGATCATGGTCACGAGTGCCGCCGGGGGTGAAGGCAAGACGTCGCTGGCCACCCAACTCGCCTCGAGCCTGGCCCGCGCCTGGCGCAAGACATTGCTGATCGACGGCGACCTGCGCAAGCCGGCCGCACACAAGGTCTATAACGTGCCCCAGGAGCCTGGCTTTAGCGAGTTGCTGCGTAACGAAGTGACGGCTGCCGACGCGATTAAACCGACGGCGCTCGGCCGGCTCTGGGTCATGCCGGCGGGCATGTACGATAGTCATGCGGTGCAGGCGCTGGCCCAGGACAACATGCGCACGCTCTTCGAGCAACTCAAGCAGCAATACGATTTCATCATCGTCGATTCCTGCCCGGTGCTGCCGGTGGCCGATTCGCTGCTTCTGGGTCAACATGTGGATGGCGTAGTGTTCACGATTCTGCGTGATGTGAGCCGGGTGCCGGCCGTGTATGCCGCTCAGCAGAAAATTCATAACCTGGGTATTCGCATTCTGGGCGCCGTCATGATTGGGCGCAAAGCGAAGTGGGCAATGCCGGCTATGCCTACGCGGGGAGCAAATAAACGCCATGAAGCGCCATGCCGCCATTCTGATTGCCGTCGTCGTCCTGGCCGTTTCCGGGCTGGTGCATGGCTTCTGGTCGGAGCGCTGGGCAGCCTCCACCGTCCTCCAAGAAGCCGCCGCACGCGTAGACAACGTGCCGCTGACCTTTGGCGATTGGCAGGGTGAGTCGCTCGCTGAAGACCCTAGTATGTTTTATCAAACGGGAGCACAGCGTTTTTGGACGCGTTCCTATGTTCACACCCAAAAGAAAACGTCGCTTCTGGTTATTCTGATGTGTGGCCGTGCGGGACGGATGGCAGTCCATACCCCCGAAGTATGTTACCGGGGGGCAGGTTACGAACTGGATGGTCAGCCCAAAGTCATGCCGGTGGTGGCAGCGACGGGAGAAAACATGGGCGCCTTGTGGTCGGCCCGTTTTTCGAAGGGCACAGGATTTGCAGCAGACCTTCGGCTTTATTGGGGATGGAACGCGGGTGGATTATGGCAGGCACCCGCTAACCCGCGCTGGGATTACGGTGGTGAACCATTTCTCTATAAATTATATGTTGCCCAAGATGGGCCGGGCCCCGCCAGCCTCTCCACCGAGACGGCTCATGATTTTATGAGCCAGTTCCTGCCGGAGCTTCACAAAACCTTATTGATCAAGGGGCCATGAAATCGGCCAACTTGCAGGCCGAGATCGTCTGCCGTGTGTGGACCCGCCCGACATGACGGTTAATCGAGCTAAAAAGGGAATCGGACAGGTGTAGCTCGCCGTATCCGCGAATTCGAAGAGGAAGCGAATGTCATGTTATCAACGAGTGATGCCAAAATGAATACGCGGCCAGGACCGCAAAGTGCCTCGGACAGCACTCCAGAAATCGGCTCGCCTGAGGACCGTTTCTATTTCAGCTTTAAACGCGTCGTGGACGCCGTCGCCGCCTTGGTGTTGCTTGTGCTGACGTCGCCCCTGCTGCTTTTGGCCATGGCCCTCGTCAAGTTGACATCGCGCGGACCATCGGTCTATTCGCAAACGCGCCTGGGATTGCACGGCCAGCCGTTCACCATTTACAAAGTTCGCACCATGGTCCACGAATGCGAAAGTTTGACAGGCGTGCGCTGGTCCACGCCCGGCGATGCACGAGTGACGGCGATAGGACACTGGCTCCGTCTCAGCCACGTCGATGAATTACCACAATTGTGCAACGTTTTGCGCGGCGACATGAGTCTGGTCGGCCCCCGTCCCGAGAGGCCTGAGTTTGTGCCGCATCTGGAACAAGCGATCGCCCGTTATCGTGAACGTTTGTTGATGCGACCCGGCGTTACCGGCCTGTGCAGGTGCAGTTGCCCGCCGACACCGACCTGGCGAGCGTGCGGACCAAACTTGCTTATGATCTCTATTATGGACGTCACTTCAGTTTTTGGTTTGACGTCCGGCTTTGCTGCGCCACCGCCTTCAAAATGGTTGCCGTTCCGTTCCGCGGCATACGCTGGGTCTTCGGTTTACCGAGCCGGCATGCAGTTGAACAGGAGTACAAAAGGTATCTGGCCCTCGCCAGTACAGGTTCCGCGAATGCTCCCCAACCGACGGGCCCTTTGTCTGAAAACGACCCCGTGCCGGTGATGAGCTAATGGCCTTTTTCCTTTTCATTTTGACCAACGCGACCCTATTCATTCGGCCCGCCGAAATGTTTGGCATCGCCGAGCTGGAAAACGTTTATCTAATTTGCATTGTGGCCTGCCTCGTCTGTTCGCTGCCCGACCTGCTTACTTGTTTATTTGGCCGTCCTCTCGCCACGCAACCGATCACGGTCTGCGTCCTCGGCATCGTCCTGCTCATACCCCTGCCTTTTCTGGCGACGGCCAACTTAAGCGAGGCTTTCCGCACGGGTATTTACTTTTTCAAAGTCGTCATCTATTACCTCTTGCTCGTTAGCCTTATTACCACCGGCAAGCGCCTGCGTATCTTCATGGCCTGGGTGCTGGTGTTTTGCACGACGCTGGCGCTCTTATCCGTGCTGAATATGCACGGCGTGATCCGCCTCGAAAACGTTAAAACCGTAGTCAGCGGTGAGAGAGATTCACTGACAGGGGAGGATGGGCGCGTCGAACGTCTCATGGGGACGGGAATGTTTCAGGACCCCAATGAGATGTGCGTCCTGCTCGCGGCGCTGTTGCCCCTCGTCTTTTATTTCTTGACCGATAAACGCATGCGGCTGCTTATGCCGTTCTGGCTAATCACCCTGGCCGTGTTCCTCTACGCCATCTACTTGACGCGGTCGCGTGGAGGATTGCTAGCCGTGCTCGGCGGCCTCGGCATCCTCTGTTGGTCGCGCCTGGGCTGGGGACGGACGCTTATCTTTGGTAGCGCGGGCCTGCTCGTGCTGTTGGCATTCGGCGGCGGCCGCCAGGCGGACCTTTCGGTCACCGCCGGCACGGCCCAGACGCGCATCGAACTGTGGGGCGACTGGATGTACAAATTTCGCGGGAGCCCCATCCTTGGTGAAGGGATGCCCCTGGGTCAGGAGGGCGAAGTCGAAAAGATGCCCTGGGAAACGAACGAGCACCTGGCGCACAATTCCTATTTGCAGAGTTTTGCCGACAATGGTTTTTTGGGAGGCGTGCTGTTCCTGGGGGCCTTTTACCTGGCGCTCTGGTCGATCAAGCGCCTGGGGGAGGGGACGGTCATCCTCGATCCCGACATGCGCCGCCTGCAACCTTATCTGTTGGGGACGGTCTTTGCCTACGCGGTGGGCATCATTTCCTTGTCGCTTTGTTATGTGGTCACGACCTATTTCTTCCTGGGCATCGCGGCGGCGTTCGCGCGCCTCAACGTGACCAATCCCATCATTTCGCCGGTGCGGCTGGATGCCCGCGTCCTGTGCCGCTGTGGCATCCTGGGCGTGGGGTTTTTGATTGGCTTGTACGGTTTTCTCCGGGTAATGAGGGTGATGGGTGTCGCCTAGGCAGCAGGCCCGCGAGTTCATTAGACGGGAACGATTATGGCCGATATCTGTGTGCTGGGTCTTGGTTATGTCGGTTTGCCGACCGCGAGCTTACTGGCAAACGCTGGTTTTCACGTGCTGGGCGTGGATGTTGACGCGGAAATCGTAACCATGCTCCGCGGCGGCCGTACACGGCTTGAAGAGGCGGGCATGGCCACCCTCGTGTCAGCGGCGGTCAACAGCGGCAACCTGGTGACGGCCACTGTGCTCGAGCCGGCCGATACCTTCATGATTTGCGTGCCAACTCCGGTAACGCCCGCCAAGACTGCCGACCTGCGTGCCGTCGAACAGGCGACGCGCTCAATCGTGCCCTTGCTCAAGCCAGGTAACCTGGTCATTCTGGAATCGACGTCGCCCGTGGGGACCACGCGTAACGTTGTCGGACGCATTTTGAAGGAAGAATCGGGCCTTGAACCGGGACGCGATTTTGACCTCTGTTATTGCCCCGAGCGGGTGCTCCCCGGCAATACCGCGCATGAGCTGATCAATAACCATCGCCTTATTGGCGGCATAACGCCACAATCGGCCGAGCATGCCCAGCAGATTTACGAACGCTTTTCGCAGGGTAAACTGGTGCTCACCGACGACCGCACCGCCGAGATGTGCAAGCTGATGGAAAACACGTACCGCGACGTGAATATCGCGCTCGCCAACGTTTTCGCGCGAATTGCCGAGGACGCGGGCATCGACGTCTGGGAAGCCATCGACTACGCCAACCTACACCCGCGCGTGCACATCCTGAAGCCCGGGCCCGGCGTGGGCGGCCACTGCATCCCCGTCGATCCCTGGTACCTCGTGGAAGCCTTTCCCGAACATACGGGACTGTTGCGCCAGGCGCGGCAGATCAACGATACCCAGGCGGAGCGCATGCTCGATCAGCTCTGGGAAACGGGCGCCTTGCAAGCCGGCAAAAAACTGGCGATCCTCGGAGCGGCTTATAAACCGGACATCGACGACCCACGCGAAAGCCCGGCGGGGCTCCTGGCCAGGGCAGCTCAAAAGCGCGGCCTGGAAGTCCGGGTGCACGACCCGCTGGTCAAGGCGGGCACGCATCACGGCCTGGTGGTCAGCAACGATCTGCCCGGCTGCCTTCACGGCGCCACCGCAGCGGCGCTGTTGTGCGAGCACCGCGCCTACCGCGTTTTATCCGCCAAGTTCTTTCTCGAGCACCTGGCGGGGAAGGTGATTGCCGACGCCCGCAACTGGCTGAACCACGCCTCGCTACGACGGGCCGGCTTCAATGTCGTGCTGCTCGGCGTGGCGATGGACAAGGCGCCAGCTCCCGAAGCAGCGGCGAGGACCCTATGAAGGCCGCGGCTCGCAAAATCGCCCTAATCTTCGGCACGCGGCCCGAGGCAATCAAACTAGCCCCCGTGATCTTGGCCCTGCGCGAGCACCCGAGCCTCGACTGTCATGTTTGCGTCACCGCGCAGCATCGTCACATGCTCGACCAAGTCCTGGAAGCCTTCGCCATCGTGCCGGATACTGATCTCGATCTCATGGAGCCCAACCAGACGCTGGGCCGCTTTTCCGCGCGCGCCCTGGAGGCGGTGGATCGCTTCCTCACCGACAACAAACCTGACCTCGTGCTGGTGCAGGGCGATACCACCACGGTGCTGATGGCGAGCCTGGCGGCGTTTTATCACAAAATACCCGTCGGCCACGTGGAAGCCGGCCTGCGTACGGGCGACATGCAAGTCGCCCTGGCCCGAGGAAGCCAATCGCGTGCTGACGACCCAGCTCGCGGCCCTCCACTTCGCGCCCACGACCACCAGCCGCGATAATTTGCTTAAAGAACGGGTCCCCCCCGAGCGTATTTTCGTTACCGGCAACACGGTCATCGACGCCCTCTTCCTGGCCTTGAACAAAGTGCGCAGTCAAACCCCGGCAATACCGGGCCTGCCGGTGGAATTATTGGCGGCATGGCGGGACTGCCCTGTCGTGTTGATCACCGGCCATCGTCGTGAAAATCATGGCGCTGGGTTCGAAGGGATATGCAGGCGCTCGCGGAGCTTGCCCACCGTTTTCCCAACGCGCAATTTGTTTATCCCGTGCATTTGAATCCAAACGTTCGTGAACCCGTGGAGCGCATCTTGCGGAGCGAAGTTTCCGCCAATATCCACCTGATCGACCCCCTGCCCTATTTGCCCTTCATCGCCCTTCTTGACCGAGCCACGGTGATATTAACGGACTCCGGCGGCATTCAGGAAGAGGCCCCGAGTCTTGGCAAGCCCGTGCTTGTGATGCGTGATACGACCGAGCGCCCCGAGGCAGTCGAGGCGGGTACGGTTAAACTGGTGGGGACCAATTACGAGACCATCGTCCGGGAAACCAGCCTTTTGTTGACGGACCGCGCTGCCTACGACACCATGGCACGCGCCCACAATCCCTATGGCGATGGCAAGGCAACGAGCAGAATACTGGCGGCATGCGAAGGATTTTTCACGCGCCGGGGTAACAACCTTCCGCCATGAAACCGCGCACCCTGCTTCTGATCACTTATCATTTCCCGCCGTCGGCAGCGAGCGGCAGTTTTCGTTTGCTTGGCTTCGCCAAACACCTCATTTCCAATGGCTGGCGCACCGTGGTTGTGGCGCCGCCGCGCATGCCATTTGAGCCTGTCGACGACAAGCTGCTTGGCCACGTGCCGCCCGAGACGCGCTACTTATGCGGCCCCTTATCCGGCGGGCAATCGCGTCACCCGCCGCCTGATCCCGTTCGCTTCCTGGGTGCCGGCGGCCCTCAAGGCCTGCGGCCGTGCCATCGCCAACGAACGTCCCGATGCCATGCTGACATCCGGGCCTCCCCATATGGTGCACCTCCTGGGAAGGCTCGTCAAAGCCTGGACGCGTCTCCCGTGGGTCGCTGATTATCGCGATCCCTGGATCTATGGCCTGGGCGTGCCGCGTCCACCTACGCTGGCAGCACGCTGGGAGTCTGCCAAGGAGATGGTGGTACTGCGCGCGGCCGACAGCATCATCGTCAACACGCCCCTGGCGCGCGCGGCGCTGGCTCAGGACGTGCCGGACCTGGCGGGCAAGATGAGCGTTATCACCAATGGTTTTGATCCGGAAAGCTTTCCGCCCCGGCAAATGCCCACGCCAGCCACGTTTGGGGTGCTGCACACCGGCGAGCTTTATGTGAACCGCGACCCCCGGCCGCTGTTTGACGCGCTGATCAATTTGCAGGCCCCGTTGCCCAGGCCGCTCGACGTTACGTTCCTGGGCCAATCGTCTGACCCGCGCAATGACTGGGATGGCGAGGTTCGCCGCCGTGGGCTGGAAAACGTGGTGCGCTTCGCCGGTCAGGTGCCTTACCAGCAGGCGCTGAACCAGATGCGGAAGGCGGACATTTTGCTGTTACTCGACAATCCAGGGCGGCGCGTGGGCATTCCCGCCAAATTGTTCGAGTATTTTGCGCGCCCGCCGCCCCATCCTGGCCTTGACCAATCCCCAGGGGGACGTCGGCTGGGCCTTGCGCCAGCGGTATAAGGCACCGTATTGCCCTGCCGGACGATCCCCGCCAAATACGGCAGGCCTTGACGGAATTGATCCAAGAAAGCGCCGACGCGGCCGAGCAACCGCTGCCAGTCGAGTTCACGCGTGCCCGCATGGCGTCGCGCCTGGCGAGTATCCTCGACGGACTGCTGGCGAAGCGTCACGGATCCAGGTAGTTGTGCCCTTTATGCGGCGAATCGCACATGTATCCCTGGGTTTGGACATTGGCGGCCAGGAGCGCCTGCTTGTCGAGTTCGCGCGGCACGCCGATCGCGCGCGTTTTCACTTGACCTTCGTCTCCCTGACGGGCCGGGGAAGGATCGCTAATACGCTCGAAGACTTGGGTTGGCCCGTCCACGTCCTCCATGAGCCCCCGGGCTTTCATCCAGGCCTCGTCTGGCGCCTGGCGCGCTTCCTAAAATCGCTTAAATGCGCTGTGGTCCACACCCATGACGACCGGCCTCTCCTGTACGCCTCAATCGCGGCGAAACTGGCCCGCATACCGAGACATATTCATACCCAGCATCATGGCCTGTTGCCGCAAATGAGCAGACGGCAGCGCCGGCTGTCCGCGTGGGCCGGTCGGCTGGCCGACGTCTTTGTTTGTGTCTCCGAGGATAGCGCTCGCCATATGGCCTTAACCGGGCTTCCCCGGAACCGCATCACCACCGTGCACAACGGCATCGACCTGAGCAAATACCCTTATCAAGGCCCGCAGGCGGGCGGCCCGGCCGTCACCGTGGCCCGCCTGAGCGCCGAGAAAGACATTGCCACGCTATTGTGCGCCACGGCCCTCGTGGTGGCTTCGGCGCCCGATTTCCGCTTGCGGATCGCGGCGCTGGGCCATTGCGAGACCAGCTTCATCAACTCGCCGCCGACTTGCGACTGATGGATCATGTGATCTTTGAGGGGGAAGTGGCTGATATCGCCAGTTTTCTGGCCAATGCCGCTTTTTTCGTGCTGCCTTCGCGGACGGAAGGGGTCTCGCTAACAATCCTCGAGGCTATGGCAAGCGGATTGGCGGTGGCAGCTACTAACGTTGGCGGCAACCCAGAGGTCATTGAAGATGGCAGCAGCGGGTTCCTGGTGCCCGCGGCTGATCCCATGGCACTGGCGGCACTGCTATTACGGCTATGGCGGCAACCGACTGAATGCCGGGCTGTGGGCCTGGCCGCGCGTAGCCGGGTGGAAACATGCTTTGACAGTCGCGTCATGTCCGCTCGATATGAACATCTGTATCTAAACACACTTCTGCCGCCAAGTTCGCGCGGATAATGCTATAGTTGGCCAGATCTATTCACTTAACTAGCGCGCGCACTAAGTGCCTCGTCGCAATAAAACCAAGCACGCATCCATGCCGTGCGTGGCTCGACTTGCCCTGGAGATGTAAGTATGCCCTGTCCACTGGCAATGGAGCTCGAAAAGAACGGGATTGTGTTATTGCCTCCGCTGGTTAGCCCCGAAACGCTCCGCGACATGCAGAACTCTTTCGCGGGCCGGCTACAGGCCCTGCGCTGGAACGATCGCGACGGCTACGAACGCACGGAACGATTTCGGCTCATGGTGCAAGACGTATTGACGCTATCGCAAGGTTTTGTGGACCTCGCCGTGCATCCGCTGGTAACGGAGGCGCTGCGCGACTACCTGGGCGAACCTTTCGAACTGGTGGAGGCGAAAGGCTGGAAATCACTGCCGACCAAAAAGGACTTTCATGGCTGGCATGGGGACGCCTGGTATGACCAGGACAAGGTCAAGGACAGGATTCCGCGAGAAGTGAAATTGGCCTTCTATTTGACCGACGTCAAATCCGGTGCCTTCCAGTACATCAGGGGCAGCCACGGCCAGGTCGTGCCTCGCAGCTATAAGAAGCAAGAAGCCCAAAAATTCCCGACCGAGCGCGTTGTCGAAATGAGCGTGCCGGCGGGTTCGGCGTTTCTGTTCGATACCTCGGGTATCCATCGCCAGGCGATGCCCATCCTGGAACCGCGTCATGCAGTTTTCCTCAACTACCACGACCCTTCCATTCCCCTGCAGCGGGAGGACGTCGAGTATTACCGCTATCACCCGCTGCTTCTGAATGCCGCCTTTCTTGGCAACTTGAGCGCTGCCGATCGACAAATCCTGGGGTTTGGCAACAAGACCAACTATCTTCCCAATTATCAGCGTCAGGCTGGCCATCGCGGGTTCCAGGCCTTGATGCGGGCAAGCTATGCCGCCAAACTGCATGTTGGCGAATTTCGCCGCCGCGCCACCGGCAGGCTGAAACGGCTTTTTGGAATTCATTGACTATGCACGCGGTCATCGTCGACGGCGACGTCTCCTATCCTCCGACTTCCGGCAAGCGGCTGCGCACGCTGCACCTGATGCAGCGACTGGCCCAATGGCATGAGGTCACGTACATCGGTCGTTGTCAGACGGCCGGCGCATGACGGCGCGCCGCCGCCGAATACCTGCGCGACCATCACATCAACCCGATCCTGGTCGATGATCCGCTGCCGCGCAAGAAGGGGCCCGCCTTTTATGGCCGGCTGGCCCTCAACCTGTTTTCACGGCAGCCCTATTCCGTTGCCAGCCATCAGAGCAAGAAGTTAGCCGCGGTCATAAATGGCCACGCGGCCGCCCATAAGGTGGACCTCTGGCAGTTCGAGTGGTCCGCGCATTTGCCATTGCTGGCGGCTGCTTCCGCTGGTCGGCGGCTGCTGATCGCGCACAATGTGGACACCCTCATCTGGCAACGTTATTTCGAGAATGCGCGCGGTTTCGCCAAACGCTGGTTCTTGAAAAGGCAATGGTGCGCCTTCGAGCGTTTCGAGCGCTGGGCATTCCACCAGGCGGACGGCGTGGTGGCCGTGAGCGCGGAAGACGCCATCCTCGTCCGCGATCAATTTGGCCAGGCCAATGTCGATGTCGTGGAGAATGGCATTGACCGCGGATTTTTCGAAGCGGTGACGCCCGATCACCAACCTGGCCAAATATTGTTCCTGGGCGCACTCGATTGGCGCCCTAACCAGGACGCCGTGGCGTTGCTGCTCGATAAGATCTTTCCGGAAGTGTTGCGTGCTGAGCCAGGGGCACGGCTAATGGTGGTAGGCCGCAATCCTTCCGCTGCCCTGGCACAACGCATTGGCGGATTGGCCCACGTCGAGTTGCATGCCGATGTGCCGGACGTGCGCCCATTCCTGGCTCGGAGTAGCGTCATGACCGTGCCGCTGCGGATCGGCGGCGGCTCGCGCCTCAAGATCCTGGAGGCACTGGCGTGTGGTCTGCCCGTTGTGTCGTCGCGGGTGGGCGCGGAAGGTTTGTGTCTGCGTGCCGGTGAGCACTATACCGAGGCAGAGGAGGACACCATGGCTGCCGCCCTGGTGCAAACACTTCGCCAACCACGGGCTGCCCAGGCCCAGGCTCAATTGCGCGCGTTCAAGTGCTGGCCCTTTACGATTGGGATAATCTGGCGAGCAAATTGGCGGGCATCTGGGAAAAACTCGTCGGTTCCCACGGGGAGAAGATCGCGGCACAGGCAAGTGATCGCCCCTTCTGATTGCCAGATGGCTCCTGGCGAATATCGTTGGACCGGCGGAGGCCTTCCTCATGCGCATCGCTCATTTGCTGGCTTCCCCCTTTTACGGCGGGCCCGAGCGGCAAATGCTGGGCCTTGCTCGCCATCTCGATGCCGCCACCACGAGCATATTTTTGACCTTCGCGGAACATGGTAAATGTCAGGCATTTCTCGATCAGGTCCACCTGCACGGTTTCGAGGGACAGGCACTGACCAATAACACGCCGCATTTCAGGGCGGCGGCCAGCGAAGTGGCCAGGGAATTGCGCCGGCTGAAAATCGACCTGCTTACCTGCAGCGGTTATAAACCCGACCTGATCGGCTGGTGGGCGGCCCGACAAGTCGGCATTCCGGCGGTTGCCGTCGCGCATGGCTGGACTGCGGCCACTCGCAAAGTACGCTTTTACGAAAGCCTCGACCGTTTGGTGATGCGCCGCATGAATGCCGTCGTGTGCGTTTCCGAAGCGCAGGCCGAGCGTGTGCGTCGCGCGGATAGCAGAGGAAAAAATAGTCGTCATACGCAACGCCGTGGCTGCCGAGGCTTTCGCGGAGTGCGATCCCGCGTATGGCCAGGCGCTGGCGGGCTTTTTCACAACGAAGCCCAGATATATCATCGGTGCGGCGGGCCGCCTTAGCAAGGAAAAGGGCTTTGATCAACTCGTCGCGGCTGCCGCCATCGTCCTTGCCGAGAAACCCGACGTGGCCTTTATTCATTTTGGCGATGGACCGCTGCGCCAGGCGCTTGCCGAGCAAATCGAGGCCACGGGCTTGAGCGCACGTTTCATTCTGGCCGGTTTTCGCTCGGACGTTGCCAAGTTCCTGCCGCACCTGGAGCTCGTTGTCTTGCCGTCCTACACCGAGGGGCTGCCCGTCGTCCTCCTGGAAGCTTTCGCCGCCGGCGTACCGGCCGTGGCCACGGCCGTGGGCGGCACGCCCGAGGTAATCACCGACGGCACCAACGGCTACCTGGTCCCGCCCGGCGATCCCGCCGCCCTCGCAGCCCGCATTCTCGATGCCTTGCGCGACGAACCGGCACGCGTGGCCATGGGCATCCACGGCCGTCAAACGGTCCGCGATCATTTCACCTTCGCCGAGCAAAGCACACGCTACCAGGCCCTCTTCAACCGCCTCGTACAAATAGATTCCAGTAGGGTGGGTCAAGCGTACTCGCGCTGACCCACCGGAAATACACACAAGTTCGTCTCCAGAAAACGAGCCTTCTTTCTGGTCATCGTGTGTTATCCGAAGGCCCCATTGCCGGTTATGCCGTTGTCCGCCGCTCCGACAGGCGTTATCCTTTAAGAGACAACTCCATGGAAAATACGATGATCGGCACGACAGCACCTTCCGGCCAGGCCTCGGTAATTTATGACGGGGATTGCGCGTTTTGCTGTAAATCGATCGCCATTCTCCGGCGTCTGGATTGGTTTGGACGACTGGAGTACATCAATTTTCGCGATCCGGCGCAGCCGCTCCTCAAGGAGCCGATATTGGCTGGTGCGCCGCTGGTTGATGAGATGCATTTGGTGACGCCCAGCGGCAGCCACGTCTACCATGGCTTCGGTGCTCTGCGCTGGCTGGCATGGCGGGTGCCTCTCTTGTGGATCGTCGCGCCCTTCCTCTATATCCCGGGAGTTCCGCTGCTTGGACAGAAGATGTATTTGTGGGTGGCCCGGAACCGCTTTCGGCTCATCCCCTGTCACGACGGGGCCTGCACCATACAAAGAAAAGGTAATAACTCATGAAGCCGTCACGCGACCATGCCTGGGACGCGCTTGCGCGTCTTCTTGGCGAGGGTGAGGAATTCGCATGACTCGGCGTTCCGTGCAGCTATTGGGCGATGGGGAAAATCTGGATGAAATCTACCTGGTGTCGGACAAGCAGATGCGCGCAACAAAAACGGCAACTTATACTTGCAGTTGGAATTGCGCGACCGCACCGGCGCCATCAGCGCACGCATGTGGAATGCCACCGAGCAGCATTTTCGAGGGTTCGAAGAGGGGGATTTCTTGCGCATCAAGGGCAAGGTCCAGCTCTTCCAGGGGGCCTTGCAGGTCATCTTCACGCAACTCGATCGCGTAGGCCCGCAACTCGTCAATCTTGGGGATTTTCTCCGCGCACCGAACAGGACGTCGGCCGGCTCTATGAACGTTTGCGGGCCATGCTCCATCGTCTGGAAAATCCGCACCTGCGCGCCCTGGGCGAGTGCTTCCTCATGGACGCACCCCTCATGGAGGCGTTTTGCAAGGTGCCGGCCGGCATTCGCAACCATCACGCCTACCTGGGCGGCTTGCTTGAACACGTCGTCACGCTTCTGGAAGGGGCCGATCGCCTGGCGCCGCTTTATCCGGAGCTCAACCGCGATCTCTTGTTCATGGGCATCTTCCTCCACGATATCGGCAAGGTCCGCGAGCTCAGTTGCGAGCGCGTTTTCGGCTACACCGACGAGGGGCAACTGGTGGGCCATCTCGTCATCGGCGTCGAGATGCTCGACGAGAAAGTCGCCCGCGTTCCCGACCTGACGGGTGAACCTTTTCCCGCGGAATTGCTCTTAAGATTGAAACACATGATTCTTAGTCATCACGGCACCTACGAATTCGGCAGCCCACGCCTGCCCATGACGCCCGAAGCGGTCGCTCTTCACCATCTCGACAATTTCGACGCCAAGGTTCACAGTTTCACCCGGGACATTCGCGAAGATCGCAATGGCTCGTCCGCGTGGACGCCGTATAGTCAAGCCATGCAGCGCCGGCTTTTTAAAGGCCTGCAACCGGGCGTGGGCCCGGTCACCGAAGGAGAATAGACGCATCACCATCATGTCTGAAATTTACCAACAAATCATCGCTGCGGTCACTCATCAAGACTATCAGCCGCGGAAACCCAAGGCACTGGCGCGCTCGATCGGCCTGGGTACCGAGCAGTACGACGCCTTCAAGGATGCCGTTCGCAAGCTCATCAAAGAAAAACGCCTGGAACTCGCCAAGAATAACACCCTGCGCCCCGGGGCCAGCACCAACACCGTGGCCGGCGTGTTTCGCAAAACCGCCGGTGGCTTTGGGTTTGTGCGTGTGAGTCGTTCCAGCCCCTTGCCGAAAGGGGACAAGGTCGCGCCAGTGCCCGACGTTTATATACCGCAGGAGTCGGTGGGCGACGCCTCATCGGGCGATACCGTACTCGTGCGCATCGGCAAAAAAGCCAAGCGGCCAGACCTCGGGCCGCGTGGCGAGATTATTCAAGTTCTCGAACGCGTCACCAAGCAATTCGTGGGCACCTATTTCGAGCGCGACGGCCAGGGCCTCGTCCGCGTCGACGGCACGGTCTTTAGCCACAGTATCTACGTGGGCGACCCCGGAGCGAAGGGCGCCCGGCCGGAAGACAAAGTCGTCTTCGAGATGTTGCGCTTTCCCAGCCCGGAGGAACGCGGCGAAGGCGTCATTACCGAAATCCTCGGCCCGCGCGGTCAACCGGGCGTCGATACCCTGTCCATCATCAAGGCCTTTGGGCTGCCCGATGAGTTCCCCGCCGACGCCCTGGAAGAGGCCCGTCTACAGGCGGCGCAATTCAGCGAAAGCGACCTGGTCGGCCGCGAGGATTTTACGAGCTGGACGACGATCACCATCGACCCGGTCGATGCCCGCGATTTTGACGATGCCATCTCCTTGACGCAAGATCCGCGGACGAAACACTGGCTGGTTGGGGTACACATCGCCGATGTAAGCCATTTCGCCCCGCCGGGGTCCGCCTTGAATCGAGAAGCCCGCAAACGCAGCACCAGCGTCTATCTGCCCCAGCGCGTGTTGCCGATGTTTCCCGAGATCATTTCCAACGGACTGGCCAGTCTGCAGCAGGACAAGGTCCGCTACGTCAAGACGGCCCTCATCGAACTGAGCCCGCTCGGCATCAAGACCGACGCTCGCTTCGCCAATGGCGCCATCCGCGTGAAAAAACGCTTTACTTATGAACAGGTCCTCGCTCTGCTCGAAGACCCGAAGGGCGAAGCGGCCGCCGCGGTCGGCACCGTGGAGCCGGAAGTACTCGAATTACTCGGCCGCATGCGCGACCTGGCCCTTATCCTCAACAAAAGGCGGCTTAAACGCGGCTATTTGCAACTGCATATGCCCGAGCCGGAGCTGGAATACGACAAAGACGGACGCGTGACCGGCGCGCATTTTCGCAAGAACGATATTAGCCACCAGATGATCGAAGAGTTCATGCTGCTCGCCAACGAGGCCGTCGCCGAACACCTCGATGGTAAGGACATCGCCTTCCTGCGCCGCGTTCATCCTTCGCCGGAGCCGGCCAAGCTCAAGGCCTTCGCCGAATTCGCCCGCATCCTGGGCTACAAGGTCCAGAGCGAGACCGATCGTTTCACCTTGCAGGCCATTCTCAATCAGTCCGCCGACAAACCTGAGGCGCATGCCGTGCATTACGCCATGCTCCGCAGCCTCAAGCAGGCTATTTACAGCCCGGACAAGGATGAGCACTATGCGCTGGCCAGTGAAAATTATTGCCATTTCACTTCGCCCATTCGCCGCTACCCGGACCTGGTCGTGCACCGGCTGCTGGATCAGCTCATCCGCCGTGGCCGGGCCGGCAGCGACTTCGCGGAGCTGACCGCGCTGGGGGAACATTGCAGCAAGATGGAGCGCCGCGCCGAGGCTGCCGAGCGCGAGCTGATCAAGCTCAAATTGCTCAACTACCTGAATGAACGCCTCGGCATGGAAATGGAAGTAATCATCACCGGCGTGGCCGACTACGGCTTCTACGGCCAGGCGGAAGTACTCCCGGTCGAGGGACTGGCCCACATTAGTACCCTGCCGGATGACTACTACTATTTCGATCAAGCTTCCCACAGCCTGGTTGGTCAGCGGACCAAACGCCGCTTTCGGCTGGGGGACAAGGTGCGCGTGAAGGTGGTGCGTGTCGATTTGCAGAAACGGCAAGCCGATCTGCGCGTTGTCGAGAACAAGAAGGAAAGCGGCGAGAGGCGAAGGCGCGAACCATGACCGTACTGCTGAGTTCCATGGGACTGAGCAAGGCTTATGGTCCACGGCCCTTGTTCCAAAATATCTCGCTGGACTTGCATGCCGGCGAACGCGTGGGCCTCATCGGCCCCAATGGTTCGGGTAAGTCTACCCTCCTTAAAATACTGGCCGGCCTCGAGACGCCGGACGAGGGCACCGTTTCCCTGCGACGGACCGCGCGCCTGGGTTATCTGGAGCAAGAGGACGTCGTCGATCCCGAGCAGACGGTGACGGAAGTCCTGGCAGGCGTCCTGGACGACGTGCTGGAGGACGAACGCGACCGGTCCACGCAAATCAATATCTGGCTCACCAAGGCGGGCTTCACCGACACGAACCAAAAGGCGGGCACGCTGTCCGGCGGCTGGCGCAAACGCCTGGCAGTCGCCCGGCAACTGGTGCGTGGGCCTGATCTGTTGCTGCTGGATGAGCCCACCAACCACCTCGACCTCGAAGGCATTCTCTGGCTCGAAGAGCTGCTGCAGAATGCTACTTTCGCTTTCATGGTCGTTAGCCATGATCGCTACTTTCTTGAAAACGTCACCAACCACGTCATGGAGCTAGACCGGGTTTACGCCGAAGGCTATTTTCGCGTCGCCGGCGCTTATAGCGACTTTCTGGGCAAGCGCGCGGATTTTCTCGCGGCCCAGGCACGCCAGGAAGAAGCGCTCGCCAACAAGGTGCGCCGCGAGATGGAATGGGTCCGCCGCGGGCGCAGGCCCGCACCGGCAAATCCAGTGCGCGTATGGCCGAGGCGGGCCGCCTGCTCAATGACTTGAAAGCCATGCAATCCCGCACCGCGCCGCGCGGCACCGTCGATGTCGACTTCGTCTCCACCGGTCGTAAGTCGGCCAAGCTGCTGGTGGCTGAAGATCTGGCCAAAACGCTGGGGGGCCGCCCGTTATTTTCCAATGTCTCCTTGATGCTGTCCCCAGGGACCAAGCTGGGTCTCTTAGGGCCCAACGGTAGCGGCAAAAGCACGCTCCTGGCCCTACTCTCGGGCCGGCTCGATCCCGATGCCGGCACGATCAAACGCGCCGACGGGCTCCGCGTCGTTACCTTCGACCAAAACAGACAACAGCTGTCGCGTGCTGTTCCCCTGCGCACGGCGCTGTCGCCCAATGCCGACATTGTTCTCTACCGAGGGCAGTCCTACCACATCACCGCCTGGGCCAAACGCTTTCTCTTTCGCCCGGAACAGTTGGACTTGCCCGTCGGCGACCTCTCCGGCGGCGAACAGGCACGCATCTTGATTGCTCGCCTGATGTTGCATCCGGCGGACCTGTTGCTACTGGATGAGCCGACGAACGACCTGGATATTGCCTCGCTGGAGGTACTCGAAGACAGCCTGGAAGAGTTTTCCGGCGCACTGATTCTCGTGACTCATGATCGTTCGCTGCTCGACCGACTGTGTACCGACATTCTGGGGCTGGATGGTGACGGCGGGGCTCACCTGTTTGCCGACTTCACTCAATGGGCAGCGGCCCAGCGTACCCGTCGCGAAACCAAGGCCGCCAGTAGTGCCAAGGCTCCCAAGGCCCCACGCACGAAGGCACGGCGCCTCAGCTATCAGGAGCAGAATGAATGGGACAAGATGGAAGAGCGGATTCTCGCCGCGGAGGAGACAGTAACCGCCCGCCAGCAAGAGGTGGAGAAGGCCGGCCGCGACGCCGATCACGTTCGTTTGCAAGAATGTTGTCGGGAGCTACAAACCGCGCAGGAACTCGTCGAAAAGCTCTATGAACGCTGGCAAGAACTAGAAGCCAAACGAGAAATGTAGGGTGGGTCAGCGCAACGGCTTCTGTCTTTTTGTAGGGTGGGTCAAGCGTACTCGCGCTGACCCACCGGAATACCCCATCGCCTGAATTAATCACGAGACCTATCCCCTGGATCACGAACACTGTTGTGTTCATTCCGGTGGGTCAGCGCGAGTACGCTCGACGCCACCCTACGGGGACCTGCGGGGTTTATTGATTGGCTTCGATTTTCTTCTGGACGCTGACTTTGATTTTTTGATCGCGGCGACTCTCGCCCACGTATTCGAGGCCTTTGCGCCAGGCCGCGACGGCTTCGGCCTTCTCGCCCAGCTCCAAACAGGTATCACCCAGGTGGTCGAAGATTTCGACGTGCTGGCTTTTATCATCCTTGACGGCTTCCTGCAGTATTTTTTTGGCCTCTTCAAATTTCTTCTGCCGGAACAGCACCCAGCCCAGGCTGTCAAGATAGGCGCCATTGTCATGGTCTGTCGCCGGGTCGAATTTCGGACTGGCCTCGCGTTTCTTGCGGTCCAGCTCCAGGGCCCGGCGGATTAGCTTTTCCGCCTCATCCAGCTTCATGCCATTGTCGGCCCAGATGTAGCCAAGATCGTTGTGATAGCCAGGGTCGTCGGGCTTGCGTGCCAGCAATTGCTGCAACTGCTCGGTAGCCAGGTCGACGCGGCCCATCTCCACGTAGATATTGCTGAGGGAATAGCGGTAAATCTCCGCGTAATAATCCTTCTCTTCGGGGTCGAGCGTTTGATCTTTGGGGATGCGTTCCAGGACGTCTTCATAAACTTTGGCGGCCTCATCATACTTGCCTGCTTCGCGCAGGACCCAGCCCTTGAGCTGGCGGTCCTTCCACTGGTCCTTCTCCTTGAGCAGGTTGTTCACCAGCTTGAGGGCCTGGTCGTATTTGCCCTGCTTGGTGATTAACTGAACGAGCATTTTGCGCACCAGCGGCCGCACCAGCTTGGCGGGATCGAAGGTGTCATCCTCGTGAAAGTCGATGTCGCCAAATTCGGTGCTGCCCACGGTCATGACCAGCCGCGGCGTACCATCGTCGGTTTTGAGTTCGAGGAGCTCGCGGGACACGCGCACGGCCGAATCAAGCTTCTTGTTTTCTTCGAAAAGTTCGATCAGCCCGCCATACGATTGCAGAATTCGGCGCGGGCTCTGCATCTTGGCGGCCTTGTCCATGCATACTCGAAAAAAGGCCTCGCTTTTGGCCATGTCCTTCATTTCCGCGGTGACCAGGGCAAGCACCAGGGCGGCGTTATAGGTCAGGCCTTCCTTCTTTTCCTTCGCGATGGGCAGGGCGGCCGCGATGAGCCGCTCGGCGCCGGCCTTGTCAGCTTTGAGAAGGTTAAACATCCCCTGAAGAGCGTCGCTGCCTGTGAGAACATTTAACTCTCTGAGGTCCTTGGGCGCTTCCGGCCCCTCCGCCGCTCCCGTCGCGGCCAGAGCTCCAAGCACCAGCAAAACCAAGCCGTTCCTTAGCCTACCCATGATTGCTTCTCCACGCGAAAGTCCGTCGGCGGACCACAAACCACCACCGTTCCTTATGCTACCCAAATGCGTGCCATGCCGCCACAGCACCTTTATGGTTTGTTTTTGACTTTGGACGTTATCAAGCGTAGATTTGCGGGAGAAGGATCGTCTTTTCATGCCCGCCGCCCTGGGCCCCGGAGAGACTGCGCCATCGCCAGAGGGGCTCACGTGGCAGGAAATCTACAATTAAGCAAGGGAATAGAGCCCTATCCCGGCTACCAGCTCGCCCAGTTACTGGGCAGGGGAGGCTGGGGCGAGGTCTGGAAAGCGGTGCGCCTGGCGGATAACAGCTGTGTCGCCCTGAAATTCCTGCCCAGCGACACTCAAGGTTCCGCAGCCCAGGAAATCCGGGGCTTGCAGGCCATTCGCAATCTGAGCCACCCTAATCTTATCCGCGTCGATCAGGTCTGGAGTTGTCAGGGCTACCTCGTCATTCTCATGGAACTGGCGGAGGGCAGCTTGCTCGATCTGCTCGAGATTTATTACGCCGAATTCGGTGTCCCCATCCTGCCCGATCACCTGTGCTTCTTCTTGAGCCAGGCGGCGGAGGCCGTCGATTTCCTCAACGCGCGCCAGCACAAAATCGGCGGTCAGCGCGTCGCCTTTCGCCATTGCGACATCAAACCGAGCAACTTGCTGGTACAGGGCCGGACGGTCAAGCTGGCGGACTTCAGCCTGGCAGTGCAGACAACGTCGCCCATGTGGTATCACCGCCGCGAGGGGTCGCTTCAGTACGCTGCACCGGAAGTGTTTCAGGGCTGGCTGAGCGATCGTACGGACCAGTACGCCCTGGCGGTAAGCTATTACCAGTTACGCACCGGCCGTTTGCCCTTCCCGGATACGCCAACAACCTTCGCACCAGGTTATGTGCGGCCCGCGCCGGACCTCAATGCATTGACGCCGGCCGAACAACCCATCCTGGCGCACGGCCTGGATGCCGTGCCCCAAAATCGATGGCCGACCTGTGTTGAGATGATGGACCGCCTCGCCAAGGCGGTGGCGGCGCCGAAAAGTGATTTGCTGCCTGTGTGATGATTTACCGCGGCGCTTGCGACGCGACTAATACGGACGTTGAAAACCACTGCTCGCCGGCGCGCAACCAGGCGGACAGGTGGCCGCTGGCGGCGGCGCATAGGTCGGGCAGCATTGCTGCGCAGGCTGGCAGGGCGCATAAGCGGCGCCACCGGGTGTGCCGGAGCACAATGGCGCTCCCAAAAACTACAACAGCCCGAACCGCTCAGGAGGAGCGCCGCCATTGCTACCCGTCCAATTAATCTGCCCGGCATATCCTGGTCTCCTCAGGTCGGATGATCCATCTCGGCGAACCGTCGAGTGCGATAGCCGGATTTCCTAAAGTAATCAAGGCCGTTTGCCGACAAGCCGCGGGGGCAAGCATGCCGCGCCGCGGTCGCGTCCGAAACGAACCTGCCGCCAAACCCATCTTCGCATTTCAGGCCCTTTTCGCTAAACTACCGAAGCGTTCTTTCCCCCTTTATGGGCCCCTTCTTCCCAGGGTGGCGTTATGCATAGGTTCGCCAAGTTCTTGTTCTTCGGCGCTATCGTGACTCTCCTCAGCGCCGGGCCACGCTCAGCAGGATAAACAGCCGCAGTTATTCGAAACGCCCTATTATCCCCTGCGCGAAGGCAGCCACTGGGTTTATAAAGTGACCGTCGACGATTCACCCGGCGACAAGGAAGTGACCGTCTCGGTGGAGAAAAAGGAAACGTACGTCTACAAATATGTCCTCGATAAGACCGGCAAGGAAGAGACCATCTGGCGCTACGCTCTCAAAGTGGTAAGCGGTCCCAAGGAGCTGACGGAACATGTCGCGGTCCTCAAGGACGGCGTCTATCGTTTCTCGACGGCCAATAAAGATATCTCGCCCCCCTTGTGTTTTCTAAAGCTACCGATCACCAGCGGCGGTAGCTGGAAAGTGGACTCGAATTCAGAAAACGTCCAGCTTACCGGCACCTTCAAGTGTGATGATGCGTCGGTCAAGGTGCCCGCGGGCGCCTATCCCGCCAAGCACATTTCCAGCAAGGACTTCATGCTGGGCAACGAAAAAATGGTCATCGACTATTGGTTCGCGCCCGACGTCGGTATCGTCAAACAGCATATCCGCGTCGGCAACAACGGCGTACTCATGGAACTCAAGGAATTCAAAGCTGGCAAATGAAGGTGAGGTGGAATCATGGCATATCCACGCATGGTGCGCGTGCGGCAACATTTCGCCCGGCCCCGTATCGACAACATTCCGGAAGCCGTGCGTGACGCGCTCTCCAGGCTTGGCCTGGCCAAGTCCATCTTGCCGGGCCAGAGCGTGGCACTTACGGGCGGCAGTCGCGGTATCGCCAATATTCCCATCGTTCTCAAGAGCGTTGCCCAGCACCTGAAGGACCTGGGCGCCAAGCCCTTCATCGTGCCGGCCATGGGCAGCCACGGGGGCGGCACCGCCGAAGGCCAGCGCGCGGTGCTCGAAAGTTATGGCATCACCGAGGCGTTTGTCGGCGTGCCAATTCGCGCCTCCATGGAGGTCATCCAGGCAGGCACGACCCCCGAAGGCTCTCCGGTTTATCTCGACAAGACAGCTTCCCAGGCCGACCACATTGGCATCGTCGCGCGCGTGAAGCCCCATACCAGCTTTCATGGCCCCATCGAAAGCGGCCTCATGAAAATGATGATGATCGGCCTGGGCAAACATGTCGGCACCGCCTGGTATCACAAAATCCTTGTCGAACAGCCTTACGATCAGGTGGTGCGTTCCGTGGGCCGAACGTTGCGTGCCAGGGCCCCGATCGCCTTTGGTTTGGCCGTGGTGGAAAATGGTTACGATGAGACCGCGCTGGTGGAAGGCGCCCTGCCGGCGGATTTCGAGGCAGTCGAAGAAAAGCTGCTCGTCAAGGCCAGAGAATGGCTGGCGCGCCTGCCCTTTCATACCGCCGATCTGCTCATCATTGACGAGATCGGCAAGGAGATTAGCGGCTCCGGCATGGACACCAACATTGTTGGCCGCAAACGTGCCTTTGCCAACAAGCCCCCGGCCGATCAGCCCAACATGCGCTTCATCTTCGTACGCGGCCTCTCGGGCAAGACGCATGGCAACGCCACCGGCATTGGCTTTGCCAATTTCACCAGCACCCGTCTGGTCAAAGCCATGAATTATGAGGCGACGGCCATCAATTGCCTGACCAGCGGCTACCCCGAAGGCGCCAACTTGCCTGTCCATCTCGATAGCGACCGCAAGGTGCTCGACGCGGCGCTTGCCATCCTCGGCACCCGCCCGGCCGACCAGGCGCGCATCATGCACATCCGCAGTACTCTTTGGCTCGAGGAAGTCGAAGTCTCCCAGCCTTGCCTGGACGAACTACCTAAGCGCACCGAGTTCACGGTGGAAAAAGGACCATTTGACATTCCCTTCGACCCGTCGGGGAACCTGGTGCCGATTTGATCCATCGATGAAGGCGGCGAGCGACAAAATCCTCAGGGACGCAACGAATACAGCAGGGCGGCCCCGGCAATCTTGAACGCGCTGTCCGGCTGGTAGCCACGGCAATCGACGGACTGATGCCGCTCCAGGGCACAGCCGATGTCGTATTTGCTGTAAAGAATCGCCCAGCGTCCGTTCACCTTGACACCTTCCACAAAGGGTGCCGCCTTGCGCATCGGCCCGCCGGCCTCGCCGCGGTACTCGATATTGGCATATGTCAGTGCCTCGCCGTTTAGCTCTTTGCCGAAAAGAGGATCGTCGGCGCCACCTGCACCATGGCTTCTTTCGGAAAGAGCTGCTTGGCGAAGGCCCGAAAGGCCTTGTCGAAAGCTTCCTTGCCGCAGCTGGCATCGGCGAAGAGCAAGGCGCCATTTTCCAGATTAAAACGAAGACGCTTGAGTGCATCGTCGCTGAACTGAAATTCACGCCGCCCCTGCATGTAGAGGAACTTGTAATCGACTATGGCGGTGCTGCCCACCGACAGCTCCTCCGTCTTGAGGACCACATCGAGCCCGGCCGTCTTGTGCATCTTGTCCATGAGATTGCGCATGGCCCGGGGAGCGGGCTGCCAGTCGCCACTGTGACGAAGCTGGGCCGCCTTGATAAAGCCGCGCGGGACGTTGCTCGGATCGTTGGTTGCCGCGACATCGACTTGCGTCAAGCGTGGTTTGGGCGGTTCCATGCCAGTGGCATAAGCGAGAATATTGGCGCCCAGCTGGAACGCCTTGAGCGCCTTGCCATCTTTCAGGTTGTTGGACTCCCACTGGCAGGACATGTCCTTGGGGCTATAAATCAGCACCGTCTTGCAGCCCAGGGACATGCCCCAGAGCTCATAGGGTTCGCCGGGCTTGATCAAGAAGTGGCTCCGCCAAACCGGATGGTCGCCGGGAAGGGGAATAAGCTCGTTATCGGGCCAAAGCTCCTCCACCAGGCGCTTGAAGCCAGTGTTAAATTCGGGGCTGCCGCAACAGGCTTCCGCGAGAATAAAGCCGCCATTGTCGATGTAGCGCTTCAAAACTTCCTTTTCGATCTTGGTGAAGCGGCCCAGGGGCGATTTGTGCCCATTCAGATAAGCGACCGGTGACTGCAACAGCTCCGACGTGGCCTCCAGCAAATCTTCCTCCGTGGTGGCCTCGCCCTGCGGCGTGGCGGCGCAGAATGTCGAAGGTCTGCCAGGCAAGCGGCAGCTTGTGAAATAAACTATCGGCCGTGAAGCCGACCAGATTGCGTAGATCGTTGCGGTCGTTGTTCCAGTCGGTATCAATGTCACGAGCCTGCGTCGGACCATGGACCAGTTTGCTCATGAGCACAGGGGTCCGGCCCTTGGAGAGGAAAAGAAGGGCGAAACTGGTGCTGACTACTTCGTACTTTTCCCAGGGCTCCGCGCCGCGCCAGCTGCCGCTTAGCCGTTGAGCACCCACAAGATACTGGCAGCCTTCACGATACCAGTCGTGGCCACCCAGGAAGCGCTGCCCGGTCAAGCGGCCCGTGCGCTCAAGCCCGTAAAGATTGTAAAAGACCTTGATGGTCAAAGTATCTCTGTCGATGGCGAAATGATTGCCAATCCAATTCATGGCCTTGGCCAGGGGTACGTTCTCCTCGTAAATCCCACAGCCCAGGGCGACCCCGTCCGCCTGAATCTTCTCCCGACCCACATTGAGCTCCATCCCGGAAATAAGCAGCCCGGCCAATCCCGCGGATGTCATTGTCAACGACGGTCCCCCGACGCCGGCCACGTTGTTACGCATGGAATACGGCCAGGCACCATCGGCTTCCTGGGTATGGAGGTAGAAATCGCGAATGGACTCCCAGATTTCGCGATTGATGGTGACGCCGGCTTGCCGGCCCGCCCAGAGGCCAAGCAGCGCATATTGCGTGTTGGAATTGTCCGTTCCGCCAGGGCCAACGCTGTGATAGCTCCAGCCCGCCAACTGGCCATTGCGAAAGACACGGGCATCGAGCAGCCATTTGATATTGCCGGAGATCCGGCCACGATCTTCTGGCTGACCAGCCTCCACCAGCACCATGGTTTGCAGCGCGCGCACATAGGTGGAGGCGGGCTCAAGCTTACGCAGATGGGAGAGTCCCCGCTTCACATGGGCTTCGTCCAGGGACCGGCCAGCATTGAGCAGCGCGAGCATGGCCAGCGACGAGCAGCCCCCGTCATTATTTGGGAACTGTTCCAGCCAGCCGCCATCCGGCCTTTGTGTTTCCTCCAAATACTTCACGCCCCGTTCAATCGCGCCTTTGACTTGCGAGACCAGAGCCTCCTTTTTCCCTTGCGCGGGCGCCGCCGAGAATGGTAAGGAAGCAGATCGTGGTCGTCAAAAAGGTACGCATGGGCAGCCCAATAAAATTTAAGCGGCATCGGCCTACACACGATTGCCAGGGGCTTCATTGTAAATCGCCGGAGCGCGGGCCACAATCCGCAATGTGGCGGGCCCTGATTGGCCGCTTGACCTGCCGCCAAAAGCGCATACAATCGAAGTGAATCGCTAGGGGTGTCCGTCATTGGACGGGCTGAGATCAGACCCTGGGACCTGATCCGGTTCATGCCGGCGTGGGAAAGCGAACATTTCTCCTGCCCCCCTTCCTTTGTTCCACCGACGCAGCATCGCGCCCGCTTACCAACGGAGCCCATCATGACGCAGTTAGAAGCCGCCCGCCTGGGGACCATCACGGACGAAATGGCTTTTGTCGCCCGCCGTGAGGATTTAACCCCCGAGCTAATCCGCGATGAAACCGCCCGCGGCCGTATGGTCATTCCGGCAAACATCCACCATTTAAAAAAACGCCTCGAGCCGATGGCCATCGGCGTCGCTTCGCTGTGCAAGATCAACGCCAATATCGGCAACTCCGCTGTCACGGGCGGAGTCGAGGAAGAGCTGGAAAAGCTGCACACGGCGGTACATTTGGGCAGCGACACGGTCATGGACCTGTCCACCGGCGGTAATATCGATGGCATCCGCCAGGCCCTTATCGACGCCTCGCCCGTGCCGATCGGCACGGTGCCCGTTTATCAGATCATCCAAAACGTCAAGGACCCGGCCGACATCACGCCGCGCATGATGCTGGATATGGTCGAACATCAGGCGAAGCAAGGCGTGGATTACATGACCATCCACGCGGGCGTCCTGCAGGAATATTTGCCGATGACGTCACGCCGGATCACCGGCATCGTCAGCCGGGGCGGCTCCTTGATGGGTGCCTGGATGCTGGCCCACAAACAGCAAAATCCCTGGTACACCCACTTCGACGAGCTATGCGAAATCATGCGCGCCCACGACGTGACCTTCAGCCTCGGCGACGGCCTGCGTCCAGGCTGCCTGGCCGACGCGAACGATAGTGCGCAGTTCGCCGAGCTGAAAACCCTGGGCGAATTGACCCTCAAGGCCTGGGAGCACGGCTGCCAGGTAATGATCGAGGGGCCGGGGCACATTCCCATGCACCTCGTGCGCATGAACGTGGAAAAGGAACGTGAGCTTTGCCATGAAGCCCCGTTTTACGTGCTCGGCCCGCTGGTGACGGACATTGCACCGGGATATGACCACATCACGTCGGCGATCGGCGCCGCGCTCGCCGCCGAGGCCGGCGCCTCCATGCTTTGTTATGTAACTCCCAAGGAGCACCTCGGCTTGCCCAATAAAGACGATGTCCGCCAGGGAGTGATTGCCTACAAGATAGCGGCCCACGCCGGCGACATCGCCAGGGGCCGCAAAAACGTCCGCGATCGCGACGACGCGCTGTCCAAGGCGCGCTTCGAATTCGACTGGGAGCGCCAGTTCGCGCTGTCCCTCGACCCGGAAACCGCCCGCTCCATGCACGATGAAACCTTGCCCCAGGAAGTTTTCAAGTCCGCCAAGTTCTGCTCGATGTGCGGCCCCAAATTCTGCTCAATGCGCATCACCCAGGACATTCGCAAGATGGTGGCGGAGGAAGCAATCATCGGGGCGCCATGAGCGCGCTGGCGAACCGAACGTCATGAGGGGTCGGCTGATCGCGACAAGCCTGCCCTGGAAGTGCGGGTTCGCGCCCGCATTTCACCCTGGCGCCCGCCACCGTATGATGCAAATCACGGTTCGCCGACGTGCTAGCGACTTTTATCTTTCGCACGTTAACCACACATTGGCCTGCCGTTTGCAAAAGGCACATCTTCGTCGGCGAGCAAACACAGTAAATACATCGCCGGGTACCTGTCACGGAGGTCAATCATGCTGTTTATGCCCTTCCAGATCCTGGGCATGTTTTTACGGGCGATTTTTTCGGTCGCGCTGCTGGGAATCGGCGCTTTTTTGCTTTATCAGTGGTCTGACCAACGCAACGTGCTCGTTACCGAGCCGCCATCGTCAGTACAGACCATTCCCGTTGCTACGCAGGGCACCCCGCGGCGCGAAGTCGATGGGCAACGCGATGCGCAACCGGGGCAAACCCACATGGTGGCCTGGGAGTTCGGCTGGAATCGCGCCACTGCCTATCTATTAATTGGTGTGGGACTTTTGACCTGGTCATTGGGCGGACGCTGGCTGGGCCGTGGCGTTTGGCGTCGTCGTGGAAATGACGAGCCGACGAGCATGCGCTCAACAGCGGTGCAGCGCGTCAAGCGGCCCGATGGCAGCGTGCTTCAGGTAGAGTTTTTCGGCCCGGCAGACGCGCCGCCGATCGTCTTGACGCACGGTTGGGGGTTGGATGGCGATGACTGGTATTATGCCAAAAAAGAACTGGCCGGCCGTTACCGGTTGATTGTTTGGGACTTGCCGGGCTTGGGTTTGTCCACGTCGCCCGCGAACAAGGACTGGAGCCTCGAGAAGTTGGCTCGCGATCTCGATGCGGTCATTAGCCTCGCCGGTAACCGGCCCGTCACTTTGCTTGGCCACAGTATTGGCGGCATGATCAACCTGACTTATTGCCGTTTGTTCCGGGACACCCTGGGCACCCGCGTTTCAAGTCTCATAATCGTCAATAGCACGTATACCAACCCGGTCAAAACCACATCCATGGCCTGGCTTTATAGCGCCATTCAAAAACCGGTTCTCGAACCGCTTTGTTACCTGATGGTCGGCCTCGCACCGGTATTTTGGGTGCTTAACTGGCTGAGTTATCTCAATGGCTCGGCGCATCGTTCGACGGACCGTAGCTCGTTCTCCGGCAAAGAAACCAGGGGACAACTCAATTTTATAACGCATTATACGGTTGAAGCCTGGCCCGCCGTGGTAGCCCGCGGCATGCTCGGCATGATGAACTATGACGCCACTGCCACGCTCGCCAGCATTCCGGTGCCGACCCTTGTCGTGACCGGCTCCAAGGATACCACCTGCTTGCCGGAAGCGAGCGACGTGATGGCCAAGACGATCCCGAATGCCCAGCTAGTAAGTTTGCAAGATGCCCGACACTGCGCCGCCTTCGAATACCATGACAAATTTGCCGAGAGCGTTGTCGAATTTCTGGCGGACGCCCACAAAGACTGGCGTGTTTCGCCAGCGGTCGCGGTCGGGCCAACCGACGGCAAAAATCCCGTGTTTATTTGACCGAATGCGTTCGATCCTCGCTGGCGCAGTCGATCTGACGATCTTCCGATCAGTGCGTACGTAGCCACTATGTGAATTTTGGGTCGGCCTATCGGGAAGCGCCGTGAGCACGAGCGACACCGTCGCTGCCGTTTCGCCCTTTGGCTGTCCCATTACCCGGTCAATAGAGCGCCACCCCTCGCCCCTCGCCCCTTACCCCTCTAAAACACTATTTCAACGCGACCCGCGGTTTTCTCCGCCGGGGACACCGCGTTTTTCGACCACGTCCTTAAAGGGGGCTACCTGTGCTGCACAATATCCACACCGCCGTCGTCGGTGCCGGCTTCATCGGGCCCGTCCATGTCGAGGCACTGCGCCGCCTGGGGGTTACGATCACCGGTATCCTTGGCGTCGATGACAAGGAATCGAATACGGCACGCGATCGTCTCGGTCTGCCCAAAGCATACAAAAATGTGGACGAGGTCTTGGCGGACAAAAACGTGCAGGCTGTCCATCTGGCGGTGCCAAACGTCTTGCACTATGAGCTGTCGAAAAAGGCCGTGCTGGCCGGCAAACATGTCCTTTGCGAAAAGCCGCTGGCGATGAATTCGAAAGAATCGGCCGAGCTTGTGGAGCTGGCCCGATTGCGCAAGGTGGCGGCAGCGGTTTGTTACAACGTGCGTTTCTATCCGCTAAATCTGGAAGCAAGGCAGCGCGTGAAGAACGGCGACGTCGGGCAGATCTTCGCCGTCAATGGCAGCTACACGCAAGATTGGCTCTTTTATGAAACGGATTATAACTGGCGCGTCCTGGCCGACCAGGGTGGCGAATTGCGGGCCGTTGGCGATGTCGGCACCCACTGGATGGACCTGATACATTCCATCACGGGACTGGAAGTGGAAGCGGTGTTCGCCGATTTGAAGACCGTGCATCCGGTCCGGCAACGGCCCAAGGGTGAAGTGCAGACTTATACAGGCAAGACGGCCGCACCGATGCAGACGGAACCCGTGAACATCACCACGGAAGACTACGCGGCCGTGTTGTTCCGCTTCAAGGGGGGCGCTCGCGGCAGTCTCAACATCTCGCAGGTCACTGCCGGTCGCAAGAACTGTCTGCGCTACGAAATCGCGGGTTCGAAGTGCGCCCTGGCGTGGAACAGCGAGACTCCCAACGAGATCTGGGTCGGCCGGCGCGACAAGGCGAATGAAGCTCTGACTGCGCGACCCGTCGCTGCTCACGGAAACGTCGCGGCGTTTTTGCACCTTCCCCGGCGGCCACAACGAGGGCTTTCCCGACGCCTTCAAGAATTGCTTCCGCAGTTTCTACGAGTATATCGACGCTGGTGATTTTTCCGCGCCACCCCTTTATCCCACGTTCGCCGACGGCCATCGCGAAATCCTGCTATGCGAGGCCATCCTCAAGAGCCACCGCACGGAACGCTGGGTGACTCTGTAGAAGCAAAAGTGCTCTCTCCCCGGAACAAAGATGGCTTCGACTGCACGTCTGCCCTGGGCCCCTAACGAACACCTTGACGAAAGGAACATGCCCCGATGAGCCTCAACGCACCCCTCAACCGCAAACTGCACATGGGCCTGGTCGGTGGCGGCCAGGGCTCGTTTATTGGTCGCGTCCACAGCATCGCGGCCGTACTCGATCACCGTGCGGACCTGGTCGCTGGCGCATTATCTTCGGATGCAGCCAAGTCCAAGGCGTCGGCACTAGATTACGGCATCGAGCCCGCGCGGGCCTATGGGTCTTATAAAGAAATGGTGGACGGGGAAAAGAAGCTGCCCGCGGACAAGCGCATCGACTTCGTGTCCATCGCCACGCCCAATCACACGCATTTTGAGATCGCCAAGGCTTTCGCCGAGGCAGGCATCAATGTCATTTGCGATAAGCCACTGACGTTCGACCTGGCGCAGGCGGAAGAGCTCGTGAAGATTGTGGAGCGCACCGGCATTGTCTTCGGTGTCACCCACAATTACACGGGCTATCCCGATGGTCCGCCAGGCCAAGGCGCATGGTTCAGGCCGGCGAGATCGGGGAGATAAACGCCATCCGGGCTTTTTACATTCAAGGGTGGTTGCGCACGCGCCAGGAACGCGGCGGCAATCTGGAGAAACAGGCCGGCCTGGCGGACTGACCCAAAACGTTCCGGCATCGCCGGCTGCTTCGGCGACATCGGCACGCATGCCTATAACCTGGGACGTTTCATCACCGGCGAGTTGCCCGAACAGGTCTCCTGCCTGCTGAGAACGTTCGCGCCCGGCCGCGAGCTGGACGACTACGGCGTGGCGGCGATCCGCTACCAAAAGGGCGCGCTCGGCACGGTAACGGCGTCGCAAATTTCTCATGGCCGTGAAAACGACCTGTGGATCGAAATTGACGGCACCAAGGGCGCTCTGGAATGGCATCAGGAGAAGCCCAACCGCCTGATGTTCCGCGTCAACGGCCAGCCGCACCGCATGTACACGCGCGACCCGAACGCTCCGTGGATCGCGGACACCGCCAAGGCGTCTTGCCGGCTGCCGAGCGGACATCACGAGGCATTCTTCGAGGCCTTCGCCAACGTTTATACCGCGGTTTTCGAGGACATCACGCGGTGCGCCGCGGGTCAAAAATTTGACAGCGCCAAGAGCCTCTATCCCAACGTGGCTGACGGCGTGGACGGCATGAACTTCATCACCCAGTGCGTGGCCAGCAGTGCGCAGGATGGCCACTGGGTGTCACTGAAGCACCCACTTTGCCGGGCATGAATTGAGATTTCCGCCGGAGTGAGCTACTATTTATGTAGTTCACCTGGGGAGGCCACACGACTTGCGCACGGTTGACCAACCCTCGCCACCTCTGGTTGCTGGCGATAAATTGGATCGCGGCGAATTCTTGCGCCGTTGGCACGCCCATCCCGAAATCAAGCGCGCCGAACTCATTGCCGGTATTGTTTATACGCCATCCCCAGTAACGCTCGAACATGGCGACATGGAAGGGCAGCTAGGTTTGTTGCTTGGCACATATGCCGAGGCGACGCCGGGAACCAAAATAAGCCATAACACAACGTCGCTGCTCCGGGAGGACTCGCCCCAGCCTGACCTTCACTTGCGCATTTTGCCCGAATTCGGTGGCCTGACACGCCTCGTTGGGGATTATCTGGCTGGACCGCCGGAACTCGTGGTTGAGATATGCAGGTCGAGCGCCGCCTACGACCTTCATCAAAAGCTTGAGCTCTACGAACAGGCGGGAGTTCCCGAATATCTTGCCGTTCTGCTTTATGAACAGGAAATTCGCTGGCATTGTCTGGCGAAGGATCATTATCAACTGCTGCCACCCGACGCCGACGGCGTATGGCGCTCACCCAGGTTTCCCGGCTTGTGGCTGGATGGCAAAGCACTGCTTGAAAGCGACATGGCTACCGTTTTAGCCAGGCTTGGCGAGGGCATCCGCTCCCCCAAGCATGCCGATTTCGTCACCAATCTGGCTTTGCACAAATCGAAGACAGGCCTGTAGAGTACCTTCCCGCCAAATGGCACCACCGCCAAACCCCACCCACCTCCACATCTGCAGCAGGTTTTCCGGGAACACGGGCAATACCCTGAAGCCATTCAAGTCAAGCGAGGCACTTTTCGGGTGCCATTGCCGGCCGGGTAACTGGGGAAACCTGGCGGACTTTGCTTCCTTTGCGGAATGTATCAAGAATACTGCCTATGCGGACGATACACTTAGCAATCGGTCCTCCAGGAAGGTTTGTTTCCGACGAGGGAGACATGGGCAAATTCTGGTTAAGAGCACTACGAACGACATTGCTGGCAATGGCCGGGCTTGGCTTTGCACCGTGTCGCAGCTTCTTGCCCAAACGGATGCGCCAGGGCTGCCAGTAAATAGCTTTACGGACGCTCCGACGTCGGGCCCCGAGTTCGCGCCGGACCCGCCGCGGCTGGCCTCGGAATACCATCCGCGTTGGGAGCTCACGAGCGAACTGGTCTATTTTCTCTTTAGCCGGCCCAACCCACGCTTTCCCCTGGCCACTACCGGCAGTGCCACGGACCCCGTTCCCGGGGCTATTGGCCAGCCGGGTACCCGTATCATCGCGGACGCCAGCACCTTCAAGGAAAATCCCCATGTGGGCACTAAACTCACCGCGACGTATTGGTTGACCGAGGAACCGGAATGCCTGGGCATCGAGCTGAGCGGTTTCATGTCCGAATGGGGCCCCAGCCGGTTTCACCAAAACAACCAGGGCAACGCGAACGACCCGGTGCTGGGCCGTCCCTTTTTCAATACCGGCCTGGGCGTCGAGGATCTCGATTCACGAGCCGTACCCGGCGTCATGGCCGGCGACGTCAACGTGGGCTTCTTTACCCGCATCATGGGGGCCGACGCCAGCTTTCGTTATAACTTGACAGGCTACAGCCCCAATGGCCCCAGCCTCTTTCTCCTGGCTGGGCCGCGTTTTGTCCGAATCGACGACCGCTATGCCAGCAACGAAACCAGTAACGACCTGCCGATCGGCTCGGGAAGCACCTTCGTTATTCAGGACAACTTCACGACCCGCAACATCTTCCTGGGTGGCCAGGTCGGCACCCAGTTTCGCTATCGCTGGCAGGGCGTCACCGTGGATTTGCTCGGCAAAATCTCCGCGGGCAATAACAACGAAACGCTCAATATCAATGGCTTCACCTCCGTGACCAATCAAACGACCGGCCAAACGGTGTCGGCTAACCAGGGGTTATTCGCCCAGCCATCGAACATTGGTCAATACACGCATAACACCTTTTCCGTGATTCCGGAATTCGCCCTCAAGCTGCATTTAAACTTGACGGACACTATCAAAATCACGCTAGGCTATGGGCTCATGGAAATGACGCACGTCGCACGGACGGCGGACCAACTGAATCGCAATGTCACCATTCAACCGCTCAACTCACCCGCGCAGGTTGGGCCGGCTTCGCCGCCTCGGCCCACCACGATCAACGATTCGAACTTCTGGACCAACTACTTCAATCTGGGCATCGAACTGGTTTTCTAAAAAACCAAGAGGAACACTGACATGGCCTTTGCCTGGCTAAAAAAGATCCTGGGTGCCTCCCCTACGCCCGCGCCGAAACCCTGCCAAAGGCGCTTTCGGCCATCTTTCGAGAACCTGGAAGACCGCCTGGTCCCGGTTACGGGCGTCACCAACCTGACCACCATTAACGCCCAGGCGCTGGTGAACACCCTTCTCGGCACCGGCACATCCTTGTCGGTCACCAACGTCAAATATACCGGCGCCGCTGTAGCGGCGGGGGTATTCACGGGCGGGGCCAACTCGGTCGGCATCGATACCGGCGTCGTGCTGAGTTCTGGCAGCGCCAAGGCCGTCGTCGGGCCCAATAACAGTACCTCCTTCTCGACCACCAACGGCACGTCCGGCGACACCGATCTCGATACCCTGGCCACGCCAAACCCGACCCTGGATGCATCGGTCCTGGAGTTCGACTTTGTTCCCAAGGGGAACGTGCTTACTTTCCATTACGTCTTCGGTTCCGAGGAATATCTCGAATTCGTCGGTTCCGCCTTCAACGATGTGTTCGCGTTCTATATCAACGGGCAAAATGTGGCCCTGGTCCCGGGTACAAACGACCCGGTGTCAATCAACACGATCAACCCGGGAGCAAACTCCCAGTTTTTCATCGATAATACCGGCGGCGGGCACTTCACACAGATGGATGGTTTCACCACGGTATTGCCGATCGTCGTGCCCGTTCATGAAGGGGTCACGAATCACATCAAACTCGCCATCGCCGACGTTTCCGACACGATCCTCGATTCCTGGGTGCTGATCGGCGGGTTGGCAGCCGGCCGCATCGATACCTACCGACCGTTGCGCTACGTCTACAACCCTTCCTCGCAGACCTTTGACGGCAACATCACCATCATCAATCGAAGCAAGACGGATAATCCGGGGCCAAACTTCGCCGTACTCTCGAACCTGCCTCCCGACACAACCGTCGCGAACGCGGCCGGCTTCACGGCCAGCGGCGACCCCTACCTCGATCTGCCGAACAATGGAACCCTTATCCACCAGGTACCAACGCGCACTCTGGTGAAATTCAAGAACCCCAAGTTCAATTACTTGAGTTCCTATTTCCTTGAATACACGATCGACGTGACGGGGGACCTGAGTATCTAACAATGCGGCGCGCTTGGATTTGATCGGCGCTTTGACATGATGTGAACTCTTGCGGTCGCCGCGTAGATGCCGTAAAGCGCCGAGTATTTCGTCCGCAAGTAATTGACGAGTGGTTTGGGGCTGAGTTCCTGCCCCGTGATGGTCCGCACCAGGTCGCGCGAGCGATATTGCTGCCCCGGTTGATGCACTTTTTGATTGAGCCACGATTTAAGTCGCCCGAAGTGGCCGGCGCAAAATCATTTTCCAGATTGGGCAAATCTTTCCGTGCCTGTTCCATGAGCTGCGCCGCGAAAAGATTTCCCAGGGTATACGTGGGAAAATATCCCAGGCCGCCCATGCTCCAGTGAATGTCTTGCAGGCAACCCTGCGCGGCGGTGGGCGGCGTGAGCCCGAAGGATTGGCGAAACTTTTCGTCCCAGGCGCCGGGCACGTCCTTGGGCTGCAGATCGCCGGCGATCAAGGCTTGTTCGAGCTCGAAGCGCAGAATGATGTGCATGTTGTAGGTCGCCTCGTCGGCCTCCACGCGAATGAAGGATTTGGCGACGCTATTGATCGCGAACAGGAAATCGTCCAGGCTCACGTCATCCAGGGTGCCCGGAAACATCTGCTGGGCACGTGGGAAAAAATGCTCCCAGAAGGGCCGGGAGCGACCGACCTGATTTTCCCAGAGGCGCGATTGCGACTCATGGATACCCAGGGAGACGGCTGAACCCATGGGGGTCCCGTAATGGCGCCCCAGCAAGCCCTGCTCGTAAATGCCATGCCCGGCCTCGTGCAAGATGCCGAAGAAACCCTGATTGAGTTCGCGGAGGTTGTAGCGGGTGGTGAGCCTGCAATCGCCCGGGCCCATGCCGCTGCAAAAGGGATGCGTGGTGGTGTCGAGGCGCCCGGCCGTGAAATCGAAGCCAATGGCCGCTGCCGCCGCCTGGCCAAAAAAGTGTTGGCGATCCAGCGGGTACTCGCGGCTAAACACATCGGCGCGCGGCTTTTTTCCGGTTGCGGCGATAGCCTCCACCAGGGGAACGAGGTCCTGGCGCAGCAAAGCAAAAACAGCGGTCAGTTCCGCGGTCGTGGCGCCCGGTTCATACTGGTCCAGAAGGGCGTCATAGGGAACAGCGCGATAGCCGAGCGCCTGGGCTTCTTGTCGCTTCAGATGAACGATCTTTTCGAGCCATGGCGCAAACGACGGGAAATCGTTATTCTTGCGCGCCTCCTGCCAAATGCCCTGGGCACGTGTGGCAGTGCGTGCCAATTCCTCCACCAGCGAACTGGGGACCTTGACGGCCAAGTCGTAAAGCCGTCGGATTTCGCGCCATTGACGGCGGCAATCGAAGCCGATTCCCCTGTGACTGGCGCTGCTTCGAGAATATGTAAAAGTTCGCCCAGACGTGGGGAAGTGAGCTGTTCATGACCGAGGCGGGCCAGAAGCGCCATTTGTTCGGCGCGGTGTGGCCCGCCCTTCAGGGGCATATACGTTCGCTCATCCCAGCCAAGGACACTGCCGATGGATTCGATCAGCCGTGTTTCCTTGAAGCGTTCGATAAGTTCGTCGTAGGCAACTTGCGGACCCATAACACCATCCGTATAGCGCCAGGCGACGCCGGCATCAGTTCACCGGTTGCAGCGAAAGACAGCGATTCATGGCGAAGTTCGGCACCGGGCCCTTGGGCCGGTTCATGGCATGGCGAACCAGCCGAATGATGAACTCCTTGTAAGTCACCGTCGCCGATCCCAAACAACCGGCGAACCCAGCGTCGGTACTGATTTCCGGGTTCGGGTTGACCTCCAGCACGTAGGGTTTGCCGTTTGGCTTCATGCGGAAATCGACGCGCGGCGTAATCCCGACAACCCACCAGCCGGTAAGCCTGCATCGCGATGCTACCCAGGCGTTCGGCCAGGCGCGGCGAAATGTCGGCCGGATACCTTGGCGGCGTACTTTCGTAATCACTGGACTCCGGCTTCCATTTGCCATCATAGGTGAGAATGGGCCAGAAACCGGGCCGTTGGGTCGGGAAGACGATTTCAGCGGGCGGCAGATATTGCAGTTCCGGCAAGTTCAACCAGCGCCACGTTGAATTCGCGGCCGTAAATGAATTCTTCGATCAGCACCGGTCCCCCATAGGTCTCCATGACATATTGGACGCGGTGGTCAAGCTGCTCTTGATCGACACACACGCTCTCCTGATCGAGGCCCACGCTGGCGTCTTGCAGCGCCGGCTTGACAATGACGGGCCATTCCAGGGTGCAGGGGGGAACAGGCAGCTCGCTCACGGCCATGAAGTCGGGGGTGGGTATGCCGGCCCCGCGCAGGAGCGCCTTGGCCAGGTGCTTGGAACGCGCCAGCGAAAGAGCCAGCATGGGCGAACCAGTGAAAGGAATGCCTTTCCACTGAAGAAGCCCTGCGACGTAGGACTCCGTATCGGTGTTTTCCAGGTTGCCCTCGAAGAGATTGAAGACCACGGCGGGCTTACGTCGGCGCATTTCCGACCAGAGGACGGTTGGGTCCTGCTTGAGGCCTAAAAGGGCGGTGCGAAAACCGCCATCGGCCTCCAGGATCGCCGCCATGTCTTGAGCGATTTCCACCACGGAATGTTCGGAATAAGCATCCGGATGATCGCCCGGCAACGAGGGGTGGTTGTAAAGTACCAGGACAAGAGGTTCAGCCATAAAACTTTACCTACTACCAAAAAAAGATCACCCGTTGAAAAACTCAGGAGCAGAGACAAACATTGCGAGCACTCATTTTCTTTTATGGCGTTTGCTGGCGGCATCGACAATAGTCTCAATGAGTTTGCCGTAACTCCAGCCCACCAGATTCGCCATGATGACCAAATCGCTATCGTCGGGATTCAGTCCAGGCAACGGGTTTACCTCAAGAAAATAAGGGATGCCAGCACGCACCCGAAAATCGACGCGTGCAATGTCGCGGCAACCGAGCGCCTTGAAGGCCGCCATCGTGGCTTCTTCGACCCGCTCCATTACCCGCGGGGCCAGGGGAGCGGGACACTCGTATTTCACCAAACGCCGATAGTCGCGTTTGATCTCGAGACTATAGATAAACTGCTCGACCGCATAGCGTGGCACGACGCTCATGACGCCGAGAATGCGGGCAGGTTCGTTCCCGTAAACGCCAACCGTAAGCTCGTCTCCTTCGATGTACTCTTCCAGCAAGATTGGCTGGCGATGATCGTGCCGCAAGGAGGCGACGACATCCACGAGGCCGGCAGCGTTTTTGACCAGGCAGCTCGCGCGAATTCCCTTGCTGGAGCCCTCCCATGCCGGCTTGACCACCAGGGGGAATGCCAGGGCACCGATCTCTGCCTCCAGGTCGCCCAGGCTCTGTTCGGGAGCCAGCAGCACACTGGGCGGCACCGCGACGCCCGCGGCTGCCACAATGGTCTTGGCGCAATCCTTGTCCAGGGTCAGCGCCATCGTCAACGGGTCCGAACCCGTGTAAGGAATGTCGAGCATTTCGAGCACGGCCGGCACCCGCGCCTCGCGTGCGCGGCTGACGCCGGTGCCCTCGGCGAAATTGAAGACAAAGTCGGGCGGATCCGCCAGTACTTTTTCCAGAAACTCGCGGTTGTCCCCCAGAAGAGCGACGCGATGCCCCAGGCCGCGCAGGACGGCGGCGATGGCCTCAATCGTATGGGGACTATCGAACTCTTCCTGAAAATCGTCGGGCATGGAAGCGTCCATGGGCCCTTGGCTTTTCAGGTCGAAAGTGATGCCGATATTCATCGGGTGTTATCGAATGCGAAGTCTTTCCAGTTGCACGCGCTGCATTTTGAAGGTGTAGGGAACGCTCAAAACACAGCACGCGCAACTGCCAATCAACTTCGTTTAGCGCCTCGGCCGCTATGACCGGCAGCGACATCATTTCCTCCATGCGGGGATGGTTATCGGCGCAGCCATCTCCATGACTGCCCTGGCGTCCGCCCGTTGCGGCGCCATGGTTCGTATTTTCCTTGGCCAACCGCAGATTTTTGCGGCGGCGGCTCATGCGTTCGGTGTTCTCGGGAATAAGGGCGGTCTTGGTGCCGGTAAGCAACGAGCTGACACCGCGCGTTGGCGGTTTCCCGAACGGTGGCTGGCTTGTCCTCGGCCTGGTAGCGCACCAGCATGCCTTCGTAATTGCGCAGGACCACGGCGTCGTCGGAAGCAGACACCAGGTAGTTGGGCATCAGCGGAATCTTGCCGCCGCCGTGCGGACTATCCACCACATAGGTGGGGATCGCCAGGCCCGACATGTGGCCGCGCAAGCCCTCCATGATCTCGAGCCCTTTCCAGACACTGGTGCGGAAATGGCCGGCACCGGTAACCGGGTCGCAATGAAAGAGATAGTAAGGGCGAATCTTGACGCGCAGCAAGGCCGCATCAACTGCCGCATGGTCTCCAGGTCGTCGTTGACGCCCTTGAGGAGCACCGCGTGGTTGTTGAGGGGCATGCCGGCCCGCAAAAGGTCTTGGCAGACCCGGGCCACTTCGGGAGTGATTTCACGGGGATGATTGAAGTGCGTCTGGATCCAGACTTTTTCGGCAGCCGCCAGAATATCGATCAGTTCGTTGTCGAACAGCTTTTGCGGCAGCGTGGTGGGCACGCGCGTGCCGATGCGGATGACATCCACGTGCGGAATGTCGCGCAGGCTTTCGAGGAAGAAACGCAGCTTGCTGTAGGGCAGCGTCAACGGGTCGCCGCCGGAGACGATGACGTCGCGGATTTCCGGGTGATCGCGGATGTACTCGATCATGCGTTCGTCGTCGCGGCTGATGGCGTCCCAGCCGCCGCGAACCATCGTGGCGCGCTTGCGCGTGCAGAAACGGCAATACATGGTGCAAACGTGCGTGGTCACCATCAGGGCCCGATCCGGATAACGGTGCGTTATGCCCGGGACCGGCGAGTCCTTGTCCTCTTCGAGCGGGTCCTCGAGCTCGAAAGACGAGTTGCGCCTCCAGGGGACTGGTCACCGATTGCAGGCGGATGGGATCGTTGGGGTCGGCGACGTGAATGAGCGAGAAGTAATAGGGCGGGATGGCGAGCTTGTACTCAGCCTCGAGAGCGCCGATGGCCTCGATTTCCTCGGGATGAAATGGCAGCAAGTTCCCGAAGCTGCCGGACGGAGCGGATGGCGTTTTGCGATTGCCAGCGCCAGTCGTCCCACTGTTTTTTGGGGACGTTGCGCCAGAGCGGATGGCGCCTCGGCTTACCGGGAGGCTCTTCTTCGTCGTGTCCGTATTCCTTTACTTTCGTGACGCGTGGCGAGTCGAGCCCGGTACGCTCTTCCGTTTCGTTCATAAAATCAGGAACCTCCAACTAGACTCAGTTATCCCCGGTGTGTGGCTGACACTCTGCCCGAGCTGACGGTCCTTTCCGTGTTTAAGTCCGGCTCGACCGGCGCATTAGGCAGCTGCACACTCCCTTAACAAAAGGATACTAACCACAACTTTCCAAAATACAATACCTCCTCGCGCCAATTCGAACCTTTTTTTCAAATTATTTTTCCCCAGCGCCTCGTTCACGCCGCTTACGCTTACGAGGCAACTTCACCACGCGCGCGAATACCGCGGAATTCACTGGATGAAATGCTTCGCGCTGCCGCTGCGCTGAGCGCGCTCGCGGCGCGATGAAGCCGCGCGCGATTTATTTTTTTTCGATGAGAGTTTGCGATTTAACGATCGTGTTTTCTTCGGGAAACGTGTGGAACGTGGACAAGAACAAACATCCGGCGCGCGTTTCAGCGGCCACATAGCCGAGGGGTGAAACCGCCAGACGATGATTCGGTTGGAAATTATGGAGCAGGCCGCGCTTCGTGCCGTCAGCCAAGATCTCTTCATGAACGTGCAGAAAAATATCCGGCGCCAGCGCTTCTACCTGGAAGTTCATTTGATAGGTGATCCCGTGGCCGCACGATACCGTGGCCGCATGTTCGCCGCGCAGCTTGTAATTCAGTTGCCGACGTTCCTCGGGAAAGGATTGATCGATGTCCGTGACTTCGGTGAGCACACGATCGGCGTTCTTCCAGGTGATGAAGTGGCCCGAACGCGTGATGTGAATGATGACTTCATACTCCGGGCGCTCGATACGGCGGACCGCCTGGATATCGAAGAATTCCGGATGCAGCGGCCTTTCAAATAATTGAAAGACCAGGTCGGCCACTCGGGGCCTGATGCAGTAAACGCTCATGACGATGGGCCATGTCCCTGTTGACGACCGACATATCTCTGTGGCGATTATAGGCGGGACTTGCCGGGGCCACAATGCGGGTTTGCACTGCTGACAACCCCGAAGATGCGCAATAAAAAAGGGGAGAACCAGGTTCTCCCCTCTTCCGTTCCTAACATCCCCTTGAATCGAACTTGCCGGTAACGCGTTGCCTCAGGGCTCCAGGATCAACGCGTGAGCCGACCAGGTCGACTTTAACGGCTGGCAACGCTCACTGGAGCGAAGTTGAACGGAACATTGGTCGTTTGGCCACCACGAACGGTGACTTCACGCGTTTGAACTTCCGAACCGAACGTGACGCTGATCGTGTACACATAGTCCGCGCCCGTTTCGAGAGCGGGTGTAACGAAGAGGCGACGATCCGACGTGGAGGTTGTCAACACGCCATCGATCGTCAGGCGTGCTTCGGCCGGCACGGAAACCAGGATTTGAGCCGGGGTTTCGACCTGAGCCTTCGGGGCCGGTACGACTTCCTTCGGCATTTCCTTGGCAGGAACGGGCATCGCGGCGCCACCGTAACCACCGGCGCAACCATAACCACCGGCGCAACCAACATAGCCAGCGCAAGCCGGTGCCGCACCGCTACAGCCATGGCCCCGGTTACGATGGAAGAGGCCGCCTCTGCTTGCCCGGCCACCGCTGCACACGGGAGCGGGAGCACAAACCGGGGCGGGCGCACACACCGGCGCCGGGCGCAAACCGCGCAAACCGGAGCCGGAGCTGAACAACCATGACCCCGTTCACGATGGTGCCTTTCACGGTGAGCACGACCACCGCAGCTAGCCGCAACGGATCCGCTGCAGCCGCCGCCACCCTTGCACTTGTGGCCAAAGTCCGCGGACTCCGCACCACCACTTAAAGCCATCATTAACACAACGCTATACATCTGATTACCTCCAGCAGAAAAAAGGGAAAGCCAACCCACGCACTATTAAAAAAGCCACATTGGCCTGGAGCCCGCTTACTGTATTTGACCCGTTTCAATGGTCCCGCGGTCAAAAGCTAGGTTCTTTACTTCCCTTTGTCCAAGCAAAATTTGCCGGATATGGGGATGATAGTAAAGATAGTTAAAACAAGTGTCAACAGTAAACTGCATAGGCTGCATCAAATGTACCATGACACCTTCCTGGTCGTTAAAACCGGAATAACCGACATCTTTCTTGCAAATAATGTACTTGGTTTGGAACTATTGGCAATATGGATAAGTTATGCCGGCACAAATTGATCGCTGCGTTTTACCCTGTTTTGCCTAACTATCCTAATGAGAATAGCCGGCAGAGGGAGCGCGGACCCTCAGGACAGCTGCGGTGGGCGAGAACGGCGCGACGTGCTTGGAGGTCATGCGAAGTAGGAAGGAGGTCCCCTGCTTGTGAGGGGCAGGATCGCTGTCAGGGCTAGCTCTTCTTAGCCGACGAAGAGGCGAATCAAGGCGACGATGGCCAGGAAGGCCGCCAAGCCAAACTGGGCCTGGTAGAAGTTAGTTAGATTCTGAAAGGCATTACCCATATGGATCGCGGCGTATTTCGTGTCCGCCAGGTAGCGAATGTCAGTCGACGAGGACAGCATGATCAATCCCAGAAGGACCGTCACCACGCCTTCCAATAGCCCAAGCACGCCCCAACCTGATCCCGCGGACAAGGCCACGGCCCCGCCAACCGCACTGACAACACCCAGCAGAAGCAGCACACCTGCTACTCCCTTCATCGCCAGGGTGAGCCTGCTGGCCACCGCTCGCTGCTCGCCGCTCAGCTCCAGGGGAGGGGTCACGTCGGCCATGTTTGATCTCTTTCCGTTTCAAGCCCGGCTGAGTTTAGAATGTTGATGGCGCTCTCAAGACTGCTGGCGATCACCCCAACGTGATCACCACACGTGCCACCATTACCACAACCAGAAGCAAACCGATGATGATCTGTGCTTTATAAAATCTGGCGAGGCTGCCCAGAGTGCCCGTGAGCTGGCGTTGCGTTTGCTCCGCCGGATCGGTCAGTACCCGGACCTCATTGGCCGGCGCTCCGAGAGCAACTCCCAGGGTGACTGTCAACAAGCCCTGGAGGAGCACCAGGATGCCGCGAAGATTGCCTCCCTGAAGGCCAAACACAAGCTCGCTCATGAGAATCTGCAACACTCCCAGCGCGATCATCGCTCCAACCGCCAACTTGATAGAGCGGGCCAGGCCGCCCAGACGAAGGTTTTGCTCCGCGGTCAAATTAAGCGGCGTTGAGGGTTCCAGCGAAGCTATCGGTGCGGTAGGAGTAATCGCCATGGGTCGCGGCTCGCCGCGTTTCTCGGCGAAGAAGTCCCGCACGGTAGGCATCCGTACCAGCACCCAGGCCCAAAAAAGATAAGCCAAAGCCTTGAGCACCACGGGCCAGGCGGCCGGTGGCACCGATTTGCCTGGCCATCTCCACTCCCTGCGCGGAGGAACCCAGCAAATAAAGAGCGTAGCCGGCGTAAACAGCTTGAAAAACTATCCAGCCCAGGGCAAGACGTTGTGCTTGCTGGCTGCCGGCATAGATGCGATTCGCCAGCACCATGACCAGGCAGAAACCGACTACCCCCAACATCAGTCCCACCCAGGAAAAATGCATACCCAGGGTGATGACGGTCAGGCTGGCTTCAAGCCCAAGTACCGCCAGCGTGCTACCGACAAAACTTTTTTCGCCGATCTCCAGACGTTCTTGGTGCACCATGAAACTATCGCTTTCGTGACAATAACAAGCTATTTAATCCAGGAAATTTTTATGAATCAACACGGCAAAGTACAAGTCTGGCTCAGGAGCGTTCGGAGAAAAAGGGGTCTGACCCCTTTTTCTCCGAACGCTCTCAGGGCCTATCCGAGAAAGCGGCTGCCGGCGTTTTATAAAGGCGCGCAGCCACATAGACGAAGGCGCCGAGCGCTATGAAACAGAGGCCCGCGCCCGCCTCCGCGGTTTGCTGAAAAAACATGCTCGTCAAAATATAGGCCGGCAGCACCAGGTAAAGCAGAGGGACCAGGGGATAGCCCCAGCAGCGATAAGGCCGCGGCGCGGCAGGCATGCGCCGGCGAAAAACAAAGATCGTGGTGATCGCGAGCGTTTCAAAGATTACCGCGCCGAACATCGCGAAGTCCGTGAGCACGTCGAAGAGAGGTTTGTCGGCGGGAGGGTTAATGTCGATAACGAAGTCGCCCAGCTGCCATGTAGGCATCGGGAATTGAATCAACGCCGCCCCCGCCAAAATAAGGATGTTGGACCAGGCCGCCAAAACCAGGATGGCGGCCATGGGCGTGCGATAGCGTGCATGCGTCGCGCGAAGCGCTCGCGGGGCAAGGCCATCTTCGCCCATGGCATAAAGAAGGCGAGGGCCGACCAGCAAGTTGCCATTGAGTGCGCCAAAGACGGAGAACATCACCACGCCCGACGCCAACACCGTGCCCACCGGGCCGAGGAGGCGCCGGGCAAATTCGGCAACCACGGTCGTGCCCGTCAACTTTGCCATTTGCGTCTGGGGAATGACCAGGTGATAGGCGAGGTTGGCGCCGAGGTACAGAAAGATGACGATGCCGACGCCGGCCAAAAATGCCAGCGGTATGTTCCGTTGCGGATTTTTCACTTCACCGGCAACGGGAGCCACATTCATCCACCCATGATACGACCACAGTACGCCCAAAAAGGCGGTACCCAGGCCGCCCCAGGTGAAGGGCACGGCTGCACCGGCCGGACCTTCTTCTTTCGGTATCTGTTCCCAAAGTACAAAGGGCAAAATTAGAATGGCCAGGAGCGAAACTACCTTGATCATCGTGATCAACAGCTGGAGACCTCCTCCCCAGCGCACCCCGCGAATGTTAACCAGCGCGAGCAGGGAAATGGTGGCAATGGTCAAGGCCTGCCGTTCCCAAAACGACAGCACATCGAACGTGACGCCGACCCCGCGCACCTGCCGGACAATATCGTGCAGCGATTCGATAAATATGGTGGCCAGTGCCGCGATCGATGCCGAGCGAATGATCCAAAATTCCACCCAGCCCCACAAAAAGCCCGCCCAGCGCCCGTAGCCTTCCCGCAGAAAGACGTAGTTGCCTCCCGCCCGCGGAAACAGCACGGTCACTTCCGCCAGCGACAGCGCCCCGAGCAGCGCCAGCACGCCGCCCAATATCCACACCATGGCGATCAGATCGAACCCCGGCACACTGGCAGCGATGGATTGCGGCTTCTTGAACACGCCGGAGCCGATGACAGTGCCCGCCACGATTGCCGTCGCGGTGAATGGCCCCAGGGCCCTCAGCAGACCCTCGTTTGGCGGGCGAACCGACATGGCATCTTTCGTAATAGAGATAACGACTTTAAAGCTGCTGCAAATCCTGCGTGCGCGGCAAGTCGTCCAGGCTGTGCAGTCCGAACCACTCGAGAAAGCGCGCCGTCGTGCCATAAGACACCTCGCGCTGCTCCGCGTCGGCGCGATAGGCAACCTGCACCAGGCCACGGCGGACCAATTGCCGTAGCAAGCTCGCGGAATCGGCGCCGCGTAAACTGTCAACCTCGGCCTTTGTCGCCGGTTGACGATAAGCCACGAGGGCCAGTACGTCAATGGCCGCCATCGACAACCTGGCTTCACGCTGGCCGCCGTATACTTTTTCCAAAACACCCTGAAAGTTCGGTCGCAGCGCCAGCACGTAGCCGTCTCCCTGCGGCACAATCGCGTAGGGCCGCTTGCTGGCGACGGTAGGCGGCATTCAAGGTGTCGAGCGTTTGCGTCAGTTGTTCTGGCGAAAAGCCCCGAATGACTTCGCTCACGCGCTTGGCCGTAAGAGGAATGCCCCCCACGAACAAGAGCGCCTCCACAATACGCAAGGGGGACGGCGGCACTCGCATCCGCCCTGTCCCCAGCCTGGGCATCCCCGGCGGTCGCCAGAATGTCCGCGTAGCCGCTTTTTGAGGCCTCGTCCGTCACGTGGTCTACCTCCGCCGTCCGCTTGCTTCGACCGGGATATGCCGACGGCCTCTCATGGATTGTCGTGAGGGAGAAAGAAAACCCCGGTGATGAATGTGCCCGTCCAAAGCACCAGGAAAATCACGGCCATCCCCACGTGCCAACTACGGCGCTGCCGCAGGCCAGTAAACAACATAAATGGCAGCAGCACGGCCGCGGGCATGGAAAAACTCAAATGCACCTTGAGCGCTCCCGTGGCCTGATGATCCCGAAAATGATTGGTAAAAAGGTCCGGACTGAGAAAACGGGCGATGATCTCCAGGCCAATCACCGCCACCATCGTCAATACGAAGAACGCGATATTGATCCGGCCATGCAAACGATATTTCCCTTTGGAAAGCGCCACCAGCGAGCAAACGAGCAGAATAGTGACGGCAATAACGGCGATCTTCAAAACAAGAATGACGTTGCCTGCCGTAACCACGCTGTGCTCCCTGGAAAACGGCCAATGGCCGGGTGCTGACCTAATCATCATAGGAACAGCGTTTCGCTAAGATAGTCGCGACGTCCAGATTGGCGCTGCCCGCCTCCGACCCAGCGAGTCCTCCCATGCACACATCTTCCGAAAGCAACCAAAAACCTGAGCCCGATCCTGAACTGGCCATTATCGCGGATTATGTGTTGCGCACGGACGTGGGAAGCGACGAAGCCTTTGACACCGCGCGTTACTGCTTGATGGACAGCCTGGGTTGTGGCTTCCTGGCTTTGCGCTATCCCGCCTGCCGGCGGCACCTCGGGCCGGTGGTGCCCGGCACCGTCGTTCCTCGGGGCGTACCCGTGCCCGGCACAGGGTACCACCTGGACCCGATCAAGGCAGCTTTCGACATCGGCTGCATGGTTCGCTGGCTGGATTATAACGACACCTGGTTAGCCGCTGAGTGGGGCCATCCGTCCGACAATTTGGCGGCCATTCTCGCTGTCGCCGATTACCAGTCGCGCCGTGCCGCGGCCGCCCTGAGCGTGCGCGACGTGCTGGCTGCAGCTATCCAGGCGCATGAAATCCAGGGGGTGCTGGCCCTTGAGAACAGCTTCAATCGTGTCGGCCTGGATCATGTGTTGCTTGTCAAGATTGCCTCGACGGCAGTCGCCGCCCGCCTGCTGGGAGGCAACCGCCAACAGATCATGGACGCGCTTTCGCAATCCTGGGTCGATGGGCAAAGCCTGCGCACCTATCGCCATGCGCCGAATGCCGGCCCGCGCAAGTCATGGGCCGCGGGCGACGCCGCCAGCCGTGCGGTTCGCCTTGCCCTCATGACGCTGGCGGGCGAACCGGGACTGGCCAGCCCGCTGTCCGCACCAAAATGGGGCTTCGTCGATGTCTCGATGCATGGCCAAAAATTGCGCCTGCCGCGGCCGTTTGCGTCCTATGTCATGGAGAACATCCTCTTCAAGATCGCCTTCCCCGCGGAATTTCATGCCCAGACCGCCGCGGAATCTGCCTGCCAGCTGCACGAGTACGTGCACGACCGTTTGGAGCAGATCGAACGGGTGGTGTTGACCACCCAGGAGTCGGCCATCCGCATCATCAGCAAAACCGGCCCACTGCACAACCCGGCCGACCGCGACCATTGTCTCCAGTACATCGTCGCGATTGCCTTGATTCATGGTGAGCTTACCTCCGACCATTACGAGGATCGCGCGGCGGCCGATCCGCGGATTGACGTGCTGCGCTCCAAAATGGAAGTCGTTGAGGACCCTCGCTATACACGCGAGTATCTCGAAGCGGACAAGCGCTCCATCGCCAACGCGGTCCAGGTCTTTTTTAAAGACGGCACTGCCACAGCCAATGTGGCGGTCGAATATCCCCTGGGCCATCGGCGGCGGCGGGCAGAGGGAGTACCTTTACTCGTCGAGAAGTTCCGGACCAATGTGGCAACACGATTTGCCACCGAGAAAACAGCCGCCATCGTCGAGCTGTTTCTCGATCGAAAGAAACTGGAGAGCACTTCCGTGGTGACGTTGATGGACATGCTGGCGGTGGCCGAATAGCGCCGCGGGTGGCAGGCGCACCGGCGTCAGTTCACGCTAAATTCCGGCGGAAACTTGCGATCGGACTGCAGAATCGTGGGCGACTGATCCTTGAGGTGATCGAGGAGTAGTGTCAAGCGTTCCCCGACATCGAGCTCTTCGAGGAGTGCCTGTTTGAATTCCATGTTGAGGGGCAGGGCGAACGCAAAGATATCGCACAGGGCGCTCAAGGTAAGATCGCTTTTGAGCAGCTTGTGGAATTGGTCCCTGGCTTCCTTGTGTTCGGGAAACCAGTGAGGAACCATCTTGGCCAGGCGGCGGCGCAGGCGGCGTTCCGTCCGCGCCTCGGCGACCGGCACCTCGGCCAGCATATCGACCTTGGCCTTGCGGTAATTCTTCTTGATGGGAATCTCGTGCGTGATCTGTATGCGCGTGAGACCGCGGAGAAGGATGTTGTAACAACCATCGTCCAGCTTCTGGTCGGCAACTATTTTCCCCAGGCAGGCGACCGGATGCAGCGACGGGTTGCCTGTATAGTCGACCTCCCAGCCCGGCATGGGCAAAACCAGCGCAATCAAGCGATCACCGGCCAGGGCGTCAGCCGCTAGCTGGCGATAGCGAGGCTCGAAAACGTGCAAGGGTTGCATTACCTGCGGGTAAAACACCAGGTTGGGCAGCGGAAAGAGGCGTGCCACCCCCGAAAACCCAAACAATGGCGTAAAGTCGTCGTTCATGGTAATAATTAGCCAGCCGCGAAATGCGGTCCTGGAAAATTACTTTTCCTCTTCTTCTAAAAACATCGCCGGATCGGGCCATGTGGGAGGGGGAGGGGCCAGCGCGATCTCAGGTATATCTTCTTCTACGGGAGTTATTTTTCGATTAACGTCCCCTTCGGTCAAGAGCGGGGCAAAACATCTTTCCATGTCCGCCCAAAACACTACCTGATCCAGCCCCAGGTAGGGGCTGCCGTATTTTTCCATGTAGTTCCGGCTGGAGCGGTATAACTTGGTGGCGCCTGCTAGATTACCATTGCAAAAATGCAACAGGCCCACCGCGGCCTGAATGAGCGCCTGGAAAAACCGCCTTTCCTCGCCAAATGTCTCCATCCACAGCGATTCCCAGACCTCGTGGGCCTCAAAAAAATCTCCACGGTTGAATAGTACAATACCGGCAAGGTATCGTGGTTCGTACGTGATGTCGGCTGTCATACGCCTATTTTACCCGGGAAGAAAGGGACCGCCATGTTTTTCTCCAGGCAAATGTCGACCGGCAATGTCATTGCGCTCTGCCGGGCGATGCGTCACAGCCTGGGGGCCGGGCTTGCCCTGGTGCAGGTTTTTCGCCAACAGGCCGACCGTGGTCCACCCGGAGTGCGTCCCCTAGCTGAACGCGTCCTCACCGAACTGGAGCAAGGGCATGGTTTGAGCGACGCCCTGGAGATGGAAAAGCAAGTGTTGCCTTCGTTGATGCTGTCGATGGCAAAACTGGGCGAGGAAACCGGACACCTGGCGGAAATCTTCGGCGAACTGGAAAAATACTTCGTATTGCAAGATGCGACACGCAAGCAGCTCCGCAGTCAGGCAATGTCGCCCGTCATCCAGCTCTGCATGGCGTTCGTCATCCTCGCGACACTCATCTTTATCCTCGGCATGATTTCCGCCGGCAATCCCGGCGCCCCGATCAAGGGCGTCTTTGGATTTCGGGGAGCGACCGGCGCAGTGCTGTTCCTGCTCGTCAGTTTTGGCAGCGTCGGCCTGCTGTGGTTTATGGGAAAAACAGCGACGCGCCTGGCCCGTCAAAAGCCTCGGCTCGATAGCCTGCTTTTGCACCTGCCAGTCGTCGGGCCGTGCCTTGAAGGCCTGGCCATGGGCCGCTTCACCATGGCGCTGCATTTGACACTCGATAGCGGCATGCCGATAGTGCGCGCCTTGCAACTGAGCCTCAAAGCCACCGGCAGCCCTGCTTACATGATCCATTCCTTCACGATCACCCAGGCACTCAAGAACGGCACTTCCTTGCTGGAGGCGCTGACGCGCACGAATCGTTTCTCGGACGATTTTTTAAGCCTGGTCGCAGTTGGCGAAGAAGGGGGCCGGGTCCCCGAAGTGATGCGTCAGCAATCGATCTTTTGGCATGAAGAAGTCGCCCATCGCTTCAAGATCGCCACGCGCCTGGCCGGCATGTTGGTCTGGCTCGTCTATGCCGGCTTTATGATCGCGGCCATCTTCAATGTGGCCGGCGTCTATTTTCGTGGCCTGGGATTCTAACGTCCTGCCACCGGCGCCAGTACAGGGCCACGGCCCCGACGTTGATCCCTATTCGGGTGGTTTTGCAGCCATTACCGCAAAGCGCTGGCCGAGCGTTCCGGCAGGAGGCCTACGGGACGGTGACGTCCCAAATCGCAGAGTACAGCGCCGTAGCGCTGCACCCTTCGCAGTGCCCTGTCCATAGATGCCCAGAACACGCGGCAGCGGTGGCACGGAAAGGGTATGCCGGACTCGTCGCAACAATGTATCCGGGCAGCCTACAACGGGGATCCGCGATTTATTCCTCAAGCCATACCATATTTTCCAGCCTGAATCGGCGAGAAGGGTCAAGGTATGTCTCTTCCAATAGACTGCCAACACCATCAATGAAATGCTTGCACAACAGAATAAGGCCTTTGCCGATCTGCTCGACTTCTTGGAGGCGGACGTTGGCCCACATCGTTCTCAACGAGATTCCGAGCCATGCAAGAATAGACATCTGCTCACAATAAAAAATCATGTTTTGGCCATAATACCCCATATCAATATTTTTGATCGCATGCTCGTAACAGAGATCAGTACCCGTCATCCCTGTAAAAAAGCGTGTGATTAATCGAAAAGCACCCTCCTCTAGCTCAAATGAATTTCCCTTCCAAGAAAATTCCGGCTTGTTAAACTCCTTTTTTACGTGCACTAGAAGAAGCTTTCGCTCTTTGCGATCAAGCTCAGAGCCTGGAACCTTGGAAGATTGCCACCTCGTAGTTTCGAAATGGCTGGCTGCGCCCATGGCATTTATAAATAGCTCTTCATGATGCTTCTCCTCTTCAGATTGTTGTTCACCAAGGATCTCCACAGCCCTCGCGTGCGAACGCTTAAGAAGCGCAGACGCCAGAATTGTTTGCCTGGCTGGCGGGAGCGACTCCATTAACGCAAGAAGCCGGTAAACTGTAAGATCCGGAACAAGTAACCCAAAAAGTGGAAAGCCCTGATCGATCTCTCGTCGAAAATCCGCACACGACCATCGGTAAAACCTTACAAGAAACTCGTCTGGTGCTTTGTAAATAATCATTGTTTCACCCCAACCCAGGCGCGAGCACGGCGTCCTCCACGGTCGTGATGCCCAAAGCACTATAACTGTAACTGGCCACAACGGCCCCCGCCTCACTCAAGATCTGCCGAACGCCACTATGCCCGTCCATCAGATAGAAGTTCGTCTGGCCGCCTTGGGGCTGTGAAATCGGCATCAAGCCTAATCTTGAGGGCCTGGCGCAGTCGTTCAATTTGTTCAGCCATCGGCCGCGGCGCCTTGGGAGTTTTTTGCCCAAGCCGGCCCTCCACTTTGAGCCAGATTACCACGGGACCGGGGCCGGTAAGTGCCTCTTGAGCGCCGGCTTGCCAGTCCGCCAGGTTAGCGAAGGCATAGACCCGCTTTATGCCCGCGCCCGCGCAATTTGGGCGAAATCGACACGCCCGGCTCCCGCATAGGCCTGGCCGCCGGTGACTTCGTAGAGACCATTGTCCAGGATGAGCAAGTGCACGGGGGCGGGTTCATTCGCCAGCGTGACCAGGCTGCCGAGGTTCATCAACATGCAGCCATCGCCATTGATGACAATGACTCCCCGGCCCGGCTGCGCCACCGCCAGTCCCAATCCCAAACCCGGAGCATGGCCCATGGCCGAGGGGATGTAGGCGAAATCAAGCGGTGAATCCGAAAGCCGCGGCCACAGGCCCGCCGAACTCATCGTCGTGACGACGATGCGCTCGCCACGGTGTGGCACCACGACCTCCAAAGCTTGTAACTGCGTCATGGCCATGGCCATCATTCCCCCACGAGAACGGCGCCGAACTGCTGCTGCGCGAGCGCTTCCCGATACACTTTCGCCAGGTCGTCGGCAGTATGGTGCTCCTCGAAAACGACATACGGTATCTGCCAGGCGCGTACGATCGGCTCGGTAAAGATGGGGCAGGTGTCGGGGGTTTGTCCATCGCGGTGCTGAAAGAAATTGCGGATGCCGACAATCAAGAAGATCGGCAAGTGCAAATCATGCACAACATTTCGCAAGGCATCCCCGGCCTCGAAAAGGCCGGTACATTGCACGATGACGACCGGCTGCTTACCGCCGAGGAGCAGGCCGGCAGCCACTGCGAAGGCCTCTCCCTCCCGGCAGACGCGGATAAGAGGTAGCCCGTCCGGTCCGGTCAGCGCCTGTTCCCAGGTGCCCAGTTCGCTATCGGGGATCCAGATGATATGGGTGGCGCCGCAATCCTTGAGGGCCGCGACCACCGCGGAGCCATTAAGCATAATTGTCAGGATAGCAAAAAAAAACCGCCGGTCGGAGGGACCGGCGGCAGAGTAAAAGCGTCAGCCGGTTTACTTTTTGTGTTCCTTGTGGCAGGCCATGCAATTGGCGGCCGCCTGAAGCGTCTTGCCCGCGCCATCTTCGTTGGCCGCGACTTTCTTGGCGGCGTCAAGCAAAGCGCCGTTTTCTTCTTCCAGCTGTCCGGATCCCCCTTGGGCGGCGTGTCCGCGGCCAAAGCCGTGAACATCTCGACAAGGTGCTTTTTGTCCGCGTCCGTGCCCATGCCGCCGGCGCACTTCTTCAAGAGTCCTTCCTTCATCGTGACCTTCATTACTTCCTTGATCGATACCTTTTTGTCCTGGGCGAAATTCGTGCCTTCCATGAGGACAGTAAGCGACAAGGTTGCGAGTACGACCGCTGCCAGAAATTTCATGCTTCAACCACCTTTAGAAAAGCTCCGCGTCGTCGCGGGAGAACGTCCATCCATTCCCACGGCTTTGGACAAACGAACACCGTTTTCCTATGGGAATGCAGTTTCCCTTTTTACAGACCACCTTGGCCGAACACAAGCAAATACCGTTTGTTTTCCTGAAGATTCTTACCGGTAAGTTGACGTGCTCGCGTTGCCAAATATTCGATGCATTCACGAAACGGTCAAAATGAAGACCCGTACCGCACAATCAGCAAAGTCGGCCTGATCTTCGCCAATACCGAAGGCGGCGCATCTTATAATGACGTTTGTCGAAGGGTTACTTTCTAAGAGCGTTCGGAAAAAAAGGGGTCAGACCCCTTGAAGCGAACATATGCAGGGTGTCGAGGGGGTCTGACCCCTTTTTTTCCGAACGCTCTAAGCAGGACTGGCGATCATGCGTCTGGAAGAGTGCATCAAGGAGCAAGCGCACGCCGCGGGCTTCGAATTGGCCGGCATCGCTTCGGCTGGGCCGGCGGACGGCTTTGAACACCTGCAATCTTGGCTGGCGCACGGCTTCGCCGGTTCCATGGACTACATGGCGCGCACGAAGAAGCGCGCCGCCATCCGCAGAGTGTTTTGCCAACGGTTCGCAGCGTTCTCATGGTTGGCATGAACTACTTGCCCATCGGACACGATCCGGCGGCCCGAGCATCAAGGTCAAGTAGCTCGCTATGCACGTGGCCCGGATTATCACGACGTGCTGCGCGCCGGCTCAACGAATTGCTGCACTGGATACAAGACAAGGTGCCCGGAACTCAGGGGCGTGGCGTCGTGGACACGGCGCCGCTACTCGAACGGGATTTCGCGCGCCGGGCTGGCCTGGGCTGGTTCGGCAAAAACACCATGCTCATTCATAAAAAGCTCGGTAGTTATTTCTTTCTCGGCGCCCTGTTGCTCGACCTGAACCTTGAGCCCGACGAAGCCGTTCAGCGCGGATCATTGCGGTACCTGCACCGCGTGCCTGGACGCCTGTCCGACTGTTGCTTTTCCGAGCCCCCACGTTCTCGATGCCCGCCGCTGCATCAGCTACCTCACCATCGAGCTGCGCGGCCCCATACCGACGGAGCTGCGAGAACCCACGGGCCAATGGGTGTTTGGCTGCGATATCTGTCAGGAGGTGTGTCCCTGGAACCGCAAGGCGCCGCCAAGCGCTGAGCCGGCCTGGCAGCACCCGGCCCGACCTGCAGGCTCTCGATCTGCTGGAGATCATGGGCCTTGACGAAGAGGCCTTTCGCCAGCGCTTCAAGGGTACCGCCCTGTTTCGAGCAAACGGGGCGGTCTGCTGCGCAACGCGGCCATCGTTTTGGGAAATCAGCGACAGTCCACGGCCCTGCCGGTGCTGACAAAAGCGTTGACCGATGTGGACCCTGTGGTGCGCGAAGCCGTCGCCTGGGCCATCTCGAAAATCAAGGACGCCAACCCCGCCTGAGCCGGCCACTTTTGCTAACGATTTCTGCTCGGTCCCCTAATATATTAAGGACAATTGCCCGTCAGAAGTTACTGTGAGAAACCCCATGCAAATTCGCGGCATCATCCCACCCGTGGCCACGCCGATGCAGGCCAACGAAGATCTCGATCTGCCTCGTTTCCGCTGGTTCCTCGACCATTTGATCGATGCGGGGGTCCATGGGGTCTTCGTCCTGGGCACCAACAGCGAATTCTACGCGCTGGACGAAAACGAAAAGCAACAGGTGATCGCGACCGCCGTCGACCACGTGCGTGGACGGGTGCCGGTGTGGGCGGGACCGGCGCCGAGACCACGCGGGAAGCAATCCGGCTGACCAGGATGGCGGAGAAAGAAGGCGCCGATGGTGTCTCGGTTATTACGCCCTACTTCGTGTTGCCATCGCAGCAGGAGATATTCGATCATTATCGGCGCATCGCGGAAACGACCCGGCTGCCGGTGGTGCTTTACAACAATCCCGCTACCTGTGGCGGCGTGAAGATCGACGTCGAGACGGTCGCCCGGCTGGCGGAAATTCCCAATATTCTGGGTGTCAAGGATTCAAGTGGCGATTTGCAAAACACCAACGAATATCTGCGCGTCGTGCCCGACCGCTTCAGTGTTCTTCAGGGGCGCGACACGCTGATCTATCAGGCGTTGATCTTCGGCGCGCGCGGGGCGATACCCGCGACGGGAAATGTCGCGCCGCGCGTGCTCGTCGACATTTATGAGTCCTTCATGCGCGGCGACCATGCGGCGGCCAAGGCAGCTCAAATTCGCCTCAGTCCTATCCGGCTGAGCCTCAATCTCGGCACTGCTCCAGGCGGCGTCAAGGCCGCGCTGGCACTCATGGGCATGTCCATCGGCCCAAGCCGGTCGCCCATCAATCCCCTGCCCCCCGACAAGCAAGCAAAAATGAAAGCGGCCTTGCAAGCGGCTGGGCTCATCCCCTAAAACCTATTGACAGCGCCTACCCTCTCCGGCCATCCTGTCCCCCGTTACCCACGGAGGCGGAACGGCCATGCGGTTGGCAAGCTTTCAACAACTCTTTCCGGGCCAGCCCGAACCCATAACATCGTGGCGCTGGCGGCCTGTTATTCTGCTTGGCATTGTCATTAGTGCCCTGCTTTACCCTTGCTTAACTTTTTTTCTATTCGAACCCGACGAGGGACGTTACGCGCAGATTCCACGCGAAATGTTGACGACCGGGGATTGGATCGTGCCCCAGCTCCAGGGACAGCCCTATCTCGACAAGCCGCCCCTGTTTTACTGGCTGGTGATGGCTTGTTATCAACTCTTCGGCTACCACGATTGGGCCGCGCGCCTGGTGCCGGCCCTCGCGGTTCAGGGCACCATTCTGATCACCTATCTGTTCGGCCGGCGCTTGCTGGGCGAACGTCCTGCTTTTTGGGGAGCACTGGCGCTGGCCCTCATGCCCGGATTCGTGGGCATGGGACGTTTGGTGCTTCTGGACGGCACCCTGGCATTTTGGGTAACCCTGGCAACGCTGAGCGCGGCTTACGCGGTCAACGGGCAATCGTTACGCCGTGGCTACTGGCTGCTGTCGGCCGTCGCTTGTGGCCTGGGGGTCATGACCAAAGGTCCGATCGCCATGGTCCTCTTGCTACCCCCGCTGTGGGCTTTCCAGAGGCTCTCCGGTAACAAGTCCAGCATCGGCTGGCGTGGCTGGCTGGTCTTTGCCGGCGTTCTTCTGGCGGTTACCGCCCCCTGGTATGTCGCCGTCTGTCTGCGGCAGCCGGACTTCGCGCGCCATTTCTTTTTGGTGCACAATGTGGAGCGCTTCGCCCAGCCATTCGATCATGACCGACCGTTTTGGTTCTATGTGCCGGTGTTGTTTGCCAGCATGCTGCCCCTACCCCTGTTGGGCATCCCCTGTTGCCGTTTTCTGTTCTCCGCCAAAACGGCCGACCGGCGCTGTCCCGTTCTCGGTTATCTCCTTCTTAGTGCCGCCTGGTGCGTGCTCTTTTTCTCGCTGGCGGGCTCCAAGTTGCCGACTTACATCTTGCCGGCGCTGCCGCCCCTGGCCCTGGCCGGGGGCGCCTACCTGGCACAAAGCAGCCTGCTTACTTCGCGCTGGTTTCGCGCCGGTCTGGCGGCCTGGTGGTGCCTGTCGATGCTGGGACACGGTATCTTGCTGCCGGCGGTGGCGCGAGCCCGGTCGCCGATGGCGGAGTGGAGCGCATGACAGCCCTGTGTGGCGATCCCAAGGTGCCCGTGATTTGCTTTCCGCGCCATGTGGATTCGGTGGCGTTTTATGTGGGCCGCGCCGACTTCCCGGCGATTCATACCAAAAACCTGGACCATCTGCTGGAGGAGCTCGAGAAAAACCAGCGTACGATCGTTTTGTTCGGCCATCGCAATTCTTTGCAATCTCTCAAACAGTTGTTGCCGTCCCACTTGAACGTCGTCGACAGCATGCCCATGGGCCTATGTGACCTCGGCGTGGTCGAACGGCGGCAGTAACTTACCTATTTTCGTTCGCCGATGCCGGCGACTTCAGCTACCCTGAAGAACATGTATCCCCATCGCATCCGGCTCGCGGGCCCTGGGAAGCCACGCCGGCCGGGCAGACAATGCGCCGGCTTACCGTCCCTTGCGTATTGGCCGAGTGGGGCCTTGGCGACGTGCCGGTGCTGCTGGCCCGCAAATTTGGCTTTCCCGGCCGCCTTGACGCCCACGAACGTGTCTGGCTCACGATGACGGAAATTGCTGGTGCAGCCGCCCTGACGCTAAACGATGCCCTGCTGGGTGAGGTCAGCGATGGGCCCTTCGAGACAGAAATTACTGGGTTGCTGCGTCCGCATAATCACCTCACCATCGCCATGACCGGCCAGCGGGCTGGCGAGGTTGCCATGGAGATCCGCGCCAGTGCATTTCTGCGGGATGTTGCGGTACGCCGCATTCAGGACAAATGCCACGTGGAGGGTCTCGTGGCAGGCACGTGCGCCGGACCGCTTGATCTGTATATTCTGGTGGATGGTCGAAATGTGATCAATCAAAGCGTGGCTGCCGGCGAACGCTTCACGTTTGCCGTTGAAGAATTGGGCCGGCGCGTGCGCGTTGAGCTCGTGCACGTTTCCACGGTCTGGTCCAATCTGGAAACCGAGCTTGGCAGCCCGTAATTTCACTCGCCGCGAGCGTCTGCGGGTTACTTGGCTGTGCCGGCTCTTTCCACCAGGGGCTGACAATGCGAATCTTGGCCAGGATGGTATCCCGGTCCTTGCCCTCTTTGGCCGTGCCCAGTTTGTCTTTGAGCTTCGTGAGCTTTTTGTGACGGGAGCGGCGGCGGCGTAATTCGATTTTCTTTTCCACCATGATATGGCGTCCTTTTTTATTGATGCCGAAAGCAAGTAGGCAGCTATTTCACGTCAAGCCAAATTCCATTGTACGAATTTGGCTCAGCGATTTGTTATTTTCAATTGCACTTTGGCTGTTTTGCCCGTGCCGATGATTTGGACGATGGCCGCTTCATTGGCGGGTATCGTCGCCTCGAGATCGATTGCCTCCGTCTTTTCCTGATTGTTCAAAATCTGCGGGCTCGGTCTCAGCGCCAGGATTTCCTTGTCGACGGCGGCCTTGTTTTTTTGGAGGTAAATGTACGCGCTCACCGGCGCACCCGTGGCCGTGCCCGCGACCTGGATCTTCTGTTCACTCTTGGTCGGCTCGATGATGAACATTTTGTCTTCGAAAAGCCGTAATTCGAAGGAAGAATTCCTATCGATCTTGTGTCCACAACCAGCAAGCAACACCACCAACACCATGCCGCCAACAGAAGTGCGTCGCATATCAGATATCTCCCTGGGGGAAACTTTGGCCAATTTCGCCTTTAATATGGAAAGTTTTCGGTCACATCGGCTTTCGCCAGGTCAACGAGAAAATCGCCTAGCCGCTTCACCAGGACGTCCATGAGCAGGCGGCCTTTGTCGGCCGTGGCCGCCGCGGGGTCACCCAAACCCGTGTTCTTGCTGACCAGGTGCCAGGGCCGTGTGATGCTTACCCAGCCGCGATTAATCGCCTCGAAACGGGATGGCGCCGCCGCGCCATTGTCCGCCAGCTCGGCATGCACGAGCTCCGGGAAAAACGCCAGCCCCAGGCTTGTTTCCACTTCATCAGCGTGTTCCCCGGGTTTGGCGAAAATCTTGGCGTATTGATCCGCTGCCATCCGAAACCAGTCGCAGACACAGAGAAACATCGTCGTCTGGTGATGCAGCTCGCGCGTCAGCGGCTTAAGTTCGTTGCCGCCATGGCCATTCAGCAGCACGAGCTTTTTGAGTCCCTGACGCTCGAGGGCATCGACCAGGTCGGTAAGGACCGCGAGCAATGTCGTCGGATTGACGCTGAGAGCCAGGGCCCCCGGCACGCGCAGATGGTTCGTATTCACGCCAAACGGCATGACCGGCAACAAGAGAACCTTGGCCCCGGCCCCATAAGCGGCGGCACAAGCCCGCCGGCCAATTTCCTCGACCTGATAATTGTCGGTACCATAGGGCATGTGCAGGTTATGCGGCTCGGTTGCCCCAAAGGGTAGCACCGCCACATCCCAGCGCTGGTCTCGAATAAAGGCGTGGGTTTGTTCCGCGAGAATATAAGGCCGCATCGACTTCTCCAGGTTCCTCGAGCCGCGCCGGCGACATTCCTTGCCACCATAATATGTTCCGGCTCGCGTAAGCAAACTATAGAACGACTGTATGAAATTCTTGCTCACCAACGACGACGGTATCGAGGCCGCCGGCCTGGCCGCTCTGGAGCGGGCAGCCGCGCCACTCGGCGCTACCGTCTGGGCGGCCCCTCATGTTCATCTCTCCGGCTGCAGTCATCGCGTAACGACCGATAAGCCATTACGCGTGAGCGAAAAAGCGCCCGGTCGTTGGGCCATCGAAGGCACGCCGGCCGATTGCGTCCGCGTCGGCCTGGCGCATTTGCTGCCCGAGGCCGATTGGGTGTTATCTGGCATCAACCATGGCGGCAACCTTGGAGCCGACGTTCATATTTCCGGCACGGTTGCCGCTGTTCGCGAAGGCGTGCTCCATGGCAAGCCCGGCATAGCACTGTCGCATTACTGCAAGCGCGGGCTGGCGATCGACTGGGACCGCGCGGTCCGCTGGGTCAGTCCCCTGCTCGCCGAGCTCATCGCGCAGTCCTGGGTGCCCGGCACGTTCTGGAACATCAATCTTCCGCACCTGACTCCGGACGCTCCCGAACCGCGTGTGGTGGCCTGCCCTCTGGAGACTGGGCCCTTGCCCTTGTGTTTTACGCAGGAAGACGGTCATTTTCACTACAGTGGCGTATATCATGAGCGCCGGCGCCAGACCGGCAGCGACGTGGATGTATGCTTTGGTGGGAATATATCGGTTACACGCATTAATGTATTTTGACAGGACCAGTTTTCCGACATAGAGTTTCCTGGGTTATCTTTACTTCTTTACCGGGAGGCTTCCGTGGAAGTTCAATTTTTGATTGGCGTCATGGGCACATTGACCGTTGTCGCGACCTATTTTTGGGTCGGCCGTGATAAACCGCTTTCCGCCGAACTCGACTAGAATAGTCGAGGCGGACGGCAGAGGTTCCAAGCCATGGGGGCGAAGATCCGTCCCCTGTTAGCCTGGTTGCCGTATGGACCTCGTCTACCTCGACAACAATGCCACCTCCCCGATGCTTCCCGAAGTTTGGGAAGCAATGCGCTCCTATTTCCTTGAACATTGCGGCAATCCGGCCAGCAGCCATCGCGCGGGTCGCCAGGCGCGGCAAGCCCTCGAAGACGCGCGCGCCCTGCTCGCTCATCTCCTCGATGCCCTCCCCGAGGAGGTCATTTTCACCAGCGGCGCCACCGAGGCCAACAACCTCGCGGTTTTCGGCCTGTGCGGCGCGCCGCCAGGCCGCCTGCTTGGCAGCCCGGTGGAACATCCCTCCGTCGCGGAACCGCTGCACAGCCTTGTGAGTCGCGGCTATGAACTCCGGCACTTGCCGGTAACCGGCACAGGTGTCGTAACCTGGGACAAGGACGCTCTCGGCGACAACACGCGCCTGCTCGCCGTCATGCTCGCCAATCACGAAACCGGCGCCATTGAGCCCATTGCCGAGCTGAGTGGCCAGGTTGGCGGCACGATACCTTTCCACTGCGACGCCGCGGCTGCCGCTGGCAAAATACCCATTTCCTTTCGCGACCTGGGCGTTACTTCCTTGACGCTCAGTGCTCACAAGTTTCATGGGCCGAAGGGTATCGGCGTCCTCCTGTTGAAAAAAGTGCGCCAAATTACGTCCACAACTCCTTGGCGGCCATCAGCAACAAGGCAAACGTCCGGGAACCGAACCCGTGCCGTTGGCCGTCGGCATGGCGACTGCTTTGAAAATTGCACTTGGCAGACTGGGAAGCGAATCGGCGATCACATTTTGATCCTGCGCGAGCTTTTGTTGAGCAGGCTGCGCAGCAGGCCGCGCCTGTCGTGCTAAATGGGCCCGTGGACGGCGGTCTGCCGCACACGCTAAACCTCTCTTTTCCCGGTTGCCGGGCCGACGTTTTGCTTATGAACCTGGATTTGGCAGGCGTTGCTTGCGCGACAGGATCAGCATGTTCGAGCGGCTCCTTGTTGCCGTCCCCGGTCTTACAGGCCATGGGCATTACCGGAGCCATTCTCAACTCGTCTCTGCGTTTCAGTTTAAGCCCCCTTCTCTCCACGGCCGACATCGACAAAGCCGCCCTTCGCATCGCCAACATTGTCAATAGGTTGCGCCAAAGCTCCGAAGTGTGCTAGTTGGGCAATTCAGGTCCAAGTTTATTTGCCACAAATTATTTTGCGCTAAAAAGTTACGTCGGCACTAATCTCCTTTACGCTCGGGCTGATTTTCCATAAAATAGGCATATCGTCGAAGATGCTCGAATTTTACCCAACGCTATGACATAAGTTAATTTATCACTGTAACTTACGGCATAGGAAACGGCAGGCCTGGGAGCACATTATGCTGAGGCACAAGTCCTTTGCTCGCTTCCTTGCCACTCCCGAGAACCAGTCGGCCCTGGACGCCGTTCAAGACCTGGTGCAAAACCTTCGCGCCGGTAAACCGCAGCGCTCGCCCAACCGCCTTTTTTTGCATGGGCCGCCTGGCACTGGCAAAAGCCACCTTGTGTCCGCACTCGCCAAAGAACTTGCTAGCAAAAGTGGCTTGACGATCCAAACCTTCGCAGCGACGGATTTCCGGGAAGTCACGGGCCAGCGGCTAGATAAAAAGAACCTCGCGGCCAATGAAGCACTACTTGCCGGATCGGCATTGGTGCAGGATGCTCAGGAAGGCGATCTGTTGATTGTCGAGGACTTGCAGCACCTGCCGCTGGCCGCCGCCGAAACGCTTGTTCGCATTATCGACGATCGGGAGGCGCACCAGCGACCCATGGTCTTTACGTCCACCATGGGGCCTCGCCATCTCCTGCACCGCGGCGTTCGTTTTTCGGCCCGGCTCACGAGTAGGCTGGCAGCCGGGTTGGTTATCGCCCTGGTGCCGTTAAAAACCGCCAGCCGTCAGCGTTTTCTGGAGGAACTGGCGCAGCGACGGCAGTTGGCATTGCCACGCGACATCCTGCAGTGGCTGGCTCGCAACCTGCATGGCGGGGGCCGCCAGTTAGAGGGAGCCATTAATCAGCTCGAAGCACTTAATAAAGTGAGCCGCCATCCACTTGACCTCAAGGGTGTCGTTGCCCATTTCCGCGTGCAGGTGGACGCCACGCGGCCGACGGTCGAGCGCATCGCCACCCAGGTGGGCGGTTACTTTCGCATCGAGCCGCGCCAGCTTCAATCGCGCCGCCGGTACCGTAACATTCTGTTGCCGCGCCAGATTGGCATGTACCTGGCCCGGCAGCTGACCGCATTATCGCTCCAACAAATTGGTGCCTATTTCGGCGGCCGCGATCATACCACGGTGATGCATGCCTGCCGAAAAGTAGCGGAAGCTCTCAAGGAGGACGCCGTGTTGTCCGGTGCCGTGGGACAAATCCATGCCGAGCTGTCATGACGAACAGCGTGGAAAACGTGTTGACGGAGTGTTGGCCTGCATGTTTCCATTTGTCACCGTTATCGAGCGCTTGTCGTCCAGCTCCCCGAAACAGACGCCAACCATCAGTACCAATCCGTGTGTTAACAAGCTGTCAACGCGTTTTCCCCACGGGATCGAAAGTTGTAATCGGTTGGCTGGGCATGAGATAGGCCGTCAAACCCGCTGCGGCTAACAATAAATGGGCCCTCTTTAATACTACTGCTGAAGATTTATCTCACTTAATAATCTTCTGTGAAGCAAACCCAGGGAAAGCCTTGCCATGAAAATCGTTTGTCATCGGGAAGGATTGTTGGCTGCCTGTCAGTTGGCCAGTGCCGCCGCCGCGGTGCGCGATGTCAAACCGATCCTCAAAAATCTCAAGGCCGTCGTACTCGACGACCGCTGCACGCTGATGGCCACCGACCTTGAGTTGGGCATCCGTCTCGACGTGCGCGGGATCAAGGTAGAGGACGCCGGCGAAGCTCTGCTGCCAACCGCACGCCTCATTTCCATTCTGCGGGAAGCCACGGATGAAGAATTAACCATCGAGGCCACTCCAGATGCCTGTATTGTTCGCGGCTCATCCGTGGAGTTTGAGATGCCTGGCGAAGACCCGGCGGCTTTCCCGGATATTCCTTCCTTCGCGGAAGAAACTTACCACGAGCTTACCGCGGGATTGCTGCGCGAGATGACACGCCGGACCATATTCGCTGCCATGACCGCGGAACACTCACGTTATGGCGCCACGACCGGCATTCTGATGGAACTCGAAGGGGATAAGGCCACCATGGTCGCGACCGATGGCCGGCGGTTGGCCCTGGCCACCGGCGCCGCGGGTGTGCATGGGGAGCATTCCACCAAGGGCCGGATGCCGGTGGTGCCCGCCAAGGCCATGATGCTTTTGGAACGCAACTTGACGGAGCCGGATGAAAAAGTTTGCATTAGTTTTCGGCCCAACGAAGTGCTCATGAAAACTGAGCGGGCCATGATCTACAGCCGGCTCGTGGAAGGGCGCTTTCCCAACTATCGACAAGTGTTGCCCACCAAGCATGGCACCAAGGTCCCCCTCACGGTCGGCCCCTTCTTAAGTGCCATTCGGCAAGCGGCGATCATGACCGATGATGAAAGTAAACGTGTCATCTTCACGTTCGCCAAAAACAAATTGACGCTCAAGGCCCAGGGGGCGGAATCGGGTCGTTCCAAGGTAGAAATGCCCGTTGAGCACGATGGCAAGGCCGTTGAAATCAGCTTCGATCCGAAGTTTTTGGTGGACATGCTGCGCGTGCTCGAACCGGACAGTGTGCTGGCCCTGGAAGTCTCCGACGGCTCGACGCCCGCCGTGTTTCGGAGCGAGCCCAATTATCTCTACGTGGTGGTGCCGCTGGTCGCAGCCAGCGCCCCCAGCCAGGAATGAGGCATGCGCCGTTAATCAAGGTGAGTCATGGCAACGCCCGGCCCACGCATTTACAAGGAAAACGGCCCCGAGTCGCTACGGGCGATTCTTTCTCACCTGTTCACCTCGCGGGGCTGGGGCCGGCGCCAGGGGCAGCTGCATCTGGAAAAAGCCTGGGCCGCCGCCGTTGGCCCGGAACATGATCCCTATACACGGGTCACGGGGATGCGGCGCGGAATTCTCGAAGTGGAGGTAAATAACGGAGTTTTATTGCAAGAACTGGCTCAATACCACAAACGCCGGCTGCTGGAAACCATGCGTTCCGCCTTGCCGGGCACCACGCTGACCGACCTTCGATTCAAGGCCGGCACGTGGACTGTCTAAGATCATTGATAAAGGATGTCAACCATGAGCGACGAGACGATACTGACCGCCATCGAGGTGGAAGCCCAGGCCCAGGCGACCGCCGACGCTGCCGATAATTATAATCCCGAAAACGTCGATATTTTACGCGATGCCGCCCATATCCGCGCCCGCCCCGGCATGTACATTGGCGATACCGGCACCAAGGGCCTGCATCATCTGGTTTACGAGCTGGTTTACAACAGCGTCGATGAATCGCTCGCGGGGTTCTGCCATAACATTCACGTGCGCATTGAGGCGGACGGCAGCCTGAGCGTCGCCGACGACGGTCGTGGCATACCGGTCGACATTCACCCCAAAGTCGGCAAGCCCACGCTTGAAGTCGTCCTCACCACCGTTGGCGCTGGCGCCAAATTCGACAAGCGCACCTACAAAACGTCCGCCGGTCTGCACGGCATGGGCGCCAAGGCGGTTACCGCCCTCTCGGACTGGACGGAAGCTGAAGTTCGGCGTGGCGGCAAGGTTTTTGTGCAGGAATACGAGCGCGGCGCCGCCACAACGCCGGTCAAGGAGCTGGGCTCCAGCCCGGGCAATCGTACCGGCACCAAGATCACGTTTCATCCTGATCCCGAGATATTCCGCGATGCCAAGTTCGACTACGACACCCTGGAAAACCGTTTGCGCGAGCTGGCGTTCCTCAACAAGGGAACCTCGATCAAGCTGACCGATGTGGTCTCCAGCCGCGAGGAAACTTTTTCCTACAAGGGCGGCGTCTCCGAGTTTGTCGAATGGATCAATCGGACGGAAGAGACGTTTCACAAGGTCCTCTATATCGACAAGATCGTCGATGACGTGCGAGTCGAGGTTGCCTTCCAGTACACGACGGGCGACGAGGAGCGCGTGCGCTGCTACGCCAATAATGCCAACAACCCCGGCGGCGGCACGCACCTTTCGGGCTTTCGCGCCGCCCTCACGCGGGCCCTGAACGCCTACGGAGAAAAGAACAATCTTTTCAAAAACGATCTGAAAGCGACTGGGGAAGATTTCCGCGAAGGCATCACCGCCATTATCAGCATCCAGGTTCCCGAACCTCAGTTCGAGTCGCAAACCAAGATTCGCCTCAATAATCCCGAGGTGGAAGGTATCGTCGGCAGTGTATTGCACGAATATCTGACCACCTTCATGGAGGAAAATCCCAAGGAAGCAACCAAGATCATGAAGAAAGTGATCCTGGCGGCGGAAGCGCGGGAGGCCGCCGCCAAGGCCAAGAAGGCCCTCAAGGATCGCAAAAGCATTTTGAGCGGCGGCGGTTTGCCGGGCAAACTGATGGACTGCACCAGCCGCGATCGCGACGCCTCGGAACTCTTTCTCGTCGAAGGTCAATCCGCCGGCGGCTCCGCCGACAATGGCCGCAACCGCTTCAACCAGGCCGTTCTTCCCCTACGCGGCAAGGTGCTCAATGTCGAGAAGGCCCGCGTCGAAAAAGTGCTCGACAATACCGAGCTCGTAAGCCTTATTTCCGCGGTCGGGATCGATATCGGCAATACCGAGGACCTGGAACGCCTCCGCTATGGCAAGATCATCATCCTCACCGATGCCGACGTGGACGGTCAGCACATTCGTACCCTTATCCTGACCTTCTTTTATCGCCAGATGCGCCATCTCATCGAACGTGGCCACGTCTATGTGGCGCGGCCCCCGCTTTTCAAAGTCGAGCAGAAAAAGAACGTTCGTTATGTCCAAACGATCGGCGAGATGGCCACCGAACTCCTGGGCCGCGGTATCGCCGGCTCCAAACTTACCGTCATCCCGGCCGAGGGCGGCAGCGGCAAGGGCGATGTTTTCGAAGGGGAACGTCTGACGGCCCTGATGGTTGTGCTCGATGACATCGAAGGCGCGCTGGCAATTTTGGAGCGTCGCGGCCTCAACGTGGGTACTATCCTGAGCCGTATCAAGGATGGCAAGTTGCCCACCTTTCGCGTGCTGCTGGGCAAAGAGGAGCACTGGTTCTTCACCAACCCGGAAGTGGACCAGTTCCGCGCCGACAAGGTGAAGGAAGGGCATGAATTGTTAGTGGCCGACGAGGAAACGCCCACCCCCGTCGGCACGATCGGTACCAACGGGGCCAATGGGCAAAGTGGAACGAATGGCCATCATGACGTTTTCTCGGTCCTGGAGCTGCATGAAATCAAGGGGGTCAACCGCGGCCTGGAAAAGCTGCGCGGCTTCGGCCTGATTCCCTCGGACCTGGCTCCCGCGCCGCGCATCGCGGGCCGCGATCCGGTACAGCGTTTCTTCCTCACCCATGACGAACATCCGCAAGTCCTGGAACACCTGCGCATCCTCGTGGGCAGGGTACGTAAACATGGCGAAAAGGGCATCAAAATCGTCCGCTTCAAGGGCCTGGGCGAAATGGACGGCGAGGAACTGTGGGACACTACCCTCAATCCAGAAACCCGCACGCTCCTGAAAGTACAACTCGACGACGCGCTCAAGGCGGACGAGATGTTCCGTATCCTCATGGGCGAAAAGGTCGAACCCCGCCGCGATTTTATCCAGAAGCACGCGCTCGAAGTGAAAGAGATCGATTATCACGGGGCGTGAATAAAGCCGGCGAGGGTCGCTTGCTGCGACTCAAGCCGCCACCGGTCGTCGTTTTTTCTTCTTGTTGCCCGGCTGGTGTTTCCAGCGGCGGTGAAGCCAGAAATATTGCTCGGGATACGCGCGCACCATGCGTTCGAGGGCGTCGGTAAAGCGCTGCGTGATCGCCGCGATGGCGTCGGGTCGGCCCGCGTATTCCTCAGGATAGATCACGTCTTCCGCGAGAGCCACATATTTCATGGGCCTGTCCAGCCTGGCCCCGGCAATCACCGCGATGGGCACATTGTACTCGAGCGACAGTATGGCTACCGCCTTGTGCGTGGACGCTAGCCGGCCAAAAAAGTTGACATACAGTCCCCTGCTGCCCGCGTCCTGGTCCGCCAGGGTGCCGAGGACGCCTCCCGCGGCCAACACGCCTTGAATCTCCTCGAAGTCTCCCTTCTTCGCCAGGATCTTCTGACCATGGGCCTCGCGAAAACGCCGTAGCCAGTCGTCCAGATAGGCATTGTCGAGGGGTCGGGCGATGCCGCAGAAGCGCACGCCCAAAAGGCCCAGGACATAGCTGGAGATTTCCCAGTTGCCGAAATGGCCCGTTGCCATGAGCACGGGCCGATCGCTCAACCACAGATTGACGATCCTGCTGGCTTCCGCTTCGCTGCGGTAACGCAGAAAATCGCGCCAGTTATTGTGACGCACCAGCCGCGGCATAAAGAGGATTTCGACGAGCATCAGGGAAAAATGGCGAAACACCTGGCGCGTCAGGTCGCGCAATTCCGCATCGGTGTACTCGTGGGGAAAGGCATGCCGCAAGTTATCGAAGGCCACAGCGCGGTGCCGCCGGTCGAACTGATAGAAGAGCAGCGCCAAACCATCGGCAAAAGCGCAGGCCAGCGCGAAGGGCAAAGCTTGCAGAAGGCACACACCGAAGCGGACCGCCACGTAGACGCCATAATCCAGGACAGCCGACCGTTGCTTGCGAGACATGAAGGCACTCCGTTGCCGTAAGTCAAGGGGGCTATTGTAATTGCTTGACGCCTTCCAGGGAAAGAGCAACCTGAAGGCGATGGGACGGGAGCCGGCAGCCGCCGGATCAAAATCAGTTTTTCAGCGCCACGACGCGCCCTGTCTTTTGCGCTTCGTAAACCGCCAAAATCACTTCGACCGCGCAGCGCCCTTCGCGCCCATCCACCATGGGGGGACGGTTCGTCTTGATGGCTTCGAAGAAATCGCCCAGCTGCAGCGCGTGGTACACATGAGAAATCGCCGAGGGGTCGCTGGAGCCGCCGGAGGCGCCCACCTTTTGCGCAAAGCGCTCCCGTACCTTTTTGTCGTCGGGAAGTTCCGGGCTAAACGTCCACTGCAAAATATCTTCTTGCTCGATAACGGCACTGCCGCGGTCGCCATGCACGGCGATGGTTTTGGGAAAGCCGGGATGAACGCTGGTGGTGGCCTGAATCACGCCCAGTGCACCGCTCTGGAAGCGCAGGCAGGCGACGGCGGTATCCTCCACTTCAATACGCTCGTGGGCCAGTAGGCCCGTGAAGCCGCAAACGTGGGTCGCCGGCCCCATCATCCACAACAAGAGGTCGACGTTATGGATGGCTTGATTCATGAGGGCGCCGCCGCCGTCGAGGGCCATGGTTCCGCGCCAGCCCCCCTGATCGTAATACTCCTGCGTCCGCCACCACTTGCAGGTCGTTTCGCCCAACGTCAGCCGGCCGAAGCGGCCCGCGTCCACGGCGGCCTTGAGTGTGCGGTTGGCATCGGCAAAGCGCGAGGGGAAAATCGTACACAGCTTGACATGATTACGGTCGCACGCCTCGATGATGCGGTCGCAGCGCTCCAGCGTGACTTCAAGTGGTTTCTCGACCACCACGTGCTTGCCGGCATTGGCGGCTGCCACGGCCGGGTCCATGTGGGCGCCGCTGGGCGTGGCCACGATCACGATGTCCACGGCGGGATTGGCCAGGGCGGGCTCGAGCGCCGAGTAAAATTGACACTGGAGCTGGTGTTTGTCCTTGAAGCGCTCGAGCGCCGCCGGAACCTTGTCGACGACGGCCACCACCCGTGCATCGGGAATCTCGGCAAGGGCCTTCAGATGAAAGCCCGCGATCATGCCGCACCCGACAATAGCCACCCCAGGCATAACGTTGACCCTTTCGTTGTCAGCGCCGCTTCGTAGCCGAATTCTGCCCTCAGCCATTACGGTGCGACCTAGCATTAGCCGCGAAACAGGCTAGCGGCACGCCATAGATATTGCAAACCACTCAGCGCGGTGGCAGCCAGCATGGCATAGATCAGGACGTCGCGCGCAGGCCCAGCCCGGGCGACTCGGCGATCTCCAACGCCAGAAAAACTGCAAAGAGGGCGGCACACTGGAGCACCATCTTGATCTTGCCAAGCCAATCCGCGCCAAAGTTCGCCCCGCTGTTTTCCAAATAGCTGCGCAGGCTGGTAATGATTAATTCACGGCCAACCACCACCGTCACCATCCAGGCCCGTACGCCGGCCTGCGCCTCCGGCACCAGAAAGATAAAGGCGCCGCAAATCACCACCTTATCGACGAGTGGATCGAGGTTTCGGCCCAGAGTGCTTGTTAAACCTTGCTTGCGCCGAGGTAACCATCGAGCCAGTCAGTGACCGCCGCCAGGGCGAATACCACGATGCAGGGGACCCACCATCGAGCTTCGATCAAGCCAAACAGGATAATGCCCAGAACGAGGCGTGCCCCCGTCAACTGGTTGGGCAAGTTGAACACCGACGGCTCGCGAGGCGTCATTATCGTGGCCATCAATTACCTCGACCCAGAAAGAATAATCAGGAAGCACCAAGGCACCATCCCTTATTCTTCGTTCCTCGGGCGTCGTTTGTCCAGTCACTCAGCGCGCATTGCCGAGGGTTCGCCCCACAAGGTCATAACCGTCGGCGGAAGTTATCTTCACCGAGACCAGGTCGCCCGGCTTGAGGTTCTTGCCCTTCACGCGGATGAGGCAATCGATTTCCGGGGCGTCGGTATGGCCGCGGGCATGCACGTGATTGGGAAACTCTGGATCAGGCCCGTCGACGATCACTTCCAGGGTTTTGCCTAGCTGGGCGAGGTTCCAGTTCAGGTGGACATCCTGCTGCGTCTTCATCAGCCGGTCGCGCCGCTCCTGTTTTACTTCTTCAGGCAAATGGCCATCCAGTTTGGTGGCCGGCGTATCCGGCTCAAAGGAGTAGGTAAAGACTCCGGCCCGTTCGAAGCGAGCGCTTTGAGTGAAGTCCGTCAGCTCCTGGAAATCTTCTTCGGTTTCACCGGGAAAGCCAACGATGAAGGTGGTGCGCATCGTGAGCCCCTGAATGCGCCCGCGCAGGCGCGCGATGAGTTCTTCCACATCCTGCCGCCGCACCCGGCGCTGCATGCGCTTGAGCACGCGGTCGCTGATATGTTGCAGCGGCATGTCCAGATAAGGAATGATCTTGCGTGCCGACGCCAGCGTGTCCACGAGTTCGTCGGTGAAGTAAATTGGGTAGGTATAAAGGATCCTGATCCATTCGATCCCTGGCACCTCGTCCAGCGCCCGCAAGAGCTCGGCCAGGCGCACCTTGCCGTAAAGGTCCAGTCCGTAATAAGTGGTGTCCTGGGCGACGAGAATCAGTTCGCGCACGCCGTCGGCGGCGAGTTCGCGCGCCTCCCGCAGGACCTCTTCGATTGGTTTGGTTACGTGCTTGCCGCGCATGCCTGGTATGGCGCAAAAGGTACAGGTGCGATCACAGCCCTCGGAAATCTTTAGGTAGGCGTAATGGCGCGGGGTGATGCGTAGCCGGGCCGTATCTTCTTGCGCACGCACCGGCGCGGGCCGAAAGAGCATGCGCTGCTCATCCGCCAGCGGCATAGTCTTGTCGCGCCGCGCCGAACCCGCGACTACTTCGCTGATTTCCTCGCGGCCAAACACGCCGACGATGCTATCGACGCCTGGCACCTCGCGAAGCAGATCTTCCTTTTTGCGTTCGGCCAGGCAACCGGCGACAATCACCGACCCGACGCGGCCCTTGTCCTTCAGCGCCAGCATTTCGCGCACGACCGTCAGCGATTCCTCGCGCACGGCCTCGATAAAGCCGCAGGTATTCACCACCACCACGTCCGCGCCATCGGCGTCCGGCGACAGCACATAGCCATCCTGGGCAAGCTTGCCCAGCATGCGCTCGGAATCGACGGTGTTCTTGGGACAGCCGAGGCTAACGAAGGCAAAAGTTCGCGAATTCTTCATGTTTTCCGTCATCTTTGATGGTTCAGTGCACTGAGGTTTCGAGGTGAGAAATGGATCCGATCAACATCATGGAAACTGTTTCCCAGTGGTCAACCAGCTCTGGCTCTCCAGCAGCAAAAGAAAAAACGAGCAGAAAACCCTTACCGACCTTGATCATTTCGGGGTGGCGAATGTCTAAGGTCTGGCCACTTGCCATATGGAGGCAGAACGGTCGAAAGGGTTGACTTTTTACATAACTCATTATCTGAGGCGGAGTAACCATCGGCTGGCCATTCCTATGTGACGAATGTCGTCGTTATGTCCGCTGTTCATTTTGACCCAAATTGGGCGAAAAGGCTCGGCGAAACGCATGTAGCAAGGCGCTGATGGATAATCCTGGTTAGGTTCTTGGCGTCAGCCTGCGCGAAAAACGTCCCCACATCTTTTATAGCGGAAAACGCCAAGGGCCGTCATATTTTCCGCCGTCGCGACTCGCTACTGCGAAACAACCAATATAGCAAGGTTTTCATTTCAAAGGGCTTCAGGTTCGGCTGCAGCGTTAAAATGCGCGTGGCGATGCCGGCCAGGTGGGGCGCGGCCCAGCTCGTGGCCGGTTCTTGCGCGAATGGGCCCAGGTAGCCTTTGCCATGCGCCTGAAACTCAATTTGGTCGCGCAAGGCATACGCGAAATCGAGTGGGCCCTCGAAAAGGTGCTTGTCGACACTCAAAAGCGGTGGCGCGAACAGGGCGGGATAGCTACGCGTCAGCGGATGGTCGTTATGGGCCGCCGCGAAAACCAGCACGTCCTTGAAATAGGCATCTTCAATCGCTCGCGCGAACTGCCGTTGGCGGGGAAGTTGTTGCAGCCGCTGCTCAGGCACACCCAGCGATAGATTGACGATCCGGCATTTCCAGACGTCGATGGCCCACGCCAGGGCTTTGATGACGACTTCGACCTCGCAGCTACCCTGTGGGCCGAAGACGTCCGCGGAATATAGCTGGCAGCGCGGCGCCACTGTGAGCAGGATGTCGGCCACCGTGGTGCCATGGGGAGTGCTTTGTTTGCCCAGATAAGGAAGCGGCTCGGCCCTGTCCGCCATGAAGATGCCGCCGCGGATGGGCTGAATCTCCTGGCCCGCTCGACGATGCTTGTCTTCGAGCACCGCGCTGTCGACGCCGCTGTCGATAACGCAGACGCGTATGCCTTCCCCGTTTGCCCCCGGATCAAGCAGCAAGCGTTCCGGCGTGAGCAATGCGAAAAGTTCGTCGAATACGCTAGGCATGATTGCCTTCCGTCACCTGATCAAGCAGGGCGCGGACATTTTCCACCAGGCGCAGGCAGTGTTCCAGCGCGGGTGTGCCATGTTTCAAAGTCAGCACGCGCATTGCTTCGGCCAGGCGTATGCTCAGCGCGGCCTCGGCGGGATCGCTGGCGCCGGCGCTCAGGCCCTGGCGCAGGCGGTCAAGAACTTGCGCCGGGGGTGGCTCTTCCATTCTTTGCTCAGCGGTGCCACTCAGCGTCTCGGCGACCTGGGCACTGGCACCGAGGGCCGCCGCGACTGCATCGAGGAGTAGTTGTTGCGTTTGCCGCTGCCCCAGGGCCTGGCGCAATAACTCGGTCCCCAGGCTCGCCGCCGACATGGCGAGCCGTTTGTCCTCGGCGCCGAAGGTGCTCACCGGGCCTTGTTTATCGAGCAATTCGATGACGGCGTGGGTGCCCGGGGCCACCAGCATGGGGGCGGCCAGCACGCTACGGCAGCCCCGCTCGAAGGGTTGCAAATCCAGCACGCCCGCCTGGGCTAGGTCTTCGACCACGCAGGCTTCCTGCATGCTGGCGGCTGTGCCGGCCAGCGAGCGGGCGAATGGCACCAGATCGAGTGTAAGGACCTGGCCCGCCTCGTCGTAGACGCGCGTGATCTCCGCCGGGTCGCGGTCAGCATCGTAGCTGCGCACCAGGAGAAAACCCTGGCGGGCCCCCGTGGTTTGCCGTAGGAACTTCACCAGGCCGCGCACCGCGTCCGGCAGTGGCACCGGATCATGCAGCGCGGCGGCGGCTTGTACCAGCGGCAGTATTTTCTCGACGGCTTCTCGAAAGGCCACGAGCGTTTGATGAAGCTGCCGCGCTCGTTTGGCCGGCCGGATCTGATCGAGCTGGCGACGCACGGCATGGAGGAACGTGTCGCGGCTGAGATCGTGGTTTTTGTCGAGGTAATCGCGCACGCCCATGCGCATGGCATCGAGAGGGGTCGCTTGATTGGCGAAGCCGGTGACCATGATGGCCACGATGCCGGGATGGAAGGCGCTCAGGTCCTGCAAAAGCTGCAAGCCGTCGTCGCCGGCGCCGAGCGCCCAGTCGAGGATGGCGAGGTCGATGGGTTGCTGATTGGCCAGCTGCAGGGCCGCCTCCGCGTCGGCGGCCGCCACTACCGTGCATGCCAGGCCGGCGCCGTTGAGCCACTCACGAAAGGTACGCCTAACCGGTTCCTCATCATCGACAATTAATATCGTCTCGGTTTGGTTCACCGCATGGTCCTCCCGCCTCCCCGCTGTTGATATATGGTATCACTCCGCGGGTTACGACAGGATGCAAGTCGGCGCCGGTGTGGGGCCTGGAGGAGGAATTAAGATGAAGACTGGGAAATACGGACGCAATTCAGGGTGTCAGGAAGCGCCGCCAAGCGTGCTGGCGCTCTTCGTGAACGTTTTATTCGAATTGGTGCCCAGGGCAGTAATCGCGATGATGCACACGATGATGATCAGGGACAGGATCACGGCATATTCCACGGCGGTGGGTCCGTCTTCTCGGCCCAAGAAATCGACAACGGCAGCGCGGGTCTTTTTGAACATGACGATTCCCTTTGTTGGAAGGGGCAGGGGCTCTAATAGCCAATAGTGTCTATTGTTCGTGTGATCTATAACGACTTTAGGTTTTATTCCGGGTGATGTCAAAACCCCGGGCAAGATTTTAATTGCTTTTCCAGGATCGCGTGTTTTCCTTGCAATTCTTGTTCCCCATTGATAAATCCAAAGCATGCCTTTACACGATTTAGTCTTGCTCAGTCCCTATCGCTTTCCGGGACAAAATTCATTGACGCTGGGTGACGACGAAATGGCGGCCTGGCTCAATGCCTACACCGCCTTGTGGCACCCCGCGCTGCTGCAAAATGCCAAGGGCCCGCCGCGCTGTGTCCCTCAATACGATCATGAGCAACCCCGGCCCGCACATATCTACGCTCTCCCCAAAGCGCCCCCCTTTACCTGCCGGACAATTGGGACGCGCGCGTCCGGGAGAGCGGCTCGCGGGCTTTTCGCGCCAACACCGAACGCTCCACCACCCTGGCCAACTTACATGAGGCCTTGAGCGGCGAAAACTCTCCTGGATGGCCCGCCGGGCTGGCACTGACAGCCGAGCAGGCGGCGCCTTTCTTTGGCCTGGCCTGGGGCTATCTCCTCCAGTCGACCCTGGCGGAAGCGATGGAGCATGAAGACCTCGTCGATGCCGCTGGTTTCTGGGAAGATGTGCAAAAAGCTGTCGCAACCTTCGCTGACGGCTCTAACGCGGCATCTGATGAATGCCGGGCGCTGCTGGCCAGTGCCGCCCAAAAGCTCCTGACGGCTCGCGAGGTCCTCTATCCCGCCGCTATTCATCTCCTCGATCTCTATGTGGCGGACGACAAAAACCAGGATCAGCCGTGGCCGACCGGACTTGCTTCGGGCATGCCGCTCAATGTCATCGCCTCGGGCAGCGTGCTGGAAAAACTGGCTGTCGCGCAACCAGCCAAGCTCGAAGCCTTACGCGCCAAAGTCGGGGCAGAGCAGGCCGAAGTCTGCGGCGGCAGCTACCTCGAACGCGAGGACCCGCTGCTGCCGCTCGAGTCCCAGCTCTGGAACCTGCGCCAGGGCCTGGCCATATCCCGCGAGCTTCTCCAGAGCGAAGTTCGCGTCTTTGCGCGCAAACGCTTCGGTTTCCATCCGCAACTGCCGATGCTGCTGAGCACCCATGGCCTGACGCGCGCGTTGATCTTGTGCTTTGACGATGCCGCCGGCGTGCCGCAATACACTTCCTGCGTGGTCGCCTGGCCATCGCCCGATGGTAAACAGATCGATGCCTTCGTGCGCCCTCCTCACCCCGCCGGGAGCTCGGCCACCTTTTTCAACCTCGCCCACTATTGGTTCAAAACAATCCGCGAGGACCACGCCGCCACCATTGCCCTGGTACATACCGGCCACATGGCGCCGGTGTGGTATGACGACCTCATGGAACTTGCCCGGCTTGGTTCGCTCTTTGGCACCTGGACCACCTTTTCGCGCTATTTCAACGAGGTCGTGGCCGGCGAACACCCGCCCGCGTTGACCGCCGATCAATTTCATGCCGATTACTTGAGCGAACGGGTCAACCACGCGCACGGCCATCCGGTCAGCGGCTTCGCGGACCACCTGCGCACACGGCGCCGTATCGACGCCTGCTCCACCTTCCTGGCGCTGCACCAAAGTTTGAACGGCGGCAAGGTGTTGACCGGCGCGGTGGCTGAACTCACCCAATTCGAGGACACGCTCGAGAAGGACCCTGGCTGCGCCTTGCCGGCGCTGACGGCGCTCGAGACGAAGGTTGCCGCGGCCCTGGCGGAACGTCTCCAGGCACGTGCCGCCGACAATCAACCCGGGGTGCTGCTGCTGAATCCCTGCGCATTCGCGCGGCGCGTAGTCGTTGAGCTGGAAGGCGCCACGCGGCCGCTGCCCGTTGGCGACCTGGTCAAGGCCTGTCAGCTCGATGGTAGCTTGCTGCGCGCTGTCGTGGCCTTGCCGGCACTCGGTTTTGCGTGGATCCCCAGGGAAGGTCCACCCGGAACGCCCGCAAGCCCGCACCGGTTGCGCATGGCGGATGCAGCCGTCAGAATTGTCCGCAATGAGTTCTTCGAAGCGGAGGTTGACGCCAATACGGGCGGCCTCAAGGCGATTCGCGATCACAAGTCGCGCGTCAATCGCCTGGGTCAACGACTGGTCTTCAATCCGGGCAGCCGCATGGTTGCCCGGGACATCAAGGTGACGTCGAGCGGCCCTGCCCTGGGGGAAATCATCTCCGAGGGAGACCTGCTGGGCGAGCAGAATCAGGTGCTGGCCACATTCAAGCAGCGCCTGCGCGTTTGGCTGGGCAGGCCGCTCCTGGAGATGCGCATCGAACTGCAACCGGTCCAACCCGCCGCCGGCTATCCCTGGCATGCTTACTTCGGTAGCCGTTTCGCCTGGCGCGACGAACGCGCTGTTCTCCTGCGCGGCTCGGGCGGTGCCGGCTGCATCACCACGCACACCCGCCCGCAATCACCCGATTTCTTGGAGTTGCGCATCGGTGCGCAGGGGACCGTTATTTTTCCGGGCGGTCTGCCCTTTCATCAGCGCCAGGAGGGCCGCATGCTCGATGTCATCCTGCGGCCAGAAGGGGAAAAGGCAGCCACCTTCGATCTGGCGATCGCCCTCGACCGTGACACGCCCATGCAGACCGCGCTGGGCATTGCTTCGCCGCCGGCCGTCGTTCCCACCACGAAGGGACCACCGCACGTGGGCGCGAGCGGCTGGCTCTTTCATCTCGATGCGCCCAATTTGCTGCTTACCCGCTTACTGCCAGGGCCCATCGAGCAAGCGGCCGAGTCCCCGTCGCCAGATGCCGTCACGGCGCGCCTTCTGGAATGTGCCGGCCAATCGGGCCTGGCCGAGCTGCGCTGCGTTCGCAATCCACGGCGGGCCGTGATCCTCGACGCGCGCGGTCATTTCATTTTGCAGGCGTCACCGACCGGCGATCGTGTGCCCCTGGAGGTCTCGCCCAACGATTTGGTGCACTTGCAGATTGAATTCAGTTGATTGGTGGCCGGCGCGGGGCCTATAATACACGCTTTCCCGGCGGCACTTGTCCCCTGGCGGTCTGGCGCCGCCGCTTTCAGGACCTTCTCATGAACCCCACCGCAAATGAATCCGACGTTGAAATGCTGGCGTCCCTGCGCACCGCTCATCAGCAAATGCGCACGGAGGTCGGCAAGATCATCATCGGCCAGGAAGCCGTGCTCGACCAGTTGCTAATGGCCATCTTCTGCCGTGGTCATGCCCTGCTGGTGGGCGTGCCGGGGCTCGCGAAGACCCTGATGGTCAGCACGCTCGCCCAGGCCCTCGATCTTTCCTTCAAACGCATTCAATTCACGCCGGACCTCATGCCCACGGACATTACCGGCACCGAGGTCATTCAGGACGACCCCGTGACGCGCCAGCGCATGTTCAAGTTTCTACCCGGGCCTATTTTCGCCAACATCGTTCTGGCGGATGAAATCAACCGCACTCCCCCCAAAACCCAGGCCGCCCTCCTGGAATCCATGCAAGAGCGCAAGGCCTCCATCGGCGGCAACGACCATCTCATGAAGGACCCCTTCTTTGTTTTGGCCACCCAAAACCCCATTGAGCAGGAAGGGACCTATCCCCTGCCCGAAGCCCAGCTCGATCGCTTCTTGTTCATGATCCAGGTCCAATATCCGTCCGCCAGCGAAGAAGAGCAGATCATGCGCCAGGGGGCCAGCGACACGCTCCATAAAGTCACCAAGGTGCTCCATGGCGAGGACATCCTGAGGCTGCAGCATATTGTCCGTCGCGTGCCGGTCGCCGATCATATCTTTCAGTTCGCCAAACGCCTGACGCGCATGTCGAGGCCCGGTACGCCGGAGGCCGCTGATTTCGTCAGCCGTTATCTCGCTTGGGGGGCCGGCCCGCGCGCCAGCATGAACCTGATCCTGGCGGCGAAGGCGCATGCGATACTCCAGGGCCGGCATCACGTCTCGACCGATGATGTCGCCGCCGTCGCCTATCCCATCCTCCGCCATCGCCTCATTCGCAATTTCACCGCCCAGAGCGAAGGGGTCGAGATCGACGACATCATCCAGCGCATGCTCAAGGCGATCCCCAAAGTTCAGGCGGCGTAAATGAATTATCTGCAACCCGACGTGATTGCCCGCGCCCAGGCCCTGGGCCTCAAGGTGCGCGCCGTCGTCGAGGGCTTGCGCGTGGGCGATCACAAAAGTCCCTATCGCGGCTTCTCCGTCGAGTTCGTCCAACATCGCGAATATGTGGCGGGGGACGATATCCGGCACATCGACTGGAAAAGCTACGGACGTAGCGAGCGCTACACCATCAAGCAGTATGAGCAAGAAACTAACTTCGCCGGGCATATCCTGCTCGATGCCAGCCGATCCATGCTTTATGGCGACGGGCCGTCCAACAAGCTCGAATATTCCAAGCTGCTGGCAGCCGCCCTCGCTTACCTGATCGTGCACCAGCGCGATAGCGTCAGCCTGAACGTCTTTGACGCCGGCTGGCGAACACGGCTGCCCGCCAGTGGTCAGCCTGGCCACGTGCAGACCATCCTGCATACGCTCGAGAGCGTGCAGCCGCGCGACAAGACGGCCATCGCGCCGTTGCTGCATGACCTGGCCCAGCAGGTGCGCCGGCGCGGCCTGGTTTTCTTGATATCGGATTGCTTCGATGACGTTACGAACCTCATGGATGGGCTGCAACACCTCCGCTTTACCGGTCACGAAGTGACTATCTTCCATGTCCTCCACCCCGAGGAAATGGACTTTCCCTTCGGCGGCCTCGTCAAGTTCGACGGCATGGAAGAATCGTTGCAATTGCTCACGCGTCCCCAGCTGGTTCGCCCCGCCTATCTGCGGGCCATGAATCAATACCGCCAGGCCATGCAGGATGGCGCCGAGCGGAACCGGTGTGATTATGTGTTGCTCAACACGGGCCGGCCGCTGGCGGAAACTCTGACCGCCTACCTCGCCCGCCGTTCGCGCGTACGCCTGGTTTAAATATGGGTTTTCTGGCACCAACACTGCTTCTGGCGCGGCCGCCGCCGCCATACCGATTGCGCTGCATTTCTTCTTTCGCAGCCGCTATCGCGTGGTGCCCTGGGCGGCCATGAAGTTTCTGCTCACGAGCATCGAGCAGACCAGCCGCCGCCTGCGCTTTCAGGAGCTATTACTGCTTATTTGCCGCTGTGCCGTGGTGGCCTTGCTGGCGGTGGCGCTGGCGCGGCCCCTGTCCTCGGTCGTGCGCGGTTCCGGCCAGGGCGATGCGGTCGATGCCGTCTTTCTCTTCGATACCTCCTATAGCATGGGTGCCGCCGACGGCGCGCAAAACCGCCTGGGCCGCGCCCGGGACGCGGCCCTCAAGGTCATCGACCAGCTTCCGGCACACGCCACGGTGCAAGTCATCACCTGTGCCGACCGTGCCGCTCTGCTCGGCCCGCGGGCGCCGTCCGACCTGGACCAGGCAAGGTCCATTATCAATGACTTGACGCTGACGAGCCTGGCGACAGACCTCTACCCGGGCGTCGCCATGGCGGCAAATGTCCTGGGACACGGCCAGGCCTCCAATCGCGAGTTGTACATTTTCAGCGACATGCAGAAAACCGGCTGGGATCAGCAAAGCGGCAATTTAAGCGTGGCCTTGCAAGACATCAAGGAAAGGGCAACCGTCTTTTTCGTCCGCTGTGGCACGCGCCAGACGAACAATGTTGCCATCGTCGCGATTACGCCCCAGGCGGGCGTACCCCGTCCGGGTGACCGCGTCGGTTTCGCCGTCGTGGTGCGTAACACTGGCACCGAGCCGGTCATCAACTTGAACCTGTCCCTCACCGTGGACGGCAAGGACAAGCTCGCCGAGACGCAGGCGCTGCCACGTATCGATCCGGGAGAATCACGGGCCGTCACCTTGACGGCCAAGCTCGACAAAGCCGGCCTGCGGGTGTTGACCGCCCGCATCAATCATGACGACCTTGAAGGAGACAACCGCTTCGACCAGGTGGTCCTGGTGCGCGACCAGGTCAATATCCTGGTCGTCGACGGCGGGGCCCGTGAGCGCGACCCCGAACGCTGGTCAAGCTTCAACCTCATGAATGCGCTGCAGCCCGTGAAGGATGCCGAACGCGCGAAATACCATTTGCAGCCGCGCCTGGTAACGCCGCGCCTGGCGGCGCCGGCGCTGCTGGCGCAGGCCGATCTATGTATTCTCGTCAACGTGGCGCTGGCGGCGGATCCGAAGAAGCCGGCCGAGGTGCTGCCCGGCGATTTCGTCGACAGTCTCGCTGGCTTTGTCAAACAGGGCAAGGGCTTGCTGATTTATGCCGGCGATAATGTCGCTCCGGATGCTTACAACACGATCCTCGGCGACAAGCAGGGCTTGCTGCCCTTGCCGATCCTGAGTGTCGTCGATCACCCACTTAAAAAGCCTCTCAAGCTCGATCCCGGCAGCGCGGGCATTCCCGCCTTCTGGAAATTCCGCGACGATGCCTACTACAAGGGTTTCAAGGACATCGAGATCTACAAGGCCCTCGATCTTGGCGAACCGGCGCAGATCGTCAAGAAGAAGAATGATGTCGGCGAAGTCCCGGCCATGAAGGACAAGAAACAGGACCCGGTTACCGTCGTGTTTCGCTTCGGCAACGGTAAACCGGCCGTCGCCTCACGCCTGGTTGACGGCGGCGAGGTCGTCTTCATCGCGACTTCGGCGGACCGGGGCTACCGTCGCGATTCACCCGAGCCCACCTGGACCGACTGGCCCCTGCATTTTGAGTTCGTCCCCTTTGTGCATATCTTGCTCAGCCACCTGCTCCAGGGGCAAACGCAAAACTACAACATTGTCGCCGGCGAAACCCTTGACTGGCAACCGACGCGAATTGGCGACCGCTCTTATACCCTCGTCACTCCCGATGGCTCCAGGGTTCGCCTTGGGTTGCCGGAGAAGAAAAACAATCGCTCCGTCGTGACGCTTGGCGATCTCCCTGTCGCGGGCATCTATACCATCGTCGCCACGCAAGCGCCGCAAGAGCGCAGCCAGGATGGCCTCTCCGGCCTGCCGCCGGAGAAGGATGTGCCGATCGCGGTGGTGCCTGATTTGCGCGAGAGCCAGGACCTGTCGTTGCTGGGGGATGCGGAAATCGACCAGCGGCTTGGTTTCGCGCCCATTCATATAACGGCCGGCGTGGAAGTGGCGCCCCAGGGGGCCGATGAACGCTGGAGCCGCGAGTGGACTACCTGGTTTTTGACAGCCGTGTTTTTTCTGGCGATTGGCGAGACGCTCCTGGCTTACTGGTGCGGGCGGGCCTGGTAGGCCACCTGCCAAGGTCCCTGTTGTTGTTGCGAATAACCATGAAACTCCTCATCAAACTCCTGGGCATCGACGTGCCGGCCGACGCCACGCTCCAGTCGGCGGAGTTAAGCTTTCGCGGCCTGATGCCCTTGTGGCTGGCGATCCTTATGATCGTGGCGGTGGCGGTTGGCGTGTTTTTTCTCTACCGTCATGAAAAGGGCTCGATGGGTTGGCCGCGCCGGCTGCTCATGACCGGCCTGCGCGTGGTGCTGCTGGGGTTGCTGCTGTTTCTCTTGTTTCGCCCCGTGCTGCTTACCGAGTTCGAAGGCCAAAGGCCAAGAAGCGTCGTACTGCTTTTGGATAACAGCCAGAGTATGCGGCAACAAGATCGCCGCCTCACCGAACCCGATAAGTTGCGGGTGGCGCTCGCCAACGGGCTGGTGCCCGTGAACACGCCGGTGCTCGCCGCCAAGAGTCCCGAGGTGGTGCCCGCCGAAACACCCAAGGATCCCGCCCGCGCCGACCTGGTGCGTTCGATCCTTCGTCACCAGAAACTTAACATCGTCGCGGGCCTCGCCAAGGTAGGTCCGGTCCGGCCCTTCCTCTTTGGTTACAGCCTCCACGGGGCCGCGGAACCGACGAGCAAGGATAAAACGCTTACCGACCGCCTTTTGGAAAGCTTCAAGGCCGATGAAGCTCGCACCGACCTGGCCGACTCCGTCATTGAAATTCTCAAACGCAAGGACGATGCCTGGCCGGCGGCCATGGTCTTGCTCACCGACGGGCAGGATAACGCCAGCAAATTCACGTTACAGGAGGCGGCGCTGGAACTGCGCTCGCCACAAGGTGCCGCTCTATATCTATGGCGTGGGTACCGCGGAAGGCGGCAGCCTGCAACTGAAGGAGGTTGGTGCTCCCGACACCATTTTTGTCGAGGACAACATCAGTGTGCCGTTGCGCTGGCGAGCCCAGGGTTTCAAGAAGGGCACTCTGGCGGTGACCTTGAAGCTGGGCGGCAAGCTGGTGGCGCGGCGCGATCTGCCTTTGCAAACCGGGGAAGATTTGCGCGAGGCGCTTAGCTTCACCGTTCCCAAGAACAAGGGCAGCGAAGAAAATGTCGACCTGGTCGCCACCATCGAGGTCAAGGGGGACAACTCCTTCAAGGACTCGATTACCCGGTCCCTGCGCGTGGTCGATCGCAAAATACGCGTCTTGTATGTCGAACATTCTCCGCGCTTTGTTTATCAGTTCTTGATGGCGGGCCTGCTGCGCGATCGCCGTATCGAGCCTTCTTTCGTGCTCGTCAACGCCGACCCGAAGGTGGTCGCTGGCGGCGCGCCTTTTCTGGCCGGCTTCCCAACCACGCGTGCCAAGTTTTTCGACGCGCAGTACAACGTGATCATTTTGGGCGACGTGGCCAGCACCTACTTGGGCAAGGAGCACATGGAGTGGATCAAGGAGTTCGTGCAAAACCGCGGTGGGCTCATTGTCGTCGCGGGCCGTCAGTATATGCCGTCCAGTTATGAGCATACGCCCCTGGCGGAAGTCCTGCCCGCCGAGTTTGAGGTCAGAAAATTCAATTTGGAGGCCGACTTACGCACCCAGGAATACCCCGTCACGTTGACCGAAGTCGGCCAGCGCTCGAACATGTTGTTTCTGGCCGACACACCCGAGGACAATGTTAAAGAATGGGCCAAGCTGCCCGGCTTCCATTGGCAGTATCCCCTTACCAAGCTGCGTCCCGGCGGCGTCAGCCTCCTCGTCAATCCCCGCGCCCGCATGGGGGACCAGTCGATGCCCGTGATGGCGACCCAACACTACGGCAAGGGCGAGGTCCTCTTTCTAGGCAGCGATGAAATCTGGCGCTGGCGCCTTAACGAAGCCGAAAAGGTGACCAATCGCTTTTGGGGCCAAATCATCTATCAAATGGGCCTGCCGTCTCTTTTGGGCCAGTCGTCTGGACGAGCGCAGATGGCCTTGGCGCGTTCGGAAGCCATCTTGAACACCCCGGGCTCGATCTTCGTCCGCCTTCTCGACAAGGAGTTCAATCCACGCAAGGAGCCCAAGATCGAGGCCATCATGGAATATCTGGATGCCCGGCCAGGCCAGCAAAGAACGCGCAAAATCACGCTCTACCCAACTCCAGGCCAGGAGGGGGAATATCAAGCCGCCCTGATTTACGATCAGCCCGGCCGCTGGCAAGTTAAAGTCAACAATCCGGAGCCGGTTACCTTCCCATTTCGTGTCGATCTGCCGCCTCGCCATGAGCTCGAAGAAGCCGGGCTGGCCGAGACGGCGCTACGTGACATGGCCCTGGTTTCCGGTGGTAAGTTTTATCGGGAGGAAGACCTGCACCAGCTCGTCGGGGACGTAAAACCCCAGTTGACAACTTTCACGCGCCGCCAGGAAGTGGTCCTCTGGAATGGCCTCATGCTGGTAGTGTTCGTAACGCTGATTACCTGCGAATGGTTGTTGCGCAAGTTTTCCAACCTGAGCTAAAATTGCGGATTCCCGGGGTCCCCGGTGAGGGTGGCGTCGAGCGTACTCGCGCTGACCCACCGAAATACACCTGACACGTGGGCCACACACCGAAATCCCGCGTGGCGCCGGTGGGTCAGCGCGAGTACGCTCGACGCCACCCTACGGGAAGGATCCGAACATCTGGGAGCTACGTTGCACCTAATCTTCCCGCTGGCTCTTGTTGTCCTGGTCGCCTGGGGCTTATGGCAAGGCCTGAGCCCAAGGTGTATTTTCAGGGTGCGCGTCAGGCACAGCATGGCCCAGGCGACACACGGCGTCGTGACGCCCGCATTTCTGCGACAGGTCAGCGAAATCTGCAATCAACACCAGGTGCAGAGCGCCGTGATACGCGGCATCGTTCGCGGCCAACGTATCATCCTAACCTTTTCCTACAACCTGCCGCCCGCCTGCCGCCAACAATTGCGCAACTGCTGGTCAATCGCCGGCTGGCCCGCCCCCGCCATCCGTCGCCGAGGTGAGCGCTCCCGCCTGTAGGGTGGCGTCGAGCGTACTCGCGCTGACCCACCGAAATACACCTAACATGGGGCCACACACCGAGATCCCGCATGGCGCCGGTGGGTCAGCGCGAGTACGCTCGACGCCACCCTACGGGAATGATCTGAACATCGACCGAGCAATACACGGCGCTCGGAAAGCTTTTTGCGATATTGGCAGCGTAGCCAAATGTAAATGAACTCTGACGACCCTGTAGGGTGGTGTCGAGCGTACTCGCGCTGACCCACCGAAATACCCATAAAACATGGGGCCACACACCGAGATCCCGCATGGCGCCGGTGGGTCAGCGCGAGTACGCTCGACGCCACGCTACGGGAATGATCTGAACATCGACCGAGCAATACACCGCTCGGAAAGCTTTTTGCGGCATTGGCAGCGTTAGCCAAATGTAAATGAACTCTGACGACCCTGTAGGGTGGTGTCGAGCGTACTCGCGCTGACCCACCGAAATACCCATAACATGGGGCCACACACCGAGATCCCGCATGGCGCCGGTCGGTCAGCGCGAGTACGCTCGACGCCACGCTACGGGAATGATCTGAACATCGACCGAGCAATACACCGCTCGGAAAGCTTTTTGCGCTATTGGCAGCGTAGCCAAATGTAAATGAACTCTGACGACCCTGTAGGGTGGTGTCGAGCGTACTCGCGCTGACCCACCGAAATACCCATAAAACGTGGGCCACACCCTAGGTCCCGCATGGCGCCGGTGGGTCAGCGCGAGTACGCTCGACGTCACCCTACGGGAATGATCTGAACATCCGCGGTGCAATACTTGACCACTGTTCGGTGACTTGTACGATACCTCCTGTTTGCATCGGTACCCAATTCTGCCGAGCAGCCAAAAGCCTCAGGAGAAAGCGATGTCCGCGCCTGTAAAACTTTGTAGCACCTGCCACCTCCACTATCAAAACAAGTGCCTCGATTGCGCCGGGCACGCTTCGACAGGCCCCACGGCCCTGCTTTGCACTACCTGTGCAGTTCATGAAGCGAACAAGTGCACCAAGTGCGGCGGACACGCGACGGCTGGCAACACGGCACGCTATTGCTCGACCTGCGGGCACAAATACGCGAATAAGTGCTTTACCTGCGCGGGACACGCTGCGTAGCCGTCGAACGTTCGCGCGCTGACCCACCGGCGACGTGCGGGATCTCGGTGTGTGGCCACGGGTGATGTGTATTTCGGTGGGTTTCCGTAGGGTGGCGTCGAGCGTACTCGCGCTGACCCACCGGCGCCATGCGGGATCTCGGTGTGCGACCACGTGTTACGTGTATTTCGGTGGGTCAGCGCGAGTACGCTCGACGCCACCCTACGGGATTGGTCGGGGAAAGAATGTCTGGCGTCAGCGGGGTTCAGCCGGTGCTTTGTTCTCTTTGGGTTGGGCCGGCGGGGCCATTTTGAGAAGGGCTGAGGCGGAGATATTGCCCCGGCCTTCCTTGAGGGCCTGGGCGATGGCTTCGTTGGCGCGGTTCTTGATGTCTGGCTCCAGGCTTTTGACGAGGCTTTTTAGCGATTCCTTGATGTCGTTGCCGATGTTCTTGGCGGCATCACCTTCGATGGCGATATTGGTGGTGGGGTGAGCCACCCGTTTCAGGTTGAAATCTTTGAGGTCAAGCAGTAAATCCGCCAGCTTGGGCTCGACGATGATGTCGGGCGGGAACTTTTTGGTATTGAGCGTCACGCCCACGTCGAAGCCCATGCCGATGCCCAGCACGCCGCCGGCCTGGGCGCTGATCTTTCCCAGGGGCACGCCGCGTTGCCAGTTCTGAATTTCACCCTCGCCCGTGAAGGTTACCTCGGCATCCACCACCAGGCGATATTGCTTCGGATCGACCTTGGAAAATTCGCGCACCACGATCTTCAAGTCGTTGGCGGGATCGTCGATGCGCACCTTGTATTTCTTCCAGACTCCGTCTGGGTAGCCTTCCTTGTCGCCGATGCGAATACGGGTGCGCGGCAGGTTGGGAAAGCGCACCCTTTCGGTGAGGGGGACCATCTGGCCCCAGCTGCTTTTGTCCTCAAACTCCTTGGGAAGCTCTTTCACCACCATTTTGTGGATCAAACGCGAAAAGTCGGCATAGTCCTTCTTGGCTTCGGCGGGCGGATCGTCGGCCCTTATCAGGGTGGGCAAAAGAATTAACGTGGAAATCAACAGGGTATTGCGCATGACGGCCATCCTTCCGGTTTGGCGTGAATGCACGGGCAGGTTGAGGGCCCGAGGGAACGATCGCAATTATTTTATGGCATTCCCTGGTAATCTGTTGCGGAAAAATGACCGATGGCTAAAATAGAGGTTCTCTTTGCCATCTCCATTCTGGGAGAACTTCCATGCGTCGGTGCTCGCAGCGGTACCTCCTCTTCCTTGGTCTTGGCGGAACCTTGTTGCTGGGATTGGCCCTGACGCCCCGGCCGCTGGCGCTCGGCTCCGAGCCGACTCCGGAGCAGGCGGAGTTCTTCGAAAAGAAGATCCGACCCCTCCTTGAAACCAACTGCTTCCAGTGCCATAGCCATAAAACCGGCAAAAGTAAGGGACACCTGGTAGTCGATTCCCTCGGTGCTCTCGTCAAGGGTGGCGACGGCGGTCCCGCGCTCGTACCCGGCCATCCGGAAAAGGGCTTGCTGCTGAAGGCCGTGGGTTACCAGGATGAAGATTTGCAAATGCCACCCAAGGGCAAGCTTGCGGCGGACCAAATCGCGCTCCTGCGCGACTGGATCAAGATGGGCGCTCCCTGGCCCGGGGCGACGGAAGATAAAACAGCCCGCCTCCCTGGCCAGATTAGCGAGGCGGATCGGCAATGGTGGGCCTTCCAACCGTTAAAGACCCCGGCGCTTCCGAAAGTCGGCGACCCCACCTGGGAGCAAAATCCGATCGATCGCTTTATCCGGTCCCGGCTCGATGCCGAAGGCTTGCAACCATCCCCGCCCGCTGACCGTGTCGCGCTGATTCGTCGCGTCACCTTCGATTTGATTGGTTTGCCGCCGACCGCTGATGAGGTTACGGCATTCGTGACCGACACTGCGCCTGACGCCTACGAAAAGCTCGTGGACCGCTTGTTGGCCAGCCCGCGCTATGGCGAACGCTGGGCCCGGCACTGGCTCGATTTGGCCCGTTACGGCGAGTCGGATGGCTTCCGGCAAGATGAGTATCGACCGAACGCCTGGCGCTATCGCGACTACGTCATTGATGCCTTCAACAGCGATAAACCCTACGACCGCTTCGTGCGCGAACAGCTCGCGGGCGATGAACTGGCACCGGACGAACCGGCAGCACTGATCGCCACCGGCTTTTTACGGCACACCATCTATGAATACAATCAGCGGGACGCTCGAGCCCAGTGGCAAGACATGCTCAATGACGTGACCGACGTGACGGGCGATGTGTTTCTCGCCATGGGCGTGGGCTGTGCCCGCTGCCACGATCACAAGTTCGACCCCATTCTGCAAAAGGACTACTTCCGACTCCAGGCTTTTTTCGCGCCGATGATGCCGGCCACGACGCCAGTCGCCTCGCGCTCTCAGTTGGCCGAATATCAGAAGAAGCTCGCCGTATGGGAAGAACAAACGGCCCCCATCCGTAAGAAGCTAGGCGAGGTCGAAAAAGCTGAAAAAGATCGGCTTGAGTCGATGATGACGATCAAATTTCCTCAAGACGTGCAATCGATGGTTCACAAGCCCAACGACGAGCGTTTACCCCTTGAGAAGCAACTCGTCGGACTTGTGTTTCGACAGGTCCAGTATGAGCACGACCACATGAAGCTCAAGGACCCGGACCTTAAACAGCAGACCGAGCTCCAGAAGGAGCTGGCGCAATTTGACAGCCTCAAGCCCGCCCCCTTGCCCGTAGCCATGACCATCAAGGACGTGGGCTCGGAGGCGCCGCCTACCACCATCCCCAAGAAGACGGCCGCTGCCCCCCTGGCTCCTGGTTTCCTGACCATTCTTGACGAAAGCCCCGCGGCCATCGCACCGCCACCCGGAATGGCTTCGACGGGCCGTCGCACGGCGCTGGCCGAGTGGCTGACGAGGCCCGATAACCGTTTGACAAGCCGCGTCATGGTGAATCGCGTTTGGCAATATCACTTCGGCCGGGGACTGGTGGCCACTGCCAGCGATTTCGGCAAGCTCGGCGAGCCGCCCAGCCATCCCGAGTTGCTGGACTGGTTGGCGGGGGCTTTGTGGCGGACGGTTGGAGCATCAAAAAGCTGCACCGGCTCATGGTAACTTCGCAGACCTACCGGCAAGCCGCGACGAGCCCTGCAGCCCCGGACGCTCTGAGCAAGGACCCGGAAAATCGGCTCTGGTGGAAGATGTCCACGCGCCGGCTTGACGCCGAGCAAATTCGCGATGCCATCCTGGCCACTACCGGGCAACTAAACCTGAAGATGGGCGGGCCGAGCGTCGACGCCAAGGAGCCACGGCGAGGGATTTATACCAAGATCAAGCGCAACACGCCGGAACCTTTGATGGATGTGTTCGATGCGCCCGAGGGCATCGTGAGCACCGCCCAGCGCAACGTGACCACCACGCCGACGCAGGCGCTGCTCATGTTCAACAGCCCTTTCATGCTTGGCCAGGCGAAGGCCTTTGCCGACCGTCTGGAGCGTGAGCAGGCCGTCGACCCAATCGAACGCGCCTATCAGCTAACCATGGGCCGCAGTGCGACCCGGGAAGAAAGAGCCCAGGCGGCAGCCTTCATGGAGGCACAGATGCGACGGCTAAGCGGACCGATCCCCGCGCCGCGTGCCGCCCTCGTTGATTTTTGTCATGTATTGCTGAACGCCAATGAATTTCTCTATGTCGACTAGAGGTCAGCGCTGGCGAACTGCCGCGGTGCGACTAAAAGGAATCGAGTGAGCCATGAACCGACGCGAGTTCCTCTTCAAGAGCGGTGCGGGCTTTGGAGCGCTGGCGCTTAACGGTCTCCTGCAGCAGGACCGCGCCTTCGCCAGCGCCAATATGACGGCGAAACAGCCGCATTTCCCACCGCGGGCAAAAAGCGTCATCTTCTTGTTCATGGAGGGGGGACCCAGCCACCTGGATTTGTTCGATCCCAAGCCGCTGCTCAATCGCCTTGCCGGTCAGCGGGCTCCCTCGAACATTCGCCGCGTCATCACCAGCATGGGTGAGTTCGAATCGCCGCTGCTCGGTTCGAACGGCGCTGGCGGCAACATGGCCAGTGCGGGACCTGGGTTTCCGACTGGTTGCCCCACACGGCCACATGTGTCGATGATATCGCGGTGATCCGCTCTTGCTGGTGCAACGCCATCAATCATTCGGCCGGCGTTTGCCAGATGAACACGGGCTCCATCCTGGCGGGCAGGCCGTCCCTGGGTAGCTGGGCATCCTATGGCCTTGGGACGGAGAACCAGAACCTTCCGGGTTTCGTCGTGCTCCTTGACGGGGCAGGATCGGTAACCAACGGGCCGCGCAACTGGGGCGCCGGTTTCATGCCCGCCGTTTACCAGGGCGTACGCTTCCAGAACGGGGCTGTGCCCATTCCCAACTTGCAGCCTCCCGAGGGCATCAGCGTCGAACAGCAACGTGGCCGGCTCGACTTCTTGACCGAACTTAATCGCCACCATGCCCAATCCAGGCCGCAGCAAACCGAACTCGATGCCCGTATCGCCGCCTATGAGCTGGCGTTCCGCATGCAGGCCGAGGCGCCGAAGCGGTCGACCTCAGCAAGGAAACCCAGGCAACGCAGCGCCTCTATGGCATCGACCAGCGGGAAACCGCATCCTTTGGCCGCAATTGTCTCCTGGCACGCCGGCTCGTCGAGCGGGGCGTGCGCTTTGTGCAGCTCTATCACGGCGCCGGCAGCAAATGGGACGCCCATACCAAAATCGAAACCAATCACGGCGACAATTGCCGCGCCTCCGACCTGCCGGTTGCGGGCCTCTTGAAGGACCTCAAGCAACGAGGTCTGTTGGAGTCGACGCTGGTCGTCTGGGGCGGTGAATTCGGGCGCACGCCCATGTCGGAAAAGGGGGATGGTCGAGATCACAACCCGTACGGCTTCACGATGTGGATGGCGGGGGGCGGCGTGAAAGGGGGCCAGACAATCGGCACCACGGACGAGATCGGTTTGCACGCGGTCGAGGATCGTCTTCATGTCCACGATCTGCACGCGACGATTCTTTATCTCATGGGCATCGACAACATGCGACTTGAATACCGCTACAAAGGCAGGCCGGAACGGCCAACGCAGAACGAAGGCGAGGCGTTTCGGCGCATCACGGGCGCCTGACGCTTCTATAAGGGCGGCGGTGGGGGTGGTGGCACCGGCGCTGCCGGTTCACCAGCGGGAGCGGCCTGGCGCGGATCATAGATGCGCGTGGCCTGTTCCTCGATAATTGGGCCGGCTTCAAGCGCCGGGCTCCTGATTTCCATCCGGAAACGCACGTCTCCTGGCCTCAAGGTGTCGACTTCGATCGAGAATTGCGCCGACTGACCCGGATCAAGTTTCTCCATGGTCTGGAACGAAACCCCCTGCCCATCCGCGTTGGTCTTGGTGGCGCCGTTGGCCTTCGCAAACCTCATTTCGGCCGGCAGCGTGGCCACCACGTCAATGTTCGTGGCTGGCAATGTGCCTGTGTTCGTAATCTTCAGATCATAAATAACGGGTTTGCCAACTTCAGCCGGGACACCTGTCTGCGTTATCTCGGCCCGTAAGGCTGGTAGTCCGAAGATTTTCAGCGTGGCCTGGGCATCTTTGCGCAGGCCGGGATCGGCGGTGGCGATGACGGCCTGGACCGCGGCTTCCGTCAAGGCACGCCCGCGCGCCGTTAGCTGTAAGCTGCGTTTCTCACGCGGGCCCAGAGTGCCGATGTTCCAGACGACTTCGCCCGCGGTCAGCTGCCCGCCCTGGCCAGCACCGACGAACTCCAGTTCCGGCGGGAGTTTGTCGCGGACTACTACGTTGGTCATGGGGACGTCGCTGGGATTGCCTACATCGATGATCCAGTCCGCGGGCCGTGTTTGATAACGCGTCTTGGGACCTTCGATGGACAGGCTCATCTGTGCCTGTTGCACCGTCAGTTCATGAATGGCCTGGTCGCTGATGTTGCCGGAAGTGGCAACCACCTTGGTGACGAACTTGCCGGTTTGCTTGGGCACCAGCACGAGCGTGGCGGTGCGTGCTCCCTGAGCCGGCAAGTCGCCGACCTTCAAGGTAACCAGGCGGACGCGGGATTCGTGCTCGAGCCCATCATCGAATTGCGCCTGCAAAATCGTGTCCGGCAACACGATGGTGTTGGGATTGGTAACCGTGATCTCATAGCTCACCGGCACGCCGACCATTCCCGTGGCCGGGGCGTTCAGGGCGACGCGCAATGAGGCGGTTGTGACTTGCGTGGTGGCGCTCTTCTCGTCGCGTTGACCTTCTTCCGTTGCCAGGATAACCGTAGATGTCGCCGGGCCCTGCCGAAGAGTCTTGTACACCGCTTGAATCTGGTGAGTTTGTCCGGGCGGCAGCGTGCCCAACGTCCAGACCAATTGCTTGCCGTCAAAAAATGCCGGCGGCTGGGAGCGTGCGAACTCCAGACCGGCGGGCAGCGGACTGGTGACGGTCATAGACTTGCTTTCGATCCGGCCGGCATTGTTGATGGCTGTGGTGAAGACAGCCTCCTGGCCCAGCATTACCATGGGCGGGCCGGTGTGGCTGAGGGCCACGTTCGGCGCCAGCCATTCGATGGATGTTTCGCCTTTGGCAATGATGATGCCGGCCCCGCTGGGTGCCGTCGGGTCGGGTGGCCGGATCACTTCGATACCAATGCGATTGGTTCCAAACGCCGGTGCCATCTGAGCGATGGCCACCTGGGCATTGCCTTCTAGATTGCTCACCGAATCATATTCCGTGGTGCCGCTCGGCTTGAGCACGGCCGCCGGACCATCGAGGATTTTGTACCGTACGCGATATTTGGCCAGCGGTTGCCGATCGGTGTGCCGGAATATTTTGGTGGTGAAGACGTATTCCGAGCCGGCACGGGCACTGGCCGGCGGCGGAAACTCCCAGTTGGCGTCCACCCAGCGGCAGGTCACGAATACTTTGCCCTTGTCCCAGTTGGCGATACCCGGGGCGTAGGCCGTGATGTGCGTGTCCCCCTCGACCGCGGAGCTAATTACGCACCAGGTCTGCCCGGGGCGGATGACAAAATCGTCGGCCGGGTTATTGTTGCCGCGCGTGAAGGTATGCTCGTTGATGGCGGTGTAGCTAACGGCATGCTTGGGACTCGTCTTGTAGCCACGGCCGGCGGTGACTCCGCTCTCATCGACTTCTATCAGGTTGCCGACCCCTTCCAGCATCCACTCGACGCGGCGATCACGACGTGGCACACTTTTCTCGTCGTAGACGGTGGCGATGAGCACATATTGCGTACGTACCTGGTTGGTCGCTTCGAGGGGCCGGACTTCCAGGCGGACCGCATGCGGATCAAAATTCGCGTAATATCCAGGACTTATCGGCTTGGCGTGCGTCTGAATGACATCGCCGAACGGTAGCAAATAGGGGAAATAGCTCGGATTGGAGTTGCCGCCGAAACAACCGGACGCGCAGGCGGCCAGCGCCGCCAGCAGCAAAAGGCACCAGGTGTGTACCGTCCGCGTCATCTTCCCGCGTCTCCCGACCCGCCCTCGCCCATGGACTCTAGAGGTGGAAATAATGCGGACGATATATAAGCAATCGCCGGAAGTTTACAAGCGGAACTGTCGGAAGGGTTGGTAAGCAGCGGGAAGAATGAAATGGCGGGGAAATGTGGGGAAACCGGGCGTTCTGAGTATACCAAATACTAGCCTGAAGGTTCGTCAAGCTTGCGTTGCCGCTCCAGGGCAAGTCCTAGATTTTGGTAGGCTTCCGCATATTCCGGCTGCAGCCGCAAGGTTTCGCGAAAAGTGGCGATGGCCTCGTCAAGCTTGCCTTGCGCCAGCAATGCCACGCCGAGGTTGTTGCTGGCCTCCGCGTTGTTGGGAGAGAGACGCAGGGCCTCGCCATAGCTGGCAATGGCATCGTCGAGCCCACCCAGGTCGTGCAGGGATTTGCCAAGATTGTTATGCGCCGCGGCGACTGCCGGGCTTAGACGAATGACTTCACGATAACTGGCGGCTGCCTCCTCGAAGCGACCTTCTTCATGGTAGATGATGCCGAGGTTGTTGTACGCCTCGGCCAGGTCTGGCTTCAGGCGCAGCGCTTCCTGGTAGCTGGCGATGGCCGCCGCGGCTTGACCCTGCTGTTTGAATACCTTGCCCAGGTTGAAATAGGCTTCGGCGAAGTCCGGTTTGATGCCCAGGGCCTGGCGGATACACTCTATACCGAGGTCCGGGCGCCGAGCTGCCCGGACAGCACGCCCAGCAGGTGCCAGGCATCCGCGTGCTGGGGCTCAGCTCGCAAAACTTGTCCATAAAGGACGTTCGCCTCCTTGAAGCGACCCTCGCGGTGATGTTTTAGGGCCTGCTCAAACATATCTGCAACCGAGGCCATGTTTTGCTTGCCGCCTTTAACGTCGAGACAAATCCATTTTACGTCGCACCGCCAATCCCCAGGCCGGCGAACATCAAGCCGGTGGCTCGAGCGGTTGACAGTCCAGCACCTTTTCGCACCACCTGCCCACTTCAAATAAACGTTGTTCCGAGCCGCGGGGGCCTACGAGCTGAATTGCCAGAGGAAGTCCTCCTTCAAAATGGCCCGTTGGGAAAGAAACAGTGGGCATGCCTGTGTAGCTCCAGGGCGAATTAAACGCCGGATCGCCCGTTGTCGCCGCGGCCGGTGCTGGCCCCAGCGTGGCCGGCGTCAGCGCGATGCCGCCATCGGCTAGCCAGGCGTGGGTTTGTTTCTGAAGCAGGCGCTGGTGTTGTTTGGTTGCCGCGTATGCTGGCGCGGGACAGGCCAGGCCTTCCTCGAGCAGTGCCCGGATGTTCGGCTTGTAGTCCTCCGGATGACGCCGCAAACGGAGTTCATGAAACTGCGACGCTTCCACGGCCATTACGGTACGGTGACGCGCCACGACGTCGGCAAAGCCAGCGGGCAAGGCGCTCTCCCTGACCGCGGCGCCGGCCGCCGCGAACTTTCGCGTTACTTCCTCCAGGCTCGCGAGCACCGAGGGTTCCGCCAAGTCTTGGAACAGCCCGCGAACACGAAGCAAGCTTGGCGGCATGGCGATTGGGGCAGACCAAGTGGGCCGGGGATCAGCAAACCCGGCGAAAAGCAAGTCAAGGTCCGCAACGCAGCGCGCCATCGGGCCTGGATGATCCATCGACCATGCCAGGGGGACGATTCCGGCGAGCGGCACCCGCCCATAAGAAGGCTTGCACCCGGCCACACCACAGAAAGATGCCGGCCGGGTGATTGACCCTCCGGTTTGCGAGCCCAGCGCGCCGAAACACATGCCGGTGACAAGCGCGGCAGCGGACCCGCTCGAGGAACCGCCAGGAGTACAGTCGAGGTTCCAGGGATTGCGTGTAACCGGGGGATCAAAGCTCGCATATTGCGTGGTAACCGTCTTGCCCAGAAATATTGCCCCTCCCTCTCGGAGCCGGCGAACGACCTCGCAATCCTGGCGCGCGACGCTCTTCTCCCATAGTTTCGAGCCTGCCGCGGTGGGCCAATCAAAAACGTCGAAGATATCTTTGACCGCGATGGGGATACCGTGCATGGGCCCGCGATAGTTGCCCTTGTGGATCTCGGCCGTGCAACGTTTTGCCTCAGCGCGGGCGTTCTCCGCGTCGATAAAAACCCAGGCATGCACCCTCGATTCCCAGCGTTCGACCTGGGCCAGGCACATTTCCACCAGTTCGCTTGGGGTTATTTTCCGTGAACGGATGGCGGCGGCGGCTTCGTGGATCGTTTTCATGGGTATTCGTGTTGTAGTCGCGGATGCTCATTCAATGTACAGTGAATTGAATGAATGTCTCGGGCATTAGCAACACAACCACGGCAATTAACGACAGGCCCCGCACATGATCAAAGTCGCGATTTTAGGCGGTACCGGTTACACGGCCCTGGAACTGATCAAAATACTGCTTCGCCATCCAGAAGTCGAAATTGCCGCGGTGACGTCGCGCCAGGAGGGTACGCCCCTCGTCGCCCAGTCGCACCCCAGCCTGACCGGGCGTATCGACCTGCGTATGGAACCATTCGATGCGGATAAACTTGTAGCACGCGGCATAACCTGGGCCTTCGGTTGCCTGCCTCACGGGGTGAGCATGGGAACACTGCCATTCCTCCTGCAGCGCGGCTTACGCGTCATTGACCTGAGCGCCGACTATCGGCTCCGTGACCCCAATGTCTTCGCCCAGTGGTACGGCGAAAGCCACCGTGACCTGGCCCACCTTGCCCAGGCGGTCTACGGCTTACCGGAGATTTTCGGCGAAGAACTGCCGTCGGCCCAGCTTGTCGCCAACCCCGGCTGCTATCCTCAGACGGCGATCCTTGGGTTAGCGCCTCTCGTCGCCGGCAAGTACATTGACCTCGACGAACATCATCGTCGATAGCAAGAGCGGTGTTTCTGGCGCCGGCCGCACGCCCAAACTCCCTTTTCATTTTCCGGAGTGCAATGAAAGCGTGGCCGCCTATGCGGTCGGCCAACATCGGCATACGCCGGAAATCGAACAGGCACTTACCGACATCGCAGGCGAGCCCGTGGAGGTCATCTTCACGCCGCATCTGATCCCCATGGACCGCGGGATCTTCACCACGATCTACGCCAACCCCCATCGAGCCTTTACCGAGGCCCAGCTACTCGATTTGTTCAGTGCCTATTATGCCCAGGCCCCATTCGTGCGCGTCGTGGGACACCTGCCCGCAACCAAGGACAGCGCGCATACAAATTTCGTGGACATCACTGTTCGTGTTGTGCGCGGCCGCATCATTATCCTTGTTTGCGAGGATAACCTGGTACGCGGCGCCAGCGGCGTGGCCGTGCAGAATTTCAACCGCATGATAGGTTGTGATGAAAAGCTGGCCCTGTTTTAAAGAGAGTGTTTATTTCGGATAGGCGCCGCCGGGCCGCGTTATTTTCCCGTTGACAAATGATTCATTCAGGCTATTCTCGCCGCTTTCCCGGTCATTCTTGCAGAGCATGTCTACCTGGCGAGCGCCAGGGGGAGGCGGACGATGCGCGCGTGGATATTGTCAGGAGCGCTTGTCATGGCGCCGTCATTCCGGTAGCCGCCCAGAACGCCGCGAGCACATTTTTTACGGGTGTGAACGCGCGCAGCTACAACAGCGTGCCCATCGACACCAGCAAAGCCATGAAAACCTTGAATGTGAACAACGTCTTTCGTAGCCCAGCCCAGACGAAGCCCTTCAGCATGGCCAATGTGTTTCCCAAGGTCCATTTGGGGTCGTGGCCGCCTATTGTTCCCAACACTCCCATGTTAACGCCGAAAACTAGCCCCTTCGGACCCTCCATCCTTCCGGCGAAAAGCCCCTTCCTGCCGACCACCAGCAAATAATTCCGGCTCCTGCCCCTTTGTCTAGCAGCCCGTTGAAAAAGGGGTCAGACCCCTTTTTCAACGGGCTGCTAGGGCTTGACGATGGTCCCATCGCGCCGGCGGAGGTTGCCCCAGCGCAGGTCGAAGGACGGGTCATCGGTGATCGGAAATTTGCGCGCCAGGTTCTCGTCAAGATCGATGCCCAGCCCTGGCCGCGCGCTCACGGTGAATGACCCTTGCCGGAGCAAAGGACAGCCGGGGAAGACATCCTGCTCGGCCTGGTTGAACTCGCGCCCTTCCTGGATACCGAAGTTGGGGCTCGCCAGATCAAGATGCACGTTGGCGGCATGACCGACCGGCGACACGTCCCCTGGGCCGTGCCAGGCAGTGCGCACGGCGAAAAATTCACAGAACTGAGCGACTTTACGCGCCATGGTCAAGCCGCCGATCTGCGAAAGGTGAATACGGATAAAATCTATCAGCCTGTTGGCAATCAAAGGCACGTATTCATTGGCGTTGTTGAACAGTTCTCCCATCGCGATGGGCGTACTCGTGAGGTGCCGCATCTTTTCGAAGTAACCCACGTCCTCGGGACTGAATGGGTCCTCGACGAAAAAGGGCTTGTACTGCTCGAGGTCGCGACAGAGTTGCATGGCCTGGATCGGCGGCACCCGTTCATGCATGTCGTGGAGGAGCTCGACATCATCGCCAAGTTGCTTGCGCAGGTGCTCGAACAGCTTGGGCACGATGCGAACATACGGCGTTGGTTCCCATACGGCTGTTCGTCGATTGGCGGGAATGGTTTTGTCGCTAGCAGCCCCGCCGCCAGAGCCATAGGCCGACAGGCCGGGCACGGCCACTTGCGTGCGAATGTAGCGATAGCCTCGTTCCCGGCCGGCGCGGGCGGACTTCTCCGCCTCCTGAATCGTATTGCCACTGGTATGACAATAGGTCTCAACGAAGTCCCGGCACTTGCCTCCAAAAAGTTGGTAAATCGGCAGACCCGCACGTTTGCCGAGAATGTCCCAGAGGGCCATGTCCACGCCGCTCAGGGCGTTGCCCAGCACCGGGCCGTTGCGCCAGTACGAGCTGACGAAGGAGGACTGGTAGATGTCCTCGATTTGCAGGGGGTCCTTGCCAATAAGAAATGGCTTTAGGTATTTATCGATAGCCGTTTCGACGACGCGAGCGCGTTGGGTAAAGGTGGCGCAGCCCAGGCCGTACAGGCCAGGCTCGCTCGTCATCACCTTGACCACAATCAGTCGTAAACCAGCGGGCTGAGTCAGTATGGTGCGGACTTCGGTAATGCGCAGCGGAGGCAGGTTGCGCCCGTCGGCTGCCGCCTGCGGGCCAGCCCCAGCTTGAAACAACCCCTGCTCCGCGGCCGCCATCAACGGCAAGCCCGCCGCGCCCACGCTCGCACTCGAATATTTAAACCATTCGCGCCGATTCATGAGAGGATCTCCCGTCTGCAGGTGTGTTTTTACTGCTGCCGCCGCCGGTCAATACTTATGTATCCCATGGCTACCAGGTGGCAACCACGGCCAAAATGGCGCCATCTTTTTGCTCATCCGGGCAAAACTGCTCTTGACCCGTTTCCTGAACTTCGTCACTTATTAGACGCTCTCAGGAAGAGAGACCCAAAATCCACGGAGGAACCCGACGATGTTTTATCAAACAGAAGCTAAGCCCCAGTGCTGGCGCGCGGTTGCGGTTTTCGATGATCGCCCCGAACAGCTTCTCTACTTGAACCGCTCCTCGACCCAGGTGCGTGCCGGTTTTCGCGACTCCTTTTTTGAGCTGCTTGACGATGAAGAACGTGATCATGTTAAGGCGGTTTCCTTGCAGCGGTGGCAGGGTGCGGCGGATTCCGGACGTTGGGTGCACCAGTCCAACCTGGCCACGCCCGTGCTTGAGAAGGTGGCCCAGGTCGCCTAGTTGAAAGCCGCCGGTAAAACACGTAAAACCTCTCAAACCTCCCAGTTATCTTAACCGGGAAATTCGAGAGGTTTTATTTGTTTTAACAGACTTGAATCAGCGAGCGCGTCTCTTGCAATTGGCCTCCAAAAAATGAACAATGGAGGGGGGCAGTGCGGTTTCGTCCCCGAGGTAACGTTTCATGAATCCCTATAGCTCGCTGTGCGATGACTTCGGAGTCTACGTTTACCTCAACACCAAGATGGAAATGCCCACCCGCCGCGAAACCGTGCTGCATTTCTTCGATAGTCTGCAAAAAACCTTCCCGACAATGACGGATTTCGAATGCCGGGAAAATGGCGAGTTCGTGCTCGAGGAAGACCGCGAGCTGGGCAGCTATCGCTGGGTTACGCTGGAATCGAAGCGCTTTTGCTCGGGATTCGTCAACCCGCAATCCATCGAGGCCGCCGACGCTCATCACGAGCGTGTTCTGGAGGTGGCTCCCTTTCACCTGGACTTCAGTCCACTAGATTGTGAGGCACTCGATGTACTTTTCGCGTTCGACTTCGTCTACACGGGCAATCATGATGAGGTCGTGGCGGAGGCCCTTGGTCTGAATACTACCCTCGAAACACTTGTACAGATGCCCGGCGCCAAGGTGCTTAACTACGAGCCGTCGTTGATGCTATCCCTGGACGACGGCTGTCGTCTGCAGTGTCGCCTGAACGTGGAGACCCGCACCAACGCATACCAAATCCGCACGGGCCATTTTCCGGAAGCGCCAATAAGCGTTTATTTCACGATCAGGCAGTATTGGGGCCGCCATGTCGGCAAATCTTTTATCGATTCATACCGCAGCCAGCGCAAGACCTGCCAGGACCTGGTCGATAGCCATATTCTGCCAGCGGTAATCCGGCCGCTGGCACAAGCCATCACTAATAAACAATAACCACCCTCGCCATGAATACCACGCCATTAACATTAAGCCAGTTCGCCCGGGGTCTGTCGGGGGAAACAGCGTTCGACGTCCTCGCAGTCGCCCGCCGACTGAAGGCCCAGGGCAAAGATGTCGTCGAATTGCAAATCGGCGACAGCCCTTTTCCGAGCACCAAAAGCGCGCTCAAGGCCGGCATCGAGGCCATCCAGGCCAATCAAACCCATTACTGCGCTTCCCTGGGATTGCCGGCGTTTCGCGATGCGGTGGCGGCGAATTACCATAAAGAATACGGCATCGACATAACGCCCGAAAATGTGGTGGTGGGCCCGGGTGCCAAGGTTTTTGAGCAGTTCTTTTGCGAAGCATTCCTCGACCCGGGTGACAATGTCCTGATCTTCAGCCCCCATTTCCCGACGTATGGCCCCAACATTGAACGCCGCGGCGGCAAGATGGTGTTCTCATCGCTGAAGCAAGCCAATCAATTTCGACCCGACCTGAACGACGTGGCCGACTTCGTCAAAAACAATCCCAGGGCACGCGCCATCTTTCTCAACAGCCCTCATAACCCCACCGGCGGAGTCGCCACCTTTGAAGACCTGAAAGGTATTGCCGACCTGATTCGCGGCCGCAATATCGCGGTGTTCAGCGATGAGCCTTACAATCACATGGTTTGGGCCGGCAAACATCATCCTTTCCAGGCGCAGCCCGGCATGATCGAGCAGAGCGTGGCATGCTTCACATTTAGCAAGTCCTATAGCATGAGCGGCTGGCGCTGGGTTATGCGATCAGCAGCAAGCCAGTCGCCGAGGCTATCGGCAAGATGATCAACACCGCATTATCTTGCGTGCCGCCAATTGTTCAGCTCGCGGGCGAGGCGGCACTCCGCAACGACGCCGCCGAGCGTGACGAGGTGATGCAGCGCTTTCACAAAAAAGTACAGCTCCTGGTGGATGACCTGAAGAAAGTGGACGGCGTCAAGGTCTTGATGCCCGCTGGCACCTTCTATGTCTTTCCGGACGTGTCTGCCATCTGCAAACGCTTGAGCATCGCATCGCATGGACTGGCGATGTACCTGCTGGAGGGGGCCGACGACTTGAAAGGTGTCGCCTGCCTGGGCGGCGAATGTTTTGGACCTGCCGGCCAGGGCTTTCTGCGTTTTAGCTGTGCCGAACCGGACGACAGGCTACATGAAGCAGTGGCCTTCTTCAAAGAAGCGGTTACCAAGCAAGACCGCGTGACCCGTTATTTGAACGCGCATCCGAAGTACCGCCTGTAGAGATCCAGTTTATCGTCCCGCTCGCGCTCGGCGTGCGGCGAGTTCGCTGGCAACCTCGGCCTGGGTGCCAGTGTTGAACACGTCATTTTTTTCTAGCCAGGCGCGCCGGGCTACGGAAACACCAAACCTCGTATTGGCAATTTCATCCGTGGCATGGGCGTCCGGATTAATTACCAACTTTACACCCATGGCCCTGGCACGCTTGCAATGAATCCAGTCCATGTCCAGGCGATGTGGACTCGCGTTGATTTCGATCATGGTGCCATGCTGGGCGGCTGCCTGGATGACCGCTTCGAGATCGATCTTGTAACTGTCACGCCGCAGGATCAGCCGGCCGGTCGCGTGGCCCAGCATGGTAACCCGCGGGTGGCTTACCGCCCGAACGATCCGACGCGTCATTTCTTCCCGCGTCTGGCCGAAGTGACTGTGCACACTGGCCACGACGTAGTCGAAGGTGGCGAGCACGTCGTCCGGAAAGTCGAGTGAGCCATCCGGGAGAATGTCACACTCCGTCCCCTTGAAAAGATGAATACCGGCCAGTCGCGCGTTGAGGGCATCGATCTCATTGTGCTGGGCAAGGACCCTTTCCGCAGTCAGCCCATTCGCGATCGTCGATGACTTCGAATGGTCCGCTATGCCCAGGTAGCTGTAGCCAAGGTTTTTAGCCGCCTCCGCCATCTGTTCGAGAGAATTCTTGCCGTCACTCCAGGTTGAATGGTTGTGAAAACATCCCTGCAAGTCGCTGGCTTCGAGCAGCCTGGGAAGTTTGTGAGCGGCGGCCGCGGCGATCTCTCCGGTGTCCTCGCGTAGCTCGGGAGCGACGTAATCCAGATCAAGGGCCTTGTAGATGTCCTCTTCCTCGGCACAGGCAACATCCCTGGCTTCGCCGGCGAGCGCGTATTCATTTAGCTTGAGGCCATACTGGATGGCACGTTGCCGCATGGCGACATTATGTTCCTTGCTGCCCGTGAAATAGTTGAGCGCAAAGGGAAATTGTTGCCTGGTGACGACGCGCAGGTCGGCGTTCATCAAAATGCGCGCACGATGATAATCAAGGCCGGCCACCACCACGCTGGACTTGGTGTCGCCCTGGCCGATAATCTTTTGCACCTGGCCCAGGCCAACGAAAGCCGCCATGATCGGGGCGGGATCATCCGAGCTGATCAGCAAATCGATGTCTTTGATTGTTTCCTTGCGGCGACGCAGGCTGCCGCATACCTCGATACGCTCAATTCCCGAAGCCTTTTTCAACTCCGCGACCAGAGCCTCGGCGATTTCCAGGGCTTGATCGATTCGCACCCGATCACCCATTTGGCCGAGGAAGGCGATCCCTTCCATGATCTTCGTTTGCGTTTTCGCTCCAAAGCCCTTGAGGCCGGCGACCGTGTTCGCCTCGCAAGCCGCCTTGAGCTTTTCAAGATCATCGATGCCCAGAAGGTCGTAGAGCGCCTTGATTTTTTTGGGGCCGACGCCTGGCAGTCGCAACATGTCGGGAAGCCCTGGTGGAACCTTGGCCTTGAGCTCCTCGTAGAAAGCGAGTTGGCCCGTCGTTACCAGGGCAATCACCTTGTCGCGCAATGTTTCGCCGATGCCCGGGACCTGGTCGAGTTGGTCGTCCGCGATAACGTCCGCCAGATTGCGTTCCAACTGAGCGATGGCACGTGCGGCCTTCGCGTAGGCATTGCAACGAAATGGGTTTTCACCCTGCAGTTCGAGCAGCATGGCGATGTCGTCCAGGATCGCGGCAACTTCTTTTTTATCCATGGCATGACCGTCAATTCGGGTGGGCGTGAACAACTGGCTCTGCGGCTATTGTAAGAAGTGGGCCGACGAGCTTGGCAAAGAAAAAAGCCAGGAGAATGAATTCTCCTGGCTCACTCGTCAAGCGCAATTTAATGCCGGATCAGGCAGCTTCCGACGCGAAGTCGATTTCGCGGCTCGGGTGCAGCATTACTTCCATGGCCGTTACCAGGCGGTCCGGCCCACGACCGTCGATGAGCTGACGCCCACAACGTGACATGGCCTGGCGTTCCAGTGGATCGCCAACCATGTTCTGGATTGCCTGGCGGATCGTTTGTGCCGAGACGTTTTCGTGCCAGCCGAGGCAGGAGGCGCAGCCTTCCTCTTCCAGCCTCTGGGCATTGGGCCAGTGCGTCTCATTCTGCACGATGAGCAGTTGCGGAATGCCGACACAGGCCAGTTCGTTGGACCAGCCGCTGCCGCTTGTCAGTGCGAAGTGGGCACGGTTGATGCGAGCGCCTACATCGGCTGGCTCAATGGCCACCTCGAGGCGCGAGGTGCTTGCCTCGGCCATGGCCTGGATCTTTTCGAGATCCGGATGTTCGCGACGAATGACAATATCGACCTTGCCGATGCGCGGCGCATTCAGGAGCAGCTTGGCATATTCTCGAACCTGCCGATGCGGGTCGTCCTCGCCCAGAGCCAGCAGCGCCCGGAACTGGGTCGGGCCAGGTTTCCCGTTCGTGGCCACGATTGGCGGCGGCTCTTGCGAGCGGCCTTGCCGCTGCCTCCTGACCTCGGGGCGGACCAGGGTGTAGCGCTGGTTTAAAAGCAGTTGGGTGTCCTCGAAGAACTCGTAGCTTTCCCGGCTTGGCCCGAGCAATGGATTGACCAGGATCCCCGAGGGAAAACGAATGTTGGCCTGGTGATCGAGGGATACCACCAGAACACCCGTGGCCACCAGTTCGGCGAGGTATTCATGCGTTACATCACCCTCGTCCACGATGACCGCCGCGGGCCGACGGCGACGGATTTCTTGGATCAAGTCTTCCAGATCATCGGGCGTGCCGGCCGGATGGCAAGCATCCACCCAATCGTTGCCACTCCGCTTGACGGAGAAGGCCAGCGCTGGGGGCTCCAACTGCGAAAAGAAGAAGGTTGGACGCCGTCGCCTTTGCAATGCCGCGGCCAGGGTCATGCACCGGGCGAAGCGTTCAAAGCCGGTTCGGGGGGTGGCGTCTACACGAATCAAAATGGGATCGCGATTCATGCCTCTGTTCCTGCCTAGAAAGGGGGACAAAACCACAACCAGGGCGGTGGCGCGGACCGGAATCGAGACGCTTCAGGAAACGCCTTGAACAGGTCCGTTGACGCTCTACGAACAGGTGGATAGGAGGAGGCTTAGCGCCGGGTCGAGGGGGTGGCTTGATAAACCCGGTCGCTAACAAGTCGCGGTGATTTTTATAAGTGTTCTAAGGGTCGATGTCCTCTTCCTTGAGGGCCACTTTCCTGGCCTGTGTCGGACGGTTCCGTCGTCGCGACGGGCGGATACTACACCATTCGTTCACAACAAAAAAAGAGCAAGTTTCGCGTCCCTAAAAGCAACACTTTTTATGGTCTTGCCTGATGTTCCGCGCGGAACGTTTTGGAGGGTGGGGTTGGTTTTTCCGCGTCACGTTGTTATAGAGCCCCCCTCTGGGTAGAATATTTTTTGACGGCTGAGATTAATGAGGAGGCTGCAGATGGAAAAACGGCGACTTGGACGTGGGCTCGACGCCCTGATCAGTGGTGCCGGCACCGCGACGGCTGAATTGCCTTTCGAAAACGTTGGCGAGGTGGCGGTAGACAAGATCGAGCAAAATCCATTTCAGCCGCGCAAGAGCTTTGACAAGGATGAACTCGCTTCTTTAAGCGCCAGTGTCAAAGAACACGGCGTCCTGCAACCGCTGGTTGTTCGCGCCGTCGGCGACCATTACCAGTTGATCGCCGGCGAACGGCGCCTCCGGGCGGCCCAGGACGCGGGCTTGACCACCGTGCCCATCCACATTGTCGATTTCAACGACCAGCAGGTGCTTGAAGCAGCCCTGGCGGAAAATATTCAGCGCTCCGACCTCAACCCGATTGAAAAGGCCCAGGGGTTCAAGGACTACCTTGATCGTTTTGGCAGCAACCACGAACAACTGGCGCAAAGATTGGGCCTGGCCCGATCGACCATCACCAATCTGGTGAACCTCCTGGAAATGGCTCCTGAGGTGCAAGAAGGGCTCCGCTTGAACCAAATCAGCGAGGCACATGCCAAGCTTCTCAAGGGAATCAAGAGCAAGGACCGGCAGGTAAATCTGTTCAAGCAAATCGTGGCGATGGGTTTGAGCGTCAAGGCCACCGAGGGCCTGGTTCGCGAGCAGAAAGAGAATGGTAGGGTCGAACCGGCCGCCAATGGTGCCGAGCCTGCCGAACCCGTGGCTGATGAACGTTCCAGCCACATTAAAAGTATGGAAAACGATATCCGCCAGAAGCTGGCGACCCATGTTGAAATCAAGATCCGTGGCAAGGACAAAGGTCAAATCGTCATCCGCTTTGAAAGCAACGATGACTTCATGCGCGTCATGGATGTGTTGCGCAGGTAGTCCAAGTCGGGGTGACAATAGCTTGTCGAACAGATAGATTGAAAAAAACGGGGCGTAGCTCAGCTTGGCTAGAGCGCGTGGTTTGGGACCACGAAGTCGCAGGTTCGAATCCTGTCGCCCCGACTTGTTCAGGTTGTGGCAGGGTTATGCATGACTCGTGCATGACCCTGACTGCGGTGAATAAACTCAAGAAGAAGCTGAAGTGGTCTTCAGGGAAAAGGTCACTTCACGGTGAAGCAGGGTCATCCGGAGTACCGGATAACCCTGCCACAACAGACTGATTGTTGGATGATCCGGGCGTTGTGGCAGGGTTATGCATGTACTCATGCATGACCCTGACTGCAGTGGATGGATCACATCACCGCCAAGATGGGGCATATTTCTCACGATTGATCAAGAAGAAGCTGAAGTGGTCTTCACGGAAAAGGTCACTTCACGGTGAAGCAGGGTCATCCGGAGTACCGGATAACCCTGCCACAACAGTCTAATTGTTAGATGATCCTGGCACCCGGCTACGGCAGCTTTTTCCCGGCCTAGTCATTATGCCGACGGCGGTTTGCGGGCACAACGAAGCAAGAATTTCGCCAAGTGGTCGTCGGGCTCCGATTCTAGGTCACTTGCCCGTCGAGGCAGAGTCAGTCGAGGTTCCTGCTCAGCCTTGCCTCCCGGACGAGGCTAATTCGCCGTACTTGCGTGCGGCCTTGGCCAAGGCCTGGGGCGTGTCCCCGAGAGGCTTACCAATGGACTTGCCCGAACGAGCATGACGCTTCCTTGAGCTCCAGCATCGGGTTTCCAGGACCCCACGATTTGTCGCTGACGACCAGGATGTGGGTCAGGGCAAATTGCGTGCGATCGACGGCGAATCCGACACGCGGCGATTACCTTTACGAAATCATCGAGAAAGAATATTTCGCGATGACTCGTCGCTGAGCGTAAGGTCGGAAATAGCGATTGGTCGATGAGAGACGCAATGCGACCGCACGCTCTCGGACGGTTCGAACTTACGTCGGAGGGAGCGTATGTATCCGCTGCAACCACGTGAACTTGGCGGCGAGCTACTGTTCGACAGGATTTGACTTTATCTTGGCGACTCAATGTCCCAAGCACCAAGGTCTCGCGAGTTGTCTCCGTCGGCTCTGCCACGATGTGACGCTTGAAGCGGATTCCGTCGTCGGATAGCTTTGCAATTAACGAGGATCAGGCGTAACGCGGATTTCCGCTGTAGTCGAAGAGGACTTCGGCTATCGTCGTGGGGCTCGTTTCAAGGCGTCACCCGGACTTTTGCGCGGCACGCTGCACTCCGAAGCTCAGCCTATGTGCCTCATTCAAGGCACGACCAGTGCATCGACAGTTCTCTCTTCATGTTTCATGCCGCCGATTGAAATTTTCCGTGAGTGCAACGGGATCGCGATCTTTGATTCACCGCGGCCGTCGCATCCTCGACTCGTCGCGAACCCTCTTTTCGCCCAGATCGTATAGTCTGAGAACGACCCGATCATCCAGCAGCCACCGAACATGAGATTTGATACGGGGGTCACAGCATGCTCTACCACATCCGCCTTGTCGCCGTGGCGGTGGGCGCTGTGGTCTGCGCCGCCGGTTATGCTCTTTGGCCTGGCATTGGCCACGAACCGCCACCCATTGTGAATTTGTCGACATTAAATCGCGGCGTTTCGCGCGAGCGTATTACACCGACGCACCTTGAATTCGAGAAACGCATTCTGGACGGTTCGAAGATCGGTTTACTCTTCCCCGCCTTCGGCGATTTTGATGGCGATGGGAAGATCGACATGGTCGTCGGCGTTGACGGCGGACGCGCGCTCGTCTACCTCAACCGCGGGACCAACGCCGCACCTGATTACGCACAGCCCTTCTGGTTCGACGATGTGGTTCCGAGCGGCCGCATTCCGGGCGGTTGAAGCGCTGCCCAATTCACTCCCCAGTTCGGGGACTTCAACGACGATGGCCGGCTGGATGTGATCTCCGGATCCAATTGCTGTGACGCCAATGGGTTTCATTTGTTCCTGAGGCGCGCGGACGGCTCCTTCGCTGAACGTACCGAGTTACACTTCACGGAACCGAAGGTAAATCCGTTTGCGCCGGGACGACCCGGCCCCATCTTGTGGATTGGGACGGCGACGGGCACACGGATTTGGTGATTGGTTACCCGTACATTCCACCATTTGAAGGCAGCAGGTGGTCGCTCCTGGTGGGCTTGGGCCCGTTCGAGGACACAAAGAATCTCACATTGAGGCCCGTGAACTTGCCGCCCATCCCCGGCGCGGCGCCGATCTATTTCTCGTTTGCTGATTGGGACGGCGATGGAAGACTGGACCTGTTGGTGGGAATTCAGTGGGATGGGCCGCCACGCCGTCCCAGCCCGGACGGCGTGTACGCGTGGCAGCCCGAGCGCCATAGCATCTATTGGTTTCGCAATACGAGCGATACAGGACCGCCAAACTTCGCCGACGCTTCGCATCTGCTCGACATTCCCGAACCGTGGCAGCTTCACGCGTTGACGGTCGTCAATCGGGGACGAGGTGGCTTTCCGAGCCTGGTCGTAAGCGTCAGCAAGGACTGGTGGCAGCGTGGGGCACGCGGTGTTAGCGAGTTGTGGTTGTACCGTGGCAAGTCCGAATCGTGCGCTGCACCTTGCAATCAATGAAAAGCGCTGGGGAAATACACCATGTTCTTTCCCACGCGATGAAATCCGCAAACATCCTTTGATGGATTTTTTGGCCCGCCTCACGCTACCGGTCCGCTTATTCCTTGATCACAAGCCTCGTGTGAGATCATTCAAGTCCTGCGGGATGATGTCGTGGCGGATCAGCGTAACCCGTTGATCTGCGTCCAATACGGGTGAGATGCCGACGAACTGATGAGACCAGCCCTGGTAGGTCGGCATTGTCATAAGAAATTGTGCGACATGCTGCTTGAAGTTGTTCACGTCGGATAGGAGCTTGCCCGGCGAACGCTTGCAGGAACCGAATCGAATTGTCTTCGTTGCCTCATTCACAGCCACCAGATCGACCTCAGTGTCTGCCTTGTCCCAGAAGCCTTGAACCCGATGCGTAATGGGAAAATCGCCTATCCCCTTGCGACTTCGTTCCTCATAAAGCTGGCCAGCCAGTTTCTCCAGAGAACCACCTTCGACATCCGCAAGCCGCTGGTCGGCTTCGTCTACAAGCTCGTCGAGAGGTCGAAACGCTATCGCGGAAACGGGATTGGCCAAAGCCGCAAGCCATGAACGGAGGAAATTGTCGGTGACATAGTAACGGCTGCGCTTTGCTTCTGGTTTTGCGAACACGGGCAACTTGCGTTCGATCAGCCCGAAGCGCTCAATGAGAACCTTCAAGTAGCCGCCCACTTGCGTATCAGGATTTCCGCTGGCGTCCCGAATAGCCTGCACGAGGTCCTTGTGCATCCGCCCCGGATTTCGGGCCACAAACTTCAACACCACGTCATATCGCCCACGCAGTTCCCGTAAAAACCAATTCTCGGCCTCAGACCGAAGTGGCGATGAACTCTCGAAGAAAATGCGGCGCAGCAGTGTCTTGCGGTCAGCGGCAAGCACGTTTTGCTCGTAGCAGTCACGAAAAAACTTCGGCACTCCCTCAAAGAGGTTCCATAGAAATAACAGACGCTGTGGGGTCAGCTCCGCGTGGTCTTTGAGGATGGATAGAATCGAGCCGATGTCGAGATGTGTCAGGTTGATCGTGTCCGTGACACGGTTGTAGAGTGGTGCCGTTCGATCTTCGAGCAGTGCTACCATCTCCGTGTGGATGGATCCGAGGACAATAAGCCCACCTCGTACCTGGTCCGGCTTGGCCGCTAATCGATCGACGCTGGCCTGCAAATACGAGCAGAATTGCTCGTAGCCCTTGCGATTGAAGTACTGGAACTCATCGAGAATCAGTATGTACCCACCTTCAGCCATCGACTCCAGTAACTTTGCAAGCTGCAACAGGTCATGGGGCCGAGGATGCTGGCTAGCGGGAATGTGGAACGTCTCCAAGGCGTCATTTACCGCCGAAAGAACGCCCGTCGGCTCGGAATCAGGAATCTGCACGTAGAAGACAGGCTGTTCGTTGTTGATTTCCTGCATTGCCTGCTGGATGAGGGTCGTCTTACCGATTCGACGGCGCCCCGTTACCTTGGCAAAAAACCAGCGCTTGCGGTCGAGCATCCGCTCCAAATCCGCAAGCTGTTCCATTCTGCCGTAGAACTTCCAGCTAGCCACGCCACCCCGTTAGATAAAGCCACTTTATCAAAAAGAGATAAAGAAAATTTACCTTAGGTCATGTAACATGACAAGTCCTTTCTATTAAAAATCTTACGGAACAAATGGAGTCCCCATGAGTTCAATCTGTATGCTGGCTTCCCCAGCCTTGGCTGCTGGCCGGCTCGCCAACGGCTCAATAGCGATTTTTGCGACGTGTTGCGCTGCACTCGAGCCCCGCCCGCGAATTTCGAAGGGGGCTCTTGTATTCGTAAACCAGACGAAATGAGGATTTACATGCATACCGTGGTGTTCGGCCAGGTCCAGCCAATTCTTGGCACCCGCGAACTAGCTAATGCGGTTCGTTTTTACGTCGATCGCCTGGGATTTACGCTGGCTTTCGGCGACCCGAGCATACCCGTTAATTACGTGGGTCTGCGGCGTGACGGTGTCGAAGTCCATATGCAGTTCCAATACGAGCATGAAATGGGGACGTCGAGACTTCGATTCCTGGTAGACGATCCCGATGCGCTCTACCAGGAATACAAGGATAAGGATGTCTTTCATGAAGGCACGCAACTGCGCGACACCCCATGGCGAACTCGGGAATTCGCCATCTACGATTTAGACCGAAATTCACTCACCTTTTACCGATCCTCTAAACAACCAGACTAGTGAACCGTGCGAATGGGGCCACCTTGGCCCAGTCAACGATGCCCGTTCATTAGTGTACACAAGTACAAATCATATTCTTCCCAAGCTGCCCATTCCTCCTCGTCGTTATTATCGGCTTGGCCGTCACCTCTTTTCCAGATTTAGGCTTAATTCTCCTCCCTCGCCATGATGCCATCGCTTCTCCATGCAAGAAAAGGATTTGCAACAAAGAGTTCCTGGAATATGCTTTCAAGTCACTATACCTGGCAGAGTATCTTCTCATGGCCAATCCTTTGATCCAATTTGCCGCCAAAGAGAATGCCGCCGCGCCGCTGGTGTCCGCGGGCGAAACTCTTCTCGACGATTTGATCCAGTCCTTTATTGTCTTGGCGGAAGACATCGATAACCTGCCGGCGAGCAAACGAACCATTCTGGCGGAGTGCCGCGATACGGACGTGTTGTTGAGTGCCCTCGTTGAAATGAACCTGATCACGGACTACCAGGGAGGCCGGATCGGCGCGGGCACCTTTTTCGGCTTGATCCTCGGCAACTACCGCATCCTGGATCGCCTGGGTGCTGGCGGCATGGGTGTCGTGTTCCGGGCGGAACACGTCAAGATGCGCAAGCAAGTAGCTATCAAGGTATTGCCTTCCAATCCCGACATGGACCCGCGCATTCTGCGCCGTTTTTTGACCGAAATGCGGGCTATCGCTCAATTGAATCATCCCAACATCGTCGGCGCCATGGATGCCGGCGAGGTCGCGGACATCGACGGCAACGTCCTGCATTTCTTCGTGATGGAATATGTGCCGGGCCAGGACCTGGAAGAATATATACGTGCCCACGGTCCCCTGGCGGCCACGCAGGCGTGCGACATTATCCACCAGGTCGCGTCAGCGCTTGCCGAGGCTAACAAACATCAACTTGTGCATCGCGATATCAAACCGTCGAACGTGCAAATTACCCCCGATGGCCAGGCCAAGCTGTTGGATTTCGGGCTAGCGCGGAAGTTTTCGAGTGGGCTCACCGAGCATGGAACGTTGCTTGGTACGCTGGATTTCATGGCCCCCGAACAGGTCCATGACGCGCACAAGGTGGACATCCGCGCCGACCTCTACGGTCTGGGCGGGGTGCTTTATTGGTGCCTGACCGGCTTGCTGCCCTTTCCAAATAAAGATGATTTCATCAGGGCGATGACCAGCCGTCTGGTGCAACAGCCACCCGCCGTCCGGGCGGTTCGGCCGGACGTGGCGATTGAGCTAGAGCAAGTTATTCAGAAGATGATGGCGCTGAACCCGGATGATCGGTACCTGACTCCGGAAGCGGTCATGCAAGCGCTGCTCCCTTTTCTCAAATCGGCGCTCGCAATCCCTGGGTGCCGGTCCCTCGGCCATCAGGCCCATGCAGACGGCGTCAAAAATCGGTGATACGGTCTGCTCCACGCAGCGAAGCTACAACATTCTGTTGGTTGATGACGATCCGATCATCCGCAGGTTCTGCCGATTTTTATTGCAGAACGAGGGCATGCTCTGCGATGAGGCCGAGAGCGGCGAGGCGGCGCTTACGGCCCTGGCTGATAAAACCTACGACCTGGTGATCCTCGACGTGGAAATGGATGACATGTCGGGCATGGATGTCTGTTTGCAAGTGCGTGAAATGCCAATCTGCGCTAATCTGAAAGTCATGATGAGCTCCGGCAATGGCAACGCCGACACCATGGCCAACATGTTGTTGCGCGGCGCCGACGATTTCATCACCAAGCCCTATAGCTCGGCCCAACTTCAATCCAAGGTGAAGTCTCTCTTACGCCTCAAGGATGCGCAGGATCGTGAAGAGTCTTTGAATCATCAGTTGCTGACCCTCAATCGCCAACTGGAACAAGCCCTGTCGGCACGAGACAGCGATATCGTGGACGCGCGCAATGCCCTGGTCCTCGCGCTTGCCAAAATGGTCGAACACCGTGCCAATGCGAAGGGCTCCTATCTCACGCGATTGCAAAAGTATGTACGTGCTTTGGGAGAACAGGCCCGGCGCTATCCAGCTTTTTGCGACTTAATCGATGAAAACTACATCGAACTGGCCGCCTGCTGTGCTCCCCTCCATGATATCGGCAAAGTCGGCCTGCCAGATTACATCCTCATGAAGCCCGGAAAACTTGACGGCGACGAACGCGTCATCATGCAAGCGCACACCACGATCGGCGCCGAGACCCTGCATGATGTCGCCAAGAATCATCCGTCGGCCACTGCCTTCTTGCAGATGGCCATGGAAATTGCCCGCCATCACCACGAGCGCTACGATGGCACCGGCTATCCCGATCGCCTGGCCGGCCGAGACATACCGCTTTCGGCCCGCCTCGTCGCGATCTGCGATGTCTACGACGCTTTGCGTTCGCGGCGTGTTTACAAGCCGTCCCTGTCCCATCATGCCGCACTGGGGGTCATGGGCGACGCGGGCGCCACCCAGTTCGATCCCGTGCTCTTTCAAGCATTTTTGCAGTGCGCGCCGCAGTTTGAAGCCATCTTTCGCGACAACCCCGACTGAGCGGCCCGGTCGTTGACCGCATGATTGCCGACCTCACGTCTTCCCGGCGGCTGCTTCCGCGCCTGCTTCACGGGCGTCGCGAAACTCCGTATACTTCCCACAGCCGCTCCGCTTTGTTATGAGGGTTCCTGATATGCCTACGGAATTGCCGCAGGATCAATCGTTTAGCATCGAACGCCATGGCGAAATCGCCGTCGTCATCCCCTCCGCCAAGGTTGAAGAGATGCACGAGACGTTGATCGAACAGGCGGCCCGGCTCGTGGTGCAGTCCTTACGCGAGGACCCGCCGGCCGGTATCGTGGTCGATTTAAGCCAGGTCAACTACTTCGGTTCGGTATTTGTTTCGTTCTTGCTGCGGTGTCATGCCCTGGCCAAAAAGAATGGCAGCGAAATCGTGCTGGCCGGGGCTTCGGAGCCCGCCCGCGAATTGCTTCACCTTCTCGACCTCGAAACGCTCTGGGCCCTCTACGACACGCGCAAAGAAGCCGTCGCTGCCCTCAGCAGCGCTGACTAGCTCTCCCCGCCAGCACTGATTCTCCGAGACCTTTGATCATGGACGCGCTTGCCGTCCTCATATCCGGCGGCCTGGATTCCGCTATTCTCCTGGGAGACGCGCTCCGTCGTCCGGGCAACGTCTATCCTCTCTATGTTCAGTGTGGACTCATCTGGGAAACTGCTGAACTCGCTCATCTGCGGCGCTATTTGCAAGCGTGCCAAACGCCCGCCCTTCAGCCACTCACCATCCTCGAGCAGCCGGTCGCGGATCTGTACGGTAACCACTGGAGCATCACCGGCCAAGATGTCCCGACAGCGCATTCGCCGGATGAGGCCGTCTTCCTGCCTGGGCGAAACGTTTTATTGTTGACCAAGGCGTTACTCTGGTGCCACCTTCACCATGTGCCGGGCATTGCGTTGGGTTCGCTTGGAACCAACCCTTTTCCTGACGCCAGTCCCAAGTTTTTCCACGACATCGAGGAGCTCGTCAACCGTGGCGTGTCAGGGCATACGAAGGTTTTGTTGCCCTTCGCTGCAATGAAGAAGCTGGAGGTCATGAATCTTGCTAAGGGCCTGCCCCTGGAACACTCATTTTCCTGCATCAATCCGGAGTCGGGCCAACACTGTGGCCGCTGCAACAAGTGCGCGGAAAGGCAACAGGCCTTCGCCGCGGCGAGAATGGTCGATCCAACTTATTATCGGTGGAAGAACAATCAGCCAGCAAAATAAAACAGGCCCCGGATTCACGGGGCCTGTTGGCGACTTCGAACCTGACGTTAGAAAGTCCAACCTTTACGGTATGCCCGATGAATAAAGGGATCGGCGGCTGCCAGGTCGCGTGCCCGCAGATTGGCGGAATCCCAGTCGATGCGTTTGCCGACACGGACAGCCAGGTTGCCCAGGAGAGCAGTCTCGGTCAAACCCGCGGCATAATCCACGAAGTTCGACATGGCCGGGACACCCCCCTTGCAGGCGCGAATCCATTCGGCATGATGACCCGGCGAACGAGCCAATGTCGGTTGCGGTGGTTTATAGCCTTCGAAATTCTTGGTAGGCAGGAGCCGGTAACTGCTGCCGTAATCCGAAGGGGAATAGAGCGTACCTTTGCTGCCCACGAAAAGACTGCCGCTGTCCACTGGCTTTTGCCCCTGGAAAAGCTCCATGGGCGGCTGGCGCACCTCATACCATTTCAGGCGAACCGGCGGCCGCTTGCCGCGCCGGAAATTCGTAGGAAACCATTAAACCACGCGGCGGGCTCTGGTTATTGACGGGCTGATCCGTATCGGCCGTCACTGACGATGGGGCGCCAAGCTCCAGCGCCATATACGCCAAATTCATCGTGTGGCAAGCCATGTCGCCGATGGCGCCCGTGCCGAAATCCCACCAGCCGCGCCATTTGAACGGCACATAGGCGGCGCTATAGTCACGCTCGGGTGCCGGGCCAAGCCATTGGTTCCAGTCAAGCGTGGCGGGGACTTCTTGCCGTGGGGCGGGCTTGGTCATGCCCTGGTCCCACCAGCGATTGCCTGAGCCGGGGCGGTTCGTCCACGCATGCACCTCGCGAATGTCCCCCACCACGCCCGAGCGGATGACCTCGACGGCTTCGCGAAAACCATTGGCGGCCGTGCCATGGTTCCCCATTTGCGTAGCGACTTTATGCTTGGCGGCCACGTCGCGCACTTGACGGGCCTCCCAGATGCTGTGCGTCAGCGGCTTTTCGCAATAGACGTGCTTGCCCATCTTCATCGCGATGATGGTGGCGAACGCGTGATGATGATCCGGCGTGCTGACAACAACGGCATCAATGTCTTTTTGCTTGTCGAGCATGACCCGATAGTCTTTATACTTGGCAACGGTTGGGTATTTCTTGAAGGCGGCGGATGCCCGGGTGTCGTCCACATCGCAGAGGGCGACAATGTTTTCCCCTGCCACATTGTTGAGGTTGCTGCCACCCTGCCCGCCCGCGCCGATAATCGCGATATTGAGACGGTTCATCGGCGCGTTCTGCCACACCGCACGTGATTCCGTGATGTCGGCAACCGCGAAATAACCAACGCCGGCCGCCGCGGCGCTGGCTTTCATAAAGCGTCGCCGACTCATTTTGCCGCTCATGAGATTCTCCTTATTCATGGTGGAGAGCAATTGGCCAACAACAGTCGCGCCGTATGGCACGAGAGGTTTTTTTGTTCGAGTGCACTTAGTGTAAGGGGCTTGCTTGGCCGATGCAAACGAAAAGGCCGTGGATTTAGTCCTGAAACCGGGTGCGGCTGGCGTCAGATGCGACTATTGCAAAAAGGGACCCGCCGCGCGGCCGGTTGCCTGCAGGGGATTGATCGCTACCGGCCCATGGGCACGTTCGAGACCCTCGTAAAATGCGATCTGATAGAGCGCATAGCGATCATCCGGCGAGTTTTCATAACGGGAGTGCGTGCTTTCCAGGACCTTCACGAAGTTACCGTATTTACCCAGCGATGGCTCGCGTGTTTTGCGAGTGATCAAGTAAATCTCTTTCTCGTGGATATTATCGGCCTTGAGAAAGGTGATGTTGTGCAGCATCGTGCCCCTGCCGTCGAGATAAAATAACAGCCAGGACGCATTGAGCGGCGCATCATCGTCCATGACCAGAATGGGCTTATCGACCGGCACAAGTTTGCCTGCGGCGCGCAGGAACTGGCTGTCGTCGTGATAACGGTCCCAGTAGGTCGTGCGCAGCGCGTAGGCGACGCAATAAATGCCGCCGGCGATCAGGCAAGCGCCGAGCAGTGGCGCGCAGAAAATATTGCTGCCAGGATGGGGCCGTCAGCCGGTTCCACAGATACCTTGCTCCCAAAGCCCCCAGCACTGCCCAGGGCGCCATCGTTTGCAGCAGGTAATGATGGTGTTTGCCTTGAGGTATCGAGAAGAAAAAGATCGGAGCCAGGGCCCAGCACCAAAGAAATCGCTCCGGGGAAGCCGTGGCCCCAAACGCTCTGGATTTGGTTTGCCAGAAGCCCAGGACGACCAACACCGGCCAGGGGAAAACAACCCACGGCCACTGCGCGAAGTAATACCAAAAGGGCTCCGCCATGTAGCCCTGATTCACGCGACTGCCGTAGTCGTTTTTCCAAAAATCAATCACGCCTGGATATTGCCAGTAAGCGGCGACCGCCCAAAGAGAACTGACCAGAAAGTATGCCAGCCAACCGGGGAGCCACACGTAACGCCTCAGTCCACGCCAGCGCGCATTCCAGAGCAAATAGACAGTGATCGGTAAGCCGACGAAAATGGTGCCAAAAAATAAACCCTTGGCAAGATTGGTGAGACCGCAGACCATGAAGAAGGCCAGCATCACCCAGGGACGACGGCCGAACAAGCCAACGCCTTCCTCCTTGCCAAGAGGGGCATGGAACTCCAGAAAGACGAAGAGTGCCAGGGTGCTGGTCACGATGGCGCACAAGAACATGTCGGCTTCGGGGCCGGTGCTGTAGTGCGTGAATTCACGCATCGTCGCCAGAATGAGACCGCTGGCCAGGCCCAGGGTCCGACCATACCAGACCGATGCCATCCATGCCGTCAAGACTACGCACCACCAGCCCATGACGAGGGGCGCGAGGCGGAAGGCCACGGGATTATCGCCGAAAACCTTGACGAAGGCGGCCGTGATCCAGAATGGCAACGGCGGTCTCTCCATCCAGACCCGCCCGCCATAATGGGGGATGATCCAGTCGCCGCCTTGCATCATTTCACGCACGTTTTGGCAATGCACCGTTTCGTGCGTGGTCAGGACGCGATTATTGAAAAGGGGGAAACTAAACAGGATCAGGCAAAACAGGCTGAGCAGGGTGTAATCCCGCCAGCTCAGGCGTTCAGACGAAATGGAACTCTCGGACATCCCTGTCACCTCCGCGGCAGGCCTTTGCGCCGGTGGACGCTCGCCGCGCGGGCTAACTTAACGGCTAACACGCCGTTCCGACAAGAGCAATTGTCACGCGTAGCTTCAAAACAATTATTCGGCTGATCTTCCAGCCGCTGCGCGGGTGGCCTCCAGCAGCCAGTTGGCCGCTGGCGGAATACTCAAACCAACCGTCAATAGCACGCAAAGTGCCAGCGCGGCCAGGCCTGGAATGTTCGTGGCGACTTGCAGTGGCTTCACCGTTGCGCGGAGGTACATGATGGCAACCAGGCGAAGGTAATACCAGCCGCCAATGGCGGCGTTGATCACGCCGAGAACGGCCAGGATGGTGAAGAGATAGCCCGAATCATTGGGAACAGACAGGGCGCCGAAGAATACCAGGAATTTGCCGGTAAAGCCTGCCGTCAGTGGGACACCGATCAGGCTGAACAAAAAGATGGCCATGAGGAGCGCGATTCCCGGGTGCGTTTTGCTTAGCCCGGCGAGGTCATCGACACTCTCCAGAGGACGTTCGGGCGTGCTCAAGTAGCTGATAACGGCGAAGGCGCCCACGGTCATCACGCCGTAAGCCACCAGATAGTAGAGCAAGCCGGCCACGCCATCGGTGCCGGTGTCCCGTTCGCCCAGGTAGGCGCGGATGCCAGCGCCACCAGCATATAGCCGGCATGGGCCACGCTCGAATAGGCCAGCAGCCTTTTAATATTATCCTGCAGCAAGGCCATGATATTGCCCAGGAACATGGTAATGGCCGCGAGAAACCAGAAGACAATGGGAACCTGATCACTTAGCCCCATGCCGACGAGGTCGCCGCGCGCGGCAATACCGGGGGGGAGCACGAAACCCAACACCCTGATGAGCGCCACGAAACCCGCCACTTTGGGCACGAAGGCGAGGATGGCGGCACCGATCGTGGGCGCACCCTGATAAACATCGGGAGCATAGAAGTGAAATGGCACCGCCGTGATGCGAAAACTCAGGCCGGCCACCACCATGATGAGAGCGACCTGCGCGATCACCGGCATGTCGCGAGGTCCCGTCTGATTGAGCGTGTGCAGGAGTGCGGGGATATTGGTCGTGCCCGCCAGGCCATACAAGTAGCTGAAGCCAAACAGCAAAAGGCCGGATGAGAAAATGCTGAGCAGAAAATATTTCAGGGCGGCCTCCTGGGAAGCCTGGTCATGCCGCGGCAGATAAAGCAGGATATAGGTTGGGATGCTGATAAGCTCGAGTGCCAAAAAGAGGGTGACCAAATCGTTGGCCAGGGCGGTCATACCGACGCCGGCAATGATGACTAGCAGACAGGCATGATGGTCGGCGGCCTGCCGGTCGGAAAGCTCGTTCCAGGCGAACAAGATCAGCACGATGCCGCCCGCGATCGCGATGGCGCGCACCAGATTGCCGAGTGCGTCGAAGATGACGGGATTGCCAAAAATGACCTCGCGGGATTGAAGCGGGGTTGGCGTGAGCACGAGGGCCAGAAGTGCCACCACCAGGCCGGCGAGCGCGACAGAAGCCCACAGGTGCCTGCAAGCTTTAACCGTTCCGCCCAGGAACAACACGCACGCCGTCGCAGCCAGAATCATTTCTGGATAAAGATAGGCAAATACGCCGGCCAGGGCCTCACTATGTCCATTCATGCTATTTTTCCGCCACTTGGGATGGGCCTATCAAAGTCAGGTTTGCGCTGGCAACGTCCTGGCGTTTTTTAACAATGGCGGCGACAATATCGAGGTCCGGTTTGGCCACGTCGATGACCAGTTGCGGATAAAGGCCCAGCAATACACAAAGCAGCATGATCGGCGCGAGCGTGGCCACTTCACGCCAATCAAGATCATGGACAACGCCATGCCCCTCGTGATCCGGTTCATGGAGCGGGCCGAAAAACACTTTGCGCAGCAAGGTCAATAAATACCAGGCTCCCAGCAAAATGCCGGCCGTCCCGACGATGGCCAAGGCGGGGCGCACGTCAAACATTCCGAAGAAAACCAGCGCCTCGCCCACGAAACCATTGAGGCCTGGCAGCCCCACGCTGGAGAGGCTCATGAACACCATGCAGAACGTGAGCCATTTAAGCTTGGCGCCCATGCCCCCATAATCGTCGATTTTGCGAGTATGGTAACGCTCGTAGAGCATGCCCACGATGAGAAAAAGGCCGCCCGTCGATAGCCCATGGTTAATCATTTGGAGAAGGCTGCCCGTCAAGCCGGCGGCGTTGAGGGCAAACATGCCGAGCATGCAAAAGCCGAGATGGCTCACCGAACTGTAGGCGACCAGTTTTTTGATGTCATCCTGTGCCAGCGCACATAATGCTCCATAGATGATGCCCACGACCGCCAAGGTGCCCACAAGAGGCAGGCCAATCGTGAGGCAGGCGTCCGGCGCCAGGGGCAAGGCCAGGCGGAGGAACCCGTACGTCCCCATCTTCAGCAAGACACCCGCCAACAATACGCTCCCGGCGGTTGGGGCCTCGACGTGGGCAAGTGGCAGCCACGTATGCATCGGAAAGAGCGGCACCTTGATCGCGAACCCGGCGAACATTGCCAGGAAGGTCCAGAACTGAAATGTTTGCCAAAAGGCATGATCGGGGCTCGTGGCCAGATTGCCGTTCACAATCGCCACCAGGTCAGGGATGGCGAAGGTGAGTACCTTTGGCCCACCAAGAGGATGCTGATAGCAAACTACCACCACGGCCAACAGCGCCAGGAAGAAGACGACGCTGCCGCTCAACGTATAGATGAAAAACTTACGAGCCGCGTGCCGGCGCTCAGGCCCACCCCAAATGCCAATCAAGAAAAACAGCGGCACCAGCGTCAACTCGAAGAAAATGTAAAACAAAATCACGTCGAACGACAGGAACACGCCCATCATGCCGGTTCCCAGCAAGAGCAGCCACGCGTAATATTCGTTCGCGCGCTCCTGGATGGCGTTCCACGAAACCAGGACCGAAGGAACCATGAGCACGGCCGTGAGAACGATCAACCAAAGATTGATGCCGTCAACGCCGAGATAGAATTGCACGGCCCCAGCCTTGCCGAAATCCAGTAGCTTCCAGGTGGTCTTATGCCGGTTGGCGGGATCGGCGCCCGGGACGATCTCGGGCTGAAAAGTGGCGACCTGACTGTGCGTGTTGGCATCGGCGGGCGTGTTCTTGCGAATGCTCGCATAGTTCGCCACGAGGGCCGCAACCAGCACCACGTTGAAGAGGGCGGTGCCAAGGCAGAGCCAACGAATCACCGCGCGGCAGCGCGTGCCCAGGAGTGCCACCACGGCAGCCATGATGGCAGGTACCACCAACATCGCCAGCAACATTAGCCGATTCGAATCCATTTACTCGGGCCCTTTTCGTTTGTCAACTTAAGCCGCTAGGCTCTAAATGAGGATACGGCAACCTAACGCAACAACACCGCCAGCAAAAACCCTCCCAAGCCGAGCGCCATCAGGAGCGCGTAGAATTGCACGAGCCCGTTTTGCATGGGGCGGAAAAGGTAAGCCACCAGAGCCGGCACCTGGGCAATCAGGTCCACCAGTCCATCGATGAGATACTGATCGAGGAGGCGCATCAACCAGGCCAGCCCCTCGATGGGCTTCACCAGGAACGCCACGTAAAGCTCGTCGATGTAAAACTTATTGCGCGAGAGCTCGTAAAGGCCTCTCATTTTGAACGCCAGCCCCAGAGGAATCAGCGGCTTCTTGACATAAAACAGATAAGCGAGGGCGACGCCGCCCAGGGCAACGAGGCTGCTCAGCGCCATCAACAAATAGTTGTGGTGATGCTCGGGTGCTTCGGGCAACAGCGCCGGAAACTTTCTTTGCATCCAGTGGGCATCGAGAAAATCGCCGATAAGTCCAGTCGGCCCGAGCAATAACCCCACCAGCAACGCACCGACTGCCAGGATCCGCAAAGGCCAGGTCATGATGGCTGGCGATTCGAGCGACGTTGGACGCGGCGCAGCGGGTGCCGGCTGGGCGGGTGCGTGGCCCTGTTCGCCATGATCATGTTCGCCCTGATGATGTCCCGCGTCATGGCCATGATGCTGGTAGGCTTCCGCCGGAATTTTTTCGGCGCCCCAGAATGTTTTGAAGTAGGCGCGAAAGGTGTAAAACGCGGTGAGTCCAGCAGTGAAAAGGCCGCTGTAAAACAAGATCGTGTAGATAGCGTGGCCTTCGTGGCCGGCTTCATGCGTCACGGACAAGATCTCGTCCTTGCTCCAAAAGCCCGACAGAAAGGGTATGCCGGCCAGGGCGGCCGCTCCGCAAAGAAAGGTCCAGTGCGTCACCGGCAATACTTTGCGCAGGCCGCTAAACTTGCGCATGTCAATGACGTCGCCCATGGCATGCATGACGCTTCCGGCGGCCAAAAAGAGCAGGGCCTTGAAGAAGGCATGGGTGACAAGATGAAAGATCGCCGCCGTGACGGCAACGCCAGCGAGGTGTCCATTGTGGATGCCGCTGCCAAGCGCGAGAAACATAAAGCCAAGCTGGCTCACCGTTGAATAGGCGAGGACTCGTTTGAGGTCGGTCTGCGTTACCGCGATGGCCGCTCCGAGCAGCGCCGTGACGGCACCAATAATGGCAACCACCAGTTGTGCCTGGGGCGCCAGGCCGAAAAGAGGCGTGCAGCGGGCTACCAAATACACGCCGGCCGTCACCATGGTGGCGGCGTGAATGAGTGCGCTCACCGGGGAAGGGCCTTCCATGGCATCGGGTAGCCATACATGCAGTGGAAATTGCGCTGATTTGCCGGCCGCCCCGATAAACAGCAGCAAGCAGGCCGCCAGCAGCAACGGTGGATTGGGTGTCGCGGCGGCCGCCGTGAAAACGTGGCTGTAATCAAGCGAATGGCCGAAGCCTGACCAGAGCAGCAGAATGCCCAGGAACAGTCCAATATCGCCGAGGCGGGTAACCAGGAACGCCTTGCGCACCGCCGCCGCAGCCGCGGGCCGCGCGAACCAAAAGCCGATGAGCAGGTAGCTGCACACGCCCACGCCTTCCCAGAAAACGTAGAGCAGGATGAAATTGTCGGCCAGCACCAGGCCGGTCATGGCGAACAAGAACAGGCTCACTTCGGCGAAAAAGCGCGGATAAGCCGGATCGTGATGCATGTAGCCGGCCGAATAAATCGCGATCAACGTGCCAATAAACGTTACCGTCACCAGCATGACGGCCGTCAAGGCATCGGCCTGGAGCGAGAAATTCACATCGACGTCACCGGCCTGAAAAAACGTGAAGTAGCTACGACCTCCCTGAAAACCGTTGCTCACCGCCACCAGTGTCGCGATGGACAAAAGGCACGCACCGATGGCCCCCGCGATACACACATAATGGCTTTTGCCGCGCAGCAGGCCATAACCAAAAACGGCAATGAGCACGCTCGCCAGCAGCGGCAAGGCAGGGATTAACCAGAGATAACTCCGCGGATCATCTAACATGGATGGTCTCGATAGCAAATAAGCGGCGTGTAGCCGTCAGCAGGGGCAAACCCGCCACTCTAGCTCTTTTCCTCGGATGATTGGCCTACTGGCTGCAGGCCAGCGCCGGCAAAGTAGGCTGGGCCTGCTGAGGGGCCGGAGGCGGCAATGGGTCTTCGTCCAGTGTCGGCTCTTGATCAGGCTCATGCAGTTCTTGCCAGAGACTGACATCCAACGATTTGCCACGACGAAACAGCATCAAGATCAACGCCAGCGCGATGGCGGCTTCGCAGGCGGCCACGGTGATGATGAACAAGGTCAATATCTGGCCACCCAGGTTGCCCCGGTAATTTGAAAAGGCGACGAGATTGATCGCCACGCCCTGAAGCATCATTTCGGCCGACAGGAACATGATGATCAGGTTGCGCCGGGCCAGAAAACCGATCATGCCCAGGCCGAACAGGATAGCGCCGACAATCAGGTAATTCTCGAGGTTGACGGGAGTCATCGCAGGCCCTCCGTGCGGCGCCCGGCGATGGCGATGGCGCCGATGGTGGCCACCAGGAGTAGCATGGCCGCTAGCTCGACGGGCACCAGGTAATCCGTGAACAGGGAGACGCCAATGCCGGCGACATTTTGGGAAGGCAGTCTTTCGGGTAACCTGCCCAGAGGGGTAGGCGTAAGTTCCGTATTTGGCGGCGGACCGCTCAACTTAGACAGCGGCAAGCCCTCCGCGGGCGTCAGGCTGCCCTGCGTCAGCCTCCGCCGGGGAGCGACGGTCAGTAACCGTGTCGCATAGGCGCGTAGGTTTAGCACGTTTTGCGGTTGACGTATCTGCTGCCAGGCAGTTTCCAGGTTGGCTACCGGTTCGCCGGGAAAGTATTGACCCAGATTATCGACAAGCGGATGGGTCAACTGCTCGCGCGGTCGTTTGCTCGGATCGCCCATGATGGCAATCACATCGTCGGCCGTTTTGACCTCGGCTAGCTGGCGAAGCTGCTCGAGAAGGCCATCGAGCTCCGCGGTGTTGTAGTTTTTATGCAACACACAAAAGAGCGACCCGATCAAAAGAAACCCCGCCAGGCTGGCGAGAAAGGGCTCACGGGAACGCTGGTCGGCGTCGGCCACGCCCGCTTGCTGAGCCAGCATGATGACAAAGAGGAACGTCACCACAATGGCCCCTGCATAGATAATAATGGTCGCCGCCATGAGAAACGGCGCTGCCTGCAACAGAAATAAGCCGCACGTGCTGAGCACCACCAGCGCGAACGATAAGGCGGCATGGACCGGGTTTTTCTGCGCGATGAGCAGGATGCCTCCGGTGACGGCGATTCCCGCGAAGATATAGAAGAGGATTTTTTCCGGCAGCGCCCCTTCAATGTCGACGGCATACCAGCCGCCCAGGAGCACCGCCAGCGCCGCGCACAAGGCGCCCAATATTGGTTTTGAAGCACGCGCCCGCGGCAATAGCCAGTAGACGCCCACAAAGCCAAGAGCAACCGGCAATAGCACGGGCCAATTCTCATCAAGAAATGGTCCGAAGTTCGCAATGCGGTCAGCGATAGCGGCGAATAACGTCATAAACGACAACCACAACCCTTAGAGCGTTCGGAAAAAAAGGGGTCAGACCCCGGGCTCGGAGGAGATGCTCAGCGCCCCTCTCCGGGTGCGAATGGGGTCGGTCCCATCCCGCACTGTTTTATCGAAAACGCTCAGAAGCTTTTCCTTGTCGAACATCATTTCCTGCCGGCTCAGGCCCGTTAAATCGAATAGCTGCGTCAACTCGATGGCGTCGCAGGGACAGGCCTGCTCGCACATGCCGCAATAAATGCAGCGCAGCTCGTCGATGACGAAAACCTCCGGATATTTCTCTCGATCCGGCCAGGGTGAAGGGGCCGCCACGATATCGATGCAACGTGCCGGACAGGCGGTCGAGCACATGTAACAGGCGACACACTTCACGCGTCCCTCTTCATCGCGATTCAGCCGATGCACTCCGCGATAATTCGGTGGTAGGGCGGGGCGTTCCTCGGGAAACTGCTGGGTCACGTTCGGACCAAACATGTGCTTGAGCGTGGTTTGAAAACCTTGCACCATGGCTGGCAGGTATAGTTTTTCCAGGAGGCCCAGCTTGGGAGGCTGGACCCATTTCACGTCAGTGTCGGCAATGGCCATGGCTACTTCCTTTTAAGCGTTCGGAAAAAAAGGGGTCAGACCCCCTCGGTGCCCTGCAAAAGCGTTGAAAACTCTGGTCCCTTCAAGGGGTCTGACCCCTTTTTTTCCGAACGCTCTTAATAAATAGTTCGCGTCAACCCCGGACCGTGCGCGGCGTGCCGGGCGCAGGCATGGCCGCCAGCAAGCCGTAGATCACGACGGCCGCGATGGACGCCGGCAATAGCCACCACAGGCTGAGGCCCCATTCCTTTACGCACATCACCAGGACCAGATTGACCAGGGCCAGCGGGATAAACACTTTCCAGGCCAGGCCCATGAGCTGATCGAAACGGAAACGCGGCAACGTCCAGCGCACCAGCATGTAAAAGAGAATGAACGCGGTAACCTTGCCGGCGAAGATAATCACTTTCAAGAGCCAAAAGGAGTCGGTCGCGGCCACCCAGGGCAAATGCCAGCCGCCGAAGAACAGAATAACCATCAAGAAGCTGGTGGTTATCATGTGCGTGTATTCGCCGACGAAAAAGAAGGCCAGCTTGAAGGCGTTGTATTCGGTATGGTAACCGCCGATGAGTTCCTGCTCCGACTCGGGCAGATCGAATGGCAAACGGTTGCATTCCGCGAAGGAACTCGTCATGAAAAGCAAAAAGGCCAAGGGCTGGTAGAAGATGTTCCAGCCGAAAATGCCTGCTTCGGCCTGATGCCAGATGATGCGTTCCAGGTTCAGTGAGCCCGTAATCAGCACCACGCCCAGGATCGAGAGCCCGAGCGGTATTTCATAGCTGATGATTTGCGCGCTCGAGCGCAGACCACCCAGCATGCTGTATTTGTTATTCGAAGCCCAGCCACCGAGGATGATGCCGTACACGGCCAGGCTGGAAACCGCGAAAATAAACAAGATACCGATGTCGATGTCGGGAGCGATCATGAACTGATAGGCGGTCCCCGGCCCCGTAGCGCCAAACGGGACGACCGCGAAGGCAAGCATGGCAGTCGTTACCGCCACGCAGGGAGCGATAATGAACAGTGCCTTGTCGGCATTTTTGGGAATGAACTCCTCCTTGAGAACAAACTTGATGCCATCCGCGAGAACTTGCAACAGGCCGTAGGGGCCGACACGATTCGGGCCGATGCGGTCCTGCATATAGGCGCAGATCTTGCGCTCGACGTACACCAGGAAACCTGCCGTTGCTTGCAAGCCACCGAAAACGCCGGCAATCGTCAGCAGCGTCACCCAAATATTGAATTCGTGCATGAAATCCCCACCGGCCTCGTCCGCCCAAACCTCACGGCATACCAGCAAAGCCGACTTCCTTTACAGGCGGACCCCGTAGTCGCCCAAGTTCCCATCCTTCAGCGGGGCGAAGAACGGCACCTCGCTTGCCAGTTCCTGGCGCAAGCTCTCCGCATGAAAAAGCCCGCGCCGCTCGAGCAAATCCAAAAACACCTGACCGTCTGTGCGGCCCATGCCGCTGGGACGGACCGCCCAGTGGATGGCTTGCACCAGGTTGGCGTGGTTGACGAAACAGCCATCCTTTTCCGCGAAGCTCGCGGCGGGCAGAACGTACTTGGCGACTTCCGCGGCGGCGCCTGGCAGTAAGTCTTGAACGATCAATAAAGGCACCGCTTTGAGCCCTTCCAGCACCTTGGCCGGCAGCCAGTTTCCCAGCCGCGGCGGATAGCCTGCGGTCAAATAGACTGCCTGAAGCTTGCCCGCCGCCGCTTTTTCGATGGCCCGGTCGAAGTACATAACTTCGCCCTGAAAATGCTTCAGGACTTCCTCGACCCCACGACGATTCGGGCACTTTTCCGCGCGGATGGTGAACTTCACGGGTTGAACCGGCTTGCCCTGGCGATCTTTGGGATAAGTATCATCTTCACCCTGCACGGGCACCCAGCCCAGGTACAGCCCAACTTCCGGCGCCAGTCCCCTGGCGAACTTGGCCAGCAGATAAGCTTCCTCGCAGGTCAGGTAGGGCGATAACACCACGGCGACGCCAGCTCCGTCGCGCCGTGCCGCTTCCGCCAGGTCATTCCGAAGGGCCGGGATTAACTTTTCCCATGGCGTGGGGGCGAGCGAGCCGGCATTGCGATAAAGCGGGCCGCGCAGACGCTCCCGTGAATTGATGTAGGGATAGTCGAACCGTCCCTCATCGCACATGAAATAGCCTTGTGCCTGCGGATTGTCGCGCGGGCGCAGGCGATAGACAATGTCCTTGTTGGAATCGACGGTAATGCTGCAGCCGGTACTGCAGTCGGGGCATACCGATTTCTGTTCCTTGAGAAACCAGACGCGCTGCTTATAAAGGAAATCTTTGCTGCAGAGGCGCCGACCGGACAGAGGTCCACCACATTGCCGGAGAGCTTGTTGTTGAGCGGCTCACCCGGAAAAATGTCGATCTCGGAATGGTGCCCACGGCTGACGACCTGCAATTCCGCGGTACCCGAAAACTCGCGTGTGAATCGCACGCAGCGCGAGCACATGATGCAGCGATCCGTGAACAGGGTAATGTGCTCGCCGATGTAGTCTTTATTCGGCGGCAAGTTCTTCTCGTCGACCATGCGACTGGTAGACCTGCCGAAGCCGTAGCTGTAATCCTGTAATCGGCACTCGCCCGCCTTGTCACAAACCGGGCAATCGAGCGGATGGTTCAAGAGCAGCGATTCGAGCGTTTGCTCCTGGGCGTGTTTGGCCTTGGGGCTGTTCGTGATAATAATCGTGCCGTCTTTCGCCGGCGTTTGACACCCGGGTACGACCTTGGGCTGCATCGCCACGCTGCCGTCCGGCTTTTTATCGCCAACTTCGACCAGGCACATGCGGCAACTGGCCACCACGGACAGGGCCGGGTGCCAGCAGTAGGAGGGAATAACCACGCCGCCGCGCGCCGCTGCCTGGATGAGATTCAGCCGGTCCGTGCCGATGTCGACGGTGGTGCCATTGACGGTAACGACGGCCATTAAGTTACTTCCCCTTCGCCTTCGGCGTCTTCTGAAACGTTGCGTCGTCCAGGGTCTGCACGGACCCGTCGCCCATCAACGCAAACCTGTTACCCGCCCTATCTGGATTGGTTTCAAAGGCCAGCATCGTATTCGAGCTGCCGTCCGGAAAACCATCGCGGTTGTTCACTCCCCAGATAAAAGTGATCCACTTGTTGGTCAGAGAATCATTGATGGTGGCGGCATTTTGGTAATACGAAGCCAGTTCTTTCTGATCTTTTGGCCCGCGGTTGTTAATGACTTCAAATTGGCGATAAGCAAGTCCTAGCTGGCGTAGATCATTTTCGATGTTGGTGCGCTCCCGGCTCCGCGCGATCCCGCCGACAGCATCTTTCTTGATGATCTCGGGCTCCTCCTGCGGGACCTGATTGACGGGCACGCCACGGGCCGCTGGCGGTTTCACGGGCTGGGCCTTGGGGCCCGCGTTGCCGCCGCTCATCATCACAATCATCACCGCGCCAACTCCAAGCAGCACCGCGCCTCCAATGGCCACTCCAATAAGCATTCCCCGGTTGTTTCTGGTTTTCTTCCGCTTTTTCTTCCTGGGACGTTCTTCCTCGGCGGGTCCGTTATCATCTTCATCGCGAAGCGCCGGAGCAGCCTTGTTCTTCGTGCTGGCTGCTGTTGCCGTCTCACCGCCGCCAACGGTAAGCACACCTTTGCATTTCGGACACCTTATCTTGCGGCCGCTCAGTTCATCCTTGACCTTGAATTCATACGCGCACGCGGGGCAAGTCTCTGAAATGGCCATACGACACCTCAACGAATTCGTCGCGCCAGAGCATTTCTCGTCCTTGCCAGTTTATCCCTGCAATCAAATCAGGCGAGTCACGCCACTGGCCACCGGCGCTGCCTGGCGGCCTATATATTCTTCGAGTTCAGGTCGAAACTTCGCGATGGCGTTTTTCACCGGCCAGCCCGCGCCATCGGCCAGGCCGCATATTGTCGTGCCGGGCATGATGCCAATGGATTTGGCCACGTCGTCCAGAATCTTGAGATCTTCAAGCCGCCCATGGCCGAGCTTGATGCGGTCCAGCATCTTCTCCATCCAGCCGGTGCCCTCGCGGCACGGAGTACATTGGCCGCAGGACTCGTGCGCGAAAAAGCGACAGATATTCGCCAAAACGTCGACGATGCTGGTTGTCTCATCGAAAACCGTGACGGCACCCGTTCCCAGTCCCAGGCAACCGACTTTACCAGGGCCATTGAAATCGAGCGGTGTGTCGAATTCTTGCTCGGTCATGATGCCCATGCTGATGCCGCCGGGTATACAGCCTTTGGCTTTGCGACCTTTCCAGACTCCTCCGCCATACTTGTCCACGAGCTCACGCACTGTTATTCCCAAGGGCAGCTCGACGCAGCAGGGATTGTTGACGTGGCCGGAAATGCAATAAAGCTTCGAGCCATAGCTGCCCGCGTCGCGGGGGTTTTTGGGATCGGGCGCAATGCCGATCGTCTTGAACCATTCCGGCGCCGCGGGCGACGATGTGCGTGACGCAGGCGAGCGTCTCGATATTGTTCACGACCGTCGGCTTGCGGAAAGCGCCCTCGACGGCTGGAAACGGCGGCTTGATGCGCGGCCAACCGCGCCGCCCTTCAAGGCTTTCAATGAGGCCCGTCTCCTCGCCGCAAATGTAGGCGCCAGCCCCACGATGAAGGAAGACGTCGATATTGACAGCCTTGCCGAGAATGTTCTTGCCAAGCAAGCCGACGGCATAGAGCTCGTCGATCGCTTTTTGCAGGGCGCGATACGCCTTGCCATACTCGTAACGGATATAAAGGTAGGCCGTGGTGGCACGTGTCGCGTAGCAGGCGAGGATGATGCCTTCCAGCACCTGATGCGGATCCTCTTCCATGAGTATCCGGTTGTTGAACGTGCAGGGCTCGGATTCGTCCGCATTGACGCATAGATATATTGGCCCCGGATGGTCCTTGGGCAGGAAAGTCCACTTGAGCCCGCAGGGAAAGCCAGCGCCGCCCCGGCCGCGCAAGCCCGAGTCCTTGACGATTTCCACGACCTTGGCGGGCGTCATTTCCATGAGCGCCCTGGTGGCCGCGGCATAACCGCCATCTGCCCGATAGGCGTCCAGGCTGGGGCTGGCGTTTTTCTGGATGCGCTTCAAAAGTATGGGTTCGAAGTCTGCCATGTTAGTGCGTCAATTGTCTCCCAGCAGGCCGGTATCCTGCTCCGTGATGCCCAGGAGGCGGCGATGGCGGCGCATGAAGCGCCTCACCTTCACTTCATCCGCCCCGGCTACACCGTTTTTACGTTGCTGAATTCGCGCCAGGGTCCCGCGCAAAAACATCTCCAGGACCTCGACTTTACGGGGCTCTTCGCGGAGAACGATGTTATTAAAGCCGGTCCCCTGGACTGCGCCGTTGGCCTTGAGCTCCCGCAACAGCCGCCGTTCGCTGGAGCCGGCGCGGGCGATTTGCAGGGTGCGTCCCTTGCGCGTAATTGCTTGCAACAGCTGGGACGAGGTGACCTCGGCGCCGCGCGCTTGCCTCGACCAGGCCACGACGCTTTCCACCAGGTCCGGCGTCATGCAATGTTCATGCTCATCGTTGACCATCACCGCCGGGGCGCCTTCGCAGGCGCCGAGGCACTCGGCGAACTCAAGAGTGAGCTGGCCATCGGCTGTGGTGTCGCCAGGCTGGACCTGGAGTCTTTGACAGAGGTCGGTCAGGAGGGCATCCCCACCACGCAAAGCGCAAGCCAAACTACGGCACACCCAAAGGCGCGTCCGGCCCATGGGCGCTTTTTCCTCACGGAAGAACTGGTAAAAGGTCATCGTATCGTAGACTTCAGCCGGGCTGAGCTCGAGCATGGCCGCTATTTCGCGAATCGCCTCGAACGGGACGCAGCGCAGGGCATCATGCACGATATGCAGGGCCGGCAACGTTACCGCCTGTTTGCTTGGGTAACGTGGAATGTAGGCCAGGATTTGCTGGCGCAGTTCTTCGGACAGGACCGGCATTGGGCCTCCGAGACTATGACTGGCGGGCACGCGCGGCGTTCTCCCGCGACCTAAATCATCGATCCAGTTCAGCGGCAATAATATTGAGGCTTCCCAGCACGGCCACCACGTCGCTCAGCTGGTGCCCCACGATCAAATAAGGAAACACCGCGAAATGGATAAACGATGGCGGCCGGGTGCGGGCACGGTACGCCGTACCCGTACCATCGGACACCACGTAAAATCCAAGTTCGCCGTTGGGAGACTCGGTACAGGCGTAAACTTCCTCGACCGGCGGGCTCCACTGGCGGTTGGGCATGACAAGTTCAAAGTGCTGGATCATGCTTTCGATGGTGCGATACACGGACGTCTGCGCCGGATCGACCACCTTGCTTTCCACATCCACATTTACGGGGCCAGCCGGCAGGTTTTCGATGGCTTGATGGACGATCTTGATGCTTTCGAGCATTTCCTCCATGCGCACCAGGTAGCGGGCGTAGCAATCGCCGTCCGCCGCGCAGATGACTTTGAAATCGAAGTCCTTGTAGGCCAGGTAGGGCTCGTCTTTGCGCAGATCGCGAACGACTCCCGACGCACGCGCGATGGGCCCCGTACAGCTCATGTCGATGGCCATTTCCTTGGTCAGGACACCGATGCCGCGCGTGCGCTCGATAAAAATGCGATTGCGATTTAGCAGGCGGACCATGTCGGCATAGGTCTTGTGGAAATCCTTGACAAAGGCCCGGACCTTGTTGATGAATACATCATTGACGTCAAAAACCAACCCGCCGACGCGCGTATAGCTGGGATGGAAGCGCTGGCCCGAGGCGGTTTCAAAAATATCGTAGAGCAACTCACGCTGGTAAAAAGCATAAAGGAAGGCCGTGAAAGCGCCGAGATCGAGCGCGGCCGCACCGCAGCAGAGCAAATGGTCGCTGATACGCGACAGTTCCGCCAGGATCACGCGCAAATACTGGCAGCGCCTGGTGAGCTCGAGGCCCATGAGCTTTTCGATGGCATGATGCCAGGCCACCTCGTTGGCCACCGGCGAGATGTAATTCATCCGGTCGACGATGGTGACGTACTGATTGAAATCGAGATCCTCACCCAGTTTTTCGAAGCCCGAATGCAGATAGCCGATGTCCGGCACCGCCTTGACCACGGTCTCGCCGTCGAGTGTCAGCAGCAGGCGCAGCGTCGTGTGCGTGGCGGGGTGCTGGGGACCGAAATTGAGCGTCCACAGGTAATCCTGTTCGGTGCCTTCGAGCGTCGGTGTTTCCAAACTGGCAGGCATCATCAACTCTCCGCCCTCGTGAGTGCCGGGAAGTTATGGCGTTCGCCGCGCCCGCGCATGGGGTAATCCTTGCGAAGCGGGAAGCTCGTGAATTCATCCGGCAACAAGATGCGCCGCAAGTCCGGGTGCCCGGCGAACGTGATGCCATACATGTCGTAGACCTCACGTTCCATCCAGTCTGCCCCTCTCCAGAGCGGAAAAACCGAATCGATACAGGGCTCGGGCTCATTCACGAAAGTCTTGACGATGATGCGCTCCCCGCTCGTAGTATTGACGAGGACGTACCATACGCCGAAGCGATCGCGGGCGCCTGGATAGTTCAAATAATCGGCGCCGCCGAGTTCGGCGAGCAGATCGAAACCGGCTTCCATCTTGAGGTATTTCGCGATGGCAAAAAGCTGGGGAGCGGGCACCTGGATGCGGCGATTGTCGCGGAATTCCGTGGCAACAATGCCCTCGAAGCGTTCCTTCAGCAGGCTCTCAATGGACATGGCGCTTTCTCCTCGGCCCCCTGAACGCGCTTCAATTGAGATTCACCCGTCGCGATTTCGTGTAATCGCCCGGCGCCACCATGGCATCGTCCGGATTGCTCGCATGGACCATGGGCCCGTCGTACACGCCGCGCTGACGAAACTCCCGACCATTCATGGTGCCGGTTTGCTTGATCTTTTCCTGCAAATCGATGATCGACTGGATGAGTTGCTCCGGCCGCGGCGGACATCCGGGAACGTACATATCGACAGGCAAAAACCGGTCGATCCCCTGCACGACCGCGTAGGTATCGAAGACACCCCCCGAGGAAGCGCACGCTTCCCATGGAAATACACCACTTCGGTTCCGGCATTTGCTGCCAGATTCGCTGGAGTACGGGCAACATCTTCATGACGACCCGGCCAGCCACAATCATCAGGTCGCATTGCCGGGGACTGAAGCGCATCACCTCGGCACCAAAGCGGGCCAGGTCATGCTTCGACGCTCCCGTAGCCATCAATTCGATGCCGCAGCAGGCCGTGGCGAAGGGCATCGGCCACAAACTATTGGCGCGAACCCAGTTGGCCAGATGATCGAGCCGGCTGAGTAAAATGTTCTCGGGGACGGTTACCGCCATTTGAACACTCCTTTGCGCCAGTCGTAAATGTAGGCGATAAAAAGGAGCAGGATAAAGCTCAGCACACCCCAAAAAATTGGGCCACGTAAAACTTGCGGCAAGCCATCTTCCCGGTAGGCGACCACCGCCCAGGGATACAGGAACAGCAACTCGACGTCAAAAACGAGAAACATAATGGCGATCAGGTAGAACTTGACGTCAAAACGCTGATGGGCATCGCCGATGGGGTCCATCCCCGACTCATAAGTCATCTGTTTGACGGGCGTCTTGTGATGGGGTCCTATGGCATGTACCGCGATCATCATGCTGACGCAGAAAACCACGAGCACGGCGAGATACAAAAAGATCGGATAATAGGTGGCGAGATCGAAAGTACTTTCCATCAGCGGCCTCCTACTTCGTGATATTTTTCACGAACCAGGCCAAAAAGAAACTCGACCTAATGTCGAGGTATAAATTATCACGATTGGCTGCCAAGTCTGCCGAATCGGCAAGCTTGACAGCCAGGTTCTACCTTCGGCGGCGATCAGTTCGCCCGGTCATTGCCAAACAGTCGTCCCGGCCAACCGTACGTTAGCGTTTGGAGAACTGGAAGCTCTTGCGTGCGCCCTTGCGACCGTACTTTTTGCGTTCTTTCATACGGCCATCGCGGGTCAAATAGCCCGAATCGCGCAGGATCTTTTCCATGCCGCCGCCAGCTTCCGCCGTTTCAGTCTCGGCCTTTTTCTCGCCGATGCCAAACACGGACTTGAGGGCGCGGGCCGCGCCCTGGCAGATGGCGCCGGCCTGACCGGTGATGCCTCCGCCACGAACGTTCACAATCATATCCAGACGATTGCGCATCTCGGTGATCGCCAGGGGACCAACGACGGCGCTACGATCCTTGTCTTCCGTGAAAAATACTTCAAGGGGTCGTCCATTGATAGTGATCTGGCCCGTACCATCGAACAGACGCACGCGCGCCACCGCGGTTTTGCGGCGGCCCGTACCCAGGTGATATTTTCGCTTAGCTTCCGCCACGGCGTTGTCTCCTTAGAATTCCTTCGTCGCTCAGACTCATGAACTGCGCCCACGGAAGGGCGAGCGCCATGCCTGGTATTAAACGGGAAACTTCAACTCACGAGGTTGCTGAGCCTGGTGAGGATGCTCTGGGCCGGCATAGACCTTTAACTTGGACATTTGCAGGCGTCCCAGGCGATTGCGCGGGACCATGCGCCGCACGGCCGCGATGATGATCCGCTCCGGGTGCCGATCGAGCACTTCCTGGGCAGTCTGCACCCGCAGGCCGCCCGGGTAATGCGAGTAGGCGGCGTAGGTTTTTTGTTGCCATTTCTTGCCGGTGAATTTGATCTTCTCGGCATTGGTGACAATGACGAACTCGCCGGTGTCGTGATGAGGGGTATATTGCGGCCGATGTTTGCCACGCAAAATATTGGCAATGGCCACGGCCAGGCGCCCCACTACCTTATCCGTCGCGTCGACTATGTACCAGCCCTGGGGAACTTCGCCGTTTTTCGCCATGAACGTTGACATTGTACGCATCCAAATTACGGAGACCCAATTGCGAAATAGATATGATAAGATGCTGTTCCGCCCCGTCAAGGGCGAAAAACGAAGGCGCGTCGCGCGCTCCACGCGCGCCGGCCCCTCCCCGATTGACCTGAAGGGAACACCATGTCCACCATGCCGCTTACCGTGAAACGCCATGCGCTCGGTCTGCCCCCCGGCAGCATTCGCGCGACGCACACCATCGTGATCGTCGGCCTGTTTTGCGCGATGCTGCTCATCGGCGCCAAACAAACCTCGGCCATTCCTCCCTATCTGATGTACTTGCTTTTCATGGTTTTGGGCCACTACTTTGCCCATCGCGGCAGTCCCACCACCGTGCCCGAACGGCACCCGCTCTATTTGCCGAGCGGCTGTATCCGCTTTTTGGTGATGGTCGCGCTCGTTGGCACTATCGGTTGGTGTATCTACCACGACCCGGACAAGCTGCACGAGCAATTTGAAAAATCCCTCGACGAGCTCAAGCAGGAACCTTTCCTCCCCTTGTGCATTCTCGGCGCTTTCTTTCTTGGCGTTATCGTGCGCGCCGTCGTCGGCCGGGAAGCGCCCCCCTTCTTCTTGCAGGATATGGAAGCCTGGCTCTCGCTCATTTCCATCGTGGGCCTGGGCGTGGCGGTGATTATTCACGTCATTATCAAGCCGAGCCTGGAAACCGAGGTCTCCATGTCGATGTGGGAAACCATTCTGGCCTCGGTGATAGCCTTTTATTTTGGTGAACGTTCCTGACGCGGTGCGCAAGCTGCTTCGCGAGAACAGCGCCTGCGCGGCGCCTGGGCCGGGCCTCGTCGCGAGCGCACCCGAAATAAGTCCTTGACCTGGCCCTACGCGCTGCCTCATAATAAAACGTGATGAGCTTGAGAACCCCGCGCGCCTGCGCGCGGCCTATTGAGTAAATCCAAACAGGTAACTTGATTTAACAGACTTGGTCCCGGCTTCCCAGCGGCAAACATCCGCGCTGGCGGGCCGTGAAAGTCCCCAACCGACGGCAAGCGCGTACCTCGTCGAACACGGTTTTTTCATGACATTCCTTGTTTTACTACTGGTAGCTTTGGTGCTGGGGGGCCTGCTGCGAAGCTTGCGGGACCACTTAGGGAGTGGCCACTATGTCCTTTTTGGACTGCGTGGTCTGGATTATTCCGGCCGCTTTTTTGGGACTGGGTATCGGCGCGGGAACAGCCTGGGTGCTGATCCGCCGGGGCGATCGCCTCAACCTCAACAGTGCCGAATCCCGTTCCCGAGAGCTGGTAATCCAGGCCGAGAAAACTGCCGAGAATTTACGTAAGGATGCCGAACTTCAAGCCAAGGACGAAGTCTTCAAGAAACGCGAGGAGTTTACTCGCGAGATCGAAAAAATCAGGACCGAACAGCGCGAGCAGGAACGCCGCCTGGAAAAAAAAGAGGATGCCCTAGAACAACGCCACGAGGGCCAACAAAAAAAAGAAAAGCTCCTGCAGCAGGACGAAAAAAGGCTTCAAGAGAAAAAAGAAACCCTCGACCAGAAGCTGCGGGAACTCGAGACCCTTACCGCGCAACAGACCAAAAGGCTGCACGAGATCAGCAATCTATCCCGCGAGCAGGCGGAGAAATTGCTGCTGGAGCGGCTGGACAAGGAGTTGGCCGACGAAATCGCCGGGCGCATCCATCGCCATGAGGAACAACTCAAGGCGACCACCGAGGAGCGGGCGCGCAAGGTGTTGGCCATTTCCGTGCAGCGCTATGCCGCGGAACATACCGCCGATAGCACCGTCAGCACCGTCGACATCCCCTCCGACGACATGAAGGGCCGCATCATCGGCCGCGAAGGCCGCAATATTCGCACTTTTGAAAAGGCCACAGGCGTGGACGTCATCGTGGACGATACGCCCGGCGTCGTCATCGTCAGCGCTTTCGACAACATTCGCCGGGAGACCGCGCGACTCGCCTTGACCAAGCTGATCCAGGATGGCCGTATCCACCCCACGCGCATCGAGGAAGTTGTCCGGGAAACTCAGGAGGAGATGGAACGCCACATCCTGGAGCTGGGCAAGCAGGCCGTGCTGGATGCGAACGTCGGCTCCGTCAATGAAAAGCTCATGCAGCTGCTCGGCCGGCTCAGGTTTCGCACGAGCTATAGCCAAAATGTGCTCCAGCATAGCGTGGAGGTGGCCGCGCTTTGCGGGCTCATGGCAGACGAGATTGGGCTGAATGGCCTGCTCGCCAGGCGCTGCGGGCTGCTCCACGACATCGGTAAAGCCGCCGACCATGAAATGGAAGGCGGCCACCCGAAAATCGGCGCGGAGCTGGCGAAGCGCTACGGCGAGACGAGCAAGGAAGTTCTGCACGCCATCGCCGGCCACCACGACGACGTCACCATCGACCACGTCTACACGGTCCTCGTCGCCGCCGCCGACGCCATCAGCGCCTCGCGGCCAGGCGCCCGCCGCGAAACTTTGGAAAAGTATGTCAAACGTCTGGAAGAGCTGGAGGCTTTGGCTTCCGGCTTTCCTGGCGTGGAACATGCCTTCGCCATCCAGGCCGGGCGCGAGCTGCGCGTGATCGCCAATGCGCAAACCCTCTCCGACAATGAGGCCACGAAAACCTGCCGTGAAATTGCCAAGGCCATCGAGCAACAGCTCAATTATCCCGGTGAAATCAAGGTCACCGTGGTGCGCGAAACCAGGACTGTGGAGTTCGCGAGGTAGCATGCGTCTTCTCTTTCTCGGCGATATCGTCGGCACGCCTGGCGTGGAGATCGTCAGAAAAAATCTCGCCAGGCTGCGACGCGCCGAGAATGTTGCCGTGGTGATCGCCAACGCCGAAAATGCCTCGGGCGGCTCGGGCATGACGCCACGCGTCTTTCGCCAGCTGCGCGAGGCCGGCGTCGATCTCGTCACGATGGGCGATCACATCTACAAAAAGCAAGAATTGATCAAAACGCTGGAAGAAAACGCCTGTATCTGTAAGCCGGCCAATTATCCCCCGGATGCTCCAGGCAGAACCCTCATCTTCACCACGCTAGCGGACGGCTCGGTGGTGGCGGCTTTCAGCTTACTCGGGCGCACCTACATGCGGGCCGTCGATTGCCCGTTTCAGGCGGCCGACCGCGTCCTCAAGGAAATCGAGGGACGTACACGCATTATTCTGGTGGATGTCCACGCGGAAGCCACCGCCGATAAATATCTGCTCGGCCACCATCTCAAAGGCCGGGTCACCGCGGTCCTGGGCACGCATACCCATGTTGCCACCGCCGATGAGCAAATATTCCCCGGTGGCACGGCCTACCAGACGGACGTTGGCATGACGGGCCCGTATGACAGCATTCTCGGCCGGCGCGTGGATCGCGTGCTGCGTACCACGCTCACCTTCGTGCCGACGGCCTTTGATGTCGCGGAAGGTGACCCAAGAATTGCCGGCGCCCTGGTCGATTGCGATCCGGTTACCGGACAGGCACACGCCATTCGCCGCGTGATGCTTGATGAGAAAGCCCTGGCGACTTTGCCCATTCCCGAGATGGCTACCTAAAGCGGGTTCACGCCAAACCCGTCGGTCGCAGCAACATTTCCAGCTGCCACTTGACGTCCTCGTGCGCCTTGTCCGTCGTCACGGGCACCGAACCTTCGATGGACAGCGGGGCGTCCAGTTCGACCCAGCTCTTACACCCCAGGTAGGCCGGCGTCTCGGTGACCGAGTACGTCGCCGCGGCCTGGTAAGTGCGCACGGCGAGGACATTGATCCCTGGGTGGCGATAGGCAAAGCGCGCCCGAATGGTTTCATCCGACCAGCAATGCAGGTGCGCCAGCAACAGGGCCAGCGTCAAGTCTTGCACGCGATAGATACCCGTCACCTCCGCCCAGTGGCCAAGGACCACGGTGCCAGCGGGCGGCCTGGTGCGCTCGGTGGCCTCGAGGAGCGGTAGCGCCTCGGGTCGAACCCCCGACTGCTGCTGATGCACGAAGGTCGGGTATAACCAAAAGCGTGTCTGTTCCACCTGAAAGTCGCCGGCTGTTTCCGCGATGCCCCCCTTGCGCAGAATGATTGCTTGCTTGCCGTCTGCCAGTGCCCGGCAAATCACCGCCCACTCCTTGAAAGCGTGGCGCAATTGCATTGTTCACCCCCGTTATTATTCATGCCCCGGAGCGCGGAGCATCAAATCCGTGACCGCCGTCTTGGCATCCTTGTCCTCGCGCAGGATGCGATACACTTCCTGGGTGATCGGCATGGGGATGCCCATGCGTGCCGCCCAGTCATGGACGCTGATGGTGGTATTGATGCCCTCGGCCACCATTTCCATGCTTGCCAGGATGGCGGCGGCCTTTTCCCCCTGACCCAGCCGGTGGCCCACCGCACGGTTGCGACCATGCCGGCTAAAGCAGGTCGTGATCAGATCGCCCATTCCCGCCAGCCCCCAGAAGGTCTGCGCCTGGCCGCCGAGTGCCACACCGAAGCGCGCCATCTCCGCCAGGCCGCGTGTCAACAAGGCTGCCTTGGTATTGTCGCCAAATCCCAGCCCATCACATATCCCCGCCGCGATGCCAATGATGTTTTTGAGCGCGCCCGCCAGCTCGACGCCGATCGTATCCAGATTGGTGTAAACGCGAAAGGCACCGCTGGTGAAATGCAGCTGGATCCACCGCGCCAGGTGCAAATCCTCGCTGGCGGCCACGAGCGTCGTTGGCAGGCCACGTGCCGCCTCTTCCGCATGACTGGGGCCGGAAAGCACCGCGACCGGCGCGGGCCCAATGTTTCCAGGATAATTTCCGTCGGCCGCCGAAAGCTGACGTTCTCCAGCCCCTTGACCAAGCTGAGCACTGGCTGGCCAGGCGCGATGGCGCCGGCGACGCGCGAAAGCGTCGCACGTAGATAGGCAGTTGGCACTGCCACCACCAGCAGGTCCGCATTCGGCTCGGCCTCGGCGATGGTGGTGGTAAGGTGTATGCCGGCCGGTATGGGCACTCCGGGTAGCAGGCGGGTATTCTCCCGCGTTTGGTGAAAATGCACCGCATGCTCCGGACGGGCGCTCCAGAGCGTCACCCTGTGGGCCGGGTTTTGCGCCAAGATGACTCCGATGGCGGTGCCCCAGGCGCCGGCGCCCAAGATCGTGAATTCGGTCGTCAAGTTCGCTCCCTATTGTTCCGATAGAGAAGAAAAGGCCTTTTTGCTCGTCGCTCTGGCGGCAGCGAAAACGGTAGCAGCGGGCCGGCATGTCATTCGGCTTGCTTATTCAACAGGGAGGTTGTTTTCATGGCCGCTCCGCGCCTTCGCGTGTTTCCCCATACCTCGGAATCATTTTACCAGGACCGCCCAGAACCTGGCATCCGTGTCAGTTTGCGCGACCTGCTTCCATTGATTGCCCTGGCCAAACGGCAGCGCTATCTGTGGCTGGATGATTTTCTGGATGATGAAGTCCGCATCACGTCCGACCTCTACGACGTTCTCCGTGCCTTTGACAAATGCCACCGGCCCTCCGCCTGAGAGGCGAACCGAAAAAGGGGTCAGGCCTCCTCAGCGCGGGGTCTGGCCCCTTTTTACGCTGAGCGTCTCCTACTGTTGCCTTTCTGTATTGGCCCTGACATCATAATCTAGAGCTTAAGCAAGTTCACTGTTTGCAGACCGGCGGCCGGGACTACTTCAGCCCGGCCTCTTTTCTGCCTGCGAGGGCTTGCCTTGGTTCACGTCAATTGTGATGGAAGGGCGGCATCATGGGCAGGCGTCTGCAAGAACTTTTAGCACAGGACAAGCTTGTACGCGTCTTCGCGCTGGGGCAACTCGCCGATCCCAAGATTGTCGAAATCATCGGGATGGAAGGCGGCTACGACGGCGTTTGGCTCGACAACGAACATGCCGGCCTGTCGATTGCGCAGATCGAACATACGACGCGCGCGGCGCGCGCTGTTGGACTGGAAACCTTCGTCCGCATGGCCGCCACCGATTATGCTTCGGTGATGCGCGCAGATGGAAGCTGGCGCCGGCGGCATCATGGCGGCGCAGGTGCGCAACACACGCGAGGTCGAAAACATTGTCCGCTGGTCCAAGTTCCATCCGCAGGGCCTCCGCGGCTACAACGGCAGCGGCGTCGATGGCGGTTACGGTGCTCTGCCGCCGAAGCAGTATGTCGAAAAGGCCAACGCCGAAACGCTCGTCGTCATCCAGATCGAACATGTCGATGCACTTGGCGACGTCGAACAAATCGCCGCCGTGCCCAACGTGGACGTGTTGTTTGTTGGGCCGGCCGATCTGGCCCAGTCCATGGGCATTCTGGGCGAGTGGAGCAATCCTTTGCTGTGGCGTGGAATTGAACGGGTCGCCAGGGCCGCCAAGGCCAACGGCATCCACTGGGCCATTCTTCCCTTCAGCGTCGACTTCGCCCAACGCTGCGTGGACCTTGGCTGCCGCATGTTGTCCCTGGGGCTCGATACCTGGGCCGTCCAGCGAGGCGTCCGTGCTTTCAAAAATGAATACGCCGGGTTTTTCGCCCCCTGAGCTCTAGCAGCTACGTTGAAAAAGGGGTCAGACCGCTGCGCCCCTTTTGAATTTCTTGTTAGTACGCGCGGACCCGTTCTGGCATGGCCTAGTGAGGCAGATTTCGGGTAGAATCTTAAGCGACTGGCCCTGGATTTTTTCACGCGGCAGGGAATTCACCTGGCGCTTTCTTTGAATGGGCCAAGCGCACTCCCCTGCATCCCGAACATTTAGATGTCGGCGTGGACGAGGCTCAGCGACTTGCCGGAACTCGCGTTTACCAAATGCAGGTGTGTATCATCGAGGTTGCTGATGCAAACGCTGCTGGTCGTGTCGGCAACCCAGTCCCTGGCGGCAGCATCGGTACAGGCAATCATCAATCACCGAGCTAAAACAAGCAATTGAGATTGCCATATTTGTGGGGCTGAACTGGCCCCGCTCGGTCAAGACGTCCGATGTGGCCCAAGACAAGAACAGGAGTTGATTCTCCTGTCCTCCATCCAAAGGAGTAACAAGTGTCAGAGATGACGCGTTCCAGCAATCAGCCTTTACATCCGCAAATTGATATCGATAAAATGCTGCGATTTGCCCGATGGCTGTTCGTCGAAGAACCACGCAAAGAAGTCCGTCCCGAGGCTCGGCCGGAAGAGGATAATTCGGATGGACATCGCGCCGCGTGAACTAACGCCGCCGATTCGATTAAGGGACTTGCGCTCAACACGGCTGTCTCACAAGTGCTTTGGGTTTTTACGCGGCCGCCCCAGCCGACGCATCACTGGCCGCTGAACAAGATTTGCCCTCGAATTCGAGTTGGGCCGTGCGCGTTATTTGAGGATTATTGGTTCGGGCGGAAGAACGTCCCCCAAGCCTGACCACGATAACATATAGTAATGATCCGCATCTTCGTACCTAAGATCATTAGTCGACCACCAGAGATGAGAAGGTCCGGTCCTAATCTCGTTACCATTTTTTATTAAAACCAAGATCACTACTAAGTCCCTTAAGAGATCGGCAATTAGAGTCAAAGGCTGTTCAAAGGCTTCACCCTGAGGGACCTCGTCCGGCAGCCCTGAGACCCAGTACTCCTGTTCCTTAAAATAACCTGACCAACAAGCGAACGCCACAAATACCTCTTCACGTTCAGTACTCACAAGCAATTCACCGTGCCCAGACGGGGAGTCGATACGCAGTTCGATAAACTGTTGATTAGGCGACTCACGAACATGTTCTATTAAGTCCGGCGCCCGCTTCCGAAGCGCGTCCACGAATCGTTTAGACATGGCATCCATAGAAAGCTCATTCTAATAGTAGTCTTGAGGCGGCCACCATTATTTCCAATAATGGTTTTTGTTTGCATAAAGATTGTAATGAGCGGAAACGGGGACATTCAGGGTTCATTTGGGAGAGAACAAGTCTTCATGGCCACCTTCAAAGGAAGGTCCGTGGCGGCCAGTCCGGTTCAGGCTCGATTCCCGGCCCAGCATTGCCGCGGTCCAATATACACATCCGCGCTCACCGTACGGCGCCTCGCGCCCGACGCTGCGCCGCTAATTCTGACGACTACCGCTCCTCGCAGCAAGCAACCGCAATTTCGGGGTTTGGCCGTCGGCAGCGACGGTGAGGTCCAAGGATTCCGAGGTGCAATCCCGTTTAGAACCCATCTATACTAAAGGATCGCACGATTTTTTGATCAGACTCTTTTAACTCAGTTCCCACTGCACGTGCATGCCTTAGATTCGGCAATTTGTCCAGAAATGCAGGGACTCCCTTCTTTGCGTCCACAAAAGCCATTTGTAGCAACGTCAGTTGCGTAGCCAATTTCAGATCATCGAGCGGATAATTCTGCGACCCCTCCAGGCATAGTTCCTCGAGATCACGGACAATCCGCCTAAGATCGACCGCAAGCTTCGGGCAAAACGATAGTTGAAAAGATCGAAGGCTTGCTTTCTCAGCCAAATTCAGCTGCGACAATTGAGAACAGTGCGAAATCCGTAACTCCTTCAGGGACACAAGATGCTCGATGTTCAATTCCAGCAACTCCTCACTGCTGCCGATTACGAGAGCTTCGAGTTGTGCGCAATGTCTGATTGAGTCAAATTCCGGAATCCACCATAATCTGCACCTTCGAAGTCGCTTAACTTTTGTAAAGTTCAGAACATTTTGCTTTTCCGAAATAGAAAACGCGGTTATGGATTCAAGATACGGATGTTCCTCGAGCGGACGCCAGTCTAATTCATAATGGGTGCTAATAAAGACAGAACGTACACGCGGTAACTCATCCAAGAACGCAATCGACTTCCCGGTCCACCCCAACGAGTGATCTGCCTCGATGTGTTGAACGTCATATTCGAGTGCCAATCTCCTTACGGAAGGTTCCCATTCACCTCGTATCCAAAGGATTGTTTCGTTGTCACATTCGAGTATGGCGCATTTCGAATCCTCATAAATGAGCGTCGGCTTGGTTTTCCGGTCGCCCTGCAACAAGAGTAAATAATCTTCGTCCATCACTAGCCTACCAGCCCTAAAAAACCTTCCAAAACCTGCGCCACGCGTGCCCGCATGGTCGCGCCGATGGCGATCACCTCTTCATGGTTGATGGGCCCGTCGGACAGGCCGGCGGCGCGATTGGTGACGCAAGAAAGGGCGGCGCATTCCATGCCCAGGGCCCGGGCCCGATTAATCTCCCGGCATGTGGACATGCCCACCACGGCGGCGCCACAGCTTTGCAGGGCACGGATCTCCGCGGGCGTCTCATAACAAGGTCCGGTGACCTGGGCATAGACACCGGGCGGTCGCGGCACCCCCGCCATTTCCAGGGCCTGGCCTAGATAAGCAAGCAGGCGCGGGGAATAGGGGGACGGCCGTTCGCCAGGCCCGCCGTGGCGCCAGGCAAAAGACCGTGTCCACTCTATATGATCGCTGATTGGCAACAAACTGCCCGGAATCAAGTCGTCGCGAATGCCGCCCGCCGCGTTTGTCAAAAGAAGGACCTCCGCGCCCAGGGCCTGCGCCATCGGCACTTGCTCTTCAATATTACGCCAGGGGCGCCCTTCATAATAATGGAGTCGCCCCAGGAAGAGCAGCACGCGCTGCCCGGCCCATGTCCCCAGTTGGACCTCCCCCTTGTGACCTTGCACCGTCGTCGGCTCCAGGTCCGGGACCGCACCGTAGGGCACGCCAACTTCACATGTGAAATGAGACGCCAGGCTGCCCAGGCCGGAACCCAAAACGATGGCCACGCGCGGCGGCTGACGGCGCGAGGCATCGAGCAAGTCGCGATAGGTAGTCGCGTTGGGGCATTGTGAAAAAACCCAAACAGAGTCACGAACGGGGTGCCGCTGCCAGGGTTGCTGCCTTGGCGAGGGCGGCGTGGACGATGATGGCGGCGCAACGTTCCTCGCCCAGAAAGCTGGTGTTGAGCACCATGTCGTATTGATGCACATCCTGCGATTTGCGGTGAAAATGGGTGGCGATGAAGTCGGCACGCCGGCTATCCCGTTGCCGTACCTGTTCGGCCGCTTCTTCTTCCGTCAGACGCAGCCACTGGCTCATGTAAGCCACCCTGTCGGGCAGCGGCGCTATGAGCCGCACGTGAAACGTCGAGCGCGGCGGCAAAATACATCCCGCCCCGCGACCGAGCAGCACGACTTCCCCTTGCGCCCCGAGCGATAATACCATGTGCGCCAAATCCAGAATCGAAGGATTACGGCTCAAGTTCTGCTCCTTGAGCAGACGGTTCAGCTGGTCAGCCACCCACACCGCGGCACTGGCCGGCAGATGGTCGAGCACGTCCTGACGAAATGTGCCCTCCTGGGCGATGTATTCGAGCAGATCCTGGCTATATACCTGCCAGCCGAGCATGGCGCCGGCCCGCTGCGCTATGGTGGTGCCGTGCGCCCCCGCCTCGCGCGTAATGGCGATGGTAAGGCCCCAGGGAAAGGAGGGTGGGCCCTGGTCGCTGTCGCCACGAAAGCCGTGGCGCGGCGTCTCGCCCGCGAAGGGCGGAGTCATGGCCAGCTCCTCACCTGTTCTGTCGTCCGCCATGGCAGAGCCCGTTTCCCGTGTGATCAGGGACATTGGCAGCATACAACTTTTTCGTGGCTGCTTCCATTGGTTTTTTTTGGGCAGTTTGTCATGCAATTTGTTATGCAAAATGGTATGCGTCGTGACGGGGGGTGCCCGGTGCACGCATACATACCATTTTTCTCCCGCCAGCCCCTACTGCCGACCGCCCGTTGAGGTTTCACTGTACCAGCGGGGCTACTCACACCACGAATAGTGGGCAAACGGTCGTTCAATTCCGTAAGTCATTGCCGTTTAACGACATTTAAACCGGCGAGTTAACTGGGATTAACAGAAATAGGTCGATGCGCCAGTGAAGGACGAACCCAATTTCAGTCGGCCAAGGTCGGCGACGAAGGCGAAACAATAACAGCATTATGCTGTACGCTGGACCTTCGGTGCCAACAACAGGCGCAAGAATTGCATAAAATCCCGTGCAAACCACTGGTATTAAGCAGATTTCTTAATGAAACCGAAAGGATGGGCTCCATGGGCGGTGACACTCGCAGACAATTCCTGCAATCGGCCGCGGGCGTTGGGCTAACCGGAACGGTTGTTTTTGCTTTGGGAGCCGCTGCTGGGGACGACAAGGATGGAGGCAAAAAGAAGGATAATAAAAAAGGTGACAAGAAAGGAAGCGACAACCAAAAAGCGGAGGAAGTGTCTGCACCGGAAGACCTGATGCGCGAGCATGGCTTGCTCAATCGAATCTTGCTGATTTATGAAGAAGGCTTACGGCGCATCCGTGCCAATGAAGAAGTCAATCCCCAGGTATTTCACCAGACAGCCGAGCTAGTCCGGACATTTGTCGAAGACTACCACGAGCGCCTGGAGGAGCGTTTCATCTTTCCAGAGTTTGAGCGGCGGAATCGGCAAGGGGACTTGGTCCGCATTCTGCGCCGACAGCACGAAGCCGGTCGCGCGGTTACGGATGTGATTCTTCGCAATGCTGTCGCCGATCAATTCCGCCGGCCCGAGCGGCGCCAGGAGGTGGTGCAGGCATGTACCTCCTTCATTCGCATGTATCGACCGCACGAAGCGCGGGAAGACACCGTGCTATTTCCGGAGTTGCACAAGATTCTTCCCGCTCAGCAAATCCGCGAATTGGGAGAAAGATTCGAACAGGAAGAGGATCGCCTGTTCGGCCAAGAAGGTTTTGAACGCAACGTGGAGAGGGTCGCCGTCATTGAGCGGCAACTGGGCATTTTTGAACTCGACCAGTTCACGCCGAGACCTTCGTCTAATCCGTAAAAATTCATTGGCAAGCGTTTCAATCAGGTCATCTCGATGGGTTGTAAGGGGGCTCGCCATGGCGCGCCTCCTTACAACAACTTGTCCAGGGTGATCGGCAGGTCGCGGATGCGCTTGCCGGTCGCATGAAAAACCGCGTTGCAGATCGCGGCCGCGGCGCCGGTGATGCCGATTTCGCCCAGGCCGCGCCCACCCGCCGGCGTATGCTCATCGGGTATATCGGTGAAGATGATGTCGATATGGGGCACGTCCAGGTTGACCGGCACGTGGTATTCCGCAAGCGATGGATTCATGATCCGGCCGCGACGCTCATCAAAGAGAGTTTCCTCCGTCAGCGCCATGCCGATCCCCATGATGATCCCGCCGCGTAACTGGCTCGCGGCGGTTTTGGGATTGACGATTGTCCCGCAATCGAACGATCCGAGCCAGCGCGACACGCGCAATTCGCCCGTTTCCACATGGACCCTGATCTCACAGAATTGCGCGCCGTAGGACGCTATCGAGTATTTTTGCATCTCCAATGGCGGGGCGGAAGACACCTCGGTTTCCAGCGACGCCTGCTCTGCTCTCTGCAGGATTGCAGCGTACGTCTCGCCCTGGCCCGCCTTGCCGACACGATACAGCCCGCCGCTGCGCGCTTCCACATCTTCGTAGTTCGCGCCGGCGAGAGGCGAATCGGGATGCTTGCTCGCCAGCTTGAGCAGATCACGGTGGGCGCGCTGGACTACGGCCTGCACCGCGGCGAAAATAGTAGCTGTCTGGTTGGAGCCCCCTGCCAGTATCGGCGTATCCGGCAGGTTGGAATCGCCATAATGAAACGAAACCATGGGGAGCGGCAAGCCAAGACGGTCGGCGGCGTGCTGGATCTGCGCCGTTGCCGTGCCCATGCCCATCTCGCATGCAGGCGTTTGCACCAGGGCCGTCCCATCGGCGCGAATAGTCAAGCGAGCCTTCGCGGGCATGCGAAGATAAGGGTAGTAGGCCGTCGCCACGCCCTGACCGACCAGCCATTTGCCATCCCGTTGGGATCGTGGCTCCGGATTGCGTGTGGCCCAGCCGAATTTCTCCGCTCCCAGACGATAGGCTTGCATGAGCTTGCGGCTCGAAAATGGGGTGCCGTTGGTCGGATCTTTTTCAGGTTCATTCATTCTCCGGAGGTCGATCGGATCTAATCCGCAATGCGTGCGCGAGTTCGTCCATCGCGGATTCGAGGGCGAAGGTGCCGATGGATTCGCCTGGTGCGCGCATCCAGGTGTTGGCGACCGTATCGAGGTAAACAATTTTCTGCCCGACGAACAGATTGGGCGAGCCATAAAGATGCCGCGACGGAAAGGTACATTGTTCCGCGTAGCGACCGCTCTTGGTCGTTGCGGTCAAGCCGGTATGGAGCAGTGCGGTCAACTTGCCGTCTTTCTTCGCTCCCAGAGCGATACGCTGTTCCGAGATGGTTCGGCCGCCGATCACGCGGAAAGTATCCTCGCGCGTTAACGCCAATTTCACGGGGCGCTTCACGACTTTGGCGGCGGCGGCGGAAAGCGCAATATTGTTCCACATGCCGGCTTTGCCGCCGAAACCGCCTCCAACAAACGGGGCGACCACGTGAACATCTTTGTTCTTGAGCCCAAAAATATAAGCGAGCGTATGAGCGGTAAGGTTCACGGACTGCGTGGAGTCGAATACCGCCAAACTGCCGTCCTCATTCCAGGTCGCAATCGTCGCATACGGTTCGATGGAATTGTGGTTGTAGCGCGGCGACCGGTAAATATTGTCGACGGTCGCTTCGGCCTCTTTAAGTCCCCTGGCCACATCGCCGATTGTTATTTCCGGCGGCTCGCCGATGATATCCTTGGGCACCACCGCTTGCGGCTTCATGCCTTCAAACGAAACCGCCGGCTGGCAAGGCTTCATAGTCAACGTGAATAAGCGAAGCGGCATACGACGCCTGATCCAATGTTTCCGCCACCACCACGGCGACCGGTTCCCCGTCCCAGTGAATCGTTGCGTCCTGCATGATCGGCAGGTCGCTCAGGGCCACGCCCTTACCCAAATCGTTGAAATCGGCTATTGGCGGCGCCTTCATCTTCGGCGCGTTTTCGTGGGTTACCACAGCCACCACACCCGCGGCTTTTTTGGCGTCCGCGGTATCGATCTTGACCACTTTACCTCGGGCAATTGTGCTCGGAACCAGAACCGCATAAACAAGGTTGCCGACCCGGAACTCGGCCGTGAAGCGCGCTTCGCCTGTTACCTTGGCCAAGGCGTCCACGCGCTCTACCGGTTTGCCCACAAACCCAGCATGATCGATGAGGGGATCTCTCTTTTTGTCGGGCCAGTAGCGCGCTACGGTCGTCACGATGGTTTGCATCAAGCTCATCGCACACCCTCTGCTTCGGACATTTCGCTCAATACGCCGATGATCGTGCGTTTCGCCAGTTCGACCTTGAAATCGTTGTAACCGTAACCCCGCGCACCCGAGAGTTCGGCGTCGGCCGCCCGGCGAAATGTCTCCACGCCTGACGACGCGCCGGTCAAGACAGCTTCCGCGCGATGCGCCCGCCACGGCCTGGGAGCGACTCCACCAAGGGCGAGACGAGCAGTGCAAATTTTCCCATTCGCGATTTCGAGCGCCGCTGCGACACTGACGAGTGCGAACGCAAAACTCGCACGATCACGAATTTTTCGGTACCGCGAGCTTCTCGCGCAGGGTAGCGCGGGCAGTTGTATCGACGTGATCAACTCATCGGGTGCCAACGCGGTTTCCACCTGCGGCGTATTTCCCGGAAGTCGGTGAAAACCGTCAAAGGGAATAGCCCGGGACCCGTTGGGACCTTCTACGTGAATGATTGCGTCCAGTGCCGCCAGGGCAACGCACATGTCCGAGGGATGCGTGGCGATACAGTCCGCCGATGTCCCCAAAATCGCGTGTATGCGGTTGAACCCTTCGATGGCATCGCACCCCGACCCAGGCGACCGTTTATTGCAGCGCGAGGCTGGGTCGTAGAAGTAGTAGCAGCGCGTGCGCTGCATGACGTTGCCGCCAACAGTGGCCATATTTCGAATTTGCCCGGAGGCGCCGAATAAAATCGCCTGCGCCAAAACGGGGTAGCGTTCTCGTATCAAAGGATGATTGGCCACCGCCGTATTCCGGGCTGCGGCGCCGATGGCAAGCCCGCCATCGGGCATTTCCGTAATCGCGGTTGAAATGCCAGTGACATCGACGAGTGCCTCTGGCTGCTCAATGTTCTCGCGCATCAGGTCGACCAGGTTCGTACCGCCGCCCAGGAATTTGGAGTTGCTATTTTGCGTCAATAGAGAGACGGCTCCGCTGGCGGAATCGGCCCGGGAATAGACAAAGTTCTTCATACCTTCACCCCGGTTTCAAACGCCGTGCGAATGGCGGCACAGATGCCCACGTAAGCACCGCAGCGGCACAAATTGCCGCTCATCCGTTCTTTGATTTCCTCGTCCGAAAAGTCCGTGGCCCCCGCGCCAACGTCTGCGGTCACCGCGCTCGGCAAGCCCTTCTTGAACTCATGAATCATCGCGACAGCCGAACAGATCTGCCCCGGCGTGCAATAACCACATTGAAAGCCATCGTGCTCAATGAATGTGGCTTGCAGCGGATGTAGTAACGGGTTTGGGCCGAGGCCTTCGATTGTCGTGATCTCGGTGCCTTGATATTGAATCGCGAGGGCCAGACACGAAACGATACGTTCTCCGTTCACAAGGACCGTGCAGGCCCCGCACGCGCCCTGGTCACAGCCTTTTTTGGTTCCTGTGAGATCGAGACGCTCCCGTAGCACATCGAGCAGCGAAACCCGTGGCTCAATTTGTAAAGTGTGGGCCAGGCCATTAATTCTTAACGTTACTTGAGCGGCGCAAGGTTCCGAAGACATATTTGCTTCTCCCATGCGCAGGGATTTGCCGGTGAAGCGCAGAAAAAACGGCGCAGCGCTCGGCTTTCCCTTGCGGGTTGGCCTCGGAAGAAAGCAATTCTCATACCACGCTGCCGACGCGAGGACTCCACACGGTCACCGGTGGGATACGCCAGCGAGAGGAAATCCATCGCGCAGATATGTGAGCAGCGATTCGCATCGGCACCTAGGCGATCACTTCCTCAAGAACCTCCACCGCTGACCCAAATCGGCCCCACACCCTTTCCCCGCCCTGGGCTTCAATCGTTATCCGGGTGCCTATCTAGTGAACGGCTGCCGATACGGGCCAAAAATCGCATCTTTTGATCGCGCGTCAGCTCGCTGGTGAAGCGATCCTTGGCCGCCTTGATCCAGCGTACCGGACGATGATGGTAATCGGTCACCACGCGGGTCAAGACCGGGCCAGGTTGCTCCAGGGCCCCGCGCAGACGCGGCTCTAGCTCGGCATCCGCCAGAATTTCTTGATAACCCAGGCCCATGGCGAGCGCGAAGGCGCGATAGTCAAGCCGGGCCAGCGTGGTGGCGGTGGTACGCAAGTAGGCGGGCTGCTGCAATTCCTGCATGTAATGGTAAGCCTGGTCGTCGAGCACGAAGAACTTGACGGGCAGATTATCCCGGGCCGCGGTGGAAGTCTCGATCGCGGACATGAGAAAACAGCCATCGCCGGTGATCGTGATGGTTTGCCGATTGGGGTGAACGCGCTGGGCGCCTATGGCGGCCGGGATGGACCAGCCCATGGCCTGGTTGTTGGTCGGGTTGAAGAAAGTTCGCGGCTGAGTCACGGTAAACGTTTCCGTGGCCCAGTATTGCGACACCGTGACATCGACGAAGGTCATGGCGTCACACGCACTCAGGCGACGTAACGCCAGGAGAAATCCCATGGGATCGACACCCGCATGCGCCTGCGCCATTTGATGGCAGCGCAGCTCCTGCGTTCGGGCCGTCTGAATACTCTCGACAAGGCGGGCGTTGCTGGGCCGGCGTAACTGGCCCGTCGTGGCGGCTGCCTGCTCGAAAAAGACGCCCGCATCCGCGTGCACTCCTACCGACGTGCGCATGATCCTGCCAATGTTGTTCGCGTTGATGTCCACATGAATCAGGTGCTGATGTTGCGGCAGGGAATAATACCCTGTCGAAACCTCGCTGAACTTCACGCCCACCGCCAGGACCAGATCGACATTCTTGAACGCCATCTCGGCAGTCACGGTGCCCTGCGGACCATACCCCCAGCCGACCGCGAGCGGGTGATTTTCGGGCATGCAGCCCTTGCCGGCCATGCTGGTGGCGACAGGCGCTTGCAAAATCTCGGCCAACCGGACCAAGCCGGAAGAGTGATCCATGCAGCCCTGCCCCGCGTAAATACCCACGCGCAGGTTGCGATTGGAAAGCAGTCCCATTGCCCTTTCCGCCGCCTGGCCGTCGTAAGGTACGCCCAGCGGCTCAAGTGGGCCCGAGTTATAGCGGTGCGCCTCGATCAGCAGGTTGTAAGGGATCACCACGCCCACTGGCCCAGGTTCGCCGTCCATGGCCGTCTGGAATGCCTGGCGAATGAGCTGAGGTATGTCGGCGACATTTTGGATCGAGTAAACCTGCTTTGTCACCGGCGCCAGCAGAGCGGCCTGATTGAGACAGTGCACCTGGAAGGGCCGGCCACGCGCGCCGTTGGCCACGTCGCCGACGATACAAACCAGGGGGATGCTATCAAGCAAGGCCTCGCCAAGGCCCGACAACGAATTGGTAAGCCCCGGCCCGGGGACCACACATAACACGCCGGCTTGCCCCGTGCTACGCGCGTAGCCATCGGCCATGGTCGCGGCCGCGAACTCATGCGTCACCAGCTGATAACCGAGCCGTTTGGTCTTCATGGTGTCCCAGAGCTCATTCTGCTGGGCACCAGGAATACCAAAGACGCAGGCGGTCCCTTCTTGCAGCAGCGTTTCCACCAGCGCCTCCTGCGCCGGTCATATGGCCGCTGACCCACCCCGGACGCCGACGCCACCCGGCCCCAGCCTCGGACTGAGAAGCCCCCAGCAGGCACCCTGCCGAGACAGCCTTGAGCATATCACGTCGCGACAAATCCACAGGCGCACCTCCTCCTTGAAGACCGCGACGCGCATGCGCGCGAAGCTTGGCGTTATGGAAGTTATCGGCAGGATGGGTATTTTAATTCAGAGCGAGATGGGCTGGCGTGTGCATTTAACGCTTGCGTGTGCATTTGACATATGGTGGCGTGGACTTCAGTCCACGTGAAGGTGCACGAGCCTGGGTTGATCCTCCTGGGCCGGCTTTGCCTCAAAACCCCCTGAAACCACCGACATTTGCCGCGGACGATACACAACTATCTGGTATTCGGACGCTTTATCCTCGCTTGACCCACCCGCTGCCCTTCTTGGCCCTTCATTTTCTGATCTTCACTTCGTTTTGGAAACCCCTTCATCCCGAAACGCGTGGTGATCCCCGTCTATATTCTTTGCCTTTTTCCGTACATCGTTATTAGCTACTACGAACGCTATGCGTGTCCGCTTTTGGAGAATCTCATGTGGCGTCCTGTGCTTGCAATCGGCATCGTGGCAGCGCTCGTAATTCCTGGATTTGTCGCGGCGGACGACGCTGATAAGAAAACGAAACCTGCCGATCTCAAGGTGGAGTTTTACCAGGATTTCCGAAACGTTCATTTCCCCGACAACAACTTCAGACTCGATGGAACGGACGCCGCCACACGGATCAAGTCAGAACAGGACGGGTTGCGAATCATTCTGTCTGGCGAGCAACAAAATTCGGAGCACGCCGGTGTGGCCGCCTATTTCAGCATCAAAGGCGATTTTGAACTTACCACCGGTTTCGAAATCCTCAACGCGATCCCCCAGAATAAAGGCGACGGCGTGAGCTTCGAGTTATATCTAAGAACAAACGGTCCCAAGGCGACTGCTGTTGTATTTTGCCACAAGATTTGGCCGGATGGCAACGCCGGCTACTTCGCACTCCGCATGGCCACGAACGACAAGGGAAATCGAGAAGGTTTTCCGTTTAAACGCATGCCGGCCACCGGCAAGTCTGGGCTGTTGCGGGTCAGCCGCAGCGGCTCGGATGTTGTGCTTTCCGCGTCGGAAAAGGCCGACAAAACGTTTCACGACCTGTACCGCTTTGATCTGGGCACGGAAGACGTTTCTTTATTGAGGTTGGCTGCTCAGCCAGGAAACGCCGGCAACGTCTTGGACGTGCGGCTGCTCGACCTCCGAGTTCGCGCCGAAAATCTGCCAAATCTAAAAGACAGGGCCACAGGTGAGCCAACCTTTGCCGCCGGCACGGTCAAAGTCAATGAGGAGCCGTCCCGAAAAGCTCTATGGGTGGCGATATTCCTGATCTTGGGGACGCTGGCCCTTGGCGTCGTCCTTATGGCGATCCGACATCGCCGAACGTTGGGCTTGCCCGCGAATGCCGCCGCCCAGTCGGCCGAAGAATTGCAACCCACTGTGCATCCGTCAGAACAAAAGAGCAAATATATCACGCAAATGCCGCAAACAAACGGCTTTCCTAAATCCAAACTCCTTCTTTTCGTGATTCCCGTAATCCTGGTCAGCTTGGGTGTCGGGTTGGCCCTTTGGTTCGCCAACCGCGGAGACGACACAGATTCCGGAAACCTTACGGAGTTTTACGAGGATTTTCGCAACAAAAAGATCGAGGACTTGGGGATCAAACCATCCTTTCTGGGCGCCGCCGATTTCATGAAGTGCGAACCGGCGGGACTGCGCATTACGTTGTTGGCCAATAAGGGCAAACTCGTGGAAACCGGTGTATTGCCGCCCGTCGATGTGCATGGCGACTTTGAGATCACTGCTGGGTATGAGATTGTGAAGGTTCACGAGGGCCGCAATGCGACCTTCGAGATTTATCTCGCAACGAAATCCCCCACGAACGAAGCCCTCGCTTTGCACCGCGTCCTGAATTCCAGCGGCACATTTTTTGGCAATCGCTTGACCACGAATGCGCAAGGGAAACGCGAAAACCTCGCCGGGCTTTCGATCGGAAGTAGCCCTTTCCGGGCAGCCGCCAAGTCTGGGCGGATCCGTATCGCGCGCAGGGAACGGAGGCCATCATGTCATTTGCCGATCCGGGACAGGATTTCCAGGAACTGTTCCGCGCTCCTCTGGGTCCTGAAGATCTCGCCAAGCTCCGGATAGGCATTAACCCGCGTAATGCCGAATTCGTGGACCTTCGGCTGGTTGACGTCCGCGTCAAAGGGACATTAGCTTCCACGTCCAAGGGAACGGCGCGCGCGGAACCTCCCTGTGGCTCGTGGCCGGGTTGTTGGCCACCGTAACCCTGATCGGCGGCGTATGGATCTTTTCTCGCAAAACGCGGTCATCTCTTGCAGAGCGATCCCATGGCTAAATTACGCTGTCTCTTGATTTCCTTGATACTGTTGGCCTTCGGGCTGGGGATTGCTTCATGGTACCTCGGCAGCGAAGAGGAAACTGATTCGCGGAAGGTACCATTGACGGAGTTCCATCAGGATTTCCACAACAAAGAAATCAAGGAATTGAGAGTCCAACCATCCTTCGAGGGTGCCATCGCGTTTCTGACGCCCGAAGCGGATGGGCTGCGTCTTACTTTGCCGGCCCGCGATGTGAAACATATAGAAACTGGAGTGATCGCCCCAATTAAGGCCCAGGGCGATTTTCAAATCACCGCGGGTTATGAAATTATCAAAGTGGACCCAGAAAATGCCGGTAACGGCATAAGCTTCGAAATCCATCTGACGACCAACAGTCTGACCATGGAGACGCTTGGATTTACCCGCTTTATAAATCGCGATGGCAGTGGCCGGTATATTTTCGGCCGAAGAACCACCAACGCGCTAGGCAAACGACAAGACATTCCAGGGTTCAGGGAAATCTCGATTCCTATTGTCGGCGGCAAGTCCGGTCAAATGCGGATCGAGCGTATTGGCCCCGTCGCCGTGTTGTCCGACGCCGAAGTAGGCAGCAAGGAATTCCGGGAATTGTTTAAGGTCCATCTGGGCAGTGATGATGTTTTCCGATTTAGAGTAGGTATTAATCCAAATGGCGCCTCGAGTTTTGTGGACATACGGCTACTTGACATCCGGATAAAAGGGAATTTAGAGTCGACGAATCCCAAACAGTTCATGGATCGAACTTCACTCGTTGCCAATGAAGATACGCACGCGCAGAAGCGGACATCGCTGTGGCTGGTCGCCGGGTTGTTCGCTACCGTCATGGTGATCGGCGGCGTATGTATCGCCATACGTAAAGCGCGCGTGAACATTAAACAGAATCCTTCCGATTCGGGGCAGAGGTTAAACCTTAGACGACCGGCGCCACGACCTGGCTGACCGTGCAGCCGGTCATCAGGGGGTAAGGCGAAGGGGCTGTAGATTCCGTCATGTGCAGCGCCTGCATGTTCATAGGATCGTAAATGACTCCACCGCCCAATAATCCTCCGTCAACCCTCGCTGGTCGTGGATTTCTCCCCGCGTTCTTAGCTCTGACGTTTGTGATATTCGCATGCGCGGCCTGGGCGAATTTGTCATTTGCGGTCACCGACTTGAACGATTACCGTTTTTTTCCACCTTTCGAGGCGGGTGTTAATCAGAACAAAAACAAATTTCAAAATGGGGAGTATTTTAACATCGGCAAAGCGCTGGCCAATGGCGAGGGCTTCGCGCATCCCTTTAGCCAGCCAACCGGCCCGACCGCCTGGACGCCGCCTGCCTTGCCATTCTTTTTGGCGGGCCTGTTCCGCACTTTGGATGGCGACAAGGACGCTGTCATGGCCGTGCTGATTTTTTTGCAAGTATTCGTGATGATCGGGACCGGGCTTTTGATCATGACGCTGGCAGCGCAAACCTGCACGCGGGTCGGACCGCTCATCGCGGCCACGATATTCTTGGGCGGGCTTCTGTGCGGTTTTCGCTGGTGGTTTCAGCAGAACTTTGAATGGTGGCTGACCTTGCTAGCCATGGATGTCTTGGTCATGGGGTTTTGCTGGTTCGAACCTTTGGCCAATTGGAAGAAAGCTTCCTCCTGGGGCATTTGGGGCGGGCTTTGCGCCCTTATTAATCCGATCGCGGCCATGATCTGGGGGCTTCTATCTTTGAAAATTGCGTATGTGAACCGAAGTTGGCTTCGGTTTACGCTGGCCCTGCTGCTCGCCAGCGGCACGCTGGTGCCGTGGACCGTTCGCAACTATCAAGTCTTCGGGAGAATCATCCCGGTGAGGTCGAACCTGGCTTTTGAGTTGTATCAATCCCAGTGCCTGGTGCCGACGGGGCTGCTCGGATCCCCGTCGGGTGTTTGGGTTCAAGAAACCGAGCGACAACAGTTCAAGGCGCTGGGCGAAATAGCCTTCCTGGACCTGAAACGAAAGCAGTTCTGGGACTCGGTCTGGGCCGACCCCGTCGATTACCTCGACCGAACCTGCCACCGGTTTTTGGTGGCGACCGTCTGGTATGAACCTCTTTTCAGGGCCGAGGCGGCCAGGCGGCCGTGGATGCTTTGGACCGACCGCGTAATTCACGCTTTGCCTTTTTTTGGGTTTCTGTTTCTGTGCTTTTCGGCGACGCAAACAAAGCTTCACCAGTATCAGTGGATCGTGATCGGCGCCTACGTCATCTATCTGCTTCCGTATATCGCTATCAGCTATTACGACCGCTACGCGCTGCCCCTTTTGGGCGTGAAGGTTTTATTGGTGATTTGGGCCGCTGATCGGTTGTTGTCACCTGGGCGTCTCAAAAGGCCCCGCGCCGCCCCCATCTGAGTTGTGTCATGATCTCAATTCGCACAATCCAATGTTAGCCTGACCACAGCATCGCCCACTTTGGTCGACGTCGCGACCGACAGTCCGAGTTGAAAAACATCAAGAATGTGGAATTCTCAAAAAATAAATGCAAGGAAATCGTTCTAAGCAAGGAGTATATTGTAGGGCAGGCTTTTCGCCCGAGCGAATACTCCGCCCTTCCTGTGGGGCGGACCTGCCAAATCGTACCCGGACATGACATTGGCTCAGCAGGACGAAGCGGGCTTGCCCGATGGGCGGCTCTTGGCTCTTTTCATCGAACACAGGGATGAAGCTGCGTTTGCGGCCCTGGCGCGCCGGTATGGCCCCATGGTCATGGGGGTGTGCTTGCGCTGGCGCGACACCGGCAGGACGCCGAGGATGCTTTCCAGACCACTTTTTTTGTTTTCATTCGCAAAGCCGCTTCAATTGCCCCGCGTGAAATGCTGCCCAATTGGCTTTATGGCGTGGCTTACAAGGCAGCCCTGAAAGCACGAGCCGAAGCGGGCCGGCGCCGGACCAGGGAAACCCAGATGGCGGACATACACGAACCGGCGGCGATCAAGCAAGAACTCTGGAGCGACCTGCTTCCCTTTTTGGATCAGGAACTAAACCGTCTGCCGGATAAGTACCGGATTCCCATCATCCTCTGCGACCTGGAAGGCAAAACGCACAAAGAGGCGGCCCAATCCCTCGGCTGCCCGGAAGGTTCACTGTCGAGCCGGCTGTCGCGTGGCGCCACCTGCTGGCTAAGCGGTTGGCTCGCAACGGCCGGGCGATCTCTGGCGTGGCACTGGGGGCGGTGCTGGCCCAAAACGCGTCAGCGGCCGTGCCGGCGGAATTGCTGTCGGGATTGATCAAGAGCGCGGCCCTGCTCGCGTCCGGCAAAACCGCCGCCATGGTCATGCCGGCGCAGGTCGTCGCCTTGTCGGACGGCATCGTGAAGGACATGCTTTTGGCGAAACTGAAAATCGTGGCGGGGGTGATCCTGGCAATTGCTTTGGCGTGTTACGGGGTGGGGCAGTTGGCACGCGTCGCCTTGGCGGGAAGGCATGCAGAGGACGATCCTCTGGGACCCGAGCAAGCGGAAGCCGTGAGCGACGAGTTTACTGTAAGAGGCATCGTGCGGGTGGAGGGTACCGGCGCACCTGTAGCCGGGGCCGTTATTGGCATCCATCGGGGCGGTGTGCCGAGCGGAACAATGGCCGGAGTAAATACCGACTTCGGCAAGGATTACCCTGGCACGAGGACAATTGCCAAAACTGGGGCCGGTGGAAATTTCACGCTGAATTCCGGGCCGGGATCCTTTAAATGGGGCTGGCTCATACCGCCACCCGGCTACTGGGCTTCGAACGAGAACTTTCCGGAAAAGGTTTTCGACCTCACAGGTGTAATACCGGTCGTCCCGAAGGAATTCGTTGTTCGTAGCGGCGTGGTCTGGAACTTCCGGCTCAGCCAGCCAGTCGGCAGCTTTTCCTGGATGGCTCAACAAGGCGGTAAGCTTTTTTTTGCAAACCCGGTAGACGAAAACGGCCTAATCCGTTTGACGCTTCCCACCGAGGCAGGCGAAGTCTCGATGTACCTGACAGGAGAGAAATTTGCGACGAGCCCCGTAGCTAACATCAGGTGGGAGTCCGGCTTCCGCACGGAAGCGGTCAAAGGCCCCGAGGGCCTGATTGATGTGGTCGGGAAAAAGGCCAAGATCGGCGGTCAGTTGTCGCCCTCGATCGAAGGGAACAAGCTCGTCCTCCGCATCATTGTGGCGGGGTTGGTTGGAAATCCGCTCCAGGGTAAAAATGGCCTGAAAAAATAGCGTGCGTTCCTTTTTTCGGGAGGATACGATGGCCTTTCTTTACAAACGCGCCGGCTTCACTCTGGTGGAACTTCTCGTCGTGATCGCAATAATTACGATCTTGGTGGCGCTTTTGATTCCGGCCGTCCAGAAAGTGCGCCAGTCAGCAAATCTCGTTCAGTGCCAAAATAACCTCAAGCACGTCGGCCTAGCCGCCCACGCCTATGACAATACCAATCGATTACTGCCGCCCGGTGAAAATGTAATTTGGAATGGCAAAACTTTTGTCGGCGGGCCCGGGCCTCTGGCGTACCTCCTTCCTTATGTTGAGCAGGAAAACGTATATAGCACCTTTTTCATGGGCCCTAATCCTGTCCCGCAAAATTTTTTTGAAAGGCGGCAGAGCGGCGCTGCATGGTATAAATACACGAGCGGCCTCCAGGCCGCACGTGCCCAGATTCCTGTCTATACGTGTCCTCAGGCTGATTACGACTCCTCATTTGCCTTGCAGTTGGGTTTATTCGATGGCTCGCTACCCGCCAACTATTCGTTCAAGGCGCCAGGGGAAATCGTCACCGCTGGGGACATCGGCCGTACGAATTACATCGGGGTAGCCGGCTGGTGGAGTGAAACGAAGTCTGCAGAAAATGACGAGGACCTGTATGAGGGAGTAATGTACGCCCGTTATAAGATTTCTCTGGCCATGGTTTCCGCTGCCGATGGTGCTGGCAACACTTTGATGTTTGGGGAAAACTTGGGTTACAGGGCAGTCATCAATCACGATTGGACAAACACCGGCAACCAACAGAGACTTAATTATGGCATTTACAATAACTACCTCGCCGCTGTCTGGCCATGGATCTGTGCACCAAGTGTTGCTATGAGCGACAGCCTTCAACCAAATTCTCCGAAACCCCAAAGCAAAATAATCTCGGACAACATCATCTGGCACGATGCCGACTTCAGCAGTCGCCATCAAGGGGTTACTAACTTCTGTTTTGCCGATGGCTCGGTTCGGAGTTTGCGCGAAAACGCCGACCCCGTAACACTTAGAAACTTGTCCGGCTGGCACGACGGACAACTCGTCGATTTTGGTTTGGTTGAATAAGTGGGACGAAATCCCTCCACGCATGCCATGGCCTTGTGCCGCCGTCGTTCGCGCATCCCATTTTTTTCGGCTGATTGCCGATTTTCCGCCTTCGCCGAGCGTTAAATAGTGCGCCAATTGCACGGGCTTGATTCCTGAAAGAGGGACATTATGTCAGCTCGCACTATCCCGTTCCCGAACGGGTTTCGACTCCCTCCTCAATGCTTGCCTGTGGCCCTGTGTTTCCATCATGCCGCGCCAGAGACGCCCATGCACAACTTCCCGATTGAACTACACCCAGCCCACGGCGCTGTCGTTTACTACCCCGGCGGCCAGGTCATATCTCGGCCGCCGAGGATGTGCATGTGCAGATGCGGAACGGTCTGGCCGCCGCGGTCCTGGCAATTTATGACCAGGCGGTAGCCGTCGCCGAGGCCGAGTTGGCGGGCGACTTGGGCCGCGGTGATATGGAGGTGGCCAAGAAGGGGGCGGTCCGTTTCGGTGATGTCGGCGTGCGTGGGGATTACCTTTTTGGGAATGAGAATGACATGGGTGGGTGCCTGGGGATGGATGTCGCGGAAGGCCAGGCAGAGGTCGTCTTCGTAAACAATTTCCGCCGGAACCTGGCGATTGATGATTTTCTGGAATAGATTGTCTTTCATCATGTTGAGGCCCTCGATTTAGCCGGCGTGCGCGGAACGGCGGCAGAACAGGTCTTTGCAGTCAATTTATAAGTCGAAACTGGATATCGCCACGCCGCCGCGAACGGCGTCACGACAAGGATGATCAATATGCCGTGGCAAGTCGGCATCGACGAGGCGGGCTATGGACCGAATTTGGGCCCGCTGGTGATGGCGGTCGTGGCCTGCCGCGTGCCTGAGTCCGGGATGGACCTGTGGGAGAGCATGCGCACGGCGGTTCGCCGGCATGGGGAGATTGATGACCGCCTGCTGGTGGCCGACTCCAAATTGGTCTTTTCGCAGGCCAAGGGTTTGTGCCAACTGGAACACTCCGTGCTGGCCTTTTTGCAGGGCTCGGGCTTACTGGTCCCGCGACCGGACTGTGCGGGTTTACTCAACCTGGTGGAGACGCTTTGCCGGGCCTCGCTCGAGGAGATGCGGCGCGAGGAATGGTTCCTTGGCGATACCGACTTGCCTCACGCCGTCGCTTCCGAGCTACTGGCGGCCGGCATCGAAGCCTGGCGACATGCCACCAGGGCGGTCGGCATTCATTGGGGCCTGGCGGCCGGCGTCCTGGTAGCGGCCCATCGTTTCAACGGCATCGTCGATACCTGGGGCAGCAAAGGGGCCGTCCTGGCTCTCGGACTTGTGGAGTTGTTAGACCATTGCCTTCATCTTCCCGACGATGATCCGGTGGAAATCACCGTCGATAAGCATGGCGGACGCAACTTCTACGGGCCGATGCTGCAAGAGGCCTTCGCGGAGGGCATGGTGCTGACGCGTGCGGAAGGAGCGGATGTTAGCATCTACGAGGTCGTTGGCCTGCATCGTCCCATCACCATCACCTTCAAGCCGCGCGGACATGGAAGCTTTTTGCGTGGCCCTGGCCTCCATGACATGCAAATATCTACGCGAGTTGCTCATGCACGAGTTCAACCGCTTCTGGCGCGACAAGGTCCCCGGCCTGGCGCCGACGGCGGGCTATCCAGGCGATTCCAAGCGCTTTTACAATGCCATTCGCCCGGCCGTGAAGGAGCTCGGCCTCGTAAGAAAACGCATTTGGCGTTCTCGCTAGGGCCCAGCACGGTAGGACGGCTTGCCAGGTTTCCAATATCTTCTACGTAGAGCACTAAAAGTAGGATAGATTGCCAGTCTGTCTTACCGGGCGAGTTATTTTCCCAGCGGATCGCCTGGCTCACGCGAGGACGTCTCTGCCATGAACGATGAGTTAAAAACGCTAAACAGTTCCCAGCCGGAGGCCGAAACGCCCGCCCAGGGCATGTCGTCAATTTACCGCCTGTTCGAGGCCTTCATTGCCTTGCGGGAGAAAAACGAGCGGCAGCACAAGCTCTTCGAGCAAACGTTGAATCGCGCCCGCGACACCCTTCAAGGCAGCTTCAATGCCTTCGCGGCCGACACGCAAAAGGCCTATCAGCAGCTCAAGCAGGACGTGCAAGGCGAGAAACGTTTCAGCCTGGCACTGCTGAACGAACTCCTCGATCTGGCCATCGACCTGGACCACATCGTGGCGTCACGGCCGACGCCAGCGCTCGAAGTTCCTGGCGGCGACAAGGTGCAGCGCTGGATGGATGCCGTGGCCATCCAGAACCGCAAGGTCCACGATGCCATCAAACGCTTTGGCATTCATCCTTACGATGCGGTTGTGGGCGCCCCTTATAACCCCGCCCTGCACGAGCGTGTCGGCAGCATGCGTCTCGAGGGAATGGATGGCCTCAGGGTGGCGGAGCAACGTCAGCGCGGCTATGCCAGCCAGCAACCCGAGTTCATCTTGCGCCGGCCGAAAGTGATTGTTACGGAATAAGCGGCTGGTGGTTTTTTGCCGGCTTTCAGCCATGTTCCCGACGTGGCTAATATGAGCGCTGCGCCTGCCCCCGCTACCGACAACTTGGCCAGATCGTCCCACTTCCGGTGGCCGGCTTGCCTGGCGTGGGCAATGCTGGAAGGTATTTCGGTCCCCCCTTCCTATCACCGGATACAGATCATGGCGCACTCCTGGAAAACAACTTGCGGTATCGCCGTTTTGGGCCTGGGCTGTTTGTCAGCCCAGTTCGTCAAGGCCAACGATCTTCCCTGGCCGGGCCCGTGGCAAGTTCAGGTCGACTGCAAGTTGCACATCAAGTTTTATAATCAGTCGGAAATAAGTTTGAGGAACCTCGCGCCCTGGTACCTGTATTTTCCCGCCGACCCGATGTCGACCGGTGCTCCAGCCGGCAGCATGTACCCGACCTGGCCAAGCTCTCCGTCCGTCGCGCAGGCCCTGCCCCCGTCCATGCCGATGCCTTCGGGACAGATGTCTCCTTTTCAACCGACTGGCATGCCGTCGACAAACGTTCCAAGTTATTGGTTCGCTCGCTAAAGGGTTGGGGGATAAAAAGGGCCCACGAGTTAATTCTCGTGGGCCTTTTTTGCTTTGTGAAACGGCCTAACTTATGTAACGGCGCTACCTTATGTAGGGTGGGTCGAGCGTACTCGCGCTGACCCACCGAAATACCCGATCGCGCTGAATTAATCGCTAGACGCCGTACTTCGATCATGAACACCATTGTGCTCATTCCGGTGGGTCAGCGCGAGTACGCTCGACGCCACCCTACATTTGCGTGGCGGTAACATTTCATGCCGACAGGGCGGCGCATGCGTCGATACAGATCCGTGTCCGCGGCAGAGGTCCCACGGAGTTGAAACATGGTGGCGGCCATGTAGCGGTTGCGCCAGGCGGGAGTGACGTTGTAGAAATCCTCCAGTACCGCCGAGCTGTACTTGTAATCGTGGGAGTCGTTGCCCTTGGCGAAGATCAGGCGACGGGCCGTGCCCCACAATTCTTGATTATCCGAGTGGTGGGATTGAAGATAGGCGAGCGTCCTGCGGGCGGCGGCCAGCTTGCTTTGCTGGTTTCCGCTGATGGCCGCGAAGATGTCGGCGACCGATCCCTCGCCATCTTCGGCCGGCATCGGTTCGAGCGTATCGATGCGCAGGCCCTCGGCAAGCCCGCCGCGCCCGACCATGTTGGCGCAGAACAGGGGGAGAAAGGCGGCGGCCTGCAAAAGCATGAGCCGACGTGTTTCATCGTTCGCGGAATTTTGATAGGCGAAGTGCAGCGCGTTGGTGCTCGTGACGGTGTGAATGCCCACGATGCCCGGCTGCCGCATCAGCAATTCGCCGGCACAGAGAAAGAGGGCGTCCCAAAGACTGGCGGGATCGATGTTGTCATTGAGCATCGCCACGATGCGCTCGCAGGCTTCCGCCGGAGACGCGGTCCGGAGCGTTGCCAGAAGATCGGTGGTCGCTGCCGGGGTGATGCGGCCGCGTTGCCAGTCGACCCGAATGCGGGCGGCACGTCGCAAGTTGTCGCGATAGGGCCGGTCTGGATCGCCATCGCGCTGGGCCGGATTGGTTCCCTCGTGTTCAAGCAAGGCGAAGGCCAGCGAACGCAAGATCGGTTCGGCATGCCGCCAGCCAATCGTTTGCAGGGTGCGGTAGGAATTGGCGACGAAGATCGCCTTGTGGCCAATGTCGCGAAAATCGCGGGCACCGAACCGCCAAAACATCTCATAGATCTCATTGGCACCTGCAGTGCGCGCAGCGCAGCCACGGCGCGGTCGGCGCCGGCTTCGTCCCAGTTCTCCATGGCTTCACGAAAACGCCCCTTGGCCTGCGCGGCCGTTGGCAGCTGGCCCTCCTCGACGGGCGGCATCACCCAGTCGCCTGCCTGGCGGTTACGTGCTTGCGAGGCCTTGTAATTGTCGAGCGCCCAAAAGAGTGGCAGCCAGCGGTCCTGGTCGCGTGCCCCCTGCGCGGCCAGGTGGGCCGAGTTGACAACAAGCACCGCGTGAAATTGAAAGCCAACCGGCCGGGGCTTGATGCCGCGTACGCCAGCCAGCATGACGGCGCTGAGCAGTTGTTGGTAGCTGGTGCCGCCGCGAACGCGCTCGCCGGCCACCTGGAGCAGCCGTTCACGCGGCGTGTCTTCAATGAGCCGGACCAGGGGCTCGATGTCGTCGCTGACCCGTGCCATGGCCCGGGCGGGATTTTGCACGTCATCGGCCGACAATCGGGGAAGCTGACCAAGAAAACCAAATTCGGCGGCACAGGCCAGGGCCGTGCCTTTGAGAACGTCACGCCGGCTGGGTCGAGAGAGCATGCTGGGCCCCTTTCAGAAGCGCACAAGGGATAAGAGTGGCTGCAGCCGTTAGCTTAACCACCCTTCCCGCCACGGTCAATCGGCGCCCGGGCCCAGCGGCGAACGAAATGAAGTCCATTTTCCCGCTGTTTAGTGTTAGAGCAATGGTCTGGGCGGTGGGAAGCGTGGGGGGACGCAAGTCGTTGCATCATTTCACTCGTTTCACTGCACTGCCCGAGGGGTGCGTAAAAGTGAAACGATCGCATAACCCCAAAGCCGAACGTCAGGTTGCCTCATGCTTGGTGGGCTGAAGGTAGATAAAGCTCTTCCCCAGACGTCCGCCGTAATTTCCTGCTGATATTTTCACCAACCCGGGAGTATCGACGGCTGCCGCGATGGCAGCCTGCGTCGCCCTGGAAATCGTCGCCAGGTTCGGTCCGTTCATGATGATTTCCATGATGGAACCGACACCGTCAGGCACTTTCGATTGTGCGCCGAGCTGGGAACGGAGCGTTGGACAAAAGGCCTCATAGGTACTGGCGATGGCAAACTTGTAACGACTGCCGGCCTTGGAGCCGCTCGCGGCCACGCCGCCCGGAAAGGGCATGATTACGCCCGGCGAAGCCCGTACCGCTGCCACTGCCCGCTGAGCCGCGAGTAGAGCCGTGTCCTGGTCGCTGCCCAGGAACCACAGGTTGCCGCCCATCAAGCCTTCGCGATAACCAAACCGGCGCTCAATCACGAATTCCCCGCCCAGGATTGGCACCACCCAGACCTTACGGCCATGACGCTCGGCACGGAACTGATAGCCGTCGCCAAAATAGGCCAGCTTGCGGCCAAGTCGATAAAAGGGCTCGGTATCGAGCAGGTTAAAACAAGCTGCGGTCGGACAGGTCAGTACGTTCTGACTGATGCGAACGAGGAGGGCGCGCTCGAGGGCCTTGACACGATCTTTGCGGAACCGTGGCAAATGAAACTGAACCAGGGCACCTGGCCGCCCATCCGGCGTGGCGAAGTCTTGATCGCCGCCTGGGCCGACAAAGCGGTCTACGCCTGCCTCACAGTCGCAAAGAATTGTACTGGAGGCATTGCCGGTCACGGCATTCAGGGCGTGATCCAGCCAAACGCGATCGCGCGCGGTGATGAGCACCTCGGCATAGAGGCTGCGGAAAGCTTCCGCATAGGTGTCCTCGACGTCAGCGCGGCTCATGGTGTCGTTTCCGCTCCTCGGCCGCGGCCCAGGTAGGTGGTTTTTTCCGTGACGATCTTGTCCATGAAAATATCATGCGCCTGCGTCGGGATCTCCGGGAATAGCTGGCATTCAAAAGCCAGCGCGATCAGCGGCGTGTCGGCGCGGGCATGTTGCAACAGTTTATCGTAGTAGCCGAACCCATGGCCCATGCGCCCCCCTGCCTGGTCGAAAGCCACACCGGGAACCATGATCAGATCGAGGTCGACCGCGGTTAACCTCTTCTGCGGAAGGTCACGCAACTCGGGGCGGGGTTCGAGAATCTTGTACATGCCCACGGCCAGTTCCTCCATGTTTTCGAGGATAAAGAGCTCCAGCTCGTTGTTCTGGCAGTAGGGGACGACGATCCGTTTGCCGCTGGCCAGCGCGTCGGGCAGAGTGTGCCGGGTGCGCACCTCGCTGCGAACATCGACATAGAACATGACCGTGCGCGCGGCCGCATATTCAGGAAGTGCCATGAAAGTCTGGCATATTTGCCGGCTAATAGCTTCCTTGTCAGGCTGCTGATTGCGATTGGCGTGGGCCTGCTCGCGCAGCTTCGTCTTGCGCTCCTTGAAATCAGGGCTGGAGTGAGCAACGTTCATGCAAATTCCCTTTCCCGAGGCTTTGGCGTGTGCTGGCCCGGTAGCCGCGCAGGCGGGAAGCGGGGTGGATCCCCGGATTCCGTCGAATAGGGCCCAGCATCAATGGTATTTCGCGAAGGTTAAATGGCTTCGGCTTGGCGCCGGGCTTGAAGATAGGCCGCATTTTTCTGGCAACCACGGTAAATCAGCAACGCCACGACGGCAAAGGATAAATAGGGCACGCCCACCATGATATAGATGCTCTGGTTATAGGCGGCGGGCATGTTGTTGGCGTCATCCTCCGCACCGGAGGCCGTCGGAGCTTCCTGTCAGGACGGGCAGGCGTGCGCGGACATGGGCATGGCCAGATAAACCGCCAACACCAATATTCCCGCGACACGTTTGAGCCAGGTGATCATAAGGCTTAATTATAGGCCCTGTTAAATCGGCGGGTAGAGGTGATAAAGCACCACATAGACCGCCACGCCGGTGATGGAGACATAAAGCCAGATCGGCAAGGTCCAGCGCGCCACGCGCACGTGCCGGGTTCGGCGGTCGCGAAAACCCTGGTAGGCAACATAAAGTGCCAGCGGCGCCACGATGGCGGCGAGCACCGTGTGGGACAACAAAAGGGCGAAATAAAGCGGGCGTACCCAGCCTTCTCCCGAAAACCGCGTGGCCTGGCCATCGAGGACGATGAAATGGAAATAAAGGTAACTCGCCAAAAAGATGATGGAAACCAGCAAAGCGGACATCATGCAGATGACATGCAGCGTTTCCCATTTCTTGCGAATGGCCACGTAGCCCAGGATCAGAAGAAGGGTGCACAGGCTGTTCAGGCCGGCATTTAGGGTCGGCAACTGGAATTTGGACCAAACGAGTTCGCGAATGCGCGTTTCCATGACGGCCAGATTGCCCGGATTGCTGCCGTCAACATAACCGCTTATCTCGCCTTGACCATCGACGATGACGAAATTGAAGGTGTGATTGATCTCCTTGCCCGGTTCCGTGCTCCCGGAAGGCGCCGCGAACTGAAAAAACACCTTTTGCACGATATCATGCACGGCTTCCTGAGCGCCGGTGAGAAAGAACCACTGCTCTGGATCGGCACCAAGATCGCTAGCGTAACGGCGCAGGTCTTCAGGCGAATCATTATTCAGGCTAATGCTCACGAAAGCCACGTCGCGTTTTTTGCCGGCGAAGTCTTTTTGCAAGGCCATCATGGTCGGGGCTGTCTTGGTGCAGCCCCCCGTGCAGGTGGTGTAGAAGAAATGGGCCACCCAGACTTTGCCGCGTAGATCAGCGGGACCAAGAGAGCCCCCTTCGCTGGTCCTTAGAACAAACGGTTTTATTTGACCGAGTTCTGTAGAGGCTGTCGTGGACGGGTCGGCTCGGGAGATCCCCGTTCCGGCGAGAAGAACCAGGCCGGTCAGAAGGGCCGGACGGAAACCATGCATGAAGACCTCGAATGGGTGCCGGCACGCTGGGCTGGAGATGATTTCTCGGCCTATTTGTAAAGATAGTTATGCCAGCCCAAAACGATATCGGGCAGGAGTACGATCATCATCATGACGCCCATCACGCAGACGGGAATGATGATGCAGTAGACCTTGGACCAATCGGTAATCAGGTGCATGAAGATCACGGCCACAAGGGTGGCCTTGACGACGGAGACCGCCATGATGATCCACATGCTGGCATGTCCCTGACCGAGCACCAAGTTGGCCAGGAAGGATACGCCGGTCAGTACGCACAGCGCGATAAAAACATTTATGTAGGCCTGAAAGTTCGGGCCATGGTGCGCCGCCGGTTGAACCGGCGGGGTGCTTTCGACTATGTTTTCCGACATATATTCCTCGCAACGAAAGGAGCAGCGCCCCTCAGAGGTCACAAATAGGGAAGGTGCTATTCCCTTTATTTCTCGACCTCTAAACCAGGTACAACAGAGGAAACAAAAAGATCCAGACGATATCGACAAAGTGCCAGTAAAGGCCAGTCAGCTCGATCATGCTTTCATGTTGCGTGCCAAACCGGCCGCGCCAGGCCATCAGGAGGACGACCACGAAGATAACGAGTCCCCCGATCACGTGGATGGCATGAAAGCCAGTCATGGCGAAATAACACGATGCCCACATATTGCCATAGGGTATCGAATAGGCCAGGTGCAGGTCCGGTTGTAGTTCGAGGAGCCCTTTGCCGTCGAGGAGCTTTTTCCCCTCCAAGGGATCGCGCAAACTGGGGTCCGGCGCATCGCAGGGTTTAACATGCTCGGCGCCGACCACGATCTCATTGACCTTGAGCGGGCTAGTGGTAAAGATATTTTCCTTGAGATAATAACAGGCCACGATCGGTTTCAGGTCGTCATTCTGGGCAGCGACCTGGCTCAGTTTCTCGTCTATTTCTTTCCTGGCGGCCATATCAGCCTCGGCTGCCTTTTTGGGATCGTCTTTCTTGACCTTTTCAAGGCGCTTGTCGATTTCTTCCAGGCTAGCCCGGCAAGCCGCCCAGGCACTGATTGATGTCGACTTGAGGTCGGCGCCAGCATGGGCGGGGTTTTCAAGGATGTGTCCCAGTTGTTCATCCACTTGACGAAGGTATTTGACGCCGGCGGGGCCAGGGGGACCCTTGGGCCCGGCCGGACCGGCCAACTTTTCAGGGATACGGCCAGGCAAAATGCCATGTGCAAACTTGGAACTGTATTCGTACGCCTTGACACCAAGGAAGACGCAACCGAGCACCAAAGTGATGCCGATATAAAGGGTCGCCTTTTTGACGTTGCCCGTGTGCAGACACCAATGCGCCAGCACGATCGTCAAGCTGGAGCAGATGAGCACGAAGGTGTTAAAGGCGCCGATCCATTCGGTGAGATGCACCTGGTGTGGCGTGGGCCACGGTGTGTATTCGGTTGGGGCACCGTTGCGAATAATCACATAGGTGCCGATCAGGCCCGTGAAGAACATGATTTCCGTGACCAGAAAGATCCACATGGCCAGCTTGCCGTTGGGCAGCGGCAAACCCATGTGGGCCTTGGTTTCATGTTCAAGGACGGGATGTTCGAGGGTAGCTTGTGTCATATGTTCTTGACGCGGGTTTACCGCGACCACCAGGTTTCCAGAAGCAACACCGCCAGCAGCACCGGCAGATAGACCAGCGACGCATGCAATACCTTGCGTGCCTGGCGAATCGATCTTTCTCCGCAAAAGCCAAGCACGGCGCAAAGAAGACCGCACCCAGGCCAAGCGCGCCGGCGGCATAAAATGGGCCGGCCTGACCATAAACGACCGGCAACAAACTCACCGGCAGCAGCGTTGTCACATAAAGAAGCATTTGCCGGCTCGTGACAACACCGGCACCATCGATCACCGGCAGCATCTTGAGGCCTGCTCGCTCATAGTCTTCGCGATAAATCCAGGCAATCGCCAGAAAATGCGGAACCTGCCAGATAAAGATAAGCAGAAAAATCGCCACGCCCTCCGCGCCAGGGTACCCGTCATGGCTGTCCAGCCAATGACCGGCGGCAGTGCGCCAGGCACCGCTCCGACTAGGGTGTTGAGGGTCGTCTTACTTTTAAGTGGCGTGTAAAGGAAGACATAACTTACGAACGTCATGGCCGCGACGAAGACAGTTAGCGGCTGGCGCACGCACACCGCCAGATACGCCAGGCCTGCGATGCCCAGGGCCAAGCCGAAAAACAATACTTCGCCGGCTTGCAGACGTCCGGCCGGCAGGGGACGATTTTCCGTCCGACGCATCAAGGCGTCGCTATGGCGTTCCAGCCACTGATTTAGCGCGCTGGCGCCGGCGGCCACGAGAGCCGTGCCGATCAGCGTGTGCAGCAGGGGGCCCAGCGGCAGGGGAAATACCGGAGCAACGAGGGCGCCGGTGGCCACGGTGAAAAGAACAAGCAGGGCGATGCGTGGCTTGGTCAATTCAACATAGTCGGCAACTTTGGCGCTCAGACGCGTGGCCGGCAGGGCCGCGGCGCAAATACTGGGTTTCATGCCGCTTCCCCCGAACTCGGCGTCACTTTTGTCAGCAGGAGGTCGTTCGTCGTCCACCGGTAAACATTCAGAGTCACCGCCAGACTCGACGCCAAGAGCAACGTGCCGACCACATAATGTATCGAGCGCACCAAGTCCTGGTGCAGCGCCAACGGCTGAACCTGGTTCCAGTAAGCTTGCGGCACAAAGAATTTGCTCAGCCACGTTTCCATGCCCAAAGGTATTTGCAAGATCAACAAGAAAACCAACAACCGCAGCGATCGTTTCAATAAGCGGCATTGTTCACAGGCCAGCGCCAGCTTGACGAGCCATACGACGGCGGCCACGACAACAAAGGCGCCCAACACATGCGACCGGGCCGCGAAACTAAAATCCTTGTGCCGCACCAGACCGCCGAGAAGCAACTGTCCATACACGAGACCGAGCGTGATAAGCGCCCAACGCCGCAGTCCGCTGGTTTCCGTGGTGGGCAGCGGTGATTCTACTTGCCAGCGCCGCGAGGTTACGACGAATAGCGTCGCCAGCAGGGCAAAAACCAACTCGGCGAACCATCCATGAATGAGGGCCAGGGTCTTGTCGAAAAGGGCATTGAGCTCAATTCGAAAAATTCCCAGCAATCCCTGGCAGCACACCGCCAGCAGCGCCAACAAACTCAACCATCTGACCCAGCGCCGCGGCTCCTTCCACCATGTGAGGATCGTCAGGGCGATCACGCACATACCGATAATCCAGCCTGCCTGGCGATGGCCGTGCTCGATTTTCCAATCCAGGCCGCGGTCTTTGAGATATTCCTCGAAGAAATACCAGGGGGACCGTAACCCCTGGGCATCGACCATGCCGACGCCCTTGGTCGTCACCTCCGCGCCGAGAAACAACAGGGGCACAGCGGCCAGCAGCGTGATAAGGGCCCACCAGTGCAGCCAGCGTGGAGCTACTTTTGCGGGGTTCGCTGGCATGCCGTTGTGTTATTCTCCTTGGCCTCGTCGTGCCCTTGGAAGACCGCCAGCTTAATGACCTGCCGATGGCAACGGCCCATCGATTTTCAGGGTCTGGGGCAAGTGGTCGCCGTACTCGGCCGTCTCCACGTATTCATACGGTCCACGGTAAACGATGGGGACCGTCTCGAAGTTGCCGTGCGGCGGCGGCGATGGCGCCGACCACTCGAGGGTGTTGCTGCCCCAGGGATTGCGATCGCAAATCTTGCCACGGAACAAGCTCACCAGGAAATTAATCACGAAAATGATCTGCACCAGGCCCAATACGATGGCGCTGATGGTAATAAATTGATTGAGCGGCAGCAGCGGCCTTTCAAAGGCCGTAGCGGTGATGTCCGGGATGCGGCGCCGCAAGCCGGCAACTCCCAAAATGTGCATGGGAAAGAACACACAGTTCCCGGCGATAAAGGTCATCGTGAAGTGAACCTTGCCCCATGTTTCATTCATCAGGCGGCCAAACATCTTGGGAAACCAGTAATAAATGCCCGCGAAGATGCCGAACAAGCTGCTCGTGAAGAGGACGTAGTGTAGATGGGCCACGATGAAATAGGTGTCATGGATAAAGATGTCAACGGGCGTGGCGGCCATGAAGATGCCGCTAAGGCCGCCAATAATGAACAGGGATACGAAGGCGAGGGCGAACAACATGGCCGACGTGTACTGAACGTTGCCATTCCACAGCGTACCCAGCCAGTTGAAAACTTTGATGGCGGAGGGCAGAGCGATCATGACGGTGGCGATCATGAAACCGGTGCCCAGGCGTGGGTCCATGCCACTCTGGAACATGTGGTGGCCCCAGACGATGAAGCCCAGGCCCGCGATGCCTGCGATCGAGTAGATCATGGCCCGGTAGCCGAAGAGTGGCCGCCGCGCGAAGGTGGCGATGATGTCGGAAACCATTCCCATGGCGGGAAGGATCATGATGTATACGGCCGGATGGGAATAGAACCAAAACAGGTGCTGCCACAGGAGCGTTTGACCACCGCCCGGCCCCGTATGCCAGTTTCCGAAGACCAGGCCGTCAGGCAAGAAGAAAGTCGTGTTAATGGTTTTATCCAGCGTTTGCAGGATAAGTGCCACCGTGAGCACGGGGAGCGCGAATGCCTGGAGGATGGCCGTGATAAACATGGACCAGATCGTCATCGGCATGCGGTAAAGGGTCATGCCGGGGGCGCACATGTTGATGATGGTCGTGATGTAGTTAACGGAGCCCATCATGGACGAGATACCAACGCACGTGAGCGACAGAAGCCAAAAGATTTGGCCATGGCCGGAGTTGGGGGCCGCGGGTGACTGGAAACCTTCACCGGCGGGCATGGTGGCACTGGCAAGCATGGGATAAGAGGTCCAGCCAGCCGCGGGCGCACCGCCTTCCACAAAGAAACTCGTCAAGATAAATATGAACGCCGGCCACATGAACCAGTAGGACATCATGTTGAGGAGCGGGAAAGCCATGTCCTTGGCCCCGATCATGAGCGGAATGGTGAAGTTGCCGAAGGCGCCGGTCAAGAAGGGAATGATCACGAAAAAGATCATCACCGAGGCGTGCATGGAAAAGAGCATGTTATAGAACGACGGCGGCATGCGTCCGCCATTGTCTTGAAACCAGTCGCGCAGGATGGGGATTTCGGCATGAGGCCATGCCAGTTGTATGCGCACGAGCAGTGCCAGAATGCCGCCCAGCCCGAGGAAGATAATGCTGGTGAAGAGAAACTGTATGCCGATGACCTTGTGGTCGGTCGAAAAGATATATTTACGGATGAAATCCAGGTCCGGGTGATGATGATGTTCCGCAACTGCTGGATTTATGGTTTCGCGCTCGCTCATTTCAAGACCTCGTCAAAAACGTCACGTCCGAATCATCGCTTGTGTGTGTTGCTGTCGGCTTCCGCACGCTTGAGCCAATCGGAAAAATCTTGTTCCGTCTCATGGACGTAAAGCCGGCCCACCATACGATAGTGGCCCCACCCACAAAGCTCCGCACAGGCCAGGTCCCAGATATAGTGGTTGTCCAACTTGCCCTTGGGATTGACGCCATCGATATACATTCCCGTTTTTTCGTCGAAGATCGTGTTGGCCTTGGTGGGAGTGAACCAGAGCGGAATGATCTTGCCGGGCAATGCATCTTGTTTGACGCGCAGGTGAGGCAAGTTGAAACTGTGAATCACGTCCATCGTGGATAAATGCACGACCGTGGGGTTTTGTTTGTAAACATGCAATTCGTTGACCAGGTGGATGTCGTCCCTTTGCTCGAACTTGGCGAAGGACGCGTAATCCTTGGCGACGGCTGCATCCGAGCGGTCCTTGAGCCACTTTTCAAAACGTGCCGAGCTGGGATAACGGACCCGCCATTCGAATTGACGGGCGCTGATAGCTACCGCCAGGGGCGTATTGCTTTCCCCCATGGTCGGCATGCGCGATTGATATTTGACGTTGGCCCATGTCTCGACCTGGGCAAAGGCGATGTACAGCAAGATCACCGCGGGTACCACGGTCCAGGCCATCTCAACTTTGTGCTGATCGTTCAGCAGGTTAGCGACCGGCCGCATGGTCCTGGCGAGGAAACTCGGCGCGGGTGCGTCCGCGGCTGTTATCTCCCCTACTTTCCTTCGGTCCCCCGAGTATTTGAACATGAAGATGCAAAGAATGGCTTCCGTGAGGACGAAGAAAAAGCCGGTGATGCCAAGAATGTAATAGAACAAGCTGTCGATGGAATGGGCATGCGTGGACACACCCTCCGGCAGCCACCAGCCCACGAACGGAGCAACAACGAACAGCCCGCCGCATAAAAACATGACGGCGCCGAATAAAAAGCTCCACCACTTGCCCACAGGTCAGTCTCCCTTGGAATGGCCGGCAACGTTTCCGCGCCTCACCCCAACCAAAGCCCTTAGTCCAGTACAATGCCCATGGATTTGCGCATGGCGGGATAGGGCATCGTTTTCACGAAATTCACGAGGTCCCAGATGCGATCAGTGTTTTTAAGAACGTTGCCGAAAGAAGTCATGCCTGCGCCCGAAATGCCCGAATGGATGCGGTAATAGATGTCCACAGGCCGACGGCCGCCCCGGAAAACGCCCGAGGTCATATCACGTGGCTTGGTAAGCGTACCCCACGAATCAAATTTATACAAAGCTTGCCGGCCAAAGTCCTTATGGCAACTGACACATTTGGCCTTGCCGGCTTCGTCCTTGGATACGGAGGTCGGCCCGGGTTTGTCTTCTCCTTCGCCCTTGAACAACTGAAAACCACGTTGAATGGATTCCTTGAGCTGTTTTAAATCGTTGTCGTCATATGGGTACGGACCAGGCTCGATGGCTTTTTTGCTGTCTTGGGAATCATACCAATCCTGAACGACTTTGTTTAAAAAGCCCTCCATGCGATCTTCCAGCGGCGACTCCGTATCGAGCGAAAAAGTCTCGGCCTTCGCGTCGTAGCTGAAGGTCTTCGATATCGTGTCAAATTCAACCTTGCCCCGGATACTCAGGTGGATGACATAGCTAACAACATCTTCCAGCTCCGTACGCGCTAACAGAGCAAAGGATGGCATCGCGGTGCCCTCCACTCCCTGGTGAACGATACGGAAAAGATCTTCGCGGCGCGGCGGCACGGGACCGTCAACCTGGTTTACTGACATGAATTTAAACAGTCCCAGGCGGTAGTCGCGTGGGTGAGGATTTACCCACCGGCTGGTTGGGCCTCGTCCATCGCCGGTAACGCCGTGGCAATGCAAACACTGGAGACGGTAGGTATACGCACCTCGTTGTAGCGTCTCTTCATCTAATTTGAGCGCGTCGATTTTGTCCCGGCCACCGTCGAGGCGAACGAGGGGACGGGCAGGCGTGCCAAAGAACCATACCAGTCTGCTCTCGAGATCCTGGCGGTCTTTCTTCTTGATCAGAGTCGGGTCGAGTAGTTTTTGTTCATTGAATAAGGTCTTGCGGTTCTTGTACATCGGATTGAACGGGTCGTCCAAGTCCTTCCGCGAGAACAAAGGGAATATGCCGGGGCGGTCGGGCGCTACTTGTTCGTCACCGAGGTTCTTTTCATCGATAACCAGCGGATCCGTACGGACGGCGTATTTGATGGCCGATGAGTAAAAGTTGCTTTCGCACCCCGCCAGGCCCATGCAAAGGACCAGGGCGACGGGCAAAAAATGAAACTTTAATTTCATGGAACAACCTGAAAACGTCCTTGGATAATCGGATTTCGGCTTCAGCTTTTGTAGGTGACCGTCAAATCCTGTCAAGCAGGCGAGCCGGCGAAAACTTGTGCCGGCCCGCGTGCGGCCAGTACAATGGGCTAAGCGCCGACAAAGGTTTCGACTTCGCCAGAGCCGCGAATTCACGTGGGACCAGGGAAAGTTCACGCACCATGATGCTTTATAAGATAGCGCGTTTCTTGCAGTTCGCGGGCCTCATCATCCTGCCAATCGCCATTTCGGGCAATCTGGCTGAACGCAACAACGAGCCGGTCTTGAACCTCAAGGAATCTCTGCTACTTTCCAGCGCTGGTTGCCTGGTCTTTGTCTGCGGTTGGCTGCTGCAACAATATTCGCGACCAAAATAGAGGACAGCCACGCGCGCCTTTGGTCATCTTTGAGGCCATTTATGTTTCGTCCGGTGGTCGGGGTGTTCCTGATTGTGGCGGCACCGCATCTGGCGGCCGCTCAGCCGGGCATTATCACGCCCCGCGCCATTTTGAACGGTGAAAGCCAACGCGTCAGCAATCGCTTGCGGGCTCTCGATCGCCAGATGAGTCCGCTGCCGTCCGCCCGCGAAGTCGCTGGCTTTGTCGCCTGGTGTGGGCCGGCGGGGCCGTTGCGTGCCACTGTCTCGGCGGTACTTGAAGCGAATGCCGCGGAGAAATGGGAGCAAATCCTGGATGAGGTTCAAAAGCTCATCGAAGAAGACGGCGATGCCCTTGCGCCGGGCGAAGTCAAGAGCACCGGCGCCGATATCGCGCCGCCCAGCGTGAACGCCCGACTCGAAGTCCATCGGCGCATCGCCGCGTTGCCCCGTTCGCTGCTAGAACGCTACCGGCGGCGCGTGGATGCGCAGGCCAAGAAGTTGCTGGATGAGGGCGTGGCCGAACGTAATGCAACTCTGCTGCGCAAGCTCGTCGACGAGACTTTTTGCAGCCGGTATGGCGATCAGGCGCTTGATTATCTGGGTGACCTTGCCTTCGAACGCGGTGATTTTGAAGATGCGCTGGCCTGGTGGCAAATGCTTGTTGCCCCGCCCGGCCAGGAAGAGCGCTCAGCCGGCCTTCTTTTTCCCGACTCTCACCTCGATCTTGCTCGCATTCAGGCCAAGGAGGTGCTGGCTTACGCCTTTCTCAATCAAATTGACCGCGCCGAACACGAATTGACTGCTTTTCGTCGGCTCCAGCCGCAAGCCCATGGTTCCCTGGCCGGCAACGACGGTCCTTTCGCCGCCACCCTTGCCACCTGGATCGATAAACTCAGGGTCAATAATCCCATCAGCAATCTCGCCCCCTGGACGACCTTCGCGGGCAACTCCTCGCGCAATCGTGTGCTGGCTGTACTTCCTCCCGCACGCCTGTGGGTGGATGGCGCCACCTGGCGCGTGCCATTACCTGGCCGCGAAAGACCCGTCGTCCCCGAGGGCGAGCCACGCGCGAGAGCTGCTGGTAACGTGGAATTTCATCCTCTGATAGTTGACAACCAGGTGCTGATCGCCGACGCCCGCTCGGTGCTGAGCTACGACCTCTTCACAGGTCGTAAGTTGTTTCACTTTACTTTGAAGGACGCGGGAGCACAGCGTGGACTAAAGGTGGGAAACGCCCAGCACTCCGGTCATCGTTTCACGCTTACCGCCTGGAACAGGCGCGTTTTCGCTCGCCTTGGCCGGCAGAGTTTGGCGCCAGCACCGGCGGAGGACAAGGAGGTATCCACCAGTACGCTGGTATGTCTCGATGAAAAAGGGGAGGCGGTGTGGCAGATCGCCGCTTCCACCCCGGCTAGCATCGGGCGCTTTTTTGAGGGCGCGCCGCTAGTTGAAGATGGCCGAGTTTATAGCGCGCTGAGCTGGCTCGAAGGTCAGAGCACGCATACTGCCCTGGCCTGCTTCGACGCGGGAACGGGCAAGCGTCTGTGGTGGCGGGAAGTCTGCACGACCCCGGAATTTGAATACGCTGCCGATCCCAGGACGCGTCAGCACCTCCTGACGCTCGGCGGAGGCCGCCTTTATTATTGCGCCCATGCCGGCGCTGTCGTTGCTGTCGATCCGTGGACGGGTAAAAGTCTTTGGGGCGTGCGCTATCTTTCGCGTGGCCCAAAAACCGAAGAAGGATTCCCTTCACCGCGCGACCTGGCCCCGTGCATCTATGCCGACGGTCGGCTCTATCTCGCGCCTCTGGACACCAAGCAACTGTTTTGCCTGGACGCCGGCACTGGTCGTTTGCTTTGGGAGTATGGTGGAATCGAAATCGTCCAGATGTTGGGAGTGGTCGGTAACCGAGTTTATTTCACGACGCCGCGAGGCCTCCGCTGTTTGGTCGCGAGCAAGGCGGATGGCGCGTCCCACAATCAAGCCGGCTGGGTGCAACCGGCTGAAGGTAGCCTCCCGGGCACGGGCCGAGGCCTGCTCGCCGGCAGTTGGCTCCTTTGGCCTACGCAGGACCCCAAACTTCCCTTGCGAGGAGTGACGCTCCATGATGGGTACCAGGAGCGATTTAACATCGACAAAGCCGCACCGACCGAGCCCGAATACCTGGAGCCGACCATGCTCCGCGCCATTTTGCCGGGTAACATGGCGTTCGGTCAAAACTGTCTCGTGGTCGCCGGCCAAGACGAACTGGCCGTGTACGTTCCGCAGCGCCATTTCTTGGAAGATCGAAAAAAAATGCTCCAAGATGCGCGGGACCCCCGGCTGGTGCTCTACCAACTCGCGATGGCACAAAATGACGCCGGCCTTGGCGAGGCCGCGCGCCAAAACTTCGAACGTCTGGGTGATTTGACCAAGAACAGTCTGGGTAGCAATGGTGCCTGGAATAGCCTGAGCCGCCAGCGGATTGACGAAATGCTTGGTAGATCGCCTCCTCCCTGGCGGCAGACCTTAATGACCACCGCGAGTCTCGCCGGCGACTGCCAGTCGCCCATCTCGACGCCGGTGCCGGTGCTTTTGCCCTTGCAAAAATTAATGGAAGTAGCGACTCAACCTGCCAGGAGCGCCGCCAGCGTGACCCGGTATTGCCTTCAAGATAGTCAGCCGACTGAGCTTGCCGAGCCGACCCCTCGGTTCGTCGGCTGCAACAAGCAGTTGCGGCTTTTCATGGCCGATCAGCGGCTACTGCTGGCCAGGGACTTACAGAGTGGCCAGGTTGCCTGGTCTTTATGGGCTTCCGGCGGGCAAATTCAGCCGCTCCACGGCGGTGGGCGGTTTGGTCCCCACGTTCATGTTGGCGATCGCCTTGTACTTTTGCAAACGAATGCCGGCAAATACCTCGTCCTCGATAGTGCCACCGGTAAATTGCTTCGGCAGGGGCCGGCGCCCGTGCCCTGGCCGCGCCCGCCACTGGCGGTTGATGATCATCGCTTTGTTGTTCCTGCCGATGATGGAAAAGTACTTCTTCTCAACGCAGCGAGCGGCCAGATTGTCTGGACCTACCAGCCGATGGGGTTAACATCGCTCACCGGGTCGCCCACGCAAATCTTTGGCACCAAGGATCAAGTATTGGCCCTGGTGTCGCGCAATATTGGGCCTGAACTTGTGCGCCTCAGTTCCGATCGCGGCAGTGCCTACTGGCGCGTTCCCTTCTTGCCAGACGCCGTCGTCGCCGACAACGCGGCACTCGATGAAGTGGCTGCCTATTTTGCTTGTGGCGATGTTTTACAGGCGCGGTCGCTCCGAGATGGTGCCCTCATCTGGCGGCAGCCGTTAGTAGCGGGTGCTGGGGCCGAGGCTCGCTCCATGGGCGGTTGGCGCTGCGTGCGGGCGGGGGATGCTCTCTTGGTTTGTTTGACCGGCCAGGTGTCCATACCCTGGATTATGCCGCTGGTTTGTCCCTTTTCACGTCCTCTCGGCTACTTTTCCCACGCAAAAACCGAACCGGATCGGTCGGTCCTGATATTCGACCCGCGCAGCGGACAGTGCATGCAACGTTTGCCTCTCGCGGAGGACTCGCCGCTTATCTCGCTGGAGGTGCGGGACAACTGCCTGCGCGTTCAGACGCGACAGAAGATCTACCATTTCGGGCAGGGAGGGTAGCCATGGCCTCGCCGGAAAAATATTTGCGCCCCGAAGTGATTCGCCAGGTGGCCAGACTCGACCTTCGTGCCAAGTTCATCGTCGAAGGTTTTTTGGCCGGCCTGCATGCCAGCCCCTTCCATGGCTTTTCCGTCGAATTCAGTGAACATCGCAAATATGTTCCCGGGGATGACCTCAAGGACCTCGACTGGAATGTCTTCGCCAAGACGGACAAGTATTATCTCAAGAAGTACCAGGCCGAAACCAATGTGACCGGCTACCTGATGATGGACCTCTCCTCGTCCATGGCTTACACCTTTCGTCAGGAACTGACCAAGTTCGAATACGGCATTTGTCTGGCGGCGGCTCTGGGTTACCTGATGATCTATCAGCAAGACCCGGTCGGCCTGGTCACCTTTGACACCCGCATCCGCACCTGCCTGCCGCCGCGGAGCAAACGGACTCAGCTCGGCACTATTCTGGCAATGCTCGCCAACCTCAAGCCCGCCGGACCCACCGACATCGCTCCCTGCATCCATCAGTTGGCGGCCATGATACGAAGCAAGAGCCTGGTGATGCTCTTCAGCGACCTCCTGACCGACCCGGAACCCGTCATGCAAAGCCTGCATCACTTGCGGCACCGCGGCAACGATGTCATTCTCTTCCATATTCTCGACGAAGCGGAGGTTCACTTCCCTTTCGAAGGCACCATCGAGTTTGAGGACGTTGAGGAAGATCGCCGGCTTACCCTGGATGCCCTGGGGATGCGTCCCGACTATTTAACCTCACTGGCCGAGTTCCAAAACTTTTACCGCACCGAATGTGCCAAGGCGAACATTGATTATGTCCCCATGGATACGAGCGTGAGTTTCGACAAGGCGCTGATGGAATATCTGCTGCAGCGACAGAAAAGGCTGTGAGAACATGACATTCGTTTTCCCAGTCCTGCTCGGCGGTTTGCTGGTGGCGGGCGTTCCCATTTTGCTGCATTTCATCATGCGGCAAAAGCCCAAGACCCTGCCCTTTCCCGCCTTTCGATTTTTGGCGCGGCGGCAGCGGACCAATCAGCGTAAGCTACGCTTGCGCCATCTCCTCCTGCTGGCGCTACGTGTTCTGCTGCTCGTTCTTATCTGTCTCGCCCTGGGTCGGCCGCGTCTCTTCACTCAGGGGCTCACCTTGAACAGTGAGCGGCCATTGGCGGTGGTCCTGGTATTCGATACCAGCATGAGCATGGATTATCGCACCAGCGACAAGCTCTCGCGCCTCGATGAAACCAAGAAGCGAGGGCCAGGAATTCCTCGCGGACCTGCCCGCCGGCAGCCGGGTCGTCATCCTCGATACAGGGGAGAGTTCGTTTTCCCAGCGCGGCGAATGGCTATTGAACATGAACCAGGCGCGGGAACGAATCCAGGGGCTTAAACTGCATCCCGGTTCGGCGTCGGCCCTACAGACTCTGGAATACTGCTTATCGCTGTTTGGGAGAACTGGCCCGCAACAAGGAAGATGAGACGCGCCGCTATCTGCCGCGCTTCGTATGTGTCTTCTCCGATCGCACACGTGCTTGCTGGGACCGCGCGAAGCTGGCAGCGACGTTGGCGGCCGCCGACCAGGTGCCGCCCGCGCTTGAAGGATTGTTGCAAGCTCGCGACTCTATTGCTCCGGCGCTTGATTTACTCAAGAAGTTGCGGCAAAACCTGCCTCCCCCTCCCGGCAAGGACTATCCCGAGCAAGCGCTAATCGATGGTCTGGAAAATCTCGCGTCCCGATTGCCGACGTTGACCAAGGAAGATCTACCCGCGGACGACAAACTGGCCGCTACCTGTGCGGCCCTCCAGCGCCGCGGCAGGGAACTTCTCGAATTGCTGGAACGTAATGACGATAACAAGGAACAAAATCCCTTCCGGCAGAAGCTGATAGCCAACCTGCAAGAGATCATGCGTGATCTGCGTGGTGCCCAGGGGCTGTTCATGGATGTTGGTATCGATCAACCCATCGACATGGCCGTCACGCACCTTGAATTGCCAGTACAGGCCAATGGCCAACCGCGCCAGTCCTTCACGGCCAGTGAAGGGTACTTCGTACTCCGCGCCGTCGTCAAGGCAACGGGCCAAGACCTGCGCACGTCGGTTGTCTGCCGGATTGGCGAAAAAACCATGCAACAGCCTGTCGAGCTGAAGGCCGGCGAGCAGCAAATGGTGCAGTTTCAAATCAATTGCCTGGAACTGGCGCCAGGCCCCCATCAACTCGAAGTGCGCATCGATCCCCCGGACTTGTTGCCCTTCAACAACAGTCGTTTCCTCACGTTCGGGATTCGCCAGCCGCCGCGTGTGCTCGTTTTGCGGGAAAACGAAGACGACGCCAGGGCTTCCTATTTCATCAAGGCATTGCAAGCACTTGGCGGCGATTATCAAGTCGCCATCGAGGCCAGGTCCCGCGCGATCTGCCCAAGATGAACGATCTTGCCGCCTTTCAAGCAATCTATCTCTTTGAAGTGCCGGCCCCCGAGCGGGCAACCTGGAGTGCCCTCTACGAACTGGTGCGCCAGGGTATCGGCCTGGGCATTGTTCCCGCGGGCGATGAAATGAATCGTGATGCCTACAACCAGGATCTTGCGCAAAAGCTCATGCCAGGGGTTGTTGGCGACAAAATAACCCAGGGAAAAGATGATAGCAAGAATGAAGGCGCCCTTTGGAACCTGGACGATGAGTCCATTTTCCAACATCCAATGATGAGGCCCTTCCGCTCCTGGACGGACTCCGAAGTGATTACGCGACCCAGGGGCGCTTTTGCTTACTGGGACATCAATCTGAAGCCCCACGAAAATGAAGCGCTGCCCATCGTGGCCTACCAGGGCGCTGCCAGAAAGCCCGCTCTCCTTGAACGCCGTCTTCCACCGGAGAAAGGCAAACCTGGGAAGATACTGCTGTTCACGACGCCCCTGGATTCCCGGCCACAACGCTGGACTAATTATCTGGAAAACTCCACCTTTGTTGTGCTGGTGGGCCAGGCTACCAAATATTTGACCGGTGAAACCGAAGCCGTTCGTCTCAACTTTACGAGCGGCCAGGACGCCCCGGTGGTGGCGTTGCCACCCAGCGCCTCGCTTTCAATCTTTCGCCCTGGTGCGGGGCCAGGACCTGGCCGAAACCATCACGGCGCCCGAGCAGCCGGGCGAGTTGCATGTGCGGCAGGCGGAAGCGCCGGGCAATTATGTAATCAAGGGGCTCGCGGACGATAAACTGCCGTTGGGTGCCTTCAGTGTGAATGTCGCGTCAGAAGAAAGCGACTTGACGCGCGTGCCGGTCCAGGAGATTGAGAGTCTGTTAGGCCCCGGCGCCGTTGTCCCTGTCGGCCGGTCCGCGAAATTACGTGAGGCACTCAACAACCACTGGAACGAACCGGTGGAACTCTTTCCGCTATTCATGGTCATCGTGCTAATTCTTTTAGCGGTGGAGAACCTACTGGCAAATAAGTTCTATCGGCGGGATAATATTGTTTGAGCCCATTCGCGTTGCGGACATTGGTCCCTGCCCCGTGTTTGCTCCAGTCCGGTCCGAGCGAAACCCGCTATGATGCTGGCGAATATTTCCCTCGAGTTTGATCCCGCCTGGCCCTGGTCGCTCCCCAACACCGGGCTGGCGGCGCTCGGCGGCGTGGCCCTCCTGCTGACAGTTCTCACCGTGTGGACTTATTTTGGCGTGCGCGGCGCCTCGGTGCGACGAATTGGCTCGGTGCTGGCGCTGCGCCTCCTGGCGCTTGGTATTGCCTTCCTGATCGTGCTGCGGCCATCGCTCGGCTTTCATCCGACCGACGAACTGGCGCCAACCCGGCTGTTTTTCTTGCTTGACGATTCGGAAAGCATGAAGATCACCGACGGCTTCAATAATCTGTCGCGCTGGGATAATGCCCAGCGCATCCTCGCTAGCCCGGGCGTCAAGAAAGTAATGGGGAAGCTGACGGCGGCACGCGTGGAGATTGGTTACTATCAGGGAGCCGAGGCGTTGCAGCCCTATAACGCCGATAGCCAGCCCACCGGCAAAGGCACCGATATGGGCACGTGGCTGGAGCAATTCTTTGAGCGCCATGGCAGCGATCACGACCTGCGTGGGCTGCTTCTCTTTAGTGACGGCGCCGACAATGGTACCAGGTATCCCACGCTGGAAAAGGCGGCCCAGCTTCGAAGCGTCTGCAAAGTCTTTACTTTTGGCCTGGGCCGCACCACCACCACATCCAGGCACAATGACATCGAGCTGACCGATATACGCTGCGTGCCGGAGCCAATTTCCGCGAAGGGTAAAATGACGGTCACGGCGCTGGCCAACGCGCCGGGCTTCGAGAACTCCAAGGTAAACGTGAGCCTCTGGCTGCAAGCTCTCGGAGCCAAAGAGCCCAAACGGGTAGCCACCGCCCAGCAGGTCCTCAAAAAAACGATGCGTAATGAGGTGGTGATAACCGCCGATGCCCCGGAAATCGCCGGGGAGATCAAGCTTACGCTCAAAATTCAACCCCTCGATGGCGAGGTTTCCGTGCTGAACAATGAAGTCAGCACATTCGCCACGGTCACAAAGGACGGGGTAAGTGTTCTTTGGGTCGAAGGGACGAAACGCTTGGAATCAGTCCTGGCGATCCGCAGCCTGAAGCAAGACCCGCGTTTCCGCGTACTCTTTAGCGAAAGGCTTAACCGACGACCAACCGGGGAGCGACCCTGACGATTGGTATGATTTCAATAAACGGCATTACGACGTCATAGTCATCGGCGACATTTCCGCCAAGCGTTTTGCCGGCGATGACAGGACGGTCTTTGCCAAGATCAAAAGCATGGTTACCCAAAAGGGGACCGGCCTTCTGATGATGGGCGGCTACGACACGCCTTGGGGCGAGGGCAAAGAAAACAAGGGCAATGACTGGAACTTGTCGAGTGCCGAGCCCCTCGTGTCGCTTCTCCCTGTGGCGGTAGGCAACTATGGCCAAATCGACGCCAAGGTGGTGATGGAACCAACCAAGGACGGCGAGCGCGATTTGTTAAGGCTGGCTGAAAATCAGGTCAAGAATGAGCAAATATGGACCAAAGTGTTTGACCCCCTGGACGGCGTCACCAGATTAGGCGCTTTGAAACCGCGCAGCATCCTAATGGCACGCGGAGAGAACAACAAGGAACCCTTGCTGGTGGAAACAACGGCCGGCAATGGCCGGGTGCTGGTTTTTGCCGGCGATACGACCTGGAAAGTATGGGGGCGCAGCGAGGAGGCCGTGCTGGCGTACGGCCGTTTCTGGAAACAGCTCATACTTTATTTGGCCCGCCAGGAGAACACCGACAGTAGCGTACGCATCACGCTCGACAAGCGCCGTTTGCCCGCCGACGGCAGCCAGCGATTACCCTTCACGCTCAAGGCGCTGGGCAAGGATGGCCTGAGTGTCAAGGACCCGCACTTCACGGTGACGGTCACGGGTCCGGATGCGGTTAAAACCGAGGTGCCTGTCGCGCTGGAAGGGGGAGAATATCGCGGGTACTTTCTGAAGATTAACGCCGCGGGGGATTATCGCCTTGAAGCCGCCGTCAAGGGCAAGGACGCCGAAGGCAAGGACCTGGCAACGAGTCCCGGTGTGGCGCACTTTCTTGGCTATGCTCAGGACCGTGAAATGCAACGTCCCGCCGCCGACCATGAGCTTTTGGCCAGGATCGCGGTAGCTTCCGGCGGTAAGTTCGCGCTGGCCGACGAACGCATGCTTATTGAGCGCCTTGAAGAGCTGTTGATCCAGCGGGAAAGCGTGGCCCACGCCAGAACGATCCTCTGGCCCGACTGGCGCGGCAACCCCGCGTCCGACTCAGTGAGCGACCAGCTTGTTACGCTCTGGAATTCAACCGCGCTCCCCTGCTTTCTCGGCTTCGTTACGCTGTTATGTTTGGAATGGTATCTGCGACGGAAATGGGGAATGGTCTAAGGCTCTGGCTACCATCCTGAAACTTTGCCGCTCAGGCGTTTATCGGCCGCTCCGACATACTCTCCCGTTTTCGGGTTGACCCAGATCGAATGCGCGTCCCCTTGACGCGAGCCGACCACGGTGTGTCCCATGGCTCTGAGCGCCTCCATCGATTTTGGATAGGCGGATATGTCCTCGAAGCGCCCCTGATCCGGAAACCACTGGTGATGCAAACGCGGAGCGGCGACGGCTTCCTCAATAGGCATGTCGTAGTCGATTACATTGACGACGATATTGAGAACCGTGTTGATAATCGTGCGGTCGCCTGGGCTACCTGTAACCAGGACTACTTTGCCTCCCTTGGCGAGGATGGTGGGCGTCTGGGAACTGAGCATGCGTTTGCCGGGCGCAATCTGATTGGGCGGCGTGCCGATGGTGCCCGCGGCGTTGGTAATGCCGGGCCGCCAGTTAAAGTCCATCATTTCATTGTTGAGTAGGAATCCTGCCCCCTTGACAACTATGCGTGAGCCGTAGCTGCGCTCGAGGGTATAGGTGTTGGCCACCGCCATACCGTCCTTATCGATGACGGAAAAGTGCGTCGTGCTGTCCCCTTCCTGGGCAAGTGGCAAATCCTTGGCGAGGTCCCTGCTGCGGGTAGCGTGCTTCGCGTCAATGCCCTGGGCCAGTTCCCTGGCATAGGCCTTGGTGGTGAGGTGAGGCGGAATCTTGGTGAAGGCGGGATCGCCAAGAAATTGGGCGCGATCACAATAGCCCCGGCGCATCGCTTCTATCATGACGTGCAAGGTCTCGGGGGCAAAGCGGGCGTGTTTCTTCAGGTCGAAGTTTTCAAGAATGTTGAGCATTTCCGTCAAACAGATACCGCCGGAGCTGGGCGGAGGCGGGCCGTAGACATCATGGCCCCGATAGGTGCCATGTATTGCCTGGCGCTCGACGGCCTTGTACTGTGCGAGATCATCCCTGGTAATGAGGCCGTCGCCTGCCTTCATTTCGTTGACCAGGAGATCAGCGACCGGGCCTGAATAAAATGCATCGGCTCCGCGCGTGGCGATCATGCCCAGCGTCCTGGCAAGGTCGGGCTGCCGGAGCTGGTCTCCTTGCGACCATGATTGACCGTCCGGACGGCGAAAGACGCGCTGCAGTTCCGGCATATCGCGGCCCGAAGCGAGTACCCCGTTGAGGGAGCCGGCCTCGTGTGCATCGAGGGCAAAGCCATCGCGCCCCAGTTTGATGGCCGGCTGGAGCACCGCCTGCCAGGTAAGCTTGCCATACCGCCGGTGGGCCAACTCCAGGCCGCGGACGGTGCCTGGTACGCCGACGACACGATGGCTGTAGAGACTTTGGCCCTTCTGAAACATCGTTTTGGTGGCCGACGCGGGTGCGGTCTCACGATAATCGATGACCGTAGGCTCGGCGCCGGGTCGGTGAATGAGCATAAAGCCCCCACCACCAATATTGCCTGCTGCCGGATGCACGACGGCCAAGGCGAAGGCCGTGGCAACCGCCGCGTCCACGGCATTGCCGCCTTGCTTCAAGATATCAAGGCCGGCATTGGAACCCGCGGCCGCTACCGAGACGACGACTCCCTGGCGAAATACCTGCTCGTCCGCGGGCGCCGCGCCAACAAAAAAAGCAACGGCGATGATCCCGCATACGAGGCGCCCTATCATGAGAATATCCTTTACAAAGGGCGGCTCGGCCGGCGCTTGGATTGCCAATGTGGCGAGCCGCCCGGGTGTGTATTGGTCAGATTTGCAGCCCCGACCTACGGGGGATTGTGGCCTGAGTTATTATGGAAATCAAGTGGCATGATATCGATCCCGAACTGGAAAAAAAACGCTACCTGTGCGCCGAGCGTTTCGCCGGGGTGTGGAGTTTTCGCTGGAAGCTGCAAAAGCGTGGCGACTGGACGCGCGGTCTTGAGCCCACGCGGGAGATGTGGGAACACGTGCTGGATAGCTTGCAGCGCCGCTATCGCCGCCGCGAGGGCGTGAGTGAAGCGGACATTGCCCAGGTGGTGCAAATTCTAAAAAAAATAGCTTGATTCGAAGACCCCAAAAGACGGAGGCTCTCGTCGTGGCCGGCGCTGTTCATGTTTCAACGCACCCGCTTGTCCAACATCGTCTGGCGCTGCTGCGCGATCGGAACACGACGCCGCCAACGTTCCGCCGCATGGTGCGCGAGCTCGCCCACATTCTTTTTCTTGAAGCAGCCGTGGACCTGCGGCTCGAGCCCTATACGCTCCACACGCCGCTTACGGAATGTACCGGCCTGCGCCTCGCCGATACCGTTGGCCTGGTGCCTATATTGCGGGCAGGCCTCGGCATGGCCGACGCCATTCTTGAAACGGTGCCCGAAGCGCAGGTTTGGCACCTGGGGGTTTACCGTGACCACAAGACCTTGCAGCCCATTGTCTATTACAACAAACTTAGCGGCGAACCCACATTAGACGTCTGCTTTTTGCTCGATCCCATGTTGGCAACCGGAGGTTCGGCGGTTGCCGCCGTGTCCTTTTTGAAAGAGTGGGGGCTGCGTCGCCTCAAGGTCCTGTCGCTGATAGCGGCGCCTGAAGGCATCCAGGCGCTGCACACGGTGCATCCGGATGTACCCATCTACCTGGCGGCCGTCGACAGCCACCTGGATGCGCAAAGCTATATCGTGCCTGGGCTGGGAGATGCGGGCGACCGTCAGTTTGCTACCGGAAAGGACTAATTGTTTCTGAGAATTACCCAGGTTGCGGGTCTGGCGCTAACTTTCCTTAACACTTCAAGAAAAACTTGAGAACGGCACCTCTGCGCCCGATGACATATCATCCAGGGCATCATGGAGTTCCGCCAGATCCTCTAGATTTCCCGGTTATTCGATCTTCTCAGGCATGATGCTTGCTAAGATCAAATTGGAATGAAATGTAAACCCGAGGCCCGCCTAAAATGGAATTCCGCTGGGTAGCCCTGATCGCACTTTGGACCCTGGTCGCTGGGCCGATGTTCGATTCGCCTCTTAAAGCTTCACGGAACCAACCAGCAGGTTCAGCTCACGCAGTCACTTCGGCAGCACGAAAATAACTCGCGAACATCATTCGTAGCGCAAGGCTTCGATGGGATCGAGACGCGACGCTTTAAGCGCAGGGTAGTAGCCAAAGAACACGCCCACACCGGCTGAAACCCCGAACGACACCATGACCATGTTGTAATCCACGAAAATCGGCCAGGCCGCCAGCCACGCCAGGGCTATCGCGGCCAGGGCCCCAATTGTGATTCCCAACAACCCACCCACAAGCGAAAGCAGCACGGCCTCGATCAGGAACTGCGTGAGTACATCGGCTGGTGTAGCGCCGATGGCCATGCGGATGCCGATTTCGCGCGTCCGTTCCGTCACGGACACCAGCATAATATTCATGATGCCGATGCCGCCCACGATCAGCGAGATGCTCGCGATCACGCCGATGAGAATCTGCATGGTGCGGGTCATGATGACGGCCAACTCGGCCATTTCACGAACGCTGCTGACGTCGAAGTCCTCTTGCCCCACCTTGACCCGCCGCTTTTCGCGCAGGATCCGGCTGATTTCTTCCTTGGCTTTATCCAGCTGCTCCAGCGAATCGACAGAGGTAAGTATCAGGCTCAGGTTTTCTTCCCCGGTCAATTTGCGCTGGAGCGTATTGAGCGGCACAAAGATTTGATCGTCCTGATCGCCGCCGATGGGCGAACGTCCCTTCGGTTCCATCACACCGATAACCTTGAGAGACAGGCGATCAATCCGTACCGTCTGACCGATCGGATCGACCTGGTCGGGAAACAATTTGTCGCGCACGGTTTGCCCAAGGACACAGACCGTAGCCTGTTTCTTGAGGTCGTCGTCCGTGAGAAAACGTCCTGTTTCGACTCGCCAGGAGCGCACGCGTGCGCATGTCGGCACTGGTGCCGGTAATCATCGTGATGCAATTATGGGCTCGCGTGGAGGCGAGGCGAACGATGGGCTGAACTTCGGCAACCCCCTGGAGGAGCGTGTGCAGTTGCTTTCGCAGGAGGCTGGCGTCTTCATTGGTAAGCGGCTTGACATCGGCGAGGGCGCCATGTTGCGTGCGCGAGCCGCCGCGAACAAGGATCAGGTTTTTGCCCACGTTGTCGAGCCGTTCGTCCAGCTTTTGGCGTGCTCCTCCCGCAGCGGACACCATGGCAATGACCGCCGCCGTACCGATGACGATACCAAGGCTGGTAAGGATAGACCGGGCCTTATGCACCAGAATGGCGGCGAGCGCGACACGAAGGGCGGATAAAAAACCCATGGTGTACTTTAAAAAGCGAACGGTGCCAGAATTCGGGGACCCGTCGGTCTACCCTCTTTTTGGCAACCTTGGTGATATTAAGGAGCGTTCCAGACGGCGCTGTCGGCCATGGTCCACAGGCCTTCCGGCGTTATGGACGTGTCATTTTCCACTTGCCCGTCGCGCATGGTGATTTGCCGGAAGGCACGGTCGGCGATGGCCGGATCGTGGGTTACCATTACAATCGTCTGCCCGAGTTCTCTGTTGAGTCGCTCGATTTCAGCGAGGATTTCCACACCCGTGGCCGAGTCCAGGTTGCCCGTGGGCTCGTCGGCGAACAAGATTTCGGGCTGATTGATAAGGGCCCGGGCGATGGCCACGCGCTGTTGCTGCCCACCGGAAAGCTGATTGGGCGCATGATCAGCGCGGTCTTTGAGGCCAACCAAGTCAAGCATTGCCAGGGCACGCGCACGGCAAGCGCGGACTGGTATGCCGGAGTAAACAAGAGGCAGCTCGACGTTCTCGACAGCACTTTGTCGCTTGAGAAGGTTAAAGCCCTGGAAGACAAAGCCGAGTTTGCGATTGCGCAGTTGAGCGAGTTCCGCCTTGTTGAGTTTGCTGGTCTCCTGCCCGTCTAATTTGTAAATGCCGCTGGTAGGTCGGTCCAGACAACCAAGAATATTCATGAGCGTCGATTTGCCCGAACCGCTCGAACCGCGAATGGCCACAAACTCTCCGGCCAGGATAGATAGCGAAACGCCACGTAGGGCCCGGACCTGTACCCCGCCGGTATCGTAGGTTTTGGTAATCGCATCAAGCTGAATAACGATACTCATGAATCCTTTCGATCAGGACACCTTGATGTTCGTCGGCTGATCAAAGAAGCCCGGGGAATGCGCCGGCGGCGCCGCGATGATCACGCGGAGCGGCGGGGCATTTGGCCCCGGTTCGCGGCCTGGTTCCCATTCGAGTATCTCGTTGCCTTCGCTATCCTTGAGCCCCATGGTTCCATCCTTCGCACTGCCGGTGCGCACGAACAGGGGCCAAACCTTTCCCGTGGCAGAGTCCCACGTCCAGAGCGTTTGCCACAGGCCCTCATCAGCTCGTTTCTTCCACTCCGCGCGGCGGGCGCGGACCTCGGCCGTCTGGTAGGCCTCGTCGAGCTTGAAATTGAGAGCAGCGCTGGGGACCTTCCAGACTTGCTTGTGCTCGTAACGAATGATGTCGACTGCCGCCGTCATGCCTGGCCGGAGTCGCCACTCACTCGTGAGCGCATCCTTCTGATTGGGTACGTCGATGACGGCTTCATAGTAAACGGCGCCTTTTACATTGACGGCCAACGGTCGGATCTCCTTGACAATGCCGCGAAATTCCAGGTCTTCATCGTTGAATCCGCCAAGGCTGAACACCGCGGCCAACCCTTTTTTTACCTTGTGAATGTCTCCCTCGGCAATTTGCGCGTGAACTTCCATCCGAGTAAGGTCGCCGGCGAGTGTAAAAAGCGGGCTGCCTTGCGGCCCGACCATTTGGCCGACCTGGGCTTTGCGGTCAAGGATAAGAAAGGACCGTTTGAAGAGGCTGTCGCCCGCGCCACCGGGGACCTTTATCAGCGTTCGCTCGAGGGCATGCCTGGCTTCCTTGACACCTGTGTCCGCGGCACGAACGCGGGCCTGGGCCACGAGAACGCCTGCGCCCGCCGCCTTCGCCTGCGCCTCCGCCTGTTCGCGTTCCGACCGAAACCCTCCCCTGGCCTCAAGGTCTACCTGCGTTTTCACGCCGATCGCGGCAGCGTCACGCGCGGCTTCCGCCTGCGCCAGGGCCGCTTGCGCGGTGCGTACCGCGTTTTCAGCCTCTTCGACTTTGAGTTGTGCGCCGGCATCTTCAAGAATCGCCAGGGTGTCGCCTTCTTGCACCGTGTCGTTCACCCGGGCGGGCGTTGTTTTGACGACGCCGGGCATTTCCGCGCTGACGACCATAATCTCCGCAGGTTCGACGACGGCCGTCGCGCTTACAACGTCGGTCATGTTCCCAAATTGGAGCTGTGCAAAGGTGAGGTTCTTTTCCGACAGGCTGGCTGTGTGCGGGAAATAAAGCCAAAGCGAAATCCCTGCCAGCGCGGTCGTCGACAACAGCAAGAAGAGCAGGAGCTTTTTCATGAACAACTATTATACGAAGGCTTTACGTCCACGGCGCGGGTGGTGCGCCGAAGCGATAGTTGGTGCTCCTCGTCCGTCGCCTGGGCAGCGATCGTCGGCTTCGTCGGCGGAACTCCTGGAATGATCGCCGCAGCGATCCTTCATTAGGCGCTTCCCCAGATTTTTCTTCAAGTTGGGATGACTGGTTAAATTAGGAATACCAGGCACCCGCTGGTGGCAAATATGGTTGTGCGGGTTTTGCCGACCGGCATTGCATCCTTTTATGAAGTCGCCTTATACTGCGGCCTCTGCTCCGGTCCCGCGAACCGGGCTCAACCCAAGGAGCCTCTGTGATGGCCGTGGATGTGACGATCCCACCAAATACGCTACACGCGAGCGCGAGACCGACGCGGCATCGCCGCGACGCCTACCTAAAAACGCCGCGTCTGTCCATTGTGGTAGTCAACTATCGCCAGTGGGAAAAAACCAACGAGATGGTGCGGCAATTGCTTGCGACCGCGGGCGTTCGCTCCGGAGACGCGGAAATTGTCATTGTCGATAACCACTCTCCCGCGCATCCGTTGGCACGCAAGCTGCGCCGCCAGCCGGGCGTATCGCTGCGCCGCTGGGACCGCAATGAAGGTTTTGCGCGTGCCGTCAATGAAGGCTGTCGCCTCAGTCGCGGGGATTGGTTTTTGCTGCTCAATCCCGACATGACCCTTTCCGAAGGGTTCCTGGATGGCGTGCTGGCGCTGGCCGACAATCTTGAAAAACAGGACGCCCGCGCCGGCATTGTTGGTTTTCATTTACGCAATAGCGATGGTTCCCAACAGCTGTCAACCGGCCCATTCCCTACATTGCGCACCACGCTTTTGCGGCTGGCGCTGCCGCGCAGCCGCCGCAAATATAACGTGCTCCGAGCGAACGAGCGCTGCCCGGTGCCCTGGGTTACCGGCTGTTGTTTGCTGGTGCGTCGTTCGTGCCTGGAGGAACTGGGCGGGCTCGACGAGGAGTATTTTCTTTATTACGAAGATGTCGATCTCTGTCTGCGGGCACGGGCGCGAGGATGGTCGGTCTGGTATGAACCGAACCTGACGGTCATCCACCATTATCCGCTCCATTGCCGGCAAGTGCCGGCGGCGTTGCGACTGGTGACGCGTCATTCCTTGCTCACGTATTGCGCCAAGCACTGGCCGCGCTGGCAATTTCACTTGCTCGCGCATATCGTTCGCGCCGAAAGCTGGGTGCGGCGTTTAAAATCCTGGTGGCGTGGCGACCCTCAACAGAACGCCTATTATCGTGAGATGAGCGCCGTTAGCGGCGACATGATGGAGGGCGCCATAGGGCAAGCACGCCAACGAATCGATCAGGCCGTGCGGCGGATCGACGTGCGCGTTGGCGTGTAAGGACACCCATCAAGTAGGTAGGTCGGGTACGCGCTGACTCACCCAGGTCAGAGCTGTAACCCAGGGAGTTCCGCGGGCGGCGCCATCTTGGCGATTTGTTGCGCGATGGTGGTTGCCAGGGCGAGATACATTTTCGCCGAGGCGCTATCGGGATACCGGTGGACGATCGGGTCGCCGTTGTCGCCACATTCCGCAACCTTGGGATCGATAGGGATCTCGCCCAAGAAGGGGACGTCGGCCGCCGCCGCCAACTTTTGGCCGCCGCCGTGCCGAAAGATCTCGTAGCGTTTGCCGTCATCTCCCTGAAAATAACTCATGTTCTCCACGATTCCCAGTACCGGAACGTGAACCTGGTTGAACATTTCCAGGCCCTTGCGGGCGTCGATGAGGCTAACATCCTGCGGCGTCGTGACAATCACGGCACCCGTTAGTGGCGCCGTCTGCGTCAACGTCAGTTGCGCATCGCCGGTGCCAGGCGGCAAGTCGATGACCAGGTAGTCCAGCTCTCCCCAGGAAACCTGTGTGAGAAAGGCCGTCAGGTATTTGTGGACCATCGGCCCGCGCCAGATCATGGCGGTCTCGGGCTTCACCCAAAAGCCCATCGACATCAGCTTGAGGCCATAACGATCGAGGGGCCAATCCTTGGAATTGGGGTCCCAGGTTTCCTTGACGCCCATCATGATCGGAATGCTTGGCCCGTAAATATCGGCATCGAGCAAACCCACGTGCCGGCCCTGCATGTGCAAGGCCAGTGCGAGGTTGGTGGCCACGGTAGACTTGCCGACTCCACCTTTGCCACTGGCTACCGCGATGACGTGCTTGACGCCGGGCAAATTGATTTTGGCTGGAACTTGCGGATTCATGCGGTCTCCGTTGGTGTCTCTCGTTGTGCTTCAATTCGTTCGTGCCCCTGCCCGCGCCGGTTCGGTGGCATCATGGGCAGGGTTCGCTCAGCCTTCTGAGGTTTTCCAGGGTAAACAGACCCGAATCGTGACCGTCGCTCCAAACGATCTTGTAGGCATAATTGCCGACCGGCGTGATGCTAACGGGTCGCAGAGGGACGAGTTCGTTGGCTTTCAGGATACGAAATGGATCCGGCGGCTGGAGACGCTCCTCGCGGCAGCCGGCGCATGGACAGTTTTGCCGCAGCTGCGCCCAGGTGCATCCGGTGCGTACACCGTCGCTCCACTCCACAAGAAGGCGGTCGTCGCCCTCTTTGCTGAGGGCGACGGGTCGGGGCGTCTGTGATGTTGCCATGCCATTTATTATAGGGAATGACAAAAGCCCGAAAGCGTAGGCGCATTCGGGCTTTTGGCAGGCTTAGGTAACTTCGACCCGAAAAAGAGGCAAGGTCCCCGTAAATGCACGGGGCTTGACCCACTTCGACAGGCGGTTACCGTGGTGTGGGCAACATCGGGCCGCCGGAGGGAGCGGGCGTGCTGCTCGCCGGAAAGACCCAGGTGCCATCACCCGCGGCTCGGAAGCTGGTGATCGTTCCGGGCGTGGTGCTCGAGCTTTGCTGATTGCCGCCTGGCTCGTTCAGCCAGTCGTGAACCTTTGATTCCCCCTTGTTCAAATCGTTTTTGATCTTGTTGGTGTTGAGGTTGATCTCGATCTGCTGGTGGCCGTCGCCGGTGGGCGCGGTCTGGATTCGATACCAGCCGAGATACCAGCCCAGGCCGAGGAAGACGATAAGGCCTAGGGCGGCCAGGGACAAAAGATTTCTCATAATAAGTCTCCGTGGGAAGGCGAATAAGGGTCGTGGCTTGTCGTGTCGCGTGACCGTTTGCACGAGTGCCGGGCCTGTTTCGGCGGCCGGTTTTCGCGTTTACCAGGATCGGCTGGGAGGGTCTAGCCCAAAACCGGGCTTGACAGCCCCCCGGCACTTCAAAGTATGCTGCTAAGGTTAGGTCGCATGAGCCACGGTTTCGTGGATGGAAATGAAATAACTCGCGTGGAACGAACATGTTCCATGAAAATGAACGTATAATAAATTGCGGGATTGGCCTGGTTGACTGACCCTGGGCGCCACGGCATCGGGACCAAAATAACACTCATTCCTTTTCGACGCATCGCGAAAGCCGCCGAACCCGAAAGGCGCAGCCAACCTCTCCAGAGTTAGGGACGGACTCTGACTGCTAGCCGTCCATATCCATCGTCGGTCGTTGCTTTGCCGGATGCTCCGGCGTTACCTTTGACAATCTACGCAACCCGGCGCCAAGGTCTGGCGCCGTTTTTTGGGAGGTACGTTCCATGACCACGGGCAAAGCGATTCTGGGAACCATCCGCCAGCACCTCAATCTCAGCGACTATCGCAAAAAGCACTGGGAAGGGTCGTTTGAGGAGTACCTGGATATCGTTCGCGAGCACCCCGAGGTAACCCGGACGGCCTACCAGCGTCTTTACGACATGATCCTCTCGCATGGAACCGAAGAGATTTATGAGAACAAGGAAAAGGTCGTCCGCTACAACTTTTTCGCCGATTTTGCCATCAAGCATGGGGACGGCATCTACGGCCTGGACCGCTCGCTGATCCAGTTGGTGAATGCCTTCAAGTCGGCCGCCAAGGGTTATGGCACCGAACGGCGCGTCCTCTTGCTGCATGGCCCCGTCGGTTCGTCCAAGAGCACGATTGCGAGGCTGCTCAAACGCGGCCTGGAAGAATATTCGCGCTCGGATGAGGGCATGCTCTTCACCTTCTCCTGGAAAGGTGAAAATGGTGCCTGGCTCAAGGACCCCATGCACACCGACCCCTTGTGTTTGATCCCGGGCGATTTGCGGCCCGCGATATTGGGGCAGCTCAATGCCGGCCATGAAGGCAAGGAGCGGCAGGTCCAGATCAAGGGGGACCTCAGCCCATTCAGCCGCTACATGTTCAATGAACGGCTCGCCAATTACGACGGGGACATCGCGGCCATGTTGGCGACCGAGGTACGGGTCTATCGCATGATTCTGTCGGAACAGGACCGCATCGGCATCGGGACCTTCCAGCCCAAGGATGAAAAGAACCAGGACTCCACCGAGTTAACGGGCGATATCAACTATCGCAAGATCGCCGAGTTCGGCACCGATAGCGATCCCCGCGCGTTCAATTTCGACGGCGAACTCAACATCGCCAACCGCGGCCTGGTCGAATTCATCGAGGTCCTCAAGCTGGATGTCGCTTTCCTCTATGATCTCCTGGGTGCTTCCCAGGAGCACAAGATCAAGCCCAAGAAATTCGCGCAAACGGACATCGACGAGGTGATTTTGGGGCATACGAACGAGCCGGAATATAAGCGGCTTCAGAATAATGAGTTCATGGAGGCCCTGCGCGATCGCACGGTCAAGATCGATGTGCCTTACGTCACGCGGCTGGCCGATGAAATCAAGATTTACGAAAAGTCGTTCAACGAGGAACGCGTGCGCGGCAAGCACATCGCCCCGCACACCATTGAAGTGGCGGCCATGTGGGCGATTTTGACACGGCTCGAACAGCCCAAGCACGCCAACCTGACGCTGCTGCAAAAGCTCAAACTCTATAACGGCAAAACGCTCCCGGGGTTCACGGAAGACAATGTCATCGAGCTAAAACGGGAAGCCATGAACGAGGGCATGCACGGCATCAGTCCGCGTTACATCCAGGACAAGATCAGCAACGCGCTGGTGGCCCACCCGGACGAGGACAACATCAACCCGTTCATGGTGCTCCACGAACTGGAGACTGGCCTCCGGCACCATTCGCTTATTACCACGCAAGAGCAGCTTCAGCATTACAAGGAGCTTTTGAGCGTGGTCAAGCAGGAATACGAGGATGTCGTGAAAAACGAAGTGCAGCGCGCGATCGCCGCCGACGAGGACGCCCTGTCGCGGCTCTGCTCGAACTACATCGACAACGTCAAGGCCTACACGCAGCGCGAAAAAGTGCGCAATCGCTATACGGGCAACTTCGAGGAACCGGACGAACGCCTCATGCGCTCGGTCGAGGAAAAGATCGATATCCCCGAAGGCCGCAAGGATGACTTCCGGCGCGAGATCATGAACTATATCGGCGCCCTGGCTATCGACGGCAAAAAGTTCGACTACAAGACCAACGAACGCTTGCAGAAGGCCCTGGAACTAAAACTATTCGAGGACCAAAAGGACACCATCAAGCTCACCAGTCTGGTGTCGAACGTGGTGGACAAGGCCACCCAGGAAAAGATCGACGTCGTCAAGGCGCGGCTTATACGCAATTATGGGTATAATGAATCAAGCGCCACCGACATCCTGAACTATGTGGCCAGCATTTTCGCGCGGGGCCACACGAAGAAATAGCATGGCGCCGGACCTGGTCATCCAGGGCGATCATCCCGGCCAGTTAACCAGGAAACAGAATTCGGCAAGAGAAGGGCCATGGGACAAAAAATCGAGCGTGATCAGCAGAGGTTCCGCAAGATTGTACGCGGCAAGGTGAAGAGCAACCTTAGCAAGTACATCAGTCGCGGCGAGATGATCGGCAAAAAGGGCAAGGACCTCGTGTCCATTCCGTTGCCCCAGATCGATATCCCACAATTCCGCTACGGCCAAAAGAGCTCGGGCGGCGTCGGCCAGGGCGACGGCGATCCTGGTCAACCCTTGACGGCGCCGCAAGGCGAAGGCGAAGGCAGTGCGGGCGATCAGCCAGGCGGCCATATTTTAGAAGTCGATCTGACCATGGAGGAAATGGCGCAAATCCTCGGCGAGGAACTGGCGCTGCCGCGCATCGAGCCGCGCGGCAAGAAGAACATCGTCACGACCAAGGATAAGTACACGGGCATTCGCCAGGCCGGCCCAGAGTCATTGCGGCACTTCAAACGTACGTTCAAGCGTGCCATGAAACGGCAGATCGCTTCGGGAAGTTACGATCCGCAAGCGCCTCTCATCATCCCCGTGCGCGAGGACAAACAGTACCGTAGCTGGAAAGAGGTGCAGAAGCCCGAAAGCGTGGCCGCCATCATCTACATGATGGATGTCTCCGGTTCCATGACCGACGAACAAAAAGAAATCGTTCGCATCGAGGCTTTCTGGATCGATACCTGGCTCAAGGCGCATTATCAGGGCATGCAGACAATCTATATCGTTCACGATGCCCAGGCCCACGAAGTCGACGAGCACACCTTCTATCACACGCGCGAATCGGGCGGCACGAAGATCAGCTCGGCCTATGAGCTATGCGACAAAATTATTAGCCAGCGATTTCCGCCGGACCAGTGGAACCTTTACGCTTTCCACTTTTCGGATGGCGATAACTGGGGGGACGATATCCCTCACTGCATCGACCTACTTAATGAGAAGCTGCTGCCCAAGCTCAATTTGTTCGGCTACGGACAGGTCGAAAGCCCCTACGGCTCAGGTGAGTTTTTCGAATACATCAACGAAATGATCAGCAAAAAGGAAAACGTGGTAGCCAGTCGCATTCCGGACCGCGAGGCTATTTTGGGGTCGATCAAGGAGTTTTTGGGAACGGGAAGGTAATGGAGCCTCATGGGCATTCCTTACGATACCAAGCTGCCGCCTGATCTTCGCGTCCTCAAGGAGGAGATCGAGGGTTACGCGCGCGGTTATGGTTTGGATTTTTATGAAACGATCTTTGAAGTCATCGATGCCGAGGACCTCAATGAGGTGGCGGCCTATGGCGGCTTTCCCACCCGCTATCCCCATTGGTCGTTTGGCATGGCCTTCGAAGAGCTAAAGAAGGGATACGACTACGGTCTGTCGAAGATTTACGAAATGGTAATCAACAACGACCCGTGCTATGCGTACTTGATGCGCTGCAATCACACGGTCGACCAAAAATTGGTGATGGCGCACGTCTACGGACATTGCGACTTCTTCAAAAACAATGCCTTTTTCGCCCACACCAACCGCAAGATGATGGATGAGATGGCCAACCATGGGGTACGCATCCGCCGCTATGTCGAGAAATATGGCGAGGATGAGGTCGAGGCCTTCGTGGACCGCTGCATGTCCATCGACGACCTGATCGATGTCCACTCCCCTGCCATTCGCCGCCGCGAGGAAGTGTCTCGTTATAATTTCAAGGAAAAAGAAGAGGAAAATCCCCGCTCGACGCGTTTCAAGAGCAAGGATTACATGGATGATTACATCAATCCACCGGGCGTTCTGAAGGCCGAGGAAGAAGAGCATCGCAAGCACACCGAAGAAAGTGAGCACACTTTCCCCGAACATCCCGAAAAAGACGTGTTACTATTTCTTATAGGGCACGCGTCGCTCAAGCCGTGGCAGCGTGATATTTTGTCCATCATACGGGACGAAGCTTATTACTTCGCGCCGCAGGGGCAGACCAAGATCATGAACGAAGGGTGGGCCAGCTATTGGCACTCCACGATTATGACTACCAAGGCCCTCAAATCGAGTGAAGTGATCGATTATGCCGATCATCATTCCGGCACCATGGCGACGCAGCGCGGACGACTGAACCCCTATAAATTGGGCATTGAGCTGTTGCGTGACATCGAAATGCGCTGGAACACGGGCCGCTTCGGTAAGGAGTTCGATGAGTGCGACGACCTTGACCAACGGCGCAAGTGGAACAAGGACTTGGGTCTGGGCCGCAAAAAAATCTTTGAGGTCCGCAAGATTTATAACGATATTACCTTTATCGACACGTTTCTGACCCCGGAGTTCTGTCAGGAACACAAGATGTTCTCCTACGCCTATCAGGAGCAGGGGTCGAATTACGTTATCGAGTCCCGCGAATTTCAAAAGGTCAAGGAGCGCCTGTTATTTAGCCTGACAAATTTTGGCAGGCCCTGGATTTATGTCGTTGACGGCAACTATCGCAACCGTGGCGAACTGCTGCTGCGGCACGAGCACAACGGCATTGATCTCAAACTGGACAAGGCGGCCGACACGCTGACGAACGTTCAAGTTATCTGGGGCCGACCCGTCCATTTACATACCATCGTGGACAACCAGCCCAGTCTGCTGACCTATGATGGGGCCGCCCATTCCATCAAGAACCTTGGAGAAAACGATGACCCTCGCAAAAATACTCCGTCAAAAGCTAAGTGAAGCACCCCCCTGCGACGAACGCCACGAGTTTAACGTGGTCGACGCCGAAAGCGGCTGGACTGCCAATTTGACCGCCGAGCGTCGTGACGCCTGGTCCACCGTCCTCTGGGAATTGTCTATTCGCCGTGGCGGTGCGGAGGGGGATGCCGCTGCTTGGGCACACCGTGTAGCCGAGCGCACGTCCGGTCTTTTGGAAGCCCTTGGGGTCGTGGAGGTCGATGCACCACACAATCGGGCGTTGTTGCGCAGCGCGCCGCCAAACGACGATGAGGGCAAGATTAGTTTTTACGAGGTCGTTCTCCAGGCGACTAACTCGGCTTTGGTGCGACGTTTCGAGGGATCGCGAGATGCCGGTAAACGCCAGCAGGTCCCGTTTGTTGTTACCAACGAAGTATTGACGAAATGGATTAACGACTTGACGACGTCATAACGTCTGGTGGGCGCGGCGCATCGGGAAGTTCCGACGCCGCTGCATTTTTTAATCCCAGATTGCCGCATCTTCGCCATCCAGACGCAACGTCAAGCATTTGGCACTCCCGCCCGCCTTCAAGAACTCGTCCAACTCGACCGCGATACAACGAAAACCCTCTTTTTCGAGGGCGCTCGCCAGCAAGTCGCTGCCGGCGTTCAAGATCACCGTTTTGCCGATCACCACGGCATTGCACGCGAATCGGGCCGCTTCCTCTTCCGCAACTTCAATCAAGCTGGGAATGTGTTTACGGATTACTTTCTGACCATAGCTGTCGAACGCGCCAGGGAAGTAAAGCGCCTGTTGCGGCGTTAACGGGCAGAAGCAGGTGTCCAGGTGGTAGAAACGCGGGTCGACCAGTTCCAAAGGCAGGACCTGCCTTTCCAAAAGCTTGCCCAGATGGTGATGGCCGTGCACGTCGCTGCGAATCCGATAACCTGCGAAGAGAGTTTTGCCGCAAAAGAGTGCATCGCCCGCTCCCTCGAAGAACATTTTGTCGGGAAGTGTTTCGACATGAAAGCCATGCTCCGCAAACCAGCCATCGAAATAGGGCGTTTCGCGCGCTCGAACTTCGTGACGAAAGCGTGAGCTGAAAAATCTCCGACCGAACACCAGGCCCGCATTCGCGGTAAAGACCAGGTCGGGCAGACCTTGTCGTGGGACCATTTGCTCCACCTGCACGTTGAGCCCCAATAAAGCTTGCAGTAGCCCATGCCACTGCTGCCTGGCACGTTCGGGCGTGCTGCCGCGCGCCCGGCTCATCCAGGGATTGATTTCGTATTCGATCCCATAGAAATCCGGCGGGCACATCAGAATCCGGGGAGTTGTCATGGGCGGTTCCTTTGGAGTGTGTCGGTAGTCATGATACCTCGGCAAAAGCTCGTGAATCCATCCCGCTTTCACCTGGCTTGCCCCGGTGTTTGCATCTTGTCATTGCCGCCCGCGCTGGCGTATAGTTGCAACTATTATGCAAGCCAACGCTTCGTCAACGATCATCCTGTGCGCCGCCGCGACTCTGGCCTCGGACGACGTGCGCCACACGCTCGAGAAGGCGAAGTTCAATGTCCAGTTGCATGGGCGCGGCGAGCCCGACCCTGGCGTCCGTGCTTCGACCCTTATTTTAATTGACGGCAGCACCGACACGGCCGAGGCCTTGAAACTATGTCAACGTTTGCACGGCGCCGTCGGGGATAATGTTGTTCCGATCTTGTTCATCACGGCCGACGCCGCGCCCGGCGCCAGGCTGGCCTGTCTGGAGTGTGGCGCGGATGCCTACTTGCTGCGTCCGTTCGATCCCAATGAACTGCTGGCCCAGATCCAAGCCCTGCGGCGCATCAAAGAAAGGCACGACTCCCTGTCCGCGAAAACGGCCGAGGTGCATCGCGTGAACAAACGCTTGCAATCAGCCAATCAACAAATCGAGATGGAACTTGAGCTGGCGGGACGCATTCAGGAGAGCTTTCTACCGCAGACTTTACCCGACTTGCCCCGTGTGCGCTTCGCCGTCAAATATCAACCCTGTGGGCGCGTGGGAGGGGACTTTTACGATGTCTTTCGGTTGGACGAAAATCATCTTGGTTTCTACGTCGCCGATGCGATGGGCCATGGTGTGCCCGCAAGCCTGCTGACTATTTTCGTGAAGACGGGCGTCAAGGCCAAGGAGATCACGGGCAAGGAGTATCGCCTGATCCCGCCTCATGAAGTCCTGCAGCGACTAAATCGTGACCTCATTGATCAGAAGCTATCGGAAAACCCCTTCATTACGATAGCCTATGTACTCTTCAGCATGCGCGAGGGTGTGCTGCAGTTTTCTCGGGCCGGACATCCCTACCCCTTATACCTGCCCCATGACGGTCCGCCCCAGCTTTGGCAGGTCGAAGGCGGTCTTTTGGGCGTTTTCGACATCCAGTACAGGTTGCAAACCCACACGCTCAGGGCGGGCGACAAGGTCATCCTTTACACCGACGGCATGGATGGCGCCGCCTTTGGCACTTTGCCGATGGGAGTTTCGAGCTTGCTGGCTGCCGCTGCCGGGCACCGCGATTTTGGCATCCAGGAATTTGTCGATCGGCTGGCCCTTGACTTGTTCGGGCAGGGCCGCCAGACGGACGACTTGACCATCTTGGGAATGGAAGTACTTGGCTAATCTTCCTGTTCTACCGGCGCTGCCGTCTTTAAGAGCGTGTTGATTTGTGCCGTTTGTGCCGATCATTGTTCTTGATCCGTCTCCGTTATCCGAGTATGTGGAATAAACTCAAGTCGAGAGCATTTTGCCGCCGCTGGCGGCTCGATAAAATGAGTAAGCAGCATACGGCCACGTACTCTGAATTCGAGTGCCGGACAGAGTGACAGCACCACCGGGAAGGAGACCAGATCAATGCGTCGCCTATTACTTTTGGCTATGTTGTTGGCCGCCGGCTGTGAAAACTTGCGTGGCCCGCTAGCCCCGAAGCCTGCTACTCCTATTGATAATCCAAACTTGAGCATTCGCGAGCAACAGGTACTTGGGCGCGACCGCATCGGCTTACCGGACAATTCCTCGGTACTACCGTCGGAAGCCGGCGCCCGACCGGGACGATAGTCTCCGAAATGACCTGGGCGCTTTGCAAAGGTGGGGAAAATAAGGTAAAAAGGCAAGAGGATCTATTCCTCCTGCCTTTTTCGTTTTCCCACGAGGTGCCCGATGCGTAACGTCCTGCTTTGCTGTGCCGTGGGAATCTGCCTGGTTGGGTGCCGCCTGCCGCCGGATCGCGAACCGCTCAGGCCACTGGCGGAGAACGGGGTGCAATTTTCGTACGGCGAGCTTCTAGCGCGCCTCCATAGTCAAACGAATGCGGCCATGGATGCCTTCTTCGTCGATGCCTGGATCGAGTTGGATGAGTCCGCTGGCGGCATTGAGCAAACGGCCCGTTTCTTGGCCAAGGCGATTGACCCGCCTGAACACCTCAAGGGGAGCATGGTGCAGGCGTGCGGCAGTCTGCAGAAAGAAGCGACTCGCCTGGCCGGTGCGGCGCGGCAGAAAAATGCTGACATTGCAACCGAGGCCCTCCAACGCATCACGCTACAGGTTCGCCAACTGAAGGCCCAGAAGGACTGACCATTGGGCGCCCCGCCCGTTCACTTTGGCAGTCCCAAATTGCGCATGATCTCAGTCACACTACGGGTGCGGTTAAGGCAATAGAAATGGACTCCGGGCGTGCCGCTATCCAGCAGCGTGCGCGCAATTTTGGTGCAAACCTCGACGCCGATCTGGCGAACCGTTTCATCCTCTCCGGCATGTTTTTCCAAAAGGACTCGCAATGGCCCGGGGATCTTGGAGCCACAGAGGAGCGTGAAGCGTTTGATCTGATCGGTGCTCAGGAAAGGCAGGATGCCGGGAATGATGGGAACCTTTACCCCCCGTTTGTTTCGTAAATAATCGACCATGTCGAGGAAGTCGCTGGGATCATAAAAGAGTTGCGAGATAAGGAAATCAGCGCCGGCCTCGACCTTGGCGGCCGCGCGGTCCCAGTCGGCGTGCTTGACCGAGCATTCGACATGCCCTTCGGGATAAACGGCTGCACCCAGGCAGAAGCGACTGCGCTCCTTGATAAACCGAATCAAATCCACCGCATAGCCAAACCCGCCTTCAACAGCTTCGAATGTCGCTTGCCCACGTGGTGGGTCGCCACGTAATGCCAGAATGTTTTCCAGGCCAAGCGCTTCCGCCTCGTCAATTTCCTTGGCCAGGACGGCGCGTGTTGATCCGACACACGTAAGATGGGCCATCGCTTCGATGCCGAAATCACGGCGCAGTCGGTGCACGATGCGGAAGGTCGTTTCGCGCGTGCCGCCTCCCGCCCCGTACGTCACCGAAATAAAGGACGCACCCAGTGCCTTGAGTCCAGGAACGGTGTCTCGAAATAGTGTTGCCTCCGCCTCGGCGTTTTTGGGAGGAAAGAATTCGAAAGAGATTGTCGGTTCAGCCTGATCATAAAAAGCGCGAATTCGCAAGGATATATCCTTTGGATGTGCCGAAGGCCTGTCTCTTTGTTTAGGAGCTCTTATTCCAACTAAGGGAACGCTGCCATTTTACTGAAAAACCTGGGCAATTTGCCACCAAAGAATGTCTCGCAATGCCCTCAGCAAGGCAACAATTATCAGTAATTTCGCCCTGTTTATTTTCCTTCCCTTCCCCGTATTTCCCGATGCGATCCTTTGACCTTCAACCGCCCGGATTTCGTAAAACGCTGGGTTTGCAAAGATTGCTCTCCTTAACATATTGATTCGTAAGTACTTGCGATGAAGTGACTCGGCTGGCATGCCGATATCGTAAGTGGCAAGAAACTTACCACCGCCCTGATTCCTTCTGAGCGGAGATGACGCATGATCGGCGAGGAAACTTTGACATCTTCGGAAGCGGAACATTTGCGCCGGCAACTTCTCCGGGCGCAGTGCTTGTCGAGCGTGGGTACTTTGGCGTCCAGCGTGGCGCATGAGTTCAACAACATTCTTACCACGATAATCAATTACGCCAAGTTGGGGCTCAAGCCCGAGGGGACCGAAGGCTCGCGCTTACAGGCGTTTGAAAAAATCCTCAAAGGCAGCCAGCGCGGCGGCGGTCATCATCAGCAGCATGCTCGGCTTCGCCCGCGATCAGGCAACTGCCGCGAAATGATCGATCTTGTCGCCCTGTTGGAAGAGGTGCTCATCCTCACGGAAAAGGATTTGAGCAAACACCAAATCAAGGTGGAGAAGAAATTCCAGGGGCGGCCGCACGCACCCGTGGTGCGCGGTCAGATCGAACAAATCCTCATCAACCTGATTATCAATGCCAGGCAAGCAATGCTCAACGGGGGGCGCCTGACGCTGGAAGTGCGCGAAAACACACAAACCCAAATGGCGGAACTCCGCGTGAGCGATACCGGCGTCGGTATTCCGCCCGACCAGCTAAGGCTTATTTTCGAGCCCTTTTATACCACCAAGGAACCCGACGAGGATGGCCATGGGGGCAGTGGCCTGGGCCTGAGTGTCTGCCGGCAAATCATCGAGCAACATCAGGGTCGCATTCGCGTTGAGAGCGTGGTCGGCAAGGGATCCAAGTTCACGGTGAAGTTGCCGCTTCAATCTTGATCACGATGCAAGAAATATTGTCGCCGTAACCATCTGGTTCCTGGGAAGAAGGCAGACGATGGGAATTGTCGGCGACTTCCGCCAGGTGTCGTGCCAAATCAGCGGCGGGCATGTCTCGTTTGGCACGGACGATTTCCCCCAGCGCTTCAGGTTCGAGAAAGGCGTCATCTTCGACCAGGCCGTCGCTGCATAAAACCACCGTATCGCCAGGCAGCATTGGCCAATGGTTGACTGTCGGTCGACAGCAATCGTCCAGGATGATGACTTCACCGGCATCGTTAAAGGTGCAGCCGCCTACGCATTCACGCAGCGCTTTACCAATCTGGCCCAGATCCTGGATGTTTTCGGGCGGCATACCGTCCGCCAGCATACCGGAAGCCAAATCGCCGTCTACCGTCAGTTGTTCCACTTCAGTCTTGTCAATGAGATAGGCCCGGCTGTCACCCAGATTGGCGATGCTCAAAAGATTGCCTTCCAGCCAGGCAGCCGTGAGAGTTGTACCCATCAAATCGGCGCCCTGCTGGAGTTGTTCGCCGTAGCCTTTTTCCATCGCCCACGCCAGCAGCGTGTCGGCTCCCTCCCGGCAAACCTTGGCAATCTTGGCCGCAAACGTCTCGCGGGTGCTGAGCGCATCGAAAGCATTTTCAAGCACAATGGCCGTGATCAGGCTGGCGAGGGCGCCGCTGCCGACATCGCAGGTGCTGATCCCATCGGCAACGGCCAACAAAGCACGCTCGTTGTTTGGAAATGGGCACACAAGGACCCGATCTTCGTTGTCCTTGTGCAAGGCCGTCTTCGTCCGCCCGGTCCGCGTTTCGGCGGCGTAACTCCAGGTGATTTTGCCTTTGAAAGCCACCCGCTCGCGGTTGCGGTCCACCGCGGCTTGAAGCGCGTTAGCGAGCGCTCGCGGGGTTGCAAAGCGTAAGGCCGGATCCTGGGCCGTGCCCTGCGCAAGGATTCGCGCGATCCCTGGCGGCAGCCAGGGAGCAAAGATTCGTAGTTTCGGTATCTGATACCAAAATGCCTCAAGCCCTTCGCCAGGGAAGCCCTTGGGCAAGAGACCGGCAAGCCAGTAGTAGGCAAAAAGTGCGAGATGAAAGACATCGGTCCGCGGGCCGATGTCTTCCGCATGGTTGCGGACGATTTCCGGGGCAGCGAAATGAGAGTTGTAAACGAGCTCGTCGGGACGAGTTCCAACCGGAAAGGTACCGGTCTCGATGTTTATGATGCGCAGCCGTTCCGGGCTGATCTCCTCGGTGTTATCGGACCCAAAAGAAAGCCAAACTTTCCCGCGCGCGTGCAGTTCTTCAACACATTCGGTGAGCTTGAGCAAGAAGCGGAGCATGCGCTCGCATTCCTCTTGCGGACTCGGCAGAGGGGATTCCCAGGGCCGCCAAACCATGTGCGCCACTTTCCAGAAATGCACTCGAAGCCCTGTTCGTCAGGTTGGGGGCCTCGCTACCAGTAGAAGTAACTGAATCATACGCCTTGACTCGGGTTGCCGCAATTCCACCTGAAAACAGCACTCTCATAAAGTTTTCATGAATTCCCTTGCAATCGATATTACAAAGGAGGAAGATGGAGAACGGTCCTTCTCCCAAGGAAAAGACGGTTTGGGTACCATGGCGATACCTACCACAATCGAGGCTTTCCTGGAATTGGGCTTGCGTAGCGGTCTTCTCGACAAGATCACCGTCGAAACCTGTTGCGCTCGAGCTGGCACTGGAATCGGAGCCGCCTCAAAAACCGCATCAGCTTGCCAAGGCCCTCGTTCGCTCCGGCATGCTTACCAATTTTCAAGCGGAAAAGCTGCTATCCGGGCGTTGGCGCGGCTTTCTCATTAGCGGTAAATATCGTCTGTTGGAAAGACTCGGCGCCGGCGGCATGGGCGCCGTCTATCTTTGCGAACATATCCTGATGGGGCGGCGCGTCGCCCTTAAAGTATTACCCATCGCGCAGGCCGAAGACCCGGCATCGCTCGCTCGTTTCTATCGGGAAGCCAAGGCTGTCGCACGGCTAGATCACCCCAATATTGTGCGAGCGCACGACATCGATCACGAAGACAAGCTTCATTTTTTGGTCCTGGAGTTCATCGATGGCGTAAATTTGCACGATTTTGTCAAGAAGAACGGCACGCTTTCCCCGGAGCGCGCGGCCTCCTATATTCGTCAGGCGGCCCTCGGTCTTCAGCATGCGCATACGGCTGGCCTGGTGCATCGCGATATCAAACCTGGCAACCTGTTGCTCGATCGGCAGGGGGTGATCAAACTCCTCGACATGGGCCTGGCGCGATTCTTCGATGACGATGGCGGCGCCTTCGCGAACGCTTATGAGCAGGGATATTCAATCGGCACGGCCGATTACATGGCCCCCGAGCAGACGTTCGATTATCGCGTGGATATTCGTGCGGACATTTACAGTCTCGGGGGGACGTTCTACTACCTTCTGGCCGGCAAGAGCCCCTTCCAGGATGGAACCCTGCCGCAGAAGATGATATGGCACCAGGTTCGTCAGCCCAAACCGATTCGTGTCTTGCGCCCCGACATGCCTGAAGCGTTGGCTCGGGTCCTGGATATGATGTTGGCCAAGGAAACGGAACGCCGCTATCAGTCACCCGCGGCGGTTGCCGAGGCCTTGGCAGCGCTCGTGCCCGAGCATATCCCGCCGCCAACGGAAGCGGAAATGCCGCCGCTCATTAGCGCGGGCCTTAATCAACCTTCGAGCCACCCGTCGCAACTCACGGCTCCGCGCACTCCCGGCACAGTCACGATGCCCGGTTCCCGGCCCAGCGCCATGCTGCCCGTCACCGCCATCCGTCCGCCCGCGCCACGCAAGAGCGGGTAACTTCATTTTTCAGCTCCCCCGTGCTGCCGTCGCGTTCTTCCTTGAACTGAGATCCTTCATTTAGCGTTGTGCCTTGCTACAATGGCAACATTAGGGTCTTGCTGGCATCGCGCGTGCATTGGTAGCGATATGACCGTATCCTCGGGCAAGCTGGTGGGCATTGACCTTGGCACGACATTCTGTGCCATCGCCACCCTCGATGACCATGGCCAGGCCGTCACACTCCCCAACATCGAAGGGGAGATGCTTACCCCGAGCGCCGTACTTATAGAAGACGGCGGCGCGGTGGTTGGCCAGGCGGCACGCGACGTGGCACTCGAACAGCCCGAGCGGGTGGCCATGACGATCAAACGCTACATGGGCCATCCCACCTATAGCCATCCCGTCGCCGGCCGTGAATTCAGGCCCGAAACTTTGTCAGCAATTATCCTCCGTAAGCTGGTGCAAGACGCCGAGCGGCGCATCGGACCGGTCGGCAAAGCGGTAATCACCGTGCCCGCCTACTTTGACGACACGCGCCGCAAGGCGACCAAGGACGCCGGCCGCATCGCCGGGCTGGATGTGCTTGATATCCTTGACGAGCCAACCGCTGCCGCATTGGCCTATTCCTTTCAAGGAGGCACCGGCGCACGGCCGCATGGTCATTTGCATGACGCCAAAATGCCTGCCGCCGAGCAAACCGTGCTCGTTTATGATCTGGGTGGCGGGACGTTTGACGTTACCGTCGTTCGGCTCGCACCTCGTCGCTTCGAAACAGTTGCCATCGAAGGAGACGTGCGCCTGGGTGGCAAGGATTGGGACGATCGCATTGTCGATTTCGTTGCCGCCAAATTCATGAGTCAATTCGGCGACGATCCGCGTGGTAATCCGCATGCGCTGGCGGGTTTGAGTGCCGCTGCCGAACGTGCCAAGCGCACCCTGAGCAAACTGAATCAGACCAACATAACGTGCACCCACGCCGGCAAGATGCTAACGGTTTCGCTGACACGCGGCGAGTTTGAATCGATCACCCGCGACCTACTAACGCGCACCCGGTTGACGACTCAGCAGGTCCTCCGGCAAGCCGGCATGAGCTGGGACAAGATCGACAGCGTGCTCCTTGTGGGAGGTTCCACCCATATGCCAATGACAGGGCATATGCTCCAGGAGATCAGCGGCAAGGCGCCCGACAATTCGTTGGCCGTCAGCGAGGTGGTTGCCCGCGGCGCCGCCTTGCATGCGGGCATCGTGGCCGCCCGTGCTGGCGGTGCCAATGCCGGCATGGCCACGGCCGCTCAGGACTTGCTCGAGGATATCGTCGAAATCAACGTCAATGCCCATAGCCTCGGCATTGAAATCAAGCAGTCCGAGCAGCGCGTGAATGACATTCTCATTCCCAAAAATACCCAGCTGCCGACGGCCGCCAACCGCGTTTACCGTACGGTCGTCGAAAGCCAGCCTCGGGTGCGCGTCAAAGTTCTCCAGGGGGAAGCCCAACAGGCCGACCACTGCATCAGCATCGGGGAATGCTGGATCGACGGACTGCCTGCCAGCCTGCCCAAGGGCTCGCCCGTCCAGGTTCGGTGTGGCGTCGGCAGCAACGGCCTGATTGATGTGCTGGCGCTGGATATGACGAGCGGCAAAATGGTCCGGACCGAAATCCATCGAGCCAGCGGTCTTGCCGACGAGGAAATTACTCGCGAGGCGGACTGGGTGCGCAGTCTCAAAATTCAATAGCCGCCAGTTTGACGGAAAGGTTGCCATGGTCTTTGCCGTGCAATGTCCCAATGTGAAGTGTAAGAAGTTTATGCTGGTCGAAGACCATCAGCAGGGAAAGGTCGTTCCCTGTCTAATTTGCCGAACACCCATCAAAATTGGAGCATCGGCGCCCCTCACTTCCTCTAAAGCCACACCAATGCCAAAGAAATAGTCTCTCCTTCGAAGGCGGCCCTGCCGCGCCAAAGCGCCCGGCGAGAAAGCGTGTCCGTGCCACGTGCTGCCTCTCCGTCAAATCCATTTTGCACGTTACAACCTGACCTATCCTTTGCATTTCCAATGGGTTGGAACATAAAATGTCTATATTTGGAATTGCATAAAATGGGTAGTATGGATATACTTTGGCAAGTTGGGATATAACCAGCGGTATGGATTCAAGTCACAGCAAGGTTGCGTTTCCCCGGCGGGCCCCCGCGGACCCAAGGCAGACGTGGTCATGCGCAGAGTCGTTGTCTCCGGGTTGGGTGTTGTCGCACCCAACGGCATTGGCCGTGAAGCCTTCTGGTCGGCCTGCATGAACGGGCGCAGCGGCGTGGGCCCCATTCGCAGTTTCGACGCGTCTGCTCACCCCGTCAAGATCGCCGCTGAAGTCCAGGATTTCGACGTCACTCCTTATCTTCCTTCGAGTCAACGCAAAAGTCTCAAGATCATGGGCCGGGCCATGCGCTTCGCGGTGGGCGCCGCCGGCCTGGGCATTCTCGACTCGGGCCTGGAGCTCGATAAGCTTGATCCGGGCCGTGTTGGCGTCGTTATGGGTACCGGGATGGTGCCTGTCGATCTTCCCGAGTTGATGCCCAGCCTCGTACAATCATGCGATGCCGATGGGAACCTGGAAACACGTCGCCTTGGTCAACTTGGCGCTCAAGCCCTGTTTCCCTTGTGGATCCTGAAGTATCTTCCCAATATGTTTGCGGCCCATATTTCGATGGCATTCAACGCCCAGGGCCCGAACAATACCATCGCGACAGCGTGCGCGGCCGGCACCCAAGCCGTAGGCGAGGGTTTTCGTCTCATTGCACGCGACGATGCTGACGTTATCCTGGCCGGGGGCGCCGATAGCCGAATTGACCCCCTGTTGATGCTCGCTTATACCGCACTCGGCGCCCTGAGCACGTCGACGCGGAACCCGTCGGAGGTTTCACGCCCGTTCGACGGCAAGCGCGACGGTTTCGTCCTCGGCGAAGGCTCTGGCATATTGATCCTGGAAGAGTTGGAGCACGCCAAAAAACGTGGCGCTCTCATCTATGCCGAAGTTCTGGGGCTGGGCAGCAGCTTTGACGGCTACGCGGTAACCAAGCCAGATCCGGATGCGCGCGGCGCCGCCCGCGCCATTACGAGTGCTCTCCGGGAAGCTCGCATTGACCATCGCGACGTCGATTACATCAACGCCCATGGCACGAGCACGCGCCTGAATGATGAGATGGAAACCAAGGCGGTCAAACGCGTATTCGGCGAGGGGGCCAAGGCACTTCCGCTCTCGTCGATCAAGTCGATGGTTGGCCACCTGATCGGCGCCGCCGGCGCCGTGGAGGCTGTGGCCATGGCATTGACACTGCATTCCGGTGTCTTGCCCCCGACCATCAATCAGACGCAAAAAGACCCTGTCTGCGATCTTGATTACGTTCCCAATAACGCGCGGGAAATGCCCACCCGCGTGGCCGTGTCGACAAGTTTTGGCTTCGGCGGCCAAAATGCGGCGCTGGTCATGCGTAATTTTCGGGGTTGAACAAAGCGTTCAAAACAGATCAAGCCGCACCGGCAATGCTTGCAAAATAAACAGCAGTTTACGCCATTTACTGACGCGCACTCGCTTGGTAAACACATCCGCCGGCCTGGACGCCACCGCCTCGAGCAGTCCGCGATAGGTCTTTGCCATCACGGAAAAGACGGCCCGTCCCGGCGGCCGCAACTGAGCCATCAGCGGCCATGAGGCGTCGTAAAAGCCCCGTGTCCGCTCGACTTCGAAAGCCATCAGCGCGCGGAAGCTGTCATCGCACGTGCCGTGCAGAAGTTTTTCTTCGCTATAACCAAAGCGCGCCAGGTCCTCCGCCGGCAAGTACACGCGGGCGCACGCCGCATCTTCGCCAAGATCACGCAAGATATTTGTCATTTGAAACGCCAGCCCCGCATCTTCAGCATAGGTTTTGGCCCGCGGGTGCGTGAAACCCCATATGTGAATGCACGCCAGCCCAACCGCCGACGCCACCCGATAACAGTAGGTGCGCAAAGCATCAAATGTCTGATAGCGGACCGGTTCCAGGTCCATTTCCACACCATCCAGCACTGCTGCCAAATACTCGCGCGGAATGTTGTAGCGGCCGACCGTATCCGCCAGGGCCGCGTGTGAAGGATGTTCATATATACCTCCCAAGGCGTCATCCAAACCCTGCCGCCATCTGGCCAGGCCGGCCCGCTTTAGCGCCACAGGCCCCGGCTCGTCGCTCAGATCGTCTGCTATGCGCATGAACGCATAAAGTGCACACATCGATAACCGTTGCTGCCTTGGTAACACGCAAAATGCGGGATAAAAGTTGCCCGCCTCGCGCCGCGTCAAGACCTCACAGTACCGGTAGGAGCGGATCAGGGCCGCGTGTGTTACCATGCCCAGCCTTTCACGCGTTGCCAGAGCACGCCACCCAGGAGTGCGGCCTTTTCCCACTTCCCTAGCACCGGGCGCTGCCGCCACACGTCATAATCGCAGGCCACGACCTTGTCCAAAATTCCCAGGCCGCCGCCAATAAAAAGCTCGATGTCGGCACGCACCGCACGCGGTACCCGTGCCACTAACGGCATGCCGGCAACCAACAGCCGCCGTGCTCGTTCCACTTCGAATTGCATCAGCTCGCGAAAAGCGGGGGTGAAGCGCCGACCGCGCAGGTCGGTTTCCTCATAGTGAAAGGCTCCCCGATCCTCAGCCGGCAAATAGATGCGGCCAATATCAAGGTCCCTATTTACATCCTGCCAAAAGTTGGCCAGTTGCAGGCCCGTGCACACCGAATCCGCCAGGGCGGCATTCGTCTCGTCGTAACACTCACAGAGGTAAAGCACCAGGTGGCCCACCGGATTCGCGGACAGTCGGCAATAGCCCAGGAGCTGGCCATAGGTCTTGTAATCCTTGACCGTTTGATCCTGTTCAAACGCCCGTATCAGATCCAAAAAGGGCCGTGGTGGGATGCCGAACCGACGCACCGTCTGCCGCAGCGCCACCATCACCGGGTGGCGGGGCACGCCGTCATAACATTGCACTAACTGCTGCCGCCACCATGCCAGAAGTTCCAGCGCTTCTGTGCCACCCCCGGTCTCGTCGCCCAAATCGTCAGCCCAACGGCAATAGGCATAAATGGCGTGAAAGTGCGGCAACAATCGCCGTGGCAACAGCAACGACGCGACCGAGAAATTTTCGTAATGTGCGTTCGCCAAACGCCGGCAATAGGCCTGTGCCTTCTCCAGCGTCACGGGCGCGTACCCCGCCCGCGGGCCCCAGCGATCGAGTTCCTGCAAGAAAACGTTAGGCATGTTAGTAAATCTCAATCCTAGCTTAACGCTCTACATCAATTTCGACCAGAACGGCAGTGGCAGCCGTGGGAAGATTGGGCTCGCGGCGTCGGAAGCACGCCAAAAGCGTGGGCGTATTATCAGTGGGTCGGTGCTCAAGTGAATATTTCGTTGTGTTTCGGCGTGGTACAAAAAATGCAGCGTATTATCAGTCGATAGTGACCGGCCCGGAAGTCTGTTAAAAAGGAGCATATCATGATCTCTTCAACTGTGGACCGCGTTCCGGCACATACGGCGGATGATGTCAACGAAGATATCTGCCGTCAAACTGAAACTAATGTCGCTCGTTACGCTTCCGCGGAACCCGTCGCCATTGCTCGCCGTTTGGATGAGTTGGACCGCGAGTGGGACATTGAGCGTGCACTGGAAGCGAATGCTGCCGCTGCCGTCTTGGTGGGCTTAACGCTGGGTGCCACGGTGGATCGCAAGTTTTTCTTGTTTCCTGCAGTCGTTGCCGGCTTTCTGCTTCAGCATGCGGTCCAGGGATGGTGCCCGCCTATCCCCATCATGCGGCGCCTCGGGTTCCGCACGGAAAGTGAAATCGCTGAAGAACGTTTCGCCTTGAAGGCCCTACGCGGAGATTTCCGAGCCCAGCCGCGCGGCGCACGCCAAGCGTTACAAGAAGTACGGCGATAATTCGAGGATTTGGACATTCCTTTTATCAGCCCGTTGCAGCTCACCGCCCTGCGTGACGCGTGAGATGCGCGGCCATTGGGATACGGGTTCATTGGGGAGTTTGCCACCCTTCTTTCTGCTCACTTTCAATCCTGACGAACTTACCGCGGATTTTTCTCTTGACACATCAGTCATTCTGTCTTAATATCAGACAAGTTGTCTGTACGACTGATTCTCTGAATTACGAAGTGAGCTTATGGCACGTACGCCGCAAGACGTTACGGATGCGGAGCTGGCGGTATTGCAGGTGCTCTGGGAGCAGGGGCCTCTACCTATCCGCAAACTAATGGACGATCTCTACCCCGCGGGCACGACGGCTCAATATGCCACCGTGCAAAAGTTATTGGAGCGTCTGGAAGGTAAGAAGTGTGTGGCCCGCGACCGGTCGGGCGCCGTGCATGTGTTTCGCGCGACCGTTGATCGAGATGGGTTAGTCGGCAGACGCCTCCGCGAGGTTGCCGACAAGTTATGCGGCGGGTCCTGGACACCCCTTTTGATGCACCTGCTTCAGCCAGAGCGCTTAAAAGCCAAAGATCGACAGGCATTAAGAGATCTAATTGAAAAGTTGGGCCGCCCTTAAGGCGTAGCAACCAGGTGAAGGATAACTTTTTAAAGGCCGCCACGGCCAGCGGAGCGCTAATGGGAATACTTTTGTTGTCCAACCTGGTGATGGCCTTCGCCATCGCGATACTGGCCCTGATTGCCGAGCGGTCGGGTCGGCGGCCGGCGCTGGCTCATGGCTTGTGGGTGCTTTTCTTTCTCAAACTGGTGACGCCGTCGCTATTTCCACTGGCACTCGATTGGCCAGCGCCGGAGACATGGCAAGAAAATAAGGCCCACCTGGACGGCGATGTCATTGCAGTTCAGAATCAGACGGTTGTTGAATCGCGCAATGAAGTGGCCCAGGCTATCGAGTTGGAGGAAGCGCACTCGCCAATAGCCGAACATGAGCCCTGGCCCGTAGCAGACGCGCCCGCACTCGGGGCCCTTGCCGAGGAACCAGGTAAAATACCCTGGTCGGAGGTTGCGCTGGGCTTGTGGTTGGTCGGATCATGTTCGTGGTTCCTGTTGGCGGCCGTGCGGTTAGGGCGCTTTCGAAAACAGCTGTGCCTGGCGCTGCCCGCGCCGCCCGGGTTGCAGGAGGAAGTTCGTGAGCTGGCAGGGGAGATGGGCGTTAGATGTCCGGAGCTGGCACTACTTCCGGGTCGGCTATCACCGATGCTGTGGGTAATCGCGGGCAAGGCACGGTTGCTTATTCCGACAGCATTGTTGGCAAGGCTGGATGATAGGCAGCGCCGCGCCCTGTTGATTCACGAATTGGCCCACTGGCGGCGTGGCGATCATTGGGTGCGGCGTCTCGAGATGGTGGCTCTGGGTCTTTACTGGTGGTGCCCCCTGGTGTGGTGGGCACGCCGGCGCCTGCAAGCCGCGGAGGAAGAATGCTGCGATGCCTGGGTTCTCTGGCTCATGCCGGGGGCCGGGCGCGACTATGCGTTGGCGCTGGTTGAAACGTTGGATTTCTTGGCGGGTGCTCGGGCTGCGCTGCCGCCGGTGGCGAGCGGGATCGGACATGTGCGACTTTTACAAAGGAGATTGACCATGATCATGCGAGGAACAACACCGCGGCTGCTCACGGTGGGCGGCGGGCTGCTTGTCTTGGGGCTTGGGGCAGGGTTATTGCCCTTGCGGCTGACCTGGGCGCAAAACACGCCGCCCGCTGGTTATACTGTTACTCAACCTACTCCTCCCATTCTGGGAGTAACCGAGCCTCCTGGGACTGGTGCCCCGGAGGCGCGCCACCTTCAGTTGGACCAAGCTCAGCATGAGATAAACAAGATGCAGCATGATCTGGACGTTGCTCGGCAGGACCTGGAACGTCGCACACGCGAGCTAACTAAACGGTCCATGGAATTGAGGCAGATGATGGACAAGCTCAGGGCAGAAGCCGATTCAAGATTGACGGAAAAAAGAACCGAGCTAAAGATCGGCACGCGCCCAGGCCCAGGCGGATCGGTGAAGTTAGATACGGCGCAGCCAGGAACTGGCGAGATCGACAAGCGTCTGCGGGAGGTGGAGCGCAAGCTCGACCGGATCATCGAATACCTGGATCGTAGAGCGGAAACACCGGACCGCCCGCACGCCGAGATGGGCAGGCCCATGGCGGACTGGCTACAGAAGCCTATTCCGCAGGGGAACGTTCCCGGGCATGTGCCGGCAACTCCGCCGCCACCGCCCACGCCGCGCCTGCAACGGCCGGCGAGTTCGCCGGAATTGTTTACTCCGCCCTCCCCTTGAATCAGGCCGTGGATTTCCACGACTTCCGCCCAAATCTTGCGGAAGTCGTGAGATTTCCTTGTTGGCATCACAGCGGACTTTGAACAGCTGTCGCCCAGAGAGATCAAAGTTTGATTTTCCTCTCCATCGGCGCCGGCTGGCCCCCCTTCTCTCAAAAATTCTCGTCTCGGCGCCGCCAAGGCTGTTGGCTACAATTCGCGGCCGCAAGGGAACGGATTCCCGCGTAATCCTTCCCGATTTACTGCATTTATCCGAACGAGGAGGGATGACGCATGTTCCCCAGGTTGTGGTTGTGGATCGCCTTTATGGGGCTGACAGTCAGTTGGCTGGGTACTCAGTCTATTACGGCCCAGGAAACTATTCTGCCGCCACCCGCGAACAAAGATCCCGACCTTCCCGCCGCACCCGCGGCCAATGTCATCGCTGCCTACGTCAACAAGCAACCCATTCCGGAACTTTCCGTTTATCGAGGCCTGTTGCGGGAAGATCCCAAGAGATGGACCGTTGTGCGTAAAGACGTTCTCAATTACCTCATCGACAATACCCTCGTCGATCAATATCTGACGCAGCTGAAAATCCAGGTGGATGGCAAGGAAATCGAGGAACGCGTCGACCAGATCAAGGGGGAAGCGAAAAAAAGCGGCATGGAATTCCCCGTGCTGCTCAAACGTTTATTTCTTTCCGAAGATGACCTGCGCCGTGAGCTCACAGGGGCCTTGCGCTGGGACAAGTTCGTCATTCAACAAGGTACGGAAGAAAAACTCAAGGACATGTTCGACAAACACAAGAACATGTTCGACGGCAGTCAAATGCAGGCCCGGCATATTTTGATCGCCACGACACCGGCTACCGCCGCGCAAGCCCAGGCTTCTCTGCTCGGCATTCGCAAACAGATCGACGCCGAAGTAGCTGCGGGCCTGGCGAAGCTACCAGCCAGCGCCGACAGTTTGACGCGTGAAAAGGAGCGCATGACCCTTCTGGAAAAAGCCTTTGCCGAGGCAGCCATGAAAGATTCGACATGCCCCTCAAAGGCACAGGGCGGCGACCTGGGCTGGTTTCCGCGCGCCGGTGCCATGGTGGAACCATTTGCCCGAGCGGCATTCGCGCTCAAGCCTTATCAGTTAAGCGATCCCGTGCTGACGGAATTCGGCTACCATCTGATCATGGCAATTGATACCAAGCCCGGCAAAGATGTAAAGTACGAGGACGTCAAGCCCTTCGTTCAAGAACTCTACGGGGAACGGCTGCGTGAGGCGATCATCGCCAGTTACAAGCCCCGTTCGACGATTGAAATCTTGCCGATGAAATGAATTCGCCAATAAACAGGGAGCTACGCCGCGGGCGCAAAAGCTGATATATCATTGATATGAACCCCGCGGTGCCGGTTTTTCTGGATTTTAGCCTGCCGAACGCCACGACCTGGTTCTATTTTTCGTGGTTGCTCGCCGTAGCTTTGTTTTTCAAATTCTCACGTCTGCTGAGCATCCGCAACTGGGATGTCGTGACGGTTTTTTTACTCATGCCGGGCCTGCTGGTTATCAACAGAACCCGCGTCAACCCGGTGCCGTCGCCGAGCCACCCCGCTGTGCAAGCCGCGGAGCTCATAGGACAAGGGGCAGGCCTGGTAAGCGGAAGTCCAACCATTGCTCCGTGGTTTGGAATGCCGGACCGGCATCCGATCCTTACGTCGGGTAACTGGGTTTGGTGGGGCTACTTGTGGCTTTTATGCGGCTCTGGTTATTTTTTCTTGCGGTGCCTGCTTGATCTAACGCTCGTGCAACGGCCCGCATTGGCGCCAAATTTGACTTTTGGCGGCTTATTTTGGTTAGCGGGGGCGCTACTGGCTTGCCTGACCACTGTGGCCTTCCGAACGCCGGAAAACGATCCACCGGCGCACGAGTTAGCCCCTTCTTTACTGGCGCCCGACCCCACTGCCGTCGGCATGGTGGGCCCCGAAAGTGCACCCTTTGGCCAACTTCGCCAACAAATAGGCGCGGAATTTTGGATCGCACGCTCGTTCGCGGTGCTGGGTCACCTCGCGGTGGTCGTGGGGCTCATCTTCGTCGGTCGTCTGCATTTTCAGGACGCCACGGCCGGCATGGCGGCCGCCACCTTCTATCTCATGTTGCCTTATACGGGGCTTTACGTTGGTCAGGCACACCACGTCTGGCCCATGGCTTTTCTCGTCTGGGCGTCGTGGCCTACCGTTTGCCGACGTTGTCGGGCCTGCTGCTCGGGCTCGCGGCCGGCACAATGTTCTTTCCAGTGGTGCTCCTATTCACTTGGTTTAGCTTCTACTGGAAGCGCGGCGCCGGACGATTTCTGGCGACGTTTTTGTTTGCGGCCGGTTTGTGCCTGACCCTCACCGGCTTGCTCTTGTGGCGCGAGGACGGCCTCGACCCGAGTATCCGTGAGGCACTACGGCAAACTGCCTGGCAACCCTGGAAGCTGCCGACGACGGAAGGCTTTTGGACCGGCACCCATTGGGCCTATCGCATTCCCATTTTCATTGCCTATGCCGCATTTGTCTGCGTGACCGCCGTCTGGCCCCAGCCGAAGAACCTGGCCCACGTTATTGCCCTGTCCGCCGCGGTCCTTATCGGCATCCAGTTTTGGTACGGCGACCAGGGTGGCGTTTATGTTTTATGGTATTTGCCGCTGCTGCTCCTCCTAATGTTCCGTCCCAATTTAGAAGAACGCCGACCGGCGCTTGTGGATCGGGAAACGGACTGGTTGACCCGCCTGGGCCGTGCCCTCGTTCGGCTTATCACCTGGTTCTTCCGGCACCAGGAGGCCGTCAAGTCAAAATGACGGCTCAGGCGTGGCTAAATAGTCTGGTTGCAGCTAGCAGCCCGTTGAAAAAGGGGTCAGACCCCCTTGAAGCGAGCAGAGTTTTCAACGTTTTTGTAGGGTAACGAAGGGGTCTGACCCCTTTTTCAACGGGCTGCTAGGCGATTCGGGTGAGCTGAGGCCTTCTTTTTACTGGCAGGAGGCTAACCGCGTATCACCGTTAGTTTGTGCGTCGTAAGGCTCCGGGGTTTCTGGCGTCCATGGCGGACTGCCAACCGAACGGCAAAACAAGTTACCGTTCCTGGCGACGCGGCGGCGGCTATGCAACGCAGTCCCGCCGCATAGCAAAATGGTATGCAAAATGGTATGCGTCGTGGCGGGGGGTGCCCGGTGCACGCATACATACCATTTTTACAGGCGAGTATCCTCAATGGCACCCGGCGCGCGATGGTGTCGTAAAACATCTCCGGCATGTCCGCCCTGGTCTGTGTACGGAATGCCAGCCAGTGGTCGGCCTAGCAGCCCGTTGAAAAAGGGGTCAGACCCCCTGAAGCGAACAGAGTTTTCAACGTTTTTGCAGGGTATCGAAGGGGTCTGACCCCTTTTTCAACGGGCTGCTAGTGGTCCAAAACCTCATCCCCCAGAATCGGTGGCCACAGCCTGACGGCTCCGGGGCGCGAAACGGTCTTTTTCCAGATCGCCAATTTTATTATTATAAGCGCACCTAATTCCCTCCGTCCCGGCAAGGAAGCCAATATGCCACATTATCTTCGCGTCACCTTCGGTTTGGCGATTGCCTTTTTGATCAGCGCCGGTCCGCTCTGGTATTATTCTCAACACAATCGAGCGTATCGAAATTTTCATGTAGTCGAAGAAGGGGTGCTCTATCGGTCCGGCCAATTGAACCTGGCTGGCTTGCGCCGCCTTATTCATGACTACGGCTTCAAAATGGTCGTAAGCTTGCGTGACGGCGACAAGACCAACGACATTGAGGAAGAGCAATACCTCAAGATGGAAACGGACGTGAACTTCAAGCGCATTCCGCCGCGAGCCTGGTGGGCGTCCGATGGCTCGATCCCTGCCGAGATAGGGCTGGCGGAGTTCCGCGAGGTGATGGCTGACCCGGCAAATTATCCCGTACTCGTCCACTGCTACGCCGGGATACACCGTACGGGCGCGGTCTGCGCCGTACGACGCATGGACCATGATGGCTGGACCAATGAACAGGCCATCAAAGAGATGCGGAACCTCGGCTACACGGCGGAACATATGGACGTTCTTCCCTACCTGCGGAAGTATCGTCCCAAAACCGAAACGACTGCGCCAGCCGCACCGCCAATCCTGTCCACTTCCCGTCAAAAAAAGCAGGCCCCTTGACGTCAGCGGTTTTTCCACAATAGTTAGACTTGGCTGATCGCTCGGTGTGCGCGCTCGGGATCGCGCGTACACGGGCGGATAGTCATTACTGGTCTCTCTTCCTGGATTACCGCGGGCATGCCCAAACGCACCGACCTCAAAAAGATATTACTGATCGGCTCAGGCCCCATCATCATTGGTCAGGCTTGTGAGTTCGATTATTCCGGCACACAGGCTTGTAAAGCTCTGCGCGAAGAGGGCTACTCCGTCGTGCTGGTTAATTCGAACCCCGCCACCATCATGACCGATCCGGACACAGCGGACCGTACCTACGTCGAACCGATCACCTGGCAGGTGGTTGCCAAAGTCATCGAGAAAGAAAGGCCCGACGCGTTATTGCCCACGTTGGGTGGTCAAACCGGCCTCAACACCGCGATGGACCTTCACCGTCATGGCATACTGGCCAAATACGGCGTCGAGATGATCGGCGCGCGGGCGGATGTTATCGACAAGGCCGAGGACCGGCAAAAATTCAAAGACGCCATGATCAAGATCGGCCTGGACGTGCCCAGTTCCGGGGTGGTGCGGTCACTGGCCGATGCCCAGGCGGTGCGCGAGCAGGTCGGCCTGCCTTGCGTGTTGCGTCCCAGCTTCACCCTGGGCGGCACGGGCGGGGGCATCGCCTATAACCGAGAAGAGTTCAATGAACTCATCGGCGCGGCCTCGAGCTCAGCCCGACCGGTGAAGTCCTCGTCGAGGAATCGGCCATCGGCTGGAAGGAATTCGAGCTGGAGGTCATGCGCGACTGTGCCGATAACGTGGTCATCGTTTGTTCCATCGAAAACCTCGACCCGATGGGGGTGCACACGGGCGACTCGATCACCGTGGCGCCGGCGCAAACCTTGACCGACAAGGAATATCAACGCATGCGCGATGCGGCGCTGCGGATTATTCGCGAGATCGGCGTCGAGACCGGTGGCAGCAATATTCAATTCGCGACCCATCCCGAAACCGGCCGCATGATCGTCATCGAGATGAATCCACGCGTAAGCCGTTCGAGCGCCTTAGCTTCCAAGGCGACGGGGTTTCCGATAGCCAAGATAGCGGCCAAGCTGGCAGTCGGTTATCGGCTGGACGAGCTTACCAACGACATCACCCGCGAAACGCCAGCCTGTTTTGAACCCACGATCGATTATGTGGTGACCAAGATCCCCCGCTGGACGTTCGAAAAGTTCCCGGACGCCGACCAGACGCTGACGACGCAAATGAAGTCGGTCGGCGAAACGATGGCCATCGGTCGAACTTTCAAGGAATCCCTGCAAAAAGCCTTGCGTGGCCTGGAGACCGGCCGATTCGGGCTTGGATGTGATCAGAAGGATGGCTGGGGCACGCCCGATCAGCCGTCGATGGACACCATCATCAATCGCCTGGCCACACCGAACGCGGACCGCATCTGGCATGTCCGCTACGCCCTCAAGGCAGGCATGTCGATCGAAGATATTTATCATCGCACGCGGATCGATCGCTGGTTCCTTCACAACATCCAGGAACTTGTCGCCTTTGAAGAATGCCTGGCGCCTGTCCGGGGCTTCATGCGGCCAGCGAGGACTTGCTCTGGCAAGCCAAGCAGTTTGGCTTCTCGGATCGCCAGCTCGCCCACCTTTGGAGCACGAGCGATATCGAAGTGCGCCAGGCGCGCAAGGAAAAAGGTATCGCCGCTGTCTTCAAACTCGTCGACACCTGCGCCGCCGAGTTCGAGGCGTACACGCCGTACTATTATTCGACCTACGAGCGGCCGCAACGGGAAATGAGGGTCGCGAATTTGGGATTGGCGAATGCCCCGCATGCCGCGCTCGGCGTGCTGCATTCGGAGGATGAGACGCGCCCACCCTCCGGCAAGCCGCGCATCATGATTTTGGGCGGAGGGCCCAATCGTATCGGGCAGGGCATAGAATTCGATTATTGCTGCTGCCAAGCGGCGTTCGCCCTGCGCGAGGCCGGTTTCGAGACCATCATGGTCAATTCGAACCCGGAGACCGTGTCCACGGATTATGACACCAGTGACATGCTTTTCTTCGAGCCCTTGACGGCCGAAGACGTTCTCAACATTTGCGATCGGGTCAAGCCCGCTGGCCTTATTGTCCAGTTCGGCGGCCAGACGCCACTCAACCTGGCGCGGGCCCTGGAAGCGGCAGGCGCGCCCATCATTGGCACCAGCGTCGACTCCATCGACGTCGCCGAGGATCGTGAGCGTTTTCAGGGGATGATCGAGCGCCTCGGCTTGAAGCAACCCGCCAACGGGACCGCGCGCGATTTACAAGGAGCTATTTTCGCGGCCCGGCAAATTGGCTTCCCGGTGCTGGTGCGGCCCAGCTATGTACTGGGCGGCCGCGCCATGGAGATCGTGTATGACGAGGACCACATGAAGGCCTTCGTCGGCCATGCCCTGGAGGCGTCACAAGGCAAGCCGATCCTTATTGATAAATTCCTGGAAGCGGCCTTTGAGGTGGACGTAGATTGTCTATGTGATGGTACGCGGACCATCATAGGCGGCGTCATGCAGCACATTGAGGAAGCGGGCGTGCATTCAGGGGATTCAGCTTGCGTCATCCCACCCCACAGCTTGCCCGCCGCGGTCATTGAAGAAATTAAACGCCAAACGCGTGCCCTGGCGCTCGAACTCCGTGTGAAGGGCCTGATGAACATCCAGTTCGCCATTCAGGTTGGCGACCGTGGCGCGTATTCCATCTTTGTCCTTGAGGTGAATCCGCGTGCCAGCCGCACGGTGCCATTCGTTGCCAAGGCCACGAACGTACCTTTGGCCAGGTTGGCCTCCCTCATCATGGTTGGCAAATCATTGGATGATCTGGGCATTACCCAGGAAGTGGTGCCCAAGCATTTTTCCGTCAAGGAAAGCGTGTTTCCTTTCAACAAATTTCCGGGTGTCGACATCATCCTCGGCCCGGAGATGCGCTCCACCGGTGAGGTGATGGGCATCGCGGACAATTTTCCGATGGCGTTTGCCAAGAGCCAGCTTGCCGCCAACAGCGCCTTGCCTCAAGAGGGGACGATCTTCGTCAGCGTGGCTGATCGTGACAAGGCCGATTTGGTATCTATCGCGCGGGACCTGGCAAGTATGAGTTATCGCCTCATCTCCACCCGCGGCACGGCGAAAGTTTTACGCGACGCGGGCATCGCTGTCGAGGAGATCCCCAAGCTACAGGAAGGCCGGCCCAATCTAATAGATCACATGAAGAACGGCCAAATCGCCCTGGTGATCAACACCCCGAGCGGCAAAGGTGCGCGGACCGACGAGGGCAAAATCCGCGCGGCCGCCGTGATGCATCGCGTAACCTGCATTACCACCCTGGCGGCGGCCCACGCCGCGGTCGAGGCGTGCCGGGCCTTGAGGCAAGGTGAATTGACGGTGCGGCCCTTACAAGATTGGTATCGCGAAGGCTGACCTATTTCTTAAAAAAACCAAATTATTTTGTTGCACCGACGCGTGGAATGGGTAAAATGAAAGTGTCAGGCTAGTGAACCTCAAGGCATTCAGCTCAAGGAGGTGCACGATCGAAACGCCACCGACTCCAGCAGGCCGGAACTCGTAGGCAAGTGGATTCTCGGCTTAAAGTACTGGGTGGCTCCGGCATGTTCTGCCGATCCCCCATTCACTTTGACTTCATCCGGTCCAAAACCGCCCGTTCCGGCAAATCGATTACGAATTAGCAGCCCACGGCGTCACCCACTCTCCATTTCCGACGCCGCGGGCTGCTGCATTTTAAGCCCATCGCCGTCAATCAATTCCAGTTCCGCCGCGCGATATTTGTCATTCTCTAGCCACCACGCTTTTATCTGTGGTATGTCGTTACGCAAGGACAGGATCAAATTCATAGTGTCCGGGCTGTAATTATGGGCCAGGTCGGTCCGACTTGGAATGGGCGGGGCGTCGGGGTGGGAATGATACACTGCCAGGAACTCAAGCTTTTCCCGACGCCGTGCTTTTTCCGCTGCCAACATGCTTTCCGGCTCGGAAGTAAAGGCAACTGCACTTGCCGCCGCGTTGACCAGGGGAAAGCGGCGCACAACATAACCCACGGCGCCCGCTGAGTCACTTTCGATGCGGCCCGCCAGCATGCCGCAGCACTCATTAGGCAACTCGTCGCGAGCCTGCTGGACCATTTCCTGGTAAAGTTTGCCCGGCAATAAAAGGCGGAAAGGAGTGGCCACGTTTATCATCCTTTGGCACGTAGGGTTTAACCTCGCCGCGAATTTGCTAACGTAAATAGTAACCGCGGGCACCTTCGAACCTGATTTTAGCAGGTAACCGTCTATTTTGTTAAAGGATGGTTAGCGGAACAACATCGTCCGCGGTGCTCCCGTCGAATCATCAAGAATGAGGGATTTGCAATGGCCCGCGATAAGGTCGTCCTGGCTTACAGTGGCGGTCTGGATACTTCCGTGATGGTGCCCTGGATTGGCGAAAAGTACAACCTGGACGTCGTTGCGTTCACTGTCGACCTGGGCCAAGGCGAGGATATTCACAAGATCAAACAAAAGGCCATGGCAACCGGCGCCGTGGACGCCGTGGCGATCGACGCCCGCAACCTGTTTGTCGATTGTTTCGTTTGGCCCGCCCTTATGGCCGGCGCCATGTACGAGGGCAAATATCCCCTGGCCACCGCACTGGGTCGGCCGCTGATCGCCAAGCTGATGGTCGATGTGGCCCGCGAGCACAAGGCCGTCGCTGTGGCGCATGGCTGCACCGGCAAGGGCAACGACCAGGTGCGTTTCGATGTCACGTTCCAGACGCTGGCGCCGGACCTGCGCATCATCGCGCCGGTCCGGGAATGGAAGATGGACGCGCGACGAGGAGACTTAAGTACGCCGACCAGCACAACATCAAAGTCGAGGTCAAAAAGGAAAACCTGTTCAGCATCGACCAGAACATCTTTGGCCGCAGTTGCGAGGCTGGCGTCCTGGAAGACCCCTGGGAAGAGCCGCCCGCCGGCGCCTACGCCTGGACGACCGATCCGGTGCAGGCGCCGAACGAGCCGGACTACCTGGAAATCGATTGGGAGCAGGGCCGGCCGGTGGGACTCAATGGCCAGAAACTCGACGGCGTGCCGCTTCTCGAGCGGCTCAACGAGATCGGCGGCAAGCACGGCGTCGGCCGCATCGACCACGTGGAGAATCGCCTGGTGGGCATCAAGTCGCGCGAACTGTACGAAGCCCCGGCGGCGGTTATCTTGCACGAGGCCCACCGCGAACTGGAAACGCATTTGCCTGAGCAAGCCGTCGGCCCGCTTCAAGACGCTGGTCTCGCAGGAATACGCCGACATCATTTATAATGGATTATGGTTCAGCGCGTTCCACCAGGAGCTCTTTCCAGTTTGTGGTGAGCAACCAGCATTTCGTGACGGGCACTGACGCGGGTCAAGCTCTTCAAGGGCAAGGCGACGGTCGTCGGCCGGAAAAGCGAATACAGCCTTTACAGCAAGAAACTGGCGACCTACGAGACCGGCGACCAGTTCGATCACGATGCGGCCAAGGGTTTCATTCGCCTTCACGGCCTTGGGCCAGCAGACGCAAGCGCACATCGCAACTCCTCAAGGATGGACGCGGCTTTGATTTGCCGGGCTTACTGCGGCACGATAAGTGATGGCGTGAAACTATCTTCAAGAGCAGGACTAACTTTCGAGAAGTGTGGCGATGGACAATGAAAGCATGGGACCTGGAGCAGCTTGCTACTTACTTGCAGCGCAATGCGCGCGAAGTGAGCAAGATGGCCAGCCGTGGGTCATTTGCCGGGCCAGAAGGTTGGCGGCGAGTGGCGTTTTGCGTCGGCTGAAATCAATCACTGGCTCGAAACCCAGCTACCCTCGTATGACGCGGCCCAGTTGGCCGCCCTCGAAGTGGGCACGGGTCACGGTCAGTCCGAGACAACAGCCTCCTGGTCACTAGCCTGCTTTCGGAAAGCACGATGGCGGTGCCGCTGTTGGCTACAACGAAGGTATCGGTTCTTAGAGAACTGGTGGCTCTGGCGGAACAATCGTGGCAGGTTTATGATTCCGCCGCCTTGCTCGCAGCTGTCCGCCAGCGTGAAGATCTGGGATCGACAACGCTGGCCTCAGGAGTGGCCATCCCTCATCCACGCCGGCCTTCGCCCACGATGCTCGGCGAACCGGTGATCGCTTATGCCCGAACAACGGTCGCTATTCCCTTCGGCGGACCAAACGGCGTACCAGCGACATTTTCTTTCTCGTTTGTTGCCGCGAACAACGTACCCATCTCAAGGTATTGGCCCGCATTTCTCGAATGATGCTTCAGCCCAGCCTGGTGGACGATTTGCGCAATGCCGAAACCGTGGCCAGGTCCCTGCAAATTTTGGAAGCGGCCGAACGCGCATTGCTTGACGACTAGGCACGGGCGCTGCTTGCCTACGCTGCTATCTCCGCCAGTGCTTCCTGGGCCGCGTCGATTGTTTGCTTGATTTGCTCCTCGGAATGGGCTGACGAGATAAAGGCCGCTTCGAACTGGCTGCAGGGCAAGTAGAACCCGCGATCCATCATCGCCCAGAAAAACTGTGCATAGCGTGCGGTGTCGCTTTTCTTGGCGGAATCATAATCCGTGACGGTCTGGGCCGTAAAAAATAAGGTCCACATGCTACCGACCCTCGCCAGGTGATGGGGCAGCTTGGCACGGCTCGCCGCGTCCATGAGGCCTATCGTCAGTTCCGCTCCGAGCTTATCAAGACGTGCATACGGCGAATTGTCACGCAGTTCTTGCAATGTTGCCAGGCCGGCCGCCATCGCCAGCGGGTTGCCGGAGAGCGTGCCGGCCTGAAATACTGGGCCCGCCGGCATCACCTTGCTCATGATGTCCGCTCGGCCGCCGTAGGCACCTACGGGTAGACCGCCGCCGACAATCTTGCCGAGCACCGTCAGGTCGGGTGATTGGCCAAAAAGTTCCTGAGCGCCGCCCAGCGCCAGCACGAAAGCCCGTCATGACTTCGTCATAAATGAGGAGGGCACCATGGTGCGAAGTCAATCGGCGTAGCTCGTTCAGGAATTCTCGAGAAGGTACCACCAATCCCATGTTGCCAACGACCGGTTCCAGGATTATCCCGGCCATTTTATCGCCGTGTTGCTTGAAGGCTTCGCGTAGTGCCGCGACATCGTTGTAACGCAGCACCAAGGTGTCGGCAGTGCAGCCGCGCGGGATGCCCGGGCTGTTGGGCACGCCCAGGGTAGTTGCACTGGAACCGGCGGCCACGAGCAAGCTATCGACGTGCCCGTGATAGCAACCGGCAAACTTGACAATGACGTCGCGGCCCGTGAAGCCCCGCGCCAGGCGGATCGCGCTCATCGAGGCTTCGGTGCCTGAACTCACCATGCGGACCATGGCCATCGATGGCATGAGCGTGCCGATCAATTCCGCGAGTTCGGTCTCACGCTCCGTGGGGGCGCCGAAGGTCGCACCCGCGGCCATGGCGTCATTGACGGCACGCACCACGCGCGGGTGGCAATGGCCGAGGATAAGGGGGCCCCACGAAGCGACGTAATCGAGATAGCGATTGCCATCGATGTCCAGGAGATACGGGCCCTCGCCGCGTTCGATGAAGATCGGCTCGCCGCCGACGCCGCCGAAGGCGCGCGCGGGGCTGTTGACGCCGCCGGGAATGACTTTCGAAGCTCGGGCGAAAGCTTCGCGACTTTTGGGGCGTTTGCTCGACGGCATGCACAGATCCTTTCGGCCACGTAATGGCGTTCCCCACGCAGTGGCGTTCCTAATCCTGCTGTTTGACGTTCCACTCCCGATATTTTTGGGCTGCCAGAAGATACCAGAGCCGCTTATCGGGATTATCTCTCGTCCGGGTCTTCAGATCATTCCAGGCACTCAGCGCCTGGCTCGGCTGCTCTTGCCTTACGGCTTCCAGGGCCAAACGCTCCTCTGCGGATTCACCCGCGTTTTTCTTATTGCTAACCCTGGCGACTTCCAGAGTCTTGCCAAGATCCGCGACTGCTTGAAGTTCGGCGAGATATTTTTTGGCTACGAGTCCCCAGGCATGGTCATCCCCTTTTTTGACTTCAAATTTGGCCAGTTGCTGCCAAAGGCGGCGGGCCTCTGCAAGTTTTCCCAGGTCTTCGTCATCCAGGGCCTGACGCGCCAGGTCTTCGCCATCGCCATCCGGCCTGAACTTGGCCTGGCGGCGATTGTGGAGCTGTTTTTCGGTTTCAACCAGGTCGTACTGGTCGGCCAGGTTGCGCATGACGCCGGCCAGGGGATCATCCGGATAGTGAAGCATGAACTCGTCGATCGTTTCCCGGCCTTCCTTGCGTTCTTTGAAGTCGGTCGCCTTGAGAAGTGTTCGCGCCCGTTCGAGGTAAGTTTCGGGGCTCGGCACCTTGAGAACGACGACATAGAACAGGGAACCTACAATTGTCATGAGGCCAGCTATCGCGGCGACCGTGAACCAGCCCTTGCGATAGAATGGCACGACTTTGGACTTTTTCTTCTTTTTGCCGAGCAGGATGCGGGCCGTCTCTTTATCCGTTTCGTCGAGCCGGGTATCGACACTGGCGCGATCAATCCGCCTTTTTTTCGCGGCGTCGACGCCCGCGCTCTGTTGTGCCTCCACTTTTTCGCGCACTCGGCCCAGCGCCTCGCTTACCAGTGCCGCGCTAAAGGGGCGTTTTTCAGGGTCCTTTTCCAGAAGCTGGCAAATAATCGTGTCGAGCCATACCGGTATGTCGAGCACCAGCCGCGACGGGCCGCTCAAAGCCGCCCGTCAGGTGTTGATTGAACATGTCCATGATGGACTCGGCATAAAAAGGCCGCCTGCCGGTCAGTAATTCGAAGAACATCACTCCCATCGAATAGAGGTCCGACTTGTACGTCAGGTCCTTGACGCCCTTGCATTGTTCCGGCGACATGTAAGAGGCGGTGCCGACGGTCGAATTCGCGGCGGTGAGGGCAGTGACATCGGTGTCCTTGGCGATGCCGAAGTCGGTCAGCTTGGCGGTGCCATCCTTGAGGACCATGAGGTTGGATGGCTTCAAATCGCGGTGAATGATGCCCTTGTCGTGGGCGTACTGCAGGCCGGCACAAAGCTGCTGGCCGAGGGGAATAAGTTCTTCCCAGGTAATGCCGGTGCGGCGCTCGATGACCTGATCGAGAGACTCGCCGCTGATGAATTCCATGATGTAAAAGCGAGTTTTGTTGATATTGCCGCTGCTCAGCAACTTCACGATGTTGACATGATTGAGCTGTTTGAGAATGGAGATTTCGCGATTGAAGCGGGCAAGGGCGGCCTCGTTGGCCGTTAAGCCCGGCGCCACGATCTTGATGGCTACTTTGGCGCCGGTTTCTCGATGCTTGCCACGGTAAACAGTCCCCATCGCCCCGGAACCGATTTCCTTTTCCACGATATAAGGACCCAGCGCTTTGCCCACAAGCATGAAAGTTCCCCAACACCACTGCGGAGATAGGCGCTGGCCCTGGGCCCCTCCGCCCTCTGCCACCCACTATTGCAACCATTTCGCCGCATCTGGGGCATAATAGGTCAGGATCATGTCGGCCCCCGCGCGTTTGATGCTGGTCAGGATTTCCAGCGCAACGCGTCGTTCATCGATCCAGCCCTTCCGGGCGGCGGCCTTGACCATGGCAAACTCTCCCGAAACGTTGTAGGCAGCCATCGGCATGCCGAAACGCTCCTTGACGCGTCGGATGATATCCAGGTAGGCCAGGGCCGGTTTTACCATGATGATGTCGGCCCCCTCCTCGATATCCAGTGCTACTTCACGCAGTGCCTCGTCGCCATTGCCCGGATCCATTTGGTAGCTGGAGCGGTCGCCGAACTGCGGCGGCGACTCGGCGGCATCCCGAAACGGTCCGTAAAAGGCAGACGCATATTTGGCGGCATAGCTCATGATCGGCAGCCAGGAAAAATCCGCTTCATCAAGGCCCTTGCGGATCGCGCCGACCATGCCGTCCATCATGCCGCTGGGCGCCACCACATCGACCCCGGCTTGTGCGTGGCTCACGCACTGCAACACCAACCGACGCAGAGTTTCATCGTTGGCGACGTCGAGCCGGCCATTCGTTTGGCCCAGGACGCCGCAGTGCCCATGCTCCGTATATTCGCACAAGCATTCGTCGGCGATGAGCAGTACGTCCGGAAATTGCTTCTTGAGGGCTCGCAGGGCATTTTGAACGATTCCCTCATGGGCCCAGGCGCTCGAGCCCTCCGCATTTTTGTGCTCGGGAATGCCAAACAAGATAAAGGCGCGCACGCCCATTTCCACCACCGCGCCCACCTCCTCCACGAGGCGATCGACGCTCAACTGGTAATTGCCCGGCATCGAGACGATTTCTTTTTTGATGCCCTGCCCGGGCCGAACGAATACGGGAAATACCAGGTCCTGCACGGTGAGGGTCGTCTCGCGCACCAGATCGCGCAGCACCGGGTGCTGACGCAAACGACGCAGACGGGTCGCGGGAAACATGACGGGCATCCCTGAAGCTAACGCGTGCGCAGCACGCACTTCGTGCGCCGCGACGCATGACAATTTTACAGCACGGCGTGCGGATTTGCTACCGACATGGTTTTACATATTGTAGTTGATTGTGGTGGACGATATTTCCATTCCCTGGCAGCGAGGCGTTGGGATTCCATGAAAGTACGTCAGGCAGTGATAACGGAGCCGTTCAAGACCCAGGTGCGCGAGGTCGAGCTTCCCGACCCAGCTCCCAATCAGATCCTGGTAGCCGCGGAGATGAGCGCGATCAGCCCCGGCACGGAACTCGCCGTTTATACTGGGACGCACCAGTGGCTGCTCGATCCCAAGCTGCCCGATTGGAAGTTTCCCTTTCGCTCGGGCTACAGCGCGGCCGGCACCGTGGTGGCCGTGGGCAGCGATATCCAGGGCTGGCAGCCCGGCGACCGGGTCAGTTATCCAGGCAACCACGCCTCCGCGGAATTATTGACGATCGGGCACGAACGGGGCCGTTTGTGGAAGATGCCGGCGGGCTTGGATTTCGAAAAGGCGGCACTGGCTTGCATCCTGCGCTACGGCATGGGGGCATCCATTCGTGCTGGCATCACGCTGGGACGTTCGGCCGCGGTTTTGGGCCTGGGCATGATTGGCCAGGCATCCCTGCGGTGCTTGCTGGCGGCCGGCGCCAATCCCGTCATCGGCATCGACTCAGTGAAGATGCGTCGCGAGGCTGCCTTGGCCGCAGGTGCCGATCTGGTTCTCGACCCAACCGGCGCCGACGTGAAGCAGCAATTGGCTGATTTTCTGGGGCGGCGTGGCGCGGAGATTGTTGCCGACGCGACCGGCGTGCCCGACGCGATCCCCGTGGCGATGTCGCTTGCCTGCGATGCCGGTCAGGTGGTCGTCGTCGGCAGTCCCCGTGGCAAGGCCAAAGACGTCAACTTTTATGACGACTTGCACCGCCGCTATATTGAGGTCACCGGTGCGCACGGCAATATGCTGTTCGAGCCTGCGCATACGCGCCTGGCGGGCGCCTGGGACATCAACAAGGCCCAGACTTTCTTGCTGGCCGCCCTTGCCAGGGGACGACTCAATCTTGACGGTCTAATCACTCAGCGGATCGCGCCGGCCGAGTTGGGGACTGCCTACGAAGGACTGCTCAAGAAGAAGGAAGAATACCTCAGCGTCATCATGCGCTGGAAATAAACTGAGGTTTTGCAGAAACGGCGCCACGAGCTCTTCCTTCAGGAGATAGTTTGTGAAACGCTTCAGGTCCTGGGTTCTCACGGATACACAACATGATATCTGGCTGGACTCCTTCGCCACGGGGGCAAGCCGGCTTACTCTTGGAGCTTTCGAGAACTGGTCAATACGCAAGCGTACCTTGCGCGGCGGCCTGCGCGACGGCGTGGATCTGATCGAAGTAGATAATGGCGCGCTGTCGTACTCCATCTTGCCGACCCGCGGCATGGGACTTTGGAATGGCCACTATCGCGGCCTTTACCTCGGGTGGAAAGCGCCGGTCCTTGGGCCCGTCCACCCGAAGTTCGTCAACCTTTGCGATCGTGGCCATCTCGGCTGGCTGAACGGCTTCGATGAATGGCTCGTGCGCTGCGGCCTCACGCACAATGGCCCGCCGGGTGAGGACATCTATACCGATCGCCATGGCCGCGCCCGCCGCGACATTCTCGGTTTGCACGGGCGTATCGCCAACCAGCCGGCACATGGGGTCGAGGTACGCGTCAATCTCGATCCGCCTCATGAATTGAGTGTGATAGGGCAGGTCCAGGAAGCAGCGCTGTTCGCGCCGCACTTGCATTTGACCACGACCATCACCACGGTCCCGGGCTCCAATCGCGTGGTTTTGCATGATCTTTTGGAGAACAGGGGCGGCGAGGCGGCGGAAATGCAATTGCTCTACCACCTCAACATGGGCCCACCCTTTTTGGAGGCAGGCAGTCGGGTGGTGGCACCCATTCGTGAGGTGGCGCCGATCAGCAAGCGCGCTGCCGAGGGCATCGATACCCTCGAGACCTACGCGGGACCCGTGGCGGGATATGCCGAGCAAGTCTACTGTTACGACCTCTTAAGTGACGCCGGCGGTCGCACCCTGGCGATGCTCTACAACCATGCGGTCAACAAAGGCGTCGCCATTCGGTTCAACCGCCAGGAGCTACCCTGCATGACCGTGTGGAAGAATACCGCTTCGCTGGAGGAAGGGTATGTCACGGGCCTTGAACCCGCGACCAATTTTCCCAACTTGAAGACCTTCGAACGGGAACAAGGCCGCGTACCGGTTATCCCGCCAGGGGGGCATTGGGAATGTAGCTGGAGCATCGAGATTCACGATAATGCCGCCGGTGTTTCTGGCGTGCTCAAGGAAATTGTCAGCTTGCAATCACAGGCCAAGTCGATCATCCATCGCACACCTCAGCCTCGTTTTTCGCCAGGATGACCCCCTTACGGTCCACCGTTAGCCCGACGTGCTGATGAAGGTATTCCGTCCCACTCGTCGCTGGCGAGTCCGGCTACGTGTCAAGCCGAATGGAGACCAAGCGCAGGTCAGGGCGCGAAGTAATTGAGCGTGTAGTACGCTTCCTTGTGGAGCAGGGGCAAGCCCATGGTTGAACGGACGCCCTCCAAATGTAATTCATGGACGTGGCCCTCCTCCAATTTGCTGACGTAGAGCCGCACGCTTTTACCGTCAGGCGCGACGGTCACTTTGTCGATTGTCGGGTTCGTGCCATCGACCTCGGGGCTGCCGTAGTCGGACTGGTAAATATAGGTGTACGTTTGCAACTTGTAGGACTGCACATCGGCAGCTGTTTTGGCATCCACCGGCTGCAGAAAAGTGAGCTCAAAGCCGTCCGGCTTAAGGTGCATTTCGGAAATCTCGAAGGGCACTTTACCCGTCCAGGCCAAACGCTCGAGCGCGTAGGGTTTGTTGCCGCGCGAGCCCCAACCACGGTTGGTGCCGCCAACGATCAAAGTGCCGTCCGGCGCCATGAGCAGGGCCAGATTGCCGGAGGAAAATCCTTTACGAAACGGGAAACAGGCACCCTGGTAACGGCCATTGATTTTCTCCAGATAGACCCGCATGACGGTGCTGTGGGTCTGGTCGCCGACGAACAACTGATCGCTGAAGGGCCCGAACTTACCGGTCGCGTCAAACGCGATACCGCTCGCGGACTGGCCCATCTTGGGATAAGGGAACCACACAGCAGGCGGGTTGAGCTCGGGGATCTTTTTCATCTCGGTCGCCCAGCGGCTTTTGGTCTTGGGCTCGAGCGGCCGTTGGCCCATGTTGGGTGCTTGCGGATACCATTTATTGCCGGCCGGATGGCCCATGAACTTGCCCTGTTCGAGCCACTTGAGGCAACACGCCCCGTTCCAGGGTCCTTGATTGTCGGTATAAAAGAGATCGCCCGCGGCATTAAAATGAACGCCGCCAGGCGAGCGCAGGCCGCTGCACCAGGGCGTGACCTTGCCGTCCGGCGAAATGCGCAGACACCAGCCACGAAATTTGACGTTGCTGGTGAAAGAGCCCGTCAAGCAGAGGGTGACATACATGTTGCCCTCTTTGTCGAACTTGGAACCGAACGCGTACTCATGGTAATCGCCGGAGATTTCCCATGGGTCGGCGACCGTCTGAAAGATGTCCGCGGTGCCTTTTCCTTGGCTATCCTTGAGGCGGCTCACTTCCGGGCGCTGGGTTACGTAAAGCCAACCATCCCGATAGGCCAGCCCAAGAATTTCGTGCAATCCATGGGCATAGCGGACGAACTTCGGTTGCTTGCCGAGTGCGTCCTGGACCATCCAGATTTCGCCACGCCGGGTACCGACGGCCAATCGTCCGTCCGGCATCATCTCCAATGCCCCGACCTCGATGACCTCTCCCTTGGGCAGCTCATAAGCCTGGATCTGATAGTAGTCCGCTTCTTTGGGAACATCGGTCCCCTTGGTTTGTCCGAGGGCGGCCGTCTGGCACCAGCCAAGGCCAAGCAAAAAGCAAAATATCTTGGCGGTCCGAATCATTGGGCAACTCCGTAAGCGGGCAAATCTCATTCAGAGCCTCAATTTCACTGTCTTACCACACATAATCCTGAACAATTCTGAATTGCTTGCCCCGAATGGGTACCAGTAATTCAAGCATGCCATTCGACGTGCGCAATACCGGCGCCTCGGGCGCTTCCAGGCGTATTTTGAGATCATTGCCGACAGTATACCAGCCGTCGCCGCTCACCTTGATTTGCGCACCCGCAGCCGCGCGATACCACGGGCCTGCTGAGTTCTTTTCGTTTGTAATAAGCAATGTACGCCGAAAATAGCTGCCATCTTTGCCTTCGACGGGCAACATGAAGTCTTCGATATGGGCCTCGCCAATCGAATAGACGAAGGTGGGCCTTTGTTTGCCGTCCAAATGATAGCCATGGAACTGATACCCTGCGTCCTTGAGGGCCTTGGTTGGCCAGGGGGCATTCCCGTCCTTGAGGAGAGCGACACTCGGGCCTGGCGGGCTTTTCAGGATGCCGTCGCCCAATAGGGGTTGATACCCTTCGCCGCGATTTGATCCAGTGGCGCGAAGCATCCATAAAGTCCTTGTGCCAAAGAAGCGCGTAACGGAGGTCGTTCGCGTCAAACGCCAGGTTGATTTTTTCGGGATAGCCGACACCGATAGCGCGCGGCCCCGCTCCTTCAATGAAATTGCGATAAAGGATCGGCGCATCTTGAGCAACCAGAGGCAAGGGTTCCTTGCCAACGCCATACGGCAGTGCGGCTTTCGGACCATCACCGAGGTAACGCCACACGGCCTCGATTTGCTGGGCAGTGTCCCCTTCCAGTACCTTGGGGAGCATCGATTGGCCCAGCGGCCAAACAGCCGGCATACGCGTACCAGGCCGGTACTTGTTCGGATCGAGCATATAGTTAGTAAACCACTCGCGGCGCAGATGTTCCGCCATGACCGTCAGGTTGACGCCTTGAACGCCGCCCCCCTTGAATTCACGGAAACTATGACATTTGATGCAGCCGAACGCCTTGTTGCCGACCATTTGCCGCCCCTGAGCCTTGATGTCTTTTTCGGCGATTTTGAAGGCGGGTAGCTGCGCCACCGGCACTGGGTCGGTAGCCTCAAACGCACCCTGAAGGTGGCCGACGCTGGCTTCACCAAACTTCGGCATCCGCGTAAGCATGTAGGGCCTATCCACGGCGCCGTTCGCCAACACCTTCTTCAGATAGGCAGCCGTCAGCTTGCCGCCCACGCCGTTGAGGTGCGGCGGCAGACGACCTTCATCGCCCATCTCCTTTTGGGTGCTGGTGAATAGTTCGTTGAGGCCAAGCTGAACGCCGCCTTTGCCGGCGCGCTCGTGGCAAGCATAACAATTGAAAGCGGTCAGCGAGGTAGCGATCGTATCCGACGCTGTTGCCGGTGGCGATTGAGCCAGTGTCTTCAGGGAGCCCCTTAATGCATCGCGCTCGGCTGTGTTCAATGCGTAGCGCGGCGCTCGTCGGGCCTGCTCGGAAGGTGCCAGGCACCCGGCCATCCCATTGAGATCTGTTAACGCCGCAGCCTTCAAAGTCGAAACGATATTGCTGTCGCCATGTTTAAGATCGTGGCAACTGGCGCAGCCGAGCGTCGAGAACAATTCGCGGCCTTTGGTGACCAGGGCGGCGTCGACGCGAAAGTCCGGGCTTCCCTTGGCCTCTACTTGGCCCTGTACCAGGTAGTGCGCGATATCCTGGGCTTCCCCGTAGGTCAGATTTAGGCTGGGCATACGGCCGGCGGGACGAATGGTATGGGGCTCGCGCAGGAAGAGCGTGAGCGCGACAAGGGAGTACTTTTTGGCCAGGTCGCCAAGGGGCAACACCGCCGCTTGGTCCTTGAGTTTCGCCTCATAAGGTCCATGGCAAGCAGCGCAGCCGATCTCATGAAACAGTTTTTTGCCCTTCGCGATCGATTTGGGTGCGGGCGGTGCGTCAACAAACGTGCCGGTGGACACAAGCAAATGAACGAGAGCATCAAGGGATTCTTGCCGTTCCGCCTCGGGCAGCGCCGCCATCAGATCGGGCATGGTGGTGCCCGGCTTGGTCTTCTGCGGATTGGCCAAAAATTGCTGCAAATAAGTAGCGCGGACCCGACCGCCCACGGAATCGAGAATGGGAGCCTGCCTGGTTCGAAGCCCAAGGTTGGCGGCTGGCGGGCTTATGGCAAGCGATGCAGTTGAGCTCGCCAAGAAGTAGTTGGCCTTCCTGGTGGTTGCCGGGATTCGTAGTGGTGAAAAATCGGTCGAAGCCGACTACCAGCGCGTGGGAACCGTCCTGGGCCATTACCGATGCAGGTGCGGCAATAAGCACCAGGAGAGAGATATTCCGCAAATACATGGCAAATAAGCTCCAGGGGAATGTTCGATCCGAGGATGGCATTCCGGGAAGAGTGCGCGAGCTGTTCACGGCGTGCGAGCCAGCACCGGTTATGTTAGAATGGGAAAAATTTTCCGGCGGGCAATGCCCATCATATTACTTCGTGTCAGCGACCCAATCAACAGGACCGCTACAGCCGGCAAAGTCAACATATTCGATGTTCCAATCACAGCCCCTACAGACCGTAAGTCTCATCCTGTGGCGCCGATTGTACCGATTAACACACCTGAAGCGATAATAACGACGGGCCGGGCGGCCTTTTAATCTCTTGGAGGTGGGCAACCAATGAGGAAGGAAATCCTCGGACTGGTGGTTTATAGCCTTTGTGGATTGGAGACGGCCCACGCCCAGATGGGATATCAGGAACCGCTGCCCATTCAGGGCCCGGGGGTGCGGTACGCTCCCATGCCAGCGCGCTACGCCCCTTACCCGGCCCCCGCTTATCCAAATTACTTCCAGGCAGCCCCGCAAGCAGCTTGGCCGGTCGCGAATGCTCCAGTACAGTACGCCCCTCTGGCCACGCCGGTTGAAGCACTGGCTCTGGCGCAGGCGATAGCCCCGCCGCCATTGCCGGGACCGGGCACTACCGAAAGCACTGGACCGGTAGAGTTGAGTCCGCCTCAAGTCTTGCAGTCTGACGATGTGCCGACGGCGCCTGCCGACCCACCGGAGCCGTTTTTGGTCGGGCCGGAAGGAACCTGGAAGCCGCGCAAAGGCTACCAGATTTACGGCACGGCCGAATACATTTATTGGAAGGTGCAGGGACAGCCCTTGCCGGGCAATTTATCGCTCAGCGTCGCCAATGCCACGCCGGCGCCTCAGCTCGAGTCGCACGGCCTTAACGGCGGGCGATTTTTCCTGGGTGCATGGCTGAACGACAACCAGGAACTGGCTTTTGAAGCCGGCTATTTCTTTTTGGCAAGCCGGCCCACCAGTAATGTTCAAACGTATCCTGGTTCGGCGCTTGCAAACATACCAATATTTGATGGAATCCTCTCGGAATCTAGCGTGGTGTCCTCGTCGACGAACTTGTGGGGTTCGGAAGCCAATCTGCGTTATCAGATTTGCAAATTCAATCGCGGCTCGGTCACGGGCTACATCGATCTGCTGGCCGGTTTTCGTTATGTCGACTTAAGTGAAAGCCTGAACATTAGTAGCACGACAGCCTTTGGCCCGGCACCGGTCCTCCTGTCAGATGCCACGATCGTCACCTATGACTCCTTTGGCACGCATAACCACTTTTTTGCCGGTCAGCTTGGCATCGATACCACTATCAATGTTGGCCGGATTGCCTTGACCGGCTTCGCCAAGCTCGCCATGGGCAACAACCATGAGACCGTAAACATTGCCGGTAATACCCAAGTGTCCGCCCCCTTAAATCTGGGTAATTTCTCGGCGCCGGGGGGATTTTATGCCCAGCCGAGCAACATCGGTGTGTTCCGCCATGACGAGTTTACCATCCTGCCGGAGACAGGCATCAACATCGGCTACAAGTTCAATGATCACTGGAAGATAGGGGCGGGCTACACCTTTATGTACCTGTCGCACGTTGTACGCCCCGGGGCACAAATCGATGCCACCGCAGGTGGCGCCACCCGTCCGCCTTTGTTTTTGGTGGGCGGAGCGCCGGCTCAGGCGGCCTTTAACGGCTTTAACGAAACATCTTTTTGGGCCCAAGGTATAAACTTGACGGTAGAGGTAAGTTATTAATCGCGGAGAAATCGAGCGTTGTTCACAAACATGTCATCTTGCCTGTCCATGAGCAAATCGAAGATGTCAAGGTGTCCGTTTTAAGCCCATCATGCGGCATTGGGTCTCTGCCGAGGTGCGGGTCTCTGGGTTAATTGGGTAGAATGTTTTTTAAGGTGGGATTTATCTCTCCTACCAGCCCCACGGCGGATAAAACCTAAAAGAGCCATCATAAGTTTCCCGAATTGGTAAACTAGGAAGATCTCTGGTCAGCGCCGCGTCTGTATTTATGTACACACCAGAGGATTTTGGGCCACGGCCGGCATACCATTACCATGTTCTTTCCTTCATCGCTTGCCCCAATCAGTAGTTCGCACAACTAAGTTTGTCACCGAGGTCACGATGAGTTTCTCGTCTCTCCTTCGCAGCTATGTCAAGAGTTGGCTTTCCAGGAAAAAAAACCAGCCTATCAGGACGCGGCGCAGCTCCCAAAGGCTAGTTGTCGAAATGCTGGAAGAGCGGACAGTCATGTCCGCCCTGCCCCCCGCGGTTGTGGGTAGCATAGCCGCGACGATGTCCACGGGGCCAAGCAACACCAGTCCCACGGTGGTGGTCGATCCGCTGGATCCCACCAAAATCGTGGAAGTGCACGCGACCCATCCGGCGGCCAACGCCAATGCCTGGGACGTTTCAGGCAACTATTCGACGGACCAGGGTCGCACCTGGCATGCGTTTCTCGCAGCCGTGCCCCTCACCGACCCGAGCACCCCGAACGGACTTCCATTTGCTCAAATCGTTGATCCCTCCGTCGCGTTTGATCGCAACCATCATTTTTATGTTGTCTCAGCCGAGGAGAATGCGGCGCTCACCAGCGGCGCCATTGTTTTGCAACGCTTTAATTTCGCGGGAACCGCTCCGCTCGCTGATTTGACGCTCGGACATCAAGATCCTCTTTCCAACGGCTTTCTATCTCGATGGCAACAGCGTGATTTATCAATGGTTTGGCCAGGATCCGGCGGCCAATCCAGTTTTGGGCATTGACACGAATACTCCCACCTTCACCGACCCGCAAACTGGCGCGGTTCAAACGGATACGCTGGCCACGATGGTGGCGATTCCGGCTACCCCAACGTATCCCAACGGTGACCTCGTCCCTAAGGGGATCTACGTTGCCTATAACGTGAACCAAACCTACTCTCAGCCAAATGCCAATCCGCCGGTCCCATTGGAAAGTCGCGTTTTCATGGTTGCCTCCGCGGACGGCGGGCGTACCTTTACCACTCAAGAACTGGTTTCCGATCTGCAGCATCTTAAAGGGGGCAACATCCCTCAGACGGGCACGGAAGCCGCCAATCCGCAGATCATCTTCAGCCAGGGAACGGCGATCAAGGCCAGTGCCTTTTCCTATAATGGGGTTACCGGCAGCAGTTTTGCTTTTACAAGCAACAGTACCTTCGCGGACGTACAGGCTGCCCTGGACACGGTTCCCATTCTCAACGGCAACGTCACGGTCACTCAGTCCGTTGGGCATTCCTTCATCATAACTTTCTTGCACGGCCTTAATCCCGCGGAATTCAGTTTCCAGGGGCCAGGGAGTTTCACCGCACTAGGGAACATCGTCACCCTCACTCTCGCGGCGCCTGCCCCGGGCGGGCAAATGATGGTCTTTTACAATGACATCTATATTGATGGCGGGACCACCATCAGCCAGATTTTTTACGACATCACCCAGCCCGACCAGGGCGTGGCGGTGGCGCCAGTAACTGGCACCAAGATTTTTTCGAGCAATACCCAGCAGGCGATTACCGACGGCGTCGCACCGCCGACTGGTGCGGGCGGGACCGGCGGCACCGCCGACATCCCCGGTATCACGTTGGACCCCATCCAGGTCGATTTGAATGCCACCAAGGACATCAACACGATCAATCTAACCAGTCTGGATGATCTCACGGTTACGGTCAACCTGGTTCACCCAAATCTCGATGAACTTGGCCTCATCTTGGTCCCGCCCGTTGGCAGCAATTTGCCTTCCGTGACATTGCTGTTTAATCATGTGGACCCCCTCGGCCAGGTGGTTGGTGCCGGTACCGGAGAAGTTGGTTTGACCGGCGCAGGCAGCATCGGCGAGATTTTCATCCGGCCCAATGTTTACAATCCCGTTGGCACGGTATTCGACGACAATGCCCCAAGGGTCTTGGGCTTCGAGGATCAGTCGGGGACCAACGCTGTCGGTACGCCGACGGACGCTGCACCCTGGATCGGCCATTTCCAACCGGAGGCAAACGCACCGGCTGGCTCGTTTACTGCCGGAGCAGGCGCCTTCCACAATCTCATCGCGCTCATTAACCAGGCGATCGCCAGCCAACCCGGTCTTACCCTCGCCGACGTGATCAAGGGCAACTGGACGCTTGAGGCTGTCGATAACCGGGCTAGCGGCCTGACGCCACCCCCTACCCAGTTCATCACGAATTGGTCGATCAACTTTACTGGTTTGATCAGTACGACCACGGGACGTGCCGGAACTCCCGGATTCGAGGGAGGCACGTCAGGGTTCGGGACTGACGTTCCCTTGCCCATTACCTCGGTCCCAGGTGGGGCACTGAACACCTATCCGACCCACACCACCGTGGCCCCGATCGGCACGCCCGGCATAGCTCCCAATTACTCGGTCGCCATCGATAATACGCTTGGCTCGTTCAGTCCTTTTCAGGGCCGAGTTTATTTGGCTTACACTATTCCGCCGCCGGCAAACACTCCCCTCACCCAGACCAATATCGGGTTACTTACCTCTGATTTTCCCACAGGTTTTGGCGATACCTGGACGGCCCTGACCGCCCTGGGTGCGCTCAATGATGATGCTCCCGGCGATGATTTTTCCGAAGGCACCCGCACCAAGATCAATCCGACGCTGGCCGTCGACCCGGTCACGGGAACCCTGGGAGCCATGTGGTATGACGGTCGCACAGACGCAGCCCACATCCGCATCGCCAACAGCTTCACCACCAGCATCGACGGTGGCGTGACCTTCGCGAAGGACACGTTCCTGAATACCCAGCACAGCGCCACCGATTTCTACACCGGCGCCATCGTGAACCTGGAGCCGATTCCGGACAATCTGGCGGTGGCAGGCCCCTTTGGTTTCGGCGATCGCTCCGGCCTGGCCATGTACGGCGGCCGAGTCTATCCGTTCTGGTCGGGCAACCTTGACGTCGGCGGTTCGACGATCTTTACGAACACGGTCACCGTGGCCGGTGGCCCCCGCCTGGTCAGCGGCGACATGGGTGCGCTGGTCAGCGATACCATCACGGGCAATGCCGTCTACAACAATACCTTTGCAGCGGACGGCACCCGCCAATTCGATGGCTTCGTACTCACGTTCGATCGTCCGGTAGACCCCGGCTCATTGACGTCCAACATCATTAATATCACTTACACCGATCCAAAAACGGCCGCCACCACCGACCTGAGCAATCAGATCACATCCGTCACGCCCATCGATCTTTCCGCGGCCCATGGGCCGAATGATAAGGGCACGCCGCCTTCGTTTTCGATCAGCGACACCATCGTCCAGGAGCCCACCTCGGGTCAGACGATGGCGGTCTTCACCGTCATTTTGTCGCAGCCGGTTGGCACGCCACTGGCCGTCAACTGGGCCACACAGGACGCGACAGGCAATGCCGCCGCCGTGTCCTCCGGACTTAACGCCGACTACGTGGCCTCCAGCGGTACTGTCGTATTCAAGGCGGGCCAGACTACAGCCTCATTCCAGGTGCCCGTGCTGAGCGACGCGCTTTTCACCGGCAATCGTTATTTCCTGGTCAACCTGACCAATTCGGCGACCGTGTTGATCGGCCGGGCCCAGGGGCGCGGCACTATCATCGCGAATGCCAACATTCCCGCCCTCACCGTCGGTAACAGCTATGTCCTCAAGGGGAACCTCAACGGCAATCCCAATCCGACCATGAACTTCCCGGTCTTCTTGAGCGTGCCGGCCCCCGCCAACGTCAGCGTCGACTTCAGCTTCACTGACGATACGGCTTTCAACGGCACCGATTACACGGGCACGCCCGGCATCTTGACCATCCTCGCCGGTTCCACCACCGGGATTATTTCCATCCCGCTGCCGATAAATGCGCTCACCAACAAGACTCTGACAGGCAATGTCGATTTCTTCCTGAACCTTACCAACCCGGTCAACGCTTCCATTACCAGGTCGCAGGCCGTTGGCGTAATCGTGGACGACAATGCCCTGGCGGTCAGCGTCGGCGCCACGACTGTACAGCTCAACCCCAATGGGCCGCAACCGAACGCCAACGTGACCTTTTATCTCAACGGCATCACCAGCCAGCCTGTAACGGTGAACTATCAGTTCGCGAATGGCGGCGGCAATTCGGCTGCCGCGGTCAACGGCGTGGACTACACGGGCACGGCTGGCTCTGTGATAATTCCGGCCGGATCCCAATCGGCTACCATTCACGTCCCAATTCTGGTGCAGAGCGAGGTGGCCAACAAGGCGTTCACGGTCAATATCGTCAGCGTGGTCAACGCCGCGCCAGCGACGACCAACACCGCCGCCGTGGTGACCATCGTCGACGGCACCCATGTCCCCAACATCATTGTTGGCGACATCATGAAAGCGCAAGGAATCACCGGCACCAACTTGACCTACAATCTGCCCGTCTACTTGTCGTTCCCGAATGCCAATCCGATCACGGTGACCTACCAGACAGCCAACCAGACTGCGGTGGCAGGTACCGACTACATCGCGATCCCGTCCACGAGCCACACGATTCTACCGGGCGACACCTTCACCGACCCGCTCACCGGCAAGACCGTTCCCGGCTTTTTGATTCCGGTCACGTACAAGGGCAATCTCCAGCCGCCGCAACCTCTCAATCCGACGTTTGCCGTGAACCTGAACCTCGTTACCGGCCAGGCCAATGTGGCCCGCGCCCAGGGAATCGCGACCATCGTCAGCGATACGGTGCAGCTTTCTGTCGGCGACATTACCGTCACGGAGAACGCCTCGACCGCGAATAGTACAGTCAATGCCGCGCTGTCTATTTTCCTCAGCGGCCCGAGTACGCAAACTATCACGGCGACTATTTCCACGGGGGCTGGCGGCGACACGGCTCAGGGCGGTGTGGATTATCAGTCCTTGCCGGCGAATTTCACGGTCACGTTCCTGCCAGGCCAAACCGTGAAGACATTCGGCGTTCCCAATGTGCCCGCCGCGCTCGGCAACCTGAATATCCTGCACGATCCAGCCGCCAACACCGATCCGGTATTCTTCACCGTTACCGCCTCGAACATGCGCGTGGGCGGACAAACGGCACCGGCTTCCCTGATCTCCAAGCCCACTGGCATTGCGACCATCGTGGATGCCGACGCCCAGCCCAGCGCTGCCGTGTGGTCTATTGGCGACGTGACGCAGACGATACCGCATTCCGCGGCCCAGGCTCTGGCACAGCCCTTTATCTTTCAGATACTCAGCAACCCCGCACTTACCTTCCCGCAGACCGTCAATGTGACCGTTTCAGGGCAAGGCGTCGTCCCGGGCCAGTCGCAAGTTGCCTTTAACTTGAACTCGGCGTTCATTCCGATCTACGTGCTCCCCAACACGGTCTATTCCGGCAACCAATCCTTTACCGTGACCCTGGACACGCCCAGCACGGGTGCCATGTCGAACACCAAGTTCATTGGCCGGGGCACCATCATCGACAATAACGCCACGACCATCAACATCGGCGCCACCTTTGGGTACGTGAGCCAGAACGCGACGACCTTCCCCTTCCCGGTGGTCATCTCCAATGCTCCGCCGTCCACGGCCCAAATTCCCGTGCCAGCGATTACCGGCAGCTATAACACTCAGGATGGCACAGCTACCGTGGCCGCCGTTGGCTCGGATGGATTGGATTATCAGCCCATCTTCGGCAACCCGCTCCCCAACAATCAGGCCTTGACCCCAAGCAACACTTATACCTTGCCCGTGCAGGTGAATGGCACCAGCAGCCCGGAAATCGGTGATCCCGGTTTCGAGTTCTTCAATACGAAGCTCGCCAGCGCCACGGTGGCCTTTTCTATTCCTGGATCTGTCCTCTTTTCTTTTGGCATCAGCGGTGTTGCCACGCAAAATGGGGTCACTGCCTTTGTGCCCGGCAATACGAGCGTCTCCTTCCTCTACAACCAGCTAACGACCACGGCTGCCCAACTCCAGGCCGATCTTAACTTCATACTCCCGGGCACCGTGGTGTCCGGCAATGTCGGCGGCCCGTTCAACTTAAGTTTCGCGGCGGGTGTCGATCCCGCTCTGTTAACGGTGGCACCCGATCAGAACAGTGCAGCTCCAGGGGCCGCGACGGTGACACCCACGGCGAATGCGTACTCGCCCCCCGCCAGGCCACCGCCAAGGGCTTCATGATTGATGACAATCTTTTGAATCTTTCCGTGGGCGATACGGCGACGCCGGATTCGGCAGCCACGATCAACATCCCCGTTTATCTCAATGGCGTCGCGGGGAAAAACATCACGTTTACCTGGACGCTCGTCGACGGGACGGTGCGCGAAGCGTTTGATTTCAGCGGGGCCAATACCACGGGCGGCAACGTTCTTTCGACCACGGGCACGGCGACGATTCTTGCCGGGCAATCCTTTACCACGATTGCCGTTCACCTCGTTCCCGAGATCGCTTATCTGGGTGACCGTTCCTTCACCTTGGCGATCAGCAATGCTACCTTCACCGGTATATCGACGGGCCTGGGAATTCAAAAGGCGACCGGCACGGCCACGATCATGGACAGCGAATTGCTGCCGACGCTCACCTTGAGCGATGCCATTGTCCAGAAGTTGCCGAATGGTCAGCCGGCCTTTGAAACCTTCACGGTCTTTGCCAATTATCCTGTCGCGTCGGCGGCCAGTCCCGGCGGCGTGGCCACAACGATGACCGTGACGCCCTCCAACATAACGGCCACCTCGCCGGCCGATTATACAGGCACCGCATTTACCGTCACGCTGCCGGCGGCGCCAAGAGCACCACCTTCACGATTCCGATTGCCAGCAATCCCAACCCCGAGGGCAACACGCTCTTCGCGGCCACCCTCAGTAATGCCCACTATACGCCCGATCCCAACGTACCATCGCGAACCCTGGCGGACGGCCTCGCGGCTCGGGTCGGCAATCAAGATAAGGGTAACATCGGCGAAGGCATCGCGACCATCGTGGATAATCACTCGGTGCCCGCGATCAACATCGGCGATCTGGTGGTCACGGAAGGCGAGAGTGGGCAAAAACAGGCCTTTATTCCGTTCATTCTTTCGACGCCTTCGAACGTCCCCATCACGTTCCTGGTCACTACCAGCGATGGCACAGCCAAGGCGAACGTCAATTATGTCCCGCTAAACGCGGTCAGCATCACCATTCCCGCGCATACCATCACAGGCACGATCCCGGTCACGATCCTGGGCAACTCCGTCTTCCGCGGCGACACGAATTTCTTCGTGAACATCACCAACCCCTTCGGCGCAACGGTTAACAAGGACAAGGCTACCGTCACCATCGTCGATCCCAACGGGGTCATGGGGGCGACACAGTTCCTCGTCAGTCTCAATCCACAAAGCAAGGTTGGCACCTATAGCTACACGGTCCAGCCTCTCGTGTCCGACCGGATTCGCGTGCCGTTTTTCCAGGCGCTCCTTCGCTCACCATCAGCAACCAAACGGTCCAGGATAATGCGGCCGTTGTGAACTTCACGCTGTCGCTTAGCCAGCCAAGCACCCAGATCGTTACCGTCGTGGTGAACACGAAAGACGGCACCGCTGTGGCGGGTGCCGACTATACGCCGCTCACCAATCAGCTGGTCATTTTTGCTCCGGGTACGACCACGGCGACGGTCAGTGTTCAGTTGAAATCCATTGGTTCGACTATTGAACCTTTACGAACGTTCTCACTCGTGGCCAGCAACTTGAGCGTTGGCGGCAGCATCGCGGGCGGCTCGGATACCCTGAGCTTCACCGCCAACTCGGGTAACATCACCCTGGCTTACAACGGGGTCACGGGCGGATCGTTGGCCTTCACGACGGGCACTACAACTGCCGCCGCGGTCCAGGCCTACCTGCAGACGATTCCAGGTTTGACAGCCGGAACGGTTACAGTTGTGGGCCCCGTCGGCGGGCCCTTCAACATTGTTTTCAACGCCACGGGCAGCGCCGCTTTGCTAAGTCTCGTGGCGGGGCCCGCGCAGTTGGTCGGCCTTGCTGGCGCCACCGCCGGCGCAGTGGCCCCCGCCAGCAACATTCTCAACGTGGGCCTGGCGAGTATTGTCGACAAGAATGCTGCCTCGACTACCTTCTGGTCTATCGGCGATGTCACGGCGTACGACGGCAACGTTGCCGCGGGCTCGACGACTCCCTTTACCTTCACGATCTTCACGAACAAATCGTTTGCCACCAACCAGACGATCAATGTTTCCACCAGCGGCGCCTCGGGCGACATTGTCCCGCTGATCAATGTTCCGGTGACCCTGCTGGCGGGCACGACTTCCACCACGGTTTCGGTCCTGGTCGCGACGGGTTTGAACATGACGGCCAACGTGCCGTTCACCGTTACGCTTTCCAGCCCCTCCGCGGGCGCCCTGGGCCAAAAGCCAGTGGGCATGGGCATCATTATCGCCAACCAAAGTGCGATCAATCCCTTTGATCCCACCGCACTCTCCGTGCAGCCCATCAACTGGCAATCAGTTGTCCCCGTGAGTATCACTCAAGGAACTCCGGTGGCAGCGCAACAAAACGTGCCGATCTTCGTGGCATCTTTGCCAAATGGCGGACCGCCGCCCAAGCCCTCCGTCCCTTACGTGGCGACTTCCACGATCAATATTAGCGGCATCGACCCAGCGCAGGTGTTACGTGATATGACGGTAACGGTCGACGCCCTCTTCCCGGATACGAGCAGCCTGTCCGTGGAACTTATCGCCCCCAATAACGGGCCAGCGTTTTTCCTGAATGCGGGCGATCCGGGCATTAACTTCCCGAACACGGTTTTCGACGACCAGGCGCTACTGCCGATCACTCTGCGGGCCACTACGCTCACCCCAACGGTGAGTTTCCGACCCGATACGCCCTTGAGCGCCGCCGCGCTGCCGGCCAGCGAACTGAATGGGACCTGGACCCTGGTCATCACGAACAACAGCACGGCCAATTTCGGCACGCTCGTCAACTGGTCGCTACGTTTGCAAACGGGCTTCCCGGCCTCGCACTACACGCCAAGCACGTCGTTCTTTGGGTCTCTCGGCAACGCCATGAACCAGACCCAGAATGGCTTCACCGCCAATCTGACCCGCGATCCGACCGATATCTTCGCGGTCCCCAGCCCCGCCGGCGGCGTGCCCTTGAGCTTGCGCCTCCCTTGCTGGCGCCGCCTTATGATCCGGCCACCTTGCCGCTGATTGTGCCCGGGCCTCATCAGGACGTGATCAAATACACGACGGCCAACGTTCAGGAAACCCTGAACTTTAGCCCAACCACCACCGGCGGCACGTTCACGCTTTCCTTTAACGGCCAGACGACAGCACCCATCAACTGGAACGCGAACAACACGGTTCTGCAAGAAAACATCCAGATCGCGCTCAATGCCCTTACGAACGTCGGCCAGGGGAACATGGTCGTTTCGGCCGCGGCCAACCCCACCATTACCTACGAGAACGCACTCAGCGGCGCCAATCAGCCCGCCCTGACCTTCAATGGCGCGGGGCTCATCGGCGGCACGATTACTTCGATCTCGACCTCGATCATCGGCAGTCCGACCAACCCGCTTAATTTCGCGATTCCGCAAGCCATCAACGATCCGCACACCAACATTGCCGTCCCCGGCGTGCTCAATGTGCCCCTGGTGATCGCCAATGCGCCGGCCAATCAAGTGCTGACCGGCCTCACGGTGCGTGTCGACATTCAACATCCGCTGGCGTCGGATTTGAGTCTGTCGCTGGTTGCCCCCAACGGTACCGTAATCTTGCTCTCGAGCGGCAACAACCCGCTGGTGGTGCGCCCAACTACGACGGCACCACGTTTGACGATAACGCCGCCCTGTCCATTACCTCTCCTACCGTGAGTGGTCCTTTCCACGGCACGTATGTCCCCCAGCAGTCCCTGAGCGTCCTCGACGGCCTCAACGTCAACGGCACCTGGACCTTGCGGGTACAGGATTTAAATGACGATGGTTTGCACGGCCAGGTCCTGTGGTGGCAGATTATTCCCACGACGGGACTGATTCTCAACCAGACCAATAGCTACACCGATTTTACCTTTGACCGTAAAATCGATTTGAGCTCGATCAATGCTTCCAACGTGGTCAACCTGCTTGGCCCGACGGGACCGGTCCCCTTTAGCGACACGATCACCTTCAACGCGAACGGCAATGTGACCCTGGCGTATAACGGCAAACTCGCCGCCTCGCCAGCGTTCAACTTCACCGCGGGCAGCACCACGGCCACCCAGCTCGCCACCTACCTCGCGTCCCTCCCAGGCCTGGGAGCGCTCACGGCGTCGGCCGTCACCGGCGGCAGCGGCGGGATATTTACGGTTACTTTCCCCGCCACTGAATACGGTGGCAGCTTGCTCACCGTGTCCTCCGGTCCGGCGACCATTACGCCGCTCGTCTCCATTACCGCCAACCCGACGAATGACACGGTCACCTTCGGCGGTAGCGGCAACGTGACCCTCGCCTACAACGGCAGGCAAGCGACCACCGCCACTTTTTCGTACACGGCCGGCACGACCAGCGCCAGTCAATTCGCCGCTTACCTCGCCACCATTCCTGGTCTGAGTTTGCTAACGGCCGCGGATGTGACCGGCCCCAACGGCGGACCGTTTGTCGTTAGCCTGCCGGTCGGCACGTCGCTGACCGTGGCCGCTGGTTCCGCGACCATCACCCAGACACCGGTTTATCCGTCGGAATTTACCGACCGCGTATTTCGCATCAACTTCCCGACGCAGCAGTATAGCGGCAGCTACAGTGTCGTCGTCGGCCCAGTCAACAATTCGGTCAACACGGCGCTGAACAAGCCAATCAACGACACCCATGGCAATGCCATCGACAATAATCTCAACGCCGGGCTTTATGTTCTACGCGGCGCGGACCCGACCAACGCGGCCACATTGACCAATTCCTATTCCTCGGGCGTCATCAACCAAACTTTCGCGGCCGGCGGCGCCGCTTTTTCCTCCATCTTCATCCCGGACGACTACATCATCACCCAGGATGACATCAGCCACATTCAGCTCCAGTTAATCCTCACGCACCAGAACACGCCCGACCTGGTCGCGACGCTGACGGCGCCGGACAACACTGTATTTACCTTGTTCACCAACGTCGGCATTTCGGGCGCTTCCAAAGGCAGCCCCCACCCGGACAACGGCAGTATTACCACTCTCGACGATTTCGCGACCAACACGATCCAAAGCGCCGCAGTTGGGATTGCGGGCAGCTACAAACCCCAGTTCCCGCTCTCCGGCCTGGTCGGGAAGAATGCCAAGGGCACCTGGTCGCTTACCATCAAAAACCAGGTGAAAAACACGGCGAACCCCTATAGCATCGGCACCTTCACCGGTACCCTCAACCGCTGGACCCTCACACTGCCACACAGCATTCCGGGCACGGGTTTGGGCGAGACCGGGGCCGATCAAGTCAACGTCGGCTTCCGTATCTTTACCGAGAGTCCCACAAATAACCTGTCGAGTTCCGTTTGGACCGCCATTGGCCCGGCGCCTGAAAATGGTACTCAGACCGGGCCGGTGGGCGCCGTGACGGTCGATCCGGCCGATTCCACGGGCAACACCGTGTACGCCGCCGGCATCAGCGGCGGCATCTGGAAGACCTATAACTTCCTCACGACGAGCCCCAAGGGCCCGAACTGGATTCCGTTGACCGACCTGGGGCCGCTGGGCTCCCTTAACATCAACACGATGACGGCGGTCGCCTCGACGGATGGCGACCCCAATAAAACGATTGTCATGGCCGGCACGGGTTCCGCCGTGGCGAATATAGCGAACTCCAACGGATTGCCCGTCAGGCGCAGCGGCATTGGCTTTTTGCGTTCCATCGATGGCGGCCGCACCTGGCAGGTCATTGATAGCACCAAGAACAACGTCAACGTGGACCCGGTTACGCAGGTGCAGTCGGCCACGCCGATAAGTTCGTTGCAGCGTGATCACCTGTTCGATGGCACCGCGATCAACAAGATCGTGGTCGATAGCAATCCGGTGAATGGCGTCTTTATCATGTATGCCGCCATCTCGGGGTCGACGGCGACGAATTCCGGTCTCTTCCGCAGCACCGATTCCGGCCTGACCTGGTCGCAGATCGAGTCTGGCCTTTGCACGGACGTTGTGCTGGCGGGGGGCAGCGGCGCCACGGGTGGTACGGGCCCGCTCCAGGTTCTCTATGCCGGTTTCATGACGGGGTTGGGTCGGACAGGCGGGGTCTATTTTACTTCGTCCGCTTCCGGAGCACCGCTGGGACAGAGTTCCTTGTTGCCAGTGCCCAACGATGGCGCGGGCGCTCCTGGCCCCAACCAGGGACTAAACTCACGGGTAAACATCGACGGTCTCAACAACCCAGTACCGCTGTCCCCCTACCCAGTCATTTTTGTCGGACCCTCGCCGAACCCTTCGGGCACCACCACGCCGATTATTCTGGCCACGCCGGCCAAGACCAACCACCCCCTGCAAGATGCCCTCTATCAAGGCTGGGTCTATGCCTACACGGGCGGTTTTCTGTACGAGACCAAGGATTTCGGCAATAACTGGACCCGGGTGGCCTTGCCTATTACGCCGCAGAACATCAACCCTGCGGGCTTCCCCACGAATGACACTACCCGAGGGAATTTTGGTTTCACGGCCGCCAAGTCGATCGTCATCGACCCGAGCAATCCAAACATCGTATATATCGCGGGCAACAATCCGCTTAGCTTCCAGAACCTCGGGTTCAATAGTGGCAGCCAGGCCTCTTCGGTGGTGCGGGTCGATCTTACGAGCGTGAGCGACGTCTACTCCAATGTGAGTTACGATTACAGCGCTGCGCTGAATCCGTTCGCTGCCAACGGTGCCCAAAGTTTCTCCGTCGGCAGTGTCAATGAGCTGCAAAGTGACGGTTCACCTTACCTGAGCGGCAACCCCCCCACCACGCAGTTGCCGGGGCCGGGCGGCGTACTCAACGATTTCACCGGCCTGCTCGAGGCGGGAAATGTTCTGAGCATGTTGCGCGATCCCATGAACCCCTTCCTGGCTCCAAGCTCGTTGCAGTTCACGCAAACGCTCAGCTTCCGCAACGATGGTTCGGACATTCACTGGCAGTTCTTTGATTTCGGCGAGGGCAGCGTCAATCAAATGGTCGACATCGTCGACCCGGTGACCGGGAACGTGCGTCTCTTCTCGGCCACCTCGAGCGGCATCTATACCGGCGTCGACATGCCCTCCGGCAACAACGTGCCCACGCTCACCAATCCAACGGGCAATATCGACCAGGGTATCGGCACGCAAGCTTCTATCAACGGCTCGCGCATCGGCAACTTGCAGGTTGCCCAAATCACCAGCACGGGCGCCGAGCCCAGCACGCTGGCCGCCTCGGTCGCGGGCGCCTTGCTAATCGCCGAAAACCCCGGGATTGGCACGCCCATGTCCGACCCGAACATCTTCCAGGACGGCAATATTTCGTGGAACAACCTGTCGTCCGGTTTCGGCGAACAGGTGATTGCCGATCCCACCGGTTCCGGCACCCTGTTCCGCTATCAATACCCCTACACCGCCAATTATGCCGTGGCTCCCGGCGGCGTAGGCCCCAACTTCATCGGCAGCGATTTCTTCCAGGTCACTCCCCCCGGCCAGACTACCTCCAGCGCCACGTCCGGCCTGATCCTTGCCGGCGATTTCCCGGCGACGACCGGAGCCGGCGAATGGCCTGGTCCTGGGATTTCGCCGATTGGCCAGACCTGGGTGACGCCGCAACCCTTCAACAACGCCAACCGCGGCTCCGATTTTGCCATCAACCCGATCGGCATTCCCGGCGACTATCAGGGCATGGTGATAAGCTCGCGTACTGGCCGTATTTTCCGGTCTTCCAACAGTTCGCTGGCGGCCGGCGTGGCCGGCATCACCTGGCATGCCATTGGTGATCCGACGGTACTGGATGGGACTTACGCCCCGGCCCTGGCTTTCGGCCCCGCGCAGGGGGGCATCGTCAATGTGGACAACTTTATTTATGCCGGCACGCTCGGTGGTAACATATTTGTCACCTTTTCCGGCGGCGGCACGAGCTGGACGAGAATATCCACGGGCCTGGATGGCAGCGCCGTCCTGGCCATCAGTCCCGACCCCCGTGTGGGCACCCACGATGTCTTTGCCATGACGCAAAGGGCAGTCTACTACTGCGCCGATTCGTCCGTCGCTACCCCGACCTGGATCCGACTCAACGACGTCGCGGGCAAAGGCTTTATCTTCGGCGCCAACGGTATCCAGCGCCCCGTTTGGAACAACTCGAGCGATCTGGTCGCGGCTTTCAACGCGACCACCGGCCTCACCACCATGGCAGTCGACTGGCGCTTCGCGGTCCCCAATACCCAGAGCCCCACGGGAACCACTCCCGTGCTCTACCTGGGCGGCGACGGCGGCGTGGTCAATTCCACGGACTTCGGCAAAACCTGGACCATCTTCCCGGCGTTCAGCACGACGAACTCCGCTACCCAGAGCGGCGGCTTCTTGCCCGCGGTGCGGGTGACCAACCTCCAACTCGTGCTCGGCAATGTCAATCAGGTCACCGGCGTTCCGGATACCTCCACCGGCCTCAACATGCTGGTCGCCTCCACGTTGGGCCGTGGCGATTTCGCCATCCGGCTGAATACCAGTGCCTACAGTAGTAACGTCGTCATCCCCAATCCCGGACCGCAAGTAGCCGGCATCACGCCGCTCACCGCGACGTTCGGCGAAACCCTGTCCGGCATCACCGTCACCTTCAAGGGGGGAGTCGATCCGACTTCGTTCACGCCGAATTCGATCAGCTACGTCAAGGACCCGAACAACAAAATCGTGCCGGTTCAGTATGTCTTCGATGTCACTCCCGACACCGGTTCCGGCAATCTGCACAACGTTTACCAAATCGTATTTGCCACGCCACAAACAGTTGCCGGTTCTTACACCCTGTTGCTCGGTCCCAATATCACCGACGACAGCGGCAACCTGATGAACCAAAATGGCAATACGATCAATGGTCAGATCGGCACGATTGGCTCGGACGATCGCTTCCAGGGCACGGTTGCCTTTGTGCCCGCCACGCCGCCCGTAATCGGCTCGATCCCAACGCAGATCAAGGCGCCGGGCGCTTCGTTCACCGTGACCTTCACTGTCTCCGATGCCCAGTTCGCGCCATCCAGCCTTACATTGACGCCGGCGCCCACGTCCAGCAACACGACCCTGGTGCCGAATGCCAATATCGTCGTGGGCCCCGCCAACGGCGGCCAGCGCACCCTGACCATTACCCCGGTCGGCAATCAGCCCGGCTTTACCTTTATCACCGTCAATCTCACTGACCCGAACGGCCTCATGGCAGCGCCGGTAACCTTCGAGGTCATCTTCGATAACGTACCGACCATCACACCCGCCAATCCGCCGGCCCAGACGATCGCGCATGGCCATACGCTGCTGTTCCCCTTCACGGTCGGCAACAGTCTGGTCAGCCCGCCGACTGCCACTGCGGTAACGATCTCGCCGATTTACAATCTCTGGACTCTGGACAAGTTCTTCCAGAGCGGCGGCTCTTACTATCAGAACGGTGCCGGCTTCAATGAAAAATGGGTGATGAGCCAGACCACGGGCAAGTGGTTCATCATTCAGCCTGACGGGACCTTGAGTGTGTGGAATGGCGGTAAGAGCTTTACGCCCATTACCAGCGATGGCGCGGGCCACACGCTCGTGCTCGACAACTCCTACTGGCAAGACCCGACCAAGATTACCGCGCCGGCGGTACCCTTCAGTTTCTCGACCGGCATCATCGGGAACGGCCCGAATTTCACCCTGCTGGTGACGCCGAACCTGAATTATGTGGGCCTCGCGACCGTTACGCTCACCGCCAGCGATAGCATAGCTTCGTCCAAGATCACCTTCCCCTTGACCGTCACGAATGTCGCTCCGCAGTTCAATACGATCGGCAGCGCCACGGTTACCGGCGGCATTCCCGTGCTGAACGTGCCGCCGTCGCAGGCCGCCATCGTCATTCATATGACGGGCGTGGGTGGTTATAACCTCGTCGACCAGGATGACGGCGCCGCCGGCGTCACGCTCAATCCCTCCGCTGTCTATGCCTATAACACCGCCAGCATCGCCTATGAATTGTCCCAGGCCTATTCGCTCTACTTTACGGGCAGTTACTTCCCCAATAGCGCGGGCCTGAATGAGAAGTGGGTGGCGCAGCCTGACGACCGGGCAATGGTACGTCATTCAGCCCTCCGGCTCGTTTAGTACCTGGAATGGCGGAAAATCATTCACTCAGATCGCCATGCTCGATAACTCGTACTGGCAGAACCCGGCCAATCTAATCCAGGCGCCGCAACCGGCGGCGTTGGCCAGCCTTACCGTTGACGACGGCACCCACACACTGACGATAAATCCAGCGGCCCAGTACGTTGTGAAAGTTGCCGCATTCGACGGTCAGGCGACCACGACCCAGTTCGTCAACACGGCCGTGACGAGTTTGCCGCTCGTGTTCGCAGTGCCCGATCAACAGTTCGCGCATAGTTCGGCGTCGAACCCGCAACTCAGCTTCGATTTGAGCAATCAGCCACTCAGTCCCGCGGGCGCCGTCAATCTCGGCGACCTCAATGGTTTGACGCCGACTTCGACGATCACCGTTTACAACTATGTGCCCGGCGAAGCCTATACCCTCAGCACGTCCCTCAATCTGCAGTTCAAGACGAGCTACTATCAGGACAGCGCGGGCCGGGGCGAACGCTGGCTCTATAGTTCGGTCGCCGGAACCTGGTACATCATCGAGCCCAACGGCAATTTCAGCAAATGGAACGGCGGCAGCAGCTACACCAAGGTTGCCACGCTCGATTTCAGTTACTGGAACAACCCCAACCTGCTCATCAACATCACGGACGGCCAGCATGTGGTCGCGCCGACGGCGCTGACACCGAATGGCGCGTTTACCTTTGCCGATAACGCCAACGTTCTTAGCTTCAATACCAATGGATCGGTGGTAGGCAACTTCCTGGTTTCCGTGACCGCCTCGGACACGCTGTCCTCGACCACGCACACCTTTAAGCTGGCCATTACGGACTCGGCGCCAAGCTTCAACTTGCTGACGCCTGGCAGCACCACGATTTCGCACACCAGTAGCTACAACGCCACGGTCAATGACATTGGCGACCTCGACGACAGCCAGTCGGCCGTCACCGTTGCCGCCAATGTCTATCCGTATGTGCCGGGCCTCGCCTATGAGTTGCAACAGAGCTACCACTTCTATACCACCGGCAGCTTCCTGTCTTCGGGTACGAACCCCAAGTGGGTCCGGAGCGCGGTTAACAATGGCTGGTACACCATCGATAAGACCGGCGTGCTCAGCAAGTGGAATGGCGGCCAGAGCTTCACCGCCATCGGCACTCTGGATACCAGCTACTACGCCGATCCCACCAAGCTATTTGGAGCCACGCAACCGACGCCCCTCAACCCAGCCTCGGTTACGGTGACGCTCACGGGCAGCAATGCGGCTGGATATAACCTAAACGTTGCGCCGACCAACGCCGCCGGCAAATTGCTGGTTCAGGTCAACGCGTCCGACGGCGGCGCGACAAGCAGCCAGTACTTCCCGCTCACGGTGGTCAGCCCGGTGCCAACGTTCACCGTAAGCCCGTCCGCCGCCGCAGTCGCCTTTACCAATCCCGCGACGGCCACGATCAGCAACATCAGCGCCGCGCCCGATCCCGTCAACGCGGTTACCTTTGCCGCCAACGTGTATTCGCTGGTCCCGGGGATTGCCTACCAGCTCAATCAGCAAAAGAGCTTCGTCTTCAGCGGCAGCTACTACCTCAACTCCGCTGGTAAGGGCGAAAAATGGCTCCTTAGCTCCGTCGAAAATGCCTGGTATATCATCGAGCCAGACGGCAAGCTTAGCAAATGGAATGGCGGCAGCAGCTTTACCCAGGTCGTCATCGACGGCTTCAGTGTCGTGCTCGGCGCCGCTTACTGGAATGATCCCACTCTCCTCTCCGGCGCCAACACGGCGCCATCCGACCTTGCTCACGGTGGCGGCACCTTCACGACCTCCTTTGCCGGTTCAAATGCCACAGGCTTGACGCTCACGGTCAATACCAACGGCGTCAATCAGGGGACCTTCCTGGTTCAGGTGATTGGCAACGATAGCGGGGCCACCGCCAGCCAATATTTCGTGCAACAGTTCACCGACTTCGCTCCGACGTTTGGCCAACCTGCTGACCAGTCGATCTCGCACTTTGTCCATTCTTACACGCTGGATTTGACCAACCCGGCCGCCTTCGCCAACCCCTCGGCTGTACCCGCTCCGACGCTGTTCTACGTAGAAGCCGTTCCGCCCGGCAACCTGGCCACGGTCACGCTCGGCGCCAAGGCATACTACGATACGACGGCCGCGGTTGCCTACCAGTTAAATTCCGGCCTGAACCTGTTTACCACCGGCAACTACTATCTCAACTCCGCCAAGCTGGGCGAGAAGTGGGTCCGCAGCCACGTGACCAACCTGTGGTACATCATTCAACCCAATGGCAACTTCAGCGTTTGGAACGGAGGCAGCAGCTTCACCTCCATCGCTCAGCTGGATGGGAGTTATTTTGCCGACCCGAACACGCTCTTCACGGCCACCGAGCCAATAGGGGCGGACCTGGCGCAAGCGGGATTCCCGACCCCCGCCGTTACTTCCTATAGCGTCGATAATGTCAATCACACGGTCACGGTGAATACGACCTCGAGTTTCCTCGGCACTTTGCTTGTCAAGGTTACGGCGAGCGACCCGGCCGGCCTGTCTTCCTCGCAGTTCTTCAAACTGACGTTTACGAGCCTGACGCCCACGCTCTCGTTTATTCCGACCGGCGCGGTCCCCCTGAGCAAGTCCGGCACCTCGGGCACCGTCGAGCTTGTGGGCAACGACCCCGACTCGAGCAACGCGCAACCGCTAACGTATGCCGTGGCGTTCACCGATGCGAGCGCCCGGCGCTGGCCTACAACCTGCAGCAATCGCTCAATCTTTTCGTGTCCGGCAAGACCTACTTCGACACCTACCATCAAAAGGAAATCTGGCTGCGAAGCCATGTGAACAACCTTTGGTACGCGATCACGCCGGATGGCGCTGTTCATCTGCTGGATACGAAGAACCCGATCGGGCCAGTGGTAGCCAACCTCGGACCGGCTTATTATGACAATTATTCCACCCTGTTGCTCAATGCCACGGTGCCGGCCCCGCTGCCGATCAGCTACCAGGTCGTCGCGGCCAACGATGGCGCTAACCCGGATGCGAAAAACCTGGTGCTAACCTGGACGAACTCAGGTGTGCCCGCCTCCGGCAGCTATCCGTTCCAGGTAACGGTTACCGCCACGAATTCCGTGGGGGCATCCACGAAGCAGACTTTCAGCGTGAATGTAAGTTAACGGTCCAAACTGCCGGGACAGGACCGCTCAGGACAGATATAGTAATGGACGATGCCGCTCAAAATCGCCCAACTTGGTCAACCCATCTTGCGGCAGGTTACCAACGAGGTGGCCGCCGCGGACATCGCCAGCCCGCAGTTTCAGCAGTTTCTGCAAGAAGTGCTGGCCACGTTGCGGCATGCCCAGGGCGCCGGTTTGGCGGCACCGCAGGTTTATTCGGATCAGCGTTTCTTTCTTGCCGCGATTTTGCCCCCATCAGGCGAGGACGCATCACCCGGGGTGGAGTTCTTCATCAATCCTCGTGTTACACCGCTCACGGAAGAGATAGCCGAAGCCTGGGAAGGCTGCCTTAGCTTTCCCGAACTCCTGGTGCTGGTGCCGCGCTTCAGACAAGTGCGCGTCGATTATCTCAACGCGCGTGCCGAACCCCGGGCGCTGGAACTCGATGGCTTTGCCGCCAGGGTTGTTCAGCACGAATTCGATCACCTCGAAGGCATCCTCACCATCGATCGGGCGCCATCCTCGCTCGACATCATCAAGACTTCCGAAGCCGCGGAAGTCCTCGATTGATCGTTTTCTTCGCCGCGCTTCGCCACCAATAAAACCGCAACTAACGGAGACCAAACCATGAAGCGCCAAGCACTTTATCTAGTTCGCCTTCGCGAGCTATCTGGCCGTCGGCTTGATGAGCACCGTTTCTCCCGCTTATGGTCAAGCGCCGCTCAGAGAGATGTCTTCTTTTCGAGAAATTGTCAAAATGGTCCTCCCGGCGGTGGTGAGCATTGAAGCCAGTGCCAAGGTGATTAAAGGCAAGGATCAAACGCCGATTCCTTTTGAGCAGGGGCAGATACCCGAAGAATTTCGCCGCTTCCCGGAACTCAATCAACCGCCACGCGAGGGTATTGGTTCCGGCTTCTTCGTCGATCCCGCCGGAGTCGTCCTTACCAATTTTCACGTTGTGGATGGGGCCGAACGGGTGACGGTGACCCTCGCGGATGGGCGCAAATTTCATTCCGAAGAACATTCGCGGCGATCGCTCCACCGATCTGGCCATTATCATCCTCGATCACAAAGGCCCCTTTCCAACGCTGACTTTGGGGGACTCCGATGCCATGGAAATCGGGGACCGCGTGCTGGCCGTCGGCGCGCCTTTCGGGCTGACGGGCTCGGTGACCTCTGGAATCATTAGCGCCAAGGGACGAAATGGTCTCAAAATGAACCAATACGAGGATTTTCTCCAGACGGACGCGGCCATCAATCCCGGCAATAGTGGTGGCCCGCTCGTGAATCTCGACGGCCAAGTTGTAGGCATCAATGCGGCGATCAAGTCGCGCTCCGGGGGCTTTCAGGGCGTAGGTCTGGCCGCGGCCAGCAACCTCGCCAAACGGGTGGTCATGGCCTTGCGGACGGAGGGCATCGTACGTCGCGGCTATCTTGGCGTGCAAATTCGCGAATTGAGCGCGGACGTCGCGACGCGCCTCAAGGTGCCCGATGAAGCGGGCATTGCCGTGGCCCAGGTCTTTGAGAATACCCCGGCCGCCAGGGGCGGCCTGCGCGACGGCGACATCATCATCGAACTGGCTGGCAAAAGGATCAAGGATGCCAACAGTTTTCAACGTCTCGTTGCTTACCTGCCTCTCAAGCAGGCCGTCGAGATTCAGGTCCTCCGCGACCGCCAGCCTCTCGCCTTGAATGTGACTGTTGAAGAGCAACCCAAGGAATTCAGCACGATCATGGCGCCGGCACCGCGTAGGCCGGTTAATATCGCTGCCGGCTTGCCGCTCACGAAGCTGGGGATGGATATAGCCGAGTTGTCCGACACGAGTGCTGAGGATTTAGGCTTTCGCGGGGTACGCGGAGTGCTGATAACGCGGGTGACGCCGGATAGCATCGCTGCCGACGCCGGCCTCAAGAACGGCATGCTAATCACCAAAATAGAAGACCGCGCCATGACCACAGCGGCGCAAGTTCGCGATGCTGTCGAGGCTGTCCCCCTTGCAAGATGGATTGCTGCTTCAGGTCCAGTCGCCGCAGGGCGGCACGAACTATGTGTTGCTGAGAATGGCTACGGGGCAGTGATTGGCGAGGGTGGCTCAGCTTTTTTCGCAGCGCCCGCCGGTAAGGATCCCGCCAGGGCCATGCCGCCGCTGACAAGGAGAACTGCGGCAAAATTCAGGGCCATGCTAGCAAGGTGCCAGGCACCGAACTCGGCCCGGGCGTTTAGCATGGTCTGGCGCACCGCTTCGGGGGGCGGCTGGCTCTGAAGGTAGGCATCGGTAGCTTCATTGCGGGGTAGACGCAAGGCCGTCACTTTTCGTTCGAGCGGCCAGCCCAGCATAATTAAAATGAAGGCCACCAGCAGAAGGCGGGCCCGCCACCTGTGAATTGCCACGCCCGGAAAGTCTCGTGCCCAGGCGAGGGCTGTCCAGGCCGAGACAAAAGCGCATAACCCCTGGATTACAAAGTACCATGGAAATAGTGGTCCCACGGCGTAGCCGAAGGCACGCGACCCTTGTTCTTTGGGGCCCAGTATCACCGCGTCGGAGCGCGCAAAGCTAGACGGTAGGGGAAACCATGCGGGGCGTGCCTCATTTTCCCCCAACCTTTCAAAGGTGTCAAAGAGGGACGGGGTCACCACGAAATTAAAAAACACAGCGCTGCCGAAGCAGAGCCCCAGCGCCAGGACATGAATAACCTTCCGCATAGATTGGCCCCATCGAACTTGTGTTTCGGTTCCCAGCCGCAGTCGCGAAATATTGCCGCGATGCTTTATGAATACCAGCGCCCCCGCCACGACACAAAAAAGAAGGCGCGGGTCAGCGAGAGCGTTGGTCGGAGTGAAGCTGGCGGCACATAAAACGACTGCCGCGGCCAACGAGCCGAGAGAAACATAATTCGTTGCCGCCACCACGATCAGCCAGGCGAGGGCGGCCAGTAAAGCAGGTCCCGGCACGAGCAGAGCCACGACGCCCGCACCCGTTGCTACGCCTTTGCCGCCGCGGAAGCCGAGATAAATCGGGTAGAGGTGACCGATGAACGCCGCGAGCCCGGCGCCGACTTCCAGCCAGCCCTTTTCCAGCAGATTATTGCAAGGGAGCTGATCTTTGAGAGTGAGGGCTGCGGCAACCGGCAAGGCACCTTTGGCAAAATCCAGCAAGAAGACCAGGATGCCGAAACCTTTGCCAAGCACGCGGCCGACATTGGTGGCGCCGATGTTGCCGCTGCCGGCGTGAAAAATATTGACGCCCCGGCTGCGCGCCACCAGGTAGCCAAAGGGAATGGCTCCCACCAGGTAAGTGCCCCAGACAGACCAGCGTCAACGTCAGCGCGACAGGCATATTTGGGACTGGCGGGGCCAACCGTCAGGAATTAATTGGCTAAGGGCCAACCCAATCATTCCTTACTCATCTCTGCGATCATGGCGTCAGTAATGTGCACGTCGGAATACACGTTTTGCACGTCATCGTGATCGTCGAGTGATTCCATGAGGCGCATTACCCTATGGCCGACCTCGACTTCTAATTCACGCGGCGCCTTCGGTACTTGGGGCATTTCGGAAACTAGCGGCTTGATGTTGTTCTTTTCCATGGCCGCCTCGACTTGCGAGAAACAGCCGGGATCGCAGGTAATCTCGAAGGTGCTATGGATTTTTTTGAGATCGTCGGCGCCGGCGTCGAGCACCATGCCCATCAAGGTGTCCTCATCCATGCCGGCCGCATCGATCGAGAAGACGCCCTTACGCTCGAAGAGAAAGGCCACGTTGCCCGCGCTACCCATCTTGCCGCCGCCCCGCTCGAAGATCTTGCGCACCTCGCTGGCAGTGCGATTGCGATTGTCCGTAAGAACTTCCACGAGGATGGCCGAGCCGCCTGGGCCGTACCCTTCATAGGTGATTTCCTCGAAAATGATCCCTTCCATGTCTCCCGTGCCCCTTTTGATGGCACGTTCGATGTTCTCCTTGGGCATGCTGACCGAGCGGGCCTTGTCGATCGCATAACGTAGCTTCAAGTTCATGCCGGGATCACCGCCGCCGTTTTTTGCCGCGATGATGATGGCCCGGCTCAATTTGCTCCAAAGCTTGCCCCGCTTGGCGTCAACGGCCCCTTTTTTGTGCTTGATTGTAGCCCAGTGTGAATGCCCAGACATGGCAAGCTCCTCGGTTAAAATCGCGGATCAACATCCGCCATGCTTGAATCAACAATGAACTGCTTGCAGTAATTTCCGCTGGTCATTCTACCACAGGCTCCAGGGGCCCGCTCTCGCGACGCCACTATTTTTGCACCGTGTCCAGTGCCTTCAACTTGCGCCTCACCTCGCGGTGACGTTCGTCCATTTTACGATGGTTTTCTTTTTCAAAAAGGTGCGCCGACTTTTCCCAGGCCGAACGCGCCTGCTCGAAGCGTTGTAAGCGATAGTAAACATCGCCCAGGTGATCCCATACCGTTGGGTCGTCCGCGCCTTCCGGAAGGTCGGCCGCCAATTCTAGCTGGCGGCGCGCCTCATCAACCTGGCCACGGCGAAATAGTACCCAGCCCAGACTGTCGATATAGGCCGCATGTTCCTGATCCGCGTCCACGCGCGGGCTACGACTCATTTGCCGCTCGCGGCGATCCACCTCAATGGCCAGGCGTATCATCTCCTCGGCCTTTTCCAGGTTCTTGTTTTGGTCAGCCCACGTGTAACCAAGATCGTTATTGACGACGGCGTTCGTCGGATCGATTTTCAAGATGATTTCGAGTTGTTCTTCGGCCTTGGCCAACAGCCGTTGATTATTGAAAAGGCTCGACAGGAGGTAGCGAATTTCGACGATGTCGCCCGGGGCGGTATACTCGGTGAGCATCTCCTGACATTCTTTTTCGGCCTCCTGGTATTTTTCGGCCTGAATCAAGATGCGAACGCGCAAATGCCGTACCGTGACTTTTTGGGTTGTCCCCGGCGAAGTTGACCGCCCGGTCCGCGGCGCAGAGCGCCTCATCCATTCTCTCCAGCCGGGCCAGGGCCTTGGCCATTTCATGGAGAAAGAGTACTTGGTTTGGCGTCTTTGATCTTTTCAGGCCCTCTTTACAAACCTGAACAACGTCTGCGAATTTATGCTCTTTCCACAGAACGCGTAGTAGCCCGCTATAGACCAGAAATTCGGTGGTCGGCCCTGACGCGGGCAGGCTTTGCCGATAAAATTTCTCTGCCTCCGCCAGTTTTTGGTGCTTATCGGCCATCAGGGCAAGGATATGCAATGTCTCAAATTGCAAATTCAGCTCGCGATCGTTCTGTCCGACCGCATACTTGACGAGCGCCTTGGCCAGCGCGCCATCGTCGCGAAGCGCGGTGATCATGGCCTTTGCTTGCTGCGCCACCATTCCGGGCGGTCCCTGCGTCTTGGCAGCCTGGTCGAGAGTCTTGTTCAGAAGGGTGAGCGCCATGGCCATGCCCACTTGCTGTTCTCCTTCATAGAGGTGGAACAGCCCACGATAGATTTCCGGGTTGGGCGATTCGTCCGCCAAGCTTTTAAAGAGCCTTTCAGCCTGCGTGTACTGATTGGCACGCGCATATTGTTTGGCGAGAAAAACTTTCAGCCCCAAATTATTCGAGTCCGCGCGCGATGCCTGCTCCAGCCAGGGAACCACCGTCGGGTCCTTGCCCAACTTGCCCAGCAAATCGACCTTCATTTCATAAGCTTCTAGACCGAGTGGTTGAAAACGCAGATAGGCATCAAGATAAACGAGCGAATCCTCCAACCTACCCTGTTCCTGAAGCAGTTGAGAAAGATTGTAGTTTAGTCGGCCGGCATGTTCCGGGTTTGCTTCCTGGGCCTTTTTGAAGGCGGTCAGCGCCTCCTTATAATTCTTTTGTTTGCGGTACAAGTTGCCCATGCGCTCGTGGGTGTCGGCCGCCCGGGCCAGGATCAAATCACGATTGAAAGCCCCAAATTCCATGAGCGCATCGGGATGATCCAAGATTTTGGCAGCCCCGCCCAGGGCCGCGATGGCTTGAGGTATTTCCTCGGCCGCCTCACACAAACCCGCGAGATCCAAATACATTTGCTGAGCGATATCCGGCCGATCCAACAGGCCGGGCGCTTCGAGTCCGCGTTTCAACGCGTGGCGCGTTTCTTTATCGTGGCCGAGTGATTTGTGCAGCCGTGCCGCGATAAACCACGTTTCATGATCGCCCGGATCCAGTTCAAGAGCTCTATCAATCGCCTTGATGGCGTCTTTGTCGCGGCTAAGAGTGAGCAGGATGGGGATTTGGGCTTTGAATACAGCTGCCGCTTCTAAATCGAGGCGGGCCGCCTCCTCGTAGGCCTTGAGCGCTTCGAGCAATTTATCCTCGGCGCTCCAATAACAAGCCGAGCCCATATTGCTTGAGCGCGTCCCGTTTTTCAATTTCTATGCGCGTTGGGGCTTTGCCGGCAAAAGGAGCGGGCCGATCTTCAACGAAGGGGGCCTGGCCGCGAAGTACCGAGACGTTGGCCAGCGAAACAACAATGACCAAAAAGATCCACAGGAACATGCGGGATCGGACCAGGGTTTGGCGAGCGCATCCGAGCATGGCAAAGCCTTCCTCAGTTCTTAGAAATGCACTTTTGTGCAGGTCCATGACGCGGCGCCGCTGATTTTACCCTGAAATGGCAATTCTTGCCAAGGGGAGCTGCGTAAAGCTATTCCTGGCCTGCCGAAATGGCTTCCTTCATTTCCCGAACCGCACGCTCCATGCCAATCAGGACGGCGCGGGCGACGATGCTGTGGCCGATGTTGAGTTCTTCGATGCCGGACAGGCGGACAACGTGACGCACATTTTCGTAATTGAGGCCGTGGCCCAAGTGGACATGCAACCCTTGTTCGGCGCAAAATCCACAGCCTCACGCAAGGCGGATAATTCGCGCTGCCGATCTTCCGGCGTGCGCGTCTCGGAGAAGCGTGCCGTCTGAATCTCGACGGCCTTGGCGCCCAGCAGCTTGGACATTTCGATTTGCCGGGAATCGGGATCAACGAACAGGCTAACCACAATCTTCTCGCGCTGGAGCTTGGCCACTGCTTTGCCCACGGCCTCCTGATGCGCAATTACGTCGAGGCCTCCTTCGGTAGTAAGTTCCTGGCGCCGTTCGGGCACGAGTGTGGCTTCGTCCGGCTTGACGGCACACGCGATGTCCAGGATCTCCTCACCGACGGACATTTCCAGGTTGAGGCGCTGCGTCACGACCTGACGAAGGATGTGAACATCGCGATCCTGAATGTGGCGGCGATCTTCGCGCAGATGAATTGTGATGCCGTCAGCGCCTCCAAGGAGGGCCAACACCGCCGCCGCGACGGGATCAGGTTCGTGCCCCAGGCGGGCTTGCCGGAGCGTGGCCACATGGTCGATATTTACCCCGAGTCGAATCATGTCCAACCTCGAAACACAGTCAATTCTCTGACATGCGGTGTGCGCTGCTGAATTCGTAGCTGTCCTATTTGCTGGCCGGGTTGATCGTAATATCGTTCTCGGAGGAAATCGTGGAGGCACCGTCCGACGCCGGCAAAGAGGGCGCTTCGGGGATCGGCTCCGACAGGGGTACTACCAGAACGCAAAAGCATTTCGGACAGCGTGCTTTGCAGCCGCCCAGTTCATCGCCAACTTCAAGAGCCTGGCCACACGAACAACGGTATGCAATCATTGAAAACCTTCCTTCGTGTTAGAGAGGAGCGCTCGGCATACCTAAAATACGGTCGGCACCCCGGACCAGCAGGTCCCTGGCCAGCGCCGCGCCAGAGCTTCCGGGTTGGCCAGCGTGCCGCGGATTTCCCCGTTGATCTTTCGACTGCCGTCCGGGGTGAGTACCACGCCTTGCAGAATAAGGTCCTGGCCCATGGCACAAGATTGCGCACCGATAGGGACCTGGCAACCGCCCCCCAGGCCACGCAACAAGGCACGTTCCGCCAGTACGCAGGCCTCCGTCTGGGGATGGTTGAGGAGTTTCAGCAAGGTATTACTACGGCTATCATCGGCGCGGCACTCGAGACCCAGCGCACCCTGCCCGACCGCGGGAAGCATCCAGGAGGGGTCGAGCACTTCGGTGATGTGCTCGCCCAGGCCAAGGCGTTCCAGGCCCGCTTGCGCCAGCACCAGGGCGTCCAGCTCCGAGTCCATCAGTTTGCGAAGGCGGGTGTCGACATTGCCGCGTATGTCCAGCAGTTTCAGGTCCGGGCGCCGATGAAGCAGCTGCGCACGGCGTCGCAGGCTGCTGGAGGCGACGACCGCCCCCTGCGGGAGCTCGGCGAAAGAGCAGTGCTTTTTGGAGACCAGCGCATCGCCCGCCGGTCCACGGTCTGGCACGGCGGCCAGGTGCAAATTCGTAACGGCGAAAGTTGGCAAATCTTTCAAACTATGTACCGCCACATCGACCCGGTTGGCCGTCAGCGCTTGTTGAATGGCTTTGGTGAATACCCCGTCGCCGCCGAGCTGAGATAGGGGAACGTCTTTGACCTGATCACCGACCGTTTGAATCTCCACTAACTCAATGGCAAGATCCGGATCGGCGCGACGCAGCAGAGCGGTCACATGGCGTGCTTGCCAGAGCGCCAGCGGGCTGCCACGGGTGCCAATGCGCAGCAGGTTCATACCAACCTCAAGCAGACCGTGAGCTCCGAAGCGTTTGACGAAGACGTGCGGTTATTTCAGGGCGCGGCAGCAATCCGGACTGAAGTCGTTGCCTTTCCGCGGCATCCTGTTCCGCACGTTCCAGAGCAATCCAGACAGGCTTGAGCATGTCTGGGTCGTCATGTCGGCGCGGAAATAGGTGCCAATGCAGGTGGGCCACCTGGTTGCCAAGGGCCTCATAATTCAATTTACGCGGCTGGAATGTCGTGCCGATCGCCCGCGCCAGTTGACACATTTCATCCAGATAAGCAGTTCGTTCCACTTGAGAAAGATCATTCAATTCGACGGCGTGGGTGCGAGCCACGAGGACACAGTAGCCCGTGTGATATTGCCAGGGGCCAAGCAGGGCCACGGAATGCGGGAACTGCCAGACTACATCCTCGTCCGGCAGCTCACTTAGCTGGGCCAATTTATCGCACAGCGAACAACTTTTCGGTGATGCAGATGCGTTACCAGTCACCGCCACCCCCGCCGCCGCCGAAATCACCACCGCCGCCCCCAAAGTCACCGCCGCCGCCACCCCAATCGCCACCGCCGCCGCCGGCATCACCACCGGACCCATCATCCGTGCCCCCATAATCGCCGCCGTCGCCGGTCGATCCCGTGTCACCATCATTAATCGCTCCGGAGCCACCGTCGTTGCCGGAGCCCCAGGCAGAGTTGGATTGGCCGCCAAAGACATTATTGTAAAGCCACATACCCGCGGCGGCACCGAAGAGGCCACCAAGCATACTGGAAAAGAAACCGCCCCCACCACCGCCTCCACCCATCATCCCTGGCCCGCTAGCGCCGCGACTGGCACCGCGCATAACGCCCATCACCAGCCAGAAGATTAGCAATACTGCGCCACCGATCAGAAGGTACTTCAGCCAGGGCACTCCGGCCCCTGGCGCATTTTGACCCTGATGCTGCCCCACCGGGGTTTGTGGACGATGTTCCGCTAGCCGGCTGCCATGCTGACTTACGCGGTCGCTGAAGAAGGCGGTAGCCGCTAACAGCACATGATCCCTTTTCGCCTGATCTTTCAAATCCTTGCGGGTTTCCTTCATGTTCGCGATAATTTGATCGCGCAGGTCGGCGCGGTCAGAGTCCGTAAAGAGGCCTGATTGTTTAGTATGATTGCCAAGCTGAACGCGGATGATGGGAGGCTCCCCGACAATCACGACATAAACCCCGGTGATCTTCTCGTGCAAAAACCGGTCCTCCGCCCATTTGTCAAAAAACCGGTTGCGCACCGCTTCGTTACTGCCATCCAGTCCCTCGGGCAACTTGACGGCAAACAACGTATCGACCACCAACTCCTTTTTAAATCGCGCCTGCACGCGAGCAATTTCCGCATTTGCCTTGGCCTTGGCGGCCGCGCTAAATATGCCCGCCTCATCTTGTACGAACTCGGACCGACCTTGGGCCAGCACGGGCACTCCGGCCAGCAAGGCGGGAATAATCAGCAAATGCAGCAGTCGGACCATACGCGCACCTCCCTAGAGCAAACCAGGCTACTCCTATTATTGACCATTGCCCCTATTAAGGAAAGGGGTACGAGTTCAAACCGTTCCTATGTCCTATACAATGAGAAAAGGTTCGTTTTTGTCTGCTCTACTCTCTATTCCTTCGTTGGCGGTTCCCGGTCCTTTGAGGAGTGGCCCCTTGTCTCCCTTTCGTTCCACCACCATTCTCGCGGTAAGGCATAACGGCGTGACGGCCATTGGCGGCGACGGACAAGTGACGTTGGGCGCGGTCATCATGAAGGGGGACGCTCACAAGATACGCCGTTTGCACGGCGGCAAAGTGGTCGTCGGTTTCGCGGGCGCTTCGGCCGATGCTTTCGCGCTCCTGGAACGCTTTGAGGCGAAGTTGAAGGATTTTCAAGGAAGCGTTCCCCGGGCTGCCACCGAATTGGCCAAGGACTGGCGCATGGATCGCAGCTTGCGTCGCCTGGAAGCCATGGTTATTGCCGTGGACAAAGAAAGTCTCTTGCTCGTGAGCGGCACCGGCGATGTGATTCAACCGACCGATGGCGTGGCGGCCATCGGCTCCGGCGGGCCCTACGCCCTGGCGGCTGCCCGTGCCTTGATGGGCCATTCCACGCTTACCACCAAGGATATCGTCCAAAAAGCCCTCGAAATCGCGGGGGACCTTTGTATTTACACCAACCGGAACATTGAAGTGGAAGTCGTTTAAGGCTGCCTGCTTGTGACCTGCAGCCTGACCTCGTGCCGGCATGGAGCGAATTGATCGCGCCGGCAACGGACCTGGAGAACTACCGTGCCCGAAATGACCCCCCGCCAGACCGTCGCGGAACTTGATCGCTATATCGTCGGTCAGGATGCCGCCAAGCGCGCCGTGGCCATCGCCATTCGCAACCGGTGGCGCCGGCAGCAATTGCCCGTGGACCTGCGCAAAGACGTAACCCCAAAAAACATCATCATGATCGGGCCCACGGGCGTCGGCAAAACGGAGATTGCGCGTCGGCTGGCCCAATTGGTCGGCGCCCCTTTTCTCAAAGTGGAGGCCACGAAATACACAGAGGTGGGCTACCACGGCCGCGATGTCGAGAGCATGATTCGCGACCTCACCGAAATCGCGATCGGCATGGTACGCCAGGAACAGCGGGGCCAGGTGGAAATCAAGGCGAAAGAGCGCGTGAGCGAGCGCTTACTGGAGTTACTCTTGCCTGGTTCCGCAGATGCCGATTCAGAAAATGACGAGGAAAATGAAAGGGCCAAGCGCACACGCGACAAGATGAAGGCACGTTTGGAAGCGGGCGAGATGGAGGATCGGCTCGTCGAATTGAACGTCGAGCAACGTGCCGTCCCGGTGCAGATTTTTTCCAACCTCGGCATGGAGCAGATGGATGTCGATTTCCAAAGCATGTTTGAGCGCATCATGCCGAAACAAAATCAGCAAAAGCAAATCCCCATCAAGGAGGCCCGCCGCATCTTACTTGAACAAGAAACCGAGGCCCTGATCGACCGCCAGGTGGTCCAAGAAAAAGCGATCGAGCTCGTCGAGAACCAGGGCATGATCTTCGTCGATGAACTCGACAAGATTTGCGGACCTTCGTCCGGCCATGGTCCGGACGTGTCCCGGCAAGGGGTCCAGCGCGACCTTTTGCCGGTCGTCGAGGGGACGACGGTCAACACCCGTTATGGGCCGGTCCGATCTGATCATATCCTGTTCATTGCCGCCGGTGCCTTTCACCTTTCCAAGCCTTCCGATTTGATGCCCGAGCTTCAAGGCCGCTTTCCGATTCGCGTCGAGCTCACCGATCTGAAACGCGAAGATTTCTTGCGCATTCTCACGGAACCGAAGCACGCCCTTACCAAGCAATACACGGAACTGATGGCGACGGAGGGGGTGAAACTGGAATTCACCCCAGATGGGATCGAAGCACTGGCGGACATCGCCTTTGAGGTGAATCGGACTTCGCAAAATATCGGAGCGCGGCGGCTCCATACCATCCTGGAACGTGTGGTGGAAAACATCAGTTTCGAAGGCCCTGATCTGCCCAAGAAAAAAGTGAAAGTGGATGGCGCCTATGTCCGCGGCCAGTTGCGGGAGATCATGGAACACGAGGATTTGAGCAAGTTCATCCTCTAGGTCAGTTGTTCGTCAAAAAAAGCGGGACGAGACCCCAGGGTCTCGTCCCGCTTTGCTGTAATGCCCTTGGTTCGGCCTATTCGGTGCAATTCTTGATGATCCAACGATTGATGTCGCGCAACATATCTGGGTGGAGCTTGTGCGTCGTTGGGTAGGTGTTCATTTCGACGTTCAGGCCGGCGGTATAAAGGAGCCGGCTGTCGGCGCGAGCCATGGACAGGGGCACGATGGAGTTGGCGATCCCGTGGCCGATAAACACCCGTAGCGAGCGGACCTGCGGCAAGCGCAGGAGCGGCCGATTCTGGCGAGGCATATTGCCGTTAAGCGAGATGACTCCGCCTAGCTTCTCGGGCATCGTCAAACCCAGGCGATAGGCCATGGTGGCCCCCTCGGCGAAGCCCGCCAAATAAATGCGTTCACTATGGACGTGATAGCTTCGCCGGGTCTGTTCAACAGCGCGGATCAAATAATCCTCGATGAGACTGTCCGTCGCTCCGTCGCCCCACGAGAAGCGTCGTTTGCCGTCGGACCGAGTGCCGACACTAACGGGCCCGCGCAGGCCGATCGAGATATAGTTGCGCCGACTTAATCGGGGCGCCAGGCGCATAATTTGTTCTTCATTGCCCCCCTGCCCATGGAAGAAAACCAGGAGCGGGTAGGGATAGCGGGGCTCATAGTTGACGGGCAAGAACGTCCGTACCGGCAGGGGGCGTGGTGCCTCGATCTCGGAGGTGTAAAACCCTTCCGCCGGCCGGAAAGTTCGCCAGGTGAGGTCGATAAAAGCCATGAATGTTCCTGCTTTGCCAGCTACAACGATTGTGGTGACATTACCAGTTATGCGTTCTCACGCAACGGACGACCTCCGGATGCCCAGGTCGCCGGCTCCCTTTTTTCCCTGCGAAAGATTCCGCAAGGTGGGAGCTTGGCCAAGTCTACGTTTGTCGTTTCAAGGTGTCAACGCGGCTCGCGGCGCAACTTGAATGAAAAGCCCCATTTTTTGTGCTCCCGCTTCGGGATGCAACGATTAGGAGAGGTAGACAAAACGTCCTCGAATTGCGCGAAGATAGGCGGTAATCGGCGCAGGTAAAATATACCGGCCCATGGCGCATTGAGGACGACGCGACAACGGTGAAACGCGGCTGCGGCCGGTGCCCGAGAATGGCCCGGTCATTACGCGAGAATGCCGTGTTTTTCCAGATACTGAATGAGGATTGTGGTGGCTTGTTGAGGAGTCGTGCCGGTGGCATCGATGGTGAGTTCGGCGCTCGCCGGCGCTTCGTAGGGGTCATCGATGCCGGTGAAGTTTTTGAGCTCGCCCGCCCGTGCTTTTTTGTAAAGGCCTTTGGGATCACGCGCCTCGCAGGTGGCGATCGGGGTGTTGACGTAGATTTCTATGAAGGGCACCTTGCCTGCGACGTGCAGCGCGCGGACGGTATCGCGGTCCTTGCGGTAGGGGCTTATAAAGCTGGACATCGTAATGACGCCGCAATCGGCGAACAACTTGGCTACCTCACCGATGCGGCGAATGTTCTCTTCGCGATCGGCGGCGGAAAAGCCGAGGTTCTTGTTGAGTCCATGGCGAATGTTATCGCCGTCCAGAACATACGCCAGGCGGCCGCGCTGCACGAGCGCATGCTCCAGCGTGAAGGCGAACGTGCTCTTTCCCGAGGCGGACAGACCCGTGAACCACAAGGTGGCGCCTCTTTGCTTGAGCAGACTCTGGCGAGCCTCCCTGTCAACATGTCCTTCGTGCCAGGTTATGTTCGTCGCTTTGATGTCGCTCACGGGTGCTCCTTGCCAGTTCAGGCGAACGTTGACGATTGTTCCAGGAAATAGTTTTATGCGGTCGGGAGCGCATCGAAAAGGCCCACGCCTCATTGGGTGTGGCGCTAACACGCAAACGCCAGTCTAGGTTTTGGTGTCAGGGGAGCGCGGGGACATGGCGGTCAGGCGCATTTCCACGGTCTTCCTGGCCACCCGGGGGGGCTGATTTGGCAGGGTCTTGTCGGTGACTTGAATGGTCAACTCATAAGTGCCCGGCGGCAGATTGTGCGGCATGGGGATGAGATACTTATTGTGGTAATCACGCAAAAGCTTCCAACTGCGGATAGGTTCGTCTTCCTCGGAAAAGCCCTGGCGAGACCACACCACCTTGCCGTTCTGATCGCGAAGTTCCAGCGAACTGGCCAACTGGGTCGTGAAATAGCCGTCCTTGAACACGCTGGCAAAGTTGCTGAGTTCGACATAAAGCAGGGCCTTGTCCCCCTGGCGGTTGTTGGTCGAACACAGAAAGGCATGGCCTTCGGGCAAGCGCTTGTAAATTCCTGTCGATTCGATCCATTCGCAAAAACATGCCTCGTCGATGGCGAGGCGGCTATAGGGTCTGATCGTGGCGCACAGGCTTTGGACCTGTTCATTGAGCCCGGCAACCTCGGGCGGCGACATTTGGTCCATACCTTTTTGCGTCAGCAGGCCGAGAACGGGCAAAAGGCGCAGAAACATTTCTTGAGTCGGCCGATCGTATTTCTGCAGATATTGCAAGGCATCGCTGGGTCGATTCTCCAGCACGCATCGTAAGGCATCTACGACCGGCTCAGTTTCAGGCGTCGCGCGCGGGCCGCGCTGGATGAGCGTGGTTTCAGGCGGCTCCAGTTTGGCATCCAATTGCGGGCGCTGCGTGGAAGCTCTCTGCTCGGTATGCAGGCGGGGAACATCGGCACTCGTGGATGTCAGACGGGACTCCAGCGTCCTGTCCTCGGCAGGGGCCAATTTTTGTTCGACCGCAGTCGTCGCCACCATGGGTGCTTGCGGCGACTCGACGGCCATGCTGTCGCTGCGCGTCTCCTGGACACGGCGCGTTGCGACGTCCCTGGGTGGTCCCCAATGCGCGCAGCCGGCCACGGGAGCCAAACCCAACATCGCGCCGACAAGCCAAACCTCAGAGCGTCCTGCCATCGTCACCTCATGCGCTCCCTGGCGAGAGGCGCTTGCTGGCGCCGCCCGCTTCAAGCGAGGCGTGATAACAAAGGGCGATTCGACGGTCAATCCCGCTGTCGCGACCGTCATGCCTCCCGGGTGTGGCCACCGATTCTGGGGGATGAGGTTTGGGACCACTAGGCAGACCACTGGCTGGCATTCCGTACACAGACCAGGGCGGACATGACAGACCAGCGGACATCCGGAGATGTTTTACGACACCATCGCGCGCCGGGTGCCATTGAGGATACTCGCCTGTAAAAATGGTATGTATGCGTGCACCGGGCACCCCCCGCCACGACGCATACCATTTTGCATACCATTTTGCATACCATTTTGCATACCATTTTGCTATGCGGCGGGACTGCGTGGCATAGCCGCCGCCGCGTCGCCAGGAACGGTAACTTGTTTTGCCGTTCGGTTGGCAGTCCGCCATGGACGCCAGAAACCCCGGAGGCTTACGACGCACAAACTAACGGTGATACGCGCTTAGCCTCCTGCCAGTAAAAAGAAGGCCTCAGCTCACCCGAATCGCCTAGCAGCCCGTTGAAAAAGGGGTCAGACCCCTTCGTTACCCTACAAAAACGTTGAAAACTCTGCTCGCTTCAAGGGGGTCTGACCCCTTTTTCAACGGGCTGCTAGCTGCAACCAGACTATTTAGCCACGCCCTGCCACCCTTCGCTCCGACAAGGGCACTGCCGAAGCCAGCGCGGCCGTATAGAATGACTGAAGAGCCCCTAAACTACCGGACCTCGTAACCCATCATGACTTCCGCAGTCCCCACCAAGCGCGAGCAGAAAACCAATTCGAATCCATCGGGCCAGGGTGCTGTTGCCTGGCTCAACATGATCCTCCGGACGTCCGTTGGCGGCAAATTCGTTGTGGCCCTCACCGGCATCGGACTTACTGGCTTCGTGATAATGCACATGGTGGGCAATCTGCAGCTTTTCCTGGGCCGGGATAAACTCAACCATTACGCCAAATTTCTCAAGGACCTCGGACCTGGCCTCTGGGCGGCTCGGTTCGGACTTCTGGCCTTGCTCATCTTGCACATGGTTTACTCGATTCGCCTGAAATGGCGCGCGGCCGAGGCGAGGCCCATTGCCTACGTTCGGGAGCAGACCATCCAGGCCAGTGTGGCATCACGCTTTATGCTGCACACGGGAGTCATCATCTTCATATTTTTGCTTTTCCACCTGGCCCATTACACCTTTGGGTGGATCGGCACCGCCAGAGTAAACGGCGAGCCGGTACGCTATCACGACCTGATGGACAACGATTTGCACGATGTTTACTCCATGACGGTACTGGGCTTCCAGAATCCACTGATCGCGGTACTGTACATCGTTGGCCAGCTCTTTTTGCTCATGCATTTAAGTCATGGAGTCGCCAGCGTTTTTCAGACATTGGGGGCCAATAGCCCTCGCTGGCAGCCGACCATTCGCTTACTCAGCTGGGCCGTGGCGCTGGCGGTGGGCCTGGGCAATATAGCGATTGTGGTCGCCGTCTGGGTTGGAGCCATAACGTTGCCCCCAGGGGTTCTTCCGGGGTAAGCGTGAGTCGGGCGGCCATGCCTTCCTGTTCTCGTATATTTGGGATTTTTAAGGGCGATTTTTCATGAAACTTGACGCGCAGGTGCCTCCCGGTCCCCTCACGGAGAAATGGGCTCGTTTCAAGTCGGAATGTAAGCTGGTCAATCCGGCCAACAAACGCAAGTACCACGTCATTGTCGTGGGTACCGGTCTGGCGGGAGGTGCGGCGGCGGCGACGTTAGCGGAACTTGGCTACAATGTTTCTTCGTTCTGCTATCAGGACAGCCCACGCCGGGCACACAGCATTGCCGCCCAGGGCGGCATCAATGCCGCCAAGAATTATCAAAACGACGGTGATAGCGTTTATCGCCTCTTCTATGACACCATCAAGGGTGGGGACTTCCGGTCGCGCGAGGCGAATGTTTATCGCCTTGCCGAAGTTAGTCGAAATATCATCGACCAGTGTGTCGCCCAGGGGGTTCCGTTCGCCCGTGAATACGGAGGCCTGCTGGATAACCGTTCATTCGGCGGCGCGCAGGTATCGCGGACCTTCTACTGCCGCGGACAAACGGGGCAACAATTGCTTCTCGGCGCTTATCAGGCCTTGTGCAGGCAGATAGCGGCCGGCAGAGTGCTCATGCACCCGCGCACTGAAATGCTCGATCTGGTGGTCGAGGGGGGCCGAGCACGCGGCATCGTCACCCGCAACCTGGAAAACGGCAAAATCGAGTCCCACTCCGCCGATGCCGTGATTCTGGCCTCTGGCGGCTATTGCAACGTTTATTTTCTGTCGACCAATGCCGTCGGCTGCAATGTCACTGCCACCTATCGCGCTTACAAGAAGGGTGCCGCTTTCGCCAATCCCTGCTATACCCAGATTCATCCAACCTGCATCCCCGTGTCCGGCGATCACCAATCCAAATTGACCCTGATGTCCGAATCGCTTCGTAACGATGGCCGCATCTGGGTACCGCTCCAAAAGGGCGATAAACGTCATCCGCGTGACATTCCTGAAAAGGAACGGGATTATTACCTGGAACGGAAATATCCCAGCTACGGCAACCTCGCCCCGCGCGATATCGCTTCGCGCGCGGCCAAGCAAGCCTGTGACGAGGGCCGCGGCGTCGGTCCCGGCGGACTTGGCGTCTACCTGGACTTCAAAGATGCGATCGGCCGCCTTGGCAAAGACAAGGTTGAAGAAAAGTACGGCAACCTTTTTGAAATGTACGAGCGCATCACGGGCGAAAATGGCTATCAGCAGCCCATGCGAATTTATCCGGCCCTTCATTACACCATGGGCGGGCTTTGGGTCGATTACAACTTGATGTCCAGTATTCCCGGGCTCTTCGTACTCGGTGAGGCCAATTTCTCCGATCATGGCGCCAATCGGCTTGGCGCCAGCGCCCTCATGCAGGGTTTGGCCGACGGCTATTTCGTCATTCCGTACACGCTGGGCAGCTATTTTGGCTCAACCAAACAGGATCGGCTGTCGACAGATCATCCGGAGTTCAAAAAGGCCGAGGCGGACGTGGCCGCACGCACGGCGAAATTGTTGTCCATCAAGGGTCAAAAGACCGCGGCGGAGCTCCATCGCGACCTGGGCAAGGTGATGTGGGAAAATTGCGGCATGGCCCGCACCAGGCAGAGCCTGGAACTCACGATTCAAAAGGTTCAGGCCCTGCGGGCGGAGTTCTGGCAGAACGTACGTGTGCCCGGCTCCGCGCAGGACCTCAATCAATCGCTGGAATATGCCGGCCGTGTGGCGGATTTCATGGAGTTCGGCGAGCTCTTGGCCCTCGATGCGCTACGGCGCGAGGAATCGTGCGGCGGCCATTTCCGCGAGGAATATCAATATTCCGACGGCGAAGCCAAACGGGACGATGAGAACTTTTGCCATGTGGCCGCCTGGGAATATGCGGGCGAGGGCAAAGAGCCGGTTCGTAATGTCGAACCTTTGACGTGGGAAGTCGCGCATCCGAGCGTTCGCAGTTATAAATAGGCTTTAGGCAACTACCGGTTCGGAACCCGGGATAACTCAAGAGCTTTTCGATGAACCTTACTTTGCACGTCTGGCGCCAAAAGAACAGCGCCGATCATGGCCATATGGAGACTTATCTCGCCCGGGAGGTTAGCCCTGACATGTCCTTTTTGGAGATGCTGGACATCGTCAATCAAGGCCTTACGAAGGAAGGTAAGGAACCGATCGCCTTTGACAGCGATTGCCGTGAAGGGATTTGCGGAACCTGCTCCTTGATGGTCAATGGCATGCCGCATGGGCCCGAGAGTGGCACGACGGTTTGCCAGCTGCACATGTGCAAGTTCGCCGACGGCGAGAGCATCACCATCGAACCATGGCGTGCCCGCGCCTTTCCCGTGCTGCGTGATTTGATCGTGGATCGTTCCGCCTTCGACCGGATAATACAGGCGGGCGGTTATGTCTCCGTGAGCACTGGCGGCGCTCAAGACGGCAATGCCCTGCCGGTAGCCAAGCCCAACGCGGAAGCCGCCATGGACGCGGCCGAGTGTATTGGCTGCGGTGCCTGTGTGGCAGCCTGCAAGAATGCTTCCGCGATGCTCTTTTTGTCGGCCAAGGTGGCCCATCTCGCCAACTTGCCACAGGGCCAGCCCGAGCGCCTGCAGCGCGTCCAAAAAATGGTAGCCCGGCACGATCAGGAAGGCTTTGGCCACTGCACGAATTATTATGAATGCGAAGCCGCCTGTCCCAAGGAGATCAGCGTTCAGTTTATCACGCAACTCAATCGCGATTACCTCAAAGCTTGCCTGGTCGGCGGAGAATAATCTCGCAGGTTTGAAAGCCCAATTAACCGGTTCAGGCGGTATATCTTCCCTCACCGTCGTTCTCATTTTTATTCCCACTCTACGGCCTCTTAATTCCCTGCTTAACCTTTGCCGATATTTCCAAGGATTCTTAGAGGCCCAAGAGGTCCAAAACCAAAAGGGCCTGTGGGTAAGTTGGCTTTTTTGGAGAGACCCAAGATGACTAAGAAACGGCTCGGCTTGCTCGTTTTGGTGGGTTGCTGCTGCCTGTCGGGTTCGAACCTGTGGCGCAAACCCCTGCCCAGTTCTACGGCAGCCCAGAAGTGGTAGTCGTCTCGGGCGTCGACGGAGCCCCGGCGGCGCGTCCAGGGCACGCGTTATTTAACAGTCATGGCTTATGCTGCAATGGCGATCTCAATCAGATGGGCTGCCGGAACTGCCGTTCCTACATGACGTTCATTTTCGGGTCTTGCCGAACGTTTTTTGGTGAGCCATGCGAGCCCAAGCCGCCTCATTTCGGCGCGAATGCCGCGACCCGCGGTGGCGCGGCTGCCAACGGCGCCGTTACCAATGCCGGCCAGAATTGTTGCGGCAATTAGCACTCCGTCACCCTCGGAGTAACTTAATAGAAAAGTCGGCGAGACTTCGGGCAACCGTCCGAAATCTCGCCGACTTTTGTCTACTTAAAGCCGGGCGCAGTCAGCTTTAAGAAACGGACAGCGACTTGCCATTATCGCGAGAGTTCAGCGCCAAAATGAAAGCGACTGCTTTATCCACCCATTTGGCCGGCGACGGATAGCGGCTGGCCGTGCCGCCGAAACAGCTACGCAGCATGTCCGTGTCGATGATGCCGGGGTTCAAGGGGACGGCAGCCATGGGTCGAGGTAGCTCTTCGGCGAGAGCCAGGGTCATTCCTTCGATGGCCCATTTGCTGGCGCAATAAGGTGCTACGTCGGCAGCCACGGATCGGCCCCAGCCGGAACTGAAGTTGACGATCACGCCGACCTTGCGCGCCACCATGGCCGGCACGAAATGGCGGATCACGTTAGCCACGCCCTTTACGTTGACATCCAGGACCCGGTCGAATTCGTCAGCCGGCACTTGCCAGAGCGGCGCGTTTTGATTGATGACGCCGGCGTTATTGATAAGTAGATCGGGCGCTCCATGGGTTGACAACAGCCGCGCGGCCCAGGGCTCAACCTGGCTTTCGTAAGCCACGTTGACGGCTGCGAATTCATGGGGAGGTCGAAACTTGCGACGCAGGTTTTCCGCGCCCTCGCGGGACCGTCCGCAGCCGAGCACCGTATGCCCTAACTCGACAAATTTCTCCACCATGGCCAAACCCAACCCACGATTGGCCCCCGTCAAAACGATCACCTTCGGTTGATTCCGCGCCACAATAGCCTGCTTTCTATCTTGCTAATAACAATCGAGCGCCATGCCGCGGGCTGGATTTTCGCGGTTCATTCCCTGTTTTGATTGGCGCGAAGAGAACATTTACCCATATTAACCGCGCGCCAGGCACCGGTAAAGGACCTAAACCCCTTCACCGCAAAGTTTTCCTGAAACGATTTTCCCGTTGGACGCGGTACCGAATCGCCTAAACAGGCCTTAAAAGACCCCAAATGGCAGCCAACCACAGCTTGTTTTTTTGAATTTAAGGTGTACATTGACACATGTACACTTTCGATAATAGCTCCGGTGCCGCAAAATGCGGTTTGCCTTAAATTTTTCCCCCAACTTTAAGGAGACTCCAGTGGCAGACACAATGGATCGGGAACTTCGGAACGCCCTCCAGCAAATCGAGAAGCAATTCGGCAAAGGCTCGATTATGCAGCTGGGTGAAAGCACCGCCATGGACGTGCAGGGAATTTCCACGGGTGCTCTTAGTCTTGATATAGCTTTAGGGGGAAAAGGTTTGCCGCGCGGCCGAATTATCGAGATTTTTGGCCCGGAATCAAGTGGCAAAACGACCGTCGCACTGCACGCGGTCGCCCAGGCCCAACGTTTGGGCGGGGTGGCGGCATTTATCGACGCCGAACATGCGCTTGATCCCAGCTGGGCCAAGCGCGTTGGGGTCGATCTTGAAGGGCTGCTCATCAGCCAACCCTCCAACGCGGAAGAGGCGCTCAAGATTGCCGAGATGTTGGTCAAATCCAACGCCGTAGACATTATCGTGATCGATTCGGTCGCCGCCCTGGTCCCGAAATCGGAAGTCGAGGGAGAAATCGGCGATTCGCACGTTGGTTTGCAGGCACGCCTCATGAGCCAGGCGCTACGTATTCTCAATCCGGCCATATCACGCACCAAGACGATTGTAATCTTCATCAACCAGCTACGCCAAAAAATCGGCGTCATGTTCGGCAACCCCGAAACGACATCGGGCGGCCTGGCGCTCAAGTTCTATTGTTCCGTCCGGCTGGACGTTCGCAAGATCACGCAGGTGAAAGAAGGTGAGGAAACCGTCGGCTCGCGCACGCGCGTGAAAGTGGTCAAGAACAAGGTCGCGCCGCCGTTCAAACAGGCCGAGTTCGATCTCATGCATGATCATGGCATCAGCCGCGAGGGGGACTTGCTCGACCTGGCGATCGAGGATAAATTCATTGAAAAGAGTGGCTCGTGGGTTAATTACGGGGATCTCCGCCTGGGACAGGGGCGCGAAAATGCCAAGCAATATCTGCGTGACAATCCGGCGCTCATGGAAGAATTGACCCAAAAAATACTGGTCAAAAGGGGCCTCATTGGCATGGCCACGCCGACAAATGATCCCAGCAGGAACGGGGAAGTTCAGGAGCCGCCGGCGAAGCCGGAGGGCAAACCGGAAGGTAAGGCGGAAGCCCCAAGGAAACGCCAAGCCGCGGCCGTGGAATCCTAGCGAGCCCCGTTTCCGGAGGCACGTTCTATGTTGCGCTTGGCTTTTTTGACGCTGTTGCCGGCCCTGGCGCTCGCCTTTCCGGGTAGCGTCCAGGGCCAGGATAGCGACGTCGAGCAAACGCTGGCGCTGCAGCGGGTCATGCAAAGGGCCATTGCGCGGGCCGAGCCATCCATCGCTTGCATCCTGGTTTCTCGAAGCGACGAATACAAGCGGCTTGCGGGGCAGGCGGCGGATGCCAGCTCCACAGGCCAGCTCGGCGACTTTGATCCCACGCTACTTGGTTTTGCTGGCGAAGAAGCCTCGCAACAAAGACATTTCTTGATGCGACAGCGTCTTGACCTGGCCGATCCCGGGCACGTTCCGGAAGCATTTGGCAGTGGCGTGGTGATTGATCCTAAAGGACTCGTGCTCACCAATTACCACGTTGTTCGCGATGCTACCAAGGTTTTCGTTCGTCTGGCGCACGGCAAGGCTGGCTACGCGGACATTCACGCGGCCGACCCGCGAAGCGACCTGGCTATTTTACGTTTGCGCGACGCCCGCCTCCTGCCGCTGCCGGCGATCGCACTTGGCGATGCCGCCAAAGTTCAAAAAGGACAATTCGCCCTCACCATAACGAACCCTTATGCCGCCGGTTTTCACGGCGGCCAGCCCAGCGCCGCCTGGGGGATCATCAGCAATTCGCGTCGCCGTATTCCGGGTACGTCCGGGGAAGAAGATCGCATCAAGCCGCTCTATTACTACGGCAGCCTGCTCCAAACGGACGCACGCACGCAGCTGGAGTGCAGCGGCGGTGCCCTGCTGAATCTCAACGGTGAATTGATCGGCTTGACCACTGCGCTGGCCGCCATTCACGGCGGCGATACACCCGGCGGTTTTGCCCTGCCACTAGACGGCGGGCTGCACCGCATTATTAATGTGCTGCTGCGCGGTGAGGAAGTCGAATACGGCTTTTTGGGAATCAGTTTCGAGAAGGCGGCGGTCGGCAATGGTCTGGTCGTCAAAAACGTTGTCCCCGGCTCACCCGCGCAACAAGAAGCTCACTTGCAATCAACAGACTGTATTCTGGCCGTCGACGACAATCCCGTAGACGAAAAGGACGATCTCTTCCTGCAGCTCGGTACACGCCTGGCAGGTACCAAAGTCACGCTCCGTGTCCGGCACGCCGGCAGTACGCGCGTTAGCAATGTGCCGGTGACATTGCGAAAATTCAACGTGATCGGCAAGAGGATCGCCTCGTCCACCGGTAATCGCCCCTTCTTCCGCGGCTTACGCGTTGACGACACCAGCTTGCTGGTCCAGCAACAGCCTCCGCACCTATTTCATATACCCGCTGGAGCTTTGATCACCGATGTGCAAATCGGCAGCGAGGCCGCTGAAAGTCAGCTCAAACCGGGCGACGTGATCAGCCATGTCAACAGTCGTCCGGTTGCTTCGCCGGCCGATTTTTACCGGAGCGTTGCTGCCGCGCGTGGGCCCGTTGAGCTCCAACTCTACAACTTCGGCTCAGGGGGCCCGCCCGCCAAGATCTTGGTAAAGTAGCTGCATGTCTATGAATATCCTCGTGCTCGACGTGCCGGCCCTTCATCTCGGTTATCTTGGTTGCTACGGCAATGATTGGGTCGCCACGCCCAACCTGGATCAGTTTGCCTCGGAAGGGGTCGTATTCGATCGGCACTTTTTCGATGTCGCTCAACCTCCGCCTGCCGAGACGACGGGCCACCATTTCCTTCCTGTTGCCATGTCTACAAGGCATCCATGTTACCCGACCCTGGCTGAGCTATTGACGGGCCACGGCCGAACGCACACTTTTATTCAGGGCGAGGACATTGTTTCCCTCGCAAGCCTCCAGGATGTCGTGACCAGAGTGCTGGCGGCCAGCGCGAGCCGGCCGTCCTTGACATGGGCCCGTTTTCCCTCCCTGATGCCCCCCTGCGCCTTCCCGAGGACTTGCTCGATTCCTATTGCGAGGATGAGGACCAGCCCTGGCCCGATCCACCCCTGGGGCCTCTCGAAGATCTCGATGCGTTGCCGCGTTTGCAAAATACCTATGCCGCGGTAGTCACCTTTGTCGATGCCCAGCTGGGAGTGTTGCTGGCCGGACTACGCGAGCAAAAGCTGCTCGACGATTTGCTCGTGTGCATCACGGCGCCGCATGGCCTGCGGTTGGGCGAACATGGCGTGGTTGGTAATGGTGACGCGCAGCCCTACGAAGAGTTTGTTCATGTGCCGCTGCTGCTGCGTTTGCCCAACGCCGAGGCCGCTGGCCTGCGCCTGGATGCACTGACGCAGCCCGTCGATCTTTTTCCAACGTTACTAGCCGGGCAAGGTATTGTGTCGCCGCCAAGTCACGGACACGATCTCTGGCCCCTCATTCGCGGGGAGGTGGACCATGTGCGCGAGCAGGCGTGTTCCTTTACTGGCGAAGCCGGCGCCATTCGGTCCGAGGACTGGGCGCTGGTGCTGCCGCTGGGCTCGGCGGCGAAAACCGCGGGCCAGGAGCGTCTGTTCGTCAAGCCGGATGACCGCTGGGAGGTCAACAATGTCCGCCAGCAGCACCTGGACCGCGCTGAAGAAATGGCAAAAGCTTTACGTGATACGCTTACCGCGCTCACGGACTCTGGCGGCGTAGAGGGGGGATAGTTTGAATTCGCTGGTTTTTGGTGTCGGATCTTCTCAGGATTGCCCACGGTTAAATTACTTTTAGTTCATCCCTTGTATCTCGACTTCTCGTGGCTTGCGGCATTTCGGACAGAAGAAAGCAACTTTGGTCTTGCCACTACGGATTCTCATGTTGGTGCGAGCTGAGTCTTCATGGCCGCACTTTGTGCATATTTTTCTGAACTGAACGAAAAAACCATCCTGGCCACTAATTTTCGCTCCGCGAATTGCCATGGCGCGCATCTTTTTGTCCGGTTCCTTGACATAGCGCTGCTTATCCGGCGGCGAGCTAGCCGGAGCCGCGTCAGGCTTCGAGAGCTCTTCGGCATTCACGATAGCCGCGGGCGCGACCGTCACGGGAGTAGGTGCAGGCGGCGGACCGGAAACTATTTCTTCCGCCGGTTTGTTGGGCACGCTAACTACTTTGGGCAACGGCCTGACAAAATGAAGGGGATAGAGGTTCTTGACACGGTCGCTCAAAACTCCAGCCTCGATCCCTTCTTTCCAGACGGTATCCGTAACTAATATTTTTCCCTCCATGGCCAAATCGCGCAGCTCTTGCGCGGAATAGGGACCAAGCTTGTGGCCGATTTGGCCGTAAAACCAGAGCTGATTCATGGCAATTCCCGTGAGAAGGGGAGCTTAAATGGTCAATTTGATTGGATGACCCGATTGACGGTGGGTCAGAAAAAAAGTGGCCAACGCTGGAGTATACCAGAAATGGCCTGGCCATGTGGCTTGGAAAACTACCAAACGCAAAAAATCTCCGACTAACCGGGAACCCTTGCCGCGGGAACGCGCCTACGCTGCTTGACGCCAGAATACAATATCTCCGCGGTACCGAACAAAGGAGCGATGATGGACAAGAAAAAACGAGGACCCAGTAAGCGCCAGCCAAAAGAGCGTCGGCCGGCGCGGGCAAAGGATACCGCGAGCCGAGGCATGGAAGGCACGATTCAGAAGTTGGTTGCGAGCCTCCCAGGTCAACCGGTGGAAAGTTCTCCGCTAAGTAAAGCGCAAGAATTGATTTACCGGGCCTTCGACGAGCGTGACGACAACAAGGTAACTGAGCTTGCCAACCAGGCTTTGGCCATTTGCGCTGACTGCGCCGATGCCCACGTACTTTTGGCGGAATATGCGCGACACCGCCAAGAGGCACTTCGTCATTTGGAGATGGGATTGGCCGCTGGCGAACGTGCCCTGGGAAAGGAAGCCTTCCAAAAGTTGGCGGGCCACTTTTGGCTTGCACTCGAAACCAGGCCTTATATGCGCGCGAAGCTGGGCCTGGCGAATTGCCTTTGGGCCCTCGGCCGTCGCGACGAGGCCGTGCGGCACTTGCAAAAGATGCTGAACCTCAATCCAAGGGATAATCAAGGAGTTCGTTACACGCTGGCGGGGTATCTACTCTTTCTTGACCGGGATGAGGAGCTGGCCGGGCTACTCCGGCAGTTTTCCGACGAGGAGAGGCGCGGCCTGGGCCTACACGCGTGCGCTGCTTACTTTTCGCGAGCAAGGCGACACAATCAAGGCACGCCAGGCGCTTAAACTTGCCCGCAAGACGAATAAGTACATCCCGGCTTACCTGGCCGGGGAGAAAATGGCACCTGTCGACGCGCCTGCCTATTTCACCTTCGGCGATGAGAGTGAAGCCTGGAATTATGTTGACGGCTTTTTGGTCGGTTGGAAATCCACGCCGGGCGCCATTTCCTGGGTGCGGGCCAACAGCGGCAAGAAGAAGGCCAAGGATGCTCCCCCTGCCAGGGGGCCAGAGGCCGCCGTAAAAAAGTCTTTGACCAAGAACCTTCGACAAGAACAGGACGTATGGCAGGCGGACTTCCAGCAGTTGCCGAACTGGATAAGGGTGGGCGGTCAGCCGATACGCCCCTGGGTAATTCTTGTGGTGAGCCGTACTCATGGCGGTGTCCTGGCGCACGAAATGCCCGAAGTTGCCCCTACTTTCGAATTATTGTGGGATATACTCGCCCAGGCCATGCAACATCCCGCAGTTGGGGAACGCCATCGCCCAATCGAACTGCAGGTGCGGCAGCACGAGTTCTGGTCAGAGCTACAACCCCATTTGGACGAAGTCGGCGTCAAACTGGAGCCGGGCCCTAATCTCGATCTTTTCGACGAGGTGTTCGCGGAGATGGCCGTACATATCTGCGGTGCGCCTCAGCCGGGGTTCCTCGATATTCCCGGCATCACCCTGGAGCAGGCGGCGAGTTTCTTTGCTGCCGCCGCCTGGTTCTTTCAACAATCGCCCTGGAAGAAAGTCGGCTGCGAGGCAATCATCAAAATCGAGTGCGGCAAATATCAATCGGGACCCTGGTACGCCGCTCTCATGGGTCAGCTGGGTTTGACCACGGGCATGACACTCCAGAAAGACCTGGGCACGCTCAAGGCCATGTTCATTGACAATTCTAGCGACGAGGAAAATGCTCGGCGCGCCGTTGGCAGTAGCGTCACTTTCGGAGAAGAATGGGAGATCCCCTTCGCGAACCTGGAAGCAGCCAAGAAATACGGCTGGCAAGTCGCCCGGCCCGACGCTTATCCAGATGCTTTCTGCATTGACGGTGGTGCGGCACTGCGACCCGCCCTGGCGTGGGAACTGGAGCTGTTGGAAGCCTGCCTACGCGCTGTCCCTGCCTTTATTACACACCACAAGCAAGACGACCCGGCGAAGCAGCACATGGAAGTGCCAGTTGCGTCCGGGGTGGTGGCGATGGCGCTGTCGTGGGTGCTCGAGGAGTAGCTCGTTGCCGCACCCGCTAGCGCTGGAAAATCGGCAGGTAATTCGCCGGGACGGAGAGAATAATGCAGGCGATACTCGTTTGGTAAACGGGGCCGACTTCATAGTAGCGGGTTTGCGACCAGCTGCCGTCAGCCTGCTGTTGGGTCAGGAAGAACTGCGAAATGCGTGCGTACCACTCTTCCCAGGCCTTGCCGCCGACCTGGTGCATCGCGTGCGCGGCGTAGTAATGCCCGTAGTAAAAATGCTGCCTGGCTTCGAACTGGTCCTGCAGATATTGGACTGCTTCCGGGATTTCCTTGGCGCTGTATTCTCCCGTCAGAAAGAGGACACAGACACCGGCGGCGGTTCGCGCAAAGCCCGGGCGCGCCCCGGCCAGCCATGTACGAAAAGCCGCCCACGTCCGAAATATAACAGGATTTGATGTAGGCAATGGCTTTTTTCAAGGTCAGGTCGGGCACGTGATGGCCCGCATTCTTGGCGGCACGCAGTGCCATTACCTGCATAATCGTGACCGAAATATCGGCGCCGGATGGCTCCGGATCATAGCGCCAGCCCCCTTCATAGTTCTGGCTTCTGATGATCAGTTCGACGGCCTTTTTGACAACCGTCTTGATATCGTCGTCGCCGGCCTGCCCAGACAATTCCGCGAGCGCCAACGTAGCCATGGCATGGCAGTACATCTTTCCACCGCGGACCCCGACGATATAGCCGTCGGCCCGTTGCGAGGCCATCAGGAAGCGTGCCGCCTTGCCCACCTCAGGGCCATAGAGCCCTTGCCCAGGTAAATGCCCCTGCGACATGAACGCGAGCATGGCGAAGGACGTGATGGCGGTGTCATGCGAATAGCCGCCGTCGCTATAGGAGCCGTCGGAGTTCTGACGCCCGGCCAGCCACTCAAGCGCCTTGCTGAGCGCCTTTTTTGTAGGTGCGTCGATCTTGACGTCGGCCCGCGCCGGCATGGGGAAAAAAAGGGCACAGAGGAGAGTGAGCGGCACCAGTCGGCTCATGAGGTAATCCAAAAGGGAAATTGACAAACCGAGAACGCTGCGGCCAACCCGAATTGAAGAACACAGGCCATTTGTCCTTCGTTCCTGGGTTCTCCGTGCAACGTTCCCGATTCATCAAGGATCGATCCGGCCGGATTGGGGAGTACCCGAGCCACACCCGTCACGCTTGATTCATCATTTGTTATTCGGTAACGCCGGCGGCGGGCCCGAGGGCGTACGGCCGCGCGCCAGATTCATGTAATATTGCTGAATCATCGCTGTGTACTCAGGAGGGAGTTGACCACTGAGAGCCTGCCGAATGAGCTCGCGCTGGCGTGGCGGCAGGTGCAGGAACGACCCGTCGCCATTTACCTCCACCAGCCTTGAAGCCGGGTTGTCGGTCCGGCCATCAGCGATGCGATTGCCCTCGCCCTGGTTGTCGTTCTTCTCCTGGCCGGGCCCTGCTTGCTTGGCTTTGGCCTGGCCCGTTTTGGGCTGACCTTTCTGCGCCTTTCCTTTTCCCTTGCCTTTGCCCATCGGGTCCTGGCCGTCCCCCTCCCCGTCGTCGCCCATGCCTTCTTCGCCCGGTTGTTGGCCTTTGGCCTGGGCGTCGCCTGGCTGCTTTTTCATGCCCGCCAGGGCACCGGTCATGGACTTGAGCGCGTCGGCCAATTCCTTGGCGGCCTGGTCCTGCTTCTGTCCGGCTTTGCCGGGCTGGCCTTTTTGCAAGTTTTGGTTCGCTTTCGCCAGTTGCATGCTTGCCTTCTGGAGTTGTTTTTGGACCGCTTTGGGCGCCTGAGCCTGGGCCTGGCCAAGGGCTGCCATGGCGGCCTCGGTCGCATCCTGAGATTGCAACAGTGCCTTCGTTGCCTCCATTACTTCCTTCTGAAGCCGGGCCAGTTCAGTCGGGTTCTTCGCCAGCGGCAATGGGGTGCTTTGCGCGGCCTTGGCCTGGGCATCGTCGGGTTGTCCATCATCGCTGATGGCATCGCCCGCTTTGGCCTGTGCCGAAGTCCCCTGCCCGGCCTTGACCGCGCCGGCATGGCATTGCGCTGACTTGGTCTCGCCGTGCATGGCGTCGCCCGATTTGGCTACACCAGTTTTCGCGGGCGCATCCTTGCCCGGGCCAGGCCGGCCGGCGTTGTAGACGTTGCCCGGCTTGGCCCGCGCCTGCTCCGTCGTGGGCAGGAGTTTCTTGCCGACGATCTGCACATTCTCCGGCCCGGCTTTGGCTTCGCCGGTCTGAGGTGGTCCTGCCTTGGCTGTGCCGTGCTGACCATCCTTCGCCGCGCCTGCTTTGGTGGCTGCTGCCTTGGTTGCGCCTGCTTCGGCCTGGTTCGTCTTGGTCAGGGCGCGCCAGCCGGCGGCTTGCGCGATCCCAAATTTACCCGCACTGGCCTTGGCCTGGTTTGCCCGGCGTTCGTCCGTTCTATCCATGTCCTTGTTCTCGCCCGGCTCGATGGTATTGCCCTTCGTCTCGGAGGCGTCCGGTGGACCATCCCTGGCTTCACTCGCCTTGGCGCTGCCGAGTTTCACGGCTGGCTTGGGTTCAGTCGGCACTTTGAAACCCTTGGGCAGCGGTTTTTGTCCGGCGTCGTCAAGTTTGTCCAGCGCTTTTTCCTGGTTTTGCAGGGCCTTGACGATGGCGCTCTGCTTGAGGTTTTGCGCTGCTTTGAAGGCGTCGCCCGCCGGGTCGGGCAGGCTCATCTGCTCGGCCTGCTTGGCGATGTTTTCTTGCATCTTCGCCAGATTGACCATTTCGTTTTGCATTTTCTTGTCGAGTTGCGCGAGCATTTCCGATTGCTTGGAGCGATCAGCCGCCTTCTGGGTCTGTTCCAGGGCCTTGGCGATTTGGCGCACGGCTGCGTCCGGATCGAGCTTGTTGTTCTTCATGGCCGCCTGATCGGCGATGTCCTTGGCTTTGAGCGCGTCGAGGGTTTTGGCCAGGTCCTTCTGGGCATCATCCAGTTTCTGGGCCGCTTGCTTGGCTTCGGCGGACGCCGGCTTGGCCTGGTTCTTATCCAGGCTCTTCTTGGCCGCCTCCATGTTCTTGGTTCCCTCGTTCACCTTCTTCGCGGCATCGGGGGCCACGGGCTCGAGCTTGCTGGCGACGTCCTTCGCCTCGGGCGTTAGCTTGTCCTGGTTCTTGGCGAGGTCCTTGGACTGTGCTGACTCGGACTTGTCTGTAATTTCCTTGGCTTTGTCGGCGATGGCATGCTCCGCCTTGGCCAACTCGGCGAGCTTCTTGGCCGCGTCCTCCAGCTTGGCCATGTCCTCCTTCCTTTTTTCCAGCTCGGCGATCTTTTCCGCGAATTCCTTTTTGGCCTGCTCGAGCGCCGCCAACGCCTGATCTTGTTTGGGCACGGCTTTCTCGGTCTGTTGGCTCTTGAGGGCTTTCGCCGCCTCGTTCATGGCCTTTTGTGCGTGTCCAGCGCTTTCTTGGCGGTGTCCTTGTTGGGCAGCGGGGTCTCCTTGAGATCGCCCGTGCGGTTGGCCAGGTCCTTTTGACTGCGCGTCAATTCGGCGAGCTTCTGGACTGTTTGCTCAGGACTGGTTTCCTTGGTTTTGTCGCGGGTGTCCGTTTGATCCTTGATTAGCTTCTCAAGGTTTTCGGCCGCTTTTTTGAGGGCTGCCAGCGGATCGTTCTGCCGCTTTTCGGCTTCGGCGATCAGTTTGTCCAGCTCGGTACGTGCTTCCGCCAGTTTCGTCGCTGCCTTGTTTTGCGGCAGCGCGGCGTCCTTGGGTTCGTTGGACGCCAGGGCTTCGCGGGATTCTTTCATCGCCTTTTCGGCGTTGTCGATGGTCTTGGCCAGCTCTTCCACAAAGGGTTTTACCAGGTTGGCCGTGTCTTTGGTGGCATACTGAAGGCGTGCCTGGTCGCGCGTCAACTCGCGGATTTTGGTCTTGGCCTCATTTTCCATGGCGAACCTTTCCAGGACCGGTTTCTTGAGGTCTGCCTGGGGATCACGCTCGGCATTTTCCTTGCTTTGCTTGTTCAGGTCGTCCTGTTTGACGATGGCCTCGTCGATGCGGTCGCCAGCTTCCCGAAGTGCGGCGAGGAGGTCGGCCGGCGCGGAGCGAGCGTGCCAGCTCCTTGATTTGACCAGCGTAACGCCACTGCGCCTCGTTGACGACCGTCCACACGTCGGCCTCGCGCTGGCGATTCATGCGTTTTGAGGGTCGCCGCGGCGTTCGCCAGATTGTCCACGATCTTGAATTTGTCGGCCAGCTTTTGCATGTTGCGGGCGCGTTCCTTTTGCTCCTCGGGCAGCTTGATCCGCAGTTCAAGGACCTGCTTGAGAACGCCGCTCAGGTCGAGTTGGATTTCACCCTGCGCGTCCGCCTGGCGCTGGGGTTCAATATTGATGCCGCGGCGGCCGCCCTTGAAGCCAAAGCGCTGCGGGGACTGGAAATTCAAGTTGCCTTCCAGGCTGTCTTTGATGAGCTGGCTGGTTTGCAGATGGAGCTCTACCTGGTTCTTGGCAGTTCGGTCCAACCGCTCGGCCGCCTGGTCGAGGCTGCGCAACGCATCATAGCGGCCCAGCAGCCCTTTGAGGGAATCGAGGATTTCGCGATGGCGCTCGTAGGCTTCCTGAACGTCTTGATTAGCTGCCGTGTCGTCCTTCGTTTTCGCCGCCGTGTCCAGACGCCGGATAACCTCCGTCATTTGTTGCTTGCTAAGGCCGGACAGGGCGCCGGCCATTTCTTCGAGCATCTGCCGCTCGCCGGCTTTGTCGATTTGATAATATTCCAGCACGCGCAGCATGGTTCCCAGCCTGCGCACCATCGAATCGGTGTCGGCCTGCGTTTGCTTTTGCCGTTCCTGCTGGACCGCCAGATCGGTCTCCGTGTCCGCTTGCGCCATGGCCCTGTTGAACCGCTGAGATAAGCAAGGGTCAGGAAGGTGGAAAGCAGGAACCGGCGTGAAAATCTCATCGACGTCCCTCGGGAATGGGCGAGCCCGGGGAGCTGGCAATAGCGTTCCCCGGTTCTTCTAAGTTATTTGATGATAACCTGCCGATGGGCCGTTGAGAACGTGTATTCCGTGTTTTAATCAATTATTAATCATTGCGCACCGCGCACCGACGTCATCCCGTGCTAGTTATCTTCGAATACTCTGCGCTGTTTAATGTCGAGTTGCCGAATGCGCTGGGCTTCCTGAAGATTATCGGCCAGCCAACGTTCCAGATCGCCGAAAGAAACGACTGTTTTAACGCGTATGTCCGAGCGTGCCGTCGGACGGTCAACTTTGCCGGTCTTGTCGGCCAACACCTCGACGCAATACTCGACCTGGTCGCCGATTTTGAGGTTTAGCAGCCCCCCTTTGCCGTCGGGTATGCCGGTCGTCTTGAAATCGAAGCGGCCGCCGCCCAGGGTGCGCGGCAGGGGCGTGCCGTCCGGAATGGCGTGGAAGAATATCTGATCCTTGGGACCGCTGTTTTCAAAGGCGCCGAGGCGTGGATCGAACGGCCCTGTCTGGTCATTGCCCGCCACTTCTTGAAGCGGAAGGGTGAGCCATTTCTCGTCACCGGGATCATCGTTGCCGCTTTCCACCCTTTTGACAACGCGGAAAAGCAGCCGAGCCTGGCCAATGCCATAGGCCCCACTGGCGGTGTAAGCGACCGGGATCGAGCCTCCCAGCGGCAAGGGCAAACCTTCGACCACGAAGTCATCCGCATCGGTGGTGAGAAAAGCGGCAGGTTTGGAGGAAATTGCTCCCGCAGGAGCGCCACCTGCGGCGGTTCCTCGGCGATCAGGCGCACGGTGCCGCGCGGGGGTGGGACGTTAACAAAGCCGTATTCATCCGTGACGATAACGCGATAGCCGGTTTCATCAGGCCGGATGTCAAAGACACCATGCCACAGGCCATCGTTGGCTTGCTGCAACGGTAGTGTTCGTTTGACGAACTCGCGGGGTGCATCATCCGTGAGCTGGGGCTTTCTGGTCGTTCTCGATGTTGCGGCCAGGCTCATTTTTTCGCGGTGGGACCGTTAAATTCTCTCCCAATATCTCGAGCACTCCGCTTTTGATGGCTTTCTGCACCTTTACGGCCACGTGTGCCGCTGAGCCCGCGATCCCGAGCACATCCCCCCGACTCTGCAATATTTCATAACGGGTGCCGTCTGGCCGCAAGCCGCAATATTCCGGTAGCTGAGCCCAGGCCATTTGCTGTGTCACCACCGGCCGGGGCGCATAGCGAATTTGCGCCGGCCTTTTGGTCCGGCCGTCGCCCAGCCAGGCTGTGTAAGTGAAGTCGACGGCGGCCGGCGGCAGATCGGCCACCACCATGGCTTGCTCATCCCCCGCCTGCCAGGTTGGCTCCAGCTCCAGCGGATACCGTTCAGACGCGAGGCCCGTGGGATAGATGCGCACCGCCCCAACCCATTCATCAAGGTATTTTCCGGTGACCTTGAAGCGCAGGCGAACCTTTTCACCACTTGGCCAAACTTCCGCCGAGGCTGGTTCAATACGAACGTAGCGCGGGATGTCACGATCTTCGCCGAGCTGCCGCGCCAAAAGCGCCGCGGCGGTTTCCGGCCACAGCAAGAATGGCAGCGTGCCGATGACAAGGACCGCCAACAGGACACGCCCTGCCCACCTGAGGCGCCAGCCATCCGCGACGCCCGCAAAATTGAGTTTCTCCGCCATCCGCACGGCTTCGTCGGTTACGAGGCGAATAAGCTGGGACGACATCCCCTCAGTCACGGCGCGGGGTGCATTAAGCTGCACGGCACTGATAAGACGATCGTGAAGACGGGGATACTTTTGCTCGACACGTAGGGCCAGAGTCGCGTCGGAACGCCGTCTCCCTAATGGTCGCAACACAAGCCAGCATAGCCCGGCGACGGCGACAGCGACCTGCCCGTAAGAGAGGAAGTCCCGCAGTAGCACCGGCGTGTCCATTTCCCGGTCGATCGCCCAATCAAGCAGGGATGCCAGCAGCAACAAGCCGACGGAAAGTGCCAGCCAGCGCGCGACGCCCCAGGCGAGGTCAAGTAACCGTTCGCGTGAGCGCAGACGTGCCAGTTGATGTCGTAGGGTGGCAGGAATCATAACGGTTCGGCCATTATAAGCGGGCGCGAGCCGTTACGCTTGTTTTGATTCGGAAAATTTTTAAGCGTCCGGCTTGACCCGGCGGCCGGGCTTAAATGCCCGCCTTGGTAAATTGGACTGTCTTTAACGGTGGATTGATCTTCAAGTCACTGAAGTAATAGGAGGCAATCATCTTCCCATGAACGTCCTTGAGGATGGAACCCACTTGCAGCCAGTTTTCCTTGTCCACAAAAAGCGTGTACTCGTTAAGTCCCTCAAGCTCTTCTGGCGGATCATAGGGGGTGCGTACGAATTTATAACAGATCCGGTCATTCACTTCGGGCACCCTGAACTCACCTTCGTACCGAATTGTCAGCTTGCCGCGTGCCTCGGCGGCACGCATGGACTCGAGCGAGCGCTTCGTTCCCAAATAAATACCGAAGTCATCGATCGTATAGCGCCCCGTCTTCTTGACTTCATCGCTGTGAATTTCCTTTTCGAACACGCCGGCCCAGTAAGCAATGGGCTTTCGCCCCCGGGCTAACAACTTGTTATTGTTTTCCCCTTTTACGTAAAGTACTTTTTGTGGTGGGATGCCCCCAACGCCCCCTTCGAGCCAATTCATGTAGACGCTGAAAGGCTGTTCCCGGAAAAGTATCTCGATCCGCTCCGGTGCCTCCATTTTACCGGCGACCCGCTCGTGCTTGATGAGCTTCGTGCTGTAACTCTTCACTTCCTGGCGATAGCGTTCAAGACACATTTCCAAAAAGAGGGGGGGATGGTATTGGATGAGCCAACCGACGCCCTTGTCGCCGACTTCGTGAAGAGGGACCCAGGGAATCGAAGCGGGGAAAGCTTGGCAGGACGCGAAGGACAGGGCAGCCACGTCCTGGCAAAGCAGGTCTTCCTTTTTAGAAAGAGTCGATGTTGTCGACACGGCAATGGCGGGCAAATCCGTCTCGGAGGCGTTTTCCTCGTCGCGGCCCAACCTGTCCTGCAAAAGCATGCAGAGCGGCAAAAGAATGATCCATCGGCGAAGCATGACGGCATCCTCCCTTGTCAGTCTCGTCCTGGCAGCGCTGTCTACTTTAGGCAGTTCGGGATGCGCTGGTGCGCCACCCCTGCGTGTCGCAATTAATGCGCCGATTACAGAGGCTGGGATAGTCTTTGTGGCCGACGGCGCCGGTAATTTTCAGGCCTGCTCCAAGCACGTCCGCGATGCCGTGGGTAAGGAGCCGTTGCAGGTCGTCACGGTCGAATGGTCGCACGGACATGGCCGCATCATCGCCGATCAGATCGGTTATGCGTTTGCCCGGCTGAAAGGCCGTCAGCTGGCCGGGGCGATCATGCGCTTCCATCAGCAGTACCCTGGCGTGCCGATTTATTTGATGGGTCATAGCGCTGGCTCGGCAGTAGTTGTCGCGGCCCTGGAACACTTGCCGCCCGAGACCGTGGAGCGTGCCTTTTTGCTGTCCCCCGCGCTATCGGCCACTTACGACGTCCGTCCAGCACTGCACGCGGTCACCAGGGGCTTACACGTATTCTACAGCCGCAACGATACCGCATACCTGGGAATCTGGACAGGTATCCTTGGCAATTCCGACCGTCGCTGGGGGGCCAGTAGCGGGCGAATTGGCTTCCAAACGCTCCCCTCCTCCGCCGAGGACTTGCGCGCTCTATGGTAAGCTTTGCCAGCGCCCTGGCAGTCGGCCGACCGCGCCCTGGGCAACGACGGCCGTCATTATGGCTATTATCAAACGGATTTCGTGCGTGCTCACATTCTGCCGCTTCTTCGGCACTCCTGATGACCATATAAAATCGACATGTTCTTTGCCTGGCTAAAGAATCGTCGGCGCCGCCGGGTACTGGCCACGCCATTTCCGTCGGCATGGCGACCGCTGCTCGAGGAAGTTGCCCACTACCGCCTCTTGAATGACGACGAAGCAACTCGTCTTCGCGACCTGACACATATTTTTTTCGCCGAGAAGGACCTTCGAGGGCTGCAACGGACTAACCATCACGGATCAAGTCCGCGTGACCATCGCCGCCCTGGCCTCGCTGCTGGTGCTCGGCTGGCGGGACGCCTATTTCGACAATATCCACACGATCCTCGTCTACCCGGAGGCTTATGTTGCCCCGGAAGAGCGCGTCATCGGCGGCGTTGTCCTGGAAAATCAGAGTGATCGCCTGGGGGAAGCGCATTATCGCGGGCCGCTTATCCTGGCCTGGGCCGAGGTACTCTGGGACGCGGGCCAAACCGGTCAGGGTACCAACCTGGTCTTCCACGAATTTGCCCATCAGCTCGATATGCTCAACGGCGCCGCCGACGGCGTGCCCGTTTTGCCCGTGGCGCTCCAGGACAGGTGGCAGCATGTCATGGCCAGAGAATATCGGCGCCTGTGCCAGGCTGCTGCCCAAGGTCGGCCAACCTTGATCGATCCTTACGGCACCACCGCCCCGGCAGAATTCTTTGCCGTTGTCACCGAATGTTTTTTCGATGCGCCGGCAGCGCTGCGAGAGCAGCACCCCGATCTTTATGACCTGTTTCGCGCTTATTACCAACAAGATCCCTATCGCCGTGTCCTGTAGACCTGGCTCATTTTCCTTTTGCCCTGGGCTGTTTCTTGTTATTGTGGCCTCTATGATCAAAATTTCGTTTTTCGGACTGCTGTTCGCGGGCGTTATGCTTGGCTGCGGCGAAGGCGCCTCCGTCGCCAAAAAAGATCCGCCAGCACCGGCCGCGAAGAAAGTCAAAATCGGCAAGAACGTCTATTTGGAAGTCGATGGGGATAAGCGCCGGGTGCTGATCGATGCCTACGTTTGCCTACGCCAGGGCCAGCTCGAGCAATTCCTGACGCGTAAACGCACCAAGGAGCATGAAGCGATCCTGGCGGCCGACATCGATGCCAGCGACATTCATAAAGCGCTGCTCCTGGCCCAGGCGGAACCTGGCAAGCCAGTGCAATTTCGGCCCCAGTATCAACCGGCCACGGGCAGCGTGATTAAAATCAAGCTTCTTTATGATGACAGGGGCAAAAAGCGTGAAGTCCCCGCCCGCCAGTGGGTACGCGATCAAAAAGGCAAGGAGCTTGACCAGGATTGGGTTTTTGGCGGCAGTCTCTTGTTGCCCGACCCCTTCGATGCCACCAAACCGCCTTACTACGCTGGCCAACGACGGCGATGTTATATGCGTTTCCAACTTTGACACCGCCCTTCTCGATTTGCCGGTGGAAAGCTCGAAAGACAATAGCGACCTCTCTTACGAGGCCTTTACGGACCGCATCCCGCCCTTGGAAACGCCCGTGTTGGTGATTCTCGAACCGGTTACGAAGAAAAAGTAGGGGGCACAATGGTTAGCTTCTCCTGTCCGAAGTGCCGCAAGGTGCTTAAATCGAACAACCCCATACCGGACGGCAAAAAAATCAAGTGCCCCGCCTGCACCCACGTTTTTACATTTGTGGCGACGGACACAGCCATACAAACCGGCAAACCACCAGCCATGGCCCCCAAACCCGGCGCACAAGCCGTGAAGCAAGGGGTCCCGGGTAAGGCACGGAAAGCCGTTGTCACCGACGAGGATGATGAAGAAGATGAAGAACCGGTGGCGCCAAAAAAAAGAAAAAGAAAGCGGCGCGTCGCAATAACACTTTAATCTTCGGCCTCGCGGGCCTCGGGCTGTTGTTGCTTGTTTTCGGGATAGCCGCTTTTCTATGGCCAGGTTTTCTCCTGAGCGGCGGCAACACCAAAGTCATTTCCCGGGTCGAAGCCAAAACCACGCAACGCAATGTTCCCGCCGCAGTCGTTCCGCCCGCGAGTTGTTCCGCCCGCGGTCGAGACCGCCGCGGTCGAGCCAATGGCATTGCTGCCGGACCCGTGCGATTACATCGTGAGCGTAAACGTCGCGGAGATTCGTCAGCAGACGGGTTACAAGTTCATCGAGCAAGCCCTGAAGGAAAGTAGTGCTGCGGCGCCCCGAAGAATTCGAACTTTTCAAAAACATCGACCGGCTCATCCTCGCTGGGTCCATTCCGGACAAGGGCCTGACCATGGTCTTGACCGCGGCCGCGCCCCTTGACCCGGAAAAGGTGCGCCAGGCCTTTGTCCTTGGACCGTCCCAGAACATTCAGGGCAAAGACGTGTATAAGTCGCCCCCGGGCGGGCAGGCAAAAGTGCTCGTGACGCAGGCGAATGACAAAACCCTTCTGGTAACCAATTATCTCAATCTTGCCAGTCAAATGCCGGAAGGCGAATTCCTCAAGCTGACCGAGGCCAAGGGCAAGCTTTCTCCCCTGATGCAAAAGCAGGCTGATGCCCTGGGACAAAAGACCCTCTGGGCCATTATCAATCTGCAAGCCGGCCCGAAGGAGAAGCCGGCGCTGCCCCAGCTGGGGCCGGAGCCGGTGCCGGCCGAGGTTTTGACTGCGTTGCTCAATGCTAAAATCGCGAGCTTCTCCGTGGGGGCGGCCAATGGTCTGGACCTGCGGTTGGAAATAACCTGTGCCAACGAAAAGGACGCTGGCCAGCTAGAGTCCTTCACGAAAAACCTTTGGGAAAAGGAAGGTAAGCCCAAGCTGTTGACCCTGCCGGAAATGCCAGACTCCGCGGAACTTGGACCCCTTGTCGGCGAAATCAGCCAGAATTTCAAGATCGGGAGCCAGGGACCGGTGGTGGCCGCATCGCTGGTCATTTCCGAGGCAGCGCGAAAAACGCTAGAAACACTAGCGAACTCGGGCAGCAATCCTCCTCCAAAACAGAAAGCCGTTAAAAAGAAATAGGCATATGAGCGAACTGTCCCATTTTGATGAGCATGGCGCCAGCCGCATGGTCGATACCAGCGCCAAGCCGGAGACCCAGCGCGTCGCACGCGCCAGCGGGCGCGTCCGCATGCAGCCGGCTACCCTGACCCTGATCCGCGCCCGGGGACATGCGAAAGGGGATGTGCTCGAGGTTGCTCGCCTGGCCGGGATCATGGCGGCCAAGAAGACCGGTGAGCTGATTCCGCTTTGCCATCCATTGCCGATCACGGCGGCGAGCGTCGACTTCGCCTTCGATGGCGAGGTCTTGCTTACCATTGAGGCAACTGTACGGGTTTACGGGCGCACGGGGGTCGAGATGGAGGCACTTGGCGCCGTTAGCATCGCGGCCTTGACCGTGTACGACATGTGCAAGGCCGTCGATAAAAACATGGTCATCGAACAGATTCGCCTGGAGGAAAAGACCGGTGGCCGGTCCGGCCGGTTTTTGCGGGCAGATTGACAGGATGTGCCCGGCTATCTATAAATTCAAACAGATTTGAAACTTCAAAAACCCGAGGCAGTTATCTCTCGGGTTTCTCTTCGGTTGGTCTTTTAGAGGTCCTCCGAAACAGGGACAAGCGCTTTTCCTAGAGGTACTGTCCCCCTTGTCAGGACCTGATGCGGTGTGCCGCCTAAATTTCCACCTACCGGAGCCAGGATGAAACCCATCGTCGCTCAGCGCAACGGCAAACTTGCCGGCGATTTCTTCAAGCCCATCGCCGCGGATCTTGTCCGCATGGAGGAGATTTTTCGCGCCACGCTTGAAAGCGCTCAGCCTGGCGTGCACCGCCTCCTCGATCATCTGGCCCACTATCGCGGCAAAAGGCTACGGCCCGCCCTGTTGTTGTTGACGGCCCAGGCCTGCGGCCAGGTTACCCGGGCTCATCATGTTCTGGCGGCAGTGGTTGAAATGGTTCACACGGCCACGCTGGTGCATGATGACGTCCTCGATGGGGCGACGGTCCGTCGGCATGTGTCCACGATCAACGCCGCCTGGGGCAACCAGGCCAGCATTCTCCTGGGCGATTATTTATTCACGCACGCCTTTCATCTCACCAGCACGCTGGGCGATGCCGATGCCTGCCGCATTATCGGCGAGGCGACCAATCGACTCTGTGCCGGCGAACTGCACCAAATCTGCGAACGGGGTAACTTCGCGCTCGCTGAAGAAGCCTACTTCGACATGATTGACGGCAAGACGGCCGCCTTGACCGCTTGTTGCTGCCTGCTCGGCGCACGCTATGCTGGCATGGATGAGGAAGCGGTCCAGTGCCTGACGGCCTTTGGCCGGTCACTCGGAATGGCTTTTCAAATTGCCGATGATCTTCTTGATTTGGTGGGGGAAGAACGATCGGCGGGGAAATCGCTGGGCACCGATCTTGAACAACAAAAACTGACGCTGCCGCTCATCTATCTGCTGCGTGAGGCTTCCCCGGAGAAAGCCGAGCAGCTGAGGGGCATGCTGGAGAACCCAGGCCACAATCTCCGCGCCCATCTCGCCCAGGAACTGCAGGCGAGCGGCGCCCTGGACTACGCGCGGCGCCGTGCCGAAGATTATGCGAGCCACGCGGCGGAGCAGCTTGCCTGTCTACAGCCTTCCGAATGCAAAGGCATTTTGGAGCACCTTACCGACAGGGTCGTGCACCGCGACACCTAAATTTCTCCACTTCCGCTGGTTGTTTTAATCGGCCCCTTTCAGGTCATAGCACGCGATTTTCTGTTCGTTGCGCAGGTACAGTCGTCCGTTGGCCAGGACCGGTACTGTCCAGCACTTTGTTTCCGCGAAGGTAAAGCGGCTTTTTTCCCGAAATTCCTCTGGAGTCGCTTCAACTACGGCCAGGATGCCAAATTCGCTCAGGATGAAAAGATGGCCGTCGGCAAGCGTGAGCGAGCCCTTGTCGAAGCCCCGTTGTGTCCAGTCAACGTGTCCCGTGCGAAAGTCCATGCAAGTCAAAATAGTGTCATCGAACCCATAAAGATGGTCCTTGAAGAGCACGCAACTCGAAAACTGCGCTTTCATCCTGGTGTTTTTGTAGACCTGGTTGGCGGCGAACCCCGCTGCTGTTTTGTCGATTTTTACCAGGGCGCAGCCTTTGCCGTAACCCGAGGAGAGAAAAACGTAGGGGCCCGAAACGATCGGCGTGGCAATATTGGCGTCGAAAGACGTCGTCCAGGGAAAGCGCCAAAGAACCTTGCCCTCATCGGGCGTCACGCCCACCAGACCCGCGGCTGTGAAGAAGATAACTTGACGGACGCCGTCGATTTCGGCAAGCACGGGGGAGCTGTTGCTGCCGGCGTCTCCCTCGGCGTGCCAGCGTACCGCTCCCGTATATTTATCGAGTGCTACCAGCGACTTGTCCGCGGGCCCCCCCGGATTGACAAAGACCAGATTGCCATCGACCAGCGGCGACAGCGAAGTACCCCAGGTTACGTTGCTGGCGCCAAATTCTTCGAGCAGGGGCTTGCTCCAGCAGCGCTCGCGGCTGCTCGGTGGCGTTCGCGGGTATTTGCAAACAGGTCAAGATGCCGGTCGCGCCGTGCGTCACGACCAGGTCGCCATCGATGGTGGGAGTGGCGCGCGGTCCATTGCCAAACTCGTTATGAAAGGACGCCGCATAGCGGTAACGCCACATTTCCGCGCCCGTCTCGGCATTCCAGCACACCACCGCTTCCTGGTCCTTGTCCTGCACCATGGTGATGGTGCGCCCGCCCGCGACGGCCACGGCCGAAAAGCCCTGTCCCGACGGCTGCTCCCAGATTTTGCGCGGCCCGGCCTCGGGCCATTTTAGTCGTAGTCCCGTTTCGCTGGAGACGCCGTCTCGATGTGGTCCGCGCCACTGCGGCCAGTCGCTGGAGGAACGTGTCGCGACGGTGAACGTGGCGTTTTGCAGTTCTTTGATTTTCTCCGGGTCGCGTGCGGCACTATCTTTGCTCAACACCTGACAAATCGTAAAAAAACCAAACACGGCCCAGAGGAGCGTCAGCACTCCAACAAGTAGGGGACGCGAGCGTGCCGGCGTGGTAGACTCGCCTGCATTGGTCATGAAGTTCTCCTTAACCATGGCCCAGACTGTTGAAAAAGGGGACGGGAACCCTTCCCGTGGCGTGCCTTCTGTTTAATTGCGGTGGCACATGGGGAATGTTATGGATTTCATCGGGGAATCCGTGAGTCTTGTCAAGATCGAGGGCGTTCATGAATGAGTCCGTTACTTCTCCCGGCCGCCGCCTGCGCACTGCCTGGTCGGCGTCGACGCTTGCCATACCCGGCGTCTTCAACGCCCTGGTTGCGAGGATGGCGGAACGCCTGGGATTTTCGGCAATCTATCTTTCTGGCGGCGCTTTATCGGCAGCCCACGGCGTGCCTGATGTCGGCCTGCTCACCCTGACTGAGTTTATTGAGGAGGCGCGAACATTGGCCGGCGCCACGAAATTGCCCCTCCTTTGTGACGCCGATACGGGGTTTGGCGAGGCGCTCAACGTCGAACGCACCGTGCGACAGTTCGAGGATGCCGGTGTCGCGGGCATTCACCTGGAAGACCAGCAATTACCCAAGCGATGCGGCCACCTCTCTGGCAAGAGCCTGATTGAGCCGGAAGCCATGGCGGCGAAGATTCGAGCAGCCGTGGCGGCACGCCGCGACCCGGACTTTGTCCTTATCGCACGCACCGATGCGCGTGGCGTGACCGGGTTTGACGATGCTGTCCGCCGTGCCCGGCTTTATGTCGAAGCCGGCGCCGACGCCATCTTTCCCGAAGCCCTCGAAAACCGCGATGAATTCGCCGCTTTCGCCCGGGCCGTGGACGGTCCCCTCCTTGCCAACAACACCGAATTTGGCAAAAGCCCGAACCTGGATACCGCCGCCTTCGGCGAACTCGGCTATCGGATGGTATTGTATCCCTTGACGGCCTTTCGATCCGCCCTGAAAGCCGCGCAGGAGACGCTTGCCGATATCAAGAACCTTGGTCACCAGCGTGATCGCTTGCCCGGCATGCTTAGCCGTACGCGCACTTTATGATTTACTTGGCTACGCCGATTACGAAGCTCGTGATCGCCGTTTTTTCGGTGGTAGCTAAACCTGGCCAGGGAGACGCGCATGCCGGATCAAAACCAACCCGACTTACCGGTCTATTTCCCGAAAATCTTCGAGACGCCAACGGTCGCGGATGCCAAGGAGATCATCGTCGGCTCGCTCGAGGGGGCTACTTCCCAGGAACGCTGGGAAAAGGAGACCCCTTATTTGGTCGAACAGATTGGCAAATATTTGCCAGTCGGGAGCGAGACGTGTGTGCTCGATTACGGCTGCGGCATAGGTCGAGTTTCCAAAGGACTGATCGACCGGTTTGGTTGCCGCGTTGTGGGTGTGGATTTCAGCCAATCGATGCGCCTGAATGCACCGGACTATGTTCTTTCCGAGCGTTTTACTATCTGGTCCCCGGATACCCTGGCCAAAATGATCGGCCGGGGATTTCGCGTCGATGGCGCCATTGCCATCTGGGTAATTCAGCATGTCTTTGAGCCGGGCGACGTCATGAACATGATCGCCCAGGCGTTGCGCCGGGCGGCGTTTTTTACGTGCTTAACGAACGCATGCGTTCGGTCCCAACGGACCGGGGCTGGGTAAACGATGGCCGGGACTTACGCGTCGAGTTAGCCACGGCGTTCGAGGAAGAGCATTATTATTCCCTGCCGGAAGAAGTGACGACGCCGCAGATGGCGCGCGATTCCATGATCCAGGTATTGCGTAAACGTGATCGTGGGTACCTGGGCGGCATGGTCAGTCTGAACGGGTAATGGGAACTTCATTCCGCAAGAACACACCGTCGCCTGACCGCTAGATTGCCAGTTGGACCTATTCACTTTTCTCATTCTTCGCCAGCGCCGTTCCATGCGCCGATCCGGGATGAGCCACATACACGCAACCAAACCGTAGAGCGCGCACGCGACGGCCGGCTCCGCCAGCGCGAGTAGAACGCCGGTCGCATAGACGACGAGGGAGATTTTGCCTTTGACGTCGCTGCCGACGGCCTGCGCCAGCGGCGATTCCTTGCCGTGCTGCGCTATCAAGACTTTCGTGAGAACGTAATAAGCAAAACCGGACAACAAGAGCACGACCCCATACATTGCCACCGGCAAGGCATCGAAGTTGGTCACTCCCATCCAGGCCGTGACGAACGGCGTGAGCGACAACCAGAAGAGCAGATGAAGGTTGGCCCACAGGACCATCCCGTTGACGTGGCGCACCGTTTGCAAAAGGTGATGATGATTGTTCCAGTAAATACCCACGAAAATAAAGCTAAGCACGTAACTTACCAGCAGCGGCAGCATGAGCCTCAAGCCTTCCAGGGTGCTCTCCTGGGGAGGCTTGAGCTCAAGAACCATAATCGTAATTATGATGGCCAGCACCCCATCACTAAAAGCTTCGAGGCGCCCCTTGCTCATGGGAAAAGCTTCCTTTGGAAAAAGCGCGGACGCGGTGACGCGGTCCGTTATCTTCTGCGGTCCCGGGATGCGGAAGATATATTCCAAAACCAATACCCTGGCCGTGGGATTTTGCCAGGCCCCCGCTCCCGACGCCTGGCGCCACACTAAAGAACGGCAGGCCGAGTCAAGCGCCTGCGCCACGACGTAGCGGGCCGGGAAAGATTCGAAAATAGCTCAGCGAGTGCCATAGACAGATTGCCCATGTTCGGTTATTTCCGGGGACATGTTATTCCTCCTACTAGCCCTGGTAGGTGGCGGCGGGCCAATCGAAACCAGGTTTCAACAGGTGTATCCCGTACCCTGGATCGGCATGGAACGCACTCCAGGCCGTGCGCGGGCGGTTTTGCTCATTCCCGGCTTGCGTATTCATCCGCTTAACGGCGCCAAGGTCTCCGAGCCGCAATTCCATGATTGGCAACTTTCGGGAAGTGTTCTGGTGAAGGCCCTGGGCCATGACAATGACGTTTTCGCCTATGCCTATAGTCAGAACACGCGCGTCGAAAAGATCGCGGCTGCCCCGGCGCTGGCTCAAGCTGTTGGTAAGCTACGGTTTTTGGGGTATTCGGAGATTGTGTTGCTCGGCCACAGCACGGGCGGCGTGGTGGCCCGGCAATTCGTGGAAGACAATCCGCGCAGCGGTGTCACCCGTGTCGTGCAGATTTGCGCGCCCAACGACGGCACCTCGTGGGCCAAACTGAATTTCGGCGTCGCCAAGGAACAAGAACCGTTTCTGCAATCACTCACCAAAAAAGAACGTCTGGTCTGGAATGAGCTGCGGGACGACAAAAAGATCCCGGCGAACGTGGATTTCCTGTGTGTCGTCGGGGCGACAGGACCGCATGGCGATGGCATGGTAGCCTGCGTCAGTCAGTGGCCGTCCGATCTCCAAAAACAGGGCATTCCCGCTATTCGTTTGGCGACGACTCATGTCACGGTATTGCGCACGCCCAAGACAGCGGAAAAGATCGCCGAGCTAGTACGCGTGGAACATCCGCGCTGGTCAACGGAAAAGGTGGTGTCGCTGAGGAAAACTATTGTTGGAGCCCCATAGAGATTTGTACCGGGTTGCTCGGGCAGTTGCGCGCACCAGTGATCACTCTGACGACTTGAGCTTCGGTCCCACACAGGAATTACGCGTGTGGATGATTGCTTACGACTTCAACAATTGCCTTTGCAATTCTTTGGTCCTGGCGCGTTCTGGTTCAAGACTTTGAAGTGTCCGTAATTGGCCAAGGGCGGACTCCAACTCCCCAGTTTTGATGAGATGACGAATTGAAAAGGCGAGAAACTGGGCGTTTTCCGGTTCCGCCGCCAGCAGGCCGCTGATTTGCTCGCTGGCGAGGCTGATGTCGCCGGCGGCATCGTGTAGCTGGGCAAGTTCAAGTTGCTCCTCGGGTGCGAGTGGTTGGCGCCGAGCGGTTTCCTCGAAGATGCGCACCGCTTGAGCGCGTTGGGCCGGAGAAACCACCTGCAGGTAGGCGCGGGCACGCAGGTCCGCTGGGTTGTTTGGCTGGATTTGCAGGTTGCCGTCCAGCAGCGCCTTGGCGATGGCTGCATTGCCAGCGCGATCTGTCGCCAGAGAAAGGGCAAGGTGGCGGCGGCCCTGCACGATAGATTCGGCAGGGGCATTGCCGGCCAGCTTTATCAGCGCCTCAAGAAACGGCACCGCCTTCTCCGGTTCATCCCCATGGCGGAAAAAGTCAGCGGCCTGGCTTAGCAAGATAAAGTCGTCTGAATTCCGCGATAGGGCCAGACGATAAAGTCCTTCCGCCTCGTCTGTAAGGCCCATCACTTCAAAACATCTGGCTTCGGTATAAAGGGCCAGCCGGCTAGAGACTTTCGTCTTGATTGCCGACGTCATCGCGCGCGCCCGCTCGCGTTGCCCGGTACGCGTCAACTGTTCTGCCCAGGCGATCCAGGTGTCGGGCGCGTGCGGCGCCAGCTCCAGACCCTGGCGGAATGCTTCCTCGGCCAAAGGCTCGGCGCCGGCCCGATGGTAGACACGGCCAAGCCATAAATAATCGCGATAGTCCTTACTTGAGGCGGGTACTGCGCGGGCGCCAGCCGCTTCGCCTCCACCACGTTCTGATTGGTCAGGGCAATTTCAGTCTCGAGCCGAAGCAATTCCGGGGGTAACAGCATTTGCTCCTTGACCTTGTAAAGTACCTGTCCGGCGTCCAAATGCCGCTTGAAATGGAGCAAAAGCCGCACCAGCCGCGCTATGTGGACAGGCTCTTTTTCTCCCAGTTCGAAGGCCTGGAGATAATGGGCGACGGCATGTTCCTGGTCGCCAGTTAATTCGTCGATGCGAGCCTGCAGAAGCGGGATTGCTGCCCACGTTTTTTGGCGGCGTGCGAGTTGTTCCAGGCGTTTGCGTGCCTCGTTGAGTTGTTGTGGCTTGCCGGCGGACTCCTGGACCAAAATTGCCGCCTTGGCAAACTCAGTATACTTGCCTTGCTCCCCCTCGAGCTTGTACAGCTCTCCCAGAAGCGCTCGGGCTCTGTCCATTTGCAGGCCATGCAGGGCGTTCTCAAAAAGCGCGAAACGGCTACGTAAATCGCGGGGCTGTTCCCTGGCAAGTTGTTGCCAGAGAGCCTCGGCCTGACCGTTATCGCCAAGTCTCGCCCAGGTATCTGCCAGTTCACGCAAAATGCGTGCACGCTCCAGGGGCGTGAACCGCTCGAGATTGCTACTGAGCTGCACCAGTTGGGTCCGAGCCGAAGAGCTGCCTTCGGCACGCAAGAGGCGGCAGCGTGTCAGGCGCAACTCGGCACGGTCTCCCACAAGTTTTTGCGCATCGTCGAGCAGGAGTCCGGCTTCCTTCCAGTGCTCTTGCCGGGCAGCCAGGTCGGCCCGGGCCGACCAAAATACCCATTGGTCAGGCTGAGCGGCGCAGGCCTTTGCCAGCAATTCCTCGGCCGCATGAAAGTTGTTCTGAGCTGCCATGACCTCGGCTTTGAGCCAAGTGGGCTCAAGCGCCGTCGGTCTTTGTTCGGCGGCACGCGCCAATATAGTTTCGACTTCTTCCCAGCGCCGCAAGTTCACCGGACGGCGAAGATTGCGGTCGATAAGCGCCTGGGCCAGCACCGTCCACAATTCGGGCGGCGCAGTCGGATGCATTCTGGATAAGTTGTAGTTCGATAATAGCGTCGTCGGTTAGCCCGTTCGCCAGCAGCGCCGAACCCAGGCCCACACGGGCCAGAATCCACGTCGGGCTCTGGGCGACTGCGCTGCGAAAGGCAACGAGTTCCTGATCGTGATCGCCCACCTGGTGGTAGCAAAGGCCCAACTGAGCTTGCAAGCGGCTCGACCAGTCCGTCTTGCTCCCCAACTCCAGGCGAGCGCGTTCCAAATAATTGAGGGCCTCCGGCCATTGGCCGCGGGCAATCGCCAGGCGGCCGCGTAAATAGTCAGGGAGCGGACCTGGCATGCCCGTGTCGATGAGACCGTCGATCTTGGCGGCGGCTTCCGTGAGCTTGCCTTCGTCGATTAACAATTCCGTGAGAAGTACATGGAGTTCAAACGTCCTGGGCATGTCCTTCAGCGCCGCGGTAAGAATGGCCACGGCTTCCGCGCCGGCCGGCACGCATTTCGAGGCCAGCGAGCGCCTTGATGAAAACGACATTGCCGGGTTCCACTTCCCAGCCTTTGTGCACCCACTGACGCGCAGTCTGCAGATCGCCCCGCGCTTGTGCCCAATCGGCGGCCGCCAGGAGAACAGCCGGCTCCCGCGGTGCCAGCGCCAGCGCCGTTTCGAGGTCGCCTTCCGCTTCGTCCGCGTGGTTTTGTTGTTGCAGGAATTTCGAGCGGAGCAGATACACCTGGTAAGACTCGCCGTTGGCCAGAACCATGGCATCCATCACCGCGCGGGCCTCGGCCGGCTTGTCCAGGCTATCCTGGTAGACTTGCGCCAGCAGCACATAACTTTCCACCCGCTTGGGGTCCAACTCGATGGCGCGGCGAACGAGGCGGCCGCCCTGGGATAATCCTTACTTGCCTCCTGGCACCAGCCGAGCATGTGCTCGAGCAAGGCCTTGTTGTCGGCATCAGGCAGCAGTCGCTGAATATTGGCGATGGCTTCGCGGAAGCGGTGAAGCTGAATGAGGTTATGAACGAGCCGAAAACGTACTTCCCTCTGGCTCGGGTCCCGCTGGAGAACTTGTTCAAACCTCAGAACCACGCCCAGCCAGTCGTCGGGGTTGTCGGCTTTTTGATCCAGGGCCAGGCCAAACTTGGCCAGGGCCGAGATGTCTTCCGGTTCATAGTGGAGATAGTGTGTGTAATAGGTCAGGGCCTGGTCGATTTCACCAGCTTCCCTGGCGTGATCCGCGTGGTCAAGAAACGTGCCCACATGGCGCTTTACCTGAACGCCGTGGACGAGATGTACGACAATGCCAAGGCCAAGAATTATGCCCAGCGTCCAGAATAGCAACTTCCAGTTTAAGGTTCGCGGCATGACGGGCTTACGATAAGGGGATTTGGGCGTACCTGACCAATTGTAGCTTAAAATCCGGCCCCGCGTGCGGACGAGTTGTAGTTTTGTCGGTTTTCAAGATGCAGTGGAAGCGTCAGGATTGGCGACGCGCGTGTCGACATAACTTGTATGAGGGATTGATCTAAAGTAAGTGAGCAGGTGAGTGTTGCTGAAGCGCGGCAGTCATTTTCGTGGCAGATTTGTATTCAGCGCCGACCTGGACGTAACCCCTGTGAATGCAGCTGCCGCGTAAGTCGCGTCCAGTCAGGATTGTCGTTTTTGACGACGCCGACGGACCTCACGAATCTGCCACATGCCAAAAATGGCCACCACCAGCCCCGCCACGAACCCAGTGCCCAGTGTTTGCCAGTTGAGGCGCAGGCCCGTTTCCTGCGCGGGTTTCTCGACGCTATCTAGTTTCTTTTCCAGGTCGCTGAGATTCGATTGCTGCGTGTCCGGGTTCTGGTAATTACGTAACTCCTTGCGATGATCGGCCAATTCTGCGGCGCGCACCCCGAGGCCGTCGAAACCACCCAGTTCGTCGAGGATCAGGCGGGCGGCCTGTATGTTTTTGGCGCCCCCCTGGGCGTTGTAAAGTTCGCCAAGCAGCCAGTAGAGGCGAACGTCCTCCGGAAGCCAAATCAACAGTTGCTGAACGATGTCGATGGCATCTTTGGGTAGTTTCGCTTTTTCCTGGGCAGCCAGCTTGCCGGGCTCGAATTTGCCGCTTTCGGCCACGAACCTTACGGGACTGGGCGGGCTCAGGCCATTGTCAAAGAGGGCGTCCACCGTCTCAAAGGGCCCGCGCCCAGGCTTGAGCGCCGCCGCCTCGCGCGCGCGCAGTTTGAGCAGTTTCAGCTGATAGGTCTCGGCTTTGCGATAAAAGTCGAAGGCCCCGTTATGCCAGCCGATGGCATGCAAGAAAGCCTGGAGCGGTTCTTCGACCTGATCCATTCGCTTCGGCCAGACCGCCAGCGCCTGTTCCAGAGTTCCAAGCACCGGCTCTCCTGGCCCGAGAGATGATAAGCGGTGGCCAAATTGCTCAGGATCAAGAAGTTTTTGGGTTCTTGACGGCTAACCGGCGTTAGCAGAGCGATGGCGTCATCTGGTTTTTTCCGGCGAACAAGAATGGCGCTGAGATTGAGTTTTTGTTCGGTGGAAAGCGTGCCCGCAGAGGCAGAGGATGCCAGTGCCGCTTCGAGAACGTAGCGTTTTCGCAACGGGTTGTCGATGGGCGGATTGGCCAGGCCGATGCTGCGCAGCTTGATGAGCGTTTCGCGGAATACCAAAAACCAATCGCGGGGATCGATGCTATTATCGCTTTTTTTCTCTTCTTCCGGTTCTGAAGTATTGTAAAGGCCTGCCCAGGCTGGTGCTGTCACGGCGGTGCACAGCGCCAGGGTGAGGAAGATTTTCGCCGGCATAACCGACCTCATTTGCGGGCTTCGTACTGGCAAGTCACGGTGGTGGTGATCCCGCCCCGCGGTGAAAAGGAGCCGACTACGCGGCAGCGGCGTGGCTGACAGGCTCGGACAAAATCATCGAGGATGCGATTGACCACGGTTTCATAGAAGATGCCCTGATCGCGAAAATGTTGGAGATAGAGCTTGAGGGCCTTGAGTTCCACGCACGTCGCTTCTGGCGTATAGGTGAAAGTTATAGTGCCGAAGTCCGGCTGGCCTGTTTTGGGACAGACGCTAGTAAACTCCGGACAAACGATTTCGATTACGTAATCCCGGCCTGGAAACTGATTGGCAAAGGTTTCCAGCTGCGCTTGCCGGCGTTTCGGGGTCAGTCATACATCTCTCGCGTTCACTTACCTTGAAAATCCTTGGCGAAGGCCGCCGCGCTAAGGTCGGACCCCGTGGCAAATCGCGTCAACTCGTTCCAGCTCAGGGTGCGGCCCGGTTCGAACACTTTCTCGCGCATGAATTTGCCGACATTCTTGTTGCCGACATAAATAACAGTTGCCGGCGCCGCGTTTTTGTAAACGTCGCGGGCGATCGCGTGATGAAGTTGCGAGGCGAACAACTCCCCCATCATGTAATTGTGGTAATAAACCGGAGCGCTGACGATGTGGATCTTGCTCGCGTAATCCGGGGCGTTGCGCCTGGCGGGCGGCGCAAGAACTGGTACTTTTCCACCATGTCCCACCAGAGCTTGTTCAGGTCCTGCGTGGGGTCCTCGTACATGCCCTTTTCAAAACGGAGCATGACCTGGCACCAGCGCGAGAATATCAGCAGTTGGTAGCGGGACATCTTGCTGGCCGTCTCGTCGAAGGCCTTGGCGTCGCTGACGGCTACCTTCATCTTTTCCAGCCAGCCGCGGCGCTTGGAAAGTTTCTCGAACATCATCGCCACGCCTTCGGTGGTGAGAATATGGGCTTCACAGCGCAGCACATAAGGCAGTTGGGCGGGAATATTGATGCTGCTGTAAACGGAATGGCCAAACTCATGAAGCAGCGTGCTCATCCAATATTCGTTGTTCACCACGTTGGCGAGCACGCGCACGTCGTCGCCGTCGCGGGTCAGGTCCGTGCAAAAGGCATGCGGGTTCTTGCCCGACCTGGGCGCGAAGTCGTTGTTGCTCCGCTCGATGACCCGGTCGATTGGCAGGTCGATGCCGCGATAGAAGGTTCGGCACAATTCCACCAGGTCGGCATTCTCATAAATCTTGTCGAGGTTCGCCTTGAAGACGCCGGGAACCTCCTGGAAAAACGGATCGTGATAATGCCACGGCATGAGTTCGTCGACCTTGACCTTGCATGCCTTGGCCAGCTCGACGTCGATTTCCGCCTTGGCTTTTTTGAAAGGCTCACGCGTCAATTGGTCCAGTTCATCGAATAGTTTGATGAGATCGGCACCATTCTGTTCGTTGAGAAAAAGCTGAAGTGCGTGAAAATTCGCGAAGCCGAGCTTAACCGCCGCCTGGTTACGCAACTTGACGAGCTCTAACAATTCCGGCGCCAGGAGTTGGCCGACTTCCTTGGACGCTTCGTAGACCTGTTGGCGTTTTTTGCTGTCCGTGGATGTCTTGAGCACCTTGCGGACCTGGGCATCGGTCATTTCCATGCCGTCCACATTGGCCCGGAACGTGCTGAATTTCTTTTCGACCGCGTTGCCGAGTGCGGTCATTTTTTTAAGCAGGTCGCTGGCAAGCTGTTTTTCGAGGTAACCAAGATAAATGACGTCGATCGCGCGTTTGGTAATAGCGTCGTCGATATTGCCGTCGTCTTTGATTTGCTTCACTTCAGCGAAGGCGGACTTCTCCGACAGGAAGGCGTCAATCTTGTTTTGCGCTTCTTCCTTGCGTTTGAAATCCTCGTCCTTGCCGCTGATATTGGCGTCCCACCATGCACGGTTGGCGGCAATCTCGAGCGGCCGCACTTTGGCGGTATAGTCGGAGACGAATTTCTTGGCCTTGTCGGTGGCCTCCGGGCTGGCGGACGCGGCGGTCGTTGCCATGATCAGCAAACCTATCGCATAAAGGGGACGGCGTAACGAACTCATAAGGCTCTCCCTTAAGCCCGCGCAACCCGTGCGCCGGCCGGCATTATTCATCCCGGGTTATTATTTCAACGCCGTTCTTCGTCAGTGCCAGGGTGTGTTCAACGTGGACGCTAGGCAGGCCGTCTTTGGTCACCACCGTCCAGTGGTCGGCCAGAACTGCGCGTATCCGCCCGGCCCATGTTGACCATCGGCTCCACGGCGAGCACCAGTCCTTCTTCGAGTCGAAAGTCCTGCTTTTTCATTTCGCGGCTGACGTAATTGGGGACCTGAGGGTTTTCGTGCATGATGCGGCCGATGCCGTGCCCGACATATTGCTCGACCATGGTAAATCCCGACTTCTCCGCCAGTTGCTGCATGCGGGTGGCGACTTCCGACCACCAGCGTACGCGCGGCATTTCTTGGATGGCGATATTGAGAACCTGTTCCCCAATCTCGACTAACCGGCGACGTTCAGGACGAACGTTGCCAACCATGATGGTGATGGCGGCATCGGCGCACCAGCCATTGAGCTTGCAAGCCGTATCGATTTTCACCAGGTCGCCGTCGCGAATCTCGCGTTGGCCGGGGATGCCGTGCACGATTTGTTCGTTGAGTGAAATGCAGGTGACGGCGGGGAAAGGGGTTTTGGAGCCGGGATAGCCTTTGAAGAGCGATAGCGCCTTGTGTTTGGCAAACAACTCTTCGACGGCTTTATCGATCTCACAGGTTCGAACGCCTGGCCGGGCCTTGTCACGACAAATACGCAGCGCTTCGGCAACCACTTTGCCGGCCTCACGCATCAAGGCAAGTTCCCTGGGGGACTTTAGTTCTGGCGCTTGCGGATAAAGGGAACGCAACATGACATATCCCTGGATGCATGGAGCGAAGGCACGGAATTTATGGGGCTAACCCTTCCATTATTCTGGGAAACTTGAGATAACATGCAACCCCCTTTAAAAGAAGAACGCCCGGCGACCGCCGCCGGGCGTCTTCTATTGGGGAAGAGTTGGTGCCGGTACGAACGTCCGTCGGGGGATAACTTGCGCGTTCTTTTTTGAGATGGGGAATTATTTGCTCGTCCACGAGCACCTTGCCATAGGGCGCCGCTCCTCTACAATAATTTTCCCCTTGTGACTTTGGCATCAATCGCTACAATAGCGGTTTGCGAAATTTTTTAGGCCATGTGACGCAAGTGGAAAGCGTGCAAGAGGATAGCCATGAAGGTTCGTGCCAGTGTGAAACGTATTTGCGAGAATTGCAAGCTGATTCGCCGGCAAGGCAAGCTGCTTGTGATCTGCTCCAATCCTGCGCCATAAGCAGCGCCAGGGTTAAGCAAAGTTTCGGCTCTTTGCGGCCGAAAGAACCGCATAACGACAATGCAGCTGCCTTTTTTCGCCAGGAGATTTCTCGACCATGCCGCGTATTCTGGGTGTTGACCTTCCAAACGATAAAGCCACGCACATTTCGCTGCGTTACATTTATGGCATCGGGCCGACCACTGCTCTGCAGCTGTGCGCGAAGGCCAAGGTGGATCCTCTGCGCAAGGCGAAGGACCTCAACGACGAAGATGTGGCTCGTCTGGCGACGATCCTGGACCGGGAGTTCACGGTTGAAGGACCGCTCCGCCGCCAGTTGCAACAAAACATTGCCCGCTTGCGTGACATTGGCTGTTACCGAGGTCATCGACATCGCCGTGGACTGCCTGTGCGCGGCCAGCGGACGCGCACCAATGCTCGCACCCGTAAAGGCCCGCGCAAAACAGTCGCCGGCAAGAAGGGCGTGAAGGAAATGCGCGGCTAACGGTCGCGCCCATTTCCATTGGTTCAGGTATCTAATAAGTTTACACAACCAAGCCCGGCCCACGTGGTCGGGCGTACTCATTCCTTGAGGATGACGCGACAGTGGCAAAAAGTAAAAAAAAGAAGGCCCGGCGTAATGTTAGTCGTGGCGTTGCCCACATTAAGTCCACCTTCAATAACACCATTGTTACCATCACGGATGCCAACGGCGACACGCTCTGTTTCGCTTCGGCTGGCACCGTGGGCTTCAAGGGTAGTCGCAAGAGCACGCCTTTCGCCGCTCAGCGCGCGGCCGAAGTCGCCGCCGAACGGGCCACGAAGTTCGGTCTCAAGGAGATCGAGGTGAAAGTGAAGGGGCCTGGATCGGGGCGGGAATCCGCGATCACGGCGCTGCAAGCGGCCGGCCTGTCCGTCAAGGCCATCGAGGATGTTACGCCGCTGCCGCACAATGGTTGCCGGCCGCCCAAAAATGCGCCGTGTGTGATTTGTTTCAACCACGTTGTTACGACTTGAGGACACACGCTTGTCCTGGATTGAAAGTAACTGGCAAAAGAACTTCCATCTAAAATCCATAATTTAGAAGCGAAAAAAAATGGCTCGTTTCACCGATTCAGTGTGTCAGTTATGCCGGCGTGAAGGCGTCAAACTCTTCCTGAAGGGAAGTCGGTGCGAAAGCCCGAAGTGCGCCATCGAACGGCGCGACTCCCCTCCCGGCATGCACGTTCGCCGCGGCAAGCTGAGTGAATATGGCGTGCGTCTGCGCGAAAAACAGAAACTCAAACGTTTCTATGGCGTGCTCGAAAACCAGTTTCGCCGCTATTTCACCCTGGCTTCTCGATCCACCGAAAACACCGGCGAAGCGTTGTTGAGCATTTTGGAGCGCCGCCTGGATAATATCGTCCATCGCCTCGGCTTTGCACCATCACGGGCGGCGGCACGGCAGGTTGTCGGTCATGGCCATGTCAGCATCAATGGCAAACACTGCAACATCGCCAGCATCCTGTTGAAAGCAGGCGACAAGATCGCAGTCAAGAACCGGCCCGGTAGCACCGCGCTCGTTAAACTAAACCAACAGACGCACCCGCAGCCAATCCCGGATTTCCTGGAGATCGTCCCCGGAGAACCTCCGGAAGGGCGCGTGACGCGTTTGCCCACACGCTCGGATGTCGATCCGCGTTTGCAGGGTTTGAAAGAACAACTAATCATCGAATTCTGCTCTCGATAAAGGCATGCGTTTATCCTGGTCCCACCCGCGCGGGCGGTTTGTTGGCACAGGCCGGGCGTGGCTATTCTTTGTACGGAGGTCCTTTCTATGCGTATCAAATGGCGCGGGCTGGAGTTGCCCAATCGACTGACTTCCGAACGGGAGACCTTGACCGATACTTATGGCAAATTTTTCGCCGAGCCCTTCGAACGCGGTTTCGGCGTTACTGTTGGCAACAGTCTTCGCCGCATTTTGTTGTCGAGTCTCGAAGGCAGCGCCGTGACCCGGGTGAAGATTCAGGGCGTGCAGCACGAGATCACGACAGTACCCGGCGTCGTCGAAGACGTCACGGACATCATTCTGAATATCAAAAGCCTGGTGGTTAAAAACCTGAGCGAGCAACCCAAGACGATTCGAATCGACCGCCACGAAAAAGGTGTGGTCACGGCCGCCAATATCATCACCGATGAATCCGTGCAGATCATCAATCCCGAGCACATCATCGCCACCATGACCGACGATGTTCCCTTCGTGGTGGAAATGACCGTCGAAAATGGCCGTGGCTATCGCACCGCCGACGATAACGCCGGTAAAGAGCGGGAAATCGGCGTCATTCCCGTCGATTCGAGTTTTTCCCCGGTTGTGCGGGTGAAGTACGAAATCGAGGAAACACGCGTTGGCCAGCGCACCAACTACGATAAGCTCGTCATGGAAATCTGGACCAACGGCACGGTTGGACCGCATCTGGCGCTCGTCGAAGGCGCGAAATCCTGCGCAAACACCTGAATCCATTCATCCAGTTTGCCGAGCCTGGCCCCGAGATGGCGCTGGACGAACGTGCCGAGACTACCGGGGCTTCCGATCAGGTAGATCACGATCTCGAGCGCAAGTTGAATATGAGCCTCGCCGAACTGGAGTTGTCGGTGCGGGCCACGAATTGCCTCGAATCGGAGGGGATCGCGACGGTCCGCGACCTGGTCATCCGCTCGGACGAAGAGCTACTGGAAGTTCGCAATTTTGGCGAAACAACCCTGAAGGAAGTGAAAGCCAAGCTCACGGAACGTGGTTTGAGCCTTGGGATGAAGTTCCCAACCAGCCAGCGACGCTAGGCAATGTTACCTGAAACCTACTACTTCAACCCAGAATTCCCATGCGACATTTAAAAGCCGGCCGCAAATTAGGCCGAAACGCTCCTCACCGCCTGGCCCTTTATCGGAACCTGGCGCTGGCGCTGTTCCGCCACGAACGGATTATCACCACCCTTGAAAAGGCCAAGGCAGTGCGCCCGTTTGTTGAAAGGCTCATTACTCTCGCGAAGCGAGGCGACTTGCAGTGCGCCGGATGGCGGTTGCGCGCATGGGTCCGGCGGCCGATGCGGAAGTCAAGCCGGTCGAAGGTAAAGAAGAAGGTGATGGACGCACCATCATCCAGAAGCTTTTTAGCGATATCGGCCCGCGCTTCCAGGACCGCCCGGGCGGTTACACGCGCGTCATCAAACGACACGAACGCCGCCTGGGTGACGGCGGCAAGACGGCTTACCTCGAACTCCTCAAGGAGGGCGAGACCCGGACGCGTGTCAAGCGCGTGGCACCGGCGCCCCGCGTCGAGGAAGAACCCCGCGAGAAGGTAGAAACGACCCATCCTCCGGAAGAGTCCTCGGCAAGCACCAGCCCGCCCCCGGAAACGCCACCGGCCCCGTCAACGCCCACCGAATAATCCAGTTTAATATAGCCAAGGTCATGAGTCTTTAGAGCGGTCGCCCATTCAAGGCGGCCGCTCTGAAGTCTCACGACTTGCGCTACAAATATTACGGTCTTCTATTGTTTTGGGGCAAGGTAAATCCCTTTCAGATCGATCAGCGCCCCCCTGATTGGGCCTTGGGCGCACATCGTCACTTCCACGGCACCCATCGGCAGCGCTACTGTACCTATCCAATGGAGTCGATAGTCGTCCCAGGTCCCGGTGCCGGCGACCTTCTGGGTCATCTTTTTAGCACCGATTTGCAGCAGCGCGATGTTGCCGGCACTGTCGTCGGCGCAAGCCCATTCCAGGTCCACCGTGTAAGTTCCGGCCCGGGGCACCTCCAGTGTCCAGACAACATGATCGTCGTCGCTCGACCAGTAACCCAGGTTGCCATGCGTCTTTTCCAGGACGAGGCTCTTACCAAAAATGGCGCCGTTTTGAGGCACAAGCCTGAGGACTCCCTTGTCGTCGGCTTTGACCACCTCCGGCCGGTTGCCCACGAATTGCTTGAACTTGGCAACGGGTAGGCCGGCGCAAGAACTCGATCAGGTCGGCCATGTCCTTGGGCGCAATGTCTTTTTCCAGCCCCTCGGGCATGGGTGATTTGCCGGTACTGGCCAGTTCATCGAGGTCGAGGCGCAAGAGTTCATGCCTTTTGCCATCGGCCGCTGCCAGGGCGATGGTGGTGCTGGTTTCCCCATACAGCACTCCGGTCAGCGTCAGCCCCGACTTCGTCGTGGCGACGTAGTTCAGGTAGCGTGCCTCCACGACCCGGTTGGGATCGAGAATTGAGACAAGCAATCCTTCGAGCGATTTGTCCGGCACCGACGCAAGGTCCGGGCCAACTTGCTGACCAATACCGGCAAGCTGATGACAGGCGGCGCAACTCTTGACAAATATCTTCTTGCCCAGCTCCGCGTCTCCTTTGGGAGGTACCGCCGCCGCGTAATGGGCGATGACTTTGGCGCGATCCACGTTGACTGCCGAGGCAAGCAGTCCTTGCGCACGCCGGCGTACTTCCGGATTGATGTGCTGCAAGAGTTGTTGCCGGCGAATTGCATCCAGCTCGGCAGGGTGGATTTGGTTTTTTTCCAGAGCATCGAGGAATTGTTGCGTCCAGTCCAAACGGGCGAAGAGAATGGCCAAAACTTGCATACGCACGCCCGGACTATAGCTTTTCCAGGCCCCGAGCAAAGATGGCGCTGTCGTGGCGCTTGATATTCTACCCAGACTTTTTAGCGCGGCGATCTGGAGGCTGTCTTCTGTCTGCGGCACCAACAGGGAGGTAAGCAGCTTCCGGTCGCCTTCCCATTTCTCCGGCTCGCGTCCCAACAGGCGCGCCGCTCGGCTTTTGTCTTCGCCGGAACTTTTTGGGTCGGACATCACGGTGCGCGCCGCTGTCAAAAGGTCTCTCAAGGGCGCGGAGTTTTTTTCCGCACCACCCTCGTTGAGCCCATGGCCTGCTTTTAAACCGCCTGATTCGAGATCATCCAGCAAATTTGCCAGGGCGACGAATTGTTCTCCTGGCGATTTGCCCTGGTGTCGGGCGCACTGGCGGGCAACGTAGTTGACTCTATCTGCCGGCGTGCCGAAGGCCGTGACAAGTTTGGTGAGATTAGCCTGGGCATGGGCGGGGAAGCTGTTCTTTTCGATAAGCGCGGCGAAGAAAGTCGGCCAGTTGTTGGTGTGAATTGAGCTCAAGACCGCAGCCATGACGTAACGATCATCTTTATGATCCTCAAAGAGCTTCGCGAGAAAAGTCCCTGCCGCCAAAGCGTCCACGTGCCCGAGTGCATAGGCCAGTTCGATACAGACCTGCGAATCCTTTTCTTGTGCCAGCAAACCCATAACGACCTCTAAACGGTCGGACCGCAAAGCAGCACATTCCCGAATGGCATATTTGCGGATGGCGGGATTTTTGTCGGCCAGTAAGGCCTTACTGGCGAGAGAACCGGTTTCCGTGCGGCCCTTTAAAGTTGCCAGGGCATGTAAACGCGCCAGCGGATTGTTATTTGTCCTGACCTGGTCCTCTAACAATGCGGTCACCGTTTTGTCTTCTTTCGCGATCAACAACTGCTGAGCGAGGTCCCGTGTCCAGCCGTTGGGACTGCTCAGCGCGGCGACCAAATCCCTGGTCCCAAGGGTATCCAGCCGTGGCACGGCACGCGGCGTCTTTCCTTTTGGATAGACCCGATAAATCCGGCCCCTGTCGTGCCCGGCGCGTAAGTCGAGTTTGGCCTGCCAGTCCTTGGGGATCCATTCCGGATGCTCAATAACAAATCGATAAATATCGGCCACCCACAAGGCGCCATCCGGGCCGGTCTGAATGGTTGTGGGGCGAAACCAATTATCGGTCGAAGCGAGGAATTCCGAGGTTTGTTCGTCCGCTGCCCGCGTGCTGGTAAAAGTTGCGTCCTTGGCCGCCATGATCTCACGATGGACGAGATTATGGACTGGTTCACTGACGAAAGTATTGTTCACGAAGTCGGGCCCGAATAGATCGTCCCGATACACCATGGCACTGCATGCCGACGTGAAATGGTTGAGCGCTTGGGGACTGTTGAAGCGGGGCAGGGGCTTGCTGATTGGATATACCTGGGCGGCTCCTGGATGATCGGATATTGGCAGGCGCAGATCGGGATAAAGGACGTGAGGATTGCGTTTAAGGAAACGATCCTCCAGAACGAAGTGATACATCGGGTTGGTATTGTTGTTGCCGAACCAATTGCCCCAGTCGTCGCGTGCCCGGCCAAACTGGGTCGGCCCGCTTACGGCTTCAATCAAACCTTCGGCCGGTTTGATGCGAAAGTCGCGCCCGCTAATGTTGACCTTGGCCCCGGTTTTCATTGATTTGATGGCACCGCCCGAATCTCCGTTGGCGCCGTACAGCCAGTTATCCAGACCGCGAACGAGGCCGTTGACACGATGCTGCGGATTGCCTTCCTTGAAACCGGTGAAGAGGACGGTTTTTTTCACGACTTTATTGTCGTCATATTCCGCGTAAAAAATGTCGGGTGCGCAAGTGACGATCACGCCGTTGTTCCAGGGCGTCACGCCGGTCGGAAAGCTCAGGTTTTCGAGAAACAACGTCGCCCGATCATAGGGGCCGTCCGGCCTGGATTTTTCGAGAAACTTGATCTTGCCGCCGGCTTTATTCTTCCCGTCCACGCCCAGCGGATAATCTCCCATCTCGACCACCCAAAATTTGCCGTCCGCGCCCCATGCGAACGCGACCGGCGACATCACCGCGGGCTCGGCGGCCATCAATTCGACCGTGAAGCCGGGCCTGGCGCAGGCACTTGAGCGATTCCAAGGGAGACTTCGGGCCTGGCTCAATAATGGTTGTTTGGGCGGTTACGGGCGGGCTAAAGAGGCACAAGGTCAAAGAGACTGCCAGGAGAAATCGCATAGCGGCCTCCACATAAGAAAATGTCTATCCCAATTAATGATCTGCCGTCATCTCCCACAAGTCTGCCATCAGGCGATCGGGCTTGGCCGCGGCGAGGGTAGTGCTGGACTCGGTGCCTGTAGCCACGGCCCAAACGCGGACGCCGGCGGCACGGGCGGTTTCGATATCGACGGTCATATCGCCGACATAAAGCGTTTGCGCGGCCGAGACGCCCAGGCGCTCGAGCGCTGCCAAAAGCATGTCCGGCGCCGGCTTGGGTTGGCCAACGTCTTCAGGCCCGAGCACCACGCTAAAGTAATCCGCCAGCCCCAAAAAGCGCAGGAGTTCGCGCGAGTACTGGCTGAGTTTGTTGCTACAAAGCGCAACCCGCTTTCCTTGCTGGTGAAGGCTCGCCAAGACTTCAGTCGCTCCAGGCAGTAAACGGATGCCCTCGCACATCACCGTGGGAAAGTGTGCGCGGTAGCGAGCAATGTCCACCTTTAAATCGCCTCCGGGGATGGCGTTGGCCACAAGATAATCGATGCCACGGCCCACGAACGGCTTGACCTGCGCGGTGGTCAAGATCGGCAGCCCGCGCCGCGCTCCGCACATAATTGACCGCGGCGGCAATGGCATCAAAGTTGTCGACGAGCGTGCCGTCAAAATCGAAACAAACCGCGGCAAAGGGGGCTAAGTTCATCGTGGGTATCAAAAAAGGGGATGATCCGGTTCTGACTTATTTATGATAGGCGTGAAGAAAAGCCAGCCGGGCGCTGTCCAAAAGGTTTCAGACAATCATGACGAACTGGGCAACAGTCCATGCCGCCAACGAAGGGCGAAATGGTGAAAGGCGTGGGCGGCCTCGCCGCTCGGTTGGCTTTATTTGAAGGGAATAGCGATTGCTCGCTGACGCTTGCGGGGAGTCCGCAAACGCCAGGACTCCTGCCAATTTGTGACAGCTTAGCGCGTGCCACTTAACTCCGTCAGGCGTTTCGTGGCTTCGGTGATGCGTTTGGCGTCGGTTTCGTGGGTGGTGACTTCTTTGTAGATTTCGACAGCGTGGGCGCGATCGGCGAGTTGCTTGTCGTAAATACGGGCGGCACGCATACGGGCGTCCGAAGTGGTTTTGGGGTTCCATTGAAAACAGCGTTCAAAATACGCCGCTGACCGGCGGTACTGCTTATAGGCCTTGCTGTCGTAGATATCGCCGAGCTGGTAGGCCGCCTCGTCGATGCGGTTGCTCTGCGGATATTCTGTCAGCAGCTTTTGGAAGAGAATCTCAGCGCGGCGCTGATTGTCCAGGTAGTCCGTGCCCCAACCTTTTTCCTTGTAGGCCATGGCGGCGGTAAAGATCTTGTTGGCTTCCGGGATATTCGTGTTGCCAATGAGATTGGGAGGCGGTACGTCCAAATCGAGGCGATAGGCCTGTTTGCTGATGCGCTGATATTGGCGCAACTCCTCCTCGGCCCATTTAGCGCGTTCGGGGTCACCGGCTTTTAGATAGTGAAGACGAAGAGTTTCGAGAGACTTTTGGTAATCCCGGCGGCAGGACAATACCTTTTCCACGAGTTCCAGGTCATTGCTGCCCTGGGCCGCCTTGTTACCGGGAGTCTGTGCTCGTGGCGCGTCGCCGAGAGCGAACACCAGCAGCAATCCCAGGCTGAACAGCCATTTTCGCACTGCCGGTCTCCGCTCCGCGCTGAAAAGTGCCAGGCCCTTTGCTGGCGTTTTTCAACAGTTAGCCACGACCATCAAGGCGACCGAATATCATCCGGCCCGCTGGCGTTTGCAACACACTGGTCACCGTTATGGGCACTTCTTGCCCAATGGCGACTCGACCTTGCTCCACGACGACCATTGTGCCATCGTCGAGATAACCCACGCCCTGCCCGACCTGATCCCCTTGCTTGACGATGCGTAGGGACAATATTTCTCCGGGGAGGGCGGCCAATTTGAGAGCGTTGGACAGTTCATTCAGATTGATGACGTCGACGCCCTGCAACTGACTGATTTTGTTGAGGTTGAAATCGTTCGTCACGACGCGTGCGCCCAGGACCTTGGCGAGCACCACCAGACGTTCGTCAACTTTTTGAACGTCACGCAGTTCGGTCAAATTGCCTTCGTGCATTTGCAATTCGACTTTGGGGTTGGTCTGCATTCGCTTTAGAATGTCCAGTCCCCGCCGGCCACGATTGCGCTTGATCTTGTCCGAACTATCCGCGATTCCCTGAAGCTCCTGCAGCACAAAGCGAGGCACAATCATCTTCGTGTCGATGATCCCCGTATCACAGATATCGGCAATCCGCCCGTCGATGATGACACTGGTGTCCAAAACCAGCGGCTTGGCCCCTTTGATTTGCTTGGAAAACTCCACGTACGGAATGATAAAGCGAAACTCGTCTTTGGTTTGCAGAAGAATCGAGACGGAAATATAGCATGACAACACGGTAGTGAACAAATTTATAATCTTTTGCAGAGGTTCGATTTTGACGTAAACACTCAGGATAGGATCCATGGCCTGGCGAAATAGCTCGGCCAACAAAAAGCCCATGAGCAAGCCAAAGAAAATGGCCGATACGGTGGTGATTTGCTTGTTCTTGGCGAGTCCGTCGGCGACCATGATGGCAATGCTTATGAAAATCACGATCCCGAAGCTCGCCAGGCTGCTACCAAGCCCATTGAAATAGGCCAAAGTGCTGGTGGCGATGCCAATGCTCAGGGCCAAAAACACAAAACGCAATAGCCACATGATGGCCTGGCTGGGCGTCTCAAAGATCCTGCCCTGAGAAGTTCGCGTGTACCATTGATGGAGTTTTTTTGGAATCAAGGAACCCACCCGGGCAAGTTGGAGCGCGCTTGACGAAGGCGAACGATAAGCCTAATTGCTCCTCCGAAAGCGCACGTATTCTATGGAGGGGTATACGGCTGGAACAGTCTTAGGTACTCGTCCTGAGCGAAGCGGTCGGTCATGCCGGCCAGGTAGTCACAGACTACGCGCTGCACGGAGTTCCGCTCTGTCCTGGCCTGGTATCTCTCGGGGAGCTGATCCGGGCGCTGGCACAATTCGTCAAACAACGCGCGCAACATGCGCTGTCCCTTGTGCGCCATCCGCATCACACGATGGTGGCGGTATACCCGTTCGTGCAGAAATCGTTCAAGGTCTGCTTTCAGGGTGCACACTTCCTCGCCAGGCGCGACCAGAATCGATGCAGCGCTGCGCACCTCCGCCAGCGTGCCGATTCCTTGCTGTCGCAAATGCCTGTTTGTCTCGTTGAGCAGGTCGGCCACTTGCCAATCGATAAGCGCCCGCACGGCGGTCGGTTGAAACTGCAGTGGCCCAAGCCGTGCGTGCTTTTGCTTGATTTTTTCAACCACGCGTGCCCAGAAGGGCACGTTTTCCAGATCGACGTAGGTGATGAGCCCCAAGTTCAGGGCATCATCGATGTCATGCGTGTCATAAGCGAGACTGTCGGCAGCATCCACGACTTGCGCTTCGAGCAGTGGTTGGCCCGCTCCCAGAAAGCGACTGGATTCCGGATTGTCTCGCCGCTTGCCATGCATCGCCTGCGCTTCCAGCACTTCGAAAGACAAATTGAGGCCCGGAAAGTCGGCGTAACGGTATTCCAGTTCGGTCACCAGGCGCAGTCCGTGATGGTTATGCTCGAAACCGCCATGGTCGCGCATGCAGTCATTCAGCGCCGCTTCGCCAGCGTGGCCAAAGGGGGGATGGCCGAGGTCATGCAAGAGGGCGATGGCTTCCGTCAAGTCCTCGTTGAGACCTAGCTGACGGGCAATGGTTCGGCTAATCTGGGCAACTTCCAGCGTATGGGTCAGGCGGGTGCGGTGGTGATCGTTGGTCTGATTGGTGAGCACCTGGGTCTTGTACATGAGCCGGCGAAAGGCAGTACTGTGGACGATGCGATCGCGATCACGCTGGTAGAGCGTCCGAAAAGAATGAACCGGTTCTGGATGCTCTCGACCCTTGCTATGTCGGGTGCGCATGGCATACGGTGCCAATACTCCTTCCTCGCGCTCCGACCAATTCGGCGGCTCAAACTCCAAAGGCATGGGTATCCCTTTCGAGGCAGTAATATGGGCAATATTCTGACATACCGGGGCTTTCGAGCCGCCCCATGGGGACAATTTATCACCTGGCGCTTCTCAAGCGGCCCACCAGCAAGTCCCAGAGGGAATCGAGCGATTGCACGATAACTTTGACATCGGCAACCACGGGCATGAAATTGGTGTCGCCATTCCAGCGCGGCACCAAATGCCAGTGCAGGTGGCCCGGCAAGCCGGCTCCGGCGACTCGGCCCAAGTTCAAGCCGATATTGAAGCCTTCGGGGTGCATCAGATCACGAAGTACCTCTATCAGCCGCGTCAGCGTCTGCTGGCTCTCCATGACTTCCTCGGCAGTCAGGTCCGCGAGTTCACCCTTATGATTTCGCGGTGCAATTAATAGATGGCCGTTGTTGTAGGGGAAGCGGTTCAGGACCACCACGGTATGAGGCAGTCGCCAGGCAATAAGGTTGGCGCGATCGTCGTCCGCGGCGAGCCCGCCGCAGATGAAGCAGGGCTGGCCTTCTTCGGGTGGTTTGGCGGCCGCAACGTACGACAGACGCCAGGGGGCCCAGATCTGCTCCATCAGCATTTCCCTTCAAAAAACGCCCAAGAACGCGGCACGGTTCCAGGTTCCAGGGCCGACGAACCCAACTGGCCGCGAGCCGCCTCGGCCCGGAGCCGATTCTCGTAAAGACAATGGCGGCCTGTTTTCGTATCCTTTTAGTGTAGTTACCACGCTCCGGCGTGATAGGGTTTCCTTGCACGGAGCGCGAGGTTTGTTCAACCAGAAAGTGATTTTGTCATGGCTGTACCAAAAAGACGGACTTCTCACGCTCGCCAGGGTGCGCGGCGTAGTCACCTCGGTTTGAAAGCGCGTCAGAACACCTATTGCAACCGCTGCGGCGATGCCGTGCTGCCACATTTCGTCTGCTCGAAATGCGGCTGGCAGAACATTCAGGGCCGGGAAATGATTGCTGGGACTGAAAAAGAGGAGAAGTAACCCATGCGGATAGCGCTGGACGCGATGGGCGGAGACCATGCTCCCGGGCCAATCGTCGCCGGCGCCGTGGCAGCCGTGACGGCCGATCCGGGCCTGCGCGTCATGCTCGTGGGTGATCAAAGCCAGCTTGAACCACTGCTGGGCGGGGCCAGCGCCGTGCGCGATCGGCTGGAGATTTTTCATTCCACGCAAGTTATCACCATGGAAGAATCTCCCGTGGTGGCTCTTCGCAAAAAGCCAGATAACTCCATCAGTCGCTGCTGGCAACTTCTCGCCGAACGCAAGGTCGAGGCCATCGTCAGTGCCGGCAATACGGGCGCGATGGTCGCCGCCGGACTACGGCTGCGCTTATTTCTCAAGAATGTGCGCCGGCCCGGCATCGCGGCGGTCATGCCCACCCTCAAGGGGCCCTGCGTGCTGCTCGATGTCGGCGCCAATATCAGTCCCAAGCCGAGCCATCTCTTCCAATACGGCGTCATGGGTAGCATTTTCGCCAAGCATATTTTGCAGAAGCCCAATCCGACGATCGGCCTTATGAACGTCGGCTCCGAAGAGGCCAAGGGCCACGACCTCGCCAAGGATACCCACGCCCTGTTCAAAGCCAGCTCGCTGAGCGGCCAATTCATCGGTAATGTCGAAGGCCGTGATATCAACAAGGGAACCTGTGATGTTATTGTCACCGACGGCTACGTCGGCAACATCGTTCTCAAGGTCTGCGAAGGGGTCTTTGAATTTGTCATGAAGATGGCCGGCAAGGAGCTTCTTGGTTCCCTCAATACCGAAAAACACCTTGGACAGCAGGCCTTGCAAAACCTGATCAAACGGTATGACTATCACGAGCATGGCGGCGCGCCGCTGCTGGGTATCGACGGCATTTGCATCATTTGTCACGGAAGTTCCAGCGACCGTGCCATCGCCAATGCTTTGGCTATCGCGGCCAAATATGCCGACGCCAAACTCAATTCCTCGATCGTAAAAGAGCTTGAACGTTCGCCGCTCACCGCCGATGGCGAGGATTAATTTCCTCCTGGGGCTGGCCGGTCGCCCAATGCTCGCTCCGGCATCCCGTCCCAAGTAATCGAATCTTTGAAAGTATGCCAATGTCCAAATCAGTCTTTCTTTTTCCTGGCCAGGGCTCGCAAACGGTAGGCATGGGTCTGGAGCATTATAATTCCGTACCGGCGGCCAAGAAATTATTTGATGAAGCCTATGACATTCTGGGCTACAGCCTTATTGATGTCTGCGGCCGCGGCCCTGCCGAAGAACTCAACACCACCGCGATAAGTCAGCCGGCTATCTTCGTGGCGAGCCTGGCCGCCCTCGAAGTGCTGCGCACCAAGGAACCAGCGGCATGCGACGACTGTATGGCGGCCGCCGGCTTGAGCCTGGGAGAATATACCGCGCTGACGTTTGCCGACGCACTGAGTTTCGCCGACGGCCTGCGGCTGGTGAAAAAGCGCGGGGAAGCGATGCAAGCGGCCGCGCAGGCTACGCCCAGCGGCATGGTGAGTGTGCTCGGCCTCGAGCCGGACAAGGTAGCCGACCTGTGCAGCCGGGCCAGGTCCAAGGGTACGATTGAAATCGCGAACCTGCTTTGTCCCAGCAATATTGTCGTGTCCGGGGCGAATGCGGCTTGCGACGAACTTGAACGGCTGGCACCGGAATTCGGAGCGATGAAGACGATCCGCCTGAGTGTGGCCGGGGCGTTCCATACCAAGATCATGAAACCCGCCGACGAAGCCCTGACCTTGGCGCTCGAGAAGGTGCATATTCAGGCGCCGCGTGTGCCAGTATGGTCCAATGTAGACGCTCGGCCTCACAACGATCCGGCCGAGATCCGAGCATTGCTGGTTCGTCAGGTCCTGGAGCCAGTGCTCTGGGAAAAGACCATGCGTAACCTGCTGGAACAAGGGGCGCAGCGCTTTTATGAGATAGGCCCCGGACGGGTGCTCGCGGGTTTGCTCAAGCGGGTGGACCGAAAAATGGAGTGCAGAAACGTGTAGAATGCCGGACGTGGCGTAAAGCTTGCGTGCCCAAATTATATGCAGCGCCGCGACCGATGTGTGCATTTTCCCCAAATGGCCCCTTTTCTTTTGCCCCCCTTGTGTATATTTTTTCTCTTTTGTGATGGTGTTTCGTTGATGCGTCGCTTCGAAACGTTAAAAAGGCTTGCTCGTTTTAGGGTGGGTATGGTACATAACCCTAAGCGGTTACGTTTTTTATCGTTAAAACAGTAAGCGCGAACCGGGTCGGCTTCCGCCGTGAGGGGGAAGTTGCATTGGGAGGACTTGCTTGTGGACAAGGAAAAGATACAGGAACGTGTCATCCAGATCGTCTGTGACAATCTCGGTGTCAATAAAGAGCAGGTTACACGCTCGACCTCGTTCACCGAGGACGTTGGGGCGGACTCGCTGGATATTGTCGAGCTCGTGATGGAACTCGAAGAGGAATTCGAGATCACCATTCCCGACGAGGAGGCCGAGAAAATCAAAACCGTCGGCGAAGCCATTGACTACATCGAGAAGGAGATCGGCAAAAAATGACGAGGCGCGTCGTCATCACCGGTATAGGGACAGTCAATCCGTTGGCAACCGACGTGGACGCTTACTGGAAAGGTTTGCTGGCCGGACAAAGCGGCATCGGCAAACTCGAGCAGTTCGACACCGGCGCGTTCAAGGTCCACTTTGGCGGTGAAGTGAAAAACTGGGACCCTGACCGCTATCTTGAAAGCAAGAGTGCGCGGCGCATGGACCGTTACGCCCAGTTCGGCGTGGTTGCCGCGATCAGTGCCGTCAAGGACAGCGGTCTCGACTTTTCGCGTGAAGATCCATTTCGTTGCGGCGTCATCCTGGGAAGCGGCATCGGCGGACTTAACGAATTCGAAGACCAGCACACGCGCTTCTTTCAGGGCGGCCCAGGCAAGATCAGCCCGTTTGTCATCCCCAAAATGATGGGCAATTCCGCCTCCGCCAACATCTCGATTCACATGGGCCTGTGTGGCGTCAACACGGCCGTTGCCACCGCCTGCGCCTCGGCCGCGAATGCCATCGCCGATGCCTTTCATACGATTCAGCGCGATGAAGCGGACATCATGATTACGGGCGGCACCGAAGCCGCCATCACGCATATGGGCCTGGGTGGCTTTTGTTCCGCTCGGGCCCTTTCCCAGCGGAACGACAATCCGCAGGCAGCCAGCCGACCTTTTGACCGCGACCGCGACGGCTTTGTGCTGAGCGAGGGCGCTGGGCTGGTCGTTCTCGAGGAATACGAGCATGCCTCCAAACGAGGTGCGCCCATTTATGCCGAGTTCCTCGGCGCCGGCAGCAGCGCCGACGCTCACAATATCACCGCTCCCCATCCCGAAGGCATCGGCGCCATCCGCGCCATGCAGCTTGGCCTCAAACAGGCTCGACTGGCGCCCGTCGACATTCACTACATCAATGCCCATGGCACCAGCACCGACCTTGGGGACGCGGCCGAAACGCTGCCAATCAAGCAAGTCTTTGGCCAGCACGCCGCCAAGCTCGCCATCAGCAGCACCAAGAGCATGGTTGGACATCTCCTGGGCGCCTCCGGCGGCGTGGAGATTATCGCCACCGTGCTCAGCATCAAGCATGGCGTCGTTCACCCCACCATCAACCTCGACAATCCCGATCCGGCATGTGACCTGGACTATGTACCCAAAAATGCCCGCGACATGCGGGTCCGCTTCGCGGTTTCCAACAGCTTCGGTTTCGGCGGCCATAATTGCTCCCTGGTCGTCGGCGCGATATAGTAATCGCTACCATGAACCTTTCTCCCCAAGAAGTCGCGCGCTACAGTCGTCATTTGATCATGCCGGAAGTCGGCATGGAGGGTCAACGCAAGCTCAAGGCGGCGAGCGTGCTTCTTATCGGCGCCGGCGGCCTCGGCTCGCCGCTGGGACTTTACCTCGCTGCCGCCGGAGTCGGCCGTCTCGGCCTGGTCGATTTCGATGTCGTCGACTTTAGCAATTTGCACCGTCAGGTTTTGCACGGCACCGCGGACGTTGGACGGCCCAAGCTCCATTCCGCCCGGGACAAGCTTCAGGCCATCAACCCCGAAGTCAAACTCGACCTCTACGAAACACGCCTGTCGTCGGCCAATGCGCTTCGACATCTTCAGGCCGTACGATATCGTCATTGACGGCACCGACAATTTTCCGACGCGCTACCTGGTTAATGATGCTTGCGTGCTTCTGGGCAAACCTAACATCTACGGCAGCATTTTTCGCTTTGACGGGCAGGCCTCGGTGTTCTCACCGCCGCAAGGTCCCTGTTATCGCTGCCTTTATCCTGAACCGCCGCCGCCGGGTGAAGTTCCGAGCTGTGCGGAGGGGGGCGTACTCGGCATTCTGCCAGGTTTGGTCGGTTGCATTCAGGCCACCGAGGCCGTCAAGCTGATCCTCGGCAAGGGAGTTCCCCTCATTGGCCGTTTGCTTCTTTACGATGCTTTGCAGATGAGTTTTCAGGAATTCAAGATACGGCGCAATCCGCGCTGCCCGATGTGCGGCGATCAGCCGACGATCAAAGCACTCATTGACTACGAGCAGTTTTGTGGCATCCGCGGCGCGGAAGCCAGCCCGCCGGTCGAGTCTTCCGGAGAGATCACTGTCGAGGAATTGCACGGGCGTTTGCAAAAGGGCGAAGAGGTTTATATCCTCGACGTCGCGCAATCCGGAAGAGTTCCAGATTTGCAAGATCGCGGGCAGCACGCCGCTGCCGTTGCCTGTACTACCGCAGCGTTTCAACGAACTCGACAAGGGCCGCGAGATGGTGGTCCATTGCAAGAGCGGCATGCGCAGCGCAAGGCGATTCAGTTTTTAAAGCAGCAGGGTTTTACGAAGCTGAAAAACCTCAAGGGTGGCATTTTGGCGTGGGCCGACAAGATCGATAAAGGTATGGCCAAGTATTAAGAGCGTTCGGAAAAAAAGGGGTCAGACCCCTTGAAGCGAACAGAGTTTTCAACGCTTTTGCAAGGTACCGAGGGGGTCTGACCCCTTTTTTTTCGAACGCTCTAAGAGTCTAAGGAGCATTCATGTTCCCGGCCGTTGACTGGATGTATCACCGCAAAAGCTGACTGACGTGCAAAAAAGCTCAGGGGTTCCTTGAGCAACATGCCGTGCCAGTGAAAACGGTGACCGACGCCAGCAAGCAAAAACAGGGACGTGCCGCAGCGTTGCGGCTGGCCAGGGATGCCGCCAGGGTGGTCGTGGCAAAAGGAAAAAAGATTGTCGCTTTCGATATGAAGCACGATCCACCGGACGATGACACGCTGGCCCTCCATCTGCTCGGACCGACCGGCAACCTGAGGGCGCCAACCATTCGGGTCGGGACCGAGCTTTACGTGGGCTTCAATGAAGAAGCCTATCAGTTTGGCCAGTGAGTGCTGGCGCCGGTCAGGCTCGCTAGCTTGACCCATCCTGAACCAGAAAGTCCAACGTTTTGCGAGTGCATTCGAGCCCCGAATGACTTCGCAGGGGACCAAACACTTCATGTCCGAGCCCTTGCCGCAAGTCCGCCTCAAGATCGTGCGGCGTTCTTCGCATCCCTGGATCTTTCAGAAGATGGTCGAAAAGCCGGCCGACCGCTTTCCGGGCGGCAGCGTCGTGGACATCATCGATCGCGACGGCAAGTGGGCCGGCCGCGGCTTCTACAACGGCCATTCGCGCATTGCCCTGCGTTTGCTCACCACCGACCCGGCCGAAGCCATCGATGACGCCTTCTTCGCCCGGCGCATTGAGCCGCGCCGTCGAGCTGCGCCGCGACTGGCTGGGCCTCGACGCCGTCACCGACGCCTATCGCCTGGTTCATTCCGAGGGCGATGGCCTGAGCGGCCTGGTGGTCGATCGCTTCGGCTCGACCCTGGTGCATGGAGTTCTTCGCCGCCGGCATGTATCGCTTTCGAGAAGCCATCCAGGAGGTCCTCGGCAAGCACTATCCCGGACAGCCAGTTTTACTGGTTCGCCGAGGAGCACGTCCAGAAGCAGGAATCGTTCGATTGCCGACCTCCGGAGCCGCCGCCGCCGGCGACGATCACCGAGCATGGCGTGCGCTTCCGCGTGGCGCCGGGCAGCAAGCACAAGACCGGCTTCTTCCTCGACCAGCGCGACAACCGCCAGGCGCTGGCCAGCTTCTGCGCGCGGCAGGCGCGTGCTCGATCTGTGCTGCAACACCGGCGGCTTCGCGGTCTACGCCAAGGCGCCTGGGCAGCGCCGAGGAAGTGGTCGGCGTGGACCTGGACGAGCAGGTCATCGCGCTGGCCAAGCAAAACGCCAACCTGAACCAGGCGCGGATCCGCTTTGTGCAGGCCGACCTGTTCGCCTGGCTGCGCGACGTCGTGCCGACGGGCAGCGTTTCGACGTGGTGGTGCTCGATCCGGCCAAGCAAACGCGCGACCGCGAGGAAATCGACTTCGCGCTGAAACGCTACTTCGACATGAACCGGCTGGCCCTGCAGGCCGTCGCGCCGGGGGCATCTTGCTGACCTGCTCCTGCACGGGCCTGGTCAGCGAGGAAGAGTTCCTGGAAACGCTGCGCCGCGCCGCCTGGCAGGCGGGGCGGACGGTGCAGGTGCTGCGCATCGCGGGGCCGGGGCGGACCATCCGTTTCTGGTCCATGTGCCGGAAGGCCGCTATCTCAAGGCGGTTTTTTGTCGAGTGCTTTGAGACGGGACGCCTGGGCACTGCCAGGACCAATCATATCTTTTCACAGATAACGATCAATTTTCCTTCGCGCGCCTTTTGATAGAGATCAACCAACTCCGGCCACCAATCGAGAATAAACGCCAGCTCTTCCGCGGTCCTCGTCGTTTGCCAAATCCGTGAGGGCCACCAAATCACTCGGCTGCCATACGGAAGGATCTATTCCGGCGAGGTAGTTGGCGAGCTCATTAACGTCTCCGACATCATTCACACCAACGTGGTCGGGCCGATAAAAAGAACCGCCGATCGTCAAATCGCGGCTGCCAAAATGTGCCCGTGCAATCGGAGCGTGGCAATCCCGTGGTCCTTCTAGCTTCGACCACTCGCCCGGGGCCAGCAAGCAGCACAACCCCTCCGGGGCCGTGGGCAGACGCGGGATGTCGCTGGCGCCATGAACAAGGCATTCTCCCAAAAGCCCGTGCCAGAAGCGCCGGTCGAAAGGAAGACCAGCCAGGACGCTGCGTACGATGCATCGGCGGGGAGGTCGTCATGTGCGGAGAGCAAATGGCGACAAAGTTGAAGGCACGGCGCGAAGCTGCGGCGACGCAGGCTCTGGCCCAGCGCCGGGGCCATCATTTCATGAAAAAATGAGTGCTCCAATAGGTAAAAATAAAGAAACATCAGTATTGGTCTTGACCCGCTTCGAACGATGGGCTATCCGCAGGTTTGACTGGTCATTAGCTTGTTGCGGGGTGAAGGCTGGGCGACCAGGCGGGGCAGGCAACTATGGATAACTTTCCTATTTTACAAAACGGCAGTCTGGCCGCAGTGCAGGATTTTATCGGCGCCGACGAGCCCGATCGTTCGGATGCTGCCTTGCCCCACGGGCCACACAACCCCGACGAGTTTGCGCAGTGACTTTATGCTTTCGAAGCCCTCTATCCCCCGATGTCCAGCCGCAAGTTCGCCGAGGAGCCTGAACCGTATTCGCTCCAATGGTTTCTCAATATTGAAAACCAACGGCACAGTAAACAGGGGCGCTGGATTCCGCGCCTACTGAGAGTTCGCCAAACACAGCGGTGAGACATTGCTGGGCCTCGGCCATGGCCTGGGGACCGATTGGCGCAATACGCTCGTAACGGTGCGCAAGTTATCGTGTGCAGTCCCATGGGCTCCCAGCTGGAACTGGTACGCCGCAATTTTTTGGTGCGCGGCCTGGAGGGGCGTTTTGTGAGTGCTCACCCGGACCAGTTGCCACTGGAATCCGCGAGCATTGACGTGGCCTGTATCAGCAGTTTGTCACATGGAATCAACTATCCTGCCGCGGTGGTGGACGAAGTGCATCGCGTGCTGAAACCTGGCGGGAAAGTATTGGCCGTCACATCGGCGCGTTACGACGTGGATTACTGGTTTCACCTTTGTTTTCCATGGTACCGCTGGGTCAGCAACGCTTCCAACTTGGGCCACGCCAAAAAAAGTGGTCGCTTCGCCGGCCGCGAACTCAAACAACTCTTCGGCCGGTTCATTGAACACCGCATTCACAAACGGCAATTGCGACGCTCCGAAGTGCCGCACGTTTGGCGCTGGCTGCCCCTGCCGGTGTTGGCCCGTTTGATGGGCCGCGTACTCGTCTTAAAAGCCTTTAAACCATTGACGGCGGGAAAATAAAACAGGCCCACGAACCGATGTTCGTGGGCCTGATGAGAAGGCAAAGAAATCGAGGTAGCGGCTCCCAGCGCGAGGCGGCCACCCAACGCGAGTACCGCCCAGCCACTACCCCGAAACGTTGTGGAGTCAACCACAACAAAAAAACTTACCTCCCAAACAAAAGCAGGGCAAGCGGCGGACTTTGTTCCTTCCAGGAAATCTGCTTTCGAAATACCGATTGTGCGGCTCACTACAGCGGTAGGGGTTATGCTCAACGTACGACGCTGGTTTGGCGTCGAAAGAAGTGATCTAATCCCATCTTTTAAAGGTGGCGAAATTTTTGCGTTTGATGGTCGCCCGGTCACTGATATCCAGGGACCGAACGCACAGGTCGATGCCTTGCTGGACGGCGCTATCATTTTTTTGGGCGAGCGGCGTCTGGAAAGCCAGCCCAATTAGCCTCGATCCCTTCTGGTGGAAATAGAAACCAACGTCGGCCGCATCCTTGACCGCCCCGTCGTCTTCCAGTTTGAAATATTCAAAGGTGAGGTTCACGGGCTTATCGGCGCTGTAGTTGATCGGGGGCCGGACCAGGTGCTCAAGTTTCTCCGGTCGCGGCCAATTCTTGCCGAGAATGGTGGTCACTGCGCTGCGAAAGGACTCCTGAAATGCTTGCGGCGCCGCGTCCGAGACGCTGGGTTCATTCGGCTGATCGCGCGCTATCATCATGGCTGCCAGGAAAACATTGTAGCCCCTGGCCCCCGGATAGCGGTAAATCAACAGGTCCTTGTTGATGGGAAACGACCCCTCCTTATCGGCCACGGTTGCGCTTATGCCTCGCGGCAAGCGCATAAAGATATCAAAGGGCAGCGGTCTTGGATCATCGTCCGCTTGGGGAGGAGGATTTTCGAGCATTTGGCCGAGATACTTGTTTTCTTCATCGACCATGCGGAGACGCGCACGTTGCTTGTCGATATGGCTTTCGTAGTCCCCCAGGCCGCAGCCGCTTAAAAAGCAGGTCGCGAGCAACTGCCAGCCAAAGCGGCGAATGGTGTACATGCTCACTTCGCCTTCACGTCATAACACCACAGAATCGTCTTATCGCGCACATAGAGCTTGCCATCGATCACGACTGGATGGGACCAGCTTTCTCTCGTGCTATTGGGGATCTTGAACGAGCCAACCTCCTTGTAGGTTTTTGGATTCACCTCGACCAGGGCGACATAACCGTTATCGTAATGCATGTAGAGCCGATCATCTGCGTAGACGATAGATACGGAGCCCTGTCCCTGATAATCACGGCCTCGTTTCCAGGTAATCTCGCCGGTCCTCCAGTTCGCGCAAAAAGGGGCGCCGCTGTCATCGGTGTCGGCATAAACATAGTCGCCGACGACGACGTAGCCGCCATGCCGGCTGTTCATCTTCTGCTTGAAATAGACCCACTCCGCTTCGACCGCGGAGCCATGAGACACCAGTTTCATGAGGCCAGCACCGCGTCCGTAACCCGCCCCCGCCAAGATGTAGTCGCCCAGGGCCAGGGGATTGGGAATGTTGGCCGTGTTGCCTGCAAAATAGGTCTCCTTGCCCGCCTTGTCCCGAAAGCGCCAAAGCAGCTTGCCATCTTGCGCAGCCACACTCGCCACGCCTCCGGAAAGGAGCTGGACATATTGGCGGACGCCGCCGGCCTCGCTGATGATGATGGAGGCATAGCCTGCCTTCTCCCCAAAATCAGATTCCCAGATCATCTCGCCTGTTTTTTTATCAAGCGCCACGATGGCACCTTTTTTCTTGCCCCCAGGCGTGCACAGCAGTTTTTCTCCATCAACGAGAGGCGATTCCGTGTAATTCCAGCCGCCGGACTGGCCATTAAAATCCTTGCCGAAGTTTTTGCGCCATCTTTCCGTGCCATCCACGACAGCCAAACAAACCAGGTCACCGAACTGGCCTATGGCATACACAAGGTCGCCGTCAACCGTGGGGGTGCAGCGCGTCCCGGCGTGGTCGCCCCCGGCCTTGCCGACTCGGCTTGACCACAACTTCTTACCGGTGGCGCGATCCAGGGCTATCACCATCGATGAACCATCCATGTCGCCCATGGTGAAGATGCGTGTGCCGACCATCGTAACACTGGAATAGCCAACGCCCACGGTGTCGGACTTCCAAAGGAGTGCCGGCCCATCGGCGGGCCATTCTTTCAAAAGTCCGGTAGCCGTGGAGATGCCATCGCCTTTGGGGCCGCGGAACCTTGGCCAATCGTTCGAGGGAATGTTCGCGTCGTCGGCGTTCGCAAGGGGCGGGTTGACCAGTGCCATCCCGATAAAGAGGCCGATCCAGAAAAACAGGCGAGGCATGCAAATACTCCCTGGCGCGTGGAAAATGACACTGACGGTGTGAAGGAGGTCCCTTTTTCGAGTCCCTGATAACATAGTTTTACCGCGCTGAAGCCTGTTTTCAAAGCTATTCCATGGGCCTCCCTTGGGGATGCGGCAGCCAAGCCCGCGAGAGCTGATGAATATATTCCTCTACGAATCGATCTGCGCCGGCGCACTCGGTTCCGCAAACGCCACCGTCTCTTCGCGCGGAAGGTTGGGCGATGCTGGCTGCCCTCTATGAAGATTTTTCACGACTGGCCAATATCGCTGTCTTCACTCTTTTGGATCGCGAAATAGGCAGACCTCTCGGAGAGAATTGCCGCCGAATTGCGGGCGACGACGAGCCAACGGCTTTTCGCGAAATGCTTGGCCAGGCCGACGTAGTCCTGGTAATAGCTCCGGAGTTCGATGGGCATCTCCTCAAGCGGACCTCCTGGGTAATGGACGCGGGGAAATTTCTCCTGGGTTCAGGACTCGAGTCTATCCGCCTTACGGGAGATAAGCTGGCGCTTGTGCGCCATTTCGCCGGCCGAGGAGTTAAATCGCCGCCCACCTACCTGCTTGAAACCAGCGCTTTCGCTGAACAGAAGAAGGGACCATATCCCGCCGTTTGTAAACCGCGTCACGGCGCCGTGCGCAGGCCACGTTTCGGATAGGTTCGGAAGCGGAATGCGCTGCCGTTTGGCAGCAGGCGCGTCAAGAATTACCGGGAACAGATTTTCTCCTGCAGCCATTTGTGTGCGGTCAGCCGGTCAGTGTGAGCTTTCTCGCTGGTCCAAATCAATGCCTGCCGCTGCCTCCGGCGGCGCAGCATCTTTCCATCGATCGCCGATTCCAATATCGAGGCGGGCAGGTGCCGCTCGCGGAGCCGCTGGCGAAGCGCGCTGTGGGCCTCGCCGGGCAAGCCGTCGCTGCCGTCGAGGGTTTGGCCGGCTTTGTCGGAGTGGATCTCGTGTTGGGAATGCCAGCCGACGGCAGCGAAGATTGGGTTATCGAAATCAATCCACGTCCAACGACCTCCTATATTGGCCTGCGCCAGCTGGCCAGCGATAATCTTGTGGATGCCGCATTGCGAATTGCGCGCGGAGAGGTAATAATGCCTCTACATTGGCGGGAAACGGTAATTGAATTTGCGGTCTAGCAGCGACAGGATGGGACCTGCCGGCGGCGGCGGAAGAATAAACGGAGTTTCACGAAGCCATGCGATTTTGCGTACTTGCCAGCGGTAGTTCGGGAAATGCGAGCCTCTTGAAATATGGCAATTTCGGCGTCCTGGTAGACCTGGGGCTGGGCCCACGGACGCTGGCGCGCCGCCTGGAGGTGGTCGGCGTCTCCTGGGACCACATCCATGCCGCGGTATTGACGCACGTCCACGGCGATCACTGGAATGAAAATACCCTCGCACATCTACAGCGCCGCCAGATTCCGTTGTTTTGCCACCGGGAACACGCGACAGCGCTTAAATACGATAGCCCGGCATTTGCGAACATGTTGGAAAATGAAGGCTTACGTTTCTACGAAATCGAGCAAACAATAGCCCTGACGGACGACCTGTGGTTTCGACCGCTGGCGCTCTGCCATGACGGCGGCATGACATGTGGTTTTCGTTTCGAGGGGGGCCAAGACCGTGAGGCACCCGCATGGGCGCTGGCTTACGCTGCCGACCTGGGTTGCTGGGACAGGGCGCTGGCCGATGCCTTCACGGACGTCGACGTGCTGGCGCTGGAATTTAATCACGACGAAGACATGGAACGGTATAGCGGCCGCGCCGACAGGCTTATCCAACGCGTGCTCGGCGATTACGGTCATCTTTCCAATCGCCAGGCCTCCCGGCTTTTACGGGAGGCATTGCTGCGGTCCGCTCCCGGTCGCCTGCAACACCTGGTGCAATTGCACCTGAGCCGGCAATGCAATCGCGCGGAGCTGGCATGCGCGGCTGCTCTCAAAATCCTCCGCGACCACAACCCCACGGCGACCGTACACACGGCACGACAAGATCATCCTTGCCCCTGGATGACGCCGAACCTCGACGTCGCCGCCAAGAGAGGTGGAGCAAACAGCCAGGCCGTGTTATCTGTCCTGCAACCCTGGTTGCCCGGATTCGAACTGTAAGCGTTCTTAGGACGCCGGCGAGCGTCGCGGCAGCCTGATGTCTACTGGGTTGTGGTCGCCGTTTTCATGCCAGATCCTGATAACGCGCAACCCCTCCGCTGGTAATTCACGGCCGCGCCGGGTCACGAAGCCGTTGCCAAGATCGGCAACGACCTCCAATCGTTTCCGCAGCTTGTCGTCAAACCATGTCAATGTCCTACCTCCTCCTGATAGGCGGACCAGCAAAGACGCCTCCCGATCCCCAGGAAAGTTCGACTGCGCGGAGCGGCGTGAAGTCAAATGACTGCATTAGCTCCAGGCAACCCCGCCGCAGCATCCGCTCTATCAAAAAGTCGTCCGCCACCCGCCGAGCATCCCCCAGCGACATAACAGGGCGGTCCATATCGGCCAACATGCTAACCGGCAGGCCTGCCACTTGCAGATTATCGTGCAGACCCAATATATCGCCGGGCACGCTGTCTATTTTTAAGTCGCTGGCCAGCTTAGCCAGTTCGCGCAGACGCCGTCGCGCGATGGTGTGGCTAAAGGCCACATAGGCCAGGAGCGGAGTCAAATCCGGTTCTCCCACGGCTTTGCCGCAGCCGAGGGGCGCTCGATAAAAAGGGCGGTTCCCAGTTCACGCCATTCGCCCGGATCAGCAAGGTCGAGAATACTTGTAGCCAGTACGTTCCGTGTCGTGGCCGTGAGCAAGTCCGGCAAGGGCTCAGCCGCATAGAGTCGCTTCTCGCGGCGTAATATGTTTAGAAGTTGTCGTTCAGGGACACGCTGGAAAGGGGGCGGCAAGACGCGATTGTTTTCGCCCGGCGATGTGGGTTCATCCGGTACGGGATGGCCTTCATAGAAACGGCGCGTGAGACATGCCTGCCGCAAGGTGCGCCGTCTTGCCCGTGGCCCCTTGTCCTGGATGTCAGGAGCATTCCCTTGAAACAACAGGGGCTGTCTTTCAATCAAGTGACAATAGCGTTTGAGGACCGCGTCCAGCAATAAGGCGTCCGGATAATTCGCCCCACGAAAGTGAAATGAAATGAGATCGTAGGCGGCCAAATGGCGCGTTAGCTGGCACAACAGTCTGGCCCAAATGTCAACCTCTTCCTGCGCACGAGAGAGCATTCATGTCCACGAGCGCTTTGACAAACTCCATCGTGCTATCGACAAAACCGGTATAAGGAGACAAGGATGCATTGGTGAACAGACTGGACAATTGATCTGTCGAACGATGGGCGCGTGGGGAAGCGGTGCCTACCCATTGCCTGGCCGCGTCGGCGGCCTGATCGGGCGTGATGGCGCGCAGTAGGCTTTCCAGGGGCACGGGGACGACCGTCAATAACTCTTGCCACTTGCTGACTGGCTGACCCGTGGGCACCTTCGAAGGTGGCGCCGGTAAGTAGGCAAGTTGTCCGAGGGAGAAGGCCGGCAGCGGCGCTTCGATGGAATTGAGCGGTAGTTTGCTTGTCCCTTGTAAGGCCGCGCCGAGAAGAAAGGTCAATTCCTCAAACATTTCCGTCAAACCGGGAAACGACGAGATGATGAGTGTCCCCACGAGCTCGCGCACCCATTGCACGACTTCCTGACTGTCGATGACGCCGGCCCCTCTATCGACACCTTTCCAGACGTAGGCTAGTATCCCGCGCACGATGTGAATTTGGCCAGCACGTGAGTCGAGTTTTACCGAGAGAAGAGGCGTCGCCGCCAGCGTTCCGCCCTCAACCTGATAAATGCTCCAGGCGACGAACGCTCTGGTCTCCCGGGTGTGGGCAGGGTCAAGTAAACGTCCGCGAAAGATCTCCCAGGAAATGTCTTCCTGCACGGCGGCTTGCCAGACCAGGCTTAAATCCGGTCGAACGAAAAAACGCTCCGGCCGCATCCCTTCTTCAATACACGCTTCGACCGTGATCATGCTGAGGTTTCCTTGCTGCCGCGTAGCCACCGCGTGCCTGCTCGCGCCAAACTTTCGCTTCCTTGGTTCCAACCTTTATAATAAGAGCAGGTCCGGATCTTTCACCAAAGGACTTCTCATGGCTGATGCTTTTATTCTGTCGGCCGCACGGACTCCCATCGGTAAATTCTTGGCGCGCTTGCCGACCTTTCTGCCCCTGAGTTGGGTGCCATTGTCCTCGCTGAGGCCTATCGCCGTGCGCAGATCGAGCCGGAGCGCATCAATGAAACGATCATGGGGCACGTGCTGCAGGCTGGCGTTGGTCAAAATCCCGCCCGCCAGGCAGCGCTCAAGGCCGGCCTGCCGCCGACGATAGCTGCCGTGACGATCAACAAGGTATGCGGCTCCGGACTCAAGGCTGTCATGCTCGCGGCTCAGGCGATTCGCGCGGGTGATGCGGACGTTATCCTCGCGGGGGGCATGGAGAGCATGAGCCGTGCACCTCATTTGCTTATGGGCGCCCGCGCTGGCTGGAAATATGGTGACCAAAAAGCTGTCGATGCGATGATCAACGACGGGCTCTGGTGCGGGTTCGAAGGCTGGCACATGGGCGAAGCCGCGGAGTACATCGCGGCGAAGTGCGAAGTTAATCGGAGCGACCAGGATCGCTTCGCCGCGCGAAGCCATCAACGTGCCGCCGCGGCCTGGGACCGGGGACTCATGCAAACGGAGGTGGTACCGGTTGTCATCGGCGCCGGGCCCAAAGCACGCACTCTGGCGCGTGATGAAGGCCTGCGGCCCGATACAACGGCGGAAGGGCTCGCCAGGCTACGGCCTGCCTTCAACAGTGAAGGTACCGTCACGGCGGGCAATTCTTCCATGCTCAGCGACGGTGCCGCCGCCGTGCTGGTGGCATCCAACCAAACGGTAAAGGCGCTGGCGCCAAACCCATGGCTCGCATCGTCGCTTATGCGACCAGCGGTGTGGCTCCCAGGGATATTTTCATCGCGCCCGTCTCGGCGGTCCGCCAGGTGCTGGCGCTGGCCGGCCTTGCCCTCAAGGATATCGACCTATTTGAATTGAATGAAGCGTTTGCCGCCCAAATGCTGGCCTGCGGGCGGGAATTGGGGCTTGATGAAGAGCGGGTCAACGTCCATGGCGGCGCCATCGCGCTGGGCCACCCAATCGGAGCATCTGGGCTGCGCGTTTTGGTCACGCTGCTTCACGCCATGGCTCAGCGCGGCGTCAAACGCGGCCTGGCGTCTCTTTGCCTGGGTGGCGGCAATGCCGTTGCCATGATTGTGGAACGATAGCTTCGCGTACTGGAAATGAGTACAGGGCCACCGCTGTCTCTGTCGCATTGAAATTGAGAAAATCATGGGTACCGACCGCACCGCCCAGGAGCGCTTTGAAAAAGAAAATTCCGCGGCGGCACTACGGCCACAACCGCCCACCACGGTCAGCAATGTGCTCATCGACCCACTCTACACGCCGGCAAGCCTCGGACAATTCGATCCCGACAGCGATCTGGGCTATCCAGGGCAATACCCCTTCACGCGCGGTGTCCATGCCTCCATGTACCGCAGTCGCTTGTGGACGATGCGCCAGTTTGCGGGCTTTGGCACGGCGAGGCAGACCAACGAACGTTTCCAGTTCTTACTGACTCGAGGCCAGACGGGCCTGTCCACTGCTTTCGACCTGCCCACGCTCATGGGCCTGGATTCCGACGATCCGCGCTCGCTCGGCGAGGTCGGTAGGCTAGGCGTTGCCGTCGACATGCTCGGCGACATCGAACAATTGTTCCATGGCATCGACCTTGCCAAGGTCTCCGTGTCCATGACAATCAATGCGCCGGCAATTGTCATCATGGCGTTTTTCCTGGTCAACGTGCGCCATCAGGGCGTCGCCTGGAAGGACCTGCGTGGTACGCTGCAAAACGATATTCTCAAGGAATTCCATGCGCAGAATGAAATCATGTTTCCCCCCGAGCCATCGGTGCGCCTGGTGGCCGATGTCATCGAGTTTTTGCGCCGCGCAGGTACCGCAATGGAACCCTGTCTCGATTAGCGGCTATCACATTCGCGAAGCGGGCTCGACTGCCGTCCAGGAGCTAGCGATCACCCTGGCCGACGGCTTTCATTATGTGGATACCTGCCTGGCCAGAGGCCTTGACGTCGATGCGTTTGCGCCTCGGCTTAGCTTCTTTTTCAATGCCCACAATGACCTGTTCGAGGAAATTGCCAAGTATCGCGCCGCGCGTGTGCTCTGGGCCGAGACCCTGCGCCATAAATATGGCGCCCGCAAGGAGGCGTCCTGGAAGCTGCGCTTCCACGCTCAAACGGCAGGCTGTTCGCTGCAAGACAAGCAACCCGAAGTTAACTTGATCCGCGTGGCCTATCAGGCGCTGGCCGGCGCGCTGGGCGGCTGCCAGTCGCTGCATACCAACAGCATGGACGAAACGCTCGCTTTGCCGTCCGAACATGCCGCCACCCTGGCCCTGCGCACCCAGCAAGTTCTGGCCTATGAAACGGGCATTACCAACACGGTCGATCCGCTGGGGGGCAGCTATTTTGTCGAGACACTAACCCTACAGATGCGGGACAAGGCGAAGGCCTTCTTCGACGAGGTCCAGCGCCGGGGAGGAATGATACGTGCCCTGGAGGCAGGCTTTTTCCGCCGCGAAATCGCGGAAGCTGCCTTTGTGTACCAAAAAGAGGTGGATGCCAAACGTAAGCTGCTGGTCGGTGTGAATGCCTTCCAGGAAACGGACGAGCAACCCCTCGACATTTTGACGGTCGATGCCGGCGTCGAGCGCGAACAGTGCGACACCCTCAGAAAGGTCAAGTCGGCTCGGGCAAAGGAGGCTGTCCAGAAAGCCCTGCTGCAAGTACGCCGCATTGCCCAAACCAAGGAAAACCTCATGCCCGCACTGCTGGAAGCCGCCGAGGCGCGTTGTAGCGTGGGAGAAATCATGATCAGCCTGGCCGAGGTATTTGGCCGCTACGACGGCGCATCATCCTGGTAGCGTCGATAAAAGCGTTCGGAAAAAAGGGGTCAGACCCCTTAAAGCGAACAAATTTTCCACGCTTTGGCAGGGTTCCTAGGGGATCTGACCTCTTTTTTCGAACGCTTTAACCGAGAATTCGCATGGTTTCTCCTCTTCGAATTGTGCTTGCCAAGGTCGGCCTCGACGGCCATGATCGCGGTATCAAGGTCGTCGCCAGGGCCTTGCGCGATGCCGGCATGCATGTCATTTACGCCGGGTTATGGTTGGCGCCGGAGGAAGTCGTGCGCACCGTCGCCGAGGAAGACGCCGACTGGCTTGGCCTGAGCATACTTTCCGGCGCTCATATGACGCTGGTGCCGCGCGTGCTTGAATTGCTGCGCGCAGCCGGGCTGGAACGGGTACGCGTCATGGTCGGGGGCATTATTCCGGAAGCGGACATTGCTGAGCTGCAGTCGCTGGGCGTGGCTCGGGTGTTCGGACCGGGTACCGCCCTGGACGACATCGCCTCTTTTTTGACGGCTGGACCGGCCAAGAGCCATGAGGCGACTCATGGAGCCTGAACTCATCAGTCGCTTTCGCCAGGGGGATCGCCTGGCGCTGGCGAGGCTGTTGACACTGGCGGTGCGCGGCGAACATCTTGCCGAGATTACGGCGGCCCTTCCCAGAAAGGAGACAAAAGGTTCGGTGATTGCCTTCACGGGCAATGGTGGCGTCGGCAAAAGCACGCTGGTTGGCAAATTGATCGACGTTGCCCGCGGCGCTGGCCATTCCGTGGGGGTGCTGGCCTGCGATCCGCAAAGCCCGATCACGGGCGGCGCCCTGCTCGGTGATCGGTTACGCATGGGCAGCCATGCCGATGATGGCGTCTTTATTCGCAGCCTGGCCACCGTTGGTGGTCAGGGAGCAGTCGCCGCACACCTGGACCTCCTCATTTCTCTTCTCGAAGCGTTTGGTTTCGATTTTATTTTTGTGGAAACCGTCGGAGCGGGGCAGGGGGACACGGCAGTGGCGCGCTGGCCAAGGTTGTCGTGGTTTTACTGCAGCCGGAGAGTGGCGATGACCTACAGTGGGAGAAGGCCGGCATCCTCGAAATCGCGGATATCGCGGTCATTCACAAGGCGGACCTGCCGGGTGCCGAGCAAACCGCCGCGCAGGTATGCGCCACGCTCGGCCTTTCCAGCAAACGACCCGTGCCGGTAATCCTCGTAACCAGCAAGACGGGCACAGGGCTGGATCTCCTTTGGCAGGAGATAAAAGCGCGCTGCTGACGTGCGCTCGGCCCGGCACGCGCCCCGCCACGTCTTATTCTAATTGCGCAAAGCTTTTCTCAATCGGCGGCTACACCTCAATAATCCATTGCCGTGCTAACGTCAATCGATTAGAGTTTATGTTCGCCAACGAACCCCGTTTGACAGGAATGGAAGCGATGTCCGAGCCCACGCTGGCCCACGAAATCGACAAACCCCCGCGTCTCGCGCCAGGCGCTGCCGCGGTGGGCAGTGATAATATGCCAACCCTTCTCGAACCGACACGCGCAGTGAAGTTCGCCCCGCCCGAGCGGTTTTTCGGCGATTACGAATTGCTCGTGGAGGTTGCCCGGGGCGGCATGGGCGTGGTCTATCGCGCGCGGCAGATCACGTTGAAGCGTCAAGTGGCGCTCAAGATGATATTGGCCGGCAAATTGGCGGACGCCGACGACGTCCAGCGTTTTCGGACCGAAGCGGAGGCGGCGGCCCGCCTCGTCCATCCCAACATTGTTTCCGTTCACGAGGTGGGCGAGGTTCAAGGGCAGCACTTCTTCAGCATGGAGTTCATCGAGGGCACGAGCCTGGCGCAACGACTGGTGAGCGGGCCCTTGCCTGGTCGAGATGCCGCCCGCTACGTCCGCCAAATCGCCCTGGCCATTGACTACGCACATGGCCAGGGCATTTTGCATCGCGACCTCAAACCCTCGAATATCCTGGTGACGCCGGCCGATGAAACTAAGATCACCGATTTCGGCCTGGCCAAACGCCTGGGCACCAAAGAGGTCGGCCAGACGCACTCGGGCGCGATACTCGGCACTCCGAGTTACATGGCGCCGGAGCAGGCCCAGGGCAAGATTCACCTCCTTGGCCCCGCCTGCGACATCTACAGCCTGGGCGCGATGCTCTATGAACTGTTGACGGGCAGGCCGCCTTTCCGGGCGGAAACGCCGCTCGACACCGTCATGCAGGTCATTAACAACGAAGCTGTTCCCCCGACGCTGCTCAACCCAAATATCGACAAAGACCTGGAAACCATCTGCCACAAGTGCATGGAAAAAGACCCGGCCATGCGCTATGCGACGGCTGCTGCGGTGGCTGACGACCTGCAGAATTATCTTGAAGGCAATTCCATCAAGGCGCGTAGCTCCAATGTAATCGATCGGCTCACGCGCATGCTCGACCGGAGCAAGCACGACGCGGACTTCACCACCTGGAGCTCGATGGTCCTCCTGATGGCCGGCGTGGTCGGTTTTCAGCATACCCTTATCTTCATCCTGATGCAGGTAGCCGCGCCGGCCTGGACGATTTTGGCGGCGCGCGTCCTCGAGCTGGTGCTGCTGGGCTGCCTTTTCTGGTACCACCGCAGCATGAGCCGGTTGTTACCGACGAGCACCGTCGAGCGCGACTTGTGGACCATCTGGATCGGCTATTTCCTCGCGCTCGGGCGCCACCGTGGCGGCCACGCGTCTGACACGATCCATGGGCTTGGTTGCTCCGATGCCGCATGCGCCGCCGCACCTCGACGAAATGCTGCCCTACCCCTTTTTGGCGATCCTCTCCGGCCTGGCCTTTTTCATCATGGGCAATAACTATTGGGGACGATGCTTTGCCATCGGCGTCAGCTTTTTTATCCTGGCGTGTCTGATGCCTCTCAGGATGGAATGGGCCCCGCTAGAATTCGGCCTCTTCTGGGCCGCATCGCTCACGATGGTCGGCTTGCATCTGCGCCGCCTGGGCAGTCCACCGGAAACCAACAAGATCTTTCCACCCAGCCAGCGTCTCACCATGCCGGCAAAATGAACGCCGCAAGCTCAGCGTAGGGTGGCGTCGAGCGTACTCGCGCTGACCCACCGATCTCTACTTTAGACCACATTGTTTACATAAACATTCATGTCCGATTCGTCCCTTTTTGTCCCTGACGGCATGGCAGTTGCTCGCGAAATCTGCCTTCCAAGCGGTTGCATCTTTAGTGGCCGTTGGCGCGTGCAAAGGGATTTTGACACCGAACGAATTTTTTTTGCTGCCGGGGATTCAGTGCGATACAATCGACGCATTCCGGTACGCTAGCCCAGGAGACACAAATGGCCAAGACGTTAGAGCAATTGGACAAAGAAGCAAAAGTTACTGCCAAGGAACTGGAGCGGCTTTGCGGGGCCGCGGAAGCGTCAGCCGACGTGATCGAGGACCAATTTAAGAAATTCGTCCCGGTCCCGGTCATCAAGCGGAACATCACCGAGCTGGAGAAAGAATTAAAGGATGGGGCGGCGACGCTCAAGGAGGCGCAGACAATCGATAAGGAAATTCAGAAGGAACTGGGTGGCCCCAGCACCAAGAACCCCCTCAATAAGCTGGGCAAGCATGCCCTGGCTCTCGAAGCGGCCATCAAGAAGGCGGCCAAGCTGAAGACCATCGAGGGCCGCAGCGATAACTTCACGAAACTGCTTTCCAAGGTCCAGCAGAAGCAGGGTGAGGACCGCAAGGAGATTCAAGAGCTCGACGACGCCGTCAAGGCCGCCGCGGAGTCGGAAAAGGAACTAGGCGAGTTTATGATCTTCCTGCCGGGCATGGCCGAGCAGATCGAGGACAATTTCAAGAAGGGCCTGCCGCCGAGCGTGAACAAGACGTCAATCGCCAAGTTCGAGTCCGAACTGGCGCGGATGCAAAAGTCGCTAACCACGGCCGAAAGCCTCATCGGCGCACTAAACGGACTCATCAAGAAAGCCGATAAGTTCGAGATGGACCCCAGCGTCAAGAAGGACCACATCGCCAAGGGGAAGGCGGCTTCCACCGATCTGGAAAAGAAGTACAAGGCGGCCGATACGGCCCACGGGAAGCTGGCCGCCGATCTGAAGACTTACAAAGCCGAGCAGAAGGCCAAGCACTGACACGGACGCGAGCGGGGAAACCGTGAGCGGGGAAAAGGGAACGCGGAGGAAGCGGACATTTATTTGATGACATTTTTTACCTGCACATGGTATGAACTTCGAATTGATTTTTGATGCGGACAAAGTCGGCTATCGACATTGGAAGTTTCCAGCGGCCGGGATGCTACTTGTCGCGTTTCAGCTGTGTATCGTAATCTATACGCGAAAGTACCCCGCTCATGCGGGTTCCTCGTGGTTGCGCAAAAACCCAGCGGTCCGGCAACCTGTTTTCGCACTGGTCATCCTATTGCTTTGGGTCGCAATAGCCTTTATTGGAACGTTTTCCCAGTATTGGGAATTACGTCAAGCGCTCCGGTCTGGCGACTTTGAGATTGTTGAAGGCAAAGTAACTGATCTTATGCCGGTGGCGCCACAAGGGAATACAAGGGAACAGTTCACAGTTAATGGTCATCATTATAAATACTCGGACTACCTGATCACGCCCGGTTTCAATAATTCAAGGTCCCTTGGTGGTCCCATCAGAGATGGTTTGCACGTACGAATTGCCGACGTTCTCGGGAATATTCGCGCCTGGAGATACTCAGGTGAAAGCGTACGTAAGTAATGCGTTCTTCCGGCTTCTTAATGGGTAACGGAGGATTCCCAGGGATTCTGAGGGGTCGCTTGATCGCCAATCCGGAGGAAATCGGCGGGGGTGGGGCGTGCGTCATGCCTTCAAAAACCCTGTCTTTTATGCAACCCAACGTCATCCCCGAAGGCTTTTTCCTCCAAGGGCGTTATTTGCCGACTCGCCACTGAGAGCCAGAGGCCGCCCTGGACGAAGCGCTCGTGTCCCACGCGAGCACACAGGGACGGCTTCGTCCGCAAGCTGTTGACAGGTAATACCTTAAACACTGTCTTTTTCCGTGTCTCACGGAACGGTGAGACACGGAAAGCCCTGCCTTCCATGGAACAAACCAACGCGCGACTGTCCGCGCCTGCCCCTGGACCGTGGCGAAATTGAAGGGCAAGCACTCGTCGCAACCGTTCAACCCGGATTTCGCCAACGTCTTTTTCGGGACCTGGGAAATTGAAGCGTCGGGCCGAGGAATTGAACTCATCTTCGCGGCGTGCCGTCAAGCTGCGTGCCGTCAAGCTGCGTGCCGTCAAGCTGCGTGCCGTCAAGCTGCGTGCCGTCAAGCTGCGTGCCGTCAAGCTGCGTGCCGTCAAGCTGCGTGCCGTCAAGCGGGGTGCCGTGAACCTGGTTTCCCTGAGCCTGTCATCGAATGCGAAACTTCAGGATTGTGGTCAACTTCCCGTTTTCGAAACAGATCATCGCCCGAACCTCCGGCCAGTCTGGGGAGAAAACGCCGGAGAAAATTTTGCCGGTGCTGGCGGAGCCTCGCCCCAATTATGGTAATGGGACATTCGTCACCAAAGATGAATGTCCCAATGAATCATGCAGGTTTTTCACAAGGAGGGATTATCATGCTTTCTTTTCCGCGGGTTTCAGCGGATTTAGGTAAATGTTCCCATGATTCTGACCCACAGGAAAGTCGGATGAACCAAGTGATGACCGGGAAGCAATTTTCGGTAGTGGGCTAATGGTGTGTTGAATGGTCGCCATCTTTTAACGACGGTTTGCGGAGCATCCGCCACATTTCGACGATCACGGCTCCTGAGAGGACGGGCAGGCCGCACAACAAAAATAGGTGGACAAACTGGTCAATAAATAGATCGAGCATTATCCTCGCTTTTTCCATGCCCTTAAAGTACCGGCCGGTCTGGTGCCGTCGCCAAGAAAAACCCTCCTTGGTATTCACTTACTATTCAAAATCCCCAACAGCTCCTCGATCAGCGCATCCTGGCCAGTCTTGATTTTCGTTCGCGCCGCAGCCACATTGAAGAACTCCACGCGGTCGATTTCAGGAAACTCCACCTGTCGGCCAGAGCGGGGCGGCCATTCCATGGTGAAGGTGTTGCTGACTGCCGCACCTGGGTCACAGTCCCCCTCGAATGCCCAGGCGTGCACGATTTTGCCCCCCTTTTGGGTGATCGGCCGTAGGGGGACATAGGGGCCTTTGGGTGCGATGCCGACTTCTTCCTGGAATTCACGTTGGGCACATGCAAGCAGGTCTTCGTTCGGGTCTGGTTCGCCCTTCGGAATGGTCCAGGCTCCATCGTCCTTTTTCTTGAAAAATGGCCCGCCAGGATGGGCAAGCAGTACCTGCAATGCCCCCTCTTGAAGGCGGTACATTAGTAGTCCAGCACTGATGCGGGGCATGGGCGACACTTTGGATAGGCACTAGGAGCGGGCGCGGACTAAATTCCGTTCCACGAATAGAAGTGATTTCAGAAGAACAAGCCGATGATTACGTACAGAACCATGACGACGCCAACAACAGCTGCGCCGATCTTGACGCCTGGCGCCCACAGCAGGGCATAATAGCCCGTTTCCTGCACGTTCTTTTGTTCTTCCCAGGCGCCTTGTGTTCGTTTTCTTCAATCTGCTTGTAAAGGGTACGGTATTTGACTGATTTGATGTCGGCCGCTTTTTTGGACTGCTTGACGAGGGCAGTGCCCTGAAATTCCTTGAAAGTGCCCAGGGCGCGAAAGCCCCCGCCAGGCTGGCGGCTAGCCTTGGCGGAAGGATCGATGGTCCCTTCCTCGAGCATTTTCTTCACTTGACGTGTTGTCCATTTACGGACGCTTACTTCTCCCTTGGTCAGGACGACCGGCACAAACCAGTCATCCGTCGCGACTTCCGCCGTGGAGGGTGGCTTGGGCGGCGCCTCGACAACCGTGCGTTTACCGGGTTTCCAGCTCAGGAAACCCAGTTTTTCCGAAGCCAGGCCGAGCTTTTCGAGATCTTTGATGACTTCAGTGAAAGTGGCATAGCGGTTGCGCGGCAGCTTGGCCGTCATCTTGGCGATGAGCAAATCAAGTTGTTCGGGCACGTCGGCGTTGCTGCTCCGTGCCGGCGGGAACGTGCCTACTTCCTTGGCTTCGATAACGTCGACAATGGTCCGCCCGCAAAAAGGCGGATTGCCGGTAAGCAAGCAATAAAGCATGCAGCCCAGGGCATAGATGTCGCACTTGCCATCGACGTCCTTGGCCATTTTGGCTTGTTCGAGCGGCATGTACCAGGGCGTGCCAACTGCATGGCCGGTCTGGGTGAGACTGATATCGTCCAGATCAAGTGTCTTGACCATGCCAAAGTCGGCAACCTTGACGGTGCCGTTGCGATCGATCAGCACGTTGTCCGGCTTGATGTCGCGGTGAATGACTTTTTCGCGATGAGCGTATTCGAGGGCGCTTGCGCAAGCCAGCGTGATGGCGACTGCATCGCCGACATTGAATCGGCCTAGCCGGCTTAGCCATTTTTGCAAGGAATCGCCGTCGATGAGTTCCATGGCGACATAATGAAGCCCCTCGGCCTTATCGACGCCGTAAGCTTGTACGATGTTGGGATGTTCGAGTCGGCCCAAAATCTCGGCTTCGCGGTGCAGGCGCGCGACCAGCTTTTGGTTTTTGGCGATATGCGGAAACAAAACCTTGAGAGCTACGTCGCGATCGAAACTGAGCTGGCGGGCCCGATGGACTTCGCCCATGGCGCCTTCGCCCAGCTTGTTGAGCAATTCGAAATCGCCAAGCGACGGAGTGTACTTTGTCCGTACCATTCTCCTGTCCCACGATGTCGGTATCGTCCGGAGAGTGTGCCGCTTTTCGAGGCCATCGGCCCGTCCCCGCTAAGCACGCGCGTTGAGGCCAGAGCGTGATAGTCCGCGTCGGCAGCAGCCCGGTCTTGAGGCATGTTGGTTAACTCGCTCAGGCCCGCACCGTTGGCATTGTCGGGACCACGGTGCAAGGGTTTAACGAAGCCGGCCGGCCTCGAACGCGGAAGTCGGTTGTCCATCGCTTCCCTGGGTTACCATGAGAAATGGGAGGACCGACTTCCCGAAGTCACGCCGGAAAAAGCGACACGACTTCTCAACGAAGTATAGCACACCGATCCAAATCTCGTCAGCAAAATCGGTACAGTCCTGAAAAACCTCAAATCCCAATTCTCGGCAATCCGCCGGGTCGCGACAGGAATACCCTATTGTACCGGTAGTACCGACCACTTCGCCACCTTTTTTGTGGAAAAGTCGGCACAAAACGTTCCGCCAGATACTCTGCCGTAAGCTATGCTTGCCCAAGAGTTTCGTATTTTATGCCTGGGAACACAATGAGCAGCCCCAAAATCGTCCTTCGCGGCATGGGCCCGAAACTTGAAGGCTTGCAGTGGGAATCGGACACGATGTTGCGCATCGGCCGGCAAGGCAGCGTGGACGTGGTGCTCCGCGATTTCGGCGTTGATCGCCTGCAGGCGGAAGTGCGCTGGGCCGGCACGCGCTGGGTCATTCGCGATCTGGCGCAGAGCGAAACCTATCCCACCATCGTCAACGGCAAACCGCTAGGCCGCGGCGACCAGATCCTGGCGGCAAATGACGTCATTCAGTTTGGTAAGAGCCAGCTCCGAGTCAGCATCCTCGACGAGACCGAGACACCAGCAGCTGCCAGCGGCGGCGCCGTCCTTAACGGCCATAAAAATGGCCACGTCAATGGACACTCCGTCAATGGCCACCTGGTCAATGGACACTTGAATGGACACGCGAAAGTCCTGGATCAGGCAAGCAGCAAAATCGTGCCACCGGCAGTGCCGGCGCCGCCTCCCAGCGAGATTTTTCCCAGTCAGCGCATCCCCGAAGGCCAGGAGTCGATCAAGACTTCCGGGGCGTTCGTGAAGGTGCAGGCCCGCACCCACCAGTCGTGGAGCCAGGCGCTGGAACTCGTGGCTTTTGGAACGGAGCAGCGCCCGCAGCAAAGCCGGGCGATGTTGACCCTGTTACGGGCCAATCATCACCTCGTGCACCTGGCTAATTTGGAAGAATTGGTCTCCTCTATTCTGCAAGAGGCACTCACGGCTCTGGGAGCCCAGCGCGGCTCCATAGCGCTTTTCGACGAAACCACCGGCCGCCTGGAATTGAAGGCGAACCTTGCGCCAAACCTGTCGCCGTCGATCAAGTTCATCTACAGCAAGACACTGGCCGAACGCTGTTTTCGCCTCGGCGAATCGCTGCTCTGCCAGGACGTCAATGCCGACGATGATTTGCAAATGGCCCGCAGCGTGCGTCAGGGTTCGATGGCCTCGATTATCTGCGCCCTGCTGCGCAGCCCGCGCAAACGGATCGGCATTCTGCAAATGGACCGCGGTCCATTTCAGGAGCCCTTCGTCGAGAACGATCTATATCTGGTGGATGCCATCGCCGCCAGCGCCGCCATCGGCATCGAAAGCGCAGCTCGTGGAACAACAGCGCGACCAGTTCGTGCAAACGGTATCCTCGTTGGCCCGTGCCGTGTCGATGCGGGATCAGCCCACGGGGGACCACACGCAACGCGTGACGGACTACGCGCTCGTCCTGGCGGATGAACTGAAGCTCGCTCCGGCCGAAAGATATCGGATTCAAATTGGCACGCCGCTGCATGACATTGGCAAGATCGGCATCGACGACTCGATCCTTCGTAAGCCGGGTAAGCTCACCGCCAGCGAATTTGACAGCATGAAGACGCACACGACCAAAGGGGCGGCCATTCTGGGGAGCATCGACAGCCTCAACCCGATGATACCCATCGTGCGCCACCATCACGAACGCTGGGATGGCAAGGGCTACCCCGATCGTCTCGGGCAAGAAGACATTGCCTTGATCGCACGCATCGTCGCCGTGGCCGATGCCTTCGACGCGATGACGTCGGAACGCCCCTATCGCCCCGCCATGCATGCGGAACTAGCTTTTCTGGAATTGCTCAAGCAGTCGGGCAGCCATTTCGACCCCACCTGCGTGAACGCTTTTCTGCGCCAGCGGCGCAAAGTCGAACAACTCTTGACCGGCCGCTAAGAAAATCAGGGGCAGCGAGGTCGAGCACTCAGGGCGTGGTTTGCCTGATTTTCATGCGCACGCGTTGACCGATGCGAAGTGGCCGGCCTTCGGAAGTGACTTCGACCAGGCATTCAAGCGTGCGCACGTCGTTGACCATGAAGGGCTCATAGATTTTATTACGCTTTTCGGCGAACCATTCGGAGACGTTGAGCACGCGTCCCTGCCAGGTGGCGCCTGCGAACGTGTCATCTTCGATCACAACTTCCTGTCCCTTTTCCACGCGGTTGGCCCACTCCTGCAACACTTCGGCCCGAATGATCTTGGGGCCCTTGGGACAAAACTGGATCGCGGGCACGGTCGCATTGGTTCCAAGTACTTCACCAACATGGGTCAGGACACGCAGGACCGTGCCATCAGAAGGAGCACTAAGGCTGCATTCAGCGAGCACGAAGTTAGCTTCGGTCACCCGCGCTTCCTTGGCCGCCACGTCGGCCTGGGCGCGGTTGATGTCCGCCTGCGGCTGCAAATCGAACAGGCGCAGCTCCTCGAGCTTGGCTTCCTCGGCCTTGACCTTGGCATCCAGCGTCTTCACCATTTCCTCGTAAGCAAGCAAAAAGTAGGGCCCAATGGCATTGGCTTCCTTCTTGCCCTTGTATTCCTGGGAAGTAGCTTCGCGCTGGTGACGGGCTGCCTCGACGGCTTGTTGCTGTTGGTCTTTTTTTATCTTGTGCTGGGCCGGCAGCGTTTGCGCGTGCGCGAAAAGCTCCCGCGCTCCCGCCAGGTCCGCCTTGGCCTCGATCAGCTTCGCTTCCGCCATGGTGCGATCAAGCTTTAGCAGCACCTCCCCCTTCTTGACTTCCGAACCCTCCGCCACCACCTCGACAACACGGCCGCCGACCAGGGGATAAAGCTTGGTAACGCCAGGGTTCGCGTCCACGAGGCCCGTACACACCGTTACGGGTGGACTGGCTACATCCTTGGCGGAAAATGACGAATCACTGCCGGCGGGAGAGTTGTTCAAAAACCAGCCAGCACCCAAGGCTGTGCCGATTAATAACACCAGGCCGACTATCCAGGGCCACCGTGCCGGGCGAGGTTCAATGATCATGAGAGGTTTCCCCACCGATTCAGAGATTGACGAAGAGTCTTCCAGAAAGTGCTCAGAGCGTTCGAAAAAAAGGGGTCAGACCCCCTCAATACCTTGCAAAAGCGTTGAAAGCTCTGGTCGCTTCAAGGGGTCTGACCCCTTTTTTCCGAACGCTCTCAGGACCTTAATTCCATCGTCCTTTAGCCTTCAGAAATAGGCTTAAAATCCAGAGGCGAGCGCCGTCGGCTCGTGTACCAAACTCAGCGATGCTTCGCCCCGTTCCATCAGGCAGCCGTCGTCAAGATGAAACACGCGATCGACATGCGGGATCAGGCGGGCATCGTGGGCGACCACCAGAATCGTGGCGCCGGCATCATGTGCCGCCACGCGCAATAGTTCGATGACCTGTTCGCCATGTTTCCAATCAAGAGCAGCCGTCGGTTCGTCCGCGAAGACGAAGGTCGGCTCCTTGATAAGGGCCCGGCCGATGGCCACACGCTGCTTTTCGCCGCCTGAAAGCTGATTGGGTCGCAAATCGGCCTTTTTGGATAAGCCCAGCAGGGCCAGCATGGCTGTGGTGCGCTCGGTTGCCTCGCGCGGGTGAAGGCGGTTCCCCCAGCGCAATACCATTTCGAGTTGCTGGCGGGCAGTCAGGGCGGGAAAGAGGTTGTAGCCCTGAAAGATGAACCCACAGTATTGACGGCGGAAATGTTCGCGCTGTTTCTCGCTAAGTGTCCATAGATCTTGGCCCAGCGTAAGCACGCTGCCGCCGTCAGGGCGTTGCAGGCCGGAAAGCGCGGCGAGTAAGGTGGATTTGCCGCTTCCTGACGGGCCCATCAAGAGCGCGAGTTGGCCCGGGTAAAGCTGGATGCCGACGTCTCTCAGGGCGGTGGTCATGACCTCGCCGGTCCCGAAGCTCTTGGTGAGTCCCCATGCCTTTAGCGTTGGCACAGGCAAAATCCCATCGTTGTACATTCCCAAACCCTTCCTGCAGTTGCAACGGAAATCGAGCGGTATTATAGCCACAACCTCGGGGGAAACCAATCAGACTTTCGCGCCGAACCTGTACAGAAGTTCATTTTGGCAGGCATGGCGCTGGGCCCGATCTACCTCGCGGCTAACGCAAAAGACTCGCTGGTTCCACCAGGCGGAGGCTACGCAGGGCCAACAGACCGGAACTCAAAGCCGTGGTCATCGTCACTCCCACGGCGGCAGCCAAGAGCCACCCGGGCAGCATGACTTTGGCACCGACCTCATTGCCCAGTTGAGCCAGGCCAAATATCAGCGGCAACGCCAGGACAACACCAAACAGACCAACCCAAAAGGATTGGGCGATTACCATGAGCGCCATGCGCGAGCGCGGGATGCCCAGGGCACGCAACACCGCGTACTCCTTGAGCGAGGCAACGGTGGCCGCGTAAAGCGTCTGGTAGGTGACGACGGCCCCGACGAGCAAACCAAGGCCAGCGGCCAGGCCCAACGCAATGCCGGCTTTCGTCTTGGTCAGCCAGTAGAGCCGGCTCCGAATCGAAAAACCTTCTGAGGTGAACGCGGCAATCTTGCGTGGATAATCCTTGAGTTTTTCCACCACCCGTGGCGCATCTGCTTTATTTTTGCATTTGGCGAGGATGAAAGTCACCTGGTCCGCGTGGGGTTTCATCAGGGAGCGGGCGGTTTCCAGCGAACAGAAAAGATAAGGGCCGGCCAGGCTCTTGAGCCCGCGGACCGTACCCACGACGCGAACGCGCTTGCCGACGACCTCGGCCGTATCGCCGACCCTGGTGATTCCAAGTCGCGTGAACTCGCCTTCATCGACCACCACGGACATCGGCTCGGACAACAGCCCGCGATGGACTTCCGTCAATTGTTTGACCGGACCCAATGACCCGGGCGCCATTCGTGTCCCAATGATCAAACACAACTCCATGCCGCCGCTGGACTTGGTCCAGTAGCCGAAGCCTTCCATGAAGGGCTCGGTCCGTTCGATTTCGGGCAAGGCCAGGTAGGCCATCCATGCTTCCGGAATCGGTCGGCCCAGGTCTACGCTTGGCACCTCGGGATGTCCAACCCAAATATCGGCACGCGATTCATCGATGGGAATCGATGTGATCGAAAACAAGCCCAGCAGCAAACCGCACTGGAGCGCTATGAGCAGGGCGCTAAAGCCCACCGCCAGAACGCCAGGCAAATAGCGCTGTCGTTCGTACCAGAGCGTCGCCAAGGAATAGGACATCCGTATCTCCATTTTCTAGCTCGCGGCGTAAAGCTTCGTCACTTTTCTTCCCAGTAACCAGTCGGTCAGCCGAGGAAAGAACCGATTGAAAAGCAGCATGCGGCGCGCGTCGCTGCCAATCACTTTCTCGGTCGTATTGCGGCGTAGGCCGTCGATGATGGCCCTGGCCACATCTTCAGGCGGCATGCCTTTGCTGAAATCGATGGGCATGCGTCCCTTCGCCAGCAAAAAATGCTGGGAGAAGGGGCTGCGCGTCAGGCCCGGGACCATCAACAATACGTCGATGTCGAAACGTGCCAACTCGCCGCGCAGCGCCTCTGTCAGCCCGCACAGGGCGTATTTGCTGGCAGAGTACTCCGACCAGGCCGGTAATGCTCGCCGCCCGCACATGGACGCGACATTCACCACTGCAGGCTGCCGGCCCCGTGTGAGGAGGGGAATGGCCAGACGGATCAATTCCGCCGGAGCGAAAAAGTTGATCTCCATTACCTGGCGCATAATGGCTTCGGAAGAATCCGCGAAATGCGCCCAACTGGCGACGCCGGCGTTGTTGATGAGTACATCCAAACCGCGTGAAGTTGACTGTATCTCTTCAAATAGGCGGCGTCGGTCCCTATCGTTGGCAAGGTCGGCCGGAATGACGAGGGGAGAGCCCGGCAGGGAGCCCGCGAGTTCCCGTAAGTTGGCTTCCGAGCGAGCCGTTAGCGTCAGCCGGGCACCTGCCTGAGCAAGTTGCTGTGCCAGGGCGCGGCCGATGCCGCTAGAGGCTCCCGTGATCAGAATGCTTTGACCCGATACGTCGCGAGTCATGATGCCGCCTCCGCTCCTGGATGGGACCCTTGAGCCGTCGTTGGTGACGGCGAAACGTCGCGAGGCGAACGGCCCATCCTAAGCTCTCTGCCTCACCCAGGCAACCCAGTTTATCCCAACGCCTAAGTTTACCAAACGAATGCACTTCGTTCGGCTTAATTCTCTGGCATTCCTTGGAAATAACGACGGGGCTCGATCTCCCATCAGGGACGGTCGTCAGCACCTTCCTTCCCGGATTTTTCAGTGCCGTCAAAAAATGTGGTTCAAATTACCGCGAGACTATTTTACGGACTTCGCGGATCTTTAACCATGTGGTTAAAGGCGCGACAGCCAGGGCATGCCCTCGGTGCGCCAGGTGCGGCGTGCAAAATGGTTTTTGACTTTCACAACGTCGTTTCATCGTTTCACGCGTTTCAGCGCCATGAACTGGGGGGTGGTGAAGTGAAACGACCTGACAACGTTGAATTCATGAAAACAGAAAGAATGAGGAAGCCAGGACCAACGTTCGTGCCTTCCTCATTGATTACTCTTCTTTGCAAGAAAACTGGAGCCCCCCAAACGTTCAGGCATCTTCTTCTTTCTCGGGGATTGGCGGCAGCCAGGAATCCTGTCCCACGCCACCACGAAGCGGCGTGGTTCGCGGACGTGGTACGAACTCCTCGGCCGAATCGTCCTCGTCGTCCGTGGTGCTCTTGGCGACTTCTTTATTGAGGGCCGCGCGCATCGATAAAGAAATGCGGCGCTGATCGGTATCGATGTTAAGGATCTTGACGACGACGGCCTGGTCAGGCTGCACCACATCGACTACGCGCCAGGTCTTACCGCGCGATAGCTCGGAAATGTGCACCAGACCCTCCACGCCGGGTTCCAATTCAACGAAAGCACCAAAATCCATGGTCTTGGAAACTTTACCCTCGACCGTCTGTCCCACGGAGTACCTTTCACGGATGTTGTCCCAGGGGCTGGCTTCAAGCTGCCTGAGGCCCAGAGCGACTTTACGGGTCTCCTGGTCGATCTTAAGGACAACGACCTTCACGGTCTGCCCGGGTTGGACGATCTGCGTCGGGTCCTGAACGCGTTTCCAACTCATCTCACTAACATGCAGGAGGCCATCCACCCCGCCGAGGTCGACGAAGGCGCCAAAGTCGCGGACGGAGCGTACGATGCCCTGACGAACCTGACCTTCCGCCAGCTCGCTCCAGGTTTTCTCGCGCAATTCCTCACGCTGTTTTTCCAGCAGCGCGCGGCGGCTAACCACCAGGTTGCGTTCCTCCTGGTTGGCCTCGGTGACCAGGCACAGGAGACGCTGGTTGACGAACTGTGCCGCATCTTCGACCCGATAGAGGTCAATCTGACTGATCGGCATGAAGCCACGTATGCCGTTTACATCGACGGATAGGCCCCCTTTATTGGTTTCGAGGACGCGTGCCTCTACCGTCATGCCTTCCGCGATGGTCGACCAGTTGGCCACCACGGCCGAGCCTAACCGGGTCAAAATGAGCAGGCCGTTAGCGCCATCGTAGCCCTCGATGCTTACTTCCACCTCCGTGCCTGGCGCCGCGCGCCATCCGGAAATTGCAAGATAGGCAACACGCCCTGGCTGCGACCGCCGGGCACTTCAACAAACACATCCTGGCCATGGACGATCAAAACCTTGCCCTTTTTCCGGCCATGGTCCGGCGCCGCCCCGGCTTGCTGGCGTACCTTGGCCGACGTTTCGGCGCCAAGCAAATCCTGCCCGGCCATGCCCGCCATGGCTGCTTCCAATTCCCCTTCAATCTCCGCGTCAAGCTCGCGCAAGCGCGGGGCCGATTGAAAGCGCACCTGGTCCTCCGCCGCAATGGGATCGCGCATGCGTCGTCTTGACGAATCCCCCTGCCCTGGCCCGCCAGGCTTTTTACCGCCACGGCGATCCCCCTTGCCGGCCGGGGGAGGCGCCGGCGCTACTGGTGCCGCCGGCGCGGTTTCCTTTGAAGGTTCGGGTATGGCCGCTACGGCTGGCGCACTGTCCGTAGCCGGTTGGCTGGCATCCAAAGGCGCCAGGGGTTGCTGAATTTTCTCGGTGTCGCTCATGGTGATATTAATTGGCTAGAGAGAAATCGATGGTAGAGGACGTTCTGTCATAATATATAGCCTTCATTCGTCCCGCCATGGCCTGGGGCCCGGGCCATCCTCCGCTTCGAGAAGATCTTTGATGCGCTGCTCCTCGCGTTCGCCGGCCACATCCTTCGAGAGTGCATAACCCCAGATCACGTAGTGGAGGAAGCCAACGGCCGCGATGCCGACGATAGCCGCAATAACGTAGGAGAAGACACCCAACGTGACGAAGTTAAGAAAAAAGACAAAAGTGGCACCCAGGATAGCGACCAGCGTAAAGGTCAGAAGTGTTTCGCGTCCCTTGTTACGCGGCGCGGGGTGTTCCTCGGCCGGCTGCTGCTGGTCCATCGCGTGCTCCTCCCAGGGGCGTAAGCGCGGCACCAAAGGATTCGCCTCGAGTGTGGCGCGCCATCTACACTATTGTAGAGTGAAAGTCGCCAACATTCTCGATTGTTTCACGGGGTGCCCGATGGAATATGACAATTTGGTGCAAGTACACAGGCTCCAGGCCCAGCGCTTCGGCCCGCGCAGCGCGCTGCGATACAAGAAACAGGGGCTTTACCGCGATATCTCTTGGACGAGCTATCGCGCCCTGGTCGAGGCCTGTGCCTGCGCGCTGGTCGAGGCTGGCATCCGACCAGGCGACCGCATTGGCCTGGTGTCCGAAAATCGTGTGGAATGGCTAATCGCCGACATGGCCATCATGGCCGTGGGCGCCATCAACGTGCCTCCCCATGCGCCCCTGACCGCACGACAAATCTGTTTTCAGCTCCAGGAGACAGATGTACGCTGGCTGTTTGTTTCCACGCTGGCCCAACTGGAAAAAATCCGCCAAGTCCTCGCCGAGTTGCCGGGCATTGAGGGGGTCGTCATGTTCGATCCGCTGCCAGCTTCCCGGCAAGAGGATACCGGTCTTCGGCCAATCTCATGGGACGGCTTCCTGCAACTTGGCCGCCTCACCCGGGAACGACACCGGCAAGCGCTCAGCGCCCGGGAGGCTGATCTTGGCCCAGAAAGTTTGGCGACGATCATGTACACCTCCGGCACGACCGGCAATCCCAAGGGCGTCATGCTTACTCACGGCAATCTGCTTGCGAACGCCCGAAGTACCAATCAGGCATCGCCGCGACGAGAATGCGGTGCTGCTGAGCTGGCTTCCCTTCAGTCACATCTACGCTCGTACCGTTGATCATTATCTCAGCATCGTTGCGGCAGTGCCGTTATGCCTGGCCGAGTCGGCTGAAACACTGGTCGCCAACCTGGCCGAAGTCCAGCCGACGCACCTGTCCGCCGTGCCTCGTTTTTATGAAAAAATCCTGGCTGCCGTGGCCGGGCCCCAGCAAGAGAGCCAGCGCCGGTTGCGGAGCGTCTTCGGCACGCGTATTGAATGGCTCAGTTCCGGAGGGGCTCCCTTGCCTCTGGCCATCGCCAAGGCTTACCAGGACGCTGGGTTGATGTTGCTGCAGGGGTACGGCCTGACGGAAAGCTCTCCGGTCATTTCCTTCAATCATAAACAAGCCTACAAGCTGGCAAGTGTGGGACGACCCATTCCGGGCGTGGAAGTTTGCATAGCAGCCGACGGCGAGGTGCTAACGCGTGGGCCGCACGTGATGAAGGGCTACTGGAAAAACCCAGCCGCCAGCGCCGACGCGATTGAGGATGGCTGGTTGCACACGGGTGATCTCGGCGACCTGGACGCCGATGGTTTTCTGACCATCACCGGGCGAAAAAAGGACCTGTTGGTACTGTCGAGCGGCAAAAAAATTGTCCCCACACATGTCGAGGGTTTGCTTGTGGGCGAGCCCTGTATTGACCAGGCGGTGGTTTATGGCGAAGGCAAAAATTACTTGACCGGATTGCTCGTCCCTAACTGGCCAAACCTCAGGGCGGCACTGTCTGCCACGGGCTTTCAGGATGCAATGCTTGCCCCCGCCACGCTGGTCCGGCATCCGGCTGTCTATCAATTCCTGGAGGAACGCGTAGCCAGGGTACTGGCCGACCTGTCCTCGTGGGAGCGTCTGAAAAAGTTCGTCATCCTCGCGGAACCGTTCAGCGTGGTGGCGGAAGAACTGACGGTGAGCTTGAAATTGCGTCGCCAGGTGGTGCTTACACGTCATCAGTCATGTCTGGAAGACCTTTATCGAGAGTAACTACGCGTGGCGCCGGCCGACGTGCCTCGTCGTGCGCGATGAGTGCCTGGGCATGAAGGCAGATACGCGCCGCGGTGGCGACCTTGAGTAGGTGAATCCCGCCCCGGAAGATAATGATGCCAATCAGCGTCAGTGGACCGGCCTCGAGCAAGTGCGGGCCCTGGTTCGTCAGGATCGCGTAGCAAATAAAAAACACAAAAAGGCCCAAGCCCATCAACAGCCAACCCGCCAGTTCGCGAAGCCAATAACGCATTATCGTAGCTCTCCATGAAAATCAGCCACTGTGTCGCGGCGATGTCTCCGTGTTCCTTTGCTGACGTCGCCGCAGCCACCAGGAAAGCCAACGGTTTACCCGGCGCTGTTCACCACGCGTTTCGCGCCATAGCAAATCCTGCAAATAGAGCTGGGCAGTTGCCGCGTCGTGATGTTGGTGTTTCCAGACATTGAGGAAACTCATTACGACGAGAAAAGCTACGGCTAAAAGCCAAAGAACCACCAAAATTTGGACCAGAGGCCCCGGCAGTCCAAGCGCATACCAATGCTCCGGAAGGAGCGCTCGTGCCACCTGGGCCAGAACTGCCCACACCGGCAGAGTGATCACCAGGCTGGCGATCTCCTGGGGAGTAATCTGACTGCCCGGCGCTTCTCCTGCAAGCGCGGTCCCTGTTTCGAGAACCAGCGCGGCACGCGGCGGCCCGACGCGCAAGCGGCTATCCGCCGGCAGCAGGCTGTGCCAAATACTCTGGAGCCGATAATGCCCTGCAACATACCCCAGCACTGCTGCACACAACAAGACGTCGTACAGATCCATTGTGGCTTCCAATCGGCCTGCGCGAGCCTGCAGGGTGAGCTGGCGCCTGCCACGAACACAACCAACATCATTGGTCCCAGTCGTAAATGGTAGAGGAGCGCGGCGGCACCCACGAGGACGCCAAGAATATTGGCAAGCAAAAGGCCAGCCTGAAGTTGTACTACAAAGATAAACGCTAACGACACGACGCATAACGCCACATAGTGCTCGGTGCCTGCTCTCGGCAGTGCCTGCTGGTTTGTTGATGTCATCGCAGACCTCGCTGGAGAGAGCGCAGGCGCTGCATCCGTTGTAAAACAAGAGAGGCCGACTCTTCGGCACGGGCGCATATCACGGGCACTCCCAGCCGCCCGAACGCCTGCCGTACCTGGCTGAAGGTTTGGTGAATTTTCAACGTGCTTGCCTGATTCAGGATGGCCTGCAGGCTTGACGTGGCGTCTGGCGTTCTCGGGCGATGGCTGTCCTGCCGCACGCCTGGCAACTCTACTCCGGGGGGCCAGGGACAAATCACCATCACCTGGTGGTGCCTTCCCATGGCAACACGCACGGCACGTAGGATTGTGTCCAGCCGCGGCCCACTGTCCAGGAAATCTACGAAAAGGACAAATAATTCATTGTCCCGCCCGCGCAGCACCGCGCAACAGGGCTTGCGCCAGCACATCCAGCTTGCGCGGCGACCCAAAGACGTAGTGGCCCTTCTCATCGTAGAGGGGCAACGGACAAGGCACCTGATGCTCATTGAGAAACCTTTGAATGAATTCAGAGCAGCGGAGGTCGTTTTCCAGGAGAATGGCCAGGCCACCCGGCCCCAGGCCAAAATGTACCGACAAGACGGCGGCGACCCGTTTGCGCCAACGATGGCGCCTGGCAAAGAAGATCCGCAAGGGCACCGCATTGATTTCGTTATCCAACCAGTCGGGATACATGTCCTGAAGCACTCCGTAAGCGAGCGGCAAGAGCCGATCAAGTGGGACCGCGGCGCTTTGTGCTGCCAGACCGGCGCTATCGGCCAGCAGATTGGTGAGTTGCGCGACGTGCGCGGGGCCGCGCCCGGGCGGACCAAGTTGTGTATGCCCTGATCATCGAACAGGCACAATCCGGTCAAATCGCGCGCGGTGATGTTGCCGTGAGCGACAGTGGCCGCGATTTCAACCATCCTCGCGAGCGGAGTTGCGCCAGCCGGGCCCAAACGTACGGAATTGGAGATGTCCAAAAAGAGCGTACAGCGTACCGGAACCTCGCTTTCGAGTTCCTTGGTCATGAGACGCCGGCGCCGGGCCGACGCCTTCCAGGCGATCATTCGGGGAGGATCGCCCGGCACGTAGTCACGAAGGTCCAGGAGTTCACTGCCCGAACCCGGACGGCGATGCGGATGGTGGCCCATCATCGGAATGCGGTTAAAGCGTTTGACGGCTGGAATATGGCCGCGCAGGAGGGTAAGCGGCGGCAGCACCCGATAGACTTGCACGCGCCGAACAAAAGTCTGCTGGACGAAAAAACCCTGCAAGTCGGCGAAGCGAACCTTGACCCCTTCGAAGCGGAGGCGGCCGGGCGCCAGGCATTCGATTTGATAGATCGCTTGCAAAGGAGCATCGGTAGCGAGGCGCCTTCCGCGAAAAAGTCACCAGCGCGGCGCTCGGCCAAGGTTGGCACGCGATCAATCATACTCACAAAAGGGATGGAGATCCGCCGACGACTATGTAAAGAAATGTGCACGCTGGCGGGCACGCGGGCCCATAGCGCCTTCAATGGTCCATGCCCATCGGAGAGTTCCCGTTCGATATACAAACTCGTGATGCTTATCCTGATGCGAATGGCAAACATCAACCATTGTCCGAGAAACCAGCCGAGCAACGTCAACCCCAGAAGCGCCACCGTGCCGACTTCTAGCGCCAGTCCCACTGCCGCAAGCGTCAGGCTTGCCAGAAAAAACCACCAGCCACGGTTGGTGAGCATGGCTCAGTTCTTTTCGGATTCTAGTTGTTTTTCGGCCGCGTCGATTTGTTGCCGTTGCTTGGCGTTGATCTCGGGATACTTCAAATCCAATCCCTGCAATCGTCGAGGTCACAATTTGCGCGACCATGGCCCGGCTGATCCATTTATGGTCGGCCGGGATCACGTACCATGGGGCCCAATCGGTGCTCGTCGCACCAATGGCGTCCTCATAGGCTTGCATGTAGTCGTCCCAATACGCGCGTTCCGCCAGGTCCGCGTCCGAAAACTTCCAGTTCTTTTTTGGGTCGCGAATACGTTCGAGAAAACGCCGGCGCTGTTCCTGTTTGGATATATTCAGAAAAAACTTGAGAATGATCGTGCCGTTGCGGACGAGATGCCGTTCAAATTGATTGATGTCCTCAAAGCGCGCCTGCCACAATTTCTCCTTCGATTTGGCGCCGGGAACGCGCTCCCCCTCCAAAATCTCCTTGTGCACCCGCACGATCAGCACTTCCTCATAATAAGAGCGATTGAAGATGCCGATACGGCCGCGTTCCGGCAGCGCCCGGCTGCAGCGCCACAGAAAATTATGCTGCAGCTCTTCCGCGGAAGGGTGCTTGAAGGAGTAGACTTGACAACCCTGCGGATTAACGCCGGACATGACGTGCTTGATCGTGCTATCCTTGCCGGCCGCGTCCATGGCCTGGAAGACCAGGAGGATGGCATAGCTATTGGCAGCGTAGAGGAGGTCTTGGGCCGTCGCCAGCGACGCCACATCCTCCGACAAAAACTCTTTCGCGCTTCGTTTGCGTTCTTTCTTGGGCGTGTCCTTGTCGCCTGCCCAATCCGGGTCGTGGTCCTGGAGCCGAAACTTTTTTCCCGGCTTGACCCGCACCGCCTCGAGAATGTCTGCCACCGAACGTGCCATGCCCGCCCCCGAACTTCGCCAATAGCTTATGCAGGATTCGTTACTTAACCGTGATTAGCTTATCTTCGGCCGGAAAAGTCGTTAGCACAAGCCCCTTGAAATGAACTTCCTGCGGCTCTTTGTTCGAGTGCAACTGTAAGCCCAAAGGTCCTTCTTTGATCCTGTCCGGTTCCGGATCGCGCGAGTCCAGCACGGCCTGACCATTGACGGCGAGTCGGATGCGGTTGCCCTGGGCCAAAATTTCCATGTCGTTCCAGTCATGCTGTTTGCCGGCTTTCTTGGCGGGGGCAGCGTTCACTGGCAAGCCATTGCGGCCAAAAAGATCATAGAGGCCCCAGTTTGAAGGAAACATCACCAGATGTCCTGCATAGGTATATTTTGATCGATCCGCCTCCGGGTTCTTGCTCACTTCTGGTTTCACCTGGCCCCACAGTGCCACTCCCGAATGCATTTCGGAAGTCACGAGCTTGGCGGCGAACACCAGTCGAAAATCCGTGAACTTTCGCTTCGTCGTCAAGTACGTGCTTACTTTGACAGGCTGGCTATTCTTGCCAACGATCACGCCCCCCTCCACTGACCAAAGATCTTCGTAACCTTCCCACCCGTCGAGGTTCTTGCCGTTAAAAAGCTTGATGGTTTCAGACGTTCCTTTGTGTGGCGGGACTTCCGGCGCCTTCTTCTTTTTCTTGCCCAGGGGTGCAGGGCACGGCGACAAGCAAACAGCCCAGCAACAGGCAGGCCCCAGGTACGCGGCGTTTCATGAATATTCTCCCGGTGAATTGATAAGATGTCCGCAGAGCACCGTAGCACAGGGGAAAGTGAAACGGAAGCAAAAACCGGACGGGCGGACTCGGCAACAATGAACCAACAATCGGTCTTTAACAGCGCCCTCGAATTCACCGCGGTCCAATGCCGGCAGCTAATCGCCAAACATCCAGGCCATGTGCCCATGTATACCGTCGGCGGCCAATGGAACCGAGAAGGGGAACGCTGGACCCACTGGTGCGAAGGGTTTTACCCGGGTATTTTTTGGCTGCTGTACAAATCGACGAGTGAACCATTTTGGCGTGAACAGGCGGAGAAATATAGCCGTTTGCTGGAACCACGCCGCTTCGATCGCGCGGTGCACGACCTGGGGTTTTTGTTTTTCTCCACCTATTTGCGCTGGTACCGCTTGACCGGCGATCCCGCACTCAAAGACCTCTTAATCGACGCTGGGCGTACCCTCGCCCTGCGCCGGCAACATGGTGGTTATCTGGCTTCTTTCCTTGGCCCCGACTCCCTCTTTATCGACATCATGATGAATGTTGGCATTATCCTGTGGGCCGCCAACGCCACCGACGACGACACACTTCGCCAGATCGCTCTCGAGCATTGCCGTACCTCGCAAAAATATCTGGTAAGGCCTGATGGCGGCACCGCGCACGAAGCCCTTTTTGACGCCATGACGGGCCAATTCCTGCGTGAATCGACGCAGCAGGGCTATCGCGCCGACAGCACCTGGACGCGAGGTCTGGCGTGGGCCATCTACGGCTTCACCGCGGCCGCTCGGCTGAGCGGCACCCAGGAGTTCCTGGCCACGGCCCGGAAATGTGCCGATTGCTATCTACGCAGGTCTCCGGCCAATCTTGTCCCTCCATGGGATTTTGATGCGCCGACCGACCTGCCCCAACCCCTCGACAGCTCGGCAGCGGCCATCGCGGCCAGCGGCCTGTTCGATTTGAGCGAGCAACTCGACCTGATCGCCGACAAACAGCGATATCGCGATGCCGCCTTCCAAATCGTGGAAACCCTATGCAGTGAAGCTTTCCTCGCGCAGCCGGCCGGGCTGGGAGGGCATTCTGCTGCATGGCGTTTATCATTTGCACAAAAACCTCGGTGTTGACGAATCGGTCGCCTGGGGAGACTTCTTCTTCGTTGAAGCTCTGGTGAAAGGGCTAGCCGGTCGAGCCGAAGCGGCCTGGTAATACCCCTTCAGACGAAGCGGGTGCGGCGACTGCAGTGCGGCCAGGATTATCCTTTTGTTTCGCGACGCAAGGGGGCTCATCCGTCATGAAAATCGCGGTTGTCAGTGATACCCATTCGAGCACAGCAACGGTGCAGCGGGCGCTGCGCCTGATCGTACCTTATCGGGTTCAGCATATCCTCCATTGCGGGGACATCGAGGACGTCGCGACAGTGGCGCTATTTCCAAAAAATACCCATTTCGTTTACGGCAATTGCGACATGGATCGTGCCCCACTCAAGAAAGCAATCGAGGACCTGGGCGCCACCTTACATGAACCATTCGGCCATCTGGATTTGGCCGACCGCTCGATCGCTTTCCTTCACGGAGACGACAAGGGTCTTTTACGCGACCTTGAGCGTGCGGACACCTACGATTTCCTTTTCCATGGACATACCCATCTCGCCAGGGAACACCGGACCGGCCATACCCGCGTCATTAATCCCGGCGCTCTCTACCGTGCCAAGCCGAAGAGCTTTGTAATTCTGGATTTGGCCACGGGCATGGTGGAATCCGTGATTGTGGAAGATGAGCGCTGACGGCAAATGTCCCGCGGCCCTGCAGAGGCGCTGAAAATTACCTCCTTGACATTCAGGCAGTGCAGGGTTCCAATTGAAGGAGTACCTGGATTTCACGTCGTCCGGAGAAACATCATGGCGCCTTCAATGCCAAGCGCGCGACGGCTCGCTTTCACCCTGATCGAGTTGCTTGTCGTGATTGCGATCATCGCCATTTTGATAGCACTGCTGGTGCCCGCGGTGCAGAAGGTGCGCGCGCGGCCGCACGCACGCAATGTGCCAACAATCTAAAACAGATTGGGCTGGCTTTTCAGGCCTACCACGATGTCAATAATTCGCTGCCGCCGGCCATGGCTCGGTTCGACCATATGGACGATGGCGGGCCGTACAACGCGACTTTCTGGTCGTACCTTATCCTGCCGTACGTGGAGCAGGATGCCATTTACCAGTTAGCACCCTTCAAAAAGTTTCCGAACTGGGCCTTTGGAAATTATCTGGCGGCGGCCGAGGCGCAGATCTCTATTTTTCGTTGTCCCGCTACCTCGGATGATTTGACGTACAACAGCGGTGGCATTCCCAGCAGGTTCGCCATTAGCTACGCCGTCGTGGGTTCAGGCAGCATTGGCAATCCCTTTGCCACCTCAACCAATTTTCCACCAAATGCGGCGGATCCCACGGGGAACAATGGAAGCGGTGAAACCATCCTGCACATGGATGACGGCACCTGGAACCCCACCGGCGGCTATCGCGGCTGGGGAATTTATACCGACACCCCCTATCGCCGGGATGGGGCCTTCTACCAAAACTCCAATGTCAAACTCATCCACGTCACCGACGGCACCAGCAACACCGTCGCGGCCGGTGAGCGCGTTCGGTTGTTAAGAGACCCCAACCTTTTTCCAGAGAACGATGCCGGCCATGGCGACGAATACGGCACCTGGGCCATGGGCACCAACTGGATTGAAAACCATTTAGAGGAATGCCTGGGCTCGATCGGCATTCCGTTTAACTATGATGGGGAAATGGGCAGCACCTACATCCGTTTCGCCGCCAGCAACACCGCTGGTTGTTTCAGCAGCAATCACACAGGCAACGGCGTCCACTTCGCGTTTTTGGACGGCAGCGTGCACTACCTTGCAGCCAACACGTCCGATAGAGTTCGTATGGCCCTGGGCACCATCCAGGGCGGCGAACCCGTTTCTGTCGACGATTGAAAATGCGGCAGTTTGGTACTAATTCGCCTTCGGAAACACCTCGAGACGTATGTCCTTGAAACGCACCTCCATGGGACCGCCGCTGTGGAGTTGCAGCGCGAATAACCCGCGTCGGGCGATTTTTTCGTCCTCCAGGTCGACGCAAAGGTTGCCGTTGAGATGCGTGCGCACGCGTGGTCCCCTGGCTTCGATCACGTAATCGTTCCATTGATCTTTCTTGACAAACTGGTCGCCGGGTGCCTTCCACAGGATACCTCGCCCGTTTTCCTCGTAAAGTTTGCCCCACCAGCCGGCGCCAATATCGGCTTGCGGACCTTTCATTTCGCCTTTCGGCAGCGCCGCACTGCGAAACTGCACACCGCTGTTTTCCTTGTCGGGCACCAACTTTACCTTGAGCGTCAGACGAAAATCCTCGGCGATCATCTGGCTGCGCAGGAATTCGTTATGCTTGAGTCCGGTCGTTTGGCCAACGATCTCGCCATTTTCCACGCGCCATAGCTTCATGTCGCCGTCCCAGCCAGCCAAATCCTTGCCGTTGTAAAGGTCCTTGGCATTCTCGGCAGTCGCCAGCATCGGCACTTGTGCCGGGCTTTGGAGGTAGGCCACGAGAGCTCGCAACTCTGGGGCCTTGAGCTGTGACACCAGATCGTCGGGCATCATGGATTTGTCGCTGGTCTTCCGGGTGGCGATATCGCTCGCGGGCACGGTCAAAGTTTCATTGGCGGTGACCAGGGTTAGTAGGGCAGGGGTCTCATTTTTGATGATGCCGGTGAGCAGCCGGCCATCGCTCAGCTCGATGAGTGTAGCGGCATATTCCTTGGGAATTACCGCGCTGGGGTCAAAGATGTTTTCCAGGAGGTAATCGAGATTTTGGCGGTTGGCGCCGGTGATGTCCGGCCCGACTTTACCACCCGTGCCGAACAAGGTGTGACACTGGGCACAGGTTTTGACGAATAGTGCCCGGCCCATCGAGGCGTCGGTGGGCTGAACTGTGCTCAGGGCCTTGCGCTGCTGGGCAATCAGCTTTACGCGGTCGGCAGGCGTGTCGCGCACGATTCCCCAGACGTCGGCGACTCGCTTGGTCAATTCCGCGTTGCCAAGATTGCGAAGCTGACGGATGGTGTCGGCGGATAATTCGTTCGCAGCTATTTTCCTGGTTGCGACGGCTTCAAGCAATTCCCGCGCATAACCAACACGCGAGGCGAGAGTGCTGAACGCGTCACGTTTTTCGCCAAAGCTCAGCTTGGTAAAAATAGCCAATATGGCCTGCGGCACATGCGGATCGTCGTAAACGGCCAATCCGCGCAGAGCACTACTTCGTAGTGGCTGGTCGCCGATCAATTTAAAAAGTACCGGTGGAAGTTCTTTATCTTTGGCCCGCAAAAGAGATTCCAGTGCATTTTGGCGCTGGGCCAGGTTTACGGACGGGTCCATAACAACCCGCCGGGTTTCAGCCAGCGCCCGCGTATCGCCGAAAATGACGCCAAGGGCGATAGCTTGCGTCCGCACTGGCGGGTTCTTGCCGTCGTCAAGCCTGGCGAGCGCCACTCTTTGGGCATGGGGACATCGCGGCGGCCTTTGAGCCCTTCGTTCAGGCCACGAAGGATTGCTAGTTGTGTCTCTGGGTCGTCCGTCTTGTTCAGGCCGTCGATGACAAGAGTCAGCGCAGCGGCGTCTGCCTGGACCAGGCGGCGCACCATGAAATCCAGTAGCCGCGGCGTTTTCGCGTGGAGGCCCAGTTCCAGGGCGCGGGCGGCATCCTGTCCCCCCAGCGGTTCGGCGGCATACCAGTACATCAAAGGCAAGTTGTGATCGCTCGGCGTCCTCGGCGTGGGCGGCGAGACCGGTCATTATTTGCCAGCGCTGCGCGGCGGCCAGGCGCAGTGCCGCCGGAGGCGAGATACAACCGAACCACGGGAGACGAGTCCGTTCGGCCATTTCTTCGAGCCTGGAAAGGATCTCAGGAGAGACCTTGTTGTCCTCGAGAGCAAGTTGAATGGACCAGGCGCGGACATAGGAGGCCGGGTCCGCCAAACCTTGAAGCACCATCTTTTGGGTAAGGCTGCCCGTGACGTGCAGCGCCCATAAACCGCGTAGACGTTGTGGCACGCTTACCGCATGGTCTTCTGGGTTCCGCGGAAACGCCAGGTTGGCCAGGATTTGTCTGGCCTCCTCGTCGGTCCCGCGTTCTTGCAACAACTTGCGGGCATGTCGCGCGTACCAACTGTTTTCGTGGGTCTGCAACAGCGCCAATTCCTTGCCGCTCATTTTGGTCAGGTCGACGGGCGGCGATTTGGTGCCGCGATAGCTGATTTTGTAAATGCGGCCGTTGGTCCGGTCCCATATCTGGGGATTGCCGGTGTGGCAAGCTTGCTTGTCGTACCAGTCGATTAGATAGACATTGCCGTCCGGCCCGTAGCGCAGGTTGATGAAGCGCGACCCAGGCGTCGTTGGCGAGCAGGAAGTCGGGGCTATGGGAGGCGACGAAGCCGGAGCCTTTGGGATTGAGGATATCGACATTCAGGCGCCGGCCATGAATGTTACCCATAAACATCTGACCCCAGTATTCCTTGGGCCACGCACCGCCTTGATAAATCATGGTGCCGCAATGGGCATGCCCACCGCCGGCCGAGTCGGAACGTTCGTTACCGCTGTGAGGTGTGGCGCCAAGATAATGACGGTGGTCGGCAATGGTAGGGATGTCGGCGAACGTATAGGGGTTGAAATGCTGGCCCGCTTGCCGCTGATAGCGCCCGCCCTGAATCACGTGGAAACAATGCGGAATCACGCACGCCTCGCAGAAGGCCTGGCCATTTTCGTTGAAGTCGAGTCCCCATGGATTGCTCGTCCCCTCGGCAAAAACTTCGAAGACGTGCTTGGTGGGATGGTAGCGCCAGATCCCGGCGTTGAGTGGCTGGCGCTCTGCGTCCGGCGTACCGGGCTTGCCGACCCGCGAATGGGTAAAGACGCCATGGCAGCCGTAAAGCCAGCCGTCCGGCCCCCACGTGAACGTATTCAGCGTCTCGTGGGTATCTTGCCAGGCCCAGCCGTCGAGCAATATCCGCGGCGGCCCAGCCGGCTTATCGTCTTTCATCGGCACGAACATGAAATATGGAGCCGCGCCGATCCAAACGCCCCCGTGGCCAACCTCCAGCCCGCTGATGAGATTCAGCCCCTCCATGAAGACAGTGCGTTTGTCGAAAACGCCATCGCCGTCGGTGTCTTCGAAGATGACGATGCGGTCATTGGCATCCTTGTCTGCTCGGCGTATGGGATAGCAATAGGCTTCCGCCACCCAGACGCGACCGCGGTCGTCCAGGCAAAATGCGATGGGCTGGTGGACGTCCGGCTCCCCGGCAAACAATTTGACCTGAAAGCCCTCGGGAACCGTCATCACCTCGGCTGCCTTTAGGGGAGGAAGCCCCGCATATTGGTAGAAATCCGCTGGCGCAGTCTTGGCCTGGCCGTAGAGCGGACCTTGTACAAGTCAGAGTGGCAAACATGGCGAGGGAGAGGAAGCTTCGCATGGCGGCTCCAGTCGAAACGGATTAATACCGAAAAACACTGGCTGAGGGCTTCTAATTGCTAGGCAGCACCAGGAGTTGGCTCGATTCACCACGAGGCAGCAAGACGATTTCAGCCGCCCGCTGGCCGACGACTTTCGGCGCGGTGTTAAGGGTCGCAGCACCGCTCAGGCCGGCGACGAGAACTAGCGTGTAGCCTTTGTGCAGCGGATTTTCCGCTACGGCGATTACGCCCGTGTCCGGATGAGCATACGTCTTGCCACGGACCGTGAAGGAGCGCTGGCCGAAGGCGATCGGTAGATTTTTCTCAAAGCGTTTGACCAACGCGTTGGTATCTGGCCTACCGATCAAGAGGATGTGATTATTGCTGAGGTCTTCGTCAGTCGCGTCCTGCTCGGCCTTTATGGGAATGGTGTAGTTCGGGCCGCTTTCGCGGATGGCTTTTTGTAAAGCTTCGGCGGCTTCGCGATTGGTGAAAATCTCTGAACCGGTGCCGTAGATTATTAGCGTCTTTTCGGGGGAGCGTTCGAAGGACTGAATCGAGTAGCCGCGCATGTCGGCCCGGGCAGTCTGGCCGTATTTGTCGAGGACCACCCGTTGCGGCCGGCCAATTTCGCTGGCGATGGTGAATTCAGTACGCAAGCCTTTGAGTTCGATGGCTTTGGTAAACTCGCCCTGCGCAGTTTCGATGGTAATCTCCACGCTGGCAAGGGGCGGCTCCAGACTTTCACGCTGAATTTCGCCCCGGATCAGGGTTTGATCCGCGACGGTCGCCACGGCTTCGGTCTGATTCAGGCGGATCACGGGTAAGTGCGTCTGTTTCGTCCAGGCGTCAATGAAGCCTTCAACTTGTTTGCCGGCCAAGCTCTTGAGGTGGCTGTCAAATTGCGCGGTGGTGACTTTCTTGCCAGCGTTCTCACGACCGAAGCTTTCCATGGCTTCTTCAAAGGGAGAGTCCCCTAACAGCCGACGAAGTTCATGCAAAACAAGCACGCCCTTGCCGGACGCGATGCGGTACCAATCGTCACTGGCCAGGTCGGCCTTGATGGCCGTGAGTGGCTTGCCAGCACGCGCCTGTGCATCGGCGGAAAGATACCGGCTGCGAAACGCAAAGAGCTCAAGGGCCATCTCGTCCCGTTCCTCGGGAGCTGGTTCCGCGCCGCTGGCACGCGCGGATTTTTGCCTGGCGACGATTCTTTCATAATCGGCAAAGGCAGTCGTCAACCAGATGTCGCCGTCCGTTTCGGGCAATAGCGTGCCGTGCCAGGCGGGAACCTGGAGCAGCGTGGGGCCCTTCTTTTTGCCTGTTTTCACCAGCGTCTTTGTTTTGGCCGGCTCCGCTGGCTCGATGTCCGCGGCCAGCGTGGTGGCCTCCGGCGGGGAGCGCCATGAAGGATAGTCCAGGGATTGCTCACCAGCGACTTGATCTCCGGATAGTTACGGCGCTGCTCAACCGTGGGATGCCAGGTTTTTCCCAGCGGTGGACCGAACAGGGCCCAGGATTGCAAGTTTTTCGCCATGGCGGTCGTGGTGAACTTGGCATCGAGGGAGCGAATGGCGGCCAACGGCGGCGATGTAAATGCCTCCTTGGCGAAGGCGACGTCGATGCGGCCGTTGTATTTATGGTAGAGCCGTTGCCACGCCAGATCGCGTGCCGAGGGGTGAAAAACCAGATTGGCGGGCCGTCCGGACAGGCCGGGGGTTGTCTCCAAACGCAGCGCCAGGTCTTTGGTGTTGTTGCAGCCCCAATAAAAGCCGGTGGTGCCGCCGATCCATTCGTTTTTGCTGCTGCGGTGCAACTTGGTCTTCTCGGTACCTTGCTCGAACAAAGCAATCTCGTTGGTGTTGATGTCGCCGAGCAGCCATTCGTTGGTGTAAAGGCCGTTATTGTCTTTTTGGAGGATCGAGACTGCTTCATCGATCGTGGCCGCGTATTGGCTGGCCTGGCGAATGCGCGACGCTTCGGTCAAGCCCTGAGCATTGAAACGAGTCTGAGAGATCGTCGTTTCGGCGATAAGCAGGCCGGCATCGTTGGTGTAATAATCCATGCCACTTTGGATGCCGCCGGGATAGGCACACATGAGTACGCGATGACCCTGGGCGGGCTTGATGTCGAGCCAGACGTTGGAAAAATTGGCGGCATTAAGCCCCGACATCGTGATATGTCCAAACACAATCTTGCCGTCAGCGGTTGCAGGCCCGGTGGCGGCGAAAGCGCTGCAATGCTCGGGCGCGGTGCGGGTTTCGCGCGCGGTTGGCCATCGGCATACTGCTTGCCCTCAAGGCCGGTCGGCAGCGCTTCGAGCGCTGAATCCAGTGTCTCGATTTCCATCCAGGAGTTGAGGGCCACGATGTCCACAAGGTCGATGGGTCGCTGGAAGATGCGGGCGCCCGCCGCCGTGGCGCCATCGGCGATCCCTTTCATTTCCTCGAGAAATTCCGGAATCGTGCGGCGCAGGAATAGCGCGTTCGTCAGGCTGCGCGTGTGTTGCCAGGCTTCCGCCGGCGGCTTGATGGCCCTGAACGGCCGCGAAACAACGCAGGTTGGCCGCGATCTCCTTCGACAACAGTCGTCCATGCTGGTAGCCGCGTTCGTAGGGTTCCCCCTCGATGTGCAACACGATCCAGCCATCCTGGGGATAGCGGTAGGCTTTGCCGTGGCGCTGCACGGCGGCCGGGTCAGGGCGATATTGTTCGGCGGGCGGATTGTCGGCGTAGATGATGCCCGGTACGGCCAAAAACATTAAACCCAAGAGACGTCGGGTGATTCCCATGGTGTGCCTCGGAAGTCGCGTGGAGCGCATGTCATTTTTGCCCGGGTTGCGCCTGCGGATTGGCAAGCCCGCACCCGGAAAACAGGTTGTGGCCCATCATACCCAGCGAAAGATGAAAAGCCAATCAAATGGCGGCATCATCAGGCCTTGGGACGGGGAGCGGACAGCGAAGAGGTAGAAAAGTCATTTAGTGGCTTGGCGCAGCACCTGGCCGTCGAATTGATTCAGATAAAGCGACTGCGTCAGCAGGGGTCATGCCGGCGCTGAGCAGGGTAGCGACGGTGCCGGCGGCAAACGAGGTGGCGATGCTGCTTCCCAAGGCGCCGCCGGAGTTGGCGGCATCAAAATGCAGGCCATCATAAGCGAGCACGGCAGGTTTTTTGGCCAGCCCCGCGAAGGGAAGGGGCCCGCCCGCGCTATAGGGACGCGGCTGGTTTTGCCAGTCGGCGGCGCCAACGGTGATGACCGAGCGCGCGTCGGCCGGAATACCAATACTGCCCTGGTCCGTGGCGAAATCGGTGAACACGGGCCGCCCTGACCGACCCTGCGCATCCGTCGGCCTCCACGAACAGGCGCAAACGTAGTTCCCAGTTTTTTTCGAGGGCCGGCAAGGTAACGGCTCCAAGAGGGCGCAGGCCAGACGGCTTGAGTCCGCCCATGTTGACAAACATCGGTCGTTTCTGGCCAGGGCCCTGCGCCAGGAACCATTGCTCGCCCAGTGGGCGCTGCACGCGCAGCGCATACCGGCCCGCCTGGCTTAGCGTGGTTTCGAGAACAACCTCATAAATTGTGCCGGCCGGCTGATGCTCGAGACGCTGTGCTAATCCCGAGGAAACAGCGACCAGGTCGAAAGCATCCGCCGGTAACGTCTTGCCATCCGGGTCGCGCTGGCGCAGCAAGGACAATCTCAGGTCAGCGAGTGGTTTGCGGTAGAAATCCTCTTCGCCGGGCGCGGAAAATAATCGGGATCATGGGGCTCACGCCACTGGAGCGTGATCCGTAACGGCGTTCCCGCGGGCAAGTCCGCCGTCTGAGCCTTGCCATAGGGCTGCCAGGCCAGGAAGTTCAACTCGGTGGTCCATTGACCTTTGGGCAGGGGCTGGAGCGGCGAAGCGAACTCCATGAAGCCATTGCTGTCTTCATCATTAAACAGTCCGAACCAGGACTGCCCCCGCGTGTTGCCGGCCGATTGAAGCCACAGGATCGGCGCCAGGGCGCCATTTACTCTGGCCCGCGGCTCGCCCGCGCTGGATGCCTTCGAGCGCCCGGCTTAGCGGACTGCCGGCACCGAGGGCGAAGCCGTCGTTCCACACCAGCGGGCACGCGATCAGCGTGATCCCCTGCAAAGATCGAATATCATCCACAAGCTTGAAAAACCGAGCGTTCCGTTCGGCGAGCGTCTTTTCCAACTTATCCAGATAAGCCAACTGGGCACGGCTCCAGGTGCGGGCGCTGAAGACCCAGCCGTACACGGGGCCAAGAAAGCTGAAGTCCCTGTCCTGGTCAGTTTCATCGACGAAATTATCGAGAATGAGGCGCCTTTCGCGGAGGACGTCGGAGCGCAGCAGGTTAAGTTCGGCGCGCGCCGTGACCAACTCGTCGCGACGGCGATCGACATAAGGGGAGGACAAGTTGCCATCACGGACATACCGGGCGACTTCGGCGATCTGGTACGCCGACGACCGGTCCACGCGAACGAGCACCAGTTCCGCCTTCGGTGCGGCCAGGGCGGCGGCCAGGGCGCACTGCGTGCCATGGCCCACAGGACCCGGCGCCGTAGATGGTCCGGGATGCAGTTCCGTATCGCGTTCGGCTGTGAGATCGACCAGCCGCGTGTTCGCGGGCAACTTCCCCTTGCTCACAAGCTCGGACCAGCCGCGAAAATCGGTATCCAGCAAGGCCAGACGCACGCCCTGTCCGAGCTTGCCTTTTTTGTGCAGCGCTTCCAGGCCGGACAGCGCCAATGCCCTGGCGTTGTCACCGGGAAGTGAGACACCAGGGTCGATATCGATGCGGACGGCCCGGGGTAACCGGATTGTTACGATGGAGTCCAGGGCCGCGAGCGTCTTGACCTGGCCGCGCGTGACGACGGCGTTCACCACCTGGCCAAGCTGACTTTCCACGAACACCCCGGGCGCCGCCTCCTCCAGCAGGCCGCGCCAGCTACGATCGTCCGCGTTCAACATTCTCGCGAAGATCAACTCGACGCGCAGGGCCTCATCGCCGGGCTGCTTGGCCTCCAGTTGCGACCAGAGCTCGGCGCTAATCTTCTCGAGGTAATCCGGCGTACGTGGCCCGGGAAGCGCAATCTCGGCGATCGGTTCACTCTCCGCCATCACTTCCACGATCTGGATCGGATTGACGTTACGCAAGGGCGCCGGGACATCCTGCGGTGGAATGAGCGCCGCGAACCAGCCTCCCGGCTGCCCGCGCAGGTCCTTGAGAAGCACCTCCAGCCGGCCGCTCGGAATCGTGCCCACGAGCCGCGTAAAGGGCAGGTGGCCATAGCCATGGTGATCGTAGGCGATGGCTTCGCGGAAATTCAACGTTCGCAGGACCGCCTTGACCTGTTCGGCAAGCTGGCGCTGGCGGTCCGGGGCGACGCCGCTCGGCCAGTTCCAGGCGCACCAGCACGTTTTTGTCGAGATCTTTCGGTGGATAGTCAAAATCCTCCGGCATCAGCAGCAGCGCTTGCACGTTGGGCGTGCCGAGCACTTTGAGGGCCTTGGCCGAGGCGATGGAGCCCCTCAGGTAGTTCTTGGAGCGGTCTTCGCGGTCGGTGCGCGGGTGCTTTTCCAGCGGCGGATCGAACTGGAAGCCCAGTGCTTTGAGGCGCTCGATCATGGCGTCGTACAAAACGACATGCTGATCGCGCGCCGCGGCAATCTCGTAGCGAAGCACGACCTGGTAAGTCGCGGGCGGCGGTGGCTGGGGGGGCTGCACAGGGCCGTGGCCGCCAGCAGGCAACCCAATGCTGTCGCCCACTTGAGCCGGGCGCGCACCCGGGCACCAAACCAGCATACTGCCAAAGAGGAGCATCGTTTTTCGTGCATTAAATGGTCTCGGCCAACAGCTACCCGAATTGTTGCAAGCGTTTGGGGAAATGCCAAGGCTATCCGCTCAAGTATGCCACATCCCTGACCATTTTGTGGTATTTACGGCCCGGGCAGTGGCGGAAACAGCGTGGAAACGATAAGGAAAAAAGGTACAGATGGGAAAGGTTAAGGCGTAATCTTCCGCGAAACCCGAATAATCGAGACAGGTATGTCCTTCGTCAACCAGGTCGCCATCATTACCGGGGCATCAAGTGGCATGGGCTGGGAAATGGCCAGGTTGCTGGCCCGGCAAGGCTGCGCGGTGGGCCTTCTGGCCAGGCGCCTCGACCGCCTGGAGGCGCTGGCCAGCGAGATTCGTGCTGCCGGTGGCAAGGTGGCCGTCGCCCAGGCCGATGTGGCCCAGCGTCGGCCTACCGTGGAAGCAATCCACGCCCTACGCGCACAACTGGGCCCTGTCGATTTGCTGATCGCCAATTCGGGCGTGGGGCTGCCAACGCAGCTCGAACCCCTGAACATGGATCAGGTCGACAACATGATCAAGGTCAACTACCTGGGGGTCGTCTACGCCATTGAAGCGGTCTTGCCCGAAATGCTGCAGCGGCACAGGGGCCACCTGGCCGCCGTTTCGAGCCTGGCCGCCTACAAGGGCATGCCGGGCGAATCGGGCTATTGCTCCAGCAAGGCCGCCGTCAACGTCTATATGGAGGGCTTGCGGATCGAGCTGCGCCGCCGCGGCATCGCCGTCACGACGATCTGCCCGGGTTTCGTGAAAACGCCCATGACCGACGTCAACGAGTTCCCCATGCCCTGGCTCATGACCGCCGAAAAAGCCGCCGCCAAGATCATCCGCGCTCTCCAGGCGCAAGAAAAAGGTCCTCAACTTTCCCTGGCAAACCACCCTCCTCATGAAGCTGGCCCGCTGGGCCCCCGATTGGGTCATGGCCCGATCCTTGAAAGGCTACACCGGCGATCGACCCAAGCCGCCGGAGTGATTTCCCCCCCCACCGACCCCGCGGGGCAGCGTAGGGGGTCGTTTCACTCTCCCATACCCCAAAACGCTACCACGTGCTCAAAGGACTCCACCAGTCGGCGTCGGCCTCCTTCATAGTTTCACCCGGCGCAATCCAGTGGCACGGCCCCTATCGCCGCGTGCAAAAATGGTATGTATGCACCCACCGGGCAACCCCCTCGGCGACGCATAGCATTTTGCATAGCATTTCGCATAATCGCATAACAAATTCATGAACGTCCTGCAGGAACGCCCACCAAGTTTGGAGGCATCGGCTGCAGCGCACGGTGCCATTGCCACACGGTACTCCGGGTGGCAATGCGGACGCCTACCGCTCCCCATTCACCTCCCACTCCACGACCCCTCGCCGGCTCGCCCGGCAGGTGAGAAAGGTCTGTAGCTAAAAAGCCAACCCACCCCATTCCACGACCCCGGCCGGCTTGCCCGGCCGGTGAGAAAGGTCTGCAGCTAAAAACCTACCCACGGCACTCACCCCTTCAGCTTCTCCGCAATCGCCGTGAACTGCTCCAGCGCCGTCTGCAGGTCGTCGGCGATCTCCTGGGCCAGCACGTCGGGCGTCGGGCAGGTCGTCGGAGTCCTCCAGGCTCTTGTCCTTGAGCCAGAAAATGTCCAGGTTCACCTTGTCCCGCTTCATCAGTTCTTCGTAGTCGAACGACCGCCAGCGGCCTTCGGGGCTGGCCTCGCTCCAGGTCGGCTTGCGCCGGTGGCGGTTGTCAGGCTGGTAGCACTCCACGAACTCGTCCAGGTCCGACCGCTTGAGCGGGTTCGTCTTCTGCGTGAAGTGCATGTTCGTCCGCAGGTCGTAGACCCACAGCGTTTTGGTCCACGGCTTTTCCTGGGCGGGCCTGGCGTCGAAGAACAGCACGTTGGCCTTGACGCCCTGGGCGTAGAAGATGCCGGTCGGCAGCCGCAGCAGCGTATGCACGTCGCATTGCTTGAGCAGGTTGCGGCGCACCGTTTCGCCGGCCCCGCCCTCGAACAGCACGTTGTCCGGCACGACGATGGCGCAGCGGCCATTGACCTTGAGCAGCGTCTTGACGTGCTGGAGGAAGTTCAGTTGCTTGTTCTTGGTCGTCGTCCAGAAATCCTGGCGTTCGTAGGCGGTGTCTTCCTTCTCCAGGTCGCCCGCCTCGTTGACGATGGCGATGCTGCTTTTCTTGCCGAAGGGCGGATTGGTCAGCACCACGCTGAACCGCTCGCCGGGATCGCTGGCGAGGCTGTCCACGCCGGACTTGATCGGGCAGGGGTCGGCGTCGATGCCGTGCAGGTAAAGGTTCATGATGCACAGCCGGGCCGTGTTGGGGACCAACTCCCAGCCCTTCACGAACTTCGTCCGCAGGTGCTTTTTCTGGTCCTTGTCGAGCGTCTTGCCCTGGTGCTTGACCACGTAATCGTAAGCCGCCAGCAGGAAGCCGCCCGTGCCGGCCGCCGGGTCGCAAACCGTGTCGTCGGCGGTCGGCTGCACGCAATCCACGATGGCCTTGATGAGTTGCGCGGGGCGTGAAGTATTGGCCCGCCCCCTTGGGCGATTCTTCGGCGCTCTTCTTGGCAAGCAGCCCTTCGTAAATGTCGCCCTTCACGTCGGCCTCCATCGACGACCACTTCATCGGCTCGATCAGGTCCACGATCAGCCGCCGCAGCGTGGCCGGGTTCTGAATCTCCGGCCGGGCCTTCTTGAAGATTTCGCCGAGCATCCCCGGCTGCTTGCCGAGTTCTTCGAGGATGTGCCGGTAGTGGGCTTCAAGTTCGTCGCCTTCCCGCTTCAGCAGGCTCTCCCAGCCGAACTTGGCCGGGCACGATGGCGGGCCGGTTGTACGGCGGCTTCGTCTGCTCGTCGGCCATCTTGAGAAAGAGCAGAAAGGTGATCTGCTCCGTGTAGGCCATGTACGAGAGGCCGTCGTCCCGGAGGACGTGGGCGAAGTTCCAGGCTTTGTTGACGATCTGTTGGGAGTCGTTGCTCATGGAGGTTTCGTCCTTTTCCGTCCTTTTCCGTCCTTTTCCGTCCTTTTCCGTCCTTCTCCGTCCTTCTCCGTCCTTCTCCGTCCTTCTCCGTCCTTTTCTGTCCCTGTTGACTCTTTCCGTTTCATCAGGCGACTTAAATCTTGAGCCACCATCGGGCCCCGGGACCACGTCCGCCCGAGTCGATCAGGCTGAGGTTACGCAGCATGCGCAGGTCGTCTTTGAGTGTTGTTCGTGGGACCGGGTTATCAAATCCAGCCAGAATCTCTGACAATCGGCACTGGCCGCGGCCGCTTAGAATGTGGAGAATACGGCGTTGACGGTCGGTGAGGTCATGGCTGACGCGATGGGGCGGAATATAGCCGGACGGAATGAACCTAACGACTACTTCTCCGGAGCGTACCTCGAATTCTGGTTCGGGATGTCCCGCCTGAACACATAGTTCGACCAGTCGTTGCGTGCCTCTTCCCCAGCGCTCGATCAAACCCCTGCGATAGAACACCTCTGCCAACAATGGATTGCGTGGGCGAGATATGCTCGCGTTGAGATCTTCTACCGTGAGATCGAAGGGAAGCGTTCCAGTGCTGCTAATTTCAAGGCGGTTATCGAAAATTGGATACTGTCCTAGCTTTGCGTTGCAAATTTAAGCGGCTCGGAGCGCCGCAGCAAAGCGTGCGCGATCGCTCCAACGATAAACATCCGACACCGTCTCCAACAGTTTAAGATCATCGGGCCTGACCGGGGAATCGTCATTAATGAGACTGGCTTTTTTGACAACTACGTTTCCAGTGGAAATGTCACTCCACATTCGATATGTCTGATTGACCCACTTCCTTGAACCACCTTGTGTTCGCGAAGAAAGAGTTTGTATGTGAGTGACACGACTTTGTTCCATCACGCTAAAATCGACGTGATAATGGGTTCCAAAACGTCCGGTTATTTGATAATTTCGTTCCGGCTTAAAGTCGTTAATCAAAAGATATTTTGAGACCTCTTCATTAAATGTCATCGGCTGATAGCCACGGCTACCGTAAGCCAAATCGCCAATGGCCATGCAAGCTGAAATAACGTCAGACATCGCCTCGCCAACAGATTCCTTTTGTGCATCGCTTGCAAAGAACACCGTCGCGAACTTCGACATTATAGCCGGTTGCTATCCGCTCCACTTGAAAAGCCGTTCGGCCGCTTGCATAAAAGTCTAGTCCGATGGTATCCAATCGCCAGTGTTTGTCCTAAATCGCTGACCATCATATAATCCTGGGATTCGCGGACGAACATTTCAACGTTGTCATGATCTGGATAAAGAAATGGAAATACCATTGCTAGACGGCCATTAGTCGGTCTGCAATGGATTGATTCTCTTATTGTTGATACGTAGGAATCAACAAGCTCGTTACAGGTCATCATAAAGACCTCCCTTCGCGGCTGGATCACTGGCAATAGTTGCCGAACAATTGATTCCGCATTTGGCGCAAAATTGCTTTAAGACGCCCTGCGTTGTCGTTTCTGTAATATCATCAGGAGTGTAGGCGAACCTATCCCAGCATGCATCGCGCAAGCGTGCTTATGCGTTTGGTCGCACCATTTTTCCGAGTTGCTGTGGCGATTGTTATGCGTTCCTGCAATATCGAGCCTGCGGACGGGTACATTATTCCAGAGAAATGCTAAAATCCCTTTTCTCATCCAGCAACGATAAAGAAATAACCAAACGAAGCTGGACGCCTTTTATTCTGTCATCGTTAATGGCGACATCAATGTCAATTCGCGCCCATGACTTGTGCGAACCCTTCTGCCAAATATAATGTCCGGTAATCGACAACTTGTTCGAAGCCAAAATAGCCTCGACATCTTTTTCCAAAACAGGAAGAGCGGCCATCGTGACTTCGCCTAAAAAATCACTTTCGTCCTTGATCTAAAAATGCTGGCTGTCTGCCGACAGCGCCAAGCTCTTGCATTGCATTGCGACGCAGACGTCCATACCGTCAAGGGTACGCCGGATAAATTAGCTGCTTCCCCGAAAGCCGTTTTTTCTCGAGGTTCAAGCGCAATAGCAAACTCTCGCTTTTTGTTTCGCTGGCCGATTTTTTCGGTCGGCCAGCGTTGGCACGAAGCCAGGGGCAGACACAAACCGGCGGTAAAGCCAGAATGCGGCCTTCACAATCGCAATTCTAGCCATCCGCCAAAGCAAAGAAAAGGTGGTTGGTCATGCGGTGCGCAAATTGCCAGAATGAAATGCGGAATTTCGGGAAAAATCGGAATGGTTCGCAGCGCTTTCACTGCGATGCTTGCAAAAAATGCCACCCATACGAATCGACCCGGCCCCAGGATCGGCGGAAACTGGACCCGGCGAAAATGATTCTCTGCCTCAGAATGCGCTTGGAAGGAAACCTGCCGGGCCGTCCCGCGAATCTGCCACCGGGATACGTTCGGATAAAATCGTGGCCGGAGGATCCAACTTGATGAGTTCCGCAGTGACATCGCGGATGGTGGCGTCCGATATCGTTTGGCCAACGATTCGGCCATCGGCAAGAACGCCGAAGAGAACGCGCCCTCCGTTGCCGTTCAGAAATCCGCAAAGCGTCTCCATACCGCCCTTGAGATCGCCGGTTGATTTCTGAACTCCAGCCCATCGGACTTCCCCTGGGTAACGAGTTGTTGTAGTTCAATGAGAGCCATCGCGTTCCGCCACCTTTTTCAATTTGCTCGCCGGTGCTCGGCGACTACGGTTTCGGACCAGGTTGTTCGCCTCGCGGTTCTCTTCATGACCCGACCGGCTTGCACGCAGCCGCTCCAGCAGCGCACTCGCCGGTTCATCCCTCGGGTCTTGCGGGACCAGCTTCCCCTCAAAGGCTTGCTTGAGAATGCTCTGGCGCAAACGGGCTGCACAGATGAGGTTGACATAAACCTGCGACTCTGCCTCGTCGATATTGGATAAAAGTCGCTCTACGTCGGCGACGATTTTTTGTTGTTCGGTAAGAGGCGGCAAAGGAAACATGATTTGCTCTACACGAGATCGATTTAGTGCTGGCTGATTGTTACCCGAACTATTTCGTCTTGTCGTTTCATACTGCGACCACAGCCAGTAATAGATGAATTCCGTCAGGACCGGAGTTTTTGAAACCCAAATGGCCGCAGAATTTTGATTATTGCAGGCTTCGATGTCTAGAATAGCTACTTGGCCCCTTGTACGACCTTCGCCGATCATACCAAGAAGAATCGAGTGTCTGGGATTCAGGACTGTGCTGCTGTTGGCAAGTCCTTCCTCGGTGATATACTCCCTTGCTTCCTTGATCCGGCAAAACTGGATTTGGCCAGAACTAATCCAGGGAATGACACCACTCCAATAAGAGGATTCTTTACGGCTAGGAGTTGCTCCCACATGCACTTCAAAACAATGTCCCAGTGAAGTCCAACACCATCCCATTGGCAGCACAGACATCCCAGTTGTGTCGGGTCCAGCAGGCTCGATATACTTCTCTTTCCAATTCTTCGGCGGCTCCTTCTTGGCAGCGCCAAACTTGGCGAGTTGGTCGGCTTCCCACTTCTTGCGCCGCTCGGTCAAGATGCGTCCAAGTAGTTTCGACGCCGGTTCGGTCTCGGGATGCTCGGCCCGCCATTGCTCCGTGAGCTTGCCTTCGATGGCGGCTTTGAGGACAGCAGCACGGTAACGCCTGAGATTTGCCTTAACCCGCTTCAAGGCGGCTACCCCGGCATCCAGGTCCGAGAACAGTTCCTCGATTTTGGCGACGATTCGATGCTGCTCGTTCAGGGGAGCCAGCGGAACAGGAAACCGGCTGAGGACGCCCTTGTTAATCGAGGCAAGGTTCGTCGTTTGTTTTCCTGTACGGGTAAACCATTTTTGCCCAAAGAAATTCCCGTGAAATGAAATGAACTTTGGCTCTGCAATCGAGGGGATAGGTCTTGCTCGAAAGATGTGGTTCTGATGGATGCACTCTTCAATCTCGTCGTTCCAAACCCAACCCCTGCCAAGTTTGTCTCGGTCGCCTCCCTCGGTGAAAAGGATATCACCCTTCTGAAGTCGAAGCGCCGCGATTTCAGAATCATCGGCAAGGATCGTCTTCATCTCTTGAAGATCAAGAAAGCCACGCTGGACGTTGGCAACTCGCAGGTACGGTACTTCTCGCATCGTGCCAGTGCGCTGTCGCTTTTGATCCTTGGTGATTCCGCCATCGATCCTAGCAACGGAAGACAACGTGACCCAGCACCAACCATGCGGTAATGGCGGAAGGTTGGTTGCGTCAATCTCATCGCCATTCGATGAAGGGTCCGATTTCTGACTCATTCGGTAATTTGGCTTTCAGTAAAGCAACTGCTGCTTTAGTTGCGCTTTGGGAACGCAGTGATTTTGAAAAAATACATCCATCTGGCATTCCTGCGTTAGATTCTTAATCGGCTCCGAACCCAACGGAAAATCCCCGTGCCATTGAATGTGATCGCCAACCTCAACTTCATCGCCGAGCAGTTCAATGATCGAGTATTCACCGTTTTCTGTGAGAACCGCTGCCATTCCACGCTGTTGATTTATTTCAACGACCTCGCCTTCCATTTGAAACCTCCGCTTCAAGAAACATTATGCCGCCAACCTCGTGTTCAGTTCATCCAAGAATGCCGCTGCAGCCTGTCGCCCGAACAGTTCATACGCCCGGCCCAGCCCGCCGATCTGGTTGAACGGCACCTCTTCGAAGTCGTCCTGCTCGATGCTCAGGCTGGTGGCGATGTGGTCCTTGATGGCGTCCAGCCATTGCCGCTGTTCGGGCGTGAACGTCACGCCGGCCGCGGCCTGCTCGGCCAGCCACTGCTGATACCGCTCCTCCACCGTCATGCCGACCGGGGCGAGCGGCGTGTTCGGGTCGAGGGCGTGCCGCACCAGGGCGATCACGTCCACCAGTTGCTTGCCGCCGTGGGCCTTCACCTTGTCCGGCTCGACGGCCTCGAACGCCTGCCAGAGCCGTTCGGGTGTCGAGCTAGTGCGGCGGCTGCTGGATCGCCTGCCGCCAGTTCCTTCACCTGGCTGTACGCAGCCCGGCCCGGTACGGCCGGCTGTAGAGCACCTTCAGCGCCTCGATCTCGTCCTTGTTGTCTTCGATGAACTGCCGGAAGCTCGTCAGCATCGACCTGGCCTTCTCCAGCGCCGCCGCGTCGAAGCCCGCCCGGATGCAGCTGGTCCGGGGTCTGCTCGTCGATGACCTGTTCCAGCGTCCCTTGGCCGCCAGGATCGCGTTGCGCAGCTTCGGGTTGTGGAACGGCTTCAGGGCCGCCCGCATCCGCTCCTGCTCGACCTGCTGCAGCTGCTTCTCGGTCGGCTCCTGGTCCGGCGGGAAGCTGAACTTCTCCACCGCCTGTTGCGTGTTCACGTCCGGGTCGATGCTGCTGCAGCAGCTCGGCGCGCAGGGCGGCCAATGCCTTGCCGCCCGGCCGCCTTGGCGATGGCTGCCTGCTGATCGGCGTCGAGCTGCCGGTCCAGCCGGGCCAGCCGGGCGGCCAGCGTCGAGACCAGATCGGCGTCGGCGGCACCGGCGGCGACCGCGGCCAGCATCTTGTCGAGCGGCACGGACGGCTTGCGGTCCAGCGGCTTCGTCGCCGCCTTCTCGTCCTCGCACACGCCGACCGCATCCACGATGACGAAATGCGTCTTGTGCCTGGCGTCGGGCGTCACCATCTGCAGGGCGTCGGGGTCGATGACGCGGCAGCCGCGCCCCTTCATCTGCTCGAAGTAGGACAGCGACCGGATGTTCCGCATGAACAGCAGGCATTCCAGCGGCTTCACGTCCGTGCCGGTGGCGATCATGTCCACGGTGACGGCGATGCGGGGGATAGTAGGTGTTGCGGAACTCGGCCAGCAGGTCTTCGGGCTTCTTGCCGGTGGTCTTCGACGTGATCTTCTGGCAGAAGTCGTTGCCCTTGCCGAACTCCTCGCGGATGATCCGCACGATGTCCTCGGCGTGCAGGTCGGTCTTGGCGAAGACCAGCGTCTTGGGCACCTCGGTGCGGCCGGGAAAGATTTCCGGCAGCTTGTCCCTGAAGGTGCGGATGACCAGCCGGATCTGGTTCTCGGCCACCACGTCCCGGTCGAGCTGGTTGGCCGTGTAGGTCAGGTCGTCGTCCAGTTCCTTGTACTTCTTGCCCTTGGTGCGCCGGTCCCGGTGCGGCACGAAGACGCCCGGCTCTCGGGCGAGCTTGGCCCCGTCCGTGGTGATCTTCGTTTCGATGCGGTACACGTCGTAGCCGACGTTCACGCCATCGGCGACGGCCTGCTCGTGGGTGTAGTCCTGCACCAGGTTGCCGTTGAAGAAGCCGATGGTCTGGGCGGTGGGCGTGGCGGTCAGGCCGATCAGGAAGGCGTCGAAGTAGTCGAGCACCTGCCGCCAGATGTTGTAAATGCTAGCGGTGGCACTCATCGACGACGATGAAATCGAACGTCTCGATGGGGATCTTCGGGTTGTAGACGACCGGCAGCGGCTCCTTGAGCAGCGACGCTCTCCGCCTCGAACAGCGAGCCTTCCTCGTTCTCTTCGGGGAAGTCCTCCTCGCCCTTGAGCATCGAGTAGAGCCGCTGGATCGTCGTGATGCAGACCTTGGCGGCCGGGTCGATGGTGTTCTTCTTCAGGTGCTGGACGGCGTATTCCTCGGTGAACTTGTAGCCGTTGTACGGGCTGACGAACTGCTGGAACTCGTTGAGCGTCTGCTTGCCCAGGTTGTTGCGGTCCACCAGGAAGAGGATGCGCTTGGCCCTGGCGAACTTGATGAGCCGGTAGCAGAAGGATGACGGCGGTGAAGGTCTTGCCGCTGCCGGTCGCCATCTGGATCAGGGAGCGAGGCCGGTTGTCGGCCAGCGACGTTTCGAGGTTGTGGACGCTCTCGATCTGGACCCGCCACAGACGCTCGGTGTTCAGCGGCGGCATCTGCCGCAGCAGCGCCGCGCACCTGCTCGTCGAGCTTGACCAGGCGGATCAGCTCTTCGGGCCGGTGGAAGGTGAAGACTTCCCGGCTGCGGGCGTCCGGCTCCAGGGCGTTGGTGAACTGCGTGACGGTCCCCGGTGGATTCGTAGGCGAACGGCAGCGGCAGGCGGTAATGCGGCAGGTTCGGCGGGCAGCCCGTCCAGGTACTTGCCGGACTGCGTTTCGACGCCGGTGAGGGTGTGCCCTTCGGGCTTGGCCTCGACGACGCCGATGGCCCTGCCGTCGGCGTAGAGCAGGTAGTCGGCCGTCGCCGCTCTTGAGCGGGAACTCGCGCACGGCGACGCCCAGGCCCGCCGAGATGTTCATCTCTCGGTAGTCCTGCACGACCCAGCCGCTTGTTCAAGCTGCCGGTCGATTTGCTGCCGGGCTTTTTGTTCGGGCGTCATTGGGTACCGGAAATACGGACAGTTCTTGCTCGCTCAGGGGCCGTTTGGGGCGATTCTTGGCTGACAGCGGCGGGACGTCGGCTTCTGAATCATGCGAAGAGGCTCATTGCCGCGATAATGCAAATATCCTACGCTGGGATAAGTGAACATTCAATTAGGAAAGGGATAAAGGCTTGCGAGAAACGGCGAGCCAAGCAAAAAATGCGGTGCTGGACGCGGCGGCTGGTGAGGACATCGAGATCACCCGTGCGAAGCAAAGGCAAGAGCGGCGGGGAATTTCGGGGTTATCTCGCCGACGCACAAATCACCGCCCGCCGACGACACCTTGGACTCTCACAACGAATCTTACTGTACTGGGAAACACATAGCAGAGCCGACCAAGAAGCATATTCTTCACCTTCCGGACGCCTTACAAGCGTTAGCCACATGCGACGACACCACGTTGACAAACTGATGCAGGAAATCCGGCAAACGCCGAGGCTAACGATGCTGGGAAGAACAAATGAACAACTGGCTGACTGCGGAACAGGTCGAACATATTCAGTGGGCCGTCCAACGAAACCGCTCGGTCAGCGACTTCGTCAACGGACTTCGTCATACAACACTTCCCGCCCTACTCGAATACGGCTGCCTACGAGAGGTATCGGGCCAGACGCTATCCCGCCCCGCCGCCGCCATCGTCTAATCCCCGCTCGGACAGTCACTAAATGAATTCCCTTCCCGTCTCGGATTGCACAATTCGCTGAATCGCAAAAAGAAACTAGCCCGTGTGGACACTCGCACCGCAGAGTTCATTTCGATTTCATCCGAGGATGAGTTGGAGAGTGATTCGCCGAATCAGTCACCAACGCATTGGCAACTTTATGCAATTCGCTTCTCTCGATCTGCTCAAGCAGCCGGTTTCCACGAAACTGTCGCCAATGGCCTCATGGCCGCACTCTACGAGATGGCCCGGGCTGCGCCGAACACGCGGAATCGCCGTTTCCCGCACTTGTCGGCTTCCAGGCTGAAAACGGCGTGGCTTTGTTCTGCGTCGTAGATCTTGGCCGGGCCTGCTCGCCAGTCTGCGGACTTGCGCTGAGTACGCACATCTGACGAAGCACAATGAAGCGATCTCTTTGGCCCTGCAGGAAGCGCAACTCGGTATGGTCGTAAAAGTGATGGCAGCCCGCAAAGCGGGCTGGGATTCCGCCAGGTGTTCCGTGCTCTGACGGACTTCAACGGCCATTTGCGGTTTCGCAGCGGCGATAGTTGTCGGAAATGCGGGGAAACGACTTTGGCCCGAATCTTGGCGAGTTTCGTGGACTGCCCGTCATTCCAGGTTTTCAAGTCACGGTTTGCTGTCGAACTCGTGCGCCCGGCTCCGGCGATCTTCCCGTCGTCTAATTCTTTGACCACCCCTTGACAGGCGGCCTTGCCCGTTATAATCTCACTATATAGTACTGAGATTAGTGAGGATACCGATGAACGTGCCAATGGCCGCGACTTTTGGGAAACACTTACAGGGCAAATTGCCGGGAAAAAAGCACTTCGCCAAGCTCTGCGAAGTTTTAAGCAACGTGCCGCCTAGCACCACCGTTTTCCTCGACTTCAAGGATGTCGCGATCGTTACTGGCTCCTGGGCGAACGCCGTCTTCTCTCCGTTCTTTCAATGGGCCGGGAACGAGCAAACCGACCTCTTTCCGGTGATATGCAATTTGGCGGTCAAGGAATGGGTGGACGAGTTCGCACTTGTTGCCGAGTGGACTCACCGATGCTTCCTTGTGGCGAGTGGCCCGATTCCGCCGAAGAGAGGCAAAGCGGTCGGGCCACTCGATCCCGGCCAGAAGGCTACTCTTGGAGCCATCATTGAATTCGGCCCCGTGACGGGCGCGGGGTTGGAACGACAATGGAAAACAGAAAGCATCAAAGCTACGGCTTGGAACAATCGCCTGCGAGATTTGTATGACAAGCGGCTCATTCGCCGGCATGCCGAGGGCGAGAGCAATCTACTCAACGGTGTTGAAGGAGATTGAGTTCGATGGGTGACAACTTTCTCAAGCAGCAAGTTCGGAACTTCAAAAAAAGGCGGGACAAGGCGATCGTAACCCTTTCCAAGCCAACTCTGTTCACAACACCCGAAGTGCTTGATAGCACGTTTCCAGTGTTTGAATGAACGGCTACGCCACCCGCAAAACAAGCTGCTCGCCGTTCCGTCACGCACGCCGGGCCGAGTCGACATCGTGCGAGGCACGCACCTTGTCGGTTTCGCCGAAGGTGATGTCGCCAAGCCACTGCTAGAGGTCGCCAACGGGGTTGGAGTGTACGTTCGTGTCCAATCGAGAAATGAACTTTCAGGCGTGGCGCAGGTGCGAATTGTTCCGCAGGGAGAATCCACATGAATGCTGCACAACGGCGTGAGTCTCTACGCCCGCACGGTCCTATCGCACCCGATTGCAAGTCTTGTTTGCAGTTCATTGATTGCGGCGGGATCGAGCAGGTTTTGACACTGTTCAATAGGGATTGCGTTCAAGCGAATTGCTGTCGATCTTGGGGAACAGGAAACGAATGCCGATTATCCACCCTGCGACAACGTATGCCCCAGCAACCCTAGCTACCTGGAACAGTTGCGTGAAGTTGGTGGCTTATCCTTCGACAACCTTTCGCCTCTTTCGCAAACGCCGGTCGAACTACCTCGGTACATTCCGCTCACCTACCGACGCTACATCCAAAAGGTGGCAGTAAAATGGCCGATTGTGGCTCTCGACTCGTATGAGGTCGTCAAGCTGAACAAAGACCGAATGGAAACAGTGGCGAACAGCCCTATCACGTTGCGGCAGACGTTCGGTTTGTCGCCCGATGTCGCTGTAATCCTACGGGGTGTTGCCGACGACCGCCCGTTGGACGCATTGGTCGTATCGGCGTCGAGACTGCATACCTCAAGCACTCGGACAACTCGACCTGAAAATGGTGGTTGGGCCAAACTTTTCCCACTTCCTCGATGTGCCAAGGCATGACAATCTGTTCAACCGTAAACGGCAACTGATATGTCTAACTGAATTCATGGAAGCCGGGCTAATGCCGCCCACACCTCAATGCCGCTCAACCGGGCGACTGGCGTTTTTGGGGACGGTTTTTGGCCGAGAAACCGTCAATAACCGTAGTCGCCGTGGAGTGCGAGACGGGCAATCGTAGTCGAAGGGAAAAATAATTGAGCATTGACGGAGTTGGCGAATTTTCAACAATTTGTTGGCCGGCGCCTTCACCCACTTATTATCGGTGGGACACAGTTTTTGGAACGGATAGCCAGACTTCGAGGCAGGAAGTTTCGTGGAGTCCACGCCATCATGAAGACTGTCACCGCCAGTCTTTCATCTGCGATTCCACGACAGGCAAGTGGCGCTGGAGGCAATCGCCAACGGTTCCTGGGGGACCATTGGACGACTGCTTGCGCAACCTACGTCGCTACTCGGATTGGCTCGATCGGCGTTGGGCAGCGGTTGCTGCGACATTGCTTGGCAGGCAATCACGACGCGTGCCGCTCACAATTGCCGCAAAATGACATCCGTGTGAAACTTCATAAGAGTGGCTTTGATGAGGGAGACCCCCCACCCTCCCCAGGATAACCGGCGAGAGACAAACACCGGGTGTCAAGAAGGGCACCTATTTAAGCAAAATCGGGAGCGGAAGCTGGTATTCGTAGTTATTTGGGCGAAGTATTGGTCGGCAAGTTTGGAAGGGCTGGGCGGTTAACTTTGGAAACCTAGAAATTTGGACCGGAGAATCACATGCCTACCGTTCTGATTTTGGCAGCAAGCCCGATTGAGCAAGACCGGCTAGTGAGCCGTGAGGTAAAAAAAATGAAGACAATTTCTTGAACGCTCTAAAAACCGAGAGAATTGGCGGATCGAAAGTAATGAGGCCGCTACTGTCGACGATTTACGCCGGGCGATGCTGGATCACCATCCGACCGTTTTGCATTTTAGCGGACACGGTGGGGTGACTCTGGACTATGCTTCGAGAACGATCAGGGCGGAACGCATTTGGCCCATGCAGCACCGCTTGCCAAGGTGTTCCACCACTTTAAAGAAAAGTTAAAGTGCGTCGTTTTAAATGCTTGCTATTCCCAAGTACAAGGCGATGTAATTTGCCAGCAACTTGATTCGTCATCGAATGCGAACACCATTGGAGATGAAGCCGCAAGCAAGTTCGCAGGCGGCTCTACGACGCTGTATTTGCCGGTTGCAACTCAGGATGGCATTCGATCTGGCGTGCACCGCGATAGGCCGGCACAACTCGGCGGAACAGAAGTCCCATTTTCTCACCAGTCCCCAGCTTGGCTGGTCGCAACTTTCCTACACGGAGAACATTCCAGAAATAGAGAACGTTCTCCTCGCTTATTTAAATACGCCCTACCTCGACCGCTACCAGTTTACAACAAAAGGGGATCAATTGATTGATCTAATGCGGCGGCATTACGGCGAAAGAATGCCTGCCAACATCAGCAAAGTTGTTGTCATCTCAAAACAAAAACCTGACAACCGACACTGGAAAGTCCATGTCCGGATCGAGGCAATTGGAGAAAATAGTTCTTAAACTTCTACCTCCAGATCGAGGACAGGACCATTAAACTCGATTGGGAGGCTTCGGTAGGTTTCTGGAGCCAGCCGGTGAAGACTTACCTCGCGTTTGGTACACCGGTAGGGATAATTGCCCGTGTCTCTGCGCAAATCGGAGACACCTACCAGGGCGTTTTTTATGATAAAAGGAACGCGTTTCAGAGCGTTAGATTACGAACTATCTGTGGCGAGCATCTGTATGGTTATGTCCATCGCTCGGAACCTGTTTATAAAGAGTTGGTAAAGGACATTCTGGCCGATGGGAATCCCCACGATATTAACCTAAGATCGCTAATAGAACCGATGACACCATTTATCCCGTTATCGATGAGGTTTTGTCATCAACCTGGATTTTACCGGATAAAGCTGTCAAAACCGAACCCGCTCCCCTCTCGAATAACAAATAGCGGTAGAAGTATCACTACCGGGGTGCCGATCTCGAATGCGGGGCTACGTAGGTTCCATCCTTTCGCGTAAATCCTTTCACGTTGACTGTCTTTCCTCCTGAGCCGTTGCCAAAGATGGGTGCGACCGATTGCGGGCGTTCCGGTCCGTCAAAAGCCGTTGCCTTATCCTTGCTGGCCGCGTCGGGTGCGTCGTCGAATGCCTGTTTCGCCGGGTCCATCCTGGGTCGCTGTTGAGGAGTCGGTTCCGGCGGTCGGAGGGAGTTTTTCTGAACTGCATTGGTGCATGTGCCGGCGCACACAAGGAAGAAGCCGCAAAGAAGAATAAACCCCAAGACCGTGGCGACCAGGCTCTTCTTTTTCTCGCGGCCCCATGTACGATGACCGTCTGCTGCACAACCGTATTGATGGTCTGTCTCGCCGGACGTTCGTCTAACTCGTCGGCGTATTGGCGGCGCCGTTTTTTGGGTTTGCTAAGGCCGCCGTCATCGAACGGACAGCCGCATTTTGGGCATTCGACAACGCGGCGCAAAACTTCCGCGTTGCAGTCGGGGCACAATTGGAGATTGCGGGCAACTTCGCGAATCTCGGCGATCGGCTCGGACCACTGCACCACGGCCGGCGCCAGCTCGGCGACGATCGGGTCATTTCCACAGGGGCAGCCGCAGCGCGGGCAGGCGATGGCCCTGGCGGAAATTGGCGTGTCACATTCGGGGCAAAAGGCCTGCTGAGCGGCGGCCATGGACCGGACCGGCGGCAGCTCCGGCGCCGCAATAGGAATCGCCGTGGGAATGACCTCGATGGGAAAAGTCGGCTCAGGCGCCGCCGCGGCCTGGACGATTTCTTCCGCCGCCGTCGGTGGAATCAGCCCTTGGCAGCGAGGGCATTTGACGCTTTTGGTTGGTTGCCGGTCGGTCTTGACGCGCAGAGCCGCACGCTGGGCATTGCAAACGAAACATCTCAATCCTTTCTTGCATGACCCGCCGCGCCCGCGATGCAAGCCACAGGCGAGGTCAAAGGATGAGCCAAATACTACCAGACGACCGATGAAACGCAAGAAAAATGCCTATAGGGTCCGGCCTTTTATCGAGAAACTCGAACGGACCCATCGCCACGCGAACGGCGATTTGTTCATGCACGCAAGCAACCGGCGGACAATAGCCGAGAGATCATCTACGCCGGCCGCGGTGAATGAACATCCGCCAGGGCAACGAGCGTTGTGCTATCCCCTGAAAACTACGAATTCCCACTTTTAGCTACAGACCTTTCTCTCCTGCCGGACAAGCCGGCAAGGGGTCGTGGATTGGTGATCTTGCTGGTTTAGCTCAAGACCTTCTTCACCGGCCTGGCGAGCAGGCCGGGGTCGTGACTGTCAACCGGACGCCCGCGAGGGATCTGTGCCGTTGTTAATCGCATGAGCCTGATTGATTGCCTCCACCAGCAAAATGTTAACGACTGGCACGCTCAGCTTGATCACCGGCACAGTATTGCTGACCGTCTGCCAAGTTTTGAAGACACGAACCCTTCGATCTCCACCTCGACAACGCCCATGCAAATTAGACCAACGAGAACGAGACCCCCTTGCTCCAGGCAATGGTACCGTCGTTGCTGACAGCTCCGACCCACCAATGGTAAGTGTGACCAAACGCGAGGTTGACGTCGCCGAACGAATAAAACGTGGTATGAGGGTCGAGGTCGGGGAAAGTTTCAGGGAACTTCGCTGTGTCCATCTGAAGGTAAACCTCATAGGAAGCCGGCGGTAGGCCGTTAGCGGCAGACCAGGTCAAATTCGGCTGCACGGTGTCCACGCTGGAGCTCGGCGCGGTGATTATTGGTGCGTTCAAGGGCTCGACATAAAAAACGAGGCCCTTCGACCACCCGAGTGCGCCAGAATTGTTAGCCAGGGCGCCGACATACCAAATATAGCTATGGCCCGGGGTCAGAGCCTGATCGGCAGTTAAGGTGTAGGACGTCGAGTTACCCGCATTTATTTCTCGGACCTGTTTAGTGCACTCGGTCTTGGATCCAAAGCTCATAGGAACCGGCCGGGAGTACCGCCGTCCGCGGCGGTCCACGCAAACGTCGGTACGTCGGTCGTCGGTGTGGTGGCGGTAGTAACCGGCCCGCTCGGGGTGGGAGGCATCAAAGCGGCAATGGAGAAATTGGCTCCGGCGCTCCAATTAATGTCCGTGCCATTGTGAATGACGGCGCCAACCCACCAAGTAAAGCTGTGGCCGGCGATCAAAGATTGGCCGGGATTGAGGTTATACCCAAAAATGGTTGAGGCGCAGGTTCGTTACCGTCTCCACCTTTTTCGTGTTGTTGTCGGTAATCCAAAGCTCGTAGGAGGAGATGGGTGACGTCCCGGAATATGATCCGCTCTCCCATGTGAAACCCGGCATATCGGTCGTAATTTGCGAATTCGGGCCAATAAGTAACGGCTGCCCGGTTGAGGCAGACACTGAAAACGTGTTACTTAAACTCCAAGCGATCGTTTTACCACTGGCGCTCACGGATCCAACCGACCAAACGTAGCTGTCGCCGATCTTCAAGGCTTGATCGCTGGTTAGGGTGTAATAAGCGGCGGTCGACGGTAGGTTGGGGATCGTCAATACCGCCTTGGTGTTATTGTCGCGAATCCACAGTTCATAGGAGGCAATGGGAGTGGCACTGGCCGCGTTGGGCGTTCCCCAGGAAAAAGATGGCAGATCGGTCAGCTCTACGTCCCCGTTCATGGGGAAATTTTCGGTCAAGTCACCCACAGGATCCGCGCTAAAATACGCTGCTGAGCTCCAGCTGATTTTTTTGCCGTTCGTGCTGACCGCCCCCACCCACCAGGCGTAGTTATCCCCTGGCGTCAATGCCTGAGCGCTGGTCAAGGCGTATCTAAACAGAGGACTATCGCCGTCGTGGAGGAGACTATTGTTCGGCAAGTTAGCAGACTTTATGACAGCTTTCGTGTTCAAGTCTTGAATCCAAAGTTCGTAGAATCCAGGTACGGTCGTCGGATAAAACGCCGCGATGGATCCTACCGTTGCCGCATTCCAATAAAAAATCGGCGTGGTCACGGCCGCGGAGACGCTAACTCAGCAACGGTGCGCCGATGACACCCAAAGAGAATGAGGTCGGTGCGCCCCAAGTAATGGAATTGCCGGATTGGACGGCTCCAACCCACCAAGTGTAGTCATCACCGGGCACAAGGGCCTGCGCCGTCGTTAACGTATAGGAAGTCGCGGACGCGGGGAGGTTGGGGACGGTCAACACTTTATGCGTGGTATTGTCGGTAACCCAAAGCTCGTCGGACAATTGGCCCGTCAAAGGCATCCATGAAAAAGTTGGCACATCGCTGTAGAACTTCCCCGATGGCCCCAGCACCACGGTAATTGTGGGAACGGCAAACAGGACGGTGTTCCCACCGATCGTCGCGCTCACGGTAGTGCTGCCCGCTGTCTTGGCCGTAAACGTGGCGGTATAGAGGCCGTCTTGGTTGTCCGTGACGGGACTGAGTGTACCGACGTTTGGGTTTCCCAGGCTGAAGGCCACCGCTAAGCCGCCCGAGCCTTCAGAATTGAAATTGGCGTCGTTAGCCATCATGGCGACTTGGGTGGTCTCACCTACGTCAAGAAGAGCAGCGGACGCGTAAACGAAGGATTTGTCCAAGCTAACTGGACCCGGCGTGATCCTGATTTCCGGCGCGGCCGAAGTGACGTCCTGGCCGTTGATCGTCGCAATGAAGTTGTTGAAGCTGGCATTGCCGGCGGTGAAAGTCGCCGTGTAGGTTCCATCGTTTTTGTCGGTCACAGCGCTGAAGCTGCCGCTCTGCATCTCGGGCATCCCCAGGTTAAACGCCACCTGCAACCCGCCGCTGGTTTCTTGATTCCCATTGGCGTCGAGCGCCGTCAGCGTTACCGTGACCGTGTTCCCCGATTGAATGGTAAGTGATGGCGACACACTGATGGTGGATTGGCTCAAGCTGACTTGTCCTACCGCAGAAGTAGACACTTGCGGAGCGATAAGGGCATTCGCGCCGCTGGCCGTCGTCAGATCAACGACATTCGCAGTCGGAGTGAGCCGATCTTCCAACGGCTCGAGCACTGGGCGAAAACGCCGCCTAGATAATGGTGCCATCGAGCGTGAGCGGCGAAATGGAAACCACATATTTGCCAATCCTTTGTCGAAAACAAGAAGGCCGGTGGGACTTAAACCAAACGTGTCGGGGATGATCTGAAGGAACTGAGCGGTCATGGACAGGAATAGGCCGTAAGGCCACTTCGGGTCGCAATGAATGGGCGAGCAAAACTTCACATTTTTCTTGCCGACTGACAGATTCTACCGCCGCTTCATTTCGGTTGCAAACATTTTGCTCTCATCTTTCTCATCCCGCGAACGGTGTCGTCAGCTTCGTGGGTAGCCATGTATCCGTTTCCCGCTGAACGAGGATCGGTGGGTCGGCGCGAGTACGCTTGACCCACCCTACGCCGATTACGCCGACGGCGCATATCGCCACCGCTCATTTCAACTGAAGTTGACTTAATTTCATGCCGTGGGCAGAATGTCACCCTTTCATCCTTGTGAGGTGGCTTATTACCGCGAAAGTTCTCAGTCTGGCGCGACCTCGAAGGCCGTTGCGGCTGGTCAAGAAAAGCTTGAAGCGGATCGTGGCGCTCACGCTCGCTATCCTGTTTCTGCCCAAGGTGCTGCTGTTCTTTGTCCTCTGCGGCCTGCTCGACGTGGCCAGGAATACGCAGCGAAATCTGGGGACGCTCGACCGCTATTTCGCCGGCAATGGCTGCTTCACCTGGCTGTTGTCCCCCTTTAACCTGTTGCTCGATCTGCTGGCCTTGCCTTACCGCAACAAGGGCATCTATCAGCTGGGCGATTTACCCAAGGGGTATCAGGATGAGATTCAGGCCCTGGTCGAGACTGCGCATCGGCGCAACCTGGTTGGGGAGCTGGAGGAGAAGATGGCGGGGAAGGCCCGCGGCATGATTTTTTTCAAATGGTATGGCAAGAACCTGCCATCATCGGTGAGTGTGCCTGAGTATCACGAGCCTTTTCGCTACATTCGCACGATCGGCGTGTCGGTTTTCAACAAAAAACAAAGCACCGGCAAGCACTTTGGTCCGCTGCGGGTAACGCTGCGCGTCCTTTATAACATCAACGCGGTCGACGACCCGAACGTGTACATCAAGGTTGGCAATTGCAAGAGTTTATGGCGCGACAACAAGCTCTTCATCTTCGACGACACCCTCCAGCATCAGTCCTGCAACCAGTCTGAAGCCGTCCGCTACTGCCTGTTCGTTGATATTCTTCGGCCCAGCCTGTGCCCGTTCCTGTTTAGCGGCGTTCTGGTCGGCATTCGCTGGCTGACCATTCCCTTTCGGGCCGTGTTTTACAAACACTGGACCTTTCTCAAGTAATAATCGCCTCGATCGGGCCGCTGCCTTCCTCCACGAGCCGCATGGGCCGGCCGAACAGCGGCACGTCCAGCTTTGTGTGGTCCAGACCGAGCTGGCGCAGGATCGTGGCGTGCAAATCGCTGTAATAGTGGCGATCGGTGACAGCCTGGTAGCCCACATCGTCCGTCGCCCCATGCACCATGCCGCCGCGAACGCCGCCACCGGCCAGCCAAGCAGTGTAACCGCGCGGATTGTGATCGCGGCCCGTGGTGTTTTGCGACCAGGGACTGCGGCCGAATTCGCTCGTCCAGACAACCAGCGTGTCGTCCAGCATGCCGCGCTGTTTAAGGTCGCGCAGCAAGCCCGCGATCGGTTTGTCGGTCGCCCGGCATAAAGGCCCTTGCGAGCGGATATCGCCATGGGCGTCCCAGCCGCCGTTGCCGCCCCCGGCATGGCAGATTTGAATAAAGCGTACGCCCTGCTCCGACAGGCGCCGCGCCAGTAGCAGCTGGCGCCCAAACTCGTCGGTCTCCGGCTCACCGATGCCGTACAGGGCTTGCACGTGGCGCGGCTCGCCCGAACTATCCACCACCTGAGGCGCGGCCAGTTGCATGCCGGCCGCGAGCTCAAAGGCTTGCGCGCGGGCCGCTATGTCGGTGTTGATGGCGTAGCGCCGGCGAAACCCCTCGTTGAGCCCGTCAAGTGCCTGCATCTGCCGCTGTCTCTCCGCCGCGCCGGTGCCGGCAGGCGGGGCGAGATTGGGAATGGGGGTCGAACCGGCTTGAAAAGGGGTAGCGGCTACCTGGCGCCCAAAAAGCCGCCCGTTAGCTGTACCGGCGACGACGGCCTGCCGATATTCACGAAGGTGGGCAGATTTTTGTTGCCGCTTCCCAGCGCATAGGACACCCAGCTCCCCAGCGATGGATAATCGAACGCCCGCCCGCGATGACCGGTGCATGTTTCAATGACAGCGGGGAAGTGATTGCCCTCGTTGCACCACATCGACCGGACCACCGCTATATCATCGATCATCCCGCCCACGTGGGGAAACCAGTCGGAAACCGGGATGCCGGACTGGCCATAACGCTTGAAGGTCCGCAAACAGGGAATCACGGGCCGGCGTATCGGCGCCACGTTGTCCCCAAAAGCGACGGCATCGACAAAGCTGCCGGCCCATTTGTTGTCCTTGGGATCGAACGTATCAATATGGCTGACGCCGCCACACATGAAGAGAAAGATGACCGACTTGGCCCGTGGCCGAAAGTGCGGCGCGGTTGTCTCCGGCCCCAGCTGCCCGGCTTCCGCCAAAACGCCGGCCAGGGCGACGCCCATGAAGCCGCCGCCTGCTTGATGCAGAAAGCCGCGGCGCGAGACCCGTCTCAGATAATCGGCATTCATTGATTTACTTCCTGCCCGCCTGAACCGTAGGTTAGGTTTCCAACCTGACCGGACCTGCCGTTGACAAGCTTGTCAGGACCGCTTCAGCACTTGACCAAACCCGAAACGGACAGGTTGGAAACCTATCCTACGAATAACGCCGCTCGGGTCCGCAGCGCTACGCGCACATATACAAATTCGTCGAGATTGAACAACAGCCACGCCAGTCCCCGTAGGCGCCGGGCGTCATTATCCAGGTAAGCCAGGGCACGCTCCTTCTCGGTCGGCGATGGCGGCCGCGCCAGCGTGAGCCGATAAGCCAGCTCGACGGCCGCCTCGATATTGCCGGGGGCGTCCTTGGCAAGACGCGCCGCTAGCTGGCGTCGCGGCTCTTGTCGACGACATCGCTATTCATCATGAACAAAGCCTGGGGCGCGGTTACCGTTTGCGTCCGCAAGGGGCAGGGCAGACGGCCATCCTCCACATCGAACGTTTGCAAGAAATTCGGCAGAGCGTCGCGGCTGGTGGAATAGCCGCGCGTCAGGTAGGCGGCCCGCCGATTGCCGCGTGGGCCGCTGCGGTCAACGCCCCGTTTGCCGCCGCCACCGCCGATATCGAACGATGGCCCGCCCACCGCCACATCGAGATTGCCCGCGGCCATGTAGATAGCGTCCCAGATGGCCTCGGCGTCGAGGCGCTGCAGGCGAAAGTGCCAGAGCGCGGTATTGGCCGGGTCGATTTTCAGGTTGGCGCTCGCCGGCGGCGCGGCGGAAGCGAGCTGGTAGGTCTGGGAGGTGACCATGAGACGGTGCATGGCTTTCATGCTGAAGTCGCGCTTGACGAACTCGGCCGCCAGCCAGTCGAGCAGCGCCGGATTGGCGGGAGTGCCGCCGAGCTTGCCGAAATCGCTGGGTGTTTTCTGCAAGCCTTCGCCGAAGTGCCATTGCCAGAGGCGATTGACCGCCACGCGCGCGAACAGGGGGTTGGCGGGCGCGGTCAACCAGTCGGAGAAAGTTTCGATCCGTCCTTCACGAAAGTCGATCTTGCCGGCGGCAAACGGCCAGGCGGGCTGAACTTCATGGTCGAGCTCGGGACGTTCGGGATCGCCGCTGGTCAGGATGTAGGTTTTGTCCGCTTCCCGTTTGCGATCGACTTCCACGGTCCAGAAGGCGGGAATGTTCGCGCCGGCCGCCCGCGCCGCCGGCACTGGCCAGCGCGCCTTGCAATTCCTGGTATTGCTTGCGCTGCGCGGGGGACAACAGCGGCAGAAACTTGTCGGCGTCGATGCGCAAGATCGGATAATAATTGTCGGCGATTTGTTGCTCCTGGCGGGTACGGTCCTTTTCCGCTTTAAGGATGACCGGCCGGACGTCATCGGGCAGCATCGCCACCCGCTCGTCGTAAAGTTTCTTTTTGGCGGGCGCGATCAACTCATTGAGAGGACCTTCCACGGCCGCCCGTTTGCGAGCCGCCTCGTCCAAAATCTTGCCATTGGCGAAGATTTCCGCCGGGCTACCCAGCAACACCTTCTTGACGACGAGAGGGTCGAAAAGCGCCTTCATGGAGTAGAAGTCGGTCTGCTTGATGGGATCGAACATGTGATCGTGGCACTTGGCGCAGCCGACCGTCATGCCCATGAACGCGGTGGACACCGTTTCCACAGCGGTCAGTGCCAGCTCTTCGCTATCCTTGCCATCGCGAATAACTGCCCCGCGCGCCAGAAAACCGAGCGCGAACATGTCGTCCGGCCGCGGTTCCAGCGCGAACGCACACCGACGGCCGCCATCTGCGTGCGCACGCTCGAGCGCTGCCCGGTCAACTGCGTGCGCACGAACTGGTCGTAAGGCATGTCGCCATTGAGGGCATTGATGACCCAGTCGCGCCACAGATAAATGCCCGGCGCGGCGATCATCCGTTCATCACTATCGGCATAGCGCAGCACGTCGAGCCAGCGCCGCGCATAGCGAACCCCATGCTGCTCGTTGGCCAGGAGCCGGTCCACCACCTTCTCGTAGGCCTCAGGCGACGGGTCCTTGAGAAAGGCGTCCTGTTCGGCGGGCGTCGGCGGCAAGCCGATAAGGTCAAAATAAACGCGGCGCAACAAAGCCGCCGCATCAGCCGGCCCGACGGGAGTCAGCCCCTTGCTCTGATATTCAGCCGCGATAAAGGCATCGATGGGATTGGGCGAAGCAGTCACCCCGCCAGGCACGGCAGGCCGCACCACGGGCTTGAGTGCCCACGCATCGTCAGGCGGCGCGCCAAGCGTCGTGGCCGTGATACCGAACAAGACAAGACAGGTAAACCGCCGCGCGAACGCTGACATTGAGCGAGCCTCCGAGAAAGAGTAGCGCAGTTGATATTAAACGGTGGCTGCGGGGCAGTCAATAAGCGGGGGAGGGGAGGAGGCTGGCCACTAACCTCGCACGGCGATCTTTTGAAGGTCAGTTTTTATGCAGGTCAGCAAATGTGTGGGACAAAATAACGCTTGTTGAGAAAATACCGGAGAAGCTAGACACCGGCGTGATTTTTATGAAGCACGAGGTCATTCAAATCGGATACTACAGCGAACAAAAGAATGTGCTCATAAATTATGACAAATCGCAGTTTGTCCTTGCAAATCCCGCCATTACATTTCCTGGCCTTCCTGAAGGGTTACGTAATACGCATCGAGCACAGCTTGCTAGAGACCAAGCTGGTAACAAGAGTAGGACATTCGAATTTCGGGCAGCAAGACCTGGTATCTATTTGATCACTACTACGTGGGATACTTCTGACAATCGCGTCATGGCAAGTAATCCGGTAATAGTTGTGATAAATCCGCGAAAGGTTGGCAAAACTGATCCCCAATCGCCAGAATCAAAATAAGAGACGAAAAGAGCCAGATACGGTCCCGGCGTTTGGCTTTCCTTTGTATGCTTGTATTCTAAAAGTGCGCCGCAAATAAAATGAAAAATATAATCAAGATTGGTGGTTCATCGTCCGTCGGTGAAGATCGGGGCGCGGGTGCCATCGCCACACGGTACCCCGGGTGGCCATGCCGTCCCGTGCAGTGGCTTCGCATGCCCACCTGGAGTACCATGTGGGCATGGCACCCGGCGGCATAATGATTCATTCTCACCGGCCGCAGAGACCCCTAACTGTCATTCCAGGAACAAGGGCTTGCTAGAGACCAGGCAGCCCGGGGTGACAGCACGCCTAATGAAAAATCACTAGGTTAGGCAACGTCTTCTTCAGCGAAGCAACCCCGTCATCCGTCGCTGCCGTTTTGTCAAGGTGCAACCATCGTAGCGTTTTCATTTCTTTTAGGTGAGCTAATCCAGTATCAGTCACCTTTGTGCCACAGACCGACAGGCTTTCCAACTTCTTCAAACCAGAAATATATGAGAGCCCCTTGTCGGTAACGTCCGTCTCGTTGAAGCACAGAATGCGAAGCTCCTTGTTCTTGGCGACCCACTTCAATGCCTCATCATCTATCTTGGTACCAATGAGGTCCAAACTGTCAAGATGATCGAAACGATCCAGTTTCAATAAGCCTTTGCTCGTAATGGCATTTCCTAGAAAACAAAGTGATGTCAACATCCGCAACGGCTTCAGATTAACCAAATCTTCGTCTTTCACCGTCTCACTGTAAAGAAAATCCACTGCGACAACTGGCTTGCTCGATACATCCTCGTCAATTGCAATGCGTCCTCCTGTTCTCTCGATGGCTTTAATAGCTTTGGCATGTTCTTCACTGTTTTCCTGTGCACAAGTGAATGAAACAAAACTGACAGCGAAAAGTAGAAAATAAGCTGGCAATTTCAAGTTAATTCCCTTTGACGTTCCCTGATTATTCTTCTTAAGCTGGTTTTCCTTATTCCTATTTGCGACGCTTCATCTTAATCAAGATGACATCAGAACCTTTCGGAGATTCAAACGTTTTCGGCCGCATTTTCGGCCCGTCAAGGCAAATCGTAAAGAAATCGTCATCCAGGCGGTAGATCCCAAGTGATTTGGTCATTTCTATTTGTTGCTTGGGGTCAACAGCCATTGGCGTTAAGTCTATAGTCTTTGGATTCTTTGAAGGATCTAACACAAACGAGCATTCGCCTGTTAGCCCAAGTCCGCTCTTGATTTTCTTCGGATTAAAACCGCCTGCGCGGGGGCGGAGGAGTAAACGTCAATTCATCGCGTGATACAGTCGCTTTGTTGCCCGCAATGTATTCGCCAGTAAACTCCTCTCCTCGCCATATCACCAGAATTACCTCCCATACTCCTTCCAGAGCAGGCAGTACGCCATCCGTCTCACCTCTTTTATTATCCATCTGTCGAATAATATCCATTGCCTTCTGTATGGTTGTTTCATTCGCAGAAATCACAATGCTATTTGTGTTCCTATCAGGCGTGACTATCAAATCCATGCCATCCTGTCCAAGAAGAGCCAGCTTCTCAACGGCTTCATCAACGCGGATGTTTTTTAGCGGCATAATTACTACATGAGTCGGTACGTCTAACAGGTTGATTAGCCGTCTTAGTTGCCGAATTTTGTCCGCGCTTGCTCGGACGAATACGGTGTTTGAAAATGTATCAAACGCAATTACGATATTCTCAGTTCTTTGCCATCTGGCCGTTACCTGTTTGGACATCCAAGAAGCGTCCTTGTATTTAAGTGGAAATGCCTGGATTTCAAGCGGCTCGTCTGAACCTACGGAATTAACCCAGTTGGTTATCGCACACCCCGGCAGATTCTTTTGACAGCGACTATTGGAGGGTCGTAATCTTCCAGCAGAGAAGGTGGTACGTTTGGCGGCAGCATGAATCGTACTGGTCCAGGCATGCAGCGAGAGCATGAACAGCACGAGAACGCCAAATGTCCTAATGTAATGAACTCTCAAAGGCTCCTCCTTGAACATCATTGCCCGCGGCGACAACCTCGTGATTCTGTCCAATGTAGCCAAGAAATGCAACGGTTATCCTGGACCGCAAATTCCCGTCAAACCAAGATCACGCGATTAAACCGGACACCACCTACCTTAAAAAGCTAACCTACGTTTTTAAAAATGCCTCGATCAGCTCGCAAAACTTCCGCAAATGGGGAAACTTATCCACGAGGCCGGCGTAGATGTGGGCGTAGTCGAGGGCGTTGACGGTGTTGTGGGCGTTTTTCTTTTCGTAGGATTTGCCGGCCAGGGCGTAGCAGTTTTGTAGGTCTTCGGCGGGAGCGGGCCGCTGTTGCATGTCGTCGGTTTCGGGGTTGAAGCCCAAGTTGGCGGCAATGGCCGGTAGGGTGATGGCCGGGTCGATCCTGGTGAAGTGGGTGTATTCGGCGAGGAACCAGGCTTCGATCTCCATGATCGAGAGAATGAAATCGACCTGGATGGGTTTCGTCTTCACATACACGGGGAGAAGCTTTTCGAGGGCCGGGATGTCTTCGTGTTTGAATTTGGGGTAAACATCGCGCACGCAGATTATTTTGGAATAGCCCGCCTCGGCCAGGTGGGGATACTCTTTCAGCATGCGGGACTTGACCAGGTCATCGCCGCCGCAATCGAAGATGACGACGAAGTGCCCCTGGCCGGTGTCCGCCGGGGCGGCCTTGAGCTGGCGGCTGGTGCGCGGGCAGGTCGAGCCGCCGCTGATCAGGCGCCACTCGATCCGGACGGAGTTCCGGTTCGCAATCATCTCGATGAGCTGGTCCACGAAAACGACTTCGGTATAGCCCTCGACGAAGATGGCCATCTTTTTCATGAAGCGGCCCCCTCCTCCGCCGGCTTGCCGTTGATGAAGTCCATTTCGAAGAAGGAAAAGTTGCTCATGCCGACGAAGCGGAAATATTCGAAGGCCTCTTTGGAGTTTTCGTGATTGCGCACGTGGATGTGGGAGCCCTCGCGCTGCAAGATCGACCACTCGGCGAGGGGCACGTGGTTCATCACGAACTGGTCATTCGTGGACATGATGAGCTGGAAAGAGGATTCCCGCGCCTTGCGCCGTAATAACTGAATGAGCAGGGCAGAGCGGTCGAAATCCAGGCCCTCGCCGATATCGTCGATGAGGATGCAGTTGGCGCGGCGGGCGAGCTGGGAGTAATTGACCTGGATCAGGATCGACAGGCGCGGAACATGCCCTGCGACATTTCCCCCTGGTCAACGACGCCGTTGACGCCGCGCTCGCGTACGCCAATGGCCAGGACTTCCGTCGGCACCCCGCCCCGCATCAGCACGATGCTCTCCGGCGCCAGCATCTCGACCCCCAAAAGGCCATAGTGCAGCTCGATCATATCTTGCTGGACGGCCTGGGCGAACGCCGGCCCGAATTCGCGCACGCCGCGGCGGAAAATGCCGACCACCTGATCGGAATTGCGATCATCCGCGTCGGGCACACCCTTGGCCGACAGGGCGACGTGATCCTTGCCCAGCTGCGTGCCGAAGGTGTAATGCCTTACCCCATGGGCCCACTCGTGCAGGGGTTCGAGAAAGGGGTGCTGCAGGGAATCGCGCCGCGCGACCACGGCCAGTTCGTTTTCCGGCGGCCGGAAGCGAATCTTGCGGTGCTCCTCCTGCGTCAAGATTTCCCCTTCGCCGCCGGCGCCGCGCACGAGCAACTGCTCGCCCCCGACATAGACCTCCTCGCGCGTCACCTTGCCGTTTTCAACGAGCATCACGTAGCGAATCTTTACGCCGTCGCTGTCGAAGAGGAGGTCGTAGCCGGCATTGAGCGGCCGGTATTTTGGCTCGGCGACGAGCATTTTGGCCAGGGTCGAGATGAGGTTGAGCGTGCGGGTCTTGCCGGTGGCGTTTTTGCCGACCACCAGGTTGATGGGAAAGAGAGTGAGGCCATCCATGGTCCACTCCTTGGGGTGGCCGAGGCGCTCGGAGTATTTGACGGATTGCAAACGGACAGTCGGCATGGTTGGTTCCCCTACGGATGGCAGCGCAAGTGCGCTGGCCGCCCAATGTTACCATTTTCTGTGCTGGCGCGGAAGCCGGAGAAGTGGGGGCGGCGTGTAGCTGCGGACCTGTCTCACCTGCCGGGCGAGCCGGCAGGGGTCGAGGACCGGGGGTGCATATGCTTGTTAGCTGGAGACCTCGCTCACCTGCCGGGCGAGCCGGCAGGGGTCGAGGACCCGGCGGCGCAGATGCTTGTTAGCTGGAGACCTCGCTCACCTGCCGGGCGAGCCGGCAGGGGTCGGGGAGGAGCTGGCACGGGGTCGGGAACTAGGGGCGGTGACGAGGATCTGCCTGGCGATTATTGAGTGCAAGGTAAAGATGGCGTGGCATTCTGGTCTGGCAGGGCTTATTCTGATTGATACCCCTCCGCACTGTTTCCAGGGTGGAACCGCATGCAGCGCAACACGGCCTGGCACTTCTTGGCTTGTCTTGGCATTTTGGTTTGGGCCGCTTCGCCGCGGGCTCAGATGCTCCGCTCAAGTGCCGGAAGAACAATTTCTCAAGAGTGGCGGGCTGGCCAGCGACGATGCCAGTTTACTCAAGCTGTTTGAAGCTGGGGTCGGGGCGCAACCGGATCAACTTGCGGCTGCGGCACGCTTGCTCGCGAAACGCGGTACGGTTGGGGCTGCGCGGGCGTTGTTTGATTTTGTGCCGGGGCTGAAGGATGACTGGGCTCAGGAAGAAGTTCTGGCGAGCATTGGCCAGCTGACGGTGAGGCCGGTGGGCATTGACCCGTTGCTCGTTAGTGCGCTCAAAGATAAAGAGGCGAGTCGGCGGGCAACGGCGGTTTATGTGCTGGGACGGCGTGGCGGCATGGAAGAGCGCGTAGCCGTGCGTTCCTTTTTCGCGGACAGCGACAAAGTGGTACGCGAACGGGCCGGGCAAGCGCTGGTGGGCAAAAGGCCATTCAGCTATTACCAGGATTCAGTCGTCGGCGATCAAAACTTGCTGAAGAATCTTGGCCTGGGGACGGACCAGGCCGCGCTGCTGGAGATTTTGCGCCAGCGCACCCTGACAGAAAAAGACGCCGTGCGCTTGCAAGGCCTCGTTGGCGACCTGGGCGATCCCGTATTCGCGGTGCGGGCCCGTGCTTCGCGCCAGCTCATCAAGGAAGGGACGCCGGCGCTGGCCTTTCTGCGGCCCGCGCTTGCCAGTGGCAATCCGGAAGTCGTGCGTCGCGCCACGCTCGCCATCGAGGAAATACAGCGCGGCCCTGGCCCCGCGCTGCCAACCGCTGCGATCCGCCTGCTGGCGAGTTCAGCGGAACTGGACGCCGGGCGCGCGACGGCCACCACCATTCGGACCTTGCTCGATTATGCTCCCTTTGCCGAAGACGAGATCGTTGAAAATGAAGTGGCTACCGCACTGACGATGCTAAGCGTTCGGGAGGTGCCAATCGAGCCGCTGCTGCCGGCGGCCCTGCGGGACGCGCAGCCAGCACGCCGGGCTGTCGCTGCGCAGGTGTTGGCGAGGGTGGGCACCACGGAGCACCTTGCCGGCCTGCGTGCCCTGCTGGACGATCCCGTGCCAGCGGTGCGCCTGCGGGCGGCGAAGGTTTACTGTATGCGAAAGACCGCACGGCCTTGCCCACCTTGATCGCGCTCTTGAGCACCGGCCCGGCGGAAGCCGTCTGGCAGGTCGAGGAAACGCTCCAGCGTCTGGCGAGACAGTCGGCGCCCGTTGAAACGATCGGGGACGGCAGCTTACCCAGGCGCCAGCGCTGCCGCCGGCGCCTGGCAAAAATGGCTTGGCGTCCACGGCCCCAAGGTAGACCTGGCCAGCCTGTCCGAGGGGGATACGTATCAGGGCTTTATCAGCGTCGCGGAGTATGACACTGCCCCGGGTCAAACCGGTGCCCAGGCCTGGGAAATCGGCCGCGATGGCAAGCAGCGCTGGAAGATCACGGGCCTGGAAGGCGCCATGGACGCGCAGGTATTGCCCAACGGCCATGTCCTCGTGGCGGAGCACACCGCCTCGCGCGTGACGGAACGCGATCTGTCCGGCGCCATCAAGTGGGAGTTTCGCACCACGGGCAACCCCGTCACTTGCCAGCGCCTGCCCAACGGCAACACCTTTATCGCCACCTATAGCCAGGTGCTGGAAGTGACGCCTGATCTGCGGGCGGTTTACACCAAGACGCCGGGCCCGCAGTTTTATTTGTTCTCGGCCCACAAGATGCGCGACGGCCACGTGATCGCCATGACGGCCCAGGGGAACATTCTGCGCTTCGACCCAACAAGCAACAAGGCCGTGGAAAGCATCGATGTGGGGGGCAATGTCGGCTGGTGTTCGGCGGAGGCCTTGCCCAATGGCCGCTTTTTGGTGGCCACGATGCAGAGCGGCCAGGTTCGCGAGCTAGACGCCACCGGCAAGGTTTATTGGACAGTCACGATGCCGGGCGCCTTCCGTGCCACGCGTCTGCCCAATGGCCATACGCTGGTCGCCAGCATGACGACCCGCATCGTCGCCGAGTTCGACCGCAACGGCAACGTCTGCTGGGAAAAAACGTGCGAAGGCCGGCCGTGGAGTCTGCGGTTTCGTTAAGAGCGTTCGGAAAAAAGGGGTCAGACCCCTTGAATTCGAGGGGGTCAGACCCCTTTTTTCCGAACATCGCCTTCCTTTCATTGGCATGGAGCGCAAACGTATGCGTGACATCGAGGTCCTGCGTCCTGACCTGCCGCGCGGCAAATTTCGCTTCGTGCTCTTCGATTTCGACGGCACGCTCTCGCTAATCCGCGAAGGTTGGCCCCAGGTCATGGTGCCGATGATGGTCGATGCCCTGCGCGAAACGGGCACGCGTGAAGATGAGGCGACGTTGCGCGCCCATGTCGAAGACTTCGTGATGCGGCTCAATGGCAAGCAGACGATCTACCAGATGATGCAACTGGCGGAGGAGGTCAAGCAGCGCGGGGGCAGGCCCCTGGAGCCGCTAGTTTACAAACATCGCTACCACGACCTCTTGATGGCACGCATCGAGGGGAGGATCGGGCGCTGATGCGCGGCGAGGCTGCGCCTGCGGATTGGACGGTGCCCGGCAGCCAGGCCCTTTTGGATAACTTCAAGAAACGCGGCCTCAGCATGTACCTGGCCAGCGGGACCGATCTGCCCTTCGTGCGCCGGGAAGCGGAACTGCTCGATGTAGCCAGTTATTTTGGCGAACACATCTACGGCGCGCTGGACGATTACCAGAATTTCTCCAAGAAGATGGTGATTGAAAAGCTCCTGAAGGAAAACAACGTGCAGGGCGAAGCCTTGCTGGGCTTTGGCGATGGCTTCGTCGAAATCGAGGAAATACGCCGCGTCGGTGGCGTCGCGGTAGCGGTGGCCAGCGACGAGACCAACCGCCGCGGCATCAATAGCTGGAAACGCGAACGGCTAATCCGTGCTGGCGCGGATATTGTAATCGGCGATTATCGGCAACAGGAGGAGCTGGTGGGTTACTTGATGGGGGATTAGGGTGAGAGCTCATTTCGTCCCGAGGAAGTCCAGTACCGCCTGTTGATGGAGCTCCAGGATGCGTTTGGTGAGCAGGCCTGGATGGCCGCCGCCGATTAGTTTGCCGTCCACGTTGACTACGGGCAGAACTTCGGACGTGGTGCCCGTCAGAAAGATCTCGTCCATCTTGAAGAGATCCGCACGATAGATGGTTTGCTCGCTGACGTGAATGCCGGCTTGCTGCGCCAGGCGGATTAGAAAATTGCGGGTGATGCCAGGGAGTATATTGGCCTTGAGCGGGGTCGTGCACAAGGTGGCCCCTTCGACCGTAAAGTAGCTGCTGTGGGACGCTTCGGAAACGGACTCGTCCGCAAGATAAAGCAGTGTCTCGGTGGCGCCGGCTTCGGTGGCGGCCTGGTAGGCGAGTACGTTGGCGAGTAGGTTCGTCGATTTGATATCGCAGCGGCCCCAGCGAATGTCGGGATGCGTGATGACCTTGGTGCCCGCGACACGAGCCTTGGCCGTGGGGCCGTCGTCGTAGTCCTGCACGTACAGAAGCTCAAATGGGGTGGTGTCCTTGGGAAAGGCATGGCGGCGCGGGGCGGCGCCGCGGGTCACGTGGATATAGGCCATCGCTTCGGTGAAGTTGCCGGCGGCTACCGTTTCATGCAGGCGCCGGCGCAGGCGGTCGAGGTCGACGCCGGCAATACGAATAGCTGCCAGGCTGTTTTTGAGGCGCTCGAAATGTTCCTCTTCGAGCCAGGCCCGCCCCTGATAAAGGCGCAGCACTTCATAGACGGCATCGCCAAACAGAAAACCGCGGTCCTGTACCGAGACCTTGACCTCATCGAGAGGCAATATTTCGCCGTGCACGTTTGCGAGGGGAGCAGTCATCGTTCTTCCTCACGGGAGGGTTCAGGCGTGCGCCGGAAGCCGCAGGGTGATTTTCGTGCCCTTGCCGGGCTCGCTTTGCACATCGATGGTGCCGCCGTGCCCTTCAACAATGCGCCGCGCGGTCGGCAAGCCGAGCCCGGAACCGCTGGGCTTGGTGGAAAAGAAGGGCTGGAAGATCTTGGCCAGCATTTCAGCCGCCATTCCCTGGCCCGTGTCGATGATACTTAGGTACACGCTGGGCTGGCCACCGGAAAGGGGCGGTTCGACGCCGGCCTGGATGGTGATGGAGCCCCCCTGGGGCATGGCCTGTTCGGCGTTGAGCAGCAGGTTGAGGAGAGCTTGCTTGAAGAGTTCCTTGTCGAGGCGAACCCGCGGCAAGTCCGCGGGTAGGTATGTTTTGAGGTCGATGGCGGCGGCGTTGGCGGTGGGACCGAAGAAATCGATCAATTCCTCGAGCACTTTGTCCATGTCGGCCGGCGCCAGGGCCAAATCCTTGATGCGCGCGAAACGCAGGAAATCGTTGGAGACTTCGACAAGCCGCCCACATTCCGATTGCAGACGCTGCACGCGCTGGAGCGCGCGACGTTCCCGCTGCGTTTCCGGGTCCTGAAAATCCTCGGCGAGAAGCTGGAGATTGAGGCCCAGCGTGCTGAGATGGTTTTTGATCTCATGAATAAAGCCGCCCGCCAGCTCGGCAAGAACGGCATATTGATCGTTGGACATGATTGGCCGGGTGGTTGAGGAGGTAAGACGGCGACAGGGTGGCACGGCACTTGTTAGGCAGGAGAAGTCCCCTGCTTACGCAAACGCCGTACGCCCTGTCACCGGTTCACCAGGTAGCCTCGTTAGTCGCGATTGCGGCCGCCGCGATCGCCGCCTCGGTCCGGACCCCGGTCCGGGCCACGGCCTCCGTCGCGGGGTGGTCCCTGATCACGCGGCGGTCCCTGATCGCGCCCGATCGCGCGGCGGCGGATTGCCGGTCTCGCCCCGGGCTTCCCGCAGCAGTACCTTGCGCGAGAGCTTGACCCGGTCTTGATCGTCGATGGCAATGACCTTGACCTGCATGTGGTCGCCGACTTTGCAGACGCTGTCGACCTTGTCGACATATTTGTCGTCCAGCTCGCTAATGTGGCACAAGCCGTCGCGGCCCGGCAGGATCTCGATGAAGGCGCCGAAGTCCTTGACGGAAGTCACCCGGCCATCGTAAACCTTGCCGACGCGAACTTCTTCCGTGAGCGCCTCCACCTTCGAGCGGGCGGCCTCGGCGCCGGCCGCGGACGAGTGCGACACATAGACGGTGCCGTCATCGTCGATATCGATCTTGGCGCCGGTCGATTCCTGGATGCCCTTGATCGTTTTGCCGCCGGGGCCGATCAACAGGCCGATCTTTTCGGGATTGATCTTGATGGTCAGCAGGCGCGGCGCCTGGGTGCTGATTTCCGTGCGCGGATAACGCAACGTCATCACGATATGTTTGAGGATTTCGCGGCGGGCATCGCGGGCCTGCTCCAGCGTGGCCTTGATGATTTCTTCGTCAATGCCGTCGATTTTGAGGTCGAGCTGAATGCCGGTGATGCCGCGCACCGTGCCGGCGACCTTGAAGTCCATATCGCCATAATGATCTTCGTCCCCCATGATGTCGGTGAGCAGGACGAACTTTTTACCTTCCTTGACGAGGCCGATGGAGATGCCGGCCACCGGATCGCTGATGGGCACGCCGGCATCCATGAGCGACAGCGTGCCGCCGCATACCGATGCCATGCTGCTCGAGCCGTTCGATTCGAGGATGTCGGAGACCACGCGCACGGTGTAAGGGAACTTGTCGACCGGCGGAATGACGGCCTTGAGGCTGCGTTCGGCAAGCGCACCGTGGCCGATCTCGCGCCGGCCAGGACCGCGGTTGGGTTTGCATTCGCCGACGCTAAAGGGTGGAAAATTGTAATCCAGCATGAACTTCTTGCTGATTTCATCGGCAAGGCCGTCGACACGCTGCTCGTCGCTGGAGGTGCCGAGGGTCGTGGTGACGAGGGCTTGCGTTTCTCCACGCGTGAAGAGCGCGGAGCCGTGCGTTCGCGGCAGAATACCGACTTCGCAGGTAATTTCGCGGATTTCCTTGTTGCCGCGGCCGTCGATGCGTTTGCCTTCAAGAATGAGGTCGCGGACCACACGTTCCTCGAGGTGCTCGAGCGCGTGCGCGACCTGTTCGGGCGTGTGTTCGCTCGTGCCCCCTTCGGGAGCATAGGCATCGTAGACGCGGTTGCGCAGCGCCTTGATCTGATCGGCGCGTGCCAACTTGCCGGCCGTTTGCTTGAGCGTGCGAAACTCATCGTAGAATTTCTGTTTCACCAGGTCCTTGACCGGGTTGACGGCCGCCTCGGCGGGATATTGTTTGGCGCCCAGCCCGGCCTTGACGCGAAAACCTTCGATCAACTCGATGATCTTGACGATTTGCTGGTGCCCGAAAAGGACGGCTTGCAACATGCTGTCTTCGGGCATCTCGCGCGCGAAGCCTTCGATCATGGTGATCGCGTCCCGGGTGCCGGACACGATCAAGTCGAGATCGCTTTCTTCCATTTGGGTGTGCGTCGGCATGACGACCAGTTCATTGGCGATGCGGCCGATGCGAATCGAGCCCGTGACTTTGAGGAAAGGAATGGGGGAAACGTGCAGGGCGGCGCTGGCGCCGATCATGGAGAGGATGTCGGGGTCGTTTTCCCGATCAAAGGAGAGCGTGGAGGCCATGATTTGCACTTCGCGGAGATACCCCGCGGGGAAGAGTGGGCGGATGGGCCGGTCGATAAGCCGGCTGGTCAAAATTTCCTTGCTGGTGGGCCGGCCTTCGCGTTTGATGAAGCCGCCCGGGAACTTGCCGGCGGCATAGGTCTTCTCGCGATAATCGACCGTGAGCGGAAAGAAATCTCGGACAGAATCGGAGCTGCCTTCGACAGCTGTGACCAGGGCGACGGTGTCGCCATGGGTCACGACGACGGCACCATGTGCCTGTCGGGCGATTTTGCCGGTTTCCAAAATTAGTTGGGAAGCGCCGAGGGGAAGTTCTACACGACATGCCTGCACGATATCTACCTCGCTTACAAACGGCAGGAAGTCCGCCCAAAGGTGGATTGGTTCCGCAATTGGGCTAAGGTAGGGGAGGAGGTACGAAGGACCAAGAAAAAGGAGAAGAACCGCAAGACCGAATCAGGGCCTCGAGAAAGGGCTCCCCGAGTTGTTGGAAGCGCCACTGGTTGCCCGCGGGGCGGGCTATTCCGCAAGCCCAGACGAGCAATGACGGCGAGGTAACGACCGCGTTCGGAGTTGCGCAAGTAATTGAGCAAACCGGAACGCTTGCTGACCATCATCAGCAAACCTCGTCGACTGGCATGATCTTTCATGTGGCTGCGCAGGTGCTCGGTCAGCTCCGTAATGCGGGCTGTGAGCAAGGCAATCTGAACCTCGGGCGACCCGGTATCGTCGGGCTCGCGCCGGTACTGGCCAATGATTTCTGTTTTGCGGTCCTTCGTGATCGACATCTGGGTCCTCGCCCCCTCCGCCGCTTCGACTTACTGCCTAAGACAACGTTTTTGCCATTAACTCAAATTATCCTAGTGAATGTACCCGCGAGCGGCGAGATTACAAGACCGAAAAATTACCGCCCCGTAGCGGCGCCTCGTTTCTCGTGGAAGTCATGAGACTTCCGATTCGCGTGGCGCAGAAAGTTTATTGCTCCGGGCGCGTCTACTCCAGCGCGTCGGGTTCGGCGACGGCGCGGAGATAGCGGGCCAGCAACATTTGAATCGCCATTATTTTTTGCCAGTCGGCAAAGCTCAGGTTCACCTGGGTGCCATCGTCCTTGGCCTGGATGTTCTCCGTGGCCAAAGTCAGGCCGCTATGGAGAAAGTCCAGGATTTCGGCCAGTCGGGCCGCCTGCGACGGTGTCAATTTTTGGGGCAAGGGTGGCAAAGGCTTTTTGCCGATGAAAAAAGCATCGCGGGTCGCGGAAACTTGATCGCCTTCGTTGATGATGAAGTCGAGATTGCCATCCACCTGGCCGGCCATCGTGGAAGCCTGCACGGTGGCGGGGCCGTCCGACGCGATACTGCCTTTTTCCGGCACCACGGGCTGAATACTCACGCCGCCCATGCTGGCCATCCGGTCGGCGATGTTTTCGTTGGAGCCGAACAATAACAGCGAACGCCCGACGGCAACGCGGTCGCCGAAGCGCAGGCGGCGAATCTGCACGACCGTGCCATTGACGCGCGTGCCGTTGGTGCTTTCCAGGTCGGTGAGAATGAAATCTTCGCTGTCGATCTGGACCTTGGCATGAAAGCGGCTTACCCGTTCATCGTTGAGGCGAAGGATATTGCCTTCTTCCCGGCCGATGGTCAAGGGTGTGGGTAAGTCATGAAAAACCCTGCCCTTGTCGATGCCTTCCAGAACTTGAAAGGTAACCGCCATACAAATGCACCGCCTAAGTTGGGTTGCTGGACCGCGTTAAAATCGAGAACAGGACCAGCGAACTCGCCCGGTCCCGTTGCCGTCGGAAGAGTTCAGAAGATCGCGGGCTCGTGACTCCTATAGTTTAGGACCTCTCACCATTCTGGGTCCCCAAAGCACCTCTGTCAATTGCGCCGTCGCGGGTTGGCACCCCGGCAGGTGCCGAAACCAGGTGATTTGTCGCTTGGCGAAATTACGACTACGCGTCTGAATACGCGCTACTGTCTCCGCCAGAGTGGCCCGTCCAGCGAGGAAGTCCGTGACCTCCTTGTAACCCAGCGCCTGCCGGGCTTCGTGGCCAGGAGGTTGCATCGCCTTTTTCCAGGTTTTGGACCTCGTCCACCATGCCGGCCGCGAACATTTGTTCAACCCGGCGATTGATTCGATCATAGAGAAGGGGCCGTGGCAGGTCTAGCCACAAAATAGCCGGCAAGCCTGGCTGCGCGTTGCCTGGAGGCACTTCGGGAACGGTCGACGAGTGTTGCCACTGCTGCTGCCAGGCGCTGATAGGTTGGCCCGTAAGCTCGAAGACTTCGAGGGCTCGAACAATTCGGCGTAGGTCGTTAGGGTGCAGGCGGCTGGCCGCCAGCGGGTCAATGGCGGCGAGGCGTTCGTGAAGCACGCCCGGGCCTAGACTGTCCGCCTCGGCGAGGAGGCGGCTGCGCAAATGCTCGTCGGCTGGAGGCCCATCGAAGAGACCAAAGAGCAGCGCCTTGAGATAAAGCGGCGTGCCGCCCACGACAAGAATATGTTTGCCGCGGCGCGTAATATCTTCCGCGCAGCGACTGGCCTCACGCAGCCACCAGGCGACACTGGCTGGTTCCCAGGGTTCGAGCACATCGACAAGATGATGAGGGATCAATTGCCGCTGCGCCGGTGTCGGCTTGGCCGTGCCCACGTCCATGCGGCGATAAAGGGCCATCGAATCCATCGAAATGATTTCCGCGTCGAGGTGCTGGGCGAGGTGAATGGCCAGCTCGGTCTTGCCGGCGCCGGTGGGGCCGGTCAGCACCAGGGCATCGGCGAAAGGGGCCGGCAACATACAAGGATCCGCCAGGGACACGGTCGATTGACTCACCGTTACCATAGCAAGCGGACCCAAAAATTAACGGGCTGCTAGGCGTGGCGGACAGCGAACGGGTGGCGGGTTGGCTTTTCCAGCTTTTCAAAATCAGCGCACTTCATGCGAATCGCGACGGCATGGCGCTGCGCTTCAAAGAGGATGACCTGTTCCGGAAGAATGCTGTCGTCCAAAAAAGTCCGCAGACCATAAAGACTTCCGAACGGCGCCAGCCGCCGGGCTCGCAGTCGCCAAACTGCTCCGCCAGTTCGTCATCACTGGCCAGGCGCACGTTCATGCCGAGGGTCTTGGCGAGCGCCGCGAGATCGACATGATCGACCGCGCGGAGGACGGCCAAAATAAAGCCTTTACCGCTGGCGAGCAGGACGCACTTGACGACTTGCCGGCCCGAGATGTGCAAGAAGCGGGCACGCTTTTGACTGGTGAAAGCCGGCGGATGATATACCGTCTGAAAAGTAACGTGCTGATCCAGCAGGTAATCGGGGACACGCATGGTAAGCCGTCTCTTTTGAAGCCCAAGATTGGACAGGACTTTCAAAAGAAATGTTAACCCCGCCCAGGCGGAATTTCGCGTCCATTTTGTCTGCTTTACCCGGACCGCCAGGGAAAATGGAGGGTTCGTAGCGAGGCTGACGACTTTGCGGGCGCCTGACTCAATCTTCGTCCGGTCCCGGGGGAAAGAGCGCGGTTTCGCCGCTGGTGACGGCTGGATCTTGGCCGAGTGGGCTCTTGACGGGCAACATCAGGATAAATTTGCTGCCGACCCCTAGCTGACTTTGCACGAGGATATCGCCGCCATGCTCGCGCAGCACTTTACGGCTGACGACCAGGCCCAGGCCGGTGCCGCGCGCCCTTGGTACTGACGAAGGGTTTGAAGATGTCGCCGAGTTTCTGTTGCGAAATACCCACCCCGTTATCGACCACGACGATTTTGACCCAGCCGTCCTGGGCCAGGCGCGTACCAATGGTAACTTGCGGATGGGGACGGTCTTCAACCGCGTCCAGTGCATTGCCGACGATATTCAGCAGGGCGCGATGAATGCCTTCAGCATCGACGGGGATTGTGGGCAACTTTTCGTCGAGGTTCAGCTCGAGCTTGACCCCGATCTCGCGAGCGCGGCTTTCCAGGAGTTCAAAGACGTCGCGCACCGTGGCATTGATATCGGTGATTTCGAGGTTCGGCACGCGGTCCTTGGAATAGCTGAGCATGTCCATTACCAGGTCGTAAATCTTGCCCTGATTTTTTTCGGCGATGCGCCATCCTTGCTGGATCAGGTTTTCGTTTTTATCCTTCAGTCCCATCTTGATAATGTCGCTGCCGCTGCGCAGGCCCTGCAGAATGTTCTTGATATGGTGCGACAGGGCGGCGATGGTCTGGCCAATGGCGGCCAGGCGTTCCGCTTGCACCATGGCGTGATGGTAACGTGTTTCCTCCACGGCCAGGGCAGCCTGATGGGCGACGGCAATGGCGAGTGTCAGATGGTCTTCCATGAACTTGGCGGTCGCCGTCTTCCGCGCGACCAGATCACGGACGCTGGCGTGCGTATCTAAATAGAGGACGCCGAGGGTTTCGTGGCGGCCCTTCATCGGCACGCAGATAACCTCGCGGATACCGAACTTCACGATGCTCTGGCCGGCGTTGAAACGCTGATCCTTGGAGGCGTCCGAAACCAGCACCCCCTGTTTCTCCTGAAGAACGTAATCCATGATGGTCCGGCTGATGACGAATTTTTCACCGGGGGCCGCTTCATGGCGACGGCGCACCGCCTTCGGCTCCAGGTCGCCGGAGTCGGGATTCGTGAGCATCACGCAGCCCTGATCGGCCGCGATGGTGCGGAAGATCAACTCCAAAATACGATCAAGGAGCTGCTGCTGATCGAGGATGTGGCTGGTGGCCTGGCTGGCCTCGTACATAATGGTTAGATTGGCCAGGGCATTTTTCAGCCAGGGGGAGGCCGCCTTGTCGGGCTGCGCCAGGATTCGGCTTCCCTCGGTTTCGCCAACCGCCTTGATGATGGCAGACGACATCTCCACGTCGCCGCGCGTAATCATGCTGATATGTTCAGCAAGGTCCGGCGGCGGGCCGGGCGTTTCGGTACGGCCGGAACTATAGACAAGCGTCGTCTGGCCGATTTGAATTTGGTCGCCCGCTTGCAAGCGGGTTTCCTTGACACTGTTGTTATTGACGTAGGTACCGTTGGCGCTGGCCGTGTCCACGAGGACGTAGCCATCTTCCACCTGGCGGAACTCGGCGTGGCGACGGGAAACTTCGGTGTCGTGCAGGCGAATCTGGCTGGACGGATCGCGGCCGATGCCGACGCTGGCTTCAGCCAGCTCGAAATGCTTCCCTTCGTCAGCGCCTTTGATCACCAGCAAACGGGGCACGAATGTTCCTTCCCAGGAGTCCCGGGTTCAATCCTCGACAGGAGGGCCACTGCAGATAGGGAAGACTGGAGGTCAGAAAACAAACGGGTGAATTCAGGACCTCCAACCAAAATGTTAACGCATCTAAGGCCAAAAGCCAACGAATATCGTTAGCCGATGGTCGACAGCGGTGACAGGTCCGCCTGCTCTGCCTGCCGCCAGGCCGCTTCCGTACCTATAGGCATCCAGAAGCGGGCCCGCACGACGTGAAAAGGTTGCCGGCTCGCCAGCTCGGTGATGTAATCGGTAATTTCATATTCGCCGCGCGGCGACAAATTCAGGGGGATGTCGAAAACGTGGCGGGGAAGCAAGTAGGCCCCCGTATTGGCCAACAGCGGACCGGCCAGGTCGGGCTTCTCGACCAGTTTTGACAGGGTGCCGTCCGGCTTCAGGAAGACGATCCCATATTTGCTGGGGTCCTCCACTTCCGCGCAGAGCACACCCGCGGAGCGCTCGGCCAGGTCCGCCAGATCGCCCGCGCCAAAAAGATCGTCGCCATTCAATACCAGGAAGCGCTCGGAACGAACACTGCCCTGGCAGCGGCGCAGCGCATCGCCCGTGCCGCGCGGCTCCCCCTGGGGGACGGTCGTCCACTGGGTAAAATGCCGCTGCGTCTGGAGGTATTGGTCTATTTGTTCACCGAGGTAGTGCGTCACCACGATGACCCGATCGACGCCTTTCGGCAAGGCGCCGAGCGTCCAGTCAAGAATGGGCCGGCCCTGAATTGGCAAAAGCGGCTTGGGTGTGGTCAAGGTGTGGGGCCGCAGGCGTGTCCCCAACCCCGCGCAGAGCAAAATGGCATCCATGGGCACTCTTCCTCTTCCTCAAAAAAGGTCGTTCGTCCTGTCTTTGAGGACCTCTGAACTTACCCTTGTTATATGGATGACCTAATTTTCTGGGTTTTCCTGTTCTGACGGAAAACGCTAAAGGGCTAGCCCTTCCTGGGACGATGATAAGGATGAATTTGCCGATTAATTCCAAGTGTTGCCCTCCTTTCACTCGACCGGGAAGGAGGGGCATTGGAGGTCCGATTCCCGATCGGACCGTGACCCATTCGTTTCAAGGACGATTGAAAGGGACCTAACCATGCGTCGTTTGTTGTTTTCCCTGTTGGCCATGACCTTCATGGGTGCGGTTGTCGGTTGTCATGCCACGCACGGTGTCTGCGATTGCAGTTGCGATTACGATGACAACTGCTCGTACCGCGCCCCGTGGACCCACGATTCCGGCATGAAATCCGAAACACCAATGCCGATACCCGAAATGAAAGAAGCGCTCCCCAACGCGCCCAAAAAGCTGTAAGAAGCGTTTGCCGGGACAAAACGCCGATCCTCCCCGCCACGGAGTGATCGGCGTTCGTTCTTTTACGCGACGTGAATGCCGAAACGCTCGACCAGCTTTTCGACCTCGCGACGAAGAAAAGCGAAGGACGGGATGACGAAGAGCAGGTCCTGCATCCGCGACGGATCGTAATCCGTGGCAATGACCTCGTCGGTAACAAAGGGTCGGTGAGTGACCTTGGCGGACAAGGAAAAGGGGATTTCGCCCGTCGAAGAAAGAATGCCCGCGCCAAAGATCTTGAGTTTGGCTTCTTCTTCGATCAGGCCAAACTCGATACTGAACCAGCTAAATCGTTTGAGCGCCAGCACCTGTTCCGGGTGGGGCGTCGCCAGCGCCGCCTTGCCGATCAAGGTGAGCAGTTCCGCGTAATCATGATTCATGAGCGCGGGGACATGGCCGAGGCAATCGTGGATCATGTCCGGTTCGGGCGTGAACTCCGGGTGCGAGCCATGGCGCAGAAACTGCGTCACCGGGAAGCCCCGTTCCGCGATGTACCCGTAAAAAGTGCGATAAGCCAGCGGCCCTTCCGCCGGCACCAAATGCATGCCCGTCTGTCGCCTCAGGTGGTCGCTGAGGTGGCGCAGTTGCGGTATTTCCGTCTGGCTGATGCCCAGGGCCTCCTTGGCCCGCAAATAGATCGCGCTCGCATGCGCTTTATGCAGATCGTCCAACTTCGGGCTCACCTGCCGCCAGACGTCCGTTTCCTCTGACGTATAGTCGATGAGCGGCGGCCCTGCTCTCTTGAGCCGATGCTCACGGCACAGCGCGAAAAGCTGCTGACGCCGGCGCAAATAATTTTCATCTCCCAGGCCGGGATGGCCGGCCTCAAGCTCCAACACGCTTACGTCCGGCGGTTCGATCATCGTCCTGGCATTAATCGGCACGCCATATTCCATGAGAGGCGTAGCTTCGATCATCACACACCTCCTTTTTAGCGACACGATTCCGCTACTTTCACGTTAGCTTGTTGCCAAAAAAGTCGCAATGTCCGCTGGCGGCGGGCTGGCGGCGTTCCTAGTCCTAGTGTGAGATAAGTATGCCACCTAGATGAGACTTGGGGGGACGAAAACTGTGAACGGCTCGGGTGACTGGCTGCGGGGCACCTGGCGGTGGCTGCAGGGTCGTGAACCGGTGCCGCACTTTAGCCACTTCGCCACGTCGTCGGCTACAACGAAGCCGACACGATCGCCTTGGCCCTGACTTGCCTCTGGCAAACCTATCCTAAACTCGATCATCGTCCATGATGGTCCCCCCGCCGAAAGATCAAACAGCGCCGCCGCTGGGAGCGCAGCGGCGCCATTCGCAATCATTGCCGCAAACACCTCGATCTCGCCTTTCCCTGGACCGCCAACTTCCGTTTCTCCAACCTGCTGGTCCTCGTCGAAAGCTGGTTCTTCAGCATCTTCTGCGTCTACGGCATCCTGGTCTGGTTCATCTGGTTCTTCCTCTATTTGCCCGAGGACTGGTGGCAGATTCTCTTCACCCTCTACATGTGCTACCTGGTCTTCGAACTCATCCAGGTTGCCACCAACCTCTACTACACCACCCATTTCCGCGAAGTCCTGATCCTGAGCTCTATCTTCTTCCTCATGCCCCTCTACCAATGCGCCCTGCTTCTGCGTGCGCCTTTTCGCCACGACCGAGGAGATATTCTTCCGCACTTCGTTTGCGGACAATTATGTTCCGGAAAAGGTGCGGCAGGCGACCTGGCGGTGGTAGGCGGGATGTCCAGTGAACGCTTAAAAACGTTGTTTGCTGTTCCGGTCAGGCCTTCGGTGGCTGCGAGGCCGAGGCAAAGGAACTGGCGCGTGATCCCGGCAAACCGGGAAACATGGCAAATTGAATTCATCGCCCGCCGAATCATGAGCACCTCCCTGATCCCCGCTGTGGCGGTGTCGCCGACATGAAGTCGTTCCGGGGACTTTCACTTGCAGTCCGTAAAGCTCGCGATTATTGTTAGTTGAAGCAATATTTTCTTTCGGATGTTTTGTCATGTGGCGGATTCCGTGCATTGTTTGTTTAGGAATTGGCGTTCTAGTCACTTTTTTGGGGCCGTTAAGCAGAAAAGCCCCGAGCAGATACTGCGAGCAATCAAAGGCTGACGTCCTTCGCCAAGGCACTCAAAACGAGAGCTTTGATGCGGAAATCGCTTGGCGAGTCCCCGTCAGTGCCGAGGCCCCGAACATCTCTGTGGTTGACCAGGCGCAGCCACAAGGCACGGCCCCGCCAAAGAAAGGCGACCTTATCACCAACAGCCTTGAGATGAAGCTTGTGTACGTACCGGCGGGTGAGTATTTGATGGGCTCGCCGGCGAACGAGGGCGGGCGCCGAAATGACGAGTGGCAGCACAACGCGAAGATTAGCAATGGCTTCTACATAGGTGTCTTTGCGGTGACACAACAGGAATATGAAAAGGTGATAGGGCGAAATCCAAGCTGGTTTTGTGCCACGGGCGGCGGTAAGAAACTAGTTGCTGGCCTTGACACGAACCGGTTCCCGGTAGAACAGGTCTCTTGGAACGATGCAAAAGATTTTTGCACAAAACTGAGCGAGCGAGAACAAAAAGAGTATCGCCTGCCCACCGAGGCCGAATGGGAATACGCGTGCCGTGCCGGCACAACTACGCCGTATTACTTTGGGCAGAATATTACCTCAGACCTGGCAAATTACCTTGGACGCTCTCCAAATATCTTTCGCGCACGTACGACGGAGGTGGGAAGCTTTCCTCCCAATCCTTTTGGTCTTTATGATATGCACGGGAATGTGTGGCAGTGGTGTGAGGACCTATACGACTCATACCAGAATAGCGACCGGCGAGATCCAAAAGGAGCAAGCAAAGCAGACTTCCGAGTATTGCGTGGCGGTTCCTACCACAACTTTGCGTTTAGTTGCCGCTCAGCTTTTCGCCTCCACTATTTGCCACAAATCTGCACTGGCGGCAATGGATTCCGGGTCGTCTTGGCGTTGCCTTAAATAAGTCACTGATTCCTTTCTTGCGTTAAGATCTGGCTTTAATGCGTTCGCCCTTGCTGCCCTCATTTGCGTGGGGGCAGTGCAATCCTTGGGTTGCTGACACGCCGGTCAACATCGGGTACCGCCGGAATTTCGTGCCATCCGTCCTCGGCAGTCGGAGGCAGCCAGCGGCGGGGTGTACCTTCTTTGAATTTGGTAAGGGCGGGTTTTGGATCACCGTGCGCTGGGTTGATGGCGTTTGGGTTCCGCTGCGAACCGGCACGGCCGCCAGGTCCGCCGATCAGGCCCGCGCGACGTTCCACTTCAACGTTGGGAGGCACAAGCACCAGTAGGCTCATGGAGACGGCTCCCTCCATGAAGCTGTATTCCCCGAAAGTTCCGACAAGCAGAGCTCCTTTTTCGAGCTTGACCGCGCAGCCCATGGTCTTGCGATATTCCGCGATGCTGACGGATTCGGAATAGTGGGCGAGAATCCATGCGCTTTTTGCCATATAGACCAGCAAGACATCGGCCTGGTCCGATCGCTCTACGACGGTCGCGGAGTCCGGCAGAACTACTTTCCGATCTGGCTCGATCTGCAGAGCGGCCACATCGTACGCCGTGCCGTTATACGCCCTCGCCCCGCTATTCATAAGCCAGGGAGTGTCGAAAACGATGCTTGGATCCTCCCGGCGCAGGATCAGTACCGCCGCACAGACGCACAATACTATTGCTGCCAGAGCGAATAAAATGCGGGATCGCATACCCAGACCTCCGCCATCGCTAGAGCTAGAGGGAGACCGAACCAGCCGCGTCAACAATTTTTGGAGGCGGCCACATAGGGATAGTCCTAGGATTGATCTATCGAGGAATTGGCTTGTGGACTCAGTGCTAATGCCCATTGTTCCTCAAAGTAATCCTTTGTAATTTCCTCGTCTGCCGTTAGCGGAAGTTCCGAGGCATAAACGTCGGCGATGTGTCCACTGGCTATTCTTCCGTCAAAAACGCCGTACCGCCACCGTCCCTGGTAGTTTTCCATCTGCCTGGTCCTAATAACCACATTTTGTTGAGGATCGACCTCGAAGTAATATGTGGAGTCGTCTGCTCGTCATTTCTTATTGTTGCCAATTTCCCAAAAGTTGGTGATCAGGAGTGACGGTAAAAATGTCTGGAACGAGTGCCTTGGCACCACCTAGTTTGAAATTCTTGTCGCCGCTGGGATCGTATTGATAGGGATGGCCCCAGGGGTCTCGGAGGTAAAGGTGACCGTCCAACGGATTGTTGGCCATAATGCCCTTGATGCCAACGACATAGGGGCCTTTTCCGTCTGTGTCCTTTTCTAGCAAGGTTTCAAGGGTCGGCGGAATTTTCCCAAGATGATCGGATTGGTAGGCTTGGACTTGGGCGGTGATAGCCTTGAGATCGACTTTAATGGTCCTATAGTTGGCGATGTGCTTTTCAAAGCTAACCGAACCGGCGACTAAGCCCACATTTGCTTCAACTGGATTTTGCGGCCCGCTGTTCTTTTTCAGCCTAACCTCCACGGCTGGCATCGGTGGACCATGCAAAGGCCATCCCGGACCCGTAAATGTCTCCAAGTTCTTGGAGATGCTGTGAAAGTTGGTGGCATCTACCTTCAGGGTATCACGCCAAAGGTAGTAGCTGCCTGTATCTCGAATAGGGGATAGGGTTCCAATACTTGTAAACCGGTGGTTCAGAAAACAGGTTCCTTTTTCATCCGTTTGGCACTCAGATTTGTTGGCGTCTTCCATTTCAGAGTCCTTAAAAAGTCGAACGGCGGCATTGGGGATTGGTTGCTGGGTGGATTCGTCTCGGACTATCACCGTCACAGCGATAGATTTTACTCCAATCCACCAAATTCCAGTACCAGAGTAAAGAAACACAACTATAAGGGAGATGAAAACCGCCACGCCGCTGTTTTTCCACCCGGCCCTACGTTGCCAAAAGCCAATGACGATCAAAAGTATTGCCCCGGCAAGAAACAGCGCAACGCCAACAAGAAACACGCCCGTCAAGTCCCTTCCTGTTCTGAGGCTCGAAAGCAAAGCAACGAATAGGAAAGGAGCAAGTGGGAGAGTGAACAGGAAAAAAGGCTCAATTCGCTTGAGGCGGTTCATAGGAATTCCCAAGGCAGTGCCTTTGAGCGTACCACCTTTCGTTTAATTCGCAAGCAATTTTCGGTTTCCGGGGACGACTCGCCAGTCTACCTCAAACGAATCGACCTTGCCAGTCCCCGATGCAGCCAAATAAAGTCTTCCTTCCCCTCTAGCTCTTTTCATTCAACTGTAGTTCCAGCCAATCCCGGAAACGTTTGTCTGACCATTTGCTATTGGCGTCAAAGAACTCAAAAACCTTTGTGAAAGAGACGACCGTTCCTTCATTCAAAAAAATGTAAATTGGGCTAAAACCCTGGACCTCCCGATATTGCGGAAACCATTTCGTGTTTTCTTCCTCGTCCCAGAATGGCCGGATACCGACCTTCACACGTCGTTCAAACCCTTTTACGGCCCTGGCGGTCGAGTAAAGCGCCTGAATGTCGAGTACACTGTACCTCGCACAAAGCATTACTAACCATTTTCCTGTCTTCAATTTGTCTTCGAGCTTTTCCGGGGCACTGGTCAACGACACGAAGTTTTCAGGGGCATTCTGAAAAACAAATTCATATTTCCCATTGTCGAGTTGTCTGCCCGTGTACTTAAATTCTTTCACCTGTGTCGGTGCAACGGGTTCTCGTTCACAGCCGCCACAAAACATGGATGCAAGAAAAAGTATCAACAGTTTCTGCACCGGTAGTTCCCGACCGAGCGATGGCATATTCGCCTCCCTGATAACTCTAACATTTGTTCGCTCCCTTGAACACTATCACCTTCACCTCCAGCGGCGCTTCCAGCGTGCTCAGTTCGTCCAGCATGAGAGCCTTGGCCTGGTCTTGGTTGAAACCACCAGACCCGGCCCCGATAAAGGGAAGCGCAATGGACTTGAAGCCAGTTTTGTGGGCCAACTGCACGGCGTTCTTCACGGAGTCACGGATGGACCGCTCTGAGGCTCTCCAAAGCAGGTTGATCCCGGCGACATGGATGATGCCCTTGAACGGCAAAGTCCCCGCCGAAGTCAAGACGGCACCACCGAGGGGAATCCAGCCGTGCTTCCGAAGTTCTTTGAAAGGTGCAGTTCCGCCTCGACGTTTGATGGCCCCGGACACGCCCTGGGGGAGGAGCAGCCACCATGGGAAGATGTTTCGATTCCAGGCATTGACGATCACGTCCACATCTTGGTTGAGCAGGTCGCCTTCCACGATCTCAACGGTGGGAGGCTGCCGCCAGAGAGGGAGTTCGTCCGGCAATGCTGATCGCCAAGCCGACGTCAGGACACCCCACTCGCCTTCGGCGGTGAGATAGGCTCCGGAAAGATCGGATGCGAGATAATCGTGTGTATTCAGCCCATCAAGATAGCGAAGGACGTACAAGCCTTCTCCACGGCCCTCGATTATTTCAAATCGCTCTCTACCACGCTCAGCAACGAAGCGCAACTCGTCCATTTGCATTCCTGGCGGTATTGATCCTTGGGGTTGCCGTCCGATCCTATCGTGCGCTTCCCTTCTCAGACTCAGGCCGATTACTTTGCAGTTCGAGCCAGACCCACGCATCCCCTCGCCGTGCCAAGGTA
>CAWKFA010000008.1:0-823302 GCA_963848825.1 uncultured Planctomycetota bacterium | reverse complement strand
ATGGAAGCACCACGCGGGTTGCACCCCAGCCGAACCGCCTGGATTCATGTACAATAGCGTGAACGGATCGAAAAAGGATTCGCCCGCTCGCAATAAGGCCAAGGCTGGAAGGGGCTGGAGGGCTTCATGACTAACCATAGCACGTTATTGCACGAAAAGCATTCTACGGCCGTTTTGGGCGGATTGATTTGGTTTTTATTTGCAATAATCGCTTGGATAACATGTTGTTTTATCGCAGGCTCACCTAGAGGTTTGTCTTACGATGAATTTGGCTGTCACGAAGTCGAGGGGTCCATTCTTCCTTGCATTGTTTCTGTTCCATTGATTGCGACTCCAGCCGCCATCGTGGTCTGTTTTATACTTGCAATTGGGAATTACTTCAAGGCCGTAATATGGATTCGACTTTTTTGCAATCGGCGGAGCGACCGTGTTTGTTTACTTAGTAATTGCTCTGGTTCCCTTTGATGGTTGGTTCTTGCTTTGCATTCAAGTCTATCCGAATATCGGCGCCTTGTGTGGAACAACTATCGGGCTATTGTCTTTAATTGCAATGAGGGTTTCACGTATGCCATCGGGAATATTCCTTTAGAAATTGAAAAGAATGCAGCCGGCCATCCGCTGTGTTGGTCAAGTGGCGGTCCAGCGAAATCGAAACGTGCGCCCGTTCAGTTGTTTTTGACCCAAGCGGGTTAAACTATCAGGACCGACTGGCAAGGGCATCAAGTACAGTATGCCTGGGAAAACCAACTGGTTCCTCGATTCGGATTTAGGAGTTGGCGGATTCTACACCGGACACCCGGCGCCGGATTACATGACGCACTTGCAGGATGTTCGGCCTAACGTAAAATCCAATCCCGATTTGGCAACAAGGGGGCGGCTACGATCGGAATGTGTTTGAGCCTGCGACCGTACTTCAAATGATCGAATACATTCACAACAATCCGGTCCGGCGCGGACTCGTGGAAAAAGTGAGGGATTGGATTTGGTTCAATGCACGATTTTACGCAGGTCAGCTCAACGTGCCCACCTTAATGGACCCCTTGCCGTGACTGGACGGCTGGTCCCTGCACAAGCGAGACTCCCGATCGTTCACATGCTTTCGCGGTGGTTTTGCACAGGCGACTGGACTGCAAATGAGCCGCGAAAGCATGGCACCGAACGCCGTAAACACTTCACATATCAGGCCACGCTTAACATTCTGTACATTTTCGCTTTAAGGGCTTCAGGCATCATTAGGATTTTGGGTGGTTTTGGCGGCTTAAATTCGCGTTTGTGCGGCCAGGGTTGCCGTATTTTTGGTTCAGTACGTTGATATGCTTCCGATCGCACTTCTTCCAGTCGTCGTCGATAGTCGGCGAATTGGCGCGGACCAAGTTCTCGCAACAGCGCAGTCATGTCACCGCGCACGCGGAGCAACAAGCGTCGGGGACTTTCCATGATTGTGACCGACCGTCGGCCCGATTGCATGCCTTCGGCAGCCATGGCTAACAGTAACTGCAAGGCGAGCATGGAACCTTCGGCCTCGCGATGCACGGCAGCCACAGTGCGGCTGCGCAGTTTCACTTTGTTGAGCATGCGTTTGTAGGTGCGAAACAGGCCTTCGTTCGCCATCGCCAGCGATAGATTCGGGCCGCAATCTTGTGGCTCAGCTTTTTTCGATCAAGAATATTGGTCAACAGCCACACATCTGCTTTTTTGCCACGCACACGCAACAACCGTGCTTTGAGCGGCGGCTTACCTTTGTCGCCATGTTCTCGGGCCAGTAGTAGATAATGCCCTCGCGAAAGTTCTCGAGCGGCCTCTTTTCGAGTGTGTAAAGATACACCCGCGACGACATGCGAATCAGGAAAGACCCATTGGCCTTGACAATGTCGCGAAATAGTTCATAGCCAGCGAAAAAGCAGTCGCCGACCAGCAAACTGTCGTGAGGTAGCGTGGGCAGCAACCGCCGCAGATGATCGTGCTCGCTGGCTGTACCTTTGCCCCAAGTCCATGACCAGGGCAAACCCAACGGCAACAGAACAAGCGTCGTCAAATAGATCATCGGCACGACTCGGGTTTGCCTGCTTGCCCAAGTCGTTGTTGCAATTGTTCGGCGCGAGGACACTCCAGGCGGGTGCCGTCACAAGCCAGCGGCAGTAAGCCGTTGATGCGTGTGCTACTGACAAATTGTGTGTCGAACTGGCGCCGCACGCCTTCGGCCAAGGCACGAAAGACGATCAAGGGTATCTTGGCCAAAGCCATCAGAAAACCAGCCAGCGTCTTGCCTGGCCGCCGCAACTTCGGATGGGCTGCCACATAAGCGGCCTGAGCGGTGACGAACACTTCCTCCTGTGAGTCGCCTCGCAAAAAAGTCATGCTGAATAGGGTCCACACGACTGCCGACAATGACCACCGCGGAGGCTGGTAGTCTGGCTTCCAAACGTGATGCGCTTGCTTGAAGACCCGCGGCGTAAGAAAATGAGATATACCGGCCTGAAAGGATGTGAATCTCGGTCTGCGTTGCATAAAAGCTGTTTCTCCCAGATGAAGTACTTGTTGCAATATCTTCATTCTGGCGGAAAACAGCTTTTTCAGCTGCGCCAACTTGGTGTATATTCGCCTCATCAGCTGAAGCACCTTGCAAGCGCAAGCCTATTCATGGGTCGAAGATGCGGTGCCGGGACCGCTCGATCTTTTTACGGCGTTCCATGGCACCCGGCGCCGTCGAACTCTCGCCGACAGATGCTGAAATGGCGGAACAGCTGCGGACCTTCGAAAAGGCAACCAGCAATGCAGGCCTGTAAAGGCACGCAGTCTTACTTTTTGAGGAGGGCAGTCCGAAGCAGTTCAAATGTCTTGGGGGTGATGCTTTTAAGGCCCATGTCCATGTACATGAATACCTGATTGTCTGGCGTGATTAACTTTTTGCGGGCAAAAACGGCGGAGTCATCGCCGAAAAAGTTCTCGTCCTCGATGGTGAGCCCATTCTTCGTTTTGAAAGTCCCCTTTAAATAAGTCCATTTCCAGGCTGGCCCAAAAAGCGTGCCCTGACCTTGGGACATCTTGGCGTCATCGACCAGGGTAAAGGTATTATCGTCCTTTATCGAGAGCCGTACCGTGAACTCCTCGACCTTGCCATCCTGCTGAACGAGGACCGCTCTTTCGATGATGAGCGCGTTATCTTTATCCTGGGTCTTTTCCAGAATAATGACCTGCGAGCCCATCGGTTTGCCGGCCGGGGAGCTGAGTTTGATTTCACCCGCATAATAGCTTTTTTCCGGCGGAGCTGCCGGGGCCAACGTTGGCACGAGTGCCAGAACCAACAGGCTTACTGCTGTGCGCATGGATGAACCTCCGGATTTCGGTGGGTAAGGGTTGCCGCATTGCCCTAGTTTTACCGGAGGAGCGAGAATTTGCCTAAAGAAAACCGGCCGGGGACTTGGCTTAGCGATGGGGTGCCGCGGCAGCTTCCTCGCGTGCATCCTGTCGCCACACCTTGGCGGCGTTTGTCATGTCTGCCCGGGCTGCGGTGCTGGCCGTCGGCGTGTCAATTTCCTTCAGCTCATTCCACAGACCGCGTCCGTTGGCCAGTTGAATTGCTAGTCCCGGGCGGGCATTGGCTTCCAGAAGCATCGGGCCCTGTTCGGCGTCGATAACGATATCCACACCCACATAGCCGAGGCCGACAGCGGCGGCGACCTTACCGGACATCTCGAGCACACTGGGCCAAAAAGGGACCTGAATACCGACGAGCGGTTCCCCTGTGTCCGGATGCAAGGTAATGGTTTTGCCGAAGCGCACGGCGTGATGGGTCATGCCCGTGACCAGATCGATACCGGCACCCAGGCCGCCCTGGTGGAGGTTGGCACGTCCGCCGGACGCGAGAGTCGGCAGGCGCAGCATGGCCAGGGCCGGCTTGTTCTTGTACAGGATCACGCGCAGATCGGGTATGCCCTTATACGATATCGGCGCGAAAGCATCGTGGAGGTGGACCCTTTGTTGCAAAAGGACCACGTCGGTATGGCCCCCGAGCGAATACATGCCCGAGAGTATGTCGGACATATGCTGGCGGAGATCGTCCATCGTCAGCTTGTCGCCGTTATGGCGCAGGAAGTCCTGCCCGGAGCGTCCCGTGACGACCAGAATGCCGCGCCCGCCCGAGCCGCAGTTAGGCTTGACGACAAATTCGTCGCGATTGCATAGCAGCATGGCAAGGTGCTTGAGATTGCCAAAACTGGCGACGGCCGCGAACACCTCCGGAGTCGGCACGCCGATTTGTGCACACAGCGCATGCATCTTGAGCTTGTCATCGACGATGGGAAAGAGCGCCCGTGGATTGTGATCGAGGACAAATTCGGCGTTGCGCCGGTTCATGCCCAAAACGCCTCTTTTTGCCATCAAGCGCACGGCACGGAAAATCCAAAACATCGATGCTCCATTTTATCGCGGCGTTCGGTGGGTCCAGTCGAAATACCACACCTGTAGGGTGGGTCGAGCGTACTCGCGCTGACCCACCGAAATACACTCCATTTTATCGCGGCGTTCGGTGGGTCAGCGCGAGTACGCTTCGACCCACCCTACGGGCTACCGACTCGCGCTGACCCACCGAAATACACCAACCGACACCTGTAGGGTGGGTCGAGCGTACTCGCGCTGACCCACCGAAATACACCACCTACGTGGGCAGCCCCGTCCGGTCGCGGCTTAGGTTCACCTTCACGCGTGCGTGGGCGGTTTTGATTTCGGGCTCCTTGACGAAGTCGCGGAAGCGGAACAATTCCGAAAGCCTGTAGCCGGTGTAACGGCCCAGGAAGAGCTGACAGGCCATGACCAGTCCGATGGTCTCGGGATAATCGAGCAGATGATTGACAAGAGGAGCGAAGCTAAGAAGCATGCTGATACTGGCCGCGCTGAGGAGAGTGCACAGCAGAATTTTAAACGACGACCAGGTGCCTTCCTCGGTTTCCTGCGTCCAGAAGCGTTCGATCATGCCGGTCAGAATGATCATCGGGAACAGGGATAGATAGCGCGTGGCGGCGATATCGCGATAGTTGGCGGCCAGCACCAGCACGATCAGAAACGATACGATCAGGCTCAACATGAAGGCGGTGCGCGGCACTTGCAGGAGGTGGTACCTATCGAGCAGGCGGCGCATGCACCAGCCAACCAGCAGGATCGCGACAAACACAAAGATGCCGGGGCGGGCCTGTTCTTCGCGAAAGGCCAGGCCGATGAGCGCGGCGCGAAGGTGCCAAAGCTGGGCAGGCCGATAATATTGCGATAGATGCATATCACCAGCGCCGCCACGGGCAGCAGCAACAAGAACTCCACGAGGTGCCATTCCGCCGGCGGCAGCGACGATAGCGAAATACGCTGGAAAAATGGCCGCAAGGGTGAAACGGAGGCCGCCGCCTCCGCCGTCAGGCTTTTGCCTTCCACCAGGAAGGAATAATCGAGATCGGCGATATTAATGCCGCGTACGAGCGCCATGTCGCCAACGCCAAACACCAGATAATTGGGCGGCACCTTGCCGCAGTGGTGGTGATAGGGACACATGGCCATCCAGGAGCCATCCACCCAGGCTTCGGCCCAGACATGCGCTTTCTGCTCGGCCTTTTTGTTCAATATCAGTCCAGAAACCAGTCTTGTCGGAATGCCGCGATTGCGACAAAGAGCCACCAGGAGCCGGCTCTTGGCCAGCGCATCTCCCCGGCTGTTTTGCAGGCATTCCAGGGCCGTGCTACTGGTTCCGGCAGTCGGCTCCTTGCGGATATTTTGATCGACAAACTGAAAGAGCGCATGTACCTGGTCCATCGGTTTTTCGAGGCCCGGCGTCAGATCGAGGGCCACTGTCGTGATATCGGCGTGGCTTGGATCGATACCCGGGTCGGCATGAATCCATTCACCGGGTTCGGGAGGCGCGTGGATTATTTTCTGTATACGGGCCATGGAGGCATTGGGCCGATGTGCATCAATCGTGCAGAGGAATTGATAACGCGCCTCGACGGGGCCCGGCCCGACGAGTGGCCGCTGCGTCCACACGATTTGCCTGCGGTCGGCCAGCTTGGACTCCGAAGGTTTCGGATAGAGCTGTTCGCTGCCATATTCCTCGCCATAAATGTGCTGATGATGCACATCGAGCGGCAGGGCCGTGAAGAGCCGTACATCGCCCTGACCCTGGCCGCGCACGAGCAAGGTGACGCGATAATTTCCCGGTCCGGGCGGCATCTTCGTTTCCTGACCCATCACTTGATAGCGCAGGACGGAAAACCCGAGCGAGCAGCCGGCCAACAGCAAGGCGGTCCAAAAGCACAAGGCGGTGCGAGACATTCAAACTTCCTCAAGGAAAAACGAAGACGCCCGGGCCGGTCAGCGGGCGCGTGGTTTATTCCCACGCTATCGTGAAACGAACATCGTCGGTGTCGGTGGCGCGCGGCCGGATCAGCAGATAACCCGTGGCACGCCGCGCATCGTACGTGAAGACCCAGTTATCGTCGGGAAGCCGGCTGTGCAAGCGCGGTGTCTTGTCCGCGGGGGCTTTGGTGAATTGAACCTCACGAAAAACGAGCGGCACCAGCGGATGTACGTTCTGCGCCGTGGTTTTGGTCAACAGGCCGGCCAGACTGGCATTCGGCCTGATTTCCGTCTGGTAGCCCGCGGTCACGACTTTGGGCAGCGTATCGTGGGGCAGCTTGACGATGAGCGTGTGGCCCCGAATTTCATGGGTAACCGGCAGCAGAGTATCCTCCGACACCGGCGGCAGCGGTATCTGGACTGTTGGATCGCCCCACAAGGTAAATGCCGTCGCCGTGCGCAGGTTGGCGCCGGTGAACTTGGTAGAGGCTCCGAGTCGTTTTTCCTTCAGAAGCGCGAAACAGAGAAGAAAGTTCTTGGCATGGCGCAAGGCGGCGCCACTCGATTGTTTCTCATAGACAAGCGCATCAATATAAGCCAGCGACAAGGCACCGCCCGAGGCGGAAAATGTTCGCGAGGACGTGCCGAGAACGCCCACCGCGCCGCGCTGCAGAATGGGGAAAACCTTGGGAGCTTCCAGTGCCAGGCAGCTTTGCAGGAATACCAGCGAAGGCCACATCGGTTCGCGCCACGCGGGCACCTCATAGTCGCGCACCAGCGTGCTGTGATGGCCCTCCCACAGGAAGAGCGTTTGTTTGGGCAGCAGTTCGCGTACTTCGGCGCGATTGGCCTTCCGCCCGAACATCCCATGGACGTCAAAGCCCCGGTTCTTGAGCTCCAGGGCCGTGTTGCGTGAAAAGGTCTCCAAAAGCGGCAAACCGCCGCCAGGATTGCTGACGATAAGTGCCTGGTTGGAAACCTCCGGGTGTTGCCGCCACAAGTTGGGACGGGCCAGCATCAAGGCCACGACGGCCGGGTCGTCATGGAATATTCGTCCGGTGGCAAAGGAGACCGGTTCGCTGCCTGCAGGCGTCAGCGGTTCGGCTTCGATGTATTCGTCCTTGCCTTCCAGGGGATTGGCACGTTTCTCCATGGGGAGGGCCAGCGGATTGCCGACCAGGACGAGGGCATCGACACCTTTTAATGGGGGCGAATGCATAAGGCGGCGGGCGACCGTTGACACGTTATCGCCCGCCGCATTGGTGAGCACGAGCACGCCGCGCTTCTGGAGCGTTATCCAGGGGGCCAGCGTCGACATGCTTATTTTGCCGTTCAATTGGTCATGCGGATTGGCAACCACCAGAACCTCGATGGCCCCATCTTTGCGCGCATGCCGGATATTGGCTTGCAGTACGGCTTCTTCGTCGCGCAGGCGAATCGTGCGGATGCCCATGTCTTTCCAGAAAGACACAGCCTCTCCCACGGCGTAAACTTCTGCCGTTTCCCAGGTGCCCAGTTGCTTCCGCAAGGTTTTGGAGTTTTGATTGTCGGCAATCAGGAGCGGTGCCTTCAGAAGGCCCGCCAGGCACGCTGCTTGCAATAACTGGCTGCGCGGCTCGGGCGGGCAGACGACGACTTTGGCTGCCCTGGGAAAGAGAGTGGGCCATAATTCCACAGGAGACGTGACCTTGTGGATTTGATGCGGCTGCCAATCCGCCAAAAACGCTTGCAGATAACGGTTCGATTGCTCGCTTTCAAACAAAATCAAGCTATCCGGAGCACCGCTAAAAATTGCGCTGGCAAGCGCGATGGTATCGTGATCACTTGCCGGCCCGACGAGGTATACCGGGGCGTGGGCCGGCGGCGCCGCTGTGGCGGCCGCCAGGGAAACGCACCAAAAGACCAACACCGACAGCATCCGTGCTGTAACGTAGCGCAAGGGAAACACCTCGGAAGGCCGCTGTTCCACCAGCTTTCAAGGGGCGGGATTATTGCACAAAGGCCGAGAAAGAAACCAGAGGAAATGAGGAGCGTGTCGAGGGGCGAGACAGGAAAGACGGGAAAGGTGGGACGAGTACGCAGGGGCGAGGAGTGAGACAGGAAGGAAGCCCTTCACGCCTCGCCCCTCGCCCATCACTTCTCGCCACTAACTCTTCATGCGTTCGATGAGGATCTGTGCCGTTTCTGGGCGCATGATGCGGGGATCGGGGAGCTGGCCGGAGCGCAATTTTTCGCGGAGATCACGGCCGCTGATGGAGACTTGTTTGAAACCTTTGGGGCCGTAGTCGTCAACCAGACCGACGCGGCCGAGTTCTTCATAAAAAGCCGCGAAGCCAACCTTGACCGGTTGTATTTTCAGGTCCCCCTTGAGTTCATCGAACTTGCGCTGGGCGGCCAGGCCGTCCCAAATGTCTTTGCCGTCGTTGTAAGGGGCGTCGGCGTGCTTACGGCCAATGACGATGTCGGTAAAGCCAAAGTTTTGGCGATAAATAGCGTGCATGATCGCCTCTTTGGGGCCGGCATAAAACATCTTGATGTCGAGCCCGATGAGGATCAAGTTGTCGTAGAAGCTATAGCCGACTTTTTTCCAGAGATCTTGATCGATGTCCCCGTCCCCCAGGGCCTTATTGTCGATCAGCGCCTTATAAGTGCGCATGCGTGAAGCGGCATCGACGTCATCTCCCTTGGTCTCGCCAATTAGCGGGTTGAGCACGGCGCCCGTAAAGTGCCCTGCATTCGTCAAACGCTCCATTCCCGCAACCAGCGCATATTCGTGGGCGCGGTGAAGTGGATTGCGCGTCTGAAACGCCACGACCCGTTTCCAGCCGCGCTTGGCGAACAGCGCCCGCGTTTCACGCGGGGTGAGCACATATTGGCCGTAGTCGGGATGTTTCGGCTGCGGCAGCACGCGCACCTCGCCACCCAGAAGCATGTCGCGCGGATCGCTCATGGTCATCGAACCGCCCGGATGATCCGTGCGGTCGGTACTGTAAACGCCGCTGATGTATTTGGCTTTGTCCCAGGGAAAAATGTCGTTAATAGTCAGCGTGGCGACCGTTTCGTTCTTGCTGTTGACCAGCGCAACGGTCTCGCCGACCTTGAGCGTCGACGCCAGCGCCTTCTCCACGGGAAAACTGATGGGGATGGTCCAGGCATAGTTCTTGCCGCCCGCGACGATGATTTCCCCCTCCAAAACGCGGTCAAACGCTGCCTTGTCCATGGGGCCCGTAAGCGGACTCAGGCCACCGTCGCCGAACCGATAAAGGCTGGACAGGTCGGCATCGCTGACCGGGACCTTTTTTAAGGAAGCGGCCTTTTTGATGAAATCAACGGCTTCCTGGGCGGGGACGGTGCGATTGACGGGTTCGGACAAACCACCATGGGGTGCAATCAAGTCGGACATTTTGCTTCTCCGAGGAACAAGACAAGTTTTCTATTGTTTATGATTTTTCAAACAGACTGGCACAGGTATACGACAAGCATCATGTAGGATGGGTCGAGCGTACTCGCGCTGACCCACCAAAACCCAATTTCGCATCTCCGTCACGGCGTTCTTGAGATTCAATTCTGCTCGCCCTTAATCGCGGCGTTCGGTGGGTCAGCGCGAGTACGCTTCGACCCACCCTACGGCCACTGACCGACAACCGGCGTTCGCGATGACCCACCGAAATACCTCAATCTGCGCAACTTGAAGGAGATGTATTTCGTTTCCAGGTAGGCTTCGAGGCCCTCGTGTCCGAGCTCGCGGCCCATGCCGCTTTCCTTCATGCCGCCAAAGGGGCATTGCGGCGTGGCGGGCACGGGGTCATTGATGCCGATAATGCCGGCTTCCAGGCCTTCGGCCATCTTCCAGGCGATGCTCAGGTCATTGGTGAATACATAAGCGGCCAAACCGTAGCGTGTGTTGTTGGCGGCGGCGATGACATCTTCCAGCTTGCTAAACTCCAGCAGCGGCATGACGGGCGCGAAGGGTTCCTCCGTCAAGATCTTGGCATTCACCGACAAGTTGCTCAGCACGGTCGGCTCGAAGAAATAGCCCTTGGGGAAGCGCTCGGAGCGTTTGCCGCCGAGGAGCACCTTGGCGCCGGTCTTCTTGGCGTCCTCGATCAGGGTGTCGGTGCCGTCCATCGCGCGTTTCTCAAACATGGGGCCGATATCGACGCCGGCGTCCAGGCCGTTGCCAAGCTTCAGGCTCTTGGCAAACTCCACCGCGGCTTCGGTGAACTTCTTTTGGACGTCCTTGTGAACATAAAAACGGCTGGGAGCAATGCAAACCTGGCCATTGTTGCGGAATTTGCCCATGACCGCCAGCTTGGCCCCCGCTTCGGGGTCGGCGTCCGGAAACACGATGAAGGGGGCATGACCGCCCAGTTCCATGCTGACGCGTTTCACCTGATCGGCGCAGCCACGTATTAATTGCTTGCCAACTTCGGTCGAACCCGTGAAGCTAATTTTCCGACACACGGGATTTTCCATGAATTCGTCGGCGACGTCCTGAGCAGGCCCCATGACGAGGTTGGCCACGCCTGCCGGCAGCCCCGCATCGACCATGCACTCGAAAACCTGCACCAGGCAGAGGGGGGTTTGACTGGCCGGTTTGCAGACGATGGTACAACCGGCCGCCAGCGCGGGCGCGATCTTGCGTGCCTGCAAGGTAATTGGAAAATTCCAGGGACTGATGGCGCCGACGACGCCGACGGGGTGCTTGAGCGTGACATGCTTCTTGCCGGGCTGGGAATTGGGAATGACCTGGCCATAGGCCCGCTTGCCTTCCTCCGCGAACCATTCAAAGGTATCGGCGGAATGCAGCACTTCGCCCTTGGCCTCGGCCAGCGGCTTGCCCTGCTCCATGGTGAGCGTGCGGGCAATCGCATCAGCCCGTTCGCGCATCAGGTCGGCCGTCTTTTTCAGCACCTTGGCGCGGTCGAAGGGCGTCAGCTTCATCCAGGCGGGCATTGCCTTGGCCGCTGCCGCCAGGCGCTCGTCGCGTATCTTCCCGGGTGCCAAAGGCCATTTCGCAAATGATGTCTTCGGTCGCCGGATTGATGACGCCGATCGTTTTGCCCGATGCGCCGTCGCACCATTTGCCGTCAATAAACATTCGCTGCGCAGTCGCTGTAGCCGTCGACATATCTTCTCCTCGGGAAGCGTTGAATTTGATTCGATGGTTATTGTAATGGCCGCGAGAGATGAAACAAGATTGCCGCCCCAATTGCATCGTTACCTGGAGAGATCAGGACCACGTTCAGTGCCTGTGGAGACATGCCGGTTTTTGTAGAATTGTGTAGGTGGGGATGAAACCCAAAGGGGTTGCAGTGCATTGGGACCCAGATATTCGCCGAGAATTAAATGTTGCACGCTTTAATCATGGCTGGCGGAGGCGGGACTAGGTTTTGGCCGCGTAGCCGTCAAAAAAAACCCAAGCAGTTCTTGAAGCTTGTGGGCGAGCGGTCGCTGCTCCAACAGGCCGTTGAGCGTTTTGAGGCAGCGGTGCCTCCGGAGCGCACCTGGGTCATCACTTCGGCGCAGCACAAGGCGGAGGTCGCACTCCATCTGCCGGACCTTCCCCAGGAGCGCATCATCGGTGAACCCTGCGGCCGCGATACGGCCGCGTGCATCGGCCTGGGGGCGGCGCTCATCCATCAGGACGATCCGGATGCGGTCATGATGGTCACTCCCGCGGACCACGTCATCGAACCAGTGCAGGAGTTCCGGCGGGCGGCCCACGTCGCCGAGCAAATGGTCGCTGAAAACCCACAGTGCCTCGTCACATTCGGCATACCGCCAACGCATGCCGCCACCGGCTATGGCTACATTGAGCGCGGCCCGGAAATCAAGGGCCGGCTTGGCCTGCGTGTCTTTCGCGTCGCCTCGTTTCGTGAAAAGCCGGCAGCGGAGCTGGCGGAGCAATGGGTCGCGTCCGGCAATTATTTTTGGAACAGCGGCATTTTCTGCTGGAAGGCCAGCACGATTCTGGAAGCTTTGCGGCAAACACAACCAGGGCTCACGGCAGCCGTGACACGCATCGCCCAGGCATGGAAGACGTCAGCGGGCAACGAGGTGTTGCGTCGCGAGTACGAGGCCTTGTCGCGTATCAGCATCGATTATGCCGTCATGGAGCACGCCAGGGAGGTCCTGGTCGTCGAGGCGCCCTATCGCTGGGATGACGTGGGTAGCTGGCGGGCGCTGGAAGCGCACGCATCCGCAGGACGCCGACGGCAACACGATCCTTGCTCAGCACTGCGGCATTGATACAGCGGATTGCATCGTGGCCGCCGAACCGGGCTTCCTGATCACGACGATCGGCGTCGATAACTTGCTCATCGTTCAAGACGGCGACGCCATCCTGGTCGCCGACCGGCGCCAGGAGGGGGCCGTCAAAAACCTGGTCGAATTGCTCAAAAACAAGGGGCTGGAGAAATACCTGTGAACGTGCGGACGCGTCTTTTGGGGATCGACCATGGCAAGGTGCGACTGGGCCTGGCGGTCAGCGATCCCGACCGGCGCCTGGCCTCGCCGCTGGCCAACTACACGCGCGGTGCCGACGAACAGGACTCCCGTTATCTTAAAAAAGTCATTGAGTCCGAAGAGATAGGGCAAATCGTGGTGGGCCTGCCGGTCCATTTAAACGGCAATGAAGGCGCCTCAGCGCTGGCCGCGCGCAGCTTTCGGCGCTGGTTGACGAAACAAACCGGGCTGGGCTGCACTTTCTGGGACGAACGCTTTAGCACCTGGGAAGCGGAATCGTCTCTCTGGGCGGCAGGGCTGACCCACAAACAGCGCCAGGCGCGTCGCGACAAAGTGGCCGCGCAAGTGCTACTCCAGGCTTATATCGACGCCGGCTGTCCGAGCGAAGACATCCCCAGGGCCATTGATGATTAGATTCCGAACGAAGGGATAAAGCGCCGGCTTGCGAAATTCATTCACGATGGTAGAATGTGTAAGACCTCTGCAGTGTACGTCACCCGACGATCACTTTTGACGAACCGATGGAGTACCCGCTGGGAGCCGAAATATTTATCGTTCGGTGCTTGCAAGCCCACCCTGTAGTGGGATCCGAAAACCGAGCGTGAGGCGCCCACCCTTTACTGCGGGTTCTCAAAAGCGTTGGAAACGGCACAGGCGGAGGTTTTTTCGCGCACTGGCGACGTGCGGACCGATAGCGCAAGCTGAAAAGAATTTGGTTCAAGGTGGTTAGCTCAAGTGCCGAGCCCGGCAGTAGGCTAACGGGATAGTTATTGAGATACATCACCAGCAAACCAGGATGGCTACAGGCCGCTATCCAGGAATCGCCGCGTAAACTTGGCTCCAGGACCGAGGCACGCGTTGCGGGTGCCTCCTTGTGTTCGGGACGAATGCCCGCCAGTTTCATCGCTATATCTCCCGGCTTATGCTTCGCCCCTTTCCCCTCTTTGCTAAAATGATGCCAAGACACACCAGCTGCAATATCATAAGCCCTGTAAGCCCATAAACCCCAAAACGTTACAAAAACAACTCTTTTGCACGTCCCGCGGAAGAAATACCGCCCATTTCGACCATGGTGTTCGATTGTACGACATCGGTGAACCGTTTTGTGTCAACCTGACACGGTTGGCGGCGGCTTACCCAACTCGTCATTTCTTGGCATTCTTTTTGGCTTCATAGTCCCGGACGTACTTTTCCGGATTTTCCCGAAACTCGTCTCGGCAACCGCTGCAGCAAACGTAATAGAGTTTTGTTCATATAGGAGACGGTCAGTGTGCCGAGGCCGCCGCTGACCACGCATTCGGGCCGACCATCACCCGCGGCGAAGGCTACGCCCTCCTTGGTCGCGCCGACACTGTAGATTTTGTTAAAGAGCGTCTTGCCGGCCGGCTGGATCTCGTAGCGGTAGAGAAACCGATTGTCGTGCAGTAGGGTGAACACGAGCCGTTGCGTTTCGTTCTTGGCGGGGCGTTCGAGGGTGAGCACTTTATTGACGAGATTGCCGGTGAAAGTAAGCTGGTCTTTGGCCGGCGTTGTCAGGGTCAGGGCGAAGGCATTTTGGTCCGGCAGGTAACGAAGCTCACCGCTGGAGAAGTTCTTGCTTTTGTCGAAGGACACCTTGAACCAGGTGTCCGTTCCTTTGAACTGCCATTGCCAGGTGAGTGTTTCGACCCAAAACCCTTTTTGCTGGTCGGCGCAGCTGCCCGAGGGCGTGCCGGTGCCGCGCCACGTGCCAATCAAATCGCCAAGTCCCTGTAGCGCCTCCTTGGCCTTCCGCGGCTGCGCCTCGTCGTTGCTCCACAAAGGCATCGTGAGACCCAGGACAACGAACCCGAGAAATCGTGCGCTGAACATGGGTGGCTCGCTGAAGGAGAATAGTGGTCAGGCGAAGTCGTCAAACCACGGAACAAACCAAGTAAGCGTGACGACGCCCTATTCAACCACGGCGGAGTAAAAAAGTAGCGGTCGCAGCTGGGAGCGTTGCTTTTTTGCAGCTGGAAACTGCCTCTTGGTACCGAGCGGATCATCCTCTTGAAGAGAAAGGTTCGAAGGATAGCCAGTTATTAAAACGCAAATAATAATTATTTTTTTTACGCCAGCGCGGCGTGACGATTCGTGCCGTGCAAATATTCATTGTATCCAGTTTTTTACGCGGCCGAAGCGCAAAAGTACCGATGCGAACTCGCGTCGTTCTTGAAAGGGACTGCGGCCACAAAGCAGCTGTTAGGTAAAACGCTTTTTGTGCTTTTTGTTACCCGCCAACACCTTGCGACGTTCCTCATTATCGCAGCTGGATTTTGCGGAACCCAGGTTGACTTTGCAGCTGGAACGGGTATCCTCTCTTTCGCCCTTGAAACAAAAACGCCTGCCAAGTTGCTCGCGTCTCAGGGCCATCCGTATGACCCGTGCCATGATCGCGCGGTCCCCCCGTCACCCTTTGGTTTGCCGACCCGTGCCCTGTTAGCGCGGTCGCCTTGACAACCCGAAGCAATCTTTTTACAAGCTTAACGCAGTTGGCAAATAGACAACCGGTTTTCCCGTCCGCGCTGCGCCCACCAGGGGTTCGTACGCGACGGCTAGCAGGAAGCTATGGGCTCAACCTTTGAATAGCGTCCCCAGGGCCAAGGATGGCCCAACACCAGCGTCACGGAGGCGAGGGGGCGCTATTCAGGGTTGAGCCTGGAAATGGGCATGGTTCGAGCGGAAGTCGGCCCATGCCACCGCCAGGAAGGCGGTTTTGATCCCTGTCGCCGGCGCCAGGCCTGCCAGGGTTGGTCCACGGGCACGGATGCTAACAGACCATGAATTCGGCCGGCGTTCGCAATGGATTGCGAACGCCGGCTGTTTTCGTTTCCCGCTATGGAATCATTTCCACCAACCCCCTATCTTGTAGAGAAGACTGCCGCTTTTTTTTCGAGACAATAAGCCATGCCAAGTCAGGCCCGCGCCCATGACGTCCTTCGGGAACTCATGGACCAGCGCATTTTGCTGCTCGATGGTTCGATGGGCGCGCTCCTCTATGCCAAAAACCTGGTGGACCAGGACTATCACGGTACCCGTTTCGGCAACCACCCCGTATCCCTGAAAAACTGCACCGAGGCGCTGGTGCTGTCCCAGCCGCGCCTGATTACCGACATTCATCGCGCCTATCTGGAGGCCGGCGCCGATATTATCGAAACCTGCACTTTCAACGCGACGTCGCTGGGCCTTGCCGAGTTTGGCTTGCAGGATCGCGTCTTCGAGATCAACAAGGCCGGCGCGGAGCTTGCCCGGCACGCCACGGAAGAATGGACGCGCCGCAATCCCGCCAAACCCCGCTTTGTCGCGGGCAGCATGGGACCAACCACGAAATCGCTTTATATCGAGTCGAACGCACCGCCAGGCACGCGCGGCCTTACCTTTGACGACTTCGTCGCGGCCTATACCGCCCAGATCGACGGGCTTGTCGCTGGCGGCGCCGACCTGCTCGTCGCCGAGACCGGCAACGATATCCTGGTGTTCAAGGCCTGTTTGTTTGCCCTGGATAAGTATTTCACGGAGCGGAACACGCGCTTGCCCGTGATCATGTCCGGCACGATTTATGACCCCAGCGGGCGGACGCTCTTCGGTCAAACGCCCGAGGCCTTTTATGTTTCGGTGGAGCATTTCGACGCGCTGGGGGTCGGTTTCAACTGCGGCGTCGGCGTCGATCTCATGCGCGGTGCCATCGAGGGACTGGCCGGGATATCCCGCTTGCCCATCGTCTGCTATCCGAACGCGGGATTGCCGGACGGCATGGGCGGCTTTCGCGGCATCGGCTGCGAGGGAACCGCACGCATGCTCGGCGAGTTCGCCCGCAACGGTTGGGTGAATATTGTCGGGGGCTGCTGCGGCACCACGCCGGAATGGATCAACGCCATCGCTCGTGAAATCGAGGGGGTCCCCCCGCGGTGCATGCCCGACTTGCCGACCTGGTCTTATTACAGCGGCGACGAAGTGTTGGTCTTGAGGCCCGAGACCAATTTCACCATGGTCGGCGAGCGCTGCAACATCACCGGCTCTCTCAAATTCAAACGGCTCATCAAGGAAGGCAATTACGAAGCCGCCGTCGCGGTCGCACGCGATCAGGTCCAAAACGGCGCCAACATCCTCGACGTCAACATGGACGCCGACCTGATCGACGGCGAGGAGGCCATGACTCATTTCCTGCGGTTGCTGGCCGACGAGGCCAACCTGCATGTGCCGATCATGGTCGATAGCTCCAAATGGAACATCATCGAAGCGGGCCTCAAGTGCCTTCAAGGCAAGGGCATCGTCAACTCCATCAGCCTCAAGGAAGGGGAGGAGAAATTCCTTGAACAGGCCAGGCTGGTTCACCGCTATGGCGCGGCCGCGGTGGTGATGGCGTTCGACGAGGAAGGCCAGGCCGTGACGGCCGACCGCAAGGTCGCGGTTTGTCAGCGGGCATATCGCCTGCTGACGGAGGTGATCGGTTTCCATCCCGGCGACGTTATTTTCGACACCAACATTCTCACGGTGGGTACCGGGCTGGCGGAACACAACAACTATGCCGTCGAGTTTTTCGACGCGGTGCGTGAACTGAAACGCCTGTTTCCCCATGCCAAGACCTCCGGCGGCGTGAGCAATGTATCCTTCGGCTTCCGCGGCAACGAAGTCGTGCGCGAAGCGCTGAACGCCGTCTTTTTGTATCATGCGATTCGGGCCGGCCTGGACATGGGCATCGTCAATCCCGGCCAGCTTCAGGTTTATGAGGAAATCTCCAAAGACTTGCTCGTTCATGTCGAGGACGTGATTCTCAATCGCCGTCCCGACGCCACCGATCGGCTGATCACCTTCGCCGAGACCGTCAAGAAGAAGGACAAAAACGACGTCAAGGAACAGGGCTGGCGTGATCGGCCCGTGGCGGAGCGCCTCAAACATGCTCTTGTCGCCGGCATCGCCGACCATATCGACGAGGACGTCGAGGAGGCACGCGGGCTTTTCGAGCGCACCTTGCAAATCATTGAAGGCCCGCTCATGGACGGCATGAGCGTGGTCGGCGATCTCTTTGGCGCGGGCAAAATGTTCTTGCCCCAGGTCGTGAAGAGCGCCCGCGTCATGAAAAAAGCCGTTGCCTACCTGCTGCCCTTCATGGAGGCGGAAAAACAACTCGCCGGTGGCGTTCACCAGGCACGCGGCAAGGTGCTGCTCGCCACCGTTCGCGGCGACGTCCACGATATCGGCAAAAATATTGTGGGGGTCGTGCTGGGCTGTAATGATTACGAAGTGCTCGACCTGGGCGTCATGGTGCCGGCCGAAAAGATCCTGGCTACCGCCATCGCGGAGCGCGTCGATCTGATCGGGCTTTCCGGACTGATTACGCCTTCCCTGGACGAAATGGTCCACGTCGCCAGGGAAATGGAACGACAAGGCTTCGAGGTGCCTCTCCTGATTGGCGGGGCGACGACGAGCGCCAAGCACACGGCGGTGCGTATCGCCCCGGCTTATCACAACATGGTCGTCTATGTTAAGGACGCCTCCCGCTGCGTGGGCGTGGTGGATCGACTGATGCGGCCGGAGATGCGTGGCCTGCTCGATACGGAAAATCGCGCTGCCCAAAACAAGGACCGTGACAACTTCCGGCGCCGGACCGAGCGCAAGCTAGTGCCTTTCGCCGAGGCCCGCGCGGGCGCTTTACCATCGACTGGCAAAATTCTCCCCTCGCCAGGCCCGCTTTTCTTGGCACTCGAACGCTGCGTTCCTTTCCTCTGGAGCAACTGGAACCCTATATAGACTGGTCGCCATTCTTCATGGCCTGGGAGCTCAAGGGCAAATATCCGGATATTTTCAAGGACGCACATGTCGGCAAGGAAGCGCGGGAACTCTACGACAAGGCCCGCGCCCTGTTGGCGGAAATCATGCGTGATAATCTGCTGACGGCGCACGCGGTGTATGGCTTTTTCCCGGCCAACAGCGACGGCGACGATATCATTCTTTACACCGATGCCACGAGGACCACGGAAAGATGCCGTATGCCCATGTTGCGCCAGCAGTGGGAACGTGAGGGGCAAACGTCCTTTCGCAGCCTGGCCGACTACGTCGCGCCGGTCGATTCCGGCCTGGCGGACACGCTGGGGGCCTTTGCCATTTCGCCTGGCTTCGGCAGCCTCGAACTGGTGCAAAAATTCAAAAAGGACAATGACGACTATAACGCGATCATGGTCGAAGCCCTGGCCGACCGTCTCGCCGAGGCTTTCGCGGAATATCTGCACGAACGCGTGCGTGCCGAGTGGGGTTTCGGTCAGGGCGAAGGGCTTACCAAGGAAGACTTGATCGATGAAAAATACCGCGGCATCCGGCCGGCCGCCGGCTACCCCTCCAGTCCGGACCATTCCGAGAAAAAAGTACTGTGGGAACTGCTTGATGTCGAACGGGAAACAGGGATCCAGCTCACGGAGACCTACGCGATGTGGCCGGGCGCCAGCGTCAGCGGCCTCTACTTCGCGCATCCGGAAGCCCGCTACTTTGCCGTCGACCTGATCACGCGTGATCAGGTCGAAAGCTACGCCAAACGCAAGGGAATGCCACAGAAAGAAGTGGAGCGGTGGCTGGCGCCGAACCTGGCCTACGAGACGACGTGATAGTGGACAAGGGCCACACTCAGGGAGTGGCCGATCTTCCCAGCAGCAGACCCAAAAAGAAAGCCATCCCCATCAATATGACAACGAGCGCTGACAACGGCCAGGACGCCCGAAGTCAGAAAGATGCCGCGCGCGGCGTGCCGGGTCGAGTCAAGCGGCACCGCTTCATATTCCGAATAGGCGGGCTCGCCGGCGCTGGCGCGTGCCACTCCCGCCAGGGGATTGGCGAGCGTCGGTGGATTGATAACCTGGGGCTCGGCAACCGGGCCATCGCCAAAGGCTTTTTCAAAATCGCTGGCGCTCAAAAAGCCCGCCGCCCGGGTTACCCGCCGGTGTGCCCGGCTGCTCCACTTCATCGTCAACGCTGTCCGGCGTCGGTACCACGACCTGCCCCGCGCATTTGGGGCAGCGGACCACGGTTCCCGCCTTGCGGCGGGCGATCCCCATTAGTTGATTACAATACGCGCAGCGAAAACGTATCGGCATGGAGAGATTCTCAAGAATCGCCGGGAGCGGGCGCAAGCATCAAGCTCTGGAGCGTTCCCAGGCAATGGCCCTATTTTCACCGATTATCGGCGCCAGTTCAACTGCTACTTGAAGGACGTCGAGATATCGGGCACAATCAAGGAAATCCGGACCTTGAACGGTCTGGACGTTCTTCCGGTCCGATAAATCGTCACCAGGAACGGCGGCCGCGAGGAGTTGTCATGCGTAGCTCTTTTGTTCTGACGCTGGCGGTTGCCCTCTACTTTACTTCATCGGCCTCCGCTCAGTCCCGCAAAGAGGCAGTTATTGTTTTCAAGGATGGCTTCTTTTTAACCGGGGTCGTCAAGGAAGAGCGCACGTTCATCACGGACCCGGCCTCCGGACAGTCCATAACGATCCCGCTTTCAGGCGGACTGGTCAATCTCGATGATCGCGTCCGCCGGACCTATTTCATCCCCGGGCAACTCCAGGAGGTGCTCGAAAAAAAAGAGGTGAACCGCGATCTCATTAACCTGACGCGCTATCCCAACACGGCGCGACCCGATCAAATCTTGCCGGGGTGGCAAATCACCGACTTCCCTGCTTTTGACGTCAAATGGGAGAGGTCGCTCAACGTCAATGTGACACGTCCGGGTTTTAACAAATCTTTCCCAATGCGGCAGCGCATTATCCAGTTGACGCCCCAGATCATGCACATTCAAAGCCTGGGCTACAACTGGGACATTTTCTATTTAACGCGCGAGTTGAGTCTTGCCGACGTAAGAGCTCTCCTGGCCGGCTACGTGGCCGACAAAAAGGAGATCAAAGACTGGAAGGACTGGGACAAACGCAAGCTGGTGGGCATGTTTCTGCATCAGGCCGGCTGGCACGAGGAAGCCCAACAGGAGCTCGATAAACTGGTCGAGGAGTATCCCAGTCGCAAGGAGGACCTGGCCAGCCTGCGCGAGACTATTGCAAAAGTTCTGGCCGATATCCAGGTCGAAGACATCGACCGCGCCTTCAAGGCCGGCCAGCACAAGCGGGCGCAAGAACGTTTGACTCAGTTCGCCACGGACAAACTGGAACCGCTCGTTAACGAGAAAAATCTGCAACTCGCACGAGACCTCAGAAACAAATACGACGATCTGAACACCAAGATGGGCCAGGCCCGGCAGACGCTGGCTGCACTTATAAAAAGGGTCGAACCCTCGGACAGCAAATTCTGGTCCGACGCGGCCGACCTGATTCTTGGCGAGTTGAACCTCGATACGCTCCCGCGCCTGGAAACATTTGTGACGTTTGGTCTCCAGCACCTGCGCGAAGTGGAGGCCAATGCCAAACCGTCGCAAGCCGCCGATGAAGTTTTGGCGCTGGCGGTTTCGGGCTGGCTGCTGGGCAATGCCTCCGCGGAACCCGACACCACCAGCGCACGTTTGTTGGCGCGGGCCCGGGGAATGGTGCTGGATTATCAAAAGAACGACAACTCGGCGGTGCGCCTGCAAATGCTGCAGTCGCTTTTCCAGCGCAGCAACATGACGGTGGAAGTACTCGCACGCATTATCAAAACGGCGCCGCCAGTAAATGCCTTCGATAAAACCAAGATTGACACGAAAACAGTCAAGCTCGATATCGACATCGCCGACTCACGTGGCGGCTCGTATTACGTGAAACTACCGCCCGATTATCATCATCACCGGGACTACCCGGTCGTGCTTTACTTGCAAAGTGCACGCGAGCGAGCGGACGTGACGCTGGAACGCCTGGGCGAACTGGCTGCCCAGCATGGTTTTATCCTGGCCGCGCCGCTCTGGGGCGGGCCCAGTGGCGCCGCCTATACCTATACGGCGCGGGAACACGCGATTGTGCTTGATTCCCTGCGCGACCTGCGCCGCCGCTTTCAAATCGATTCCGACCGTGTGTTCTTGTTCGGCTGGGAAAACGGCGCAGACGCCGCCCTGGATATCGGCATGAGCCATCCCGACCAATTCGCCGGCATCCTTTCCATGTGCGGCGTGCCGCGCTACTACACGGCGGAACATGATCGCTATTTGACCAATGCCCAGTACCTGCCGGTTTACCTGGTCGAGGGGGATCGCAACGGGCTCAACGGCGCGGCCGCCCGCTGGATGCTGAAGGACTGGATGCATGGCACTTATTCAGCTCTTTATGCCGAATACAAGGGACGCGGGCCGGACTGGTACAAGGGGGAACTTCCCCGCATGTTCGACTGGATGACTCACAAGAAACGCTTCTTTCCCAAGAAGGAGATGGGGCGACGTAACACGACCGGGGGCGTGGGTGAAGAATTTCGCACCATGCGCGAGTGCGACAACCGCTTCTACTGGTTGACCACCGATGTCATCGACCCGCGCTGCCTTAGCGGCCCAACACTCCAGGTGCGCGCCACTCCGCCCGCGTCCATGCAAGCCAGCATCTCGGTGGCCAATAAACTTGACGCCAAGTCACCGGGTCAGACCGAAACCAAGGCCAAGATATTCACCCAGGTGGCCATCCAAACCAAAGGACTTCGCCAGGTGACACTCTGGCTATCACCCGCCATGGTCGACTTCACCAACCCAATTCGGATCAAAGTAAATGGCTCCGCCATCGGCGGCGATCGCCTCTTGCCGCCCAACCCGGCGGTGCTAATGGAAGATTTCTTCTATAACGGCGATCGTCAACGGCTGTTCTACGAAAAGGTGGAGTTGAGGTTTTAGTCGCGTCCGCGAAATATTGCGAAGCCGGTTGGGTCTCCAGGCATCACCGCAACGGCTCAATCTCGAGGATGGCCTCCGCCGCGTTTTGGCGAACTTCCTGATCGTCGTCGCCTATGCAATGACGCAATGCGGGCAGGGCCGCCAGGGCATCCGCACCGTAGCTGCCCAAAAGTTTGGCAGCCTGACGCTTTACCCGTGGATCGGGCGTCGACAAGGCCTGAATCAAGCTGGGCACTGCACTTTTGCCCTTCTCGGGGCCAATGCTCCGCAGGGCTTCCAGGGCCAACAGGCGCCCTTCCACGTCACCATTATTCACTGCGAGCGCCAGGGCCGGCACGGCCGCCTGCGCCACCTGGCCCATCTCGGTCAAGGTCTTGGCGGTTGTCTTGCGGACTTCCAGATCGGGATCGCGCAACAGCTCCGCCAGGGCAGGCACCGCGAGCGCCGCCTTCTCGGGTGCGATATTGCCAATGGCCCGGGCTGCCGAGCCACGCACGAAGCGATCGCTATCACGCAAACTTTCGGCGAGCAAGGGGAGCGCCGGCACGGCATCGTCCTCGATGATTTCCAAAAACTCGACAGCGCGGCGGCGTAAATTGACATCGCGATCGCGCAGCAATTTCGTGACAGACCCCAAGTGCTTGCTGATGAATTCCTCGAGCGTGTCATTCCCCTTCATCAGGTCACGATTGCCGCCGTCGTCAATCTTCTCCGCCGTCGTCACGAAGGGAACGCTATTGATCAGTTTTTTAAGGCGAATGCGGGCATAGCCGATGCTTTCCAGCGCATCCAGGGCCGCCAGGCGAACGCTGGCGTCAGGACCTTCCAGGCTCGCGGCCAGCGTGGGCCCTGCGCCGCAGGGCATCCATGGCCGGCGTCAGTTCCTTGATTTTTTGATTGATGAATTCATGGCTGTCGTTGATAAGCTTCATTTCCTCCGGCAGCAACTTGCGACCTTCCATTGGAAATGCTTTCCGCGAAAACCCATCGGGGGTCAGGTCCGCGAGTGCTCCGGCGGCTTCCTGGATATTGCGGAGACATTGGGCACGCACCTGGAGATCAGCATCGTTCAAACCGGCGCGATTAGCCCCCACAACGGCGACAATCGCTTCCAAAACGTCGCTTCGCAAAGCATCGACGCCCGTGCCGGCCGCCTTGGTATTCTTCAAATAGCTGGCATTCTTGATCAACTGGCTCAGACCGAGGGCCGCCAGTCTTTTCGGACCGACAGCGTCCTTTTCCAGGACCTCCTGGAACACCGGTACCGCTTCCTTGGGGTTGGGGAAGATATTTCCCAGCACCGCAAGGCTTCCTGACGCACGCCCAGGTCGCGATCCCGCGCGAGCTGAATGACTTCGGGGGTCAAACTATGCGCGAACCCCATGCGGTCTCCTTCCATGGTGCTGCGGATCGTTGGCCCGATTTCGGTTATCGAATTGGCGGCAGCCAGCCTGCTGGTGGCGCCCCCCTTTTCAATTACTTCGCGTATTTTCGCGGCAAAGCGCTCGCCAACCTGTTTACGCATGGCGAAATCGATATCGGCTATCTTGAACGCCTGTTTGTTGAGGGCGCTATTGGGGGCCTCTTTCCACTCATCCAGGGACAGGGCACGCCTCAGCTCGCCGATGCCGTGAAGCTTGTCGATGCTTTTTTGCAGCGTGGCGCGACGATAATCCAAAAAGTCCTGAGAAGGCACTCCCTGGTCAAGTCCGGCCGGCAACGCCAGGGCCAGCTTCAAGTCGTCCACGGCGTCGGCGCGCGCCAGCGGTTGGCCCGGGCCAGCCATGACCAGCACCAGCGCTCCCATGAGCAAGAAGGGGGCGGCGTAACTCCGTCCTCCCCAAATAGTTCCTTGGTTTTTCAAGATGTACGACATGGATGCAACCTTACCGTTTGGAGTGTTTTTTTAAAATGGAGATTTTTGCACCAAATGCCTGCGCCGACACGATTTTGGCGACGAAACGCCCCTCTTTGCAAAGGCCCTAAACCCACTAAGTTATTATCTTCAATTATTATGGCCGACAACACGGAATCTTCAGGAAACAGAGGTCAAAACGTAATTCCCCCGCCTCCCGGCGATACCCAGTCGGTAAAGTCTGCCCCAAGGTTGCAAAGGAAGGCCTTCCTGGTAAACTACCAGAAATGAAAAGGCGTGTTGTCCTGAGGAAGCGATTTATCGGGTGTCTGGGAAGTAATCATGGGGTTGGCTGAAAACGAAGAATTGAAGCGGAGCGACCGCCCCATGGCCCTGCAAGTTTACCTGCTTGGCACGGTGGATTTCGAGGCCCTCCTGCGCTGCCAGCGCCGTCTTCAATATGAAATCGCCGGGGAACGTGACCGGGCGGCCTTGATCCTCTGTGAACACCCCCCCATGATTTCCATCGGCCGACATGGCAGTCGGGCACATATTCTCCTGGAGCAGCGCGAGCTGGAACTCCGTGGCTGGCCGCTCCGCTGGGTCAATCGCGGCGGTGGTTGCTGGCTGCACCAACCCGGTCAGCTGGCCGCCTATGTACTCTTGCCGCTCGATCGCCTGGGGCTATCCGTGGCTGCTTACCAAAACCGGCTAGGCCAGCTGGTCACTGGCTGGCTTGCCGACCTGGGGGTGCGCTGCCAGTGGTACGATCATGGCGCCTGGGTGGAAAATCGATTGCTCGCGGGTCTCGGCTGCGCCGTTCGTAATTGGGTGAGTTACTTTGGCCTGTGCCTGAATATCAATCCGGTCCTCGACCACTATCGCCTGGTACGCTGTGCACCGGGTACACAATTGCCGATGACATCGCTCGAGCGCGAACGTCACCGTCATATACGCCCCTCGCTGGCCCGGGAGAGGTTCATCGAGCACTTTCAGGCCGCTTTCGCCTTTGAACGCCTGTCTTTATTCACGGAATATCTGCCTCTCAATGAACTCTCCCAACGGTCCGCGCCGCCCCACCTGGCCTATCGGGAATAATCATGCTCGCCTTACCAGTCGTCGATGTTCCGCGGGAGGCCCCGCACGTTGGCCGGCTGCCACCCTGGTTGCGCCGGCCCTTGCCCAGGGGAAACGAAAACTTCTTCACGAACAAGTTGTTGCGTGAACTGCACCTGGAGACGGTTTGCGAGAACGCGCGCTGTCCGAACCGGCCCGAATGCTATGCCCGGCGAACTGCCACTTTCATGGTCATGGGCAATATTTGCACGCGCCCCTGCGGCTTTTGTTCCGTCCCGCGCGGCACGCCCGCGGAACTGGCCGACGATGAACCGCAACGGGTGGCCGAAGCCGCGGCGCGGCTGGGCCTTAAACATGTGGTGATAACATCCGTCACCCGCGATGACTTGCCGGACGGCGGCGCCGAGCATTTTTACCGCTGCGTTCTGGCTGTGCGGGCACGTACCGCGGCCGTCGTGGAGGTGCTCACTCCCGACTTTCTCGGTGACGTCAAGGCCATCGACCGTGTGATCGCGGCCCGCCCCGAGGTCTTCAATCACAACACCGAAACGGTGCCCCGCTTTTACAAAAAAGTGCGCGGCCGGGCGGATTATCAACGCACGCTCGATCTTCTTGCCAGGGTCAAAACGACCGCCCCGCGAACTGACAACCAAGAGCGGCCTCATGCTCGGCCTGGGGGAAACACGCGACGAACTTCTGGAAACGCTGGCCGATTTGCGGGGCGTTGGCTGTGATGTGCTCACGCTGGGGCAGTATCTGACGCCCACGCTCAAACACGTGCCGGTTGCGCGCTATCTTCCTCCCGAGGAATTTGACGAGCTGGGCACGCTGGCGCGGTCGCTGGGTTTTCAAAAAGTGGCGAGCGGCCCCTTCGTGCGTTCCAGTTATCACGCCGATGAGATGGTCGCCGCTCATGCGTAGTCCCATTCTCATGCCCGAGCTTGGCCCGGAAGTTCCGACCCTGAGCCTTTGGTTCGCCCAACCGGGCGACCTTGTTTACGCGGGAGATCGGCTGGTTGAGTTGCTCATCGACGGCGCGACTTTCGACGTGTCCGCCGGCGTTTTTGGCCGTCTGGCCGAAAAGGTCGCTCGACCCGGCGAACGTCTCCACGGCGGACAAATCCTCGGGTGGATCGATGAAGAAGCTCAATAGACCCGCGTCACCTCCGTAGTGGGAGCTGCCGTCCGCACGCGCGGCGACACAGGAGGGGCGGACTAAAAATCCACGCTACGTCCAGGGTATGACACGCGGACCTTTCCTGACGCTCGATGGCCTGGATGGTACAGGCAAGTCGACACAGTGCAAACTACTGGCGCACTGGCTGGGCGAGCGCGGTTACGCGGTCACCGAATGTGTCGATCCCGGCGGCACCCAGATCGGCCAGCTGCTGCGTAACCTGCTCTTGAGCCATCGCCATCACATTGCCATGCCCTGCGAGGCGCTTTTGTTCATGGCCAGCCGGGCGCAACTCGTCGACGAGGTGATCAGGCCGGCGCTCGACGCTGGCGGCGCGGTCGTGTCCGACCGCTTTCTGTTAGCCAACGTTGTCTACCAGGGACATGGGGGCGGTATGGATCCGGCCCTGCTTTATGAGGTTGGCCGTCTGGCTACCGGTGGTTTGGAACCGGACCTTACCTTCGTCCTTGACCTGCCGCTGGCCTGCCACGCACGTGCGGCGCAAGGCCGAGGCGGACCGGATGGAGAGCCGGGACGAGGCCTTCCATGCCCGCGTGCGTTCAGGTTTTCTCGCGGAAGCCGGCAAACGTCCAGAGCGCATTCACGTAATCGATGCCAGTCAATCGATAGAACAGGTACAAGAAGCGATCCGGCGCGAAGTAGCGGCTCGTTTAAAATTGTCCGTGTAATCGCGGGATTTCGAGGTCGCCATGTCCTGGTCGCGAATCGTGGGCCACGAGCACCTGATCGAAGCATTTCGCCACGTCTTCCAGAAGCGGCGTCTCGCGCATGCGTATTTGTTTTCCGGCCCATCGGGCGTGGGCAAACGCCTTTTCGCGGAGGAACTGGCCAAGGCGCTCTTGTGCGAGTCTTCGAACAAGCCGGCGGGCGAGTTGGCGGCCTGCGATCAATGCTCGGCTTGCCTTTTGTTCGCGGCGCAAACGCACCCGGACTTTTTTTCCGTACGGCGGCCCGAAGATGTCAACGTCATGCCAACCGAACTGATCCTGGAGCTTTGCGCAGGGTTTTCCCTGAAGTCGGCACGCGGACATGGCAAGGTTGCCATACTGGATGACGCCGACGATCTCAACGACGAGGCGGCCAATCGCTTTCTCAAGACCCTGGAGGAACCCCCGCCGCGGTCGGTGTTCATCCTCGTCGGCACCAGCGTCGATCGCCAGTTGCCGACGATCTTGTCACGCTGCCAGACGGTGCGTTTTGGCCCGCTGGCCGAGGAAAAGATCGTCGCTATCCTCAAGGAACATGGCACGGCCGACCCTGCCCAGCTGGAAAGATTGATTCGCCTGGCCGACGGCAGTCCGGGCCAGGCGCTGGCACTGGCCGAGCCAGCGCTCTGGGATTTTCGGCAGCGACTGGTTGTGGGCCTGACTCAAGACAGAATCGACACGATAGGCCTCGCCAAGGAGTTTGTCGACTTTGTCGAAGATGCGGGCAAGGAGACGTCGCTGCATCGGCGGCGGACGTCGCTGGTGTTGCGGCTGCTGATCGAGTTTTTTGCCGATGCACTCAGTCTAAGCCTGGGGCACAGCCCCAAGTTGACCGCACCTGACGAGGTACGCTACCAGCGCGCCTTCTCTGCCGCGCGGAACCCGAGAAAATCTTGAGTATGCTTGAACGGTGCCTTGAGACGGAAACCCAAATCGTCCGATACATTCAATTGACCCTGGTGATCGAAGCCCTACTCGATGCCCTGGCTCAGTTGCTGGAGAAATAGCAGGCAGCCCTGCCACATTGTTAGCGAGAGCCCTCCACCATGCCGCGTCCCTGGATTTTCGGCTTACTCTTGCTGGCGGGTTGCAGTACGCATCCCTGCTACGATGTGCGGGATTATTTCTGGCCAGGCAAAGCGGGGCCAAACAAGGTACAGCCTTACGGCGGCGTCTGTATACCGCAGGGCCCAGTAACCGGCCCGGGCCCTTCCCTGCCCTCGGTCCCGGCAATCGCCATTCCCGTTATTCCGCCCCCTGCTCCGCTAGCGCCCGCCCCGGGCACGGCACCGCCCATGGGCCCCCTCCCGCCAAGCATATTCCCCAGCCGCCCATCATAGGTGTGGTCCCGTAGGGTGGGTCGAAGCGTACTCGCGCTGACCCCACCGAAATACACTGAAAACTTTTCTAACGCGCTGTCTCTCGTCCCGTAGGGTGGGTCGAGGCGTACTCGCGCTGACCCACCGAAATACACTGACGTCAGGGCCCCGCGGTGTTGGCGCCGACCCATCCCTCAATTCAATTAGCGGTGGGTCAGCGCGAGTACGCTCGACACCACCCTACAGTTACCCGACAGGTCATGGGGAAGGAACGAATAGGCTTGCAAAGGCTTGCTCGGCGCCTGACTGTTGCCAGTCGTGCCACCACTCCACGAACTGGCGCCGCTTTTGCGGCAGGTTGCGCTGGTGGTAGCGCAATACCGCTTCAAGTCCGGGCTGATAGCGTGGCCATAGCGACCGCTGCGAAGCCTGGAGGCGAGCGCGACTGGCCTCCAGCCTTTCGATGGCGACGCGACTGTCGTTGGCGTGTCCCAGGATTTCCTGCATGTCTTCGACGGCGGGATAGTACTTCTGTGCGAAGGACTTTTCGAAACAACTGCAAAAAACTTCCATGGCGTAGCGCAGCTTCTTGCCCGCGATGCGCACCTGGTGAAGATGTTCGTTGTTCTTTAAATCTCCGCGTGCCGCTTTATCGAGCTGCGCCAGTTGGGTGGTCAGGAGCGGAATCGCCAGGTCCCGCAGCGAAAAAGCGCGCGGCAGGTTCGCCGGATGTTCGAGGGCTCCCATGGTTTTGTTAATCAGCGTCTCCAGGTCGAGCCTGCCCTTCTGGACCGCCTGTACCAGCGCTTGCTGGGCCGCCATGCGTTGACCCTGCGTAATCCCAAACAACACGTCGATGCCCGGGAGCTGCGCGGCGGTGGCGCGGACGCGCCGCTGAGACAGCGCCTCCAGAAAGACGTCGCCGTCGCGTGCGGCACCCGCGGCGCGGCGAATGCCTCGCAGCTTCTTGCGGGTTTTGTTGTAGAGCCTGGTAGGCAAGCAGGCGGCAAAGATTTGCAGGGCCGCCCCCGCGCGCCGGGTGCTAACGCGCAATTGATGAATGAATTCTGGGTCTTCATCGGCCTGGAACACCGCAGGCGGCAAACGCTCGCGGACGGGGTGTAGCCGAGCAAGCAAGGTCTGACGCGCTGCCGCCACCACGGGCATGTCCGGCGTTAAATCGCGAAGCCATTTGCCGTCCGACACACCCTGCCCTCCCGCGCAAAATCATGGCGGCCGCATGTATTGTCATAGCAATGTCGCTAAAGCCTCGCCCAGGCGATCGATTTCCGCCTCGTTATTGTAGAAATGCGTGGACACCCGGATCAGCAACCCGTCCGGTCGCTCGACCACCGGTACTTCTACGCGAAATTTTTCCCAGAGCGCTTGGCGGAGTTTAGGAGCGGCCAGCGGCCATGGCAATCGAAAGGCCGTCAAAAAGCCATGGAGGTCAGGGTGTCGTGGAGTCGCTTCGGCAAGCCCAAGGCGACCGCCAAGAACGCCGCGTGCATATTGGGCGAGGCCGCGGTTGTGCTCTCGTATCGCGGCGACCCCAAGTCCTTCCTGGAAAGCGATCGCTTCGGGAATTGCCAGCCACGGGCAATAGTCGCGTGTTCCTTCGAATTCAAAGAAGCGTAGCCGTGGCGTCGAACCATACTCATCCTGGGCATCCAGATCGCCACGCTCCCGGCGCCAGCCCCAGCTTACCTGAAGCGGTTGCAGGCGATCTTCATTGCCTCGGCCAAACACCAAAAATCCCGAACCGGTCGGGGCCAACAGCCATTTATGGCAATTCGCGCCATAAAAGTCGCAATTAAGATTATCGAGTTGCAGTGGCACCATGGCAGGCGCATGGGCCCCGTCCACTACCGTTGCTACCCCGCGCCGGCGAGCTGCCGCGCAAATGGCTGCCGCCGGGAGCACCAGACCCGTAGGTGAGAGCACATGGCTAAAAAACAACAGCCGAGTCCGGTCTGTTATGGCCCGGCGAAAAGCGTCCACAATCTCTTCGGGATCCTCCGCCAGGAGCGGCAAAGGAAAGGTCCGCACGCTGAGACCCTGGCGCTGGGCCGCGGCGCTCCCAGCACCATTGCATTGCCCCATATTCATGATCGGTCAACAGAATTTCGCCCGGGGAGGCGATCTGGAGGCTGCTTGCGACGATGTTGATCGCGGCCGTGACGTTCGCCGTAAATAAGAGGCGTTGCGGCTGGGTGCCCAGGAACTCCGCCAGGCGGCACCGCGCCTCCCATAACAGCGGCGGCGTACGCCGGAGCAAAAAGTCCATCGGCTCCTCGGCCAGGAGCTTGCGCAGCTCGGTCGCTTTATCAAAAACGACGCGCGGCAATGGGCCGAAAGAACCGGTGTTGAGGTTGGTGACCGTGGGATCGAGCATCATGGCGGCCCGCGCCGCGCCAGTCAGGTGCGGTCATGGCGAATCCTTGTGAGGCCCGTGACAGGGAATCGAGCGGAATGGGGAATGGCACGTGGAAACATGTCGACTCACTTGGCTGTTTGCGAATACTTCGTGAATTCGCTGATGTCTTCGTCGAAGACCGCGACGAAGTTGCGAATGATGCTGTCCGTCACACCGCCGAGGAAGTTCAAGTTAACCTCCAGCGTCGTGTAATCCCCATTTTTCGTGGTGTAGGACACCGCGAGGATGAACTTGCGCTCCAGGTTGTATTGATTGACCTTGGCGATCGTCATCTTGGGGAACTTCGCCTCGAGCATCATGTCTTTGCCCCAGTTCGTCAGGACAACCTTGGCGCCTTTCGCTTCGTAATGGTACGCGAACGTTCCCTTGGCCACAGGCGCCTTCGTGAATTTAATCTTCATCTCTTCCAGGAGCTTCTCCATTTTTTCGGGCGTGACTTCCTTGAAAGCGGGTTCCTTCACGGCCACATCTTTGCGCGGCTCGCCCCGTGCGAATACCTGGAATTTGTCCAGCTCTTCCGGAAAGTTGCTGAAGAACTCCTGGACGCCGCCAGCCGTGACGCCGCCTTTCAAGTTAAGCTGGCAGGCCAGCACGGTGTAAGCGGCCCCCTTGTCATCCTTGCCAAGCCCTGCCCGGCTAAAATGGGAGCTCAAGTTCCATTCATTCACTTTTTCCAGGGCCTGAGCGCCGAGCAGCGTATCCATCATTAATTGCTTGCCATCCAAATAATAGAGGCGCACGTTGTAGGCTTTGTTTTTGAAATCGTAGAGAAAACTGTTCGGTTTCTGGTCGGCGGACTTCTTGAAATCGATACCGGCGCCTTTCAACGTGGCCTCCAGCTGGTCTGTTGTCAGCATGCGGTAGACCTTGTCTTCCTGAGCCGTAGTGGGCCCGCACCACAGACCAAGTGCCAGCACACTCACGATTGGGCAAAAACGCATGATGACCTCCTGGATGCGCCCACTTTCGGCGACGAGCACGGTTACTTTTTCAGGAATTTGCTAAACGACTGCGCTTCCGACTCGAACCGCTGAATGAACTGGCGCAGCATGCCGTCGGTCATGCCGATGGTGCAATCGACCTGGTTTTCCAGCGAGATCGTCGTATTCGTGTCCCCCTGGACCAGCACGGCCCTGCTAAACTTGGCGCACATGTTCCAGGCGTTGACCTGTTCCAACGTGACCTTCTCCGTGACATCGGTCTCGATCCACAAATCTTCCCCTTCGTAATTATAAAGGCGAATCTTTATGTCCTTGCGCACGAAATCATAGGTGAAAATGCCCTCTTTCTTGCCGGGCTTTTTCTGAAAGGCAATGTCCAGGTCTTTCAAAGTCGCTTCGAGTTTCTCGCTGGCGACAGTATGAAAAACGAGTTCCTGATCCTGCCCCCAGGCGCCGGCACAGCAAAATGCCAGCACGCAAAGACCTATCTGAACGAACAAGCCACGCTGCCCCATGGGAGCCTCCCTCCATCGCGCCGCTACTTTTTGGACCATTCAAGGCGGTCTATAGTGTTTCCCAGGCGATGGTCCGTGTCAATGGGAACCAGACAGGATTGACACGGCCCTTGATCGCGCGGAGATGCTCATTGAGTTGTACGCTTGACCGTGGGGCTTCGAGCTCCCCGTGCGATACCTAAAACAAAAGACCCGGCCCCACTTTGGGGTCGAGTCTTTTGCAGGGATTCAACAACCGGGAAGCGTTCACTCTATTTCGTGTTGTACCAGTAGGAGGGGACGGGCATGGCCGGGGCCATCGGATAGTTGGCGGCGGGATAATAGTTGGTCGGATAGGAGGTCGTCGGGTAATAGTTCATCGGGTAGGCAGGATTGTAACCGGCCGGCTGGACGCCATTGCCCTGGACATTCCGGCGCATCGACGTCTGATTGAACACGGGGCTGGGGGTGGGGGCCGGAGGAGTGAAGGAGGGAGCCGTCGGCATAGGTGTCATGGACGGCGTGGAAGGTGCCTGCATCATCATGCCGGGAGTGGCGGCACAGGTGCCTTCGAATACGGGACAACTGCTATCGCAACAAATGCCGCCAGTAAACATCGTGGGGTAGGCAGGCGCCGTCTGTCGGGCGCAGCCGCCGCCGCCGCAGAACGACGGGCAGCAGCCGTTGCACATCATGGTGCCGCAGCAGATCGGCGTGAAGGCGTTGTAAGGCCGGCAGACGATCACGCTGCAGTCGTGGTGGAAGCATTGGGGAAAGAGGAAGAAGGCCGACGCATTGCTCGAACTCAGGACCAATCCGACCAGGCTCAGGACACCAAGGGCGAGCGATTTCATCTTCATGATTGCGACCGGGTTGGGGATAGAGGGTAGGCGCCAGAAGACACCTTCCTGATGACCGTCGCCACCCTCTTGCAAGGGGAACTTACCACGCGAATGCCCGAGGCGCCGCCCGGCGACGCGTTATTTTCAGGCACAATCGCACTGCGGACCACGCAGAAAAAGCACAACAAGCCCCCATGGCGCGTCGAGCAGCGTTTGCCAGGAAAAATGACGAAATCGCGAATCGGCTTAAAGTTTTCGGAAGTTCCAAAAGCTCAAGGAGCGATGCGATAGAGCGTGCCCTTCAGGCGCCGGCCCCCTGGTTCGCCGGCGCGGAGTGTTTGCGTGGTGAAAGGAAGTTTTTCCGCAGCGAGCGTATCCCGCAGCGCCTGCGAAGGTATGCGGTCCTGGTCGGTCAGGAAACAAACGCCACCAGGGGCCAGCACCCTTTTGATGAAGTTCACGAGGGGCGCGACGTTGCGAAGCTCGTAGATCAAATCGGACGCGAGAATGACCGGCACCCGCAGGTCTTCCGGCGGCTGGCGCCAGTCCATGGGCAGAAGTCCGAACGTTTCGTGGCCGTTCAGCCGGGCATTCTGGGCCGCGAAATGTAAGGCGCAAGGATCATAATCGCTGAACGTAACCTGAAGACCTCGTGACAGCGCAACAATGCCGGGCAAGCCAAGGCCACAGCCGACTTCCAGCGCCCTGGTGCCCGGGGCCCAGGTTTCACGCAGGATCACCTTGGCCAACATGCGCACCGCCGGCCAAAGATCGGCCCAGTATGGCATGTATTCGTCGGCCTCAAACGCGCTCACGACGGCGGGTTGGTCCAACAGCCGGTCAGAATACTCGGGCCTGGTAATGAAAAACGTTTCGCTGTCGACAAAAACGGTTTCTTGAATCAGCGGACCAAGTTTTTTCAGGATTTCTTCGACGGATGGGGCCATGGCTATAAAACACCGATCCCGTTCAGAAGGTCCGCCTGCGAGAGCGTTCGGTCCGTGGGAAAGCGGCAATAACAGGCCGGCGTGCCCAGGGAATCGAGGATTAGCTGGCGCTGATTGGGCACCAGATAGCCTTGCTCGCAAGGTATATGGCCAGTGATCAACAAGTCCGCATTCACTTTATTCAAGAATTCCTCGACATGCGTTTGCCGCAAGTCGCGTCCCCACACCAGCGAATGCACGCTGCCTCCCAGCACGAGGGCGCCGGCTGGCAGCTGGTCAGTCTCTAACAGGGCCCAATCAAAAGCAGGTAGATGCTTGACGCTGGGTACGCTATGGCACATGAGGACGCGATTGGCGGTCACGACAGCCAGGTCCGCGACGGCGAACAGCTGCAAGTAGGCAGCATAAACCTCGGCTGCTTGCGGCCCGTAGGCTTCGCCGAGGCCCGCCAGGAAAATCTGGTTTTGGTCAACGTCACCTTTGCCAATCCGCTGATTTTGCCACTGAGCCAGCTCATGATTGCCTACGAGATAATGGACGCGCGCCGGATACTGGCACTTGAGGGCGGCCAACAAATCGACGAGTTGGTGCGATTTATCCCCGCCGCCGGGATACCGAAAAGGACCATGAACCAGCTCTTGCAACACCAGGTGCCGCCTGGGATTATGGGCCAAATCGGCGGTTTGGAGAAAAACGCGAAAGTTCTCCAGGCTGCCGTGCATATCGCCGGCAATCATCACCTCGGCAGTGCCAGGCAGGTAGACGACGTGTCCCAGTCGCCCTGGAGTGGCGCGAAAGCTCGCGACGGCCTGGACCAAGGTATGCAGCAGACGATCCGGTTTAGGCATGACTTACCTCATGGCACGGTGTGGACCATACGGTCCAAAGGACTCATAGTGGGTGGCTTTTGGCCGTAACGCGGCGAAACAACTGCAAAAAGGTCATATTCAGCAAGACCCCCGCCAATGTTCCCCTTTTTTTAAACCATAGCCTTGATAAACTCCCGCTTTCTTATCAAGATGGAGTAGAAACGCGGAAAACTAGTTGAGAGTTCCCCCATCTTGCCATAGAATTTATTGTAAGCTCGGAAAGACAGCGAAGATTTGCCATGCGGCAGCGCTGCCAAGTTTGCCGATAGAAATGTTCTTCCCTCCGCCACGTTCGCGGCGCTGATCGGCTCGCGAGGCCTTGAAGCCCGGGGAAGATTGCTGAAGGATTCCTTTTTATGCAAGCCAGCGCATCCCTCGAACATTCTCCCACGCAACAATCGAAACCAACCGAAGAACTTGAGTCCGCGGTAATTCGCTTTTGCGGCGATTCCGGCGACGGCATGCAGCTGGTCGGGACGCAGTTCACCAACGTTTCGGCGGCCTTTGGCAACGACGTCAGTACGTTGCCGGACTTTCCCGCCGAAATCCGGGCACCCGCCGGCACCCTGCCGGGCGTTTCCGGTTTCCAGCTCCATTTCTCGAGCCAGGACATCTTTACGCCTGGCGACATGGTAGACACCCTGGTGGTGATGAATCCCGCCGCGCTCAAGACCAACATCGCCGATTTGCGCCGTGGCGGCACCCTTATCGTCAATCAGGACGAATTCGACACAAGTAACCTCGACAAGGCCGGTTACAAAGAAGATCCGCTCAAGGACCCGGCCCTCTCTTCCAAATATGACCTCCATAAAGTCCCCATGACGCGCATGACCCGCGACGCCGTGGTGGGCCTCGGTCTTTCCACGAAGGAAGCGGGCCGCTGCAAGAACTTTTTCGCGCTCGGGCTGGTCTACTGGCTTTACGAACGTGACTCGAGCCCGACCGAAAAGTGGATCGCCGACAAGTTCAAGAAAAACGCCAACATCGGCGAAGCCAATTTGCGGGCCCTCCGTGGCGGTTTCAATTACGGCTACTCGGTCGAATCGTTCCCCAAGCATTACAGTGTTCCCAAGGCCAAGCTGCCGCCCGGCCATTATCGCAAGATCACGGGTAACGAGGCAACGGCCCTCGGCCTGGTCACAGGCGCCAAGCGTGCCGGCAAGAGGCTCTTTTACGGCGGCTATCCCATCACGCCAGCTAGCGACATCCTCCATGAATTGTCGATGCTGAAGAACTTCGGCGTGCGTACCTTCCAGGCCGAAGACGAAATTGCCGCCATGGCGTCCGTGTGCGGGGCGGCTTTCGCCGGGGAAATCGCGGTCACCGCCTCGAGCGGCCCGGGTATCTGTCTCAAGGGCGAAGCCATGGGTCTCGGTTTCATGACCGAATTGCCCATGATTATCGTCAACGTACAGCGCGGCGGCCCGAGTACCGGCCTGCCCACGAAGACGGAACAATCTGACCTGCTGCTGGCCATGTTTGGCCGCAATGGCGATAGCCCCCTGCCCATCGTGGCGGCTTGCACGCCGGGCGATTGCTTCACCATGGCCCAGGAAGCTGTGCGCATCGCGGTCGAATTCATGACGCCCGTCATCTTGCTAACCGATGGCTACCTGGCCAATGGCGCCGAACCCTGGCGCATTCCACGCATGGCGGACCTGCCGCCCATTGTCGTAAATCATCCCGACGGCAAGGCGGAGTTGGCTGCCGCGGCCGCCGGCCACAAAAACGGCGACGATCATAATGGCGACGCGGCCTCCTTTGGCTTCAAACCCTATTTGCGTAACGAAAAAGGCGCTCGCCCCTGGGCCATCCCGGGGACGGCCGGCCTGGAACACCGCATCGGCGGCCTGGAAAAAGCCGACATCACCGGCAACGTCGATTACTCGCCGCTCAATCACCATAAGATGGTGATGAACCGCGTCAACAAGATAGCCGGCATCGCCAACTACATTCCCTTGCAAGATGTGGAAGGCCCGGCCAAGGGCAAGGTCCTGGTTCTAAGCTGGGGCGGCACCTTCGGCGCCGTGCGCTCCGCGGTGCATCGCGCTCAGGAACTTGGCAAGTCGGTGGCGCATGCCCACCTGCGTTATCTCAATCCATTCCCCAAGAACTTGCGCGATATTTTGAAGAGCTACGAAAAGGTGCTCATTCCGGAACTCAACACCGGTCAGCTGAGCTTGTTGATTCGCGGCAATTTCCTCGTTGACGCGATCGGGTATAATAAGATTCAGGGGAAACCTTTCCTCGTCCATGAAATCGTTCAACAAATCGATAACCTTTTGAAATAAAGGAGCAAGGCGTCCGGAGTGTGCGGCGCAGGCAGCCTGCCGCCCAAACGCTTCGGGCCCCTCGAAACGCCATGAGTCAAGTGTCCACCTCGCCGTCCAGCAGCCTACCGGTCTTGACCGCCAAGGACTTCGCCAGCGATCAGGAAATTCGCTGGTGTCCTCGTTGCGGCGATTACTCGATTCTTGCCCAAATGAAGAAGGTGTTGCCCACACTCGGCATCCCGCGCGAGAAGTTCGTGTTTGTCTCGGGCATCGGCTGCTCCAGCCGCTTCCCCTATTACATGAACACGTATGGGTTCCACAGCATTCATGGCCGGGCGCCGGCCATCGCCACGGGCATCAAGATAACCCGCCCCGACCTTCAGGTCTGGGTCATCACGGGAGACGGCGACGCCCTCTCGATCGGCGGCAACCACCTGATGCACGCCATCCGCCGTAACATCGACTTCAAAATCATTTTGTTCAACAATCAGATCTATGGCCTCACCAAGGGGCAGTATTCCCCCACCAGCCCGCTCGGACAAAAAACGAAGAGCACCCCCTTCGGCTCGATCGATAATCCGGTTTCGCCGCTGTGCTATGCCCTGGGTGCGGAAGCTACCTTCGTGGCACGCTCGGTGGACGTCGATATCAAGCACCTGACCAACGTCCTCGAACGGGCCGCCCATCACAAGGGCACCGCGTTCGTCGAAGTCTATCAAGACTGCAACGTGTTCAACAACAACGCCTTCCTTTACGCCTCGGACAAGGAAGTGAAGGCCGACAATGTCGTCTATCTGGAACACGGCAAACCGCTGATTTTTGGCAAAGACAAGAAGAAGGGCATTCGACTCAACGGCATGCAGCCGGAAATCGTCGAGCTGGGCAAGGGCATCACCGAAGATGACTTGCTCTTTCATGACGACAAGATGGAGTCGCCGGCACTGGCCTTTCTGCTGTCCCGCCTGCGTCATCCCGAATTCCCAGAACCCGTCGGCGTCTTCCGCGACGTCGTCCGCCCGATCTATGACCAGGGCCTCAATGCCCAGGTCGATGCCTCGATCAAGAAGCAAGGCGAAGGCGACCTCGATCAGCTATTCAATAGCGGCGACACCTGGGTCGTCGAATAAGCAGGTTCCAGAACGATTCGATGCTGGACGCGGCGGGAAGTTCACTTCCCGCCATCCTTCACCCTCGCGCGAACACCGCCTTACGGATGAACAATCACCAATCGCAATCCGTCAGGTAGCTCTTCAAAACCCCCTCCATGGTATGAACGTGGCGCGATCAAGTCGTCAGTTATCTTCGAGTCTGATGGCGAACCCTTTTGAACGTGCTATCATAAACTTCATCCGTTCTTCGAAAATCAATATCGTGTCTTCATGCCTTCCGCGACGTCATCTTCCCTGGTAGATCGTTTGCGCGCCATCGTCGGTCCCGGCGGCGTCCTGCATTCGCCCAGCGACCTCGTCGTCTACGAGTGCGATGGCTTCACCATCGAAAAGAACAAGCCGGACGTCGTTGTCTTCCCCACCTCCACGCAGCAGGTGGTTGCCATCGTCCAGGCCTGCAATGATCTGGGCATACCCTTCTTGCCCCGCGGCGCCGGCACCAGCCTCGCCGGCGGCTGCTTGCCCGTGGGCGGCGGGGTCATGATCGGCCTGGCCCGGATGAAGCGGATTCTGGAAGTAAACTACCGCGACCGGTACGCGGTGGTGGAACCCGGCGTCGTCAATCTTTGGCTTACCAATCACCTAAAAGGCCACGGCTATCATTTCGCGCCGGACCCTTCCAGTCAGGGGGCCTGCACCATCGGCGGCAACGTGGCCACCAACTCGGGCGGCCCGCACACCCTCAAATACGGCGTCACGGTCAATCACGTTCTCGGTCTGGAGCTTGTCCTGCCCGATGGCCGGGTCGTGCAAAGCGGCGGCCCGCTGGAAGACAATCCGGGTTACGATCTCACGGGAGTGATCGTTGGTTCGGAAGGCACCTTTGGTGTGGCGACGCGCGTCTGGGTGCGCATCACGCGCAACCCGGAAGCGTATCGAACCCTCCTGGGCGTCTTCGAAACAGTCGATGACGCCACCAATACGATCAGCGATATTATCGGCGCCGGTATCATTCCCGGCGCCCTCGAGATGCTGGATCAACTCATCTTGCAAGCGGTGGAGGCCGCCTTCAAGTTTGGCTTTCCGCTCGATGCGGGCGCGGTCCTTATCATGGAGGTGGACGGCCTCGATGCTGGACTCGATAGCGATGCCGAGCGCATCATCGCCATCGCCAAGAAGAACAATGCCCGCGCCGTGCGGCAGGCCAACACCGACGCGGAACGGCTGTTGCTCTGGAAAAGCCGCAAGCAGGCTTTCGGCGCGGTTGGCCGGCTGGCACCCAGTTTTTGCACCCAGGACGGCGTGGTGCCCCGCACCCGGCTGCCGCAGATTCTCCGCGCGATTCAGGACATCGGCAAACGCCATGACGTCAGGATCGCCAATGTTTTTCATGCCGGCGACGGCAACATCCACCCGATTCTGCTATTCGACGAACGCGACCCGGACCAGGTCCGGCGCGTGCTCGCTGCCAGCAATGAAATTCTCGATGAATGCATCCGCCTGGGCGGCAGCGTCACCGGCGAACATGGCATCGGCGTGGAAAAGATCGACTTTATGCCCAAGCTCTTCACGCCCGAAGACCTGGCGATGATGTTCCGACTAGCGCTCGGCCTTTAATCCTGACAACCGCTGCAGTCCGGCCAAGATGTTGCCGACCGCGGGGGCGTGTATCGAACAGAGCGGCGCGGGTCGCCACGCGGCCATGTAGAGAGCACGCCGCGCGAAGTTGAGCCCTGGGGCCTTTCGGGGTAATGACAGGTTTATGTCAATGAACGATGACTCTTGCCGCATCGATGGCTTTGGGCCGGTACCCCTGGTGCGCCCGGAAAGCGTGGGCGATCTCTCCGCCATCGTCCGTCAAGCGGCCCTCGACAGGGACGCTCTTTACCCTGTCGGCGGCGGTACGATGCTGCATCTGGGCCAGCCGCCCAGCGCCAAGGGGAAGGCCGTCGCCATGCAAAGCCTGGCCCGGGTGATCGACTTTCCCGCGCGCGATATGACCGTCACGGTGGAAGCGGGCATCACGCTCAAGCGTCTACGGGACATCCTGGAGCCGGAGAATTTGCATCTGCCCATCGACGTGCCTCGTGCCGACCTGGCTACCCTGGGCGGGGCTGTCGCCGCCAACACCTGTGGTTCACGGCGACTGGGTTATGGCACCCTGCGCGACTATGTTATCGGTATCAGCGCCATCAACGACGCGGGCCAGGAATTCAAGGCCGGCGGCCGCGTCGTCAAAAACGTCGCCGGCTACGACATGTGCAAACTGCTCATTGGTTCTCTCGGCACCCTGGGCATCATCACGGGCCTCACCCTGAAGCTACGGCCTCGCCCTGAGGAAGCCGCCCTGGTGAGCCTGGCTTGTGAAGACCAGGTGCTCGAGGCGGTGCTCGCGCAAATACACGCCAGCCGCACACGTCCGACGTGCATCGAGCTATGCAATCGCGCCGCCGCGCGCGAAATCTTCAGCCAGGCCAATATGACCGCTCCTGAGGGGGCCTGGGTGCTCGTCGTCGGCTTCGACGGCAATACGGAAGCTGTCAAATGGCAGGTGCAACAGCTTGTACGTGAAAGCGGCCCGGGCAGCGGTCAGCACACTGTCGCCGGGTTGGAAGCCCAGCTCGGTTTCACGGCCATGCCGCTCTGGCAAGCGCTGGCCGAGTGGGGTCTTTGGCCCAAGGCAGATGTGACCTTCAAGGCCAGCGTATTGCCCAGCGCACTGGCAAGGTGCTGCCGAGCCCTTGCCGGCCTGGAAATACCCTGCCTGTTGCGCGCGCATGCGGGCAACGGCATTATCGAGGGGCATTATGCCGCCGGCTTGACCGAAGAAAACGCGGTAACGCTCCTGGCTCGCTGGCGTGACAGTGCTGGCGCTGGGCACGTCCTGGTACCGCGCTGCCCTGCGGCCTGGAAGACCAAGCTAGCGGTGTGGGGGACCGCCCCAACGCACGCCTGGCTGATGCGTGAAGTGAAGAACAAATTCGATCCGCGTCGGATTTTCAACCCCGGCCGTTTCGTGGATGGTATTTAATGAAAACTACGCTGCCGCTGGCCACCAAGAGCAAAGGGTTCGATGCTGGCATAGATTACGAGTTATTTCTTGATTGCGTCCACTGCGGCCTGTGCACATCGGCGTGCCCGACGTACGTCGAGCTGGGCGATGAGAATGACAGTCCACGCGGTCGAATTTATTTGATGCGCGGCGTCACCGATGGCCGCATCGAGCTCGACGACAAGGTCAAGGGGCACCTCGATCTCTGCCTGGATTGCCGCGCCTGCGAATCGGCCTGTCCCTCCGGAGTTCAGTACGGCAGGCTGATCGAGCCGTTTCGTTTGCACATGGCGGCCACCGGCGTCAGTCAAACAAACCTTAGCTGGTTCAAACGGCTGCTGCTTTTTGGGCTCACTCCGTACGCCGGACGCATGCGCTGGGCACTCAAGCCCGCCAAGCTGATGCAGTGGACGGGGCTGGACCGCCTCCTTGAAAAAATCGGCTTCTTCAAGCTTCTGCCGCGCACGCTGCGCGAGTTACATGCCATGGTGCCGCCGCTGCGCAAGCACTATCGCCTGCCGGAATTCCTGCCGGCGGAAGGGCCGCGCCGGGCGCGGGTGGCGCTCTTCACGGGCTGCGCGGCCGATGCCTTCTTTCCAGAAACCAACTATGCGACGGCCAAGGTGCTGCAAAAAAATGGTTGCGATGTCTTGTTGCCGCGCAGCCAGGTATGTTGCGGCGCCTTGCATTACCACGCGGCCGAAGCGGCGCCCGCCCGTGCCTTCGCGGCGCGTAATTGCCAGGTTTTTCCGATAGACGAAGTCGATGCCGTCATCGTCAACGCGGCGGGCTGCGGCGCCATGCTCAAGGATTATCAGCATCTGCTGGCGCCGACCTCGTCCGCCGCGGCCGGCGCCAGGTTTGCCGCCAAGGTGCGCGATATCAGCGAGTTCCTGATGGAACTTGGGCCCTTGAAGCCGCAACATCCGCTCAAGCTGCGCGCCGCCTACCATGACGCCTGCCATCTTTGCCATGGGCAGCAAATCAGAAAACAGCCACGCCAGCTTTTGGAGCTGATTCCAGGCCTACAGCTGGTACCGCTCAATGAAAGTGAAATCTGCTGTGGCGCGGCCGGCAGCTACAATTTGACCCAGCCAGAGATGGCCGAGCGCCTGGGCCTGCGCAAGGCGGAGAACCTTCGCGCCACCGGGGCGGAGGCGATCTTCACGAGTAACGTTGGCTGTCTGCTGCAGATCGGCCGCTACCTGCGCGCCGAAAACCCGGGGCTCTGGATTGCCCACCCCGTGGATGCGCTGTGGGCGAGTTATGCCGGGGGCACCATATAATCGTTATAATCGTCAATACTCGCATCCTTACCCCGTCTTTCCCCTGGCTACTTTTCTCATCTGAAATTTACAAAAACATTTGCACCGGATAGCCTGGGTGGTATCATGGGTTCGTAATGTAACTCTTTAATTTACTTGGGTTTGATGAAAGTTTTCTCATAAAACTTTCTAGCGCCCGTGAGGCTCGCATGAACCTGCTGCAGATACTCGTGCAAAAGGGAATCTTGCTCGAAAAGGACGTGGCCGCGGTCAAGGCCGCTCAGAAGACCGCGCCTGGCAAAGCCATCCATAACATTCTCATCGATTCCGGCTTCGTCAAGGAAGAGGCCGTCTTGCCGGTGCTCGCTGATCAATTCGGCATGGACCTGATCGATCTGACGACCTTCAAGCTCGAGCCGGACACCTTGCGGGCCATGCCGAGCAAGTTGGTTCATCGCCGCTCCTTGCTGCCGTTGTCGCGCGAAAATGGCACGCTCGTGGTGGCGACCGGCGACCCGTTCGATGTTTACGCCCTGGATGAATTGCAAACACTCACGGGGCTTCACGTGCAAGCGGTGCTGGCCAGCCCGCGCGAAATTTCGCGCCTCATCAAGACCCATTTCGGCGTCGGCGGCGAAACCGTCACCGCCATGGTCGAAGACCGCAAGGGCAACGTCGAGCTCCTCGAGGAAATCGAGGATGACGACAGCGAAATGGCCAAGATGGCCCAGGAAGCTTCCGTCGTCAAGCTCGTCAACGAAATCCTGGTCGAGGCCGCCAACGAGCGCGCCAGCGATATTCACATCGAGCCCGAAGAGCACGCGCTGCGCATTCGTTACCGCATCGACGGCATCCTCCAGACCCAGGCCCTGCCGCCCGAAATTAACCGCTTTCAGTCGTCGATCATCAGCCGCATCAAGATCATGGCCAGGCTCAATATCGCCGAGAAACGCCTGCCGCAGGACGGCCGCATCAAGATGCGCGTCAATCAGAGCGAAATCGACGTGCGCGTATCGATCATTCCCATGATCCACGGCGAAGGCATCGTCATGCGTCTTCTCGACAAGTCGCGCATGGTGTTCAATCTCGCCAATGTCGGCATGTTGCCCGATACCTACAACACTTTTCGCAAATTGATCGACCGCCCCCACGGCATCGTTCTCGTCACCGGGCCGACCGGCTCGGGCAAGAGCACCACGCTTTATTCCGCACTCAATGAAATCAAGGACGACGCCACCAAGATCATCACGGTCGAGGACCCGGTCGAATATCAGCAAAACGGCATCAGCCAGATCCAGGTGCACCACAAGATCGGCCTGACCTTCGCCGCCAGCTTGCGCAGCATTTTGCGTCATGATCCGGACGTTATCCTGATCGGCGAAATGCGCGATATGGAGACCGCCGAAAGCGCCATCCAGTCGTCGCTCACGGGCCACCTGGTGTTCAGCACGCTGCATACCAACGATTCGCCGAGCGCCTTCACCCGCCTCATCGACATGGGCGTCGAACCGTTCCTGGTTTCCAGCACGGTCGAAGGCGTGATGGCCCAGCGGCTCGTGCGCACCATTTGCGCGGAATGCAAAGTTGAATTCGAGCCGCACATCCCCGATCTGCCCACCGATTTTCCCGGTGTCGCCGAGGGCAAGCCCCCCACCAAGCTGTGGCGCGGTGCCGGTTGCCGCAAGTGCCATCAAAGCGGCTTTCGCGGCCGCATGGGCATTTATGAGCTGCTCGTCACCACCGACGCGATCAAGGAATTGATTGTGCAGCGCACCAACTCGCTGCAGATTCGCAAGGTCGCGCTGGCCAACGGCATGCTCACGTTGCGGCAAGACGGCTGGCGCAAAGTGCTCAGCGGCCAAACCACAATCGAGGAAATCGCACGCGTGACCGCGTCGGACATGGTCTGATGATCATCCCTGATGCCGTCAGCGGCCGAGAACCATTTTTTTTAGTCTGAGGTCCCCATGCCAGATTTTACGTTCGAAGCACTCGCCAATACGGGCGTGCGCAACCAAGGCACCCTGACCGCCGGCAGCAAGCACGAAGTCATGTCCATGCTCGACGCGCGTGGGCTGTTCCCCGTGCGCATCGACCTGGTCAAAACGGGCGGCTTCGCGGGCAGCAGCAAAAAGGTCAAGTCGCGCCACATGGCGACCTTCTTCGCCCAGCTGGCGGACCTGCTACGTGCTGGCGTGTCGCTGCTGCGGGCACTGCAAATTCTCGAGAAGCAAGGCTCCAACCCCGCCCTCTCCGAGGTGTTGCGCGAAGTCCACGTCAAGGTCGCCGATGGTACCACCCTCGCCGACTCGATGGCGGCCCATCCCCTCGCATTCAACGAGCTGGCAGTAAGCATGGTGCGTGCCGGCGAGGAAGGCGGCTTTCTCGAAGACGTGCTCGAGCGCATCGCCATCTTCACCGAACACCAGGAAGACCTTAAATCCAAGGTCATGGGCGCCATGGCGTATCCCATCTTTCTGGGCGTCACCGGCGTCGTGATCTTGAACGTGCTCGTCCTCTTCTTCGTGCCGCAGTTCGAGCCGATCTTCAAAAAACTCGATGAAAAAGGGGAGCTCCCCTTCCTGACGACCATGCTGATCGAGACGAGCCATTTCATGCTCGATTACTGGTGGGTTGTGGCCGTCGGTTCCTTTTTGGGCTTTATCGCCTTTCGCAACTGGGCACGGTCCGAAACAGGCCGGACGCAGCTGGACGCGATCCGGCTCAAGCTGCCCTCGGCCGGCACCATCTACCTCAACCTCGCCCTGTCTCGCTTCACGCGCATCCTGGGCACGCTGCTCAAGAACGGCATCCCGATCTTACAAAGCCTGCGTATCGCGAAAGACTCCACCGGCAATCGCGTGTTGTCGAAGGCCATCGACAACGCGGCCGAGAACGTCACGGCGGGCAATTCGCTGGCCGGCCCGCTGGGCCAGTGCAAATACATTCCGCGCGATGTCATCGAAATGGTCGCGGTCGGCGAAGAAAGCAATCATCTCGAGAAAGTGCTGCTCGATATCGCCGACGGCCTGGAAAAACGGACCTCGCGCCAGCTGGAATTGTTCGTGCGCCTGCTCGAACCGGTGATGCTGCTGGTGATGGCCGCCATCACGCTGATCGTCGTCGCGGGCCTGCTGCTGCCCGTGTTCAAGATGAGCAGCGCCGTGTCGTAAATCCATATGCCGTCGTGGAAAACTTTACCGAATCTCATGGTTCTTTAATCGCCCGGCGTGCTAAAATATTCACTGAAGATACCAGTTTTATACTCTCAAGGAGAACCAAGTCATGGTTACCAGGAAAAACGACGATGCGTTCGACAATCTGCTGCGACGCGCGGCCTTTACTCTTATGGAAATGTTGGTCGTGGTGGCCATCATCGTCGTGCTCGCCGGCGTCGGCGGCGCTATCTGATGGGTCGTCTGGAGGAATCCAAGGTCAGTGCCGCGACCGCGCAAGCCAAGGTCATCGGCGGCATGATCAAACAATACCAGGTGGAGCATAATGGAGTTTTCCCCCAAACTCTCAATGACTTGACTGTCAAGGATGCCGAAGGCAAGGGACCCTACGCGGAAACGCTCGATGCACTCAAAGACCCATGGGGCAACGTTTACCAATATGACCCCAGCGGCGGAATTAATACCAAAATGGGGGCGCTCGTCACGATTCCCGATGTTTACACACGTGCGCCGGACGGTCGAACGGTTGGTAATTTCAAGGGAGCCTTTTAACGAGCAAGCATGCTTCGCGTCCTTCCCCGCAATTTTTTTTCGCGGCCGGACGCGTTGAGGTCCTCGCCATGAGGACGGGAGAATGCAAGTGGCCAAGTCACGACCCGGTTACACGCTGATGGAGTTGCTCCTGGTGATGGCGATTATCATCGTCACCGGAGCGCTGAGCGTGCCCGCCTGGGAATCGATGATGAGCGATACGCGCGTGAAGGCCGCCCGCGATATCGTGCAGGCCCGCCTGGCGGATATTCGTGGGCAAGCGATGAAGGAAGGCCGGCCTTATATCCTCGCCGTCATGAACAAGACCGGCAAGTTCAAGGTAGGCCCGGAAGACGAGAACATGAACTCCGAGGCGGACGAGGGCGAACAACCGCTACGGATCGAGGGGGAACTGCCGGAGACTGTCCTCTTTTCCCTGGATAATTCCAGCGTCTCGAACAGCGCCAGCGGTTCGGGGGGTTATCAAACCATTGCCGTCTTTTTACCCGATGGCACGGCGCGGGATGATGTCTCGGTCATGTTCGGCAAAGAGGGGGGCCACTCCATCGGCGTCCAGGTGCGGGCGCTCACCGGCGCGGTGACGATGGTGGACGACAGCAAGGACCACAACAAATGACGCGCACACGTACCAACAAACGACTGGACGGGCGCCGCGCCCTCACTCTGCTCGAAGTGGTCATCGCGCTCGCCATCTTTCTGATCGCCATGGTCCCCATTTGGCACCTGGTCACGCTCGGCGGCGAGCTTGCCCTCGACGTGCAACAACAGGCCCAGGCCAGCATGTTGTGTCAGGCGAAGCTCGATTGCGTAAAATCGGGCGCCGAGCCGCTCAATACCTCCGGCACCGCGACGGTCGGCGGCACCGATTGGAATTACACGGTTGAGTCCTCCATGTCTGATGTCGAAAACTTGTATCTGGTCAAAGTTCGGGCCAAGTTCGACCGCGCCGATGGTAAAGTCGTCGAAGCCGTGCTAACGCAATTCGTGCTCGACCCCAATCAGCGCGGCAGCACCATTGCCACCCCACCAATAACCACCGCCGCCACGGGAGGGGGATAACATGCCAGCTTCCTCTCCCAACCCTATCCTGACAAACACCCGGCGCTCCGGCTTCACGTTGCTGGAGATGATTCTCGCCCTTCTCATTGGCGTGGTGGTTCTCGGGTCCTTTTACAGCGTGCTCAGTTACCAGGTGCGAAGCGCGCAATCCGGTCGGCTCATGACGCGCGAGGCCACCCTGGCACGCAGCATCATGGACAAAATCAGCAAAGACATCCTCTATGCCCTGGCGGTCGACGATCCGCTCTATCTGCCATCGCCGACGAGCACCACGCCCAACATGTCCTTTAATTTCAACAACGGCGTTTATGGACAACCCAATTGTTTGGTGATGTGCGTGACCAAGGTACCCGGGCGGTATGACGCGTCCGGCGGCATCGGTACGCTCGACCCAACAATCCAGGCGACCGCCTGCGATCTGCGCCGCATCAGCTACTGGCTCGAGCCAGACGGGCTTGCCTATCAAATCGTGAATCAGGCCACCAGCGACGACACGGCGACCAGTCCTCCCAGCTTGTCCGATAATGGGTCCTTGATCCTTGCCCCGGAAGTGAAGGACGTCTCGTTTCAATACTTTGACGGCCTGAGCTGGCAAGACACCTGGGACGGCACGACGCTGGGGGGGCCCAATGAGACTTTACCGATCGGTCCGCCGTCGGCGATACGCGTTACCCTGACCTTCTATCGCAAAGATCTCGAAAACAAGGATGTTCCCGATGATCTGTTGCCCAAATATACGCAGGAAGTAGCCCTGCCGGCGGGCAACAATTTCCCGCAGACCAATCAGTGAGCGAGGTCCGTTCGTCATGATGCGCTCTTTCGTTACCCCTGGCTGCCTGATCGCCCCGAGCGCGCGGCGCGGCGCGCTCCGGGGGAGCGCCGCGGCGTTGTACTGTTGACGGTGCTCATTGCCGTTGTGCTGCTGTCATTGGCCGCCTACAACTACAGCGACCTCATGCTTTCCGAGTACAAGGCCTCGGATAATTACCACAAAATTGCGCAGGCCCGGGCTTATGCCGACTCGGGCATTCACTACGCCATGGCGGTCCTCAGCAGTCCGGACAACCTCAACAGCATTCTCAACAACAATCCCTACGACAATGCGACAGTTTTCCAGGGCCACTCCATCTCGCAAGGTGGCGAGGGGAGCTCCGGCTATTTCACCATCATCGCCCCGCCCAGCCTCAATAACACCAGTGGCGGCACCTATCAGTTCGGCGTGATGGATGAAGGGGGCAAAATCAACATCAACGCCATGATGAAGACCGATCCAAGCGGCATGCAGCTTTACAACATGCTTATGAATCTTCCCAACATGACGACCGAAATCGCCAACAGCATCGTCTACTGGGCAGACCCCAAGCAGACGCCGCGCGACGGCGCCGCCGACGGCAATTACTACAGCGGCATGTCGCCCCCTTACAATTGCCGCAGTGGCCCACTGGAAAGCATTGAAGAATTGCTGTTGGTCCAGGGAGTAACTCCCCAGTTGCTATTCGGTAGCGACCTCAATCGCAATGGCTACCTCGACATGGGGGAGACGAACGACAATAACAACACACCCAGCAATGTCGATCTGGGCTGGGCTGCCTACCTGACCATCTATAGCAGAGAACAGGCGCCTCTCGACCCGACCACCGGACTCGCCCTCATCAATCTCAACGACACCACCATCGATCTGGGGACCATGTACGGTTCGTTGGCCGCCAAGCTAGGCGATGACATGGCCAAGTACATCACCCTCTATCTTCAGGGCCAGAAGCAAACTGGCAACAACTCGCAAGGGACGTTGAATTCCTATAGCCCGAACTTTCAAATCAAGGCGACCACCAAGGTCAAGTCGCTTTTTGAGCTGATGACCAGTACCAAGGTTTACGATGTCACCACCGACGCCAAGGGCAAATCAGTATCAAAGGCCTATACCAGCCCACTCGCTCCCGGCAGCTCGCAAATAGCGACGCTCATGCCGATGTTGTTTCAGTCGGTATTCGTGTATCCGGGCGGCAAGACGCCCGCCGCCGGCGTCACCGAGTTTCCCGCCCGCATTAACCTGAACACGGCGCCACAAGAAGTCCTTAACGCGCTCACAAAGATAACCGGCGGCATCAAGACCGCCGACGTGCAGTCCATCATCAACGCCCAGCCGCAGTTCGCTTCGGCCGAAACACCGCCTGAAATTTACGCGACGCCGGCCTGGCTGATCACCGAGGCCAATTTGAAGGCCTCGCAGCTCCAGGCCATGGACGCCTATGTCACCACCCGCACCCAGGTTTATCGAGTGCAATCGATCGGCTTCGCCGATGCCCAAAAAGGGCAGCGCGTGCGTGTGGAAGCCGTCATCGATACCAACGCCGGGCTACCCATGATTCGCTACTGGCGCGTGATGGACGATTTTGGCAGGATGAAAGTGCCGACGGGAAATTGATGAGGAATATAAGATTTTAGATTGGTGATTGCAGAGCTGAAGAAAAGGCTGCATTGTTAATCAAAAATCTGCAATTAACGTGAGGAGTTTTCCTTGGCTCGTTTTTTGGCAATCGATTGGGAACAGCAAATCCTGCACGTCGTGCAGGCGTCCACGGTGCGCGGCGGGGTGCGCGTGGAACAGGCGCTGTCCTGGAACTTCCCCGAACCGCTGACGGCGCCGGCGTCCGAAGCGCTGGGCAAAAAGCTGCGTGACGCGCTCAAGGAAGCCAACGTGGCCGTGGCGCCCGTGCTGGCCTGCGTCGGGCGCGACAAGGTCATCTTGAAGGAGCTGCGCTTTCCGGCGGTGCCTCCCAGGGAGGAACCGGCCGTCGTTCGCTTCCAGGCGGCCAAGGAATTGACCGAATCCGTGGAAGATTCGATCATCGATTATACGCTCATGGGCAACGGCGGCGCCGGCGACGAGCGGCAGGCCCTCGCGGTCATCGTGCGTAAGGAAGTGATCCATAGCTTGCAGGGATTGTGCCGTGGCCTGGGCACGAAGCTGCTGGCGGTGACGCCCCGCCCCTCCGCGGTGATCGGCGCCCTGGATCGTTCGCGCCATGGCAAGGTGACAGTCGGCGCCATCGAGGCACTCCTGGTAATTGGCCCACGCTGGGCGGACCTGGGCATATTGCGTGGCCAAACCATGCTGTTCGCGCGCTCGCTGGGGGTCGGAGCCAATCTGGCGGTCGAAGTCAAACGCAGCCTGGCTGTTTTCAATGCCGGCTCCGAGACCTCCGTCAGCGCCCTGTACGTGGCCAGCGACGCGGATGAAGCAGTGTTGACCGATCGCCTCAAGGAGACCCTTGGCTTTCCCGTGCAGGTGCTAGATTCCTTTCTCGAGGGGGACACGGTGCAAGTGGACCGTGCCCGCCGAGGCCGCTTCACGGCGGCCATCGGGCTCTTGCAGCGCTGGTCGGAAAAACCGGAACTGGGCATCAACTTCATCAGCCCCAAGGAACCCAGAGAGGACGCGAACCCCCGCAAACGGCAAAAGGTATTCGCAAGCGCCGCGGTGGCGGCGTTTCTTCTGGTGCTCGCCGTCATCGGCTATTTTCACCTGGCGGGCAAAAAAGCACACAAGGCTGAACTCGATCTCGCCTTCCGGGACAAGGAGGAGGAGGTCAAGCGTTACGCCCAGGAAAGCGCGGACATCACGGCGCTCAAGGATTGGAACGACAATCGCGTCTCCTGGCTCAACGAGATTTATGATTTGACGGCCCGGTTCCCGGTGGAATATGGCTTCAAGCTCAACTCGCTCGTGGCCAACACGAACAAAAAGGGCCCCAAGGATAATTATGTGGCCACCATGACGCTCAGCGGCGTGGCCCCGCTCGGCGATGACAAGATGGTTTATAAACTCGTGGAAGAAATCAACAAGACGGCGAGCCTCAAGGCCACGCCGCTGGGAGTTCACCTGGGTACGGACAAGGAAGAGTTCCAGATCAAGGTCGACCTGAAGAGTCAAACTCCGGATAAATACACGACAGTGCTGAAGATCGCTCCAGCGAGCAAAGGCGCGGCGGCCGCGCTTGCGGGCAATTCACCGGCCGACGCCATTGATGATGGAGGAGACGACCAATGACTCAAAAAGATCAAAAAATCGTGATGATCCTGGTGCTTACGCTCGTGAGCCTGGGCGTTGTCGGCTTTTTCGTGAAGAAATCCTACTGGGACCCGCTTAGCGATTACAGCTCCAAGATCGCTGACGTGGAAGATAAAATCGTCCAGAAGGAGTACGAGCTGCAGCAGATCGAGCTTGGCAAAAAAAATCTTGCCGATGCCCGCACCAAGAGCCTGCCGATCAAGCAAGAGAAGGCGCTGCTCGATTACACTGGCTATATCCATCAACTACTCAACATAAGCGGGCTGACCGTTGTTGACGTCAAGCCGCCGGACCTCAAGGCGACGGCCGACAAGATGGCTGCTCCGAGCGCGGCCAAGAAGTCGGGGCATATCATTCTGCCCTTTACCGTGCAGGCCAAAGGAAAATTGGCGAGTGTGGTGGCCTTCATGGATGGCCTCCAGCGCACGCCCGTGATGCATCGCGTCAAGAGCATGACGCTGGGGCATCAGGATACCGCCGCCGCGGCTAAAGGGCCTGCCAGCGACACCATCAACGTCAACATGACACTGGAAGCCATGATCGTGGCCGGGACCAAGGCCGGGTTTGAACCGACGTTAAAGCCCAGCACCAGCCTCGTCCTGCCGAGCCCGGCCTCGCCGCGGCGCTATGCCGACATCGCCAGGGCGAATATTTTCCTGGGCCGCGTGATCGGCGACAAGGACCTGGCGCCGCGTTCCACGGATGAGACCGAGCAGATCGTCATGGATTACATGAAACTGGTGCAGACCGACGTGGTTTCGCAGGAAGCCTTCTTACACATGCTGCTCTTTCAAGGACGCGACCAGCGCATCAAGAGCCGGGCTAATTCCGGGTACGATACATTTCAGATCGTGGCCGAAAAAGGGAAGGTGGTCCTGAAAGCCTATGTGCTGCGCATCGACCAGCGCGATGTCTATTTCCAGGTCAAGGATTTCGTCTACGCCCTTCATGTGGGCCAGACTGTTTCCGACGCCATGCGGCGTCCGCCGCTTCCCGATCCGGAACTTGAGCAGCTCAATCTAATGGAACTTGTGCGCGCCTACGACGCGAAAAGCGATGGCACGACCAAGGAGACAACCAAAAAGGGGCCAAAAACGCGACAGAAAGGCATCTAGGAGCCTCGCCGAAAAGGGTTTTTATAGGGAAGGGTTGAGACGCGTCGGCCCTTCCCCTCCATTGCATCTTGCCCAGGACCGTGCAGGACGCTGAGAATAGGGCCAGAGTCGAGTCCACTTTGACCACAGCGCAGGCAAGCCGCCCGGCTTTCTCAGTTTGCCGGAACTTATTAAAAAATGTTAGCGCGTGCACTTTACTCTTTATTTTTTTTTAAAAAGTGTCTATGGGCTGCGAACCAAGTTCGGACATTTAAGTTCGCGAGAGCATAGGGCGGCCGGGGAAACGCCGCCAGGGGTGGGCACGATGCCCAAATTTCACACGGGGATTGTCATGATTATGCCAAACCGTCTCTGCCGAGTGTTCGTGGTCCTGATCGGCGGGCTGTTTTTGGGTGGCCTTGCCGAAAGTTTCGCCCAAACTGGAGGCGACAAGGCCGCCAAAAAAGCCGGCGCCGAAGAGAAGACTTACACCTTCGAGATGCGCGACAAGCAATGGTCGGGGGTTTTTGAATGGTTGACCGACAAGACCGGTCGCATCTTTATTTCCTCGATCCGGCCCACCGGCACCTTCAACTTCATCGGCAAGAAGGATGACAAGTACACCATCCCCCAGATCATCGACATCATTAACGATGGTCTCCTGGCGCAGAAGTACACGCTGCTCAACCGGGGCACGTCCTTCACCATCGTCGCCGCGGACGAGAAGATCGACCCTGCCCTGCTGGCACGGGTGGACATCGACGATCTCGGCAAACATGGCAAAACCGAGATCGTTTCCACCGTTTACCAGTGCAAGGCACTCGTTGCCGAGGACTCCGGCCCCGAAGTGAAGAAGCAGATGGGGCCCTTCGGCGAGGTGGTGATTCTGCATCAAGCCAACCAGCTCATCCTGACCGACACGGTCGCCAACCTTTTGCGGGTCAAGCAACAGCTTGATTTGCAAGAAGGCAACGAGGCCACGGGCCAGGCGGATACCTTCGCGCACAAGTGCATTTATATCCGTGCTCGCGACGCGGAAGCCACCTTACGCAACTTTCTGGGCGAACAAAAAACCATCACCGAAGTCATCAAGGCGCCGACGGCGACGACGGCAGGCGGCACGGGCAGCACAGCAGGCGGCACCGGCAGCACCGCGATGTCGGCCCTGGACCAATTCGGCGGCTCCTTTGGTAGCGGCGGCGGTGGCGGCGGCAAAAAAGGCGGCGGCGGCGGCGGCATGGGCGGCATGCGTGCCGATTCGCAAACGAGAATCCGTTCCTACACGGTGACCTCGGACGACCGCACGAACATGGTCTTCGTCAACGGCCCGCCCAACAAGATTTCGCAAGCGAAAACGATCATGGCCAAGCTCGACGTGGGCACGGTCCCCTTCGTCGCCGGCGTGCCCATCATGCAGCGTTATACGATCAAGGAAGGCAACGCCCCGGAAGTGACCAAGGCCCTCCTGGAAATGCACAAGGGCTCGACGAGCATCCGGATCGCCCCCATCAACAGCACGACCGTCATGGTGCTGGCGCCGCCGGAGGATCAAATCCTCATCGCGGCCCAGATCAACGACACCCGGCCCCCGGCATCCAAGACCGGCCTCATCATGCTCACGCTGCTTGATGCCGGCCGCACCGTCGATACCCTCAAGAACCTGTTCCCCGACTCCAAGAACGGCGCCCCGTACCTCGAAGCGGATACTTCACGCAACGCCGTCATCATCAAGGGCACAGACGAGCAGGTCGCCGAAGTCAAAGCGGCCATCGGTGCCATTGGCGAGAACCCCACCATCCAGGGTGGCAACCTGCGGATCATTTCGCTCGACAAGGGCGGCGCGGCGACCCTGGCCGACGCGATTCAGAGGATGCTCAAGGAAATTCGTCCCAATAGCGACGTGCGCGTGATCGTGCCCGGCAGCGACTCGTCGCCCAAAAAAGAGCTTAAACAAGAAGCACCCAAGGTGGACCCCTTGCCCAAGGCCAAGGCCCGCCTCGGCAATCGCGAATTCGATTTCGTTTACCAACTGGCCGAAGAGCCCCAGGCACAGAAAAACACGCCGGCCAAGACCGGTGCTCCGGTAACGATCACGGCGGTGGGCAACAAGCTGATCATCTCCAGTGATGATCCGGCGGCTTTGGGCATGGTGACCGAGCTCGTACGCCTGCTGACGCAAAACACCGCGTCCGGCGACTTCGAGATCATCCGCCTCAAGCACGCCAATGCCGTAGATACCGCCAAAATCATTGACGAGCTCTTTAACGGCGTCAAGCAAGGTGCCGGCGGCGGCGGCGGTGGAGGTCGGGGCGCAGAACACTCCTCCAGGCCTGGCGGGTCTGCAAAATCTCTTCGGCGGCGGCGGGGGAGCCCCAGGCGCGCCGCGTGTCGAACGCGTGCGTGTCGTGGCCGATCCGTCCACCAACGCCTTGCTCGTGCAGGCCAGTGCCCTCGACATGCTGACCATCCGCCAGTTGCTGTCCAAGCAGCTCGATGCCGGTACGGCCGACAATGAGGCGCTAATTAAAACCTTCGTGATTGGGCCGCTCAAGTACGCTTACGCGACCGACGTGGCCTACGTCATCAAGGACGTTTACCGCGAGAGTATGAACAACACCTCCCGCAACCAAAGTCAAATTTCAGGACCGTTCACCACGCGTTCTCCCTTGACCAACATGGACGCCAACGGCAATCCCAAGGGCGTGACGTTGTCGCTGGGGGTCGATGACAAAACCAACAGCCTGATCCTGGCTTGCCCGACGTCAATGTACGAAGACCTGAAAAAGCTCGTCGAGCAAATGGAGATCGCTGCCCAGGACACGAAGCAAACCGTCAAGGTGGTTCGCGTCGACGGCGTCGATCCCGCGCTCGTGCAACAGGCGCTGGATGCCATCCAGGGACGTTCCGCGACGAGTCGCGGCATGACCAACAACACTACGGGTCGTACCAACTCGCCCTTCGGCGGCGGCACCGGCTTCATGCCCGGTGGTGGTGGTGGTGGTAACTACGGCGGTGGCGGCGGTGGCAACTTCGGTGGTGGCGGTGGTGGTGGCAACTTTGGTGGTGGTGGAGGGGGCTTCGGCGGCGGCGCTGGCGTCTTTACCCCAGGTGGTGGCGGCGGTGGTCGTGGCCCTGGCGGTGGAGGTGGTGGTGCCGGTGGAGGTGGTGGGCGCGGCCCAGGTGGAGGCGGCGGTGGCCGGCCTGGGATGCAGAGCCGAGGGCCGGATTTTTTCGACTACCGGGTCACGGATGACCCTCAGCCGATCCTCTTCGATCCTCGCCTGGAAACGTCTGGTGCCCAACTGGTCCGTGGCGTAGAAACCTTCGTGATCCCGGTCGATGCCCAGGTCGGCGCCGGCACCTTCCAACATGTTCAGCAAGCAGGCCATAACGATTACCTGCAACTCGCCTCCAACTGGCAGGCCCCGCGCCTGCCGGTTACTGCCGCGGCCTTCGGCCAGGCGGTTCCGACAGCCGGCGGCCCGGAATTGCAAGCCCCACGCTTGCCCGTGACCGCGGAAGCTCTTGAACAACTCGGCGTGGTGGTCATCCGCACCAATAATCCGGCCGACATGGCGGCGACCGAGGCCATCATCAAGTACATCGTGGCGGAAGCCGCCAAGAGCGAAGTCGAAGTGGCCATGATTCCGCTCAAGATCGCGGATGCCACGAGCGTGGCCAACACGCTCAACCAGCTCTACGCACGTGTCGTCGTCGGACCGTTCTCCAACAATCAGATTACCTCTTCCACGGCACGTCCCGGTGGACAGGTTGGTGGCGTTGGCGGTGTCGGTGGAGCCGGTGGCCTTGCCGGTGCGGCGGGCGGTGCTATCGGCACGCCCCAGGGCGGCGGCGTCGCGGCCTCACTGGTGATCATCCCAATCGTGCGGCAAAATGCTCTTCTTCTGGCGGCCCCCAAGTTGCGCATGAAGGACATCCGCGAGAAGATCGATATGATCGATCGCGAATCCGGAAGCGATTCCAAGGCAGTCGCATTCCAGTTGCGGCACGCGGCGGCCGGCCGCGTCGCCACCCTGATCACGGGTTTTTACCAAAGCCGTTACCCCAATGACGCCGGCCAGCACCAAATTCGCATTGTCCCCGATGATGGCACCAACACAATCTTTGTGCAGGCGGCCCCCGGCGACATGCTCGAGATTCGCAGTCTCATTGAGCACATCGACGCCAACGACAACAAGGCGCTCAATGACCTGCGCATCGTGCCTCTGAAGAAGCGCGCTGGCCGATGACCTGGCCATTATCCTCAATCACGCGGTCACGGAAAACATCCGTCTGTCCTCTGGCCTCACGGCCCCAACGACAGCCGCTGGTGCCTTGGGTGCTGGCGGCGCTGCGGCGCATTAGGTGCCGGCGGCGGCCTGGGTGCCCTTGGCGCTACCAGCGTCAACAACACCCTGCCCACGCAGACCAAGGCCAAGGCACTGCGGTTTATGTCCAGCCAGAAGTCCAATGGCCAGGTCTTCGAGTCGGGCATCTTCGAGGACATCCGGATCACGTCCGATCCGCGCACGAACTCGATCATCATCGATGCCCCGCCCAAAACGATGGAGCTCATCCTCGCCCTCATCAGGGAAATGGATGTGCCCCCCTTCGCCCGGGCAGAAGTCACGGTGTTCACGCTGAGAAAGGTCGATGCCGTGCAGGCGGCGACAACCTTGCAAAAGCTCTTCCTCAACCAGGGCGGCCTGACCAGCACCGGCACCACCACGGCGACCGGCACTGGCGGAGGCGGAGGCGGCGGCGGTGCACTCGGCACCGGCACCCTCGGAGCCACGACGGCCAAGCCCCTGCAGTTGACCGTCAACGGTATCTCGATCGAAGGTGCTCCGATTATCGATCTACGCCTGACCGTCGATGAACGCACCAACAGCATCATCGTCGCGGGCAGCCGCAATGACCTGGACGTTATCCAGGCCATCCTCGACAAACTCGACTCGACCGATGCACGGGAACGGCGCACCGAGGCCTACAAGCTACGGAACGCCCTTGCGGCCGACGTGGCCGCGGCTCTCAACGTGTTCCTGCCCGCGCAGCTCAAGATTTACACCAATAGCAATCAGCTCACGGGTTTCCAGGAGCTGCAGCGCGACGTGGTGATCACGCCGGAGCCGATCAGCAATACGCTGCTCATCAGTGCTTCGCCGCAGTTCTTCGACACGGTGATGAAGCTCATCTTCGAGCTCGACGTCATGCCGCCCCAGGTCATGATCCAGGTCCTGATCGCGGAAGTCGACGTCACCAACTCCGATGAGTTCGGCGTGCAGATCGGCCTGCAAACGCCGGTAATCTTCCAGCGCGGCTTGACCTCGTCCGGCGGCACCGGTTTCACGTCATCGACGCTTAACCAGGCCCTCGTGTCGACTGCCAATCCTGGCTTCTCCTTCAATCAAACCGCGATACCGCCCGGCAACACCTCCGTGGTTTCCCCGGGCACGGTCGGCTACCAGGGCATTAATAACCTTGGCGTCGGCCTGGTATCGCCCCTCAATGGCGTCGGCGGCTTTGTCTTCTCCGCCGCCAGCGATAGCTTTAACGTCCTGGTGCGGGCCCTCGCCGTCCAGAATCGTCTGACGATCCTCAGCCGGCCGCAGATCATGACGCTCGATAACCAGACCGCCCTGATCAACACCGGCCAGAACATTCCGCTGATCGCCAGCTCGACGGTGGTCGTCGGTGCCGGCGTCACGCAAAACATCGTCCGCCAGGCAGTCGGCGTCGTCATGCAAGTTACGCCCAAGATCATGCCCGACGGGCAAATCCTGATGCGTATCATTCCGGAAGTCTCCGCGGTCGATCCCACGCCGCTAAACCTCGGCAATGGCGCCCTCGGCACCGTTCTCGATGTCCAGCACGTGGAAACCACGGTCACGGCCTACGATGGCCAAACCATCGCCCTGGGCGGTCTCCTCTCCAAGAGCGATAACAAGAACGAGAACAAGATTCCGATCCTGGGCGACTTGCCTGGCGTCGGCGCCCTGTTCCGCTATCGCACCCATAACAAAAACCAGAAAGAGCTCATCTTCATCATGACGCCGCATATCGTGGCGCTGCCGGGCCGACGCCGATCGTCTCCTCGCCGAGGAAGCCGGCAAGATGCACTGGGCCGTCAACGACGTGCTCAGGTTCCAGGGGCCCAATGCCCTGGATGCCATGACGGGCGGAGCTTTTGGCCCCTGTCAGGGCGGGGATTGCGTGACGCCGATCATGCCCAGGACAACGGGTACGCGGGTCGAGGAAAGCCGGGCACCGCAAACGTTGCCGGTCGTTCCTCAGCCGATACCGACGATCCTGCCGGCCCAGAGCTCGGCGCCGCAGCAGACGATCTACGTGCAGCCGACCACGGCGAACTACTCTCCGGCTCCGGGCCTCATGCCGCAACCCATGCAGTCGGCGGCCCCGACTGGCCAGTACGTGGCGGCCCCGAATGTCCAGTATGTAACCAACCAGAATGGCCAGTTCGTGGGCATCCCGGCCAATCAATCGGTCGTGACAACCAGCCCCTATACCGGCAGCCAGCCTGTCCAGCCTGTCCAGTATATGCAACCGGCCAGTACGCAGCCGAACATGCAGCGGGTCGAGCCCCGCGGCACCGGCCCGGTGATTCAGCAGACCGGCATGAATTACCAATCGCCTTGATACCTGGTGATGGGCGCAATGGGCGTCACGCTCTCGGGCGTGACGCCTGTTCGCTCCTTGCTCAGGTCCCGAGAATCTCTTAGAGCGTTCGGGAAAAAAGGGGTCAGACCCCTTGAAGCGAACAGATTTCCAACGCTTTTGCCGGGTATTGAGGGGGTCTGACCCCTTTTTTTCCGACCGCACTTAGGCAGTTGCGGACTTTACCCATGGAAGGGATCAAGCCGATGACAATTCAAAACAGCCTTCTCGTGACTGGCGCAGCCCAAGAAAACAACTCGTCGGTACCCAGCTCGTCTGTACACAGTGGACTGCGTGCCAGGCGCCTGGGCCAACTCCTGATGCTTGGGCTGGTGCTGATGGCATCGGGTTGCGTGACCGACCAGCCCTGGCTTGGCGGCCACCAGGACGCGCCCATTCCAGCGCAAGTCGTCACCTTCTGGGACGCTGCGCATTCATGAGGCGCAGGACGTCGTCAACGCAGGAAGACCTTTGCCCGGTTTGGCCGGCCGGCTTTACCTTATGAACTCGGAATTTCGCGCGCAAAAGGGTGACGGCGGCCTGTCCGTCGATATGTATGACATCAGTCACGTGCAGTCCGGCACGCCGCCGGAACGGCTGGAAAGCTGGGAATTGAGTCAAACGGACCTGGCCAAGCTGCTCCGTCAGGACAACAAGCTCGGCTGGGGCTATACGATCTTTCTGCCCTGGCCATCCGTGCGGCCGGAAGTCACCCGCGTGGAATTAAGGGCGTGCTACAAACCGGCCAAGGGCGGCGCCATCTACGCCCAGCCCGCCCCCATCTCCATAATCAACGAAAAAGCCCCCGCCAGCTTGTGGCGCAATCAAATCTCCTCAACCCAAACCCAGAAGACGAACTAGCTGGCGAGTGGCCAGGGGCGAGAAGTAAGCAAAATCTTCTCGCCCCTCACCCCTTATTCCGGATGAACCCACGGCGCCCTGTAGGGTCGGCGCAGGAGCCGGTTGGCTTCGTCGTCGCCGACGACGCGCTGGTGTTCGGCGTCCCAGGTCAGGGTGCGATTGAGCTTTTGCGCCAGGTTGGCCAGGATGCACGTTGCCGTGGAGATATGGCCTTGCTCGATGTCGGCCACGGGCCGGCCGCGCGTGCGGATAGCTTCCAGCAAGTTGCGCATGTGGCCGCGGATGGCGGGTGCCACGTGCCGCTCCAGATCGCGTTCGGTGCGGTCCTCGGGATACTGATCGAGTTCCATCACCACGTCCTTGTGGACACGTTCGCCGCGGCCGGCGGGGATAAAGTCATAGCTCTGCACGCTCACCTTCAAGGTGCCGCGATCGCCGTAAAGCGTTGCTCCCCAGGGATAGGCGGCATCAGGCGGCTGTCCCCAGGTTCGATGTTGCCAGACGATTTGCCGGTCGCCATAGTCAAAGGTGGCGCCCTGCGTGTCGGTGATATTGGCCTTGCTGTTGCGGTCGACCAGGATGCCTCCCGATGAGCTCACCGAGCGGGGCCAACCCATGCCGAGCATCCAGCGGACCATGTCCAGCATGTGAATGCACATATCGCCGACGATGCCGTTGCCGTACTCCATGAACGCTCGCCAGCTGCGCGGATGCACGAGGCGGTTGTAGGGCCGCATCGGCGCCGGGCCGGTCCACATTTCGTAATCGAGGTTGGCCGGCGGCATGGAGTCCGCGGGATTGTCGCGGGTCCGCATCTGGTAATAGCAATAAATCTCGACATGTGCCACGTTGCCGAGGAGGCGGGTATCGATAAACCGCTCCTTGGCCTCGATGATATGCGGCGTGCTGCGCCGCTGCGTGCCGACCTGGACGACGCGGTTGTGCCGCCGCGCCGCCGCGAGCATCGCCTGCCCCTCGACAATATCGACGCTGATCGGCTTTTGCACGTAAACATCGGCCCCGGCTTCCACCGCCGCGATCATCGTCAGCGCGTGCCAGTGGTCCGGCGTGGCGATGAGGACGATATCGAGGTTCCGTTGCCGCAGCATCTCGCGATAGTCCGCATACGTGCGCGGCCGTTGTTGGTTGCGCTGCCGGGTGGCGACCAGCGCCGCGGCTTCATCGAGCATACGGCTATCCACGTCGCAGAGGGAGACCACCTCGACGGGCGACACCTGGATGAGCCGCAACAGATCCGCCTTGCCATACCAGCCGCAACCGATGAGGCCCACGCGTTTGGGCCGCTCCGCCCCCTCCGCGGCCGGCTGCGCCGCCTGCTGTGCCCCTGCTTGCGCCGACGCGGCGAGAGTCAGTCCCGCCGCGCTCGTTTCCAGAAAGTCACGCCGATTCATGGTTCATCTCCTGTGGGTGCCGCGGGCGATCAGGGATCGATGCGAACTTGCGAAGTTATGATACGGATTGCCCTTGCCGCGCTGCCAGGGTCTATGGTAGTTCCTACCGCGCCGACCGGTGTCGGTAAACAAGGGCCTCTGGACCGCTGCTGGCGGGGCCAAGGATTGCACCAATAAACAACGGCAATTTCATGCAAGGCGCCATGACCAATCGCCAGCCGCTGCCATCGGCCATGGTTCCAGCCACCACCGCGCCGCGTTTACTTTTCATCGACGCCCTGCGCGGCATCGCCGCGTTGGCGGTCACGCTTTACCATTTCACGGTGCATTATCCGGCAGCGCCGGCGAGCACCGGTGCCACGCTGCGCGGTGCCTTCGAGTTCCTCGCCCATCACGGCAACTGCGGCGTCGACATTTTCTTTGTCATCAGCGGGTTTGTCATTGCTTATAGTTTGCGCCACCTGGAGCCAACGGCCAAAAATGCCGGCGTCTTCATCGCCCGGCGATCGCTCCGTCTTGATCCCCCCTATTTCGCCACCATCGTGCTGGCTCTTCTCTGCGCCGCCTTGTCGCGGGTGCTGCTGCGCGACAGCTCCGCTTATTTGCCGACGGCCTGGACGGATTGCCTCGTCAACATGGTCTATTTGCAGGACTTTCTCGATATTCACCCCATCGTGCCGGTGGCCTGGACCCTTTGCATCGAAATCCAGTTTTATTTGACCTTCATCGCCATCTGGTGGCTGGCGCAGCGCCTACCCGCCGGCCAGCTGGCCATGGGGGCGGCACTGGTAGCGCTCTCGGCCTGGTCGCTGCTCATTCGCTTCCAGGTCCTGCCCGAACCACTGCCAGGGTTGTTTGTCGAACACTGGTATCTCTTCCAGCTAGGCGTACTGGTTGCCTGGACGTACCTGGGGCGCATCCCAAAAGTTTGGCTGGCGGCTTATGCCGGCTCGATAGCAGCTTGTCTTTTGCTGAGGTGGGATTATCGGGCAGCCGTGGGCCTGGCTACCGCCCTGGCCATCGTCGGCACTGCCAGTGCCGGGCACCTGCACGACTGGCTGGCTGCGCGCCCCTTGCAATATGTCGGCCGCCTGTCCTATAGCCTCTATCTCGTCCACACTATTGTGGGCTCGCGCGTCATGAACATCATGTGGCGGCTTACCGAGCGGGCGCCATCGTTCGCCACCACATTGGTATTCATCGCTCTCGCGCTGGCAGCCAGCCTGCTGGCGGCCGAGGTGCTCTACCGCTTGGTCGAAAAGCCTAGCGTCGAATTCGCCAAACGACTCAAGCAGCGCAGGTCAGCGGCCCAGGCGCCAGCCCAACGACTGGCGGCCTGAGCGTCAGGAAGCGCGAAAGCGTTTCAACGAGCCGTTGAGTCGGCGCGCCAGGGAGATAACTTCGTCATCCTCGGCGCGGACGCCCCACTGGATCTCGCGGCCAGGCGTGCGAATGAGCAAGCGCATGCCACCGCCATCCTCCGAGCCACCCCAGACACTATCCAGCGACTGAATGTCCCGCATGGCCACGAAACTGCGCCAGACGGGCACGCCGAGAAAAGTAAGCCGGCTTTCGAGCCCCTCATCGGATAACTTGAGCCGCTGGCTGTGGAGACAGGCGAATGGTATGATCCCGAAAACAAGCACCAGAAAAAACGTACCGCCGCAGAATCCCAGCCAACTACCACCCTCGTCGGTCGCGAAAGCCTGCCACGCCATGCCCACAATACCCGCCAGCAGCAGTAATCCCGTGAGCGCCCCGCTGACAGGACTCACGGGCCGACACTGGATGACCACGCCATCCGGCAACTCCGTAAATCGCAGCGTGTTGACAGCGGGGACCTTGGCTTTCACGAGCGTCCAAACTATAGGGTGAGTCGGTTCACTTCTGCTTTTTCGCTGTTTTCTTGGCCCCCGCTTTCACGGCGCCTTTTTTGCCGCCCGCCGACTTGCCTGCAACCGACTTGCGTGCAGCCGGCTTGCCTGCCGTTTTCTTCACCGCTGCTTTTACGACTTTTTTCGCTGCTGTCGCCGCCTTGACGACTTTCTTTTTGACAGCAGTAACGGTAGCGGACGCCTTCTTCGAGCCTTTCGCGCTCGCGTTTCTGCCCGCGACGCCGCCGACAAGAGCACCGACGGCGGCCCCTAGCGGCCCGAGGATTGAACCCATGGCCGCACCCGCCGCCACTCCGCCCACGGTGGAGAGATCGGGCATGGCAGTGTCTTTTTTGTCGCCTGTGTTCTTTTTGGACTTCGCCATTGCTGGCTCCTTGCTAATTGGATGGTGACTCACCCTGCTACTTTACAAACTTGCCGCCATACGTCCCCGAAGTCCTGGCTCTCGGGGGTCGTGGCCGGCACAAATTATGCCTTCATTAAACTTAAGTGCCCCTGATTGGCCGCTAATGAGAAACAGCATTCCCCTACCAGAGAACGCCATGCCCAAGCTCAAAACCAAGAAGACCAAATCCAGTCAGGCCGGTAAAGCGCGCGCCGGCTGGCGCGGGCAGCTGAGTTTCGGTCTGGTGACTTTTCAAGTCGAAGCTTTCAACGCGCTCGACAAGCAGCATAGCGACATTCATTTTCACCAGGTTCATGCTGATTGCCACAAGCGCATCCAATACAAGAAAACCTGCCCCATCCACGGGGAAGTCAGCAGTGATGAGATTATCTCCGCCTACGAATACCAGAAGGGCAAATACGTGGAAGTACGTCCCGACGAGCTGGAGAAATTGCGTAGCGAGAGCGATCGGGCGCTCAAGGTGGAAGCCTTCGTCAGTCCAGATACGATCGATCCCCTTTATTTCGACGGGCGCATGTATTACCTGGTGCCGTCGGGGTCCGCGGCGCAGGAGCCCTATGCTGTCATGGTCGAGGCCATGGAGGTCGAGAAACGTTACGGGATTGGACAGGTTGTTTTTTCGGGCAAGGACCAGATCGTGCTTATACGCCCTCTCGAAGGCATTTTGCACATGGCCATGCTTAATTATGAAGCGGAAATTCGACCGGCGCACAAAATCGCGGTGGCGTTAAAAAAACCGAAGGCCATCGCGCGTCAAGTGCGGCTCGCGCAGACGCTCATCGAGGAATGGTCACGCGATGACTTCGATTTCGCCAAGTATCAAGACCCCTATCGTGAGAAGGTAAAGGAACTCATCGAGGCGAAGAAGCATGGCGAGGAGATTGTGCCGCCCGCTGATGAAGGGCCGCCGGACGTGGTGAACTTGATGGACGCACTCAAGAAGAGCGTGGAGCTTCGTTCCAAGCCCGGCGCCAAAAGCCACGGCCGGCATCGCTCGGCCTGACTTGGAGGCGGCCGCGATCACAATTGCTCCACGTTTTGAGCACGCACAAGAAGCTGCTGCTGACGGAAGTGCTTTTGGAGCGCCAGGCGAAAGGTATGCCACCAGGCCCGGTCAAGATTGGGCGTCATGCATTCGTAAATAACGAGATCGTCGCGCCTGGTACCCTCCTGGTGGTCTTGCCAGTGTCCCTCGACAGGCGCTCGGGTATAACCGGTCAAACCGCCAAAACGATGCGTTAGCTCGTCAGAAAGTTGCTGATACATCGCCCGAGGAAACTTGACCCCCTTATTGTCATACAGCGGCAGAAAAATCTGGACCAGATACAAGATTTCGTCCTCGTAATCGATACGGGCGAAACCAACATAATTCGCAAAAGTTGTGCCGGCGCTGGCGAGATTCATTACTCACCCTGCCAGCTTTATTGGCATAATAGTTGCTCCCCAGACTATCATCATTCACAGTACGTGAGGTAGCTTGCGGGAAAAGAAAAGTCCGACCATTCCCACGACATTTGCTGACGGACCTTTAATTTTACCTGCTGTTTTCAATCCTTGCCCCGAATCATTTTCGGTGATACCATGGACGGCGTGTTAAATAAGTGCTGGTCCAAATGTTACATTCCAAAGGAACTGCCGGCGGGCAGCTAATCCGCTCGCCTCGTGATAAGCAGGAGTCAATTATGAGCACCGAACCGGAACCCTTGACGAATGGGACCGTCTCCGCCGAGGCGCCCGATGAAGGCGAACTGGAGCAGGGCCGGCTACGCATTCTTGTGGTCGAAGACCACGAGCCGACTGCGGAGGCGACCATGCAGCTGCTGCAGCGCTATGGCTACGAGGTTCAGGTGGCACTCGATGGGTCCGCTGCCCTGCAAGCTACGCAGGACGCCATGCCAGACGTGGTCCTCCTGGACATTAATCTGCCCGGCATGGATGGCTGCGAAGTCGCTCGGCGTATGGCCGAACGCGCCAAATGGAAGAGGCCGCTTTTTATCGCGGTCACCGGGCTCGGCGAAGAGTCTGATCGCCAGCGCTCGGTCGAGGCGGGGATCGATCTCCACCTCTTGAAGCCCATCGATCCCGAACGGCTCGAAGCCTTGCTCCGGCGGTTTCAACGGATCATTTTATAGGCCAGAAGAACCTGCCCATGCCCCTCTCCTGCGCGCGGTTGCCTGCCTTTTTGCCTTTAGCATTTTCATCACGCCGGCGCGCGCCGAGGAGGCCTCGTCGCGTACGGAAAATGTCATCATCGTGACCCTCGACGGCTTCCGCTGGCAAGATTTTTTCCAGGGTGCTGACGAAGCATTGCTCGAAAAAAAAGCCGGCGGCGTCGCGAATGTGCCCGGCCTTAAAAACAAATACTGGCGTCCTACCGGGGACGAACGCCGCCGCGTGTTGCTGCCATTTATTTGGGACACCCTGGCCAAGAAGGGGCAAATCTTTGGTGATCGCGGGCGGCAAGCGCCGACGCGTCTGACCAACGGCCTTAAATTCTCCTACCCCGGCTATAATGAGATGTTCTGCGGCTTTGCCGACCCCGACATCGACTCGAATGCCAAGAAAAACAATCCCAATCTTTCCGTGCTCGAATATCTGCAATCTCGTCCCGCTTTTCGGGACAAGGTGGCCGCTTTTTGCACGTGGGACGTGTTCCCGTTCATCTTCCGCTCCGAACGTAACGGCCTGAAAGTGCAGGCCGGCTGGCGCACCGTCGAAGATTCACCCCTGACGCAGCGCCAGGACATGATGAACCGCCTGGTCCCCAACATGCCTCGCTACTGGGCGGACAATGCGTTCGACATGGTGACCATGGAATACGCGCGAGAACACCTGGTCCGCCACAAGCCGCGCGTCCTTTATATCGGCCTGGGCGAAACGGACGAATGGGGCCACGGGCGCCGTTATGACCTTTACCTGGAAGCTGCCCACAACGCCGACCGTTTCCTGGCGGACCTCTGGCGGCTCCTTCAAGAGATGCCTGCATATCGAGGGAAAACATCCCTCATCCTCACGACCGACCATGGCCGGGGAGATGGCCGCACCAACTGGACCGACCACGGCAAAGATGTGCCGACCGCGGAATTCATTTGGATAGCGCTCATGGGCCCTGATACGCCGCCGCTGGGCGTGCGCGAGAACGTCGAGACAACGCAAAGCCAATTCGCGGCCACAATCGCCCACCTGCTCGGTGAAGATTTCACCAAAGCCAGTCCGAAAGCAGCACAGCCATTACCGGGCGTGCGGACCAGATCAGATTAACCCGAATTCGGAAATCTCTAGATCGCCCGCGCAGTCGTTAAACGCATCGAGATTTGCCCCGTAATATTCAGGAAATCCCAGAGCTAGTGCCACGGCTTGATGGAAATGTAGTTCAGTTGCCCATGCTCCGCTATCGAACCCATCGACCACGTATCCAATCTTCTTTAGCGAGAGCGAGTCTTCAGCCAGCAAGCCCGCATGCCAATAAAGGTTAATCGGGCTATTCTGAAAGAGTTTCCAATCGACATGGTCCAATACTCGTTGTGTTGAAACGATGGAATGATTCCTCGCCCAATTTGGGTCGCGATTTGAATCAACTCATCCACCCGATCTGCCATAAGGGGCCTAACGCCTGGTTCGGCGGTTCATTCCAGGTGAGCAAATGCACCGGCATTCCTACGGATGTACGCTGCAAGACAAGATTGTATCTCTTTGCTTGCAGAGAAGAAGGGACCGTCAATCTCATTTGGAAAAACCAACAAGGATGTCGCGAAGAGAATTCATGCGGGCCTTCCTTCGCCGAAGGTTCGACATGAGCGGCGGGCCAAAGGGTGTGCCAAGCAGCCTTTGGGACGTCCGCTCGATGGAGGGGTTAAACGCCCGGCTCCCGCCGAGCGTCGTTTGCGGCCAGTTGACAGGCGAGATGGAGCCTGAGGATCTTCTCCAGCGCCGGCGAAGGTACGAGAGGATCCGGAGGACGCGCAAAGGCATAAAGGTTTCGACCGAGCTGCATGGGCGTAACAAGAACTCCCCAAGGCAGGCCCCACCAGCCCAGGACGAGCGAGAATAAGGTGTCGCCGAGGCGCTTCTTGGTACCGCAAAGACGACAGCTAACGGCCGGTCGACTTGCCCATGAAGTGACAAACACCGCCGACCAGACTCGGTACGACGTATGAACATCTACTGGACCAGGACCCGAGCAGTTCGGGCACGTGCCACCATGCACTTGACGCACGTAACGCTGGACCTCCGCTGCCGGTAGTTGGCTCGCCACGACAGCCAAGACACCCTTTTGCTCGCACTTGGCGTTGCAGAAGCGCAATTCGCCTTGACGGCGGCCGCCGAATAAGATCGTTGAATTGCAGTACGCGCAGGACGCCATTTCCCATTCCTTCTCTGAAGAGGTAACGCGAATTCTAGGGCCTAACGATAGGGCTAAGCTGCCGGGGCCGCCTGCAAGACCTTCATGCCGCGCGAAACCAGGATAGCGGCCCCGGTCACCTTCATCCGTTGGTTCGTCGGCGCTCGCGCCGATGCATCATCCTGCCAAGCCGACTTCGGAAATCGTGTAGTCTTTGCGGAAGCGGAGCTCGATCCAATGGCCAGCAAACATGTCATCGTCGCCCCAATAGAAGAAACACTAGAAGGCAAACAATGCCGAGCAAGGCATAGGCGGAAACCGCTTGCGGCTGCCGCCGAGGGCCCGCAGCGGCGCAACGCCAAACGCGACGCCAGGTCCCAAGACAAATGCCGACCAAGCCCAGGCCTCACGGTATAGCAGCAACAGCCAGGCAGCAGCGACGGTAACTGCCGTGCCCAGGATGAAACCGGTAAGTGTTGCTTTCGCGCGGCATTCGGCGTTGCTCCGTGCTCCAAGAAACGCGGCCACGAAATTGAGGGCCAAGGCAGCCACGACCCCTGCGAGGAGCAACAGCATCAGGAACTCGACCAAGCCGCCCATATCCATCGAAAAACATCCTTTCGATACTGGTTTCGGTGCCGAACGACCAACTTTACCTGCCGCGGCGGCTGGTGAGACATTGAACCCAGAGAAACTGTAATGCCGCCGCGGTCAGGTGTAAGTTCTTGTTCGCGGCTGTGCCTTCGACTACTACTAAAGCCCCGATCTGACGCGGTCCCCCCAATTGTGGTGTGCGATCAGATTCCAACTGACGAAAATCCAAAGTAAAACAGCGACGCCAAGGATCACCACGCATTGTAGCGGCTTCCTGAACCGATCTGGAAGGAAGAAGAGGACGATAGCCAGTGCCATCGCACCGCCAACCTCAACATCAACTTGCTTTACCCATTCCAATTCATCGGAGCTGTCAAACCGAAAATTCATTGCGAAAAACGCCACGAGACCGGCCCATCCGCCGATGAGGACGGCGACCACACGCAACGACCAGACGAGAATGACCATCGCAAGTTGGCGTCCCGCGGAACGGCGATCCGTATGGGAGGAAGTTCTCTGATACCCCGAGCCTACGAGAGGCGGCTCACCTTGTCGAAATTGGCCGTCGTTCGGATCATCAAGGCCCATGGGATGCTCCCATCCGTGGAGATGACGAGAAACTTTGCCAGCGAACATTTTTATTGAACTGACCGGTCTGTTAGCATAACATCGTCCGGTCAGCGTATTTCCCAGTCAGGATATTGCGGCCCGGAGGGTGCGACGTCGGGTTCGGCCTTGACCCCTAAAATATGCAGTCTGGCCCCTCCCACAGGTAGCGAGCAAGGAACCCCCGGAAGCTCGATGCAACCTCGTACCCGCCGCCATCGTGCCAGAAGACCTGAATCAGAGTGGGAGCTGCGGGATCATCGTTAAGACGCACGCCCCAGAAACTCCCCTCAATGTTGTAGTCGCCGAAACAGTAGTAACGCTGCGGATCGTCCGAGTCGGCCGCTTGGGTCAGTGCAGCCGGAATGCGGTCCACGATGCGGAAGTATTCGGCGACCGGCCGGCAACCGCGCCAGCCCGTCCAACTCCGAGAACGATATGCCGTTTGCGACCAAGAGGAACAGCCGCAAATCGTCGGGTAGGCAGACCCGGTTGCCGTCCTCGAACGCTGCCAACTCGGCCTCGGAAGCTGCTGGATTCGGGGTAACCCCCGCTGCACGCCACCGCTCCAGTAGTCGCGCGATCAGTTCACCCAACGATCCGCCCTCTTGTGGCCGAACGACGAAGCTCAGCGGACCCGCACCGCCGAGTTACCGATGATAGCAGAGAAAGCGTTGCGGCGGTGCGGGGTCCGCTGCAGCGCAAGGTTAGGCGGCATCGCTATTCGAACTTGAACCACATGCTTCTCTCAAAAGCCTCACGCGCTTTACCGGACAACCTCTCTCGGATTGCCCGCAATGAGAAACCACCGGCCAACTTGCCTTCCTCGACGTACATCCAGTCCTCGACCTCCTGCCGCCCAACCCCGATCCGCTCGCCGGGGTGATGGACTCCCAGCCCGGCGGCATCCGACCCGAGGGTGCCGCAAAAGCCCGGGCCGTCGACGGCTACATTTTGGAGCCACAGGTGATGCATCGTTTCGCCGTCATGGACGGGGACCTTGATCGAGAAGTCACTCTGACCCGGGCCGGGAGCTGCCAGCCGGTCGAGCGTGTCGCGGGCCTGCCGGGCTGCCTCCCAGATTGAAGCATCGTCTTTCGGCACGGCGACGGCCAAGTCTTCTTCCAGCGGTTGGTCGGCGGCGGGCCGGTGCTGGCCGCATCCGAACATCGCGGAGAAGAGCCCTGAAAGGAGTGATAGCACGCTACGCATCAGTTTGATCCTCTCCTTGCCGCATAACGACCCAAGGTCAGCGACTCGGCGTACGAGACGCAACGATTGCAACAGTGATGTGATGGCCGGGTTCGCTGCAGCGCATAATTAGGCCTTCTGTTCAAATACATCCTTCTGCCAATTGTGAAATGGCGTCCAGCCAGATCCGAAACGCGCCGCACACTCCTCGGGCGTAGAAAAACCAGCGACCTCTCGAACGCCCGCAAGGTCGTTCCAAATCTTAACAACGTGTCCTTGGTGCTCACGAACGCTCTTACTCCACGCTACGACAATCCGATACGTCTCGCTCTTGGGACGGTCAGCAAACTCCTTGCAGGCCCAACTAGCCAACTCGCGCAGTACTTCCCACGCATACTTCAATGTGCTCTGTGCGTCACCGCGCGGCGTGATGCAAACTACGATCTCATGAAAGTGGACCGCAGTGGCATCCGCCTTCCTCAACGTGAGCGGGTGGCAAAGGAACTCAGCGCCATATTTTTCACGAGGCGTCATTGAAGGCCTAACGCAAAAGCTTAGCAGCGGCGGGACGCACGGGAGGGCGCAGGCCCAACTGCTGAGCGTGAAACCAAAGAATGAGTTCGCGTCTGCAGGAGCGTTTTGTTCGGCTCCTATTCCGCTTCAGGGACTTCCGAATTCACTTGGCCTGCTTGACACGCTCAAGCGTGATCAGGACTAATCCGTCGCCCGCCGCCGTCGCGAACTCCGTTGGCCGCTTGCCGTGTTCCCCCTCCTTGTCGATGCAGATTCGCAGCCTGTCCCCGGCGAGATCGTAGATCGCGAACGGCAGCTTCTCGCCCTGCTTTGCACCATCCCCAGGCGTTATGTCCATCGCTTTCGGCTTCGCCTTGGGGTCGATGTCGTATGCGTGTTCTCGGTTGTCCGCCTTTGGGAGAAAAACCACCTTGTCGCCTTTGAAGTGGAGTTGGAATTGGTTGACCGCTTCGGCCGGCGCCTTCTCTCCGCTCTTCTCCAACGACACGGCTTGCCAGAGTCCTTGCAGGCGCTCCTTATCCTTTGCTGCATCGCCCAATTGGTCCTGGGCGACCGCCATGCCAGCCAAAAGGGTCAGGTTCAAGATAGTCCGCATTCCACATCTCCAATAGTGGATAGCCGATGCTTGTGGCCAAAGTCCTTCGCGAGGCTCGCATGCTTCCGTAGTGGCTCGGCCACTGAAGGATGATCCCAGCCCCAGAGAAAAGTACCATCCTCTGTGTTATAGGTGCCGACGATCTGAAGGTCAGCTTCGGCGATTGTGCCGTCCGCAAAAGTGAATTTGATGCGACCAGTATCTTGATCGGCGGCCCAGTTCGCTTCTTCACCAAGGTGCCAACTGGCGGCATGTGCTGATGTTTGGGTGCGACAGCCCTTCAACACTCCGGTGAATGAACTGGTGGGAATCCACGGGGATCTCCTCTTGGTGGCTGGCGACGTTTGGCGCTGCCCCCGGATCTTTCGGGACGCATTCCACCGCGGCAATGACACTGAACGCCACGATGCGCAACATGCGAAAGGCCCTAACGACCCAAGCTCAGCGACCCGGCACGCGGGAAGTCATGATTGCAACCGCGATGCTCATGCCGGGTTCGCTGCAGCGCATGGTGTGCGGCCGTTTCGTCAGCTCCAGAATTTCCACCAAGGCCGTGCTACAGTCGGCCGCGCTGTCGCCTTCCGGAGCGATGCCGTGTTGGTGAAGCTGGACTCAACCAGCACTTTCATGTCCTCCTTCAGGGCGTGGGAATACCCTACTCCGATCAGTCGGTTCTGCCAGGATTGATTGTTCTCGGTTATGAACTCCTGGTGGGCAGCTTGCACCATCTCCTCGACGTACTTCCTGCCGATACCGAGGCCCGCAAGCTGATCTACGATGATTGCGTGAATGTCCTCAACGTCCATGAAACAGTGCACTCTCCCAATCCCAAATACGTAACCATACAGCGTGAAGCCGAATACCTGGCACATCATCTCGTCTTCAAGCTGCCAACGTGGATCGGATGTCACTTGGAGGGTGAGCTCTTCCGCCTTGGCTTTGGCGTGTTGTTTTAGGTCAGGCATAATGTGCGGCCTAACATTGTTATTGAACTGACCGGTGTGTGAGCATAACATCGTCCGGTCAGCGTATTTCCCGGTCAGGATATTGCGGCCCGGTAGCGCTATTGCGGCGCGCTGGCTCGCTTGTCCGAGGCCGATCAACCAATTCCCCCTCCTTCCCATTGAAAGCTTGCCATAAATCAACGTCAAGCGGCCGTCCCGCTGGAGCGTTTTGTTCGGCTGCAATTCCGCTTCAGGGACTTCCGAATTCACTTGGCCTGCTTGACACGCTCAAGCGTGATCAGGACTAATCCGTCGCCCGCCGCCGTCGCGAACTCCGTCGGCCGCTTGACGTGTTCCCCCTCATTGTCGATGCAGATTCGCAGTCTGTCCCCGGCGAGATCGTAGATCGCGAACGGCAGCTTCTCGCCCTTCTTTGCACCATCCCCAGGCGTTATGTCCATCGCTTTCGGCTTCGCCTTGGGGTCGATGTCGTATGCGTGTTCTCGGTTGTCCGCCTTTGGGAGAAAAACTACCTTGTCGCCTTTGAAGTGGAGTTGGAATTGGTTGACCGCTTCGGCCGACGCCTTCTCTCCGCTCTTCTCCAACGACACGGCTTGCCAGAGTCCTTGCAGGCGCTCCTTATCCTTTGCTGCATCGCCCAATTGGTCCTGGGCGACCGCCATGCCAGCCAAAAGGGTCAGGTTCAAGATAGTCCGCATGCCGCATCTCCAATAGTGGAAGATTTAATCCCGCAGGCCACCACAGTCGGGGACGCCGCAACAACATCTCGGTTTCATTCCCAACATCGCCGAACGCCAAAGCGCAGCAGAGGCGAGATCCTCGACAGAGTCAATTCTGAACCACAGCGACAGCAGGCCAACGTAAAAGCACAGGCCGACGAGTGCTATGCCGCACAAGCCTGTAACTGCTGCTTGGGCTGCTTTGGCGATCATCAAATGCTGCCCGTCTTACAGCCGAACGAAATGCCGTTGAATGGCCGGCCCGGCGCCGACCACGCGTCACGACAGCGACTCCCGCGCTTCAAGGGGCAATTGCGGAGGCCGCTCGAACGTCGGATCGGTGATGCTGCCCGCCATCGACCGTACGAATGCTGCCCACTCCGCTCGCGTCATCGGCTTGCGGGCCGCTTCGATCACCACACGCACCGGTTGATTCGCGTTCTCAATGCCAATTGGTATGTCGAGATGCAGAGTGCCGTCGGGAGCGATGACGGACTCAACGACAATGTCACTCATGGTGTTTCTCCTTTTCCTGAAATTGACCTCGCTCTCCGCGCAGGTGATCTCCAGCAGCCGGGTGTAGGACTCCAAGGACCAGCCTCGCGGCGAGGGCGGTGAACTCCCAGGCATCGTCTTCAGAGCATTTAACAATCCGCTCTGTGAACTTGGATAGCCGATGCTTGTGGCCAAATTCCTTCGCGAGGCTCGCATGCTTCCGCAGTGGCTCGGCCACTGAAGGATGATCTCAGCCCCAGAGGAAAGTACCATCCTCTGTGTTATAGCTGCCGACGATCTGAAGGTCAGCTTCGGCGATTGTGCCGTCCGCCAAGGTGAATTTGATGCGACCAGTATCTTGATCGGCGGCCCAGTTTGCTTCTTCACCAAGGTGCCAAGTGGCGGCATGTGCTGATGTTTGAGTGCGCAGCCCTTCAACACTCTGGTGAATGAACTAGTGGGAATCCACGGGGATCTCCTCTTGGTGGCTGGCGACGTTTGGCGCTGCCCCCGGATCTTTCGGGACGCACCCCACCGCGGCCATGACACTGAACGCCACGATGCGCAACATGCGAAAGGCTCTAACGATGAAGCTCACCTGCGGCGGCCGCTGGTGAGACGTTGAATTCGGAAAAATCGTGATGCGGCCGACGTCGGGGTGCAACGGCTTGTTCAGCTATGGCCTGAGACACTTTCTACCAAAATCTCCACCAAGGCTTTCGATGGGCTTCAAAGATTTTGCACCGGGCCACTCGTGCCCCAGGCGGTAGAGACGAAGTCGTAAACGGCATGATGTCGATGAACTGGAGCTCTGGTAGGACTAGCCGCATTTTACCTATCAACGTCTCCATAATAGATTGAATGCGAGCAGGTTCATCGATTCCGAGAACCAATACTTGACGGGCCGACTCGTCGCCTTGGATGTAGCATTGTGGCAAGTAGGCCTCGCAAATGCCGGGAGTCTGGGCGACAACCTGGCCGATCGCGTCTGCCATGACCTCTGGCATGGGATTGGCCGGCACGCCAAACAACAATGTCGTGCCGGCGGCAAAACGTCGTACATTCATAAGGCTGGTCCAAAACTGCCGAACGAAATAGCTCACCCGCCGCGGCGGTTGATGACCCGTTGAACCCTAAAAACGCTACATGCCGCCGCGGTCCGGTGCAGCCCCGGGATACTCATCATGCCCCCTGTTGGGATGGGCCGGCCCTGTCCCAGTGGTTATACGGGCTCAAGGACTTGGCCTTGTCCCAACGTGGAGGGGGAAGGGGTACTTCCTGTCCACGATTGCGGGCTCGAGCGCCGGTCCCATCCCAGAGGAGGGACATGATGCGGTTTTATAACCAGGCTCATCGATTCTACTGCGGCATCGATTTGCACGCCAGATCCATGTATCTGTGCATTCTCGATGAGGCCGGCACCATCGTGTTGCACAAGAACCTGGCCACTTCACCGGGAAGCGCTTCTCCGCCGAGCTTTATCACAACAGAAGGAGATGCAAGCGACGTGGAACCAGCCCTCGGTCCGAGCCATCGTCTAACTGAGACCGTTCACGGACGAGATCTCGCCATTTTGAACGGCCGTCGCCGGGGTACGGAGGATTTTCTAGGGCGTGGGGAGCGATCCTCACAATTGGCTGAGCCGAGTCAAAGGCACTGCCGACAGACCCCGTAGATGTGTTTGGTGCCGCTTTCGCGGCAACCGCAAAGGCAGACAAACCTTCGGTGCGGGTGAAAGCGTCCGGCTTGTGCAACCTTCCGGAACACAACGTCAAAAGAATCAATTATTCTTCAGGATTCCGGGGTGCGCGCTCTTGACGTTCGGGGTCATAGATGGGTTAGGCGGCATCGCTATTCGAACTTGAACCACATGCTTCTCTCAAAAGCCTCACGCGCTTTACCGGACAACCTCTCTCGGATTGCCCGCAATGAGAAACCACCGGCCAACTTGCCTTCCTCGACGTACATCCAGTCCTCGACCTCCTGCCGCCCAACCCCGATCCGCTCGCCGGGGTGATGGACTCCCAGCCCGGCGGCATCCGGCCCGAGGGTGCCGCAAAAGCCCGGGCCGTCGACGGCTACATTTTGGAGCCACAGGTGATGCATCGTTTCGCCGTCATGGACGGGGACCTTGATCGAAAAGCCACTCTGACCCGGGCCGGGAGCTGCCAGCCGTTCGGTGAAGCGGTCGAGCGTGTCGCGGGCCTGCCGGGCTGCCTCCCAGATTGAAGCATCGTCTTTCGGCACGGCGACGGCCAAGTCTTTTTCCAGCGGTTGGTCGGCGGCGGGCCGGTGCTGGCCGCATCCGAACACCGCGGAGAAGAGCCCTGAAAGGAGTGATAGCACGCTACGCATCAGTTTGATCCTCTCCTTGCCGCATAACGATAAGGATAAGCTGCCGGGGCCGCCTGCAAAACCACCATGCCGCGCGAAACCAGGATGGCGGCCCCGGTCAGCTTCATCCATTGGTTCGCCGGCGCATTCACCGGTCAAGGCGCCTCGTACACGATGTCTTGCAAACGCGGCGGCATCTTTTTCGGCGCCGGTAGCGCCAACGAACCCGTAGGAGTTGTCAGCGGCCTGTCCAGGTCTAAGTAATGGAAGAAAAAAACCACACGAACCTTCCCGTCCGCCTCCGAAATCACCCGGTCATCGTATGGAGCCTGCCAGTTCATCCTTGGCGTATCTGCCATTTCCTGTGTGACCTCGCCTACGTCCAAGGCATCGGCATCGCCGCCTTCAATTAAGATCTCGACCAGATGAACCGGCTCCGTCGCCTCAACGAGATACACGCCGACGACTTTGACGCGCAACTTGCGTGGTTTCTTATTCGACCCGTACCGACAGGCCTTGTGACAGCATCTCGTCCCTGTCCAGACGTAAAGACGACCGCATTTCGGGCATGGAATCGGATCGGGCATACAAGAGTACCAAGCCGGCGAACGAATGAGCTCATCCGCGGCGGCCGCTGGGGGGGAACCAGGAAAACCGTCATGCGGCCGCTGTCACGTGCAGCGACTTATTATGCACCATTCGCGGCAACCACCCAAGGTGCAGCGTCTGGTTCGGCGTCTGGGATGCTACCAGAACTGCCACCACGGTCGGGCCCGTGCCGGCTGCGTCTCGGCAACGTGCTGGGGCGGCTGGGAGCCCGGCCCACCTGCACCGCCAAACATCACCTCCACGAACGACCGCGGGGACATGCCCGGTGGCAACTCCGGAAAGACGACGCTAAAGTCGTCCACCATCGCGTCGCCGTTGTACACCTGAAGTGTAGAGCCGGGCCATCCGTACACGGCGACGGAGCTGTCGCCTGCGACCAACTCAATCTTGCCCGGCTGCGAACTGCGGCCGACAACGCGGAAAGCCTCCCCCGGCGGAAGTGGGTGCGGCATCCCCCACGGCTCGAACCACACTTGGACCGGAGCGAGCCAGGGTTGGTGACGACCTGCACATCCTCGAAAACCTCCTCCACCCAAACGCCCTCCGCCGCCGAACATTGTTATTGAACTGACGGTCTGTTAGCACAACATCGTCCGGTCAGCGGATTTCCCGGTCAGGATATTGCGGACCGGTAGCGACATTGCGGCGCGCTGGTTCGCTTGTCCGAGGCCGCTTCCTCCGATTCCACGGCAAGCGCCACCCACGGGAGATGGGCATCGGCGCGACGCTCGATGCTCCGGTCACATCGACTGTCTTTACACCGAAGGTGTTACATCCCGAAGCCCAAGGTCGCGATAGCGCACCTTGGGTTCCGTGCCCGCAACCACATTTCTACACCGAAGGTGTTACATCCCAAAGCCCAGGGTCGCGAAGCGCACCCTGGGGCCCCCGCCCGCAACCAGATTTTTACACCGAAGGTGTTACATCACCGCCTGCCGACAGGGTGATTTAACCCCTTCGGGGTATCGGATTTTCTCGGCATTACGTCCCCAGGGTGCGCTTCGCGACCCTGGGCTTTGGGATATAACACCTTTGGTGTAACAGACCACAGGGCGATAGCGCACCCGGTGGTCCAACCTCCGCGACCATATTTTTACAACGCAGGTGTTACATCTCAAAACCCAGGGTCGTGTAGCGCACCCTGGGCTCCCAGCCGTGACCAGCTACCTGTCGGACGACACCAAATTGGTGAGTTCCGACGCCATGCGGTCGAAGACTTCATCCCAGGCACCCAGGCGGGTTTGGCGAAACAGACGCAGGCTTGGATACCAGGGGCTATCACTCCGATCGAGCAGCCAGCGCCAGTCTGGGACCAGCGACAAGGCGACCCAGGTGCGCACGCCCAGGGCGCCGGCCAAATGGGCGACCGCCGAATCGACAGTGATCACCAGGTCCAGGATTGTCAGCAGCGCGGCGGTATCAATGAACGGCGCCTCCGCGTCGAGGCGATCTCCCAGATCGACGACGGGAAAGGGGAGCGCGGCAAGCTGTTCACACCCCGGCCCTTTTTGCAAGCTCACGAGCCTGACACCCGGCACGCGCGCCAGCTTTTCGAAATGCTTCAGCGAAAAGGAGCGAAAACGATCATCCTTGTGCGTGAGGCTACCTTGCCAGACGATGCCGACCGTGAAAGGCTTTAGCGCCTCCGGGCCTGGAATTTTAGCAAGCTCTTGCCGCCAGTGTTCGACAAGTCGCGGCCTGGCATACACATAGGGGAACTCGCCGGGAATATCGGTAAACGTCGTTTGCATTATCCCCGGCAAGCTCATGAGCGGCGCCTGCACGTCGAAGCGAGGCAGAGGCTGCCCGCGCGGCACCAGTACATCGACACCCGCCACGTTTTGCAGGACCGCCAACAGCGACGGTTGTGTCTCGAAAATCACCGTGACCGGCGCCTGGCCCGCCGACATTTTTTTGAGCGCCGCGGCATAGCGAATAAAATGAAGCGTATCGCCCAGTCCCTGCTCGGCATAAAGAAGAATCGTTTTGCCGGCCAGCGGACCGCCGTCCCAGCGCGGCTCGGCGAAGACACGCGGCGTCGTCCCCGGTTCCTTGAAGCGAAATTCGTAGTCAGGCCAACCCTTGGCCAGGTTGCCCAGCAGCAGCCAAATAATCGCCCGATTGAACCGCGCCACGGCATGTCCCGGCTCGAGCTCCATCGCTTTTTCATAAGCGGCCGTGCCGTCGTCATAAAAGCCCTGCTTAAAAAGTGCCGAGCCAAGATTGTTGTGGGCGTCGGCATATCTCGGGTCGATGCGGATCGACTCCCGATAACTCAGGACCGCCTCGGCAAGCTTGCCTTCATCCCGCAAAATATCGCCAAGATGATGGTGCGAACGCGCATGCAGCGCGTCGAGCTTCAGGGCCGTATGGCAACAGGCCAGCGCCTCCTCGATGTTCCCCTGCTCTTTCAGGGCAATGCCAAGGTTGTAAAGAGACGTTACATGGTTGGGATCGATGCGCAGGGCCTGCCGATAGCAATCGATCGCTTCGGTCAGGCGGCGCAGGTCCTTGAGCAGGTTGCCGAGATTGCTCAGGGCGTCGACGTAGTTCGGGTCCAGGTGCAGTGCGTTGCGGTAACAGACGAGTGCGTCATCGACTTGACCCTGATCCTTGAAAATGACGCCAAGGTTGCTGTAGGCGCTCGCGTCATCGGGTTTGCTGCGCAGGGCGGCGCGATAACAATCGGCCGCCTCGGCAAGCTGCCCCTGCTCCATCAGCAAGCTGCCAAGATTGCTGTGGGCGTCGGCATGGTCGGGATTGAGGCTAACGGCGTTTCGAAAGCAGCTACTGGCCTCCGCGGTTTGCCCGCGCTCGACCAGGATGTTGCCCAGGTTGTAATGGGCGCCCGCATGCCTGGGCTGTAGCGCCAGCGCCTGCCGAAAGTACTTTTCCGCCTCTTCGAGGTCCCCCTGGTCCTTGCGCAATCGCCAAGTTATTGAGGGAAGGTAAGTGGCGGGGATCGATGGCGAGCGCCTGGCGAAAACACTGCGCCGCCTCCTCCAGATCGCCCTGCGTGCGTGACACCAGGCCCAGATTGGCCAGGGCATCGACAAAGCGCGGGTGCAGCGCCAGCGCTTGCCGGTAACAGTCGGCGGCCTTGGTAAGCTGGCCCTGGTCCTGAAGCACGTTGCCCAGAATATTGAAAGTATTGGTGTGCCCGGGATCGATTGCCAGGGCCTGACGACAGCAGTGCGCGGCTTCGGCCAGCTGGCCAAGCTGCTTGAGCGCCAGCCCAAGGTTGGAGTAAGCATCCGCCAGCCGTGGATTGAGCGCCAGGGCTTGCCGGTAACTGGCCACCGCTTCCTCTAGCCTGCCCTGGTCAGCCAGGACAATGCCCAGGTTGGAATGAAATATGGCGGACCCGGGCCTGAGCGCCAGCGCCTGGCGTATCAGCGTCGCGGCCGCCTCCGTGTTGCCAACCTGACGCGCCAGCAGGCCAAGAAAATGGTGGGCGTCGGCATTGCCGGGCTCGGCGCGGATAATGTCTACATAGAGCGGCTCGGCCCGGGCCAGATCGCCGCCTTGATGATAGCGGAGCGCCAAGGCCAGCATTTCGGCGGTGGTAGGCATGGGCGTAAACCGGCTCAGGCAGGCACGGGCACCGGCTGGAAGGGCTCCAGATTGTAATTACGGTTCGTCTTGGGAACGCAGAACATGTTGAACGAACCCATCGTGCCGAACACGTTGTCCGGGTTGCCGGCAAAATTGTTCGGTTGATAAAGCAACGGCATGTGCCAAAACATGTTGTAGCCAAGCGCATCGATTGTGCGAACCAGGTCTCTCGATCTATCCTTGCGGTCGTTCTCGACGTACAGCAGCGGCTGGCAGCGCTTGATCGTGTCGGCCGCCCCCTGGATGACCTGGAGTTCCATGCCTTCGACATCCACCTTGAGCAGATCGCACCTGGGCAGATTCAAGCTGTCGAGGGTGATAACCGCGACCGGTTCGCCCTGGGTGTAACTACCCAGTTCCAGGCCGCCGAAATTGTTGGCCTGGTTGTAATCGAGCACGGGCACGAGCAATTCTCCCGGCGCATTGCCCAGCACCACATTGCGGGCATCGACGTTGGGAACACTGTTGATCGCCAGATTGGCGCACAGCAACTGATAAACAAGTCGCTGCGGCTCGAAGGCCCATACATGGCCGCTCGGCCAGACCGCCCGGGCCAGAAAAACCGTATGGGACCCAATGTTGGCGCCGACCTCGACGACATAATTGCCCGGGTAAATGATCTGCTGGAACAGCTCTATTTCTCCCTCGGTCCACTCGCCATAGAGGTCGAGCGACCGGCCGATAAATAGATCGTGAATATTGTAAATCATGGTGCCATGGCGGCAAACCTTTTGACGATTGAAGGGCGTAAACATTCAGGTCTCACAAGCTAAGCGGGCCGCGCGGGCGTCCTGATCGGGATGCGTCCCGGTCATGGGAAATGGTATAATCTTAACGGCAAAATAAAATATAAGCAACCAAGCGACGCCATGGAGCCCAAGCGATGGGGGAAGCCCTGCAGCAACCGCCGATCGATCCCGTGCGAGCCCAGTACGAACGCTGGGTCTATCCGGCGCGTGTTTACGATCTCGCCCAGATGCCGATAACCGCGCCGGAATGGCGCCATAACGACCTGCGCACCTTGTACTGGTTGTTTTGGCCCGCGGCCGCCTACCGGGATGACCTGGACATTCTCGTCGCCGGTTGTGGCAGCCTGGCCGCCGCGGCGCAAGCATTTCTTTTTCCCAGGGCGCGCGTGGTCGGCATCGACGTGAGCCGGGCAGCGCTCGAACATGGAGAGTTTCTCAAGCAAAAGCACAATTTGGCCAACCTCACGCTGAAAACGTGCGCGGTGGAAGAAGTCGGCACCTTGGATGCCAGCTTCGACTTTATTATTTGTCACGGCGTGCTCCACCATCTCCTCGACGCCTCCGCCGGCTTGCGAGCCCTGCGCGAGGTATTGCGCCCCGGCGGCGTGATGGACATCATGGTCTACGGCAAATATGGTCGGGTCGGCGTGACGGTGTTGCAGGAGCTGTTCCGCGAGCTCAAGGTGAAGCAGGATCCCGCCGGCGTGCAGGTCGTCAAGGAAATCCTCGCCGGCCTCCCCGCCACCCATCCGGTACAGAACTATCGTCGCCTGGCGGCACGCGACCTGGCGACGGACGAAGGTTTGGTCGATACCTTTCTGAGTTCGCGGGACCAACCCTTTTCGTGCGCCGGCTGCCTCGACCTGGTGGCGGAAGCCGGGCTAGTCTTTCAAGGCTGGAAGGAGAATGGACTCTATCATCCCGATGCCCGCCTGGCGCCGCAGGATCCTCTCTGGGCCCATCTGACGGGCCTGGCCCCGCGCCAACTTTGGCAAGTCGTCGAGATGGTGGATGCCACCATTGCCGCGCACTGGTTTCATGTGTGCCGGCCCGAGCGGCCCCCCTCTTCTTATGTGATCCAGTTCGACGACGAGGCTTTTCTCGACTATATTCCCGTCGCGCGCGTTAGCCAGATAACCAAGGCGGACAAGCTGCGGCGCCAGCCGGCCATCGTGGCACGGCCGCCGTTTCCGCCCCTGGGGCTCGACGAGAAACAGGCGGCGCTGTTTCGCGGCATTGATGGGGTGGCCAGTGTACGCCGCTGCCTGGCGCTTGCCGGGCTTTCCTTGGAAGACCCGGAATCGATAATCTTCGCGCGGCGGTTCTTCAATTTATTGTGGCGGGTCGGTTACGCCATATTTCGCTTGCAAGGCCAGCCTTGACGCCATGGCTTCGAAAACGTCATCCCAGGCACCGGGGCGTTGTTGGCGAAACAGGCGCATCGTCGGATACCACGGACTATCGGGGCGCTCCAGGTGCCAGCGCCAGTCGGGGACGAATTGCAGGGCCGTCCAGACAGGCAGCGCCAGCGCGCCGGCCAGATGAGGAATGGCGGTGCAGGAGCTGATTACCAGGTCCATGTTTTTCATTACCGCGGCAGTGTCATCAAAGGTAACCAGCCGGGCACTCAAATCCAGCACCGGATATTTTTGCGCGAAGGCGGGCAACTGTTCGAGCCCCGGCCCCTTTTGCAAGCTTACCAGATGGACGCCCGGCAGCCGGGCCAGCTTCTCGAAATGACAAAGCGGCACCGAGCGTGACGAATCGCCCCGGAAGGTGGGGTTTCCTTGCCACGAGATGCCGATCTTGAATCCACCCAGCGGACTCAGTTCTTCGCGCCAGGCGGCCAGGAGGGACTGGTCCGCTTGCAGATAGGGGACAACGCCGGGGATGGTTGCCAGCGTCGTGCCGAAAATACCCGGCAGACTCAGCAGCGGCACCTGCACATCGAACACGGGCAGCGCCTGGCCGGCGACCACCACCTGGTCGGCGCCGGTCAAGCCGCCAAAGATGCCAGCCAGTTCCGCCTGGCATTCGAAAACAACCCTGCCGCCCCGCGCCGCGACCATGGGCAGATAACGCGCGAACTGGATCGTATCGCCAAAGCCTTGCTCGGCATGGACCAGGATGGTCTTGCCCTCAAGCGGCTCGCCGCGCCAGGCGCGGTTCTTGAAAGATTCGCGTCGCCTTGCCCGGTTGCGCCCGAGCGCTGTTCGTAATCGGGCCAGCCGCCCGGCAGATCACCCTGCAACAAACGCAACAGCGCCCGATTCCAGAGCGTCATGGCGTTGCCCGGCTCGGCACGAAGCGCACACTGAAAACAGTGGTCCGCCTCGCCCAGTGCCCCCTGCCCCGCCAGCGCATTGCCCAGGTTGCTGAAGGCGCCGGCGTGCTCGGGGTTCAGGTGCGTGGCCTCGCGAAAAGCGTCGATGGCCTCGGCTTGCCGCCCTTGCCCCGTCAGGCCGATGCCCAGGATGTTATAAGCGTCGGCGTTGCTGGGGTCGGCTTGCACGGCCCGCCTTAGCCACTCGGTCCCCTCCAGGAGTTGGCCTTGCAGCAGCAGCGTGACGCCCAGGTTGAAGAGAGCGCTGGCATAGTTGGCGTCGATGCGCAAGGCCTCCCGATAGGACCGCGCCGCCTCGGCCAGCTGACCCTGATCTTTCAGGACATTGCCGAGGTTGTTGTGCACGTTCGCGTTATCGGGCTTGATGCTCAGGGCCTGCCGGTAGCATGCAGCGGCCTGGGCGAATCGGCCCTGCTGCCTGAAAACGATGCCAAGATTGTTGTGGGCCTCGGCAAGATTGGGATTCAGCGCGAGCGCCCGTTCGAAGCACTGCGCGGCCTCGCCCAGCGCGCCATCGTCTTTAAGCACGAGCCCGAGATTGATCAGGAAGGCCGTGGCGTCCGGATAAAACGCGACGGCCTGGCGCAACAGCGCCGCGGCTTCCTTGTGGTTGCCGGCTTCATGGGCCAGGAGTGCCAGTAGCTGAAGTGCCTGCGGATGGGTGGGCTCCATCTGCAGGGCCCGGCGTAGCAAAATGTCGGCCAGCGCCCTGTCGCCGCCTTGATAATGCCGCACGGCCTGATTGAAAAGCTCACCGCTGGTGGGCATAAGGTTGGGCCTACAAGACAGGCGTGCTCAACGGGAGAAGGAGCCCGCCTTTCAGGGTTTATTCTTGGCACGCCCCGCTCCCGCGACGCGCCCCTCCCCGCACCAATTGCGCCACATGTGCCGGTACGCCTGTTCGACCCCCTGAGTGAAGCCGGCAGAATTCATGAGGGGCGAGCGCTGCATGCGCTGGCGCAGGCCCTGGCGGAGGCTCTTTAATCGGGGGACATCATGGGCCAGCGCCACTGCCGTGCGCACGAACGCGTCCGGCGTAGCGGCCGCCAGCTCTGGCAAGTCGAGGTTGGCAAGCTGGCTCAGGCCCGCGCGCCCGACCACGGTGTTGCCCACCAGCGTTACCACCGGCACTCCCATCCAGAAGGCGTCGAGACTGGTGGCATGCCCATTATAGGGGAAAGTGTCCAGGGCGATGTCTAGCTGCTGATAGAGCGCCAAATACTCCAGGAAGGGCCGCGACGAACAAAACGTAATCCGCTCGGGCGCGATGCCGCGTGCCTCCAGGCAATCGATGGTTTGCTGGCGATGGCTGCCCTGTTTGGCCAGGAGCACTAGCCGCGACCTGGGGACCTGCGCCATTACTTGTGCCCAAACCGCCAACACTTCCTTGTTGACCTTGCAGAAGTTGTTGAGGCAGCCAAAGGTCACGAACCCGGCTTCCTCGGCGGGTAAGGGACCGACGTCCGGCTGCTCGGTCTGGGGATCATAGCACCAGAAGCTGTGCGGCAACCGATAGGAGGCCTCCGCGTACCACTCATCGTGCATGCCCAGCGGGTCCAGGTGCGGATCGGTAAGCCGATAGTCGATGGCATCAAGCCCGGTGCTGCCCGGATAGCCGGCGAAGGTTACCTGCACCGGCGCGGGCTTTTGAGCGAAGACCGCCAGGCGACCGCCCGTCATGTGGAGATTCAGATCAACCAACACGTCGATGCCGTCGCAGCGAATTCTTTCCGCGACCTGATGATCCGGCAAGCCGGTGATCGTACACCAGTGGTCCGCGCTCATGCGCATTTTATCGGTCAAGTCGTCCCGCTTGCCCACGTCCGCGTAAAGAGAAATAGCGAATTCCGCATGGTCATGCCGGTTCAGCAGCGGCCATACGTGCCGGCCGACGATGTGATCGCGAAAGCAGGGGGAAACATAGCCGACGCGCAAGGGTCGGTCGGGTGTCGGATCGTTGGCATGCATCCCGCCAGCGACATCGAACCTGGGATTTGCTGAAAACTCCCGAGCCGTCCCGTGCACCTCTTGCGTGTGAACCTCTTCCCAGCGGCGCAATTCCTCACGCTGCGCGAGCGAGTCATAGTCGGGATGATAGAGCAAGGTGTAGAGGAGGTTGCTGTGCCATTCGCGCCGGGCAGGTTCGAGCTGCCGCGCGCCGGTAGGCCTCGATGGCCTCCTCGACGCGTCCCTGGTCCTTCCAAACATTTCCCAGATTGTTGTGAGCTTCCGCGTAGTCCGGCCGGAAGCGCAATGCCTGCTGGTAGCACGCTTCCGCCTCGGCGAGCTGGCCCTGTTCAAAAAAGACGTTGCCAAGGTTGTTATGCGCCTCGGCATGGGTGGGACTGGCGCCGAGCGCCTGGCGATAACATTCGGATGCTTCGGCGAACCGGCCCTGCGTCAGCAAGACATTGCCCAGGTTGTTTTGGGCCTCGGCATGATTGGGAAGGATTGCCAGTGCCTGCCGATAACACGCCTCCGCCTCGGCGAGCAACCCGCGCCGCCTCGACGTTGCCAAGATTGTAATGGGCATTCGCCAGCTGCGGGTTCAAGGCAAGCGCCTGGCGAAAGCTGGCGATTGCGTCGTCAACTCTCTCTTGCCCCGCCAGCGCCAGCCCAAGATTGTTGTGCGCACCCGCCTGGCAGGCGTTCAAACGCAGGGCCTGGCGAAAGCATTCCGCCGCCTGCGCCAGTTGCTTTTGACTGTAACAAACATTACCCAGGTTGTAATGGGCGCTGGCATGATCGGGGTTCAAAAACAGCGCCCGCCGGTAACAAGCCCCCGCCTCTTCCAGGCGTTTCTGCCCGTAATAGGCGTTCCCAAGATCGTTATGTCCATCGGGCCGGTCGGGCTGGAGCCGCACAGCTTCCTGAAAGCAGGCGAGCGCCGCCTCATGCTGGCCGATGGCCAGCAAGGCAGCGCCCAGATTGGTATGTGCCGGTACATGGCAGGGTTGGCCGGTAATGACCTGGCGATAAAGCGCGGCCGCCGTCGCCAGGTCCCCCTGCTGATGAGTCCGTACGGCCCTGTCAAATAGCTCGACATAGGTAGCCATGGCACTCGTCCGCCCGGCCCGGGTAAGAGGCATCGCTCCCCCCCGCGCCTATTCTTTTGTTTGTACAGCTCGCCCTGAAGAAAAAGACGTAGGGTACGATACCATGGACTGGCGCCGCAATCTAGTAGGTAGCACGAAAACTTTTTGTGTCGCGAACGATAGCCCGACGCGCCAGCAAGGATGACGTGAGGATGCCTTGCTGGCGCGGCGGGCTATGAGCGGGCTATCAGAGTAGGACTCGGGATGAAATTCCCCTGTCGTTTCATCGTTTAATTCGTTTCACTGCCATGAAACAGGGTGTGATGCAATGAAACGAGGTGCAATGCAGGGCGTTGGGCTGGGTGAAATGAAACAGGGACAGCAACGAGTGCGGCTGCGGCTATCAATCAAATTTGCCGCGGTCATGGTCCCCAGGCGGCCATGGTATGGTCGATTTCCCGGAACAACTCCGCTACCAGGAGCGGCTTGGAGACGTAGCCGTCCATGCCGCTGGCCAGACAACGTTCGCGGTCGCCTTTCATGGCGTGGGCGGTGGTGGCGATGATGGGCAGGTGCTTGCCGGTTTGCCTTTCCCCTTCACGGATAAGGGCGGTCGCTTCAAAACCGCTCATTTCGGGCATCTGTACGTCCATGAACAACAAGTCGAAATGCTCATGCGCCAGGGCGGTCAGTGCCTGTTTGCCGTCCGCCGCGATCACCACGGTATGGCCACGCTTTTTCATGAGGCCGACTGCCAGCCGTTGATTGACCAGGTTGTCCTCCGCGAGCAGAATTCGCAAGGGCCGCTGTTGCTTTGCAGAGCCTTCCCTGGTGGTTGAAACGCGCGCGGCGGGTCGTTCCAGCGAGAGCTGCAAGGCGCGAACCACCGCCTCCAGAAGTTCACCCTGGGGTACCGGTTTGAGGAGATGGGCGGCGATGCCCAGTTCGCGGCAACGGTCCAGATCGCCAAGCTTGGCACTGGAGGTGAGCATGAGAATCGCGGTCGCCGCCAGCGCGGGGTTAGCCTTGATGCGCTGGGCCAGCACGAACCCATCGATGCCCGGCATGTGGGCATCGAGGATGACCAGCGGAAAAAACGGCTCCGCCCTGCGCCAGCAGTGCCAGTGCGGCCTCGCCGCCGCTGGCGACGGTGGGATGCATTCCCCAGCGGCCCAGCACCTCGGCCAGAATCCGGCAATTGGTCGCGTTGTCGTCCACCACCAACACCTCGGTGCCGGCGAGTGACGCCGGCGGGATGCGTAACCGGCGGGCGACCGAACCATTGCCGACGCGTAGCCGGGCCGTGAAATGAAAGCTGCTGCCATGTCCGGGCGAACTCTCCACCCAGATACGGCCATCCATGAGCGCAACGAGCTGCGCGGAAATGGCCAGCCCCAGGCCGGTGCCGCCATACTTGCGGGTGGTTGAATTGTCGGCCTGGGCAAAGGCCTCGAAGATGAGGCTTTGCTTGTCGGCGGGAATGCCGATGCCGGTATCCTGGACCGTGAACCGCACGCGAACCTCATCGAATTGCAGACCGATATCCGTGGCGGCGCTCTCCACTTTCTCCACGCGAACCACGACTTCGCCCCGTTCCGTGAACTTGATGGCGTTGCCGACCAGGTTGACGAGGATCTGGCAAAGGCGTCCGGCGTCCCCCACGAGGGCTTCCGGCACGTCGGCGGCGATCTGACAGGCCAACTCCAGGCCTTTTTGCTGAGCGGTGATGGCAAGAGTGCGCATGACGGAGCCCAGCGACTCGGCCAGCTCAAACTCAGCGAGATCAAGCTCGAAGTGGCCGGCCTCGATCTTGGAGAAATCGAGAATATCGTTGATCACGGTCAGAAGGTTCAGGCCCGAGGACTTGACCATACCGAGGTACTCGCGCTGCTCGGCGGTCAGAGCCGTGTCGAGGGTCAGATCCGTCATGCCCAGGATGCCATTCATCGGGGTACGGATTTCGTGGCTCATGTTGGCCAGGAACTCGCTCTTCGCCCTGCTGGCGGCTTCCGCGGCCAGTTTCGCCTCGCGGAGATCTTCTTCTACTCGTTTGCGATTGATGCCGAGGGCCAGGCTTCCCGCCACCATGTCCAGCACATCCAGCGTCGCCGGTGGCAAGATATGTCGCGCGAACACCGCCATGACGCCCAGGGTCCTACCTTCCACGACGAGGGGATAGCCGGCGAACGCCACCATTCCTTCCCGCTTGGCCCAATCCTGATCGCTGACGCGTGGATCGCCGACAACCTGGTTGGTTAAATGAGGCTTGCCCTCCAGCGCGATGAGTCCAATCTTGAGCTGGCCCACCGGGACACGGGAATGCCCACCGTTGAGGTGGGTATACATGCCGGCGCTCGCCTGAAGCTCCAGGACGTTTTCGACCTTGTTAAGCGTCCAGACACGCGCGAAGGCAGCGCCAAGATGATGAACCAGGGCTTCGCAGCAGGTCTGCAAAATCACCGGCAAAAAATCGCTCCTGGCGAGCGCAATGCCGACCTGGGCACTCAAAGCGGACAGGCTGGCGCGTTCGGCCAAGGCCCTGTCCGCATGCTTACGCTCAGTTATGTCCAGAACAACCCCACCCACGTAAGTCGGCCTGCCGCCCGAAGACTTGATCGGAAAATAACTCGTCAACCAGTACTGCTCTTTGGTGGGGTCCAGTAATGACGTTCCGTGGGACTCCCGATTCAGGGTCGGCTCTCCTGTCGTAAATACTTTTTCAACTTGAGCCTCGATTTCCGGGGCAAGTTGGGGAATTATTTGCGCAAGGTCTTACCAATATGTTCACGGACCGATTTGCCGCTGTTGCTGGCCAGCAATTCATTGATGCGCACGATGCGATAGTTCCTGTCGACGAGAGAGAGGCCGACGGGTGTCGTTCGATACAGGTGCTCCAGTTCCTCCACCTGCTCCTGCTTGGCCCGGTTGGCGGCTTCCGCGACCTTCATGGCGTTTTGCACTTCGGCGGTACGGATCGTCACCAGCTTCTTGAGCGATCGGGACCACACCAGCACTCCACCAACAATCAGGATCAATGGGACCGCGGTGATGCCCGCGAACGTGAGCCCCTGGCGCCAGGAAAATTCAGGAGGATCCAGAATGCCCAGCCATTTGTCGTAAATCTCCTTGTAACGCCCGGTTTGTTTCAGGATGCTCAGGCCCTCGCTAAATTGGCTCAAGGTTTTCATGTCTCCCTTGGCCACCGCAAAACAATAATCCGCGGGTTGCGCCACCGTCCCGACGGTTCGAAGGTTCGTCAGCTTCAATTCCCCGATCCAGTAAAGGCCTGGCAGTTTGGCCACCAGGGCATAATCGTGCTTGCCGCTCGCCAGGAGCCGCAAAGCACTGGCTTGCGTCTCCGCGACCACGGGGTTTTCGGCGAGGCCCTGTTGCCGCACGTAGTCATGCATGATATCGCCGCGCATGACGATGAGCTGCTTGCCACGAAGCTCCTGGATTGACTCAACGGCGGGTGAATCCGCGCGTGCGAAGATAGCCTGGGTGATGCTCGTAAATGGCGGGGAGAAATCCACCAGTTGCGCGCGTTCTTTCGAATAGAACATGCCGCAAATGGCCTGAATCCGGCGTTTTTCCAGAGCTTCGCGCACCTCTCCCCAGGGTCCATAGTTGATCTCGACCTCCATCCCCATGACGGCCGCGATGGCCTGCGTTAGCTCGACATTGAATCCGGTAGGTTGGCCATTGGCGTCCAGGCGAGAAAATGGTGGATAATCCGCCTCGGTCCCAACCACGATGCGCGGATTCTCGTTGACTGTCTTTTCCTGGCCCAAAAGTGCGGCCGAGCCAGCGAACAGACCAAGCCAGGAGCCAAGGAAAACCAGCCCCATCGTCAGGGCACGGCGACGACGTCCCTGGCGGCGGGAGAACAACAAGCCGGACGTAACGACAGGCATAGGGGCTCCGATGGTCCCGCTCACAGGACAGCACCTGACGCCGCAACCGCCGCGCCGGGAACTCGCCAATGTCCAAAATTAAGGCGGGCTCAACCTTAGGCTTAAAATGACCGCGATGTCGAGTAAGTGGAAAAAAAATAAAACCTGCGCCAAAGGAAGAAAGCTCAATGTGACTAGCGATGCGACGCATGCCTTGGCGCTGGCCGAGTTGGTTTCGATTTTTGTTGACCTGTCGATCCGGGGCGGTTATCCTATTTTTAGTAGTTTCTAGCTGGCACGTCCGCGAATGGATCCGCGTATTTCATGCGTAAACGTAAACGTCTCTCCAAGCTACGTCTCGTTCTTGAAGAACTGGAATGCCGGCTGACACCGACCGGCAGCGTTACCGTAGCGCTTGATCCAGCGCTCGATCAATTCGGTGATCAGGTCGGCACGGTACAGGCCTACGGGGACGGCTCGCGGGCCACCTTTGGCATCTTCGACACGGGCGCGTCCGCGGTCACTTTTTCGCCCGACGACCAGGACCTTTTTAGCTTTTCAGGCGACGCCATTCCCATCAAGGTGCCGGGCGGCGCGGGGGCCGGCGGTATCGGCGGGCAAATCAGCGGCGACGTGTCGCAGCCGGGCACGATTTTGGCCGCCGGCATGCATGCCGAGACCATTACCTTCGACAGCCTGGGCTTTCCGGACTTCACCGCCAACTTTGATGCCACCGCGGCCTCGACGCCGGGCATCCAAACCTTTGTCGGCACCGCGGACGGCAGCCCGGACCTGCCCACGATCACCGGCACGCCCATTCTGCACCCGTCGGCAACCAATCCGGCCGGGCTGGCCGCCAAAATCGATCTGCAAGGGACCAGTATCGACTTCTCCGCCTTGATCCCGGGCCTCATTCTGACGCAACCCGATCTTAACTTTGTCGCTCCTGGCACCAGGCTTCAGGGCGGCCCTGGTCTGACCGATCCGGTTTACATTCCGCTGGGCACTTTCGGCAGCGATACCTACGCCAATCCCGGCACTGCGATCACCGAGTCGCCTAGCCCAATGCAAAACGATGTCAGCGTCTTTTACACTCCCCTGGCCGGCACGCCAACGGAAGCGGACCACAATCATTTCCTGCTCGATACGGGCTCGCAGCTCACCATCATCTCTCCCGAAGTCGCCGCCAGCCTGGGCCTGGACCTGAATCATCCGGACTCGTCGATCGACGTTCAGGGCGTGGCCGGCACGGAAACCGTGCCCGGCTTCACGCTCAGCAAACTGGAGCTGCACACCACCGACGCCGGCACGGTGCTCGATTTCACCAACGTGCCCGTTTATGTGCTCGAGGTGGCGCCAGGGGTGGACGGCCTTCTGGGCATGAACCTGTTCGATACGGCCAGTTCGATGCTCTATGACCCTTACAACCCGGGCGGGGCCACGCTCGGCCTGACGTTCTATACCGACCCGAATCGCGGCCTGGATGATTCGACCCAGCTCACGCTTGCTCTGCTGGCGCCGTCCAGTTCGACTTTACTTGGCTACCGGTCCGGCGGCCTCACCCTCTTGCCGACGGCGACCTTTAGCTCGGTGAGCCCGGCGGTGCGATCAAGCGCGGTCAACTCGCTCAACCTGACCTTCACCGAACCCGTCACCGGACTCGCGCTCAGCGATCTGCAACTGACCCGTAATGGGGTGCAGGTCAACTTGGCGGGCGCGACCTTGACCAGTGCCAAGGACGAGACTCACTGGACGCTGGGCAACCTGTCCGGGCTTACGGCCGCCGCTGGAGCCTATCAAGTTAAGCTGGTGAGCGCGGCGCTACGGTGCAGGATTACGCCGGCAATGCGCTTGTGGGCACAGCCACGACTTCCTGGACCGTGGACACCGTGGCGCCGACGGTCACCCTTACCGCTCCCGCGGGCGGTGACACGACCAATCATAAACCCACCTTGTCGGCGACCGCTGCGGACAACACCGGGGGCAGCGGGCTGGCGGGCGTGCAGTTTCAATACAGTGCCGACGGCGGCTCCAACTGGCAAAACGCTGGCACACCGGCCACGGTTGCTCCCTATTCCTTTACCTTTGCGGCGCCACTCGCAGACGGCAATTACCTGGCCCGGGCCGTCGCGACGGATGTGGCCGGCAACAGCGCCACGTCCGCGGCCGTTTCCTTCCGGATCGTAACCATCGACCATTTCTTCCTCTTTCCGAACGTTTCCAGTGCGACGGCCGGGTCGGGTTTCGGCCTGTTGGCAATCGCCCAGGATGCGAACAACGCAACGGTGAGCTTTAATGGCGTCGCGGTCGTCACCAGCACCGATCCGCAGGTGCCTTCGCAAGGGACCATTACGTTCGGCAATGGTTTTGGCGTCGATACGATCACGCTGGACACAGTTACGACGACCGGATGGACCGTCACGGTCACGGCTGGCTCCGTGACGGCCACGACCATCCCCTTTGCCGTGGTTCCAGGGGCTGCCACCGTGTTCACCGTGACGGTGCCGACCACCGCGACCACGGGAAGTCCCTTCGCCGTCACAGTCAAGGCTCAGGATCGTTTCGGCAATACGGCGACCAACTACACCGGCACGATAAAATTCTCCAGCAGCGACGCCGCCATAACGCCGCCGAGCAACTACACCTTCACGGGCGCGGCGCCGGACAGGACAACGGCATCCATACCTTTCCGGCCGTGTCCTTGAATACCGCGGGGCAACAAACCATCTCGGTGACCGACAACGCGACGAACTTCATCGGCACAAGCGCCGCCATCACCACGCGTGGCCTTACCGTCACGGCGCTGACACAAAAGCCCACCGGTTTCACGGTGATATTTAGCAAGGCCTTCGTCGCCGCCGACCTGGCGCTTTATGGCGCGAACCTGACGAGGGTTGCCGACGTGACCATGCGCGGTGCGCATGTCGGCCCGATTCATGGCTCGCTCATGGTTGATCCGACGAATACGAGCGTTACCTTTAGTGCCAGCTCGAGCTATTTGCAATTACTTAACAGCCTTGCCCATCCGGCGACGGTATCCAGTCTTTTGCCCGATGACACTTATACCATCACGCTGGTCGCCGGCGCTGGCAGCAACGGCTTTCTGGATGGCGCGGCGAGCGGACTAGACGGCTCAAGCAGTGCGGGACACGCCAATTTCGTCACCACCTTCGCGACGCATTACCAGGCCAATGCCACGCCCGCGCTCGCCATCCCCGACTTCGCGCGCGGCCCAACCAACAACGCCCCCATCGCGGTCCCCAACGGCGGCGGCGGCATCCCCGTCACCCTTTACAATGCTCGAAACGTGACGGATGTGACCTTCACGGTCACCTACAATCCGGCGCTGCTCACTGTCACCGGCGCCGCCCAGGGCGCGACGAGCGACGCCACCGATCCGGCCGGGACCTTTGCCCTGGTCTCCGCCGCGGGAGGTGTGGCAACCTTCCATTACCACAATACGAACGCACTATCGGCCACGGCCACGACACCGCTGGTGCTGGGTGATATTCTCGCGGTGGTACCCAACAGTGCCGCCAACAATTACAAGGCCGTGGAGATGCTGGCCCTCGGCAATATCGTCATCAACAATGGCGGCATCGCTGGAGCGACGGGCGCCGTGGCCACTCATATTAACGCCTACTTCGGTGACGTTAACGGCGACGGCACCATTGACGGGCGCGACATCTTGACAGCTAACCAGGTGGCCACGGGCATAGCCAGGGGCTTCGGCGCCTATCCGCTGGTCGATCCCGCCACCACCGGAGACGTGGCGGGCGATATCTCGGTCGATGCGGGCGATGTCTCAATCATTGATGCCTTCGTCTCGCGCCTCAACCCAGCGCAAATACCACCGATTCCCACGCTCAACGTGTCATCGCCGGGCGCGCTTGTCGCCAACATCACTGCAGGTGAATAATATTGCCGCTCCGGCGTCGGCTCCTGCCCCCGCCAGTGCGCCAGCTTCGAATGTGCAGACCCTCTATGTGGCACCCGCGCCGAGCGCGAACTCACAGATTTCCCCGCCGCTGACGGTGGCGATTGTGGCAGACAGCCAGGTAACTACAATAACGAACACTGACCCGTTGCCCGCCAAGGCAGCCCAGCTCGAAGCAAGCACGGCTTCTATCTCGCCAGCTCACGATCTGACTGATTCGCTTACTGTTGCAGTGATTGATCAAGTGTTCGCGCGCTGGGTAAACGATCTGCTGGCGCAATGAGAGCATTCCGCTTGAATTTCAATCCAATTCACCGACAGGCTCACCGCCGGCCCGCGTGCTGAGGGCGGTCCAAACGCTTGGCTGAATGGTATTCGCGATGAAACGGACAGAGCCGTCGACAAGGAGCAGGTTGACGCCGCCGGGATGGTTGCTGCGTGCCGCTCTGAAACCAACGGCCGTGAATTGCTCCGGGCCGGGCGTCGACAAGTTGGCGACGCAGTCATACTCGGGCGGATTGGGCGGATAGTAATGGTTATAGCTGGAACAACGAATTTCGCCGGACGCCCAAAGATAGCCGCGCGGCAACTGGAAGTTCCAGATGTTCGCCTTGGCGCAGGCTTGAGGCGTGAGGGGCGGCGGCACGTTGGCGTAAATCGTTCGCGGATCGCCGGGGATAGGGCCCGTCGCGCTGGTCGGCCCTTCGCCCAGCGTGCTCTCGGAGAAAGCCGCCGTATTGGAGAGGCCGTCGGTGATTTCGGCAAACGTTCCCTTGACCGCGGCGCGAAATACGCCGTCCGCATCCCACGGAGAGCCGTACGGCGGGCCGCCCTCCGTCGTTCCCGAGCCGATACAGGCGCCGTAATTGACTGGGCCCAAGACAGGCACGCCGTAACCGCCGGCAACGGGCTGCATCTTGTCAGATGGGCACAGAAATAACTCGATGGTTTGCTGAACGGCGAATTTATTGTCGGCGGTGACGTTGAGCGTGGGCAAGGAATAGAGCGGCTCGTTGAGGTTCATCTGGTTATAGATGGCGGTTTGTTCCAGATAAGGATTGAGTTGAGCCAGCACGCTCCAGGTATAGAAGTAGTCGGGCACCAGCCCGAGAAACGGGGGCTTCGGAGTGGCGGGAAAAACGGGAGGCAGGCCGCGATTTTGGCCCTCGAAATTATGCAGGGCCAGGCCGATTTGTTTGAGGTTGTTCTGGCACTGGGTACGCGCTGCCGCCTCGCGGACTTTCTGCACGGCCGGGATGAGGAGGCCGATGAGCACGGCAATGATGGCGATTACCACCAACAATTCGATCAACGTGAAGGCGCCGGCCGCCGCGCTCGTGCGCGTTCTAACACGGGTCATGGAAGGACCACCTCGCACCGCCAATCGACCTGCGGTTAGACGCCTAGACGAGACGCTGCACGCGAATATTCAGTAATTTTTCGACGCCGGCAAAAATATCCCAGAAAACCCGCTTTAACAGGCCCCGTTATATTGACAACCGTTACTTCGTTTTTTATGACATTGGAACCCGCTTGCAATCGCATGCACAACTTTGGACCAACATCATGTTTGACTTGCCGTCCCCTTCCCTCATGAGTTTCAAGAAATTCGTCGCTATTTTCGGGCTCAGCCCCCGAAAAAAGAAGCTCGCGAGGCGTAGCGCGCGTTCGAAACGCCACGTTCAGCCCCTGGTGGAGCAACTCGAAACCCGCGACACACCATCCGCGACGCTGGTGGCTAGCTCTTACTACGACGGCGCTGTCTATGAGTTCGACGCCGGCACGGGCGCCTTGAAAACGACGCTGGTGGCCCCTTACACATCACCGCTCCTGAGCGGACCGGCGGGGATGACACAGGGGCCGGATGGCAATCTCTATATCAGCAGTCAGTTCAACGACTCCATCGTACGTATTAATCTGACCACCAACGTCGCCACCACGTTTTTGACCGCGAATGACTTGCATCCGTTCGTGACCGCGACTGGCAATTCCGTGTTCTTTCCGTCCGGCCTCCAGTTCGGACCGGACGGCAACCTCTACGTGTGCCTCTTCGGCGGTCAAGGTTCAACCACTGGCGGCGTCGTACGTTTTAATATCGCCAGCAACAGCGGCGCCCTTTCCTATGCCGGAACGGGAACATTATTTGGCTCGGGGCTTAGCCAGCCGACCGCGCTCTTATTCGGCCCCGCCGGGGACACCACCAGCTTGTATGTCAGCAACGCCGGTGCCGATGACGTCGTCAAAATCACCAATGCCACTTCGGCGACACCGATCACGACAACGTTCGTGGCGCCAGGCAGCGGCGGCGTCAATTACCCCGCGGGCCTGGCCTGGGGGCCCGACCAAAAATTCTACGTGACCGATCTCGGAGCCACTTCATTCCAGGGCAACGTACTGCAATTTAATGCCGACGGCTCGTTCACGAAAGTTATGACACCAGGCGGACCGGTGGGTAACCTTTTTGGCCAGTTCCCCTCGTCCGTTCTTTTTGATGGCCAGGGGCATTTCTTCACGGCCAACCTCGGCACGTATCCGCCCAACCTGCAGGGATCGATCAATGAATACAACAACGATGGCAGCTTCGCTCAAACTCTGGTCAGCAGCAGCCAGTTCCCCAACACCGGCCCAGGCACGTCCGGCGTTGCTCCCTCCCAGTTCATCTTGCTACCCCCATTGACAACCGTAACGCATTTTGTCGTAAGCGCGCCAGCAATAATAACATCAGCGCCGGCGGCACCGTCAACTTCACCGTCACGGCCGAAGATGGCAACAATAATGCCGTGCCCAGCTATGTCGGCACCATCCAACTTACGAGCACCGACGGCAGCGCGGTATATAACGGCGCGGGCTTGCCAGCGACCTATACTTTTACCGCGTCCGACGGCGGCGCCCACGACTTTACCGTGACCCTTAAAACCGTCGGCGCCGAAACCATCAAGGCTACCGATCAGCAAAATAGCGTACTCACGGCCACCACGGCGGCAATCAACGTGGCCCCCGGGGTATTTGGTCAGGCTGCCACGCTCCTGGCCAGCTCTTACTACGACAGTGCTGTCTATGAGTTCGACGCCGGCACGGGCGCCTTGAAAACGACGCTGGTGGCCCCTTACACATCACCGCTCCTAAGCGGGCCGGCGGGGATGACACAGGGGCCGGATGGCAATCTCTATATCAGCAGCCAGTTCAACGACACCATCGTGCGCATTAATCTGACCACCAACGTCGCTACCACGTTTTTGACCGCCAATGACTTACATCCGTTCGTAACCGCGACCGGCAATAACGTGTTCTTTCCGTCCGGCCTCCAGTTCGGACCGGACGGCAACCTCTACGTGTGCCTCTTCGGCGGTCAAGGTTCAACCACTGGCGGCGTCGTACGTTTCAATATCGCCAGCAACAGCGGCAACCTTTCCTATGCCGGATCGGGAACATTATTTGGCTCGGGACTTAGCCAGCCGACCGCGCTCTTATTCGGCGCCGCCGGGGATGCCAGCAGCATGTATGTCAGCAACGCCGGTGCCGATGACGTCGTCAAAATCACCAATGCCACTTCGGCGACACCGATCACGACAACGTTCCTGGCGCCAGGCAGCGGCGGCGTCAATTACCCCGCGGGCCTGGCCTGGGGGCCCGACCAGAAATTCTACGTGACCGACCTCGGAGCCACTTCATTCCAGGGCAACGTACTGCAATTTAATGCCGACGGCTCGTTCACGAAAGTTATGACACCAGGCGGACCGGTGGGCAACCTTTTTGGCCAGTTCCCCTCGTCCGTTCTTTTTGATGGCCAGGGGCATTTCTTCACGGCCAACCTCGGCACGTATCCGCCCAATCTGCAGGGATCGATCAATGAATACAACAACGATGGCAGCTTCGCTCAAACTCTGGTCAGCAGCAGCCAGTTCCCCAACACCGGTCAAGGCACGTCCGGCATTGCTCCCTCCCAGTTCACCTTGCTACCGACTCCCCCGGCCGTGACACATTTTGTCATCAGCGCGCCCAGCAGTACCAGTATCACCGCGGGCCGCACGGTCAACTTCACCATCATGGCCGAAGATGGTAACAACAATGTGGTGCCAGGTTACACCGGTACCGTCCAGCTTGGCAGTACCGATGGCGGCGCGACTTACAATGGAGTCTCTCTGCCTACGAGCTACACCTTTACCGCGACCGACGCGGGCGCCGACAACTTCACGGTAGCGCTGACAACAGCGGGCACCCAAACCATCAAGGCCACCGATCAGCAAAACCTCACCCTGACGGCTACGACCAGTCCCATAACTGTCAATCCGGGTGCATTTAGTAAATATGTGGTCAACATCCTTGGCAGCAGCAATATCACCGCAGGCAACTCATTCATTTTCACGGTTCAGGCAACTGACGTGTACGGCAATACGGTGGCGAGCTACAATGGCCCGACGAGTGTCACCACAGCTCTCAATCACGCCGATCCTCTGGTTAGCTTTCCGGCTACTCTTGGTCTGAATAGCGCTGGCTTCGGCTTTAATCTGGGCACGCTGAAAACCGCGGGAACGTATACGATCATTGCGGCGAACGGCAATTTTTCAGGCGCCAGTGGTGCCGCGACCGTGGCAGCGGCGGGCGCTTCCTACTTCGGCGTAGTGCCGACGGGCAGTCCTGTCACAGGCACGCCTTTCAATCTTACCGTGACGGCTTATGACAAGTTCGGCAACCAGGCCACGGGTTACACGGGTACCGTCAAACTCACCAGTTCGGACCCCGCCGCCGGACTAGGTGTTCCTTACGCCTTCACGACCGGAGCGGGGCACGACAATGGCTCCCACACTTTCAGTGTGACGCTGAATACCGCCGGGTCACAAACGATCACCGCCACGGATACCGTCGCGACCACCCCGACGATTACCGGCATCAGCAATGCCATCGTGACCCGCGGTCTGCTCGTCACGGGTTTCACGCCGACGCCGACTGGTTTCATCGCGACGTTCAATAAACCATTTATGCCAGCGGACCTGACGCTTTATAGCTCGTCACCAAATGGGGTGGCGAACATAACCATGTTTGGGTCCAACAGCGTCGGTGCCATTCACGGCACACTTCTCATCGATCCTTCCAATCAAAGTATCACGTTCAAGACAACTGCAACCTATTTGTCACTACTTAACTCCGTGCATGGCAACATCGACTCCGTTATCTTGCCGGATGCCACCTATACCGTGAAATTGATTAGCGGAAGCGGCATTAACGGCTTCCTCGACGCGCTCGGGGCCGGCCTCGACGGTGCGAATAACGGCGGTCATGCTAATTTCATAACCACTTTCGCCACACACTATCAGCAGAATTCTACTCCAGTCCTGGGCATTCCCGATTTCGCGCGGGCCCGATAGCAACACCCCCATTGCCGTGCCGACATCGAGTTTCGGTATTCCGCTCACTCTGTATGACGCCGCCAACGTGACCGACGTTACTTTTTCCTTGACCTACAATCCCGCGCTTCTGAACGTCACCGGAACAATGTTCGGTGCCAATAGCGATGCCACGGACGCTGGCGCCAGCCTGACACTGGTTTCCAATAGCGCCGGCGTCGCCACGTTCCACTACACGGACGCCACGCCCAAATCCGGCACACCCACGAACCCTCTCGTTCTCGGCGACCTTGCTGCCATTGTCCCCTCGGACACGAACGCCGCCGCCCTTGGCCTTTATCAGGTCAAGGAACAACTGCAACTGGGCAACATTGTTATCAATCAGGGAGCAGTGTCTGGCGCGGTGGGTGCGAACGGCGTCCATGTGAACGCCTATTTCGCCGATGTCAATGGCGACAAGGTTGTCGATGGACTGGATAAATTAGCGGCGGACAGCGTCGCCCAGGGCCGCGCCAGTGGCTTCAGCGCTTATTCACAACTCGACCCGTCCATCATTGGCGACGTCGCGGGAGATACTTCGGTAGATGCTGGAGACGTCAGCACCATCGATGCCTATGTCGCCCAATTGCAGCCATTGCAAATTCCGGCTCTCCCTACTCAGTTGCCGACCGGCAATTCCCATTACATCAATCCAAATACCATCCACTCGCCGAACGCGGCGGACCCAACCCTCAGCTTGGCGACTGGACCCCTCTCTTCCGCCGCCGGCGCGCCTCTGGTTGTCTCGGTGCTGATCGACCATGCCCATCCCGAGGGCAGCACCGGCCTCGACGCAGGCGTCGTTGTCCCTCACCTACAATCCCCAAGTCGTCAGTCTCACGCCGGCCGACATCACTCTTGGCAACATTCCCCAGCAGGGAAGCGGCTGGCAACTTTCAGCCGTCGTGGACGCCGCCACTGGCCAGATTGGCATTTTACTCGTCGGTGCGATGCCTATCTCGGCAACGCAAGCAGGCAGCCTGGTGAACCTGGCCTTCCATCGCCTGGCACTGGGCGACACCCCTGCCGCCAAGCCGCCGGCCGCTACCGTCCAGCTCGTGGCGTCGGCGACCCCGAATGGGCTACGTTTCGACACATCACTGGCTGATTCAGAGGGCGGCTTGATCCTCAGCCAGGGAGTTGACCAGTTTTATCTGCCCAATGACCTGAGTTTGGTCGCACGTCCGGATGACAATGTTGCCAGCAGCTTGCTGGTCAGCAGATTGCTGGTCTCGGCCTCAATTGCAGGCAAACCATTGGACGCCCTGACGCCAGCTGCAACGATCACGGCCAACGAAAACGGAACCGAAGTGATTGAGGAGACCGAAGTGGCGTCGCTATCGGTTCTTTCCAACGGTGCCGTTACCGAAACGTCCCACGGCATGCCAGCAAACCTTGCGGTCGGCGGCTTGCTCGCCTTCCAGCCGAATGCTGGGCTCGCTTCGAGTGTACAGCCCATCGGTCAGCTTGTTCAGGTGAGCGCCGCGACTACGGGTCTGCCGATTCCAAACGGCGTAGTTCCTCAACCAATGGCGGATCGGTGGTTTCTCGCCATGGCACGCGGCACGGACACCGCCGGTAACGCCAACGGTTGGGACATGCTGGCCTACAGCCTAAACCAGGATTGGCTGGCAAGTTCTGGATCAACCTGAAACGGTTGCTTTACCCGCCAGCACCGCGACCAGCCAGCAAGATCAAGTAAGTCAAGCCGAGCGGGCCACCGTCGTCGATAAAGTCTTTGCCGAAATGGCCGATGGCTTCGGGGATTCCTAATCAGGGCCTGCCGCGTTTGTAGAAAGTGCGTATGATGTTTGATCAGAAGCGGAACCCGATCCCACGTGGGCCAGGGGTTCGCTCCTGACCGTTTAAACTGCCGGGAACCGGCTCGCCAGGGCGGCCGCCATGCGCCGAACACGTCCTGCCAGGCACCCTCATCATGTTGGCGGAACAGACGCAGCGTCGGATACCAGGGGCTGTCGTCACGATCGAGTAGCCAGCGGAAACAAGGAATATGCGCCAGCGGTACCCACACGGGGATGCCCAACGCGCCGCCGAGATGGGCCGCCGCCGTATCGACCGAGATGAGCAAGTCCACGTTCATCAGCGCGGCGGCCAGATCCTCAAGCGAGTCAGGATCGAACCGGCTGCCCAGGTCGATAATTGGAAATGAAGCGGACTCAAGGTCAGTCAGCGCGGGGCCGACCTGTAGGCTCACGAGTCGAATGCCAGGCACGCGCGTGAGGGCTTCGAAGTAGGGTAAGGCAACCGATTTACCGGCATGTCCCTTGTTGGCCGGGTTGGCCTGCCAAACAATTCCAACGTTCAAGAAGCGAGAGGTACATGTACGCGGCGGCGTGAGCGCTGCTAACTCCAGGCGCCAGCGTTCTACCCTCCGGGGGTCAACGGTCAAATAGCGGTCTTTTACGGGCAGTGTGGTCAGCGTCGAACGGAAGATCCCCGGCAGGCTCAATAAGGGGATATGCACATCGAACGGCTGGCAGTTGAGAGCCGGCGGAGATAACGGCGTCGGCGCCTTCACAATCGGCGAGGAGCTCCTGAAGAGGCGGCTGGCACTCGAGTAGGACGGTAGCGCCAAGACACTTTACGAGGGGCAAATAACGCACGAATTGAATGGTGTCCCCAAGGCCCCCTTCCGTCGTGACAAGAATCGTTTTGCCGTCAAGCACCGCGCCATCCCAGCGCTGTTGCTCGAACACGCGGGCAGGCTCCGTGGGCTCGCCCCAGCGCAGTTCAAAGTCAGCCCAGGCCCCTTCGAGGTTTCCTTGCAACAACTGGAGGATGCAGCGGTTCCAGCGAGTTAATCTCAAATCGGGATCGATCGCCAGCGCCTGTTGAAAACAGCTGGCCGCTTCGGCAAACCGCCCTTGCTCGGCATAGGCGCTCCCAAGATTGTTGTGTGCGCCAGCTTGATGCGGATTGCAGTGCAAAGCCGCCTGGAAACACGTGATCGCTTCGGCAAGCTGGCCCCGTTCCTTGAGCGCGTTGCCGAGGTTCAAATGCGCCATGTCATAGCTGGGCCGGAGCACCAGGGCACGCCGCAAACGGCGCGATCGCTTCAGCTATCTGGCCCTGTTTCAGGAAGATGACGCCCTGGTTGTGTAGGGCAACGCTCAGGTTGGTCGCGGCATCTTCATAGTGTGGTTGGATCCCCAGGGCGTGCTCGTAGCATGCGACCGCCTCGTCCAGGCGTCCAAGGTCTTTGAGCGTGACCCCCAAATTATTGTGCACGCCCGCGTGGCTGGAGTTATTTTGCAGGGCCTGCCGATAGCACAGCACGGCTTCCTCCAGGCGGCCTTGCGCCCGCAGTTCACCCGCCAGATTGACAAGCGCCTCCAGAAAGCGAGGGTTGAGCTGGACCGCACGCTGATAGGAAGCGATGGCCTGGGCAGTCTCCCCTTCACTTTTAAGAACGTTGCCGAGGTTGTAATGAAAGCCCGGCGCGGTTGGCATGAGCTTCAGTGCCAGGGTGATAAGTTCCTTGGCCGACTGGGAATTGCCGCTTTGGTGTGCGAGAATGCCGAGTAAATGATGGGCATCCGCATGATTTGGGTCGGCCTGAATGACCTGCCGATAAAGTGAGTCTGCCTGGGCTGTGTTGCCGAGTTGATGGTGCTGGACTGCCAGATCGAACCAGTGCGCGAGAGTATCCATTAGAGGAATGGATGCGCTGACGGAGCGCACGGCACGCGCGTTGGTCACGAAAATGTACGTGTACTCATCAACTTTTAATGATTGGCCCAGGTTTGTCCCGTAGGCATCAAGCGCGTTCGTCGAATTTGGCGCAGGGCAGGTTGAAGGTGTCGGCTACCGCCTGGCTAGTTACTCTGCCCCGGCGAATATTGACCCCCTGCGCCAGGGCAGGATTGCTCGCGATGGCCTGGTCGAAGCCCTTATTCGCCAGTTGCAGGACGAAAGGAAGCGTCACATTGGTAAGCGCATACGTGCTGGTTCGCCCCACGGCCCCAGGCATGTTGGTGACGCAGTAGTGGACCACGTCTTCTTCGATGTAGACCGGTTTGCTATGGGTGGTCGGCCGGGAGGTCTCGACACAGCCCCCCTGGTCGATGGCGACGTCGATGATTACGGCACGCCGGGGCATGCGCTTGAGGTCCTCGCGCATGACCAAAAACGGGGCGCGGGCGCCGGGTATGAGGACGGCGCCGATCAGCAAATCGGTGCGTGGCAAACAGGCCAGGATGTTGTGCCGGTCTGAATACAACGTGGTCACGTTGGGGGGCATCACGTCGTCGATATAACGCAGGCGGTCGACATTGACGTCCATGAGGATCACATTGGCCCCCAACCCCGCCGCCACCTTGGCCGCGTTGGCGCCGACCACGCCGCCCCCCAGCACCAGAACATTGGCCGGCAGCACGCCGGCCACCCCGCCCAGCAAGATGCCACGCCCTTCCTGGGGCGCTCGCAGAAACTTGGCGCCCTGCTGGATGCTCATACGTCCGGCAACTTCGCTCATCGGCGTCAGGAGCGGCAGGCTGCCGTTGGGATTGCGGATCGTTTCATAGGCGATGGCCGTTATGCCGGATGCGAGCACTGCTTCCGTCAAAAGTTTGTCGGCGGCAAAATGAAAATAGGTGAAGACGGTCTGGCCGGCGCGAAGGTAGGGCCATTCCGCCGGCATGGGTTCCTTGACCTTGACTACCAGGTCCGCCCGCCGCCAAATTTCGTCAGCCGTTGCGACCAGCTCGGCACCATGGGCGGCGTATTCCTCGTCGCTGATGCCGCTGCCCAGGCCGGCGCCGCTCTGGATCAATACCTTATGACCGGCGCGCGTCAGCTCATCAACACCAACGGGAATCATGGCGACGCGATATTCGTCGGTTTTGATTTCTTTGGGTACGCCAATGACATATTTGGGATTCCGCATGCTATTTACCTCATGGAGGGGCGAGCTGGGGGGCCGTCATCTTGAGTGGGCCTTTACTGCCTCTAAGGCAGGATGCCATACGGCCCGGTCAAAGGTCAAGGCAAGTGACGCTGGAGCCTCGGGCACAAGCTTGTTATTATGAGGGAACGGAGTTTCTGGGACCAACGACCTGATAGATACGATGTCCGGAATGTTCATGAGTCTTATTCATCGCCTTTGGGACAAGCTAGTTTCCGGCCTGGGCAAGAAAGCCGCGCCGTCCTGGGCGAACTTCTTGACGCGTGATCAATATCAGGCGTTCATCGCTGGCGTGGTGCGCCATTTCAGCAGCCAGAAACGCAAAATTACGCTTGGCGAGGGGGTCATTTACGTTGAGGACCGCAAAAAGGGGGGCAAGCATGAGTTGGGCTTGCTCAATTTGGCCCAGTTGTGCGCCCGCAACGAGGCCAAAGACTGGCCCGAAATCATCGCCGACCACTTCCGCACCCTGGAAAAGAGCTACAGCGAGCAAAAGGTCCTGGAAGAACGTATCGATAATTTCGCGCGCGTGGCGGAGTTGCTGGCAGTCCGTCTGTGGCCGGAGAATTATCTGGCCGAGCTAGACCGCCGCAAGATTCTGCATCGCAAAGAATTGCCGGGCACGATCTCCGCGCTCGTTTTCGATCTCCCCTCGTCCATTCGCAACGTCACTCCGGAGGAAATTAAGTCCTGGGGAAAGAGCGAAACAGAGCTCTTTCGCATTGGCCTGGCCAACGTCATGGAAAACTGCATTCCGGACGTTACGGAGCAGGAACTCGGTGAAGGTATTACCCTGACGCTGTTTTCCGACGAAAGTTTCTTCGTGGCGAGCCATGCCTTGCTTCTGGAGGAGCACCCCGATTGCGTCGGTCCCTTTGGAACTCTCCTCGGTATTCCTCATCGTCATGTGATGCTTGCCTTTCCCATACTTGATCGGCGCGTCCTGCAAGCCATTCCGATGATGATTCCGATAATCGCGGGCATGGAGCGTGACGGGCCCGGGTCAATCAGTCCCCTGCTCTACTGGTACAAGGAAGGGGAATTTACCAACCTGCCCTATCGCATCGACAACAACACGCTCAACTTCTCCCCCCCAAGGACTTCGTGGACATACTCGATCTTCTCGCCGAACCATGAGCGTAGACGCGGCACCGGGCCACGTTTTCTCGGCCAGTCCGCGGCCAGGTGCCGCCTCCACGTACAAGGTTCGAGGGCATCGCCTGCCTGGCCAGTTAATAAAAATCAATAAAATGTGCTGGTCGCTGAAACTTGTAAACAAAGGAGTGGAACGATGAAAAGTTGCGGTTTATGCGCCCTGGTCCTGGGGGCCCTGGCGGCCATGGCGGGACAGGCACCCGCGCAGGAAAAGAACCCGGTCGTGGTCATGGATACGAGCATGGGCAAGATCACCGTCGAGCTATTTCCCGCCAAGGCGCCGATCACCGTCAAGAACTTCCTGAAATACGTCGACGAGAAGTTCTACGACGGCACTGTTTTCCATCGCGTCATCCCCACCTTCATGATTCAAGGGGGCGGCATGGAGCCCGGACTGAAGGAAAAGAAGACCCATCCTCCGATCAAGAATGAGTCCACGAATGGCCTTTCCAACAAGAAGGGCACCATCGCCATGGCCCGGACAGGCGTACCCGACAGCGCCACGGCGCAGTTCTTTATAAATGTCGAAAACAACAACAACCTCGACAAGGCCATGGCCGCCGACAGGGTGGGCTACGCGGTATTTGGGCAGGTCATCGATGGCATGGATGTCGTGGAGAAAATCCGCCGTGTCGAAACCGGTAGCAGCGGCGGCCACCAGGACGTTCCCCGGCAAGATGTCATCATTCGTTCCATACGCCACAAATAAACCTTGATCAACTCGGACGCCGTGGGCCGCGGTTTGGTCCTTAGCGGTAAGCTAACGACCAAACCGCATCGGCAAACTACCCCGCCCTATTCGAGTCATCTCAACATGGCGCCGCCATGTCCCGCTCCGGCGTAAACTCGGTCCCGTGATCAAAAACTTGAGGCTTTGTATGTGCTACCGTTTCGCCACTGTTTTGTTCTTGATCTCCATGGTCTCGACCGGGGTTTACGCGGATGATGAAGTCAAGCCCGGCAAGGGAATGGCGCTCGACGGAGAAAACTGTGCGGACGCCGCACACTCTGATGCTCAAGGGCAAAAAGCTCGACTATGAAGCGACGGCCGGAACCATGCTTCTCAAGGACGAGGAAGGCAAAACCACCGCGAGCATCTTTTACGTTGCCTATACCGAGACGGGGGCCAACCTGGCCACGCGACCCATCACGTTTTGCTTCAACGGCGGCCCGGGGTCTTCCTCCGTTTGGCTCCATCTGGGCGCGTTTGGCCCCAGGCGTGTCCTCCTGACCGACGACGGCCAAGCGCCGCCCCCGCCAGCCAAAATGGTTGAAAATGAGTGGTCGTTGCTCGACCAGACCGATCTCGTTTTTATCGACCCGGTGAGCACGGGCTATAGCCGGGCCGCCGAGGAGAAGAATGCCAAGCAATTTCACGGCGTGCAGGAAGATTTGAAGTCCGTCGGCGAATTCGTCCGGCTTTACACGACACGCCATAGCCGTTGGCAGTCGCCCAAATACCTGGCCGGCGAAAGTTACGGCACAACACGCGCGGCCGGACTGGCGGAGCATCTGCAATCTCAACTGGGCCTGAGGCTCAACGGCATCATGCTCATTTCCGCCGTTCTTAATTTCGAAACCCTGCGCTTCGACGAAGGGAACGACCTTCCTTATCCGCTTTTCTTGCCCGGCTATACCGCGACGGCCTGGTATCACAAAAAGCTGGATGGCGCACTCCAGAACGACCTCCGGGCCGCGCTGGCGGAGTCGGAAAAATTCGCTGAAGGGGAGTATGCGACGGCGTTGTTGAAGGGTGCCAAGTTGTCCGACGAACAGCGCCAACTCGTGGCGACACGGCTGGCGCGTTACACCGGACTTGGCAAGGACTATGTGTTACGTGCCAACCTGCGCATCGAGGGGCAAAGGTTTATGCGCGAGCTTTTGCGTGAGCGCGGACTCACTGTCGGCCGGTATGATAGCCGCCTCCTTGGCAAGGACGCCAACGACAATGCCGAGCGGCCAGACTTCGACCCAAGCTACGCCGCGGTCCAGGGTCCCTATACGACCGCGTGGAATACCTATGTGCGCGGCGAATTGAAGTTCGAAACCAGCATGCCTTACGAGATACTGACGGGCGCGTGCAGCCCTGGAATTATGGAAAGGCTTCCAACCGCTATCTGAATGTGGCCCCGTCGCTAAGGCAAGCGCTGACCACCAACAAGGACCTGCGGGTGTTTGTGGCCAGCGGTTATTTCGATCTGGCGACCCCTTATTTCGCCACGCAATACACCTTCAATCACCTCGGCAACGAACAAGGCCTCAAAGACCGGCTCAGCATGTCCTATTACGAGGCCGGACACATGATGTATATCCACAAGGCTTCGCTCGTGAAGCTGCGCGAGGACCTGGGCAGGTTTCTCGGAGGGGCGATCAAGTAGCTTTCAGGATGGACAGGTCGCGCATGTTGTGCTCGGCAACCGGCGCGAGATCTTCTCCGCCTTTAACAGGAGGCGGACCGATTCATCCATGCTGATCATGCCGTCCTCGCGATTGGTAACCAGATAGTTGTCGACACCTTCGAGTTTTCCGGTGCGGATGGCGTGGGCAATGGGGCTGATGTTCCAAAGCACTTCCAGGGCCAGGTGTCGCTTCTGGCCTTTCTCCAGGTCGGGTAAAAGTCGCTGGCAGACAACGGCCTTGAGGCCCAGCGCCAATTGAGCGCGCACATCGCGCTGCACGTCTTGCGGGAAAAAATCGGCAAGGCGGCTGATGGCGCCCTTGGCATCCCGCGTATGGAGCGTCGTAAATACCAGATGGCCCGTCTCCGCCGCGCTAAGTGCCATCTGGGCTGTCTCGCGATCACGAACCTCGCCCACCAGGATCACGTCCGGGTCCTGCCGCAGGCCATATTTAAGGCCGTCGGCGAAAGTCAGCACGTCGGTCCCGACTTCGCGCTGGGTAACAATGGAATTGGATTTCTTTGGGTAGAGATACTCGATGGGCTCTTCGACGGTGATAATGCGATAGCCCCCGGCCTGATTGATCAGATTGACCAGCATGGCCAGAGTGCTGGTTTTGCCCGAGCCGGTAGCGCCGGACAGGATTACCAGTCCGTCGCGCAGGAAGGCCAGCTTGTGCGCCAGCTCCTCGGGAAAGCCGGACCATTTGAACGTGGGAATGGTGTTGGGAACGATGCGCAGACAGGCTCCAAGTTGCCGGCCACTTTGAAAAAGATTGGCCCGGAAACGATTGACGCGACCGTTGACGACCAGTCCAAAGGAGAAATCGACATTCTTCTGCGTTTGAATGCGCGCGAAAACTTCAGGACGGCACATCCCGCTGAAGAGCATGTAGACATCGTCGGCCTCAAGCACCGGCTCGGGCATCGGCACAAGGTCGCCATGCAAGCGCTGAACGGGCGGATGGCCCGCTATCAAATGCACGTCCGAGGCGCCTGCTTGAACCGCCCTGGTCAACCAATCTTGCAACGTGTCGGGTACCGTTATACCCTCGAACGCGGTATTAATCATGGGAGGCCCTTCGATTTCGGTCGGCGCGTATAAAGGCAATCTAGCAGTTAATTATGATGAAATGGTTATAGCGGGCGAGAGCACGCCGAAAACGGCAAAAGAATCAAAGCGCGGCAGGAAAGGTGAGGCTATCCAGGTCGATGTCATTCTCCGTTGGGCAATAGGGGGTCGCCGCCCTGCCCCGGGGTGATTTTTCTTCAAGGATCCAGGAATTCAAGGCGTGTTCACCCGCCCGGGACGCCGCGGCGATGGCGGCAAAGATATCGATCGAGAAAAGAAAATGTCCGATACGGACCTGATCGGCATTGTTCAACTCCGTGTGCGAGGTCAGCTTTTGCCGATTTATGAAAGTGCCGTTGTTGCTTTGCAGGTCTTCTAGCAACATCTCGAACGGCCGTTTATGAATCTGGCAATGGTAGCCGCTGACAACGTGGCTGGACAATTGCAGGTCGCAGTCGGGCGCCGGCCAATTTTGAAAAGCGGCTTGGTAATCGGGATTTCAAGTCCGGCCGGTTCACCTTCCAGCAAGTTAAGCGTCGCCTGAAGCTCTAGCGTAATGCCGCGGGTCTCGAGGAGATTGTGCAAGCGCCCAGTGACGATGGCGCCTTGTGACACAAGAAGGACGCCCTGAGGATCTCGGATGGGAAAACGTATAGGGGTACCGGGTTTGAACATGCGCAGCTTTCCGGGTTATTTTCCTGCGCGTCCTCACGCGCGTCGCCCGCGGGATGGCTGGGAAGGGACGCACGTAGAAGCGCGTAGAAACCATAGCTCATCGCCGCCCCCGGGGCAAATTCTCCTTTACTCGAGAAATCCAGGCACCTTTCGACGAGCCATTGCGGGTTGCATTGATTTCCTGGCCAAGAAGTGAGCGCAGGTACTTAACACTGGCGGCCACGGCCCGATCCTCACTGGTGTAGTCCGGATGCAAGAAGTCGATTTCGATGGTTAGCAGCCCTGCATACTTCGCCTTGCGAAGCTGCTCAAGGATTTGCGGGAGGTCCACGAGGCCCTGGCCTAGCGGTACACTCGGCCAAAAGGTGAACTCCTTGGGGTCGCCCCGGAGAACGCTGATGTCCTTGATATGCGTGGCCCGCGCGAATGGTGCCAGCTTCGCGGCCGCCCCCACGGGTTCCTCGTGGAGGCGGAGGTTGTTGCCCGTATCCAGACAAACGCCCAACCAGGGGGAGCCGATCGTGGTGATAACGTCTACCATCTGGTCTGCGGTCAAGTCGACATGGTTTTCCAGGGCCAAAACCACATTATGGTCTTGTGCCGCCGGCAATAAACCTTTCAACATGGCCACGAGGCGGCGTTTGTGGGGCCCGAATTTCTCCGGCCTGGTACGCCAACTGCCGCCGACAATACGCATCACATTGGCGCCGAGGGTTCGCGCATAGCCGATGTGGCTAACGAGATCGCTGGCAGCCGCCTTATCGGTGCCCGAGCCCAAACCGTTGGGGTGGCCCCAGGCCCAAACCCGCTCAAACTCATAAGCATCGAGCGTTTCGCGAAGGCGCTGGAAAAAGACTGGATCGGTGGGTAAAAAACAGGACTCCAGAGAAACCCCGCCCACGCCGAGCTGTTGGGCACGCTTCAAAAAGTCCCACACCGTCATGCGCCGCTTTGGGGCTTGTTGCACACCCTGGTAATGCTCGCCGAAAAAACGATGGTAACAATAAGAGTCGACGGCTATTTTCATCGGGCAACCTGAGTGCTCATGTGGATTTATAGGTAGCTGCAGTCCGTGGCGTGGACTTTCCGGTCACGTGGGTGAAGACGGAGGCGCGATGCGCTTGGAAGTTATTTTACGGGAATGGGCGTGCTTGGCGATGATCGAAACGTGAAGGCGGCAGCGAATGCTTGCTATTCCGGGGTGCGTGGAAGATGGACGTGGGGAGCATCCGCAAGCATCTGGGTTTTGCGCAGACGGCGTGAAAACAGCCACACGGGCGCGGCAAGAATGAGAATGAGAGGGACCCAGGGCGCCAGCGCCGCGAGGATTAGAGCCAATATTTGAAAAAGGCTTACAAGCCTGCCCGTCGATTCGCCCAACATGGCCCGGAAGCGAACCATGAACGTGGGCGCCTCGGCGATCTCGGGCGGCCGGTCCCCCTCATATTTTTGTTTCTCGACAATCAGCAGCGTCACGGTCGTCATGTCAGTCAAATTGGCCATCAGCTTGAGCCGGCCCAAGTTGCGGTCGATGTCCTCATGCACCTGGTTTAGCTCGCGGCGAATCGTAAAAAAGGAATCCAGCCTGTCGCCCGCTTTTTCCATGAACTTGCGCAGCGATTCCTCCTCGGCTTGCCGGTTCTTGATGTAGTTGGCCAGATCGTAGAATTCTTCGGTCAAGTCTTGCGAGTCGGTGGTGTTTTTTTCCACCGCGCCCAACTTGAGGACGGCGGTACGAAAGGCATCGAATTCCCTCACCGGAATGCGTATTTGCCACGACCCGGTGCGCAAGGATCCCGGTGAGTTTTTAATGTCGGAATTGGCGACATAGCCATCCGCCCCCTTGACCAGGTTGGCAATTTCCGCCTCGGCCTTCGGAAAATCGTCGGCAATCAGCTGGATTACGGCTGCGTATTTAATCTTTCTGGCGATTGCAGGCGGTTCAGCCCCTTTGGCGGGCACTGGTCCATCTTGCTTCGCGCCTGCCGCCTCTTTATCTTGGGGCAAAAGCTCGGTCCGGGCCATGGATGTTTTCGCCAGTTCTGCCGGGGCTGCGCTCGTATTGAAGTGGAGTGGCTCCTTGGCGGATTTGCTACATCCCACGGGGCCTGCTGCGAGAGTTACCACAAGCAGAGCGCCGCTGAAAAATGCCATTTTCATCACCGATTCGCCTTATAAATGTGACGGCAATCACCGCTCCCCATCCGGAGAGGTGTGAAATGTTGCCTGATCGGTCGTCTTTAATAGTTGATGCGAATGGGAAGGCTTTATTCCCTGGAAGCGCTGTCCTTCGTTGGAACTGGATTGAAGTTAAGCCATGCCATCGAAACGATCGCTCATTGCGGGATTAAAGGATGCTGGCCATTCAGGGAAAAAAAAGACTTTCATAAAAGCTTAAAGATGGTATGCTACTTGTGTGTCAATAGGCGAACCAATACGCCGATCCGTTAATATGAGCGAAGTTGAGTATCGCAGGGCGTCAGCAACGTGCATTCCGTGTCACCAACCGTATCGTGAAGGGGGACAAAGTGAAACGTTATTTTTCGACGCTATCCCTGGCCATTCTCCTCGTCGGGAGCAGCCGGGCTATCGGGGCCGAGAAAAAAGAAGTTCAGTTCGGCGCCCTGGAAGCGACCAGCAACCTGGATGCTCACGAACAAGCGTCCGCCTGGCTGCGGACCACCGGCAAAACGGACGCCGCCACGATGGAACGCTTCGAAGCGATCTGGCGCCAGGAAGACCGTACCGTGCTGGACATGGTAGCTGACACGCTCGCTCTCGGCGATGCCGGCGCGGCCAAACTTCTCGCCGATGCACGCGACCTGAACGCACCCGCCCCCGTCAAAGTCCCCGACATCCTCAAGGACGCCAAAAACTCGTCCTTCTTCCGCGAATTTGGCGCTTGCTTATGCCCGCGCCCTGTCTAATCGCCGCGTGCACGAAGAATCGCTGGCGGTGCTCAAGACCTTCCACCCTGAACAGGTTGTGGATCCTTCGGCCTACCTATTCCATCGGTCGGTCGCGGAGCACGCCTTGCTGCAAAAGGACCAGGCGACCCAAACCATCGTTCGTTTGTTGGATGACGGTATTGGCTCCCCGGAACGTTACCGAACGGTGTCGGCCCTGATGCTTTTGGATATGCAAACGTGGAAGGACAAGGACCTCGGCGCGATCGCCCGCAAGATGGAGAATATTGAACGTCGTCTCGACCTTTCCCGTGGTGGCTCGGAAACCCAAAAGCTGCAAAAGGAAGTGGTGGCCCGCCTTGATGAGTTGATCAAGGAGCTTGAAAATAAATGCAAGGGCGGCAATTGCAATGGCGGCGCTTGCCCCAACGGCGGTCAGGGCCCGCCCAGCGGGAACAATCCGTCGAGCCCGGCCACCGAAAGCGGCATCGCCAACGCTGGCGGCACTGGCCATGTCGAGACCGTAAAGATGAAGAAACTCGTCGCCGAATGGGGCCGCATGCAGCCGCGTGAACAGGCCCGCGCACTTCAGGAATTGACGCAGGGTATGTCGGCTCGCCATCGCGAAGCCATCGAGAATTATTTCCGTAACCTCGCGAATGCTTCCGCGAAACGTTAAGGCACCGCTTTCATCAGTTTGCAAAAGAGCCAAGGCCACCTTTAATAGGTGGCCTTGGCTCTTTTATGCGCATGTTACCTTGCTGCTACCTGCCCTGAAGATTGGCCCTACTTGCATTTTCAATAGGCTCCCGCCGTGCGCCGCATCCGGCCTTCGCCCGCGGCTTCGATCAAACCGGTATCGGGATCGACTCGAATCATGGCGGGCGACGCCCAGGGTGCCTTTTTGGTCGTTACCTTGGCTCCGCGCTGCGTCAGCGCTTGAATAACGTCATCGTCGATAGTGTTGCTGACCACGACGTTGCCGAACTGCGGCGGGCCCTGGCCGAATGAATTCATGAAGTGATAGGTGCCAAAACGCGGCGCCGACGCCACTTCTTTGGGCCGCTTGCCGAAATCGACGATGTCCACGAAGTATTGAAGCTGATTTTGCTCCTGGTGATCGGCCCCCGCGCAGGAGAGTGACAGGAAAAACTTGCCGTCTTTAAACACCATCCCAGGCGACAGGGTGATACGGGGCCTTTTGCCCGGCTCGATACAGTTGACATGCCCCGGCCACGCGTTGAAGCTGCGCAGGCGCGTCCCCAGCACAACGCCGGTGGCGCCCACGACGTCGCCGTCGAAACCGCTCGGCGTGGCGGCCACGGCATTGCCCCAGCGGTCGACGGTGAGGCAGGTGCTGGTGTCTTTGTTGGTGCTTTCCTTACCATAGCGCAAGTTGGCGTTCTCCAGCCGTGCCAGCATCTTGCGTGGGTCGCCCGGAATCTGCTCAAAAGAAGCTTTTTTCATGTCGATAAGGCCCCGGCGCAATTGGGCGTATTCAGGGGACAGCAGCGCCTGGGCCGGCACGTCCGCGAAAAATGGGTCGGCATACCAAACGTCGCGATCGGCCAGGCCAAGCTTTATGGTTTCAACCAAGAGGTGCACGGTGTCGGGACGGTTAAAGCCCATACCCTTGAGGTCGTAGCCCTCCAAAATACGGAGCATTTGCAAGAACGACGGTCCTTGCGTCCAAAAACCGCACTTGTACACGGTGTGACCCCGGTATGGGATCGACAGCGGCTCCTCGATTCCTGTCGCATGCGTCGCGAGATCGCTAAATCGAATGAGACCGCCATGAGCGCGCATCCAAGCGTCCATCTCGCGGGCTAATGGCCCCCTATAAAAATAGTCCGCGACCAGGCGCAAGCCACGCTGGCGATCTCCTGGCGACGCCTTTTCCGCCTCGATCAGGCGGCGCAGAGTTACGGCGAGATCCTTGTGCCAGGGTTTCTGGCCGACATCCAGGATCTTGAGCGTCGGTTCAGCCACTTCCGCAAATGTTTTGCTGCCGCGCCGACTCAATAGCGTAAGCAGACCATCGAGCAACCCGGGAACCGCCGCGGACACCAGGCCTTTATCAGGAATACCGCCAATTTTGGCGAAGTACTCCGGCGTGGCCAGTCGAGGCGCAACTCCGAGACCACACATCACTTCTACCGTGCCGGTGGCGGCATCATAGTAAAGGATAGGGACCTCACCGCCGAAACAGACAACCTTGTCGGTAACGCTGATGATGAGCGTGGCCACCACGGCTGCGTCGGCCGCGTTGCCGCCATTTTTGAGCATGGCGAGGCTGGCGTCGCGAGCTTCAACGCCACCAACGCAAACCGCGGCGGTTTTTCCTTCAGCATGCCAGGTTGCCGCGCCGACAGGTATGGACTGCTGCGCCATGATGCCGGGGCACGGCAAGCCCATAACAGCCAGGAACAGGGGACAGAGCACGCGCCAGCGCATGGAACGCTCCTTTTGGTTTTGCATCGACAGGGGCCAGACGAATCAAGATGCCAGCTGCGCTGCATCCGCGCGTCCGGAAGGGAACAACCCAGCCATTCGTCATAGCCGGAAAAGGCGAAAAAAAATGAAACATCGTTACGGTCAGCGAGTAGTATCGTCTAGTTTTGGTACCACAAGGTGCGCCGCAGCCCATTCCTTGGCGTTTTCGAGACCAAAAAACCAAGGATCCGAGTTTGCCGATTGAGTTAACTATATGAAAGGTAACGCTTTTTACTTGACAATGCGCCGTTTTTGATTTCGAATAGGCTCTTTAGTTGGTTCATCTTAAACAGATGTCCACAGAGCAACCCAGCTCTGCGATTGCCTGCCTACGACCTAGGCCGTCAAGAAGATTGGTGATTTTCAAACTTCTGAATTGAAAAATCCGACGCTTTATAAACTCTCCGAAGAGGTCATCGATGCCGTTCTTTAATCTGGCGCGTTGGTTACGGTCGTTATCCCGACCGCATACCAAGCCAATCCGCAACAAGCACAACAGCCGTATGAATTTGGAAGTGCTCGAGGATCGCACGCTGCTAGCGACCGCGGTCACCGCGTTGCCGATCTCGAACTTGCCCATACCCCTTGCCAACAACCAAACCTCGCTTGGCTCGACCCTACCCGGCCTGGGGGCCGCGGGCCAGGAAGCCGGTGGCATGAATCCTCAGGTCGCTGTCGATCCCATGAATCCGCTCAAGGTTGTGGTCGTGGCGACCAATGGCGACGCGCTGGTAGGCTATTATTCCATCGACGGCGGCCAGGCCTGGACCAATTTCATGAACAAGGCCAGCGGCGACTTCACCAACGCGAAACAAAAGGGATATTTAAACGCGTATCCGAATCTGGACGATCCGAATTTAAACGTGCCCGATAACAAAAACGCCTACCCGACAAATCCCACCCCCTACGCCCTGGTGTCTTCCGCGAGCGTCGCCTTCGATCGGACGGAAAGCTTTTACATCCTCGACATCCAGAGCTCCGCCGACGGCTCGACCAACGGCGCGCTGGTACTCAACAAATTCAATTTTAGCGGCACAAATGTGCCTTTGGTGCCGCCAACGTCCTTGTTAGGTCTCCCCTCCGGCACGGTTATTTCGAAACCGACGATTGCCAATGAGGTTTTGTATACCTGGCTCAACGACAACGGCAAGGACGGCGACCCGATCTACAATGCCACCATTGGCATCGACAACAACGTCCCCTCATACACGGACCCACAAACGGGCGTCACTCAGACCGACACACTGGCCGACCTCGTTCCCGACCCAAGCCATAACAGTACCGTCACTCCTTACGGTTTGTCCCCGCTCATCGTCAACCCATCGGGCCTGGTGCCAAAGGGCGTCTATATCGCATGGAACACCAATTATTCGTCGCCGCCAAAGGGCGTTAGTGCGAACGCCATCCGCACCGTCGTGTCTCCGGACGGCGGCATTGACTGGACGAATCCAACCACAGTCGCGGCCGTCGACGCGGCCAGCCCCCAAATCGTGTTTACCCAGGGCAGCGGCAAATCGGTGGCTGCCGGTTTCGATTATGAAGGCACGCTGGCGCCACCCCTCAATCTTTCACCAGCCACCACGACGGCGCAAGTCTTCGCCAATCTCAACGCCATTCCGGCCTTGACCGGCAATGTCACCGTGACTGGCACCACGGGCGGACCTTTCCTGGTCACCTTTTCACCGACGACCTTCAATTTTGGACTCTTTACAAACAATCCCAACCTGGCAACGAGTGCCACCTTTATCGTTTACAGTTCGGTCACGAATACGGTCACCATCAATCCCCCGGTTACTCCCGGCGGCCAGGTGGTTTTCGAATGGAATGCGCTTCCCACCAAGGCCACTAGCGGCGGCATTGACCTCGCCCTGAGCCAGCCTACCGCCGGCGTTGACTCGAATGCCGCGGCAGCCGCGGACACCTATACTTTCACCGGCGCACCGGGTAATATCGCGACTCCTTCCGGGACCGCGCCATTCACTCCGGTGGCCACCCCCTTCACATTCACCGTCACAAATGCCAACTTGAACGCCAATATAGCGCTGCTCGACACTTTGACCGTGGACCTCAGCATCATCGCGCCCGACGTGAGTGCGTTTACGGTCTCTTTGAGTAGTCCCAATAATGTGAAGACTGCCACACTGTTCGCCAGTGGTGTCGATCCCACTACAGGCACGGCTTTTACCAAGACACCGGCCAACGCGTTGAAGTCGCCCACGGTAAACATGGGCGTCATGAACGTCAGTAGCGATCAGTTGAACGGCTATTCCTTGTTGGGCAATCCCACCGGGCTCACGCCCCCGGGCATCGCAACGGTCTTCGACGATACCGCCGAGCGGCCGATTACCGACGGCAGCGCGGCGACTCCATTTATCGGCGACTTCAGACCCGCTGGCGGCGTCTCGCTAAATACTGTGTTTGCTGGCTTGACGCGCCTCCAAATGATTGGCACCTGGACACTGACGATCACAGCCAATGCCCCGCCCGCTACCGGCGGCAGCGGCACGACGACACCCAATCTCGAATTAGTTGGCGCGGCCATCAACATCACGGGGCAGACCGCGGGCAATTTTAAGCCGGCGGCCGTGTCGCCATTCGGCTTGCCCCTCCTCCTGCCGATCCAGGCACAAACCAAGCCTACGTCCTCCTATGAACTCGTGAATGGCTCACCCAACGGTAACTATGGCTTCGGGTCCTCGGTATCCCCAGGCGGCGTCGGACCAGGAATCTCCATTGCCGTGGATAACACCCTGGGGTCGTTCAGTCCCTATCAGGGTCAGTTTTACGTGGCTTACACGGGCATCGGCATTTACAATGGCCTGAACAGCGTCAAAGATGACACCGACATCTTCCTCTTGACGTCCAGCGACGATGGCCAGACATGGAACGGCGCGCCAGCTTCGTCGACCTCGGCCCTCTCGATAGCAACTCCCACGCGCATCAATAACGACCTTCCCACCGACGGCTTTTCCGAGGGCGATCGGGCCCAATTTAACCCCGCCTTGGCGGTCGATTCAAGCACAGGCAATCTGGTGGTGACCTATTATGATGGCCGTTACGATCCTTCCCGCGTTCGCCTGATTGATTCGCTCACCGTCAGCAACGACGGCGGCAAGACCTTCACGCCCGCGATTGCTCTCAATACGCCGGCCAATACCACCGATGCCATCACCGGGCAAACGGTCGTCACCGAACCAATCCCTGGCAATCCGGGCCTGGCTGGCAACCTGGTGGAACCCAACGGAGGCTTTGGTGACCGGCAGGGGCTCGCCGTGGTTAACGGCCATGTGTTTCCCATATTCACCAGCAACCTGAACAGCCTGGACGTCGCCAACGGGAACCCTGCTCCGCAGCCGGGCACGAATATCGCAGCCAATATCTGGACAGCCACGGTAACGATCCCCACGGGGCCGCGTATTATCAGTAGCGACATGGGCCCCATTCTCCAGGATGGCTCGACGGGCAGCTACAACAGCACGCAGACAGCGGGCATTTACAACAACACGTTCACTGCCGACGGCACCCGCCAGTTAACCGGGTTTACGGTCACCTTCGACAGGGCTGTCGATCCGTCTACTTTCACGCCGGGCCAGGTCACCCTCAAGTATCAAAGCCCAACATCTTTAACGGGGACTTTCCAGGACCTTAGTAGCCAGATCACTTCGGTCGTGCCGCTCAACATGGAAGACGCGCCGGGCCTCGCGAGGACGCCAACCCTGTCCGTGGGCGATGGCATACTCGCCCGCGGTGTCCAGGGCGTCGTTATGAACATGCTCTTTCCCATTATCCTCTCGCAACCGCAATTGACCTCCGAAATCGTGCAATTCTCGACGGCGGATGGCACAGCGATCGATGGCTCCGCGGCCCACGCCGGCATTGATTTTCAGGCCAACACGGCGTCGGTGATCGTCACCGCCGCCGCCGGCACGGTCACCTTTAGCTACAACGGCGTCGCCGCCACGCCTCTTGTCTTTGACAGCGCCACCACCACCGCTGGCGATCTGCAGGCCATTTTAAGCACGATTCCAGCGCTCGCGGGCAACGTCACTGTGTCCGGCCAGGGTGGCGATTTTAATATCACACTGGTCAACAACTTGCAGGCCGCCCTTCTTACGGTCGGGACGACGGACCCCGTCGTCAACCCGTTGCCGCTATCCTACACAGGCTTCGTTGTCATTCCCGCCGGCCAAACTAGCGCCAACATCGCGGTGCCCATTATCGGCAGTTCGGCGGCACATAAGGACCAGTCCTTCACCGTCAATGTCGGAGCACCGTTCGCAGTGACCGTGAACCGCTTTACCGCTACGGGACAAATCGTCAATCCGACCGTTGCGCCGTCCGTGAGCATTGGCGACGCCATTCTCAACAAGGGCTTTTACGGTTCCGTGAATGCGGTTATTCCCGTTATTTTGTCCGCGCCCGCGCTGGGCGGCGAAATTGTGCAGTATGCTACTGCCGATGGCACGGCCACCACCGCAGCCAATCAATATACCGGCGAATCGACCAGTTTGACTTTCGCGGCGGGGCAAACCATTGCCTACATCAGCGTACCGGTGATCGGTAATTCCTCCGTGACCGGTGATCTCACTTTTTCCGTCGTCTTGAGTCAACCCACGGGCTTGACACTGGCCAAGACGACCGGAAAAGTAACCATTGTGGATCAAAGCGGGCTGCTGGGAGCGACCCAATTTCAAATCAACATCATGCCGCAAAGCGCGGTCGGCTCCTACAGTTATGCGATTAGCCCCTTCGTGCGTGACCGCATCCGGTCCGTGTCCCCGACGATCACCAACCCATTCACCGGCAATCCAGCGATTCTCGATCCGAACCCCGCCAGGGGGGCCGTCGTCGTAACCGCTTCGGCGCCTCCCAGCCAGGTGAACCTCTCTATTCCCTCGATTTACAGTAACACGTTCGGAACTACCAATTCTTCTTCCCTCGTGCTAGGCGGGGTACCGCTCGGTCAACTCGTGCGCAAAATGACGGTCACCGTCACGCTTGATCACCCTGTCCCCCAGGACATCGTGATGACCCTGATCGGCCCCAACGGCACCTCGATTGAGTTGACTGCCATCACGACCTCTCCCACCCTGGGCACGACTTTCCTTTACGCGAGCCCCAATGGGCTGGGAAATTATCTGCAAACGACGTTCGCCAGCACGGCGGCGCAGTCGATCACCACTGGCAACGCGCCCTTCAGCGGTGTTTATCGCCCAGTTCAATCGTTGAATGCCTTCATTGGCGCCGACCCCAACACCAGCGGCACCAGCAGCACCTGGACACTGCTAATCTCCAATCAAGATCCGGGCGACCCCTTTACGACACCCGCCCGAGCGCCGACCGCCGCCACGCTGGTGAGCTGGTCGATCACCGTGCAAACCGCGACGCCTGTCGATCTGAACACGAGCGTTGTTTCCTTCACCGCCCCCTCCGGCAGCACGACGTTGACCTACAACGGTAAGACCGGTACGCCCGCCGCCTTCGCGTTCTCGCCCGCGACGACCGCCGCACAGTTTCAGAAATATCTCACCAGTCTTCCCGGACTGACCTCGGCCGGCGCCGTAACCGTGGCCGCGGCATCCAGCAGCGTTTTGAACCAGTACGCCAGCTCGGTGATCGGCTTTAGCTCGCAATACTCCACCACGCTTTGGTCCGGCCTCCAGGCCACGGGAGCGCCGAACACGGCCGGCTACGGAGATTTGGCCACCGCCTGGGCCCCGCTCCCCGAGAATGGTTCGCAGGAGTTTTTGACCGTAGGCTTCAAAACCCCTGTTTTCGCCACGGGCGTCGATATTCGGGAAACGGATGGCAATGGTTTCGTCACGCAAGTTGATCTTTTGGATACCAACGGCGTTTACCACACCGTCTTCACCGGTCCCGACACCACGCCGCCAAATGCTCCGGGCGACTTGATTCTCTCCTTCCCGGCCACGGCTTACCAGGTCAAGGGTGTCAAGATCTATGTGAATACCAACACCAATCTCACGACGTGGGAAGAGATCGACGCCGTGCAATTGCAGGGCTCGACCGGTAACGGGGGCGTTACTACGGGCGGACCATTTTTCCTTACCTTTGCTCCAGGCCTGGATCCAAACTCTCTGACGGTTGTCTCCGGAGCAGCGCAAATATCTCCGCCGGGTTCTAGTTCCGGCAACTTCAGTGATCAGATTGGCAACGGTATCGCCGGCGATCTCATTGACCCGGGCGACACCTATTCCATTCCCGCCCCGGTCAACGGCATCCCCTTCAAGCTTCCTTACAACCAGGCGACGTTGCCGTTGATTATTCCCGGTCCCCACGCGGTCGACATGACCTATTCGGCCACACCCGTCGTCCTGGCCTTTACCGATGTCTCGGGAACGCTGAACCTGGCCTATAACGGCGTCAGCGCTGGTCTCTTCAACTACACGGCGACATCCACCACGCCGGCCATGGTGCAAACTTATTTAAAAACGATTCCGGCCCTGGCGGCGCTTGGCAACGTCACGGTAACAGGCGGGCTTGGAGGGTCCTTCACCATAAGCCTGGCGGGCGGCCTCGATCCTACCCAGCTCAGTGTCATCTCCGGGCCGGTCTCACTGACCATGCCTGGCGCGGATAACCTTAGTTTCAACGCGACGTCGGGCAAAGTGACGTTGGCCTATAACGGGGCTGCGAGTTCAGTTCCACTTCCATTTGATTTGGCGACGACCACCGCGGCCGCGGTGCAAGCGTACCTCGCCACCCTCCCCGGCCTCGGGGGGCCCGGAAACACCGCCGTAAGCGGCGGCCTGGGTGGGCCGTTTACTATCACCTTCGGCGGCGGCGCCCGCGCTGCGTTGCTTACGGTCGCTTCCGGGCCCGCGCTAATGAGCGTGAACCCCGGCCAGGTGAGCCTGGCGATTCCGGATGCCGTGCGCCTCAACACGGGCAATGAAGTCGATTTCACGGCCAATTCGGGGTCGATTGTCTTCACCTATAATACGGCGAGCGGCGCGGCCTTCCCCTTCGTGGTGGGCACAACCACGGCTTCTCAATTGCAGGCCAATCTGAGCGGCATTTCGGGCCTGTCCGCGCCCGGCAGCGTGACCGTTGCGCCCGGCGCCAGCGGCAGCTTTATCGTCAGCTTCGCGAATGGGCTCAACCCTGATCTGCTCACGGTTAAATCCGGTCCAGCATCTCTGAACAATCTATCGGCAGCGTCGGCCGGCCTTCTCAATTCCACGATCGCGGTCGCCGGCGTTGCTCCCGGACAGGTCATCAGCAAGCTGAAAGTCACCGTCCAGCTTTCCCATTCACTCTTGTCAGACCTGCAACTCGTGTTAGTGGCGCCGGACGGAACCAGGGTTCCCCTCGCTACCAATACGCTCACCTCGGGAATCGCGACCTTTAGCGATACGGGTTTGAGCGCCACGTCCGCCACCGTCGTCGGCATCGGCACGATTCTGGGCACCGGCCCGGATATCGCACCCGCGGCGCCCTTGAGCGCGCCTTATCGGTAAGTCTCCGAACGGCGTCTGGACCTTGCAAATCGCGGATACCGTTGCAGGTAACACGGGTATTCTGAGCGGTTGGAGCATGGCGGTTGAAACCAATGAGTTTTTCAACGTATCCGGCAGCTCGGTCGTGGTAACCTTCGACCGCGACATTCAGCCGGGCAGTTTCACGCCGGCCAATATCGTGAGTTTCACAGGACCTACCGGCGCCATTGTACCGCCGGCGACCATAACTTTTGGCTCGACCGGTTCAGTGGTCATGGCGTACAAGGGCCAGCAAGCGAGCCCGTCGACGTTCGCTTATACAGCCGCAACCACGGCCTCCCAGTTACAAACCTACCTCGCCTCCATTCCCGGCCTGACGAGCCCCGGCAGCGTGACCGTAAACGGCAACACGGGCGGTCCTTTCACTGTCGTTCTGGCCGCCAGCCTTAACCCCGCGCAGCTCGGCGTGGTCTCTGGTCCGGCCACTATTGCCACTTACACGATAACGGCCAATCCATCAGGAACACCCACGGCGCTGGCCAAACGAACCTTCCAGATCAGCGGTTTTCCCGCGACAAACCGTTAGCGGCACCTATGCCATGGTCTTTGGCGCCGACGTGAATGGCAACTACATCCGGGATACATCCGGGAACCAGGAAGATACGAACTTTAATGCGGGCGTGAACGTCCTGCGCGGCGGCGACCCCAGCAACGGCTCGCCTCAGCCCGTGCCCCTGGCGTCCAGTGGCGCTGTAACCTTACGACCGGGAGGCACAGCCACCTCCACAATTAACATCAATAGCAACGCCAACGATTTTCTGGTCCAGGGCGTGAGCGTAACCGTGAACATTCAGCACGGCCACGACGCCGATTTGACCGCTACCTTGATTGGCCCCGATGGCACTTCCGTCCAGCTGTTTAGCGGCGTGGGCACCACCGGCGCCTTGCCGCACGCGAACTTCACTAACGCCACCTTTAGCGATTCGGCCACCACACCCATCCAGTTGGCTGCAACGCAAGGCGGCGGCCTCGGCATTAATGGCACCTACAACCCCCAGTTTCCGCTGAGCGCAGTTCAAACAACACGGATCGCTTGGTGCCTGGACCCTCGTCATCAATAGTAGTTCCTCGAACCTCACCGGAACCCTGAATAACTGGACATTGACGCTGCTGAAATCCGCCGCCGGCTCGGGCCTGGGTGAAACGATCGCGGACCAGTTCACGTCCCATTTCAATGTGTTCATTCAAGACCCCACCAATCCCTTGTCCCAGGCCAACTGGACGCCCGTGGGACCGGCGACCATCAATGAAGTGGACCCGACGACGGGGGCGTTGATCGCACCTGCGGACATTGCCGGGCCAGTGGGCGCCATCGCTATCGATCCTTCCGATCCTTCGGGGAACACGGTGTATGTCGGTGGCGTCAGTGGCGGGGTTTGGCGAACTACAAACTTTTTGACCACCGATCCCATGGGGCCGACCTATTTACCGTTGACCAATACAGGCCCAGGCAACAGCTTGAATACCAGCAGCCTCGCCGTCTTTGGCCGTAATAACAATCCGAGCCAGTCGATCGTTTTTGCCGCCACGGGTAGTGGCGCCCAGGGCCTGGCGGGCGTCGGCATTCTGCGTTCGATGGATGGCGGCCAAAGTTGGGTGCTGCTGGATAGCGCCATCAACGTGGATGGCTCCGGAAACCCCTTGTCCTTCAGCGATCCGGCGCAAACATGATTTCGTGGGCCTGCCTTCCTTCAAAGTCCTGGTCGATCCGGTGGCCCAAAGCAACGGCAATGTGATTGTTTACGCCGCGTTCGCCAATAAAGGTGCCCAGGTCGGCGGCGTCTGGCGCAGCGTGGACTCAGGCAATACCTGGACCGAAATTCAAGCCGGCGACGCCACCGATCTGGCATTTTCGTTGAACAGCAAAAGCAACACCAGCAACTTGCAGATCCTGTATGCCGGCTTCCGGGATACGGTCGCTACTCCCGGGGGAGTCTACTTTACGACGAATGCTCCGGGGACGGCGACGCTTAGCATCTTGAATGGCGGTCAAGGCGTGCCGCTCCGGGCAACATGGACAGCATACCCGGCGATTCCCCCCATAATTCCGAAATCCTCGTCACTGCGCCCAAGGGACTGCCTACCGGTCCGAACGGTCGCATCGCCCTGGCTGCGCCTGCCCTTACCGGCGATCCGCTCAAGGACACCCTCTACGAGGGTTGGCTCTACGCGCTGGTGGCCACCGCCAGCACGGATGGCAATTCCACGGATGGAGGCAGTTTGCAGGGTCTCTACATAACCAAGGACTATGGCAACAATTGGACTCAGATTCAGTTACCCTTCAATACCGGCGTTGGCGAGATCACCAATGACAACACCAAGCCCAGCTACAATCCTCTCGGTGTATCGGGCAATGAGACCATGAGTCTGGTGGTTGATCCTAATAATCCCAACATTGTTTATCTCGGCGGCGATATCGGCAACAACGGCAACAGCCAATTTTCCACGCTGCTGAGAGTCGATAACACCAGGCTCAATGATGTTTACTCGACGGTGGCTTACAACAATCACGCCAACGACGGCGGCCTGACACAATATGGGACCACGGGCGGGGTTACTCTGCTGCCTTATAGCAAAGTCGATTCTCCCCAGGAGGGGCCTGGCAATCCTTATGGACTGGACACCGCCGGCGTCCTGAACTTGCCCCAGTTCGGTGGACCGGCGCCGCGCGGGCCCTTCTATAGCCTCGAACGCGATCCGAGCAATCCCTTCCTCACTCCTTCGACGCTGGGATTTGACAACATCCAGGTTTTCAACAACACTGGCTACGGGACAACCTACCAGGCCTTCGACCTCACGGGCATTATCGGTGATAGCCAGGGCTTGTTCACCTCTGTCGCCATCAAAGACCCGACCACCGGCCAGTCACGACTTATTTTTGGCGACCTGCAGGGTATTTGGACCGGCGTCGATACCGGGGACGGTACGTTGAGCACCGGGACCGGTAGCGCCTTGGCCGTCACCGGATCACGCAACGGCAATTTGCAACTCGAACAAATGACCGATGGGGCCGCTCAGCCCAGCACTCTCGCAGCCCAGATTGCCGGTGCCTTGTTTTACGCCTCCACGATATTCAACGGCTCACCGATCTCGAGTCCGAACATACTTTCCACCGGAAACCTCGTGTGGAATGAAGCCGGTACCGTTTTCTCGGGCGGGATTGCTTCCACTTCGTTTCACATAGCCGATACCAATTCATCGGGGGTGGCCGTCGATAAGACCGGGACGGGCCAGTCCTACCAGAACACGACGCCGGATACCGTGACCGTTATCTCGCCGTTCACCTTTACCGACTTTTTCCTGGTCACTCTTGGTGGCTCCACGTCACCGACCGGTCGAACAACCGGCCTCTTGCAAGCGGGCGATGATCCGAAGAACGGCACCGGGCAGTGGCCGCCCAATCTCTTTTTCCCCTCGCAAACGCAGGACCCCTCGTTGCTCTTCGGCCGTTTCGCGGTGAACCCGATCGATCCGTCCGCCATCCTCATCAGTTCGATTCAAGGGCGCCTATTCGAAACTTCGGGACCCACCACGGGCACGGGCATTCAGTGGTTCCCCGTCGCCAACCCGGGCGACCTGGATGGTAGCTACGCCTATGCCGTGGCCTTTGGCGCACCCCAAACCGGCAGCCCATCCCAGGACAATTTCATGTACGCGGGTACGCTCAACGGCAACGTCTTCGCCACCTTGACTGGCGGCGGCGTGGGCACGCCCTGGAAGAAGCTGGGCTCCCCCGACGGCTCGCCGGTAATGTCTATTGCTCCCAACCCCACTCCGGGTAGCCATGACGTTTACGCCGTCACCTTGAAGGGCGTTTATTACATGGCGGACTCGAGCATTGCCAACCCGGTCTGGACCACGATCAGCGGCAACCTCTTCAGTCCGACCCTGGCGCGTGAAATATTGAATGTTCCTGGCCAGACCCAGAACACACTCAAGTTCTTGACCTCGATCGTTCCGGACTGGCGGTATGCGATACCGAACAATGCGACGGACCCCGCCACCGTCACCTTGACAGGATCGGGAACGGCGACATTCAGCTATCTCGGCGTAGCCGCCACGTCCACATTGCCATTCGACGTTAATACAACGGCGTCGGCGCTGCAGGCCAATCTCAGTACCATTCCCGCCTTGAACGGCATCATCCAGGTGACCGGCAACCCAGGTGGCCCGTTTGTTCTGACGGCGCAGAATGGCAGTTACAACCCGCTTAGCCTTACGGTTTCGGCCGGCGGCCTCGTCGCGGTGACCCCCGGCCCCGCGCATCCCGTGCTTTATGTCGCCGGCAGCGGTGGCGTCTTCCGCTCGCTCAACAACGGCACCAACTGGACCTATTATCCCGACATGGCCAACGATAACGCCGCTCAGGATGGTGGCCTGCTGCCCGGGTCGGTGGTAACCCAGTTGAGCTTGGCGCAAGGCAATATAAACCCGGCGACTGGCACCGCCAATCAGGCCAATGGCTTCAACGTGCTCCTCGCGAGCACCTACGGTAGCGGCGACTTCGCGATCCGCCTCGACCCCAACGTTCTCGTAGCACCGAACGCACCGCTTTCCACTTTCAATGTCAATCCCGCCCAGGGCCCCCACGTGGTGGCACTGACGTCGGCCGGACCAAGCGCTCCCGGCCTGACCAATGTCGCGGGCCTCATCGTGACCTTCAGCAGCGCGGTTGACCCGCAAACGATGACGCTGGCCAAGATCGCCGGCGTTACCGCGCCGGACGGGACCAAGATAACGCTCGCCAATGTCGTCGACATAACGCCCCCTGGCGCCAACAACCTCCATAATATTTACGAGATTGTCTTTGCCACGCCGCAGAGTGCGCCCGGCTTTTATTCGGTCACTCTCGGGCCGAACATCTCCGACTCGGCCGGCAATGAAATGGACCAGAACCAGAACGGCATCGACGGCGAAAGCACGGCGGACGTCTACGCGGGCCGCATTTTGTTCCAGCCTTTCGCCAACAACGCACCCGTGTTGAATGGAACCGCCACAACGCTGACCTCAATCGTCCAGGACACGACGGCGGCCACCGACCCGGGCACATCCGTTAATAGCATCGTCGCTGGGCTGACGCCGGCGCCCGGGATTACCGATCCGGACAATACCTCGTCGCCCGGCTACGCGCCCCAAACCGCGCCTGTCGGTATCGCCATCACGAGCGCCGATAATACCAATGGCACCTGGCAATACTCTTTGAATTCCGGCGCTACCTGGCAAAACGTGGCCGCTTCGACCACCTCCGCTCTACTGCTGGCCGCCAACAACAACGGCGTGGCGAGCAGCGACATGATACGCTTCGTCCCGAGCACTGGCTATTTCGGCACGGCGGCTTTCACCTTCCTCGCCTGGGATGAAACCAGCGGCCTCGCCGCGATCACCAACGGCGACGGCGGCACCGCCGATGCCAGCATCACCGGCGGCAGCACCGCCTTTAGCACCACGTCGGCGACCGCGACGATTACCGTCGCCCCGATCAATCAACCCCCCACGTTCACGGCCAGTAATCCTCCCGCAGGCACCGAAAACAGCGGACCGGCCACAGTATCCGGCTGGGCGGTCTTCACACCGGGCGTACCGGGCGAAACCGTCGTGGCCTATACGGTCACGGCCGTGGGCACGCCATCGCTGTTTAGCGCCGGCCCGGCGGTGGATGCCTCCGGCAACTTGACCTACACGCCGGCGACCAACGTCATCGGCACGTCAACTTTCACCGTGACTGTCCAGGAATCGGGCGGCACCGCCAACGGCGGCCAAGATACGTCGGCGCCACAGACCTTCACCATCACGGTCAATGTGGTCAATCAGCCGCCTACCTTCACACTGGCGGGCAATCCCGCGGCGGTCAATGAGGACGCCTCGCTCCAGACCGTGAGTAACTTCGCCACCAACATGAAGGTCGGGCCCGCCAACGAAATCGGCCACCAGACGCTGGTTGGCTTCACCGTCGCCCAGACTGCTTCCACGGGCGGCCTCACCTTCGCCACGGCGCCGACCATCAATGTGGCAACCGGAGGCGCTGACCTACAAACCCACTCCCGGCACCAGCGGCACGGCCACGTTCAATGCGACGCTCACCGATAACGGCTCCAACGTCGCGCCAAGTGTCAACAACAGCACGCAGACGTTTACCATCACCGTTAACTTCATCAACGATCCACCCACGTTTAGCCTCGGCGCCAACCCGCAAGCCACCGAAAATATCGGGCCGACCACGGTCACCGGCTTTGCCACCGCGATCACTCCCGGTCCCGCCAACGAAAGCAGCCAGCCCCTGGTAGGCTTCACCGTTACCCAGACAAGTCCCGCCGGAAGCCTGACCTTCACGACGCCGCCGGCCATCGATGCGATCACGGGCAACTTGACGTTCCAGTCGGCCCCGAACTCGGTGGGCACTGCCACATTCAATGCGACCCTGACGGACAGTGGCTCGAATACCGCGCCAAACGTGAATTTCTCCACGAAGTCCTTTACGATCACCGTCACGGCCGTGAACCAACCGCCGACGTTCACTCTCGCCGGCAACCCCGCCGCCGTTGACGAGGACGCCGGCGCAAACGGTCGCCGGCTTCGCCTCCGCCATGAAGGTTGGGCCCGCGAACGAAACCTCGAGCCAAACTCTCGTGGGCTTCACCGTGAGTCAAACCGCATCAACCGGCGGCCTCACTTTCACCACACAGCCTTCGATCAACCTGAGCACCGGCGCCCTCACTTATCAAGCCGCGCCCGACACCAGTGGCACCGCGACCTTCAGCGCGACGCTCACCGACAGCGGCTCGAATACAGCGCCAAACGTCAACAACAGCACGCAATCCTTCACGATTACGGTCAACTTCGTCAATGACGCGCCGACCTTCACCCTGGGAGCCAACCCCGTTGCCGCCGAAAACGCCGGGGCACAAACGGTCGCCGGCTTCGCTACGGCCATGAGCGCCGGTCCGGCGAACGAGTCCAGCCAAACGCTGGTGAGCTTGAACGTCGCGCAGACCGGTTCCACAGGCGGGTTGACTTTCACGACGGCGCCGACCATCGACCTGACGACCGGCAACTTGACCTTCCAGTCTGACCCTAATTCCAATGGTACGGCGACGTTCACGGCCACCCTCACGGACAACGGTTCGAACACGGCGCCGAACGTTAATTTCACCACGAAAACCTTCACCATCACGGTCAGCCCCGTGAATCAAGCTCCGACATTCACGCTGGCGGGCGACCCGCCGGCGGTGAACGAAGAAGCGGGTGCTCAAGCGCGTCGCCAATTTCGCCACCAACATGAGCGCGGGGCCGCCCAATGAAGCCAGCCAAACACTCGTGGGCTTCACCGTGGCACAAACGAGTTCCACTGGCGGCTTGACCTTCACGACGGCGCCCGCGATCGACGTCCATACCGGCATGCTAACTTACCAGCCCGCTCCCAACAGCAGCGGCACGGCCACGTTCAATGCGACCTTGACTGATAGCGGCTCGAATGCGGCGCCCAGCGTCAACAACAGCACGCAAACCTTTACCATCACGGTCAACTTCGTCAACGACGCGCCGACCTTTGTTTTGGCCGCCAGCCCGGTCACTAACGTCAATGGCGGCTTCCAAACGGTGGCCAATTTCGCGTCAGGCATCAGTGTGGGGCCCGCCAATGAAACCGGCCTCCAGAGCCTGGTGGGCTTCACCTTGCAACAGACAAGCGTGACGGGCAGCTTGACCTTCTCCACGGCGCCGACCATCAATGTCGCGACAGGTTCCCTCACCTTCGCGCCAACGAACAACACCACCGGTACCGCGACCTTCCAGGCCACCTTGACGGACACGGGTTCGAACGTGTCGCCCAACGTCAACAACACGACCAAGACCTTCACTATCACCGTCGCGCCCATCAATATTCCACCATCATTTGTCCTGGCGGGCAATCCGCCGGCGGTGAATGAACAAGCCGGCCTCCAAACCGTGACCAGCTTCGCCACCAACATGAGCGTCGGACCGCCCAGCGAGGCCGCCACGCAAACGCTGGTGGGCTTTACCGTCACCCAGATCGGTTCCACGGGCGGGCTCACATTCAGCACGGCGCCCGCCATTGACGTGAATACCGGCACGCTGACCTATCAACCCGCTTCGGGCAGCAACGGCACCGCCACGTTCAACGCCACGCTGACCGATAGCGGCTCCAACAACGCTCCCAGCGTCAACAACACCACCAGGTCCTTCACGATCACGGTGAACGCCATCAACCAGCCGCCGACTTTCACCCTCGCGGGCAACCCGGCAACGGTCAACGAAAACGCCGGCGCCCAAACGGTGACCAACTTCGCGACCGGCATAAGTGCCGGACCGGCCAACGAAAGCAGTCAAACGCTCACGGGCTTCACGGTCACCCAAACGGGCTCGGCCGGCGGCTTGACTTTCACCACCCAGCCCGCGATCGACGTGCACACCGGCACGTTGACCTATCAGGCCGCTCCCAACACCTTCGGGACCGCCACGTTTAGCGCCACCCTGAGCGACAATGGCTCCAACGTCGCGCCGAACGTCAACAGCAGCACCCAAAGCTTCACCATCACCGTGACCGCGGTCAATCAGCCGCCCACCTTCACCCTGGCGGGCAATCCGGCGGCGGTCAACGAGAACGCCGGCGCCCAGACGGTGCCCAGTTTCGCCACCGGCATCAGCGCGGGCCCCGCCAACGAAGGCAGTCAAACGGTTACCTTCAGCCTCGCCCAAACGACCTCAACCGGCGGACTGACGTTTACCGCGGCACCCTCGATTGATCCGCACACGGGGGCCCTGACCTATCAGCCTGCCGCCAACAGCAATGGGACCGCCACGTTCACCGCCACGCTTACCGACAGCGGCTCCAACGTGGCGCCCAACGTCAATAACAGCTCTCAATCCTTCACGATCACCGTGACCGCGGTCAACCAACCGCCGACATTCACCCTCGCGGGCAACCCGCCCGCGGTCAATGAAGAAGCCGGCCTGCAAACAGTCAATAACTTCGCGACCGGCATGAGTACTGGCCCCGCCAACGAGAGCAGTCAAAGCCTCGTGGGCTTCACAGTTTCCCAGACCGGCGCGACCGGCGGGCTAACCTTCACCACGGCGCCTGCCATTGACGTGCATACCGGTGCGCTCACGTACCAGCCCGCGCCCAATAGCAGCGGGACGGCCACGTTTAGCGCCACGCTGACCGATAGCGGCCCGGGCGCGGCCCCCAACGTCAACAGCAGCACGCAATCCTTCACGATCACGGTCAACTTCGTGAACGATCCACCGACCTTCAACCTGGGGGTCGCTCCGACGGTCAATGAAAATGCCGGCGCGCAAACGGTGGCCAGTTTTGCCACTGGCATGAGCGCCGGCCCAGCCAATGAAAGCAGTCAAACGCTCATCGGCTTCACCGTGTCTCAAACCAGCGCCACGGGCGGACTCACTTTCACGACGGCCCCAGCCATCGACGTGCATACCGGCACGCTGACGTACCAGGCCGCGGCCAACAGCAGCGGCACCGCGACCTTTAGCGCAGTCCTGGCCGACAGTGGTTCGAACGTCGCCCCCAGTGCCAACACCAGTAGCCGCACCTTCACCATCACCGTGAACTTTGTCAATCAAGCGCCCAGCTTTACCGCGAGCAATCCGCCAACCGTTTTGCAAAACAACGGGCCCGTCGTCATACCAAGCTGGGCGACGTATATTGCGGGCGCTGGCAATCCTGCCGGCGAAGCATTGCTTGCCTACCATGTGACCAATGTCAGCAATCCCTCGCTCTTTAGCGTGGCCCCGGCCATTGACAACACCGGCAAGCTTACCTACACGCCTGCCGCCGGCGCTTCGGGTACGTCCACGATTGCCGTGACAGTTCAGGATCAGGGCGGCACCGGCAATGGGGGCCACGATACTTCCGCGGCACAAAACTTCACCATTAACGTACAAGGCGCGCCCGCACCGCTGACAGACCAGGAAATATCCTACACCCAGGCAACTACCGTCATCAACCTGACGCCCGGTTCCACTTATCAGTTGCAGCAAGCCGGCACGCCGGCCTGGTTCCTCTCGCAGAGCCACAGTTTTGTCTTCACGGGTAGCTACTCGCAAAACTACGGCGGTGCCAATGAAAAATGGCTCAAGGGCACGATCAACCAGTTCAAATCTCCCTGGTATTTCATCGAACCCAATGGCCAGGTGTTCGCCTGGGACCAGACGCCTTCCAGGGCCAGCGGCGCCGTTGTCGCTTCCCTGGACCCAGTTTACTGGTACAATCCTGCCCTCCTTTGGGAAGCGGCCCCCGGCAGTTATGCCACCGTGCTCCAGCAAACGCTGGGCCTCTCCTTTACCGGCAACTTCTACCAGAACTTCAACGGTTACCAGGAACGCTGGCTCCGGGGCACCGGCAGCGCCTGGTATTACATCACGCCCAGCGGCAAACTGTTTACGGGCGCCGGCGTGTTCCTGGCTACACTCGATCCAATCTATTACAACGAGCCCGCACGCCTTTATAACGCTCCGGCCCTGAACCAAAGTGTGAACATCGCCCTGAGCACGGGTGCGTCGCCGACATTGACGGTCACGCCCAAGAACAATTTCGTCGGCAATTGGGTGATTAATTTGATCACCACCTTCGAATCCGTCCCCACCGTAAATCAATTCAACGTTGTCGTGGACAACCATTTACCAGCAATTGCCGCAGTGAGCACGCAAACGCTCTCGCATACCAGCGGCCCCAACCCCCTTTCAGTGTCCGTGGCGGCGACCGACGCCGACGGCGACAGCCTGAGCTACTCCGCCAGCGGCGGCACCCAGGGGTATGTCCTGCAGACGATTTACAACCTGAGTTCCAATGGTTCGTACTACGCCAATACTTTGGGGCTCAACGAGAAATGGGTAAAAGGCCTCATTAACGCCTATAATAATCCCTGGTACTTCATTCTCCCGAACGGTCAGTTCTACGCCTGGAACGGGGCCAAAACCGGCACTGCGGCCCTGCAAGATCCCCTGCACGGCAACAATCCAATGGTGCCGTTGGCCACTCTCGATCAACCCACACTCTACTGGGCCGTGCCTGGCCTTCTGGTAAATAACAGCGCCAACAATGACTTGACGTATAACCTGCAACATACGCTCGGCCTGCACGTGAGCGGCAGCCTGTCCTTTAACAGCAATGGTTATGGTGAAAGTTGGCTGCGCGACTCGGCGGGGGCCTGGTATTACATTCAGGCTAACGGCCAAATGTACAAGTGGGGCGGTACCAAGACACAGGCGCAGGACCTACTGCTCACGACGCTGCCCGTCCTGGCCACCGACACATCGTCGATGACTATCGCCACACGTCTGGCGACGGCGCAGGCCGGCCAGTTCACGGTGACGCTGAGCGGCACAGCCGCCAAGGTGGCGCCCGCGGCTGCTTTCCTCGGCGATATTTGGGTTTTGGCGAGCGTCACTGACGACGCGGCCAGCCCGCTCAACAACCGCTTCGCGTATCAGTATTTCAAAACCAAGGTGGTGGCCTAGGCGACACGAAGTAAGCCACTCGCGATTTGAAAGCAAGGGCAGCCCCGGCGGCTGCCCTTGCCTTTTTGAAGGCGGGCCGTCGGGCAGTTGACCCACAAGTCGCCAGCATCCCGAAGTGCGCACTACCGGGAAGCGCGGAGTTAACCGAGAACAAATAAATTCGGCAGGTCCAGCAGGTCGCAAACTCCCTTTAATCTTTTTCTTTCCTTAAGTCCTTGACACGTCGCCATTTTCGTCGTCGACAGGCAACCAGCGCTCCAGCGAAATGGGCATATTTGAGATAACCGGCATAAAGGTTGCATCCGCAAGGCTGCACCTTTGCGGTGAATGGCACCTACGTGAAAGTCCGGGACCCCCGTGGAACCCCCAGGGTTTCGCAAACCAAGGAGATGGAAATGGATCCTTTGACGAACGCAGCCCGCTTTTTTGCCTTCACCTACTATCTCAATGGCGACAAGAAAACTCGAAGAACTCCGAACGAAGCCGGGAAGTATGCACGAGGAAACTGGGAACAGTTTCTGCCTTACGTTCAGAAGGCCCGCTACCTGACCTCGCCGGATCGTGTCAAAAACCGCTCCGCCAGCGCGGCCGTCCTGGAGAGCTGACCGGGCGGGTCGCGACTTACTTGCATTCAGGCCAGAAGGGCCTAAAGGCAAGAGCAACCCTGCCGACTCGCCCGGCAGGTGGTACCCAACGTAGCACTCGCGTCATTGCAACCACGGTTTGTCTGAGCTAAAGCCGGGACATTGTTGGGCCCTTGTATGTGCCCCAAATACTTATTTGACAAGTCCCGTCTCGGACCTATGTTCTAAGGCAAAACTATCGGAATGGACCAAAGCGCGCGGGCTCGATCCTGCTTTTGGACCACGCCGCATGCCTTTTTTTTCGTTTATGTACTCCTTGAAAGGGGCCTCTCAATGCGTATGTGGTTTACAAGCCGTCTTAAGAAATCGTGTTTACCCAAAAAACCAAAAGCTAAATTGCGGCTTGTTCTTGAGAACCTTGAAGACCGCTGCCTGCCTTCCGGCGCCTTTCTGACCGTCAATACCCTGGTCGATGAGAATGCCCATGGCGATGCCACGCTGAGTTTACGCGAGGCCGTCGCGATCGCGCAAGGCGGCTCCCAGGCGGGTCTCTCCTCAGCCGAGCTGAATCAGATCAGCGGCAATCCAGCCGGCGGCAATGACACCATCGTCTTTAGCACCGGCCTCAACGGCACGATCTCGCTGAATCTCGGCGAATTGAACGGCGCCTCGGCCTTGAGCCAAAACATGAGCATTGTCGGTCCGGGAGGCTCTCAGCTCGCGATAAGCGGCGTGGGCACGCAGATTTTGAACAATGGGACCGCTGGCATTAGCCTGACCCTCTCTGGCCTGACCATCAAAAATGGCTTCAACAACGGCCCTGGCGGAGCGATTCTCAACAACGGCACGCTGACCCTTAGCAATGATGTTTTCACGAACAACATCTCCAGCACAGGCGGCGGCGGCGCCGTCGGCAACGTGGCCGCGGGCGCCACCTTGAATGCCATCGAAACCACCTTCGCCAACAATTCGGCCACGGGTGCGGGAGGAGGAGGCGCGATCTTCAGCCCCGGCGCGGGCAACACGCTCATTCTGAACAATTGCTCGTTCGCGAATAATTCGGCGGCCGGTACGGGCGGCGGCGGGGCGATCTTCAGCCCGGGCGCCAGTCCGCTCACCCTCGCCAATTGCGATTTCACCTCCAATAGCGCCACCAATGGAGGCGCCGTCGCCGCCACCGGCAGCGCGAGTCAGTCCATCAGCATCACCAACAGCAGCTTCAGCAACAATACCGCCCTGGGCGGCAGCGTTGGCGGAGGCGCTCTGGACATCACCGGCAATACCAGCACCGTGATTATCAGCAATAGCACCTTCAATCAAAACCAAACCGATTCGACGGGCGGGGCGATATCGAGCGGTTTCAATACCGGTGCTTCCGGCTCGGGATTGACGATCAATCGCTGCACGCTCACCGGCAACATCGCGCAGATCCTCCGCCGCCGCGGTGGCGGGCGGGGCCATCTTTGATTCCAACAGCACGAAGCTGGCCATTACCAATAGCACCTTTTCCGGAAATTCCGCCACCTCCACCACCATCGGCCAGGGGGGCGCTATCTACCTGAACGTGACCGGCGCCATCGCGGCGACGATTACCAACGTGAGCATCACAGGAAATAACGCCACCACGGCGGGCGGCGGCGTTTTTGTCACCGGTGGCACGGTCGTCACTATTGATCGCTCCACCATCGCCACCAACACCGCCAACAATGGCGGTGGTCTCGATGTCGCCGCCGGCACGGCCAGCCTTAGCCAGTCCACAGTTTCCGGCAACACGGCAGCCACCTCCGGCGGCGGAGTCTACAACACGGGCTCGGTTAACCTTTATAGCACCACGGTCTCCGGCAATACGGCGACCAACGGCAACGGCGGCGGTATTTTCAGCAACTCCACCGTGGCCGGCAACGATTTGGCAGTCATCGACAGTACCGTGGCCAACAACGTTGCCACGGCAGGCTCTGGCGGCGGCGTTTACAGCCAGGATGCGCGGGCGATCTTTACCAACAGCACCATCGCCTTCAATCAGGCTGCCAACACTGGCGGCCTGTTTGAGGCCACGGCCGGCGGAACGACGCTGAATAACACGATCGTGGCACTGAACACGCAGGCCGGCGCGGCCAGTGACATTGGCGGTCTCCTCGTCGTTGCCACCTCGATGAACAACCTGATCGGCACCGGCGGATCGGGCGGCCTGGTGAACGGCCTGCCCAATAACAATCGAGTCAATGTCGCGAACCCCGGACTCAATCCGCTGGGCAATTATGGCGGCCTGACGCAAACCGTTTCCCTCCAATCGACCAGCCCGGCCGTCGACAATGGTTCTAATTCTCTGGCCGTCTATCCAGGCGGCATTCCGATCGTGGCCGATCAGCGCGGCTTGCCGCGCGTGTTCAACTCAACTGTGGACATCGGCGCCGTCGAGTTGCAAGCGAGTCTGGCTTTCAAGCTCATGACCAATGGCGACCTTATTCAAACCAGCGACAACGTGGCGACGACGATTTCCACGAATGTCGACGCCATTGCGGCGGATGCCACCCATACGCTCTACGACCTGCAGGTCGGCGGCGACTTGTGGCAGTACAAAAATGCCACCTGGACCAGACTGGACCAGAACACCGCCAGCATCAAGCTCGCCACCGACGGCACGCTTTATGAACTGGAAACCGGCGGCGCCGTCTGGTCCTACAAAAACGGCGTCTTCGGCGCCAGCGCGATCCTGTCAGGCGTTGAATCCATCGGTGTGAGCGGCACGACGCTTTACCTGCTGCAATCGAACGGCGTCTTTTCTTCCTGGAATGGCACCTCGCTGGCCCTGATCAATGCGAAGGTTAGCTCCTTTTCGGTGGCCGCCAGCGGCGTCTACGCTTACCAGCTTATCGGCGGCAGCATCGTCGTATCCACCGGCGGCAGCGTACCGCAGGGTGTGTCGCTGGTCGGTCTCGACAGCAATGCGAACCTGTGGTTCCTCCAGGCGGGCAGCCTGGTCGAGGACAGCACCAGCGGTAACACACTTACCCCCGTAACGACCATTCCCAATGTTATTTCCGCCGCGCTCACGACCAACTCCGCGAACGTCATCAGCGTCGATTATCTGACCATTAACGGCACTCTCGTGGACAGCAACGGCGCCAATGTGATCGACACCGGCGTCCAGAGCTTCGCCGTGGCCTCCAACGGGACGGTCTACGCCGTTGAGACCGGCGGCAACTTGTACGCCTTCAACAGCGACGGCAAGAGCAGCAAGCTCGACCGCGTGGCCGCGACCATCAGCGTTTCCTCCACCGGCATTCTTTATGATCTCGAGACCACGAACGCTCTGTGGACGCTTTCCAACCTCAAGAGCCTCACCTGGGCCGAACTTGACTCGACGACCAAATCCTTCGGCCTCACCGGCGCCGGCGTTTTGTGGGAACTTGAAACCGGCGGACAGCTCTGGATGCAAAGCAGTGGTGCCTGGACGCTCAAGGACTCCGGCGTGAGCAGTTTCTTTGTCTCTCCCAACGGCACCATGGCCGAGTTGGAAACCAACGGCTCCGTGTGGACCTTCGATACCGTGACCGGATGGTCGGCCGCTCTGGACAGGATCGCCACCCAGATTGCGGTTGCCGCCGACGGCGCCCTCGTCGTTCTGGACAGCAACCAGCAACTTTACTGGTTCGACTACTCAAACAACCACATTCTTCTCGCCGCCGCCACGGGAACGACTTCCTTTACGTTGACCAACGGCAACACCGTGACGGCGAAACCCGGGAACCAGGTCTTCATCATCTAGGCAATTTTCTGCCGACAACGTCAAACAAGACAACCCAGGGCATCGCCAGGCGATGCCCTGGGTTGAATCGTTAGGCCCCTTGCATTTCCGCCGAATTTTGCGAAAATTGCTACCGCGAGGTAACGTGCCTGCGCGGCCACTTCCGCGCAGGGCATAAAGTCCACCTCGATGGCTTCAGTCCCAAAGAAGGTCGCGGGGCAATTCATGGCGATGGCTCAAGCGGACGCTCTGGTCATCTTTGGCGCGACGGGCGACCTGGTATATAAAAAAATCTTTCCGGCGCTGGCGGCGCTAACGCGGCGTGGCACACTTGAAGTGCCCATTATTGGCGTGGCGGCGCTCCCGCTGGACGCTCGAGCAATTTAAACAGCGAGCTCGCGATAGTGTCGAGAAACAGTCCCCGGCCGACAAATCCGGCCTTGCCAGGCTGACAGCTTCCCTGCGTTATGTCGCCGGTGAATATGGGGATCAAGCTGCCGCTGAACAAATCCGTCAGGCCCTTGGGGGCGCCAAAAACCCTTTGTACTACCTGGCGATTCCGCCCAGCCTATTTGCCACCGTGGTGGAGGGGCTGGCCAGGGCCAACTGCGTCAAAGACGCCCGCGTCGTGGTGGAGAAACCTTTCGGCCGCGACCTGGCATCGGCCCAAGAATTGAACGCCACGCTCCAGGCGCACTTTCCGGAGCAGGCCATCTTCCGCATCGATCATTACCTGGGCAAGGAACCGGTGCAGAACCTCAGCTACTTTCGCTTTGCCAACCCTCTTGTCGCGGCCGCCTGGGACAAAACCCACATCGACAGCGTGCAAATCACCATGGCCGAAAGCTTTGGCGTGGCCGGCCGCGGCAAATTCTACGAAGAGGCCGGCACCATTCGCGACGTCGTGCAGAACCACATGCTCCAGGTGATTGGTTGTCTTGCCGAGGAATGTCCGGCCAGGGCAGATGAGGCAGCCCGGCGAGACGAACGCTCGCGCCTGCTGCGCGCCGTGCGCACTCTTGCCCCGGACGACCTCGTGCGCGGGCAATTCCGCGGCTACCGAAGCGAAGAGGGCGTGGCCCCTGATTCCCAGGTCGAGACCTACGCCGCCCTCCGTTTTTTCGTGGATAATGAACGCTGGCAAGGCGTGCCCTTTTATGTCCGCGCGGGCAAGTGCCTGCCGGTCACGGCGACGGAGGTGCTGGTTCGGCTCAAGCAGTCCGCGCCGCCAGTGCTTGACGCCAGCGATCCCCCGCTGGCCAATTATTATCGCTTTCGCCTCAGCCCCGAAGTACTCATCGCGCTGGGCACCAAGAGCAAAAAGCCGGGTGAAGCCATGGTGGGTGAACCCATCGAGCTGATCGCCTGCCACCATGCCCCCGACGAAATGGGGCCCTACCAGCGCCTGCTGGGTGACGCCATCGCGGGAGACTTGACACTCTTCGCCCGTGAAGATGCCGTGGAGGCGGCCTGGCGTGTGGTCAACCCGATTCTCGGCAACGCCACACCCGTCAGGGAGTACGACCCAGGCACGTGGGGCCCGCCGGACGTTGATCGTTTGTTAGCGCCGGCCGGAGGTTGGCACAACCCCCTGGCAAAGGAAGGCTGCGCATGACCGCGCCCGCCGTCGTCTTTTTATTTGACGTTGATAATACCCTCCTGGATAACGACCAGGTCACCAGCGACCTGAGGGACCATTTGACGCTGCGCATTTCGGCGCCGCCAAACAAGAACGCTACTGGGCACTATTTGAAAAACTGCGGGAAGAGCTCGGTTATGCCGACTATCTCGGCGCCTTGCAGCGCTACCGGTCGGAGAATCCGCGTGATCCCCATTTTCTCGAGGTATCATTTTACCTTCTGGCCTATCCCTTCGCGGAGCGTCTCTATCCTCGCGCTTTGGAGGTGATTGACCGGCTTGGTGCCTGGGGCCCGACCGTGATCCTTTCCGACGGCGACGTGGTATTCCAGCCCCGCAAGATCGAGCGCTCCGGCCTCTTCCAGGCAGTCTCGGGCCGGGCCCTGATCTATATCCATAAAGAAGAAGAACTCGATGATATCGAGAAGAGATACCCCGCCGACCATTACGTCCTGGTAGACGATAAGCTCCGCATCCTCGACAACATCAAAAAAGCCTGGGGAAAAAAGCTCACCACGGTCTTCCCACGGCAAGGCCACTACGCCACGGACCCCGGAATCCTGGCCAAATATCCCCCGGCCGATGTCACCGTCAATGCCGTCGGCGACCTGCTCGGCATCGACTTGCTGGCCTTACTCTAAGGTTGCCCGCGCGCACTACGAACTTTTTTGTCTCGTGGAAAACCTCAAGGGCACCCTATAAAATCATCCGCGAACACTCACCACCTTCTCCGGGGACCGAGCGATGCGCAACCTCTTCCTCCTTGGCGCTCTTTTGTTGGCGCCTGGCCTGCTAAAAGCCGGCGAACCGAAAACGCCGCCGGGTTTTACCCTCCTCTTCAATGGTAAGGACCTCACTGGCTGGCATGGCATGGGACGGGACTACGATCCCTACAAGCTCGAAGCCATGTCCGCATCGGTACGTAAAGCCCAAATTGAAAAATGGACCGAAGAAGCCAGAAAGCACTGGTCCGTGGATAATGGCGAACTCGTCAACGACGGCAACGGGCCGTATGTCGCGACCGACAAGGACTACGGCGACATTGAGCTACTCGTCGAGTACAAGACGGTGCCCAAGGCCGATAGCGGCATCTACCTGCGCTCCACGCCGCAGGTGCAGATCTGGGATACGACCAAGGAAGGCGGCAAATGGAACATTGGCGCGGACAAGGGGAGCGGCGGGCTCTTCAACAATGACAAGGGCACTCCGGGTCGGGACCCGCTGGTGTTGGCGGACCGGCCCTTCGGCCAATGGAACAGCCTGCGTGTCCTGATGGTTGGCGAAATGGTCACCGTGACCTTCAATGACAAGCTGGTCGTCGACCATGTTCGCCTCAAGAATTACTGGAAATGGAAAGAAAAGCTGGCGCTGCCGCCTGCCTGGCCCATTCAGTTGCAGACACACGGCGGCGAGATTCGCTGGCGCAATGTCTTTATCCGCGAGCTTTCCTCGGAGGAGGCCAATGACATCCTGCGCAAGAAAAACTCCTCCGGCTTCGCGGCTGTGTTTAACGGCAAGGACTTCACCGGTTGGGCCGGGCCGGTCGATCAATACGAAATCAAGGACGGCGCCATCGTTTGCAAACCGAAGAAGGGCGGCACCATCTTCACGAAGGAGGAATACGCCGATTTCGCGGCCCGCGTGGAATTCAAGCTGCCGCCAGGCGGCAACAACGGCCTGGCGATTCGTTATCCCGGCGCGGGGGATACCGCCTATGTGGGCATGTGCGAGGTCCAGGTGCTCGATGACACGGCCAAGCAATATGCGAAGCTCGATCCGCGTCAGTACAACGGCTCCGTCTATGGCATGGTCGCGGCCCAGCGCGGCTATCTGCGCCCGGTGGGCGAATGGAACTTCGAGGAAGTGACGGTCAAGGGATCGCACATCAAGGTCGAGCTCAACGGCAGCGTGATTGTGGATGCGGACGTGAGCAAGGTGACCGACTACATGGCCAACAGTCCGCATCCCGGCAAGGCGCGTACAGCGGGCCATTTCGGCTTCGCGGGCCACAACGATCCCGTGGCCTTTCGTAACATCCAGATCAAGAAACTGGACGCGAAATAGTACAGGCGGGAGCGCGCGAAGTTATCATCGAATTTTAATATCATCGCGCGTCGCGATCTGGCATAATCGGGTGGCGCAAAAGGACAATCTCTCAATCATATAAGGAGACAAAAATGCTGCGATCCTTCGTGGCGGGTCTGGCATGCTTGCTGTTAGCAGGCAGTGCCTCGGCGGTGGAACTGGCCACCGGCAATCCCAAGGTCGAATCGATCCAATCCATTAGCTTCGGGCCCGACGGCCTCTTGCTCATCGGCGACGGCGTCGGCGCGCAAGTGATTGCGGTGCACACTGGCGACGTCAAGCCCATCACCTGGGGCAAGCTCGACGGCACCGATATCAAGCAGCAAATCGGCGCCCGCCTCGGCACCGACGCCAAGGGCATCGATATCATCAAGCTGACCGTAAATCCCGCGTCTCACCGCGGCTACCTCGCCGTCCGCAAGTTGGCGAACAAGCAGGATCTCATCTTGACCGTGGATGGCCAGGGCAAAATACAGGAATATGCTCTCGATAACGTAAAATACAATCGTTACAAGCTGCCCGCCGACAGCAAGGCCACGTCACCCAAAATCACCGACGTGACCTACGCCGATGGCCGTATCCTGCTCGCGGTGCAAGCGGGGCAACAGTTCTCGTCCAAGATTTTCTCCATCGACACCCGCCAGGACGACGCGACGCCATACTGGATCAGCACCGAAACGTTTCACGTCGCGCATAACAACTGGGAAACCAACGCCCCCATCCGCACGGTCATCCCCTATACCGAAAATGGCAAAAAGTACCTGGTGGGCGCCTTCACCTGCACGCCCATCGTCAAGTATTCGTTGGAGGATCTGAAGGCCGGCGATCGCGTCAAGGGGACCAGCGTGATCGAGCTGGGCCACGGCAATACGCCGCAGGACATGTTCGTCTATGAGAAAAACGGCAAGTCCTACATTCTCATGAACAATTTCCGCATGGCCCAAATGCAGAAGAGCAATCCGGTGGGCCCAAGCCCCTACTGGACAGCCAAGGTGGACCATGCCATTCTCGGCGAGACGGAAAAGGTCAACAAAGATGCCCTTTGGCGCATCACGCCCAAGGGCAAGGCCAATGAAAGCAAGACGGAGCGCGCCCTCGTGGTGCCCGACTTTAGCGGCGTCGTGATGATGGACCGACTCGGCGACGACCGGGCTTTGGTGCTGCGTACCGACGACAAGGGCGGGTTCAGCCTGGCCGTGCTGCAACTGCCATGACTTTCTTGACGCCTGCGACCGGGGGATGGGCCGAGATAGCGGATATATCTTGGCCAGTCCCCTGCCGCCGGCGTCTTTTCTTTTTTGCCGGCGAAACGACGTCATGAAATTATCCATCTATCTAGCCTGTCTCGTCGCCACTGTCGCTCAAGGACCGAGCGATCTTCGTTTTCGCGAGTCGGCTCCGGGCCAGGTGGAAGTGGTGGCGCCCCTCAATGCGCAACAGCAAAAGATGGTTGCTCCTGGCATGCTGCCCGGCGCGGTGGGCGAAAGCTGGCTGCGGCTCTGTATCGTCGATGCACAGACGGGCAAGCCTGGTCCGGCAATGTTCGGCGCCTATGAACGCTTCAACGCTGACTTGATCTTTCGCCCGCGCCTGGGCCTGGAGCCAGGACGTACTTATCGCGCTTTCTTCGGCCCCGAGGGCGACCCGGTCGTTACCAAAGATTACCGCCCTGCCCTGCTCAACGACGGTAAGCCCGCGACGGTCGTCAAAATCTATCCGACCGCCGACGTGGTGCCGGCCAATCTTCTCAAGTTCACGATCTATTTCTCCCAACCGATGCGCGGCGGACGCGATATCTTTAGCCAGATTGAAATACTCGACGCCGACGGCAAAGTGGTGTCGGATGCCTGGCTGATGGACGAGATCTGGGACAAAACAGGCCAGGTCCTGATTATTTACATCCACCCCGGCCGTATTAAATGGGGGCTAGTGCTCCGCGACGTGCTGGGGCCGGTTTTGTATCCCGATCGGGACTACACACTGGTCATTCGCGGCGCCCTGGCCGATGCCAATGGCCACACCCTGGGCAAGGACATCACCAAGAAATTCCATACCACCGCCGAGGACAGGGTACGCATCGACCTTGGTGAGTGGAAGCTGGAAGCGCCGACGGCTGGCACCGTGGCGCCGCTCCTGTTGCGATTCCCCAAAAGCCTCGACCACCATTCGCTTCAGCAGTTCTTGACAGTCGAGGATAGTCAGGGCAAGGTCGTCGCCGGCAGCCCGAGCCTGGGCAAGGAAGAAAAAGCCTGGTCCTTCACGCCGGCGCACTCCTGGGAAAGTCAGGGCTATCGCCTGGTAATTGGTGGCCGCCTTGAAGATCTCGCCGGCAACACGCCGCAACGGCCGTTCGACTTGAACTTACAAGCACCCGTGCCCCCCGTTCAACGACTGGATATGCCTTTCAGGCCGCGTTAGCGCGAACGTGTGTTTCGGTGGGTCAGCGCGAGTACGCTCGACCCACCCTACGCCCTTCCGTGTAGCGCCGTTGGCGAAATGAGTCCGATGGCTCCTGAGAGTTGCGCACGTTACGCGGCGTCTTGGCATCCATCACCCGAGCTTACTTACCCCGTTGCTCCACAGGATGACCAGGCCGTTGGTACTTACCGTGGCGGCCCACCAGGTGTAGTTATGGCCAGGCTTGAGCGCCTGGGACGCGGACAGGGTATACGATGAGGTCGTCATCTGGTACGTGGCCGCCGTGTTGTTGGTATTATCGGTAATCCAAAGCTCATAGGAGCCCGCGTCGGGCACCGGAGTCCACGAGAACGTCGGTTGATCCTGGGCACCGCTGGTACTCAGGCCCACCGGGGCCGCCAGAGGCGCGACGCCAAAGCTTTGGCCCGTGCTCCAGGCCGTAGCTTGCCCGTTGACGCTCACGGCACCCACCCACCAGGTGAAGTTGTCGCCGGGAGTAAGAGCTTTGGCCGCTGGCCAGGTGAGCGACGTGCCAACAATGCCGGTGACGGTCTGCGACTTGTTGGTTTTCAGATCGGTGATCCAAACCACGTAAGAGCCAGCAAGCGGCACCGCCGACCAGGAGAATGAGGGCTGATCGGTCGATTGTGGCGTGGCCAGCACGCTGCCGGCTGGCGCCGTCAACGCAGCTACCGAGAAAGTCTGACCGTTGTTCCAGACGTTCGCCACGCCATTGGTGCTGATGGCCGCCACCCACCAGGTAAACTTGTCGCCCGGCGTCAAGGCCTTGGCAGCAGGCCATGCGAGGGACGTGCCCGTGATTCCGGCGATGGCCTGGCTCTTGTTCGTGGTCCCATCCGTCAACCACACTTCATACGTGGCCGCACCGGACACGCCCAACCATGAAAAAACGGGCTGATCGGTCGTCTGCGGGGTGGTTAGCACATTTGCCGTAGGGGCGCCAGCGGCGTCACGCTGAACTGTTGACCGGCGCTCCAGGCCGTGCTCAGGCCATTGGTGGAGACGGCACCTACCCACACCGAAAAGCCGTCGCCCGGCGTGAGGGCCTTGGCCGTGGGCCAGGTGAGCGAACTGCCGACTATGCCCGCAACAACTTGGGACTGATTGGTTTTGCGGTCCGTTATCCAAACTTGATAAGTGGCGGCTAATGGCACTCCTGTCCACGAAAAGACCGGTTGATCTGTCGTTTGGGTCAGCGAGATCTGACCGACTGCCGGCGCCGTCAGCGCACTGATCTGGAAGTTAAGGCCGCTATTCCAGTGTGGGCCGCCAGCGCCGCTTACGGAGCCGACGTACCAGGTAAAACTATCTCCGGGAGTGAGGGCCTGGCTGGCGGCCAATGTCAGTGAGGTCGAGTTGGTCGTCAGCACCGGCATGACCGGCGACTTTTTCGTGGTGTTGTCCGTGATCCAGACTTGGTAGCTGCTCGCCCCGGTCACGGCCGCCCAGCTAAACGTCGGCATATCGGTAGTGACGACGCCTGTAGGTGCGAAGATCGGCAGAATGGTCATGACGTTGACGGTCGTGCCTCCCAGACTGGCATTGATGGGAGCGCCCAGCGTCACGGTCAATGTTTTGCTGGACGTCGAACCACCCGGCAAAGTGCCCCTGATGGTACCACCGACTTGACCGGCCGGAATCACCAGCGGGCTCGCCGTGATGCCGCCGTAGTCGATACCACTGGTCGCCGTGCCGCCCAATGTAAACGACACGGTGGTGGCCGCCCCGGACACCGCCGACAGCGTCACGCCCAGGCTGAAGCTGCCGGCGGTGGCCAGGACCGTTTCGCCCGCGGCCGCAAGTTGCACCACGGGCAATGGATCGCTTTCGGTTATGGTTCCGAGCGCACTGCCCCGCGCGATCGTCACCGGCGCGTTGAGCATGACGGCCACGGAATGATCGTTGGAATCTGCCGCCACGATATCAAGCTTGCCGTCGCCATTGAGGTCGCCAAGCGCGACGCCGATCGGCCCTCTACCGGTAGGGTAAAGTTGTTGATCGGCGAAAGAGGGTGTGGCCGACCCAGACACGGTCGTGTTTGGCAACACCGACACAAAGCTGGTGCCGAGATCGGCGACGACCAGATCGGGCAAGCCGTCGCCGTTAACATCGCCAAGCGCGACATTGGCCGGCCGCGCCCCGGTGGTGAATCTCTGCGCCGGCCCGAATGTGGCAATGGCGGCGCCCATGGGCGTGGTGTCGAGCAAGACGACTACCGCGCTTTGGTTTTGATCGGTAACCAGCAGGTCGGGTGCTCCGTCACCGTTGACATCTCCCAACGTTAGGCCAAAGGGTTGGCTGCCGACGGCAAAATCTTGCCGCGGCGCGAAGGCAACCGTCCCGCCAGTTAATGTGTTGTTCAAAAGAACAGTAACGTTGCCCGAAACCAGGCCGAGCACCGCTATATCCGGCACGCCGTCGCCATTGATATCGGCCACGGCCACGCTGGCGGGCCCATCGGCGACGGCCACGGTTTGCTGGGGGGCAAAGGAAGCCGAGGTAACGCCCGTCGCCGTCGTGTTGAGAAGCACTGAGATCGTGTTGGTATCGAAGTTGGGCACGATCACATCCGGCTTGCCGTCGCCGTTGATGTCCCCCACCGCCAGCGCATAAGGGTGCGGTCCGACGGCAAACGCCTGGGCCGCCGTGAACGATATAGAGGTCGCTCGCGTAGCCGTCATGTTGAGGAGCACCGACACGGCACCGGCATCATGATCGGAAACCACCAGGTCGGGTTTGCCATCGCCATTGATATCCGCGAGCACCACGCTGAAAGGACCGCTGCCCGCGGCAAATGTTTGCCGTGGCGCAAAAGTCGGTGCGAGCGCCTCCCGGCGCCGTGGTGTTGAGCAACACGGACACCGTGCCGTCGCTCTTGTCGGCCACCACGATGTCGGGCTTGCCATCGCCGTTGATGTCGCCGAGCGCCACGGAATAGGGCTGGGTGCCCACGGCAGAGGTCGTCGCCGACGGAAAGATCGGCTGGACGGTGGTGGGCGCCGCGATGTCGCCGGTCAGTTGTACGGAAAAGTTAAGGCTTGGCTGGTCATAAATGCCGTTCGCAAAAACCGGTACATTGACAGTCGTCGTGGCCGCACCGGCGGCAAAAGTCGCCGTGTCCGTGCTGGGGCTGAAGTCAACGTTAGCCCTGGCGGTGCCGGGCACGGTCGTATAGCCGACAGCAAGCGACCCCGAGACGTCGCCGGTACGCGTGAGCGTGAAAGGCAGGTTGACGGTGCCGCCCGAAGAAGGCTCCACGGCACTGCCATCCGCGATGGAAACGGTGGTTGGCTGGTCAATCGTTAGCGTACTCGTGGCGACCGGACCGAGCGTGGCGTTGGTGGGCGTGCCCAGCGTAAACGCAATCGTCTTGTCGACACCCGGCCCGACATTCAACAGCACGCCGCTAATGGCGGCACCAGTCTGCCCGGCCGGGATCACGAGCGGACTCGCTGGCAGGCCAGAGTAATCGATGCCGGCCTGGCCGCTGCCGCTCACGCTGAAAGGCACGGTGATGCCGCTATCCGACGGTGCCGACAGGACGATGGCGACACTAAAGCTGCCAGCCGCCTCATTCACGGCTGTCGCGGCTTCACCGAATTGCACACTCGCCGGCGCCAGCCGGTCCTCGAGTTGTTCGACGCCAAATCGATGCTGTCGGCGGGCCCTGGGCTTGGCCCTCAACCTCAGCCAGCGGCGGAAAGAAAAAAGACCGAACACGAAATGCTAACTCCGGACGTGCGAACCAGATGGGACGGCAACCGCTGAGAGAGCCTCATTGTCGCCGCCCTGACGTCCGTTGTCAAATAGTAATTGGGCCGACTTCGGCGTGTTAGGTGCCCTTGAGCTTGCGGGCGAGGGCGTCAATTCGGTGCTTGCATTCTTTGCGTGCGGCGGCATAGCCTTTGGGGTCGAGTTTGCCGGACTTGAGGTAATCAAGAACGACGGCTTCCGCCAGTGCCAGTTCCGGGCACGCCTGCGCCGTCGCCGAGGCGAGATGATTGGGAATGGTCGTCACGCCATTGCGATCGCCGTGGAGCAGATCGCCCGGGTGAATCATGACATTGCCGACATGCACGGGCACGTTGATCTGCGGAATGTGACAATAGCCATGCGCACTGATGACGCCATCGGAGAAGCAGGGGAATTGCAAGACGTCCACCTGATCGAGATCGCGGGCAGCGCCGCTCGTAATCAGGCCCACAGCACCGAATGCCTTATACGTCGTGCACATGACCTCGCCAAAAGTGGCTGCCGCCACGGGATTATCGAGGTCCTGAAAGACAACCACGGCCGGCCCGGGCAGTTCGGCAAACGAAGCGACCTGTTCATCGAGGGCGGCATAAACATTGCCGGCGGCGGGCGGCGCCGATGAGCGAAAAGTCGCCGTCGAAGCATAGCCGACCATGGGCGGCAGTTTGGGATAGCAGGCCTGGATGCGTTTATCCATGTACCCGGCCGTGCGCGGCCTCATATCGAAGAGTTCGACCACATTGCAAATTGTCGGCGTATCGAACTGGCGCAGCAGCTTGAGGTCGGCTTCGGGCACGGCTTGAAACTTCGGCATGACGAAGGCTCCTGGGATAGAATGATTAGGACCAGCGTAATGGCAAGGCACTACGGTAGAATACAATGTTGAACCTCATTTTGGCTATTCTCTGGCTTTTATTGGCGCTCGGACTGCTCTTGTATCCCTGGCTCGACCCGGACGCGGCAGAGGTAAAAATCGGCGGCACCGGCCTGCCGTTATCCTGGGTAGCGATATTCTTTTGCTGCTATAACGCTTGCCGGTGGTGGATGATCCGCTTGCGAAAACGTCGTCACGAAGAGCAAGGTAAATAGCGCCCGCAAACGATTGGGCATATTCCAAGGTCACATTGAGATGTTTCTTAGGCCTGACGTATAATACTTCGCATCCCTTAATGCCTCGAAAGGTTTGGCCAATGGCCGAGATACCTTCCGAAGGTTCAACGGAGGCGCCGGATGGCCGCTGAATTGGGCACCAAGGCCAGTTCGCCCAAGTATGAAGCGTTTATCGACGCCCAGCTTGGCCGGGTCCGCACGCGCATTTGCGCGCTCGATGCCGGGCGGTCGCTATTGATGCTGGGGATCGTGACGGCGGCTTATTTCCTGGCAATGGCGGCGTTCGACCTGGCGGTCGGTGAGGCCGAAACTCTTTTGGTGCTGGCGACCAGATTCCTCGCCTTTGGGACGTATCTTGTTCTCACCGCCATCTTGCTGTTCCAGCTTGGCGCGCATTGCTATCGCCGTATCAATCCTTATTATGCCGCCCGGCAGTTGGAAGAGCATCTCGCCGATCCCAAAAACAGCGTGATCAACTGGCTCGATTTGAAAGGCGCGGAATTGCCCGGTGCCATTCGCAGCGCGGTAGGGCAACGGGCCGCGCTGGCGCTCAAGCACGCCGACCCAGAGCTGGCGGTAAGCCCCAAAAGCAACTGGCTGCTCGGTGGCATTCTGACCGGCCTGGCGCTCGGGATCGTGATACTTTTTGGGCTCGGGCCCAGGCAGTTCAATTCGCTTTTGCAGAGAGCGTTCGCGCCCTTTCTAAAGATCGGCATCGACACGCGCACCGAGATTAGTCTCCTGAAACCGGCGGGTGGCGACGTCACGGTGCCGCTCAATCACCATGTCGATTTTCAAGCAAGTATCGGCGGCCGTTTTCCAAAGCTGGGCCAGCCGGGAGCGCCGCGGCTACTTTATCGCTACCAAACGGGCGATTTGTATGTGCCCCTGGCACTTGACGAGGCACACGACGGCACCTGGACGGCCACACTGCTTGGCGATCAGGTGCAAAACGGCTTTTGGTACAAGATCGCCGCCGGAGACACGGAAACGCCGGAATACCAGGTCAAGGTGCAGTCCTGGCCGCAAGTCGCGCGTTTCGATGTCACTTATCATTACCGGCCCTATCGAAAGATGGCTGACGAAACCGTCGTTTTCCCAAACGAGCAGGCCGTCTTGCCGCGGCTGCGCGATTACCGTGGCACCGAAGTGGAAATGCTCATTCACACCAATCGCGCGTTGCGCGCGGGCGGACTGCAACTCGACATCAACGGCGTTCGCACGGAGGTGCCCGGTGAAGTGCTCGCGAGCGATAGCCGTACCATGCGTACACGCCTAACGCTCGAGCAGCGCGGGACTTTCCGCGTGGTGTTTACCTCCAAAGATGGCGAAGAAAACAGCGATCGCACGCCTTATCAAATTGAGGTGCTCGACGATCTGGCCCCTCACGTGGTGTTCACGAAGCCAGCCCAAGATGTTGTCTTGCCGCCCAATGGGACGCTGGCGCTCGCGGGGAAGGCACGCGATGATATTGGCATCAAGTCACTCGCCTTGCGTCTTAAAGTAATCAATAGCCCAGGCTACCTGCTAGCTCCTAAAGCCTACCGGGCGGAGAAATCCTTCCAGTTCGCTGACGGCACTTATCCCGATGCTCTCGATTACCAGGACATTCTTTATCTCGATAAGTTGAAAACAGCTCAGGGCGAGGCGGTTCTCCTCAAGGCGGGCATGGTCATCGAATATGCCCTCGAGGCTCGCGATAACGCCGATTATCCGCGCCCTGACGGCAACGTGGGAGTTAGCCAGGCCTACAAAATCACTATCAGCGATGCGAAAAAGGAAGATAAGCAGCAAAAAGAGGAACGCGAACAGGCGGAGCAGCAGCAAAAGAAACACGAAGAACAGCAGGACAAGCAGCAAGCCCAGGACAATAAAAAACGCCAGGACGAGCAGGCAAAAAACGACGCACCTCCGGATGAAAAGAAAAAGAAGGACATCGAAGACAAGATGAACCAGGTGCGCCAGGAATTGGACAAGGAAAAGCAGAGCAAAAAGGACAAACCAAACCAGAAACCTGAAGAAACGGCCGGCAACGAGCAAAAACAGGGCGAAAACAAGCCGGGGAGTGATGCCGGCAACAGCAAGCCCGACAATAAAGGGGCTCAGAACCAGGAGCAAACAGGCGCTAAAAAGGATGCCGGCAAACCAGGCCAGGGGGAGCAACCCGGAACCGCCAAGGATGCACCCGAAGACGCCCGGGCTGACAAACAACGCGGCGAAACCAAGGGACCGGGCACGGCGCGAAAGAAGACGGTCAGGCGAAAACCAACGACACCCAAGCCGGGGAAGAGAAACCAGGCACAGCCAAGGAGCAACCCAAGGAACCAGCGGCAGGCCAAAAGGCCACGAATAAAGATAAAACGCCAACCGAAGCGGCGGGAAGTGACAAGAGCGGGTCAACCGCCCAGGGCGAACCCCAGGGCAAGGCCAAGGGGAATGAAGCTGGCCAGGGCGACAAGAAAGACGCGGCAGACGCCACGCGCCAAACTGTCGCCGATCTGCAAGAAAAAATGAAGAACAAAGACGAGGCGCCGAAGACGGCCGAGGAGTTGGCCAACATCGCCAAGAATGCGCGCGATCCAGCAGTCAAGAAGGCCGCCCAGGAAGCTCTCGAACAATCGTCCCAGGCCAACGGCAACCAAAACAAACAGGGACCGGACCAAACCGCCAAGAAAAAGACGACGGGGGAAGAAGACAAAGCCGACGGCCCACCGAAAAAAGGCGGCAATAACCAAAGTAAAGTAGAAACCAAGACCCCGGACAATGGCCCGCAACAGAAGGCGGACGGCAGCGGCAATGAGGCCGGCAAGAATGGCAAGCAGCCCAAGGAAGAAGGCACCGAGCCCGGTAAAATAGGCACGGGCCCGAATGGCACCGGGCTGGAAGATGACATAACGAAGAGCGCTGCCGATGCGAAGCTCGCCGGTCGGGGCGGCGACCTGCAACTCGATGACCTGAAAAAACGCATGACGCCGGAGACCTTGAAAAAGCTGGGCTGGACAGCCGAAGATTGGCAGCAGTTCTTAAAGGATGCGCAAGCGTATCAGGCCCAGCAGCGCCTGCCTGGCCAGGCCCGCAACAACCCGGATAAGCGAGGGGTTCCCGCCATTATCCCTGGGGCTCGCTTGCGTCCCATCGATACCAACCCGAACGCGGTCCTGGATTCACTCCAAATCGATCGCGCCCTACCGCCCCCTGAGTTCCGTGAGGCTCAGCGGCAGTTTACCGCTCCCAACGCGCCCGAGAAAAAATAGCACGCACCACCCTTCGCGGCTGCCATAAGGAACTTGGGAAAATGCCCCATCGCTACCTGGTTCAGTTCAACCCGAAGCAAACTCCTCATTATTTCACCGATATTCTTGTTATCGGCGGCGGCATCGCCGGCCTGCGGGCGGCCCTGGCCGTGCCGTCAGGGCTTGATGTCCTCGTGGTAACCAAGGACAAGATTCAGCAGAGCAACAGCAATTACGCCCAGGGCGGCATCGCCGGGGTCCTGTCGCCCGAGGACCGCTTTGAAAACCATATCGACGACACGCTCATTGCCGGCGGCGGACTGTGTCATCAGGATGTCGTCGAGCTTGTCGTGCGCGAAGCGCCGGCGCAGATCGCGACGTTAATTGAGTGGGGAACGCTCTTCGACGAAGAACAGGGGCACCTGGCACTTACGCGCGAAGGCGGCCACAGCCACCGCCGCATTGTGCATGCCCTGGGCGACGCCACGGGCTTCGAGGTGATGCGGGCGATCATCGAGCGTGCTCGCCACACGCCCAACATCACCCTCTGGGACGACACTTTTACACTGGATCTGCTGACTCACGAAGGGCGTTGCGTTGGCGCCTTACTTTTGCGCCCCGGCCAGGGAAGACTGCTGGTCTGGGCCAAGCAGACTATTCTGGCCAGCGGCGGCGCAGGCATGGTTTATCGGGAAACCACCAACCCTCCCGTCGCCACCGGTGATGGCATGGCCGCCGCTTTTCGCGCCGGCGCCGAGTTGCGTGACATGGAGTTCATGCAATTTCATCCAACAGTCCTCTACGTCGCCGGCTCCAGTCGTTTTCTCATCAGCGAGGCGGTGCGTGGCGAAGGGGCCTACCTGCGCGACAAGAACATGGATCGTTTCATGCTCGAGGTTGACCCCCGGGCCGAGTTGGCGCCGCGCGATGTTGTCGCCCAGGCGATCATTCGCCAGATGGAGAAGACCCGCCATCCCAATGTCTATCTCGACCTGCGGCACCTCGATCCGGCTCTCATTCGCAAGCGCTTTCCAGGCATCGCCAAGGTTTGCCTGGGCTTCGGGCTCGATATTACCACCGACCTCATTCCCATACGCCCGGGCGCCCATTACATGGTCGGCGGCGTCACCGTAAACGTACAGGGCCAGACCACACTGCCGGGCCTGTGGGCCGCCGGCGAAGTGACCTCCAGCGGCTTACATGGCGCCAATCGGCTGGCTTCCAACAGCCTGCTCGAGGGACTGGTCTTCGGCTCGACGTGCGGAACGGGTGCCGCCCTGGCAGCCCGCCAGGTGCCCGACAACTTCACCGCCCTGCCCTTGTCGAGCCGCTTTGAGCCGGAGACACATGGCCATCTCGACGTCACCGACATCACCAACGCCCTGCGCAGCCTGATGGTTCGCCAGATGGGCGTCATCAGAGATAAGCCCGGCCTCGAACAGGCCAAGCAAGACGTCGCTTTTTGGTGTCGTTATGTTCTGCGGCGCGAGTTTGATGGTCGCCCGGGTTGGGAATTACAGAATTTGCTTACCATCGCGCGCCTCATGATCCACTCCGCCCTGGAACGCTGTGAATCCCGTGGCGTGCACTTCCGCGCCGACTTTCCCAGCCGCGATGACACGCACTGGAACCACCATATCACCTGCCCTCCCTTCGAGGCAGATGCCGTTTAAGGCGTTCGAAGGCTACGACTCCCATCGTGATCAAACCGAACTTGTCACGATGGGAGCCGTTACCCCTGATGGCCAATCCTACTTCGCAAGCTTCATCGTCATGTTCTGCTCGATTTTTTGCTGGATGGTCATGCCACCGGCATCGATGGTCATCTCCATGACCTGAGTGGCATTCACCTCGGCCAAGCGTCCGACGGCATTGTCGAAAAACATGGTGCCCTTGCCGTCTTGCTTGCTTAGTTTGATCTGCACGGGCCCATCCGGGGCGGCCTCGATGGCAATGGTGGGCTTGAGTGCGATTTTCTCCAGTTTCTGGCCATCCTTGTCCACGCTTCCTTCATAGGTAAACTGTGTGTCCCCCACAAAACGGCCCATGGGCAGTTTCATGTCCGTTTTCTTGCTCCAGGTTTTCCCGGTCGTGATGGCTTCCGCGGGCAGCGCGATGCCGCCATGAACCATTCTCTTCATCCCTTCCTCGGTAAACAGGTCCCCCATGGCATCCGCGCCCGGCATTTTCTTCAGGCTATCCCTGGTCTTTTCCGGTATCTTGACCTCCTTGATGTCGCCGGTCTTATCCATGGTCATCGTCATTTCCATGCTCGCGATGGCCGCGACGACCGGGCTCAGCATCTTGCCGATTGGATCGTCGGGTTGCTTGGGGCTTTTGGAGTCGATTTCGACTTTGCCGGTCGGCCCGTCCATGACCATTTTCACGCCCGTGAACGCAATTTTGATCTGGGCGCTGCCATCCGCGTCCACTTTGATAACGTTCCAGGACATATCGATGGTTTGATTCAATTGTGTCTCGATGTCCTTGCCCATGATATTCATGGACATTTTCATCTTTTGGAGCATGACGTAGTTGAGTTTTTCATCCGCTTTAAATTGAAAACGGAGCGTTGTCTGCGCCTCTGCCGCACGCGCCAGCATCAGCGTGCCGATGACCGCCAGGCCAATTTTTTGCCAGTGTTTCATGGTGTCTTTCCTTTAAAACGAATAGGTGTTCCACGTTGCAACCGCCATTGGCCCTTGGGCCTGGGCGGTGCTGTAGCCGCGCCGCCTCCCGCATCGGCGCGTGCATTGACCTTCCTGCTACAATAGTGTTGCGGGCTCATTTTACCAATTCTGGAGGTTATTCGTTCATGGCACCCTCGGCATTTAGGCCCTCAACTTTAAAAGATTTACGTGCTAGCGGCTGGGTTTCGAAAACCGTCAAAGAAGAGGTTCGTGCCAATTTCCTCCGCATGCTGGCCGCCGGTGAGGAGTTGTTTCCGGGCATTATTGGCTACGAAAACACCGTCATTCCCGAAATTAATCTGGCCATTCTGGCCGGTCATGACATGCTCTTTCTGGGCGAAAAGGGACAGGCCAAAAGCCGCCTGATGCGCGCCCTGGTTCGTTTTCTCGACGACGAGGTACCCTTCATCGATCATCCGTCTTGCCCCGTTCACGAGGACCCTTACAAGCCCATCACGAGCGCCGGCAAACGTCTCTTGGCGGAGCGCGGCGAGGAGGAAGTGCCCATCGGTTGGTGGCCACGCGCGCAGCGCTATGCCGAACGCCTGGCCCCGGGCACCAAGTTCGCGGACGTGATTGGCGAGATCGATCCCGCCAAGCTGGCCGCCGGCACGAGCATGGCCACCGAAGACGCCCTGCACTTCGGCCTGATCCCGCGCATGCATCGCGGCATCTTCGCGATGAATGAAATCCCCGAACTCGATGAACTGGTCCAGGTCGGCCTGTTCAATATTCTCGAAGAACGCGATGTGCAAATCCGCGGCTATCCCGTGCAGTTCGATCTGGATGTACTGATCTTATTCTCGGCCAACCCCGCGACTTATAACCGTAGCGGCAAGGTGATCCCGCAACTGAAGGACCGCATCGGCACCCTGATCCAGACACACTATCCGCTCGAGCGCAGCGGCGGCATCGACATCATGGAGCAGGAAGCCAACGTCGATCTGGCTGGCGATTTTCCGGTGCTGGTGCCCTATTTCATGAAGGAGATCATCGAACAAATCAGCATTTCCGCCCGCAAGTCGAAATATGTCGATCATGCGTCCGGCGTCAGTGCCCGTTTCTCCATCGCCAACTATCGCACGATGATCGCCAGCGCTCGCCATCGCGGTGTCCGCTTGGGCGAAAAGCCGGCCGTGCCCCGCATCAGCGACCTGGGACATCTCTATGCATCGTCACTCGGCAAGATCGAGCTCGACATGATGGGCAGCCAGCAAATGTCGGAGAGGCAAGTCATCGAAGCGATCGTGGCCGAGGCGATCTCCAAGGTCTTCGCGGAATATGTCGAGAAGACGGGCCTGGAGGAAGTCGTCCAGGTATTCGGCAAAGGCGTCAAGATCGAGGTCGGGGACATGTTACCCTCGTCGCTATACGCCGAGAGGGTCAAACGCGTGCCGGCCGCCTGGGCCAAGGCCTTCGAAGTGAACCCCAGCGAAAATGACGCCGTGCGTGCCTCATGTATCGAGTTCGTCCTGGCCGGTCTCTATTCGGACGACCGCATCTCGCGCTCGCAAAAGCACGGGCGCATCACCTACGAAATACGCTAACCATGAAGCAACGCAAAGACATTGGCGGCATTATCCATACCTATCAGAAATTCGACCCGACCGAATTTCCCAGCCCGACCACGCCGCCGCCCGACGTGGTATCACCAGCCTTTGAGCACCTGCTCTATTACGGCAACATGCGCCGCCTGAGCGAGGAGGAGCTGGCGCGGGCCGTGCGCCTCGATCCCAGCCAAATCCGCGGCCTTGGCCCCTCGCTCGAAGCCCTCATGGAGATGCTGCGCCAGCGCAAGGCAAAAATCCTCGCGACCTACGAAACCACCAAGGTGCAAGGCGCCGCCCGCGGCGAATTCTCGCAACAGGCAGAGCGCACCCGTCCGCCTGCCAAGCTTGCCAAACGCTTCGAACAGGCCGTCAAGGAAGAACAGCTCGCCGACCTGGAAGCCTTGTGGTATCGCAGCGGCGATGAGCGCGGCGAGTTTGCCCGCCAGCTTCTGCAACTGTCGCAACGCCTCGGCGATAAATATCAAATCGACGAGATGGCATCCAAATATGAGTTCACCGGTTCCAATCGCTGACGGTGCCCGAAGGGCTGGCCGTCAAGCATGAGCTGGAGATGATCGACAAGCTGCTCAAGCAACTGGAGGAAGCCGCCAAGACGGCCCAGATTGGCGTCATCGACATGGAAGAGCTCGCCCAGTTCGCCGAAGAGGGCCAGCTCGAGCAGCTTAGCGACATCCAAAAACAGGTGCAGGAACGCATTCGTCAACTGGCGGAACAGCAGGGCCTGGAAGAGGCGCAGAAGGGCGGCTTCCAGATGACGCCCAGAGCGTATCGTCTCTTTCAATCCAAGCTGCTGACACGCATCTTCGAACAATTGCAAGAATCACGTTCCGGTCGCCACCAGGGCCCGGTTGTCGGCGAAGGCGCCGCCGAGATGGCCACGACCCGGCCCTATGAATTCGGCGATTCCGTGTCGCACATGGATATTCCCGCCTCGTTCGTCAACGCACTCTTACGCGACGGGCCCGGCTTGCCGATCAGGCTCAAGACCGACGACATTGTTATCCACAACACCCGCAACAATCCGAAGTGCGCCACCGCGGTCCTGCTCGATATGAGCGGCTCCATGCGTTACGACGGGCAATACATCAACGTCAAGCGCATGGGCCTGGCCCTCGACGGCCTGCTGCGCAGCGAGTACCCGGGTGATTTTCTTCAGTTCATCGAGATGTACACCTTTGCCAAACCGCGCCATGTCTCCGAAGTGGCGACACTGATGCCCAAACCGGTCACCCTCTACGACCCGGTCGTGAATCTCTGGGCCGACATGAGCGACCCCGGCATGTCCGAAATCCAGATTCCGCCCCACTTCACGAATATCCAGCATGGCCTCAACCTCGCCCGCAGGTTCCTCGGCGCCCAGGATACCCCCAACCGCCAGGCCATCCTGATCACCGACGGCCTCCCCACCGCCCACTTTGAAGGCGAAATCCTGCGACTTCTTTATCCCCCCGATCGCATCACCGAAGATGCCACCCTGCGCGAGGCCCAACTTTCTGCGCAAGGAAGGCATCACCATAAATATCTTCCTGCTGGCTAGCTGGAACCAGACGCCCGAAGACGTGCGTTTCGCCTACAAGATGGCCGAGACGACCAAGGGCCGCGTGTTTTTCACGGCAGGCCGCGAACTGGACCGTTACGTGGTTTGGGATTACATCACGCGCCGGAAACAAATCATCGGCTAAACATTTAAGCGGCGTAACCAACAAGGGGCTAAACATTTTGCCCCCTTCCCGCTAAAATGGGCAAAGCTCCCTGACGACCATCAAGTTCGGCGGCACTACAGCCGATAGTATTGGAGCAATCGTCAAATACGGCCCCTTCGCCAAGCGGCTAAGGCAGCGGATTGCAAATCCGCCATCCCCGGTTCGAATCCGGGAGGGGCCTCTCCTTACTCTCCTGTAAAAAACCTGCGAAAACAATGCGTTTTGTGGGTCTTTTCTTTTCCCTGACGGTCGCCTCTTCTATCCGTAGAAATTCGCCGAAATACCGCCTTGTAGGCCAAGGTTTGGGCCAGAGTATTTTGACTTCTATCGACGTCGGCCGGTCCTCCATGCGCGTGGCGGCCAAGGTCACGCGCAAAACGACCAAGGCCCGCCATCCGGCAAAGGACGACGGGCCTTGGTCTTCTGGCCCAGGGGCCCGTATCGGGGTTCAAGTCGAGAGTAGCCAACATTTCCCGACCGCTCCGCCGGATCAGACAACGAATGTTGGACGCACCACCACGTCACAATGCTGTGCGAGCCTTTGAGCGGCCTTTTTGCGTTGGTTTCTCCCTAGCAGACAGTAGACGTTCGCGTGGGCATGATTCTCCGGCTTTTCCGGATCGGGTTCCAACCGGGCATCGAACCCCAGACTTCTTGCAATGCCCGCGTTAAATTGCACGATGCCGCTTCCACAAGGGAGATGAGCCAGAGTGAACTCGGGCGAACGCGCACGAAACGACATCTGTGGAAAACTCAGGATGACTGAATGCGGCAGATGATGGGCGGTTTTCTTCGGAAACCCACCAGTCAACTGTGGTAATTCCTCGATAGAGGTCTTCGTGGTCGGCAACTGGCGGGCCCATTTGGGGAGGCGGTACTTCGTTGGTCATGCAAGCGTTCCACTTGTGAACCACTGGATCAGCCCGACGGCCCGCGCAATGTCGGACGCTGGAAAGCTATCCTCCTCCTCCACGTCTGCTGCCGGGTCCCATTGCAGGAAGTGAATCGTTTGCGGGTCCTCAAATTCCAGTTCAAGAACCTTTCTCCCGTGATGCCACTCGAATTGCAAGTTGCCAGGAGCCATTGGAACAACGCGCGGTCGACAGGCTAGATTTTCAGGGAGCTTTTTAATGAATTGACACGCAACATCGATGATGTTTTTATCGAGCGGCGGCGCCCCGTATCCATCCCAGTTATTCGTCAGCTTGGACAGGCGTTGCAACTCGTCGCCAACAGCCGTAACGAAGTAAGGGTCGTAATACCCGGCGTAGAGCCAGTGCGAGGTACTGAGATTAGAGTTTGGTTGTGTCGCCCAGTCACGCCGACTTTCCGTTGCTGTTGTCATTATCGATCCTCAACTTGAAGACATGTTCGATGAGATCTTCAACTTCTTTTCGATCCTGCAAAAAATTACTTGCGGCGGCTTGCGCGATTTTGCTGGCTTCTTTGCGTTCTGCCCCACCTAATTCATGATGCACATTGGTGGTTAATTCTAGCGCTTCCTTCGTGATCGCCAATTGCACGTTGATAACTCTATTGTCTTGGGAAAATGCCACGTGAAAACTCCGTTGCGCCATTTCGTAGCCCACCGGTACGTCGGGCGCATTTCGCAGGTTTTTTGCCAACGATGGCAGCTCCGAAAGCGGCGCCCGAAAATTGGCGTTGTTCCCTATTCCCGCGAGCGGTGTCCACGGCAGCGATTTCAAGACCTTCGCCATGCTGGCGCCGCAGTCCTCCGTCGCACGCTCCGTCTCAATGAGTATGCGATTAGGAGCAACGACCCATTTGGAACCGAGCTTCGGAGATAACAACATAAATCCAGGCTCGTCAAGTTTCGACGCAATCGTTACCGCAATGCCTTTCGGAATAATCTTCATATCCGCAAGCCACTTAGGTTGCACGATATACATATTGAACGTGCCCAGCACGACACACGATGCATTCTTAAATCGAAAGGCCACCGGCTGCTCCCTTGCTCTTCTTATCTCAGTTTTGCCCAATGCTAGCCCGGTGGCAAGGCCGAGTCCACAAAAAAGCCCCTAGATTTAGCCGCGCGGGTGCCATGGAAACCACACCTCACCTCCATCACCCATTATCCCCCGCCGTATCCGCAGTCCCTCCCTTGAGCGTGCCCATGGTTACTTTTTGTCCCCATTTCCAGTTGCGGATTTCTGGCATGTCGTCGCCATATTTACGGATGTAGGACTTGTGGTCGATAAGTTTGTCGCGGATGGCTTGCTTTACGTAGGCAGCCTGGGAACCCAGCTTCGGCAAACGATCGATGACGTCGCCAATGAGGTGAAAACGGTCGACGTCATTGAGAACGACCATATCAAAGGGCGTGGTGGTTGTGCCCTCTTCCTTGTAGCCACGCACATGCATATTTCGATGGTTCGCGCGGCGATAGGTGAGGCGGTGGATAAGCCAGGGGTAGCCGTGGAAGGCGAAAATGATTGGCTTGTCCTTGGTAAAGAGCAGGTCGAAGTCCCCTTCAGCGAGGCCATGCGGGTGCTCCGTCTGAGGTTGAAGTTTCATGAGGTCGACCACGTTGATCACGCGAACTTTTATGTCGGGCAGCCACTGACGCATCATGTCCACCGCCGCGAGCGTCTCCAGCGTTGGGACGTCGCCACAGCAGGCCATGACAACGTCCGGTTCGCTCCCCCTGTCATTACTGGCCCATTCCCAGATGCCGATGCCGGCCGTGCAATGCTTGACGGCCTGGTCGATATCGAGCCATTGGGGAGCAAGTTGTTTGCCCGCGACCACGACATTGACATAGTTGCGGCTGCGCAGACAGTGATCGGTTACCGAGAGAAGGGTGTTGGCGTCCGGCGGCAGATAAACACGTACAACCTCGGCTTTCTTGTTGCACACATGATCGATGAAGCCCGGGTCCTGATGGCTGAAACCGTTGTGGTCCTGTCGCCAGACGAGCGAGGAGAGCAAATAGTTGAGTGAGGCGATCGGCCGCCGCCACGGAATGTGCCGCGTCACTTTGAGCCACTTGGCATGTTGATTGAACATCGAGTCGATGATGTGGATGAACGCCTCGTAGCAGGAAAAGAAGCCGTGCCGGCCGGTCAACAAATAGCCTTCGAGCCAGCCCTGGCACTGATGTTCACTGAGTACTTCCATGACCCGCCCGGCGGGGTTCAGATGATCGTCATACGACAATGTTTCGGCCGTCCAGGCCCGGTTCGTGACCTCAAGGACGTCTTGCCAGCGGTTGGAGTTGAATTCGTCGGGGCTAAAGAGGCGAAAGTTCTTGGCCCCAAGGTTCCGTTTCATCACGTCACGCAAAAATTTCCCCATCACCCGGGTCGCTTCCGCAGACGTTTCGCCGGGATGGGTGACGTCGACGGCATAGCTCTTGAAGTCAGGCATAATAAGGTCCGTGAGCAGCAGGCCGCCGTTGGCGTGCGGGTTCGCGCTCATGCGCCGTTCACCGCAAGGCGGCAGCTCGGCCAGCTCCGCGATCAAGGCACCGGACTTGTCGAACAATTCCTCCGGCCGGTAGCTCTTCATCCAGGTTTCGAGCAACTTGACATGCCCGGGGTGGGACATGTCGTCCATGGGCACTTGATGGGAACGCCAGTAATCTTCGGTTTTCTTCCCATCCACTTCCTTGGGGCCCGTCCAGCCCTTGGGGGAACGCAAGACGATCATGGGCCAGGATGGGCGTTTGCTGAAACCGTTCGCGCGCCTCTCTCTGAATGGCCTTGATGGCGCGCACACAGCTATCCAGCGTCGCGGCCATAAGCTGGTGCATCCGTTCCGGGTCGTTGCCTTCGACAAAGTATGGGGTGTAGCCATAGCCCCGCAACAACGACTCCAACTCTTCGTGGCTGATGCGGGCCAGAATGGTGGGATTGGCGATTTTGTAGCCATTCAGGTGGAGAATCGGCAGCACGGCGCCGTCGCGGGCGGGGTTGAGGAACTTATTGCCGTGCCAGCCAGTGGCCAGCGGGCCCGTCTCCGCCTCGCCATCGCCGATCACGCAAGCCACGAGCAAGTCGGGATTGTCGAACACCGCGCCATACGCATGGGAAAGTGAATAGCCCAGCTCGCCACCCTCATGAATGGAGCCGGGCGTTTCGGGCGCGACGTGGCTGGGGATGCCGCCGGGAAACGAGAATTGCGTGAAAAGGTGCTTGAGCCCCGCCTCGTCGCGGCCGATGTTGGGATAAACCTCGGTGTAGGTACCCTCGAGATAAGTGTTGGCGACGATTCCCGGACCGCCGTGGCCAGGCCCGGCGATGTAGATAATGCTTAAATCGTGTTCCTTGATGATGCGATTGAGATGGACATAGATGAAATTCAGGCCCGCCGTGGTGCCCCAGTGGCCCAGCAGGCGCGGCTTGATATGTTTGAGCAGGAGAGGCTCTTTCAGCAGCGGGTTATCGAAAAGATAAATCTGGCCGACCGACAGGTAATTCGCGGCGCGCCAGTAAGCGTCCATTTTCCGCAACAAGTCGGCAGACAATGGTTTTTCGGCAAGGCCCTCTGGCGTGGGCGTGGAGCCTCCGGCGCTGCCGGCTTGACCCCGTTGCGATGCTATTGGGGTGTCCCGATCATTATGTGTCATATTAACTACCTTCCTTTTAGGTTGGCTGCTGCTCCACCAGGCGGCGGACCATCTTGGCGATCATCAGCTCTTCATCCGTTTTTATGACCCAGACACTTACCAAACTTTTGGCCGTCGAGATCAGGGATTCATTGGCGGCATTACGGACACTGTCGAGGGCGATACCGAGAAAGTCCAGGCCTTCGCAAATGCGAGAGCGCACTGCCGGCGCGTTTTCACCGATGCCGCCGGCGAAAACGAGGGCATCCAGGCCGCCCAGGGCCGCGGTATAGGCGCCGAGCCATTTCTTCGCTTGATAACAAAAGAGCGCCACGGCATCTCGAGCCCGCGCGTCGTCGGCCTGGACGGCCAGGAGGTCACGCATGTCGGGACTGATGTCCGAAATGCCGAGCAGCCCCGAATGTTTGTTGACCATGTCGTCAATCTGGTCAGCGCCAGATTGTGGCGGCGCATGAGATAGATGAGTAAGCCGGGATCGAGGTCGCCGCTACGCGTACCCATCACCAGGCCGGCGGTCGGTGTGAAGGACATCGTGGTGTCAACGCACTTACCGGCGCGCACGGCGGCCATGCTCGCCCCCGCGCCAAGGTGGGCGAGGATGACCCGGCCGCCCGTCACCTTCGGGCCAGCCAGCTTCGCCAGCACTTCCATGAGGTACGCGTAAGACAAACCGTGGAACCCGTAACGACGCACGCCCTCGGCCTCATAACGGCGCGGCACCGGCAGCAGCTGGGCAACGCGAGGAATATCGCGGTGGAATGCGGTATCGAAGCAGGCGACCTGCGGCATGTCGGGGAAAAACCTGCGAAACGCTTCGATAAGGGCGATTTCACCAGGCAGGTGGGCTGGGTCGAGCGGGCTGATTTCGCGAAGCTCCTCCACCAATGCCGTGGTGATGAGGCGTGCCTCGGTATTGTTGGGCCCGCCGTGAACGACTCGATGACCGATGGCAGTGACGTCGCGAAAGGCACTGCATTTTTCCAGCTCTTCGACCACCGCGCCGACCGCGTGTTCGTGATCTGGCGCATCAATTCGCCGTGGCGGCACGCCCTTGGTGCCAAGCATGGGGTCACTCATGCCAATCCGCTCGACCTTGCCGGTCAGCGCGGACCGCGGTGGGTCGCCGGGGGTGAAAACGGCGAACTTGATGCTCGACGAACCGCCATTGATCGTTAGCACGCCTCCACTCATGAACTACTCCCTTACACGCGCCATTCTTGGTGAGGAATTCACACCAACCGCTCGGGTGCCCACGCGACGACGTCAACGCCCCGGGAGTAGTGTAGGACCGGCGCCGCCCCGTTACATGCCAGGCCGTGCGGCCGAAGTAGTTGCGTGGCGACAATCGTTCCCTCCGCCTTTTGCAGGGGCCAGGGCCCATGATGCACTTCGGTCCGGAAGAGTCGGCCGTCGGGGGAGCTCGCATACAGGCAGTAGCGCTCCACGAGAAAAGCCTCGAGCGAACCCGGTTGCGCGAGGGCTGGCTCCGAGACCGGGCGATACGTCGCCTCGATGTGCACGGCTGGCCCTGGTTCTCTGCGCTCGGAGACGATGTTAAACCCGGCCGCGTCTCCGGTAAACGCGATACGCGCCCGCTGGTAGGGAAGGTGAAACCACTGCCGTCCAGCCCAGACAGCCAATGGATTGGTGGCCTCCAGGCTCAGAAACCAAACGCCGGGCTTGCCGTCGCGCTCCACATAGATTCGCAAGTTGATTTCGGGAAAAGCAGACAAGCCTGGCACGGTTGGAAATGGCCGGCGTGCCACACCCTCCATGCGAAAGGGGACCACGCCGATCCAGGAGGAGCCGCCAAATTCTTGCACGCGCAGCCCAGCCGGCACGAGATGGCGGAGCTCGGCCACGGGAATAGGCCAGTGCGCAAAGAGCAGGTCGCACCAGCGCTGCCGCCAGGTCCAACGGCGGTCCGGCACCGGCCAGGGGCGATGGTCAACACGCGTGAGCGCTGGATGCATGGTTTCCTTCCGCATGGCAAAATAATGTCTCACGCATTCTGAAGAGATTATAGGCAGTCGCGAGTTTTAAGACGACGATGGTAAAATACCGCGAAGCGATGAACCCTTGCCCCAGCGATGAACCGTTGCTCGCGCGGCGGGTTAACAAAGTAAGGAGAAGCTGGCCATGAGCACAGTTCTGGTTACCGGGGGTTCCGGCTTCATCGGCAGCCATACTATTCTGCAGCTTTTGGCCGCCGGGCATGAGGTGCGGACGACGGTACGGAATCCGCATCGCGAGGGGGACGTGCGTGCCATGCTGAAGATAGGCGGAGCCGAGCCGGGTGAGCGCCTGTCCTTCGTCGCCGCCGACCTCGAACGCGACGAGGGCTGGTCAACAGCCGTCGCCGGCTGCGACTTCGTGCTGCACGTGGCTTCACCTTTCCCCATGAATGTTCCCAGGCATGAGGAGGAGCTGATCGTTCCCGCCCGCGAAGGCACGCTCCGGGTGCTGCGTGCCGCGCCGGCGCCGGCGTCAAGCGCGTGGTGTTGACGTCCTCGTTCGCCGCGATTGGGTATGGCCACGAGCCACAGAAAGTGCTGTTTAGCGAGAGCGACTGGACGGACCTCAATCGCGACGACCTGAGCCCCTATGCGAAGTCGAAGACCCTGGCTGAACGCGCGGCCTGGGAATTTATCGCCAGCGACGGGGGCCAGCCTTGAGCTAGTAGTCGTCAATCCCGTGGGTGTGTTCGGCCCCGTCCTGGGGCCCGACTTTTCGACATCAATCCTCCTTGTGCAGCGCATGCTGGACGGCGCCCTGCCCGGATGCCCGCGGCTCTGTTTCGGCGTCGTCGATGTGCGCGACGTCGCCGACCTGCACATCCGGGCCATGACTCATCCCGCCGCCAGGGGCGAGCGCTTTATCGCGGTCGCCGGCGATTTCATGTCGGTGCTCGAAATTGCCAGGGTGTTGACAAGCCGCATGGGGGCGCTGGCCAAGAAAGTGCCTACCCGACTGCTACCCAACTGGCTCGTGCGCATCGCTGGACTCTTTAATCCAACCGTGCGGCAATTTTTGCCCGAACTCGGCAAGGTCAAAAACGCCACCAACGAGAAAGCTAAAAGCATGCTCGGCTGGATGCCGCGGTCCAACGAGGAGTCCATCGTCGCCACGGCCGAAAGCCTGGTGCGGCTCGGGTTAGTGAAGACAAGATAGATGTAGGCTTCTGATAATATCCAAATTTGAATTCCCTCGAGCATGCTTTGCGTGAAACCACTTTGCGCCTTCGCGGCTTTGCGCGAGCATGTTCGCATAAATAGCTCGCTTGCGCGTTGTGCTAACCGGAGGCGCTCTGACATGATCTTTCCATAAACCCGTCCGGCGGCGTACAATAATTCGCTTTGTTATTGGCGGCATGGAGGCTGGCATGTTTACGGATGGACGACTGGAACGGTCGCGATGGCCGGTCATTTCTTTGCTTGCGCTGCTGTGCGCGTTTTTTTTCTTCTACGGACTGGGCAATGGCGAGCTTTATCGCAATGAGACATTGCGCGCCATAATCGCGCGTGAGATGTGGCGCAGCGGCAACTGGATTGTGCCGACGCTTTACGGGGAGCCGCTTTTTACCAAGCCGCCCGGGATGTATGTGCTCATTGCCCTGTGTAGCCTGCCCTTCGGAGCTGTGACCGAATGGTCAGCGCGGCTCCCCTCCGCCCTGGCCGCCACCGCCACGGTTTTCTTGATGTACGGGTTGTTCGCGCGCCTTTTGGACCGGCGTGCCGGGCTGCTTGCCGCCCTGTTGTTGCCAATGTCCGTGTTTTGGCTGGAGCGCTCAACGTCCGCGGAAATCGACATGGTGCAGGTCGCCTGGGTGACGGCGGCGCTGGTGTTTTTTTTGCGTGCCGTGCCTGTTGACGAGGGCCGGCTGCATGGTGGGTGGCTGCTGGCGGCACTGTTGTGCATGGCGGGCGGCACGCTTACGAAATGGACGGCGCCGGCGTTCTTTTATGGCACCGCACTGCCGTTTTTGTGGTGGCGCGGCCGTCTGCGCCTGCTGCTGTCATGGCAACATCTACTGGGCGTCGTAGTGGCGATCGGGCTCGTGGGTGGCTGGATCGCCGCCGCGATAGCACAAACGAGCTGGGATATTTTTTATCAAACGGTGAGCCGGGAAGCGCTTAACCACCTGGCGCCCGGCCATAATCACAAGGCGTATCCATGGCTGGAAACGCTGTTGCATCCTTTAAAGGTGTTGGCGACGCTGCTCCCGTGGTCTGGCGTTGCTCTTCTGGCGCTCAGGCCGTCCTTCCTGGGGCGGTGGGACGCAAATGGCCGCTTCCTGTTGCAGGCGCTGCACTGCTGGGTGTGGCCGAACCTGTTGTTTTGGAGCCTGGCCCCCGAACATGCCATGCGGCATAGCGCCCCCCTGTTTCCCGCGTTCTCGGGCCTGGCGGCCATGGTATGCGTGGCTTTGGCGCGCGGCCTTCTCGCCTGGCCATGGCCGCGCTTGCGGCCCGCCCGTGTCCTGGTGAGTGCGCTGGTGGTGTGGATGGTGGTCAAAGTCCTGTTCATTCACGTGGTGGTGTCGACGCGTGACACGCAGCGACAGACACGTGCCAAGGCAGGTTTGCTGGCGTCCCTGGTGCCGGCCGGCGCCGTGCTTTATCTTTTCAAGGTCAAGGATGAGGGCATCATGTTTTATTTCGACCGGCCCGTGCTGCGCCTCGCGGATGCGGGCGCTTTGCCTTCGGCGCCGGGGCCGTTATTCTGTATCTTGACAGAGGAAGAATGGGGCCGCTGGAGCAACGCTCGCTCCGCCGACGTCGTGGACTACTTGCAGGATGCCCAGGGAGATGCACTCGTCCTGGTCTGTTTGCAATGACATCAAAAACGAATTATCCCTCTACCCGACCTTGACGGATGATTTCAAAATGGCACTTATCATCAGTCGTCTCATCGTAGCTTTTTGCGTCTTTGGGGCTGTTTGCTCATGGGTAGCCTTTGCGGGGTTCACAATCAGCGCCATGCATCATAGAAAAACGGACATATCATTCTTCAAAGCTCAATTCATGATTTACGACCCCACGGTGCTTACAGATAAAGGATTGCAGGAACGGAACAGAGCGTTCCTGAGCATGGCCTCCTTTTTCTTCTTCATTGTGACAGCGTGCATTATCAGTGTCATCACCGGGAAAAACGCACTAGACTTATGAACTAGCGCATGAAAACGCTGTTTGACGAACCGACAGTCTTGACGGTGGGGCAGCTAACCCTGCAGATCAAGGCGCTTGTTGAAAACACTTTTGACTCGGTGTGGGTGACGGGGGAAATCTCCTCGTTGACCCGCGCCAGCTCCGGACATGTTTACCTGAGCCTGAAAGATGCGACGGCGCTGGTCCGTTGCGTTATTTGGCGTACGACGGCACAGCGCGGCCGGCTGGAATATGACGAGGGCATGGAAGTTCTGGTGCGCGGCAAGCTGAGCGTTTATGCTCCGCGCGGCGACTATCAACTCGTCATCGACGAGATCCAGCCGCGCGGGCTGGGGGCGCAGGAGCTGGCCCTTAAAAAGCTCAAGGAAAAGCTGGCCAAGCTTGGTTATTTCGCTGCCGAGCGTAAACGCCCCATCCCGCGCTTCCCACGCCGCATTGCCCTGGTGACGAGCCCCACGGGAGCAGCCATCCGCGATATGCTGGAGATTCTGGGCCGGCGCTGGCCGATGGTCGAGGTGTTGGTCTGTGGGGTGCGCGTGCAAGGAGAAGGCGCGGCGGAGGAGATCGCGACTGCCTTGCGACGGCTCGATCTGCTCGCCAACGTTGACGTGGTGCTACTCGGCCGGGGCGGGGGCAGCAGTGAAGACCTGGCGGCGTTCAACACCGAGAAGGTGGCCCAGGCCATCTTCGCCTCGCGCCATCCGGTCATCTCGGCCGTTGGCCATGAAATCGACGTGACGCTGGCCGACCTGGTAGCTGATCGGCGGGCACTGACGCCGAGCGAAGCGGCGGAGTTGGCGACACCCGACCGGGGCGAGCTGGACAAGTTCATGCAGCAGCGTGGCCAGCGCTTGCTGGCGCTGTTGGCGGCGCGTTTTCAAATAGCCTCGCGGCGGCTGGCGGAATTCGCGGAGCGGCGCATCTTCAAGCAGCCGCTGGAAAGGATTCGCAATCAGGAGCGTAAGCTCGATGAGTGGGAAGGCCGTCTGCGCCGCGCCATGGCCAACCGCCTTCACAAGGCACGCCAGCTAGCGAATGCTCACACCGCCCGCCTGGAATCGCTCAGCCCCTTGAACGTGCTGGCACGCGGCTATAGCTTAACGCGGACCTGGCCGGAGCGGCACGTGGTAAGCAGCGTGCGCGACGTGAAGGCCGGCGCCATCCTCGAGATTCTGATCGCCGACGGTAAACTGCGGACCCGAGTCGAGGAAATCGAACCAAACCTTTGAACAAGCCATGCCGGAACCAACCATCCCCACTCCCAATTTCGAGCAGGCACTCGCCGACCTGGAGCGCCTCATCCGCGAACTGGAAGATGGGCAAATCGGCCTTGAGGATTCGCTGGCGCGTTACGAGCAAGGGGTGGGGTTGCTCAAATGCTGTTATGGGCAGCTACGCGTGGTGGAAATGAGAATTCTCGAATTGACGGGCCACGACGGCGAAGGCAACCCGGTGACCAAGCCGTTCGATCACAGCGCCAGCATCGAGGCCGGCAAAGGCCCAACAAAACGGTAGGGAGTGCGCGGTGCCATTCGACCTTGCCCAGGTTTTGCAAGCCAAACAAGCGCTGGTGGATCATCATCTGAAAGCGGTGCTGGACGCGGAAGCCGGCATTCCGGCCCCGTTGCGTGAGGCGATGCGCTATAGTTTGCTGGCGCCGGGCAAGCGCTTGCGGCCCTGCCTGGTTTTCATGGCCAGCGCGGCAGCGGGCGGCACGGACGCGCAAGCCTGGCCAGCGGCCTGCGCCGTCGAAATGGTCCACACCTATTCGCTCATTCATGACGACCTGCCGGCCATGGATGATGATGATTTGCGGCGGGGTTTGCCAACCTGCCATAAAAAATTCGGCGAAGCGCTGGCCATCCTGGCCGGCGATGCCTTGTTGACGCTCGCCTTCCAGGTACTGGCCCAGCACCTGGACAGTCAGGTCGCAGCTGCCAGCTGCCTGGAACTTGCCCGCGGCGCTGGCGCGGCCGGCATGGTCGGCGGCCAGGTCGAAGATCTCGCCTGGGAGCGGTCCACGGGCACACTGGCCGACCCGCTGTTTCCGAGAACAGACCAGCCGCATACGGTCGAGGCCCTCGAGCACATTCATCAGAATAAAACCGGAGCACTATTCAGGGCCTGTCTACGCCTTGGAATCTGGTGCGCGCAGGGGCAGCGGCCTGGCGGACTGGACCGTGATTTATTGGCCCGGCTGGACCAATTTGGCCATTATTTCGGCCTGGTCTTTCAAATCACCGACGATTTGCTCGACGCGGAGGGCACTTCGTCGACCACGGGCAAGAGGACGCAAAAAGACGCGGCCCGCGGCAAGCTCACCTATCCGGGACTCCTGGGCATTGAAGAAAGCCGGCGGCACGCCCAGGATTTGGCGGCTAAAACGTTCGCATTGCTGACCCCCCTGGGTGAAAACGGGACGCCTTTAGCGTCTTTGATGCATTTTGTCCTTGCCAGAAATCGATAAGCATGGCCAAATAGGGGGGTAACGGGCTGTTAAATCTGATAAAAATATACGGGTAGAGAAGAAGAGTAAGATGCCCAGGCGCGGAGCGTGTGGGCTGCGGCAGCCCGTGCGGAGCATGGGTCCGACGGATCTACATCATGACAGAAAGGGACGTTTTCATGAGCGACCTCCTCGCGAGAATCAATACACCCGCCGATTTACACAAATTCACAGACGAGGAACTGAAGCAAGTCGCCCAGGAAATGCGCGACGAGTTGATTCGCGTTCTCAGCATCCGGCCCGCGCATTTCGCGAGCAACCTCGGGGTCGTCGAGTTGTGTCTGGCGCTGCACCTGTCCTTCGATTTCTCGAAAGACCGGCTCATCTGGGACACGGGCCATCAGATATATCCCCACAAGCTTGTCACGGGCCGCTACGAACGCTTCGACACGATTCGCACCCGCGGCGGTCTCATGGGCTATCCCAATCCGGAGGAGAGCCTCTTTGATTTGTTCATGACCGGCCACGCCGGCTGCTCCGTGTCGTCATCGCTGGGCCTCAAGGTGGGCGACGAGTTGATGGGCCGGCCGGATCGCTACAGCGTGGCCGTGGTTGGGGATGGCGCCTTGCCGTCGGGAGTGGTCTTCGAAGCACTCAATAACGCCGGCCATCTGAAGCGTAAATTGTTGGTCGTGCTCAACGACAACCAGATGTCCATCTGCCCGCGCGTCGGCGCCCTGGCCCAGTGCCTGGATCGCGCCCGGCTGACGAACCTCTACCAGGGCTCCAAACGAAATATCCAGAAGATCTTGGGCAAGATTCCCCTCGTGGGCGGCATGGCCAACCAGGCGCTCGACCAGGTTCGCGATGCCCTCAAAGCCTTACTCACCGGCGGCATGCTTTTCGAGGAGCTCGGCTTCCACTATGTCGGACCGGTCGACGGCCACGATTTGGCGAGCCTGCGCGGCTGGCTGGATCAGGTCAAGGATTATCCCGGCCCGGTGCTCTTGCACGTGTTGACGGTGAAGGGCGCGGGGTGGCGCAGGCCAGCGAGGACCCAGTCACCTACCATACGCCGCCGGTTTTCGAAAAGATGGGGCCGGACCGTACGATCGTCTCACTGAAGCGCGGCGGCGCCAGGGCCTATACCGATGTCATCAGCGCCGCGATCCATCAAGCGATGCGCGACAATCCGCGCGTTACCGTCACGACCGCCGCGATGTGCCAGGGCAACAAACTAGAGAATGTCCGCACCGAGTTTCCGGATCGTTTCTTCGACGTGGGCATCTGCGAATCCCACGCTGTCGCTTTTGCCGCCGGCAAAGCCAAGGCAGGCGTGCGGCCCATCGTCGATATTTATTCGACGTTTTTGCAACGCTCCTTCGACCAGATCTTTCAGGAGGTGGCTCTGCAGAACCTGCCCGTCACCTTCTGCCTCGATCGTGCCGGCCTGACCGGCCCTGATGGCCCAACCCATCACGGCTGCTTCGACATCCCGTACATGCGGCTCTTCCCCAACATGGTGGTGATGGCCCCGGGCGATGAAACCGATGTGGCCCCCATGCTGCGCTTCGCCCTCGAACACAACGGGCCGACGTCGCTGCGCTATCCCAAGGCCAGCCTCGAAAAGATCGACCGGGGCGTCAGCCCGATCGAACTGGGCCAGGCGGAAGTTTACGAATGGGGCGCGGACGGCATGATCGTGGCCTTTGGAACTTTGTTCGCCACCTGTGTCAAGGCCGCGGAAAAGCTACGTAAAGATGGCCTGGAAGTCGGCGTCATCAACGCACGCTTCGCGAAACCGCTCGACAAGGGCACCATCTTGCGGGCCCTGGAAGAATTGCCCTTCCTGGTGACCGTCGAGGAAGGCACTCTCGAAGGCGGCTTTGGCAGCGCCGTGCTCGAAGCGGCCAATGCGGCGGGGCTCGATACCCGCAATCTGTTGCGCCTGGGGATTCCCGACCGCTTCATCGAGCATGGCGAACGCGGCGAGTTGCTCGCGGAGCTGGGCCTGGATGCCGACGGCATCTACCGCTCCACGCTCGAACTGGCGGGCATGCTCGCAAAGCATCCTGCGAGAGCTAAACGGTCGCTCGCGATGAGGAGCATGCCGATGCGCGCGCTGGTTGCCCCTGCTTTTATTGTGCTTCGCGCCCATCGTTCTCGTCTGCGCGGACGAAAGCACCACCCAAAAGTACCAGCCGCTCATTGAGGCGCTGCGAACCTGGCTTGATCAAGAGATTGTCGACAAAGGCATTCCCGCGCTATCCTGGGCGCTCGTTGACGATCAACAACTCGTCTGGGCACAAGGTCATGGCTTCCAGGACCCCGCCGCGAAAACGCGTGCCACGGCGGACACCCTTTACCGCGTCGGCTCGGTGTCCAAACCCATCACCGCCCTGCTGCTCATGATGCTCGTCGAACAGGGCCTGATCGACCTCGATCAGCCCGTGCAAACCTATTTGCCCGAGTTCAAGCCGAAGAACACCACCGGCAAACAAATCACTTTGCGGCAAATGCTGGCGCACCGTTCAGGCCTGGTGCGCGAAGCGCCCGTCGGCAACTACTTTGACGCCTCCGAGCCCACCTTGACCCAGACCGTGGCCAGTCTCAATCAGACCGAACTTGTCTACGTTCCGGAAACGACGGCCAGCTATTCCAACGCGGCCCTGGCCACGGTTGGTCTCCTCCTGGAAAAGACACAACACGAGCCCTTTGCCAAACTTATCGAACGCAAGCTCCTGACGCCCATCGGCATGACGAGCAGTTCCTATGCACCGACGGCCCAGGCCCGGAAAAACCAGGCACGGGCCATCATGTGGACTTACCACGGCAAGATCTTTGCTGCCCCCACCTGGGAGCTCGGCATGCCGTCGGCGGGCAGTTTGCAGTCGACCGTCAATGACCAGGCCAAATTGCTGCGCTTTCTCTTTGCCGGCGGCAAAACATCGACGGGAAAGCAACTGCTCCGGCCCGAAACGCTCGAGTCGATGTTCAAGATCCAATACGGCAAGCCAGGCGAAAAGTCCGGCTTCGGCATCAGCTTTTTGATCTCCGACTTCGAAGGCAAAAAACGCATCGGCCACGGCGGCGCCGTTTATGGGTTCGCCACGGACCTGAGCGCGTTGCCAGAGGACAAACTCGGAGTTGTGGTCATCGCCTCGAAAGACGTCGCCAATGCCGTCACCAAACGGGTCAGCGACTACGCCCTGCGCGGCATGGTGGCTCTCAGGGCGGGCAAGCCGTTGCCCCCGCTCGAACTAACCAAAAAACTGCCCGAGGGCCTGGCCGCGAGCTGGCGGGACGTTATCGGTTCAAGGACAAGGAAGTAGAGCTAAGCGAGGCTGCTGGGCGACTGTATCTCATTCCCGCGAAGGGAGGCGTGCGCACCGAAATCCGCCAGCTTGGCCAGGACCTGATGGTGGACGACGTGACCGGCCATGGCCCGAAAATCACCCGTGACGGAGACCGGCTCAAGATCGGCGCCGATACCTTCACGAAGGCCCAGGAGGCGGCGCCGACGGGAGCAATACCCGAAAACTGGCGTGGGCTTATCGGCGAATATGGGGAGGACCACAATATCCTCTACATACTCGAGAAGGATGGCAAATTGCAGGCGCTGATCGAATGGGTGTTTTTGTACCCGCTCGAGGAAGTGTCGGCAGATATCTACAAGTTCCCCGATTTTGGGCTCTACATGGGCGACAAGATCGTCTTCAAGAGAGGGGAATCGGGCCGGCGCGGGAAGCCATCGCCGCCAGCGTACCTTTTCGCCGGCGCATCCTCAAGGGAGAGAATGCCACCTACAAGATCGACGCTGTCCGGCCCGTTGCCGATTTGCGGGCCGCGGCGTTGGCCGCCAAGCCGCCCAAGGAAAAGACCACGCTGCAAAAGGCGCCCGACCTGGTGGACCTTGCCAGGCTTGAGCCGACGCTAAAGCTCGACATTCGCTACGCCACGGCCAACAATTTCCTGGGCACGCCAGTCTATACGTCCGCGCGTGCGTTCTTGCAACGCCCCGCCGCCGAGGCACTGGCGCGGGCGCACAAAAAGCTGCGCGAGCATGGCCGTGGCCTCCTGATCCACGACGCTTACCGCCCCTGGTATGTCACCAAGCTCTTCTTCGACGCCACCCCGGCGCAATTCCACCTCTTTGTCGCCGATCCGGAGCAGGGCTCACGGCACAACCGTGGCTGCGCGGTCGATCTCACCCTCTATGACCTTGAGACCGGCAAGGCGGTCGACATGGTCTCGGGCTACGACGAGTTTTCCGACCGCGCGTATCCAAACTACATGGGTGGCACGTCCGAGCAGCGCTGGGAACGCCAACGCCTACGCCGCGCCATGGAAGACGAAGGTTTCACGGTCTTCGAAGCCGAGTGGTGGCACTTCGACTACCGCGCCTGGCGGCAGTACCCGCTCATGAATGTGACTTTCGAGGAAATGGAAAAACGCTGATCCCTCTGTGCCAATAATACGTGAGAGGGTTCCCAACCGACCGACCCCGATAAGGGGGCATAGCAATTAGCCGGCCGTTGAGCGCAGCGATACCACCGGTAATGAGGACATCACAATCGATCGACCCTGATAGGGGTTGCAGCTGAGCCCACGCTGCGACCCCTACCAGGGTCGAGGTGATCGACGTGACCGAAAACCTGGGGTATCGCTGCGCTCGACCCCCGGCTAATAGCTTCGACCCCCATCGGGGGTCCCAGAGGGTACCCCCCAGGGGGCCAGGGGGACATCCGCAAACATGTCCCCCTGGCCCTCTGGGTCGGCGTCGTTCATTTTAGGCTAACCCCATCGCCGCCCAACTGTGTTACATTGCTTCCACACCCCGGGCATTTAATTTGGAAAGAGCACACCATGGCGTACAACGTCATATCCGTACGCTGCGCCTGCCAACCTCGGAGGCGAAAGAATAGCCTTTGCGCGACAGCGGCAGCATCTTACATGCCCCAGGCCATATGGGTAAAGGTATGTAGCGTGGGCTTAAGCACGCTACATACCCACGCGCTAGAAATCTACAGCCCCAAGACGAAGTTGAACGTGGGCAGCCGACAGATTCCAGCGACGATATCGCGGCGGCCCATGGGAATGGCATCTCCCTGCCGCATCAGGAGGACCCCAGAGTTACCCCAGCGGACCAGGGGGACTCAAGAAGAAGCTGAAGGGATCTTCAGGGAAAAGGTCACTTCACGGTGAAGCAGGGTCATCCGGAGTACCGGATAACCCTGCCACAACAGACTAATTGTTGGATGATCCGGGCATCCGGCCCCCATCGCCGCCCAACTGTGTTACATTGACTCCTTCCAGACCTGCTCCCAACCGCATGACGAACCCCAGTAAAAAGAACATACAAGAGGACCCCAGGGGGCCAGGGGGACATGTTTTTACATGTCCCCCTGGGCCCCTGGGTCATTTCTTCAGCCGGTACCTTTAGCCGTCCCGACCGTCCGCATGTCGCTCCGACCTGCTCCCGAGGTCTTGCCTCTTTCTTTTTCCTCGCGCCGGGAAAAACTCGGGAAAAATCAGCGGAACCAACGGCCGCTCGCGGTGTCTAAATACCATGACACCGTCTTTTCGTGCTGTCTCCGGTAGAATGCGACCCATTTCTCGAGAATAGGCATGACCGAACTCACGCGCAGAAGGAAAATCCATCGTGGCTTTCGGCGGCTGTCCGCGAATGCCAAAGTCAGGGTCACCTGTCATAAAAAAGGAGCGGCGGATGCCGCATTCAACTTGATCATTGGCGTCCTCGATCTTTCCGAGGCCGGCGCCCGCCTGCTGGTGGCCGGTCCGCTCCAAGTCGGTGACAGGATTGTACTTGGGCTACGGGAACCGTCGATTCCGCGCGGGCTTACACGCGAGGGCAGAGTTGTCTGGTCCTACAAGGTCACCAAGCACGATTACGCCGTGGGCATTCATCTGGAAGAGTGCTTCGGCGGCGATGAAATCCGGCAAGTTACCATTCCGCCCGTGGAGTTGGATGATTGACAGGCGGCCGTGCCAACTCGCCCGTTCGAAAGTATTCACAAATCGATAGGTTTTCTCACCTTCTCAGCCAGCGATTGTTTTCTTGAAAGCGTTTTCGTTCCCTGATACATTCAAGAAGGCGTCGCTGGAATCAGGGCGGTGCCATAGAGCGTTCGGAAAAAAAGGGGTCAGACCCCCTCGGTGCCCTGCAAATGCGTTGAAAACTCCGGTCGCATCAAGGGGTCTGACCCCTTTTTTTCCGAACGCCCATAGCGACGTTTTGCAAAAGACGGGACAGGACCTTGGCACGGGAGGTCCTGTCCTCATTCTTTTGGCGGTTCAAGGGATGATGCCAGTCGCGGCTCTGGCTCCCGGCAAACGAAGAGGTCAGGCATGGCGACGGAAGATTGTACGATCACGGCCACACCGGAGGCGGCACCGGCGGCTGTAGCGCGTGTGCTGCCACGGCTGACGGGGTCGGAGTGGGCCGTGCTGCTGGTTTTGGCCACGGTGCAATTCACGCATGTTCTCGACTTCGTGATCATGATGCCGCTTGGACCATTGCTCGAGAAAGATCTGGAGATCAGCCCCGCCGATTTTCCCGACAAGTTCAGCAATATCGTGTCCGCGTATGGTTTCTGCGCCGGCATCATGGGCCTGCTCGCTGCCCCCCTGCTGGATCGCACGGATCGCAAGAAATCGCTGCTGATACTCTTCACGGGCTTTGCCACCGGCACCTTCCTGCTGCGCCGTCGCTCCGGATTACACCATTCTGCTGGTGGGCCGGGCGGTCGCCGGTAGTTTCGCCGGGGTCATGGGTGCCTGTGTGCTGACGATTGTCAGCGACCTCTTCCCCGAATCGCGCCGCGCGACGGCCATGGGCGTGGTCATGTCCTCCTTTTCCGTCGCCAGTATCGTGGGCATCTATGTTGGTCTGGCCATCGCCGGGCAATTCGGCTGGCGCGCCCCCTTCACCATTCTGGCGCTTCTCTGCCTGCCCGTACTGCTGCTGGCGTGGTACGTCCTGCCGCCGATGCGCCAGCATCTGGCCAGGCGTCCCACGCGCGGCGTCAGCCTGCGCGAAGTGATTTTCGACCCGGGACATCTGCGTGCCTATGCCCTGACGTCGTCACTCATCTTGGGGTCCTGGATGGTCATCCCGGCGCTGGCAATATACCTCGTCAATAATCTCCACTGGGCGAAGACGGACCTGGGCTGGGTATGGTTGATCGGTGGCGTGGCCACGCTGCTGACGATGACACCTACCGGCTGGCTGTCCGATCGTCACAACAAGCTGACCGTCTTTCGCGTAATCGGCCTGGTGTCCGTGGTCCCGGTACTGCTGGTCACCAATCTGCCCGAGACGTCGATGCCCGTCACGCTCCTGGTAACGACGCTCTTCATGGTAACCACCTCGATACGCTGGGTGCCCGTAATGGCGATGATCACGACCAACGCCGCCATTCACCACCGGGGGACAGTCCTCAGCGTCAACACCTCGGTGCAACAGATAGTGATGGGCCTGGCGTCAAAGATATCTGGAATATTGTTGGTCGAGCGGTTGGTGGAAGGGGATGACGGCATCATGGCGCCGAAGCTGGTGGGCTACCCGCTGGTCGGGCTGCTCGCGGCGGGTTCCATGATCCTGGCCGTCTACCTTGCGGGACGTCTGCGCCCTCACCACATGGGCCGGCGCATGCCACACCGGCAGCGGCGGGAGAGCCCGTGGTCTTCTGAGAGCCAGACTACAGCGTCTTCAAATACTCAATCACCGCGCGCCGCTGGGCGTCGGTCATTTCGTCGCCGAAGGTATGGCCGGTGTTGCCAAGGCCCGGCTGCGCTGTGTCATAGATTCTGCCGCGTTCCTGCGCGGACAGGCCGGCCGCGGGCGCCGCATCCAGGACGCGAATTTTCCAGCCCACGTCGGCAGCGTCGTAATCTTCCCGGTTCGTGCCGTAGCTGCGTGTAAAGACTTTTGGCCGGGCTTTCGAATTGAGCACTTGATAGAGCGTTGGCACGGAGTTGTTGTGAAAATAGGGTGCGGTGGCCCAGATGCCATCGAGCGGGGGCGCTTGATATCCAGGGGTTTCGCGTATGACGTGCCAGCCGCCGGCGGCGTTCTTTTCCTGCCCAAACCAACTTTGGTTCACATAATCGATGTTTTTGCCCATGATGGCCAGTGCCAACGTCGGATCGGTGCCGATGGTCGCCAGCGGCACGACCTTATTTGGGTATTCACCCGCGGGGCCGTAGGACCCATGGCAGCGGGCGCAGGTTTGCATGAAAAGGGCATGGCCCTTCTCGGCGAGCGCTGGCTCAATGGCAAACGGATACCTGGGCGACTCGACACTCATGACGAAGGCATGAATGTCGACGAAGGTAGGTTCATGCTTCTTGATATGGTCCGCGCTGTTGAAAGGGCTGAGGAGGTTCACCATGTCCACGCGAATGGCCTGGGCGTCGACGCCTCCCGTCCAGTTACGCGTCTTCTTCCGTTTGAGCAGCCACCATGCCGGCGGATCGCTGGCGATGTTCGCGGGAAAATCCAGTTTCATCTTCCGGCTCAGACTCAAATCGGGTGCCCTGAATTCCATGAGGAAAGCTACCGGACTGACAACGTCGATGGTGCCGCGGGCGTAGCTAAAGCGGAATGGTAGCTTGTAGGGCAACAATTCGTTGGCATACAGGTCGCTGAACAGCCCGTTCAAATCAAGGGACGCGTTGCCAGCGCCTATCACTGTCTGGCCGGCGACTCGTCCCGCGTGACATAAAAGGCAATCGTTGACAATCCCTTTACCGAACGGGCCGGCCGCGTGGTGCAGGCCCATGGGCAACTCGCCGTTGGCATACGGGGCAGCGTGCAATCCGTAGCGGTCCCGCACCTGTTGCGCAAATCGACCGGCTTCTCGGCCAGCCCCCAGCGTTTCCACAGGTTGTCATAAGCTTTGGCGGACCATAAGGGCGGATTCATCGCCGGCTGCCCGCGTACGGCCAGGGCACCACGCTGGGCAGGCGTTCGCATATCCGGCGGCGTTGGATCTTGTGCCGCCACGTCGACGCCCAGGATCACTGTGGCCGCCATGGCAAGAATGCCGTATCTCATGAAGTCGCTCCCTTGGAAGGCGGTGGTCTTTCAAGAATTATCCGCCAGTACCTTTTGAATAGCAACGGTTTTCACTTCGACCAAAGGTGATTGGCCAGGTGGTCGGCTGCTCGCAAATTCGGCTGCGACTCAATTCAGGAATTGCAGCATCTTGGTCAGGCTCTCCATGGGCAAGCCGATGACGTTACTCAAGCTTCCCTCCAGGAGCCGCACGAAGGGGTCGTTTTGTTCTTGTATGGCGTAGGCGCCTGAACATCCTTGCCAGGTACGGGTCGCGAGATAGCCATCCAATTCGACGGCAGTGAGCTTTTTAAAGAAGACGCGGCTTTTTTCTTGCCAGCAATATTGCAGATCGCCTGGGCGGCGCCATAGCGTTAGGCCAGTCCATAGTTCATGTTCGTGGCCGCCGAGTGTGGTCAGGATACGCCGGGCATCCGCTTCATCCGCCGGCTTGCCGATAACGTGCCCATCGAGCCATCCCACCGTATCGGCGGCGAGAACAAGGCCCTCCCCTACTTTTGGGGCAATGGCCGCGGCTTTTAGCCAGGCAACGGTCTGGACGTAGGTCCTTGGATCGGTGAAACCGGCGCCTGTCGGTTCGTCAATGTTGGCGGGCTGTACTTCGAAGGAATAGCCCGCGCGCGTGAGCAGGTCGCGCGCGCCGGCGAACCACTGGCCAATATCAAGCGGAGCGAGGTTGGAGGGCCCATGTGCGCAAAATCTCTTCCAGAGCCGGCCACAGTCGCGCGGGCGCCAGTTCGGCCATGCATTCCAGCCGATCACATTGTTTAAGGTAGCTGCCGCGACACCAGACACTGGTTTCAACAGCGCGGCTAGCCTGGCCATAAGGCCCCGTGCGGCGGACGACGGTGCAAGTATATGGCGCCACGACCGGACGGCCCAGCGCCACGGCCAGGTGGAGTGGGCCTGTGTCGTTGGCCAGCAATACATCCGCTTCAGCGAGCAACGCCGCCAGTTGAGGCAGGTCGGTTTTGCCGGTTACGTCGCAAACGGGCCCGCGAACCAGCGCGACGGCTTGCCTGGCCAGGGCTGCCTCATCGGGGGCGCCCACGAAAATGGCAGTGCCGCCAAAACACTCCAGGGCTCGCGTCGCCAGCGCGGCAAAATGTTCCGGCGGCCAGCGCTTCGTCAGCCAGCGTGAGCCAACACCGACGGCTAACCAGGGACGCGGCCAGGAGCGAAAACGTTCGCGGACCCAGCGCTGGGCCGACTCCTGGATTGGCAGGCGGAAATGCTTGCCGCCATCGGCAGCACCCAGGAATTCGGCGACACGCCAGTAGCGATCCACGGCATGGGTGACCGCTTTATCGTCGATAACATCGCTGTAAAAAAAACGTGCACCCTCCCGGGCCGAGGCCAGGCCAAGACGCCGGCGCGCGCCGGTGGCCAGCGACATCAGTCCCGTGCGAAATAAGCCTTGCAGATCGATGGCCAGGTCAAATTGTTGCTGACGCAGTTGCGTCAAAAAGCGGGTAAAGCCGCGCAGGCCCGGCAGCCAGCCGCGCCGTAAACCCTGACGGTCAAAAGGAAGGACAGCGTCCAGGTCCGGATGGCCGGCCAGCAGGGGTTCGTAAAGGCGATTCACCACCCAGGTGATATGGGCAAGCGGAAAGCGCCTACGCAGTGCTGTTAGCACCGGCAAACTGTGCATGATGTCGCCCAGCGCGCTGGGCTTGATCAAGGCGATGCGCCGGGGCGAAAGTTCGTGCAACCGGGGTCGGGCCGACATCCTGCGCGTCCTTTCGCGGGTGGCCGAGGGATCGGGAGAACTGCGTTTCAGCCTCTTCTTATGCGCGGCATCATGGGCAGCATAATGACCAGCAGCGCGGCGCCGAAGGCATAGGGCAACAGATGGCTGGGCGTGCTCATGTAAAGCACCACGCCGATAATCGGGCCAAGAATACGTGCCATGGCGGAGGCGGACTGGTTTACGCCCAGTATCTCCCCTTGCTGATCGGCACTCGTTCGCCGGGACACCAGGGCTTGCGCCGAAGGGGTGACAAAGGCGAAACCGATAACGGAGAAGGTCAGCGCCAAACCAAGACCGGCGGCGACCGTCCAGGGCAGAGGTTCCTCGAGCGCCAGCGGCGCGCTCTGCTCGGCCCGGATCTGCGTGCCCATGACCGTGACGGCACCCAAACCGCCGACCCCCAGCGCCATGAAGATGATTCCCATCGTCATGAAGGTAACTTCGCTGACCCGCTTGGCCAGGCGCCGATAAAAAACGCCCTGCGTCAGCATGAGGACGAAACCGATATAAGCAAACACCAGAAAACTCTTCGTTTTGACGAAGCCGAAGACCTGTTCGAGCAGCAGCGCCAGCGTTGTTTCAAAGGAACCGAAGCCGAGGGAAACGAGGAAGAAGGCGAGAATGACCGGACCGGTGGACGCGGAGCCCAGCGCCATTCTGACTGCGGAGAAATCGATGATTTTGCGGCGTGCGGTGGGGGCGGCCTGAAAAACCCGCGTCTCCGGAAGAAGCTTGAGGCCCAGCAGCAGCGCGATCAAGGAGAGTCCGGACGCGACATAACCGATCGCTTCCAGGTTGTCGGGAAAGAGGGATAAAGCGCCAAAGGCGATGAGCGGCCCAAAAGTGAAGCCAATGCCGAAAGCAGCGCCGATGAGGGCCATGCCATGCTTGCGTTTTTCCGGGGGTGTGCTGTCGGCGATAACAGCCTGGGCCGTGGCGATGGTGGCTCCCGCGAGACCGGCGCCCGAGCGTGCGATAAACAACAGCACCATCGCCAGGGAAGCCGCGCTGGCGGGCAGAGTCGTCGCGAACCCGAACAGGGCATAAAAGGCCACGGAACCGGCAAGGCCCAGGAGCAAGATCGGCCGCCGCCCAATGCGGTCCGACAAACGGCCCCATCCCGGTGCAAAGAGAAACTGCATCAGCGAAAACGAGGCCATGAGCAGACCGATGACGAGGCCCTTGACCTTGGGATCGGCATCCGCCCCCCAGATGTTCGCGACGTAAGTATCCGCGATCACGGGCAGCATTGGCAGAACGATGCCAAAGCCCAGGAGGTCGATAAAGACCACCAGGAAGACAATGAACAGGGCCGACCGGTTCGACGCTCGCGGAGCATCCGGGACCGAGGGTGGTGAACTTGAGATGGCTTCAGGGTTGTGCATTTTGTGGTTTTCGGGTGGAAACTATGGGCCTGGTCTTTTAGATAACTTAGGGATTTCGCGTTTCTTGGGCCTGAACAAGGTAACATCCTGGCTGAATTCAAGCCAGACAGAACGAGGTTTCAGCATGGCCGGCGACAATGCCGCGGAGACGCCTCCGGCATTTTTCATCATCGATACCGAGAGCGTGCCGGATGGCAGGTTGCTGGCGCAGGTGAAATATCCGGCGGACAAGCTGACGCCCGAGGAAGCCATCGCCCGCGCGCAAGCCGAGGCCCGGGCGGCATCCTTCACGGGCTCCGATTTTCTGCCGGTCACCTTTCAATATCCCGTCGCGATCTGTGTGTTGCGGGTCGGTGCCGATTATGGCTTGCAAAACCTAGCCTGTCTGGATGCGCCGCAGTTTCGCACCCGCAAAATTGTCGAACAATTTTGGGCCGGCGTGGCCACCTATCGTGCCAAGTATCGCGAGCGCATCAAACTGATCACCTTCAACGGCCGCGGCTTTGATTTGCCTCTTCTGGAGCTGGCTGCTTTCCGCTACGGCATCAACACCCAGGAGCACTTTCTGAACAGCCGCAGGCGCTTCGAAAGCTGGCACCTTGATCTCATGGACTGGCTCGGCAATTTTCGCGCCTACCGCATGACGGGCGGCCTTAATCTCCTGTCCAAATTATTGGGCAAGCCCGGCAAAATGGACATTCAAGGCGATATGGTCTATCAGCTTCACCAGGCGGGCAAGGCCCAGGAAATCAACGACTACTGCATGTTCGATACGCTCGATACGTTTTTTGTTTTTCTGCGGACTCGCGTGGTCACCGGCGACATGACTCTCGAACAGGAACACATCGCCGTGCTGAAGGCCAAGGAATGGCTGCAGAACAAGGCCACGGAACTGCCTGCCCTGGGGCGCTATGTCGAAAGCTGGGGCGACTGGATCCCCTGGCCATAAAATTGTCCCGGTCTTTATTTGTGCGGCATTCAGGCACGCCAGAATGGCAAGAAACCCTTGCAACAAAACGCAGCCAGGCCGCGCAGCGCGGTCAAGCTCTGCTCTGCCTGGTGGGTACGGCCGCGGAGCCGGCGGAGGGCATACTGGCCCGCCTTCACGCAAAGTTGGAGCGGCGCATCGAGGGTAATCGCGACCTTATAGCCAAACAGCGCCGCGCGTGTGGCCCCGCTCTTGCGAAAATAGCGTGCGAAACCGATGGCGATGTTGGTGGATGCATACGCGATGTTTCGGCGCGTGCCGGCACGACCGAGGTGGGTTATTTCCACTTCGGGCAGGTAAACGACCTGGCCGAACCGACCGGCGCGATGGCATAGCTCCATATCCTCGCCGCCAAAGGTGAATTCTTCATCCCAGGCTCCCATCCGCAAAAATGCTTCACGCCGCACCAGCATGGCCGCACCCATGAGGACATCGACGACGTGGGCCGAGCCAACGCCGGTCTGGACGTTGCCGCGCCGATATTGTCGATAATTGCCTCGAAACAGCCCGGTCCAGCGTAACAAGAGCGTGCGGTGTAAAAAGGTCGCCACGGTTGGCCGGCGGCGATAAGACGTTTGAATTCTGCCCTGGCCATTTCGCAAGCGGGGCCCGACCAGAGCCGCTTCGGGATGTTGATCCAGGTATTGCGCCAACCTCCCCAGCGTATGCGCGGGGACCACGGTGTCGTTATTGAGAAAGAAAAGCAAGCGGCCCCGGGCGATGCTGGCAGCCTGATTGTTGGCGCGGGCAAAGCCGGCGTTTACCTCATTGCGCAGCAAACGCGCTTGCGGAAACTCGTCGGCCACCATGGTCGCGGCGCCATCCTGGGAAGCATTGTCCACGACAATGACTTCGAGGGAGACCCCCTGCGGCTGGTTCAACAAAGAATGTAGACAGTTGCGCAGGATATCGCGGCAATTCCAGTTGACGACGCAGACGGAGACACCGACCTGTTCGGCCTTTAGCTGGTCCGTTGGGAACGGCCTGGCCGTCAGACGGGACAGGGCAGTGTCGAGGAGTTGAGACATACGGTTTCCCAGCGATTACGGTCCAGGAAGGGAGCAAACGGGCCGCGGCCGCACAAGAACCTCGCCAGATGATAGCGCAGCCGCCGCGTCCGCGATGGCTCCGGCTCGCGGGCATATTTCGTGAGTAGGTGCTGGTAGCGTAGGAATTGCGCGTCGGTGATCGGGACGGCAGTCTTCGCGGCAGGCCATCGCCCAGACGTTGGCGGGTCGCTGTTTAGGGCCGTGCCAACCCAAAATCTTACTCGGGTATTTTTCCAAAAGGACTTCGAAAGCGGCAGGCGTAAAGCGCCAGTAGTCGCTCGGATACTGGTGAATGCGAAAGAAGAAAGGGCAGGACACCAGCAAAACGCCATCCGGCCGCAGCACGCGAAAGATTTCGTCGAAACCGCGCCAGAAACAGCGCACATGTTCGAAAGTATTGCAAGCCACGACCGTGCCGACCGAGGCGTCGGCCTGGGGGAGTTTCTCGGCGCTGGCGACGCAGTCAACGCCGGGGCCCGGACGCATATCCAGACCAACGTAGCGCCGGCCCGGAAACAGCGCCCGCAAGTCGCCGAGCGTTTCTTGTCCGGGCACCTGGTAGGAACCGATTTCAAGCACGGGGCCCGGCAAAACAAATGTTTCGCTTAGTGCGCGGACGACGCCATGGAGTAAGTGATTCAAGGAATCAATCCAGGTTGAAGTCGATGGAGTTCGCGCGATTGGGCTGGATCTCGCAGCCTAACTCGGAAAGACCCGGATCGCGATATTTGTCGGGCAAATATGAGGTTGGCGGATTGAACTGCTGACCGGGAGATTGCACGTTGCTGGGCGCCAGCGAGGTAACCGTCACGCGATACCAGCCGGGGGTAGCGCCCTGAACGTCGCCGGTAAAGAGGTGGTAAGTGCCATCCTGATTGATTTTGCCCAGGGCCAGGGGCCCGCTCCCGCCACGCGCACTGTCCGGACTGAAAACAATGATGCCGCCGGGAAGCGCATAGCCACGGTAAGCGACCTTGCCGGTGACAGGCGCCATCGGCACAGGCGTGCGCTGGCAGCCGCCGAGCAAGGTCTGCATGATCACCGTCAATAGAGTTAAGCCGAGCATCCGTGCCGCGCACATGGGACTTCTGTTCCTCCAGGCGGCTTTGGCCGCTGCATGACATCCACGCGGGTAATACGTCCACGCAGGTGATACGGCCACTTGGGTGGCGATGTTAGCAAAGAACGCAATTTGGGCCAATAGCGAGTGGCCTCACTACCGGGTCCGCGTCCGAAATTGTCTTTAGGTGATCGTCGATTTGCCAACATTTTCAAGTTTTCACGCTGCCAAAGCGCTGCCGATGTTTCGGCTTGACCTTGGTTCTTTGCTTGGGTAGAAACCAGCGCTCCCTTTCCGAAAGTCGGGACGGAAAGCGTTGCCCAAGGTCCATGGATGGTCCGTTGACGGGACGCGGGCCGGGCCAACCGGGAATTTTCTTAGGAGTGGAACTCGTGAAGAGGACTGTGCTAGCCCTGGGTTTGGCGGCCGTCGCGTTGGCCTGTTGCGGCGTTCGCCTTTTGTTCGCCCAACAAACCGCCCCGGCGCCAATGCGCGTGGGAATTGTGAATGTCGGCCTGATATTCACCAAGTACGAAAAGGCCAAGGCCTACAAGGTTCAAATGGAACGCATGGTCGACCCCTTCAAGCTGGACGCCGAGAAGCTGAAGAAGGAAATGCTGGGCTGGTCGGAAATCATGCGCAACCCAAAATTCGACCCCAAGGAGCGCGAACGTTACGAGAACGGCATCAAGGACCACCAGCGCAAGCTCGAAGACCTGGAATTGCAGGTTCGCAAGTTGGTGGGCAAAACGCAGGAAGACCAGGTCACCAACCTCTACAAGGAAGTTCTCGGAGCGATCCAGTACTACGCCCAGCAAAACCGCTACACCATGGTGCTGGGCTATGGCGAGCAAATCGACGGCGACCTGTACGCGTTCCCCAACATCAATCGCAAGATGCAGGGGATGGACATGGGAAGCTGCGATCCCCTCTATGTCGGCAGTAACGTGGATATCTCGCAAGCCGTCGCCGACTCCCTCAATGCCTCTTATCTGCGCGCAGCGGAGCGCCAGCCAGCAATATCGTGCCGGTGTCCGGGACCACTGCCGGGACCAATCAGAAGTAGCGTCGTTCCTCTTCGGGCGGCGGGACGGAACCCGTCACCGGTTAAACGTAACCTCCCAAATGGAGCATGAAATCGTGAAGAAAGTTATTTTCGCTCTCGGTCTGGCCGGACTTCTGGCTGGCGTCGCCATGTTCAACCAGGGTAGCCTCACGGGGACCGCGCAGGCACAACAGCCGGGCGCCGGCACGCGCGTGGCCGTCGTCAATGTCGGCCTGGTTTTTACCAAGTACCAGAAGGCGATGTTCTACAAGACGCAACTGGAAACCACCCTCAAACCCTACAAGGACCAGGGGGAAAAAATCGTCGCGTCCATGAAGCAATACGCTGAACCGCTCAAGAACGGCACGGTCAAGGACGCGAAGCTGAAGGACCAATACGAACAATACTTGCTCAAATGCAAACGTGACATGGAAGACCTGGACGCGCAGGCCAAAAAGCTGATCGGCAAGCAACAGGAAGAGCACATCATCACCCTGTTCAAGGACGTCAACGAAGCGATCAAGGGCTTCGCCAAGTCGAACGGCTACGATCTCGTGCTCGGCTATGGCCAACAGATCGAAGGGGACATCTATTCGTTCCAGAACATCAACCGGATCATGCAGGGCATGGACCTGGGGAGCACCACGCCTCTTTATTTTAGCGGCAGCATCGATATTTCTCTCGCGGTCGTGGAAACCCTCAATGCCCAGTATCGACAGGTCCAGGGCACTCCGACGTCGCAGCAAAAATAATCGGGCATTTGTCATGGACGGCGCCAGCGCCGCGTAAGGGGGAATGGAATCGTGGAAAAAATAAGCTATCGCAGTCAGCGGACCATCGCCCGCCCGGCCGAAGTGTGTGGCGTGGGCTACATCACCGGCAAAATGGTCCACCTGCGTTTCAAGCCAGCCCCCCTGGGCACCGGGGTGCTATTCGTGCGTGTCGATCTGGGCCCCAAGGCCTGGATCGCCGCGCACATTGACAACGTCACGGGGACCAATCGCCGCACCACGCTGGGGGATGGCCCCCTGCAGGTCGGCCTTGTCGAACACGTCCTCGCCGCGCTGGGCGGGATGCGCATCGACAACTGTTATGTCGAGGTGGATGCCCCCGAGCCACCGGGGCTCGATGGCTCTGCCAAGGGCTTCGTGGATGCTCTCAAGGAAGCCGGCGCCGTCAATCAAAACGATCGCCGCGCCATCTGGGGCGTCGATCAAACGTTGCTGGTCCGGCACGGCGACGCCACCCTGGCGCTGCATCCGACCAGCACGCTCGAATTGCGGGCCAGTTATCTCCTGGATTATGGCCAGGCATCGCCGATCCACCCGCAAATCTACACCGCCACCATCACGCCAGAGCTTTTCGCCGCCGACATCGCGCCCTGTCGTACGTTCCTTTTGCAAGAAGAAGCCGTGCTCCTCAAGGAACAGGGCATGGGGTCGCGCACGCAGTACAAAGACCTGATCGTCTTCGGCCCAACAGGCCCGATCGACAATCACCTCCGCTTTGCCAATGAGCCGGCCCGGCACAAGGTGCTCGACATCATCGGCGATCTGTTTCTGCTGGGCCAGGATATCTGCGGCCACCTGGTAGCGTACCGCTCGGGCCACCCGCTCAACATTGAGCTTGTTCAGACGCTGAGCCGCAAAATGGCGCAGGTGCTGCCCCGGCGCAAGCTAGCTGCCTGAGGCGCGTTTCGAATGCAGTTTTAGAGGCCCTAAAAACGGGGACAGGACCTCTAAGCACAGGTCCTGCCCCGGTTTTTTAGGGCAACTCATGTCACGGTTGCGGATCGCGGTCATCGGCGTCGGGCACCTGGGTAAAGAGCATGCCCGCATTCTGGCGGGCCTTCCCGAGGTCGAGTTGGTGGGCGTCGCCGACGTCTCTCTGGAACAGGCGCAGACCGTGGCCAAACGGCTTGGCACCCAGGCCTTTAGCGATTACTGGCCGCTGCTGAACCTGGTGGACGCCGCCAGCATCGTCGTGCCGACGTCCCTGCATGAGCCGGTCGCCTCCGAGTTTCTACGCCGCGGTATACCTGTTTTGGTCGAAAAGCCGCTGGCCCCCACCGCCATCGAAGCCGAAAGACTTGCCGCCCTGGCCCACGAAACCGGCACGCTGCTGCAAGTCGGTCACATTGAACGCTTCAATCCCGCTTATGAAGAAGTCAAGCGGCGCTGCCTGCAACCGAAATTCATCCGCGCCGAACGGCTGGCGCCCTTCACCGGCCGATCCATCGACATTGGCGTCGTGCTGGACCTCATGATCCACGATATTGATCTGATTCTCGACCTCGTCGCCGCGCCGGTTGAGGCCGTCGATGCCGTCGGCGTCAGTGTCTTCGGCGCTCACGAAGACATGGTTAGCGCGCGCCTGCGCTTCGCCAATGGCGCGGTGGCGGAGATCACCGCCAGTAGAGCCCACCCGTCCGCGCATCGCCAGATGCACCTCTGGGGCCCAGAGGGCTACGCCGGACTGGATTTCGCGCAACGACGCGTAACGTTGATTCAACCCTCGGCAGCCCTGCGTGCCCACGGCCTCGACCCCAGCAAGCTCGATCCCGCTTCACGGGCCTGCATCAAGGACGATCTTTTTGTAAGGCACCTGGAAACCCATACGGTCGACGGCAAGGCACAGGACCAGCTAACCTGCGAGTTGAAGGAGTTCGCCCGGTGCGTCACGACCGGCGAATGCCCGCGAGCGGACGCCAAGGCCGGCCAGGCAGCCGTCGCGCTTGCCGACCGCATTCTTGCGAGCCTGCGCAGTCACTCCTGGACCGGCACCGCAACCGGCCCCACGGGGCCAGGCCAGGTACCGATGCCGCGCGGGACGCTGTTCCCGCCACGCGCTGATAAAGAAGTCGCATAGAGACGTAAGCGAGTTGACCGCCGAAATCGTGCAAACATTGTCGTTCACTTCTGCGCACCGCGGCGCGCAATCAGGGCGGCCACATAGCCCCCTTTAAAGCCGCTGTCGATATTGACGACGACCACATTCGCCGAACATGCATTGAGCATCGTCAAAAGCGGTGCCAGGCCCTGGAAGGCGGCGCCGTAGCCCACGCTGGTTGGTACGGCAATTACCGGGCAGTCAACCAGTCCGCCGACCACGCTTGGTAGTGCCCCATCCATGCCCGCGCAGACTACAATGGCATCGGCGCCGCGAAACTCGTGATGGTGCCGCAACAAACGGTGGATTCCCGCCACGCCCACATCCACCAGGAGCTGCACGTTCACCCCCATGGCTTGGGCGGTCACCACGGCTTCGCGGGCAACCGGCAGATCGCTCGTCCCGGCGGTGATGACGACGACGGTGCCCTGGCCCGCTTCCATGGTTTTGCTCGGCAGCCAAAAGGTACGGGCCAGACGATCCTGCTCACCCCGCGGAAAACGCTGCGCAGAGCGCTGTGGACTGCTCATCATTGACGCGCGTCGCCAGGCAATCCTGGCCGGCTTCGACCAGTTGCTCCACGACGCCGAGTACCCATTCGGCCGTCTTACCCTGGCAAAAAATAACTTCGGGAAAGCCGCAGCGCTGCCGGCGCTGTAGATCGACATGGGCATAGCCAAGGTCGGCAACGGCCGGCTGATCCAACTTCGCCAGGGCCGCATCGATGCTCAGTCCACCGGAGCGCACTTGCTCCAACAGCTCCCGCATGTTACCAGGCACCACAATCTGACCCCTTTTCGGTAAGCCACTGGGCTCGGCGCCTCCAACTTGAGTTTTTTTCGATATTTTCGGAAAAATTCTCAAGAGGCGCGGCCTTACAACCGATCTACTCCTTACAGCCGCTATTCTATCTGCCGCTGCGCTATTTGGTTGCCTAGAAAGCGGACCTGATACGTTAGCAGCCCGTTGAAAAAGGGGTCAGACCCCCTTGAAGCGAACAGAGTTTTCAACGTTTTTGTAGGGTAACGAAGGGGTCTGACCCCTTTTTCAACGGGCTGTTAGCCGGCTTCGCGAAACGACAATCCGCTTGCCGAGGAGGGGAGCATGGGAGTTGGGACCCTGGCATTGACCATGACGTGCCTGATGTTTGGTCAGGCCGGCCCAGCACCGACTGACGTGATTCACACCAACCAACGCGCCCTGAGCATTCCCATCAATATCCAGGATTCCCTGCGCGGCGCCTGCCGCGAGTTGTTGCTCTACGCTTCCTGGGACCAGGGCCGTAATTACCAGCTTGTCGCCACCGTGGCGCCAGACAAACGTGCCTTCGCCTTCGAGTCCCCCAATGATGGCGTTTGCTGGCTCAAGTCCGCGGTCATCAATGCGCAAAAGAAGCAGGAACCCGAGAACGTGCAGCAGGTGCCGCCCGACCTGAAAGTCATGATCGATACCACCAAGCCCGTAGTACGCACCTTGAGCGCCCAGCGCCAGGGTGATGACGTCGTCGTGGCCTGGGAGATTTTGGAAGATAATTTCTCTCCCCAAGCTTTCCGTCTCGAATATCAATCGAAAGACAGCCCTGGTGCTTTTTGGTCAGCCATCCCGGCCGCGGGCGCGCTCACCGGGCAGAAGGTATTTCATCCCAGCAGCCCGGGACCGCTGGTGGTGCGCCTTTTCGCCAAGGACCTGGCCGGCAATGAATCCGTTGGGACCGCGGAAGTCGCGGGCGGCGTGCGCGTGGCCGCATTCATTCAACCCGCGGCGCCGGCGACCTCCACGAATCCGTCACCGGATGCAGCTCCTCCGCCCGTGCCCCCCCCTGCCCCACCCAGGGACTTTACGCCGCTGCCCGCCCCTTTCGTTCAAGAAACGGTAAAGCCAGCCGCGCCTGTGGCGAATACGTGGGCCCCTGCACCGTCGGCGCCGCGCGGCCCTGGCGATGCCACCGAACGCCTGGTCGCATCGTCCGACAAACCGCCGCCGCCCCCGCCGCCTTCCCCCATGCCCTTGGCCACGCAGCAGCCCGCCAACATGATGCCCGCACCCGTCATGCAAAAGCCCAGCCTGCCCATGCTGCATTACGTGAACCAGACCAAGGTCGATCTGGAATATGAATGGACCAAGGTCGGCAAGTCCGGCATTGGCAGCGTTGACCTGTGGTGGACCAAGAACGATGGCCAAAGCTGGGAGCTCTATGCCCAGGTGCCTTATGACGACGTCAAAAGCCTGGCCCCAACCGGCAAGGAGAAACGCGAAGTCGAGCTGCCGGGCGAAGGCGTTTATGGTTTCACGATGATTGTCAAAAGCAAGGCTGGCCGCGGCAAGGCGCCGCCCAAGCCAGGCGACGTGCCAGCCATCCGTTTTGAAGTGGACATCACGCCGCCGCACGCCGAGCTCTGGATCGCCGGTCCCGATCCTAACCGGGCCAACGCGCTCATCCTGAAATGGGCCGCCCGGGACAAAAACCTGCACCTTAATCCCATCACCCTGGAATGGGCGGAAAAACGGGACGGCGAATGGAACCGCATTGTCGGCGACTTCGCGAACTCAAACAGCTTTTCCTGGCAACTGCCCGACAATATCCCTGTACAAGTTTATATGCGTTTGCGCGTTCGCGACCTCGCGGGCAACGTGGGTGTCGCCGTCACGCAAGACCCTCAGCTGGTCGATTTGAGCGAGCCGGAAGGTACTTTGCTCAACGTAACTGTCGCTCCGCGCTGATTTTGACGAAAATCGGCCCATCCAATCGGGCATCCACGCCGAAACGCTTAACATTTGCCGCCGTGCGCTGACTCCCTTTACATTAGGCGCGGATTTGCTGGAATTTCCACCCATAGTGACCTAAGCTAGCTTCATGGACAAGGTGACGGAAACTTGGGTAACAGCGCCCGAGCGGCCGGTTTCTATAACGAACCGGAGCGCCTGCCTTGTTCACATTTATCCCACCGGCCCCGGCATGGGCAACCGCTACCCCCTGGGCGACTCGCCGCTGGTCCTGGGCCGGGGCAGCGACTGCGAAATCCGCATCAACGACCACTCCGTTTCCCGCCGGCATGCCCGCATTCAGCCCGGCGCCGACGGCTACTACGCGGTCGATTTGCAAAGCACCAACGGCACCTATGTCAATGACGTGCCCGCGTCCATGTACAAGCTCAAGGACGGCGACTACTTGCGCGTCGGCAATTGCATCTATCGCTTTTTGATGGGTGGCAACGTCGAATCCGAGTATCACGAAGAAATCTATCGCCTCACCATCGTCGACGCGCTCACCGACATCCACAACAAACGCTACTTCCTCGAGTTTCTCGACCGCGAGCTGGCCCGTTCGAGCCGCTACGAGCGGCCGCTATCGCTGGTGATGATGGACATCGACAAGTTCAAGTCCATCAACGAGGAAATGGGCCATCTCGGCGGCGACTTTACCCTGCGCGAGCTGGCGGCACGCATCAAGGGGAACATCCGCAAGGAAGAATTGTTCGCCCGCTACGGCGGCGAGGAATTCGCGGTCGTCTTGCCGGAAACGCCCAACGAAGGCGCCCTGATTTTGGCGGACCGCCTGGTCAAGGTCATCAGTCAGCAAGCCTTCCAGTACGAAGACAAGCAATTCACCGTGACGATCAGCGCCGGAGTCACCACGACGGTCGGCGAAAAAGCCATCACCCCGGCGGACCTGATTCGCCGCGCCGACGAAAAGCTCTACCAGGCCAAAAACGCCGGCCGCAACCGGGTTGTCAACTAGCGAGATATAGCAGCCCGTTGAAAAAGGGGTCAGACCCCGAGGGGGGAAAAGGGGGGAAAAGGGGACGCGGACAGTTTTGATTAACCGATGGCGTTCTTTTTTGGGCGTCCGGGTTTGCGGAACGTGTATGCTAGGTTCAACTTCTTGCCCGTGCGCTTTTGCCAGGTTTCCGAACCGAACGGTTGGCTGCGATCCACCGCCACGCGTACGGCCTCTAACTCGGCTTCGGTTTCCGGCTTGTTGACCCGTTGCAGCCAATCTTTAGGATAGGGTAAAGGCCAGTCCTGTAGCAGGGGCCGGATCGGATCATTCTCACCGGCATGTCGATGATACAGACTCGACCAGCGCCATTGCTCGGCGCGCTCCACCAAGCCGGCACGCAACGCATTGCGCTCGACGTAGCGCAGCACCGTATAGAGATGATCGTCCTCTTGAATCGGAAAAGCCCGGAAACGTCCCTGATACACGTGCCCAGTGCCCGCAGTGTGATAATGCGCGTGCCAACGTTGGGTATGCGTATGAGTCAGCCAACGCAGGAAGTTTGTCATCTCGTGATCAGCGCGTGGCCACAGGACAAAATGCCAATGATTGGGCATTAAACAATAACTCAAGAGCCTAACCGGATGTTTCGCCATGGCCTCAACCAGCACTCGCTCGAAGGCTTGATAATCACCGTCCTTCTGCAAAAGCGGCAGGCGCACCACCGCCCGGTTGATCGCATGGTACACATAACCACCAGGAGCAGCACGAGGTTGACGTGGCATCGCTTCAAGCTAGCCAATACAATGGCCTTCGTCAAGGTTAACTGTCCGCGTCCCCTTTTTTTCCCCACGACACCCCAACTGACATTTCACCACAGCAACGCGCGAGCAGCTTGGCGCGGCTGGGTGGCGGAGGGAGTCCACGCGCGGAAGATTTTCAAGGCCATTTGCGGGTCTTCAGAATCGGCCAAGACCAGGTCAATGGCCAGCCGGCCGTGTTCGCAATCTAGGGCGAGGGCGTCGGCAAGGGCGCGGTAATCGGTGCCGTCGGGCCTTTCCGTGTCTCACCAATCTGTCAGACACGGAAAAAATACGGTGTTAAAGTGCTTTGTCGTCACGGGTTGCGAATGAAACTGTGCCTGTATACGCGCTTGGGACACGAGCGAGCCATCCAGGGACAGCGCCGCGGGAAAGATGCGAGGCTGGTAGGTTTACCACGCACTCAAAGGACTCCACCAGTCGGCTTCGGCCTCCTTCATGGTTTCACCCGGCGCTGCATCGGATACCTCCAAACCCGGCGGGCGTTCCGCCAGGGCGTTCGTAAATTTGTTATGCGAAATTGTTTGCAACGCAGTCCCGCCGCATGGCAAAATGCCATGCCAAATGCTATGCAAAATGGTATGCGTCACGGAGGGGGTGTACCGGAGGGTGCATACATACCATTTTTACACGCCATGCTCACGTTCTGACCTTCTCTTGTTTTCGGCGGCAAGCGTTTTTTAAGGCAAGCTTTCAACGAGCTCTATTGATCGCATCACCAGCTGGCTTCGGCTTCGCTCTTTACTACGTTGGGGCCTACCTGATCGTGCCAGAAAACGCTCTTCTCTTGGTTTGGCCCACGCCACCGGAGATGGAAGGGGTTGCATGATCGGGCACCTCGATCACCCAGCGAAATGCACAAGACACCGACCCAGGTCTGGATTTTGTTAGCGGTGGGTCAGCGCGAGTACGCTTGACACCACCCTACAGGGCCGTCACCCTACAGGGCCATCAATTCGCGGCGAGTCTTTCCTTGCCGAAATAGGCGGGGCCCTGGAGGAGGGGTTCGATTTGAGCCGGCGCCAGCATGAATACCGCGTCGGGTAGTTCGCTGGTGTGGGCGTAATAGCCGAGGCCTTCGAAAAGTGTGCCTACCGTCAATATGACCGTTTTGCCGTCTTCGAGTGACAGGGCCAGGCGGAGGGTTGCGTTCTTGGGCGTCAGCTTTTGATCCCCTTTTACTCCGCCAGCGATGGTTACCCAGCGGGCGGCCTTCAGGCTGGCCAGGTCGCTCAACAACTGGTTGATCTTGGCCGGATCGAGGTTAAATTCCTGGAGGCCGGAGAGGTCGCGCCAGTCTTTTTTATTCAGCGGATCGCGTTCGAAGGCGAAGGTGCGCAGTTCATTGTGGGTGCGCAGGGCCACCTTGATGTCCTTGACCTTCGAGGCATCGAAACTTTGCACCTGATTGGTTGCCAGCGGCGACGCTCCCAGGAGCAGGTTGAGCGGCTCGCCTATTTCTAGAGCGACCAGCGCCGCGCCCACGAGTGGTTGGGCCAGGACCACGCTGGAGCGGTCGTGCAAATCGGCTTCGCGAAGCGTGCGGACCAGGTCGGCCGGCAAGAGGAACAAAAAGTCCTTGTCGCTGCGCAGGGCATAGACCGCGGGCTTGTCCTTGTCGTCTTCCGTGTCCTTGCCGATTTTGAGCACGATCTTGTCCACCGGGCCGGCCACGCTCATGGCGATGGCCGTCAGGCCTGCCTGGATGCCGCGCCATTCGGAGGGTGCCGCCAGCATGCCCGCGAGAATCGCCATGGCTTGCGGCTGGTTTTTACGCACCATCAAGGTGACTTCGAGGGCCGGTTTCTTGAGGCCGAACTTGTCCAGGTCCTCCTTGGGATCGATGCACCGCAGCCATTTCTTGGCCGACAGCGCCGACAGGTTTTTGACGAGCTGGGCGGTGTTGGCCGCGTCGGTTGGGTCCTTGCCCTGGGCGCCTGGGCTTTCCTTGAAGAACCAGCGCTCGCTCTTGTCGCCCCAGCCCTTCTCGATGTCAAGCTTGTCCTTTTCCCGCGCTATGGTCAGCTCGTAGATCTCGCCAGCCGTGAACGCCGGCAGCGTGGGGTCAAGAAAAGCGAGGGCAAGATCGCCCGGCACCACCTTGTCGAGAAAGGTGCGTGGCAACTTGAAGCGGCTGGTGGTCCCGTCGGCCATGACCCGTTCGACATTCACATTCTCCTTGTCGGCCTCCCCAAAACGCAGCGTCACGGCGGGCTTGGCGTCTTTTTTGAGGCGCAGCGTGGCGTCCGGGATGGCTTCTTTTTTGTCCTTGGCCGGCTCTTTCTTGTCCCCTTCTTTCTTGCCCTCGTCGAGCCCGTCCAGATAAACAGTCAGGACAACGGCCGGTGCCTTCATCTCCGCGTCCAGCTTCTTGTAATCGTCGCCATCGTAGAACCTCACGATCGGCCGCTTGGTCTGCAGCGCCTCCAGAATTGCCTGGACGGCGGCGTCATTGGCCTTCTGGAGCTTGCCCGGGCCCGCTTGTACTTCCCAGGGCTTGCCTTCGGGATGAAGCAGGGTAATCTTGTCCGCTTTCTGCTCCACGACCAGTGCGTCCACCTTCTTGGCGTCCAGGCTGACCAGGTCCATGCTGCGCAGGGCGCCGGGGTTTTGCAAGGCCGCCTTGATCGGCTCCAGCAACTTGCTGTTCAGCTTGAAAATCCCCTGGTCGCCGACCAGGCGGGCATAAACCTGGTTCTTGTCCTTGATGGCGCTGCCGATGGCCAGGGTTTCCCTGGACACGTCTTTCTTGTCCGTCCGGTCCTTGTTGGCGCCAACCTGAATGAGCATGCTTTCCTTGCCCTCCGCCAGTCCATAGGTGTCGAGCTTGGTATCGCTGAGCGGCACGAAATCCTCATCCGAATCGACGCGCATCGTCGCGATCGCGTTCAAGAGGCCCTTGACGCCGCCGGCATCCGGCATCTTGGCGCCGGGCGGAAGGTCCTTGGGGGCTGGCTGGCCTTCATAGTCCGCCAGGCCAAGGGCGGGCTTCTCGAAACGCCAGGTGGCGTCCTCCCCCTTCTTCAGCTCCAGCTCCGCACTGCCGGCCTTGATGGCAACCGTCTGCGCCGCCACGTCGTTGAACTCGAAAATGCGCCGGGAGCGCAAGTGATTGGGGTCCTTGAAAAGCACACTGTCCACGTTGTTCTTCTGGACGCCATAAACTTTGCTCGGCAGATCGGAAGTATTGACGAACATGAGGGCCTGGTCAGCGCTTTCCTTGCCGATGTTGAACTTCCATTCATGCCTGGGCTTACCCTTGGCCTGTCCCCGGAGCGTCACGACGGTCGCGGGATTCGTCAGGTCGTAGGTCGCCAGCGCGGTCGTGACGGTGGCCTCATCGCTACGCCGCGCGTCCTTGATCTGGTTGACAATCTGATCGACCCGAAAGGTATCCAGCTTCACCGACGTTTGCACATTCGGCACCTTGAGCGTCCAGACATCGTTTTCCTTGGTGAACTGAAAAGCCTCGGGCTCCTTGCCCTTGACGCGGCGTTCGATGGTCACCGAGTCGATGACAACATCCGGATTGGCCTGCAGTGTGGGCAGAAGATAACTGGCATCGACAGCCGTCTTCTTGTGCGCGACCGTCAGCCCAAAGAGCCAAAGCATCCCCAGGAGCAGGCCAAACAACATCGTGGTGCTGCGAAAATTCATCGGTGTGCAAACTCCTTGATAGCCTCGCTGACCCTGGCAAACTGCTCTGTGCCCATGGACGTCGCCCGTTCGTCCTGCTTGCGACTAGCGCCGCCGCACGATCCAGATGCCCGCGCCCAGGCTCAGGATGGTCAGCGTCATGAGCCAACCGGGCAGATAAGCCAGCCGGTTGACGTTCACTTTTTGCGGATTGATGGTATAGGACATCGTCTCACGCGGGCGCGGCCCGCCCAGCCCTGTCTTCTTGGCGGACAGCCAGTCGAGTGCCGCGGCCGTCCAGGCAAAAGCCATATCGCCGCCCGCCTCCCGGTCCATGATGCCCGCGTTCGAGATCATTTCGGCGTCGCCGAAAACGACCAAACGCGGCTTGAAACTCTCCTTGCCGCTGCCTGGATCGAGCAGCTTGTCGGACACCGCCACCGCCACGGGAATCGGCTCCGAGCTGATCCGCTCTTTCAAAATTCCTTGCCGTGCCAGGTCGAGGACGTATTTTTCCGGGCTGACCACGGCCTGGAGGGCGGTCTCTTCCCAGTAGAGCTGCGGGCTGGGAATGGTGCGGTCGCGCGTATCAAGCTGTAAAAGAACATCGACCTTGTATTTTTGCGCGGACGCCTCGGGCCGGACGACGCGGACGGTACTCAGGCCCAGGGGCTCGCCGACAAAGTTCTTGGCCAGCTCATTACTCGTGTCGGGAGGGACGGTGCCGAACACCTCACGCGGGTCGCCAGGGCTTGGCACGCGCATGGCGAATTCTTTGCCGACCACAACACCGTACTTGCGCAAAAAGTCCTCAAGGCCCGACGTTTTGAGCGCCTCATTCTTGACATCGACCACGATATCGAGAAATACCAGCAGCTTGCCGCCGCGATCCATGTATCTCTCCAGCGCTTCGAGGATCGTGGTGCCGAGGGGGGACGAGGGACCGCCAATCAGCACGGCCTCGGCATCGTCAGGTACTTCCTTGCGCTTTTGCGGTCCAACTTCCGACGCATAGGTCAAGTTGGCGGTTTTGTCCTTGGGAAGCTGCTCGGCAAAGCTCAGCCCCTGCACGTCGTATTGCTCTTTTTTGAGGCCGCCCACCAGCGTGGCGCACCCTAAAGGCTCCATTGCCACGCGCAAATCGCGGCGCAGTTTGGGGTCCGCGCCATTGATATCAAGCTCGCCATTGCCTTGCAGAAAATAAACCTTGCGCTTCTTGCGGTCCTGGGCCAAAAAGCTGAGCTCATTGATCACTTCGGATTCGCCCTTGAAGAAAGCAACGCCCTTGACGCCGTCTTCCTTGGTGTTGAGCGGCTGCGTTTCCACCAGCCGGCTGGCCGGTATGAAGGCGTGCGGGACTTTTTTTGTCGTATCCGTCGGCAAGGCACCGTAAGCGATAAGAATACCCCGCTCCACCGCGCCAACCCGGCTCACACGGCCCGACAGGCTATCCGGAAAGCGCTTGGCCAGGTTCTCATATTCATCAAAATCCTTGTTGGGGTTCAGGAATTTGACTTCAATCTTGGCCGACTGATTCTGGCAGTTCTCCAAAAAGTTCCTGAGTTCGGCGGTGAGGTTGTCGCGCGGAATCAGCACATAGATGGTGGTGGGCTCGCGCAAGTTATTGAGCATGTTCTTGCTGCTGGTGCTGAGCGTATGCGCGCGCGCGACTTGCTCCACTCGAAGGAGCCAGGGAAAAGCGCGAACAGGACAATGTTGAGAACGACAAGCACGGCCAGGAGCAAGAGGCCAGTCAAAAACGCGTTGTAGCCATAGAGGGTGCGCCGCAGCACGACGTTCGAACGAATGTCGGCCTTGGCCAGCATGAGGCTGGCGAACATGAGGGCCAGGCCGATCAGCTCGACATAGGCGCACAGCCAGAGGTGCCAGCCGACGTCCCCCTGCCAGGCCCTCATGCCACCGAATACTTCGTCACGCCAGGCCACGGCACGCGCCAGGCGCCGACAGCCAGGATGAGCCCGGCCAAGCCGCCCACGACAAGAACGAAGAGCCGCAACTTGGCCGTCGTCAGCTCCGTGGTGGGCGTGAAGGCGAGCCGCATGCCGGCCAGAAACGCGAGGAAACCGAAGAGAAATAGGCAGATCATTTCCGGCAACCAGTCCTGGCTCACCGTTTGCAAAAAGACGAGGGCAACCGGGGTGATGACGAGCACCATGCCCAGGCCAATCATGAAGAGGCCGACCGGGGCATGCTGGCGGCGTAGGCTATCGATCAAGGGATAAGAGTCCATCTCCTGGGGGCCACCCCGGGAAAGCCGCCAGCCGCACAGGATGGCGGCGCTGGCCACCAACCAGGAGCCGACAACTTCGCCGAAAGCGAGCAGTTTGAAGGTGATGCCCAGGTAGACCGCCAATCCCAGCAAAATCACGCCACCGACCAACAGGCCCGTGCCGAGCACCTTCCGCTGACGTGCCAGCAGGGCATCTCTGAATTCAGGCGATACAAACGGACTGGCAAGCGTTCGAAATTGCCAGGCGCCGCCGACGAAGGACAGGGCGGCCAGGAACCAAAAGGCGAAGACCACCAGGCGCGACAGCTCCTCGTGCTTTACTCCCAGCCACCAGCCGAGAATAAACATCATCACGCCGCCCCATACCAGGCTGTAAGCCAAGGCACGATTGCTGGCCGCCACGGATTCAGGCACGGGGTTGTGGGCGGGCGTCGGAGAACTGGACATTTTTGTGAACACTCCTCAGATAAACCGGGCAGGACCTGTTTGTGGCGCGGCACGATGGGCAGGACTTTAGCTCCACTTGCGTGCTTCGAGCACCTTGTCGGTCAGAAAGAGGAAAAAGAGGGCCACGGAAACATGGAACACCAGGTAGCGCGGCGCCAGCACCCCTTCCAGGCTCGTTTCCCACAGGTCATAAAAAGAGGCGTAATAAAAAACATCGCCCCAGAGCGTACCCTGAAGGCCGGGCTGCCGCGTCAAGATCGCGGTGAGCAAAAATAGGGTCATGCCCACGAAGGTAAAGACGGCCGCGATAATCTGATTGCGGGTGATGCTGGAGAAGAAGAGTCCCATGGCCACGAAACCGGCACCGCTGCCCATGAGGGCCAAGAAAAAGCTCAGGACCGGCCGATAATCGAACTCATCGGCGCCCATCGCGCGCAAGGCAATCAAAAAGAGCCAGGTAGGCACCCAGGTGAGCAGGTAGAAAAGCCAGGCGGCCAGGAACTTGCTTAGCAAGACGGTGGATTCATTCACCGGCGCGGTCAACAACATTTCGAGTGTCCCGGAGCGTTTTTCTTCGCTCAAAAGACGCATGGTGAGTACGGGCACCACGAAGAGCTGCGCTATCAAGGGGATGAAACTAAGCACATAGGCGGCGACGATGGGCTCGAACATCATGCCGCCCTGGGCCCCGCGTCGCGCATCACGTTTTGAATGAAGAGAAAGAAATTGATCCAGGCAACGAACATCATGGCCAGCAAAACCAGGTAGGCCATGGGCGAATAAAAGAAAGCCGCCAGTTCACGCCGCACGAGCACGAGCAGGGTCCAGTCCGAACAAACGCCAAAGGCGAATGCCATGTAGGTAAATCCCGCCGCCAGCAGGATAAGGCCCGACGGCACCAGGAAACCATCGGAGGTATCGCCGGCAGCAGCCTCCGCCACCGGCATGAAAATGCGTACCACCGTAACCAGGACACAGACCGCGCCGGCGACGCCCAGCAGGATGCCCGCGTAATAGCCCGCGCCGGTGACTGGATCCTGCATGCCGATATAGGTAGTGACATAAAGCAGCCCCAAGATCAGCAGCAGTACGCCTTCGACGGCCAAGAAATCTGCCCGCCACTGGCCCACGACGATTCCCGCCAGAATCATGACGGCGCCGAGGGTACCCAGCAGGCGTAACAGGCCGGCCTTCAAAGTGGGACTGGTTTCGTTACGCAACACCGCGAAGAGAAACAACAGCGCGAGCGCCAGGGCATAGATGCCAAAGGGTACGAAGAGGGCGCCGACGCTACCCCCCAGCGGCAACACGCGCAAAAGTACCCCGATCGCCGCCAGCAGCAAGCCGAGGCCGGTATAGACGCGCCGGAACTGCACATCCGCATCGACAAACGCGTGATAGAGGACCAGCACCAGGCCGAGCGATAAGAAGAAGGCGCCCCAGCCGGCGCCGACGGCATAGGTCCAACCCATCGACGGCGCGAGGTGAGCCAGAACACCTATCGCGACCAGGAGCACGCCCAGCATGGCGAGAAAGCGTGCGACTGTCGGTTGGTCGTCACGCAGAGCGGACGGCGGCTTTTCCGGCATCGATTGCCAGCCCGTCAGCATCGTGTCGTCGCGATCCGGCCTGATTGCCCGTGTTGCCATGAACTTGCTCCATGGGCCAGGTTGATCCCGGCCATTTCCGTGCTATGTCCAATCGTGGTAGTCCAGCGCCTGGCGGTTCGCTCGCCCACCCGCCCGTTACACTTCCGCTTTGAGCGGGTCTTGCGCGCAGGACATTGAAAAAAGCGTCATCCAGGCTGCCACGCTTGCGATCCAGGCGGCGGATCGGCCAACCCCTGGCACCGACCGCCTTGCTGATCGGCTCGCGCAGATCGGTATTGTCGTCGGTGCGGATGGTGTAGCCGATCACGCCATCCTCCCCCGCCTGTTCCGCGACCTGCGCCACTCCCTGAATGCCGCGCAGCACGCCGGCAACCTGCTCGGCCGGGCCGCGCGTTTCGAGCAAGATTACGGCTTGCGATTCAATCTCCGCCAGCGTCCGGCTAAAGCCAACGCGGCCGCCGGCAATAATAATCACGCGCTCGCAAATCGCTTCCACCTCGGGAAGAATGTGCGTCGATAGCAGGATCGTGTGGCTATCCCCCAATTCCTTGATAAGGGCCAGCGTCTCGCGAATCTGCATGGGGTCAAGGCCGGAGGTCGGTTCGTCGAGAATAAAGATGGCGGGATCGTGAACCATGGCGTCCGCCAGGCCGACGCGTTGCCGATACCCCTTGGATAGTGTGCCGATGAGACGGCGGCGGACTTCCTTGAGGCGGCAGCGTTCCAGGCAATATTCGACGCGGCGGATGCGTTCGCGCCGCGGCACGCCCTTGAGCTTGGCGCGGAACATGATGTATTCGTCGACGCGCATCTCGGGATAGAGGGGCACGCTTTCGGGCAGGTAGCCAATATTGCGGCGCACGTCGAGCGATTGCGTCATGACGTCGAAACCCGCCACCCGCGCGATGCCGCTGGTGGCCGGCAGGTAGCTGGTCAGAATACGCATCGTGGTCGTCTTGCCGGCCCCGTTCAGGCCGAGGAAACCAACGATTTCTCCCTGATCCACCTCGAAAGTGACGCGGTCAATGGCCATCACGGGGCCGAAGTATTTGGTGAGGTTCTCGACCTGAATCATCATGGAGAGCGCTTCCTAAGGGATACAAGGACCGCATCCGGGCGGGAGGGCGTCTGTCACGGCGGCAAGAGGATCGCTACCAATTAATGCCTGCGCGAAATGGCGCAAGCCCCCTCAATGCCAGGGACCTGTCACTTTTTCGCCGACGATAATGGTTTACGGCGGCCGAGAGGTAATCCCGGCCGACGGAACTAACTCCGTGCGGCAGTCTGCTTGTTATTTTTCTAGTAGATTTGGGGAAAACGTGAAGCGGCTCCGGGCTTCAAGGTTCTTCTTCGCCCTGCAATTTGCGGCGGGCACGTGACAGGATAGGGCCAATGCTGTTCATGGGAATCGTCAGCTCTTTGCTGATTTCCTCATAGGAGCGGCCCTCGAGAAAATAAAGCTTGACCACGGAACGGTCTTTTTCGGGCAGTTTTTTGAGAAGCTGCGTCACTTCATCGAGTGCTTCCACTCCCTTGTCGGGCGCGGCGTCACGAGCTTCCGGCTCGTCGTGGTCGGCCGGCGCATGGCCGCGGCCGGAAACTTCGCGCACTCCGGGTGCTCGCCGCGCCAGCTCGTGGACGCAAACCCGGCGTGCGATGACGGTTAAATAGGTCGCCAGACTGCTGTTGCCGCGAAAGTGCCGCAGGGCGGCATTGTCATTGTCGACGATGTGGAGAAGCACCTGGGCCGCGATGTCCTCGGCGTCTTCGGGCTTGAGCGAAAAACTTCGCAAGTCCGCCGTATGTTGCACGACGTGATAAACGAGGCCAAGGAAACGATCCACGAAATCGTTCCACGAGCCCGGCTCATGGTGCAAACAACGCCTTATCAGGTCCCGGTCGCGGGGTGTCAGTGCCACAAGCGCCCTCGTCGATATTCTGTACCGTGAGCATTTTACCGACCACCTCTCCCCGGCGGTAGACCGCTCAGCCCAAATTCCTCCCACCACGGCCCCAATATGGTAATCTTTTCGCTATAAAATGATTGAATGTGCTCCTGTTTTTGGCCCGGCCGCCCGTGAACGGGCGACAGCCAAGCTGCCTATGAGGTTCCCATGATGGCGTCCGACCCCTGGTTTCAAACCCTCTTTGCCGATCGTATCGGCGGCGCCAATTATGGCAAAGGGACCGAGATTTATAAGTTCGAAAAGATCAAGCGGGCCAAACGGGCCGTGCTGGCCGCCCATCCCGAGCGCCAGCTGCTGGACTTCGGCATCGGCGAGAATGACGATTTGGCCGATCCGCTGGTGCGCGAGGTCGGCAAACGCGAGATCGACAAGCTGGAAAATCGAGGTTATGCCGATAACGGCATCGCCGCCTTCAAGGAGGCCGCCGCCACCTTCATGAAAAAGGTCTTTGGCGTCGCGCTTGACCCCGAAACCGAGGTCAACCACGCCATCGGCTCGAAGCCAGCGCTGGCCATGCTGCCGGCTTGCTTCATCAACCCTGGCGATGTCACCCTCATGACCGTGCCGGGGTATCCTGTCGCGGGCACCCACACGAAGTATTATGGCGGCGAGGTCTACAACCTGCCGCTCCTGGAACAGAACGGCTTCTATCCGGACCTGGCGGCCATTCCCGCCGATATCAAGAAGCGGGCCAAGTTGCTGGTGATTAATTATCCCAACAGCCCGACCGGCGCCGTGGCCACGCGCGCTTTCTACAGACAAGTGGTCGACTTTGCCCATACCCACAAAGTTGTCGTCGTGCAAGACGCCGCGCACCTTTTGCTGACATTCGAGGGTGCGCCGTTAAGCTTCCTGCAAATCGATGGGGCCAAAGAGGTCGGCGTCGAGGTCCATTCCATGTCCAAGGGCTTTAACATGATCGGCTGGCGGATGGGCTTTGTCGCCGGCCATCCCCAGATTGTGCGGGCCTTCGCCGACGTCAAGGACAACAGCGACTCTGGCCAGTTCATGGCTATTCAACAAGCGGCCAAGGCCGCGCTGGACCACCCGGAAATAGGAGACCGCACCCGCGAAAAATACCGCCGCCGCCTGCAAAAGCTGGTGACTGTGCTCGGCAAGGTGGGCTTCAGCGCCAAAATGCCCGGTGGGACCTACTTTCTCTACGTCAAGGCACCGACCGGTTGCGGATCTGGATCGTTCGCCAACGCCGAGGAAGCTTCCCAATTTCTTATCAACGAGCAATCCGTTATCTGCGTGCCGTGGGATAACGCCGGCGCCTACCTGCGTTTTTCGGTCACCTACGTGGCGAAAGACGACAAGGAAGAGGACAATTTAATGGAAGAAACCCTGCGCCGCCTCGGCAGGCTGGCGTTGCGCTTTTGAATGGGTAAGGACGAAAAGCCAGAAATGAGGAAATGTCTGCCGTGGGGCGGCGCGCATCGTCTGCCGATTTCCTCGCGGGCGACTCCCGTCGAGAAAACTCAGTGAATGCTTCCGACTCACCGTGGCAGGTGCCCGCCAAACGTCGTAACCCATGTTTCTCACGGTAATTGCGCGGCGTGGCGCACACTCCCCACGGCCCGGTCGGGAACGTACAGCCTGACTTATTGTCGGGTCGGATGACCTTGCGGCAAACAATGCCCTTCAATGCAGTTTTCAATCACCATTGACCCGTAGAATTCATTGCCCTCCAAGATATTTGTTTTTAGACCAATTCTGGACTTTTAAATACGATAATTTAGTTAGCTCAAGATGAAAAAAACTAACATAATCCACGCGCGCCGTCTGGGTAGGCTGGCGTTGCGTTTCGACCGCTATTGCGGTAAAAAACTTGCCTCATGAGCGAGAAACCCGCGCGTTATCGGAAACTGTTCGTGCTCCTGGGGTTGCCGCTGGCCCTGCTCATTGTGGTGCCGGTCGTCATCCTATTTGGGCTAAGTTACTATTTGCTGCGCTGGTCGTCGCCATCGTGGCACTCGTGCGTATCTGCTCGGTTACAGGCCGGTCCTCCCGCTGCCAGAGGCTACCCAGCCACCCCATTTCTTTGATGTTCCAGCCGCGAAGAAAAATAACAAGCCCTGAGTGCCGCCACTTTTTCCGCTAACTCCCACTTTGCCGCGCGCTGTCTCTCGAAGTGCGCAAGTTCGGCAGCGCCCCAACGCGTCACCAGCCTATCCCAAAATGAGGACGGCCCCCTAGAATTCAAGGGTCCTGTCCCCGTTTCAGGATAGGCGCTGCCAGCAAATTTCCGCGCCCGGCGCGGCCATTCGGAGTAATATCATGCGTGTTTTCGTGGCGGGCGGCACAGGTTTGGTCGGCGGGCGGCTTGTGAAACGGCTCCTGGAACGCGGCGATCATCCCGTCATGCTCACCCGCCGGCCCGAGGCCGTCAAACAAAAGTGGGGCGACGCTTGCACCGTGCTGCCGGGCGATCCCATGGTGCCCGATGTATGGATGGACGCGCTCAAGGACTGCCCGGCAGCGATCAACCTGGTCGGCGAAGGCATATTCAACCGCCGCTGGAGCGCCGAGTTCAAGGAAACGCTCTACGCCAGCCGGGTGAAAAGTACGGTCAACATCGTTGCCGCGCTTCTGAAGAACCCAGCTGCCAAAACGCTCGTCAATGCTTCGGCGGTCGGCTATTACGGCCCCACGGGGAGCGAAGACCTCAACGAAAACAGCCCGGCCGGGACTGACTTCCTGGCACAGCTTTGCGTCGACTGGGAAAAGGCAACCTGGCCCGCCAGCGCCCGAGGCATTCGCACCGTCCTGTTGCGCGTGTCCGTGGTTCTGGACCCCAGCGGGGGCGGGCTGCAAAAAATGGTCACTCCCTTCAAACTTTTCATGGGCGGACCCATTGGCTCCGGCAAGCAGTACCTGAGCTGGATTCACCACGAAGACATGGTGGGACTGATTCTCTTCGCGCTTGATAATCCGGAGGCCAGCGGGCCGATGAATGCGTCGGCGCCAGGAACGGTGACCAACAAGGCATTCTCCAAGGCCCTTGGCCGGGCCCTGCATCGTCCCAGTTTTATGCCAACTCCGGCCTTCATGCTACGCCTGGCACTGGGCCCCGTCGCCGGCGTTATCACCAAAGGGCAGCGCGCGGTGCCGGCCAAGGCGCTGGCCCTGGGTTATCAATTCAAATTCGGCAATATCGACGACGCGTTGCGGGACATCTTCGGCCAGGGGACGTGATTCATCTGAACGTAGGCACGGCAGCGGGCGCTGTTAACGGGCGTAGAGAAAAGAGCGAAGTTCGCTACTGCACCCACTCGACCCCGGGATCGCCGGCGCGAATGTCGCCGATTACGTAGGTGGGCACGCGCTCTTCCTGAAGCCTGCGCTGGATGCTTTCCGCGTAATAACGGCTGACGATCATGACGAAACCGAGACCCATGTTGAAGACGGTATCCATCTCTTGCTGCTCAATTTCGCCCAGGCGCTGGAGCCAGTTAAAGACGGGCAATACCGGCCAACTGCCGCGCTTGATGAAGGCGCGCCGGCCGGGCGGCAACACGCGCGGCACGTTGCCCGGCAGACCTTCGCCCGTGATATGTGCTAAACCACGAACGACGCGCTTCTTGACGGGGTAGTGGTAGAGGATGTTTTTGACCGGCCGAACGTAGATGCGCGTCGGCGTCAACAACTCCTCGCCGATGGTTTTGCCCAGTTCCGGTACGAAATCGTCGACCTTCAGGCCGGCATGGTCGAAGGCCACCTTGCGGGCGAGACTGTAGCCATTGGAGTGCAGACCGGTACTCGCCAGGCCCAAAATGATGTCGCCGACCTGAATCGCCTTGCCGCTGATAATGTTGTCGCGCTCGACGACCCCCACGCAAAAGCCCGCCATGTCATAGTCGCCCGGCTTGTAAAAATCCGGAAGAATCGCGGTTTCACCGCCAACAAGAGAGCAATCGGACTCTATACAGCCGTCGCTGATGCCCTTGATAAGCGACCGGATGAGGGGTGGGTCATCCTTGGGCAGGGCGATGTAGTCGAGAAAAAGCAACGGCTCGCCGCCGGTACAAAGACAGTCGTTCACCGACATGGCCACGAGGTCGATGCCGACCGTGTCGTGCTTGTTCAAGAGCCCGGCGATTTTAAGCTTGGTGCCAACGCCGTCGGAGCAGGTCACCAGGACGGGCCGGCGATAATTCTTGGCGAAGAGGCGGCAATTGTAGTCGAGGCTGAACAGGCTGGCGAAGCCGCCGAAGCCATCGAGAACCCGCGGCGTGTGGGTGCGCTTCAGAAACGGAACCATGCCGGCCAGGCTTTGCTCATACAGTTCCAGGTCGAGGCCAGCATCCCGGTACGTCAGTTTCGCCATGGGTGAGCAAGTCCGCTGCAGGGGTTTCGAGGGTTCTCGAGCGACCATGTGCCATTGCCACGGCGCTTGCGCGCCGCGTGCCACATGGTCTTGCATGTAATGTGTATTTGTACGATTTAGCTTGTCAACAAAATGACGAGGCAAAAGTGCAGCGGCATTCACCGCACGCCGTCAGGCGCCAGTCCCCGTCGGCGAAGTGCAACCCACGGCCAGCGCTCGTAGCGTGGACTTTAGTCCACGCGCCATTGCCTCAGGCCACCTGGGCCGGGTGCGTCATTTCCTGATCCACGGGCTGCTCGAGCAAGTACCAGAGGTCGGTACCCAGAGAACGCAAGAGTGGCGCCAGGGCGCTCGTCATGATCTGCACGCGGGTCAGTTGATTCCAGCGGAGGGAAAGTTGGTTCCAGAGCACGCGAACGCTGTAACTGTTGGCTGCCTGGCGGTGGATGGTCACGCCGAAATGTTCCGGCGCCGGCCCGGTGACGCAGACGCCGGCCGGCAGGTGCCAGGTGCGTTCGGCCACGCCCGGAGCATCCGCGTCCCAGCGTAAGGACATGGCGGGGATATGGGGCTGGACCGTCTTTTCGAAATAGCAGCGTATGACTTCGGGCTTGGCCTGAAACTCCATGACGGGGGCCTTTCTGGAAGCGTGCCTGGGCGCCTGAGGCGCCCTAGTCACCCGATTTCAGCAATGCCTCGGCCTGGTCGGGATGGCGATCCAGATACCAACTTAGCCCGGAAAAGAAAAGCTGAAGCTGGCCGAGGCCCCCTTCGGCGACCCGGTTGGCTGTTGGACCGAGCATTCGGGTCATCATGGCGGCGGTTTTGCTGTCGGTGTGCACAAATACGTCAGACTGGTGGAACATGACGAGGGCCCCGTCGGCTGTTTTGCTATCGTTATGCCGTAGCACGACGACTGCCTTTACGGGCACGAGGGGCAGCATGGGGCCGGGTCGCACCTTACCATCCGCGAACCAAATTCGCAGGCCTGGGCCCTTGTAAACGGTTTCCCAGACTACCTCGCTGCCCGTTTCATCGGACCAGCCGAATTTGCCGTCGCCGCGTGCCACGATGCTAACGCACTTGGCGCCGAGGCGGCGCCAGGCGATGACCGCGCGATCGGGGTGATCGAGAAACCAGGTATATTGTTGCGGCTGGCAAAAAAAGGTTTCAGCGGGCCCTCGCCCCGAAAGAATGGGCTTGTCGAGCACCTCGCGGACGGCCCCGCGATAGCGTTCGTCGATCTTGTCCAGGGGCACGCTCCGCGGCGAGGGCACGTCCTTCTTTTGCGTGGACACGACCGAGGTCGCCGCGTTGACCCATAACGCCTGAACCAGCACAATCAGCCAGCCCAGTCGCCAACAGCCCCGTTTCATCAAGTACTCCTCGACACGAAGTCCCCGGCCGCCAGCCTTTCGATGACTCCACCCTCTTTTCATCGAATATCGGTCAGGCAGACATGAACGATTTTTCCATTTTTGAGGGGGCGCGTCTGCCAGGGGCTCACGCCCGCCGAGAGTCGTTCGAGCTTGGAGGCTGTTCCTAAAGCCCGCAGGCCAATAAAAAGCCGTATGGAAAAGAAGCCATACCCGACCGACCTGCAGGCGAGCAGTGATTGTTCGCCAAACAATCTTTTCGCGACGCCAAAACGGGTGGCCGCCCACGCAAAGCTGGATTTATGCCAAATGAACTTGTGGGCATATTGGGTTTCTTCGGGATGCTCGGACTTTTTGTCGGCTTCTTCTTTCTGATTGAACGGTTTGTCAAGAAATCTCAAAACGAAATGGACCGCCGTTACGACAGTCCTCCAGATAACGGTGGGGCTGAGGGTGGGGCTGGCCTATGATCGCCAGGATTTATTCAACACACTTCTAGCCCACTTCCGGAGTTTTTACAACTGGTCGGAGATTCTTATGCCGATCAAAGTCCCCTGCCCCGGGTGCAAGAAGGTCTACACGCTGGGCGACCACCTGACGGGCAAGAAAGTGCGTTGCAAGGCGTGCCAGACCAGCTTTCTCGTGCGTGCGCCAGCCGCCGAAGATGAGACGAAAAGGCCAATGCAGGAGGAAGTGCGCCCCGTCACGCCGCGTAAGACCGCCACGTCCAAGGCCGCAAGTGACCGCCGGCTAGAACACGACGACGAACGCGAGGATGAAAAGGATGACGAACGTCCCCGCCGCAGGAAAACTCGCTCCAAGAAAACGGAACCGGCGACTTGGGGCAAAGTGCTGACCGGCGTGGTCTCGATCGTTTTCGGCGCGGTGGCCTACATGATCTCCAGGGGCGCCTTTTCGAAGAAAGACCAGCCAGCGCCTAGGCCGCTCAATCTTCCGATCAACCCCAACGTCGCCTATGCACCTGCGGGCCTGCACGTGGCGATCATCAATGAGCTCAACGCCTGTGTCAAGTCGTCTGGTGAAATACTTGCGACTGCCAGGGATGTCGCCTCCATCGAAGCCGCGGGAGAGGCACTCCTGGCCGAGTCGAAGAAAATCGATGCCCTTACCGATCGAGTCAAAGCGAGCGAAAGGGCCAGCCCGGCGGACCGAAGGCAGGTATTGCAAGCCGCCAAGGAGGCGATTCCCCTGATCCAGAAGTACAACCAAGAGTTTGAGGCGCTCAGGGCTGCGCATTTAACATGCCGAAAAGCAGCGTGGACAAGCTCAACGTTGGCAGGTGCGCCTACAATAAGTCCTTGGAGACTTTTACTTTGGCTGGCACGGCCAAGGGTATCTGACGGAAAGCCTGCTCGAACAAAAATGGCAAGATATGCGCTTCATTCAACGGTGGCCACGCAGTCGTTTTGTCGCCTTAAGCGAACGTCCCAACTTCCGCTGCCGTTCAGTCACGAACAGCGTGCCGATGACATTGGCGTTGACGTCCTTGGCGGTGACTGTTTGGCCCATCTGACCCCAGGCCGACATAAAGAGGTTTGAGTTACGTCCCCATTGATCTCTTGAGCCAAGTACAATCAGAATCGCCCTGTATGGGTTAAGCATGCTATACCTTGAAAGATGCGCGATCGCTGTTGCTATTCCATCCGTGTTGGCGGAGGACGGATATAACCTGGATTTATGCAAAATCTCGTCCTGGTTTTCCACGCTGGTCATTATGGATGGCCGGGTAGAATTGAAAAAAACGGTCACGCATTGAGATTCGTTAGGTGAAAAATGTCTATCGACTATGCCAATTGGGACGAAATGATAAGGTACATGTCATTGCGTCCGCTCATGTATTGCAGCGGCATCAAAACTGGTCGTGATTTGATTTTCTTTTTGTTGGGGGCTTCCAAGGGGGCGCGGCTTACCCCAACCACGCGGCCTACCCCAACCACAGCGCCGTAATTCAAATGATACGAATGATACGACAGATGAAGATTTATCCTTTCGCGAATACGTCTATCTCCATTTCAATCGCCAACCACCTCGCCGGGCACGTTGGATCGATGGCGAGTTCGAGCAGATTCTCCTAGAGGAGTTCGGAGATAAGCCATACCTTGAAGTTCATATGGCAATTAGCGATCTGTTCCGAGGGGTTCGCGACCACAACGAAAAATCAACACACTCCTAGCCCACTAACCCGAATTCTCGATCCACAGCGGTGAGAGGACTGGCTGCTTACCCTTCGCGCTGCGCCACCATAAACCACGCTTTCGGCCCGCCCGCGCTAAAGTTGAAATCCTTCACGTCAGGCCTGACTTCAAATCTTGCGGGCTTGATGGACTCGATCCTCCAGCCCAGGGCGAACGCGTCGCCAAGTTCTTTCATGGACACCCGGCGCGGTCCTTGAGTTCCTGGCTCGTCGTCACTGAAACATAGCAGCAACAATTTGCCGCCCGGCTTGAGGATTGACGCCAGCCCGTCGCTGTAGCGTTGCCGGTCAGCGTCATTAAAAACGTGAAACAGTCCGGAGTCGATCACCGTGTCGAAGCGTTCGGCCCAGTCCCCCAGGGTCAGAGCATCCTTGACCAGGAATGTCGCCGCGATATTGCGGTCGGCGGCTTTTTTCTGCGCGGTGAATCGGCTCTTCGAGGAAGTCGATCCCCGTGACCTGGAGGCCCCGAGCGGCGAAGAACAAGGCATTTTCTCCCGTGCCGCAGCCTACATCCACAAGCGACCCGCTGATCTGGTCGGCCGCGTCGCTAAATGCTTTTTGCGCTCTACCAATGTCCCACGGGGCCTGGCCGGCATAAAGTGAAGCAAAGGTACTTTTATCGGGAACGTCGCTCATGGTGGTTTCTCCTTGACTTCATTTTACAAAAGGCAAGAGCACCGCGACGGCAACTTTCAGAGAGCAGGAGCGCATGGATATTCTCGCCGCATTCGTGTCGGCCTCCATCAACGCCTTTGAGGCCAACAAACGCCTGGCGGACGGCGCCGTGGCCCAGACGCCGGACGATAAACTTCATGTCTCGCTCGACAAGAACACGAATTCCATTGCCGTCATGATGACCCACGTCGCCGGCAACCTGACCTCGCGCTGGACCGACTTCCTGACGACGGATGGGGAAAAGCCGGGGCGCAATCGCGATGGCGAATTCGTGGAATCCGAGCTGAGCCGTGCGGAGCTGGTGGCAATCTGGGAGAGAGGCTGGAACTGTTTGCTGAAGACTTTAAAGAGCCTAAAGCCAGTCGATTTCGAGAAGACGGTACTAATCCGTGGGGATGCCCATTCGGTGCCGTTGGCCCTGGAGAAATCTCTCGGGCACACGTGCTACCATGTCGGGCAGATTGTTCAGGTAGCCCGCATCCACGCCGGGGAAAACTGGAAGGTTTTAACAGTCCCCCGAGGTCGTTCCGAGGAGTTCAATAAGGCGCACTGGGGCCAGACGGGGAAGTCCCATTCCTGATTGATTTGCTGGGACGAGAATCCCTGCTCATTAGGTCCATTTCTTACAGACCACAGCTGCGCAGTGTCCCATTTCGGTCGTCGCGATCTTGAGAAAAGAGGGCTGCTCGACGGCTCGGTTGGCGCGTGTTACCTCAACAGGGCAATCGTCGGCGGGAACGTCATGGTTGAGGGTGCGTGGGACGATCCCATGTTGTTGGGACAACAAGCTGGCGGCCAGTTCGACGGAGTTGGCCGCGGCGCCGAGATGGCCCAGTGCACCCTTGGCGGCGAACACGGGCCTGGCGTTGGGGCCCTTGCCGAAGACCTCGGCGATCGAACGCGCCTCCCAGGCATCCCCAAGCCGCGTGGCATTGCCCTGAGCGTTGATATGATCGATACCGCTCGGCGGCACGTGGGCGCGGGACAGTGCTTGCCTCACTATTCTGGCGAGCCCCGTGCCCGAGCAACGAGGATCGAAACCGGACGCGAAACCGACGATCTCGGCGTAAATGCGTGCGCCGCGGCGTCTGGCGTGCTCCAGTTCTTCCACCACCAGGGTCCCGCCCCCTTCGCCAAGCACCCAGCCTTCACGGTCGCGATCGAACGGACGGCTTGCTTTGCACGGCGATTCGTTGCGCCGTGAAAGTTGATCGAAGAGATTGTGCCGCAGATAATTGGCCACGGCGAGATTGCAATCGGCGCCGCCGGTCAACACCATATCGGCGCGGTCGCGGCGGATGTATTGACAGGCTTCGCCCAAAGCCAAAAGTCCCGCGGCATCCGACTGCGTGATGGTGTTATTGGGCCCCTGAGCGTTGTGCAGAATGGAGACGTGGCAGGCCATCATGTTCGGAATGTGGGTGAGCATCCACAAGGGGGGGATGAGGGGAGTGCCTTTTTCCCCCCACAGGTCCATGCTGGGGACCTCAGCACCTGGAGGGCAGGCGGCCCGAGAACCCGGGCCAAGATCGCGTAAATCACCGGGAATTGTCGCGGAACCCATGACCACGCCAAAACGGGTTGGGTCGAGCGTCTGTTTATCGACCAGGCCATCCTCCATGGCCAGCTGGGCGGCGGCGACGGCGAACTGAAACGTTCGCACCATGATGCCCAGCCGTTTGCGCTCTTTTTTCTCCAGGTAGTTGCGTGCGTCGAAATTTTTGATTTCAGCGCCGATGCGTACCGGCAGCGCGGAGGCATCGAACGATTGGACCAAACTCACGCCGGAGCGGCCTTGGTAGAGCGCGTCCCAAAATGATTTCACGTCCAGGCCAATCGGAGTGATGACTCCGATCCCTGTAATGACTACCCGACGCGAGGGGCCCATGGGACCAACCATTCATCGTCAATATTCGGCAAGTGGCCCGCTGAAAAGCCGTTGCCGTGAATCGCCCACTTGACTCCCTTCATTCGCTCCTGAAAAAATTTCGTCCGATGAGAGATCAGTATACGAAAAAAAACTCCCCCACGAAACCACGTTCTTTACATTATTCCGCAAAAATACTCGTGCTAACCACGCCTTTGCCATATGCTTTCCTCCATGTCTTAGGCGCGTGAATGGACCAACCGAGGGTGGCACATGTCCCGATTTGCTCTGGCGCTCGTTTTTCTTCTTGGCGTAACAGCGCATGCCGACGAACCTGCGCTACCTGGCAGCCAGCTGCGCATCCTGCCCGGGGCGGAGGCCGACGGCTCGATTCGGCTGCCGAATACCTGGTCCATTCACCCCACCGGCAAGCAAATTGAGCTGGGCGATTTTCCCGTTGACATGGCCATTCATCCGAGTGGCCAATGGATGGCGGTGCTGCACGCCGGCTATGGGCCGCACGAGATCATCATGGTGGAGCTCGCCGGCAAAAAGCAGGAAATCCGCAGTCGCGTGATCTTGAAGCAAGCCTTCCACGGGCTGGCCTTCGCTCCCGATGGAAATATGCTCTATGCCAGCGGTGGCGAGTTCGACGTGGTGCATGCCTTCCCCTGCAAGGCCGGCTTTCTGGGCGAGCCGAAAACGCTAAAGGTCGCGGATACCAAGTTCATTCCCTCGGGACTGGCTGTCCATCCCAAGGGAACCATGCTCTACGTGGCTGGCACCTGGGGACATGGCGTCTGCCTGCTGCCCCTGGCCAGCCCTGAGGAGCGAGTCACCCTTCCGCTGGGCGCAGGTAGCTATCCATATGCCTGCCTGGTCGATGGCCAGGCCAAACGGCTTTTCGTGAGCCTGTGGAACAAGGCCCAGGTGGTGGTGATCGATCTCGAAGCGCGTAAGGTAACGCAAACCTTCGCTACCGAGGCGCATCCGACCGAAATGATCTTTGGACCGGGCGAGAAAACCCTCTATGTCGCCTGCTCGAACTCGACACGCGTCAGTGTCATCAACATCGCCGACGGCAAAGGCCTCGAAACCATTAACTGCGCTCTCTACCCCGACGCCCCCTCGGGCAACACGCCCAACAGTTTGAGCATGACGCCGGACGGGCAACTTCTTTTCGTCGCCAACGCCAACGCCAATAATCTGGCAGTGTTTAATGTCGCTAAACCGGGCGACGCCAAGCCACTTGGTTTTATTCCCACCGGCATTTATCCCACTTCCGTGCGCTACAATCCGGCGGACAAAAAGATCTATGTCGCCAACGGCCGAGGCGTCATGCCCAAGGCAAACCCGCACGGCCCCAACCCCCTGTTGCCGAAAGGGCAAACCACCCGTGAATATATCGCCGGCCTCTATCGCGGCACCCTATCGGTAATCGATGTGCCCACACCCGAAACCATGATCAAGTACAGCAAGCAAGCTTATCTATGCAGTCCGCTCCGCGCCGATCAGGGCGTCGTGGGGGCCGTCCCCAGCGACAGTCCCATCCCCGCGAAACCCGGCGTCAGTAGCCCGATCAAGTACTGCATCTACGTCATCCGCGAAAACCGCACCTACGATCAGGTCTTCGGCGACATGAAGGAAGGGAACGGCGCCGAACAACTTTGCATCTTCCCGGAAAAGATCACCCCCAACGCACATCGTCTGGCGCGGCAATTCGTGCTGCTGGACAATTTCTATTGCGAAGGGGAGGTCTCGGCCGAGGGGCACGAGTGGTCGATGGGAGCCTACTGCACGGACTTCGTCAAAAAGGTCTGGCCCTTGAGCTACCGTGGCAGCCCGACCAAAAAAATGAGCATCTACCCGGCGGAAGGCAACTTTGATGACATCGCGCGGCCTGCCGGCGGCTACCTCTGGGACCGCTGCGCCGAGGCCAAGGTCACCTATCGCAGCTATGGCGAATGGGTCCAAAATGGCAAAACCCTGAAGGATCCGGCCACGGCACGGGTCAAGGCGCTTGAGGGACATATCGATCCGTGGTTTCGCGGCTTTGACCTCGATTACACCGATGCCAAGCGCGCCGACCGCTATCTTGAAGAACTGCAACGTTTTGAAAAGGATGGCGGCATGCCGCAATTGACCATCCTGCGTCTGCCCAATGACCATACCTCGGGATCCAAGGTGGGTAAACCGACCCCGACGGCAATGGTCGCCGACAATGACCTGGCGCTCGGCCGTGTGGTGGAAGCGCTTAGCAAAAGCAAATTCTGGAAGGAAACGGCCATCTTCGTCGTCGAGGATGATGCTCAAAATGGCTCCGACCATGTGGATGCCCACCGGACGGTGGCGTTGGTTATCAGTCCCTACACGCAACATGGCCGTGTCGACCGAACGATGTACTCCACCTCCAGCATGTTACGCACGATGGAACTGATCCTCGGGCTCAAGCCGATGAGCCAATTTGATGCCGCCGCCCGGCCGATGATGAATGCCTTCCAGGGCAAGGCGAACTTGACGCCGTATGCCCATCTCATGCCGGACACCAAGCTGCAAGCCGTCAACACCGCGGACGCCTGGGGCGCCAAGGTCAGCGAATCATTTGATTTCACCAAGGAAGACCAGGTCGACGATCTGCTCTTTAACGAAGTTATCTGGCGCTCGGTCCGGGGGGCGCAGTCGCCGATGCCGCCACCGGTGCGGGCCGCCTTCTTTTATCCTCATCTGCCCAAAGATTGACGCTGCCAGGGCACAGGCTGGTTGCTATGGGCAAACTATTTGTTCCGCACCGTCACCACCGCCCGGCGATAGCCCCATAAGGGCGGGGTGCCGTTATCGCGGGCTTCAAGGATGACGTGCAGCGTGCCAGGCCTTCCGGCCTTTAATGACGGCGCCACCAGGCTCGTCGACAGGCCTTTGGTCGCCGTTAGCAGTAATCCCGAACTGTTTAGCGTGCCAGCCTCCGGATAAATCCACCAGCGCAGGTCCACCTGATCGCCATCGGGGTCGCCAGTGCCTTCGGCGGAAAGGTGAACCGTCGTGCCGGGCTGGGCGGTAATCTCGATGACTTTCCTGGTCTTGTCGCCGTTGAGCACCGGCGCCGGATTGTGATTGGCTTTTTTGAACTCGTCGGCAATGCACCAATTCATGCGCACGGCAAAGTCGTTTTGAAAATGTTCGCGCCAGCGCCAAATAGTAGCGTGATGGCTGGTTTCGGTCCGACCATTGTCATCCGACGTCACGGTATCGCGCGAGTCACGCGTGTCCGTCCAGATCGGGCGCGTTTCTCCATGCGGTTGAAACAGCTGATAGCGGCCGGCCCAGCCGCCATAATCGGGCCGGACGTGCCAGCCCAGGCCGTTGTCAATGAGGCCGAGGAAAGAAGGCGTGTCCCCCTCCATGATGTAGGCAAGTCGCGGGTAAAGTTCTCCGAGCGGGCCATGGTTTTTGATGATGTGCTTTTCCAGCCAGGGATTGTCCACCATTTCAAAACGGTGCATGACTCCGGTCTTGTATCTGCGATCGCCGCTGATGCCGCTCCAGGTAGCCCGCCAGTAATCGCCGCCCCCAACCACGCCTGACGAGACGATGTAAAATAGCCTGGGAAACTCACGCCGCAGCACGGGGCCGGAATCATCCTGGTCCGAAATCGTGTAAACCCGCAGCTTGCTGATGAAATTGTCGACGGCGGCCTCGTCGCGAGTGGCCCTCACATCGCGCAGTGCCTGGAGCAGTGTATTGGGTCCGCCCCACACGCTGATCCATACGGGGCGGGCGTCCGTCCGATCCACCACGTCGATAATATGCCGCGAACCGGCCGAGCTTTTACCCTCGCCCACGAAGCCCATGCCGTAGCCAGGTTGCCCCGTCTTCGCGACCGCATGCAAGTGCTTGGCCGACGGATAGCCCGGCTTGTGCCTGGCGAGATTGTCCACGACCTTGCCATAGGCATCGATGTCGCGGTGCAAGAGGTCCTCGCGGGTCCCTTTTTTGAGGTGAACCGACGTGGTGGCGATGAGTCCCTCCACTTCGAACTCGTTGGCATAAACCAGGAAACGCACGAGCGACTCCTCATCATCGGGTTCGTTGGAAAGGTCCGTCAGCACGATGATACGCGGCCGATCATGCTGGAGTGGCTCGGCGGCCCCCGCGGCAGCAGCCAGTGCCATCAGCGCCAACACCAACGCGACAATGTGCTTATTCATAAATTGCCACTGACGAACGAAAGTGCACCTTAACCCTTGCCCTCGCGGATGGCCTGCACGCGCAGCCAATAAACCAGGGCCGCGGCACCGAAAAATAGCACACCGCTGAATAGCATGAAGAAATTCGTGCCCCAGCGGGCGAACCAGGTGTCGATCATCGCCGGCACAATGCCTTGCGTGTCGTAAAGAACCGGAACGGTTTGTCCAACGCGATATTTTGACTCCTTGCCGCAATCGCCGACTTCAGAGGTAAACTCGGCGGACTCACCGGTTTCTTTCACGTACGTGATGACGGGAAGAAACAGGTATGGCATGCTCCGCGAACCGCGTGAACTGAAGTGAGCCTTACGGCGCTCGATGGCGCGGATCGTCCCCACAAGCGCGGACCAACAGGCCCCGCCGAATGGCCATCGTCAGAAAGCCGCGCAAGCCGATCAAGCCAAGAACCAGTCCCGCCAGTGCAAAACCACCCGCCATCAAACCGAGTACGCTGAGCATTTCTCACCTACGGCTACAGGTCAACCCCCTGAAGTCTGTGCTCCGCGCCAGGCGCGGCGAGCACCATTTTCACCCCATATTACGCCAATGCCTTCCTCTGTCGATACCATGAACCGCTGGTGATCTGCAATATATTGAAGCGCTCACCCTCCCGAGACCGAAGATGTCCCCGCACCCCACCCTGGCTGACAGACTTATACGCCTGTGCTGGCGCCGTCCCGCCCTGGACGTCGGCGAACGAACACGCCGCCGGGTCGTCATCTATCTAATCCCCTTTCTCTTCTTTCTCTACGTGCTGGCCTACCTCGACCGCGTGAACGTATCGGTGGCCAAGCTGGGCATGAGCAAGTCCCCGGATGCCGGCGGGCTGGGATTTTCCTCCGTCGTCATCGGCTTCGGCGCCGGGCTCTTCTTCTGGGGTTACTGGGTGCTCGAGATTCCCAGCACGCTCAGCATGCTGCGTTGGGGAGCACGCTGGGTGTTCGCACGCATTCTCATTCTGTGGGGACTGTGCTGTGCGCTCCTGGGCTTCATCGGCCTGGCGTGGTTCGACGATCTCTGCGGCTGGCTGAAAACTCCCGCGGCCGACAGCATTTTTCATGGCATCGAATGGCTGGCGCGAACGTCTTCCAAATTCCTGACACCGGCGATCTCGATGACTTCGTGGTCCGCCAATACTGTGCCCTGCACTTCCTGCTTGGCTTTTTTGAAGGCGGCTTCTTTCCCTCCGTGATCGTTTACCTGACCATGTGGTTTCGCGCCAGGACCGCGCCGGGCCGTGGCCACGTTCATGGCGGCCATTCCCGTTTCCAGTCTGATTGGCTCGCCCGTCTCGGGCCTGATGCTGGATATCGACTGGGGCGGGTTGCCGGGCTGGCGCTGGATCTTCATTCTGCAGGGCGTCGCTCCCGTCGTGGCGGGATTCGTCACCCTTTTTTACCTGTCGGACCGCCCGGAAACAGCCCGCTGGCTGCCGCCGGACGAAAAGGAGTGGCTTCTCGGCGAATTGAGGACCGAAGCGCTCGCGAAGAGACGGCGCGGGCACTGGGAATGGCTGGGGCAAGCCGGCACCGTGCTGCTGCTGACGGCTTTTTATTTTTGCATGAACGTGACCAGCTACGGACTGTCCATCTTCATGCCGACCATTCTGCAAACTCAGTTGCCCGGCCTGAGCGACACCATGGCCAGCGTTTTGGCCGGCCTACCCTATGTCATGGGCCTGGCCGGCATGCTGATCAATGGCTGGCATTCCGACAAGACGCGCGAGCGTATCGGCCATGCCGTCGTGCCGTTGACATGCCTGAGCATCAGCATCTTCCTGGCGGCCCAGACTGACGGCTATGGCCTGGCACCCGCACTGATCATGATCTTTCTGGTGGGTACGTTCTTGTACGCGCATCATCCCGCGTTCTGGCCAATTCCCTCGGCGTTCCTGGGAGCGACGGCTGCCGCGTCGGCCATTGGCTTTATCAACATGATCGGCACCCTGGGCGGCTTCTTTGGTCCAGCCATGATGGGCAGCTATGTCGAACAACATCAACTCGCCAACGGGCTCACCTTCCTCTCGGGATTTCCGCTGGCGGCGGTGTGCATCATCCTCTTCGTCGGCTGGGTGCGGCGGCCCGCCAGGACAAGGCCGGAACTTAAGCGTTGAGCCTGCCGCTGTGGTGAATTACTTCACTTCGGGGGTTGCTCCCACCTGCTTCAACAACTCCGCCAACCGGTAACCAGCCTCGGCGACGCGCCGTTGGGCAATGTGGCCCGCCTCCTGGCGATATTCCAGGGGGAGGTCGACCCTTTGCAGAGGCTGTGTCGAGTCGGCCTCTCCCGCCGCCACTCCGTCCAGAATGATTTTGTGATAGACGACCGTTCTCACCAGATGGTGGCTTTCCTCTATCCACGTTTCCGGCGCCAGCTGGCCGGCGGCCTTCTCGCCGGCGCTTTTGAACTCGTCCGTCCCGACAATCTCGGCCGTGCGCTTGCGAATTTCGTTAAGGCTCTGGTTGCCGCCAAGCAGCCCGTCCCAAAAGCCATGCAGGTTTTGCCCTTGCTTGATCTTTATACCATTGCCCCCCTTGTCGCCGTCGGAGGTGTTAAAACGGCCTCGCGAGATCAGACCGACAGAATGCAAAGGTTGATGGCTGTCGCCCGCGATATGCATTAGCCAGCAATAACAAATCGCTTTTTGTTCGTTGGTCGTGGCGGCATCCTTGAGTGCAGCCAGCGCCATCTTGACGGCCTGCACGCAATTCATGCCATCCCGTGCCGCGTCGGTCAGCGGTATGGGCACGTCCATGCTAATATTGGGCTTGATAACGCTCTCAAGAGCAGTTCGATCAAGCTCGGAAAGGTAAAACGGAAGGTCGATGTAGTGCCAGGTTCCATGGTGATATTGAGGCGCCGAGCGGATGAGGTCCGGCCAGATAGACGCATGTAAAAAGATCCAGCGATCCTGCTCTTCCGGGAGACCATCGCGGATATCGTCGGGCATGTGCGCGGCGAAACGGGCCGCGAAATCGTCATGTTGGCGAAGAATTTTGACAACATTCGCTCGCGTTGCCGGATCGAGCCGGTCATAGGCTATGTTGGCGACAATGCGATGCCCAGCGGCACTCCAGGCGTCAGCCCTGCCGGGAAATTGCAACCAGACGGCGAGGAAAAGAACAGCGACAAGCAGCACTTTGTTTGGCAATTTGCGAATCAAAGGGAATCCTCCAGGAGTAGGGAGATGGTTCTCCGGACGCAGAGAGGTGATTCGCGCCGGTGGGTATTCAGATTTTATCAAATCTCGAGGGCAAGGGCTTGGCCGGGCTTAATTATTAGGCGGCGGCTCGTAAACTCCTATTCAAAGAATTCGTTAAAAAATCGTCGCGATGGGCACCCTCGTTGACATTTCAGGTTCGTGCAGGCATCGACCAATATTCACCGGGTTTCTGGTTGTGGAATTTCGTTCTTGCTATTCCTCGGCGGCCTGATACTGTAGATTTCTTCATAATTCCTTCTCGTCGCCTTCACGGTACTCCGCACCCGGAGTTGGCGGCGCATGGGCTCCAGTGGAGCCTCGCTCGCGCAGCACCATTGAGCAACACCTGGGAGAGATCTCATGCAGCGCACCGTTTTGGCGTCGCTGGCTTCTGTCTCGCACCACCAAATGCCAGCCGGTGCGGCGGCGGCTTGAGTTCGAATGGCTCGAAACGCGCGACCTCATGAGCGGCAGCTCGCTTCTGGCGGGGACTGTGCCCGTCAATGTGGCCGGCACGGCGCCGGTGCATGCCGCCGGCGTGTCGGCGCCCTCAATTCAGTCGGTGACGGCGACGCCGAACCTGGTCGCGCTCGGGCACGACGACGACCTTCGATTCCCAGACCACCGACCCGAGCGGCTTGGGGCTCAGCTATACTTGGGCCGTTATTCACCAGCCTGCCGGCTCGCACGCCGCGCTCTCCAATCCTTCGGCCGCCCGGCCGACGTTTCAGCCGGATCGCGCGGGAGCTTATCAGTTCCAGCTCATCGTCAGCGATTCGACGGGGCAGAAATCGACGCCCGCCTATGTGACTATCAGCGCCGGCCAGGTGCCGACGGTCCAGTCTGTGAGCGCGACCCCCAGCCCAACCGTTCTGGGCAGCTCGACCCAGCTCACGGTCCACGCCACCGACGGCAATGCGTCGCCACTGGCCTATTTCTGGACGATCGTCGCGGCGCCCGCCGGCTCGCATGCCAGTCTGTCAAGCACCACGATTGCGTCGCCGAGTTTGACGCCGGACCTCGCGGGCAGTTATCAGTTTCAGGTGGTGGTGAGCGATGCCCTGGGCTTCCAGGCGCCGCCGCAAAACGTCCAGGTCAACGCCGGCGAGCTACCCACGGTTGACAAGCTTGTCGCCAGCCCCAGCCCGGTGCTGGTGGGCTCGTCGGTACAGCTCGTTGCCAATACCACCGCCAAGAATGGAAGTACGATCGCCAGCTTCACGTGGACGCAAGTCGGCGGGCCAAGCGCGTCGCATGCCAATCTGTCGGACCCTCACAGCGCTGGCCCAACCATCGCGCCGGATGTGGGCGGCAATTACCGCTTCCAGCTTGTCGTGACGGATAGCCTGGGCTTCAACTCCCAGCCGAAGTTCATCGATGTGCGTGCTGGCCTGTTGCCGTCGGTGCAAAAGGTTTCCGCCAACCCCAACCCGGTGGTCGTCGGGGCATCTACGGCCTTGGCGGTGCAGGCCAGCGATCCGAACGGCGCTGCCCTCACCTACCAGTGGACTCTCCTGAGCGCCCCGGCCGTCTCGCTGGCCAAAGTACCCAACTCGAGCAGCGCCACCCCTAGCTTCAAGCCGGACGTTGCCGGCAGTTACCAGTTTCAGGTGGTTGCCACCGATTCCTTCGGGTTCCAGGCGGCGCCGCAGCTACTCACCGTCACCGCGGGCCAGCTGCCGGTTATCCAGACTCTCGTCGCGAGTGCCAGCCCCGCGCCGCTCGGCTCGCCCGTCACGATGTCGGCCACGGCGGCCATTCCCGCGCGGGCGGGGTTCCATTACTCCTGGTCCATCAGCAACCGACCGACGGGCTCGCAGGCACAGCTCTCCGATGCGACTTCGCCGAGCCCGACCTTCACGCCCGACGTAATCGGCAGCTATACGATGCGGCTCGTCGTCACCGATGACATCGGCTTGAGCTCATGCCCGCCACCCTTATCGTATTTGGCGGACTGCCGCCGACGGTCCAGAGTGTTTCCGCGAACCCCAGCGCGGTGGTGGTCGGCAGCACGGCGTCTCTGAACGTGCAGGCGACGGATCCGAACAACAAAACGCTCAGCTACCAGTGGCATTTCATTAATGTCCCCCCGGGCTCGCAAGCCAAGCTGAACAACCCGACCACGAAGAGCCCCACGTTCCAGCCGGACGTGGCGGGGCCCTACACCCTGCAGGTCATCGTCAGCGACGCGCTTGGCTTTCAGTCCACGTCTCAGCTTTTGACGGTGAACGCAGGCCATGCGCCCGATCATCCAGTCGATCTCGGCATCGACCAATCCCGTCCTGCTCGGCGCTTTCACCATACTTTCCTCGTCGTGGACCGACCCCGATGATTCGCTGCCGATTAGCTATTCCTGGACCATCGTGAGTAAGCCGGCTGGGTCGCTCGCGCAATTGAGCGATGCCCATGCCGCCAAACCAGTCTTCACGCCAGGATCGTCAGGCAGCTACACGATCCGCCTGGTCGTGACCGACAGCACCGGGCTGGCGTCGGCACCGCGCGAGCTGATCATTACCGCCGGCACGCCGCCGACCATCGGGGCCGTCTCGGCGAGCGCCAATCCCGTCGCCCCAGGCTCCACGTCAACTCTATCGGCACAGGCGAGCGACCCGAACGGCCTGGCGCTCCAGTATCAGTGGACACTGGTCGCCGCCCCGGCCGGTTCGCAGGCGCACCTCACCGGCGCTACGGGGGCCCATCCATCCTTCCTTGCCGACGTGGCAGGCGCTTATCAGTTCAGTCTCGTGGTCCGCGATTCGCTTGGTTTCAGCTCCGCCCCTATCTCGCTGGCCGTGACTGCGGGGCTGCCCACCGGCCATCACGTCTCTGATCGCCAGCTCGAATCAAGTAGCACCCCACACCGTAGTCCAGTTCGATGGCCAGGCGACTGATCCCAACCACGCGGGCCTGAAGTTCCACTGGTCGCTCACGCCCCCCGCAGGGTCGCTGGCCCTGCTCGCCACCGGCGACAGCCTTTCCTTTAACAACTCGTTTGTCCCAGACATGATCGGCAGTTACCGGGTCTCCGTCGTGGCGACCGATGGACTGGGGCTGGCATCGCCGCCACGCATTTTCACCGTGAGCATTGGGTTTCCGCCCAGCATCGACGCGCTCGTCGCCAATCCGGCCCCGGTGGTCCTCGGCTCGACGACAACTTTGTCCGCCCAGACCACCGACGCTAATGGGCTCGCGCTCACGTATCATTGGACCCTCATCAGTACTCCCAGTGGGGCGTCGGTCCCGCTCTCCGACGTGACCGCCGTCAAGCCGACCTTCACGCCGGGCACGCCCGGGACCTACACGGTCCGCCTCGTGGTGACCGACTCGCTAGGTTTCAGCTCGGTACCCAAAAACCTCACGATCAACGTGGGCAGTCCGCCAGCGATCGAGGTGCCGCCGCTGCCGAGACTGCGCCTTGGCAGCGTGCCGTACGCACTGTCGGCCAAGGTTTCCAATCCGAATAGCAGCCCTCTCAGTTACTCGTGGAGCGTCGTGTCCAAACCCGCCGGCTCGCAAGCCCAACTTTCCGACCCACACGCCGCGACCCCGTCTTTCCTCCCGGACGTGGTGGGCACCTACCAGTTCCAGCTCGTGGTCTCCGACGCGCTCGGGTTTGTCTCGCTCCCGCAGATGTTTTTCGTCGACGTCGGCGACACGCCGGTTGCCCAGCACGCTGTCGGCTTCTGCGAACCCGGCGGTCCTGGGACAGCTGGTTACCCTTGGCTCCGACGCTACCGACCCGGCCGGGCTGACGCTGACCTATGCGTGGACGCTCGTCAGGCTCCGGCCGGCTCGCACGCCAGCCTCTCCGACCCCGCCGCCCCCAATCCAACGTTCACACCGGATCTGGCCGGCGCCTACAAGGTTCAGCTCATCGTAAGCAACTCCGTCCTCGTCAGTACCCCCTCTCTCGTCGCCGTCATCCAGGCCGGTGACCGACCGATCATCGCCGTCACCCCGGATGCCAATCCTATCGCAGTGGGTGTTGCGGTGCAGTGCCCGGTGCGGTTCGCGATATCCCCCAGTCAGCGTTGCCTGGAAAGTCATCAGCAGGCCGCAGGGATCGACGGCGCAGCTCTCCGATCCGACCTCGTCGAGCCCAAGCTTCGTCGCCGATGTGCCCGGAACATACCAGTTCAGCGTGGTCGCGACCGATTCGATCGGGCTGAAGTCGGACCCAGTCGCTATTGACTCTCGTCGCCGGCCATCCGCCCACGCTGCCGGTCCTCTCCACGGGCTCAAGTCGGCCCATCGTCGGGACCACGGTAGTGCTGACGGCGGACGTGACCGATGCGGATAATGACGCGGCGAGCTACCACTGGAGCGTAATCAGCGTTCCGGCCGGGTCGCATGTCCAGCTTTCCGACCCAACGGCCGTGACGCCGAGCTTTACGCCCGACATAGCCGGCGATTACGTTGTTCGGCTCATCGTCACCGACTCCATCGGCTTGCAGTCTCCTCCCGGGCTTCGTGACTGTCAGCGCGAAAGTCTTGCCAAAGATCCTCTCGATCTCGCCGAGCGTCGGCACCCTGGCCGTCGGTTCGCCGGTTTCCCTGAGTGCCGACACCGACAGCAGCGTCGTGACTTATCAGTGGACGCTCGCTGAGAAACCGCGAGGCTCGGTGGCCCAGCTTTCTGCCCCTACCGGCGCAGCCGACGTTTGTGCCCGACGTGGCGGGCTCCTATACCCTAAGACTCGTCGTCACCGACTCGACCGGACTGACGTCGGCCCCGCTGTCGGTGACTTTAGCGGCCGGCAATGCGCCGACCATCTCGTCGGCGGTTGCCCATCCGAGCCCAGCGCCCTGGGCGAAGGTGACGCTATCGGTCGTTGCGTCCGACCCCGACGGTGACGCCTTCACCTACGCCTGGACCATTGTCAACTGCGCCGCCAGGCTCGACAGCGACGCTCGACGACCCGACGTCGCCGACGCCAAGCTTCATAGGCACCGCGCCGGGGAGCTTCCAATGCAAGATCATCGTGACGGACTCCACGGGGCTGGCATCGATGCCGCGCTTCGTCACAGTCGATGTCGGCACGCCGCCGACGATCAACTCGCTCTCCTTCGCCCCAAGCCCGCCGTTAATCGGCTCACCGGTGTTGCTGGTCGCTGACATCAGCAGCCCCCACGCCGGACAGCTGACTTACGCCTGGACGCTCGCTAGCCGCCCGTCCAGCTCGCAGGCCACGCTCAACGATCCCACCGCACCGCAACCAACCTTCGTTCCGGATGCACCCGGCGACTACCAGTTCAAGCTCGTGGTAACCGATAGCATCGGGCTGATCTCGTTCCCCTCGCTAACCGTGGTGACAGTGAGTTTGTAAGCGGCTTCGGGGGTGAGAACTGATGATTGCGCGAGCCAGCGCGAAACGACAACGTCAGGAGCGACATCAGCAGAGCCGCGCACGTCGTAACCACGTACCCGCGTCGACACCTCCACCCCTCAACACACACGCAAATTACCCACTTTTGGCTCGGCCATGGGCCTAATAGTCGGTGCACGTCATAGCTTGCGACTGCGCATTTGGGCGCCCATTTTCGCTGTCCGACGACCAACTTGGAACAGGTAACCCCAGCATTATCTGGTGGGCGGCGCATCAAAACAGCGAAACCATATTCCGGCATGCCGTTTGCAAAGAAAATTCGCTTTGTGCTACGAAGCAGGACCCCTTCAAGGATCGATTTATGTTAATTCGCCTTGGTTATGACCTCACTTTTCAGGTGCCGGCCCGTACCACCATGCTGGTGATGCTTTACGTGCACCCGGCCGAAACGTGTTATCTTTTGGAGCCTGATCAAGTCCAGGTTGAGCCGTATGCGAAAGTCGAAGAATTCACCGACGCATTTGGTAACCGCTGTGGCCGCCTGGTCGCCGCCCCAGGTCAATTAAGACTCTGGAGCAGCACGCTCATTGAGGACACGGGCACACCCGACGTGGTACGCCCCAATGCCACGCAGCACCCCGTGGAGTCGTTGCCGACCGACGTGCTGCCCTATCTCCTTGGCAGCCGGTATTGTGAAGTGGATGAACTGACCGAAATTGCCTGGTCCCTTTTCGGGAATACCGCGCCGGGATGGGGGCGGGTCCAAGCCGTCTGCGATTGGGTGAACTCCAATGTCCAGTTCGGCTATCAGTTCGCCCGCACGACCAAGACCGCGCACGATGTTTATCGTGAACGGACCGGCGTTTGCCGTGATTTGAATCACCTCGCGTTAACTTTTTGCCGCTGCCTGGGCATTCCGGCACGTTATGTCACCGGTTATCTGGGCGATATCGGCGTGCCCGTATCGCCGGCACCCATGGATTTCAGTGGCTGGTTTGAAGCCTATTTAGGCGGCCGCTGGTATACCTTTGACGCCCGCCACAATGTGCCCCGCATCGGCCGGGTGGTGATGGCACGCGGCCGAGACGCCGTTGACGTGGCCATCACGACTTCCTTTGGCCCCACGTACTTGCAGAAATTTAGCGTGACGACCTTGGAACAGCAACAACCGGCGGAGGTGGCCTGCGTCTGATCGCTTACCTTTTGGTGGCCGCGAATGATTTTTCGATGGCTTTGACGGTCGTGTCGGCATACCAGTCGATAAGCTTGCGGCCCATGGCGGTGGTTTTCTCGATGGGGTCCAGCTCGATCCCGTTTATCTTGAACTTGCCGGCGGCCTTGCGCGGCTCCATCCGAATTAATTTCGGATCGACCGTCGCGAGGATCGCCGACACCGTGTAGTAGTCATGGATGCCTTCCTCCACTTCACGTATTCCCTGTTTGGCCAGCCACTCTTCCAGCCCGTCAGCATCGTAATATTCGGGAATGTAATGCACGCGGCTCTTCCCTCCGGCCCAGGAGCTGTTTAGTTTTTTGGCCACTGCTTTCATCCCCTTCTGGTTGCCGCCGCTGTCGCCGATCAGCACGATGTCGACGAAACCATGGGCGCGGTAGCTGGCGCATATGTCCGTGAGCAGGGCCCGGAAAGTTTTTTCCCTTACGCTGATGGTGCCGGGATATTTCATGTGGCCGGTCGGCGGAGCGATTCGCCCTTCAGGCACAAAGGGTACGACAGGGGCGACAAGCGCGTTGCCGAGTTTGCGCGATGGCCTCGGCCGTGGCCCGCACGATGTAGTTATGTTTGCCGGTGACAACATAGGGCCCATTTTGCTCTACCCCGCCCGTGGGAATGATAACAGTGGTCTTGCCCGCCTTGAGGGCATCCCGCACCTCCTCCCACGTCATCTCCTCGGAGAAGACCAGTGGCCGCGGCGCCGCCTCGCTCTGCCGACCACTTTCCGGAGCTCCGGAGTGCCCAGAGAAAACTTGCGCAGCCGCAGCGAGAGCGAAGAACAAGGTGAAAAGAGAGGAACGTTTCATGGGCAGGCTCAAATTTAGTTGCGATTCAAAACCTTGCGTGCCTGTGATTTAAGAATTGCTAACAGGGAGCCCACACGCTCAAAGTGGTCGATCTCATGCTCCTCCGCGGGGGTCAGACGATTCTCCTGGACCTTTCTGGCCAGATCATGCATGCGCTGCCGATCCTGTTCATCAAACTCAAGCTTTAACAACGCCCGGGCAGTCGCAGGGGATATTTCCCCATCGCGATGGATCACCCGCGTCCAGATGGCTGCTTCCGTGGCTGTAGCTGGCGTGGCTGTATTCATAAAGTCCTTTTACCGTCTCGCGGAGCCGATGCCAATTACGTGAAATCATCGTTTCCCCCCAACCACTTCAATATTCGGCCGTGGCGGCGCCTTCATGCCTTCGCCCAAAAAGAAGCTTGGGTGGGGAGGCTGATTGTAGGCGACGTTTTGCCAGGCGATGGCCAGGCGATATTGCGGATCATGCATGAGGGTGTAAATCCGGTGCTTGGTGGGAATGGTGGTGGAGTAGACGCGCAAGGCTTTATTATCCTGAGTGCGCCAGATCACCTCCTCGCGCCAGTCGCCGAGAATGTCTCCGCTAAGGCATGGCGTGGCTTTGGTGCCGTTGTTCGAGATACAACCCAGGGCGGTGAGGATCTCGACGACGGTTTGTCCGATCCAGTCCCAGCGCATGATGCGATTCTTGTCAAGGAGGTTACGCAGCAGGCCGCCTTCCCACCAGACGGCGAAGTTGGTCGTGCCAGGGGCCTTGCCGATCTTTTCGCCATGGCAATCGCGCAGACCGCTGCCGCTGCACCACATTTCTTCACCGGGGTGACGGGGGTCGATGTCGGCGCACAGGCCACGGCCGACGTCCACGCTGATAAGGTCCTTCCAGAGAATTTCACCCGTACTGGCGTCAAAAAGAGCGACGCCGGGCGTCTTGAGGTAAGCGGTTTTGCCGGCACTTTCGTGGATGCCGAAGACCTGAAGTCCCGGCCGGCCCGGGATAAACGAGCCAACGTGCAGCGCATCGCCATGGCGTAGTCCCGTGGAAAAACGGCCGGTGCCATCTGAATTGACGACCATCGAATGATAAATGATTTCGTCCTTGCCGTCGCCATCGACGTCGGCAACGCTGACCGCGTGGGCGCCCTGGCCGCCGTAGGCGGGATAGCCCTTGTCGCTGTCGAAGACCCAGCGCGACGTGAGCTTTTTGTCACGCCAGTCCCAGGCCGCCAGCACCGAGCGGCCGTAATAACCCCGGCACATGACGACGCTGGGATGCACGCCATCAAGATAGGCGACGCAGGCCAGAAAGCGGTCTGCCCGATTGCCGATGGAGTCGTTGCCGGCATTGCCGCCGATGCCGCCCCAGCGCGCTGATGTCGCCGCGCGGCGGGAGGTAGTCGGTGGTGGCGAGGGCGCCGCCGCTAAGGCCGTCAAATACCGTGAAGAACTCGGGGCCCTTGTTGATTCGGCCATCGGCGCCGACCCAGTTCGCATTCGGGATCGCCAATCACCTTGCCCAGGCCATCGACGGTGCCGTCGGCGGTTTTGCAACAGACTTCGGCCCTACCATCGCCGTCGAGATCGTAGACCATGAACTGCGTGTAGTGAGCGCCCTCGCGAATGTTCTTGCCGAGATTGATGCTCCAGAGCATGGTGCCATCGAATTTATACGCTTGCAGAATCGGCGGGTCTGTCGGCCCGCTCTGGGCGTTGTCCCTACCGCGCCCCGTCATGTGGACGACGATTTCATATTCCCCATCGCCATCGAGGTCCCCCACGGAGCAATCGTTGATCGTGTAACCCGCCGGCGTCTTCATGGGAATTTCGATGTACTGGCGCACCGGCGCGTTGGCGTCAAGCTTGTTGAGGAAGGGTTTGCTCTGCGCTTGCTCGACGCCGGCGACGATGGGCCGAACGAAATAGGCATTGGCTTTCGTCGTATCGACGCCGGTATCGACGTAATTGGTGGAATCGGTGATCGGGGCACCGTTGATCTTGACGGCCGCGCCGTTGCCAGAGGCGCGATAAAGATTGAAAGCAATATCGTCCGGGTCGGTGCCGAGCAGTCGCCAACTGACGAAGATCTTCCCACCGCCCTCGTTCAAGGCCACCACGCCCCGACCCAGGTTCTCCATCTGCCGCGGCGGCGGCTTGGGCGCGGACGTCTGCGAGATCCCCGCCCCGCCCGGCAACAACAGACCAGCAAGACCCAGGAGCAGCATGAGCAAAAAAGAAGCGACTCTTGTCAAAAACCTTTTCATGACACCAAACCCCACTGCCAGGCCCGAATTGCACAACCCGCATTCACAAAGTTACAAAGTGTCGTCAGGCCACGCAATAAAAATCTTGTTGGCCCGGGCGACCTCGCCATCATCCCTTGGCTCTTCAAATAGCGCCGACTTTTGATTCCTCACGTAGCGCGGACTTTAGTCCGCGCGAACCCTGTTTCCTCACATAATGAGGGCTCCAGTAGAATTCGAGCCCTCTTTTCATTTGGCGAGCCAGGCCCACGTTTGCTAGCATTTAATGGTTCGCGTGGCTTACGGATTGAATTAAGTCCAGGGGAAAATGCATGATCATCGCCCTTGCCTCACCCCGCGTCGCCCCATCCCTCGATGCCGGGCTGGACCAGATCAAGAAGTTTCTGGCCGAAGCTGCCGTGCAGGGAGCGGCGATTGTCTGTTTTCCGGAGGCTTATCTGCCGGGTTTACGCGGCGTGGGCATCGACGTGTTGCCCTTTGGCCAGGCGGAGCACGCCAGGGTACTTGAGGTAGTGGCGCAGGCAGCGCGAACCTATGGGGTGGCCGCGATCCTCGGAACCGAAAGGCTGACGGCCGCGGGGCGGCAAATCACTGCCGAGGTCTTTGATGCGCAGGGCCGGCACCAGGGCTACCAATCCAAGAACCAGATCGACCCCAGCGAAGATCCGTTTTACGTTCCGGGTGACACCCGGCAAATCTTCGAGATCGATGGCCTCAAGTTCGGTATAGCGATTTGCCATGAGGCCTGGCGCTATCCCGAGACGGTGCGCTGGGCATCGGCGCGGGCGCCAAAATTGTCTTTCAACCCCAGCATACGGGAAGCGATCACGAGGGTGCCCAGCTCACGCACTGGGGCGCTGCCAGCAATCCCTACTATGAAAAGGCCATGATGTGTCGCGGCCTGGAAAACACGATCTATTTCGCCAGCGTCAATTATGCCTTGCGCTTTCAGGAATCGGCCACCAGCCTTATTAAACCGTCCGGCCAATGCCAGGCCCACCTGCCTTACGGGCAGGAAGGTCTTCTGGTCCAGGCCATCAACCTTGAAGAAGCAACGGGCCTGTTGGCCAAACGCTACGCACCGGAACGTTATCAAGAATTCAAGGACGTGTAGAACCCTGGAGCCAGTCGTTTTTGTTCAGATTCGCAGTTACGGGCAGCATCGGCTTTGCGATTGGATGATTTCGGTTGGGCCCATGAGTCTCAATGCCTCCTCAACGCATCGTCGCCAAATCCTTGTTCACGATTCCCGCGTCGAATTCCTCCGGCTTAAAGTAGGGGCCAGCCCACTCCACCTTTTCTGGATTTTCCTCAGGCTTTTTGAGGGCTTCGAGGAGATCGGCGTACCCCCAGGGACCACCGCAATCTTCGGGTGGGCGGGAACGTTTGCCGTCCACGCATCTGGGATACTTGGCGGCAGGATCGGCATTCAGCACTTTTTCCACCTGGATGACGTGTTCCCAATTGTCGCCGAAGTCGTAAATGTACCGAAACTTCGTGACACCCTCGGCAATGAAGTCACCGAGCTTGGCCTTGCGGGGGCTGGCCAGGCCCATTTCACCCTCTGGGTCGTCGCCATAATCCTCGCCAGCGACATCGAAGGCCCATAGGTGCGTGTCGGTCCAACCCATTGCCGCCTGGATGACCTCATGCAGCTTCGAGAGCGAGCAGTTTTTTACCTGGACTCGCCGCCAGATGGGAGGCTTGATGTGTGCCAGCGTGATTTTCAGTTGATAGATGACAGTAGACTTGGCCATGAGTGGTCCCTTGTTTGTTTCATCCGTTCCTGTTGGTTGAAATTGGTCTTATAACCTGAAAGCCGTTTCCGCCAGGTCTTTTGGTGGAGACCCTTGGGTCGTCGGCGCAAGTGTTTGAGCTTTTTTTAAATTGGCCGCACTGGCCAGGGCAACAAGGCTGGCCGTTGGCGAAACATACGGTGAGAACGACCCATGAAAACCATCGAACTTGCAGACGGTGGCATCCTCCTTTACGACGATGCCTTTCTGCCGCCTGACCTCGCCGATAAATACTTTGTCGAGTTGAGGGATGAATCCGCATGGGAGCAAAAAGCGGCGGTATTCGGTCACATGCAACCCCGATTGACCGCCTCTTACGGTGACGAGGGTATTTCCTATCGCTATTCCGGCACCGAGAACAAGGCCCTGCCCTGGACGGCGACGTTGCTGGAGATCAAGAAGAAGATCGAGGCTGTCCAGGGGCAGTACAATTATTGCCTGCTGAACCGTTATCGGTCAGGAGCGGATAGTGTGGGTATGCACGCCGACAATGAACCAGGCATGGGCAACGTGATCGGCTCCCTTTCCTTGGGAGCGTCCCGAACGTTTCGGATCAAGCACAACAAATCAAAGGAGACGCGGACGTTTCCGGTGGGCCATGGAACGCTGATTATCATGGCGGGAACCATGCAGCAATTCTGGAAGCACGAGGTTCCGAAAACCACGGAGAATGTCGGCGAGAGGATTAATTTGACGTTCAGAAAGATCCAAGAAAAATGATCTTTTGGCTCATTTAATACCATTCCCTCGAATATGTTTTGGCTTCATTCCAATCGTCACTTGCGGGATATCTCGATCAAACAAAGGCTTTCTACCCCCCGTGTAATCCTCCAATTTAAACAGCTGGGTTTGGAAACCTTCGGCGGAAATTTGAACGCTCGTGTTGTAAAACTGAACCCAACCACTATTCCGAAAGGGCTTGTTCCTTTCAGTATAAACAAATTTAGGAATAAGGATGACGTTCCCATCCTCCTCGGTTCGCCCTTCTGATTTTCCTTCGATGACACTAGGTTTTCCTTTTACTGCCTCTAATAATTGAACCAAAGCATTTGGAATGGGCAGCTTTGTTTGGGCAGCCACTACTTTGAATGATAGCGGCACCTGAATCATGCCAATTTGCGTATGTCGCCCGCTAACCAACCTCCCAGCCAACATATAAACAAGGGCAGGAGAACGATAAAACTCACAAATTGCATTATGCCTTGCCGCATTTTCAGACCGACTACAGCAAAATACAGCCCTACGCAAAAAAACATGGCAGAGCCGCCCAAAAAAATTAGGAGGCCATTTTCCCAATTCGTGGACCACGAAAGGTGTCTCATTAAGGGAAAGAGTACGCCAAGAGGCCACTGAAATCGCCAGGTAGGCAAGGTACTTCATTTTCGCCCACACTTGATCGTCTCCTTGAAGGCGGTTGGCGTCTTCCAAATAATTTCGGACGCAAGGGCAGGCCACGGCAATGGCAAAGGATTTCAGGGCCGGCATATACTGATTTTACAGGTTCGCCGTCCAGGGTGGGAAGGCGGTCGAAAGTGAGCATGGTCTTTGTCACCCTCGGTAAATCACGAACTCGTCTCTGTCCATTGTTTTTGGGTCAAGGAAGACAGGTTCAAATTCACCTTTGCTGCCACAAAGCTGGAATGCATAAGGGTTGGCCGAATTATCGCAAATAAGGACATTGCAATCCAGAAGTTTGGCAAATCTCGACGCAGTGGGATTGCGAGGAAGACCGTGCAGCAGGCTGTCGGGAAGGTCGATTACAGTGTGGAACTCGCCTCCCTGTAAATGCCAAAAGCGGCAATAAATCATGGTGTGGTCGGATTTCTCCGGCAACTCTTGCCAGTCATTGTAGGTAACGATCTTCCCTGGAGACAGCGATAGCAGGGAATTCAATGCCGCAATGAGTTCTTCGCTGGTCAGTCGCCGCTCCGCAAGAATGTCTCCTCCAAGCCGGTCAATGTCCATGATCTCCTCTGGTTTGCAGCATCCGGTCGTTGTCCCAGACGGGCAGGTGTTTGAAGAAGGGGGAATGTGTTTCCGTCGAGGCGAAGTGCGATTACTATTCTCTCAATCCCACCACAGGTAGACATGCTTGTGGTCCTCGATAGCCCGCTCTAACGCCTCCACCGAGCCTATGCCTTGGTCTACTATATCGGGGCAGAACTCATAGACCTCGTTTGCAAATACCCGCATGTCAACCGGAATGGTGTCTAGCGTGAATTCAATGATGTCAGTTTCAGCATGAAAAATGTTTATCCCGTAGGAGTGATGCCAAGATTGCAACTTCTTTGCCAGGTCTTCGGTGTCCATACCACAGTTACAAGCATCGGCTCTCGCTAACCGCAAGATGTCAAATTGAGATTCGCCTTTTCCGACGACAACCTCTGCGTTGCCATCATGCTTCTCATCCCCAATCCATCGAGTTGTCCCAACGAATGTAACGAACCCCGATGGAAGTTGCTTTCGCAGGCTGGAAACAAGGGGTCGTGCCTTTTCTTCGGGAACGACAACTGAAAAGCACCGCTCATCTTTCATCTGACCGAAATCAAACGTGAAATACGGCCGAGGCGTTTGCCCGACAACTTTTCCAAGAGAATGGCTGGGTCTTGAACCATCGCTTTTTTCCTCATCCACTTTCACACCGGAATCCGTCGTCCATGCCATCATGAGTAAAGTATCAGGTCCTCCTCGCGGATAGCTACGTCGGTGATAAAAATCTACTCCCTTCCCAACACCGCATCCACCACCCAGCATCCCCTTACGTGCGGCCCTGGCCCTCTCAAATGATCCAAGATTCCCTGGTTATCGCACCCGGATTTTACCAAGGAATCGGCCAGGATGGGCAGGCGGTCGAAGGCACGGTAGTCGTAGATTTGCTGGGCCAGGGCAGTCACGGTGGGGGTAAGCCAGGATGGTTCGAGCGTGATGGGGCGGAAGGGATTGTTGAAGATGTCACGGAGTAAATCGCATTGCCGCTTCTTTTCCACGGCAGAATAATACTGCTTTATACATACGATTCGATCCTTTGCAGTCGCCACCGTCTTTCTGGCCTCTCCGATTGCACGAAGCTTTTCCCAATCCCGTTTTCTCGTTGCAGTGAGCATTGCCCACCACGCTACTTGATCCGCTAGGTGGCGTTTAATCTCCCTTACCAAGCCATCGGCAAAAGATTCGCCCACTTGCACGATGTCTTGACATCTCTGGTCCAACTGCTCGAAGCAGTGGCAGCGGCACCAGGCGCAGGCGAATAGGCGTAATCGGCGAATGCTCGCTTGGCTCCAGAGATGTTGAAACATCTCGGCGGGCTCCGTACAAGTAAGCCACTCTTTTTCCGTCACGCCTTACTTCCTCCCCAGCACCGCATCCAAAACCCAACAACCTTTTACATGCGGCCCCTGGCCACGGCAATGGCCCAGGATTTCAGGATCGGCACACCCAGATTTTACCAGTTCGTTGGCAAGGATGGGCAATTCGTCAAAGGCACGGTCGTCATAGATTTTCTCAGGGCCAGGGCTGTAACAGTGGAGGTGAGCCAGGAGGGATTCAGGGTGATGGGCCGGAAGGGGTTGCCGAAGAAGATGTTCTCGAAGTAAGTCGCATTGTGCTGGCATTTCCGTGCGTGATGGAAATCCGAACAATCCCGGCCATTTCCGCAGACACCGTACATGCCACGCCACAAAGGGAGCTATCCATCGGTTCATGCGAGGCAAGGACATACCTATCCATCTTGCACGCGGCCAGGTGCGGTTCCAAGCTTCCGAAAGCTCTGTTTCAGTGATCTCACAGTCCACAAAAGCTTCGCTCAACTTGAGACATTTGGCGGTACTGGTCATTTTGTTGAGAACCAACCCGACGTAAGCTGGGGCAGAAATAAAGAGTTGCAGTTTTCGGGCGACTGCCCTGCCTCGAAGTCGCTGAATCATACGTCTCGGATCATTGCAGACGAGCCATTCTTGTTCGGTCATGGCCTCACCCCTTCCACAGTTTTAAATCCACCACCCAGCACCCACGAACATGCGGGCTCGGCGATCTGCAATTTACCACCCTGGAAGGGGTTGCCGAAGACGTGACGCAGCAACGACACTGCGAACTCCGGTCTGGTCCGTCCGTGAACACCCACAGCGGATTCATAACTGCTGATCCGACTCAAGATGACGCCCTCTTCGTGACCTATTTCTCCCCTCGCAAACGAAGTCGTGACGCAGGGTGAACCTCACTCCTTCTTAACCTCCGGAATCGAAAGTTCCTTCGCGTCGCGCGGGTGCAACATGACTGCCAGGAGGCGGGTCTTGGTGTTGGTGCTGGGGTTTAGCGAGACGCGGTGCAGGCTGTTGGCAGGTTCGTAAAAGGTGTCGCCGGTTTTGAGGGTCTTCACGGCCTGATCGTTGATGCCCCACTGGTATGTCCCTTCAAGAATATAGCCGAATACTGGTCCAGGGTGGCGGTGTGGCGGGCTTGATTGGCCAGGCTCCAGGATCACCTCGAGCATGGTTACTTTCGCATCTTTGCCGTCGAGTTTCTCGACAATGTCCTGAGCGGAAATCGCAGTGACCTTCACCTTGCCGTGCGATACTTGGCCCGCGACGGGCAGAGCTCCGGCGACCAGGAGGCTGCCGGCGGTGAGAGCGAAAAATGTGCGCATGGGTTTCTCCGGGGTCAAGCGTGACGGGGGTAAGACCGACATTCTATCCGCTCGAATCCATCTGGCTCGTTATCTCAGAGAGAAAAACAGGGAACCAGAGTGGAAATGTCCAATAGAATGTCGAGCGGGTTTACTCACTCAAGATTGACGGGTAGAACGATGCTCCCACGGTCGTTGGCGATCTGCACTGCCGCATGTTTACTGGTGTCGCAAACTGCCATGCGTTCGCCGGCGGAGGATTTGACAGCCATGAATCTTATCGACGCCCATGTGCATGTCTGGTCCGCCGATACGACCCGCTATCCCCTGGCGGCCGGCTACCAGGCAGCCAATGTGAAGCCCGTGTCGTTTACGCCGGAAGAGCTTTTCAAACATTCTAAGCCCGCCGGCGTAGGGCGAATCAACCTCATTCAGATAAGCTTTTACGGCTTCGACAATTCCTACATGCTGGATACGATCGCGAAATATCCCGACGTCTTCGTGGGCACCGCGCTGATCAATCCGCTCGGCAAAGACCCGGCGCGAGATGGGTGAGCTGGCCAAAAAGGGGGTGCGTGCCTTTCGCATCCATCCAAAATTAACGGCTGAACCGATTGCGAACTGGCTGCGTCCCGAAGGGTACCAAAAGATGTTCGCGGCCGCCGCCCGCAACAACCAGGCGCTGGCCTGTCTGATTGGGCCCGACGCGCTGCCTGAACTCGACCGCATGTGTTCGGCATATCCGGACACGACGATAATCATCGACCATCTGGCGCGCATCGGCCAGGATGGTGTGATTCGTGACGCGGATGTCGAGCGCCTGTGCGCCATGGCCAGGCACGAGAAGGTCCTGCTCAAGATCGGCGCCTTCTATACGTTGGGCAAAAAACAACCGCCCTACCAGGACCTGGCCCCTTTGATCAAAAGAACTATCGCCGCGTTTGGAGCGCACCGCTGCATGTGGGAAAGCGACTCTCCGTTTCAGGTCCAGGGCGACCACACCTACGCGGCAAGCATTAATCTCATCCGGCACGGGCTTGATTTCCTCAGCGACGACGACAGGCAATGGCTGTTGAGAAAAACCGCCGAGCGGTTCTTCTTCGCGAAGCAATGAATGCATCTGGCCGGTGCTTTCTCGGTAAACGAGATGAAGTTCGCGTTGGGGAAGCCGGGGAGAAGTGGCAACAGCCGTTCCTGATGGCAAGCCAACGCGGCGGGTGAACCGGCCGCTACGATCGGTAGTTGAACGCCACCAGACTATCATGGTGTGGCGGGAGCTTGAGGGTGGTGTCCACCGGTTTGGCCGCCAGATCGAACCAAAGTCTATCGCCGTCCGTAAGTTGCGTCAGGCCAATCCAGCGGAGGACGCGGGGTTCGTCGCGGCCGATCTCGAAGGTTACTCTGGTCGGCGTCTCATTCAGGAAGTGGAGGCGGCCAATTGAGCCGGACCTTTCGATAAAGAACCGGCGTACTCGGTGGCCGGGCAAACGGCTATAGGCATCGTCGGCGCCCGTGAGCGGCAGGCAAACGAGGCTGATTAACCTTTCGCGCCGGCCCTCGAGGTGCTTACCCAGGGCCAGGAGGCGAACGCCATATTTGCAAAACGCATCCAGACCGACCGCGACGGCCGTACCATCCGGCCAATAGGGGCGATAGCCTTCAAACTTGATCTCCTGGTCAAGACGATCCCCCGAGGGATCGCGCCGAAAAAGTATGGTTAATGTACGGGCCATCCAGGATTGCTCTCCCAAGAGAGGAAAATCGTCTCCACATGAGTGGCCTGCAATGAAGCAAGCCCGGCCCTACTCAGCTAAGAGGCGCCGCCTGATGGTAATATAGGCAATACAGGAGAATTATTCCACAAACGAAAATGATAAAATCGCTTTTTTAGTGTACAAATGAATATTTATACACGGCAAGCTAGATCAACTGGGACATGTGCGCGTTTTAGTCGTCGAAAAGTGTAACCTGCGAACTTTCAGTGATAATCGGCCTTACTTTGCCGAGATGGGCGTAGGCACGCGGCGTGGCAACACGACCTCTGGGCGAGCGGACGATCATCTGGCCACGCAACAGGTAGGGTTCGATTTCGTCGCTCAGTGTATCGCTAGGCAAGTTCATGGTAGCCGCGAGGGCTTCAACGCCCGTGGGTCCGCCGCCAAAAACATCGATCAACGTCGACAGGTAGCGCCGGTCCTGCTTGTCCATGCCCTCGCCATCGACTTCCGCCATCTTGAGGGCCGCGCGGACAACTTCGAGAGTGATATTGCCATCCGCCTCGCTAGTGGCGTAGTTACGTGCCCACCACAGGCGTGCATTGGCGATACGGGGCGTACCGCGACTACGGCCGGCGATTTCGGTGGCAGCCTCCGGCGCCAGCGGGGTTTTCAGCTTACGGGCATTGATGGTCACGATCTGGGCGAGCTCGTCGTCGGTGTAGAAATCGAGGTGTTCGTGCATCTTGAACCGGTCACGCATCGGGCCGGAGAGCATCCCGCTGCGCGTGGTCGCGCCGATGAGCGTGAAATGCTTGAGGTGCATGGTGATGGTGCGGGCGTTGACGCCATCGCCCAGGATAATATCGACCCGGAAATCTTCCATGGCGGGGTAAATGAACTCCTCGACAACCCGCGGCATGCGATGAATTTCATCGATGAACAAGATCGATCCTTCGCCGGCGTTGGTCAGGAACGGCAACAAATCGGCGGGCTTGGTGAGTGCAGGGCCGCTGGTCATCTGAATCGTCGTGTTCAGCTCATTGGGTAAAACGGTGGCGAAAGTCGTTTTGCCCAGTCCGGGTGGGCCATCGAAAAGGATATGGGAAAGGGGTTCTTTAAGTTTCTTGCAAGCCCTGAGGACGATGCCTAGCCTTTCGACCACCGACTTCTGGCCAATGACCTCGCGCAAAAAGCGCGGGCGCAGAGCGGCATCCCGTCTTTTTTCCTCATCATCGGGCTTGTCGCCCTGCACAATGGCTTCACGAGCCATGAACGTTCCTTGGGTCTCTGAAGGCAGCCATCTTGAGCTTACTTCTGCTGGTAAATCGCCAACAAAATCTCGTCGACGCCCGCAAACTTTTTGCCGGCCGCCAAAGTTTTATCGAGACGTTCGCGTGCCTCATGAGGGCTATGGCCCACACTCAGGAGCGCCTGGTAAGCATCTTCGATAAGGTTGCCATCAACTCCGGAAGCCGGCGCGGGCGTGCCGTCGCTACTCGGTCCTGCCATCAAGGCATACCTGGTGACTTTACGCCGCAGGGTGGCCACGATCTGCTCTGCCGTCGCCGGCCCAATTCCGGGAAGGGACGTCAGCCATTTGGCATCCTGGCGCTGAATGGCATCGGCAATTTCGCGAATCGGTCGCACCAGCGCCTTCATCGCTTTGCGAACACCCACCTTATCAACCGTGCAGAATAGCTCGAAGAAGTCCAGCTCCACCTCACTGGTAAAGCCGATGAAACGGGGCACCATTTTCCCCTGCATGGGGTTGCCCTCGAGATATTCCGTCGTGTGCAAGGCCACTTCCTTGCCGAGCAGGTTTTGCAAATGGCGGCGCACAAACTCCGGCACCAAAACTTGGTATTCGAAAGCGCCTACCTGAAGGCGCAATTCCTCGTCCAGCACCCGATTGACGACGCCGGCGATTTTGGTGATCATGCCCACTTGTCCTTGAGGCTCTCGCAGTTCGTTGAAAAAGGGGTCAGACCCCTTAAAGCGAACAGTGTTTTCAACGTTTTCGAGGGTATCGAAGGGGTCTGACCCCTTTTTCAACGGGCTAGCCAGCACCTGGTATCTTCACCAGATAAAAATGGCACAGTGCAACCGCCAGAGCATCGGCGACGTCCGGCGGCTCTGGCACTTTCGCCAGGCCGAGCTCGCGCTGAATCGTCCGCTGCACCTGGTCCTTGGAGGCCCTGCCATTGCCGGTGATGGTCTTCTTGATGCGTGTCGCGTTGTAGCTCACGACGTCAAGCCCGCGCTGAGCGGCCGCCAGCAGAATAGCCCCACGCGCGTGGCCCATCAAGATGGCGGTACGCGGATGGAGGTAATGGGCGTAAAGCTGTTCCACCGCGAACACGGTCGGTTTGAACTGCTCGACGATCTCCACTATACCGTTGTACACAGAGAGGATGCGCAAAGCCATAGGGGTTTTCGCGCGGCCACGCGTATGATCCCGGCTTCGCATACGACCACGCCTTGCGGGCCCGATTCGACGACGCCGTAACCGGTGATTTGCAGACCTGGGTCGATGCCGAGGATGCGGACTTTGGGATCAGGTTCCAACGTTCACCATTCCTGGCAAGCAGTCCGCGGTGTCAACCTACGCGCGAAAGCGTTCCGCCAGGCCGGTCTTCGAGCGTAACGCCGAGCTCGGTAAGCCGTTTGCGGATCTGGTCCCCCAGGGCGAAGTTTTTGCTCGCGCGCGCCTGGGCCCGGAGATCAATGAGCAATTGCATGAGGGCCGCGGTCAACTGGTCCTGCCCTGCTTGCTTGACAGCGGGTGCCTGGTGGAAAATACCGAGGATTTGCGTCAGCTCCTTCATGAGCAGGGCAGAGCGCTGGAAGGACTGGTGGGCGGCCGGCGTGGCGGCTGAAGTTTCCAGTTGACCGGTATCCGCGAAACGATTGAGCGCCGTGAGCATGTCATAGAGTGTGCCGATGGCGCCGCCAGTGTTGAAATCGTCATCCATGTGTTCGAGAAACCTGGCCCACATCCCGGCGACTTCCGCCTCGAAGCCAGCCTCGGGCACTTTCGTCGGATCGGACCGGCGTAGGGCCGGCGCCTTGAGATCATAAAAACTCGTTTTGGTTATGCGCTCGAACCTTGCGAAAAAACGATAAAAGTTGTCGAGACCGCGGCGAATTTCCTCGAGCCGTTCCTCGCTATAGTCGATGGGGCGGCGGTAGTGGGTGGCGAGCAGAAAAAAGCGCAAGGTTTCAGGCTCGTGCCGCTTCAACAGTTCGGAAACGACGATTTCGTTGCCCTTGCTCTTGGACATTTTCTCCGTGCCGGTTTTCATCAGGCCGTTATGCATCCAGAAGCGGACGAAGGTGGCGTCGTTGTAGGATTCCGACTGGGCCAGCTCATTTTCATGGTGCGGAAACTGAAGATCGAGCCCGCCGCCGTGAATATCCAGGGTCTTGCCCAGGAGCTTCATGCTCATGGCCGAACATTCGATATGCCAGCCCGGACGTCCCTGGCCCCATGGACTTTCCCAGAAGGGCTCGCCAGGCTTGGCCTGTTTCCACAATGCGAAATCGCCCGGGCCGCGTTTCTTGTCGCTCACTTCGATGCGCGCACCGGCTTCGAGTTGCTCGGGGTCGCGGTGGCATAGCTTGCCATAGTCCTCGTCTCGCGTCACGTCGAAATAGACATCACCGCCAGCCGGATAGGCATACCCCTTGGCGATCAGCCCGTCGATGAGCTGGATGATGTCGGCCATGTAATGCGTCGCCCGCGGCATGTGGTCGATGCCGGTGACATTGAGCAGCGTCAGGTTGCCGATGTAATCCTTGGTGATCCGTTCGGCGAGCTCAGGGACGGTGGTGTTTTGTTTGCGCGCTTCGACGATAAGCTTGTCATCGACGTCGGTGATGTTGACGACAAAGGTCACCTGGTAGCCGAGATACTGGAGATAGCGTTTGACGGTATCGAAAATTACCGGCCCCACCATGTGCCCCAGGTGGCTCGGCTTATAGACCGTGGGACCGCAAACATACATGCCGACCTTGCCGGGCACGACGGTCTGGAAGGTTTCCTTCTTTTTGGTCAACGTGTTGTAAACTTGCATTACCGCGGGTTCCACAGGCTTCCTCGCATAAACGATACAGGCTTCCTCGCATAAACGATACAGTGCTAAAACAGCGGGCTCGGACCTCCTGAAGTCACGGAGGCCTGGCCCGCGTTTATTTTAGGACCTCTTGAATGTTGTCGATCAACACGGCAGCCTGGCAGCCGATGGCCTCGGAGCGGCCGATGGCGCCGACCTTTTCTCCCGTTTTGGCTTTGACGTTGACGGTGGCCACGGCGAGCCCAAGCAATTCCGCGATGCGGACGCGCATGGCGGCCTTCACGGGCCCCAGCTTGGGTTCCTCCGCAAAGATCGTGATATCGACGTTGATGACGCGAAAGCCCTGGCCGCGCAGCCGTGCCAGTGTATCTTGCAGAAAAAATGAGGATGCGCGGTCCTTGTTGACAGGATCGGTGTCAGGGAAGGCATCGCCGATGTCGCCGAGCCCGGCCGCCCCCAGCAAAGCATCCGTAAGGGCGTGTAAAACCACGTCCGCGTCGCTATGGCCCACGAGCCCGCGCGGATGTTCAATCCGCAGGCCGCCCATGATAAGAGGCCGCCCAGCCGCCAACCGGTGTGTGTCATGGCCGATGCCGATGCGCATGGGATTCCTTGCCGAGCATCAGGGAAAGAAAGCGTGATTCTAGCCGGGAACGGGCGCAGGTGACAACGGGAGATTTTCAAACAGCGTGACCTGGCGGTACCCGTTCGCAATGTTGAGGGTACACTGAAGCGAGAGAAGGGTGAATTACGCTGCGAAACCGGCGTGAAGCGGACAGGACCATTTGCCGGTGGTAATGCTTCAGCGCTCACAAAACGCGAGGGGAGGACCCATGGCAAATGACTGGCAAAGGACCGTGATGGTCTATGGCGTGCTGCTCGTCGTTGGCATTTTGGGCGCGATCAGCGACGGCATCCTCAATCAGTGGGCGCGGACCAACAAGCTGTCCTGGCTGCTGGCGGCATACCTGGCGTGGCTCGGCGTGGCCACGCTCCTGGGCTTGATCCTGAAATGGCAATACTTCTCGTTTGGCGGCGCCACGGTCCTGTTCCTGCTGGTGAATTCGGCCGGCGCGATCTTTTTGGACTACCAGCTCTTCGGCGGCAAGTTGACGGCGTGGGAGTGGCTGGGTATCTTCCTGGCGGTCGTGGCCATGTGCTGTATCGAAACGGGACGGGCACAGTCTCACGCGGAGCGGGAGAGGCGGGACCAGCCAGTGCTTGAACAGCAATAAGGGCTGCCTCGCTATCAGGACGGCGTTCCCAGTAACCTGGCCGCATTGGCGAAATATACCTTCTCGAGCACATCCACAGGCAGCCCCACGCCGCGAAGCTGCGGCGTGGTCTGTCCATTTTCGACGGGCTTATAGTCTGGATCGGCAATCGGGCTTGGTCCCTCCCAGGTGCTTTCCCAGAGCGTGCGCTGGCACCAGTAGCGGCTGACGTAATGCTCCGGCGGCAGATTATGACGGGTGACCAGATCGGTGCCAAAGAGGAAACGATCCGGAAAGCGGCATACCAGCCCGCGAATGGCGTCGCGCCTGGGCGAGATCTCGCGGACCTGCCACTTGGTGGCACTCGTATCGAGATAGAGGTGCGGATAACGTTCGAGTAATGCTTCCAGATGATCGGGATGTTCGGGATCGCCGCCCATGTGCGCGCCGATCCAGGTGATGTCGGGAAACAGGTTCAACATTTTTTCCAGACGAGCATAATGGTCCGCCTTGGTGCCATATTTGGCGCTGTCGCTGTAGACACCGCGAAACCAGGTATCCGGATCGGCGACGTGCACCATGATCATGTGCACGCCAGCCGCGCGTGCCCGTCGGGCACACTCGATACGCCAGGGAGCATCCACAAACAGGCCGCGTTCCATGCCGCGGGGGGCCGACCAGAACTTGAGGACCTTTACTCCCCTCTCCAGGAAGAGATCGAGCATTTGATAGACGCTCTCGTCGGAGTCGGCGAGAGCTTTTTTCTGAATTGGCCCATTAAAGGCCAGCTTGTTCGCGAATTTAGCGCGCAGCGGCACGATGTCGTCGGCCAAACACATCGTAAGCGTCTGGACAATGCCAAATTCATCGCCCGTGCGCAGCATCAGCGCGGCCTGGTCGAGACTGGCACCGGGCCCCTCCCCCGTCGGCGGCGCGTTGACTGGATCGCCTGGCCGCGTCACCATCACATGCGCGTGAAAATCGATAATGGGCCCACGATACGTGAGATGATCGCGCTGGGAGTAGTCGATACCGGTGACGTTGTGTTCAAGCCCGGCCATGATGAGCCTCCTCAGTTACCCGTTGGCCCGAACCTAGAGCGACTCAAAACAAAATGGGCTTGTTGAGGGCCCGCCGAACGACGGTAAATTGCCCGGCGTGCATCAAGGTGTGATTGGCTAGCAGCACGATCAGGTCGGCGTAGCGGGGGGCAAACTTGGCCATGCCGCCGGTATTGGGCTTGTCCAGGTCGGCATCGTCAAGCCTGCTGACGTTGGCGATGGACGCTTCTCGTACTTTGTTGAACCACTCCAGGTACTGGGCCTTGGGCAGGTAACCGCCGGCCGGCGTGCCGCTCGCGCTTTTCTTGTCATATTGGCCCAGGATGGTTGCCGGCAACTCGGGATAACTGGCACCGGGCAACGGCCCGCCCAGGTGGACCTCACCCTCAATAAGGTGCCCCATCTGCCAGGCGATATTGTTGGCGCTCGCCACCGGGCGCACCGTAAAATCCTGATCGGTCAAGTCGCTCAAGTACCAGACCACCAGGCTTTGCGTGGAGGTGAGCCCGAGTTTCAAAGCGTCTTTAGCAAGCATCGGTTCTCCTTGAATTTTCGCGGCAGGCAACAGCCCGAGTTTTGAGGTCCCACGGCCAGGGGCTAACCCCTTTAATTTAGGACCTCCGCAATTATAGGAAAGCCGTCGCGACACCATTCCCATCCAGACGGCCGCAAGTATAATCACTTTCCCGCGCATATCGCCGATGCATCATCCTCACGCTTCGCCCGGGTTGGCCGCTGCCCACGAGGGCGGACAACACCAAACGACGCAGCGCGACCTGATGAGTCCTCAAGGAGCCGCCCAATGCCCTTACATCATGTCTCTCCCCAAACCATCATCACGGGCTGGGACTTCAGCACCAGCGGTGTAAAGTGCCTGGCCTTCGATCTCGACGGCAACACCCTGGCTGAAGTACGCTTGCCTACCGATTTATGGACCAAGGGGGGTGTTTCCGAAATCAATCTCATGCAACTGGAAGGCCAGGCCCGCGCCAGTGTGCGTGCCATGGCGGATCAATTGCGTGGGATCGGGCGACTGCAGGACTGGGCTGCCGGCGGCATCTCCGCCACGCATCATACCGCGGGGCGCATCGACAAAAACCAGGTCCAGGTGCGCCGGGCGATTTGCTGGAACGATCAAACCTTGGCCAAGTACCACAGGCGCGGCCTCGACCGCCTCGGCGGGCAGGACAAGGTCCGCGAGCTTATCGGCGGCCCCTGGGCGGTTCGCTACAGTCTGTCCCACCTGGTCAAGGACGAAGCCAAGCTGGCGCTGTCCGACTGGGAACGCACCCGTCGTATTTTGTTGCACGGACCACTGGCCGCCGGCTTCTTGACCGGCAACTTCGACGTGACCAGCCTGTCCTCGGCAGCCTCCACGGGCCTCCTGGATTTACGGAGCGGGCAGTGGTGCGCGGCCATGCTGGGCGCCCTGAAAAAGGAAGAGCATCGGAAGCTTGCCTGGCAACAACTGCCGGCCATTGTCGGCCATTTCGAACTGATCGGCCCGCTCTCCCCGTCAAACGCCCTGGACGCCGGCATCGCGCCCGAGCATTGCCCTCTGATCTTTCCAACTTCGGATGACCAACAGGCGGGGCTAGTCGGCGGCGGCGCCGTTGATGCCGGCCAGGTTGCACTTATTCTTGGCACGTCCGCGGTGGTCAATTCCTCGTCGGACAAACTGCCAGCCACTGCGGACCTCGATGCCATGCGGCTCAACTGGGGCCCTTATCTTTGGATGCGCTGCTACAACAACGGTGCTTCCTTTCTTAACGAAATCGTGGGCCCCGACCCCAACTGGGAGGAACTGGAAGCAGCCGCCCGTGCCTGCCCGCCGGGTGCTGACGGCACCATCGTTTTGCCATTTGTCCAGTCCGAGCCTTCCCTCGGCGTTCATCACAAACGTTTCCACTGGGAACCCAAGGAGCCCAAGCAGGATGGCAAAAGGTTTCGAGCCGCGCTCGAGCGCTGGCCTACCTGGTCGCCCTGGGCGTTCGCCAACATGAGGAAGCCGGCCAACACATCACGCGCATTTCCGTCTCCGGCGGTATTGCCGCAATTCCCTCATGTGCGAAATATTGGCCTCGGTGCTCAACAGGCCTCTGGAACTTTTGCAATCAAATGAAGGCTCGGCCCTGGGCGCCGCCGTCACGGCCCTGGCCGCCCTGGAAAATCACCGCGGCCGCTTAAAGGGAGAATCGGTGTCTTACACGGTCGGTGATGCCGTGGCGCAAATGGTAAAATTCCGCGCTCCCGCCCAACCCGTGATCGCCTGGGTGCCAGCCTATAAGAAAGGTTTGGCCAAGTTCGAAAAACTCATCCTGAAAAAACGAAAATGAGGTGAGGATCGTTTTTGCCGCCTTTAGCGGTCGTAAAATGAACGCGTCCACGGCCTTGAAGCGAGGATCTGTTTCCGCCTCGAAAAACCTAACGAACCTACTGTAAACGCATACAATATCCTCATGACGCGCTCTACTTTCGCCAGCCGTTATAACCTGGATGCGATCGAAGATGCCTACCGGCGCTGGCAGGCGGATGCGTCTTCGGTGGAGGAGTCCTGGCGCCAGTTCTTCGAAGGGTTCGAGCTTGGCCTGGCGCAAAAACCCGCTGGCGCAACCGAGGCCCAACAAACGGCGCTCATTCGGCTTATCGACGCCTATCGGGGCCTTGGGCACTTGTTGGCTCATCTCGATCCGTTGAACCTGCCGCCGACGGCTACGCCGGCGCTGGAGCTGGCCGAGTTTGGCTTCACGGATAAAGATCTCGACCGCACCTTCGATACCAGTCATTTCCTCGGTTTAAAAAGTGGCACCCTGCGCCAACTGATCGGCGCGCTCCGCGAGACCTATTGCCGGACCCTCGGTGTCGAGTACATGCACATCCAGGACCCCAGCATCCGCCGCTGGATTCAGGATCGCCTCGAGCCGCGGCGTAGCCGGCCCGAGTACGGCCGGCGGCAAAAGCTTCGCATCCTCTTGGACCTGCATTACGCGGAGTTGTTCGAGAAGTTCCTGCACACGCGCTATCTTGGGCAAAAACGCTTTTCGCTCGAAGGAGCCGAAACGGTGATCCCGCTACTCGACCGGCTGGTCGAGATAGCCGCCGACGGCGCGGTCAAGGAAATCGTCTTCGGCATGGCCCATCGCGGCCGCCTGAACGTGTTGGCTAATATCATTGGTAAGCCGTACGCCGAGGTATTTAGCGAGTTTGAGGAGAATTATCTCCCCAATTCGACGGCGGGCGACGGCGACGTCAAATATCACCTGGGCTTTTCCAATGACCGCATCAGCAGCCACGGGGCCAAGATTCATCTGACACTGACGCCCAATCCGAGCCACCTGGAGGCGGTCAACCCGGTCGTGGAAGGGCGCGTCCGCGCCAAACAAAAGCTTTTCGCCGACCGCGAACGCGCCCAGTGCATGGCGCTTTTGATTCACGGAGACGCCGCCATCGCCGGTCAGGGACAAGTCGCCGAAACGCTCAATCTTTCTCAGCTCCAGGGTTACCGAACCGGCGGTACTGTCCACGTCGTGATCAACAACCAGATTGGCTTCACCACCGCCCCCAGCGATGCCCGCTCAACGCGTTATTGCACCGATGTCGCCAAGATGATCGAGGTGCCGATCTTCCATGTCAACGGCGAAGACCCCGAGGCGGCCGCCTTCGCCGCCGAGCTGGCCGTGCAATTCCGCCAGGAATTCCACAAAGACGTCTTCATCGACATGTATTGTTACCGGCGCTGGGGCCACAACGAGGGGGACGAGCCGTCGTTCACGCAGCCGCTCATGTACGCGAAGATCCTCGAACGGCCGAGCCTCAGCGAAGTTTATACCGAAACGCTGCTCATGCGTGGCGACCTGACTTTCGAGGAAACGCAGGCTATTGTCGATGAATTTCAGGAACGCCTGGAGAAATCGCAAAAGGAGGTCAAGGCAGCGCCGCGTTCGGTGGGCATGAAGGGCTATCAGGGCCGCTGGAAAACACTGACCTCGACTTATGATGCCGCACCCGTCGACACCAGTATAGCGCTGCCGATGTTGGAAAAGATCGGTCGGGCTTTGACGACGGTGCCGGAGGGATTCACAGTTCATCCCAAGATTGCCCGCATGCTGGAAACACGCGCCGCCGACCTGAAGGATGCGCAAGCCGGCCGACTGGGCGTTGGCCGAAAGCCTGGCGTTTGGTTCGCTGCTTCTGGAAGGCAAGCCGGTGCGGCTGAGCGGCCAGGATTGTCGGCGTGGCACGTTCAGTCAGCGCCACGCCGTCTGGTATGACAACAAAACAGAGAATCGCTATACCCCGCTGGCCAACATCGACTACGCTCAGGCCTCCTTTGCCATCATTGATAGCCTGCTCTCCGAAGCCGCCGTGCTCGGCTTTGAATATGGTTATTCCCTGGAAATTCCCGACGCACTGGTGCTGTGGGAAGCCCAGTTCGGGGACTTCGCGAATGGTGCGCAGGTCATTATCGATCAGTTTCTGGTGTGCGGCACTTCGAAGTGGCAGCGCGACAGCGGCCTGGTGCTGCTGCTGCCGCACGGTTACGAGGGCCAAGGGCCCGAACACTCAAGGCGCGGCTCGAGCGCTACCTGCAATTATGCGCCGAAGCCAACATTCAGGTATGCAACCCGTCCACACCCGCACAGTATTTTCACCTGCTCCGCCGCCAGATGCACCGCAACTTCCGCAAGCCCCTGATCGTCATGACTCCCAAGAGCTTGCTCCGCCACAAGGCATGTGTCTCGCCGTTGAGCGATTTTACCGAAAACAGCTTCCATGAGGTCCTGGATGATACCGGCGCGGACCCAGGGCGCGTGCGCCGGGTCGTTTTGTGCAGCGGCAAGATCTATTACGATCTTCTCGAGCAACGGGCCAAGGAAGAAGACGCGGTAGCCCTGGTGCGCGTCGAACAGTTCTATCCGTTCGCGCAGGACCAGGTACAGCGAGCCGTACAGCGTTATCCCAAGGCCCGCGATGTCCTCTGGGTGCAGGAAGAATCACTCAACATGGGAGGCTGGGCCTTCATGGAACCGCGCCTGCACGCGCTCGGCATCAAAGTGAAATATGTAGGCCGCGACGCCAGCGCCAGCCCAGCCACGGGCTCACGCCAGGTTCACCTCCGCGAACAAAAGGAGGTCGTGGCGACGGCGCTTGCCGGTACCGCGCCGCACCTCGTTCGTTCGCAACCCGAAAGCCCGACACGGACTGTGCCGGCCTGGGATAATACCGAAAAACTGACAACGGATATTGTGCGTGGTTAGGTGTCGGCCTTCAGTTTGTCAGGAACGAAAACTGAACGTCAAGGAACTCCCTCATGCCCATTGAAATCAAGGTGCCCGCCGTTGGGGAATCCGTAACGGAAGGCAGTATCGCCCGCTGGCTCAAAAAGGACGGTGCCAGCGTTCAGACCGATGAACCGCTTTTCGAGCTGGAGACAGAAAAGGCCACCCAGGCAGTGCCAGCGCCGGCAAGCGGTGTCCTTCATATCACGATTGCCGAGGGAAAAACCGTCGCCATCGGCTCCGTCGTGGGCACGATCGATCCGGCCGGAGCCACGGCGCCTGCGCCGCCAGCCGCGCCCGCCAAACCCAGCGACACTAAACCGGCAGGCAGTAACGCCGCTGTCTCGCCGGCGGCCCGACGTCTGGCCACCGAGGAACAGGTTGATGTCAAGCAGCTGGCAGGTACGGGCCGCGGCGGCGTCATTCTAAAAAATGACGTGCAGGATCATCTCGACAAACACCAAACATCGAAACCGGAACTACCTCCCGTCGTTCCAAGTTCGCAGCCGCCCCCGTCCGCCGAGCCGGCACCCCAGATTGGCCGCGAGACGCGCCAGCGTATGTCCGCCATTCGCCAGCGCATCGCGGAACGGCTGCTTGCCGCCCAGAAGCAGACCGCCAGCCTGACGACTTTCAATGAAGCAGACATGGCGCCGATCATGGATCTGCGGACCCGATACAAAGACAAGTTCAAGGAAAAACATGACGTCGGCCTTGGGTTTATGGCTTTTTTCGTCAAGGCGGCCGTCGCGGCCCTCAAGGCTCATCCACTGGTCAACGCTGCGCATCGAGGATGCCGACATCGTTTTGCACAACTTCTATAATGTTGGCGTCGCCGTCAGCACCGACAAGGGCCTCATGGTCCCCGTCCTGCGCGACGCCGATCAATGTCATTCGCGCAGATCGAACGAACCGTCGCCGAGATGGCGGCCAAGGCCCGCGCGGCAAAATTAGCCTGACCGACTTGCAAGGCGGCACCTTCACCATCACCAACGGCGGCGTGTTCGGTTCCATGATGTCCACTCCCATTCTCAATCCCCCGCAAAGCGCCATTCTGGGCATGCACGCCATTGTTAAACGCCCCGTGGTTCGAGACGAGCAGATCGTCATCCGGCCGATGATGTATCTGGCGCTCACCTACGACCACCGCATCATCGACGGCCGGGAAGCGGTGCTGTTTCTCGTCCACCTTAAAGAATGTCTGGAAGGCCCGGAGCGATTGCTACTGGAAGTGTGAGCCACGCCACAGGTTAGCCCGAGTTATTGTTCGCGGAGCGTAATATGGCGCGACGTCTCCTTGCACTCATCTGTTTCGTTTTGTTCGCGATCCCCTGCCGACTCGGCGCCGCCGAAGGAGAGAAAAAGGCCATCCCCGTCAGCGGCGCCGCCGACAAGCGCCTGGCATCCTTCGACAAGATGATGACAAGTTTTCTGGAGGAGCACCCTAACGTTACCGGGGCAACGCTGGCCGTGGGTAAGGGCGGCAAGGTTGTCTATAGCCGGGGCTTCGGTCATGCCAGCGACACCTATCTCATGAAGCCGACGGCCAAGATGCGCATCGCCAGCATTTCCAAGCCGATTACCGCCGTCGCTATCCTTCAGCTCATCGAGCGTGGCAAGCTCAAGTTGACTTCCAGGGTCTTTGACGTCCTTGAGCTTGACGAACCCAGAGAGGGCTTCGATCACCGCTGGCGCGACGTAACCATTCAGCAACTCTTGCACCACACGGGCGGCTGGGATCGCGACAAGTCTTTCGACCCCATGTTTATCAATGGGAAAGTATGCAAGGAACTTAAAATCGAGTCGCCCGCGCGGCAGGGTGACATCATTCGCTACATGGTGGGCAAACCGCTCGATTTCAATCCCGGCGTGCGCTACGCTTACTCCAATTTCGGCTACTGCCTTCTGGGCCGGGTTATCGAAAAGGTGACCGGCATGCCCTACGAGCAGTACGTCCGCAGGAACGTGCTCCTGCCGATTGGAGCAACCTCGACACACCTGGGCCACACGCTGCCCGGTAAGCGGCTTGTCGATGAGGTCACTTACGATTCTGGCGGTAGGAAAGGCACCGCCATCATGGGGCCTGAGCGGGGCAAGGCGGTGCTGCTTCCTTACGGCGCCTGGTCGCTCGAGGCGCTCGATAGTCATGGTGGCTGGGTAGCGACGGCGCCGGACCTCGTGCGTTTCGCGATGTCTTTTGATCATCCGGAGCGCGGCAAGCTGCTAACCGCTCAGAGCGTCGAAACCATGTTTGCCTGCCCGCCCGGCGCCGCGGGCCACAACAAAAACGGCAAGGAAAAGAACGTCTTTTATGGCTGCGGCTGGTCGGTGCGGCCGACAGGGAAAACGCGCAATACCTGGCACACGGGTCTTTTGGATGGCACCTCCACGTTGCTCGTGCGCCGCGGGGCGGACAATCTGACATGGGCGGTATTGTTCAATCATTTCACTCCCGGTGGACCGGTGCCCGCCGACCTGATCGATCCGCTCGTACACGCTGCGGCCGACGCCGTAAAAGAATGGCCAGGGCGTGGCTAAATAGTCTGGTTGCAGCTAGGCGATTCGGGTGAGCTGAGGCCTTCTTTTTACTGGCAGGAGGCTAACCGCGTATCACCGTTAGTTTGTGCGTCGTAAGGCTCCGGGGTTTCTGGCGTCCATGGCGGACTGCCAACCGAACGGCAAAACAATTTACCGTTCCTGGCGACGCGGCGGCGGCTATGCAACGCAGTCCCGCCGCATAGCAAAATGGTATGCAAAATGGTATGCAAAATGGTATGCAAAATGGTATGCGTCGTGGCGGGGGGTGCCCGGTGCACGCATACATACCATTTTTACAGGCGAGTATCCTCAATGGCATCTCCGGCATGTCCGCCCTGGTCTGGAATGCCAGCCAGTGGTCGGCCTAGTGGTCCAAAACCTCATCCCCCAGAATCGGTGGCCACACCCAATGGCCATTTTGAGCGGTGCTTTTCTTGCAAACCAATCGCAAATTGATTTTAATAGTACGGACCGCGCAGCTCCCCTCTCCGCGGGTAGGCCTGGAGAGCCCGGGCCGAGCGCGAAACCTGACGATGCGACACTGACGAAGATCGCTAACTAAGGATGTCCCGCCAGGCGGCAAGCCTGGCATTCGTTACCTTCCTTTCTCTGTTTGGAGGCAACCATGAGATTGTGCAGCCGGATGAGTTGTGGATTGCTGGTCGTCGCGTGTGTCGCCACGCTCGCCATCACCGGCGAAGCGTGCGCGCAGGCCCAGGCCGGCAAAGGACCGAACGTCGGGCGCCCCCCAAGGACGCCAAAGATTCGGCGCGGTCCAAGGCCCTGCAAGACCTGGAGTTGGCCTATGAATTGATACGTTATGGCCGCCAAGAAAAGAGCCCCGAGTCCCTGCTGATGGCTGCGCAGATCCTTCACAAAACTCCAACGGATCCATTGGGGGTGGAATCAAAAACTGAAGGGGCAAGCAAAGGGACGGCCACGCCAGCCAAAATGGACAATAGCCCCAAGGCACTGCTTGCCGAGGCCAAAAAAATGGCATCGGGATCGCAACTCGACGGCATGGCGATGGCGACGGAAAAGATGCTCGAGGAAAGCACCCGTGGAGCGACGAGCGGACCACGCGTCGACTCCTTTACCATCGGTGCCTTCCAGGTCGTCAACTGGAACCCGATCAACTTCCAGGCCAACCAAAAGGCCGAAGTCTACATTCACGTGGGCGTCAATAGCCGGATGGTGCTTGAAGTGACCGACGAGTTCGGCAACGTTGTGGCCAGAGACAATGTCCCCGGGAGCTACTACCGTTGCGTATGGTACCCCAACTGGACCGGCCCCTTCCGTATCCGCCTTACCAGCAGCGATTCCATTCCTCTACGATGCGGTATGGCAACCAATTGAGTCGGAGCATTGATGGAACTCGTCTTCCGGAAAAACCGCCCGCTTCAGCCGCTCAAGGGGGCGCCAGCCCCTTGAGTCGGCCGGAGACGGGCGAAGTTTATTTGATTCCAGCGGCAACGGAGCAGCGCGAACAGTCTGGGCTGGCCTTGTTCATGCTCGAGAAGGGCTCAGGGGCGTTGTTGCGCGGCCCGGAAGCCCCACGTGTTTTGGTTCTCGATGCTGATCCCAAGTTTGATGATATGCTGGCTGCCTCGTTCGCCATCTGGCAAATGGAAGGTCGTCCATTGCCCGCCGGCTGTAGCCCGTTCGCGCGTTACGCGGCGGTACTCCGCGAAGGCATCCGGCCCACGGTCTTTCCCCTCGAAAACTCGCTGGAAGGCATCTATCTGGCCATTCGCGGCCAGGCCACGAAACCCTTGACCGACCCCGAAACGGCCAGGCAATTCACCGCGGACTGGTGGCGCCTGGCCAGCGTCATCTACCAGGCGGCGGAACGCCGCGATGACCCCTTCACAACCCCTTTTTTCGGTAAGAATGCCGGGGCTGAGGGATCCTACGCGCTTCGCTCGCTCAACTGGTTCAATCCCGCCAGCAAGGTCGAGGGGGACTTCGCACGCGAGAAAATCTTCCTGACCAGGGACATGGCCGTTTATCGCCAGGATTTCGTGCAGGGGGAGAGCTGGTACGTGCGCCTGCCGGGAAGCGCCGGTAAATCGCCAGGTCTGCTGTTACGCCAGCCCAAAAGCCTGCTGTTCAAGTACTGGACTCGCAGCCCCTGTCCAGCGCCCATGGGTGGGCCTTATCAATTTCTGGCGGTCGACTGGGGGCATGGTCAATGGATCTTCTCAGCTAGCTCCACGCACCAGGTGTCGCTCAAGCCCCTGGCCGACCTTCTCCAGGCCGCGGAGGAAAAGATAGAGCCCGGCGCCGCCGGACAGGCGCCTGGACGGTAAGCGAACCGCGCCAAATGGCCGTCACAAGCCCGCTGCCGGCACACGGTTGGCGGACGCCACGGTCCTACGCCTCACGCGCAAATGGTGCCATGCCCGCGACGCGCAAGGCAGCCGCATCGTACGCCGGTTCGCTCCGCTTTGCGTCGCCGTGCTGGCGATAGCGCTGGCGCTCCTGCTCTTCTTGCGACCGGCAGAGCACGCGAAAACGAACCCGCTTCTCGACGTTCACGACCTGCATGTGCTGGCCGTGGGAGTCTCCAGGTACGACCACCTCGGCGACTCCTACACGTTGCCGAACGCCGCCAAGGATGCCGACGCCATGGCGAGTCGCCTTTAAAAAACTCAAAGGCACGTTATGCAACGAGGTTTACATCATCGACGTGCTCAAGGACCAGGACGCCACGCGCGACGAGATCATAAACACGGGCCTTAACTTCAAGCTGCTCAAGCAGCATGCGCTGACCAAACATTCCCTCGTGATCATTACCTTTTCAGGCCATGGCTTTATTGAGAATGGCTCGAATCGTTACCACTTCGCGCCCAGCGATTACGACCTTCTCAAGCAGGGGACGACAGGGATTTACTGGGACGAATTGCAGCGCTACTTGAAGGGCTTGCCGTGCCCGGTGTTTCTTGTTTTCGACACCTGTCACAGCGGCGCGGTCAGCGACGGGGAACTCAACGATCCCAAGGGCCCGAAAAACCCGCTCAATAGTATTCAAAAATCCGTGCGTGAATACGGCAGCAATAACGGCCTGGTGGTGATGGCGGCGTGCGCCGGTTATCAGAAAGCCAACGATACGTTACGCTGGGGCCACGGAGCGCCGACCCTGGCCCTCCTGGAAGGCATCGAAGGAAAGTGTCTCTATGCGCCGAAAACCCTGCCACGAACCCCCCTGCCCCAGGGCCGGCCGGATGGGATTATTACCCTTCATGATCTCGACCTTTACGTGACGGACCGCGTCGACGTGCTCTCCTCGGAAATCACCTCCCACCAAAACCGTGGGCAGTCAGTGCGTACCTATCACACCGATAACATCGAACTGGCCCAAATACCCATTGCGGTATACGGAAAATAAGGAACAAGCCCCATCCTGTAGGGTGGCGTCGAGCGTACTCGCGCTGACCCACCAGATCCCTCGCGACGGCCTGTCAGCTATCCCCTCGAGGCCGGCGAGTGTTTTATCACAAAACAAGCGGCAACCCGTAGGATGGCGTCGAGCGTACTCGCGCTGACCCACCAGTACCCTCGCGACGGTGGGTCAGCGCGAGTACGCTCGACGCCACCCTACGGATGCAAATCAGATCCACGCTCGCCGGAAAAGCCAGGTTTTGACCAGTTGCGTCAAGGTCGCATAACAGAGCAAGGTCAAGACAATCAACGGCCAATAAAGCACGGGCAGCGGCGTAAAGCCAAGATACTCGCCGATCGGCGAGAAGGGGAGCCATGTGCCCACCAGCATGATGACGGCCGAGCGTGACGATGAGCGGCCAGCTGGCCATGCTTTGTAGAAAGGGAATTCGGTTCGTACGAATGATGTGGATGATAAGCGTCTGCGTCAGCAGCGATTCGACGAACCAGCCCGTTTGAAACAACGAGGCGGATTCAGCACTCGGTGCTTTCGGGTCCGGCATCCAGCAGCGGAAAACGTACCACATCATGAAGAAGGTGGTGTAATCGAAAATCGAGCTGCATGGCCCAATGAACAGGATAAAACGGGAAATCTGGCCCATGGCCCAGGGACGCGGCTTGGCAATCTGTTCTGGATCGACATCGTCGGTGGGAATGGGCACCTGGGAGAAATCGTAGAGGAGATTGTTCGTCAAAAGCTGCAGGGGAGTCATGGGCATGAAGGGAAACAAAAAGCTGGCGCCCAGGACGCTGAACATGTTGCCGAAGTTGGAGCTGGCGCCCATGCGAATATATTTGAGGATGTTCGCGAAAACTTTTCGTCCTTCAAGCACGCCTTCCTCAAGGACGAGCAGGTTCTTTTCAAGCAGAATGGCGTCGGCCGACTCCTTGGCAATGTCGACTGCGGTATCGACCGAAATGCCCACGTCCGCGGTGCGCAGGGCCGGTGCATCATTGATGCCGTCGCCGAGGAAACCGACAACATGTCCCTTGGCCTGCAGGGCCTTGATAATTCGCTGTTTGTGCGCCGGAGAAACCCGGGCGAAAAGGGCGGTACGGCCCGCACTGTCCGCGAGCTCGGCATCGGACATCTTCTCCACCTGATTGCCAAGCAAAACATGCTCGATCTTGATGCCGACTTCCCCGCAAATCTTGCGGCTCACCAGGTCGTTATCGCCCGTGAGCACCTTGATGGCGACGCCATGTTCCTGGAGGGCGCGGATAGCAGCTTGGGCGGTATCCTTGGGCGGGTCCAGAAAGGCCACATAGCCTTTTAAAATTAGGTCGCTCTCGTCCTCCTTGCTATAAGTTGGCTTTTCCGGCACATCCTTGTAAGCCAGGGCCAGCACGCGAAAACCGTCGGTGCTGAGATTGTCATGCTCGACACGCAGATCGGCGATGATGAAGGGTTCCATCGGATGGGGCTTTCCGTCCAGCTCGTAACGCGTGCAGCGCCGAAAAATCTCCTCGGGGGCGCCCTTGCAAATAATCCGATTGCTTTGGCCCGGCGGCTTCACGACGACGGACATGATCTTTCGAGAAAAGTCGAAAGGGATTTCATCCACCTTGGTCGTTTGTTGGCTCGATTGTGGGCCCTGGTCCTGTGCATGCTGAAGGATAGCGCGGTCCATGAGGTTCTTGAGGCCAGTCTGGAAATAACTATTTAGATAGGCCAGTGCCAGCACGCTTTCATCGCTTTCGAGGCAGACATCACAATGTTTCACGAGGATGATGTGATCCATCGTCAGGGTACCGGTCTTGTCCGTGCACAGCACGTCCATGGCGCCCAGGTTCTGAATGGAATTGAGTCGTTTGATGATCACTTTCTTGCGCCATGGCCAGCGCGCCTTTGGAAAGACATACGGTCACGATCATCGGCAACATTTCCGGGGTCAAGCCGACGGCCACCGCCAGGGCAAATAAGAACGCCTCCTTCCAGTCTCCCTTGGTGAGGCCATTGATAAGAAACACGAGCGGGACCATGACGCACATGTAGCGAATCATGAGCCAGGTAAAGCCGTTGATGCCGCGATCGAAACTCGTTTCGCCCTGAGGCTGCAGCATGGCGCTGGACATGCTGCCCAGGTAGGTGGAAAGGCCAGTCGCCACGATGATGCCCAGCGCGGTGCCGCTTTCCACGCTGGTGCCCAAAAAGCAGATGTTTTTCAGGTCCAAGGGTGAAGAAACGGTGTCCGGCTCAGGCGCGTTGAATTTTTCGACGGGGAAGGCCTCCCCCGTCAGGCTCGACTGAATAATGAAAAGGTCCTTGCAGGTAATCAAGCGCAGATCGGCGGGTATCATGTCTCCGGCCGCGAGTTTAACAATGTCGCCCGGAACGATATTACCCAGGGGGACTTCCTGGGCAGAGCCGTCGCGGAGGACCGTGGCCGTGACGCTGATCATGGCTTTGAGCTTGGCCGCCGCGGTGTCGGCGCTGTCTCTTGAATAAAACGCAGCACGACTCCAAGAACGACCATGAGAAGCATGACCACGGCGGCACGCACTCCCGTGCCGTCGGTATCCGTAACGTAGGAAATAAGTGCCAAGGTTAGCAGCAGGATCACGAGGGGATTTACCATCGCCTTGCCCAACAGGCGCAGGCGGGTGTAATGCTGTTCCTGGGCGACCACGTTGGGCCCGTATTCCTGGTGGCGCCGCTCGACTTCGGCCGCCGTCAGCCCAGTCGCCGAGGTTTGCATTTTTTGCAGCGCCTTCTCGGTGTCGCTACGCGCGGCCTCGAGCAGGAGCGGTGCGATGCGTATCGCGGCACCGGTTTTCTGCGGAATGCGCCGCGGCAAAACGACCGACGGTGAGACGGGCATGCTCTACTCCGTATTGTCCATCCCTTTCAAGTTGCCTCCGGCAACAAGGAAAAGCGACGGGAACGTGGTTATGGTTATTATTTTTTGTTCGCTGACGCAAGACGAGAGCAGTCGGCGCGGACCCACTTACTTTCTTCATAAATAGAGGAAAAGATTCGGTGCGTACGGCCGGGCCCATAAAGCAAGATCACGAAGAAGTAATGGCGCCGGACCGGATTAAGCTGGCAAAGGAACGCCGGCCCCCCTTAAAATGGCTGGTCGCTACCGCATAATCTTTTCGGGGGTAAGTCGTGAGAAAAGCCAATCCACAGCTGGGACCAGGCCTGTTATTTTTCGCGTTTGCGGCCGTGGTGGCGGCCGCGCCTACTCGCGCCGATGAAAAGACCAAGACGGAAATCGATGGTTCCTACTCGGCGGGCGCCGTCTGGACTGTTCCAGGAAAAACCCAATGCCTGGCCTCGCGCAAGGGCGTTTTGGCCCCAGCCGTTTTGCATCCGGTGGTCAAGATCATGGCGGCCGTCGGGGACACTGTAAAGAAGGACCAGCCGCTCGTGCAGTTGGATGATGACGAGCCGCAGGCCGACGTGCGTTTGAAGAAAGCCCTCCTGGAAAACACCGGCATTGCGATGCGTGAGGCGAAGCGGTATCTCGTCAGCCTCGAAAAGCTCGAAGCCAAGGGCGCCGTATCCGAGCAGCGCATTCATGATGCACGGGCTTCAGCGCTCAAGGCGGAAGCGGATGAACGCGCGGCCAAAGCCGCTGTTGATGCCTCGATGGCTGAACTGGAACATTTTATTGTGCCCTCGCCAATTGATGGTGTGGTCAATCGCCTCGATGTCTATCTCGGCATGGTGTCCCGCCCGGGCACGACCGTCTGGGGGGAAGTACTCGATACAAAAGAGCTCGACATTCGTATTCAATTGACCCCCGCTCAGATTGAACGCGTCAAGGTCGGTGATCAGGCCGAGATCATGAAAGAAGATAAGACCGCGACGCACGGCGCGGGCCGGCTGGTTTTCATTAGCCTGGAAGCCAACAGCGCCACGGGCAGCTTTCCGGCACTGGTCCGCTTTGATAATCGCGAGGGAAAGCTACGCTGCGAAATGGCAGTCCAGGTTCGCTTCCGGCAATAAGCTGCGCAGCCTCAGGTTTTCCGGCCTCGACCTGGCGCTGGCTTACGAAATGATCGTTCGGTTCACGGTGCCTGAAACATCGGTCAAGCGAAAATCTCTGCCCGAGTAACGGTAGGTTAGTTTTTCATGATCGATGCCCATGAGGTGCAGGATCGTGGCGTGCAGGTCGTGTACGTGCATCTTGTTTTCGATCGGCGGCGAAACCGAATTCATCGGTGCCGCCGTACGCCATGCCCCCTTTGACGCCGCCGCCCGCCAGCCACACACTGAAGCCGTGATTATTGTGATCGCGGCCCTTGGCCCCTTCGGACGTCGGCGTACGCCCAAATTCGCCGCCCCAGAGCACCAGTGTGTCCTCGAGCAAGCCGCGTTGTTTCAGATCAGTCAACAGCGCCGCCACGGGCTGATCGACCGTTCGGGCATTGACGCGATGGTTTTCAATGTCGGCATGATCATCCCATGGTTGATTGCCGCCCGTGAATAATTGCACGACCCGTACGCCGCGCTCGACCAGGCGACGGGCCACGAGGCAAGCGCTGCCGAACGGACTGGCCCCATACAAGTCACGGGTAACCTGCGTCTCGCGGTTCAAGTCGAAAACATCCTGCGCCTCGAACTGCATGCGGAAGGCCATTTCCATCGATTGAATGCGGGCCTCGAGCGGATTGTCGTTGCCACCCCTCTGCTGGAGATGGAGCTCATTGAACCGGCGCAGCAGATCCATCTGCTCGCGCTGCGCCGTACGGCCCAGCGACACGTTGTTCAAGTTTTGCATGACGCGGCGCGGATCGAGATTGGAGTTATTGATGTGCGCGCCTTGAAAGATGCCGGGCAAAAAGCTGTTGCTCCAAAGCTGCGGGGCCGACCACCGGAAAACCGGGGCACATGACCACAAAACCGGGCAGGTTCTGGTTTTCCGTGCCCAGGCCATAAAGCAGCCAGGAGCCCATAACTGGGCCGGACGGGTTGCGTATCGCCGCACGTCATCATGAGCAGCGACGGCTCGTGGTTCGGTACGTTGGTGTGCATCGAGCGAATGACGCACAAATCGTCGGCGTGGGCCGCCATGCGCGGAAAAATCTCGCTGATGGGTAGACCGGACTGGCCATGTTGGCGAAAGCGAAACGGCGACTTCATGAGGCCGCGCGTGCTCCGCTCGGTGCGCAGGCCGCCGTCGGCATGGGCTGGCCATGGTAGCGAACCAGGTCCGGCTTGGGATCGAAGGTATCGACCTGGGAAGGGCCGCCATTCATGAATAGATGAATGATGCTCTTGGCCCGCGGCGCGAAATGCGGCGTCTTCGGCGCCAGCGGATTGTTCGCGACCGGCGGCATCCGCGAGCAGTCGCTGCTCCGACAACAGGCCCGCCAGCCCCACGATGCCCAGTCCCGTGCCCAGGCGCCCGAGCAACGCTCGCCGTGACAAGGGTTCAAATGAGTCGCTAGGTTTCATAAGGCATCCTAAAAATAAAAAGGACCGGGCGTCTTCAAGCCATCAGCGCCGGGCGCATTGCTCAGTCGATATAGAGAAACTCGTTACTGCCAAGCATGATCTGCGCCAGCCGTTCCCAGCGGCTCAGCCGATTGGCGGATTGTTCTTGAGCCTCGTCCTGGCCGCCAAGAAACGCCGATGGCAAGTGTCACCTCCTCGGCGGTGGCCGGCCGGCCAAAGGCCAGGCCGTAGAGGGCCTGTAGTCGATCCGCTTCGTTCGGCGCCAGCCGCTCCACGCGCGCGGCCAGCCCCTTGGCCTGGTCGATCACGAAAGCGCTGTTGATGACGAACAGTTGCTGCTGCGGCACGGTGGTTTCCGTCCGGCGTTCGCTGGTGATATTGGCGTCCGGGAAATCGAACAGACGCAGCAAGTAATTAAGGTCATGCCGGCTAATCTTGGCGTACACGGTGCGTCGTGTGTTGCTCGCGGCAGCCAGATCGACCGTCGGGCCGCCCAGAGACGGATCGAGCTTGCCGGACACCGCCAGCATGGCATCGCGCCAGGCTTCGACATCGAGCCGGCGCCGGTTCATGCGCCAAAGCCAGCGATTATCGGCGTCGCGGGCCAGGTTGCTTTCCAGAGCATCGCCGCCGCGCTGATAGGCCGCGGATAACATGATCTCGCGATGGAGCGTTTTGATCGACCAGCCCGACTCGATAAAGCGGCAGGTGAGGTAATCGAGCAACTCGGGATGCGTCGGCCGCTCGCCCAGTTGACCGAAGTTGCTGGGCGTGCCGACCAGCCCCCGGCCGAAATGATGTTGCCAGACACGATTGACCATCACGCGGGCCGTCAAGGGATTGTCCGGCGCCGCGATGGCTTCCGCCAGTTCAAGCCGCCCGCTGCCGGTGGCAAACGGCGTTGGATTATCACCCGCGATGATCTTGAGAAACCGGCGTGGGGCCTCGTCGCCGAGCTTGGCGGGGTTGCCGCGCACGAATACCTTCATGTTTGCGGGAGTGCCCTCCGCCAGGCCATGCGCTATCGGCAACGGTTTGCCCGCCTCGCTTTGCTGTAAGGCGGTCAGCTCCTTGTTCATCTCATCGAGACGTTGCTTCATTTTCTCGGGCAGCTTGCGCGCACCTGCGCGTCAGGTCGGAAGAAAACGCCCGTGTCCGCCAGGAAAAGCTTTTGCAAAAGGGGCGATTTGTCCGGATCCTGGCCCTTGCCGGCTGGCGTCAGAAGCTTCTGCACCTGGCTTTGCAGCTTGTCCGCCAGGGCCATGGCTTCGGCTTCCGTCGCGTCGATCTTGATAAAGCCTTGCAGGTCCTTGCCCGGTTTATCCAAAAGCTTCACCGGCGCGACATGATGGCCGCATCGAGGCTCTTGACCTTGGCATATTCCTTGACTGCGGCCGGCGATTTTTCGGCCCGATATTTCCAGGCCGCCATGAGATATCGGCTAACCTGGTCCGCTTCCGTCGCGGCCAAATCCAGACGCTCGTCGCGCAGCATCGCCTTGACGGCATCGTCCGCCTTCTTGATCTGCTTTTGGGTCTCATCCGTCGCTGTTGCTGCTCCTTGTTCGCCAGCGTCAGGTTGGCGAGCTTGCAACTGGCGAACACGCCGGCCAGGGAATAATAATCCTGCTGGGGAATGGGGTCGAACTTGTGTTCGTGGCAACGGGCGCAGGACACGGTCAGGCCCAGCAAGCCGCGCGTCACGGTGTCAACGCGATCATCCAGTTCATCGGCGGTCGATTTGGCCTTGTCCGAGTTCTTGTAATATTGGGCGCCGAGGCCGATAAACCCAAGAGCGGGCAGGTGCTGCACCCGCCCTTCGTCGTTCTTCTCGATGAAGTCGGCCGCGAGCTGTAATTTCACGAACCGATCGTAAGGCATATCGCTATTGAAGGCGTTGATCACCCAGTCGCGATAGCGCCAGGCGTTGGTGTTCGGCTTGACGCCGAAGGTATGGGCCTGGTCCTCGGCATAACGGGCCACATCGAGCCAGTAGCGACCCCAACGCTCGCCATAGTGGGGCGACTGGAGCAGGCGCTCGATGAGCCTGGCGAACGCTTGTGGTGAATCGTCCTGGAGAAAAGACTCGACTTCGCCAGGCGTCGGCGGCAGGCCGATAAGATCAAAGGTCGCGCGGCGAATCAGCTCACGCTTACTGGCCATGCCCGCCGGCGTTAACTTCTCGGCCTCCAATTTGGCCAGGATGAAATGATCGAGCGGCGTTTTCGTATCACTCCGATCTTTAACGTCGGGGACGGCCAGGCATACGGGGCGGTTGAAACGCCCAATAATGACGCACCTTGGCCCAATCGAAGCCTTGTGCGGCCACCGCGGCCCCATCACGCGGATCGGGAGCGCCCAGCGCGATCCATTTCTCGAAGTCCGCGATGATCTGGTCGCTCAGCTTGCCCTGCGGCGGCATGCTTAAATCGTCGCTGTGGCGACAGCGCCTTCACTAGCAGGCTCTTGCCAGGCTGACCCGGGACGATGGCCGGCCCCGTATCGCCCCCCTTACGAAGCGCCGCCTGGCTGTCCAGCAGTAAGTTGCCTTTGTGTTTCTTGGCTTCGATCGAATGGCACTTGTAACAGCTCTCGACCAGCACAGGCCGGATCTTCGTCTCAAAAAAATCGATTCCGGCAGAGTCTTTTTGGGCATCCTGCGCCAGGCCAGTACCGCTCAGGCTCAACAGCGCGGCGATCGCCCAGTAGGCGAGTTTCAGGCGAGTTCGTCGGCATGATCCAAGCATGAGTTTCCCAATAAAAAGGTCCACGACGATTGCGTCTACTTTAACCGACGAAACCAGCGTCGCGAGCTAACGGGCAGATTGTTAGAGTTTACCCGCGGGGCCGTGGTGAAGCAAGCGCCGGCCAGCCTTTTTACCAGGGAGGTATGGGCGGCTGCCATGACAAATCGAAGTAGGGGTATTGCCGACCGTAAATAGTGGTGATACAGTCTGAAATAATGTGGCGCCCGCTACTCTCCGGCTCGTTCCTCTCCGGCACCTTGGAGCTGAATCATGATTCGCCTAATCTGTCCGGGTTGCCAAAAAAAGCTCGCCGTCGACGATGCCAAGGCGGGTAAGTCGGGAAAGTGCCCAGCGTGCGCAGGCCCCATTCGTATCCCCCAGGTCTCCGAAGCGGAACAGGTACCAGCTGTAGATAAGGTCACGACGGCGCGCAAGCCCGCGCCCACCGTGATGCGCGAAGCCGTGGCCGCGGCGCCGAAGCGGAGCACGCCGCCGCCGGTGCCCAGGGGGCGGGCCGATGATTATGACGATCCGGCCGACAACGAGGAGGAGGAACGTCCCCGTAAGCGCCGCAAGAAAAAGAAAAAGCGGCGTGCCGCCATGACGATGGGCACTTTTTTGGGCCTTGCGGGCGCCACGGGCGCCATCTTCCTGTTATTTCTGGTTGTGTCCATGTTCTCGATTTATGGTGTCTACGGCTTGCTGCTTGCCGGGCTGGCCCTGGAGATCGGCGGCAATATGTGGTTTGCCTCGATCGCGCGTCAGGAGAGCGAACTGAATTATTTGTTGGTCCGCTGGGTGCCCTTTTATTCGTTTTACTATTTCTTCTCGCGCATTCAGGCGACCTACAAGCCGTTCATTTTCAGCATAATCGGTATCGTTTTTCTAATAGCGGGCTGGATCACCTACGTTGTTCACGACGTTCGGGGCATCTTGAACGATCCCGCCCCCATGGCGCGCTTCAATTTCCCGCGTCAGCGCGGCATTGTCGTGCCCGGCGACAATGACAAAAGGGGTGCAGATTTATTGCAGCGCGGGGGACAAGGCCGAGGCCAAAGCCTGGCTGGGAGCAAGAGCGGGGCGTGCCGCCCTGGGAATACCGGCTGCCGAGATGACGGGGCACGTTCAGGATCTGTATGCGAAGGGCGCCAAAGAGGTTTTTGTCGCCAACATCGATTCGCCCGACATCGATGAAGAGGAAGCACTCAACATCATTATTGTCCTGCCGGCCGAGGGCCGCCAGGCGCTATTTGCCTATGTCGGCGCCGCCCTGCAACGTCAAGAAGCGGACACGGGCCAAAAATACCTGGTCCTCGACTGACGACTACTCGACTGACGACTACTCGACTGACGACTACTCGACTGACGACTACTCGACTGACGCCTTCCCGAAAACTCCTTACCTGGAAAACATCAGAGCATGCCCATCGATAGGTTTGAAAACGTTTGGCCACTCCTGGTCCTGATCGTTGTCCTGATATTGCCGTTCCTCGCGAGCATCATGATTCTGCTCTTTTCGGTCTGGTTCTCCCTTGAACCGGATTACGAGGCCTGGCCGTTTAAACACGTGCCCCACGACCTGGCGCACATGACGTTACAGCTCGATGATCTTGGCTTCATCGTGCGCGGGCGTTGGGAGGATACCGGCTTTTCGGCGGGCAGGGCGCTGATCATCTTGGCCGAGCACCCGGAAACCTGCGACATGGTGAACCTCCTGGTTTTCGTGAACGGCAAGCAGCGGGTGCAAACAACTTCTTTTCAAACGCGCTTTGATGATGGTGCCGAGGTGGCCACGTCCAATGCCGCCGCCATCATCGGCCTGCCCGTTGAGGCCCACGTTACCAGTGTTTGGCTGCCGAATCTCCGTGACGTCGAAGCGCTCTACGATGCCCACAGGCAACTACGCGCCGCCATCGGCGAGGGCAAGAAATGCCTGCCTATCGGCCGCGATGCCGAAAGCTTTCTCACGTCCTTGACTGTCCGTCAGCGACAGCACTACATTGACTGCCGCTATTTTTATCGTGTCCGCGACGACGACATCATGCGGCCCACCATAAAGGGAGCCCTCCTGATGAGCCTACGAATGTTCTGGGCCATCAAACCCTTTTACCGCGCCTGGAAGGGCCTCGCGACCAAAAAGCTACTGCATCGCTACGCCATCTCCCTGGATCGGGACGCGGCCCCTAACCATGAATCAGCCCGATCAGGAACGGCGTCCTAGCTCACGAGGACGTGATGTTTACCCTTACCCTCATCACCTGGATTAATCTTCTCCAGCCTGCGACGCCGGGGCCGGATACATCCGCGAAAGATTTCGTGGCCCAGGCCAAGGAGCGCGGCGAGGCAAGGGATTTCGCGCAGGCCATCACGCTGATGAAAAAGGCCCTGGCACTCTCGCCCAAGAACGATCTGTTCTGGGCCATCACCAGCGACCTTGAACTCAAGGCGGGCAAATTCGCCGATGGGGCGGAGCATGCCGCCGAGGCCATCAAGCTCAACGATAAAGATGGCGGCTATTTCGTCGTCGGCGCCGCCAATGCCTACGGCAACCACGACCTGGGCCTGGCCCGCGCCTATTGCGAACAGGTTTTGGCCAAGGGGCCCGGCGTCTATGGCCGACGCGCTTGCCAGGACGCCATGAATCTCAAGGACTTGCTGATCAAAAAGGAATATACGCTCTTTTTTAATCTCGATCCGCAAAAAGCACGGTCCACCAGCGGCACCTTCCAGGTTTCCCTGCCCAGGAATGGCTTGCCGTACCAATCCGCCACGTTTGAAATCGGCGACGTGAAAAGTCACCGGCTTATCAAGGGGGACGTCAACGATGTGCTCGCGGTGGTGCCCCAGGGCACCAAACCATTCGCCCTTACCATCAAGGTAACAACCGAACCCTATTACTATCGCAAGGAACTGGCGGCCGCCAACGGCACCACGGCGTCACCCGAGGCCAAGACTTTTCTTGGTGCCATGCTGCTGGTCGATCCAAAAAGCCCAGCCCTCAAAAAGGTTGTGGCGGAACTGAAGCGGGATAGACCGCTCGTCACGGTCAACGCCATTCTTGACTGGATGAAAAAGAACATCGAGTACAAGTTGCTGCAAAACGACTCCATCGTCGAGCACGACTTCAAAAACGTCGACGAGATTATCAAGCGCGGCCACGCGGAGTGCCGGGGCTATGCGCTGCTGTTTACGGGGCTGTGCCGCGCCGCCGACGTCCCTGCCCGACCGATATGGGGAATGCTGCGTGTGCCTCCCGGCACGGACAAAAAGTTCGGCGGCATCGTCAGCCATAACTGGGCGGAAGTCTATATTGCCGGCGCCGGCTGGTTGCCTGTCGACCCCCAGCGCCCGAAACGCTGGGTTTTCTGCCCAACAATTACTTGCGGTTTGCGACGGACGGACGCAAGAGCTTGACATCGACGGAGACCTTACCGACGCTGAATTTGATGTTCATGCACGGCGGCAAACTTCGCTTTGAAGAGAAGCGGCTGCCTGAAATGCCATAGTATGACCTCTCGGATTTTGACCGGCCAGGAATTCTGGAGACGATTTATGCCTGCGCTCGATACCGAACTGGCGACTGGGCTCAAGGCGGCGAAAACCAAGCCGATGTTTTTCGCGCTGATCGCGAAAGGCACTACCGGCAAATTGCTCGTCGCCAAGAAGAAGGTGCCAGCGCCGGCAATCGCGTCGGCGAAGAAGGAATGCGGCGGGGGTACCGTCTATCAGGGCAAGTGCCACATAGACGAAGACGGCGCCCTGATTTTCGAAGTAGCTGCGGAACCGCCAGGCACCCTGGCCGCGACCACCAAAAAAATCATCAAGGAGGAAGCTGGACTTTCTTTCAAAGCGGTCGAGTTTCATGTCAACGCCAGTGCCGAGCAGGAAGCCGAAGAGGGGCAAGTCGAGGAAGGTGCCGCGCCCCCCGTGGGGACGGCAGCCGTTCCCGCGGCACCAGCCGCCGACCCCGCCGGCCTGCCTGCGCGGCCCGGCTCAAATTGATCTTGCCCGACCTCCAAAAAGCAATGGCCACGGGTAAGCCGATAGCGGAAGAAGCAAAGGTGAAGGTCGGCGAAGCCAGCAGTTCGTTCCGCAACAAGGAATACACGCACGCCAACGGTCTGCTCGACCAGGCCGAACCGCTGATCAAGGCGGCGCTCGCGGACGACGCCAAGCCTACCGCACCAGCCCCTCCCGCCGCGGGCGGCGCCGACGCCGCGGCCTGGCAGCAAGTGCTTGCCGCCGTCGAACCGCGCTACCAGCAGGCTTTGCAGGGCAATCCGCCGGAAGCCAACAAGCTGGCGCGCCGTCATGGCGTTCGCCAACGGCAAGGCCGAGGCCAGGGAATATGCCAAGGCGCTGGGGGCCTTGAAAACTCTGGAACCATTGCTGCAACAGGCCAAGGCGGCCAGCGCGACTGGCGCGGCGGCGGCCAGCGACTTTCCCTCAGCGTGGGCGGCGGCGCGAATCACGTTAAAGGCCGCCATCGATAAGGTCGCCAATCAACTTACCAAGTTCGCAGTCGCCATCCTCGATACCCAGGAAGAGAATCTTGTTTGGGTCGCCGAGGAAGGGCTAGGCCAAATCGTCAGCTCTCTACTGCGCGGACGCCATCGCCATCGATCGCTCGACCAGCAAGACGCCGGCCAAAGTCATCGCCAAGGCGAAACCAATCCTGGCAAATCTGCACCGCGAACTGAAGTCTCCGCAGGTGCGGGCGTGCGATGAAAACAACCTCGGCGTGACCGTATCGATCCGTAACTCGGTCGGCCAGGCAGTCAAGAAACTGGAAGAAGCGCTGGCCCTGGCGGATGCCAGGTAGGCAAGCCCCCGCTCTCCATGAATTCGCACAAGGACCTTCCTACGACGAAAGGGACAGCCGATGGCCACTGATCTATTGGTTGAAGATCAAGAAGAAACTCTGCCCATCTTTCAAGCCTTCGATCGCGAACTGCCCGAAAAGCTGCAAACTCCCAAGCAAACCTTGAACGACTGGCTGGGAGAACTCGACCGGCACACGCAGGAATTCGAGGAGGCGGCCAAAAACTCTGGCAATGATGCGGAAATCAAGCGTGCCCAGGGCTACCGGGCCGCCTTTCAGGACCTGGAAAAGAAGGCGCTCAAGGAAATGAACGCCTCGAAGAAAGACGACAAGAAGATGACGGCGCTCACCGAAACGGTGCGCGAGACCTACGACCTTGTCGACGCCGAGCTGGCAGTGCCGGAGTGCGCCGCACGCGTTGTCAAAGAGTTGAAGGCCCTCAAGGATCACGGCAAGCCAGCTTTAAACGACAAGATTGTCGGCTTCGAGAAAGAGCAACAAGAAATCGCCAAGGAAAAAGATCCCAAGAAACGGCTCACGCGCTATGCCAAGCTCGAGCGTGACATCAGCAAGGCTGGCATGCTGGCGCGAAGAGGACGATCCAGGCTCAACCTGGCAAGACCAGGTTGGCTTCGCCTTGCAGGACGCCAGGCCAACCAGCCGTCTCGGAAAACCGGGCAAAGGCCTGCGCAGCCTGAAGAACAGGCTCCTAGGAAACTCGGAAGCTCCCGGCACCGATGAGTTTCTCGCCATCAAGGCGTCCTTCGTTAATGCCTACGCCAAGAAAATCGAAGACATGGCGTTCGGTGTGCCGGAAGCTTCGCAGGAGGAGTTCAAGAGAAAGGCGAAGGATCTGGTGAAGTCCATTGCCGACGATGCATTCAACCCGGGTCGCCTACCCGGCGACGGCCAGGCACTGGGCAAACTGCTGATGGTGTCCAACACCAAGGCCCTGCAGCGGCTCATGGCCCTCAAGCGTGATTATCCTGCCAATGCCACCCCGCAAATCCTCGTGGAGGATGGCAAAATCGTCATCGTCAAGCCGGCACCCAAGGCCCAAAGCCTCGTCTTGCAAGGTGGCGGCAGCAAGGGCGCCGGCTATCCTCCCATGCTCGATGAGATGAAGAACGCCGGCATGCTCGATAACGTCGATCTCCTCGTCGGCACGTCGATCGGCGCGCTGAATGCTTCCTGCCTGGCGTGCGGCGGCCTGGCGGACGAACGACAAATTCTCGACATGCCCATCATGAAGCAGGTCTTCGACAGCAAAAACTTCAAGAAGCAATATCCCGACATCACCTTCGGCACCGGCACGATCTGGCCCACCTGTGCCGGCCAGATGGCCAAGATCGACCAGATGACGGCAGCGTCGATCGGCGACAATCTGAAATCCAAGTCCGAAAACGACATCGCCAGCGAGCTGACGACGAAACTCCACAAGCTCGATGACGACATGCTGGCCAAGATGGGCTTGGCCGGCGCCACGGATGAGGTGATCGAACAGGAAATCAAGAAGCTCGCCAAGAAGGTCAAGAACCAGGACTTCAAGAGTTCGGACCGCATGAGCCAGATGATCACCTTCAGAGACCTGGCGATGCTGCACCAACTCGACCCGATCAACTTCAAGGAGCTGACCATCACCGGCTGGGAAGGCAAGGGCGAGGATGGCCACGTTGAATACTTCAACGCCAAGGACTACCCCGACATGCCCATCGCCCTGGCGGCGCATCTCCATGGGCTTGCCGATCTTCGCGCCCGTCTACTGGAAAGGACGCGGCCCCTTTTACGATGGCGGCCTTGGCTCCAACACTCCTGTCGAAGCCACACCGGGCCTCGACGATTTCTACAAGCAAAATGAGGATGATCCGGGCAAAGTCGAAGACGCCCTGCGCGGCGACGTGCCGGTCGACGTGCAGGAAGCCATGTCCAAAACAATGCTGATGACGTTTGACGATCAAGGCAAAGGGGAGCGCAATCTTTACGGCCAGGGCAAGACCACGGCGACGCCGAGCGGCGCCGAGAAAAAGCTCGTGATCAACAGCGATATCAACGCCGAATATGGCGAAACACTCACGGGTGACGCCGTCAAGACTTACAACACGGGCGTCAACACGCTGCAGGTTTATCATGGCGAGATGGACACCGTCACCATCCTCCCCCGGCCCGAAGACATCGAATACGCCGAGAACATGTCGCGCATGAAGGGTCTCGAACAACTCGACGCCCGCCAGGATCAGGCCTCCATGGTCAAGTGCCCGAACAGCGATGAGGCCCTCCTGGGCATGTCCAGCACTGACAAACGCAATCTCGTCAAGGCTGGCGAGCCGGTGGGGGCCGACCCACTCGTGGTTGAGCTCTACCAAAAATGCGTTCAGTATGTCGCGGTAGAAGACGCCTTTGAGTCTATTACCGATGATGCCGGCCTTTTCCTGACCACGATGGAAACATCGCCGCTATGCGCACCTTATGTGGACCTCATTAAACAACTGGGGACCCAGTACAACGTTCACGTCAAGGGAGGCTCCCACGCTGATGCCCTGGCCCTGGGACTCAAGACAACGGCCGACCTGATCGGCAAGTGCCCGGCCTATCTGCGCCCGCTGCTGAAGCAGGCGATTCTACTGCCCATGCAACAGCGCCGGCGCGGCCTGAAAAAAGCAACGGGCGCCCCTTCCCCCACCTTCTTGTGGCAGCAGCAGTTTTCGGCCAAAGCATTTGACACCACCATGAGCACGGCCGCCAAAAACCATGTCGTCGACTATGTCAAACAGGCGTCCGGAGTCCACGAAGCTTTCAAAAAGCTCGATCAGCGCCAGGAGGAGCTAGCGGCCAAGAAAAAACCTAAGGACGCCTGCGAAGCGGCGCGGAAGGCCCTGACAGCCGTGCAAACCATGATGGGGAACTTGCGGATGATGGCCGATCTGCCGGCCTATGCCGGCATTCCGACGCTCCAGGATTACATTCGTTGGCTCCAGGAAAAGGCCGGCGGAGAAGTTGACCGGCTTCTGGCGCTCGTCAAAGGTAAGACGGCGGTTTATCCAGCCCACACTTTTACCGCCTGGGACAAAAAGGATTGGGAACGCAAGAAGGACGAAGCGATTGACGCCGGCGCCCTCGAAGACCCGGGCAGTACCGGCCTGGGGTCGCTGATGGACAAGGCAGTCAAACTGTGGAAGAGTTTTGAGAAAGCCGACGAGGAAAGCCAGGAAACGGTGGGCAAAGCCGCCTGGAACGCCTGGGACCGCCTCATTCGTAAGGCCAAGGAAATACAGGGCTCGTCCGATAACGCCAATTTCGTCGCCTACGTGGAGGATTGCATATCGAAGGCGACCTCGCGGCGCACAAGCTTCCCGCCGCCATGAGCCGGCCGCCAGGCAAGAGTCTGCCAGCGAATGGTGAAAAGAGACATTCGTGACAGGCTCAAACAAAACGGCAGGTATTAAAATACTCATAAATGAGCAGATAAGAGCACCTTTTTAACGGCATCTGCGATTTGCGTCAGCCTGGGCGTTCGTCAAAATTGCGTCTCCGTTTACCCCCCATGGCTGGTCCGACATTTTGGTTTGGCCTGGCGAAAAAAACAATAAAAGGAACATGAGTTGCACTCTATTGGTAGCGGTGTCGCGGTGAATACTGCGGAGCATGAAAAGAGGTGTACGATGAAGAAAGTATTTCTTGCTTTGGCGCTAACGCTACTAACTTATGGCACCGTTGCTACGTCAACTGCGCAAGCCCGGCCCTGGCGATGGGGCGGTGGTTACTACTACAATCCGGGTTACTCCTATACCGTTCCCTATGGCTACTATGCGCCGCCTGCTTACTACTACGCGCCCCCAGCCTATTATGGTCCGCGCGTTTTTGTTGGCTGGAGAGGATGGCGCTAAACCAAAAATCGCCTACTCCGGTTTTCAAGGTCGCGGTGTACCAAGGCAAGTCTCGGTACATCGCGACCTTTCTGTTTCGTCATCTTTTGACCTGATTCACCTTTTGCCCTTCATTTGACGTTTTTGGCTGCCCATCCTAATTGGAATCCACCTTCCCTGCCGCCTTGCGCAGCAGCCAGCGAAATGCCAGCTAAAGGGGCAAGCATTCGTCCCCTGTCGCCCTGGTTGTCGTTCCCTGCCCCTTGTGCGGCAGGAACGCAAGGTCTGTAGCTACGGCGGAAAGGGCGGGCCCCTTATTTTGACTAGCTACGGACCTTCGTTCCCACCGCGCAACGTGTCCCGCCACGGGGGCGTTCGGGTTTGTCTCCCTATGCTTGGCATAATTATTGCCCAGTGCTGAGACTATGAGGTGTCAATCCATCTTCGCAACAGGAGGTTCGCCATGTCACAAGAAACGCAAGAACTAGCCATTCGCGTTGGCTTTTTCGGTACTCCGGCGGCGGCCGACCAGGCAATTAGGAACCTACTATCAGGTGGTTTTTCAAAATTCGAAATTGCAGTGATTTGCCCAGAAACATTCGCCGGGCAGCTTCACAATAATGTTTCAGTAGCCGAAAAGCCCGGATCCGGAGCGGCTCAGGCAGTCGTCTCTGGCGGGTGCTCGGAGCGGCACTGGGTGGGATAGGTTTGTTAGCTGTCGCCGCTACTGGCGGTACCGGTCTGCTGCTGGCCCTCCCCGTACTCGTCGGTGGAGGCGCCATTGCCGCCGGCTTCAGCAACCTCATTTTAACCGATGGCTATGATAAAGGGGTGGGCGAATACTACGATTATGCAGTCCACGCGCAAAAGATTGTCGTCGGCGTTGAGGTCCACGGCGAAAATCAAGCGCTTCGCCTCGATGAAGCCAAACGGATTCTCACGGCGTCTGGGGCCGAGCCCATGCATGAGGATTACTCGCCAGTCACGCGGCAAGAAACAAATGCCAAGGTATGATTCGGGTAAAATTCAAAGCCAAAAAAGGAACCAGGCTTTCGCCTGGTTCCCGTGAAGCAAACCTCGGTAGCTTTAACGACGATCTTCACGTCGTTCCAGCCGGCGTTCGCGGCCAGGGGTTATGCCGTAATAGCGATACACCTGCGTCCGATATTCGGGCGTATAGAAGTTTGGATATTGTTCCGACGTGTAGGTCGGGATTTGCCGGAACTGGTCCTGCGTGATGTTGATGACCGCCGTTCGCTTCTCGTAATTTAGCTTGACGGCCTCCCAGGGCACTGTAACCATTTTGCCGCCTTCGGATACAACCAAATAATCCACGACACCCTCGTCGTTGAAAACGATGTCGTGCACAGTGCCTGCGTTATTGCCCCCTTGCAGGCTCACGGTGGCGCCCAGGATTGATTTGGCCCGGAAGTGTGCCCCAGTGCCTTGGACCTGCTGGGTTTGTTGGATCTGAACGTTGGGCTGCCCCTGCGCCAGTCCGATGCCGGTGGAAGTAGCCAGGCCGAGCGCTACTGCGAGCGCCAGCTGAAACGGTTTCCTTGTCATGGCACGAGTCTCCTTTAAAAAAAAACGGTGGTTACCGGAAAAACGCGTCCTTCTTTGTCCTTGGAAGATAGCCAATGCATTAAGCGTTAGCCCGACGCGCCAGCGAAGGTTACTTAAAAGCCTCGCGGGCGCATCGGGACTAACTGAGCATTTACCTATGCAAAGGATGTACCACCGCGTTTCGGTCAGGTGTTCTTATATTTCGAAAACAGGGAACCATATTTGCATCGATTGATTCCGCTCGACCGCGGATCCGGAATTCCGACGGTCGGCCGAACCATGATCGAGCACCCGAACAGGAGAGGTATCATGTCTGTTGAAAAAGATCGCATTCCTCAGGAAATCGTCAATCCACTTCCCGAGGATGAGAATGAAGAAAATGCCGTTGTGGACGATACCGATGACGAGGAAGCCAACGAAGATGACGAGGAGTTTGTTCAAGAATCCTCGGAAGATTCCTTTCCGGCGAGTGACCCGCCGTCGCGAACTCCCGTGACTGGTGTCGGCACGCCGACCCACGCCGCGCATCCAACCAACTGACGTAACTACGGGGACCGTGCCGTGTCCGACCAAGTCGTTATCTTGCCGAATGATTTTTAGCGAGTAATATGCCGAGGGAAGTTACCGACGAGGAAGGGCGCGGACATGCCCCAGATTTTTCACCGTGGTTTCAACACCTTTTCCCGGGTGAGTATCTTTGGGGCCGTTTTCTTTCTCGTTTGCGTTGGCTGGGCGTGGGCCAAATTTGTTCGTTCCGACTACGTTACGGGCGTTGGCATTCAACATGAGCAGCCACTGCCCTTTAGCCACAAGCACCATGTAACCGGCCTGGGCATCGATTGCCGTTACTGTCACAACTCCGTCGAAAACAGCGCGTTTGCCGGGATTCCGACAACGCGCATCTGTCTTAACTGCCATTCGCAAATCTGGACGCCAAGCCAAACTCTTCGGCCCTTGCATGAAAGTTATCGAACGAATCAATCCATTCCCTGGACCCGGGTCCATAACCTGCCCGGTTTTGTTTACTTTGATCACAGCATCCACGTCAATAAAGGTGTTGGCTGTAGCGCTTGCCATGGACGTGTCGATGAGATGTCCTGGACCCGGCAAGTGGCGAGCCTGTACATGGAGTGGTGCCTCGATTGCCACCGCAGACCGGAGGATCAGGTCCGCCCGCGCGACCAGGTTTTTAATATGCACTGGCTGGTGCCGGCGGATCAAGCCGACAAAGGTCGTGAACTCGTCAAGGAATACCGCATTGAAAGCAAGACGGACTGTTCCACCTGCCATCGTTAAAGGAAACCATGGTGTTCCAAAGAATGCCCGACGATTTGGTAGCCCTGCGGCAAAGTCTGGCGGGCAAGCGCGGGCAGGCCTTTTGGCGTAGCCTGGAAGAACTGGCGCAGACTCAGGCTTTTCAAGAGATGACGCGGCGCGAGTATTCCGTCCGCATGGAAGCCTGGGACAACCCGTTGACTCGCCGCCGCTTCTTGACGCTATTGGGTGCGTCCCTGGCGCTGGCTGGCCTGGCGGGGTGTAGCCCGGCGCCGAGCGAGCCCATTCTCCCCTATACGCAGCGCAACGAGCGTCCCATACCGGGCCAACCTCTTTACTTTGCCACCTCGATGCCCCAGGCAGGGTACGGGTTCGGTGTCCTCGTTGAAAGCCACGAAGGTCGTCCAACGAAGGTCGACGGCAATCCCGATCATCCGGCCTGCCCTCGCCCCACGGACCTTTCCGCCCAGTCGCCCTATGGCCCCAGTAATGTCACGGCACAAGCCTCGATCTTGTCTCTTTACGACCCGGACCGTGCCCAGGCCGTGACCCGTCTGGGTCAGGTAAGTTCGTTCGACGCCTTCGAAATGGCTTTCCGCGCGGCCCTTGGAGCGGTGCCGACCGCGGCGCGCATCCGCGTTCTAACGGAAACGGTTATCTCCCCTGCCCTGGCAAACCAGCTGGATGCTCTGCTCCAAAAATATCCTGAAGCGCGCTGGCATGTTTATGAGCCGCTCGCCACGGATAGCGCACGCGCGGGGGCACGGTCCACGTTTGGCGAAACGGTCGCCTCACATTATCGCCTGGACCGCGCTGACGTGATTGTTTCCCTCGACTGCGACTTCCTGGCCAGCGGGCCCGCTCACCTCGTGCATCAGCAACAATATGCCACGCGGCGGCGGGTGCGCCGGGCGCAGCCGGACGTCGGCATGAACCGGCTTTACATGATGGAAGCTTCCTTCTCGATCACGGGAGCCGCCGCGGATCATAGGCTGCCGCTTCGCCCAGGAGAAATCGAGATAGCGGCGCGGCGCTGGCCGCGGAAGTTGATGGCCGCTTCGCTGGCCTGGCGGGCACGCGGAGAAATGATCGCTGGCAGCCCTGGGTGGCAGCCGTTGCGCGCGACTTGCTCCAGCATCGCGGCGCGGGCATCATCATGGCCGGCCCGACGCAACCGCCCTTCGTCCACGCCCTGGCCAATGCACTGAACGCCTTTTTGGGCAACGTGGGGCCCGCCGTCACCTATTCCTCAGAAGTGAGTTTCTGGCCGGAACGGGCTGGCACTCTCAAAGACCTGGCCGACGACATGGCTGCCGGGCGCGTCGAGGTGCTGCTAATTCTTGGCGGCAACCCGGTGTACCATGCTCCCGCCGACCTGGCGTTCGGCGACAAGATGGCGTCCGTGCCTTTCCGCGTGCACCAGGCTCTTTACGACAACGAAACCTCGGCCTTGTGCCACTGGCACCTTCCCGAAGCCCATTACCTGGAGGCCTGGGGCGACCTCCGCGCCCACGACGGGACTCTGGGCATCATCCAGCCGTTGATTGCGCCCCTCTACGCAGGCACTACCGCGCAGGAGTTAATGGCCCTGGTCAACGAACAACTCGAACGTTCGAGCCATGAAATTGTGCGCGGCTATTATCGAGGCCTGTTCGAGAATCGTGCGCCAGGATCAGTGGCAGGGCGGCGTTACTGGGAACAGCAAGGGCTGCTCGGGGCGTTTACGGGGGACTTTGAGGCCTGGTGGCGCCAGGGGCTGCACGATGGCTTTATTCGTGGCACGAAACTTCCCGTGAAGCAACCCGCGCTGCGCGCGGACTGGATGGCGGCGGCCAATCCGCCCCAGGAAGGCGCTGGACTCGATGTTGTCATACGACCCGACCCCATACTGGCGGCGGGCGAATTCGCGAATAACGGCTGGTTACAGGAACTGCCGAAACCGCTGACGCAGTTAACCTGGGGGAATGCTGTCTTGATGTCGCCGGCGACGGCGCTTCGCCTGGGCCTGTGCGCCGCTGGCCAGCCTGAACATGCAAACGAAAAAGAGGTCGAGTTGACTTGCGGTGCCCGGTCGTTGTCGGGCCCAATCTTGCTCATGGCGGGCCTGCCCGACGATACCGTCACGGTTCATCTCGGCCATGGACGGACACGTGCCGGCCAGGTGGGCACAGGGGTGGGGTTCGACGCCAACCGCATCAGGACATGGGCGGCGCCGTGGCACGGCGGCAACGCTTCGCTTCGCCTTACGGGCCGGCAGCAGCGTCTGGCAATCACCCAACACCACCATCTCATGGAAAACCGCGACCTGGTCATCACAGGCACGCCCACGCGACCACCGGTCATACCCGCGCCACCACCTCGGCGCCTGACCCTTTATGATGATTCCGAGCATCTGAACGCCGCCGAGCAGTGGGGCATGGTGATCGATTTGAGCTTGTGCACCGGTTGCAAATCCTGTGTCGTTGCCTGCCAGGCGGAGAATAACATTCCCGTCGTCGGCAAGGACGAAGTCCTGAATGGTCGCGAAATGCACTGGCTGCGTATTGACAACTATCACCGCGGCCCGGCGGCCAATCCGGAAACTTTCTTTCAACCGGTGCCGTGCATGCATTGCGAGAACGCACCCTGCGAGCTCGTTTGTCCGGTCGAGGCCACCGTGCACAGCAACGACGGCCTCAACGACATGGTTTATAACCGCTGCGTCGGCACGCGCTATTGTTCCAACAATTGCCCCTACAAAGTACGGCGCTTCAATTTCTTGCAATTCGCCGATTGGACCACGGATAGCCTCAAACTCATGCGCAATCCAGAGGTTACGGTCCGCAGTCGGGGCGTCATGGAAAAGTGCACCTACTGCGTCCAGCGCATTCGCCAGGGCCAGATTGTTGCCGGCAGGGAGTCTCGTGAGGTTCGCGACGGCGAGGTTGTCACGGCTTGCCAGGCGGCGTGTCCATCCGGGGCCATCGTCTTTGGCAACCTGCGTGATCCGCGCGGCAAGGTCGCCGGCCTGCAAGCCGAACCGGCGCGCTATGGCTTGCTTGCCGATCTGAATACGCGGCCCCGAACTACTTATTTGGCCGCTTATCGCAACCCGAACCCCGCGCTCCTGGCCACCGAAGGAGGTGCCCAGGCATGAGCGACTCTGATAAACCGCCGCTCGCAAGCGAAGCTACGCCCAGGCCGCCGATTTTGCAACCGGGCTACACGTTCGCGTCGGTGACGGATGCGATCAGCGTCATCACACTCAACCGTCCCACGACGCGCCGCTGGTGGATCGGTTTCGCCGCGGCGTTTTTGCTGGTCATGATGCTCCATTACGCTATTGCTTATTTGCTAGTGCGCGGGGTCGGCATCTGGGGGGTCAATATTCCGGTCGCCTGGGGCATGGCGATCGTCAACTTCGTTTGGTGGATCGGCATCGGCCACGCCGGGACCCTGATTTCGGCGATCTTGTTGCTTCTCCACCAGCACTGGCGCACTTCGATCAACCGGTTCGCCGAAGCCATGACGCTGTTCGCGGTCGCCTGCGCCGGGCTGTTTCCACTCTTGCATCTGGGCCGGCCCTGGTTCTTCTACTGGCTGTTGCCCTACCCCAACACGATGGATTTATGGCCCCAGTGGCGCAGCCCGCTGGTTTGGGACGTTTTCGCCGTTTTGACCTACTTCACGATCTCGCTGTTGTTTTGGTACATGGGCCTGATCCCCGATCTGGCGACCCTGCGTGATCGCACTACCAATCGGATAGGCAGAGTAATTTACGGCGCGCTGGCCATGGGCTGGCGCGGCTCGGCGCGCCACTGGCATCGCTACGAGACTGCCTATTTGCTGCTCGCGGGCCTGGCCACGCCGCTCGTCGTGTCGGTACATACCGTGGTCAGCTTTGACTTCGCCGTGGCGATTTTGCCCGGCTGGCATTCCACGATATTTCCACCCTATTTCGTGGCCGGCGCCCTTTTTTCCGGTTTCGCCATGGTGCTGACGCTGGCGATCCCCATTCGCGCGCTCTATCGCTTGCAAGATTTCATCACCATGCGCCACCTGCAAAACATGGCCAAAATACTGCTCGCCACCGGGCTGTTGGTTACATACGGCTACGTGATGGAAATTTTCATGGGCTTCTATAGCGGCAACCCGTTCGAGCAGTATGTCACGATGAACCGTTTCCTGGGGCCCTACGCTCCCTGGTACTGGACACTGCTGACGTGCAATTGCCTGGTGCCGCAGTTTCTCTGGTCGCGGCGCGTGCGTTCCAATGTCGTGCTGCTCTTCGTCATCGCTCTGCTCGTCAACGTGGGCATGTGGGCCGAGCGCTATGTCATTGTCGTGACCAGCCTGCATCGCGACTTCTTGCCCTCTTCCTGGGGAATGTACCACCCCACCATGTGGGACTGGATGACCTTCGCGGGCACGATCGGCTTGTTCCTGTGTTTGATGTTTTTGTTCATTCGTTTCCTGCCGATGATTTCGATTTTCGAGATGCGCACCCTCCTTCCCGAGGCCAAGGTGGAGGAAAAACAACCATGAGCGAAGAACGGCTCATTTATGGGCTGGTTGCCGAATTCGATAGCGCGGCGAATTTGGTGGAGGCGACCCAGCGGGCCTTCGCGGCGGGCTACCGCCAAATGGACGCCTTTTCGCCATTTCCCGTGGAAGGGCTAGCCGACGCCCTGGGCGTTCGCAATACGCGCTTGCCAATGCTTGTGCTGGCAGGCGGCATCCTGGGAGGTCTCGGCGGTTATTTTATGCAGTATTACGCGGCGGTTATCAGTTACCCGCTCGACGTGGGCGGGCGGCCGCTACATAGCTGGCCCGCGTTCATTCCCATCACGTTCGAGTTGACGGTGCTCACGGCCGGTTTGTTCGCGGTGCTCGGCATGTTGGGGCTCAACGGTCTACCGATGCCGTATCATCCGCTCTTCAACGTCCCGCGTTTCGCGTTGGCCAGCCGTGATCGCTTTTTTTTGTGCATTGAAAGCGGCGATGCCAACTTTGACCGGGACAAAACGCGCGAGTTCCTGGCGGCAGCTACCGGCACGGGCCGTCTCCGAGGTCGAACCTTGACATGAACGCCCATCGTCAACGCTACCTGCTGCTGTCTCTGGCCACCCTGCTCTTGCCGGCTTGTCGTCAAGAAATGGCCAAACCGCCGAGCTATCGGCCCTTGCAAGCTAGCAGCTTTTTCGCTGACGGCCGCTCGGCGCGGCCACCCGTGCAGGGCACTGTGCCACGCGGCCACCTGGCAGCGGACACCGAGATGTTTACGGGCCAGCGGCCGTTGACCACGGGCAACGCGGCGGCCATCACCGCGCTGATTGGAACAGCACGATCCGCACCGTTGCCGATTCTCGCCGGGCGCTGGGACTGGTCCCCTTATACGGACGAGTTCCCGTTTACCATGACGCGAGCCGACCTGGAACGGGGCCGGGAACGCTTCAATATCTTCTGCGCGGTTTGTCATGACCGCGTCGGCACCGGGCAGGGCATGATCGTTCGCCGGGGATTTACAGCGCCTCCCTCGTATCACACCGATTATGCGCGGGCTTCAAGCTACGCGGCATTCTCTTGAAACTCCCCGACGCACCGGTCGGCTACTACTTTGAAGTGATCACCCACGGTTATGGGGCGATGGCGGACTACGCCAGTCAAGTCTCGGTGCCGGACCGCTGGCGCATCGTCGCTTACATTCGGGCCTTGCAGCTCAGTCAACACGCGCAGGTCGCGGACATCGTGGATGCCGGCGTGCGTGCGCAACTGCTCCCGAGGGCGGGAGGTGCTCCGTGACGCCGGTCGATCGTGACGGCTTCATCGAAGCGGCGCTGGCGCGGCGGGCACTGGCGGTGGGCGCCGTCTGCGCGGCGTTGTGCGTTCTCGGGTTCTTTGTAAACGCGGAGCAGGCACTTCGTTCCTATCTGGTCGCCTATACCTTCTGGTTGGGTATCAGCCTGGGCAGCCTGGCCATCTGGATGCTGCACAATCTGACCGGCGGGGGCTGGGGCGCCGTCTTGCGCGATAACCTGCGGGCCGCATGCGGCCCCCTACCCTTGCTGGCCCTTTTGTTTCTACCTTTGGCGGCGGGGATGCGCTACCTTTATCCCTGGATGGAGCTGGCGGAAGCCGGCGAATCTCATTCGTTTCAGACAACCATGTACCTAAACGCCCCCTTTTTTTTAATGCGGGCGGCGCTCTATTTTGGCTGCTGGCTTTTGCTGGCCTGGCTGCTGGATCGTTGGACAGCCGCCATGAAGCATGATCCCGCGCTGATCCTTGATGGACGCATCGAAGGAATCAGCGGACCAGGCTTGATCGTATATGGTCTCACCGTCACGTTCGCGGCCATCGACTGGATCATGTCGCTGGAGCCGCACTGGTCATCGACGATCTTTGGCGCACTCATCGCGACCGCCCAGCTGCTGGCTGCTTTGTCCTGGGCCATAGCCGGGTTGGCGTGGCTCGAAACGCGGCGTTCGCCCCGCGTCGCGCCGGACGTCTGGAATGACCTGGGCAGTTTATTGCTGGCATTCGTCATGCTCTGGACCTATATGAGCTTTTCGCAATTATTGCTCATCTGGTCGGGCAACTTGCCGGAAGAAATTCCCTGGTATTTGAGCCGCTCGCAGGGGGGCTGGCAGGTCGTGGCTGTCCTCCTGGCGCTGTTCTATTTTGCTTTTCCGTTTGTGTTTTTGCTGGGCCGAAATAATAAACGCGACCCACGCCGCCTGGGTAAGCTGGCCGCCATTTTGGTGTTCATGAACCTGGTTCATCAATTTTGGATCGTCGCGCCCGTGTTCTCACCAGGCCAGATCGCCTTTCACTGGCTGGACCCGGTGGCGCTGGCCGGGGTAGGAGGCTTTTGGCTGGCAATGTTTATAAAGAAGTGGAACTTGCTACTCAAGGAAGTGCCGCGAGAAGGCCTGACGGCCTGATGCGAGGTGCTTTGAAGACGTTGCATGCAATGTAATGAAACGACGTGCAAAGCAGACCTGTGAACCGCGTTCGAAAATGGAGGCGCTAGATGTTGGATATGCCATTGCACAGGTCGTACACGAGGATGTTCGCTTCGAAAAGAGCGATGCCAGTTACCGCGCGGTTCTAGCTTTTGCACTGGCTCTCATGGTTATTGTCGCCCTGGTGCACGTGGGGATTAGCTGGGCCTTTGGATCAATGGTGGAGTCAGCTCACGCGCGGTCCGCACCCTTTTCGCCCCTGGCCGCCAAGGAGCGCTTCGTTCTACCACGTGATCTGACACGTATCCCGGCACCCCGGCTGGAAGAATCCGAGGGGGAGGCGTTGCAAGCCTTGCATGCGGAAGAAGACAAGCGGCTTAATGGCTACGGCTGGGTAAATCGCCAAGAAGGGGTAGTGCACATCCCCATCGAGCGGGCCCTGGATTTGCTGGCGCAACCGGCCGGCGCGGCCGCCCGCGGCATCAAGGTTCGGCCCAGGTAATGAGTGATTTATGCTGAATGCGCTGGTTCTTAATCTGTTGCTCACGGGAGCGGCCACGCCTGGGCAAGCAAGCCAGGAGGCGCCACCGCTCCCCGAGGTGGGCATCGATCAGAAGCATGGCGAAACCGTGCCGCTTGAGCTGGTATTTCGCGACGAAGCGGGCCGCCCTGTCATCCTGGGAGATTTCTTCGGAAAGAAACCGGTGATTCTCGCGCTCGTGTATTACCGTTGCCCAAGGCTTTGCTCGCTGGTCCTCAACCACCTGACCGACGGGCTGAAAAAGATCGGCTATCGCAGTGGTGAAGAGTTCGAAGTCGTGACGGTCAGCTTCGATGCCCGCGAGGGGTCGGAGCTGGCCGCGGCTAAAAAGGCGGCCTATCTTGCCGACTATGGTCTAGCTGGCGGCGGCTGGCATTTTCTGACGGGGGAAGAGAAAGCGATCAAGCCGCTGGCCGAGGCCATGGGCTTTCGTTATCGCTTCGATGCGGAGCGGGACCAGTTCGCGCATGTCAGCGCCATCATGGTCCTCACGCCCAGCGGCCAGATCGCCCGTTATCTTTTTGGACTGGAGTATTCGCCGCGTGAACTACAATTCGCGATCGAGGACGCATCGGCCCAAAGGATCGGTTCGCCCCTGAGCCAGCCGCTCCGCATGCTTTGCTTCGCGTATGATCCCGACTCGGGACGCTACTCGTTGGCGGTGCTGCGCCTGGTGCGTCTGGCCGCTGTTGGAACTGTGCTGTTTTTGGGTTGCTTCGTGTGGCGTCTACGGCGCACGGAAAAACCGGCCACGGCGTGAAAGGAACAAAGCGCGATGTTCGCTCAGTTTTCGGTCCTTCCTGAGCAGGCTTCGACCTACGCCGGTCAAGTGGACGCGCTGTTCCTTTTTTTGATCGTGATCAGCGGCTTTTTCAGCCTGCTGATTGCCGTGCTCATCATTTATTTCGCAATTAAATACCGCCGCCGGCCCGGCGGGCGGCCCCATCGTCCGCGATCAAAGGCGCCCTGGCGCTCGAACTTACCTGGACCATTGTGCCTTTCTGCATCGCCATGGTGATTTTCGTGTGGGGGGCCAAATTATTCATTTACTGGGCCGTGGCGCCGGCGGACTCCATGGAAGTGTACGTGGTCGCCAAACAATGGATGTGGAAGACGCAGCACCTGGGCGGCCAACGAGAAATCAATGAACTTCATGTTCCTCTCGGTCAGCCCGTTAAGTTGACCATGATTTCCCAGGACGTCATCCACAGTTTTTTCGTACCCGCTTTTCGCCTTCACCAGGACGTTCTGCCGGGCCGCTACACAACACTTTGGTTCCAGGCGACGCGACCGGGGCGCTATCACCTATTTTGCTCCCAGTACTGCGGTACAAGTCATGCCGACATGAAAGGCGAAATCGTGGTGATGGAAAAAGACGCCTTTCAGGCCTGGCTCGAAAGCCAGGCGGAGGGCTCACCCGCTCTCGAAGGGCGTAAGCTGTTTCAAAAACTACAGTGCGTGACCTGCCACAGCGCCAATGCGCAGACGCGTGCCCCGGTGCTGGAGGATCTTTTCGGCCGGCAAGTCGCCTTGAATGATGGCCGGGTAGTTACGGCGGATAACAACTACCTGCGTGAATCCATCTTGAACCCGGATGCCAAAATCGTGGCCGGCTTTCAGCCAATCATGCCTTCTTTCCAGGGGCAGGTGACGGAGGAGGAGTTGCTGCAACTTATCTCCTTCCTGCGGGCGCTTCAGGCCGGGCCAAACTCCGCTGCGCAGTCGAAGAGGCGGCGCCACCCTAGCGGCAGTGCTGGTGTCTCATGAGTGAATCCTACCGCCAAGGAGTTGTTTAATGCCGATAGCCAGCGCCAGCCCCGTGATGCCCGAGACGCCGCCCTTGGCTCCGCGGACGCATTACCTCAATGTCGATTTCGGCGTCAAATCCTGGCTGCTCACCACGGATCACAAACGCATCGCTGTTCTCTATTTGATCTCCATCACCATGATGTTTTTCCTGGGCGGGGCCGCCATCACCATCGTCCGTTTACATCTCATGACGCCCGAGGGGATGCTCGTCGATGCGGATACTTACAACAAGCTCTTCACCATGCACGGCATAGTCATGGTGTTCTTCTTTCTCATCCCTTCGATTCCCGCGGTGCTCGGTAACTTTTGTCTGCCGATCATGATTGGCGCCAAGGACCTGGCGTTTCCGCGGTTGAACTTGCTGAGCTGGTATGTTTATTGGCTGGGCGGGGCAGCCACGCTCTGGGCCATCCTGGTTGGGGGCGTGGACACCGGCTGGACCTTTTACACTCCCTTTAGCTCGACGGCGTCACGCACCAATGTCATACCCGCCGCCGTGGGCATCCTGATCGCTGGCTTTTCCTCGATTCTTACCGGGCTTAACTTCGTGGTCACCATCCATCGCATGCGTGCTCCCGGCATGACCTGGTTCCGTATGCCGTTGTTGGTCTGGTCGCTCTACGCCACCAGCCTGATCGCTTTGCTGGGGACCCCGGTCCTCGCAGCCACGCTCTTCCTGGTGGGGGTTGAGCGCATCCTGGGCATCGGTATCTTCGACCCGGCCCTTGGCGGCGATCCTCTTTTGTTTCAGCATCTGTTCTGGTTCTACTCCCACCCAGCGGTTTACATCATGATCCTGCCGGGCATGGGGGTGGTTTCCGAGATCGTGCCTTGCTTCGCCGCAAAAACATCTTTGGCTATGGCTTCATCGCCTTTTCCAGCCTGGCCATCGCGATCGTCGGCTTTTTCGTTTGGGGCCACCATATGTTCGTCGCGGGCCAATCGGTGTATGCCGCGATGATCTTTTCCTTTTTGAGCTATCTCGTGGCGATACCTTCCTCGATCAAGGTTTTCAACTGGACGGCCACGCTTTATAAGGGCTCCATCTCGTTTCAGACGCCAATGTTGTATGCCTTTGGCTTTATTGCTTTGTTCACCATGGGCGGCTTGACGGGGCTGTTCCTGGCCGCGCTCGGGCTCAATGTCCATGTTCATGACACTTATTTCGTGATCGCCCATTTTCACTTCATCATGGTTGGCGGCATGGTAATGGCCTATTTGGGAGGCATCCATTTTTGGTGGCCGAAAATTACGGGACGCCTCTATTCCGACGGCTGGGGTAGACTATCGGCCCTGATCATCTTCGTGGGCTTCATACTGACGTTTTTGCCGCAATTCGTCGTCGGCTATCAGGGAATGCCGCGGCGCTATCACCATTACGCTCCCGAGTTTCAGGTACTTAACGTCCTGTCCACGGCGGGCGCTTCCATCCTCGCGGTCGGCTACCTTTTGCCATTCGTCTATTTGATTTGGTCGCTGGGATACGGCCCGCGAGCCGGTGGCAACCCGTGGCAAGCAACCGGGCTGGAATGGCAAACATCCTCGCCGCCGCCGCCGGATAATTTCGCGGTCACGCCAACCGTGGTCGAGGGGCCATATCACTACGAGGAGGTGCCCATTGGCCAATGAAAGTAGCCCGCTTGCGCACCATTTTCGCGACCTTGAACAACAGCATGCGACCGCCAGTCTGGGCATGTGGGTGTTTCTCGCCACCGAGGTCATGGTCTTTGGCGCCGTCTTCACCGGGTACACCGTTTACCGGCTCGCCTACCCGGAGGAGTTCGCGGCCGGAAGTCGCCATCTCAACTTGACGCTCGGCACTATTAATACGGTCATCCTGTTGAGCAGCAGCTTCACGATGGCGCTGGCCGTTCATGCAGCGCAGCTTGGCCAGCGCCGGCTTTTGCTTGGCGCCCTGGCCCTGACACTATTCTTGGGCACGCTGTTTCTCGTCATCAAGGGTTTTGAATACCGGGACGACTTTGAAAAAGATCTCGTCCCGGGCCTGGCCTTCCAGCCCAGTCAATGGCTCGATCTCAAGCGGTCCGCGCGTGTGCAGTTGTTTTTGCTTTTCTACTACCTGCTGACGGGACTTCACGCCCTGCACATGGTCATCGGTATGGGCATATTGGTGGTGCTTTTTGTGCTGGGCTGGCGCGGTCGTTTTTCACCGGCTTATTTTTCCCCGCTCGAAGTTGGCGGCCTTTACTGGCATTTCGTGGACATTATTTGGATCTTTTTGCTGCCTCTTTTGTATTTGATCGGGACACGCTAAGAGCGTCCCCCTTTTTTTTCCGAACGCCGAACACCGGGAGTGAAGAGATGCATGCCTTTTCGGTTCGGGCCTATGGATTGACCTTTGCCTGCCTCATCGCGCTTACGGCCACGACGGTCGGCATATCTTTCCTTGATCTCGGCGCCTGGCACGCTCCCCTCGGTGTTTTTATCGCCAGCCTGAAGGCGCTTACCGTGGCGCTAATATTCATGCATCTGCTAAAAAGTACCAAATTGACCTGGCTGGTGGCGCTGGCGGCGTCCTTTTGGCTAGGCATCCTGATTCTTTTTACGCTCAGCGATTACTTGACGCGAACCTGGCTAGATAAATGATGAAGGGCCGCCAATATACACTTGTATCGTGCTGACAACCGGAGAAATCGACGTTACGCTTTAAGACCGGTAGGGGCTTTGATGAACGTAGGCGAAAATTGTTGATTCCTCCGGTACACAATGTATCATTAAAACTGATTCTTTACAGACTCCGAACGGCTCATGACTGGTCGTTCAGATTGCTCTTGGCAGGCCAGACACGCGACCCTTTGTTCCAGCGTCAATCCGATCTAAACGGATTTACTTACTTGAACCCCGGGCCGGGTGACGGCCTTTTTTTTTAGAAATTTAGCTACATCCGTGCGCGGAGATGATGTTATGGCCAAGAAAACGGCGGTCGCTCCCAATGGCAAAACAACATCTGGCCAGGGCGAAAACATGACGGCGACGATCAATGGTTCCGATCAGGGCACGCGCCAGGGACGTGGCGTTCGAGCCAAAGGAGCCGACACTCGCCGCAATGGTAAGGTTACTTCTCAGCCGCATGATACTGGTTATGCCATGCGGCGCATTCTGAAGTGCCTGACGGCCGTTCAAAAGGGCACCTTCTCCGTGCGCTTGCCATCGGACTGGACCGGACTCGAGGGCAAAGTCGCCGATACGATTAATGAAATCATCGCCACCAACGAGCGCATGGCCAAGGAGCTCAAGCGCGTCAGCCGCATGGTCGGCAAACAAGGGAAGATCGGGCAACGGGCGGTGTTCAGCGCGGGGGGCGGCGCCTGGCATGGCATGGAGGACTCGCTCAACTCCCTCATCAGCGACCTGGTGTATCCGACGATCGAAGTAACGCGCACCATCGATGCTGTCGCCAAGGGAGATTTGTCGCAGGTGATGAACTTGCAGCGCGACGGCCAATCTCTGCAGGGAGAGTTCCTGCACTCCGCCAAGATCGTCAATACGATGATCGGTCAACTCGGCATCTTCACGTCGGAAGTCACCCGCGTGGCGCGCGAGGTGGGCACCGAGGGCAAGCTGGGCGGCCAAGCTCAGGTGCAAGACGTCAGCGGCGTTTGGAAAGACCTCACCGAAAGCGTCAACCTCATGGCCGGCAACTTGACGGCCCAGGTGCGCAATATTGCCGACGTGACGATCGCGGTGGCCAACGGCGACTTGTCCAAGAAAATCACCGTCGATGTGCGCGGCGAAATCTTGCAGCTCAAGGAAGCCATCAACACGATGGTGGATCAACTGCGCTCCTTCGCGGCCGAGGTAACACGCGTGGCCCGCGAGGTAGGCACCGACGGCAAGCTGGGCGGTCAAGCAATCGTGCCCGGCGTGGCCGGAACCTGGAAAGATCTAACCGATAACGTCAATTCCATGGCCAGTAACCTGACCGCGCAGGTGCGTAACATCGCCGAGGTGGCGACCGCCATCGCCAGCGGCGACCTTTCCAAGAAGATCACCGCCGACGTCCGTGGTGAAATCCTGGAGCTGAAGGAAACCATCAACACGATGGTCGATCAACTGCGCGCCTTCTCGTCCGAAGTGACCCGCGTGGCCCGCGAAGTGGGTACGGACGGCAAGCTGGGCGGCCAGGCACAGGTCCCCGGCGTGGCGGGGACCTGGAAAGACCTCACCGACAATGTCAACTGGATGGCCAGTAACCTGACGGCCCAGGTGCGTAACATCGCCGACGTCGCGACCGCCATCGCGCGTGGCGATCTTTCGAAGAAAATCACCGTGGACGTGCGCGGCGAAATCCTCCAGCTCAAAGACACCATCAATACGATGGTGGACCAACTGAATGGCTTTGCTTCCGAAGTGACCCGCGTCGCGCGCGAAGTGGGTACTGACGGCAAGCTCGGTGGCCAGGCCCAGGTTCCCGGCGTGGCAGGCACCTGGAAAGACCTCACCGACAACGTCAACTGGATGGGCAGCAACCTGACCGCGCAAGTGCGCAACATCGCGGAGGTCGCCGGCGCCGTCGCGCGGAGACCTGTCACGCAAGATCACCGTCGACGTGCGCGGCGAGATTCTCGAGCTAAAAAACACCGTCAACACGATGGTGGATCAACTTAACGGCTTCGCGTCGGAAGTAACCCGGGTGGCGCGTGAAGTAGGCACCGACGGCAAGCTGGGCGGACAGGCGCAGGTCCCCGGTGTCGCCGGCACCTGGAAAGACCTTACCGATAACGTCAACTGGATGGCGAGCAACCTTACGGCCCAGGTGCGCAACGTCGCCGAAGTCGCCACCGCCGTGGCCCGTGGCGATCTGTCCCGCAAGATCACCGTGGACGTGCGCGGTGAGATTCTGCAGCTCAAGGACACGCTTAACACCATGGTGGATCGGCTCAACCGCTTCGCCTCGGAGGTCACGCGCGTCGCCCGGGAGGTCGGCACCGACGGCAAGCTGGGCGGCCAGGCCCAGGTTGAGGACGTGAGCGGCGTTTGGAAGGACCTCACCGAAAACGTCAATTCGATGGCCGGCAACTTGACCGCGCAGGTGCGCAACATTGCCGACGTGACGATTGCCGTGGCCAACGGCGACCTGTCCAAGAAGATCACGGTCGATGTACGCGGCGAAATCCTCCAGCTCAAGGAAGCCATCAACACGATGGTCGATCAATTGCGCTCCTTCGCGGCCGAAGTGACCCGCGTGGCGCGCGAGGTGGGCACCGATGGTAAGCTCGGTGGCCAAGCCGTCGTTCCGGGTGTGGCGGGTACCTGGAAGGACCTGACGGATAACGTCAATTCCATGGCCGGCAACCTCACGGCGCAGGTGCGTAATATCGCCGAAGTAACCACGGCCGTCGCGCGCGGCGATCTTTCGCGCAAGATCGCGGTCGACGTCAAGGGCGAGATTCTCGAACTCAAGATCACCATCAATACGATGGTGGACCAACTCAATACCTTTGCCGCCGAGGTGACGCGCGTGGCGCGCGAAGTCGGCACCGACGGCAAACTGGGCGGGCAAGCCGTCGTGCCCGGTGTCGCGGGTACGTGGAAGGATCTGACCGACAATGTCAACTCCATGGCCGGCAACCTGACGGCCCAGGTCCGCAACATCGCCGACGTCACGATCGCTGTGGCCAACGGCGATCTTTCCAAGAAGATCACCGTCGACGTGCGCGGCGAAATCCTTCAGCTCAAGGAAACCATCAATACGATGGTCGAGCAGCTCCGCTCGTTCGCCTCGGAAGTTACCCGCGTGGCCCGCGAGGTCGGCACCGATGGCAAGCTGGGCGGCCAGGCCGAAGTCCCGGGCGTGGCGGGCACCTGGAAGGATTTGACGGATAGCGTCAACGCAATGTGCGGCAATTTGACGGCCCAGGTGCGTAATATCGCCGAAGTGACGACGGCCGTGGCCCGCGGCGACTTGTCGCGCAAAATCAGCGTCGACGTCAAGGGCGAAATCCTCGAGTTAAAGAACACCATCAATACGATGGTGGACCAACTCAATGCCTTCGCGGCGGAAGTGACGCGTGTGGCGCGCGAGGTCGGCACCGACGGCAAGCTGGGCGGCCAGGCACAGGTCCAGGGCGTGGCGGGTACGTGGAAAGACCTCACCGACAATGTCAATTCCATGGCCGGCAACTTGACCGCCCAGGTGCGCAACATCGCCGATGTGACGATCGCCGTCGCCAATGGCGACTTGTCCAAAAAGATCACCGTGGACGTGCGCGGCGAAATCCTCCAGCTCAAGGAAGCCATCAACACGATGGTGGAACAGCTTCGCTCGTTCGCCTCGGAGGTTACGCGCGTCGCCCGCGAGGTCGGCACCGATGGCAAGCTGGGTGGTCAGGCCGTGGTTCCCGGCGTCGCCGGCACCTGGAAGGACTTGACGGACAGCGTCAACGCCATGTGCGGCAACTTGACGGCCCAGGTGCGCAATATTGCCCAGGTGACGACGGCGGTGGCGCGCGGCGACTTGTCGCGCAAGATCATCGTGGATGTGAAGGGCGAAATCCTCGAGCTCAAGAACACCATCAACACCATGGTGGATCAGCTCAACGCCTTTGCCGCCGAAGTGACGCGCGTCGCTCGTGAAGTCGGTACCGACGGCAAGCTGGGCGGTCAGGCCGTCGTACCCGGTGTCGCCGGCACCTGGAAAGACCTTACCGATAACGTCAACGTGATGGCGGCCAATCTGACAGATCAGGTGCGCGGCATCGTAAAAGTCGTGACGGCCGTGGCGAACGGCTCGCTGAAAGAAAAGCTCACCGTGATGGCCAAAGGCGAGGTCGCGGCGCTGGCCGATACCATCAACAACATGACCAACACGCTGGCCACTTTTGCCGAACAGGTAACGTCGGTCGCGCGTGAGGTCGGCGTGGAAGGACGTCTGGGCGGCCAGGCCAACGTGCCTGGGGCCGCCGGCACCTGGAAAGATCTGACCGGCAACGTCAATCTCTTGGCCGCCAATCTGACGACCCAGGTACGCGCCATCGCCGAAGTCGCCACCGCTGTGACCAAGGGAGACCTCACGCGTTCGATCAAGGTAGTCGCCCGGGGCGAGGTGGCCGAACTCAAAGACAACATCAACGCGATGATCAACAATCTTCGCGCCACGACGGAGCAGAACACCGAGCAAGACTGGCTCAAGACGAACCTCGCCAAGTTCACCAGCATGATGCAGGGGCAACGCGACCTCGTCACCGTCGGTCAAAAGTTACTGTCCGAGTTGGCGACCCTGGTCAATGCCCAGTATGGCGTCGTCTATCAGAAAACCGAGGTCGACGGCGAGTCCCGCCTGCGAATGCTGGCCGGCTATGCGGCGAATTACATGGACGAAGTCCCTCGTCTGTTCCGCGTCGGTGAAGGGCTGGTCGGTCAATGCGCTTAAGAGAAAAACCAGATCCTGCTCTCCGACGTGCCGGCGGATTACATCCACATTGGCTCCGGATTGGGCAATACCGCTGCGCACCGTTATCGTCTTGCCGGTCCTTTTCGAAGGGGAAGTCAAGGCGGTGATCGAGCTCGCATCGCTGGCCTCCTTCACGCAGACGCACATGACGTTCCTCATTCAATTGACCGAAAGTATCGGCATCGTGCTGAATACGATCGAGGCCACCATGCGCACGGAAGGCCTTTTGCAACAATCGCAGAAGCTGGCAACCGAGCTGCAAACCCAACAGAAGGAATTGCAGCAAACCAACGAACAACTGGCCCAGAAAGCCCAGCAACTCGCCGAGCAGAATGCCGAAGTGGAACGCAAGAACATGGAAATCGAGCAGGCTCGCCATGCCCTGGAAGAAAAGGCCGCCGAACTGGCGCTTACCTCCAAGTATAAATCCGAGTTTCTCGCCAACATGTCGCATGAATTGCGCACACCGCTCAACAGCATTTTGATACTCGGCCAGCAGCTCGGCGAGAATACCGAAGGCAACCTGACGCCGAAACAGACGGAGTTCGCCAAGACCATTCACGCCGCCGGTGCCGATTTGCTGAACCTGATCAGCGACATCCTCGATCTGTCCAAGATCGAATCCGGAACCGTCACGGTCGAGCCCGAGGAAGCTTCTTTTGCCCTGTTGCGCGACACGGTGGAGCTGCGCTTTCCGGCACGTCGCGGAAACAAAGAGCCTGGGGTTCCACATCACGGTGGACACCCAGTTGCCCCGCACCATCACGACCGATCTCAAGCGGTTGCATCAGGTGCTCAAGAATTTGCTCTCTAACGCCTTCAAGTTTACTCCACAGGGCCAGGTCGAGTTGCGCATCCACGTCGCTCATGGGGGCTGGAGCCCCGAGCATCCTCAGCTCAAAAATGCCAATGTCGTCGTCGCCTTCGCCGTGAGTGACTCGGGCATCGGCATCTTGCCGGACAAGCAAAAGATTATTTTCGAGGCTTTCCAGCAAGCCGATGCCGGCACCAGCCGCCGCTTCGGTGGCACGGGGTTGGGCCTGGCCATCAGCCGCGAGCTCGCCAGCCTGCTGGGGGGTGAAATCCGCCTGGTCAGCGCGCCGAACCAGGGAAGTACTTTCACCCTTTACTTGCCGCAGACATTCATGGGAAGCGGCACCAAGGAGAAATCGATAAGCGAGCCAACCTATCGCGCGGCTCCTATTGCCTTGCCCGCGCCCAAGGCCGAGCAGGTAACCGACGATCGGGATATATTGCAACCGGGCGATCCCTGTCTGCTCATCGTGGAAGATGATCCGCACTACGCCCGCGTCTTGCTGGGACTGGCGCGTGACAAGGGCTTCAAGGGCCTGATCAGTTCGCGGGGGGCCACGGCGCTCTCCCTCGTGCGCCAGTACAAGCCCACGGCCATCACGCTCGATATCTTCCTTCCTGACATGTTAGGTTGGACCGTGCTGAGCCATCTGAAACAGGACCCCAGTACAAGACACATACCGGTGCAAATTATCACGCTTGCCGAGGAGCGCCAACACGGCCTCGAGCGCGGGGCCTTCGCCTATCTGGTTAAACCGCTCACCGCCGAAGAGTTGGAAGGAGCCTTCGACCGCGTTATCCGCTTTTCCATGCCGCGCGTCAAAAAGCTGCTAATCGTAGAGGATGAGGAACGGGAGCGGCAAAGTATCCAGGAACTGCTCGACTACGAGGACATCACCATCACCGCCGTGGGGTCCGGCGCCGAGGCACTGGAAAAACTGCGTCAGGAGCCCTTTGACTGTCTGGTGCTCGACCTGCGCCTGCCCGATGTTTCGGGGTTCGATCTTCTGGAACAGATTCGCCAGGAACCGGCCTGCAAGGACCTGCCGATCGTCGTCTTCACGGGCAAGGACCTCTCCGCCGAAGAAGAAACACAGCTCCGCAAGATGGCCAAGAGCATCGTCGTCAAGGGGGTGCAATCCCCAGAACGGCTCCTCGACGAGACCGCCCTGTTCCTCCACCGGGCGACCACGCTTTTGCCCGCCAGCAAGCAAAAGATGCTCGAACGCCTGCATCAAAGCGACGAGGTACTTGTCGGCAGGCGCGTCCTGGTGGTGGACGACGACGTGCGCAACATTTTCGCCCTGACGAGCTTGCTCGAACGGCACAAGATGCAGGTCGTCAGTGCCGACAATGGCCGGGGCGCCATCGACATTTTGGCCGACGAGATACCAACCGACATCGTTCTCATGGATATCATGATGCCGGAAATGGATGGTTACGAGACCATGCGTGCCATTCGCCGCGAATCGCGGCACCGGTTGTTGCCAATGATCGCCCTCACGGCCAAGGCAATGAAGGGGGACCGCGAAAAATGCCTGGAAGCCGGGGCCTCCGACTACATCGCCAAGCCCGTGAACACCGAACAGTTATTGTCGCTGATGCGGGTGTGGCTGCACCGCTAATAACCGGTGCGCGTCGCCAGCCCGGCGGCACGTCACCCACCCAAACTCAAGTAGCGCCTCATGGATAAAGCCAATATCCTTCTGGTTGACGATCAGCCCGGTAAGCTCATGTCTTACGAGGCGATCCTGGGCGAGTTGAACCAGAACCTGGTGTTGGCCAGGTCGGGGCTCGAGGCCCTACAATTCCTTTTGAAGGAGGAATTCGCTCTGATCTTGCTTGACGTGGTGATGCCCCAAATGGATGGCTTTGAAACTGCCGCCATGATTCGGCAGCGGCCGCGCCTGGAGGAGACGCCCATCATTTTTCTGACCTCGCACACGGCGTCCGACCTGGACCGGCTTAAGGGGTATGAGCTAGGTGCCGTGGACTTCGTGTTCGCACCCGTGATTCCGCGTATTTTGTTGCACAAGGTCGCCGTGTTCGTCGAACTTTATCGCAAACGCAAAGAGCTTGCCGAGGCCAATGAGCGCCTGCGGGGCGAAATCGCCGAACGCCAGCGCGCTCAGGAGCAAGCGCTGCAGGCGGAACGCTTGGCCGCGATCGGGCAAATGGTCGCCGGCCTGGCTCACGAAAGTCGCAACTCCCTACAACAGATCCACGCCGCCGCCGACATGCTGAGCCGGCGCCTCGGCCCAGGGACCGAAATGGCGCTGGTCGGCGAGATCAATGTGGCGCAAGACCGCCTCCATCGCTTGTTGGAAGCCGTCCGACATTACGCCGCGCCGCTCAAGCTCAATCGCGAGACGCGCGACCTGGCACCCCTGTGGCGCGCTGCCTGGGCCGAACTAGGCGCGCGGCGCCACGGACGCAGCATCAATTTCCGTGAAGAAATTAGCGATGTCGATACGCGCTGCCCCGTGGATGTTTGCGCCATCGAGCGTCTTTTTCGTAGCTTGTTCGAGAACGCTCTGGATGCCGGCCGGGGCCCTCTAGAAATTACAATTCGTGCCTCCGCCGGCGAAATGGCTGGACGGCCCGCCGTGAAAGTGCAAGTTCAGGACAATGGCATCGGCCTCTCCGAGGAGCAAGCGCGTCGTGCCTTCGAGCCGTTTTACACAACGAAAATTGGTGGCACCGGCCTAGGGCTCGCCATGGCTAAACGGGTCGTGGAGGCACATGGCGGCCGCATCCATGTCGATCTCGTAGCGAGGCCCGGGACGATCATCGAAGTCTTACTTCCGAAAGGATCGCCATGAAAACGAGCCGACGCATCGCCATCGCCGAGGATGAGCCGCTCATGGTGAATTACCTGGTTGAAACTCTGACGCTGCTCGGGCACCAGGTTTTGCCCCCGCGCGGACGGGCCGTGAGCTGGTCGAGTGCTGTCGGGCTCATCACCCGGACCTCGTGATTACCGATATCTCCATGCCCGACATGGATGGCCTGGAAGCCGCCCAAGAAATCTACAGCTTCGAGCCCGTTCCTATTATCATCATCTCGGCCTTCCACGACCCCGATCTCATAACGCGCGCGGAAAAGAACCATATTCTCGCCTATCTCGTCAAGCCGATCAAACAACAAGACCTCGAGCCCGCGATCATGATCGCCAGCACGCGCTTTCAAGAATTTCGGACCATGCGCCACGAGGCGGACACATTACGCCAGGCCCTCGATGACCGCAAACATATCGAACGCGCCAAGGGCATCATCATGAAACGCGGCGACATGGACGAAGCCGAGGCCTTCCGCCGCTTACAAAAGATCGCTCGCGATAAAAACCGCAAGCTGATCGACATCGCGCACATGATTCTGTCGGTCGAGGATATCTATTAGGCTGCTGCCGTACGCCGGCCCCGAAGCCGTTCGAAGAGGATGAGAAATGCAGGCACCAGGACCGGCCGGACCAAAAATGTGTCCAGGAGCACCCCCAGCGCCAGCGCGAAGCCCAACTGCTGCAAATCCGCGAGTTTTCCGGTGACAAGCGTCCCGAAGGTTCCCGCCATGATGAGGCCGCAACTGGTAATGATGGGCCCAGTTTTTACAAGGGCTTGCACGACGGCGTTCTCTGAGGACTTGCCGGTACGCTCCTCCTCGTCGACGCGCGTCATAAGAAAAATATTATAGTCCTCGCCGATGGCCACGAGCACCGTGAACAGAAGCACGGAGACCTTCCAGTCCAGCCCCGGGAAACCGTCCGGCGCGATGGCCCAGAAGAAAGCGTAGGTGGCTCCCAGTGTGGCGAAAAAGCTGAATAGCACACTCACTATCAAGTACATCGCCACAACCGGGCGGCGTAGCAAAAACAGCAGGATCAAAAACACGCAACCGGTAACCAGGTAACGAATGCGTGTCTCATCGGCCCCCGTGACTGCAATCAGGTCACGAATGTCTGAGGTCGATCCAACAAAATAAATCTTGGAGCCAGCGCTCAAAGCCGGCGGCATTTCCTGTTTGATCCGTTTCTCGAGTTCCGTCAAACGACCGGCGCCCTCTCGAGACAATGGGTTCATGTCCACCAAGAACTGGAACTGTGTCACGTGGTTTGCGTAATCGCCGGCATGGCTGACATAATGTTCCAGCGCCTTCTGCCGCATAAAATTCTGCTTGTGATAGTTCTCGCCCAGGTCCAGACCGCCCCCCAGCCCCAGGCCGCCGCCCAACAGCCCACCGCCGGGCTCAAGGCGCACGCCGGCGGGATCGAATGGTAAGGAGAGATCCACATCGCCAACCTTGCCAGCTCCGGTGATGCCAATAGGCGTTACCACCGAAAGGATGTTGGTCAAACTCAATTCGTGCCGTATCGCCCGCAGACGGTCAATCAATTGTTTGAGTAGTTGTTGGCTTTCGTCCGTGCGAAGGTCCCTATCGGGAGTGACGAGCAGCATGGTGACCGGTCCGGCGGCGCCGGCGGAAAAATGTTCCTGCAAGGCCCTGGTGCCGAGCACGGCAGGCGAGTCGGCCGGCAAGCGCTGGAGCAAATCATAATTGACGTGAGCGGCGTAAAGGAACGCAACGATGACAAAGGGAGAGAGACCAAGCACGCTAAGCAACCAGATAGCCCCGGGCCAACGTACCAGGATACTTGCGACTTTTTCCCAGATCACATGCCGCTTGGGCTCGGTCCGCGCCCCGGACGTGCCTGGCACCCGCCCCGTCTCAGGCATTATTGGCCAGAAGGCCCAGCGACCCGCCAGGCAGAGAAGCGACGTTGCCAGCGTCATTACCGCCACCAGGCCAATGGCCAGACTGATGGCAATCGCCAGGCCCGCATAATGGAACTTGCCGAAGTCAGCGCTGGCCATCATGCCGATGCCAAACATGACGGTCGCGGCGCTGGCGGTGATGGAGCCGCCAACCTTACTGATCGTGCTCGCCAGCGCCGCCGGCGCTGTTTGACCGGATTCGAGCTCCTCCCGATAACGGGCGATCAGAAACAAGCAATAATCGACGCCAGCGCCGTAAAGAATAATCGTGATGTAGATCTGGATGCCTTCGAACAACCTGATCAATCCCTGTTCCGCGCACAGCGATAGCACGATGACGGACGTTTGCAGCGCGACGAAAACAGTCAAGAGCGGGACGACAGCCAGCAAAGGCGCCCGGTAGAGCAACAGGAGCAGGCCGACGACGAAAACAATTGTCCAAACCTCCGTGGCCGACGCGCTTTTGAGCTGGGCCACGTTGATATCGCGCCCCGCTGTGGCGCTGCCGCTCAACTGAATCTGCAGCCCGGCTGGCACCTGGTTCTCGGAGCGTGCCTTCTCGAGCACGGCTTCGAGTTTTTCGAGCGTTTCACGATTGGCCAGTTCCATAAAATCGGCGTTCAGTTCAACGATGACGAGCGTCGCTTTTTTATCCTGGCTGATAAGAAGAGCGCCGCTGCCCAGGTCGCTGGCGGTGCGAATGGCCGAAATGGTGGGATGTTGCCGAGAATGCTCAGCCGCCTGTCTTTTGCTCGGTCGCGCGGCGTTGGCGTCCGCCAAGCCTTTGTCCGTGGCGATATGTTCGAGTGCTGGCTTGAGAGTATTATTGACAAAGTTCCAGTCAGGCCCATCCAGCTTGCGATCTACGCGATAAATCACAAACACGACATTGCTGGCGGCCGGCTGATCTGGAAAGGCCTGCTTTAGAATCTTGTCGCCAGCTCGTCCAGGCGCATCGGCGGGTAGAAATGCGAATTCCTCGTCCTCCGCGACGCTACGCCACGGGGGAGCGTTCCACCACAACAGGCCAAATCCCACCACCCAGCATATCAACCAGACATACCACGTTCTGGAAACAATTTTTCCGAGAAACGTAAAGAACAAGGCCATTCCTCCCTGGCATAATGCATTATGTGGTGCTGGCGCGCGCGCCTAAGCGCTCATGCAAAAAAAATGCCGGTCAGGTCGTTGGCGAAGGCCCTTTCAGATCAAGACGGAACCAGAAGAACGAGTGGGGGCTTAGGGAGAGAAAATAGGGCTGCTCTCCAATGGGAGGGAATTCGTGGTTGCCAAGCAATTCGACCGGTACCCGACCCTGGTAAGGGCGAAGGTCCAGGGCCGCTGGCTGCGCGAAAGCCGACAGATTATTTACAATCAGCACCAGTTGATCCTGATATTCGCGGACATAGGCGACGACGCGACGGTTTTCACAGGGTAAAAACTTCAAGGAACCGCGGCTAAAAACCTGGTGTTTTTTGCGAACCCGAATCCAGCGGCGTAACCACTGGAGAAGAGAGGTTGGCGACCGCTGCTGCACTCGACGTTAATGGCGTGATAATGATACACGGGATCGAGCAAGATCGCCTGATATAACTGCGACGGGTCGGCCCGCGAGAAACCAGCATTGCGGTCCCCTGACCATTGCATGGGAGTACGGACCCCGTGGCGGTCACCTAAATAGATATTGTCTCCCATGCCGATTTCGTCGCCATAGTACAGGACCGGGCTGCCCGGCAGAGTCAAAAGTAAACTGTAAAGAAGCTCGATCTGCGGACGATCGTTGTCCATGAGCGGAGCAAGACGACGGCGAATGCCCAGGTTCAGCCGGCTGCGGGGGTTTTTCGCATATTCGCGATACATGTAGTCCCGTTCTTCGTCGGTCACCATCTCGAGGGTCAGCTCATCGTGATTGCGCAGAAACAGCGCCCATTGACAATTGGCCGGAATCGCCGGGACCTGATCCATGATCTCAATGATCGGCCAGGCCTGCTCGCGGCGAATCGCCATGAACATGCGCGGCATCAGCGGAAAATTGAAAGCCATGTGAAATTCGTCGCCATCCCCAAAATAGGGAAGCAGGTCGTGCGGCCACTGGTTGGCTTCGGCCAGTAACAGGGTGCCAGGATAACGTTCATCAACAAAGCGGCGCATCTCGCGGCAGAACGCGTGAGTTTCCGGAAGATTCTCGCAAGACGTCCCGTCGCGTTCGTAAAGGTAAGGTATCGCGTCCACCCGAAAGCCGTCGATGCCATGATCGAGCCAGTACGCGATGACCTCAAGCATTTCTCGGTGCACCTCCGGATTGTCGTAGTTCAGGTCCGGTTGATGGCTGTAAAAGCGGTGCCAGTAATATTGCCTGGCCACCGGGTCCCACGTCCAGTTCGATACCTCGGAGTCCTTGAAGATGATACGTGCCTGTTCATAGCGCTTATCGGTATCGCTCCAAACATAATAAGATCGGCGTGGCGAGTTGGGATCGCGGCGTGCTTCCTGGAACCACGGGTGCTGATCCGATGTGTGACTCAACACCAAATCGGTGATGATGCGCATGCCGCGTTCGTGGGCAGCTTTGGTCAGGGCCTCAAAATCGGCGACGTTGCCCAGGGCCGGATGGATATGACAGAAGTCGGCAATATCATAACCGTCGTCCTTGAGGGGCGACGCCAGAATGGGCATGAGCCATAGACAGTCCACTCCGAGATCATGAAGGTAATCCAGCTTCTCCGTCAGGCCGCGCAAATCGCCGTTCCCGTCCCCATTGCTATCGAAAAAACCACGGACGCTGACTTCATAAAAGATCGCATCCTTGTACCACAGGGGGTCGGGTGTCATTTTTTTGGCCTCTTGATTAACCAGGCAAGAAAATCCCACGCTTCAAAAGTGCCTATCAGTCGGTATTTGGCCCTGGTTGAACCCACATCCCCGACGCGAATCGTGATGCCCTCCGCGAGCGCGGCAAAAGCCTCCTCATCGGAGGCGTCGTCGCCCATATAAATAGGCAAAGTGCCCGGCTTTTCCAGTTGTTGCATGATCCACTGGACCGCAACCCCCTTGTTCCAGTGCGACCGTGGACGTATCTCGTAAGCACTGGACGTGTGACTTAGTTGAAATGGGTGGTCAGCGCCTGCCAATACGCTGTGCACGATGCGGCCCACGCCAGCGCCTGCTGGATCATCCATGTGACAGTGGACGCCTAGCATCAGCCCCTTGTTTTCAACCTCCGTCCCCGCGAATCCTTCAAGCTTTCGCTCCAGCGTGGCTGCCAGGCTGTTGAGCATCGCCGCATGCTCGACGGCCGCAGGTTCGATATATAGGCGGCCGGGACCGCTGATCTCCAGCCCATGATTGCCCGCATAGATGAGCCCAGGAATGTTGACGCGCGCCTGCAAAGCCGTGCGTTCCTGAGCGCTCACGATTGCCACCGAAATGTCGGGGTCGTCAGCAAGCACGCGTAGCGCCCGGTCGATCTCCGGAGGCAGCCGGCCTTTGGCCGGTTTACCATCGCCATTGCGGCTCGCCAGAATGCCGTCGAAATCCACCGCAAGAAAGATATGAGACGCACTTGCTATTCGAATTCCAATATCCTGAATGTCCTCGAACAATGGTTTGCTCATACATGTTCTCCGCCGAACGTGCCCTGCGTATCGCAAATGCAAAATCGAAGCCGTGCAGAATCCTTATACACCGGCCTTCCATTTGCATTGGCCCGGGAGGGGATCTTTAAATAATCATGTCCGCCACCAAGGACTGCGGCCCCACCTTGGCGGCCGCGGAAATAATGTCCTGGTGCCGCGCAGGAGACTTCTCATTATGAAGCACACACATGCGCAATTGTTGGGCACGCTCATAACGACGATAGCTGTGACGTCGCCATTGAGCGCCCAGGTTAAATTCGCGGACTTCAGTTCTGCTCCTGAAGCCCCGAGCAAAAGCATTTCCTACCAGGAAGCAAAAAGTAAGCGGGATTTGAAACACGGCACGCTGGTTTCACTAAATCTCAGCGACGGAACGAAAGTGACGGGGCACGTCGTCCGATTTGACCCGAAGTCCAACCAACTCTTTCTCCGTACACGACCAGGCCAGTTGCCAGTCGGCTATGCGGAGGGCGACATCATGAAAATAGCCAGGGCAACAACGACGGGCGGTGGCGTCGCCGGCGTTGCTTATAGCGATGGCGAAACATGGCGAGATTTGCCAGGCGGACTGCAAGAAAACACAAGTGGAGCGGTTCGTATCAGACCGCGAGCTGGCAACGCTATTAAAGCCGCGCCAGGCGGAGACGGTAGTCAAATTCGGCCCGCTGTCGATGACGGCGCCGGTACGTACGACAACATCGTTCAACCAGAAATCGTTAAACAAGTTTTTTACAACGGGACCCAAAGGACGGTCGTCTACCATTCGACCGTGGTATCGCCTGGCGAACGAGAAATCCTGGACCAAATGGAAAAGGCGGAAAACGATTTAGCGATCGTGTCTCATAACCGGGAGGCCCAGGAAGCCGCCGTCAGGATGGAAACCGCCATGCAGGAAGAAAGGCTTCGCAACCAAAGACTGATAAACGATACCCTTCGGAATGAAAACATCGTGAATTATCCGTACCCGCACATCACTCCGGCCAACTTGTTCGCGCCCGTGGGCGGCCAACATAAAGGGGTGGTTACTCTGTTGCCGCAAGCGATGCCCGCGGCGCCCGTCGCTGTGGCCGCTGCGCAACCTATTGACCCGGTCTCTCTCGCCAAAATACGCGACGACCTGGCGCTTGCGCGGCCAGGCCGTCTACGAAGACGGTCAACTGATAGGCGTGGACGCCAAATCCTGGCTGACGTATTCCGCCCGATAAAGACGGGCAAGTCGGGCAACGGGCAAGACGTCATACGAGGGCGACGGACAGGCTGGCAACCAAAGCCGGCTTAACCGCTCGCCCTCCTTTATTTGGCCCGACCGTTCGAGGGATGCTTTTTCTTTCTTCGGTGTGGGTGCGGGTAGCGCGGCCTTGGGAGGCTCGGGATGGGGCGGCGGAACCTTTTTAATCTCGGGATGAATGATTGTTGTCTTCGGAAGTTCCACCCTGACCGGCGCCGTCACCGGGGCAACAACAGGCAGTTGTTTGACCACAGGCGGGCTCGGCTTGATATCGGCTCCAGGAACAACATTAGGCTGTTTGACCACGGGAGGGATCGGCTTAATGTCGGCTCCAGGAACAACATTAGGCTGTTTCCCCACGGGCGGAAGCGGTTTAATTTCCGGCGCTGCTCCGATGACAGGTTGTTTTGGTACTGGAGGTGGCACAATATTCGGCTGCTTTGCCACCCCCGGTGTCGGTTTGATTTCGGTTTCAATCTTGCCACGTTGCGTGCTGTAGTTGCGCCATTCCTGGTTGCTTTTACGAATGGTCTCCATGTGAGCGTTGGTAACGGGTTCCAATTTGAATTGGGTGCCTTTCCATTGGTTGATCGGGGTCGCGACAACGACCTTGGCCCCTACCCGATTCTGCTGGGCTAGCGTTCGGGGCGGACGCTGGTCGACATTTTCACGGCGAGCCACGTAAGTGGACCGCAGATTGGCTTCCCAACGTGCGTCCCCCCGGTGCTGCCACCGGTAATAACTAAATAGCGGGTCGTATCTGTTCCCGCGCACGGCGTAATCTACCCAGGGGGTATAGCGGCCGGCGTAGGTCGGGGCGTAGTAATCGCCAAAGTAATAAGCATGGGACCCCGAATTCACGAACAAAGCCCCGCCTAGCAAAAACTCGGGCGCAATGACAAAGTGGGGTCGATAAAACCAGCCGGGGCGCCGGTATATACGAGCGTCCAAATAAACCGGGGCGAAAAGCATGCCGCGCTGATCCAGTTCATAATCCCAATAGCCACGTACGAAAATATAGCCGCGCGGCGTCCAGAAATAATGTGCCGGCACCCAGATCCAACCGGCCCGAATGGGCACCCAGTGGCTGGGTTGCCACAGGTAACGATTGTCTTGATATACCCAAATACCGGGTGTAAGTGTCGTGTCGGCACTCGGCTGCGGCGTCGGGGATTCCAGGATTGGTTCCGGGGGCGGCGGCAATAAATCGACCGTCGTCGCCGTGCTCACGCCCCAGTACCCCGATATCCAGCGTTGGCCGCCCTGCACGTCCTGCATGTAGCCCGGCACCCAGCGCCGGCCCGGCGGCGGCACGCGCCACATGCCGCTCACCCACATGTAATCCTGACGATCGTCATCCCAGGCCCAATAGCCTGGTATCCATTGCGCCTGGTCGCCTTCCGGTTTTTGTTCGGGAGGTAACTCATTCACCGGCTCCGGCGCGGGCTTGGCAAGAATGGGTCCGGCAAGAGGGGTCCCCGTGGAAGGCTGAGCAAACGCTTCATGGATCGGACCGCGTGTTTCTACCTCGACTCCATCCTGGACCGCGAGATTGACCTGCTGCGCCTGGACGATGACAACACCCACCAGTAACAAACAACCCGCCGCGACCGCCAACATTTTGCTCTGGATGCCGTTCATGGGGATTTTCTCCTTGGGAGAGTGGGGGCCTCTGGTTGCGACTGAGTCACCCTGGGAGGTAACGCGCGCAACAAGAGTAATCCTACGCGCCGGCGGGAAAAACTCCAACCATCGAAGCAGACTGCTCGAATTGGTCGCGACAGGATGCCGAAGATATTGCCCCAGGGCCGGCTCTAGCGGCAGCACCGGAAACATGGTAGAAAATTGGGGGCAAAGCGTTGGGGACACCTAGGGGGAAAAGTCATGGCAACAATCCGAAACGGTTGGCAAATTGGCAAAGTGACGGGTGCGGCCATCATGCTGCTTTGCTTGGCGGCGCATGGCCCAAGCCAACAGCCGGCGAGTCCTCAGGAAGGGGCGACGCCGCGATTTAGCTCTTTGGACTTTCAGGACGTGGCCAACCATAAGCGCAAGGACAGCCTGCACAGCGGCAATTATGATGGCAACAATCTGGAAGCGATCACTTCTGGAGAACTTTTAAGAATTCCGTTCAAGATCGGTGAGGGTATCCTCCAACTTGGCAGTTCCGAACTGAAAGACATGCCCGCGAAGATCTCCGGGATCAAAGTCGGCAACAAGTTCAACAACCTTCATATCCTGCATGCCACCGCTTATTTTCTCGAGGAAGAGGTGACGATCGGCAGCTATACGATCAATTACGAAAACGAGGCCTCGGAAACCATTCCGATTGTGAATGGCAAAGACGTCGCGGATTGGTGGAAATATCCGTTTTCGAAGGCGCCCACGCATTCCAAGATTGCCTGGGAGGGAAACAATCGCGGCACCAAGGCATTTGATGCGTCTTTGTGGCTCTTCCTTACGACCTGGAAGAACCCCAGGCCAGACACGCGGGTGACGACCATCGATTTTGCCTCGACGATGGCCACGCGCTGCGCCCCCTTCTGCGTGGCCATCACTGCCGAACTGCGTTAACAGCCGCTTTTCATAGGCCTCAAGCGACAGTTCCCTACTTACGCATGTCGAAGCAAACAAGCTGGCCCCGATCGTGCGCGTACAGTTTGCCGTTGGCCAGGGCGATCTGGGCGCGACAGGGACCTGCCGTCAGCACCACGGCGCGCGCCAATTCGCGGTAAGCAGCCGGCGTGGCCTCGACGAGGACCAGTTCGCCTTGTTCCGTTAAAATAATCAAATTACCGTCCGCAAGAACCATGGACCCGCAACCGAAGCGGGGCTGGTTCCACAGTACCCGGCGGCTTTTGAGATCGACACACCGGAAATCGGGGCCAGCCTCCTGCCGTCCATGAAAACCGTAAAGGTAGCCATCGCGAAAAACGCAGGTGTTGTAATGGTTGGACATGATGTCATCGCCCGACCAAACCTCGTCGGCGCCATCCTTGCGCACCTTGAGAAGTAGTGCTCCCGTATCATAACTGGCCGAAAAAAAGACCTGATCGCCGATCACAAGCGGCGTGGCGGCGTTCACGGAGGCGTCAATGCGAGCTCGCCAGCGCTGTTGATAAAGCACGCTGCCGGTGCGCGGATCGACGAAGACCGGCCCTTCACGCGTGAAAAAGATGGCCCGTTTGGTGCCGTCCAGGACCTGGAGCACCGGTGTGGCATAGCTGGCCGCATCGCTGGTCGCCTTCCATATTTCCTTGCCGTCAGCCAGGGCGAAAGCCACGATGCCGGCCTTCTTGGCACCCACGTTGATCAGGACCAAACCGCCATCCACTAAGGGGCTCGTGCCAACGCCGAAGTAGCTGGGCGGCACCTGGTAATCTTTGAGCAGCATCCTGGCCCAGATGATACGGCCTGATTCGAGATCAAGGCAATGGAGGGCGCCATCAGCTCCCAGGGTGATTACGCGTCCGTCCACAATGGTCGGCGTGGCCCGTGGACCGTCCCCCTTGCGAAAATCGTCATCGAAACTGGTGGCATACGCCGTCTTCCAAAGCCGCGTGCCGGTGGCGGCATCCAAACATTCGACAACTTCCTGGTCTTTGAGCCTGTGAAAGACTATGAGCCGGGTGCCCGCGACCACGGGTCCGCTGTAACCCTCGCCGACGACCTGTCGCCAAACCACGGGTGGTCCCGTTGTGGGCCAAGTTCTTGCCAGGCCAGTTTCGATTGACGTACCGTTGCCGGCCGGCCCGAGAAAGCGCGGCCAATCGGCCGCGCGGGCTGGCGCGGCCAATAACAAAGCAAGAATAAGTAACCGCGGATTGATACCAATCATGGCTCGTCTCGGCGCGCTCGTTCATCGCGAACGGACAGGGGGCTCCTGCGAGCGCTACCTCGCGATGAGGTAGCGCGTAGGCTCGAAGTCCGAAACTTTACTGCTACGGCTGTTGGGCGGTCAGGAGTTTTTTGGCTTGCAGATAATCTTCCATGATTTGCAATATTTCATTGCCGACAAAATTGCGCCTGAAATTTATAGGCCCCTTCCTCCTGCTTCGGCTCCGGCGGCAAGCCCGCGGTTTCCGGATCGGCTTGCTCGGCTTCCTCTTTGTTCATCTGTTCCTTCAACTCCTGGCGCTGAGAGGAATCTGCTTCCGTTGCCGCACGATCTTGAGGCGGTCAATATCCTTGGTCAGTTTGGCGAAGTCCTTCGATGCCTGCACGCGAACCGCCGATCGATCCTTCAATATCGTTTTGACCTCCGAGGGCGCCATGCCCATGGCTTGATGATCCGCCGGTGCGCACTGTGTCAAATGCCAGGGCGTATTCCATTTCCTTTTCGGGCGTGGACAGATATTCCGAAACGGACGGTAGCACGATATCGGAAAGCACGCCACGATTTTGCGTACTGTCACCGTTGACGCGGTAGAACTGCTGCATTGTCAGGCGCAGTGCGCCCAGCTTGCCGGGTTTGGCGTTGGGAAGTTGATCGCCCAGATCGATGACCGCCTGGACTGTTCCTTTGCCATGTGTCGCGCTATCGCCGACGATAACGCCCCGGCCATAGTCCTGGATCGTCGCAGCCACGATTTCCGAAGCACTGGCGCTTGACCGGTCCACCAGGACCAGAAGAGGTCCCCCATAGACGACCCCCTTCTCGGGATCGTTGAGCCGTTTGACGGCCGCACCTGGCTCTTTGATTTGCACTACGGGGCCTTGATCGATGAACAGGCCGGCGAGGGCGACGGCCTCGCCCAGAAAGCCTCCGGGATTGCCACGCATGTCGAGAATCACGCCATCCACGCCGCTCGCCTTGAATTCAGTCAAGATACGCCGGACATCCTTGCTGGCGCTTTTGATTTCGCCCGTCTCTTTGCCGGGCGTGGCCGCGTAAAATGATGGCAACTGGATCACGCCGATGCGATAGGGTTGACCGTTGGGCTTTTTGCCTTGATCGACAATATCGGCCCGGGCGGCTTCTTCCTTGATTTCAATTTGCTGACGCGTGAAGATGTAGGTGATCGGTTCGATCTTGGCGGCAGGCACGACGCGTAGTTCGACCTTGGTTCCCTTGGCCCCGCGAATAAGTTTCACTGCCTCGCGGAGCCTCATGTCAACAACGTCCACGAATTTACCGTCCCCCTGGGCGACCGCGATGATTTTGTCATTGGGCTTGAGCCGGCCATCTTTCGCGGCCGCTCCGCCGGGCACAGTTTCCACGACGATGATATTGCCATTCTCTTCGCGCAAGCGAGCGCCGATGCCTTCGAGCCGCAAGCGCATGGAGATTTCAAAATCGTCGAGAGTGTTCGGCGACATGTAAGCTCCATGGGGATCCAGGCTGGCCGCCAGGCTCGACAGATACAGTTCCAAAAGGTCGTAGCTGTCCAGTTGCTTCATGCGTTTGGCGAAGCTTCGGTAACGGTCCCGAACCTTCTGGCGGGCTTCCGTCTCGGTAAGCGGTTTGGTGATGGGCTGCTCGCGCGAACCCCCGCCTTCTTTCGGGGCGGCCTTTTTCTCGGGCAAAACCTTGGTGCTTAGCTGCTCTCGCAGGAGGTCGAACTTGATCCGCTTCCGCCAGCGTTCGCGCAGTTCCTGCTCACTGGCGGCATAATCGAGCTGTGCGTAGTCGGTATCCAAATACTCCTTGACGGTGAAGTCATGCTTGGCGTCCACCAGTTCATCGATCAATTTAAGTCGTTCGGCCACGCGTTCCTGGAAGCGCTGGTAGACCTGATAAGCAAAGCTGATGTCTCCCCTCAGGAGCATGTCGTCGAGTTGGGTCTCATATTTCCTGAACTGATCGACGTCGCTCTTGAGAAAATACAACTTGGCCGAGTCAAAATCTTTGAGAAAGTGTTTGAACAGGCGACGCGAAATCTCATCGTTGATCGTGGGCCGGGTCACGTGCCCTTCCTGAAGCATCTCGCAAACCATTTGGGCGACAATTTTATCGTCCTTGCCCGGTATCGGGTCCGCCCCTGCCCTGGCGGCTAAAATCAAGGTAAACGCGGCCAGGGCGATTAGTCGGAGTTGAGAAGTTCGTCGGCTCATGATGGGCAAACCTTTCCTTGGACGGTGAATGCATCCTCTCAGGCGTAACTGGGGCACGAAGTAATAATAGCGTGACCGCGAAATGGCGGCAATCGCAACGCCTCTCCTCCTGACGACACAAAAAACCCTTGTCTCCCGTTTCGTAACGATTAGACTGAGGACCGTGGTGCGTCCATTTCTCAGGAGCCTGCCATGCCGCCGCGCTTTTGGTTGCTTGCTTGCCTAGCCTTGTCGCCATTCGGCAGCTCAGCCGGGGGCGCCGACCTGGCGCTCGATTATCGACAGGTCATTCTCAAAAATGGCATGCGCGTGATTTCTCTTGAGGACTTTAGCTGTCCCATCGTCGCCGTTGAGGTCTGGTTTCACGTCGGTTCCAGGGATGAACTCCCTCGCGCCAGGGCTTTGCCCATATGTTTGAGCACATGATGTTCCGGGGGACCGATCGCCTCGGGCCAACGGAACATTTCGACCTGTTACGCCGCACCGGAGGTAGCTGCAACGCCTATACGAGTTTCGACGTGACGGTTTATCACGAACGCCTGCCGGCGGATCAACTGGAGCTGGCTTTGTGGCTCGAAGCGGAGCGAATTGGTTTTCTCAAGATCGACCAAAAAAACTACGACACGGAACGCAAGGTGGTGGAAGAGGAACGCAGACTTGGCCTCAACCAGCCCTATGGCAGCCTTCCCGAGAAGTTGATGGCCGAGATTTTTCCAAGCCATCCTTATCGCTGGACGCCCATCGGCAAAATACCGCACCTCCGCGCTGCCGCCGTGCAGGAGTTGCGTGATTTCTTCGCCCGCTACTACGTTCCCAATAACGCGACCCTGGTGATCGTGGGTGCCGTCAAACATGAACAGGCGCAGCAAATGGCCCGGCGATACTTTGAATGGATGCCGCGCGAGGGCGAACCGCCGCCAATCAAGGGCCGTGATCCCCTGCCGACCCAGCCGCGCACGGTGACGCTGCGGGATGACAATGCGCCGGCCCCCGCCTGCGGCATCGTCTGGCGGACCGTGCCCGCCAAGCATGACGACACCGTGCCGCTGGACCTGCTGGCAACCATCCTGGGCGGTGGCGAAAGCAGCCGGCTCTACCGAGAAATCGTTGCCGATAAACAACTCGGCGTGGCTGCGCTCGCCGCCTCCGTGTCCTTCGAACAGGACGGCATTTTCGGCGTGGCCGGGGTCATGGCGCCTTTCAGCGGCAACAAAGACAAAATTCTCGATGCGATCCGTAAGCAAGTAGAAAAGATTCGCACCGAGCCCGTGAGCGACCAGGAATTGACCAAGGCCAAGAACCAAATGCTCGCCGGCATTGTCGGTTCGAGCCTGACCGTGCAAAACAAAGCCACGTTGCTGGGGACGACGGCCGTCATCGAAGGCGATGTCGCCCGCGTCAATCAACGCCTCGAAAGGATTCGCGGCGTCACCGCCTCCGACCTGACGCGCGTCGCCAAAGAGTACCTGAGGCCCGAACGGAACCTGACGGTAGTGATCGAACAAAACCTGCTCGGGACCGTATTAGGTAAACTTTTCGGCTCCAAGGAGGAAGACTCGCCGATTACAGCAAAGGCAGAGACGACCACACCGCCGCCCGCGAAGCCGGGGCTGCGGCGCCCCATGGACTTTCCGACCAAGGCTCCCATCGCACCCCTGGCGGAGCCAAAGTTTCCTCATGATTATCAAACGCGGACGCTGGCCAACGGCCTCAAGGTCATGGTGGTAGCGCGACACCAGGTACCCCATGTAGACATTACTTTGGGATTTCCCACCGGCGCCTGGACGGAAACCAAGCCAGGCACGGTCGCGCTGGCCCTTGGCATGCTCACCAAAGGGACCAGGCAACATGGCGAAAAGGAACTTGCCGAGGAACTGGAAACGTACGCGATCGGGCTGGCCGGGTCGGGAGGCATGGACGCGGCGTCGTTGCATGCAAACTGCCTGACCGAACACCTTGACCGGGCCATGGGGCTATTCACGGAGGCATTACTGACCCCCACGTTTCCGCCCGCCGAATTTGACAAGCTACGTAAACAAGCCCGAACCAGCGTGGCGATCTCCGAAGCCCAGCCCGCGGCCATGGCTGAGCGTGAACTCAGCCGGCGACTTTATGGCCTGCACCCCTATGCACGCCCAACTGCCGGCACGCTCGCCAACCTCGACGCCTTGAAGGTGGAAGATCTCAAAGAATGGTGGACACAATTCGCTCGGCCCGAAGGCGCCGTTTTGGTTTTCGCGGGCGACATTGCCCCCGAACAGGCATTTAAGCTGGCCGAAAAGGCCTTGTCCGGCTGGAAGGCCGCTGGTCCACGGAAGACCATCAAACTGGCCCCCTTTCCCGAACCGGAAGCAACCCACATTTACCTGGTGGATAAACCCGGCACGCAAAGCCAGATCCGCGTAGGCCAACGCGTCGCTCAACCGCGCGGACCCGCTCTATCCGGTGACGCGCGTGATCAACGGCTACTTTGGCGATAATTTCGGCAGCCGGCTCAACGAAACGGTACGCGTCAAGAAGGGGCTTACTTACGGAGCGCAGCGGCGGCTTCGCGACGGCACGCTTCGCCGGCACCTTCCGCATGAGCACTTTCAGCAAGACGGAATCGACGGCCGCGGCCGTGCAACTGCTGCTCGACGAAGTCAAGCGCTTGCGGCAGGAGGCGCCGACCGACCAGGAGTTGCTCGACACCAAGTCGTACATGATCGGTTCCGTGGCCGGCCAGCGCGAAACTCCAGCGGCGCTCGCGATGGAACTACTCGATCTTGAGCTTGCGGGTTTGCCTCATGACTTTGCGGAGAAGACCCTCGCCCAGGTCACCAAGACAACGGCGGCGGCGTGCCAGGACCTTGTCCGCCTGACGCCCAATGCGGAGAAATTAGTGATTGTTGTCGTCGGTCCGGCTGACCGTCTCAAAAGTGAGTTGGAAAAGATCGCGCCGGTGACCGTGGTCAATGCCGCTAACTGACCGGGAGTCCTCCAACCTCGCATGACGCCTATTCCAGCACCATCCTTGCCCTCGCTCGCGCCCTGATTGAGGCCGTCGTCGCGAGCACGGTGGGCACAACCATCGAGTGGTACGATTTCTTTTTGTACGGTACCGCGGCCGCAATCGTCTTTCCCGCACCTCTTTTTTCCCGAAGCCGATCCGTTCACAGGGAAACTTCTGTCGTTTAGCACGTTCACGGTCGGATTTGTGGCGCGGCCCATTGGCGGCGTCGTCTTCGGTTATTTGGGCGACCGTATCGGTCGCAAATCGACCCTGGTAGCGACGCTGCTTCTCATGGGCATCAGCACCGTGCTGATCGGCTTCCTGCCGACCTATGAAACCGCCGGCCCCTGGGCCCCTATCTTGTTGACATGTTTGCGCTTTTTACAGGGCCTGGGCGTCGGCGGCGAGTGGGGAGGCGCTGTATCTAATGGCCCTCGAATTCAGCAAGCGCGGCCGGCGCGGCTTTCATGCCAGTTGGCCGCAAGCTGGCGTGCCGCTCGGGTTGCTCTGCTCCACGGGCGTGATGGCATTATGCCAGGCCTGGCTGACGAACGCGGATTTTCTCGACTGGGGTTGGCGAATCCCTTTTTTCCTGAGCGGCTTGTTGATCGCCGTTGGTTTGCTGATTCGCTTGCGCATTGAGGAGTCGCCTCTTTTCGCGGCCTTGAAGGAGCAAAATCAGTTGGCCCAGGACCCCCTGCGCGAAACCCTGCGCCGCTATTGGCGCGAGATCATGCTCGCTGCCGGGGCACGCATCGCCGAAAATGCTTGCTTTTATTTATTTAGCGTGTCGGTCCTTACCTATGGAACTGGCGTCCTCGGCATCGGGCAGACCGTTTTGCTGGAAGCAGTGAATATCGCCGCCGCCATTGAACTGATGACCATTCCGTTTTTTGGTTGGGTCTCCGACCGACTGTCACGGCGGCACACGTACATGGCAGGGTGTCTATTTTTGTTGGTGTTCGCCCTGCCCTACTATGCCCTCCTGGAAACTCGTGAGCCGGGGTACATTTTGCTTGCCGTCATTATTAGCCTGGCAGGCGGACACGCCCTGCTCTACAGTGTGCAAGCTTCCTTGATTCCCGAACTGTTCGATACGCGCTTGCGCTGCACCGGTGCCTCCATCGGCTACCAGCTGGCAGTCGCCGCTCGCCGGCGGTATCGCTCCCATCGTCGCCACCATACTCATCGAGGAGTTTCCCGGACAGTATTGGCCGTTGGCGGCTTACATCATGCTCATGGCCATTCTGTCATTCGTCTGCGTTCAAAAGTTGTCCGAGACTTCGCGAAAGGACCTTACGTGACGCCGGAAAATCGCGTCGGCCAAGACCCGGCTCAGCGCCAGGGGCCGCTTGCCGGCCTGACCATCGTCGACTTGACGCGCGTGCTGGCGGGCCCTTACTGCACCATGATGCTCGCGGAACTGGGCGCGCGCGTCATCAAGGTCGAAGTACCCAACACGGGGGACGACTGCGCGTTCGTTCGCTCCGTTTCACGAAGGCAAGTCCGCCTATTTTCTCTCGCTCAACCGCGACAAGGAAAGCATTGCCCTCGACCTCAAAAAAGATGAAGACCGTGCGGTTTTTCTTGAGCTGGTCCAGCGCGGCGACGTGCTTGTTGAGAACTTCAGGCCTGGCACGCTCGATCGCCTTGGCCTTGGTTATGAGTCCCTGATGCGCCATTAATCGAGCGCCTCATCTACGCGGCCGTGTCTGGCTTCGGCAACACCGGGCCCTGGCGAACCAAGCCCGCCTATGACATGATCGTGCAGGCCATGAGCGGCATGATGACGATCACTGGACACCCGGGTTCTCCCCCAACCAAAGTTGGCACGTCCATCGGCGACATCACGGGCGGGCTCTTTCTCCTGGCCGGCATCACCAGCGCCCTCTACCAGCGCGAACGTACCGGCCAGGGCTTACGGGTCGATGTCAGTATGCTCGATGGCCAGATCGCCATCCTCGAAAGTGCCGTGTCGCGTTATGTGACCACTGGCATCGCGCCAGGCCCCATGGGCAATCGCCATCCGTCCATCGCACCCTTCGAACCGTTTGATACCGCTGATCGACCCTTGATTATCGCGGCGGGCAATAACGCGATCTTTCAACGATTATGCCAGGCGCTGGGCCGGGCGGAGCTGGCCAGTGATAAGCGCTTCACCGACAACGGAAAGCGTTTGCGCCATATCGACGAGCTAAAGAGCGCTTTCGAAGCGATATTGCGTCAGCAGCCAGCCGCCTACTGGCTCGAGGTCCTCGAAGCCGCCGGCGTTCCTTGTAGCACCATCAACACGGTGGCCGACGCAGTCGAACACGAGCAGGTGCGGGCTCGTAACATGATCGTGACCGCCGACGGCCTGGCCATGGCTGGCAATCCAATCAAGCTCAGCACTTTGGCCGATACTTCGACACGGCGCCCGCGCCCGATCTGGATGCCGATGGTGTGCGCATCAGGCGCGAAGTACAGGAGTGAGGCCCGGGGATGAAATTGTGGAGCTTTTTCGATATTCGTGGCGGCAACGTCGTTCCATAGGATAATTGCGGTGCGCGGCCTCGCGCTAACTAATCTAGAAGGAGTTTCTCGTGAGACGGTTTCTGTGCTTTGTCCCCGTGCTATTTTTACTGGCCGCTTGCTCAACCGCGCCGAGCGGTCCCAATCCGCAGGTCGTCATGGAGACCTCGCTGGGCACGATCAAGATGGAGCTTTATCAGGACAAAGCACCGATCAGCGTCAAAAACTTCCTCACCTACGTCGATCAAAAACATTACGACGGCACAATTTTCCATCGCGTCATCGCTGATTTCATGATTCAGGGCGGCGGCATGACGCCTGATATGTCTGAAAAACCCACCTTACCGCCGATTAGCAACGAGTCGTCCAATGGCTTACGCAATTTCCGCGGCACGATGGCCATGGCACGTACCGGCGAACCGGACAGCGCCACGTCCCAGTTCTTTATCAACGTCAAGGATAATCAGGCGTTGGATCGCGCCTACGCCGGGGACCGCGTTGGTTATGCGGTCTTCGGCAAGGTCATCGACGGCATGGACGTTGTCGACAAGATACGTGACGTAAAAACGACAACGAAAAGGTCTCCCGGGCCCCGCGGCGAGCATGGCGATGTTCCGGTCGAACCGGTGTTGATCAAGTCGATCCGGCGTGTGGAATTGCCCAAGGAGCTCAAGAAGTAACGAGCTTATTCCGCGGCTTCGATCGTCGCCGACATCGACCCCTTGCAGTGCGGGATCCTCGGGTCGGCGCCAAACGCGTGGATTTGATCGCGTTTCAGCTCCGCTCTTTCCTTGCTAGTCGTCGCCACAACCACCCGACCCTTGGTGTTCACTTCCTCTGCCATCTGGTACCCCCGCTCGGGCGGGTGTCCGAATAGTTTATGCAACATACCGATCACGTATTCGTAACTATGATCGTCATCGTTGAGAAGGATGACGTGATACGGAGGCTGTTTCTTGGTCTTGTCCCGGCTATTGGCCTTCGTAGATACGATCGTTTCGGGAAGGGTGGCGCTCTCGCTCATGACAGATTGTCCTTCGAGTTATGGCGGCCGAAACAGACGATCGTGACGTCGTCATGGGGCTTGCGTCCCAAAGCGTGTTGTTTCACGGCGCTTACCAGGCGCTGGCCCAGTTCTACCGCCGTCGGCGGCCCGGACTTTGAGCGCGACGAAGATGTTCTCATTGCCGAAATCCTTGTCGTCGCGGCTCCTGGCCTCGGAGACACCATCGGTGTATTGGACGATGCAATCGCCAGGCTCCAGGGTGAGCGTCACGGACTCATAGGGTATCCCGTCCGCCACCCCCAGGGGGAACCCCGCCATGTCGCGCGTCGTCGCTTCCTGGTAGGTATTGTCGGCCTGACGAAAGATAATGGGTGGATTATGGCCGGCGCTGGCAATCGTCACGGTATGGTCGTTGGGATTGAGCAACATGGCGCTCAGGGTAACGAACCGGTCGAGCATGCCCGCTTCTTGCATCAACTCGTTCAGACGAAAAACCAGATCGGCGACGCTTGATTCGGTCAACGAACAAAAACGCGCATCGGCACTAATCTTGGCCATCAATAGCGCGGCCGGCACCCCCTTGCCCGCGACGTCGCCAACCATGATTCCCATGCGCGATCCGGGTAGAGGGATGAAGTCGTAATAATCGCCGCCAACTTCCTCGGCTGCTTCATAATGGGCGAAAAAATCATATCCAGGGCTTTGTGGCCATTTTTTGGGCAAGAAGCTTTTTTGCACCTGCTGCGCCGCCTTCAGGCCCTGCTCCAGCGCGGCGCGGGCCACAAGCGACTCGTGCATCTTGGCGTTTTCCAGCGCAATGGCGGCCTGCCCCGCGACAGCCATCAGCAGCTTCAAATCGTCCTGGGTAAACTTCTTGAAGCGATCTTGGGTATCGAGTTGAATAACCCCGGTCGCCTTGCCGCTGGTGCGGCTCAAGAGCGGCGCCAGCATGACGGACCTGATTTTGCAATCCGCTATGCTCTGCGAGAGGTCGAATTGCTTGTCGGAGCTGGCGTCCTCGCTGAGAACGGATTGGCCAGTTTCAAGACAGCGATTGACAATTTTGCGGCTAAAACGCGGCGTATTGTCGTCATCCTCGACGCGCCGTGTCTTGGTGACCTTGGGAATGAGCTTGCCCTCCTCTCCCAAAATGATGAAGCCACGGTCCGCCTGACGGAAAACCAGAAACAGGTTGTCGACGATCTTCGGCAAGAGCTGATCGACGTGAAATGTCTGCGACAGGTCCGCGCCGATCTCAATCAGCATCGCCAGCTTTTCGGCGGGTTGCGCCTCCAAGATTTGTTTGCTGCTGCCCGTGACGGTGGCTTCCACCGTGGAAGAATCTTCCTCTTCTTCTTCGTCCCGGGGAGCATCCACGACCTTTTGCAACACGTCAGGCAACGGCGTTTTGGGAACATTTTCGAAAAAAGCCAGCAAGTTATCACATATCTTTATCTTGTCATTGTCCTTCAGGAGCGTCCGCGTCGTGACCTCCTTGTTATTCACGAACGTGCCGTTGCGGCTTTTCATGTCCTCGATGTAAAACTTGCCCGAGATGCGGCGGATGACCGCATGCTCACGGCTCACCGCCGGCACATTGAGAACGACCGTGCACTCCTGATTTCTGCCCACGACGATCTTGTCTCCAACCAATTCGAAGGTTGTACCCTGGTTGGCACCCTTCACAAAACTGAGCAAGGCCATGAATCGCTCCTCCGGAATACGTCCCGTTCAATTCTAATGGCACGGTAATGCCGTTGCAACGGATGAAGCGGGGAGTACCCGTGAGTTTTAGGATTTACTTGTCGGTTTTCAGTCCGTCCAGCGAAGAACGGACACGAGGTTGGAGAAATCGTCCGTCCATACTCCCATTTCGGGGCGGCCGCGTGCCGGAGGCCAGCGTGTGTTCTTCGCGAGAGCGCCCAGGTCGGCGTCCGAGCGTGCGATAACCAACCAGATCGACGGCGACTTGCCCTTGGCCGCGTCCTCCGCGCTGGTGTTCAAGTCGGCCTGTATCCTGCACGTCAGCCCAGCCTCGTGGGCCAGGTTAGCCAGCACCGGCTCCAGATCAACGTAACGATTGGAAATATGAAATGCCACAATGCCGTCTTGATTTAGATGCGTTCGATACTCCGCAAGTGCCTCGCGCGTAAGCAAATGGAGTGGTATGGCGTCTGATCCAAAGGCATCAATCACCAGCACTCCGAAAATGTCCTTCGACTGTCGCACCCGCAGTCGACCATCGCCAATAATGACGTCGACCTGGCCTTTGCTGTCTTTCAGATAGCTAAACATTCCGGTTGCCGGCGCGGCGATGGAGGCGACCGCCGGATCAATTTCGAAGAAGGTCCAGTGTTGGCCGGGCTGCGCATAAGCCGCCAGGGCGCCCGTCCCCAGACCAATGAGCCCCACGCGCTTGAGCCGATTGTCATCACTCAACGAGCCCAGGAGCTGCCCAATTGGCCCGGTGGGGTAATAATACGTCAACGGAATGTGCCGGCGTTCCGCATCGGTACTCTGCTCACCATGGAGAATATTGCCGTGGAAGAGCTTGCGAAAGCCATCTTCCTCCGTCACCCGATGCGTGCCGAAAAAGCTACGCACCCGCAAAATCGCCGGGCCATGGACGCCGGCATAGAGAGCGCTCGCCAGAAAGAGAAACCCGAAGCTCAGACCGAACCGCAGGGGGCGGTTTTGCAGAAAGTAAACGACCAGTAGTGGCAGGGCGAACATGGCTGCCACACTGATAGGCCCCGCCGGCAAATCCGCATCACGCCCTACTAATATGAGCAGGGCGGTCAAACAACCCACGAGCAATGCCACGCCAACGTCCCGTAAATCAAACGATTTTCCAGCCCTTGCAGGGCGCAGTACGCAAACCAAAGCGATCATCAGCGGATATTCGCCGTGCCCCAAGAAAACCAGTGGCGCCACCACCACGTTGAACAGGCCGCCCAGCACACCACCGAGCGTAAGCCAGAGATAAAACTCCGTCAGATGTTCAGCCGGAGGCCGGCTGCGCCAGCTCCCCGTGACAGACCATGGCGAGCCAGAAAAGTCCAAGCAAATGGAGAGCCAGCACCAGCACAAGCGGTTCCGTGCCCTCCAGCAAGATCATCAGACCCAGTACCAACACCACCAACGGCATCCAGCGAACCAGCAGGTGCCTGGAGACAATTTGCCTTCGCGAAAAAACCAACGTGAACGTCAGCAAGTAAAGTGACAACGGGATTACCCAGAGGAGCGGAATGGACGCGATGTCCGTCGTCAGGTAGGTCGTGACGCTGAGCATCAAGCTGCTCGGGGCCAGCGCCAGCATGACCCAGCGCAGCTTTTCGTTGCCAGGTGGACGGGAATCGACCTTCGCTGGTGCCGTGGGAGGCAAAACAGCACCGGATGCCGCGCCCACGCTCCGTTTGCCAGGGTACAGGGCCAAAATCAGGCACACCAGCGCTAAAACCACGTAACCAAATCGCCAATAGTCGGCCTGTTCTCGCAGCGTCAGGAAGGGCTCCACGGCCAGAGGATAGAGAACCAGGGCCGTGAAGCTGCCCAGGTTGCTCAGCGAAAAAAGGAAGTAGGGGTCGTTGCCGTAACTGGCCAGGCGGTACCAGCGCTGGATTAGCGGACCGCAGGCGGCAACCACAAAAAACGGCAGACCGACCGCCATCAGCAATGCCTCAAGCAGCCATAAGACTGGCACCGAGGTTGGCACCGCGACATCAATCGGCATGACGACCGGCAAAAACAAACAGGCCAGGCCGAGCAACATGATCTGCAGTAAAGCCTGACGTTTCGCGGACAGCGTCCGCGTGCTCACGTCGGCATAAGCATAGCCGCCAAGTAGCGCTGCCTGGAAAAAGACCATGCAGGTCGTCCACACGGCGGGAGCGCACCCAAGTCCCGGCAGCAGCATCTTGGCGCACATCGGCTGGATGAAAAAGAGCAGGCTCGAACTCAAGAAAATGGCGCTGCCGTATAACCAAACCATGGAGCTTGTATACAAAATGTCACCTGAGGAAGTATCCTGCTCGACAATCTTCGACATCATTGCCTTCCTGGCAAGGTTTAACGCTCTTTCGCCACATTCTTTATCCTTTGCAATTGACCAGGGCGGAAAAGGCTGCATATAGTTGTACAGGGACGAGTTTCGTCCATAAATCCTGAATATCAGGCCTGTGTTACTTCAACAAAAGAAGGGGATGTCCACGTGGCTCGCCCAACGCCATCTAAAAAAGATCGACCCAAACCGGAGGTTGTCGGCTTAATCGGCGTCGGTCTCGATAATAAAGATGAACACAAACGCATCACGCGCTCGCCTGAGATGCTCCTCCTGGGCGGGTCGCAGGAAACACATGAAAAGATGCAGGATGTCGCCATCCGCTTTTCCGAGGCGCTGAAGAAGCGCGGCAAAGTCTTGCGGGACGCCCCCGCCGAAGAAGTTGCGGAACTGCTTCACAAGGCTTTCGACCACTAAAAATCCCACTCCACCCGGCACGTCCCCAAATCGGGCCCTGTCCCTGATTTGAGGATGGGCGGATGCGCCGGTCTCCTGGCACACCATCTAGTAGATTCTCGACACCACGCCGAAACCTTATAGCCTTTCCAAGGTAGCATCTCTATAGTTCCGACGTGGGTGGCCAAAAACATGTCGGCTGACGATGTCCTGTTGGTACGCTGTTGTCTCCGTGGCGAGACGCGGGCGATCCAGGATTTGATTGAGCGTTTTCAGCCCAATGTTTTTGGCCTCTGTGTCCGCTTGCTCCACCATCGTCATGACGCCGAAGATGTCACGCAAGAAGTTTTCTTGCGTATTTTTCGCAGTCTGAAGCGCTGGGACTCGAAACGGCCCTTGAAGCCGTGGATCATGGGGATCACGGTGAACCGCTGCCGCACCTGGCTCAGCCAGCGTTCCCGGCGTCCCGAACTTGTGGAGTATCTTCAAGAGACCGCAGTCACGGACCAACCGGACGATGCCGCCGAACTCGCCAGGGAGGTCCAGATGGCACTCGACGACTTGCGCTTGGAGTATAAAAGCGTCTTTGTTATGTACCACGAGCAGGGCCTTCCTTACGAAGACATCGCCGAAGCGCTCCGCAAACCCGTGGGCACCATTAAAACCTGGCTCCACCGAGCTCGGCTGGAGATTCTGGAGCGTCTGCGACGCCGGGGAATGGTCTCCGAGGTGAACGATGAACTGCCCTGAATGTCTCGATCTCTTGCAAGGCCACTGGGACGGCACACCGCTGGTGCCGTCTCCCGAGCTGGCGGATCATCTGCGCCGCTGCGTGTCTTGCCGCGCCATGCAGGTTGGCGGCCAGGTGCTGCTGGACCAGTTGCAAAACCTGCCGGCCCCGCAACCGCCCCTGAATTTCAGTCGCCGCCTGGCGGAAGCCGTCCTTGCCGATCGGCAGACGCGTCGGCAACGGGCCAGGCGACGTTTTCGCCTCACGGCGGCGCTCGCGGCGTCCGTTTTGCTCATGGCCGTCGTTGGCAGCCTGCTCTTGCCCAGCCGGCCCACGCTCAACCCCGTCCCAATTGACCATGTCCAGCAGGAAAATCATGGCGAAACACTCCATCTGGCCGCCTCGGTCGCCGACGCTCGCCAGGCGTTCGCCTCTCTGTCGGAACGCCTGGCGGACAAGGCCAAGGAACAAACGAAACTGTTGTTCTCCGCCGCCCCACGCATTTCGATGCCTGACATGAATGATTTAAAGGACGGGGCCGAGCCCCTTTCTCTCGAACCGGCCGCGCAATCCCTCAAAAAAGCTGGCCGCGAAGTCGCCGACGGTTTTAAACCCGTGGCCACGACCACACGGCAAGCAGTGGCCTACTTCTTTCGCGAGTTGCCCGTAATTGAACGAACGCCATGATCCCATGTTTTTGAAGCCTGGATTCTATGATCCGTAAACCTTTGACGCGCAGCGCATCTCCTCATCCTGCTTCTTGGCGTAACGACGCCCTGCCTGGCTCAAGCACTCGCGCCGCCTGAGGAGTTGCTTCGCTACGTGCCGCCAGACACCGGCCTTTGCCTGGTCGTCAACAACCTCCGCGCGCACGTCGCCAGCTTCGAAAAGTCGCGCTGGCTCACCATTTATAACGATTCCGAGTTCCGCAAAACGCTTTTCGCCGCTCCCGAGTTCCAGAACCTGCTCAAGTTCAAAGAGGACATCGAAAAGCACCTCGGCATCCCTTGGCCAACGTTGCGTGACGAGGTGCTCGGCGACGCCGTCGTATTCGCGTACCGGCCCGGCCTGTCCGGCAAGGCCGAGGAGGAGCAGGGCGTCCTCCTCATCCACGTGCGCCAGCCCGAGGTTTTGACCAAATTTCTCGACAACCTCAATCAGCTTCAGAAGGCCAGCGGCGACCTCAAGTCGCTCGAGAGCAGGGACCATCTGGGTGCGAAGTATCTGTGCCGTATCGAGCCGAAAGTGTCGCATTTCTACGTTCTGCAAGGCTCGTTCTTTGCCTACACCGGCAATGAAAGCCTGCTCAAGGACATTCTGGAGAAACGCCAGCGCGACAACCGGGCGCTCCCGCCTATCGCACTGCACCTCAATAAAGTCAGTGCCGACAAATCTTTGCTCAGCCTCTGGCTAAACCCCCGCGCTTTTGATGCCGAGCTTAAGCAAAAAGCCAATGGCTCGCCCGAGGGAATCCTACTACACGCCTTCCTGAAGTACTGGAGCGCGTTTGACGCCATCATCGTTTCCTGTTCCGCTCAGGACAACCTTGAAGTCAAGCTCACGATTCTGGCCCGCGAACAAGACTTGCCGGCGTCCGCCCGTCCCTTCTTCATGGAGCCAGCCAGGCCCGCCGAATTGTGGCAACGGTTTCCCGACGATGCCATCTTGAGCATCGCCGGCGCCGTCGAGGGCAGCGCCTTGGCCGATGCCTTTGGCGACCTGGCGCCCCCCGAAGTTCGCAAGACCTTTCAGAAAACCGTACAACCCTTGATCGCCCTCGCCGGGATCGACCTTGCCACTGATATCGCGCCCAACATCGGGCCGGCCTGGGGCATGTGTGTGTTGCCAGGCACCGCCGCCAATGCGCTGCCGCAGGCGATCGCCGCCATCGGCATACGGCCCGGCACCAAGGACGTCGGCGTGGATCAAGCGATTTATCGCGGTGCCTATTTTCTCGCTGGCCTTGCGCTTTTCGAATACAACCGCCAGCATGCCGACAATCCCATCGCCATGCGTACCCTTCGCCAGGGACCGGTCGAGGTCAAGTACCTCGCCAATGACAAGCTACTTCCCCCGGGCTTTCAGCCCGCCTGCGCTCTCAAGGATGGCTATCTCCTGCTGGCGACCAGTCCCGACGCAATCGCCCGCTTCGGTACCACAACCGCCACTCCCGCGCCGGGGCCGGAAGTGCCCTTTCTGCGTCTGTCCGCCGTCGAGCTTGCCAAAACTCTCCGCCAATATCGCCAGCCCCTGATCGATCATATTGCCGCCAATGATCGCGTTCCCAATACCGTCGCGGCGCGAGATTTCGACAATTTCCTGGCCATTCTCGACCTCCTGGCCCGTGTTGAAGTCACCCGCGCCAGTGGTGCCGGCCAGTCCAGCTTCGTGCTGCGTGTCGTTCCCCGCGCCGAAAAATAATCTCCCCGCCGGGGAACTATTGCACGCCCCATTTCGTCTCAAATCCCGAGCGCTGGCGCTGCCAGAGCAGGCGGCTACTTGACATACACCTAACGTTTGGTCAATACTAGAGTTAGTTCCCGTTGGTTTCGGGCACAATGTCCTGGAAAGGCAAAGCACACATGTTCAAAAATGGGATGACGCGGCGGCACTTTCTTGGTCACGTGGCCGGGGCCTCGGCCATGGCCGTGCCCGCCATCGAATTCGTTCGCAATCTACAAGCCAACGCACAAACGCTTCGCCAGCAGAACAAGAGCGTCATCATTCTGTGGATGAGCGGCGGCCCCGCCACCATTGATATCTGGGACCTCAAGCCCGGCCGGCCCACTGGCGGCGAGTTCCGCGAAATGAACACGTCCGTCTCCGGCATAAAAATCTCCGAGCACATGCCCAAGGTGGCGGAACAAATGCGCCACCTGGCCATCGTTCGCTCGCTCACGACCACCGAAGGCGATCACGCTCGCGGCCGGTCCCTGATGCACACCTCCTACACTCCCAACCCGGCCCTGGCGTTTCCCTCGCTCGGCGCCATCGCCGCTCACGAAATCCCCAAACTGGCGGGTTATCACGATATTTCCTTGCCAAACTACATCTCCGTCGGCGGCAATGCCGACGGCCCTGGCTTCCTGGGCATGGCCTATGCCCCCTTCAGCGTGCAAAACCCTGGCAGCGCCGCCCGAAAACATTCGTCCTCCGCAAAGCGTCGGCACCGGCGCCGAGGCGGACGAACGCATCCGGCGTCGCCAACGCCTGTTCTACACGCTCGAAGACCAGTTCATCGCCACCCGCGCTCCCCACCTCGCCGATAAAGATCGCGCCAAGTTCGCCGACGGCTCCAAGGCCCACGGCGAGATCTACAAAAAAGGCTTTAGCCTCGTCGCTTCCAAGGATGGCAAGGTTTTCGATCTCCGCAACGAGTCCCGCAACCTCTTGGACGCGTACGGCGACAACAATTTCGGCAAATCCGTGCCTGCTGGCTCGCCGCCTCGTCGAAGCCGGCGTCTCCGCGGTCGAAATCGACCTCGGCGGCTGGGACACCCACCAACACACCTTCCAGGCACACTCGACCCGCCTTCAGCCCACGCTCGACAAGGCCATGGGCACCCTCGTCAAGGACCTGGTCGACCGTGGCATGTGGCAAAACACCGTTCTCGTATGGATGGGCGAATTCGGCCGCACCCCGCGCATCAACCAAAACGCCGGCCGCGACCACTTGCCGCGCTGCTGGTCCGTCGTCGTCGGCGGCGGCGGCATCAAGGGCGGCCAGGTTTATGGCAGCACCGACCAGGACGGCATGGCCGTCGCCACCAACCCCGTCAAGGTCGGCGACGTCTTCGCCACCCTCTACCGCGGCCTCGGCATCGACCCCACCACCCAAATCCGCGACGCCATCGGCCGCCCCTTCGCCATCGCCGGCAACAACGGCCGACCCATCGAACCCCTGTTCTAACAACCGAAAGCCATCAAGACTTGCCACGACCATCGTGAAAAAGCCCGGCTTTTTCACGATGGTCGTGTTGTTTAGCCCTTAGCTGTTTGCAATTGGCGGGCATCAGGTCGTTGTAGCACCCTGCCCTACCGTGCTCGGAGGGTGTATCCCGCCCAGGATTTATTTGTCACCTGCGGGCCCTTCAGCATGTCTTGTTTTTTGAAAGCCCCGCAGCTAAAATTTCTTCGCCACTCTTGGGGAATGGTGTAACGGTAGCACAGCAGACTCTGACTCTGCTTGTCTAGGTTCGAATCCTAGTTCCCCAGCTCATTTTTCATGGAATGTCCTGCGTCTCACCCAAGTACACACGCACAGCCTAACTCGCAAGACATGGATACAGAATATGTTATGAACGGGTTTTTTCTGTGTCTCACGGCCCGGTGAGACGCAGAAATCCTCGACACCCGTGGAACGCTCGCCGTCGTCATCCAGCGGTTCCATCAGGGGGACAGCCCGGAAACCCTCGCGCCAAGCTTTGCGCCGCTGTTGTTGGGCGACATTTAAGCGATGATCAGCTAATACTTGCGGCGCCGAGCCGAGGTCGATGCCTACCTGCTCCACCAGGAGCGGGATGCCGACGCGTTTCGCGAGCATCAACGGGCGGTCGGCAGTAGGGGATGCCGGGCGAAAAATGGTATGTATGCGTGCACCGGGCACCCCCCTTCGCGACGCATATCATTTTGCATACCATTTTGCATGGCATTTTTTTATGCGGCGGGCGCTCCGACACGCATCGGCTGGGTGCCATGCATCGCACCCAGCGCCCCGCCCGGCCAACGCCTCAGAAAATCTACGAACAACCGAGCAGCCACTGGCGTCATTACCGCGCCCATCTGGGGCCGCTATTTCGAGCTCTGGGCCGGTGACGCGAGGCTAATGAACGAATGAAATAGGGGCACTTCGGCAGGTGGATGATTAAAGCACCGGGGAAACGTGATGGATGGGTTGAAAGGAGGCGATGAGCGGGTATCGACGGCTCATACTTTGTCGAAAAAACGCCTCACCCCAGCAAGTTCCCGCCAATCGAATTTGCGGGCAAATTTTGTTGAACGGCCAGTGCCGATGCCTTGCACTTTGCCTATGCCACGACGGGCCGTATTGCTCCAGGCGGCTTGGTGTACCATGCGCTCAAGGGAGCCTGTGGCAACGTCAACCGGGTTCATTTTGCCATCATTCAGACTATGCAATGTTCGCTGTCCCGGCGCACGACAAAACGCTGTTGGAGCCAGTTACGGCTGGCCTACTTGCGCTCGGCGGACCGTTAGTCAAATTGAGGAAAATGAAGATGGCGTATCGCTGGGAATTCTTTTCGCCTACGGGTGCATGATTCGGCCAACGGCTGTGGCGTAATGTGCAAAATCTCTGCCCCGCGCAGAACGAGCCCAGAATCAGGCCAATGGCGATTTTTCGGCGATGCGTCGTGTCCGTGAGGCAACGCAACGTCTAGGTATTATAACTCGCTCAAAGGATTGAGAAACGCAAAAGAGAACATGCCGGCGAAGTGAATCTTGCGTGACGCGATGTGGATGAACACGAAGATGTAGAAAGTTCGCAGGCCGAGCAGCGTGCAGACGTTTTTGGTGAAGAAATCGCAAGCCCACAAGGTGGAAGCATGGGTCTTGACGAATTTTCTCCAGGTGGAGTTACTGCGCCGCGCGACGAAGATGTTCCACGATTTTTCGCAGCGGTGGCGTTGCCATGTCCAATCCCTAAATCATCAAAACCCTCCGTGTCGCCAGCGCGACCGTCACTAATATACTGTCCGCAGCACGCGGATTCCCTCATTTTTTCTGACATTCATCACGTCGAGTTGGAGCGCGACGGATTGCTCGTCAGCCGGCCCGGCTTGGGTATTTACCACGACCGGCCTCGCCACCGACGATTTGCGGACGCAGGCTTTGATCTTGCTGCCGATCACAAGCTGCTCGAGGCCGAACGCCGCGAGTGGCAGGCGTTTTGGGAAGAGGTCGCGGAATTGGAAACATGGGCGGGGACGTCCAAATAAGATGTCCTACTTAAACTGCTCCAAATGGACAAAGTTCCCGACCATTTCTTCGCCGGTGAAGTGGTTGAGCAATTGCAGCATTCGTTGGAGAAAGACTCCGTATTGCCGGTTGCCCAATTGACGCGAGACGATGATGCCCGCGTGGGGCCGATTCTCGGCTGTCCATTGTTCGTGCAGCGGAGCGAAATCGCGAATGTTGAAACTAAGGATGGAACGCCCTTCGCTCGTGGCAAAGGCGAGTTGATCCTCATCTTTAGCAGTGTCTTTGCCCGCTTCCTCCGTGGTCAGAACGTCGAAGCCACGGGTCCGAAGATCAACTGCCAACTTGGTCATGATGTGGCGGTCGAGATAGAGGCGCAGGAATAGGGTTTCAGGGCTGGGCGAATCGGGCATGTGCTACTTCTTCCTCATTGATGAGGGCCTGGATTTCGCCCTGGTGATCGAAGAAGTAGCTAAGGGCATGGAAAACCTGAGCTTCGGTCAGACCCAAGGCCTCCGAGATGTCGAGAATGGTTTCACCACGTTTATGGAGAGTCGCCACATGACGAACAGTAACTCGCAAGCCGTCAATGACCGGCTCGCCTCCACAGACGCCCATATGGCGGACAATATGTGGGTGTTCGGTCCTCACGGCTTCGGTCATTGGTACTTCTCCGAGAACAAGACACCATCAAATGAAAGCTTAGCCTATAGCCTAAAGTTGGGCAAGACTACTGGGACTGAACTTCGCGGCGGCATGATATTGATCCCTCTTCACGGCCAAGGCCAACCACGCCCAAGTGTCCACGAAAATCATGGTAGGCGGTCCCCATAGAGGTACTTGTCATGATTGGCGGCGCCGTCCGGCTGCCCCTCGCAGGTGCCGATGACTGCCTCAAACGGGTCCTCAGCCTCCTCCACCGGGTTAATGGTGAGCCGAACTTTAAAGTCAGTGGTGTTTGGGTTTCAAGAAACCGTTCTCATAAGTGGCTTCCACGGTAATGGTCATGGCCTTGGCTCCGTGACGGTGAAAGAAAAGAGAATAAGCCGATGTAATATATCCGCATCGTTTACCTCGGCCAAGGGTAGCTACTCTGGGAGGAAATAGGGGAAATAAAGCCCCTCTCCCCCTGTACTCAGGGGGAGGGGGGGTTGAGGTGAGGGGGCTCAGTAGACACCACGCTCCGCGCGATGGCTTCCTCACGCGGAGCGTGAGGCCTACTATTCACCCCTCGCCCCTGAGTACAGGGGAGAGGGGAGCATAATCCAAGCGGACAATGGGGAACCCGGCCTATTACCGCTAACGCGGCAAACCCCGTGAATGATTAGTAATCTGAGCTCGCCACCGTCATCCAGCGGTTCCACCAGGGGGTAGCCCGGAAACCCTCGCGCAAAGCTTTGCGCCGCTGTTGTTGGGCGACATTTACAGCTAATACTTGCGGCACCGAGCCGAGGTCGATGCCTACCTGCTCCACCAGGAGCGGAATGCCGACGCCTTTCGCGAGCAGAATGCCCAGTTCTTCCCAGGAGCCGCTGCTGTCGGCCAGCTCATCGAGAGGCGTCACGAGAAAGGGTCCACGGATTACGGATTATTGGCTTGTAGATGCCTGGGCCGATCCCCTCGAATTCACTATCCTCAGGCATGAAACGGCCGGATATGCGGCGGCACGCAAGCCGGTTGGATCAAATCACGCGTCTTTGGTCGCTCGTTTCGTCTCCTACTCCGACTGGACGAGTCCGGCTATCTGGATTATCGCTTGTCGGTTCGTTGAGAATGTTACCTAGTAACGTCAACAAGGTATGGCACTCCTCCAACTGACGCCGCCTTGAACGAACTGAATCGCATCGCGATTATACACAGTGAATCGTGCACCGAACACCAGGCCGAATAACCATGACGATCTCAAGCGAATCGAGCTACGTCCCCTTAGATTTTCTGCGCCTGCCGGTTGATTTCGATTACTTCGAGTATTACGAGCGCGACTATCGACCGGGAATTGACTTTTAGGTCTAAGTTAAGGCTCTTCGTGAAGTCGAGTGGGTGAATTTAGGCGTCCAGACCCCCTGAGAGCTGATTATTTGCTGCAAAAACGTTCTTTTCTTTCGAGGGGAAATCTGTATTGATGGACCTATGCCATCAACTCGACAAATACGCGACGTCTATCGGTTCCCTGGGTTCGATCCTTTGGCCAGCGTCCATGGGATCTTTGGCGATCCGGTCGCTGTGGTCGTCACCCTCCAGCGGCGCCGAAAAAAACGGCCTGTGGGGTTTGTGGTCAGGTGTCTGCCGCGTTTTACGATCAAAGGTCACGCCGTGTCCGCGACCTTTCCTGTGGCGACAAGCGCGTTTACCTCGATTTCTCGATTCGTCGAGTAGCGTGTTCGTGGTGCGCTGGCGTGAAGACCGAAAGTCTGGACTGGCTTGCCGACAATCCGTTTTACACGAAACGGTTTGCCTACTTCGTGGGACGGCGTTGCCGGGACAGTTCGGTCAAGGCCGTGGCCGACGAACTGACCTTGGATTGGCATACCGTCAAGGAGTTGGACAAGCAGTACATGGCCGAGCAACTTCGACGGGCCAAACAACCTGCCCCCAGGGCGATTGGCATCGACGAAATTGCTATCGGCAAAGGCCACAGCTACCGCATTGTAGTCAGCGACCTGATTCGGGGGCGGCCCATATGGTTCGGCGGCAAGGATCGCTCCGAGGAAAGCATGGACGCCTTCTTTGCTTGGCTGGGCCCCGAAAAATCCAGCAAAATCCGCCTGGCGGTCATGGACATGTGGAAGGCGTTCCACAGTTCCACCCGCAAGAAAGGAAATGCCCCACAAGCCCTGATTATCTACGACAAGTTCCATGTGCTGCGCCATTTGCAAGATGCTTTGGACACGGTTCGCAAGAAAGAATACGGCCGGCTGACGGGGCCTGGCCGACGTTATATCAAGGGGCAAAAGTATGCTTTGTTGTCGCGTTGGCGCAACCTCACTCTGAAGGGTAGAAAAGCGTTGAAGCTATTATTCAACGCCAACAAGCGACTATACAAAGCCTACCTCCTCAAGGAGTCTTTCGAACAGCTCTGGAGCTACGAGTCTCCCGGTTGGGCCCTACGCTTTTTCTCCAATTGGGTGGAGTCCCTCAGGTGGCAACGCTTAAAACCCTACGAGGAATTCGCGAACTTGATCCAGAGCCATTGGGACGGCATCGTGGCTTATTGTCATGCCAACAACAAAGTGGCCCTGGGATTCGTCGAGGGTCTCAACAACAAAATACGCGTCATCCAGCAACGCGCCTACGGCTTCCGCGATGAGGAATATCTACGTCTGAAAATCCTCACGTGCATGCTCCCAAAGCTTTGAAATAGGTAAGATGATCTACTTTTTTACCCACTCGACTTCACGAAGAGCCGTTATTGAAGCGTTGTGGCAGGGTTATGCATGTACTCGTGCATGACCCTGACTGCGGTGAATAGGTCACATCACCGCGTAGATGGGGCATATTTCTCACGATTGAAATGGAGAGTGTGCCACGGATAAACTCAAGAAGAAGCTGAAGGGGTCTTCAGGGAAAAGGTCACTTCACGTGAAGCAGGGTCCACCCGCAAACATGGACCCCCTGGGTCGGCGTCGTTCATTTTAGGCTAACCCAATAGAAGCCCCACTGTGTTACATTGGCTCCTTCGACGCCCCGGACATTTAATTTGGAAAGAGCACACCATGGCGAACAACGTCATATCCGTTCCGCTGCGCGCTGCCAACCTCGCAGGCGAAAGAGTAGCGAATCCTTCCTCACAAGCTCGGCCTGTCGGCAGGTACCCCAGAGGTACCCCAAAAGGCCCGGGGCGAAGGCAGCAAGGCCAGCAAAATTCGAGAAAAATCCTGGCAAAGGCCGGACGGAGTAGTAGCCACTTGCAGGCATGGGGAGGTAAAATCGGGTTTAACCTTTGTGGCTGGGATTTGGCCCAGCCACCCTGTGGGAGCAATGCAACGGGAGGTGTGGGGTGGACAATGCGATTTTGTGGGTGGAGTCGGTGGTGGGCGTGGCCGTAGCTGTTTGCGTTATTATCGCTGTTTTTGTCATCACACTCTTGTTCGTCCTGACTTTCGCAGCGTCTCTGTGGGAGAAGTTGCCCGTGCCAGAATGCGTAAAAGCGACTGGTGGAGAGGACATTGAGTTGGCACCCGTATCGCAAAAAGCAAATGATGCAGCGGAAGAAAGCGGCTATCGGCATCTGGGCACGTACCACGCTGTTAACCCAAATGTGCGTGGGCGCTACGACTTTTGGATATCCCCAGATGATTTGACCTTGGCAATAATCGTTAGCGGCACAGTCATTAAATGGCTCCAATGGAACCGGATTACGCTGTGCACAATGTTGTCGGACAATACGGTAATGCGTACCACAAACAAAATCGGCTCGCCAGACCTCTCGGGCCAATCGGAAATACACAATTGGCCCGGAGTGACGTTTACGGAACTGGTTGAAAAACATGATGTGCGATTGGCCGACGTCGAAACCATACCGTTCCCCGCAACCGATCCAGTAAGAAAATACTTTGCAATGGAACGATGCCGAATCGACGCCCTCATCTCGCTGGGGTACGCATATTACTTCAACGACGATCAGACGGTTTGGCGGTATACGCTAAAAGGGGCCTGGAAACACTATGTGGTGGGGGTCTGGCATCAAAAGCCCCAAAGTAATCAGCAGTCTCAGGAATAGAAAGCCGTAAACCACGGTGGGGTGATGATTAAGCTCTCAGGCGACGATCCGCTGCTACACCGTGTATTCCTCCTGCTGCTTTTTGCCTGGCTGCTGAGCGGAATTACGGTTTATTATCTTGATAATTACGGGTTCGTTGGCCCGGGAGAATTCCCACGGCTAGAAATCTAGCCCGGCAAGACGAAGCTCTCAGAGTGACGTCAAGTTACCCCAGAGACCCAGGGGGACATCCGCAAACATGTCCCCCTGGGCCGGTCTCAGAGCAAGGGCACATTCATTTTGCCGGGGAGCCCGGTTCGGCAATGGGTTTTGTCGCGTCTAAACTGTCTGGGACGTACACGTCACCACCCCAGGCCGGGGGTGGCAGAGGACCAGGTGATGGTGATTGTGGCGGCGAAGGCGGCGGCGCCATCGGTTGCTCTGGCACCCTGCCCGGAATGGATGGATCACTCTCGGGCCTTGGCGGCGCCTGAGGTTGAGTCGGCGGATTCGCCGGTTTTGGATCAGTCTGCATGGGTTCGTACATTTTAAGCCTCCTAATGGCATCTCTCAGAGATGCATTTCCTATGCCGAAGGGCCGTCCTCGATAGTTCCGGGCGAGACCGCCTCCCTGAACCGCAGACACGAAAATTCCCGTCCAAGAGTGCTTGGGCCGGTAAGGATGCAAAAAGATTCCAGTGCCTGCCGACACGAATGCATCTATATTAACTGCGCGGCCGATGAGTACATGACATGGTTGGCAAGTCCCTCTTCCTCACGATCCATGTTAACTCCGAAAGCATTGCGTCATCGCGGTGAGTCGCTAGTCGCTTATCCCGCCGCCGATCTCTGGACGGCGGTGGGTGGTAACGACGGTGTGGCGGCGTTGGTCGAGGATCTTTATCGGCTTATCGAGCAAGATGAGCTGTTACGCGAGGTTTTTGCTCATTTTGGCAGGGACGAGGTAACCCCTTTTTTCGTGCAATGGTTTGGCGGCAGTAGTAACTATGCGGACGATCTTGCCGGCGGGCTGCTGCGGCGGCATCAGCACCGCTACATCAGCCCCAAGGCTGCCGCGGCGTGGCTGCGCTGCATGCGTATTGCCCTTGTCGCCCGTGGTCTGAACGCGGAGCAACTCATGCGTCCGCTGACGCGCATCGCCAAGGCAATGATACACAGCCCCGAAACGCCACCTCCGGACCTCTGCAGAAGCTGCGAAGCGGTGCAGGATGCGGTACAGGTGAAGTTCGAGCGGCTCCTGGTGGACGCTGCCCAGGGACGCATGGAAATGGTTCGCGCGGCGCTGGCGGGCGACCCAGCGCTTGCCAGCCGGCGCGGCACCCATAACCGTACGCTGGCCTGGGTTGCGACCTATCGCAACCGCCCGCGAATTCTTGAGCTGGCGCTAACGGCTGGAGGCGATTGCAATTCCCCCGGATGTGATCCGATGCGAGCCACCATGGCCTGTGACATTGTCCAGATGGGCACCGGCGTGGCGGTCACGCCGCTAGCCATCGCCAAGAAATGGCAGCCGGCGCTGGTGGCGCTGCTGCAGGAGCACGGCGCCCGCGACGACATCTTCACGGCAGCCTGGCTGGGCGATGTGCCCGCGCTGCGCCGCCATCTCGACAGCAATCCTGAATTCGTGAACGCCATCGATCCCGTTGACGATTTCCAGGAGGTCTCGGTGCTGTGCCACGCGGTCCGCGGCGGTAATAGCGAGGCGGTAAAACTGCTTCTTGAACGCGGGGCCGAGGTGAAACGGCATAGCGGCAAGTTGCTGACGCTTGCCGTGGTCATGAACCGCGTCGATTTGGTGAGACTCCTGCTCGAACGCGGCGCCGATGTTCAGCGCACCGCCTATCTCGGCCGGCTCGACGACGCGGAGCGGCCAGTCGCCGACCTGCTCGTCGCTCACGGAAAGAAAGTGCCGGCCTGGATGCTGCCGCGCGCCTGCCGGCCGGATGTGAGCACCAATGAAGTTCACCGCGTCACCGTACTGCTGGATTACGGTGCGCGGCCGGATGATCGCGGCAAACATGGGCTCACGGCACTACACTACGCCGTGCGTGGCGGCAAACTGCCGCTGATTACCTTGCTGCTCGAACGCGGCGCCCCGGTGAACGCGCTCGATGATGCCGGCCTGACGCCGCTGCTCCACCTGTCAAAAACACGTGCGCAAGCCGACCCGGTGCCGGTGCTCGAACTGCTGGCCGCCGCCGGGGCCAACATCGATGCCCGCGATGAGACGCAAAGTACGCTATTGATGCACCTGGCGCGGCAGGGTAAAGCGGGGTCCGTCAAGTGGCTGCTGGCCAATGGCGCCGACCGCAACGGCGCAACCAGAGCGGCAAGACGGCTGCGGAGATCGGACGCAGGCACCCGGCAATCGTGCGCTTGTGCAGGCAGTAGAATATGTCAGGGAGAATCGTTGGAGCGGACGCAAGGTCAACCAAAGTGAAGGAAAACCCGATGAATCGATTATTCTCACGCTTCGCCTGGAGCGCTGCCATTTGCTTGCTCATACTGGCATTCAGCACGGCTCAGGAGACAAGCGTTCGGCCCGGAATCAACAAGCCTTTCGAAAACCCCGACATCAAGGACTATTTGCCGAAGTTCGAGGGGGAAAGCCGGGAGATCGCCGTTCACGCCAAGGAAATTGTCGACGCCTGCAAGATCACGCCCGGTATGGCCATCGCCGACGTGGGCGCCGGCACCGGGCTGTTCACGCGTAAATTCGCCACGGCGGTGGGCGACAAGGGCAAGGTGTTTGCCGTGGACATCGCGCCGACATTCCTCCGCTACATCGAGAAGACCTGCCAGGAGAATGGGATCAAAAACGTGGAAACGATCCTGTGCGACCAGTTTTCCACCAAACTTCCCAAGAACGCCGTCGACCTGGTTTTCATCTGCGACGTATATCACCACTTTGAGTTTCCGCAAAAGACCCTGCAAACCATCCACGACGCCCTGCGGCCGGGAGGACGACTTATCCTCATCGACTTCCAGCGCATCGAGGGCAAGAGCAGCGACTTCGTCTTGGGTCACGTTCGAGCGGGCCAGGAGGCTTTTACCAAGGAAATCACCGACGCGGGCTTCCAGAAAAAGGGCGAAGAGAAGTTCTTGACGGAGAATTACTTCGTTCGCTTTGAGAAGGGTGCGGCGAAATAACCGGTCTCGCGAAGGAAGGGCAAGCCTGCTAACGCTCGACCTGATCACGCACCATCATCTTGATTTCGTCCCACAAGCCAGGCGCCACGTCCGCCGGGTGATGTTCGGCCACCTGTTTCAAACATTCATCCGGGGTGTCCTGAAAAACCAGGGCCATGGCGGCGGCAAGAATAGCGGGTGAACGGCTCAATCCAGCCCCGCAGACTACCAGCGTGGGCAACTTCATTTCCACCAAATTCACCACCGTGGTGATTGCCAATTGCAGAGTTTTCCTGTCGTTGCCCGGCCCATCGATCAGCGGGAACCGACAATAAATGAGATCACGCGGCGCCGCCAGCGCCGGCTCCTCCGCGGCAACCTGAACCAGCGCCTGTATTCCCGCAGCGAGGATCTGCTGAAATCCCGGCCGTCACCGGCATGGCCCAACCATAGCTTATGAGGCGGAATCTGGCGCATGAGACAACTCCGATGCAAATAATTGAGACCAGGCAGCCCCTGCCTCATTTTATCCATCTCCACGTTTCGTGCCGTAGGTTCGCCAGGAAACGGCTCCCTCCAAAGAAAAGTGACTGCGGCAGCCTTTCATGATACAAACGGTCGAACTAAAATACCGGGCGAGGCAGCTCTATTAGCCGAGTCATAGCCCGGAGTTGATTGGCTTCGACCAGAGGAGGATGCGGCGTGGTCACCCTCACAGCCGAGCCACTGACCCTGGAAGAGCGAAATACCATAACCTCATCGAATGATGCCAAGTAATTTCGCCACCACGCGCTGGAGCCTCGTGCTTGCTTCCAGGCAAGAAGTGTCGCCGGCTGCCAGGCGAGCACTGGCGACCTTGTGCCAGCTGTACTGGTACCCACTTTACGCGTTCGCTCGGCGACAGGGCCATCAACCTGACGATGCCCAGGACCTGACGCAGGCGTTTTTCGTCCGCCTTCTCGAGAAGGACTATCTCCATTCCGCCAGCCAGGACCGCGGCAAGTTTCGTTCGTTCCTGCTGGCCGCCTTCAAGCATTTTGTGTCCAAGGAACGCGACCGCGCCAGGGCTAACAAGCGTGGCGGTGGGCGGAGGTTCGTGCCTTTCGATTTCGAGGCCGGGGAAAGCCGGTACTCGCTGGAACCTACACATGAGATGACCGCCGAGAGAATATATGAACGCCGCTGGGCGCTGACGGTTCTCGATCAGGTGCTCGCGCGGCTTCAGGCAGAGTACGCGCGTAGGGGCAAAGTAAACCATTTCGAGCAATTGAAAGGCTTTCTGACGGGGGAAGACCTGCCGTATCGCCAGGTCGCCAGTGCACTCGAAGTGACCGAGGGTGCCCTTAAAGTTGCTGTGCATCGTCTTCGCCGCCGATATCGGGACCTGGTCGTGGCGGAAATCACGCATACGGTGTCCGAGCCCGCTGAAGTCCAGGGTGAGCTTCGACACCTGTTGGCGGCGCTCAGTCTGTAATGCTCTTAAATGTCTGTAACCTTTGCTCAGAAAAGCGTCAGTAGGAGGCAAAAGGAAGTCCCACGAGGAACCTGCCATGCTGGAAAACCGAAAATGCCCCCGCTGCGAAAAGGACCTGCCTGCCGATGCCCCCCAAGGACTCTGTCCAGAATGTCTGCTCAAGCAGGCCATGAGGAGCGGTTTCGGCCCCGGCCAGGCGCGCACCACGCCCTATGCGGCCGGCTTCGTCCCGCCGTCCATTGAAGAACTGGCCGGGCGGTTTCCGCAACTGGAAATTCTGGGTTTGCTGGGCCACGGCGGTATGGGGATCGTCTACAAGGCCCGGCAATCCGGCCTGGACCGCCTGGTGGCTCTCAAAATACTTCCTCCCCAATCAGGAAGTGACCCTGCCTTCGCGGAACGCTTTACCCGCGAGGCCCGTGCCCTGGCCAGGCTCTCGCATCCGGGTATCGTCGCCGTTTATGATTTCGGCCAGACGGATGGACTGTACTACTTCATCATGGAGTTCGTGGACGGCATGAACTTGCGGCATCTACTCCGCGAAGCCAGGCTGACGCCGGCAGAAGCAGTCAAGATCGTCCCGCAAATATGCGACGCCCTGCAATATGCCCATGATCAAAATGTCGTTCACCGGGACATCAAGCCGGAAAATCTGCTACTGGACAAAAAAGGCCGGGTGAAGATCGCTGATTTCGGTCTGGCCAAGCTCCTGGGACAAAAAACCGTCGATATTGGACTGACCGGTTCCGGACAAATCATGGGCACGCCCCACTACATGGCCCCGGAGCAGATGGAAAAGCCGCTTGAGGTGGATCACCGGGCGGACATCTATTCGCTGGGCGTGGTGTTTTACGAGATGCTCACGGGCGAGTTGCCGCTGGGCCGGTTTGACCTCCCGTCGCGGAAGGTACACGTCGACGTGAGGCTCGACGAGATTGTTTTGCGGGCCCTGGAAAGGAAACCCGAGAGGCGCTATCAACATGCCAGCGACGTGAAGACGGACGTGGACTCAATCGCGCTGCCCAGTATGTCCCGTACTGCTGAGTTGCCTACGCCGCGCATGGGACCGTCGTCTTTCGAGGGCCAGGCCGCCCCATCGGCGCAGCAACCGCTAGTGGTTTGGATCCTCGCCTTGCTAACCCTGATAATTTGGCCGCTTTTCCTGGTGCTCGCCATCCCCGTTAGCATCTGGCTGTGGCGCATCTTCCGCCAGCCGGACGGCAAAAAGGTTTTCCGCGAGCGCGTTGCCAGGGCCGAGTCCTTTCTGCGAACAACCGCCAGACGTTATTTGTGTCCGGTTTTCTGCACGACCACTGGCTGGGCCATTATTTTGTGTTTTCTTGGCATGGTCGCAACGTTCCAGCCGTTTCTTCCCCTGGCAGAGTTACAAATTGTGGATGTCCGGGACCGGGGTGTCCCCATCGCGCAGGTCTTTGGCTATGAGTTCCTGTTCACGAATATCGACGGCATGATCTTTGGCACGCTTTTGCTGCTGCTCGTCGCCACGAGCTTTATCGAGCCCATTCCCCTGTGGCGTTCCCTTCTCATTATCCTGTCGGGAATGGCCGCAATCGTCGCACTGGGTTGGGCCGTGCTGTCTCCCGACTCAAGTCGCCTGGCCTATGAGGTGCGTCCGGAACACGGAAGTTATACGTATGTGATTTTTGGAAAATATGTAGCGATCGATTATGCGATTCCAGGAGGTGAGTTCAGGGTCGGGGGCAAGACCACCCGGATAGAAATGCCAGGCGGCAGAGGCCTTCCGCCAGCGCTCACCAAAGTCGGAATCGGCCCCGCTGCCTACATTATTGTCGCCCTGAGCTGTTGCCTGCTCTTGCTCGGGACCATACAGTTGCGGGGAGTGCTGCGGCGCCGGCATACGTCAATCAACGTATGAAATAGCTTTACCGCAAACCTGGGGACGAAGGCGCTGGCCAGCTACGTGCGCGCGACCGCATCCCTACGTGCCGTAGAGCGTGCTCCCACTGGCGTTTCATTCTTGACGGTCTCGATTCGCTCATGGACACGCAATTTCACCACCACCAAATGCAGCCAGACCAGGCTCGCCAGGGTCAGTGCCAGCAGCGCGAGAAAGGCGGTCTGGGGGACGCCGGTCGAGCGGCCGAGGCTGCCGAAAAGAGGCGGCAGGAAGAAGCCGCCAAGTGCGCCGAGCAAGCCCACCATGCCGCCGACGGCGCCGACGTCATTGGGGAAGTAGTTGGGAATGTACTTGTAGGTTGAGGCTTTGCCGATACCCATGCCGCAGCCGACAACAAACATCAGCGCGGCGAAAGCCCAGGGCGTGAGCTGGAACCAAACACCAAAATATTCGCCATTGGGGATCGACAGGACCAGCAGGCTGAACGTCATGACGACGAAGACGGCATAGGTCACGACGCGCGGGCCGTAAAGGTCGGACAAATAGCCACCCAGGGGGCGTAGCAGACTGGCCGGAAAAATGTAGGTGGCGGTCAGCAAGGCGGCGGTGTAAAGGGTCATGCCATAGGTATCGATGTAATATTTTGGCAGCCACCCCGAAAGCGCGACGTAGGCGCCGAAGACGACGATGTAGTAAAGACTGAGCCGCCAGACGCGGATATAGCGTAGTGGAGCAAGCATTTCTTTCATGGGCCGGCCCTTGCCCGGCATGCGGTCCGGTGTCGGAGCGACCAGCCAGGTGGCCAGCGCCATCACGAGCAGCAATACCGCGTAAACCGCGGGGATAAAGCGCCAGCCGCCGGGCACCCAGCCGCCCAGGAAGCCGCCTACCGGAATGAGCGTCAAGATGGTCGGCACCAAGACGATGAGCAGTTTCGTCCCGGAAGCGCCGACATTGCCGGCGCCGAAGACGCCAAGCGCGGTCCCTTTTTGTTGTGGCGGAAACCAGGCCGAGTTCCAGGAGATGCCAATGGCGAAAGAATTGCCGGCAAGGCCGAAAAGGAGCGTGCAGGCCAGCAGGGTCGGATAGGTTTCGGCCAGGCTGAAGATATAGGTGGGAATGGCAGCGATAATCAAGAGGCAGATCATGGTGGCCCGGCCGCCGTAGCGATCGGACCAGATCCCGAAATGAAGGCGTAGCAAGGAACCCGAGAGAATCGCCGTCGCGATGAGCCATTCGAGCTGGGAGTCCGTCAGATGTAGCTCGTTGCGAATGGGAATGCCAAGCACACCCAGCATGAGCCAAACCATGAACATCAGCGTGAAGCCAATGGTGGAAATCCACATGACGCGCAAACGCGGGCCGGAAGGTTCGATAGCCGAAGTCATGAAAAGCTAACCTTTCTATCGCAGGACTGAGAACATCACGCGTACCCTGGCTATTCGCCCGCTACGGGAACAAGAGTCAAGGGCTACCACGGGTCACTGCGACTCTTTTTTTACCTGGGGCACTTTCTCCAAGCTGACCGCGCAAAACTTCAATTCGGGTTGCTTGGCGACGCGGCCGATCGCGCTGATCGTCAAATAATTGGCGGCATTGCCGGGCGAATACTCGTCGCCCCAGTGGAAGGGGACAAAGATCATGCCGGGCAGCACCCCTTCACGCAACCGGGCCGGCAACTGGATGGTGCCGCGGCGGCTGGATATCTGCACGAGATCCCCCTCGGCGAGATCCAAACGGCCGGCATCCTGGGGATTGATTTCGACGAAGGGTGCCGGCTCGCGTTTGACCAGCTTTTCCGCCTTGCCGGTCCGCGTCAGGGTGTGCCAGTGGGCGTAAAGCCGGCCCGTCGTGAGGACGAAAGGGAACTCGTGATCGGGAACCTCGCGCGGCTCCTTATGATCGCGCGGCAAAAAGACGGCCCGGCCATCGGGAGTGGAAAACTTGCGATCGAGGATACGTCGCTTGCTGCCGGGATGGTCCGGCGTCGGGCACGGCCATTGCAAGCTGCTTAGCTCTTGCAAGCGCTCGGCTGGTCGCGCCGGCCATGTCGCACGGCCGGCCCGACGTCATCTGGATGAATTCATCCCAGACTTCGTCGGCTGAATTGATAGTCGAAGCTCTTGATAGCCCAAGCGTCCGGGCGAACCGAGCGAGAATCTCCCAATCGGGCAGCGCTTCGCCGGGCGGCGTCCCAGAGCTTTGGGCTGTAGCTGACCATGCGTTCGCTGTTGGTGCTGGTCCATTCCTTTTCGCCCCACTGCGCGACCGGCAAAATGACATCGGCCAGGCGTGTCGTTTCGGTCGGATGATAGGCATCTTGCACGACGACGAGCTGCGCCTTTTGCAAGGCGCGGCGCACGTGATGCAGATCGGGCAAGCTGACTGCCGGGTTGGTGCCGGCAATCCAGATGGCCTTGAGCTTGCCCTTTTCCAGGCGCGAAACATCTCGACGGCAGTCAGGCCGACCTTGGGACTGATGTTCCCGGACCGGCGGCCCCAGAAGCGCTCGGCATCCGCGCGGTGTGCTTCATCCTCGACGGTGCGATAGCCGGGCAGCTGATGCGACAGCAGGCCGCCTTCTCGGCCCCCCATCGCGTTGGGCTGGCCCGTGAGCGAAAACGGGCCCGCGCCCGGCTTGCCGATCTGGCCGGTGAGCAGGTGGAGATTGATGAGGCTGTTGTTCTTCCACATGCCGACCGTGCTTTGATTGAGCCCCATGCAGTAGAAGCTGACAAGAACCTTCGTGCCTCTGCGATCCGCGATGCCAGCGAGAAAACCTCGCCGGCGGGCACGCCGGCGACCGCACATAATTCGGCAACGTCCTGCGCCATGAGAAACTGGCGATAATCCTCGAAACCGCGCGTGTGCTCGGCGATGAAGACGCTTGTCCGCCGCCCCCATGGTCGAGCAGCATGCGGCCCAGGGCGTTGAGCAGGGCGATATCGCCGCCGGGCTGCGACCGGAAGATACAGGTCGGCAGCCGCCGCCGTCGGCAGTGCGGCGCGGATCGATGACCACGATCTGCTGTTGGGGATTTGCTTTCTTGCTGGCCTTGACGCGGTCGAACGTCACCGGATGCGCCTCGGCCATGTTGCTGCCCATGATGACGATCACGTCGGCCAGGTCGATGTCGTCATAACAGGTCGGCGGCCCGTCGCTGCCCAGGCTCGTGCGATAGCCGGCGACCGCGGCCGCCATGCACAGCCGGCTATTGGAATCGGTGTTGTTGCAGCCCAGATAGCCCTTGAACAACTTGCTGACGAGATAGACGGTTTCGGTATCGAGCTGGCCGCTGCCGTAAAAGGCGACGGCTTCCGGGCCATGGGTATTGAGGATGTTGGTGAAATATCTCGGCGATGTAGCGAAGGCTGGTATCCCAGTCGACTTCCTGAAAGGCATCGTGCCGGCTGAGACGAAGTTGGGGTTTGGTTAGCCGGTCCTGCGTGCGAATTGTGGGACCAAGCTGGGCACCCTTGCGCACAGGTCCGCCGAGGTTGGCGGGTGCGTTTTCGACGCCGCGCACTCGTTGAACCTGACCATCGGTACCCTCAAAGCGTAAGCGGCAGCCTACGCCGCAATACGGACATACTGACTCGCCAAGCAGGTCCAAATGGCATCCCAGTGTATGAGAGGCGCACACCACCACCGGGGATGCGTATTAAAGACATCCTCGGCGCTTACAGAGCGCGTACAGCGTCTCGCCTGGAGAGGTGAGCCATTGAGCCCATGGAAGAATGAGACTGAGTAGCGAAAAGCAACTCGCGTGCCGCTAATTAAAGAGGTGCCGGGGCGCTAATTATAACCGGTTGGGCCAGCAAGGGGTTTCGTCAAACAGTGGCACCACCATGCGCAGACAGGCCACCTGAGAAAATGCCTAATAAACGAGCACCAAAGGCCATTTATTGGCGAAATCCAAAAAACACAAGTGTCTTCAAGGTCCCTGGACTGCGCAAACTTTTGAGCTCAAGCCGGTAATCGCTTGCGGGGGCGGCGTGTTGTCCACTTGCATGCGCACTAAATTAAACGACTGTGTATTGGGCATGTTTTGACGCGTGAACATCGACGGAGTTACCGGGGTATTGATGGTGACTCCATCCAAACGCATGGCCAGCTTCAAATCCTCCGAAGGCCAAAGCAAGGCGATGCGGCGCGGCACCACGGCGCCCGTTGCGTTATCGTGCTGAACTTCCGTGATGTGGGCGGAACATATCTCCTTGCCGGTGGTATCATCGAGCAGCAAATAATGGGTGACCTGCGGGGTCGTCGATTTAAGTGGCAACGGGTCGCGCCGGAACACGATCACTTTGCGCACAGGCGTGCCCTGCGACGAGGTGGTTTTCTCGACCAGCTTGATCGTCTGGCTATCGTGCTCGAGAGTATAACGATCGGCTGGCCCGTACGGCCCAAGGCCGAGCGATTCCATGACCCATTGCGGCTGGAAGGGGAACGGCATCGCGCCACGCGGCCTCCCTCCAAGTCCTGGTAGGCACAATAATACTGATACGGCGGATTGGCCTTACTGATCCAATACCAAAATTCCTGGTTATTGGACCCCAGATCGACGACTGTCTTGCCCAGGGCACTGCCGCTCAGGCGAAAGTTTCTCGGCTTGTCCGCGACCATCATCCCGCGAAGCCCGGGGAAAGGCCGGAGTTTTTGCGAACAAGAGATATCGACGTCCTCGACGCGCATACTGTCGATGCGCTCGGCATTGTCGTTCAACCACTTCACAAGTTGCGTTACGCTCGGTGGCTCGCCGGAGACGCCGGGCCCGGGAGCGCCCTCGTTTTTGATCCAACCCCAGCGCGTACTCGAGCAGCCCGCCATGGCGATAAGCATGCCCAGGCCGATAACCGTCGCCATAGGTTTCAAAGGGACCTCCCTCAATGCCGCCCGCAATGAGAATCTGTTCTGCGCCGCAAGCGCAAGTGCGAAGCGCGTTAATTCCACCCCAGGACCTTGAAAACCTCATCCTGGACTTCGGTCATTTCTTCTTCTGTCAGTCGCGGGTTGATCACCTGTTGAACTTCCTCCGTGCCGAGGCACTGCACAAGCATCTTTTCCGCGCCATCCTCGACGATGGTCTTGTTCAGTTTCAGACGTTTGCGGCGGATCAGCAGCAGGGCGACCACATAGCGGAAATTCACACGGCTCGCATCGGTCTGTCCTTCGAGGCGATGAAAACATTCTTCCAGCAGATCATCGTCGAAGCGCGGCCTGGTATTTTCCTGGGCCGGCGGTACGCGTCCGGTCCAAAAACTGAACGTGCCCGGCGGCGGTCCTTGCCAGGCCGACAGACTATAGTCCTTGCGCACAAAGTGGTCGCCCTCTTCCACCAGGGCCGTGTAGAATTTCTCGCCCACCTGCAATGGTTGCCCGGTAACCGCGCAAAGACGCGTATTCGGCTGTATTTGATAATCGGTCATGACGGCAACCTTTCCCGGCCCGATCACTCCAATCGTACCGATCAGGATGTCCAAAGAACACCGACAACTGGTAAATTCCAACGACCTTTTTTACCTGAGCATGGGGCTGTAAGCATTGGACCTTGAGTGCGTGGACTAACAAGAAAGCGGTTTGCGAAAAAGTGGTAATTTGGGCTAAGAAGGAGGCCTCGCCTACCTGGGCATACACCGGACTAGCTCTTCAGCAATCTCGGTCGAGGTATTTATTCCCCAGCCGGTGACGGCAAAGCGAAGAATTCCTTCGCCGTCCAGCACTACCAGACGAGGGGTATCATCGACGCCAAAGGTATGGTGCAACCCCTTGCCGTCGAGGAGGGCAAACGGCAGACGGAGGTCCGTGTGCTGTTGGCGGACGAGGTCCACATCGTTGGTGACGGCCAGGGCCATGATGCTCAGGCTATCGCCATGGCGATTATGAAGTTCGGCGGCGAACCGGAGCACATCTTTGCCGATGTCGGTCTTGGGATTGAAGAAGAAGACGAATACGGGCCGGCCCAGCAGGCGCGCGAGGCGGGCAGACTCCTTGCCGGTCAGGTTCGTGACGACAAAATCCGGCACACGCTGGCCAACGGACACAGCCGCCGACAAGTTGATTTCGTCTTGCTTCGCATCGGGTGGCGTGTCGCCACGGCGAGCGCTTTCCAGGTGGCTTTGCACAGCCAAAACAGCTTTGCGATAAGGCGTCGGGGACTGACTGGCCGTGTAATGGACAATCTTGCGTTGCAGCGCCTGGATCTGCTGAGAGTAAAGAGCCGGTTGCGCCAGTAAAGGCCGGGCTTCGTCCTGAAACTTCTTGGTCTTGAGTATTTCCGCGCGGCGATCCTCCAGGAGTTGGCCAGGCCAGCGCTGATGGCTTTCCAGCTCATAGCGGACCGTCGTTCGTTGGGTGGGATCGCGGCGTGCCGGATCGCGACGTTCGATAATGCGTTCAACCTTCTGCGCCACGCCTAGCGGCGTCCTGAACCAGATGGTGTCGCGCCGGCGCCAGGCGGCATGATCGGTGCGCGGGCGGTCCCAATCCTCGGATTGTTGGTTAACGACCAATTTGATGCAGGTAATCCCATTACAGGGTTCGAGGCCCTCGACCTTCCAGGTACGCGGCGGACGCCCCTCTTCGTTTACTTCCCAAACTTGAGTACGCCCAACTTTGGTGATGGGCGCGTCGACAAACATGCCGCACTCGATCGTCGGTGGGCCCGAGACGGGTATATTCAAGGGCACGCTGCCACGGACCCGGCCTTGATCGTCGATTGTGGCTAGTTCCAGGCGAACCGACGCGGACGGCGGCTTCTTGTTACTTTTGCTGTCTTGGTTTTTTTCTTTTAGGCTCAGCGAAGTCATAAAGGCCACGTCCCACCGCCGCGCCTTGGCGTCGGTGACAAAGACATTGGCATCCAGGCGGTATTCCCGCTCGTAATGAACGTTGGGATCGAGGTCTTCTTCCCGGTAGCTGCCGGTATAAGTTAGCTCCATGCCGGCGGGGAGCTGAGGAGAAAGCTGCCATTCGGCCCGCTCCGGCAGCTGGCCGAGGGTCAAAGCACACGTTAATAGGCAAAAGGAAGCGACCATCGCGGCGAATTATAACAACCCCGTGATTTGCCACAAGCGAAGTTTGTCTTTAAGGGGCAGCTTGTTAAACTAGGAAAAACGGGAAAGGGCTCGGCAGGCCCAAAGACGATTTTACCGCTGACTGGAGTATGTTGTGCTGACGCTTTTGTTGATATTGCTGGTGACGGGGGTCGCCCTGGCGGTACTCCTCTATGTCGCGTCGATGTTTTTACAGGGGTTTCTTTATACGGAGCCCTCGGGCGGGCTTTACTGGCAGGCGCCGGCGGCCGCGGGCGTGCTGACCTTGTTCTTCGCTATCTGGTGCGTCCTGGACGCCAGTGCCGAGGGGCATGCCCCGACGAACATTCCTTATGACACGCTGTTTCGCTTCAACCCGCGCGTGGACCTCCTCAAGGAGCCGGCCATGGAGGTCTGGGCCATGAACAAGGACGGCGAGAAGAAAGTTTACAAGCGCAAGCGCCAGAATCAGACGGCCTACCGTTATGCGGACACAAGCTATACGCCCAGCCGTCCGTGGCGCCTCGACGGGGTGGTCGGCGTCGAAATGGACTTAAATGGCGAGAAGCAACTATTCAAATATACGCCGGGAACAAGCGGAGCCAACGGCGAGTACGTTAACGACCAGGGCTGGGTCATGCGGGAATACGGCGACGGGCCCGACGGCATACCCAGCGTTTTTCGCTGGGGCCGCTTTGTGATGAACCTTTTTTTGAACTTCGGCCATTTCGTGGCCTGGTGCCTCTGCTTGTGGTTGCTCCTACGTTTTCAGTTGGGCCACGCCATCGGGCTGGCCATTGTTCTCTGGTTGATCGTCACCTTTACGGTATTGCCAATCCTGCTTGGCTACGCGGTTAGTGTCTAGCAGCCCGTTGAAAAAGGGGTCAGACCCCTTCGTTACCCTACAAAAACGTTGAAAACTCAGTTCGCTTCAAGGGGGTCTGACCCCTTTTTCAACGGGCTGCTAGCCGCGTTATGTTGACGCCAAAATGTGCATGATGTCCCCATCCTGCACGATGTAGGTTTTGCCCTCCAGGCGATAGACGCCCCGACTTTTGGCTTCCTTCATGGATCCTAGCCGTTTGAAATCCGGGTAGCTGACCACTTCGCCGCGCACAAAACCTCGCGAAAGGTCGGTATGGATTTCGCCTGCGCCTTCGACGGCGCTCGCTCCCCTGGGCACGGGCCACGCCCGACATTCGTCCTCGCCGACCGTGAAAAAGACGATATACCCCATGGCGTCGAAAATGGACGCGCAACACCTCAGGCCTGGAAAAGCCGGTGACATTGAGGTCTTGCATGAACATCTGACGATCTTCCTCGGTCAGATCTTCCAGCTCCTTTTCCAGCTTGACCGGCGCTTGCTGGGCGTTTGGCGCCAGTGCCAGCAACTCGGCAGGCAGCGCCTTGCCGATGCCGTCGTCGCCTATGTTGACCAGCACCAGTTCGCGCTTGAGCGTCAACAATTGAAACGACCGGATGGCTTTTTCTTCTTCCTCCTTGAGGCCCAACACGCCGGCCCCCTGCCCTTTTTCCAGGCTGGCGGCGATGCGTTCGAGCAGGCTCAACTCGGCTTGATCGATGTCCTTTTGCTTGGCGGGCCTGGGCTTTTTGAGCAGATCGCGCAGCTTATCGACCCGATTGATCACGATCTCCAGGTCCGCGAACAGCAGCTCTTCCCGAAAACGCAGCAATTCATCGGCCACGTTGCCGCCCGAGAAGCCATTGAGTACCACCAACAGTCCGCCGGCGTCGCGCAAGATGCCAAGACGGCGCGGGTTGTCGCGGCGCTCCGTCGCGAGCAGGCCGGGGGTGTCCAGAAACTCCATCTTGGCCGGCGTCGTTTTCTTTGGCTTGAATTGGTCGGAAAGCCAGTCCAGGCGTTCGTCCGGGACTTCCGGCTTGCCGATCTGCCCCTGCTGACTTTTGGAAGGATCAGGCGCGGCACCGGTGAGCCAGTGAAAGACCGTGCTCTTACCCGAACCCGCGAATCCCGCGATGCCGATTTTCATGTTTTTTCCAGTGTGCCTGCAAGGGCCTGGCCAGGAGCGCCTCGCGCCAACAAATGGCTGGGGCCAGAGAACGCCGAGTGAGTCATGTTCCGCTTTTCACCAGTGGACACTGTAGAATCGGGAACGCATAATGGCCACTTTACGCTAACCGGGCAGAGCTCGCGGGGAAACTCACGCGGCTCTGGTTTGGAGGCGCTGCAAATGAGTACCGACTGGACGCCCATCCTTACCCTGACGCTAAGCGCCGAGGAATATGCGTTGCTGCCGCGCCATCCGGCTTACCAGTACGACTATCTGCATGGCCAGGCCATCATCTCGCCGCGCCCAAGCACTTTCACGGGGTACTTGAATTCGCCAAATGGCACGGCGCCGACCCTGAAGAATTGAGTGCCGAAGTCGAGATTCGACCAATGAATGCCAGCGATCATGCCGACTTGCCGCCTCTCTTCGCTGACGCTTTTGAACGTGTGCCGCCCTTCGGCGGTCTTAATTGCACCCAGCGCCTGAGCGCATCCCGACTGGCTTTGGAGAAAACCTGGACCGGCGGCGACGGGCCCTGGTTGCCTGGCGCGAGCTTTACCGCCGTGCACTCCCAGAAAACGACGCCGCTGGGAGGAATCACCATTACGCTGGTTCCCGGAGGCGACCCGAGCGACTCGGCATGCTATCGTTGGGAAGACCCTGAGCATATCGCCATCAAGGACCGTGCGACCGCCCAACCGCACCTGACGTGGATATTTGTCTCTCCCGTCTGGAGAAGCGGCGGCATCGCCAGCGCCTGTTGGATAGTGCCGTTACCGCGCTGCGCAACCTGGGGCATACCACCTTGTGGACGACCTTTATCCTTGGTAATGACGCCAGCATGGTTTGGCACTGGCGTAGTGGTTTCACGCTGGCGCCCCATCCGCAGTCGCGACGTGTTTTGCGGCGCGCCTTGAAAAAAAAGCGGAATTAGCGGTCCAAAGTAAACGGTCATTTCGAAAAATTCGGCAGACGACCAGCGCTGACGTCGGCTTCCCACTCGTCCAGGAGCGGCCAGGCGATGGCGCAGGTGCCGAAGTCGGCCATGTACTGGTACTGCGTCAGCCGGTCGATCGCTTTCTGGACGATTTTCGGTTGTCACGGCGAAACACCGGGCCATGGCTCGGGAGCAGGAACTCGGCATTGTCGGCCTTGATGCGTTTGAGCGAGTCGATGAACTCCGGAATGTTTGAGCCGTGATGGGCATCGATGGCGCCGACGCAGCTATCCTTGTAGATGTTGTCGCCGCTGAACAAGAGGTTGCCCATCTTGAAGGCGAGCTGGCCGGCCGTGTGCCCCGGCGTATGCCAAACCTGCATTTTCAAATTGCCGACGTCGACCAGGTCCCCTTCGTTTAGCAAAATGTCGGTTTTGCAAGGAGGCATTGGGATGGCGAAACCTTGCGCCTTGATCGTGGCATAGGTAAGGATTTCATCGCCCGTCTCCAGAGGTTCGACCGTGAAGGGATGGGCGGCAACCTTGGTCTTGAGTAGATCGCGGGCCCGGGCCAGGCCCTGGATGTGGTCGGCATCGGCGTGGGTGGCGATGATCGCCTTGCACGTTGATAGATTGAAATCCATCTTGCGGATCAATTCGACGATCTCATCCACCGTTTCCAGATAGCCAATGTCGATCAGGACAAATTCCGAGCCACCGTCAATGAGGTAAACATTGACGCCCAGCCGCCGACCAGCCTGGTAATTCATTTCGATGACGTTCGGAAACAGATATTTGCGCGTGAGCATAATGTCCTTTCGCGGCGGAGTGCGCCAAGCGCGGGCAAGAAATCGGGCGTTTGCGGTCCAAAATTTGCCAGTTATTCAGGCGACGTATTTTATGTACTTTGGCATTTATCGCCAACTCCTATTTACAAAAATGATAAAAATACTGTTTAATGCTGATGAAGGCCACCACGCGTCTCCCTGGGACATTCTCGTTCCAGCGCCCCCGAATCGGGATGATTCGGTCACTCTCTCGGAACCGCGTGGCTTTTCTCTTTTTTTGGAGGCCAACATGCGTATTCCTTGCCGGTGGGCACTCGGTGCAGCCATCCTCGCATTTAACGCGGGTCTGGCATCAGGCCAGGGAAACAGGGACGCTCCCCGCCCCAATCTTGCCGAGGTTCGCTTTGGCGATGGCAGTCTTGTCCGCATGACCGTGCTACAGGACGATATCGAGGTCCTGACGAAGTACGGCAAATTAACCATTCCAGTTCGCGAAATTCGACGCATTGATTTTGGATTGCATCTTCCCGACGGCGTCGGTCAGCACATTGATCAATCCATCAAACAGCTTGGCAGTGAAACGTACAAGGAACGCGATGAAGCCGTCAAGCACCTGGTGCACTACGGCCCCCTCGCTTATCCTTTCCTCCAGCGCGCCTCGCGCAATCTCGACCCGGAGGTCTCGCAGCGGGCGACCGGCGTCATCAGGCGGATCGCCGAAAAAACGAACCCGGAGAACTTGCGGATCAAGGAAGATGATTACATTCAGACGATTGAGTTTCCCATCACCGGCCGCATCCTCCATCCGGTCCTTCGCGTCCATTCCGCGCATTTTGGCGATTTGTCTCTCAAACTCGCCGACTTGCGCACGCTGTTCGTGCGCGGCAACAACAGCGATAACGAACTCGTCGTCGACGCCGCCAAATATGGCAGCGCCGGCGATCAATGGTTCGATTCCGGGTTTATCGTCGATGCCAGCCAGCGCCTGTTTATCGTCGGCGAGGGTCAGGTCGATCTATGGCCGCAAGGGCCGGGACAGTATATCGCCACGCCCAAGGGTTACTCGACCGCGGGCAAGGGCGGAACCTTCATGGCGGGTGCCCTGATCGGCCGCATCGGCGATTCAGGCAAGGCGTTTTTGGTCGGCGAGCGCTATGAAGGAGTGCCCGGCGAAGAAGGCAAACTACTCCTGCAAATTGTTCCCAGTCCATGGAACAATGCCTCGTCAGGGTCCTACCGTGTCCGTATCGGCATGGAGCACCTCGCTCTCATTTCCAGTCGTTAAAACAACATCGCGATTTATGAGCTGGGATTGCAGAGTCCCAACTCATAAATCGCGCTTGCGTACCTATCCCTGCATTTTCTAGTAGCCGAATTCCGCGAACGACTGCAGACGCTGACTTCGAAGCGGCTGCCGAAGCTTGATCAGGCTGCGCGCCTCGATTTGGCGAATGCGTTCACGCGTGATGCCGTAGCACTTGGCCACTTCATCCAACGTGCGCGGCTGGCCATCCTTGAGACCGAAGCGCAATTCGATTACCTCACGCTCACGCGGTGTCAGCGACCGGAGCACTTCGGCAATGCGTTCCTTGAGAAGATTCAAGTCGGCGTCCAGACCAGGGTTGACCGCACTTGGGTCGCCCAGGAACTCGCCAAGCGCCCGTTCGGCATCATCGCCCATTGGCTCGTGTATGCTGACCGGGTGGCGCGAGCACGGCCCGTAGCGAACGCGTCTCTTGAACCGTCGTGCCGAGAACCTTGGCAATCTCTTCGACGCTCGGCTCGCGGCCGGTCTCGCCGAAAAGCTCCCCGCGCACGCGATCGATGGCGGCCAGCACCGCGACTTGATGGCAAGGAACGCGGACCGTTCGGGCATGATCGGCCAGCGCACGCTGAATTCCCTGGCGAATCCACCACGTCGCATAGGTGCCGAACTTGAAACCGAGCCGATGCTCGAATTTATCGACCGCACGCATGAGGCCTCGATTACCTTCCTGAATGAGGTCCGCGAAGGCCAAACCACGGCCGCGATAGCGCTTGGCGATGGCGACCACGAGGCGCAGATTGGCTTCCGCCAGATCGCTGCGTGCCCGCTGGTAAGCACGTTGCCGAATCGTGATGACGCGCACAAGGGCTTGCAGGTCTTCGAGCGTAAACTGCGCGGCGACGCCGAGGTCTCGCAATTCCTTGACGCACTTGGTGCGCCGGGCACGCGCCGCGTCCGAGCGGCCGGGCCGACTCGCACCTTGTTCCAGTTGAGTCATCTCGTTGACGAGGTGGTGCAGACCAGTCACCCAGCCATCCAGTTCCTCGGTGCGCGGCGACAGGCTTTCCACGAGCCCAACCGCCTTGCGGAGGTTACGGCCGATGACGCGCCGCGCCTTGGCTCGGCCCAGGCCTGATCGGGAACGCTGCAGAAGGCTGAAGTCGCGGCCGGCCAGAAGCAACAACTTGCGCAAGGCACGCAACGTGTGCGGCAGACGAGCCATGATGGTCGCGCGGGTCAAGTCAAGACTGTTGACGACCTCGATATGAGGATCGGCGCGACCAGGCCGGCTTTCACTTCCTGAAACTTTTCATACACCTTGCGCAACATGACCCAATTAAACAGGCTGGCGCGGCGGTAGCGGCGACGCGTGTTTTCCAGGTGCTTGGCAAGCCGCAGTTCGCGCTCGCGATTGAGCAGGGGTATCGAGCCCATCTGCTTCAAATAGAGTCCCAGCGCATCGTCGACGCCGCCGCCACTATGCTCGGCCGGCTGATCCTCATCCGAAGACGAGGTCTCACTTGGCCGGACATGATTGGGCTCCGCGTTCCGCAAGGGCGCTCCCGCGAGGCGCATCAAGGCCTGGGCTTCCATCAAGCCCTTTTTGATAGTCTCTACCGTGATGGGATTTTTCATTGCCTGTTTCATCGCGCACATCCTGAAAGAACAAGACCGAGTGCGTAGCACGGCGCCGCTAGGCCATTTGGTCTCAGCCCGACCAGCGCATCCAAACGAAGAGGGCTGACACCAAAACTATGGAAAAACAAGTTGCACGTCGGGGAAAGATCGCGCGGGGAGGTCCAATCCGAAGATTAATCCATTATAGGCCAGATAAATGGACCAAGTAAAGGGGCGCTAACGAAAATCTCTCCCGAACTCATTTCCTTTCATGCACATACGCAAAGTTAGATGCCCTGGGATTAAAAAAGGTTCACCCGGCCACGATTTAGGCACTCCGGCGGCCAGGTTCGCAGCCGCTATTCCAAAATAAAGGGTTGCCTTTGCGCCGGGACCGTGTAATAATTGCATATTGAGCCTACGTTTAGGGATATGGCAAGGAAGCTTTAAGTCCCGGAGTAAACCATGGCGGCGGATGCTCGCGTTTTTTCGCTTACCGTTCCCAGTGATCCAAAAATGCTTTCGGTCACGCGCTCTTTCGTGGAAGCGGTGGCCCAGGCCTGCGCCCTGGAGCGTCGCATTATTCACGCCGTCGTGACGGCAACCGGCGAGGCAGTGACAAATATTATTCGTCATGCGCATCGCAACCTGCCTTTCGCCCAGCTGCATTTGCAAATTCAGATTCACTCCGAAGCCGTGGTTCTGGTCTTCCGGGACCAGGGCGAACCCTTCGATGTCACCTCCGTCCCCTACATGAATCCCGCGGAAATGCGCATTGGCGGCCGCGGCGTTTTTTTGATGCGTGCCCTGATGGATGAGGTCAGTTGCGAGCCCTGCCCTCCGGGCCAGCGCGGCAACACGTTACGCCTCATGAAGCGCTGCGCCGATGTCCAGCCCATGCGTACGGTCGGCTGATCCCGCCTATCCCTCACCTTGATCGCGCGAAGACTACGAATAGAACGAATGCGGCGCTGATTCCTATCTCTTGTTCCTTACCTGTCTGACGGGTTCTCGGGAGCAGCGTGTTGCCGGGCCCGCCAACCGGCCGGTCGCGCGGCAAATTGCCTAAATAGTATTTTTTGCCGGGACGATAGGTATGTTAGACTCAAGGCGTGGGCCAAGGCAGCCGGCCGCGCCCGTTATGGCAAGGGATACCCAATCTGGACGACGTCGCCGATTCATATCATTGCGACAAGTGGGTTGATTCCTCAAGACCCAAGGCTTTATGATGACCTGGAAGCAAGTTGGCGCTTCGCAACGCCCAACCGCTTTCGGGGGAGAATCTCAATGCACGAACATGGTCCAAATTGCAGGGAGGGACCGATTCGCGGCTCCCGGGCGTGGTGGCGCGGCTTGGCCCCTCAGACGGAATCGTTCGCTCAACCGGCAACAACAACCAGGAATGAAGCAGTCGGCATGGAGGACACTAACATTCGCCACGAAATCATCGCACGGGTCCGGCGTGAAATCGCGGCCGGCACCTATGACACCCCCGAAAAGTGGGAGGCCGCTTTGGATCGCCTTGGCGACTCTCTCCGTAGCGACTGATTTCAAGGTTTCGCCGCCGTTCCCGGAACGGCGGCGAAACGTATACAATGTACACGGGAGACCATGCCTGCTGGAGGAGTGTGCGGTGGACCTGCAAAACGTCGAGGTATCGCAAAGCCCGGAAGAAAAATTCCGGGAATACCTATCCAGTCGGCCCCGTGCCCAGCGCTATACGGATCAGCAGCGGGACATGGTCAAGTTCATTTTCAGCAAGCACAATCACTTCGATGCGGACCAACTCGTCGACGAAATGAAGCAGACGGGCTTTCAGGTGAGCCGGGCAACTATCTATCGCACGCTAAACAAGCTCGTCGATGCCGGGCTGTTGCGCCGCCTCGACATCGGCCCGCGCATGTATTACGAACATGACTACGGCTATCCGCAGCACGACCACCTGGTCTGCGAGAAATGCCACAAAATGGTGGAGTTTCAATATCCGGACATGGAGGAAGTTCTTCGCGACGTGTGCCGGCAACACGATTTTCAGATGGCGGGCCATAGCTTCGTGATCAGCGGCATCTGCGGGACTTGCAACCGGGCACGCATGACCAAGCGGCGGCTGGACCTGGTATAAGACTCAAGTCTCGCGCTCGCGGCCACATGGCCGCGAGCGCGAAGCATGCAAACGTGATTATACGCGTGCCGGAACGACAAACCCCTTGCGATATTCGCGCGTCAGGTGGCGGTTTGCTTCGGCGTCGTTGATGAAGCTTTCGGTCTTGTTGTCGATGTTGAGCTTGCGGCCCAGCAGGTAAGTTGTTTTTTCCAGCGGAATTTGATTATCGCGCAGGTGGTCCTCCATGCGGGTCAGCGTTTCGACAGCATGCTGGTCTTCACCAAAGGCCTGGGTGCGCGGGTTGAATGCCGTCGGCGCTCCGAGACGGTAGCTGACGTTGCCAAGGTGGCAAAGCGCGCTGGAAAGATGCCCTTCCAGGATATCGGCTTTCAAATCTTCGCGCCGGCGGCTCCGCACGGCCTGGACGAAATTGAGATAATGGTTGCCGCCGCCGTTGAAACGGCGCAAGAACTTCCCCGGTGTTGCTGTAGGCAATCGCACTGCTGTAGTTGGCGGGAATCACCAGGTAGCCGTCGGAACAATGAACCACATTGCCGACCGATGCGCCCCGGTAGTCTTTCGTTCGCAGGCCACGCACCTCGAAGATCAGTTCGGCGTCGCCGTAATCGAAGACGCAAATCTGGGTGTTGGCGGTTTCGCCGTCATCGACGTAGCCGAAGCGCCCACCGACGCTCATCACCGAACGCGGCATTTCGCTTTTGCCCAGCGCCCGGCGGGCGATGTCCATCTGATGGATCCCTTGATTGCCCAGGTCGCCGTTGCCGTAATCCCATTGCCAGTGCCAGTCATAGTGCAGACGCAAACGGTTCAGCGGACGGCGCGGGGCCGGTCCGCACCAGAGATCATAATCGATGGTTTTGGGAATGGTGCCCTGGCCATGGCCGATGCTGGGGCGCGACTTGTAGCACAGGCCGCGGGACACTTGAATCTTGCCGAGTTTGCCGGATTTGAGAAAATCCATCGCTTCCGCGATGGCGGCGCTGCTGCGGCTCTGTGTGCCTGTTTGGCAAATGCGATTCGTACGCCGCGCCACCTCGACGATGCGGCGGCCTTCGCTGACATTGTGGCTGACGGGTTTTTCGACGTAGACATCTTTGCCCGCCTGTAACGCCCATATGGCAGCCAGGGCGTGCCAGTGATTGGGGGTGGCGATGCTGACGACATTGATCGTTTTGTCGTCCATGATGCGGCGCAGGTCCTGGACATAAGTCGGTTCGCTGCCCTGGGCTTTCATGGCCGCCTGCATCGCGCCGCGTATCACGTTGCTATCCGCGTCGCATATATGCGTGACAACGCAGTTGTTCCGGCCGGCAAAACCACCGACGTGGTCACGGCCGCGGCCGTTGACGCCGATGACCGCCACGTTCAAGCGACCGTTGGCGCTACCGTTGTTCTGCGGTTGTGCTTCCTGGGCAGCTTCCGCGACATTGCCGACCAAACCCGCTCCCACGAGAGCGGCCGAACCTTTCATGAAATCCCGACGATGCAGAAAAGGCAGCATGGGTTGTCCCTTTCAGATGGAAGAGGCGGATGGACACATCCGAGTATTAGCTTGATGTCACGACTTCGATTTTAGTCGATAAAGGGCGCGGCAAGAAAGGAAAAATGGAAAATAATTGAAGTTGCGACAAAGCAGCCCACGCTGTCCGTGCAATACCGATATTGCACCGACAGCGTGGGCGGTCGCACTGAACCAGCCCGAACTTTGTTAATCGTCCTTCTGACCATCAACAAGGCCGCGCAGTTTTTTCATCGCGCGAACGTTGAGCTGGCGGACGCGTTCCTTGGTAATGCCGAGTTTCTCGCCAATTTTTTCGAGGGTCATGCCTTCGGTATGCGTATCAAGGCCCGCACGCATGCGAATGATCTCGCGTTCACGGGGCTCCAAATATTCCAGCAGGCGATTGACCTTGTAACTGGCTTGTTCCGCCGTCGCCAGACACTCTTGTTCATCGGTCCGGTTATCGGGCGCCGCATCGAAAAGCTCTTCCGTCCCCGTCACGTAGCGTTCGCGCCGGTTCTTCTCTTCCGGAATGCTGCGGGCAAAGTTCTTCATGATGGCCCAACTGCCATAAGTGCTAAATTTGTTGCCGCGGCTAAAGTCGAACTTCTCGACGGCACGCAGCAGCGAAACGTTGCCATCCGACAGGAGTTCGAAAAAGTTGTCGGTCTGGCCGCTATGCCTTTTGGCGATCGAAACCACCAGCCGCATGTTGCAACCGATGAGTTGGTCTTTGATGACATTCGACTGCTCGAGCAAGTCATCGACCCTGTCCAGTTCTTGGGTGCGCACCTTTTGCGGGTCAATGCGACCGGACAGGCTTTGGAGCGACGTCAATATCTGGTTGGCCTTGTGCTTCAGAAAATTCATTTTGCGGAACAGGTGTTGTTCCTGCTCCTTGTTCAGAAGGGGTGTTTCATAAAGAGAAGCCAATTCCGGCGGCGCATCCTTGGGCGTGCGTAACTGCCGACGATTCTCGTCATAATCCGCGGCCCCGGGCATTTCGGCCATGATCGTGGCCTCGAGCGCCGGGTCATCGAACGAAACATGGTAAATGTAGTCGATCCGATGGTCCGTGAGGCGCTGCGCCCGGATCTCATTCAGCACGCGATACATGGACGAGCGCGTGCGCGAATAACGTTTGGCTAGAGTGTCCACGGGAACCCCTCTCCGGAACGAGTTGAAGATCATCATCTTGGTGGCAGGATCAAAATTCCCCGTCAGTGACGGGAACATGGCCTGCTCTGGGTGCACGCGGTCATAGTTCTTGATGGTATAGCGCACGGTTTCCGGGGAGCGACCAAGACGCCGCCCGATGCGCTTGCTGATTTCCGTCAGGCTACCGGCACCAAGCCGCGCGAAGCGACGTGCCCGTCGCAAAATCTCATCTTTCTCTTCCTGGGTGAGCTGGGAAAACTGACTGCTTTTCTCGACCCGCGTTTTGTTGGCAGTCAGAAACGGATCGATCAACGAAGGCAAAAATCCCACATGGCGACGGCCGTTCACGAGGATCGGCAAACCGATCAAACCCCGCTTGCGCCAGCGATTAATTGTCTTCGTGGTAACGTTCAGTTTCTTGCTGATCTCATCGAGCGTCAGCACGTTCTCGGACACGCTCTCAACAGGTACCGCGGGCATCGACCGGGCCAGCGCCGCGATCATGGAACCCAGGTCCTGAACGAGGTCTTGGCCGGAAATTAGCAAATCCGGGTAGGCATCCGGACGGTAATCGGTGATTCGATAAACGATGTATTGGTAGGGGTACTCTTTAGTCGGGTCCAGCTCGGCAAGCAACCGTTCGGCGCGGGCCAGATGGTCCAGACGGCGAGCAGGGGCGCGAACCTTACCTGCTGGTCGGTCAACTCGCTGAGCGGGTGATGCTTAAATTGATGCACGGGAATCACTCCTTGTCGATCCATTGCAGCTATCAGTTAGACACACTCGGCAAGCTGGAAGGTTCGGGTATCTCAAGGAACAGCTTGCCGGACACTTTGCCACGGGCGTCGTCTTGCCCGTCAGTTGTTAACCGCAAATCATGCGCCGAATAAACGCCTGGCAAGCCTTTTCGCGAGCTTTTCGAGTGCCGATAAGTTTCCACAAAATGTTGTTATTAAATGATTTATGACAGTTTTACATTTATTATTATGCTTGGGTCCGTCGCCTGTTCTCCCGTGCATGCTGTATACAAATTTACACACCAGTTGTTCAATGTTGCAAGCCGTATCCCACACAAAATCGTCCACATGTCGCTAAACAGCGCTTTCAAAAATTTCAGACGGCTGGCGAACTGGGCTGACCGCAAAGACCAGGAGGCGCGCTCCGGCTATCTTAAAGCCTCCCCTTTTGCCAGGACCGTTACGTTTTGCCCTTTCTCCGGCAAAAACATAACAATGTCGTCGGCGGCGCTAAACCTGTCGCATCTTCGGCCGTTACAATTGGGGCATGAAAACCATTGCCCATTATGTCGCTGGCTACTGCGTGCTGTGCCTGGCGCTCGCCGCTGTTCATGCCCAGGACTCCCAAGCTATCAGAATGGTTGAAGTCTTCGCGCCCGGCTACCAATATCACGTTAGCTGCCGGGTAAATATCAATGGTTCCCTTAATAGCATGGATGCCAAGGAAAAGACGCTGGCGCTCAGCGGTTCAAGTGCGATCGAATTCGACGAGCGCGTGCTGACGGAAAAGGAGGGGAATGTCGCCAAGACAATCCGCGTTTATCGCAAAATGGATTTCGAGCGCAAGGTCGGAACCCAACTCCAACAAAGCTCGTTGCGGCCGGCCATCCGGCGCATGGTTATCCTACGCCATAATCAATATGAGGTGCCTTTCTCTCCCGACGGTCCGTTAACCTGGGGTGAAATCGACCTCGTCCGGACAGATGTTTTTACGCCGGCGCTTACTGGCCTTTTTCCCGCGCATGCCGTCAAACCAGGCGATCGCTGGCAAGCCGGCGCGATCGCTCTCAAGGAACTCACCGATCTGGAGCGCATCGACGAGGGTGGATTGACCTGCACGTTCGATACGCTGACAACGCTGGTCGGCCGTCAACAAGCGCGCATCAGTTTTCAGGGAAGCGTGCGCGGCGTAGGCGAAGACGGCACGGCCCGTCACCAGCTCGAAGGTCAGTTCTACTTCGACCTGGCTTCCAACCATTTGAGCTACCTGTACGTCAAGGGGACCCATTATTTGCTTGATAAAAACGGTCAAGCACAAGGACAGGTCGAAGGAACTTTTGTCCTGACGCGGGAACCATTGACCCAGGCCCGCGAACTGACAGACACGGACTTGCGCGGTCTCGTACTGGAGCCCAACGAAGAAAACACTCTTTTACTCTTCGAAGATGCGGACCTGGGCATTCGTTTCAGCTATCCACGTCGCTGGCATGTTGCCGGAGTGTCCGGCCGACAAATCGCCCTCGACGACAAGCACGGCAATGGCATCCTCGCAACGGTGGAACCGGCCGCCAAACTCCCCACGGGGCTCCAGTTTCACAAGGAAGCCCAAACCTGGCTAACGCAGCAAAAAGCAAACATCTTTCGCATGGATCAACCTCGATCCATCGCGACCGGTGTGGAAAATTTCGCGGCTGACGCCGAGATCAACAAGCAACGTCTCGTCCTCGACTATTACGTCCTACGTCAAGGCCCGGGCGGCGCCACCCTCGTCGCACGGCTTACGCCCAGCGATCTGGTCAACCTGCGCAAGGACGTCGAGGGAATCGTCAAAACCGTGCGATTCACCAAAGGGCTTTAAGCTGTGGTAGAGGCCCACCACCCGGATTGTTTTTCGCCAGAATAGCCTTGTCTTTACAACTCGATTAGTCTAATCTAACTCCAGCTATTCGTTGAATCTTTCTCGCGTTATGTCGAGCGGCAAGGATGTTTCCCATCCACTCCAGCGAGTCCCCACCAATTCCTGTTACGCCAGGCGCACTCTCGCTCGAAGGCCTCCATGGTACTATCGCCTGTTCCGGCCACGAACGCTGGTTTTTGGCGGAATTACCGAGCTTTTATTGGTCCGGCATTTCTAGTTAGCGTCGGGTACATGGATCCTGGCAACTGGGGCACCGATCTCGATGCCGGGGCACGCTACCGCTATGACCTGTTGTGGGTCGTGGCACTTTCCAGTGCGATGGCCATTATCATGCAGATAATCGCCGCGCGCCTGGGCGTGGTTACCGGCAAAGATCTGGCGCAGGCCTGCCGTGACTATTACCCGTCCTGGGCCCGTTGGCCCCTGTGGGCTGCCTGCGAGATCGCCGTCATGGCTTGCGATCTGGCCGAGGTGCTCGGCAGCGCCGTCGCGATCAACCTGCTTTTCGAAATTCCCCTTCTTTGGGCGGTGCTCATCACCGCCTTCGACGTGCTGCTGCTACTGGGGCTGCAGGGCCTGGGCATGCGCTTTATCGAAACGATAATCCTGGTTCTGGTCCTGACCATAGGCGGCTGCTATTTCATCGAAATATTCGTGCTGCCGCAGACCAGCCCAGATTTCCGCGAGATGGGACAGGCGCTCCTGACTCCTGGTCTTGGCAAGGAAGGCATGGTCCTGGTCGCCATCGCGATCATCGGCGCCACCGTGATGCCGCATAACCTTTACCTTCACTCCGCCCTCGTCCATTCTCGAAAACTGCTCGGTGACGACCTCAGCGTGAAGCGGGCGATCAAATTCAATACTATCGACACGGTTGTGGCCCTTTCGACGGCCTTCCTGGTCAACGCGGCCATCCTGGTACTGGCCGCGTCCGTGCTCAATCGCGAGGAGAGTGCCACATTACCCAGCGGAGAAGTTATTTCTTTCGACAAGGATCCAATCCGTGTCGCCTATGTGACACTCGAGCCTCTGCTAGGTACTTCGTTGGCCAGCGTTCTGTTTGCGGTGGCCCTGCTCGCCAGCGGCCAAAGCAGCACGATCACCGGAACGCTCGCCGGGCAGGTGGTGATGGAGGGCTTCATGCACTGGCACCTGCGGCCCTGGGTGCGCCGCCTGATTACCCGCATGCTCGCCATTATTCCCGCGATTGTCGTGATTGGCATTCATGGCAATAACAGCGTCACCGACCTACTGATCCTCAGCCAGGTCGTCCTGGCGTTGCAGCTTCCGTTCGCGATGTTCCCGCTCTTGCAATTCACGAGTTCCAGAAAAAAGATGGGCCACTACCGCAATGGCTGGTTTTTGCTCGCGACTGGCTGGACATCCTGTGTTTTGATCACGGCCCTCGATTTATATGGCGTGTATCAGGTGATCTTCGGCGAGTGAATCCTAGCAGCCCGTTGAAAAAGGGGTCAGACCCCCTGAAGCGAACAGAGTTTTCAACGTTTTTGCAGGGTATCGAAGGGGTCTGACCCCTTTTTCAACGGGCTGCTAGTCCGTATAGCTTTTCAAAAACACATCTATACGCGTTTCCTTGCCAGGGACGCTGTTAACTTCGATCCGGCCACCCAGACCCAGGACGATTTGGCGCACGACTGCCAGACCAAGGCCGGTGCCACGTTCCTTTGTCGAGAAAAAGGGTTCGAAGATTCGAGCGCGCACGGCCGGTACCATGCCATGTCCTGTATCGGCAACGGTCAGTTTGACCCAACCATTCTCCAGTTTTTCGGTGCCAATTGTCAGCGTTCCGCCTGTTTCCATGGCATCGCGGGAATTGAGGCACAGGTTCATTATCACCTGCTTGAGTTGCGTCTCGTCGGCATGCACGGTAAGCACTTCGCCGGCAAGTTGATGGACCACGTTGATCGTCGCGGGCAAAGCTCCGCGCAGCAGCTTCAGCGAGTGGACCACGATGGTATTTAAATCGACGGCCTGGGCCACCGCCTGCTTTTGTTTGCCGAAGGCGAGCATCTGACCCGCCAAATGGCCAGCTTGTTCCCCCGCATCCATGAGCCGTGCCAGGTCATGCTGAGCCGGATGATCTTCGGGAAGTGACGTTTGCACGAGGCCGGCCAGGCCGATCATCACGGTAAGCAGATTATTAAAATCGTGCACGGTGCCGCCGGCCAGCTTGCCTATGAGTTCGAGGCGTTGCGCCCGCTCCAATTCCTTCAGCGCCTGGCGATGGGCCGTGATGTCCGCGAACGTGGTGACAACGCGAGCGCCTTTGCTGTTGGGTGCCAGCACCTTGCCCACGGGCAAGGGCATGGAACTGACAAATATCCAGCGCAGGCTTGCCGGCTCCGCCGCGGCCGTCTTAATAGGCACGCCCATGATGACGTTGCCGACAGGGGTGCCCTGGAGGGCACAAACGTCAGGATGTTCGGCGCGGAAAGGGCGAGCCATCTTCGCGCAAGCAGCCGACCTCCGGGCCCAACGCCACCCGGCCCAGTAGCTCTTCCTGGTTCAAGCCGAGAATGGTGCAAGCAGCCGGATTGCATTCGATAATGACGCCGCTCTGGTTTTGAACGACGACCCCTTCCGCCATCGTCTCGATGACGGCGCGGAGGCGGGCTTCCGTTTCGAGCCGCGCCGTCTCGGCTTGCTGCAGAGCGGACATATCTTCCAGGACCCACACGGCGGCGTCAGGATTCCCCTTGCCCGTCCAATCGATCGGCGCCGCCCACGTGATCAGCGGTACGCGCCGCCCATCCGCGCGATGAATCACAATATCGTTGGCCATGGAAGTCGTGCCGCTTCGCAGGGCCTTGGCGACCGGCAGGTCCTCCACGGGATAAAGCGTGCCATCCGGCCGATGGAGCCGATAAACTTCGGACAAATGAGTGATCCCGGCGGCGGGATCCTCGCGCTGCCCCAGTAGCTGGCGAGCCCGTTGATTTACCATGATGGGCTGGCCATGCGGCATCTGCACGAAAAAAACGCCCGTCGGCATGTAGGTGACCAGGGCCTGCAGCATGCCATTGGTGCGCCGCAGGTTCTGGGCGAGCGCACGCTGTTCGGTAATGTCCTCGATGACACCTTCCCAGCCATTCAAGGTTCGCGGGCTATCCGAAGAGTGATAGGCCACCATCGTGTCGCGGACCCAACGGACAACGGCAACCGCTGCCCCGGCGGGCACATGGCCCAGCACCCGATATTCGCACGTGACGGGGTGGTCCTGGAGGCACAGCTGCCCCAGCGCGGCGATTACCAGTTCTCGATCCGCCGGATCGATGCGCTCAAGCCACGCCGCATACGGGCCCAGCAGATCTTCGGGCGAACAATCGAAGACGGCGCGGCAAGCGGGGCCTACGAGCGTGACCTCGGCCTGGTGAACGATGGTCGGGCCGGAGAGTGGGTGATCAACTTTAGCGTGGTTGGTCGCAGGTCCACCAGGAACGATTTTTGAGGGTGGTGCAGCCGCCAGGCCGCGCGGCAACCGCGCGCTATAGAGAACCACCGGAATGTGACCAACCATCTGCCGGTAACGTGCTTCGCTCGCGCGAATCCAGCCGGCCGAGGCACCCACCAGGAGGGCCGTGCTGCACTGGGCGAGCAAGTTACCCTGCACGGGGCTGAAGTCGACGCCCCCATACCACAAGCAGCAAACCAGGGCGGGCACCGCGCTGGCGGACGCGGCCAGAGAGCCGCCGCGCAATCCCTGGCGCAGTCCGGACCAAACGATCAAGAGAAGCGAAAAACCCCACAACGTCCACGCGGGCGATCCTTGGCGCGTTTGCATGAAGACCAGGACCGGCGCGAGAATACCGGTGCCAAGGCATAAGCCCGTGGTTTCGATGACTTCGCCCCAGGTCCAATCCGGCGGCGCAGTGCCGCCGGGTAACTTTATTGCTGGCTCCGGCCTGGTGAGGCCATAGCGAATCAAGTAAGGCGTCGCCACGACCAGTAGCGGCGGCGCTATCGTTAATATTCCCAGGGCCCGGCTGATCCACAAACGACTAACCTGCTCCCAAAAACTCGCCGTAGCTCCCGCGTCCCAGCCCCAATAAAGAGCCTGGATACTGGCCCCCGCCGCAGCGAGAGCGCCGGGCACCAAAATCAAGAAAACCGTCGCTGAACGCGGGTCCTCAAGGCGGCGCGTACCCTTGGCCACCTGCGCGTAGACCCACCAGGACAGGCCCATTTCAATGGCCGGCAGCAAACTATCGCCGAGAATACGAATTGGCGGATGATCGACGCGAAAGAAACCGCGGGCGAGGTAAAGCGCCACCGCCAGCAGTGGCACCATGCCCTGCCCTAGCCAGGCCACGAGAACAAGGCCCACGCCGAAGCCAGGCAGCCAAAGTTCTTCTTCTTTACCGGCATAGCGCGAACAGAGGTAAACGACAACCAGTCCGACCCCAGCCAGCATGGCGCGACGCAACCCTGTCGTGGGCATAGCGCCGGCAACGCGGGAGTTTTGCAGATCGGCCACGGCATTTCCATCATGATGATTGGACGTCTTGATGCAGGAATATTATTGAATTCATAGACCCTGTCCCCGTTTTGAGAGGCCTATGTGGCTTTTACCCGAAAACCGACCACAAACACGCCCGCCAGCGTGAAGGCCAAAATCGCGGCCACCGCGAATGCTGGATAAAACAGTTCGTCGTCAAAGGAACGAATGGCGCCCGACAAGCAAGTTACCCATCAAAAGGCCGATGCCATTGAGAAATTGCAGGAGGGCCTGGGCACTGGCTCGAATGTCCTTGGCGGCGCGGCGATTGACAAAGACCTGTCCTGCGACCAGGTAACAGGTAATGAACATGCCATTAAGGGCCAGCGAGCTGATCGTGAGCCAGGTTGGTTGTCCCACAGTCAAAATGACCAGGGCGCCCGTCCAGGCAACAACGCCGACGAGCATCGTTCCCTTGATTTCAAGCCTCAGCATTATCAGGGGCAATAAACCTAACGTCGCGACTTCGGAGCTTTGCGCCAGGGTCAAGACGGCCGGCAGCCAGGTTTTCGTCACTCCCAGCTTTTCCAGCAATAACGGTGTCAGTTGTGTGGTGAACGGCATGGTAACGTAAAAGCCCGTCAAGCATACACAATAGATCAAAAAGGAACGCTGGCGGAATAACCTCGTCGCCATGAGCGGAGCGTCGAATGCCGACCGCGCCCAGCGGCGATAGGATTGCAGCGACCCTCGTAGCGGCAGGTCCGAACCGTCAAGAGTGCGTAATTCTTCGCCCGGCTGTACGAGAGACCCGGGCTTGCTGGGTGGCGAGTGAGGCAACGTCCACGCATAGGCGCTCAGTAGAAACGCCAGGCTGCCGCCCAGACGAAACGCGTCGGCGAGCTCGCTGAATGGGTTGCCGGGCCTCAGGGCCGCCAGGATGTCCTGGAGAAAGTCAGGCTCGGCGAACCAGCAACTCAAAGACCAATTCACGGATACCCAGCCGATCGTGCCCCACATGCGGACGGGACCAAAATCACGTTCGGGATGTTGCAAATGGCGAAAGGTAAGCGCCGTGCCCAGGCTCAAGACGGGAATCATGAAAAACCAAAAACCCAGCGCCACCAAGAATATGGGCACGGGCGTTGTCAGTTCGCCCAGCACCCAGAGCAATACGCCGCAAAAGAAAGTGCAAACGCTTATGCACAGCTCGGCCGGTACCCAGCGATCCGCTATTTGGCCCCAGGGGAGCGGCGCCACCAGCAGCGCCCAGGGCGGCCGTGGCACAGGCCCAGGCGATTTCTTGCGGCGTGAAGTGAAGTTCTTCGAGAATGAAGGAAAAGAGGGGAACCCAGGCACCGCAAATGGTGTATTGAAGAAACATGAGGACCGATAGCCGCCGCCGCATCCTGCTGGCCCCTCTCCCCTGGCCGCGGGCGGCGGCAGACCGAAATAGCGTCTCGCACCCGCTAAGAAAACCCGCAGTTGATATAATTGCAAAGGAAATGCATTTGGCTATAGGGGCCCGTCGCGGCCCGGCGAGAACCGAGAGTTATGCCTGCCGATTATTATGAAACCCTGGGCGTGTCCAAGACGGCCTCCGAGGATGAAATAAAGAAAGCCTATCGGGGATTGGCGGCGCAAGTTCCACCCGGATCGCAATCCCGGCGACAAACAAGCCGAGGTACGCTTCAAGGAGATCCAGGACGCGTACGACGTTCTTAGCGATAAAACGAAACGCGCCCAGTTCGATCAATTCGGCTTCGCCGGCCCCCAGGCAGGGCCCGGCGGCGGTCCGGGTGGAGGCGGCTTTCACTGGGGCGGCGGCTTTCCTGGCGGTGAGGGGATCGATCCGTCCCAGGCCGAAGATATTCTCAGCCAGCTATTCGGCATGGATGGTTCCGCAATGGGCGGCCGAAGCCGGACACGCGGTGGTCGCCGCCGCGCCGCGCCGCCCCAGGCGACCACCTCGGAGATCGGCGTACCATTTTCAACAGCTGCCCTGGGCGGCACCCTCTCCATCGCGGTCGATGGCAACCACATCGATGTGCGCATTCCGCCGGGCGTGGAAACGGGCAACACACTCCGCCTGCAAGGCCAGGGGCCTGGCGGCTCCGACCTTCATTTGAAACTCAAGGTCGAACCACATAACTTTTTCCGACGCGAAGGCAACGACCTGATTGTTATTGCTCCGTTGTCCCTGCCAGAAGCCGTGCTGGGTTGCAAGCTCGACGTGCCGACGCTCGACGGCACCAAGCTCACTGTCAAAATACCTCCCGGAACGTCGAGCGGCGCCCGCCTGCGGTTGCGCGGCAAGGGCATCAAGGGGGGAGATCAGTACATCGAGGTCAAAGTAGCCGTGCCCGCACCAGCGGACGACCGTAGCCGCGAACTGATCAATGAGTTCGCACGCCTCAATCCGCAAACGCCCCGTAATGGACCGCCCTGGGGCTGAGGGGCGCCATGCAAACTCCGATCTCCCTGCGGTTTTCGAAACAGGAACACTTGCGCCGGCCTGCCGAATTTCGCCGCGTCTACGATCGCCGCTGTTCGGTCAGGGGAGAGCTGCTCGTCCTCCATGCCTGTGCCAACGATCTGCCTTATACACGCGTTGGCTTTTCGGTGTCGCGCAAATACGGCAATGCCGTGCAGCGCAACCGCATCAAACGCCTTTATCGCGAATCCTTTCGTCACGTTCGGGAACAATTGCCCAGGGGCCTTGATCTGGTGCTGATACCGAAACCGGGGACAAAACCGACTTTGCTAGCACTCCAGGCAACACTCATCGTCATGGCAACCCAGTTGAGCCAAAAACTGGCGAAAAATAGATAGCTTTATTACTGTATCAGGGGCCGATAACTTTGAGCGCATCCCGGGCGGCCGCGTGCAGCGTCGGCGTCTTCGCTTTGAGATATTTCCACCAGCGAGGGAACCAGCGGCAGTGCGGCCTGGCCCATTTCTCCCAGATATTGCATGCACGTTCTTTTCAGGAGACGGTCGTCCGCTTTGAGGCCCTTGGCGAGCATGTCGAGAGAAGCTTTCGCTTCCCCGGTGACGCGCCAGAGCGCCAGCGCTGTGGCCGCGGCCACCAGTTGATCTTCGTCGGCAAGAAGCTTGCTCAAGGTTCGGGACGCCTTGCTCGCAGCGGGACCAATTTTACCGAGCGCCTGGGCCGCGCCTTCACGCACGGAAGGTTCTTTATCCGCCAGGAGCTTTTCCAGCGTAGGTACCGCTGCGGCCGCGGACGGGCCAATGGCTGCCAAGGCCGCGCAGGCATCCACGCGAGTTGCCGACGCGGGATCGGCCATGGCTTCGCCAAGCACGTCAAGATTCGGGGTGCGCTGTTCTATGCGCCAGCAGGCCAGAGTTGCTTCGATGCGCACCGCCATGTCGGCGTCCCTGAAGGCGGCTTGAAGGGCCGGGACAACTCCCCGTGCGTCTGGCCCGATCTTGCCGAGGGCCCTGGCAGCCTGGCGGCGCGTAGGAGCGTCGCCATCGCGAGGACTCCGGCCAACGCGGGCGCCGATGCCTTCGCTGAGGGACCAAGTAGACCGAAAGCCTCGGCGGCAACACGGCGGCGCTGAGCTAACTTGTCGGCAAGGCCTTCTCGCAAAAAATCGCTTATGCCTGGGCCCATATTGCCGAGCGCGGACACGATGAATGGCTCCAAAATGCTTTTGTCGTCATCGCTAATTAGCTTCAAAAGAAAAGGGGCGGCATTTTGGGCCGCCGCGCCAATCTCTCCGAGCGCGGCTATGGCTTCGAGCTGTACTGTTTCGTCCTTGTCCCCAAGAGCCTCGATAAGTGCCGGCACCGCGGTTTTGGCTTTTGAGCCGAGCTTGCCGATCACCGGGGCCGCAGCGGCGCGAACTGGGGGTCCATGTCCTTAAGCGCGGTCAGCAAGACGGGTAAGAGGATGGCGGGCGCTGTTTTCTCGATGGTCCAGAGGGCTTCGGCGGCTTTCACCCGCACGTAGCCATTGGTGTCCTTGAGGGCCTCGCGCAGCTCAGGCACCGCGATCTTGCCCACGGGACCGAGCCGGACCAGGAGTGCCGCCGCTTGATAGCGCACCGCTGGGTCGGCATGCTTGAGGGCTGCCAGGCCATCGGGTACCTTGCGGCCCTTATCGTCCACGTCCTGGGCGCCGACGCCTGGCGCCATCAGGAGAATGGCTGTTAGTGTAGCGCTATATTTCATCGAACCCTCGTTGATAGAATGGCAGGATGACTTTGCCGTTGCCGCTGCCCGAAATCCTTTTTGAAGACAATCATTGCGTGGCGCTCGCCAAGCCGAGCGGCTGCTTGAGCACTCATTTTCAGGGGGACGAAGAGACACTGGACCGATCCGTCAAGAATTATCTCAAAGACAAATATGGGAAGCCAGGAAATGTTTTTCTGGGGATCGTGCATCGCCTCGACAAACCCGTCTCCGGAGTCCTATTATTCGCGCGTACCAGCAAGGCGGCCGCCCGTCTTTCTGAGCAATTTCGCGAAGGCACCATTGAAAAGGTCTACTGGGCGATCGTCGACGGCCAGGTGAAGTCCAACGCCGGCAGCCTGGAGGATTGGCTGCGCAAGGATCAAGAGAAACGGCGGACGGAAATCACGCCACCCCACGCCGAGGGGGCCAAGCAAGCCCTGCTCCATTATTCCAAAAAAGGGAGCCACGGCGGTTTGACCTGGTTGGAGGTCAGGCCGCAAACCGGGCGGACCCATCAATTGCGTGCACAACTCGCCCACCATGGCCATCCGATTGTTGGCGATGCCAAGTATGGCTCGGTGCACACTTTCGGCGCCGCCGTGGCGCTACACGCTTATAGCCTGACGTTTCTCCATCCCATTCGCTACGAACCGATCACGTTGACGGCCGAGTTGCCGCGCACCTGGCGAGGCCGCTTCGCGCACCTTTTGCGGGAGAACCCATGAACGAGGCAGCCCTGGACACGATGCGCGACCTCATCCAGCAAGACGTCAACCAGCGCGGCCTGGCGTCGGGGCCTGCCGACAACCTGCTCAACGTTTGCCCGGATGATTTTCGGCTCGCCTGCCAAAGCCTTGCGGAACATCCGCGGCCGGTCCTGGTCATCGTCACGGGATTTTTCATACCCACTGGGCAACCGCCATGCGGTGAGACCGATGGGCCTCTCGGCGCCGTGTTTTTGCGCGGGCGCTGTCGCCACTCGGCATACGCGTGATCATCGCGACCGATAACTTTGCGGCGAAGGCGATCCAGGCGGGGCTCAATGCGGCTGGCCATCGCAAGGATGTCCCGCTGATTATTCTGCCCACCGCGCAAGAGGCAGGGACCATGACCATGTCGGAATACCACCACTATGTGCACGAACGAAGCGGCGCCTACACCCATTTGCTGGCCCTCGAACGGGCCGGCCCCAGTTACACGCGGGAAACGCTTCGGCAACAAGGAGCGACCGACGAAATTCTGGAAGCATTTCTGGAAGCCGTGCCGCCGGAGCATCATGACCGTTGCCACACCTTGCGGGGACGTGACATCAGCGGCACGATGAGTCCAGCGCATCGCTTATTCGAACACCTGGAACCCGGAGTCACCACGCTGGGAATCGGCGACGGCGGTAACGAGATCGGCATGGGCAAGATTTCCTGGAAGGTGGTGCACGAAAACATCCCGCAGGGCGGACTGATCGCTTGCCGGGTCGCGACGCGGCATCTCATCGTCTGTGGCATCAGCAACTGGGGCGCGTATGGGCTGGCGGCCGGCGTGCTGCGCCTGCGCGGCGTGGACGCTGAACCGGGCCTTTTCGAGCCGGCACGCGAGTTTCAATTACTCGAGACCATGGTGGAGGCCGGTCCGCTGGTCGACGGCGTCAGTGGGCTGGCGACACCAACGGTCGATGGCTTGGCGTTTGAGGAATATAGCGCGATTTTGACGAAATTGGCAACGTGCTGATCTCGTCGCTATTTTAACGAACGCGCCCCGTTGAATTGAGGATTTTATGACCTTGGAGTTCGCGAGCGGAGCCGAGGTGCGGCGGCGGGCACTGCGCCGGAGACTTGACGGGACCAACTGCGGGCCTGGCGCTGGGTTACGTGCAGGCCAATTTGGTAATTGTGCCCCGCTCCCTGGCGTTTGACTTTTTGCTCTTTTGCCAGCGAAACCCCAAACCTTGCCCCGTGCTCGATGTCACCGAGGCGGGCAGCGCCGAGCCGGCACTGGTTGCTCCAGGCGCGGACCTGCGCCTGGATGTGCCGCGCTATCGCGTATATCGTGACGGCCAGCTGGTGGACGAGCCGAGCGATCTTCAGAGTTATTGGCGCGAAGATTTTGTGGGTTTTTTGACCGGTTGTTCCTTCACCTTTGAAAGAGCGCTGAAGGACGCTGGCCTGCCGGTGCGCCATATCGAGGCGGGTTGCAATGTGCCCATGTACCGGACCAACATCGCCTGCCGGCCGGCTGGATTGTTTCGCGGGCCAATGGTCGTGTCGATGCGGCCAATGACAATGGCGCAGGCGCTATGCGCGGTGGTGGTGTGCAGCCGCTTTCCACGAGCGCATGGGGCGCCGATCCACATCGGCACTCCCGAGGCTATTGGCATACGCGATGTCACACGGCCCGATTTCGGTGACCCGGTTGAAATTCGTGCCGACGAGGTACCTGTGTTCTGGGCGTGCGGCGTCACTCCGCAGGCGGTAGCCATGGAAGCCAGGCCGCCCCTGCTGATAACGCACAAACCCGGGCATATGTTCGTGACGGACTGGCGCGACACGGATTTGGAAGGATAGTGAGGAGTCTGCAATTCCTAAGCGTGGGCGAGTGCTTCGAGGCGGGCGATACGGTCTTTAATGGGTGGATGGCTGGCCAGGGCACTGTCGGCCATGGCTTCGAACTTCTTGACGGGATTGGCGATGTAGAGATGGGCGGTGCCGCGGTTGGCCGTGTGCAATTCGTGGGGGTCCTCGTCGATCTTACGCAGGGCGCTGGCCAGGCCAAGGGGGTTCCGCGTCAATTGGACGCCGGTGGCATCGGCCAAATACTCGCGCTGGCGACTCACGGCGAACTGAATGATCTGCGCCAGTAGCGGCGCCAAAATGGCCAGGATAACGGCGGCGACAAGCACCGCCAGCATGACGATGCCGCCACTACCCTTGCTGCTGTCTCTGTCATTGCTACTGCGGTCCCGGCTTGAACTGCCGGAGCCGCCGAAGCGCAGGAATTGCCAGAAAAGATCCGCGAGCATCACGATGGTGCCGATCAAAACAGCCATCAGCAACATGAGGCGCGTATCATAATTGCGAATATGGCTCATTTCGTGGGCTACCACGCCCTGGAGTTCGTCGCGATTTAGTTTCGCGCAGGCCCGTCGTGACGGCGATGGCCGCATGCTGGGGGTCACGCCCGGTGGCGAAGGCGTTGGGCGCGGGGTCTTGGATGAGATAGACGCTGGGCATCGGTACGCCGGCGGCGATGGCCATTTCCTCGACGACATTGAAGAGCTGAGGATCGTCCGCGTGGCCGATGGGCTTGGCGCCGCTGATGGCCAGCACCAACTTATCCCCTTCGAAAAATGACCCAAAGGAGATAACCAGCGCGATACCCATGGCGATAGCGCCGGCCACGGCGCTGCGGACGATGTTGACCTGGAGGGGTACGCGATCATCCACATACATCATCACCGCCAGCGCCAGCACCATCGCGACCGCCGCAGTGAAGAGCACGAAGATCGCCACCAACAAAAAGCTGTTCCTTTTGTTGTCGGCGATCAAGTCGCGAAAAGTGGGGGCCATGTTAGAACTTCACCTTCGGCGCCTGGTGAACGGCGGCAGCCTCCCCAGCGTCGAGCTGGAAGAATTCAGCGGGACGGAAGCCGAACATGCCCGCGAGAATGTTGGCGGGAAATCCCATGAGCTTCGTGTTGTACTGGCTTACCACGTCGTTGTAGTGCTGGCGAGAGAAGCCAATGCGGTTTTCGGTCGCGGAGAGCTCTTCCTGTAGCGACAGAAAGTTTTGGTTCGCTTTTAGATCGGGATAGGCCTCGGTTACCGAGAACAGCGACTTGAGCGTGCCGCTGAGCTGGTTTTCGGCGGCCGCCTTGTCGGCCACGCCGGTCGCGTTGATGGCCGCTGCCCGTGCCTTCACGACATTCTCGAGCGTTTCTCTCTCATGGACGGCGTAGCCCTTCACCGTTTCCACGAGGTTGGGAATCAGGTCATACCGCCGCTTGAGCTGCACGTCGATCTGCGAATAAGCATTCTGCGTTTCCACCTTGCGACTGACCAGGCCATTGTAGATAACGATCGCCGCGACAATGAGGAGTCCGGCGACTACCAAGACCACGATCAAAACAGGGTCCATGACGCACCTTTGCTTGGGGAAGATGATCCACCAGATAATTCGCTACCTGGAGACGGTCATTTGGCGATAGCCAAGTGTTTGTGACAGTATATGAAAGGGGGAAGGAGATTTTTGATGCCTGAGTCGTCGTGGGATGTGGTCGTGATTGGTGCGGGAGCAGCCGGTCTCATGGCCGCGCTCTGCGCCGCCGAGCGTGGCCGTCGCGTGCTCCTCCTGGAGAAAAACAAACGACCTGGCGTCAAGATCCTCATGTCCGGAGGCACGCGCTGCAACATCACTCACGACACCGACAATCGCGGCATCGTCGCCGCGTATGGCGCCGCGGGCAAGTTTCTCCACGCACCCCTGGCGGCGCTGAGCGTCGCGAAGACCATCGAACTTTTCGAGGCCGAAGGGGTCAAGGTCAAGGTTGAGGAGACCGGCAAGGTCTTTCCGGTCAGCAATAAAGCCGCGGACGTTTTGCAGGCGCTGCTCGACCGCCTGGCGCAGTGGGGCAGTCCTGGCACTGGCGGAGCCACTGCTGGAACTGACGCGCCTGGAACAAAGCTTTGGTCTACGCACGCCCCTGCGCACCGTGACGACGCCGCACGTCGTGTTGACCACCGGTGGCCAATCCTATCCGGGGTCGGGCACGACAGGTGATGGCTACCGCTTCGCGGCGCAACTGGGTCATTCGCTGTTGCCGCCCCGCCCTGCCCTTGTGCCACTGACGACCACGCTTCCCTGGGTGCGCGAGCTCCAGGGCCTCACGCTGGAAGACGTCGGCGTGACGATTGTGGAACGTGGGACATCTTCTGACAACAAGTTGGACCGTCGGCGGGGCTCGCTGCTCTTCGCGCATTTTGGCCTGTCCGGCCCGGTGATCCTGGACGTTAGCCGGGTGGTCAGTGGCCATGAAAAGCCCAGTACGCTGACGTTGTTGATCGACTTGCTGCCGCGAATGCCGGCAGACGACCTGGGTGAATATCTGCGCACGGCGTCGGCTTCAGCCGGCAGGAAACAGCTTTCGATTGTGCTGGCCGACTACTTGCCGCGGCGCCTGGCGGACGTGGTACTCGAACAAGCCGGCCTGCCAAAAGATCGCAAGGCGGCGGCCCTTACCAAGGAGGAACGCCAAAGAATTGTGACCGCGGTCAAGGAACTGGCCATTGCGCTGACGGGCACGCTTGGTTTCAAGAAGGCCGAGGTAACCGCGGGCGGCATTCCGCTGGCGGAGGTCGATTCGCGCGACATGCAAAGCAAGCGCGTCCCCGGCCTTTATCTGGCGGGCGAGATCCTGGATCTTGATGGGCCCATCGGCGGCTTTAATTTTCAAGCCGCGTGGAGCACAGGCTGGCTGGCGGGCAGCAGCGTGTAGGGGCGAGGGCTACGCCCCTCACACCTTACGCCGCCACGAGATTCGCGGATTGTTTCACTTCTTGGAGGCGCTTCCAGCTCTCCACGGGCAACCCCATCGCGAGCTTGAGGGCGCCGACGGCACCCGCGTAAACCGCATCACCTACGCGACGTACCTTGGCGCCGCCGTATTCGGCCATCGATTCCTCGATGATACGGTCGAGGCCGCGCAGCTGGCTGCCGCCTCCGCCCAGCACGATGTTTTGCAACATTCGTTGTTGAAATTCCGGATCGAAACCGGCGATCAGCTCGCGTAATCCTTTGACAATCGGCTCAATGATGGTCCGGCAGGCCTCGGTCAACGGCTGCGTCACATCGAACTGCCTGGGCTTGCCGCCCACCGGCAAGGGCACGATCACCTTCTCATTGACGTCATGGACAAAGCCGTACTTTTCCTTGATTTCACGCGTCATGTTGCGTGACAACTGCGCCTCCGGATATGCCGCGCGCATCAGGTTGAAGAAATTGTCGTCGATGAAGTCGCCGCCGACGGGGATGGTGATTTGCTCCTCCTCCGAGGGGAAGGTGCCGTAGATCGGGCACAGGTCGATCGTGCCGGCCCCAATATCCACGACGAGCGTGTCGCTGAGACGATTCATGGCATAGGCGATGGTGAACGGCTCGGGAACAATCATGACGGCGTCAAAGGTGCCGCGCGCCGCTTCCAGGATCACCTGCTTGTTGGCCACGGTGGCCCGGGAGGGAGCGCCGATGACGCCGCAGATCGGCAGGCCCTTGGTGGGCCGCGTCAGTCCCACCGCGTGCTCGACGAGCAGGCGGGCTGCTTCTTGATGTTTGCGCACGTCTTCCGGGCGCAGGCCGCAGTCCTCGATATTGTTATATTTGAACACGCCTTTTTCGAAGGGTCGGACAACATTCAGGGCCAGGCGGTGCTCAACCAGGTCTTTGCCAAAGACGACTTCACGGCCAAGGAGCGTGCGGGCAAAGTGATCTTTTGGCCAGCCGACGGCGGTCTGGAGCACATCCCGCAGGCCGGTGGAAGAGGCGACCGAGGTCTTGAAAGTACCCAGGTCCATGCCAATATAAACGAATTCCTTGTCCATGGTCTCTCTCCCCTGAAGGCGTTGAATAATTAACGGTGAATCCGTGCTCCCCGACTTACGTGGCCGCCTTATTCCGGCTTTTTTTGGCCCTGTGAATCATGCGCTTGCTCAATTTGTTCGTGCAGGCGAAGGTTTTGCTCAAATAACTGTTCCAGGACGGCGTTCTCCTGTTGCTCGATGCTCTCTTCCTTGCGTTTACGTTCCTCTTCAAACGTCGGACCCAGGTCGAATTCCTCGGGAAGTTGCTCTTCGAAGCGGCGCGGCAGCGCGATCTCGGCAACCTCGAAATGCTCGGGGCCGGCGTCTGTCGCGACGGCTGCCTCGGCCGCACTCCCGGCCGCAACGGGGACTTGGGCCGTAAATGGGCCGGTTACCGTTCCAACGCTGCCCGCTGAATCGACCCGAAATATGGGGCCGAAGCGGCGACTGTGCCGGCCCAGGAGCCAGAAAAAGCACAGAAGCGAAGCCAGGGGAGCGACAATGGCCACCGTGATAATTACTACCGCTAGCAAGATGCTGCTGGACGTGTCGTCGTTGCGCCGAAACCGGTTCAGCGTGATCGTTCAAGGAGCCCGCTTCGCGGCCAGGGCGCCGGCGCGAGGCGTCATCTCGGCTTGAACCTACCGCCTCCTGAGATTCGCTGGCATCGGCGGAGCGCGACGGTCTGCCTTCCCGTACCGTGTCGGCACGAATTTCCAAAATCCCCAATTTGGCCGCACCCTTTTCGTCGGGCATGCCGAGCATCTTTTCGGGCAACACGACCGGCAGGAGCAACGGAGCCGGTGCATCATCGATCCAGGTTACCGGCTGAATCACATACGGAGTGTCTTGAGTTGAATTCTCCCGGGGGGCTGTCGCCGCCGGCAGAGTCGCCGCTTGTTTTTTCGTGGCTCCCGCGTCCACGCGCCGCAAGCCATGGTATTGTTCGATTTGCACAACTTCGTCGTCGCCCTCCGTGGGAGGCGCGGCGCCAAGGCTGACAGCCGAGCCAAGGGTGGCCAGGACTCCGAAGGCACATGCCAGCTTGTTTGTTGCCCTTTTCACGAGATTAAGGCTCCTCTTTGCAGGTATCCATGAGTCATGGTGCGCAACCGCATATTCAGGGCACGATAATGGGCGCTAACGGATCGGCGTCCTCATGGCTAACCGGTTCGGCGTTATTGCGGGTCACGTGCTCCGGCATGGGTGCCGGGGCGGCGGGGACACCAGGACGCTCGAGTCGCTCCAGAGCGGCGCGGGCCACGCCCAGATTGGGTTCCATGGCGAGAGCCTGGCGGTAGGCAGCCACCGCTTCTTCCCGTTTGCCCTGGGTCAGCCAAATAAAGGCGAGATTACACTGTGCCTGGGCTGGGTTGACGACCTTGGTGAAGGCCTCCAGACTTTCCTGATAGCGATGATCTTGCGCCAGCGCCATACCCAGGTTGATCCAGGCACGAGCATGTTTCGCATTGACTGCCAGCGCTTGCCGCAAGAATTTCTCCGCTTCGCTCCACTTGCCCTGGTTGTAGTAGCAATAGCCGATGTCGTTCAGCAAATCGGCATCCCTGGGGCTTTTGCTCAGGAGAAGCTTATATTCCTCCAAGGCGCGGACATAATCCTTTTGCTCGTCATAGAGGGCCGCGAGCCGGCGCCCACGGGTTTGCTGGTGCCGGTCTGGCGTGCTTTTTCATAAAGGCTGATGGCTTCCTTGTCCTTGCCGGCCTTTTCCAGCTCTTCGGCGGTAGCGACACAGACCTCGGCGGTTTTTCTGGCCGGCAATTCCGCCTGCGGCGCCGTGCTGGCTGGGCTGGAAACCGACGACAAATTGTCGGGTGCGGTCAACTGACAGCCGGTGGCGGCTAGTAAAAAGCTCAGGCCCAGCAGCAAAGTACAAGGACGGCCCATGAGAACTCCTCCTGGAGTGGTCTGTGTTAGAACCCGCCAAATCCGCCGATGCCACCACCGCCGCCGGTCCCCAGGCCGCCGCCGCGGAAGCCATTCTGGTTGAAGCCCTGACCTCTGATGTTGCTATTGCCCTGGGGCCAAATCATCTGGCGGTAGGCGCGATCCGCCTCATCGCCGTAAAGACCCTCGGCCTGCGAAAAACCTATCGTCACCAGTTGGCTGGCATTGGCGACGCCGCGTTGTTCGAGGTAGGCGACCATCGTGAGGCGACGAGCCTCATTCACCGACGTGTTCACGTCGGCCTCGATCACCACCGGCTGAGCGGCCTTGTTCAGCCGGGTTGCCATGCGGTCAACGTGGCGGGCGCCGAAGGGCCCAAAATTGGCGGTGTCGCCCGACCACTCGTAGAGATAAATCACAAACTGGTCCGCCTCGGCCTTGGCAACCTGGCGCGACAGAATTTCGTTGGTATGCGTGCCGATCGGCTGCGGAATGGCCCCCGCGGGGATGGTGGCGCACTTGTCGATACGGCTGCCCAGGCCCTTTCCCGAAGCGCCGTTGCCGCATTCGCCACTGCCGCACGAACCACCACCGGAAAGGCAGCCCGCCAGAAACACAGGAACGACCAGGCCGGTGGGAAGCCAGAGCCGCCATGGGAAGTTGGACTTCTTGTTCATGTATGGCCTCGAATCCATTTCGCTCGTGAGTCGTTGCCCGTGGGTCAGGGTTCCGTTCCTGCCCGAATTATCATTTGGTCGGAGTCCCGGCCGAGGGTGCTACTTTTGTTCGCTATGGCCACTGGGCCCGATGATGTAAAGCTGCTCGCAGCGATGGTAGCTCCGCATGCGTTGCAGATCGGTGCGCACCGGACTGCGATAGTCATATTGGCGACGACTTTCCAGGCGGCCGAGCAGGTAGAACTCCAGGTCGCCTGGCTCATAAATATCGCTACCCGGCAGCGGCGGCACTTCCCCTTCGCACAAGGGGTGCGAAAACTCGGGCGTGACCAGTACGACCAGCTCTTGTTCCCCCGCATTGATTTGGTCGAAGGCGAAGATTCGCCCGACGACAGGCAGGTCCCCCAGCAGGGGCACGCGGCTCGCTTGAGTCCCCAGATTGTTTTGAATCATCCCGGCGACCGCCATGGTTTGCCCATCGCGCAGCTCCACGGTGGTCTGGAAATTGCGCGTGTTGAGGCCGGCGACGTTGGCACCGTTGAAGCTGGCGCCTGACGACAGGTCGCGAGTACTCACCGTGAACGACAGGTTGAGGCGAATGCGGTCGCGATCGGTAATGGTGGGTGTATAAGTGAGTTGCACGCCGAATGGCTTGAACTCGACACCCTGCAAGCCGACCGACGTGGCGCCGGTCACGATGGGAATCGGGTACTCGCCGCCTACGTGAAACGTTCCCGTTTGTCCGTTGATCACTTCCAGGCTCGGCTCCGCGAGTGTGCGAGCGTAACCCAGGTTACGCATGGCATTGATCGCCAGAATGATCTGACCATTATCGAGGGCAGCCGGCAGATTATTGGCGATTTGGCCCACGCCGCCGCCGGCTCCGACCAGGCCGAAACCCTGGAAGACGCCGAGACCGCTGAGTGACCCATTGATGTTGCCCGTGTTATTGGCGAACACCTGCAACCCTTGCTTGTTCGCGATCGTGAAATTGAGCCCAATGCTGCGGGCGGCGGAGCGATTGACTTCCGCCACGGTGACACGCAAGGTTACCATCTGTTCGCCGGGGATCCGCAATAAGTTGATGATGTGTGGCCCAGCGGCATCCATCAGGTCCTGAAAGCGGTTGCGACCTGGGGCGTAGGGCTCCAGCGTGACGGACCCAAGATTGAACGGCAGTTTGGCATCCGGTTCCCGCGGCGCCACCGAACGGGCGATCCTCAAGATTTGCACGGCATCGGCGACATCCTTGGCCTGGCCACTGACGGTTAGCTTGTCGCCCACCAAGTTCAGAGAGATGCGACTATCGGGGAATGCCTTGTTGATTTGGGCCGCCAGCATCTTGTAACGCACTTCAAGCTCGGCCCGGGTCTCCGGGTCGGGTACAACGCGAATCAGGTAGCCGATCACGATTTCTTTCGCCTTGTCGGCGGGGTCCCTGAACCACAGGTTGAGGACCGTCGAGCCGAGGTCCTTGGTGCTCCCCAACAAGGAAAGCTGTTTGGGGCTGATGAGCGTGTAGCCGACGATCTTCTCATCGCCGATCTGAATGCGTGTGGGCGGTTGTTTGAAGACCATGAGACGGGTGCGGCCCGCGTAGAGCGTCAAGGGAGTCTTCGGGTCCAGAAAATTGTTGTCCACGAACTTGCCGGCCTCGGCCAGGTCACTCGGTGATGGACAGGCGACGACGGGCACGTTCTGGTCACACGCTTCCGTGCGAAACAGGTCGTTCTTGCCGGTGGAAACAGGGGGGCATTGTTGGGTAAGGTCGTTGGCCTTGGCTTTGGTCTGCGGCAGCTTGGCATCGGCGACCGTGTTCGGCAACTTGATAGGTTCGGGCACCGGGAGTTGCGCAGCGGGCTTGATCTGCCTGGGCACTGGTGGTGGGGGCGGGGGTGGAACGTCCAGCATCGGGCCCTGTTGAGCCCGCGACAGCGTTCCGGTTGACCAGGCGGCAAGGCAAGAGAAACACAGAATCAAAATCCCCGAGCGTTTTCGGCCCAGGCCCCGCCCTTCGCAGCTGCCCTGGGCTGAACGCCCTGTTTTATTCCGTGCGGTCATAGCTGCTCCTTCAAATCCGCTTGGCTTCATTCAACAGCGAAACCCCATCCACGCAGGAGCTTCCCGTTGTGACGGTCGTGAGGGTAGTATCGGGTTTGCGGGTTAGGTAACTTTAGATTTCCGGCGGTGCGGTCCAACAGGTCCGACAAGGCTCCGCGTATGTCCTACGCGCGACTAATTGCCGCAACCGTCTGTATTTTAATAGTTTACGAACAAACAATCGCTGCTCTGGCAAATTAGCACGTAGACTGTTAAAGGAGCTTGCCCGAAAAAATACGTGAAAGGCGCAAATAAATGGGGTGGAGGTATGCGTGGGTTTGGCAATCGGCAAGGCTCCTAATTTCCAAAAAATGCAAAAAATCTACGCATTCAGTCTTGCTTTCCTATTCTCCCATGAGATAATGATTCAAATCTCACCCAGCGTCACAGGGTAGTTTTTGAGGGATTGAGAGTAGTTCGTTCACCATTCGTTAGTGGATTTGTTTGGTTTGCCAATCTGTAAAAGTTGGATTAAACCTTCGCAAATTTAACCTTGATCAAGGATGTCCAGGCTCACCTGGGTTGAGCTAGCAGAGAAACGGCATTTCAGGTTTATTTTCGTTGATAGCGCGAGATGGTTATCCAGTAATTCAGGTTCCTCAGGCAATCTCAGCGACGACTCGCAATCGTTTGGTTAACGACTGGAATCTTGTGTCCGTTCTTTAATTTTTTGGATGTTGCAGGATAGAGCTCCTTACCTCTCCCAACGATTCACCAGGTGCTTGTATGTTACAGGCCAGGGGGGTGCGGCGGCCTTTCCTTTACGTTAGGAGTGTCTTTCATGCGTAAACTGCTTTCTCAATTGTGGGAGGATGATGGTGGCTTCATCATTAGCATCGAATTGCTCTTCATTGCCGTGATCCTGGTCATCGGAATCATTGCGGGCATGGGCAATCTTCGTATCGCCATGATCGTCGGCCTTACTCAGTTGGCCAATGCCGTCATGGCGATCGATCCGGGCTTCGAGATTTCCGGCGTTTCCGGAGATTCGGCCGGCTCGGAAGGCTCACAGGCCACTATGAGGCGCCTGCCGCCAACTTTACCTTCTCCTCGCCTATCCAGGAACCAGGGATTGTTTTCAAAGATCCGGTCAACTCGACCGTCATCAATCCCGGTCTGCCCTATCAAGCGGTTCCCTAATCAATCGGTTAATGGACATTCCAGGCCCTGGAACTTCAGTGTCCGATGCCTGGAATGTCCATTCGTTCTCCCCTTTTCACCTGACCGTGGCCTGTTCGAAGCATTATTCGCACCTCCCCATTTTCGAACGGCAGCTTTCGGTGGTATAATTCACTCAAGTGATACCCTTTCCCAAGCGTTATACCTAGCAACAAGAGTCAAGCTGCCGTGATGCCTACATTTTTCCCCAACCTGCCCTTTGGCTGGTTGTATTACGCCGTTCTAATCGCCTTTCTTTTGGTGGCCGCCTATATCGATTCACGTCGTATGGTCGTGCCCAAGAAGCTGTCTTTAACGGTTTTGGCGCTGGGCATTCTGTTCAACCTGGCGCGGCTCCTGGATGGGCGAACTGGGCCTCAAAGTGTGGCTGTTCGAACCCAGTGGTGTTCTCATGGGTGCCGCCGATGGCTTCCTCTTCACACTGGCTGGGTTTTTCACTGGCTTTGGCATCTTTTTCGTGCTTTGGATCGTGGGAGCATGCCGGGGGGGGACGTCAAGCTCTTCGCCGCGGTGAGCGCCTGGGTCGGTCCTGACTTGGCCGTGTGGATTTTGGCCCTTTCAACAATTATCCTGATGGTTCTACTGATGGGGAAGCTGGCCATTACCTTTCTTACCCCAAGGTCTCAAGCTGCTCCGCCCACCCGGACCGATAGAAAGGGCAAGGCGCCGGTACCGCGCGATCCGCGCCTGCGCGCGGCATGACTTATGCGCTGCCGCTGGCGCTGGCGACGGCCCTGGTCCTGTTGTGGGTCTTCCGGGTTGACTTGAACCTTCCTCTGCCCCAACCGGCCGCGGGAGCGCCGGCAAAAACCCTCGGCATGGAAAGCCTGCACCGCGCCTGAGGTCCGTATGGTTGGTCCGTCCGCCAATAAAACCAGTAGGCCAGGCGGCATTCATGCCGTCGAGCTGTTGATGCTGCTGCCGATTGTCCTGGCTCTTGTGCTCGGCATGGTGGAGCTCAGCTTGATTTTGTCCACGGACCAGCAGCTTACCATGGCCAGCCGCGAAGGGGTGCGCGTCGCGGCCCAAGGAGGGAGCCGCGTTGGAAGTGGAGGCGGCAACACGCGTAGTCCTGGGCAATGGCAGCCTGGGCAAGAATGCGGTGGTTGCGTCCCACCTTAGCGATGTATCGGGCAACCCAGTTACCGTGAGCGTAACAGTCCCCGACGCCGCCGCCGTGGTCCCAAATATGTTGATCTTCGCGGCCTACAGTATCAAAAACCGACCTTTGAGTGGTTCAACGATAATGCGCAGAGAGTAAGGTGCTACTCGCCAGGCGGGACCATTTTGCGTGGTCACGGCGGCTGGCGAGTCCATGAACGACGTGAGAATTGACTGAGAGGTTCACCGTGAGAGCTAGCACTCTGTTTGCCTTGTTCATCGCTGTCATGATCGGGCTGGCCGGCCTGGCCGCCGCTCGCTATTTTGGCGTGTTCCGCACACCTGTCGTGCAGCCACAACCCGTTGTCCAGCTTCCCAAGGTCCTGGTCGCCAAGAAAAACCTTTACGAAGATATCGCCATGACGCCGGGCGACGTCGAGGTACGGGAGTTGACGGCCGATGAGTATGACGACTATCGAAAAAACCCGGAGAAGTACCTGTCCGCGCGACCGGAAGCCGCCTCGATGCGCGTGCTCAATCGCAATGTCGGGGCAGGGCAAATCCTTTACAACGAGTATCTGACTCCTCAGGTAATCCCCAAAGGCGTCGGCGAAGTTTTGCCGCCGGGCATGGTGGCCGTTCACGTGGAAGTCACCAAGGACCGCGCCAATGGCGGCCTCATTCGCATTGGCGACCACGTCGATGTATATCTGAGCACGAAAATTGAAGGCAGCGGCACCCCGCCGGTCACCAGGTCAGGCTATGCGCCCATTGCCCGAGGATTGCCCGTCATCTTCAAACGCGACATGCTATGGCCGGTGGTCGCACCAGTCCCGGAAGGAAAGCCTTTGGCCTTCACGCTGGCGGCCAATCCCTACCGCGCCGCACTTATTGAATACGCCAAGAGCAAGGGGCAATTGACACTCGTCCCAATTTCCACGCCTCCCCTGGGCAAGGGAGCCAAGGCCGAGTTTCCAACCACCTGGGACGATCCCGCGAGCGAGGAATATAAGAACGAGGACAAACGCATTGCCGCCCTTTCGCAAGGCAATCGTTCCATCTCGGATGCCGATCTTGAACCGCATTTTCCATCTGCCCCCACTCTCCGTTATGGAAAACCGATCGATCGAGATGTACAAGGGCAGCGAGAAAAAAGGGGTAGTGCAGTTTATGGTGCCCCTCTCTCCGGCCGATCGCGCAGCCGTCGATCCCGACATCCCGGGCTACGGCTATCAGTTTAGCAATCCCATGCCGGCGAGCGCGGAATCGAACAACCAGCAACGGCCGGGAACAATCATCAACCGCTCGCCACCAACTCCTCTACGCGGCAAGACAGCGGGAGGAGGCTAAGAGGCGGCGTGGCCCTGTTTGCGCCGTTAGCCGCGTCCAAACAAGCCGCGACGATGTGTCCGGGGTAAATCCAACAATGTACACTCAACCGAGCGATGGGGAGGGCCGACGTAATCCACGGCGCGCGACTGCTCTGACGTTGTTTTTTGTGTGCGCCTGCCCTGTCCTGGTGGGCGCTTTAGTTTTGGCCATCAATGCCGCCTATCTCGCCGAGGGCAAAGCCGCCCTCCATAACACCGCCGATGCGGCCTGCCTGGCCGCCCTGCAGTCGCTTGCCGATGATTCCTGGTTGACCGGCGATGCCACATTGCAAATGAATCGTATTGCCACGGCGCGAACGCAGGCCCAGTTCTACGCGACGGCCAACAAAGTCCTCGGCAAACCCCTGCCCCTCCTGATGCCAGCCAAGCCCTTTTCCAACCCAGCCGATGGCGACGTCGTCTTCGGCATTCTTGATCAGCCGCGTAATCCCAATCCCGCCAGCCGCATCCTTGTGGTCGGCGATCTCGACAGCACGCACAACGGCAGCCCTTTTTTGGGGCAGGTCAACACCGTGCGCCTGAACGCCCGCCGCCTCAAGGCCCGCGGCAATCCTGTCGGTCTCCTGGCCGCCAACTTCACCTTTATTGGTTCCACCGATTTGACAGTACAGGCCACGGCGACCATGGATCGCGACGTCGTTGGCTTCCAGCCGATCGGCGATCAGCCGTTGGCCCTGGCGCCGGTCGCCTTGTTGACCCGCGGCGCGGCCGGGACTCCCAGCTCCTGGGAAAATCAATTGCTGCTTGGCCAGGATAACTGGAGCTTCGATGCTTCAAGCGGCACCTTCGCTGTTGGCAGCGACGAACTGGCGGAGGCGACTCTGGTTGTTCAAACCGACGAAACCCAGGCCAGTGCAGCTTTGCTTTTAATCGGAATTGCCGATCTCGCGACGGCCGGCAATCAAGCCACCTTTGATCGGCAACTTGGCAGCGGCATCACGGTGGCCGATTTGAACGACCTGGGCGGCGTCTTTGCCCTGGCGAGCGCGGACAACCGGCTAACTGTAGGCGCCACCCGCGGTGACGCCAGCATTTATTCCGACCTGGCTGCCCAGCTTAACGGCATCGCCGGTCAAAAACGGATCTGGCCGCTTTATGAGAGCTTCGACACCACGGGCGGACAGGCGGTCGTCGCTGGTTTCGTCGCCGCCCGGCTTGTGCGGGCCGTGCCGACCGGCAACGGGGTGGCGCTCACGTTACAGCCCTGTATGTTGTCCACACGCAGCGCCGTGACGAGCGTTGCGCAGCGCGGCGTGGGCGGAGTGAACATTACCAACCCGTATATTTGCAAAGTTCGCCTCGTGGAGTAGCCGCGGACGGACGAACCTCTAACCCTGTATGGCGACATGACCACCAAAATTGACAAGTCCGGCAATGCCCATCGCTTTCAAAAATTGAAGGCGGAGACCCACCGGCAGATGGTCGAGCTGATCGACCTGACCAAACTGACGACCTGGAAGCCGGAGCAGCTTCGCCACGAGGTCCGCTCGATGGCCACGCGGCTCGCGCAATCCTCGCCCGGGCGCTCAACGAGGGGGAGCGGGATCGGCTGGTCGACGAAATCTATGACGAGGCTTTCGGGCTCGGACCGCTGGAAAAACTGATGGACGATCCGGAGGTCAGCGACATCCTGGTCAACGGGCCCAACGAAGTCTACGTCGAACGGGGCGGCCGCCTGGAGCAAACCGATATTGTCTTTGCCGATGACGCCCATGTCATGCAGATCATCCAGCGCATAGCGGCCCGCGTCGGCCGCCGGGCCGATGAAACCTCGCCCATGGTAGACGCCCGCCTCCCGGACGGCTCGCGCGTCAATGCCGTCGTGCCGCCCTTGGCGCTCCAGGGTCCCGTGCTGTCAATCCGCCGCTTTGGCGTACGGCTGCGCTGCGAGGACTTGCTCGCCAACGCGACCATGCCGCACGCCATGCTGCAATTGCTGGAAGCCGCCGTCGCCGGCCGCGTCAGCATTCTCATTTCGGGGGGCACCGGCGCCGGCAAGACCACTCTCCTCAATACACTCTCCAAGTTCATTCCCACCGACGAACGCCTCGTGACCATCGAGGATTCCGCTGAATTGCTGTTGCAACAACCGCACGTGGTGCGCCTGGAGACCCGGCCCCCCAATCTCGAAGGGGTCGGCGAAGTGAGGCAACGCGACCTGGTCCGCAACGCGCTGCGCATGCGCCCTGATCGCATCATCATCGGCGAGGTACGGGGCGCCGAGGCGCTCGACATGCTACAGGCCATGACCACGGGCCATGAGGGCAGCCTCACCACCGTTCACTCCAACGACACACGCGATGCCCTGGCCCGCCTTGAAATGATGGTGATGATGGCCGGTTACGAGATGCCCGTGGCCGTCATTCGGCAATACATCGCGTCGGCGGTCAACCTGGTCATCCAGATCGCCCGCCTCAAGGGAGGCGCCCGCAAGATCATGAAAATCACGGAAATACGCGGCCGCAAGGGTAATCGCTATGTCGTTCGCGACCTGTTTGGCTTTCGCCAGACGGGCGTCGAAAAAGGCATGGCGGTCGGCGAATTTTATGCGACCGGCAAGATACCCGGCTTCCTGGCGCGACTCCGCACATCGGGTTTGACGGTGCCCGATAGTTTATTTGCCGAAAGGATCCTGAGCACGGCGGAAGTACCACCGGCGGAGATGGCCGCGGAAGAGGTCGTACCGGAGGAATTTGCCGACGCCGATGTCGTCGAGGAGGCCGGCGAGGCGGACGGTGGTTTCCCCAATTCCTATTTATCCTAAGCGTTGCCCATGATCGAGCACAATATATTTGTCGCCGCGATGATTATTGTCCTGACCATCCTGGTCTTCGCGGTGGCGCGCCGTGTGATGGATGGGTACCAGGCCCGGCTGCAGCGCCGTCGCTTTATCGCCACGCCGGAGAGGACACGGATTTTCCGCTGGCCACGCCAGGCGCCACGGGCGACCTCGCGGTGCACATGGATCAATCGTTCGAAGGGATGGTCAGAGGGACGGGGCTCGATCTGTCGCCAAGCCAGTTGCTCTGGTTCGTCGTCTTGACCGGCTTGAGCCTGGCGGCCCTCTGTTTCTTCTGGGGCGAAGAGGAATGGGCCGGCGCCGCCGGTCTGGTGATCGGCATTACTTTGCCGCTGGCAATTCTTCTGTACCTGCAGGCACGGCGCCGTCGCCTCCTTCAGGGACAACTTCCCGATGCTTTCTTCTTCCTGGCTCGTTCCCTGCGTGCCGGCTTGACGCTCGAACAATCGATGGCACGAGCCGGCGATCAGCTCGACGAACCGCTGGCCGCGGAATTTCGGCGCTGTTCGGGACAAATTCATCTGGGACTGCATCCCCACAAGGCCCTGCAAAGCACGGCCCAACGGATACGGCTGTCCGACTTCGATGTTTTCGTCTCCACGGTCGGCCTCTATTATCAGGCAGGTGGCAATCTAGCCTTGTTGCTCGATCGCCTGGCGGCCAGCACCCGCGATCGCATTCAGTTTCTGGGCTATTTTCGGGCCGCCACGGCGCTGGCTCGCATCGCCGGCCTTATTCTGGGCGCCGCGATCCCCGTCCTCATTATCGCCTACGCGATCTTCCAGCCCGAACACACGCGCGATCTTTTCACGACCACCGCCGGCGCCAACTGCTGGCCACCGCGATTATTCTCGAGATTGTCGGCGTTCTTTGGTTTATTTTTCTGCTTCGCGTCGACTATTGAGCTCAGGAGCTTGTCGTGACCCTTGAAATGTGGATCCTGGCTGCCCTACTCCTGGTGCCCACCGTCGTTATTTCCTTTGTCGCCTTGCGCCATGCCTGGGAGCCGCCTGAACCCGTGAACGAGCGCCCGCCGCCGCCCGGGGCTGAACTGGCAACAGGCCCGTCGTCGGAGTTGGTCTTTGAATACTTGACGTACCCGTTCGCGGTCCTGATTCCGACCACCAAAGGCATGCGCGAGGTGCTCTGCCAGGACCTGCGCTCAGCGGGATATTACCGCAACAATGCCCTCACCGATTATTTGGCCCTGCGCAACGTGCTAGTGCTGTTGTGCCTGGGCGTGACCGGTGCGCTGGCGCTGATTCTCGATCCCCAGGACATCCCGGTCATCGCGCTGGTCGGCATCGTGTTGGCCATCGTTGCCTATAGCTTGCCGCGCCTTGTTCTCCAGGCACAGGGCCGTGCGCGGGCGCGCGAAATTGAGCGTGGGTTGCCCACTGCCATCGACCTTTTGACGTTGGCCCTGACCGCGGGCATGAACCTTTATGCCGCCATGCAGAGGGTGGCCCGCGAATTGCGCTACACCCACCCTGCCCTTGCCGAAGAGTTCGATATCACACGCCGTCAAGCCGAATTAAGCAGCCTGGAATATGCGCTGCGGCAGTTAGCAGACCGCGTACGTCTGCCGGAGGTTCGCAATCTCGCGATCATCCTGGCCCAGTCGGAACGGCTCGGCAGCGACGCCACCACAGTGTTGCTGGAAACCAGCAACAATCTGCGCACGTCCATGCGTCAACGGGCGGAGGCGCAGGCCAACCGCGCGAGCTTTTGGATGCTGATTCCCACCATCGTTTGTTTCTTGGTTGGCGCCGGACTGCTGATTGTAGGGCCAGTCATGATGGACGTTACCCGGCAATTAAGCGAGGTGTCCAAAATCGACACGTCGGGAAAGGTGGCGATGGGCAACATGCAAGGCCTGCGCGACAGTGATCCCCTCGTACGCATTCATACCGCCAGGCTGATGGGCAAGATTGAACCCAACAATCCAACCGTGGTCTCGGTGCTCATCGCGGGACTTCATGAAAAAGACGTGAGCACCCGCCGGCTAGCCGCCGAATCGCTCGGTACCCTTCGCCCACGATATGAAGCGGTACCAAAAGCCCTGACCGAGGCAACCCGCGATCCTGACGCGACAGTCCGTGCCGCCGCCAATCAAGCGCTGCGAAAATACAGAGGTGAATAGGAATAGGTAGGGGAAACATGTAGGGTGGGTCGAGCGTACTCGCGCTGACCCACCGAAATCAGCACGACCTTGTCCGCCTTGGGTAGTGTCTAAAACATTTCAGTTTCCACAAGCTTGGTTGGCAAGTGCTTTCTCGCGCTGACCCACCGAAATCGGGCAATTTTTCTCGCTTGGGTGATGTGTAAATCTATCAGCGCTCCGCACGCTTCGGTGGGTCAGCGCGAGTACGCTCGACCCACCCTACAGGCTCCGCAAGGCTTCGGTGGGTCAGCGCGATCACGCTTGACCCACCCTACAGGGCCACCCTTGAGCAAACTCGCGATTACGCTCGACCCGCCGCCGGGCTGTCTACTTCTTGGTCTTGGTTGACCCCAGTACCGTAAAGATTTGATCCAGGGCATCGGTCGTTGCGGGAGTGTCCGCGGACGATTGGCTGAAAACTTGATCCAGCACCGAGGTAGTTCCGGCCGAGAGTGGTTTGGCCGGCGGACTGCTGCCAATGGCGCCAACATTAAGCTCGGGCGGTAGCAATAGTGGCTTTTGGGAAGCACTGGCTGGCTGAGCCAGCGGGGCCGGCGCCACGAATATCAAGCTCGACGCGGGCAAGCGCCGCTCGCCGGCCGCCAGTGTGGCCGTCATCAGATTGTCGGGCCGGCTGCCGGCGTTCACGTCGTCCAGGCCCAGGATATGGCCGAGTTCGTGTTCTACCACGGTGAGTAGGTCCATATGACCCACCGCGAGGGTGCCAGGTTTGGCTGACATCTCCGCGGGATTGGACGTGGCCTGGAACGCGCTGCTGGCGGTATCGATGAACCAACCAAATCCAGCGGCGCTCGCGTCGATCGTGATTACGTTGCCGGCGGTATTGCCGACCACGCCCTTGCCGATATTGCCAATTTGTAGCTGAACCTTGCTGAAGCTCGACGGTTTGGCACCAGCCGCTATCCAATTGGTTTCGGCCAGTTTGAGAACAGACGTTAACTGACTGACCGAGGTCAAGGTCACGCCGCCGGCGGCGCCTGTAGGCGTGCCGGCCGCGATTTGCGGGTTAAACATGCTCACGACCGACGATGTCGATCCGACCAGGGCAACGTTGCCGCCGGCACTTCCAAGGTTCAGGTTGAAGGTCTGTCCGCTGGCCGCGCCAATGCCGGTGATGGGGATCGTGATCGTATTGGTCGCGGCCACGAAAGCCGACGCGGGAATCGTCAAGTTGCCGGAGACGCCTTTATAGTTGGTGCCCGATTTGCCCGTCCCGTTGGAAGTGTAGTAACTGACGGAGACAGCCCCGGCCGCGGTCGCGTATGCCGCCGACGGATAAGTGGATGCCAGGTTAAGTGTGACGGCATAAACCCCGCCCGAGAGATGCACCGTCTGACTGGCGGGAATACTGATGGTCGGCGCAAACGTTTGTTGGATGTCGCCAACAGCCGTGGCGTTCGTGATAGGTTGCGGCGTGTTACCGGCGCTGGCGGCCCAGTTCAGTGCCACGCTGAAGAACTTGTCGGTCGGCCCGCCGGGCTGTTGCGGGGCATCGCCGATCACGGTGATATTAATCGGCACCGAGGTCGCGCCGGCGGGAATGGTAACCGTGCCACCGGTGATGCCGGAGAAATCAACGCCCGCCCTGGCGGTGCCGTTGAGCGTGTTGTAGTTCACGGTGACGGCTTTTTGCAGGGCCTGACCCAATGTGATGGTAAAAGTATAGGAGACCTTGCTACCGAGCGGCGGTTCGAGCACGGGGCCGCTATTATTGACAATCGATACGTTCGTCGACTGGAGGATGATGACCCCGGTCGTATCGTTCACGGTCGTCACGTTGTAGTTATTGCCGCCGTTGCCATCATTGATCGTATAGGCGCTGACGCTCAACGTAATGCCGGTGCCGGGCCCGGCGTTGGCATAAGTTTCCGCCTGTCCGGCAACCGTATCGCCGCCCACCAGGCCCGAAACGGCGGGCTTGGCGAGGGCCGTCGTGGTGCCATCGAAATTCTTGGTGTTGGTCTGTGCCGTCAGCGTGAGGGCCGCCTTATTGATCGCGCCCGTGGCATTCGAGAACAGGTTCACCGCGTAGTTGTTGCCGCCATTGCCATCGACGATCGCGAATCCGGGTTTGACGTTTAGAAGCTTGCCCGTGCCGGCCTTGGAATCGACGTAGGTCTCGCCGAGACCGGTAATGAAGTCGCCGCCGACGAGGCCCGCGACCGTGGGAGTGGCGGCGGCAGACGTCGTTGAGTCGTAGCCCTTGGTGTTCGTGACGGCGGTGATGGTCAAGGTTGCCTTGTTGATCGCACCGGTAACGTTCGGCGTCAGTGTGGCGACGTAGTTATTGCCGCCGTTGCCATCATTGACGACGAAACCTGGGTTAACGTTCAGGGTTTTGCCCGTGCCGGCCTTGGCGTCGCTGTAGGACTCGCTCAATCCCGTAACCGTGTCATTTCCCTGAAGGCCTGAGACCGCGGGCAGCGCGGCGGCGGTCGTCATCGAATCGTAGTTTTTCGTGTTGGTCGCCGCGATGATCGTCAAGGCTGCCTTGTTGATAACGCCCGTCGCGTTCGCGGAAGTGGTCACCGTGTAGTTATTGCCGCCGTTGCCATCGTTGACCGCGAAACCGCTGGCCACGTTCAGAGTTTTGCCGGTCCCAGCATTCGCGCTGGCATACGTTTCAGCCAGGCCGGTCACCGTATCATTGCCTTGCAGGCCAACCACCGTTGGCGTTGCGGCCGCCGTCGTCGTCGAATCATAGTTCTTCGTGTTCGTGGTCGCCGTAATGGTGAGCGCGCCTTGGTGATGGCGCCCGTGCCCGCCACTGTCGTGACGGCATAGTTTTGCCCGGCGTTGCCATCGTTCACCGTGTAGCCCGAGCTGACGCTGAGCGTCTTGCCCGTGCCGGCGCTGGGAGTCGTGTAGGCTTCCCCGAGGCCCGTCACCGTATCATTGCCTACCAGGCCCGCCACGGTCGGCGTGGCAGCCGCCGTCGTTGTCGAATCATACGCTTTGGTGTTCGTTGCCGCCGTGATCGTCAGCGTCGCTTTGTTGATGACGCCGGTCGCGTCGCTCGCGGTCGTGACGGTGTAGTTATTGCCGCCGTTACCGTCATTCACAGTATAGCTGGCGATGGTCTCTGTCTTGCTCGTGCCGGCGGTCGCGCTGTGTAAGCTTCCGTCAGGTTCGTGATGGTGTCACCGCTCACGAGCGTGCCCGTTTGTGCCGGTGTGGCCGTCGCCGACGTCGTGCTGTCATAGGTCTTCGTATTGGACGACGCTGTCAAGGTGATCGCCCGCGGCGTGACCGTCTGGCCACCCGCCAGGGTGCCGGCGCTGTTGCCAAACGAAGCACTCGCCGTGAAACTGGCCGTAATAGTATGCACGAGCGGGTTCGTGACGTTGAGCGTCTTGGGCAGCGTTGACAAGGTCCACGTGGATACCAGCCCGCTCGAAGCAGCGAAGGTCGCCGCTCCCAAATCATGGCTGCCATTGTCGAATACTTCGACGCTCCCGGTCGGGCCGCCGGTGCCGCCCGCCGCCGTCACCGTGATTGTGAAGGTTACTGCTGTCCCATAGACCGCGGACGCCTGGGAACTGCTCACGGTCGTGGTCGTACCAATGACGCCGCCAATGACCCCGGTCGTGTTCGTCGCCGTCGCGACGGTATAGTTGTTCCCGCCATTACCATCGTTGACCACGAAACCTGAGCTGACGCTCAAAGTTTTGCCCGTGCCCGGGTTCGAATTGTCATACGTCTCGCTGAGGCCGGTGATCGTGTCGCCGCCTTGCAGGCCTGCTACCGTCGGCGTGGCTGCCGCGGTCGCCGTGCCGTCGAATGTTTTCGTGTTGGTGACCGCGCTCACGGTCAGAGCCGCTTTGTTGATCACGCCCGTCGTGTCGCTGACCGTCGTTACCGCGTAGTTTTTGCCGCCATTGCCGTCGTTGACCGTGTAACTGGCAATTGTTTCCGTCTTGCCCGTGCCGGCGGTCGCGCTCGTGTAAGCCTCTGTCAAGTTCGTGATCGTATCACCGGTCACGAGGCTGCCCGTTTGCGTCGGCGTCGCTGTCGCCACAATGGTGCTGTCATAGGTCTTCGTGTTCGACGATGCCGTCAACGTGATGGCCCGCGGCGTGACCGTCTGGCCGCCGGCCAATGTGCCTGCGCTGTTGCCAAACGAACCGCTGGCCGTGAAACTCGCCGTGACAACATGCGCCAGCGGGTTCGTCACATTTAGCGACTTTGGCTGCGTGGACAAGGTCCACGTCGTGACCAGGCCCGCCGAACTCAGGAATGTCGCCGCACCCAAATCATGGCTGCCGTTATCGAACACCTCGACGCTGCCGGTCGGACTGCCGGTGCCGCCTGAAGCCGTGACCGTGATCGTGAAGGTGACCGCCGTGCCGTAAGTGACGGATGCCTGCGACGTGGTGACCGCGGTCGTCGTGCCGATGGCGCCGCTAATCACGCCGGTGGCATTGGTCGCGGTCGTTACTGTGTAGTTGTTGCCGCTGTTGCCATCGTTTACGTTGAAACCGCTGGCGACGCTCAGCGTTTTGCCGCTGCCCGGGTTCGAGTTGTCGTAGGTCTCGCTCAAGCCGGTCACGGTATCGCCGCCTTGCAAGCCTGTCACGGTCGGTATGGCCGCGGCAGTCGTCGAGCCGTCGAAGGACTTGGTGTTGGTGACGGCGCTCACCGTCAATGCTGCCTTGTTAATAACGCCTGTCGTACTGGTTACAGTTGTTATGGAGTAGTTCCCGCCGGTATTGCCATCATTTACCAAATAAGCGCTCACCGACAGCGTCTTGCCGGAGCCCGCGTTGCGGTCGGCATATAATTCGGCCAGCCCAGTGACTGTGTCGCCGCCCTGAAGCCCAGACACCGTGGGCGCCGCTGACGCGGTCGTTGTCGAATCGTACGTCTTGGTGTTTGACACTGCGGTGATGGTGAGCCCGGCCTTGTTGATGACGCCCGTCGTGCTGGTAACCGTCGTCACCGCATAGTTACCGCCGTTGTTGCCGTCCGAGATCGTGTAGTTATTCACCGCCAGCGTCTTGGCATCCCCCGCCTGGGCACTCGCATATACCTCCGTCATGCCCTGGACCGTGTCCCCGCCAATCAGCCCCGCCACGGTCGGCGTTGCGGCCGCGGTTACCGTTGAATCGTAGGTTTTCGTGTTCGTCGTCGCCGTGATGGTGAGCGCGGCCTTGTTGATGAGACCGGTTGTGTTGGCTACGGTCGTTATGGCATAGTTGCCGCCGTTCGTGCCGTCATTTACCGTGTAGCCGCTTACGGACAGCGTCTTGCTCGAGCCCGCGCTCGCGGAAGTATAAGCCTCCACCAGATTGGTCACCGTATCGTTGCCGATGAGCCCAGACACGGTCGGCGTCGCGGCTGCCGTCGCCGTCGAATCGTAGGTCTTGGTGTTGGTCCTCGCCGTGATCGTCGGCGCAGCCTTGTTGATGACGCCGGTCGTGTCGCTGATCGTGGTGACGGCATAGTTGGCGCCGCCGTTGCCATCGTTGACCGTGTAACTGGCGATCGTCTCCGTCTTGCTCGTGCCGGCCGTCGCCGTTGTGTAGGCTTCGCTTAAATTGGTGATGGTGTCGCCCGTCACCAGCGTTCCTGTTTGCGTTGGTGTCGCCGTCGCCACGATCGTACTGTCATACGTTTTGGTGTTCGACGACGCCGTCAGCGTAATAGCGCGCGGCGTTACGGTCTGGCCACCCGGCAGCGTGCCGGCAGCTGCTGCCAAAAGATCCGGACGCGGCAAAGTTCGCCGTGATGACGTGCAGCGAGGGGGCTGGTCACAATCAAAGTCTTGGGTGCCGTCGTCAACGTGAACGTCGTAATAAGTCCGCTTGAATTCGAGAGCGTGGCGGCACCTAGATCATGTCCATTGTCGAAGACCTCTACGGCACCCGTTGGGCTGGCCGCCCCGCTGGACGCGGTGACGGTAATCGTGAAGGTAACCGGTGTCCCATAACTGACGGACGCTTGCGAGGTGCCAACACCCGTCGTCGTGTTGGCGTTGCCGTTAATGATGACGCCCGTGTTGTTAATGGCAGTGGCGACCGTGTAATTATTGCCGCCATTGCCATCAACCACCGTGTAAGCACTTACCGAAAGGGCCTTGTTCGAGCCGAGGCCCGGATCGGCATAAACCTCGGTCAGACCGCTCACCGTGTCAGTGCCTTGAAGCCCGGAAACGGTTGGCACGGCCCCTGCAGTCACGCCGCCGTCAAAGGACTTCGTGTTGGTGATCGCCGTGATCGTCAGGGCAGCTTTGTTGATAAGTCCCGTGGTGTTCGTAACCAGGGAAATGGCGTAGTTGTTGCCACCGTTGCCGTCAATGATGTTGTAGCCACTGACCGACAGCACCTTGCCGGTGCCGACGTTCTTGTCGGCATAGGCCTCCGTCAGGCCGGTGGCCGTGTCGCCGCCGATCAAGCCGGAGACGGTAGGTGCCGTTGCCGACGTCGTGGTGCCGTCGTAGGTTTTCGAGGCGGGCAGCACGCTGATCGTCAAGGACGCCTTGGTGATGACGCCCGTCGTGTTGTTCACCGGCACGACCGTGTAGTTTTTGCCGTTGTTGCCGTCGGCGATGGTGTAGGCGCTGACGCTCAGGGTTTTGCTGGTGCCGGCATTCTTATCACTATAGGCCTCCGCCAGGCCCGTCACCTTGTCCGTGCCGAAAAGTCCCGACACCGTGGGTGTGCCCGCGGCGGCGGTCGTCGAATTGTAAGCTTTCGTGTTGGTAACCGCGGTGATGGTGAGCGGCGCCGGCGTGATGACGCCGGTCGTGGCGTTGAGGAGTGTCACCGTATAGTCATTGCCGACGTTATTGTCTTCAACGGTGTACGCCGTGATGCTCAGCGTCTTGCCCGTACCGGCGTTCTTGTCGGTATAAACTTCCGTAAAGCCGTCGACCGTGTCCGTTCCGATCAGGCCGGAGACCGTCGGCGTGGCCGTGGCATTCACGGTATTGTCGAATACCCTCGTGTTGGCCGACGCGGTGATGGTCAGGGGCGCAGGTGTAACGACCATGCCGCCGACGAGCGTTCCGCCGCTACCGTTGAAGCCATCGCCGGCAAAATAAAATGCCTGGATATCGTGACGGCCGTTGCCGGTGAGGACTACTTGCAAGGCATTCGGATTGGTGACCAGCGTGAAGATGGCGTCGGAACCGGAAACTGTCTCGGACGTCGCCGTGCCCAGATCGATGGAGGTGGTAACGTCGAGAAAATCAACCGATCCCGCGGTAGGTACCGCTGTCCCCGTCTTGGGATGGACCGTCGCCGTCAAGGTCACGAGCGTGCCGTAGACGACGGAGCTTTTGGGCACGCCGTTGACAGTGGCGCTAATGGTGGTGGTCGTGCTGATATTGGTGTTCACTGGGAAGGTGACCAGGCCGTCATCCAGGCCCGCGGGACCGTTGAAGTTGGTATTGTCCGCCGTCGGAAACACCATGGGGAGCGTGGCCGCCTGGCTAGAACCGGCGGCATCGAGTTGCGACACCTGAGGATTCGCCGCGGACAGATTGATGACGCTCGTTGTCCCGGTAGAGGGAAAGCCAATGACGTTGAAGGTGATAAGTGCGAGCGAGCCGCCCGTGGTGCTCAAGATTGGGCCACCACCGGCCGTATCGCCCGTGGTAATGACAATCTTGCCGGGCGTATTCGTGTTGACGATGAAGTTGCCCCAGCCGGCCGCCAGGTTGACCGCGCCCTCTTTAATAGTGATCGCACTGGGATTGGGATTGAAAACGGTGGTATCAAAATTGATGCCGATGGTCGCGTTGGCCAGGCCGCCGCTATTAGCCGGGTTGGGGTTCAGAATGTTGATCGGCACCACCAATTTGGTGCCCGGGCCGGTTGTCGTCAGGTTTTGGGGAATAGACAAGACACCGCCGACATACATGGTAACGGTCGTCGCGGTGCTGGCAGTGTTACTTACCGCGTCAACCGCGGCATAGGTAAACGTGTCGATTCCAGAAAAGTTGACGGGGGGACTATAAGCAAAGGTGCCATCGGCCGAATTCAGCCAGACCGTCGCCCCTTTTGAGGTCGTCGCGGTATAGATGGTGGTGGCTGTCGTAATAGCCGTGCCACCCGCGGAATCTGGCGTCAAGCCAAGTGTTGTGGTGGTGAACGTGAATTGGGTGCTGGAGAGCACGGCCGCGATATCGAACGTGCCGTTATATCCGGTGGTGGTGGGAACGTTGATCGCAACAGATTCGCCAGGCTGAAAATTGTGTGCTGTCGCCGTGGTGATCGTGACCACAAAGCCGTTCTCGCTGGCGCTCGCGATCGTGCTGGTCGCCGCGGGCAGTTGCGTAAGAGTTACGCCGGGGCCCGTTAGTACTGCTATCGCGGGACCATTGGTCGTGGGGGTGTCATTCGCCAAGACGCCATTGGCCTGGCCAGTGACTGTCATGGTGGAATAAAAGGCGGGCGTGTTCGGCGCCATGCTGAAAGTATCTGGCAGGGCCGTGGGTGCGAGGTTGGGGGGCTTCGCGACGATCTGTATGGAAGCATCGGTTGGGTCGGGATCGGTCGGCGGCGAAAACGTGGCAGGACCCGAGGTAACGCTAAAAAGCGAGCCATCCATGCCATGGGCAACGTTGACGGTAAAGGGCCCGCCATCCGGTCCGGTCACGGTCACGCCGTTTACGCCACTTAGAGCTGGGATGCTGGCCAGATATGTCTGAAGTTGAACGGGGGTTGTTAAAACACTGTAGGAAAAAGCGCCGCTGGCGGCCACGCCCTGGTAGGACATGGTGATCGAACCGGCCACTTGGGTGAAGGTGACGGTGCTGGGCCCGGGAATATGGACAAAGGTGCTGGGAGTGGTGGCCCCGGCCTGTGTCAGAACGTCGGTAGCCGCATAGGACAGAGGGGTTGGCGCCAGCGTGTACTTTGTTTGATTCTTATCAAGTACGCTCGTCACGTGGGCGTTTGTGCCCGGATCGACATAAGTTCCTTGCAAGTCTAGAAGCGTACCGCTGTTGAGTGCAGCCGCTGACGATACCAGATGAAAATCGAGCTCAATGAGATGGCCGCTCGGCGATCCCGTGACGAAAGTCGTGCCACTGTGGTTGAGGCCAATGGCCAGCACCCCGGTCGCGACACCAGTCGCCGGCGCCAGGGAGTAACTCGTTGAATTCGCACTAAGGATCGAACCTAATTTGATGTCGGGACCGATACTCGTCGCTGTTTCGCTGATAGACAAAACCGCCGGGTCGTAAAGAATATAAAAAGACCCGCCGGCGATTCCACCAGGGCTTGTGCCCAGGCTGATTGTATCGAAGTCGATAAACACCGGCACGACCGTCGAGCGCGCGGCGGTTATCGTATTCGTTGGCGTGGCTGCGGCGCCAAGATTGAGGAACAAATTGGCCTTTGCCCCGGCAGGAACCAGGCGGTCTTCCAATTGTTCCAGGTTGATCGCGGAGCGGAATCTGCGTGGCAAGCGCCTGACTCTCCTGGCTACTTCACGTTTTGAGTCCGCCAGGTTGACAAGGCTTCGCCACCAGGAGAGAAACATAGGGAACCTCTTCAAAAGGAAAGGAAGATCAGCGCCGCTCCCTTTTTATTCCTCGCTCGAAAAAGGGATAAGGTAGGCGAGGTCAGGCCACAAAAGGAGCAAACCATTCCCCCCTGGTAAAGGAATGGTTTGCGCGTTCCCTACGCAAGGTCGCTTACTTTTTCACCTTGGAGGAACCCAGCACTGCGAAAATTTGGTCGAGCGCGTCGGTGCTGGCGGCCGCGGGACTATCGGACCAGGGTTCAGAGAAAACATGGTCCAGGGCAGTTGCGACGCTCTGGAGCTTCACGGGGGCGCCACCACTTGTCGGATGGCTGCCCAGGACAATCGGAGCGCCGTGCGGTCCCTGCGACACAGGGGTGCCATCGTGCGTTACCGGTGCGTACACCAACGGAGCAACCACGGGGCCTGCCGGCATACGTCGCTGCCCGGCAGCAAGCGTCTCCGTCATCAGGCTATCGGGACCATGCCCCGCATCGATGTCGTCAAGGCCAAGGATGTGCCCAAGTTCATGCTGCACCACCGTAAGCAAATCCATCTGGTGGGCGACCACGTTGCCCGTGTTCATGTTCCAGCCAAAGCCGGCCGCGCTGGCATCAATCGTGATCACCGAACCGGCGGTGTTGCCCAGAATGTGGTGGCCAATATTGCCAATCTGGAACTGGACATTGCTAAAGCTGGAGGCCTTGGCACCGACTGCTACCCAATTCGCTTCCGCGACAGCGATAACCCCGGACATCTGACCTGCCGACGTTAGCGTCGTGCCGCCGGAATTCGCTGTCGGCGTGCCAACCGCCACCTGGGGGTTGAAGAGACTGACGGAACCGACCGTGGAACCCGTCACCAGTCCGCCGTTGCTGCTGATGCTGCCGAGCGTAACATTGAGCGTTTGGCCACTTGCCGGCCCAATTCCCGTGATCGGAATGATCACGCTGCTCGGACCGCCCGGGGCAAAATCACTGGCTGGCAGAGTCAGGGTGCTGGAAACCCCCTTGTAATTCGTCCCCGACTTGGCCGTGCCGTTCGAGGTGTAGTAACTCACCACCACGTTACCTGCTGCCGATGCGTACGCAGCCGTCGGATAACTGCTGGCCAGGTTGACCTGTACCCCATACGTGCCGCCCGACATGTGCACCACCTGGGTGGTGGGCATCGTGATCGTGGGCGCAAAGGTTTCTTTAATGTCCGCCGTGGCCGACGAGGTGTTGACAACCTGGTTGCCGTTCTTAGAGTCTACGGACCAGTTCAGTACGACCGTGAAGAATGCGTCGGTCGGGCCGCCAACTGGTTCCGGTGCATCGCCGAGAACCGTGACTGACACTGGTACGGAGGTGCTGCCTGCCGGAATCTTCACGGTCACATTGGTAACACCCAAGAAGTCTCTGCCGGCCTTGGCTCCCGTGGGGCCTGTGCCGTTCACGGTGCTGTAATTGGCATACACATCGTTCGGCAGGGGTTGATCCAGAGATATCGTAAACGTGTAGGTTGCCTTGGCGCCGAGCGGCGGTTCGAGCATCGACCCCGTAGTATTGGTGATGCTAACGCCGGAGGATTGGGCGATAATCGCGCCGGTGTTGTTGGGAGTCGTCGTAACCGTGTAATTATTGCCGCCGTTGCCGTCGTTGACAGTGTAAGCACTGACGCTCAGCGGAATGTTGGTTCCTGGCCCAGCATTGGCGAATTGCTCGGCAGCGCCCGTTACCGTATCGCCACCCACCAAGCCGGCGACCGTGGGTACGGCACCAGCCGCACTCGTGTTGCCGTCAAAGGTCTTGGTATACGTCACCGCAGTGATGGTCAACGCTGCCTTGTTGATCGCGCCGGTCGTATTGCTGGTGGTGGTGACGGTGTAGTTATTACCGCCATTACCATCGTTGACCGTGTAGCCACTGACCGAAAGCGTTTTGCCGGTGCCGGTGTTTTTGTTGTTGTAGGCTTCCGTGAGACCCGTTACGGTGTCGCCACCAACCAGACCGGACGCGACGGGAGTCGCTGCGGCCGTCGTCGTACCGTCGTACGTTTTCGTGTTCGTCGCCGCCGTGATCGTCAAGGCGGCCTTGTTGATGACGCCCGTCGTGTTGGCCACAGTCGTCACGGTGTAGTTGCCGCCGCTGTTGCCGTCGTTGACGGTGTAACCCGCTTTGACATTTAATGTCTTGCCGGTGCCGGCAGTCGCCGTGGCGTAAGCCTCGCCCAGGCCGGTGACCGTGTCACCACCCACCAGGCCAGACACCGTTGGCGTCGCGGCCGCAGTCGTCGTGCTATCGTAGTTCTTGGTGTTGGTCGCGGCCGTGATCGTCAAGGCGGCCTTGTTGATGACGCCCGTCGTGTTGGCCGCCGTCGTCACGGTGTAGTTGCCGCCGCTATTGCCGTCGTTCACCGTGTAACCGGAGCTGACATTCAGCGTCTTGCCGCTTCCAGCGGTCGCGGTGGCATACGTTTCGCTCAGACCTGTGACCGTGTCACCACCCACCAGGCCAGACACCGTTGGCGTCGCGGCCGCAGTGGTTGTGCTGTCGTATGTTTTCGTGTTCGTCGATGCCGTGATGGTCAAGGCTGCCTTATTGATGACGCCCGTCGTGTTGGCCGCCGTCGTCACCGTGTAGTTGCCGCCGCTATTGCCGTCGTTCACAGTATAACCGGAGCTGACATTCAGCGTCTTTCCGGTACCAGCTGTGGCAGTGGCATACGTTTCACTCAGCCCCGTGACCGTGTCACCACCCACCAGACCGGACACTGTTGGCGTCGCGGCCGCGGTGGTTGTGCTGTCGTATGTTTTCGTGTTCGTCGAGGCCGTGATCGTCAAGGTGGCCTTGTTGATGACGCCCGTCGTGTCGTTGGCCGTCGTCACTGTGTAGTTTTTGCCGGCGTTGCCGTCATTCACCGTGTAGCCGGAGCTGACGGTCTCCGTCTTGTTCGAACCCGCGCTGGCAGTGGTATAAGTTTCGCTCAGCCCGGTCACCGTATCCGAGCCGACTAGCCCACCGCTGACCACCGGCGTTGCGCCGGCCGTCGTCGTGCTGTCGTACGTCTTGGTATTCGACGCCGCGGTGATCGTGATCGCTTTCGGCGTCACGGTCTGACCGCCCGCCAAGGTGCCCGAACTGCTGCTAAACGTGCCGGTTGCCGTGTAGTTGGCGGTAATGACGTGAGCCTGCGGGGTTGTGACATTGAAGGTCTTCGGTGCCGTCGTCAACGTGTAGGTCGATACCAGGCCGCTGGAGCTTAACAATGCCGCCGCACCCAAATCGTGGCTGCTGTTGTCGAAGACTTCCACGCTTCCCGTCGGCGCGGTTGTCCCACTCTGGGCCGTCACCGTCACCGTAAACGTGACGGTCGTACCGTATACAATCGACGCCTGCGAGGTGCTCACCGATGTCGAAGTTGCGCCGCTGCTGACGCTGTTGATCAGGCCCGTATTGTCGATGACAGTCGACACCGTGTAGTTATTGCCGGTGTTGCCGTCATTGACCGTATAGGTGGTCACCGACAGCGGGATATTGGAGCCCGGTCCGGCATTGGCATAAACTTCCGCCAGGCCGGTAACCGTGTCGCCACCCTTGAGTCCGGAGACCGTAGGCGTCGCCGCGGCGGTATTCGTGCCATCAAAGTTCTTCGTGTTCGTCGATGCCGTGATCGTCAGAGCCGCCTTGTTGATGACGCCCGTCGTGTTCGCGGCGGTGGTCACCGTGTAGTTGCCGCCGGTGTTGCCGTCATTCACCACGTAGCCCGCATTGACGCTTAGCGTTTTGCTGCTACCAGCGGATGAAGTGGCGTAAGATTCGCTCAAGCCTGTCACGGTGTCGCCGCCGACCAGGCCGGCCACCGTCGGTGTCGCGGCAGCGGTCGTCGTGCTGTCGTAAGTCTTCGTGTTGGTCGATGCCGTGATCGTCAAAGCTGCCTTGTTGATGACGCCCGTCGTGTTCGCGGCGGTGGTCACCGTGTAGTTGCCGCCGGCGTTGCCGTCGTTCACCACGTAGCCCGCATTGACGCTTAGCGTTTTGCTGCTACCAGCGGATGAAGTGGCGTAAGATTCGCTCAAGCCTGTCACGGTGTCGCCGCCGACCAGGCCGGCCACCGTCGGTGTCGCGGCAGCGGTCGTCGTGCTGTCGTAAGTCTTCGTGTTGGTCGATGCCGTGATCGTCAAAGCTGCCTTGTTGATGACGCCCGTCGTGTTGGCTGCGGTGGTCACCGTGTAGTTGCCGCCGGTGTTGCCGTCGTTCACCACGTAGCCCGCATTGACGCTTAGCGTTTTGCTGCTACCAGCGGATGAAGTGGCGTAAGATTCGCTCAAGCCTGTCACCGTGTCGCCGCCGACCAGGCCGGCCACCGTCGGTGTCGCGGCAGCGGTCGTCGTGCTGTCGTAAGTCTTCGTGTTGGTCGATGCCGTGATCGTCAAAGCTGCCTTGTTGATGACGCCCGTCGTGTTCGCGGCGGTGGTCACCGTGTAGTTGCCGCCGGTGTTGCCGTCATTCACAACGAAGCCCGCATTCACGTTCAACGTCTTGCCCGTGCCCGCCGTTGACGTGGCGTAAGATTCGCTCAGGCTCGAAACCGTGTCGCCACCCACCAGGCCAGCTACCGTCGGTGTCGCGGCAGCGGTCGTCGTGCTGTCGTAGGTTTTCGTGTTGGTCGATGCCGTGATCGTCAAAGCCGCCTTGTTGATGACACCTGTCGTATCATTGGCCGTCGTCACCGTGTAGTTCTTACCGGCATTGCTGTCGTTTACGGTGTAACTGTTCGTTACGGTCTCGGTTTTACCGGCCCCGGCGGTCGCGGTCGTGTAGGTTTCACTCAGCCCTGTCACCGTATCCGTACCCACAAGTCCACCGCTCACCACGGGCGTAGCCCCGGCCGTTGTCGTGCTGTCATACGTCTTGGTGTTCGAAGCCGCGGTTATCGTGATTGCCTTCGGTGTCACGGTTTGACCGCCCGACAAAGTTCCGGAGCTGCCCGAGAAGGTCGTCGTACCCGCGTAGTTGGCCGTGATGACATGAGCCAACGGGCTAGTGACATTGAATGTCTTCGGCAACGTCGTCAACGTATAGGTCGAGACCAATCCAGAAGAGCTGCCAAAGGTCGCGGCACCCAGATCATGGCTGCCGTTATCGAACACTTCCACGTTTCCAGTTGGCGCTGAAGTAGATTGCGCCGTCACCGTGATCGTGAAGGTGACCGTCGAGCCGTAAACGATCGACGCCTGCGATGTTGTCACTGCGGTCGTTGTCGCGATACCGCCGCTGGTGATCGCACCGGTGTTGTCATTGACGGTCGCGACCGTGTAGTTGCCGCCCGTGTTGCCATCATTGACCGTATACGCACTTACCGACAGAGGAATGCTCGTGCCCGGTCCAACATTGGCATAAACTTCCGCCAAACCAGTTACCGTGTCGGCCCCCACCAGACCGGACACCGTTGGTGTCGCGAACGCCGTGTTGGTCCCATCGAAGTTCTTCGTGTTGGTGCGTGCCGTGATCGTCAAGGCGGCCTTGTTGATGGCGCCGGTGAGGTTGTTGATCAAGCTGATGTTGTAATTGCCGCCCGAGTTGCCGTCATTGACGACATAAGTACCGATCGACAGGCTCTTGCCCGTGCCGGCATTGGGGTTGGAATATACCTCGGTAAGGCCGGTGACGGTATCGCTGCCCTTGAGGCCCGTTACCGTTGGCGTCGCCGCCGCGGAAACGCTTGAATCATAAGTCTTGGTGTTCGTCGTCGCCGAAATAGTGAGGCCGACCTTGGTGACGATGCCCGTGGTGTTATCGACCGTCACCACGTTGTAGTTGGCGCCGTTGTTGTTATCGCTGACGGTATAGCCGCTTACCGATAACGTTTTGCCGGTGCCGACGTTTTTGCTGGCATACACTTCCGTCAAACCACTAACTGAATCGCCACCCTGGAGGCCGGAAACCGTGGGAGTCGCGGCGGCCGTGTTGGTGGCGTCATAAGCTTTGTTGTTCGTCGTCGCCGTGATGGTCAGCGTGGCTTGCGTGATGACACCGGTAGTATTGCTGGCGGTGGTTACGGTGTAGTCGTTGCCGCCATTGGTGTCGTTGACGGTATAGCCATTGACCGAAAGGGTTTTGCCGGTGCCGACGTTTGCATCCGTGAAGACTTCGGAAAGGTTGCTGACCGAATCCAGCCCCTGCAGGCCCGTTACGGTCGGTAGCGTCGGGGTCGTAGTCGAAGTGTCATAAACCTTGGTGCTTGTGACCGCGGAGATTGTCAGGGCGGCCTTGTTGATCACGCCCGTCGTGTTCGTGACGGTCGCCACCGTATAGTTATTGCCACCGTTCGTGTCATTGACCGTGTAGGCGCTAACCGACAAGGTTTTGCTGGAGCCGGCGCTGATATCGGTATAAACCTCGGCCAGGCCGGTGACCGTGTCGCTGCCCTGCAAGCCGGCAACCGTCGGCGCCGCGGCAGCCGATGTCTTGGAGTCGTAGGTTTTGGTGTTCGTGTTCGCGGTAATGGTGAGGGCGGCCTTGTTGATCACGCCCGTCGTGCTCGTGGCGGTCGTCACGGTGTAGTTGTTGCCGCTATTGCCGTCGTTCACCGTATAAGCGCTGACGGACAGCGTTTTGCTGCTGCCGGCATTCGCATCGCTGTAGACTTCGGCCATGCCGGTGACCGTATCGGTGCCTTGAAGGCCGGCAACCGTCGGCGCCGCCGCGGCAGCCGTCGTGGCGGAATAGGTCTTGGTGTTCGTCGTCGCCGTAATCGTCAAAGTTGCCTTGTTGATGACCCCGGTCGTGACCGACGACGTCGTCACCGTGTAGTTGTTGCCGCTATTGCCGTCGTTAATCGTATAGGCGGGGTTGACATTCAGGGTCTTGCCCGTGCCCGCGCTCGCGCTCGCGTAGGACTCGGTCAGGCCTGTCACGGTGTCGGCACCTTGCAGCCCCGCTGTGCCCGGAGTGGCCGACGCCGTCGTCGTGCCATCATAAGTCTTGACGTTCGTCACCGCGGAGATCGTCAACGAACCCTTGTTGATCACGCCCGTGGTGTCGTTCACGAACGCCAGGGTGTAGTTGTTGCCGCCGTTGCCGTCGCTAACGGTATAGGCGCTGACACTTAATGTTTTTCCCGTTCCCGCGTTGGCGTTGGCATAAACCTCGGCCTGGCCGGTGACAGTATCGTTGCCCTGCAAGCCCGCTACCTGCGGCGTGGCGGCAGCCGCGGTCGTCGAGTTATAGTTTTTGGTGTTGCTTACGGCCGTCAACGTCAACGTCGCTTTATTGATGACGCCCGTGGTGTTGGTAGCCGTCGTCATTGTGTAGTTGTTACCGCCGTTACCATCGTTCACCGTGTAGCCGGTGACGGACAGCGTTTTGCTCGAGCCCGCGGTCGCCGTAGTGTAGACTTCGGTCGCGCCGGTTACGGTATCGGGGCTTTGCAGGCCGCTGGCCACCGGCGTGGCGGCGGCGGCTGTTGTGGAATTGTAAGTCTTGGTATTCGTGGCGGCCGTGATCGTCAGCGCGGCCTGGTTGATAAGGCCTGTGGTGCTGTTGGCCGTCGTTACCGTGTAGTCGAGCCCGCTATTGTTATCTTGCACGGTGTAGGCGCTGACGCTTAGCGTCTTGCTGGACCCCGCATTCTTGTTGGCATACACCTCGGTGAGGCCGGTTACTTGATCGGTCCCGATCAACCCCGACACCGTTGGCGTCGCGGCCGCGCTCGTTGTCCCGTCGTAACCCTTCGTGTTCGATAAGGCCGTTATGGTCAGGGCAGCCGGCGTGACCGCCAGGCCGCCCGCGAGGGTGCCGCTACTGGCCAAAAACCCTGGGCCGGGATGTAGCTCGCGGTAATGGTATGAACGCCGCCATTGGCCAGAATGACTTGCAATTGGTTTTGCGTCGTAATGAAAACAAAGGTCGTCGTATTGCCGGATTGTGTGCCGGGCAGGTCGCCGTCCCAATAGTCGACGCCGCCGTCTCTTAAAAACGACGGACCCTGACACTGGCGCGGTGGCTGCCGCGGTATCCGTGACCGTGGCTGTCAAGGTGATGGGCGTACCATAGGTGATCGTAGACTTGGTCACTCCACCCACGGTGGCGGCCAGCGAAGTGGTGGTCGTGTTGCCGACCACGATACCGGGGAATTGAACGGTGCCATCGAGAATGCCTGGGGAGCTGCCGTTGAAGTTGGTATTGTCCGCGGTCGCGAAGGCCATCGGCAGCGCGACGGGGTTGCCCGTGCCGTTGACATCCAACTGGGACACCTGGGGGCTTGCCGCTGACAAATTGATAATGCTGGTGTGATCGCTGCTGGTCGGCAGGCCGATGACGTTGAACGTGATAAGGGCCAGTGAGCCGCCAGTGGTGTTCGTGATGGGCAGCGCGCCGCCGGTGGCACTCGTGGTAATGATGATTTGACCGGGATTGGCGGCATTGACCGTCGGCGTTCCCCAGCCCGCGGCTCCATTCACCGAACCCCCGCTCACCGTGCTCCCGCTCGGATCGAGTGAAAAGACGGCCGGGTCGTAATTGATACCGATCGTGGCATTGCCAAGTCCACCGCTATTGACGGGATCAGGGTTCAAAATGTTGACCGGCACGACAACCGTCGAACCGATGCCGATCGGCTGATTGCCTGTGTCTTTATTGATACCTTTCGGAATGCTCAACAAACCGCCGACATAGATCGTCACGGTCGTATTGCCACTGGCGGTATTGCTCGCCGCATCGACCGCTTTGTAAGTAAAGGTGTCGGTGCCCGTGAAATTAGCCGCTGGCGTATAGGCGAAGGTACCGTCGATGGCGCTTAGGACAACGGTGCCGTGGGCAGTGGGTGCCGTATAAACGGTGGTTGCCGCCGTGTTGGCTGAAGGTGAGCCGCCGCCGGCGTCTGGCGTCAGGCCGAAGATCGAGGCATTGTAGGTGAACTGGGTGCTCGATAAAACCGAGGCGACTTCGAAGGTGCCGTTGTACCCCGACGTGCTGACGCCCGTGATGGTGACGGCTTGCCCGACATGAACGTTACTGGCGCTCGTCGTCGTGATCGTGACCACCGCACCCGCCTCACTCGCGGAGGCAATCGGATTTATGGACGCTGATAACGGAGTGGAAGTGGTTCCCGCGACGGTGAGCAGCGCCGTCATCGGACCGTTCGCCGTTTTGGTGTCGTTGCCCAGCACGCCGTTCGGCTGGCCGGAGACTGCCATCGTAGGAACGAAAAACTGGGTGTTGGGGGCCATGCTGAAGGTATCGGCCACTGTCGTTGGCGCCACATTCGGTGGTTTGGTGATTATCTGAATGGAAACATCAGTCGTGTCGGAGTCGGTGGGGGGCGTGAACGTGGCGGAGCCAGAGACAACGCTGAACAGGGAGCCGTCAAATCCCGTATCGAGGCTGATCGTAAAGGGCCCGCCAGGGGCGCCAGAAACCGAAACCGCATTGGCGCCGCTTAGCGCGGGAATGGTCGCGAGGTACGCCTGAACGAGATCGGGAGTCGTGGTGTCGTCATAGGTGAACGAGCTACTGGCATCACCCCATTATAAGCCATCGTAAAGGTGCCGGCCACATTCGTAGGCGTGAGGGTACTTGGTCCTGGAATATGCGAGAAAGTACTCGGCGTCGTGGCGCCTGGCTGAGTCAGGTTCGGCAGGCCAACTCCGCCGGGTCCCGGGTTAATGGAGGCGTAACTGGAAGGAGTAGGGCTCAACGTGTATTGAATGCCAGCTACATCGGACGTAAGGCTCTGCCTTTGGTTGCTGGTCGGATCGGTATAAGATTTTTGCAGATCAAGCAAGGTGCCACTGCCGAATTGCGCCGTTGACGCGACAACGTGGAAATCGGCTTCAATTAAGTGGCCTGTCGGCGTGCCAGTGACAAAAGTACTGCCTGAATGGCTTAGGCCAATCGCGAGAACACCAGCCGCGCCGCCGGCGGCCGTATTAATTTGGTAATTGGAGGAGAAAGGTGCGAGTAAGGAACCGAATTTAACGTCAGACCCTAAAGAACTTGCCGTCGCACTGATAGATAGCACCGATGGATCATAAAGAATGTAATAGACACCGGCATTTATACCACCACTCGTGCCCGACGTGATGGCGCGGAAGTCAATGAACACGGGGATGGTTGCGCCCGCGCTGCGGTAATGGTGTTGACCTGAGGACCCGCGGCACTTTGCAAATTGAGAAAGATGTTCGCTTTGCCAGCCGTCGGCACAAGGCGACTTTCCAGTTGTTCTACGTGTAGCGCCGAGCGGAATTTGCGGGGCATACGCCGCCGTACGAGAGTTTTGGGGTTGCCGCTATTGGAATTGGCCGTTTGGACCAGGCTGCGCCACCAGGAGAGAAACATACTTTAACTCGCTTGTTAGAAGATGCTTTTGATGTAATTATGTACACAAAAGGGTGCCGCAAAGGCACCGCTAGGACCTTACCGCACCTACCTTTTTCGACAGGCTCTGACACGCATAGAAATCCAAAGACCGAGCGTTGAGACCTGATGCAGACTTAACTCACCTTCAGACGGGTACTGCGGGCGTCGCGCTTGGAAAAATCCGTTTATTCCGCAGAATCCAGATTACAAAATTGCCCACGGATTACAACAAGATTTTATGTGAAAAACTACCTTTTCTCCGTAATTTAACAGTCTTGCCGGTAAAAATGGCCGTTTACGGCGAAAAATCCCCCCCTGCACCGGTGCCGCACACGAATTGTACGCGCCACCGTCTACCGAAGAACTGAAAAATCCGCTCCAGACAAAAGATTTGCGGCGAAATCGTACTTGCCAGTGATGGGTGGTCAAGAAAACAGCTTCAGCCCTGGGCTGAAAAGCAGGTCCGGCGACCCGTGTAGTAGTCAGCTGTCAGGAAAACAGCCTGATTATCACACGGGCCACCGGGCCCTGGATTTCTAGTAGCCGAAGTCGCTCAGGTCGTCGGCTTCGATGGCCAGGTCGGCGAAGACCCGGTCAACCACCGCGAATTGATCCGAGTTGCCCTGGTCCGCTGACTCGGTGGTGTCGCTGTTCGCTTCCGTCACGGGAGCAACCAGGGAACTCATCGAGGGAGCAACGTCCCAAACCAGGCTCACCAACGATTGGGCCAGCTGACCCAGGTCGATTGGAGCGTCGGCCCTGCGAGCCATCGGCTGATAGAGCCGATCGGCGAGTTGTTGCGGGGTGTTGCCGCTCGCCAGGCTATTCAACCAGGCGGCGTTGGCAATCTGCATGACCTGTCCGGCCAGTTGTGTGGCGGCGACAGGGACCAGGTTTGGCTGGAATGCCAGGGCCCCGGTCACGATCAGGTTGACGGGAACGGCATGGACGGTGGCAGTTTCACCAGCACCGGTGCCGTTGCTGAGAAGGGTGTAAGTTGCCCCTTCGCCACCCTCGCTAGCGATAAGGAGGGACGTCGTGGCGGCACTTTCCAGCCCAACATTCTGTCCGTCGATCCCGATTTGATGAGTGCCGAGGCCACTTGTCTCCGTCACCGACGTGACCGAGGAGGCAACGACATTCAGTCCGGTCGTGATCGACATACGATCCAGGCCAGGGCTGAGGATCAGGCCGCCCTGAGCATCCAACAGCACGGTATCGAAGCGTTGTCCATTCGGATTGACCGACTCAACCAGGTGGACCGAGGTAGCCGACACCGAGGCGCCCGGAACCACGTGGAAGGCGATATTCACCAGGCTGCCAGCCTGCGTCGAGGTGATCGGCGTGGTGCTGAACAGCGTGATGCCAACCTGGCCTGTCATGGAGTCCACGGTCGCGTACATTTCCCAGCCGGTGCCCTTGTTCAGGATCGAACCCAGGGAGATATCGGCTGCCGTCAGGCTCAGGACCGACGGATCATAGGTTAGCGAGAGGCCAGCTTGCGTGAGGCCAGTGCTGCCATCCGGATGCGGATGATCGAGCATTACCGGCACGGTAACGATACCAGCCGCGTTAGCTTGCATCCCGGCAGGCAGGCTGAGAATCGGATCGGCCGCGTTGGGAGAAGAAAGCGTATTCTTGTTGATGAAGTTCGGATTGCCGGCCGGCAACTGCGTCGGCGGCAGGGGGATCTGTGCCGGGGCCAACTGAGCGACGAAGGCATCCAGCGTGCTCACGTCGCCGGCGTCGACCGAAAGGTCGCCCGCCACGTCGCCCACGATCACCGGATCAGACAGCGTGTAGGCACTGAAACCAGTAGCGGCCCCGGTCGCCACCGCATTGGCGGCCAGTTTATCCAGGCCGTCGATTACCTTGTCGCCATTCACATCGCCGAAGTAAGAGTTGATGTGGATGCCGTTCGACACTGCCCAGTTGGCGTTGGTCACGCCGTTGATGGAGAAGCTGGCCCCGGTACCACCCAGCTGAAGCTGTTGTTTGACCTGGTAGAGAGCCTTGGCATTCAGCGTACCGGTCGAAGGCACGATTGCGGTGATGTCACCCAGTACCAGCGGGGCATCCGGATTCGCGGTAATCGCGGTCGAATCGGTGTAGTGGAAGGTCGCCACACCGCCGACGTTGGACACGAGAACGAGGTTGGAGTTCTGATCGGTAGCGTCGCTGCCGGCATTACCGTACGCACCGATGTTGGCAATCAACGACGGGTTGTAGGTCACGGTGAAGACCACGTCGGTCACATTGGCCCGGTTGTACAGCGTGATCGGGATACCGGCCGCCCCTTGATTGGGCACTTCAATCGTGCTCACGCTGCCGTTGACCACGTTGCCGCCGCTATTATTGTCCGGACCACGGGCGAAGTCGGGCAGACCGAGGGCCGGGGTCGCGTTGGCCTGGAAGTGCGTTGCGAAGGTCGAGACAAAGTTGGCATGACCACCGCTGTTGGTACCATCCAGACCCAAACCGACCAGGTCAAGGAACCCGTTGGTGCCTGCACCGCTGACCAGCGTAATCGTATACGTCGCGTCGGGCAGCACCTGGGAGATATAGGACGAGTCGTTGGAGATCAACTGATTCTTCTGAATCAGGTTGGTCGCCGTCGCCTTGAACGTGATACTCGTGTTGGTCGGATCGATGAGCAACGTGCCATTGATCTTGCCAACGTTCTGGTGCGTTCCATTGGTGGCGGCTCCACCGGTCATCGTGACGTCGGCGACGGTGGTGTTGTTGGAGTTGAAGAGGAACAGGTCGGCCGGCACGAACGCCTTGTTGAAGGTGGCGGTGAAGCCGGTCGCCGTCGGTGTAAAGGCGGTGACGATAAGGCCACGGGTGGTGATCCCGGCGCTGGTCCCCGTGATCGTCGGGTTTGTCGAATTCAAGTCGGTAGCCGTGATGAACTGCGTGCCACCGCTCTTGAGCGTTACGGCGAAGGTATGAACACCATTGTCGTTACCCGCCCCGGTGGTGAACGTGTAGCTCGGGACCAACGTCAGAGCGTTCGGATCGCTGCTGGTGAGCTTCATCGTGCCCGCATAGCTCGTGGCGACGTTGTTGAACAGATCGAGCGCGGTAACCGTCGCGTTGAACGGTGTGCCGGTGGTCTTGGTACCGGCCGGAACACTGACCGTGAAGACCGTCGCGGTCGAAGGGGTCACGGTGATCGGGGGACTGACGCCGGAGATCGAATTTACTGCATCCGTGGCGGTGATGGTGAAGGGCCCGCCCGCCACCGTCGTGAAGGTCACGTTGAAGGCCGCGGTGCCATTCACGAAAGTGACGCTGGGATTGAAACTTGCGCCACCACCGCTGACGGTGATCGTGGCCGTGCCATTGTAGCCGGAGGCGAAGTTGCCGCTGAGATCCTGTGCCTGGGCGTTGATCGACAAGGCGCTACCGGCAACCGTGGTCGTGGAGAACGGTATCAGGGCAAGCTTCTGCGCCGGGGGGTTGACATTGATGACGCCGCTGGCCCCGGTCGAGCCCAGGCTGACCGTATCGTGTGCACCGATGGTCTGACCACCCGGGGTGTTGAACGTGACACCGTTGGTAAAGGTATGCACGCCGTTGTCCCCGGCCGTGAAGGTATAGAAGTACAGACCGCCGTTATTCACGATGCCCGTACCCTGGAAAGTCGCCGAGGTGTCCGTGCTCGATAGCTGGACCGTGCCGGTGTAGCCTGGCGTGGTATTGCCGAAGATATCCGTCGCGGTGAGCGTAAACGTCTTGGCGACGCCCGGGCTCGCAAAGAAAGAGCTCGGGATGATGTTGAAGTGGGCCGTTTGGGCCAGGGCCGTGACCGCGACAGCCGGGCTGGTGCCGGTGTTGCCAAGCCCATCCGTTGCCGTCAATGTTTGTTGGCTTGGATTGGCACTGGCCGTGATGAAGGTCACGTTGGTAAAGGTGTGGATGCTGTTGTCGGTGGCCGACGTCGGGCCATTCGTGAACGTATAGGTGGCGGGCAACAAGCCAGCACCCAGGGCGGCCGAATCCGTGCTGGTCCAGTGTACCGTACCGGTGTAATTGGCCGCGAACAAGTTGTTGGCGTCGAGGGCAGACACCGTGACGCTGACGGGCGAACCGGCAGGCGTGGTGAGTGCACTCGGAGTAACCTGCAAGTGGGTCGCGACACCCGAGGTACCGGAGAAGGTCAGAGTAATGTTGCCACCGGCAGTGCCGATCGCCGGGTAGGCCAAAAGATACTTGGTCTGAATATGCGTGACAGCGTTGGTGCTGATGACCGCATTACCCACGATGGGCAGAGTCACCCCGTTGTTCGTAAAGGTGGAGAAGGTGGTGCCGTCATAGCTGGCACCCGGGGCAACCGTAACGATACTGTACACGTCGCCTGGGTTGGCGACATACGTGCCGGACGCGTTGATGGTCAGGTTGGCCCCACCCAAGCTCAGGCTGCCCGTGGAACCGATGACCAGCTTGCTATTGGCGTTGGTGGCGCCAACCGTGTTGCCGGTCAAGAATTCATCAAAGGCACCGGTGGAAGTAAAGGCGGTCGGCCCGTTGGCAGTCAAGGTCCCGACCGACGTCAGGCCGGCGTCTCCCGGAGCCACGGCACCGTTGGCCGTGATGGCCTTGGCGAATGGGCCGGAACCACCCAATAACGCCCCACTGGCGACCACTACCGCGCTGTTGGGCAGAGCGGCATCGACAAGTAACGTGCCCTTGGCAACCGTCGTCGTCCCCTTGTAGGAGAGCGTGGAGGCCGGGGTCAATTGCAGTGTACCCGTTCCGCCCTTGGTCACGCCATCGTTGACCGCCGTACCGACGCCATCCTGGATAGTGCCGGTGAAGACCGATGACAGATTATTGGTGCTGCCAACCGTCAGAACGTTGGCACCCAGGGTGACGGTACCGGCACCATTAAGGGCCCCGACTGTCGCCGAAGCGCCCAGTCCGCTCGCCGCGGTGCCGAGGAAGGAACCACTCGCCACGGTCACGTTTTCAAGCGTGCCGAAGCCAGCAGCGTTGGTGGCATTGAGCGTACCGCCGCCAGTGACATTGATCGTATCGCCAGTGATCAGACTGGTCGCGGCGGCCGAGAAATTCGTAACGCCAGGCCCGGTGAGGTTCAGCGTGCTGACGGTGCCACCGTCGGTAGCGGCACCGAGGTTCAAGGTTTCACCCGCGGCGACATTGATAGCGGCCGTCGCCGGCAGGGTGGTCGCGCCCACGGTCAGTGCCTTGTTCCCCGCGGAGGTCAAGGTCAGCGTCTGGTTGTTGGCGATGGACAGCGGGCCCACCGAGACAGCCGCGTTTTCCACGTCGATCGTGGAACTGGAAGCCACGACAATCTGGTTGGTGAGTGCGGGCGTCGTGGTCGGGCTAACCTGGCCGCTAAGGGCGAAGATACCCAGTTCCGTGTTCGTCGCCGAGGTGCTCGTGATCGTGAACGTCACCGACGAAACGGTCTTGGTCGAATCAGCCACACCACCGGTGGATACGCCAGTCAGATTGAAGTCGGTTTCAAACAGACGGGGACTGGCGAGGGCTTGCAGCACCGGTCAGGTACGTCGCGCCACCGGTCCGGTCGATACGGCCCAGGCCCTGGAGAGCGAAGTTGCTGTTCGAGGCGAACCAATCCGCGATGGTGATCGGCGAATTGTTGGACGTCACGAAGTTCGTCGTATCGGAAGTACTGTCCGTGAAGTTGATGGCCATCTTGTAGGACGTGGAACCGTTCGTGGAAATGGCCAACAAATTCAAGGTCTGCAACGAGACCGGCGTCACGAAGCTGAGCGTGCGGCTGTTACTGCTGTTAAGAAGCAAGGCGGTATTGTTATTTAGGCCGCCGGCAGCCGTGGACGCCGCCTGGAGCTGGAAATTAACCAGCGGGTTGAAGCTGCTGGTTACCAGTCCATTGGCTGGCAAACCGGTGCCGGCCGGTGAGAAGACCGCACCCGCCTGATAGAGCACGAAGCCCGTGCCACCGTCAAGGCCCGTGGTGGTTCCGGCAGACGGCAGGCCGATCAACTCCGAACCGCCCCAAATCGTATCCTGATTGAAGCTGTTGGAGGTAAGGGCGATCGCGCCCTGGGCCGGGGACCCATTGAGCAGCGAAAGCTGGCCGCCGTTGAGCGTCACCTTGCCGGTGCCCAACGCGTTGGGATTGAGGACCTGAAGAACGCCGGTATTGACGTTCGTGGCGCCATAATTGTTGGAGCCGCCGAGTGCCAACACGCCGGTGCCAGTTTTGGTGAGCGTGCCGGTGGGCGATGCCTGTGGCACGCCGGAAACCGACGAATTAATCGTCACCGTATTGGTGCTGCCATCAACTTCGATGACGCTGGCCGCGTTACCGATGACGACGGAGTGCGTGGTGGCGTAGCTGGCCACCGGACTGAAGTCCAGAGTACCGGCGTTAACGGTAACCACGCTACCGAGGTTGCTACCAAGATCGCCATCCGCGGAAATCTGCAGCAGGTTGCCGCCAGTTACTGTTGTGGCCCCCTGATAGGCGTTGGTGGCGTTCCCCAAAATCGTCGTGCCCGTACCCGTGGTCGCACCAAAGGTACTGGTGGAAGTCAAGGTCGCCCCGGCAGACCCGAAGATCTGACCAGCGAAGTTGAGCGTGGAACCAGGTGACGTATAGACCGTGGCACCACTACCCAAAAGCGTGGTACCGCCGTTGATGGTCGCGGTACCACTGGTAACCGCCAGAGCCCCACCGCTGGCTCCCGTACTCGTGCCCGTACCCGAGATGGCTAGTGGTTGGTTGGCGGGGATGACGTTGCCGCCCGAAAGGGCCAGCGTGCCGCCCAGAACCGTGATCGGCAATGGGTTCGCGGAGCTATTACCAAGCGTGCCGTTGGCGGTAGCCAACAACGTGCCGGAGTTGATAGTGATGGCGTCGTTGCCCGGGCTAGCAGCGTTATTAAGAGTGACAGTCCCGGTGCCGCTCATGATCAGGCTGGTAAGAGCGTAGGTGAACAGGTTGCCGGTGCCGTTATCCGTGGGGACCGTGTAATTGGCGGCGTTGCCGCTATTGGTGGTATTGCCCAGCGGATCGTTGGGGCCCTGGTCGATACGGTAGATAAGGCCGTTGCCGCCGCCGGTGTTGTAGCCCGCGGTGCCGCCGGTGAAGAAACCAACCCAGCCGTTGGTGTTGGAACCGTTGGCACCGGCACCACCGCCGCCGTTGGCGACGCGGATATCGATATTGTGCCAGCCGGCGGTGAGGGTGAGCTCGCCCGTACCCACGCTGGTGGAGCAACCAGTGCTGGTAAGCACGACGTTGTTATCAACCGTGATCCAGGCACTATCGTCGATCGACTTGGCCAGGGAGTAGTAACCCAAACCGGTCGGGTTGTAGTTCAGACTGGCCTGAGAGATACCACCGCCCACCACGGACAGCAGCTGTGCGGCAGCCGTGCCATTGGCGAAGTTGACAAAGAAAGGCCCGCCGTTGGCTGCCGGGGCGAAATTGGGACCGGTGATGGTCACCGCATTGCTGGGGAAATTACCGGTGGTTCCCAGGGTATTAAGATAGGTCAACAACTGGGCGGCCGTCGTCGCCGAGGAATAACTGAAGGCTGGCGTTGTGGCCAGCTGACCATTGTAGGCGAGGGTCATGTTCGCGGCGGTCGTGTTCGTGAACTGCGGGAACACCACCGAGGTCAAGTTCGGCACATTGATGAAGCCCTGGTACAAGAATGTACCGTTGTTGGTCCAAATATGGTTGCCCGTCGGATAAAAACCATACGTGCCGGGGACGCTGGCCGAGACCTCGCCCATGATGGGATAGAGGGCGGCATCAAAGCCGTAGCCAGACAAGTTGGACGCGGTTTGTGTGCCGATGAAGATGTTGCCGGACGCTTGCGATTCCAGGAGACCAGCGCGGAGCCCAGGCCGCTGAAGGTGCCGTTGACTGCAATGTTACCGGCGCCCGTGAATGACAAGTTCGAGCTCTGGGTAATGTTGCCGGCCAGGGTGAGCAGGTTGGCGTCGGCGCCGATGGCGGCCGGACCGCTAATGAGGTTCGGGATGCCGATGTTGCCCTGAATGACGTTGTTGCCGGCGATGTTTTCGATGGCGCCCTTGCCGGATACACCGGCCCCGTTGAGGCTGATGTTCTTGGTGGCGGGCAAGGTGATGGCCGGTGAAGAGATCGCGGCACCCGAGGTACCGGCACCCGCGACCGTGAGCTGGGAGCCGCCGATGATGCCGGGCCCGAAGCTGACGGTAAAGGGCCCGCCCGCGGCACCAGCCACACTCACCGCGCCTGGGGCTGTCAAGCCCGGGATGGTGGCCAAGTAGTTCTGGAAGGCAACGTTCGTGGTGGTGGCGGTGTAAGCGAAGTTATTCGGGCTGGCCTGCGCTCCGCTATAAGCCATCGTTACCGTGCCCGCGGCCGTAAACGTCACAATGTCCTGTTGCGATTGGAGGCCGAGGCCGCCGCCGGCGTTGACCGTCACGGCGAAGGCACCGGTGATCGCCACGTTGTTGCCCAGAGCGTTATTGTTCGCCGCGATCAGGGTGCCAGCGTTGATGACGGTCGGCACCGTATAGGTGTTGGCGGCAGTCAGAATCAAGTTGCCGGCACCAGCCTTGGTGATCGTTACAGGAATGTCGAACAGGCTGCCATTGCCGGAGTCGATGGGAATGGTGTAATCGAGCCCGGCATCGCCGGTGCCCGGTCCGCCAGTGGTGCTGGTGCCAATACCCGGAGTGCCGTTCGGGAAGTCCGTGCCGACGCCGGTACGTGTGCCCACAAAAATGCCCGCCGGATCGTTCGGGCCCTGGTCGATACGTAGAACGAGGCCGTTGCCGTAGGCGACCGTGGTGCCGTTGCCGACCACGTTGTTGCCGGCGGCACCTGAGACAAAGCCGGTCCAGCCATTGGTATTTGAGCCATCGGCCCCGGCACCACCGCCGCCGTTGGAAACTCGCATATCGATTGTATGCAAGCCAGCCGTGAGGGTGAGCTCGCCCGAACCCAGGCTGCAAGCACAAGAAACACTGTGCAGCACGATCGCACCGTCCACCGAGACCTGGACGTCGTCATCGATCGCCTTGGCGAACGACAGGAAGCCCTTGCCGGTCGACGTCCTGGCAATGGTAGCCGTACCCGAGGAAACGGTCAAACCTTGCGCGGCCGCCAGGCCGGTCGGAAACACGACCGTGAAGGGGCCGCCGGCATTGCCCGTGACGTTCACGGTGCCGGAGGTATTGCCGCCCTGGTTCGCCGCGGTGGGAATATTGGGCAACGATTGAATGTAGGCCAGGAAAGCCGCTGCCGTCGTGCCGGTGGTCGGCGTCGGGTCATAGGAGAAGGGGCTACCGGCCTGTCCGTTATAGGACAATGTGATTGAACCGGGGCCGCCCGTGTAATTGATGAGGTCGTTGGTCAAATTGGGCACATTGATGAGGCCCTGGTAGAACCATGTGTCGGAGTTCGACCAGACGTGCTGGCTGACGGGGTAATAACCGTAGGTGCCGGGAACGCTGGCCGACGTGGTGGCCATGACGGGGAACAGGACTGAGTCGGTTCCACTGATGTTGCCGATCGCCGAGCCGAAATCGGCTTGCAAGCTGCTTTGGCTTTCCGTCAGGCCGGGGCTAACGGTCGATCCGGTGGTGGAGATAACGCCGGTGACTACAGTATTGCCGGCACCGATGAAGCTGATCGGATTGTTCTGGACGATGTTCTGGCTCAGCACCATGGTGGAGGCGTCGGACCCGAGCGCGGTGGCACCGGTAAAGGCGAGAACGCCGTTGAAGGTATTGTTGCCGTTGACGTTTTCGAGTGCACCGTTGCCGGTACCCGAACCGACCAGCGTGATCAGCTGATTGGTGACGTAGTTAAGGCTGGTCGCGCTGAACAGCCCGACGCCGCCACCGACCAGGGCCGTGACCGTGCTATGGGCACCGTCGCCGAAAGCCTTATCAGCCGCGGCCTGGATCAGGCCGCCGTTGATGGTCGTGGTGCCCAGGAAATTGGGGCTGCTCTGCGTGAACCGTGCACTGCTAGCACTGCTGCCGCCGTTCTTGAAGATGTTGTCCGAGAAGCCGGTCCCGGCTGCCCCTACCGACCCAGCCACATTACCCACGATCGGGACGTTCAAAACCAGGAGGCCGCCCGTGCCGACGAGGTAAAGGTTGTTGGTGGTCAGATTAATGGGCGCGCCGTTGTTGCCCAAAGTCAAGGTGCCACCGGTCTGGCCCAGATACAGGTCGGCGCCCGCGTTTTGAATGGCCCCACCGAAATAGGCGGTGCCGCCCGTGCCCACGATCGAGCCATCGGTCGTCGTGCCATTGAGAACGCCCAGGCCACTGACGGCCACCGGTTGCTGGGCAAGGTAGTTACGCGCCATTGAAGCCCAGGGATGCACCACTTACGACAGTGACCGCGTTTTGAGTAGCGGTGTTGGTTACGCTCGTCGCGGTGCCGTTGACGACGGTGATGTTCGCGCCGAAGATGGTGAACGGTCCGCCGTTGACACCAACCACATTGTTTACCCCTAAACCACTCAGGCCAGGAATCGTGGCCAGATAAGTCTGTAGCTGAGCGGCGGTGGTGGTGGCACTGTAGGCAAATTGTCCAACGGTCGCCGTCGTGGACCCCGCAGTGGCGACCAGGGCGCCGCCGCCGGCAACGCCGTAGGCGAAGTTAACTGTGTACGGTCCACCGTTAGAGCCCGTGACCGTAACCGAACCGGGAGCGGTCAAGCCTGGCAAAGTCGAGAGGAAGGCCTGGAAAGTCGTCGCCGAGGTTCCCGAGGCACCGCTGGTGTACGCGAAGGAGGTCGCGGCACTGCCGTTATAGGAGAAACTCACGGTGCCGGTCGCTGCGAAAGTGACCGTGTCCGGAGCGGAGAAGCCGTTATAGCCGAGCGTGTAGTTGCCCGCGCCGCCAGTAAAGGTAAGGGTGTCGGTGACGGCACCCAACGTTTGGTTGGCAGTGTTGATGAGGATGCCGGTGTTGACAGTAATGCCGCTGCCCGCGACGAGGCCGGTCGTCGAATTACTGATGCCGCCGGTGCCGAACGCGGAGTTATCGTGTCCGAGGGTGGCGTTGCCCTGGCCATTTTTGATGATGCCCGACGCTCCGGTGCCATTGATGGCCCCGTTCAAAACGAGGTTGTTCTGATTGTTGAGCGTCAGGGTGTTCGTGCCCAAAGAAATTGGTCCGTTGAGCGTCAAGGAGCCGGTGAGGGTCGGCGTGGTGGGGGAATTCGATGTGATGGTCGCCGCACCCGTCAAGGTGATCGGCGCCGCCAGGACATCGGCCTGGCCATCGGCGCTGACAATCGCGCCACTGAACAGTGCCGGCGTTTGCAGGCCGCTGCCCGCGATGGAGATGCCGGCATTGGAAGGCGTGATGGTGACTGCCGGACCTGCGGCTTTCTGGAGGACGGCACCGCCGAATACGCCGGAGCCAAAGACGACGTTGTAAGGTCCGCCAAGAGCACCGGTCACGGCTACGGCGCCGGCACCGGTCAAACCCGGGAGGGTTGCGAGGTAAGCCTGCAACGCACCGGGCGTCGTGACGCCGGCCGTGTAAGCGAAGCCGGGGGTAGTGGCATTGGGCAGACCGTTGTAGGTCAAAGTTACGGTACCCGTGCCGCCCGTAAAGTTAAGGACGTCGTAGTTGTAGGTCGCGGTATCACCCAGCGCGGCAACACCAAGGGTGGCGCCGGGGCTGATAAAGCCAGGAATCGGGAACTGGAGGGTATTATTGACCGTCTTGGCCCCGCTCAGCGTGGAGCCCAGGCCGTTGACAGCGCCATCGACGAGCAAACCGCTGGTGACGGCCGTGGTGCCGTCGTAGGAGTTGCTGCCAGCCAGGTCGAGAATGCCGTAGCCGGCCTCGACAATGCCGCCGGTGGCACCGCCGTAGCCAACGGTAGCGCCCGCACCGACCACGGCCAGGGCCGTGCCAGTCGGGGTCGCACTACCCAGGTTGACGGTGAAGGGGCCGCCGACCGCGCCGAAAACATTGCCAGTGGGCAAGGTGGTCAAGCCGGGGATGGTGGCCAGGTACTGAGCGAATTGAGATGCGGTCGTGGTCGCCGAATAAACAAAGCCGGCCGGAGAAGCTTGCTGCCCGAGGTAAGAGAAAGTCACGGTGCCGGCACCCGCGAAGGTGACCACATCCGCGTTCATGATCGTGCCGCCGATCACGGTCAAGCCAGCATCCGGGGTCGTGGTGGCGATCGTCGCGGTGCTGGGGCCGGAGATCAAGGACTTGCCATTAAGGTTGATATTGGAAGTGATCAACAAGGACGTCTGGCTGGCGGCGGCACTCGTGGGTGCCGGGCCATCGTCGGTGATTGTGGTATTGGAACCCAGCACGATGGGCCCGCTCACGATCGCGTTCTGCCCCAAAGTGATGACCGTGGTCATGGGCGGGTTGCCCGGCGGATTGATACCCGGTAGCGTCTGGTACACGACCGTGGTGTTGGTAATGCCGTTGGTCAACGCCGTATCGGTATTGGAAATGGAGAGGGCATTGCCGGACAGCGTCCAGGGGGATGCGATGACGCCGTCATTATTGATGACGAGGCCATTGAGGGTCAAACCAACAATGTCATTGATGGGGTTCCAGGAGCTGGCCGCCGGGGTACCGACGGGAATCTGGCGCGTAATAGTGGCCGGACCGTTGTTGACCACCGTCAGCAAAACGCCGCCCGCGATGCCGGCGCCGTAAGCGATATAGAATGGTCCACCAACAGTGCCTGTCACCGTAACAGCGCCGGGCGCGGTCAAGCCGGGGAGCGAGGCCAGGTAGGCCGCGAATTGAGCGGGGGTCGTGGTAGCGGAAAACGCCAGGGCCGGCGCGGGTGCAATGGTCGCGCCGTGGCGCCGACGACCGTCAAGAGCGGATCGCCCGCGACACCCGTACCATAGCTAACAATGTAGGGTCCACCGTTAGCGGTCGTGAAGGCGTTGACATTCACGGCGCCAGCGGCCGACAGGCCCGGAATGGAAGCAAGATAAGATTGGAAGGCCGCCCCGGTGGTTGCCGTGGTGTTATAGAAGGCCCCCACATTCACCGTGCTGTTGCCACCCGCGACCGCAACCAGCTGGGCGCCGCCTGTTACTCCCGTACCAAAGTTCACGTTGAACGGACCGCTCGTGTTGCCGTTCACACTCACCGCACCCGCGGCCGTGAGACCGGGAATGGACGATAGATAGGTCAAAAAGTTGGCGGTCGTCGTATTCGGATTATTGAAGAAAGCCTGGGTAACCGCTGCTTGTCCGGTTGCGACCAGCAGGTTGCCACCGGTAACCCCGGTCCCGAAATTGATGTTGAAAGGCCCGCCCGTGTTGCCGTTCAGGACCACTGCGTTGGCGGCCGTCAAGCCGGGTATCGAAGCCAGATAGGCTTGCATTTGCGTTGTCGTTGTCGTCGGCGAATAGAAGAAGGCCTGGGTGACTGCTCCCGGCCCGGAGGCGACGGCCAGATTGGTGCCGCCAGACACGCCGGTGAAGTGAACGTTGTAAGGGCCGCCGGTGTTGCCGGAAACCAGAACTGCCCCAGCCCCCGTCAAACCTGGAATCGTGGCCAAATAAGCCTGGACCTGGCCGGTCGTCGTGTTGGCATTGAAGGCAAAGGAGGTCGGCGCGTTGGTGCCGTTGTACGACAAGGTGACGTTACCGCTCGCCCCGGTGAAGGTAATCAGGTCATCCGCGGAGGCGGCCCCGTTATAGGTGATGGCCGTGGTGCCTTGAAGCTGCGTGAAGTTGAGCAAATCCGAGGCGGAAGCGGCGCCGTTGTAGGTAAATGAGGTCACACCGGTAGCGGTAGTGAAGACAACCGCGTCCGAGTTGGAAGGACTGGTGTTGTAAGCAAAGCTGGCGAGGCCGGGAATCGGGCTGAAAGTCACCGAGTCGGATGGTGCCTGCGCACCGTTGTACGCCAGGGTCAAGTTGCCGCTGGCGCTGAGGAGCGATACGAAGTCGGAGGAGAGCAACTGGGAGCCGGTGCCCGAGAACCCGTTGGGATTGAAGCCGGCGGCGCCGGTATTGAACACGACCGTATCGCCCGAGACCGGGGCGCGACCGAGGGACCAGTTATGGGGATCGCTCCAGTTGTTGCTCCAACCGTTGCCGTTATTGGTGCCTGCCGGGGGCACACTGGACGCCACCGTCGAGAAATCGCTGTTTGGAACATCAGCCCAGGTACTGCCGCCGAGCGGGTCCCAGTTGAAGAACATGCCCGCGCCGCCGCCACCCTGGTAATACTCGACGTCGATGGCATGAAGGCCGGGAGTCAAATTGAGGGTAACGCTCTTGAAAACGACGCCCTGGTAGGTGCTATTGTTGATCTGGGGGTTGGTACCGGTGCCGGAAGACTCGAAGTTCGTTCCGGAAGCCTGGCTCGAGCCGCCATCGATGTAGAGCACGCTGCCATCGTCGGAGCCGACGCGGAAGGCGATAGGATTGGTGCCATTGGCGTTGGTGATGCCGTTGCTGGGGATGTAGATAAAGCCATACCAACGAGCGTAAACGTTGTCGGTGTTGCCGCCATCGCCGGGGTTGCCGGGGAAGGTGCTCTTGCCGACATAGGTATTGCCAAGGGAGTCGGTAAAGGCAGTGGACGCGACGTTGGGGAAGTTGATGAGCCCGTTGAGTAAGATGGGCCCCTGGTGGTTGACACCGGCCGGGGCATACGTGGGGCTGCCGATCCAGCTCGCGGCGCCACTACTCTTGAGGACCATGCCCGTCTGGGTCTCGGTGAAGGTGCCGGTGCCGCCCGAACCACCGTTCTGGCCTTGCCAGTAATCGCCCAGCAAGCCCTGGTTGAAAGTAGGATAAGCGTCGGCGCCCAACCAAGTATTCACGGGAGAAGCCGGCACCAACCGGTCTTCGAGCAATTCGAGCAGTAGATCAATCTTACTCCGGGCGTTTTTACGGCTATTGTGCCGAAACGTTTGGCGGGGGGAACCAGCAACCAACTTACGCAACCAGGTGCTCAGCGACATGGAGAGTTTCCTCTTTTTCTGCCAAGGCGAGTGCCAGATGGCAGCGGGCTCACGGCCCGGAGTAGTATGATCACGAAAAAAAAGCGAAAGCCCGCCCACTGCGAGATTTCAATAACTAGGGTTACTTCAAGGGTCCGACTTGCAATCTAGAAAAATACAGACAAGCCTCTGATCACAACCGCTACTTTGACGTGGATCTTTGCAATGATTTGAGCCGATGCAAATCCAATCCCTCAAAAAGCAGCTAGATTACCCAGAATCACCATCGCACATTGGAATCTAATGGTACAACCAGGAAAATGCGCGTCAAGCAAATAATTGGAAAAATTGATGAAATTTAGGAAATCGATAAATTACGCGGCCTCGGGCGGTTCTCTTTCGGGCCTCGTTCCCCATAAAAAACCCAAAAAAACCACGAATTCCTAATATTTTTTCGCCAACCTACAGATTTTATACAAGAAACGCCGCTGCCGTAACTTTTTTCGTGAAAATCGACACGTAATTCCTATTTTTTCCTCACGGATTAGTGAACACGCGTACAAGATTTCGAGCAACTGCGTGGCCCGCAAGTGGTATCCGGCGTTAACCCAGCCTTGCGAAGCCCGTTAAGAGGGTCCTTTCCGCAGCGCCCCGTCGGCTAAAATTTATCTGCGTGGCGGATCTCGGGCTTGGGTGCGTCACGTCCATGCCGTGCAGTGTGAAATTGAAGTACGGCTCTGTAGCTCTGTAGGGTGGGTCAAGCGTACTCGCGCTGACCCACCGAAATACGCACAACGCCGTCACCTAAGAAATGATCCTATCTCCTCACATCCTGGTCATTGGCAAATGATGGCGCGACCGGATATTTCGGTGGGTCAGCGCGAGTACGCTTGACCCACCCTACAGGTTTTGCGGTGCAGAATAGTTCGGTGGGTCAGCGCGTGCTCAGCGTGAGAATGCGGTAGCGGCGTAGCAAAAAGAGGAGCGACCGCAGGGCGTCATCTTTGGTGGGACCGGGGGCCCCGCCAAGTATATCTACAATTTGCCAACCGGTTTTATGGCCGTCGCACAGTTTTATTACTGTCAGTGTGCCCATGCCGACAAACTGTTCCCAGGTTCCCCACTGCGAGGAGATCTCGAAAACACCGCCGATGGTGGAGTCGGAACCAGAAGAATAGGCATAAAAAGTTGAACCCTTGCCAAAATGAGCTTCCTGCGTTTTGCAGCCCAGAAACCTCCCGACGGCGGTTGGCAGCAAATCCAGGACGTCCCACCGCGGAAAAGGCTCGATGACTGCGCTCGCCGCATACCAAAAAATCCAGGCCGCCTTCGAGCATGTCCCAGATTGCGTCTTCCGGCGTTTCCGCGAGCGGCTCACCGGCGATATTGAGCGAGGTATTGAGCAACAGCGAAAAGCCGGTCCGTTTTTTGTAAGTTTGCAGCAGCTTTTTCAGCAACTCCTGGCCCGCATCCACAGTCTGCAGGCGCCCGGTCCCATCGACATGCGCGACGGCCGGAAAGCGTTTGGCGAACTCCTCCCGAAAAGGCACCACCCGCAACATGAACGGGCTCTCGGAGGTGGTGCCGTCCATTTTGAAGAGCGTGTTGGCGTCCTCGGCCAGAATCACCGCGCGAAGGGGCGAAATGATTCACGTTTTTTGATCTTCAGATTGAGACGATCCTTGGCGTCCGGAAACGTCGCGTCACACAGGATCGAGCGATGGCCCAGAGCACGCGGACCGAGCTCCCCGCCGCCTTGAAACCACCCGGCGATTTTGCCCTTCTGCAAGCGGTCGGCAGTGTAGGCGACCGGGTCCCTGGTAGACATCAGTTGCACGGGCAGATTGGGCACGCAACGCTCGACGTTAGCCGCGGAGTAGGTGGTGCCGAGGAAATCGAGCCCTGGCCGGGCTTCGGGAACGGGTTCGCCGCGCTGCCAGATGCCGGCGTAGGCGGCGCCGACGGACGTACCACTGTCTTCCGCCGCGGGCGGGAAAAATGCCTCCTTGAAGGCACTTTCGCGGAGAATTCGTTCGTTCGCCACGCCATTCAGAGCGCAGCCACCGCAGAAGCACAATTTCGTCAAGCCTGTGCGGGCATGGAGATGCTTCAGATAGGCAAGCAGCCCTTCTTCCAAAGCCAGTTGCACCGACGCCGCCAGATTTTCAGCGCGCTTGTCCTCTTGTCCCCATTTCACCGGACTGGGGAAGTGCTTGACGATGCCATCTTTGAAGAAGAAGCGGCCATCTCGATACTCAAAAAACTCATCGGGCAAAAAAGTAGGTTTGCCAAATGGCGCCAGGCCCATAACCTTACCGGCGCCGTCCAGGCGATCCCCGAAAATAATCTGCGCCACGGCGGAATACATGTTGCCAAAGCCCCAAAAGACGGGCATGGCGCCGCCGACATTTTGATTCACCGATGGGTCGCCCTTCACGGTGTGTTTTTCGAGCGGCACCAGCGTATTTCCCGCGGCCGTGTAGGAGGACATCCATTCCCAGGGATCGGGCACGCCGTCCATGGCCACGCGGCGCTCGGCTTCAGTCCAGTCGACTGCCGGGGAACCAACGGCGTCCACAACGAGGATAGCTGCCTTTTCGTAGCCGGAGAGCGCCAGCGCATAGGCCGCATGGCTTAAATGATGAGGAATAAATTGTATCTCTGCTTTACCGCAGAGCACCCGCAACTGGGGATTAAGGGAAATGTCATTGACGGGAGAGGTTGCGTGGCCTTGCACGCTGAGACACACCAGGCTGACATCCTCGATCTTTATACCAGCAGTCTTCAGACAATATTCGACCGCGAGAGAGGGCTTGGTGGTCGCGATGACGCGGCGCTTGATGCGCGTCAGTCGCTCCTCTTGCATCGCCACGACCAGCTTATTGCCCTGCAATAGGCAGGCGGAGCCATTGTGCGAAATCGCCAGTCCCAGAGTCCACTTGTCGGACATATTTCGAGTCCCATGCCAGGTAAGCTAGACACTTGCTTTCCGAAGCCAGGTCCGAAACCTGACTCGGGGGCAGCCCCCTTTGCGATAATTGTATCATGCGTTTCTTGATCCGGGCAGGTCCGACGAACCATGGTTTGCAGGGTCGATTCCTTCGCCGCAATCAGCTTGCCGGGATGAAAAATTCCAGAGAAATGCGGTGGATGCTGCTCAGGAGATGAACTGGAAATCTTCTCGCAGTGGTGGCATTGAAAATAACATAACACCGGCCTAGGTCCCTTTAGGGCTGTCAGGCCAGTCGTCTTTCTCGTAAACCTCACGAGCCCAGCGGCGGAAATGATCGGGCTGGTGCGGCAGGTGCTGCGTTTCGAGCCATTGCTGGTATTGACCCAGGACCTCGTTCTGACAGGCGGCGCGAATCCAGGGAACATGTCCGTAACGCAGGCTTAACTGGCCGCGGGCTTGCTCCAAACTCGCATCGGTTTTCAAAAGTAGGTAGAAGGCGCTGGCAAGGCCGGAGCGATCGCTGCCGCTATTGCAATGGACAAGAATAGGTTCCGGGCTGTCATCCAGAAATTCGACGAGCTTCCTTAGTTCGGGCGTTTGCGGTTTATCGCTGGCGGACATGTTGACGGTGAGAAAGCGAGCGTGGCCGCGCTCGGCGGCACGCGCCTCTTCATTGAACCAAGGTTCGTCAGGATTTAACCCACGCAGGTTGATTACGGTGCGGATGCCGTAATCGCGAATATATGCATCCACCGCGGAACCGGAAGGCTGAGCGGCACGGTAAAGTCGCTTCTCCACCACGACATGAAAATTAGAGCCAAGCGTGACGCGTGCGACTTCGGGCAGAAAGGGCGTTACGGCAATTAATACGCAAAGTCCAAATACCCAGCGCCTGGAAATGGTCCTGGCGGTCGCCGGGATTGCTGGGCTAGGGCGTTCGCCTAATTCTTGCAACGTGGCCATTGAGATTTCATCGTCGTTTGGAGGGTCCACCATCTAGTAGTTCGGGCGGTTTTCGCGGAATTGCAAGGGGAAGCCGCGGTAACCCCGGCACACGGTGATGTTCCAGGCGGAGATCGGGTGGCCATCCTCGCGATACATGAATTCATACGAATCCTCGACGCGTTCAAAGGCCATGCGCACGGCATCATCGCGGGCGCCGACCATGATAAACGTTTGGCCCAGGAAAGGGCCCGGCTCGGCGACGGGATTGGGACGCCAGATGTCGTACTGGCTATGGCGATCACCCATGCCGCCGCCCAGGGAATAAGCCTCGGGATGGCCGCTGCAATAAAAGCTAATTTCCCCGGGCAGGTTCCAGCCGGAACCTGTCATGATGGGCTCGATCCCTTCGGCGCGCAAGCGGGCACGTACCCGGTCCAGTTCCACGCCCAAGGCCTGGTAGCCGCGCAGTCGGCAAGTGGGATCAAATTGACGCGTGGGCGCGGAGTTATCCCGGGAAGGCGCCGGCGCCAGCTGCACGAATACCGGCAGTACCCAACGCGGCTCGTGCACCAGCACCGTTAAAATCACGCCCAAAACCGCCATGGCAGGCACCATGACGCGGGTCGAGCGGCGCAGCAGGGTGTGTGCTGAACTTAGCTTGTCGAGCACCCACGGCCCGGCCAGCACCATTCCGGACAGGTAAGCCGTGATGGGCCAATTGGGTTCGCCGCCGCCATTTTTCAGGCTAAATAGCAAAAAGAACAGGAACATGGGGACGGACATAAACCACAGAAATCGGTGCTCGGGCCGCTTCTCGCGCCACGGATTATGCGCCAGCGCCGCGCAAGCCCAGACGACGAACCAGTAGACCAGGAACAAGGCGGCCTGCGTGCCAACATAAACGACCGGCCCCAGCCAGCGAACGCGCGCGGCGTTTTCGCCCTGCAGACCAACATGAGCGCCGAGAGTGTGCCGTAGCGTCATCCAGTCGTTCTGAACGTTCCAAACGAGTATGGGTATTCCGCCAAGAGCGCCAATCAGGAGCATGATCCAGAAACCGGGCTGGCGAAGTCGAGGGCGCAGCGCCGGTGTCGCGAGCAGAAAAAGACCGACCATCGGCACAAAGAGCACCATGGTGTATTTCGCCAGAATACCGACCGCGATGCACAAACCTGCCAAGCACCAGGACCAGGGCGCTTCTCGAAAGAGGGCTCGATAAAGGAATACCAGGGCCCAGCCCCAGCAACAGGTGTAGGGCGCGTTGATCGTCATGAGCAGCGACCCGGCACTGATTATCGGCAGCGTTATGGCCAGGACGACGACCAGAAACGCCCATTTCTCGCGGCGCAAAAACAAAGCCGTAAGGGCATAAATACTCGTGAGCAATAACGCCCCGCACAGAATCGCGGGCAGCCGCACGGCGGCCATCTGGTTGCCGGTGAAGTGCTCCGACCAGCTACCAAACAGCCAGCAGCTGGCGCGAATCATCAGCGCGACCAGCGGGCCCTTACTGTAATAGCTCCAATCGAGCCGATGCGACCAATGCCAGTAATGGGCTTCATCCGGAGCCAGATCAAGGGGACAATCATAAACGAGATAGCAAAAACGCAATACGGCCGTGGCGGCGATCAAGACAAATGCCAGCCACCGAAACAACCAGACTTTCTCGGTATTTTCTGGGAAACTGGTGGCCATGGGCATAAGGCGTCCCTGCGCGGAAACGGGTAGGAGGCCGTCCAGGCACCCTGGCCAGTCTGGGCTGATGCCTTTTCAGGCCATTGCGGACAGTCTCGCGGACAACCGAGCCGGTTGTAAAGCTAGAGAAGAAAAGAGTCAAGTTGACCTGCCCGCTACCACCGAGCGTTCAGAGATGGCTCCGGCAGATCCAACCGCTTACGCCCCTCTAGCCAATAATCCAGAAAGGCGGCTACCACGATCACGAAATGAAGACGAAATGCCAATTTCATCCACAGGGTGGCCGGATCCCAGGTTTCCACGAAGGTACAGCGCCAGTAGTGGGTCAAAAAGAGTAGCCATGTTATCAGGGTGAGAAAGGCGGCAGCGGTGGGTACCCAGGGAAGATAGGGGCGTAACCCAATCAGGGGTGGGCAGGATCTTTCTTTCGAGAAACGGTTGGGCGAGAATAAGCGGCACGCTCAAGATAAAAAGCAAGACATAGAGAAGGAACACGGTGTAGCCAGCCGAGCTAAAGGCGAGCTCCCAAAGATTGAGATTTCTCGGCTCGCCATGGCGCCACGGAAAAAAGGAGATTACAAAGAGGAGCAAGGTGCCGATCGGAGCGACGAGCGCCACGACCTCCCGGCGCAGTGTGCAGGTGATGCCATGCGAATAATCCCCTCGGGGCGGCGGCGAAGCTGGTGGCAAGTCGCTTGGGGATGGGGTGGGCCGTGCGGGCTCCGGACTTGGTGCAACAATCGCGGGAGCGGCGCTTGGCAACGGCGCGAAGGGAATAGGTGCCGCGGAAGCCCCCTGCGCCGCCAGCGAAGGAGCCTGGAAATTAGCGGTGCACGAAGGGCACATCACCATCTGGCCGGCGTAGGTGTCGGCAAGCTGCAATTTTTTTTGGCAGGTCGGACAGAAGATCTCCATCGGCTACTCACTCCTGACAGGTCCCAACTAAGAAAAAAGGTCCTGCACCCGTTTATAGGGGACTCCAAAAGATAGGCCAGAAAGGAGAGGCTGCGTCCTTGTCAATAGACAAAGTTATCCATATATGAAAGGGAACGCCCGTTCACTCGATAAATTTCGCAACCCTCCTCCCATAAGCCCACGATCATGCCGGAAGTTATGGATTGGCAGCAGGGTGAATCGCTGGCCGGCATTGCCCGCGCAGTGGAACACCTGCGAGGCGGACGGTTAGTAGCACTGCCGACTGAGTCGGTTTACATGCTCGCCGCAGCCCCCTTGGTGCCGGGCGTGCTGACGGCGCTGGACGCCGTCGTCGGCCAAAATACGCCCCTGACCATTCTTCTCGGCCATGCAGTCGAAGTATTCGACTGGCTCCCATTTTTTCGCGGCGTTGGCGTTCGCCTGGCGCGACGGTTTTGGCCTGGGCCGTTAACGCTCGTCAGCGGTACCGGCCTCAAATATGGTCACTTCCCATATCTTCCGAGGGAAGTGCAAGACCGGCTCGCCCCAGATCAGCACGTGGCGCTTCGATTCCCACACCATGAAGTCGCCCGCCAGGTGGCATTGCAATTGGGAACGCCACTTGTGGCCGCCATGACTTCGGCGATTACGCCGGACCAGCTGACCACGGCGGTGACCGCCCAGACTGCCCTGATAATACAGGATGGACGCACGGCTTTTGCCGAACCCGACTCAATCGTGCAGGTGAATGGACGGGAATGGCGCTTGCAACAGGCAGGGGCCATTTCGGCCGAGGAGATCGATCAAGCCGTCCCTTGCCGCATTATGTTTGTTTGCACCGGCAACACGTGTCGGAGCCCGCTGGCGGAAGGCATTTGCCGTAAATTGCTGGCGGACAGCCTGAATTGCTCCTGCGAAGACCTGATCAAGCGAGGTTATCTGGTACAATCGGCCGGTCTGGCCGCGAGCCCAGGTCACGAAGCCACGCCGGAAGCGGTGGTGACCGGGCGTGAATGCGGAGCGAACTTGACGGGCCATCTCAGCCAGCCGCTTACCATTGAATTATTGCTGGACGCCGACCGCCTCTTCGCCATGACTGCCAATCATCTCCGTATGCTCTGCGGAGTACGCGGCGTCACGCCGCGCCTCCTCGACCTCACGGGCGAAGATGTGGACGATCCCATAGGTGGTACACCGGATGTTTACCGAGACTGCGCCAGACATATAAAAAGTTGCCTGGAACAACTGTTGCCAGAGTTGCTGGAGTGCTAAAATAGGCCTTTGTTGCCTTTTGCCAAAAGACGGGTCGATCATGAAAATAGCCATTGGCAGTGACCATCGCGGGTTCGAGGCCAAACGCAGTCTGCTGCACTTCCTCAAGCAGTTCAATCACGAAGTCCATGATGTCGGTGCCACCGGTCCCGAGAATGTGGACTATCCGGACTTCGCAGTTCAGGTCGCCAATCGCGTGAGCAAAGGGGAAGTAGAACGCGGCATCTTGATCTGCGGCACCAGCATCGGCATGTGCATTGCCGCCAACAAGGTAAGAGGAGTGGCGCCGCCCCCTGCCATGACAGTATTACCGCCGAAATGAGCCGCCGCCATAATGACGCCAACGTATTGTGCCTGTCCGCCGACCTCCTGGGAGAGGAATTGATTCATCGGATGGCACGCATCTGGCTGGAAACGGAATTCGAGGGAGGCCGGCACGCGCGGCGCGTCGAAAAAATCGCCAAGATCGAAAAGGACCAATGCCTCTAAATCACCGCCGCGAGCTTATCGCGCCCGCGCCCGTGGCGATGCGCCTTGGCTGGAAGCGGCATTTTCGTTTGCACGATTGCATGCGCAAGCCGACGACCGTCGCCCTGGTGGCCCTCTTTTTAATATCTTGTTCGCTGGCGCGCAAAGTCAGGGCAGCGACTGGCCCTCGTTCCTTGGGCCCCTGGGCAACAGCGTCTCGGCGGAAAAAGGCATTCTGGCACCGTGGCCTGCGGAAGGCTTGCGCGTGCTATGGCATGTCAAGGTCGGGGCCGGCTATGGTGCCCCTGTCGTCAGTCGAGGACGACTCTTCCTGTTTGACCGTCAGGGGGACGACGCCTGTCTCGTGTGCCTGGATCCAGGCACCGGGGCCGCCAAATGGAAGTTTACTTACCCCACCGATTACAAGGATTTCTTCGGCTACAACAACGGCCCGCGCTGCTGCCCCATCCTTGACGGCAACCGTGTCTTTATCTATGGCGCCGAGGGAATGTTGCATTGCCTCGACGCCAGCGACGGTAAGATCATCTGGAAGATCGATACGCGCGCGCAATTCAATTTCTTGCAAAATTTCTTTGGGGTCGGCAGTACTCCCCTGATTGAGGGAGACCTGCTGCTCGTTCAGGTCGGCGGCAGCCCCAAGGGCTCGGTGATGCGCAGCTTGAGCGACATCGCCAGCCTCAAGAGCGACAATTGTGCCGTCGTGGCGTTTGACAAGGCCAGCGGCAAGGTACGCTATGCCATGGGCGCCGAACTGGCCAGCTACTCCAGCCCCGTGGTGGCGACTATCGAGGGGCGGCGCTGGTGCTTTCTGCTGCGCGCGGCGGCCTCCTGGCTTTCGAGCCAGCTACCGGCAAGATCGATTTTCACTTTCCCTGGCGCAGTGAAGACCTGGAAAGCGTCAACGCGGCCAATCCGGTGGTCGTCGGTGATCGTGTCCTTATTTCCGAAACCTATGGCCCGGGCAGCGCCGTCTTGAAAGTCAAACCAGGCGGCTACGATGTCCTCTGGAGCGATGCCGCCAAGCCCCGCAAGAGTTTGCAGTGCCACTGGAACACCCCCATCTACCACGACGGCCACATTTATGGATCGAGCGGCCGCCATACGAACAACGCCGAACTTCGCTGCGTCGAATTCGCCAGCGGCAAAGTTAACTGGAGCGAGCCCCGGCTAGGGCGCGCCTCCCTGCTCATGGTCGATGGCCATTTCGTCTGCCTGTCCGAGGACGGCACCCTGAGGCTTTTGAAAGTCGACCCACATAAATATGACGAAGTTTCTGTCACGCAGGTCAATGATCCCAAAACCAGGCAGCCTCTTCTGGAATATCCGTGCTGGGCGGCGCCAGTGTCTGGCGCATGGCCTGCTCTATATTCGCGGCGAGGGCCGCCTGGTATGCCTGCAATTGATCGCGCCCCGGCAAAGTCCCTGAAAGTGGAACGACGGCAGCTATGGTCCTGGCAATAGCAGCTGGCCGAGAAGGAGCCCAACCCCTTTTCGGCGAGCTATTGACGTCGCCTTCTGGAGGGCTGTTCCATAACCTCGGAGATCTCTCATGGCATCTACTCCCATAGCGAAGCTGGCTATTTTGGTCGGCGGCGGCCCGGCACCAGGCATTAATGGCGTCATCAGCGCGGTCATTCTGCAAGCTCTCAACAATGGCATCCAGGTCCTTGGCATCATGGATGGCTACAAACATCTGATCCAGGGCAAGACCGATTTGATTCGCCGGTTTACCAAGGACGACGTCCGCTACATGGATTTGCGGGGGGGTTCGATGTTGCGCACTGCGCGCGCCAATCCCACCAAATCGAAGGCCGACATGGACAATGTCCTCAAGGTCTTTCGCGATTTGGAAATCGACGCTCTCGTCAGTATTGGCGGCGACGACACGGCCTATTCGGCCAGCCAGGTTTATCGGGACAGTGGCGGCCAAATCCGCGTGGCGCATGTGCCCAAGACGATCGATAATGACTTGCCTCTACCGGGCTCAACGCCAACTTTCGGGTTTGAAACGGCCCGGCAACTCGGCACGCAAATCGTCCGTAATCTCGCCGAGGACGCGCGTACCACATCGCGCTGGTATCTGATCGTATCCATGGGACGTGCTGCCGGGCACCTTGCCCTGGGCATCGGCAAGTCCGCTGCCGCCACCCTGACGATCATTCCCGAGGAGTTTCATGGTCGAGCAGTGAAAATCGACGAAATTTGCGATATCGTCCTCGGCTCGATCATCAAACGCGAGGCAGACGGCATGCGCTATGGCGTCGTTGTCCTGGCCGAAGGGCTGATCGGCGCCATTGGTGAAAAGGCCCTCGCGGCCGCGCTGGAAACGGCCCAGTTCGGTCGTTATGGACGGGTCGTGCGCGATCCGCACGGCCATCTGCGCCTGGGTGAAATCGAGTTCGGCCGCATGATTCGCGATTCGTTGACGGAGAGTCTCGAACCGCTGGGGCTGAAAACCACCTTCATCGACAAGGACCTGGGTTACGAATTGCGCTGTGCCGACCCCATTCCCTTCGATTCCGAATACACACGCGACCTTGGTTACGGAGCGGTCAAGTTTCTGCGCTCGGAGGAATCCGCGAAGTTCGGCGCGATCATCAGCTATGTCGAAGGCCACATGGAGCCGCTGCCGTTCGACTCCATGATCAATCCCGAAACCAAACGCATGAAGACGCGGGTAGTGAACACCGGGGGCGAAGGCTACGAGTGCGCCCGCCGTTACATGATTCGCCTGGAAAAAAGCGACTTCGAAAATATTGAGCGGGTTGCCAAAATGGCGGCTACGGTCAACATGACGCCGCAACAATTCCGCGATCGTTTTGAGTATTTGGTCGCGTATTGAAGCAGCGCCCGTCTGGTCTGGCAGTCAGGAAGTTTCTTGGATCTATGTGATCCGCTCCGCGATTTTGTCCTGGAACTTTTTGAGGTCCGGCGTGGGGCCGGTGCCGTGGCTGATGTGCTTTTGGTCAGCTGTCCACTCGCAAAACATCGTTGCCTGCGCAACGGGGCCCTTCTCGAGCAGAAAGTAGCGAACCTCGGCATTGGGAAGGTCGGCGGCGCTGTCTCCTGGTGGCAGCTTGACCACGATGCCCACGAAGAAAACCTCGCTGGCGGCGAGAGGTTCAGGCATCTCCACGATGAGACAAGGGTGTTTTTTCACCTTCACGTTGTGCATTTTGAAATGCTCTGGTTTCAGGGTGACTTCCCGTTTATTGCTTTCGCAATACTCGGCCACGGAATCGAGCAATCCCTGTAGGAATCCTCGCCCCTCCTTAGCGCCAAGTGCTCCCAGGCACATATAAGGGCTGGCGAACGCGAAGTGGCGCAAGGCCACGTGCGGAAAAATGGCATAGTCGCAACGCGGCTCGTTACTGGCTTTTTCCATTGCCTCTTCATTCTCCCTGCGTTTGGCGTCCGGGTGACGGTGTGGATCTTATTTTAGACGCCAACCTACGATCGCGTCGCGCTCATCTAGCCAAGAATTGTAGCACATACTTCGACGTCGCCCCCGGGCTGCCAATCGAAGAGCATGAACTCCGCGGGCTGTCCTGGCGTAATGGTGCGCGGCCACAGCCCCAGCAGCTCGCGCGGCTGGCTGGACGCCATATCAATCGCCTGGGCGAGGGTTAGTTCGGCAAATCGAAGTGCGTTGGAGACGCAGAGGTCGGTAAATGCCCAGGAACCGGCGAGGAGCGTCGTACCCGGAACGACCACCCTACCCTCTGGCACGACGTCAAAATCCTGGTTCCATAAGTGATAACGCCCTGGCGCCATGCCCGCCAGCGGACTGGCATCACAGGTCAGAATCAAACGCGCTGGTGATTTTACCCGGGCGATGCAGCGCACGAGGCTCGCGGGCAGGTGCTGACCGTCACAGATAATGCTGGCGCAAAGCTCATCCGCCGCGAGTTGTTCGAGGAAGTAATTTTCGTGCCGCGGCAAAAACGGGTGTGAGCCGTTACCCAGATGCGTACTGAGCCGAGCACCAGCATCTATGGCGGCCCGGATCATGGCCGGAGTTGCAGCCGTATGTCCCAGGGCCGCGACAACCCCGCTTGCGGTTAGCCTCTCGATAAGGAGTAAGGCCCCGGGCAGTTCCGGCGCCAGCGTCATTAGGCGTATACGACCCTCGGCCGCATCCTGAAGGCGGCGAAACTCGTCCCAGTCCGGGAGACGCACATGTTCGCGTGGATGAGCGCCGCGAGGCCCGTCGTCGGGCGTGATAAAAGGGCCTTCAACGTGAATGGCCGGCAACGCCCGGGCCAGGTGGCGATCTTCCGCGCAGGCCTCGCCGAGTGTAGTTAGGCCATGCATCAGGTCGTCGTGGGCGGCGGTCACCAGGGTCGGACAAAAGGCCGCGATGCCGTGCCGCCGGCAGACCTCCACAACATGATAAATATCGGCGCACGTCAAACGGGCGGAGTTAAAGGCACGGCCATTGCCACCGTTGATTTGCAGATCAAAAAGAGCCGGCGCGATCCAGCCCGCCTGGCGATCAGGCTTCTCGAGGCCTGGCGTTTCCACGGCCTTTATTAGGCCCCCCTCGTGGACGACATCAATAAGCTCAGCCGTGGCATAGTGGCGGGCACGAATACGCATAAGAATCCAGAGCGGAAGTCAGCGCGGCCTAATCTAATAGGCCACGCGTCAAACGGAAGAGCCGCGATCACACTGATTTAACAATTAGAACAACCAGCGCGGTCGCGATGGCCAGTCCGACCCCAATGGCGATGACCAGCCAGATTCGCTTACTTGGCCCAAATCGCGGAGATGGCAGCGAAAACGAACCCGGCCTGGCCACTCGTTCGACATCGAACTCCTGTGGGGGCGCCGGCGTATCTCGAGGCAGCGCCGCGCTCTCTTGCCTGGGCCTTCTTATTGAGTGTCCCCTTTTTACCGGCGGGTGGGATTGCAGGCGACGCTGGGCGGGCTGGCCTGGCGACATGAAGATCGCTGACGGTGTCGCCCAGCGGCTTGCCGGTCTTGGTCGTTGCCGTGGTCGCCGGTGCTTCTTCCAGCCAGGTGAGAAACCTGGGAAGCGGTGGTGCCTCCTCAACCGGGGTGTCGTCATGGCCCTCGGCAAGCATAAACATTTCCAGGGCCTGCACCGCGCAGCGCCGTTGGATAACGCTGTTCTCTTTCCTTGGCCAAAAAATAATTTACGATCTGCTGCAAACCGTCCGGGATCGTTGGGTCGAAGTCACGCAAGGGCTTGGGAGTTTCCGTGGCGTGACGGACCATTTGATTGACCAGATTGGTGTCTCGAAAAGGCGGCTGTCCGGCAAGGAGATGATAAAGCACGCAGCCGAGACTATAGATGTCGGCGCGTACATCGATCGTACGTGGATCCCGCGCCTGCTCGGATGCCATGTAATCGGGCGTGCCCAGGATCACTCCCTCTCCCGTGAGTGCTTCCTCGTTCTCGGCAAGCGTGGCGTTTTCGTCAAAAAGCATGCGTCCCAGGCCAATATCGAGGATTTTCACCGTGGCCGAGATGGTGGAGACGCTGCCAGCCGGCGCTCCCACCAGCAAAATATTGGCCGGCTTTAAATCACGATGAATTATTCCCTGCTCATGAATGTGTTGCAGCCCCAGAAGCGCTTGATGCATCAGGCGGACCGCTTCGGCCGACGCCAGCGCCGCGCCGCGCAAGACCTCTTCGAGCGTTTCCCCCTCCAGATATTCCATGACGATATAGTGCAGGCGGTTGGCCTCACCGACCTGGAAGGAGCGGACGACGTTCGGATGATCGAGGCTCATGGCCAGGCGCGCCTCGCGTTTGAAACGCCCAAGCAATTGCGGGAGCCTGGCGCGTGATGGCGGCAATACCTTGATGGCCACGACCTGGCCAAGCGCATGCACCGCCTTGTAAACGCCAGCCATGCGCCGCGCCCGAGGCGTTCCAGGATCCGGTAGGGACCGATAAAAAAGATATCTGGATCGGCGCGACCTTTGACGAGCAGCGCGGCCTGATAGTCCGTGACGTACTGGTTGGCCACGAGCCAGCGGGTAAATTGGCTTAAATTGAGCTCCCGGTCCTTGGCGTCCCCCTGCCAGCGCAGATACATGCCGCGCATTTCTTCTGGCGTCATGAGCTGACTGCGGATCAAAAAGGCGCACAGGTTCCGCGGGGTAAGGCTCATGGTGGAAAATTAAAGCATCGCCGCCCTCCCGTCAATGGTTTACCACTTGCATCTGGGCGCGCTATCGCCAAGAATCAATAAAATGAAGGGACCTTCAATCCAGGAGATTGCCATGAGAGTAAGCGCGGGTGGAACGCTGTACCGATGGAGCACGACCCTGATCGTGCTCGGTTTGGCATGTTTGCCAGGCGTGTACGGCCAGGAAAAAAAAGACAAAAACGACCCCGTCACCACGGCGCCCAAGGCAGTGCTCCTCGTCCGCTGTGACCGCGCCGATGCGCTCTACCATGTGGGCGAGAAGGCGAAATTCATACTCACGAGCACCACCGCCGGCGATGCCACTTATCGCCTGAGCGACGATGGCGTGGGCACCCTCCGGGAAGGCAAAGCAACTTTCAAAGCCGGCGAAAGCTTTCACCTCACCGAGACCTTGAACAAGCCCGGCTTTTTGCAGTTACAGGTCACGCAGGGAAAGAGCAAAGCCCTCGCCGCCGCGGCTTTCGACCCCACCAAGATCGAACCGACCGCTAAAATGCCGGCCGATTTCGACTCCTTCTGGGATGCCAGCAAAAAGGAACTTGCCAAGGTGCCCCTCGATGCCCAGCTGGAAAAAGTCGACAAGCTGAGCTCCGACAGGGTGACCTGTTACAAGTTTAGCCTGGCCAACATCGACGGCAAACGCGTCCATGGCTGGCTTTCCGTGCCGAAGGGTAAAGGCCCATTCCCGGCCATACTGACGGTTCCCGGCGCCGGCGTTTCCGGCATCTCCCCGATACCCACCACGCCAAACTCGGCGCACTGTCGATGAACATCATCATTCATGACATCCCGGTGGACGAATCGCCCGCTTTCTACAAAAAGCAGGCAGCAGGGCCGCTCAAGGACTATCGCGACATCGGCATGGACAACAAGGACAAGAGTTATTACCACGCCGTCATCCTGGGCTGCGTTCGCTGTTTGGATTATTTGACCAGCCGGCCAGACTACAATGGCAAGGACCTGGGAGTCACCGGCGGCAGCCAGGGGGGCGCGCTCACCCTTATAACCAGCGGCATCGATCCACGCGTCACGCTGGCTGCCCCCAATGTCGCGGCCATGTGCGATCATTCCGGCCTGGCGTTTGGTCGCGTCAGTGGCTGGCCCCATTGGTTGGCACGCACGAAATCGCCCGAACTAACCAAGGCGGTCCTGGAAACGTCGGCTTATTACGACGCCGTGAACTTCGCCCGCAAGTTCAAGGGTAAGTCGCTGCATGGGGTCGGCTTCATTGACACCACCTGTGCCCCGACCACCGTCTATGCGGCTTACAACGTCCACCCCGAACCGAAATCCATGATTGCCAGTCCTCTCATGGGCCACGGCACCGACCCACTTTGGCTCAAGGCGCGCGAAGAGTTCTGGAAGGCCAACATGAAGCTTGCCCCGCCGGAAAGTTAGGGGAAACCGGTCGTACGTTCCCACGGGGGACGGATTGGGCATACCGTTTCACCAATCATCTAGAAACCAAGGCGTCTCGGGTTCGAGCAAGGAGCCATTGCATGGGCAGGGAAAAGGAGAAAACCTACGACGCGGCTGAAATCGCGGACAAACTAAAGCAACCCGGCCTGGCGGATTGGTATCTGGAAGACGGCTGGTTACGACGCAAGTATACAACCGACGGCTGGCCAACGACCTTGATGTTAACCAATGCTATTGGCTACCTCTGCGAGGCGGCCAATCACCATGCCGATCTTTCGATCACGTGGGGCAAGCTGTGGGTGAAACTGCAAACGCACTCGGCTGGCGGTATCACCGACAAGGATTTCGCGCTGGCGCAAAAGATTGAGGAAGTCGTGCTTTGGCGGCCGGCACACGGCGGGCCGCTGGAAGGGACGCCGAACAAATTCGTCCAAGGAAAGAAATGACGCAGCCGCCGCCCTCAAGATACGCCGCATCCTCTACGATGACCCAGGCGCTGCCGAGCAATTGACCGCCTTGCGCAAGCAGCTAAGCTTGCAAGCCGACGTCGTGTCCCCGCGCGGTAAAAAGCTGACCGAGGCGGTGTTCGGGGAAGCCGCTATCCCCGCGCGCGCTGTCGAACGAATCTGCGCCGATGTGCGCGAGCGCGGCCTCAAAGCCGTTCTCGATTACACCGAGAAATTCGATCAGGTCCGGCTGGAGGCCGACACGGTCCGCGTCAGCAAGCAGGAGTTGGCCGAGGCCCATCGCGCCGCCGATCCCGGTTTTTTGACGACGCTGCGCCGCATCCGCCACAACATCCTCAGCTTTCAGTTCGGTCTTCTCCACGCGGATGCGACGCTGACGGCCGGTAAATCCCATGAACTACGCCTGCGTTATCGGCCCATGCAGCGCGTCGGCATCTGTGTTCCCGGTGGGGCCGCGGCCTATCCGTCCACATTGCTCATGACCGTTTGCCCGGCGCAGGCCGCCGGGGTACCGGAAATAGCCGTCGTCATGCCCCCCACGAAAAACGGCGCCTACAATCCCGACCTTCTGGCCACGTGCCGGGAGTTAGGCATCACCGAGGTCTACCGTGTCGGCGGTGCCCAGGCCGTGGCTGCCCTCGCTTATGGCGTCGAGGAAATTCCCGCCGTCGATATGATCGTCGGACCGGGCAATATCTTTGTCACGCTGGCCAAGAAGTACGTCTTTGGCCAGGTCGCTATCGATTGCCTGGCCGGCCCCAGTGAAGTGGTCGTGCTCGCGGACGAGACAGCTTGCCCCGAATATATCGCCGCCGACCTTATTGCCCAGGCGGAACATGACCCCGCCACGAGCATGCTGATAACCTGGCACGAACCGCTGCTGGACGAGGTGGAGAAAGCCATCGAAAAACAGTTGCCCTCGCTTGAGCGCGGCGCGCTGGCGCGTGCCAGCCTGGAAACTTTTGGCGCCCTGGTGCTGGCGCGATCCCAACCAGGCCATTGCCTGGACGAACCAGATCGGACCGGAGCACCTCCATATCCAGACGAAGGATGCGGCCCGGATGGTCGCCAAAATCGATAACGCGGGTGCCATTTTCGTGGGCGCCTATACACCCGTCGCTCTGGGAGACTACGTGGCCGGACCTTCCCACGTGTTGCCAACCGGCGGCACCGCCCGCTTCGCCAGTGGCCTGTCCGCCAATGATTTTCTGCGGCGGTCAAGCGTGCTGTCGTTTACTCCCGAGGGGCTCAAAGCCATGGCCGAGGATGTAGAGCTCCTCGCGGCCAGGGAAGGCCTGACCGCGCACGCCGCCAGTGTGGCCATTCGCCTGCAAAAACAATGAGGCGCTCCCGTATCTAACGACCGTCGCGGCGCGACCCGAGGCAATGCTTCATGACTCGCTTCCTTCGTCCCAACGTCCTGGCCATGGCCGGTTACACGCCCGGCGAACAACCGCGCCTGGACGGCCTGATCAAGCTCAATACCAACGAAAACCCGTACCCCCCTTCCCCGCGCGTCGCGGCGGCCATCGAAGAATTCCTACGCGCCGGCCGGTTGCGCAAATACCCTGACCCTTCGGGCAAACATTTTCGCGACACGGCTGGCCAACTCCTTGGGGTCGATCCGGAAGGCATCCTTATCGGCAACGGTTCCGACGATTTGCTCACCATCCTGACGCGTGCCTTCGTTCCCGAGGGCGGACTCGTGGTTTCGCCCTCGCCAAGTTACCTGCTCTATCAGTCGCTCGCGGACATCCAGGGGCGCTCGCTTTCAAACAGTGCCTTTCACCCAGGATTGGGGTCTGCCCAAACCCTGGCCTGTAAGCGGTGCCCATCTCACGCTCGTCGCCAATCCCAATTCGCCGACCGGTACCGTGGTGGCCGCATCCGCTCTCGGTGAGCTGGCCGCTCAATTGGCTGGGCCGCTCGTGATCGACGAGGCTTACACCGATTTCGCCGAGCAAAATGCGCTCGGCTTGAGAACTTTGCCCGGCGTGATTATCACGCGGACGCTGAGCAAATCCTACAGCCTGGCCGGATTGCGTTTTGGTTTCGCGGTGATGGCGCCGGAGCTGGCTCACGAACTGATCAAAGTGAAGGATTCGTACAACTGCGATGCTTTGAGCCTTGCCGGCGCCGCCGCCGCCCTGGAAGACCGGGACTATTTCCAGGAGAACACCAGGAAGATATTGCGGCATGCGCCAGCGGCTCACGCACACGCTGCGCTCGCTGGGTTTTGACGTCCTGTCCAGCCAGGCGAACTTTGTCTGGGGCGGAGGGCAGATCGGCCGGTGCGTCCCCTGTTCGAGGAGCTTAAAAACCGCGGCATCCTCGTCCGTTACATGAATTATGAAAATCATGGCGAAGGCCTGCGCATCAGCGTCGGCACCGACGCCGAAGTGGATCGTCTGCTGGACGAATTGCGAGAATGCTTTAACATCCAGGACAGTTCCAGCCAAAGTAAATTTGTTTATCGGGGAGCCCCATGGCCGTTGCCGCGCCAATGCATCGTACCGCCCAGATTCGCCGGGAAACGGGTGAGACAAAAATCACGCTGGCCGTCGACCTGGATGGGTGCGGTGCCGCCAAGCTGGCCACCGGCATTGGCTTCTTTGACCACATGCTAACCTTGCTCGCCAAGCACAGCCTCATCGACCTGACCCTCGAGGCCCACGGGGATTTGCATGTCGATCCCCATCACACCGTCGAGGACGTCGGCATTTGCCTGGGCAAGGCGCTGACCCAGGCGCTCGGCGACAAGGCCGGCATCCGCCGCTATGGCCATTGCACCTTGCCGATGGATGAAGTCCTGGTGACCACCGCTATCGACCTGAGCGGTCGCAACTATTGCGTTTGGCAAGTCGACCTGATGCCAGAAGTGCTGGGGACCTTCAATACGCCGCTCGCCGAGGAGTTTTGGCGCGCCGTCGCCAATAGCGGACAATTGAACCTTCATGTGCTTTGCCACCACGGCCGCAACGCCCATCATGTCGTGGAAGGCATCTTCAAGGCAACGGCGCGTGCTCTGCGCATGGCGGTCGAACTCGACCCGCGGGGCAGCGGCATCCCGTCGACCAAGGGCGTGCTTTGAAGCGGCGGCCCCAAGGATTTGAGTAATCACAAAGAGAGAAATCCCAAGGAGATATCGCCTAAACTTTGCCCAGTTGATATATTTGGGGGTTGTGAGAAGCTGTTCCGTAAGGGCGTTCAGAGAAAAAGGGGTCAGACCCCTTTCAGGCGAACAGAGTTTCACTCGCGGCGAATCAAATTAAACAAGGAGTGCGGCATGAAACGGGCGTTGGTACTGATGGGCGTGTTGGCATTGTCCGCTGGCCTGGTTGGCTGCAGTACCGATCCGCGCGAAGGTTTGGTTGCCGCCACTGTCGGCGACCTGGAAACGGCGGCCACCAAGGTCGCCAACATCAAGACCAGGCTCGACGACGCGGTCAAAAAGACAGAAGTCGGCAAGAACCCCGATTTTAAGGAAGCTATTCTCGAAATCGACGGACTCAAGAAAATAGCCGCCGAAATGAAGAACAAAAAGAACCAGGCGGACGCCCTGAAAGACACGACCACGGAAGAAGAAAAGAAGGAACTCACCGACAGGGTGAAGGGACGCCTGGTCGACGTGGTGGATCGCCTTTCCAAGGCGAAAAAGGAACTTAACGACACGATGGCGCAGCTGGAGGTCCAGCACAAGGACGCGCTCAAAACAGTCCGGGAAAAGCTCATTGAGGCCGATGGTGAATTCGAGGCCATCTCGCGTCAACGTTGAGCCGGCGACCATGCGGGATGCCCGGCCCAGCCTGTGGTAACAAGATAGCGCGAGGAGACTAGCTTAAATGCGGATTTGTGCCCTGTGCGTAATGGCGTTGCTGATGGTGCCCTCCTTGAGCGCCGCTCAGGAGAAGGCGCAGTTCGAGGACACGATCAAGCAAATGCTGGAGACGATGGATTCGCTGAGCACCCTGCTCGCCACGGTTCGGGATGAAGAAACCGCCAAGAGCAGCCAGGCGCCGCTGCGCAAGGCCGCGGAGAAATGGCACGCCATCAAGAAAAATGCCGATGGCCTGCCGCCGCCGCCCAAAGAAGAAAAAGACCGGCTGGCGAAACAATACCGCATGAAACTCGAAGAAGCGCAGAAAAAACTCTTTGGCGAGGTGGCGCGTGTCCGCTCGGTCCGTGGCGGGCCCGAGGCACTGCTCGAGATTAGCGGCGTGCTCGACAAAAAATCAAAACAAGACACCAACGAGAAGAGGCCATGAGCCGTCCGAGGCCAAATTTGACGCGGCCCGCGGCGCTGCTGGTGGTCGCAGCGCTTGTTGGCTGCGGTTGCGACATGGGCAAACCGTATCGCTCGATTCTCCGTGATCAGACGGCCGCACTTCTCGAAGTGGAAAGCATCCTGCAAACGATCAACGACCAAAATTCCATGGCCCAGGCGCGATCACTCCTGGAAGCCCGCTTTCAACAATTTGACAGCATCCAGGCCCGGGCACGCGACATGACGCCACCAACGCCGGAGATTTCGCAGGAGCTTCTGGGCGAGCGCGACAAGCTTAAAGCGGCCATGGAAAAGGTCCAGGGCCAGGTGCGCCGCGTAAGCGCTTTGCCCGACGGGCCCGCCTTCTTCAAGGGTCTCGGTGGCAAACAGGGATTTCTGGGAGGAACGCAGCCATGAATCTCCCGTTACGGCGCGGACCGCTACGCGCCATCGCTACGGCGCGGACTGCTTTTCCTGGCGTTACTGGCTGCACCCGGCTGCGGCGATTCCTCCGACACGCTCCTGCGCGGCGCGGCGAACCTCAAGAGCGAAATCACCGACCGCGTCATGAAGGTCCATGATGAGGAAAGCGCCCGCAAGTTCTTCGACCACTACCTGAAGATTTATTTCGACCGCGTGAAAGACCTCGACGACCGCTGGCAAAAATGGATCAAGGACATCGAGGAGGATTATCGCAAGGAGAGAATACGCATCGTGCACTTCAAAACGACGGGCTCTCCCGGCGACGACCAGTGGCTCAGGGACGCGGCGCTAAACGTTCCCGCCAAGGGGGATCCGCGCGTTAACAAAACGCGCGAGGATTTCGCGGTATACATGAGAAAAATCAATGCCGACAAGGAACGTCTCAATCGCGAAAAGGAACGCATCGCGGTCCTCATCAAACTACGCGTTGCCGACAAAATCAATGAGGAGATCAGCAAGGGAATCGAGCAACCGATTGTCGATCCCAAAGTTATTTGCCCCAGCCTGGTTAAAATGACGGACCCCGGCACGTACAAGAACATGCTTCTCACCGGTTCAGAAAAACCCGGGTCTTAGGGCCTGGCAAAACAGGGGACGGTACTCGTTTTGCTGTGGGAGCCCGTGGAAAAAGGGGTCAGACCCCTTGAAGCGAACTGAGTTTTGAGCGTTTTTGCAGGGTATCGAAGGGGTCTGACCCCTTTTTCAACGGGCTGCCAGGCATGTAGCCGCCATCGGCGGTCTGGTCAAAAATGGGAGAAAGCGATGAGCAACGATCCAGCGGACCGGCAGCAACAAAAAGTCCGCGAATTCATGAGTCTCCTGCCGCTCACCATGGCAATCGCCGGCTTACCCGGTTCCGAGCCGGGCAAGTATTTGAATGAAGGCCAGATGGACGCCCGCTCCACCAACATCAAAATCGCCTACAAGGTCGCCCGGCAACTGGTTCTTGACGTCGTGAAATGAGCTTGCCGGCGGCTCGTTTGGGATCAGGCTTCCACGGCGCCGAGCGCGAGCGCTACCGCCGTGGCATAGGCGCGGCAGTGCGCCATGGTTAGCTGAATGTCGCTGATCCGCAGCGCCGCCGTTCTTTCGGCAGCCCAGCCGCACATATAAACTTTCGGCTCGCCAGCGCGTCCCTCGCCAATGCGTCCGTCGCCAGCGCGTCCTTCGCCAGCGCCTCCCTCGCGTACTTCGATGTCGCTGAGGTTTAATCGCCCCGCCATGCCCAGGCATTTCAGTATTGCCCGCTTCGCGGCCCAACGTTCCGCGAAGTGCTCCGTCACGTGTTTTTTTCCCCGGCAAATGTGAATCTCGCGCGGCGTACAGGTTCGCGCCAGAAACAACTCGCCATGACGCTCGATCATGCGGCCAATGCGCACGCATTCGACGATCTCGCTGCCCAGGCCAATGATGCGCATAGCAATCCCCTTGCCGATATTTTCCCGGTCGTTCGATGATAGCAAATAGAGCGCGATCCTGTAAAATTCATGGAGAGCCTGGCCGAAAAAGAAGCCCACCAACTGGCCTTCAGGGAGTTTGCTCTCTTTTTCGGTTAGAACAAGCCAGGCCCTGTCCTCGTTTTTCGCGTGGCAGGCGCCATGGCACGCGGATCATGCCTTGCCCCAAAAGGCGATTACCAACGGAGAACGCACGATGCGCTCGATCCCGGAGCCGGACTCCTTTCTCGCCAATTTAACCGAAGCACAAAAACAGGCCGTGCTGCACACCGAGGGACCTCTGCTGATTCTCGCGGGCCCCGGCAGCGGCAAGACCCGCGTCATCACCTGCCGGGTCGGCAACCTCGTGCGCCAGGGCATAAGGCCCTATCAAATCCTGGCCATCACCTTTACGAACAAAGCTGCCGGCGAAATGCGGCAGCGCATCCAGAATCTCATGCCCGGCTGCGCTGTCTGGGTCAGCACCTTTCACAGCCTCGGCGTGCGCCTGATGCGACAATACGCGGACCGGCTTGGCCTTGACCGCAACTTTACGATTTATGACCAGGCAGACCGCGTTCGCCTGGTCAAAATCGCCCTCGACGCTGTAGGCATCGATCATGTGCGCTTCACCCCCGAGGCAGTGCAAGCGGCCATCAGCAAGGCCAAGAATCAGCTGCTGCTGCCGGAAAAGTACGCCTCCCAGGCCAGCGACTTTTTCAGCCAGGTGGTGGCCCGCGCTTATCCGGCCTATGAAAGAAAACTGCGGGAAGCCAACGCGGTCGATTTTGACGATTTGCTGCTCTGGCCCGCCCTGGCGCTCAAAAACGACGAGGAGATGCGTGCCGAGCTCGACGCCCGCTTTCAGTACGTGCTCATCGACGAATATCAGGACACCAACCAGGCCCAGTATAATGTCGCCCGGCTCTTGTCGCGCGACCATCCCAATCTGTGCGTGGTCGGCGACCCCGATCAGTCGATTTACAAATGGCGCGGCGCCAACATTCGCAACATCCTCGATTTCGAGCAGGACTTTCCCAATGCGCAGGTGATTACGCTGGCCGAGAACTTCCGCAGCACCAAGGCCATTCTCGCCGCCGCCGACCATTTGATTGGGCATAATCGGCAACGCAAGCCCAAGCCCCTTTTTACCGCCAATACGACCGGCCAGCCTGTGCAACTGCTCCAGTTTGAAACCGGGCTCGATGAAGCCGACCAGGTCGCCCAACGCATCCGGATGGCCGTCGCCGATGGCAAACACAATTATCGCGACTTCGCCATTTTCCTGCGCATCAATGCCCTCTCGCGCGGACCTGGAGACGGCCTTTATCCGCCAGCGTGTCCCCTTCCAGATCGTCCGCGGGCTGGCATTCTTTGACCGCAAGGAAAACAAGGACGTCGTCGCTTATTTGCGTTTGTTGCTCAACCCGCGCGACGATCTCTCGTTTTTGCGCGGTCAATGAACCGCCACGCGGTATCGGCAAGGTATCCCTCGAACACCTGGCCCGCTACGCCGAGCCGCGCGAGCTCTCCCTGCTGGCCGCCGCCGCCCAGGTGGACAAGATCCCGGCCATCAAGGGCAAAGCGTCGCTCGGCCTGCGCACCTTCGTGGCGATGATGGAGGATTTGCGTTCTCTCGTCGATGCCACGCCCGACGAAGTCATTCGCCAGGTACTCGATCGCACGGGCTACCGCGGCATGTTGAAGGAGAGCACGGATGCCGAGGACCAGGAACGCCTGGCCAACATCGAGGAACTTATCACCGCCGCCCATCAGTTCCATCAGGAAGACAGCAGCCGGACCATTGGCGACTTTTTGGAAAATATCACGCTGGCCAGCGACGTCGATGGCTGGGATGAGAAGCAGGACCTGGTGTCGGTGATGACGTTGCACGCGGCCAAGGGGCTGGAGTTCCCGGTGGTTTACATCGTCGCGACCGAACAGGGCATCCTGCCGCACGAACGCTGTCTCGCCAAGGACGAGGACCTCGAGGAAGAGCGCCGACTCGCGTTCGTCGGGCTCACGCGCGCCAAGGAAGAATTGTACATTTGCCACGCCCGCCTCAGGGAGTTCCGGGGCCAAACGTTGTATGCCGTGCCCAGCATGTTCCTGGAGGAATTGCCGCCCGAAAGCGTCGAGAACGTTGACCTGTCGGACACCGGCGCCGCTCGCGGCACAAGAACGTTGGCGAGCCCCTTCGAACGTGGGTGCCACAACCTGGTACGATGCTGGCATTCCGTTGCCCGCGCCGACCAAAAGCCAGCCCGCCACCGGCACCGCGACCGTCAGCGCCGTCGGCTATAGCGAGGGCATGTTGGTCGATCACGATATCTATGGTCGCGGCCGCATTACCGAGGTCAGCGGCCATGGTGCCGTGCGGAAACTCAGAATTCGCTTTCCCGGCGGCGAGCGCTCTTTTATCGCCGACAAAGCCAAAATAATCATTGTCCAAACCGGCCGTTAAGATACCAGCGGTCTCGTTTCACGCGTCTTCTCGCGGAGACCAAAGCAATGTTCACTCTCAGCGCGTTCGCGGATGAGATCGCGCCCGACCCCGAGGTGCAGATCGGCGTGCTCAAAGCTTGCGGCGTTCGCCACATCGAGTTTCGGTCGATCCTGGGCACCAATGTGCTGGCCCTATCCGACCTGCAAATTCAGGAGTTCAAGTCGCTTCTGGACAAACAGGGCATGAAGCTGAGCGCCATCGGTTCGCCGCTCGGCAAAATCCGCATCGACGAGCCCATGGCGCCCCATCTTGACAAGCTGCGCCGCGCCATCGCGCTCTGCAAAACCTTCGGCACTCCCAACATCCGTATTTTCAGCTATTATCCGCCTCCCAATCTGGAGTGGGACGACTGCGGCGATTATCGCCGCGAGGTCCTCGATCGCATGTGGCAAAAATGCCAGGTTGCCGCCAAGTCTGGCGTGCAGCTGCTCCACGAAAACGAACACCGCATCTATGGCGATTCGCCCGACCGCGTGGTCGATCTCATGACCACGGTCCTCGAACAACTGGACACGCCCGTGCTGGCCGCCGTCTACGACCCCGCCAATTATGTTTTCTGCGGCCACGATCCCTGGGCTGGCTGGCAGCGCACCAAGCAGTGGACCAAACACCTGCATATCAAGGACTGGAAGAAGGGCGCCCAGCACGGTGCCCTCGCCGGCGAAGGGGACGGGCAAATCCCACGCGTCATCAAGGAAGCGGTCGCCATGGGCTACGATGGCTTCGCGACGATGGAACCGCACCTCCTCGGCGGCGGCCCGACCGGCGGCCAGACAGGCCCGGAGCTGTTCCCCAAAGCCGTGGCCGCCTTTCAGAAAATCTTGGACGACGCCGGTGCGCGTTATGACCATTATTAATCTCCCCTGTTCGCGGAGGCAAAGTTGCCTTGAGGGGCGGCGTCCTTGACCACCAAGCTCCAAACTGTTCACGTCCGCGTCAGCGACACGGCGACTGGGCAACCGACCGCTGTGCGGGTGCGTTTTACCGACTGCGCACGGCAATTATCATGCGCCGCTGGGGCGACTTGTCGATTTCAACACGGACCCGCATCAGGATGTTGGCGGCAATGTTCGTATCGGTTCGCAGTCGTGGGCCTATACGGAAGGGTCTTTCGAAATCAATCTGCCGCCAGGACCAATCACGGTCCAACTCCATAAAGGGCCTGAATACCGGCCCGTCACGCAAACGCTCGTGCTCAATCCCGGTAAAATGGCCCTGCGTTTCACTATCGAGCGCTGGCTCGATATGCCGGCGCTGGGATGGTACTCGGGCGATGGCCGTGCCCATGCGTTAGCGCCTCATGCCGCCCTCCTCGAAGCGCAGGCGGAAGACGTCCACATCGTCAACCTTTTGGCGGCGGTGTCGGCAAGCGGCGGTAAAAAGACGCTCACCAATATCGTGGCCTTTAGCGGGCAGGCAGCGGCGCTCGCGACGCCGAGTCATCTGGTCGTCGTCAACACATACAACACCCACCCGGTACTGGGCAGCCTGGGACTGCTTAATTGTCACCGGCCCGTTTATCCGCTTACCTTCGGCGAGCCGGAAAATCAGGACTGGACGATGGCCGCCTGGTGTGACCAGTGCCATCGCAAAAACGGCCTGGTCGTTTGGGCCCGGCCCGGCGGCGCTGGAGATGAGTTTCTCGGAGAACCGTTGATCGATTTGTTGCTCGGCAAGGTCGATGCTTTCGAACTGGGTGCCGGCGCGGTCGACGGCGCCGTAGCGCTCTGGCAGGACATTCTTGACGCGGGCATCAGGCTTCCCCTGATTGGCTCGAGCGGCAAGGACAGTAACGCGGCTGCCCTCGGCGACGTCCGGACCTATGCCCATTTACGGCCCGGAGATAGTTTTAGTTACCAGGCCTGGATCGAAGCCGTACGCGTCGGCCGCACCTTTGTTTCAAATGGCCCTGTCCTGTTTTTCATCGCCAATGAACGCGAGCCGGGCGACGTCATTCGATTGCCGACGGCCGGGGAAAGTCTCTCCGTTCGCGCCGAGGTCATGAGCCTGGCGCCGTCGCGAAGTCTGGAGGTGATTATGAATGGTCAGGTGGTCGCGACCACGGACAATGCCCTGTTGGACGTCAATCTTCCCATCGCGGCGAGTGGCTGGCTGACGGTGCGCTGCCGGGGCGACAACCACTTCGCGCAAAGCTCGCCAATCTATGTACAGGTCGAAGGAACGCCGGCCCGCCGCGATGCCGAGGCGCTGACCAAGGTGCAGCGCCAGGTCGCGCGCTTCGAGCAATGGGCGGGCTCGTCGGAGCCATTTTTGACGCTCGCCCAGGCGGCGCGGGCACGCTGCCAGTTCGAAACCACGGATGGCACGGATCACCTGACCTGACAGGTTCATGACCCGTTTTTCTTAAGCCGTGTGACCACCGCCCCTGGTTTAGATGGCATCCCATCGATCCGCTCGTGGGCTCATTTTTCCTGTTTACTCATGACCGGTCAACCGCTAGCTTAATAAGAGATTAGCTCGGCAGGGGCGCGGACAGGTGTCCTCCCCTTTTCCGCAGGCGGAGGACGAACATGTCGAACAGCGAATTCGAAGATGCTTACGAAGATAAAACCCGCATTCGCGGCACGCTGCTGAAGGCCAAGCTTAACGAACTTTCTTTGCGCGAGCCGATTCTGATCGAGCCCGACGCGACCGTGGTCGCTGCCGTCAATCTCATGAACGAACAGCGCACCGGTTGCGTGCTGGTTCAGCGTGCCGGCAAACTCGTGGGCATTTTCACCGAACGGGACGTGCTCACCCGCGTGATCTTCCGCAACACGACCAGCACGATGACCGTGGAATCGGTGATGACCAAGGATCCGGAAACCCTGGAAGCGAATCAGACCGTCGCCTGGGCGCTGAACAAGATGAGTGTGGGTGGCTACCGCCATATCCCCATCGTCGAAAAGGGCCGGCCGGTCGGCGTCGTCTCCGTGCGCGATCTGATAGATTACCTGGTCGAGCTCTTTCCGGAACGGGTCCTCAACGTACCACCGAGCCCGGACAAGGCCATCGCCAAGTCGCGCGATGGGGGCTAGGTCGTGGGGGCGAGGGATGCTTGAGCGCGGTGATGGTTTTTCGTTGCGGAATGACTGTGGGCGTGCTATGCTGCCATCTTCATTAAATCTTCTCCGTCATTTCACAAGACAGGAGCCGTCATGAGACATCTCTCGCGCGGCAGGCCGGCTGGGTTCACCCTGATCGAGCTTTTGGTCGTCATTGCGATTATCGCGATATTGATCGCTCTTCTCGTGCCAGCCGTGCAGAAGGTACGGGAGGCTGCTGCGCGCGCTCAATGTGCCAATAACCTCAAGCAAATTGGCCTCGCCGCCCACAGTTACGAAGGTATCTTCAAGTCCCTGCCCCCAGCGCTCCTTAACGCGAACCCTGGCGGTGCTCATGGAAGTCACGATGCAGCGAGTGCGTACCAGCCTTTTGGGCCGAACTGGGCTGTTTTTATTCTGCCTTTCATTGAGCAAACGGCCCTATACGAATCCGTTGCCATTGATGTGGAGGAATACATGCGAAAGCATGGAGCGGACCAGAACTGGAGGTCCGTTCGTGATAAAACAGTGCCGACCTTCCTGTGCCCCTCGGACCCCGTTGGGCCGGACACCCCATTTGCCTTGAATTTGACACCAGGGCCAGCCGGTATCGGCCATTGGGCCCGTGGCAACTATGCAGCCAATGCCGGGCCTGGATGGTTCAGCCAAACGGTAGGCGGCGGTTGGTCCAAACATCCTGACAGTTACGACGATACCGAGCTCCTTGGTGGAGTCATGGGCATCAACTGGGGAATAAGCCTGGCGCAACTCACCACGGAGGACGGCACGTCGGCCACCATAATGTTCAATGAAGTGCGCATTGGCCTGAACGATCAAGACCGTCGGGGAGTGTGGGCCATGGGTTTGGGCGGCTCCAGCGTGACTGCCGCCAATGCAACCGTGGGCGATTGCTACGTTCCCAACGATTACGCCGAATACTCCGACGACATTGAAGACTGCGGCGCCATCCGCACAAAAATGGGGCTTGGCGATACGAACGCCCTGGGGCCGCTACAAATGGGCTGCTCCGATGACAACGCAACCCGAAATTGGCCCAACTGGCAAGCTCAGGCTCGCAGCAAGCATCCAGCGGGCGTCAATGCCTGCTTTGCCGATGGCAGTATCCACTTTATTTCAAATGATATCGAACAACAGGTCTGGGCCTATCTCCTTTGCCGAAATGACGGCCATGTCATCGACCCGAAAAACTTTGAATAATTCCTCGAAGTCGCTCGAACCAAAGGGATGTCCGTGCTGCAAATGCGAAAAATGGCCTTCGTCGGTGCGCTTTTACTGATGGCTGTAATGGGATGTGGTTCCGGTCCAACTTTGATCAAGCCAAAGTTGCAATTAACCTTCAGGGATGTCCCTTTAAAATTGGATCCGCAAGCCGGCTACACGGTCGTGCTCATTCCCCACGAGAATGCCACGGATACGAATACGTATCCCGCCAACTATCTAAAACGGGATGAAGCGACCTTTATCATTCCTGGCCGTAAAGCCACTGGCATTCCTCCCGGAAAATATCGCATCACCATCCAGGTGATGATGTTTGAACGTACCGAGGAAGCCAATCGCATAAACCAGATGTTTTCCAACGATACCTCGGCCATCGTGCGCGACATCCAGAACGAAGATCTTATCGTCCTCGACCTGAGCAAACCGGAGGGGTGAGCTTTTTAGTGCGCTCCCCAGGTTGGCCCCGGTGAAGCACTCCCCTGCTCCACCGGGGCCCTTTGCTAGCAAGTCCAGGTCCGTCCTCCTGCGCGGGAAGAGGTAGATTTCCATGCGGTGTTTTTCGGCAGGTGCAACCCTTCTTGTATTTTCAATTTTGTTCTGCGGCTGCGCCTGCCGCGGCGGCCCGTCCGCCGCGGAAGCGGGCCTCAAGCTGCTGGCAGTGCAATATGGTCGGTTCGTCAGCCAAAACAAGGGAATGAGCCCGCCGGGGCCGCAGGAATTCAAAGACTTTATCGGGCAAAACAGCACACTCGAGGACGTCGACAAGATCTTTATCTCGCCCCGCGACCAGCAGCCGTTCGTGATTGTTTATAATTTGCGCCTGGGCGCTCCCGACAAATACGGCGGCCCCGCCATCATTTATGAGCAAACAGGAGTCGCCGGCAAACGCCTGGTGGCCTTGCCCACGACGCGTATCGAAGAGGTCGATGAAGCACGCTGGCAAGAGCTCACCGCCCGCTAGCGCCTTGACTATTCCGTGAAGGAGAAACGGTGCACCAGACCAGACGGCCAAGTGGCTTCACCCTGATCGAACTCCTGGTCGTGATCGCCATCATTGCCATCCTCATTGCCCTGCTCGTACCCGCGGTACAGAAGGTGCGCGAAGCCTCGGCCCGGGCCCAGTGTGTCAACAATCTCAAGCAAATGGGCCTGGCTCTGATGGGCCATCACGACACTTACAAGGTCTTCCCCAGCGGCGGCACCATTCCCTGGGACCCGGTCAACTACACGCATGGCGGCACCCCCGAAGGGCCCCACAAGCAACAAGCAAGCTGGGGGTTTCAAATCCTCCCTTATATCGAACAGGAAGCTCTTTACCGCAAAACCAGCCCGTGGCTCTATCCCGTGGCCATTTATAACTGCCCTTCCCGGCGTGGGCTCACCACCAATCCCACGGATGGGCGTTATCTCGGCGACGATTGCGCCGTTATACCCGGCAGCGACATCTGGCAAGGCGATACCTGGACCGTGCCGACGGACGCCCAGTACATGAACGTGATCACCCGCACTGGGACCATGGACAGCCCCGTAAGCATCGCGGCCATTCTCGACGGCACGTCCAATACGCTGGTGCTCTCCGAAAAACTGATGCGCATCACAGACTACGGCGGCGGCGCCTGGTACGACGACAGCGGGTGGGCGGACGGCTTCGACCCCGACGTCATGCGCATCACGGATTCCGGGCCCCGCCAGGACTACGAGGGAGCGCCGACCCAGGTTACTGGGTCGGTTCGATTCATCCCGAGGGAGTGAACGGCCTCTTCGCCGATGGTTCCGTTCGCGTCGTCTCCTATGCGATCAACATGACCGTTTTCCAGCACCTCGCCGACCGGCAAGATGGCAAAGTTATCCCCGAATTCTGATATCCGGCCGCGCCCTGTTTACCCGCCTGACCGGTAAATCCCCTCCGGGACCGACATTATCGTCTTTTCCCATCGCGCAAGGGGCGCCGCGAACAATTGAAACTCCCAAGTCTTGACCTGACTACTATTTGCGCTACAGTTAATGGAATGCGCTTACCGAAGATCGCCCGAAACGCACGTTGCCCTGCGCGTCCTCGGCTCAGGTCATCTGACCCTGCCGCATACCCGTCCTGCTGAACACCCATCGAGGATTCCCCGGTGCAGAAAAAAGGCAAAGACCGCAAAAACCTCCTTTCCACCACACCTTTACTCTTTTTATGTCTGCTTCTGGGCTCATCGGTAATCTGGTTCGTCAATCGGGACACTCAGGTCACGAGCTTGACCTATGGCGAGCTCATGCAAATCCTGCAAGCCGATGACCCCGGCGTCCATTTTCAAAAGGTCGTCGTCAAACGCAACTCGGACATTCGCGGTGAAATGGTAAGCACCGATGCCGTATCGGACGGCAAAGCCACGCCTGGCAAAATCGAGGAAGCCCTGCGCCTTTCGCACCCGCATTGGCCTGGGTGACGACCGCGAGCTCTTCAAGCTCCTCAACGAACGGGTCGGGCCCAACTACGTGGTGGAAGACGAGGAAGGGCCTCTCAAGGCCATGGGATCGCTCCTGGTGTCCTTCGTTATGATTTTCGCCATCGTCACGGCCGGGTTTTTCGTCTTTCGCTGGTTAGCCGGCGGACAATCGCCGCTCAGCTTCGGCCGCAGCCGGCACAAGCTCTACGCCCAAAAGGACATGAAAATCACCTTCCAGGACGTCGCCGGCATCGACGAAGCCGTCAGCGAACTGCGCGAAATCGTCGACTTCCTCAAGACGCCCGAAAAATATCAAGCCCTTGGCGGCCGCATTCCCAAGGGTGTCCTGCTGGTCGGCCCTCCCGGCACGGGCAAGACGCTGCTGGCCAAGGCCGTCGCCGGCGAGGCCGACGTCCCCTTCTTCAGTATGAGCGGCTCCGACTTCGTGGAAATGTTCGTCGGCGTTGGCGCCAGCCGGGTGCGTGATCTCTTCAGCCAGGCCGAAAGCCGGGCCCCGTGCATCATCTTCATCGACGAACTCGACGCACTCGGCAAGACGCGCGGCGGCAGCGCCCTCGGCGGCCACGATGAACGCGAGCAAACCCTCAATGCAGCTGCTCGTGGAAATGGACGGCTTCGACTCCAATCGCGGCGTTATTATCATGGCCGCCACCAACCGGCCCGAAACGCTCGACCCGGCCCTGCTGCGGCCTGGCCGCTTCGATCGCACCGTCGTGGTCGATCGCCCCGACATCGTTGGCCGCGAAGCGATTCTTAAAGTTCATGTCCGCACCGTAAAGCTCGGCGACGATGTCGATCTTCGGCACGTCGCGAGCATGACGCCCGGATCGGCAGGCGCCGATCTCGCCAACCTGGTGAATGAGGCCGCATTGTTGGCGGCGCGCAATAGCCGCAAAGCCGTGATGATGGCGGAATTCGATGAGGCGGTCGAGCGCGGTGCCATTGGGCTGGAGCGCAAGAGCCGCATCATGCTCCCGGAGGAAAAGGAGCGTACCGCGGTCCACGAAGCCGGCCACGCCATTGTCGCCTGCGCCCTGCCCAACTCCGACCCCGTTCACAAGGTGACCATCATTCCACGTGGCATGGGCGCGATGGGCTACGTGCTGCAGCGGCCCGAAGATGACCGCTTCAACCTGACCAAACGCGAGCTGGAGAGCCGTATCAAGGTGGCGCTGGGCGGCACGATCGCCGAGGAGATTTTCTATGGCGAAATCGCCACCGGCGCCTCGTCGGACCTGAAAAAGGCCAACCATATCGCGCGGGTCATGGTCAAGGAACTGGGCATGAGCAGGCTGGGCCGTATCTTCTTCTCGGAAACGCAAGAGAACCCTTTTCTCTCCGGCTCCCTCATGGAATCCGATAGCCAGATCAGTGAAGAGACAGCCCGCGAGATTGACATGGAAGTGCGCTCCATCATCAACCAGGCCCTGGAAGACGTCCGCGACATCCTGCAAGCGCGCCGCGGCGCCCTGGAAGCCCTGTCCCAGAAGCTCTTTGAAAAGGAGGTCATCGACGGCAACGAAGTGCGTGCCATGCTCGAGACCCACTATTCCGGACCCAAGCTAGTCCACGGCTCCCAGGCGATCGCGACGCCGAAGGAAGAAATAGCGGTGGAACCTGGTGAAAAACTGCGCGAAGGAAGTTAGCTCTGTCAGGGTCCCGGCACGCTCGCCAAGAGTTTTTCCAGCTCGGCAACGTCGACAGGCTTGACCAGGTGACCGTTGCACCCCGCCTCCAGAGAACGCGCCTTGTCGTCCTCCTGCCCCCAGCCGGTCAGCGCGATGATGAACACCGCGTGGCCCCAGGGCTGCGCTCGAATATGACGGGTGGCGTCGAGCCCGTTCAGCCGGGGCATGCCCACATCCATCAAAATTACTTGCGGCCGAAATGCCTCGGCCACTTCCACCGCCTGGATGCCATCGTGGGCTGCCCGCACGTCGTTGCCCATCAGGCTGAGCATCATCGCCAATGAGGTCGCGGAGTCCCGGTTGTCGTCAACGACCAAGATGCGCCGGTGGGGTTGAACCATCCTCTGGCAAAGGCCGCCGTGCCGGTCGCCAGGGGCTCCGTTTCCTTACCAAGGGCCGGAAGCCTGACGGTAAAAATGCTGCCCTTTCCCAGCCCCGGGCTGGCGGCCGTTACAGTGCCATCGTGCATCTCGACCAGGCCGCGCACCAGCGCCAGGCCGATGCCCAGGCCCCCGGTGGAGCGTTCAACGCTCCGGTCCACCTGGGAGAACATGTCAAAGATGCGTGGTAGCGATTCGGCGGGTATGCCGATCCCGGTGTCTTTCACCGACACCACCACTTCGCCGCCCCGCCGCTCGGCCGCCAGCCAGATGCGCCCGCCGCGCTCCGTGTACTTGGCACTATTCGTCAGCAAGTTGCTGAACACCTGGGCCAGCCGGGTCAGGTCGGCGTCGAGAAAGATCGGTCCCTGGGGCAACGAGATGGTCAACTCGTGTCCGGCCGCCTCGATCGCGGGCCGCGCCGTCTCGACCGCGCTGCTGACCACGTCGGTTAGCAGCACACGCGAGCGCCGCAACTCCATCTTGTTTTGGCTAATTCGCGAAATATCAAGCAAGTCATCGATTAGCCGGACCATATGGCCCAATTGCCGCTCCATCATGCCGCGTGCCTGGTCGATGGCGTGGGCATCGCCTACCGCCAGACGCATCACTTGCAGGCCGTTGCGCAGGGGCGCGAGCGGATTGCGAAGTTCGTGGGCCAACAGGGCAATAAATTCGTTTTTCTTGCGGTCGGTGTCGCGTAATGTGCCCTCCATCTGGTGGCGTTCGGTGACGTCCGTTCCCGTGGCGGCCAGAAACAGGACGCGGCCGGCGGCATCCGTTACGGGAGCAAGAATCAAGTCAACGACGCGTTCCTCGCCGCTGGCCACGAAGTAATGGCTCTCCGTACGAACTAGCCGTCCTGCCGCCGCCTCCTGGCAAGCCCTCCGCACCATGTCCATCAGGGCCGGTGAGCGGTTCCACCAGCCGCATTCCCAGAATGGTTTGCCAATAACATCTTCACGAACAAACCCGCAGGCGGTGAGACAATGCCGGTTGGGTTCGATGACCGTGCCGTCGAGGGCGAGCACACCCGCGAAGTTGGTCCCTTGCTCGAAGAAGGCTCGAAACTTGGCGTTGGCCGCGGCCGTCTGCGCCGCTTCCTCGGCCGCCCGCCGATAGCGTTCCTCGCTCTGGCGCAGCGAGTCCTCGGCCAGTCGCCGCTCGGTGATGTCGCGGCTGACCATAGCCAGGGCGACGGGTGCGCCGGTCTGGTTGTCCTGAATCAGGCTAACTTTTTTCGACACCGGCACGATCGCGGCCGGTTTTCGTGTTTCGGTAAGACCACTCGCCTTCCCAGCGCCCGTGGGCATGGAGCGCGGGCAGCATCTGCGCCTGGACGGCTGGCTGATATTCGGGCGAGATGAGGTCGAGGAGCGATTTTTGGCGTGCCTCGTCAACGCTGTCGAACCCGAGGAGCTTGAGGCCAGCATCGTTGAAATACAAAATGCGGCCATCCAGGGCAGCCAGGCCGATGAGGTCCGACGAAGTTTCCACGAGCGAGACGAGTTGCCGATGTTCCTGTTCGGCCCGGACGCGTGCCGAGATGTTGCGGGCAATTTTCGAGGCGCCCACGACCCGGCCTTCGGCATTGCGAATGGGAGAAATCGTCAACGAGATGTCCATGCGTCTACCATCCTTGGCCATGCGCACGGTCTCGAAATGCTCGACGCGCTCGCCGCGGCACAGCCGCGCTAATATCAGGCGTTCCTCGTCATGCCGCTCGGGAGGGACGATCAACGTGATGGGCAGCCCGATGGCTTCCTCCGGTGTGTACCCAAACAAGCGCTGGGCCCCGGCGTTCCAGGAGAGGATGGTGCCGTCAAGCGTCTTGCTGACGATCGCATCGTCGGAAGAGGTGACGATGGCCGCCAGCATGGCCCTGACGGTTTCCGCGCCATGGCGCTCGGTGACGTCGCGAAATACCAGGACCGTTCCAATCGGGACCCCATCCTCGCCCCGCAACGGCGCGGCACTGTCGTCGATGGGGCGCTCCGTGCCATCGCGCGCTATAAGGATCGTGTGATTCGCCAGGCCGACGATGGCGCGCTCGCTTCAGCGCGCGCAGCGCGGGGTTTTCAACCGGCTTACGGGTCTCTTCATTGACGATGTGGAAGATGTCTGGCAGGAAACGTCCCACCGCTTCAGCCTGCGTCCAGCCGGTGAGCGTCTCGGCAACAGCATTGAGAAAGGTGACCCGCCCTTCGGCGTCGGTGCTGATCACCCCGTCACCGATGCTGGCCAGAGTGATCCGCAGCCACTCCGATTGCTTCCGCAGCGCCTCTTCGGCGCGCCCATGCGCCAGGAGAATGCTTTGCGCGTTCTGCAGGGCAACGGCCTGAAGCTGCGTTTCCTCGTCGTCCCTTGGCTCCATGATCACCCCAGTTTTTCCGATGCCAGGCGCGGTGCCTTCCACGCTCGCCCGGATCTTTGCAAATGCCTTTTCGCGGCTGGTCGTCGTGTCGTCGCAGAAGGGAGAGAAGCCGCAATCGTCACAGGTCCCCAACTGCCCCACGGGGATGTATGCGGCGGCCTCGAAGATGCGGTCGCGAATCTCGTGAGGTGACTCGATGCGCGGGTCGATCGGCGAAACGACACCCACGAAGATCCTCTGGTTCGGCTTCATGTGGTCGCGGATGATCTTCAGGACTGCGCACGCGATCCGTCTCGCCCGCCAGCGCGATGTAGAAGTTCCCGGCCATGAGTTCGAAGAGGCTGGGAAGCAGCGCCGCGTAATCGACCTCGCCACTGTGGGTCGAATCGCGGTCGCTTCCCGGACAGGTGTGAATGCCAATTCGATTGCGTTCTTCCGTGGAGAACCTGGCCAGGGCCAGGTTGTTCAAATCGATAAAGCTGTGAAGAAGATTTCCCGAGGGATCGATCTTGACCGCCAGTCGGCCCTCCGTGAAGTCGATCTGTACCTTGTGCGCTCCCTTGCGCAGGCAGTTGCGAACCTCGGTTTCATGCTCGCGGAGCAGATCTTCGACGAATTGCTCGCGCCCATAGCCAGGAATTTCAGCGCCAGGGTACATGAGGCTCAGGGCCGACGGTGAGATCACCGCCTGTTTTACCGGCTTGTGAGCATATTTAAGCGCCACTTCCAAATAGCTGTCCGCATGCCTTTGGTAACGGAAGGGCCCGCCCGTCAATCGCGGCATGCGCCGCACGTGCCCGGCCGAAAATGGGATCTTGAAGCCGTCCGGCGACGTATTGGGCATTCCATGGACGCAATACGTCAAGAAGTTATGATATTTTCGCTGCTCGCCATCGGTGATAACGGGCGAACCTGTGGCTTCGAAACGCGCGATGGTGTCGCGAATCGCCTCCTCGTAGAGGGGTTCCAGAGCCGGATCGTTACCTGTCGTCGCGGCAACGGCCTCGATCAGACGTAACGGCCGAGGAATGCTGCCGATGGGCTCAGTCGGTATCATCATGGCCTATTAATCCTTGACCTCTGGGCAGGAGACCTTGGGCCTAGCGTTCGGAAACGCCCTCATGGAGGACCGACGGAAGCCTCAGAGTTGGCGGTTATGGATCGGCCAACGGTTATTTTACAAAACTGCCGGAGAGGGGCATCCGGGTAGGACGCTGCATGTGCAGGGAACTTTGACACCCGAGCTTGGCCAGCACACCTGGGGGTAACTTCGGGGACGGAGGTTTATAATTTGCAACGGCTCGGCTCTACGGCCGCACCTCAAGGACAAGATTGAACGGCGTGGACGTCGCGCGACGGAAGCGCGTGAAGCCCCCGGCCGTTACCACCTCGCGCAGCCGGGCCTCACCCGCCTGGGCGCCGAGCGCCATGCCAACCTCCTGGCTCAAGGACGCCGGTACGCATACCATCGTCGAGGCGGCGTAGAAAAGCCTGCCGACGGGATTAAGGTTGCCTTCGAGGTTGTCGCTGGCATTGGGCTCCACGATGAGCCAGGTGCCGTCCGCGGCCAGAGAGCCATGAACATACCTGGCCACGCCAACCGGATCGCCCATGTCGTGCAGACAATCGAAGAAAGCGACCAGGTCATAGGCGGCGCCTTGATAGCTCTTGGCATCGGCGACTTCGAAGCGGCAGCGTGCGTCCACGCCTGCCTCGCTTGCCGCCATTGCGGGCCCTCTCAACTGACGGGCCATGATAATCGAACCCCGTAAAGCTCGAGTTGGGAAATGCTTTCGCCATGACGATGGTGGACGCGCCATGGCCGCAACCAACATCCGCCACCCGGGCGCCCCGCTCCAGTTTTTCGCGCACGCCGGTGAGGGCCGGCAGCCATTCCTGGACCAGGTGCGCGGCATAGCCGGCCCGGAAGAACCGCTCGGTGCCCCGGAACAGACAAGGGCTATGCTCGTGCCAGCCGACGCCTTGCCCGGTACGGAACGCCTCGGTAATCTTCGGCTCATCCTTGAACATGGAAGAGATGACCTCGAAAGCGCCGGCCACGAATACCGGACTCTGCGGGTCGGCCAGGGCCATGGCTTGCTCCGCGGTCATGGCATATTTGCCGGTGTCGGACTGATACTGGACGTATCCCGCTGCCGCCTGGGCCGCCAGCCATTCCCGGACATACCGTTCCGCGGCGCCGGCCCGCGTCGCGAGTTCGGTTGAGGTCAGCGGGCCAGCATCGGCGAGCGCTTTGTAGAGGCCGAGCTTGTCGCCGATCAAAACCAGTGCCCCCGTCGCCGCCGCTCCCATGTCATTGAGCAGCTTGCCCATAAATGCGTTCAGCCTGGCTTCGTCCATTGCCATCTTTAAACCCTCAAAAACTTGATGTACTTGGATAATTTTCCTCTCATCTCAACTTTAGAAGGTTTTTTGCCGGTAACCAGCCTGATCGCGGACAGGTGATGTGCAACCAGGCTTGTTAATTATCTCGGCATGCTCGCGGTACTTCTGGCAGTGGCTTTCACAGAACCCTGCCGAGGACGCCAAGATGCCGGGTAGTTCGAGCGTCGCCCCAGTTGTCATCGCCGGCGGTAGCGGCTTTTTGGGGACTTCATTAGCCCTTCACCTGACAGCCGCCGCCAGGCGGGTCACCATTCTGTCCCGGCATGCACCAAAAGTTGCCGGTCCGTGGCGACACGTAAGCTGGGATGCCCGCATTCTTGGCGACTGGCGCCATGCCTTAAACGGCGCCGCTGGCCTGATCAACCTTGTTGGCCGAAGCGTCGATTGCATCAAGACGCCCGATCACCAGGACGAAATTCTCCGTTCACGACTCGAAGCGACGCGAGTTCTCGGGCTGGCACTTCGTACGCTCGACGACCCACCACCCGTTTGGGTGCAGATGAGCACGGCCCATATCTACGGCGATCCGCCTCGGGTCGTTTGCACGGAAAGTTCCCCCTTTGGTTATGGCCTGGCCCCCTCCGTCGCGCGAGCCTGGGAAGACGAATACCGGGCGAGCGTGCTGCCGTCTCAACGCGCGGTGATCCTGCGGCCGAGTTTTATCGTTGGTCGTGACCGTGGCGCCGGCGGCGGCGCGATTGCGCGCTTACGAACGCTGGTGCGTTTCGGCCTGGGTGGCCGCGTCGGAACAGGGACGCAAGGCATGAGTTGGATCCACGAGACAGATATGAACCGCTTGTTCGAGCTTGCCTTGAATGATTGCCAAACACAGGGGACCTACATCGCATCTTCGCCTTTTCCGGTATCGCAGCTTGATTTCATGCGCACTTCTCGCCGCGCCATGGGGATGCCGCTCGGCCTGCCGGCGTTTTCGTGGATGGTGCGCCTTGGCGCCCCCTTGTTTATGCGGACGGACCCGGAATTGGCCCTTTATGGACGCTATGTGATTTCTGAGCGGCTGCGCGACGAGCACTTCGAGTTTAGGTTTCCGCGGCTTGCCGAGGCCTTGGACGACGTTTTAGCTTGAGACCTGCGTACCCGCTTCCCCTGGGAGTTGCAGCCAGCGCGGCAGCTGGGTCGCCAGGTCCTCGACAAACTTGCTGCGCGGCAACACCAGATCGCAACCCGCATGCCGCGCCGCGACGAGCGCGGCGGTATCGACATGGGACCCATAAGCCACGATGAATGGACTGGCTGCTTCCTTTAGTTTGGGGACCAGGCTCCCGATATCCAGCCCTGAGTTCTGCAAATCGACCAGCACACCATGGGGTTTCTGGCCCGCTGCCTCCGCGAGCAGCGCATCGCTGTTGCGCACTGCCTTGATCGCCAGGCCCTGTGCCCGGGCCGTGCCCGTGATGCGGCTGACAAAAAGCAGGTCGTCCGATAGCAATAAGCCGACATTTTGCATGCTTACTTCCCGTCCAGGTCATAGGTGTCCAAACGCCCCTGTGCCTTCAAGGCACGAAACAGATCGAGCGTTTGACGGATGCCATCCTCTAGCGGCGTCAGGGGCATGGGGCCGAGGTCACGCTGAAGGGCCGCATCGTCCAGATTGTAGGCGATCGGAATTTGACGTTCGCCGTAGGTGATTAACTTCGCCGCCGCGGGATCGACTTTCACCATGGCGTGGTGCAGCGTAGGCAGGTCCACTACATGGCCGCGCAGATTATAAACCTTCGCGCCTGGTAGGGCGCCTCGAGACAGCGAATTATGATCTTGGCAACGTCGTCGACAAGCTGCATGTCCTGCCAGCCCCCATAGGTGATGTGGTAAGGGCGATCCCAGGCGATTGACTTGATGGCCTTGGTTGGTTCGCTGGTCATGCCGAAATCGCGCCCCACCCCGTATACCGTCCAGGGACGGAGTCCAATGCTCGACAGACCGAAATCCTGGAAGTAGACCCGGGCGTTACCCTCGTTGCAACATTTAAAGTACCCATAATGGGTGGTGGGCTTCAGCGGAACACCATCGCGGAGCGGGCCCTCCGGATAGTCCGAAGGCGCTCCAAATACCGCAGCGCTGCTCGTGTAGACAAGACGCTCAATTTGTTTGCCCAGCGCGCGCACGGCCTCGAACACGGCCAGGGTGCCGACGACATTGACCTGGGCGCCCAGCAAGGGATCAGCGCGGCAGGTGGGGACTTGCAGACCGGCCAGGTGAACGACGTGGCCGATGCCATGTCTCTCGAAGGTGGAACGTAGTCGGGCCAGGTCCGTTACGTCGCCTTGCACGAAATGAAGTTGCCGGACCTTCTCCTCGGGCAAGAGCAAACGAAGACGATGCAAGTTTTCTTTAAGATCGTACATCCAAACGTCGTCGCCGCGCTGGAGCAGATTACGAGCAATCCAGGAGCCGATGCAGCCGTAGCCGCCGGTAAGAAGGACACGCATGAATCAGCCCCACTTCGTTTGAGGACCTAAAGAATACCGCGGTCGAAGTTAGCCGCATGTCCGCCTGGCACGGGTTTGCCGGCGCGTAGCTGGCGCCAGCGCTGGCGAACCTCGCCTGGTTCGTATGGCCGATAAATAAAATCGGCACGCAGCGAAATGGCCCCGGCCTTGGCCAGGTCGCCCAGGCGGGTCGAAAGGCAAAATGGGCCTTGGTTCAGCACAATCGTGCGACAATGGTAATCGAGGGCCGTAACTTTTTCCCCGTGGCTGGAGACCATGTCCATGCTCTGGAAGTTACAGTTCGCTTTGCCCGGGCACCCGCCAATCAGATTGGCGTAAGCACACGATTCGGCGAGAAATAGCGGCGTGTCTTGATGCACGATCACAACGGCGCGTGCCCCGAACTCGGCCACCAGGGTGCGCAAGTTTGTGAGGCCGTCTTCGGGCGATAGAGCAAATCGCGAAACACCCATGTCGCCGAGCTGGAGGGCCGCCAGGCGATTGAGAACGTAAATCGACCAATCCGTGGCCACATCGAGGTCACCTGTCTCGCCAGTGCTTGAATCAATTTCCAGGTAACGCCAGGCCGACAGGTTGGCAGCCTCCCATTTGTGCCAACCCTGGGCACGTAAGTCCTTGATCTTTTGCACGATGGCTGGTTCCTCCCAGCTCCGCGTGAGCGCGGGCAACGCCAGCCGGACATGTTCGTGGCCAATGTGCGCCGCCAGGGCGTTTAATTTCTCGCGCAAAAGTGTGGGGTGGTCGCGAGTGATATCGACAAGGACCTCGTCGATGCCCTGCCAGTCTTCATCCATGAATTCATCGACAAACGAAATGCGATCTATCTTGAGCGACCAGCGTTGCTTCCCGGCCGCCGATTTGACCAACGTATTTCCCAAGGGAACTGTCAGCGCGGAACCCAGCGACATTACACGGTCAGCCTGCTGCTTGGTCAGGCATTTTTCTAGCTCTTGCACGACCTCTCGCCGCGCGCGATTGAGAAGCGATGCCGGGACAAAACGAGCCGCCTCGTTGCGAAACGAGAACTCCGCCAATTGGAAAGAACTATCTCCCAGGCGCTCGCAAGCCGCACGTACGGCGTTTTCCATGGCGCCGAGTTCGCGGCACGGAGCGAACGAACCTCGCAGTATGGTCCTGGCTTCCACCCCCCTGGCTTTGGCAACTAGCGCAAATTCATCCGCGGTCAACACCGCCTCGATGACCAGTGGCGTACGCACGCGGTGCCAGCCCGGCCGTGGACGTTCGTGGCGATACTTTTGCTTGACGGCTTGCGACGATGAGCAATAAACCAGCGCTCCGGAGCTAATGGGGGGATGGTCGAACGGTAAGCCGACTTCCACCAGCGATCCAGCTGGCGCCGCGAAGACTTCTTTGGAATTGTCCATTCCTCGGGACACGAGCCACAACTGGTCAACCGGAAAACCAAACGGTTTTCCCAGAATCGGCAAATCGATCTGTAAGCCATCGTGACGTTCTAGCGGGCGCCGCGTCAGAAACCGTAGCCGCGCGCGACGCTCATGGCGCTCGAGAACCCGGTCAACCTTGCCGATCGGCGTGCCACGATGGCCAACCGTGTCGCGATCGGCTACTTCCTTGTCCTTGTGGGACTGTACAAAAAGCCGAGTCCAGGGCCGGCTAAAAACGGTCTGTAAATCCGCTTCCACATCGGCACGGTCATTTGGATCGAAGGTGCCGTCGATCAACTTGCGGTAGTAATCTGTCGTCGTCGCGACATAAAGCGGGCTTTTCTTGCGTCCCTCGATCTTGAAACAAGACACCCCAGCCGCCTGCAGCGCGGGCAGATGATCGGGCAAAGCCAGGTCCTTCATGGAAAACGGAAAGCCGGTTGTAGGATCACGCCGGACGGCGGAGCCATCGCGTAGAGTGAGCGGCGCACCCTCAACTTCGTAGGAGTCCCGGCAGGAATAGGAACATTTGCCACGATTGCCGCTGCGGCCCAACGTCTGTGCCGAAAATAAACACAGCCCGCTGTACGCATAACAGAGCGCACCATGGACGAAAACCTCGGTCTCGATGCCCGCCGCGGCCGTCACGTCGTGGACCTCTTCAAAGGTAAGCTCGCGGGCGAGCACAACGCGTTCAAATCCAAGCTCCCGCAAAACCTCCGCGCCCGCCCGATTGTGCACCGCCATTTGCGTGCTGCCATGCATCACCAGCTTTGGAAAATGATGGCGGATCGCGTGGTAAACACCCAGATCCTGAAGAATAACGGCATCGACACCAATATCGTCGAGGGCCACCAGGGCCTCGATGAGTTCGGGCAACTCGTCCTGACGCAAAAGCGTGTTGATGGCCACGAATACCCGGCGGCGGGGCTGAAGGCTATGCGCGTAAGCCGTCACCTCATCGAGCTCGGGCAGCGTGAAGTTTTCCGCTTCGGCTCGTGCCGAGAACTTCTTGAGGCCGAGATAAACAGCGTCCGCTCCATAGTGAAAGGCCGCGAATGCGGCATCGAGGCCCCCTGCAGGGGCCAACAATTCGGCCCGGGTGGTGTGCTTTTCGCCAAGAATGGAAGGAACCGTCAGCGGCGCTTCCGGCGACGTGGGGTTGTAAGCACCCTGCGGCGACAGCGGTTCCGCGTCGGAAAAGGGCACAAGGCCATGCCAGCTGGGCACCTCGACCGGCTTTGACGTGAGCAGCGGCAACGATAGGCGGGCATTAATATTGTTAACGGGCAACGGCATGGTGCTTTCAGATGTAAAGGGAATACGCTTGAATTGGTGTTAATATATCAGGTTACGCGTGCTGATGAAGGCAAAAGACGCAGCCAGTCACCCGTCTCCGCGCTGCGCAAAAACGCTTATTATGAGCATTTCCGCAAAAAACCGCCTGTTCATTTGACAGTGTTTCTTTTTTATCCCATGTTTGTAAAGGAGTTATCCCCATCTGAACTAAAGGATCTGCCATGGTAACCACGGAACTTGGAGCTTGCGAATGGTTTGTTTGGGACCTGCGCCGCAGCAATCTCATTGATCGCGGCCAACTGGACCAAGTTATCGGCGAATTTCTCTCGAAGAATCCCCGTGCCGAACCGCCAGCGCTGGCTGAATCTCTCGTCGAACAGAAAATCCTTACCCGTTTTCAGGCAGACCGGCTTCTTCAGGGCAAAACCCAGGGATTCGTGCTGGGACCGTTCACCTTGATGGACGCGCTCGGCGCCGGCAGCATGGGCACCGTTTATAAGGCCCAATCCAAAACGGACAACCTTTGGTATGCCGTCAAAGTTTTGCCACGTCGAAGCATGTGGAATGTCCGTATAGCCCGGCGCAAGGTACGCTCCTTCGAACACGCCCGCCATCCCACCGTGGTGCCTTTTGTCGATGTAGGCACGGCCGGCGGCATGCACTATTTGGCCTGGCCATTTGTGGAAGGCGAGACTCTCGACAAGATCATGGGCGAGAAAAACAAACTCCCGGCAGGCGTGGCCGCCCATTACGCCTTGCAAGTCGCCGAAGGGCTGGACGTCTGCCACCAACAAAGCCTGATTCACGGCCTTCTGAAACCTTCCAACATCATGATTGGGGCCGATCAGAACGTAAAGATACTCGATTTCGGCATTGGTTGTCTCCTGGCCGAGACCGAAGGCGAGTCCCTGGTCGATACCATGTCCACGGCCAACTCGGTAGCCAGCGGCCTGGACTGCGCCAGCCCTGAAAGCATCATGGACCCGACCAATCTGACGCCCGCGGGCGATCAGTACAGCCTGGGCTGCATCCTTTATTACATGCTGACCGGGCAGTATCCGTTTTCCGACGGCAGCGCTGCCGAGAAAATGATGGCCCATCAGTTTAAAGAACCGACACCGATTGCCGAGCTTAGTCCCGAAGTGCCCGCGGCTTTGATAGCGGTTGTCGAACGTTTACTAAAGAAAACGCCAGCGGAACGCTTCACAAGCGCGGCGGATGTAGTTGAAAGCCTCAAAGCCTTCGCAAAAACGCCCCAGGGCGGGCCGCGCGGCCATGCCCTGCCGGTACAGTCGCGTGATAGCTTATCGGGGGGCAAATCGCCATTATCCACGGCGCCCGAAGGTTTAAAAACCTTGACCGGACTTTCCCATAACGGCCTTGGGCCCAAAGCGTCCGTCAGCGTATCCACCGCCACTCCGAAACCACAAGCGCTCGGGTCCTTGCCGTCGCGCAGTTCCTTAAGAGGATCCGCCGCGCCGCCGCCCCCGCCGCCCAAACCGGAGCCTGTGGCGGAACCCGTGGATGAAATCGACGAAAATGGCGAGCGCGTCGTGCCCGGAGCCATGCCGAATCATCGTGTAACAATGTCCTGGGAGGAACGTCTTGGCCCGACAGGCATCACCGTGACCGCGGTTACGGCGTGCGCCATCGTGTACTTCGTAGCGGCTTATTTCAAGTTGTTTTGAGATTTGTGACGCCCGACTGTAGCGACGCGGCGACGCTTCAAAGGCTGGACTTTTGTCCAGCTTTTTTATTGGCAATTAAGTTAACTTGCAGGTATTGGGGCATCGCGAATAGAATACCTGACATGGGCGATAATATTGAACGCATGGATTGCATTCCGGAAACCCGGCGCCGGGTTGTTGTTCTCGGGTCGACGGGTTCGATCGGCACCAGTTGTCTGGATGTCGTGGATCACTTCGAGAAACGCCTGCAAGCTTTTGGTCTGAGCGCCCATACAAGTTCGGAAGCACTTTTGCGCCAGGCGCAACGTTGGCGTCCCCGTTATGTCGCCATTACCGACAACGCTGCCGGAAGTTGCTTCGACGAAAAGGCTCTGCCCGCGCAGACTCGTCTTTTGCGGGGCATGGACGCGATTACCACCATGGTCCAGGATCCGGACGTCGACATCGTGGTGACAGCCATCGTCGGGGCCGCCGGGCTACACGGGACCTGGTTGGCTTTGGAAGCCGGCAAGACAGTCGCGGTGGCCAACAAAGAAACGCTGGTAATGGCTGGGCCGCTGGTGATGGACCTGGCCCGCCGCCACGGCGCCAACGTGCTGCCCGTGGACAGCGAGCATAGCGCGATTTTTCAAGCCATGCGGGCCGGCCAGCGTTCCGAGGTGGCACGGGTGGTGTTAACGGCGAGCGGCGGTCCATTTCGTGGCCGCAAACGTGTCGATCTCGAAGATGTGACGGTCGCGGAAGCGCTGCGGCATCCGACGTGGCGGATGGGGCCCAAGATCACCGTGGATTCCGCCACCATGATGAATAAAGCCCTGGAGGTCATCGAGGCGCGCTGGCTTTTTGGTCTCGAACCTGAACAGATCGAAGTCATCATCCATCCGGAGTCGATCGTGCATTCCTTCGTGGAATTCAAGGATGGCTCGATCGTGGCTCAGTTGTCCCCCCCGGACATGCGTTTGCCAATCCAGTATGCCCTGCTTTATCCCGAGCGGCTTTCAGGACCCACCCGGCGGCTCAACTGGGCAGAGCTAGGGGCGCTGCACTTTGAGCAACCCGACCTGGAAACCTTTCCTGCTCTTGAATTGGGATTTGAAGTAGCCCGACGTGGCGGCACCTGCGGCGCCGTGCTCAATGCGGCCAACGAAGTCGCCGTCGGCTGCTTTCTTGAAGACGAGATCAGCTTTTTGGACATTCCCCGCGTGTGTCGCGCGATCTTGGAAAATCATCATTACAGTGCCCGGCCGACGCTAAGTGAACTTGGCGCCATCGACCGCTGGGCCCGACAGGAGGTAGTTCGTTGGACAAGCCTGAAGACCTGCGACGTGACGCGATAAAGGACCCGCTTTCGAAAGCCGTTAACACGAATACCTCGCCACCCAACGACGCCGTACGGGAACATGCCGCCGCTGCGCCTATGTCGCGTGATGCGGATGAAGTGCCTGACGAGAAGACACCGGATATCGAAGCGCCGATCACGTCGCGCGACTGGTGGATTCAGAATGGGCCGGTACTGGCCATCGTGCTCGCACTCCTGACCTTTTTGTTCATCAAGTTTGATGTCGATGGGCTCATTGCTATCGCCAAGGCCGCGCTAGGGCTGTCCCTGGTCGTGTTCCTGCACGAGCTGGGGCACTTTATGGCCGCCAAATGGTGTGACGTCAACGTAACTACTTTCAGCATCGGTTTTGGCCCAAGCATCCCAGGTTGCAGCTTCCGCTGGGGAGAGACGACCTACAAGCTGGCGCTCTTTCCTCTGGGTGGATATGTACAAATGGTGGGCCAGGTGGACGGGGATGAAGCCAGCGACGGCAGCGAAGACGATCCGCGTTCCTATCGCAACAAAACCGTCGGCCAACGCATGATGATCATTTCCGCCGGCGTGATAATGAATGTCATTCTGGCCGTCATCTGCTTTGTCGTCGTTTTTCGCGGTCCCGGCAAGGAACGCATGGCGGGCGTCATCGGCGAGATTGATACCGGCGCTCCGGCCTTCAAATACGGCCTGCGCACTGGCGCTGAAATCCTGCAAATCGGCGAGAAGAAGTACCCCTATTTTGAAAACCTGATGGTCCGCGTCATGGCGGCATTGCCGGACGAAAAAATCGAATTTATTTCCAAGAGGCCTGGCGATCTCCAGGCCCAGGATTTAATGTTGCAACCGCGCAACGAAAGTGAAAAGGGTGACAAAAAATTCATCATCGGTTTGAAGCCCCCCGAGAGCGCGGAGCTCTTGCCACGGCGCGATGCGCCGACGGACCTGGAATCGCCCGCCCGACCTGATAGTGCCGCAGCCAAGGCAGGGTTCCATTTTGGCGATAAAATCGTGGCTACCACCGATCCCGACGATCCGACCAAGATCAAGCCGCTGCCCATCGACCCACGCTTCAATCCGGAAAAGCCAGACTCGTCGACCAGCGCGAGGCATGACTTCTTTGAACTCTCGAAACGGCTTCAACAACTGGCGGGCCAGACCATTGTCGTGCGTGTTCAGCGTGGTGAGGGCAAAAAATCGCACACCGAGGACCTCAAGCTGCCCCCCTCTTATCACCAGACGTTGGGCGTGCGCATGCAGATGGGGCACATTACGGGCATCCGCGACGGCTCGCCCGCGGCCGTGGCCGGCGTACGGCCCTACCGTACCAACGACAACGGCGGCCTGCTCGAAGGCGACTTAATCGAAAAAGTAGAAGTGACCGAACCGGACGGTTCGCTCACGATCTATGACGATAAAAACCTCGATCCTGAACGATTGCCCTTTCAACTCCGCGAGTGGGCCAGACGACTTGAAGTCGGCAAGGTCCCGCACCCCTGGAAAGTGGTGCTCACGCTACGGCGCCATAAAGATCTCGGCGAAGGGGCCCAACAGTATGAGGCCAAAACCCAGGAGCTCCATTGGGACAACGATTGGCGCTACGAACGAATGATCCCGATGGGGCACTCTTCGCCCCTGGCCATCGCCGAACTAGGACTTGCTTACCAGGTCAAAACGGTTGTGGCCGGCGTCGTGCCGGGCCAGGAACAGCCGGACGGGCTCCAGGCGGGCGACGCCATTGAAGAGCTGCGCGGTTATGCCAAGGACACAAAAAGCAGCGATGCGAAGCCCGTCACGCTCACGGAAAAGCTCGAACAATGGGCACCCATGGCCAATGGCCTACAAATGCCGGGCCTCGAAAAAGTAGTCTTGAAGGTCTGGCGGAAAGGCAAAACCGAGGAAATAACCGTTCATCCACTCAAGGATACGACGTGGCCCATTCCGGATAATGGCTTGATCTTCACGACCGACATGCGCCGCCAAAAGGCGTCCACCACCATGGAAGCGATCAGTTTGGGGCTCACAGATACCTGGGACAGCATGCGGCAGGTTTTCCAAAACGTGCGCGGCATGATCATCGGCACCATCTCTCCCGATAACATGGCCGGGCCCGTGACGATCGCCCGCGTTGCTTACAAAATCGCCGGCATGGACTTCTGGGAGTTCGTCTTTTTCCTGGGACTCATCAGTGTCAATTTGGCGGTGATCAACTTCCTGCCGATACCGATCCTCGACGGCGGGCACATGGTCTTCCTCATCTATGAGAAATTGCGCGGCAAGCCCGCGTCGGAAGGCATTCGCGTCGGCGCCACCTACGCGGGCCTGGCGCTAATTCTGTGCCTCATGGTCTTCGTGTTTTACCTGGATTTTTCGCGGCTGTTTTGACCGGAGCGTAGGTCATTTGCGCTTTTTGAGCACTCCCGCCTCGACCAGGATGCTCCAGATTTGCTCCCAGACATGTTCGGGGCGGAGCGCGACTTCCTTGTCGCGTAGCCAGGCGGCCGCGCTGGCCCGGATGCAGGTCAGCGCTTCCTCGCGTACCAGAGCTTCCAAATCGCGGCGATTGGGGTCCTCCACACTAATATTGGTCGCGGCGACGGGTTTCGTCTTCTTGGGTACCGTTGGCGCCTTGCCCTCCGCCGCGTCCAGGGCCTCGTTGCAAAGCCGATCGGCACGCTTATTGTGCTCGCGGCGCACGTGACGAAGCGTCACCTGCTCGAAGCCACGCCGGAGCTTGTCGGCTTCTTCGTAAAGGGGCCAGAGCCCGGGGTGTTTCACCTTGTAGGCACCATTCATTTGGTTGATTATTAATTCGCTATCGCCGTGAATGAGCAGACGACGCGCGCCAGGCGCTGCGCATGTTTCAGCGCCTCAATAAGCCCGGCATATTCCGCGATGTTGTTCGTGGTTTCGCCAAGGAAGCCCTTTTCCTCGATTACGGGCTGGCCCGGACACTCGATGGTATAGGCGAACGCGGCGGGACCGGGGTTGCCGCGCGAGCCGCCGTCGGTATGAATCAGGTATTCTGAGGTGGTAGTCATCCCAACAATGTATCGGCGCGACCCTACGTGGACAAACGCTTTCTTATCATCGACACTTCTCATCGCCAGGGCCTGATCGCCCTGGCGTCGGCGAACCAGGTACTATCGTCCCGGCGACTTGAGGAAGCTCGCCGCCATGCGCGGGACCTGGCACCCCTAGCGCACGAACTTTTGAGCAAAAAAAACTGGAGCATCCGCGATCTCACGGGCGTTATCGTCAGTCGCGGGCCTGGCAGCTATACGGGCCTGCGCGTCGGCCTCATCTCCGCCAAGACTCTTGCTTATGCTACCGGCTGCGCTTTGCTGGGCATCGATACTTTTGCCGCGATCGCCCGCCAGGCCCCGGCCTCATCCTCAATCGATGTGATTGCCGACGCCCAACAGGGCAAGATTTACGTCGAACGCTTTACCAACGGTCAACGAGGTCACCTGGAGATAATGCCGGTCTCTCTTTGGCTCGCCGATTTGCCGGCGGACACTTATGTGACTGGCCCCGCACTGGAGATTATTGGCACACAACTCTCCTCAACGATCCGGCAAGCGCCGCCTGGGGAGTGGTTGCCCCGCGCCCAAAGCTTACTGGAACTGGCGGCCGAGCGGCAGGCGCGAGGTGAAAAGGACGACCCCTTTACGCTTGAACCTATCTACCTGAGGCCAAGCGCCGCGGAAGAGAAGTTTCGTCGCCGCTCATAACCGCGCAAACGTATGGTAAAGCGTACCGAGTAATCGGCCTGTGCGGACGGCGCGGGTTAATTTCAGGTTCGGGAACGTTCATCTCGTGATGGTTATAGCGCCGCTTACCCGACTTCTGCCCCTTCCCCATTTAATCTTCATAATTCCAATTTCTCATGCAATCCGAAGGTATGTACAGGTACGCTGGGGGTTGCGTGGATCGCACATTTTTATCAAAGGAGTGATGGCTCATGAAGCCAAACAACTGGATACGACTCACTAAACTGGCTGCCGGGGCCGTCGTGGCCCTGGGCATGTCCAGTGCGGCATCGGCCCAAGAGCCGTTGGAACAACGCCTGCAACGCTTGGAGCAACAAAACGAGGAAATCCGCAAGAACGCGGACTTACTGCAAAAACAAAATGAAACGTTGCTGAAACTGCTCAATAGCGGCCCTGGCAGCCCGATAGCGGCGCCGAGCGGAACACCATCAACAGGGCCCGCGCTTGGCGCGGACGACGTGCGCAGCATCGTGGGCAGCTACCTGCAAGAAAAAGAGGCCAAGGAGCAGCAAGCTTCCGCCGCCGCGGGCACGGCAGCGCCCGATGGTCGCTACCGTGTTGGCAGCGACCTGCGCATGGCAGCCACGTGGCGCAACGGCGTCGTTCTGTCAACACCACACGATGATTTCTCGATGCATATCGGGGGCTGGGTCCAATACGACAATGTGTTCTGGAGCCAGAGCCCAGGTTTGCGGCTCGCCCAGGGCAAAGCCGGCCCTTCCAAGGGCATCGGCTCCGGCGCCGCCCCGGGCGGCATCGGCAACCTGGAAGATGGCACCTATTTCCGACGCATCCGTTTGCAGACGGACGGCAAGTTCTGGGAAAACTATGAGTATACCCTGACGCTCGCTCTCGAGAACGATCAATTCAGCTCGATCGGCCTCGACGAATTCTGGGTGGGAGCCACCAATATTCCGGTTATCGGCACGGTACGCCTGGGCCATGTGAAAAATGCCATTGGCATCGAGGCGGACATGTCCGGTTCCAGCAAGGTCATGACCTTCATGGAACGGTCGTCTTACTCCGAAGCCATCGAGCTCAACCAAAACTTCGTCACCGGCATGTGGCTGGGCAATAACTATTTGGACCAACGGGCCACGTGGTCTGGTGTCATCTACCGGCCGGACAACGGTGCCGCCAGCGGTTCCTATTTTGGCGACGGCCAGTACGCCGCGCAAGGGCGTCTGACCGCGCTGCCGATTTTTGAAAACGATGGTCGCCACCTCTTGCATCTCGGTCTTTCCGGCGGCTGGCGCTCGGGTACCAACAATATCAACTCCGCCACCGCCAACAATAATTTAAAGACCGTCACGCTCCAGGCCCGGACTGAGATGCGCGACGACGATCCGGCCGGCTCGCCCGCCGGTGCCCAGGCCCTTCCCAATGCCAATAGCAACCGCATGGTTTCCACTGGCGCGATTGTGGCCGCCAACGATTTCCTGATGGGCACCGAATTGCTGTACATCCTGGGACCGTTGTCAGTCCAGGGCGAATATGGCTGGAACTTCGTCAATGATGCCTCAGGGTTCCTGTCCTCGACGGGCACCTTCACCGCGCTCAAGAACCCCCAGAGCTACACCTTCCAGGGTGGCTATCTTCAGCTCGCCTATACGATCACCGGCGAGAACCGTAGCTACGATAAGCGACTGGGCCGGCTCGATTCGTTTTACTTCGGCCGTCAGGGCAATTACAACAACGCCTGGTTCGTACGTGACGAAGATGGCCGTCTGAATCTTAATCTGGCGCCTGGGAAATTGCCGCCCGCTACTCGTTCGTGAACCTCAATGACGGCGTTGGGGCTGCCCGTGTTCAGGGCGGCGTCATGGAGGGCCTCACCCTTGGCCTCAACTGGTACCTGAACGACAACGCCAAGCTGCAGTTCGATTATGTGTACGACAATCGGCATGACGTTCCCGGCGGCACTGTGTATGGTACGACGCGCGGTCTCGGCATGCGTATGCAGTTTAATTATTAGAACGTGTAAGCCTTATGAGGTCCTTGCGACAACGGGGACGGGACCTCTAAATTCAAAATCCCGTCCCCGTATATTTTGGCCTGCCTTCGATTTCAAAGGAGCATGAACCCATGAAAAAATATTTGTTCAGCCTGGTACTATCTGCCCTGGGGGCCGCCGCCTGGGCGGACAACCCCGTGACGACGTTGCCCCTGCCAATACCACACGGCGTAACGCAGGTGAGCGCCACCGTGCCGGCAGCCGTCGTGACCGTGTCGGGAGCGGCGACGGCCAAGCATGGCTGCGCCAGCGGCGATTGCTGCCCGCAAACCAAAACGGTCTGCGTTTCCCAGCCCGCCACCGTGGTCAAAACCAAGGTCCTTTACAGCTCGGGTTGCGAAACCCTGTGTCACAAAGGTATCTTTCAGTTTTTGAAACGTGGCGGCGATTGCGATGCCTGCGCGGTGGGTGCCTGTGGCCATTCCTACGTGCGCCGCGACCTATACAAGCGCGTTGAAAAGACCGAATGTCCCTCCTACAAATGCGTGCCGACGCAGGTACCCGTATGCGCGACGCCCTGCGCGACCGGGTGCGCCACTTCCTGCGCCAGCGGCGCCTGCGGCGCGGTGGTCGTAACACCCGCTGCACCAGCAACGGCCGGTACGACGACAGCGCCCCTGGCGACGCTGGCCATCACCACGCCGCCAGCGGCACCGGCAGCCTCCACGCCCCGCGCGACGACCGTTTCCAACACGGTTCGCTAAGGACCATCCGTTTGGTGAGTTCAAGAAGCCGTCCGGCCCTCGGACGGCTTCTTTTGTTTTTTGATTACCATCAATGGGATATGCCTAGCGGACTTAATGCCTTGTTACGTCGCGCAGCTTCGGAAGATTTAACCTTTTCGAATCGTTACCCTTTTTGTGCTACGTCAAAAAGTGGCACTCGATCTTTTATCGGAAACGCGCGATAATGGATATGATTCGCACCCTACCGAAAAAGTCGCCTTCAGGCGAGCTTTAAAGGAGACGCCGGTGGCAAAGTTGCCTGGTTACTGGAAAGTTTTTGCCAGCATGATCGTTCTGGCGCTGACTGACAACGGGCGTAATCGTAATGATCAGGACCACGACGGGTGCCTCCGCACCAAGCGTGCAGGCCGAGGCGACACCTCCCGACACAGAGATTGTCGCCGACCCGGACGACCCGCCCGCCACCGCGCCCATCGCGGTTACGGTAATCCAGCCACGCCTGGGGGCCGTGGAACGACTGACGACGCAGCCTGGTTCGGTGCAGGCTTATGAATCGGTCCAGTTATTTGCCAAGGTGCCAGGGTTCCTTAAAAGTCAAACCGTAGATATCGGCGATCGAATAAAACGGGACATGGTACTCGCCGTTGTGGATGTACCTGAACTCAAGAAGCAAGTGCAACGCAACGAGGCAGCTCTCGAACAAACAAGGGCCAGAGTATTGCAAATGAAAGCCCGCCTTACCAGCGCCCAGGCTGATCTCGACGCCGCGCACGCCGAGGTGAAACATGCCGAGGCCACAGCGAAAAGCTCGGCGGCCTGGGTTCGCTATCGTCAAAAACAATTGACACGTATGCAAGATTTGTTTGCCAACAAAAGCATAGAAGAACGCCTGGTGGACGAACACAAGGACAACTACGAAGCCTCCGTGGAAACCGAAAACGCCGCCCAGGCCGCCATCCTAACGACCAAAGCGAAAGTCGCCGCGAGTAACGCCAAGATCTTGCAAGCCCAGGCGGACGTCGACGAGGCGCAGGCCGAAGTCAAGGTAGCCCAGGCCGAGCTGGAGAAAGCTCAAGTTCAGGTGTCCTTTGCCACAATCGTCGCTCCGTTTGACGGCGTGGTTACGAGTCGCACCATGTTCCCCGGCGATTTTGTCCGGGGCGCCAATGAAAGCAATGTTCCGCTCTTGACGGTCCAGCGCACCGATATGATGCGGGTAGTGGTGCAGGTTCCCGACCGCGATGTCATGTATGTCGACGCCGGCGACCCTGCCACGTTCGAAATCGACGCGCTCCCGGGCATGAAATTCCACGCCAAGGTGTCGCGCCTTGCCCATTCCCAGGACCCGCAAACGCGTCTAATGCGAGTGGAGATTGACCTGCCCAATCCGACCGGCAAAATTCGTAACGGCATGTATGGCCGGGTGACGATTTTGCTCGATAAGGCTGCTGATAAGCTTTCGATTCCAACTTCTTGTCTGGCGAACCGGTCCACCGACGGCGCCAAGGGTACCGTCTACGTAGTTAGCGACGGCCATGCCCATCTGACGACGGTGCGTCTGGGTGAAGACAACGGACTGCGTGTCGCCGTCCTGGAAGGATTGGTGGCTGGGGACCATGTGGTTTTGAACCCGGGCCATGCCATCCATGACGGCGCCGAAGTAACCGCGACGCTAGAGGCCGAAGTACCCACCAAAAACGTTCCGTGATAAATTCCTAGACGAGGGAACCCATGAAGGGCCTGATTCGTGCCTCGCTTGCCAATCCGCACGCGATCGTTGTCCTCTCGTTGGCTATCGCGATCCTGGGAGCGCTGGCGCTTACGCGCGTGCCGGTCGATATATTGCCGGTTTTCAAGAGTCCCGCGGTACAGGTCTTGACATTTTATAGCGGCATGCCGCCCGAAGGCGTTGAAAAGGACATCACCAACCGCACGGAACGCTGGACCGGCCAGTCGAACGGTATCAAGCGGCAGGAATCGCGCTCTATTCTGGGCGCCAGCATCGTGCGTAATTATTTCCAGGACGATCAAGATCCCAATGGCGCCCTGACGCAGGTCAATTCGCTGGCCTTGGCGGTCATCCCCAATCTTCCGCCCGGCACGTTGCCGCCCGTGGTGCTGCCGTTCGATCCAACCAGCACGACCCCCGTGGCCCTCGTGGCACTGGACAGTAAAACTCAGGGCGAATCGATACTCTACGACGTGGCCCGTTACGAAGTGCGCAATTACATCATGCAGATTCCCGGCGCCTCGGCACCCGTGGTTATCGGCGGCAAGATACGGGCCGTCATGCTCTACCTCGACGAGACGAAAATGCAAGCGCGCAAGCTCGCCGCCGCCGACGTGATGAAGGCCGTCGAGAAATATAACCTTTTCTTCCCCAGCGGCGACGTCAAGATAGGCGGACTGGATTATGCCCTATCTTCAAATTCCATGTTCGACCTGGTGGAGCGCATGGGGGAAATCCCCATCAACCCAGAACCAGATAAGTTTAGTTATCTCGATGAGGTGGCCACCCCGAAAGATTCCGCCTTTATTCAAACCAACATCGTCCGCGTCAACGGCCGCCGCCAGGTTTACATTCCCGTTTATCGACAAATTGGTGCCAGCACGCTAGACGTGGTGGATACCTTGCGCAAAACCTTGCCGGAAATGAAAAGTAAGATCAAGGTGCCGGGGGTGGACCTCAAGGCGGTCATGGATCAATCGGTCTACGTGCGTTCGTCGATAGGCGCACTGGTTCAGGAAGGAACCATTGGGGCCGTTCTGTGCTCCCTGGTCATTCTGGTTTTTCTGGGAGAGTGGCGCATGACCCTCATCGCCATCCTGACCCTTCCATTGTCGGTTTTCGCTGCCATCATCTGCATGAATGCCACCGGGCAAACGATCAACGTCATGACGCTGGCGGGCCTCACCCTGGCCATCGGTCCCATGATCGACAGCGCCATCATCTGCCTGGAGAACACCCATCGCCATTTGACGCTGGGCGCCAATCCCAGGCAGGCTGCGCTGCAAGGAGCCAGTGAGGTAGCAATGCCCGAACTGGTTTCGACGCTCTGTACGTTTTTGGTGTTGGCACCACTCGCCCTCATGCCTGGAATGGGTCGCTTCCTGTTCATGCCAATGACGCTGGCAGTGATGTTCGCCATGACTGCCGCTTACCTCTTATCGCGCACCCTGGTTCCTTGCGCCAGCGCCTTTCTCCTGGCACATCAGCCCTATCATGCGGCAAAGTCCTTGTCGGGCGAACGCTCGACACCGCAAGCCGTGGGCTTGGCGGCACGCCTGAGTTCCCTTATTGACAGGGCCATTGGTTACTATCTCAGGCTTCTTGATATCGTTCTAGAAAACCGAATAAAAACAGTTATCCTCGCCTTCTGCATGCTGGCGGCGACGCTCGCTATTTTTGTGCCCATATTGCGACGTGATTTTTTCCCGGAGGTGGACTCCGGCGCCTTTGAGATTGCCATGAGTGCTCCCAGCGGCACCCGCATCGAAAACACGGAAAAGCTTGTTGAAAAAATGGAGCAGTTTGTTCGGGACCACGTGCCTGCGGACGACCTGGAACTGATCGTGTCCGAAATCGGCCTGACGGCGGACTGGTCCGCCGCCTACACCGCCAACGCGGGCCCCATGGATGCCGTCTTAAAAATCCAGCTTGCTCCGGAAAGACGGCAGTCCTCGCAAGATTATATTCGCATCCTTCGCCAGGGGTTGGTGGCTGACGCGACGCTGGGCAAGCTTGAATATTCATTCGACTCCGGGGGCCTGGTGCGTGGCGCCTTGAATGAAGGCAGGGCTTCTCCCCTCAACATTCAACTCCTGGGCAAAAATCAAAATGTCCTGTTCAATCTGGCCGACAAAATAAAAATGGCGGTTCGAAAAGTCTCCGGCATCGTGGATGCACGCGTGCTACAGAAGCCGGATGCTCCGCAACTTACCATTAACGTCGATCGCATCAAAGCGGCGCGGTTGGGCCTTAATCAAGACGACATCATGACCAGCGTCATCGCCGCCACGAACTCGAGCATTACCTACAACAAGAAGAACTTTTGGATCGACCCGGTTACCAGCAATCAGTATTTCGTCGGGGTCCAGTATCCAGATAAGGACTTCCAGAACATCGACGATATTCTTAACATTCCCATCACGAGCCCGAAGCAAGGCGTTCCCATACCCCTTAAAAACGTGGCCACGATCTCCCACGGCAAAATCCCAACCGAAATCCATCATGTGAATTTGCAACCAGCGATTGATCTCACCATGAATGTTGACGTCCGCGACCTGGGGCACGTTTCCGATGATGTCACCCGAGTCCTGGACGGCTTCGGTAAAAACACGGGAGGCGGCACGTGGTTGCCGTACGATCCCGCGTCTGAAGGCACACGTTCCGGTACGCGCCCAACACTGGAGGGGGCAAAAATCATTCTGGCTGGCGAATATACCCGCATGCAGGACACCTTCAAAAATCTGGGCATCGGTCTCGTCCTGGCCGCGCTGCTCATTTACTTTCTCATGGTGGCCCTGGACAAATCCTTTGTCGTGCCGCTCGCTGTCATGTTGATCGTGCCCTTGTGCCTCATCGGCATCTTGCCGATGCTGTTCTTCACGGGAAGCGCTGTGAACGTGCAATCCTTGCTTGGATTTATCTTCATTGTTGGTATCAAGGTAGCGAACACGGTGCTGATGACGGATTGTGCCCAGGAGTTGCGACGACACGAGGGCATAAGCCCATTGGCCGCGATCCGCAAGGCCGCCTCACTGCGTGTGCGTCCAGTCACAATGACTGCACTGGCCGCTTTTTTTGCCATGATTCCTACCGCCCTCGCGCTTGAAAAAGGAAGCGAAGCCAACGCGCCCCTGGTGCGCGCGATTCTCGGCGGACTCCTGGCGGGCGAACCGGCGACCTTATTTGTACTTCCGGCCCTGTACTCCCTAATCGTCCGCGACAAGAAAATTAAACCTGACAAAGAGGGCCTTGATCACCAACACTCTCCAGAACCCGCTCACGGATGACCGTTCACCCGGCCTGATTTCCTTGCCGAGTTTTGCGAACAGTGAATTGCCGCCAAGCGCCGCGGATCTTGACTAAAAATCGAAATCGTTTTTGGCACTCCGACTACTGGCGACTAAGACAACTTTGGTCGGCCAGGCGATCTACGCGCTTTAATTCGTTTACCCAGGTTTTGCGATCTTGTTCTCCCTCAGGGGCGCGTAAGCTGATGAACTCGTTGGCGCATAAGGCTCGGCCTGGTACCGGAATTAAGTGGGAATTTGAAGTTATGGGCCGTAATTGGTCGATGTCTATCGGGGAATGCAACGATTGTGCTGGTTGTGACGAGGGCCACATGGTTTGTCGGCGTCTCAGGCTCATTTCGGTTGTCGGAACCCTGGCCACAGCTTGCCTGGCCTCGGGGCAGGCGGGAATTCCTACCATTAAAGACGCCGCGCCGCCGGTCCTTTCCTCCGCGCCGAACTTTCTCAGTCAAGAGACGCGCTTTATCGACCTGGCCAGTGCCTTGCAGTTGGCCGGGGTGCAAAATCCAGAGATCCTGCTGGCCCGGGAAAGAGTCACCGAGGCCATCGCCTTGCGCCAGCTAGCCGCCGCGCAGTTGTTGCCGACGCTCAATGCCGGGACCAATCTCGATCATCACAACGGCAGTTTGCAACAATCCAACGGTACAATTATTAGCGTCAACCGGGACTCGCTCTACCTGGGACTGGGTGCCGGGGCGGTTGGCGCGGGCACCGTGACGATTCCGGGCCTCGTTTGGAACGGCAATGCCTCGGCGCTTCTGTTCCAAGGTTTGGCGAGCCGACAAGTTGTCCGCCAGCGCGAGTTCGCCAGCCAGGCGGCACGGAACCAGGTGCTCCTGAGGGTTGCGCAGGGTTATCTCGAACTTCTGCTGGCCGAGGGCCGTCGCGCCGTCGCCATCAGGAATCGCGCCGATACGGCTGAAGTTGCCCGCATCACCGCCAACTACGCGAAGACCGGCCAGGGACGCGCGGCGGATGCCGACCGCGCCACCACGGAGTTCGAGCAGCGCAATACCGATCTGGTACAGACTGAAGGCGAGCTGGCCTTGGCTTCCGCTCGTCTGTGCCAGTTGTTGAGCCTTGACCCCTCGACGCGCTTGCAGCCAAGCGATGGCTCGGTCGTCCCCAGTCCGATCGTGCCCGAGCCCATCCCGTTACAAGAGCTTATCGCCATCGCCTTGACGCAACGGCCGGAGCTGAGCGAACGCCAGGCCGCCATCCGCGCTGCCCTGTTGGAGCTTCGCAACGCTCAGGTCCTGCCCTTCTCGCCCAATGTGATCCTGGGGTATAGCGCCGGCGATTTTGGCGGCGGCAGCAATTTGGTGCAGGCCGGCATTCCACAAGCCAACGGCACGGTTTTGCAACAATCCCGTTTCGGCAACTATGCCGAACGCCAGGATTTGGACGTCGTGGTGTATTGGTCCCTGCGCAATCTCGGCGTCGGCAACATCGGCCTGGTTCGTCTGGCACGCAGCAATCTGCGGCAAAACGAACTACGCAGCCTTGAAGTGCTCGACCGCGTTCGCGCCGAAGTCGCCATTGCCAATGGCAGGGCGCACGCCCGCTATGCGCAAATAGAAACGAGCGAACGCGCCGTAAAATCAAGTTCGCAAGCCTTCGACGAGGACATGATCCGCACCAGAAACCGTGAAGGCTTGCCGATCGAGGTCCTGGACAGCATGCGCCTACTTGGGCGCAGTCGCTACGCTTACCTGGACGCCATCATCGACTATAATCGCGCCCACTTCGAGCTGTATGTGGCCCTCGGTCAACCGCCCGCGAATTTCCTGGCACGTCCAGTACCCAGCAACCTGGTGCCATTCACTGCAGCACCGCGGGAAAAATGATTCTCATCCCAAGGAAAGCTTGCTGGCCCATCGGTAGACGCGCCGGACGTCTGTTGCTCCTGACGTGGCTGGCCACGTCCTTGGGCTGCCACGCTGGCACGGTCATCGAGGACCGCACTGTTCTCGCCATGGCCGGGGTCGTGCAATTCTATCAAGACCAAAACGCCAGTACGCTACTTTTATTGAAGGCAGAGATGGAGCCAATCGGCAATCCGTTTGGGCCATCGCCTCCCAAGCCATTACTATTGCCGCTCGCTTCGCCCTCCATCCCGCTTTATTTAGCGGGAGAGGTTCGAACCGAGGAGGAGCTAGCGCCCACACTGGCCCAGGCTCCGCCACGCCACGAGAATGGCCCCGCTATCCCTGCACTTACTGCATGCCTGCCGGGAGAGCCAGAAAACCTAACGTTGTGCCAACCAGCAAGGATTATCGATCTGGCCGGCGCCTTGCGTCTGGCGGGCGTGGACAACCCCACGATTGCTCTCGCTGAAGAAACAGTTCGTACCAACCAGGCCGAACTGACACTCGCGCGGGCGCTGCTGTTTCCCTCGCTCAACGTGGGCACGACACTCGCGCTGCATCAAGGCAACCTGCTTAGCTCCCAGGGGGTCATGCGCAGATCTGGAGCGTGATTCTCTGTACTTTGGGGCCGGCGCCGACGTCCGCGGAGCCGGCACCGTGGCCATACCTGGCATCATTCTGACCAGCCACCTTGGCGATGCCATCTTCGCGCCGCGCGTTGCTCGGCAAAAAGTAACAAGCAGCAGCTTCGACGCCGAGGCCACCCGCAACCGCGTGCTTTTGGAGACGGCCAATGCCTACCTGGCCCTGGTAGGCGCCGAGGCACGTCTCCTGTCGCTACACCAGTCGGCCAAGGACCTTGCCGAGGTGGTGACCCTCACCGCCAATTTCGCGGCGCACGGGCAGGGGCGGGAAGGCGATGCCGAGCGGGCACGCAGCGAAGCGTTACTCCTGGAAAACACTCGTCTGCGCGCCGAAGAGGACATCAGCGTCGCGCGTGCCGAGCTGGCGCGTCTGTTGAGTCTTGATCCAACTTATGGCCCACAGCCGGAACCCGGCACGCCCCCTTTGCTGCATCTGGTCGATCCCCAAATACCAATGGATGCTTTGCTTCATGAAGCCCTGGCGCATCGCCCTGAAATAGCGGCGCGCAGCGCTGACGTCGCCCTTTACGAAACACGCTTACGTCAAGAGCGCATCCGGCCGCTGCTGCCAACCATTGCCGTCGGCATGAGTGCCGGGGACTTTGGCGGCGGTAGCGATCAGGTGTCCTATCGCTTCAGTCATTTCAGCAGCCGCACCGATTTCGACGTGCTCGCCTTCTGGACCGTGCAAAACCTTGGGTTTGGCAACAGGGCGCTGCAAAATCGGGCTCGCGCGGAGATCGGCCAGGCGGAGGCCGAGCGCGCTCGCGCCATCGATCTGGTCCGCCGCGAGGTCGCCGAGGCCCATGCCCAGGCGAGCGTCGAGGCGCCTGCAGATGGACCTTGCCCAGAAACGCGTCACCAGTGCTCAACAATCCTTCCGCGAGGACCTGACGCGTGCCCGCAACCTGCAAGGCCGGCCCATCGAAGTTCTTGACAGCTTCAATCGCCTTACAGCCGCACGCCAAGATTTCATCCGCGCGATGACCGGTTCCAGTCAAGCACAACTAGATCTCTACGTGGCGATTGGCAACATGCCCCGCCCTTAGTGCCACCCAAATCTGGTTTGGCAGCCCCTATCCGGCGACCTACAATAGGTCTGCCATGGAATCATGCACGCTTGCCATCTGAGCCCTACATCACACGCCGCACCTGGCGGCAGGCTTTCACATTGATCGAGTTACTTGTCGTATTCGCGATCATTGGCGTCCTTGTCGCCCTATTAATCCCGGCGATTTTCCAGGTCCGCGAAGCCAGTTCGCGGTTAAGCTGCCAAAATAATCTCCGTCAAATTGGCATCGCAGTCCACCATTATGTTTCCGCTACTTCGGTTGTGCCAACCGAAGGGAACGGACCCACCGGCAACGGTGGACCAGGGAACAGCGCTTCGGTCTTCTTCCAGTTACTGCCGTATCTCGAACAAGATGCCGTCTATAACAGCATCGATGGTCCAGGCCAGGACCACGTGGTCGGTCTTTTTCTTTGTCCGTCCGATGGCACCGGCGACGGCAATCCACCGATCGGGGCCGGCACCGGTACCCTGGCGCTGGGCAGCTATAACTACAACGTCGCGATTGCCAACGATCCCGACAGCGGCGTGTTTCCCTTGATGAACACACCTGCCTCCCGCCTGCGCCTCGACCAGGCGATGCCGGATGGCGCCTCTTGCACAATCCTCGCCGGCGAACATGTGCAGTGGTGCGGCGGCCTTGGAGGAGCAGGCGGGGGAGGCGGCGGCGGTGGACCGGGTGGCACCAATCCCTGGGGCACCATCGCCAACAAAAGGGTGTTCGGCGGAACTTCCATGGGTCCGTTGCACAAAAACATCGCAGTTGGCGTTGGCCGGGGCCAGCCCTGCCAAACTCCGCCCACGCCGGCCGCTGGGGTGTCATGGTTTTCCACGGGCCATCCCAGTTCTCTCAACTTCTTGATGGGTGATTGCTCGGTGCTGGTCTGCGCGAGAACGTCGATGTGACAAACGTTTTGATCCCGGCGCTGACCGCAGGCGCTGGCGACCTCTTTAGTGGCTTTTGACGGAGCGCCCCATGCTGATGCGCGGACAATCCTTTACGCGTTCCTGGCCTGTCCTATACGCCATGTTCTTGTTGCTGCCTCACCCTCTGGCAGCCGACGAGATCAATCTCAAGGTCCGACACACTCTGGAAGGTCATACTGACGCAATCACCTGCTTGACATTTAGCCGCGACGGCGCCCTTCTGGCTTCCGGCAGCAAGGATTGCACCGTTCGCCTCTGGGACGTCAAATCCCGTCAAACGCTGGCCACGCTGCCTGGCCATCTTGAGATGGTCGTCTGCACCGCCATAAGCCCGGACGGCAAAACGCTCGCGTCCGGCGACCACGATCCAGCGATAAAGCTTTGGAACGTGCCTTCGGGCACGCCCAGGAGCCGCTTGCAAGGACACAAGGACGAAATCCGCACGCTCGCCTACACGGCGGATGGCGCCACGCTCTTTTCGGGCAGCGCTGATACTTTGATCAAGGCCTGGGACACGCAGACCGATAAGGTCCGTTTCACGCTCGCCGGCCACAAAGACGAAATCAACTGGGTCACGGTTGCCGATGACGGCAAAACCCTGGCCTCCTCCGCATGGGACCAAACGGTACGGCTCTGGGATCTGGAGAACCGCAAGCTCACGCACCTACTCGAGGGCCACAAGGAAATGGTGCGCACCGTCCTCTTTCAACCCAAGGGAACCTGCTGGTTTCCAGCGATAAAAATGGCGAGATTCGTGTTTGGGATCGCGCCGGCAAGTTCGTGACACGTCTGGAAGGACACCGCAATCTGGTGCGAACCATGTCCTTCCATCCGGACGGCAAGCTCCTGGCATCCGGCAGCAAGGATGGCACCATGAAGTTCTGGGACATGGACAGCCTTAAGTTGCTCGGCACCGTGACCAACGCCAAGCTTCCCTTTCAAGTCCTGGCATTCACTCCAGACGGTCAGGCGTTGGCCAGTGGCAGCACCGACGGCAAGGTCCTTTTCTGGGACGTGCCCTTGCCCAAAAAGCACGATTAATATTGCAGCATTACCCGCATGCCCAGCCCCCTGGTGGAGCCTGGTACGGTCGCGCCGGGCACGTCGTAGCGATGGTCGTAGGAATAATCGAACATGATCTTGAGATTGTCGTTGAGGTACCAGTTGAGCCCCAGGGTTACGCTGTCCATGATGCCGCCCTGGACACGGGCCGCCCCGCTGCCGTCATTGAGGTCCACGCGTCCGTAGCGAGCTGCCAACTCCCAGGCGCCGAAGTTTAGGTTAAGGCGCCCGTCCTCATCGCGAACAAACCAGGCATTGTTGTAAGGTCCCTGGCGGCCAAAATAAAACGAATCGAGCCTGCCCAGCCGTTTGTCATAGCTGCGGTTCTCGCCAGTAATCGTATAGGCAAGCTGCACATACCCTCCCTGGAACATATAACTTTGCGGGCTCTTGAGCTTCGTGAAGGCGCCGGTGGAGGACAGAAATCCCTGCACGTCGTTCATAAAATTGAAGCCATACTCGCCCTGGAGTGAAAGTGGGCCCAGGATGTAAAGGAACTCCGTTCCCATGACGAAGTCGTTTTGAGAAACGAGTGCCCCAGTATCGATCATCCGGTTGCTGTTCGCATTGGGCAGCGCGGTGGCCCCCGAAGGGGAGCCGGCGGCATCGTCGTCCCGCATCGAAGAACGCGCCCGCAGATCAAACGTTTTCAAGTTATTGTTCGGCGTCGCCGAACCAACATTGTTGCTGCCGGCACGCCAACCCCCGGATAGGCCCAGGTGCATGAGATGTCGCCCATCGTTCTCGTAGAGGGGCAATGCGGTCAACCTGCCCTGCGCTCCGAGCTGGCCATCGCCGAAGTTGGCACTCGTGGTCGCATTAAAATCAGGACGGAAAAGCGTACCTGACCAGGTCAGGCGCTGATCGAGGTAATTGTTGCCAGCCCAGATGCCGGTAACGTCATACTCGTTGAGCTGAATAGCTTCCGCGTACGCGGATTGCTCCATAAACGTCATCGCCCGGCTCGACGCCGTCCAGTTGCCTTCGAGGCCGACGGCATTTTTCACATGGCCTAATCTGACCGTGCCGAGTACGGGAATGTTGGTGGCTCCGACCCAAAATTCGTCAAGACCGACGCTGCTGTATTGAATGTTCTCAAAAGAGAATGTCAGGTTATATTCATAATTCTCCCAAAACGTTCCGCTGGTTTGCAGACGGATACGGCGGAAGTAAGTGCCGTCCTGCAGGTCGCCAATACCGCCCGGCGCGGCGCCTGAGCCGATGCCCTTGGCCGGTCCAGCCTTGCCCGCGGGCAGGCGCAAGCCCGGGCTCTCGCTCCAAAAAACATTGTCATATTGCACCCAGCCGCCGATGTGCATCGTGAAGTCGCGATTGGGAGTAGAAAAGTTTACGCCGTTCTGCCAATTGGCGGACATGCGCAGGTCGCTGCCGATGCGGAAGCGGCCATCGGGCATTCCGCTCACGTCCGCCTTGCGATCGCGCTCCTCTTTCTCTTGCAGATAAGCAGCCACCATGCCGCGCACGTCGGCGGCGGCCAGGCCAGGCGCCCCACGGGCGATTCCGGCAGGTTGTTGAGCAATTTCAGCAATACTTCGTTCTGCTTCGCCAGCAAGTCCGCGGCTCTGCGGTTTTCCTCGAACTGTTGTTCGGCTCGCTGCAGACGTTGTTCGAGTGGATCTTGAGCAAAAGCGGTCGCGCAGCAGCTCATCGCCAATAGGACGGCCCATAATAATCGATCAGGTCGAAGGGTAGAAAGGAACATGGCCGTCACTCCATTGACGATCGAGCGTTTCCAACATCGCTACATGGTGTAATCGGCTAGATTGAGAAAATGTATTCAGCGGGAACAAATAGGCGGAAGAAGAAAGCGGCGAAAGACATGGATTAAACGTCACTTAACGAATCAACTATGAAATTTTGAGTCCCCTCTTTAGTCATTCGAGTTAGTGGGCATACCGAAGACCGCGCGAACTTGAACTGGATTGGCAATCTCCGCGAGGGCCTTGCTGGGCGGATGTCCCAGGGCATGATAAAGCCGGAATTGAGACCGATTATAGTCCGCGATTGAGCCGTAATAATCTTGATAAGCCTGCGCCAACGACTGCACGGAGGCGATGACTTCTTGTGGCCGAAAGACCAGGATAATGAGGTTGCCCACCGCCTTCGTCTGCGACATGCCTTCAAGGTTTTTGCTGGCGGACTCGAGCGCGTTTTTGAGTTCACTTTCGGCGAACCCGACACGCATGCGCGCTGACTCAGCTTGAGCGTGGGCCTGCACGACTTCGGCGGCGATGCGATCTTGTTGACGAAACAACTCGATAAGCGCTAGTTGGTTTTCCGCCCGGCGCTCATTGACCCTGGCCTTGTTGCCGAAGCCCAGGTTCTGCCATTCCCAAACAACTTGCACGTCGAAATCGCTCCGCGCGTTAAAATTTGCCACGCTGCTGTTAAGGCCGCCGCCAAAGAGCCCTCCCGCCAGGTTGCCGCTCGGATTGGTGGAGGCGCCGCGCAAAATAATGCTGGGAATCAGCGGCCGCAACCGCTCCTGCTTGATTCGTTCCAGGGTGGCCTTGACCAATGCCTGCTGCGATGCAAGTTCCGGTCTATTTAGTAGCGCGACGGGGATCAAATCATCGACTGTAGGACCCGCGGCAACCAATGTGACCTGAAGATGAGTCGGTTCCAGGGGCTGCAATATCATTCCCGGTTCGAGCCGCAACAGCCGCGCAGATCGGCGGCGGCAACAATGCGGCGTTCACGGGCCAGTTCAACCAGGTGCGATCGGCGATCACGTTCCGTCCTGGCCCGAACGATCTCCACGGGTGACGCGATCTGCGTCAAGGTTTCGGTGCGCCGCACCAAATCGACAGTGCGTGTTTTGACGTCCTCGGCGGCGGCCAGGTCGCCGACCGCTTGCTGAACGTTAAAATAGGCTTCGGCCACCGCCAACATACTATCGTTCTTCGCGGCTTCCAGGGATGCTTGCCGGGCCCGTATCACCTGGCGTGCAGCCAACGGAGCAAAGATGGCATCGCTAAGCGCGAAAATCGCTGAAGGGCCGGCACCCAGCATGAAGCTCGATTTGCTCCCACTAAGAATATTGCCGGCGGAATCCTGGTAATTGCCATCGTGACGATAATAATCCACGCCCAGGTACAACGTGGGCAGCCATAATACCTTCGCGCGCTCCAGATCCGCGCCGGCCAACTGCACACGCTGCACCGCCATATCGATATCAAGCGGCCGCACCCCAGCCAACTGCAGCGCCGACCCAAGGTTGATGGGCAACAGCTTGTCGCACGCCATGTCTGGAACAGCCGTGGCGAGTGCCAAAGTGGTTCTTTCTTGAGAAAAAAGCGAACCTCCCACGGCCAAGGCAGTTGCCAGGGCGAGTAACGGTCCAACCCAGGCGGCAGTTTGCTTACCCATTGTGCCCAGTCAATATCTGGCGATTATCGGAACACTAAGGATTATCGGATTTGCAGGGCCTTCGACATGGCGGTGAAAGACATAACTGTTTCGTATTGGTGGGAGAATGGGCAGGAGATAGGGGACGACGTCGCTGTGCAAAATTTCACGTGGGATATTGTTACCCCGTTTTGGGATAGGCTCTTGGTAATCCAGGGCGTAAAACAGCGTGGTCAATTTGCATCAGATCATTCTGAGGTCGCAACGTGCTCAAATACTTCAAAGGGCAACCAACAGATTACATCCTCCGGTATGCCGGCGGGCGTGTAATTGGCAAGGGCCAAGGCCTGGCCTTCTACTATTTTCCTTACAACACTCAGGTCGTGGCTGTGCCCACGCAGAGCCTCGAAGCAGCCTTTGTGTTCGCCGAGTTGACGCGTGATTACCAGGAAGTGACGCTGCAAGGCCAAGCAACTTATCGCGTGCGCGACGCGGAAATGGCCGCGAGCCTGCTTAACTTCCGCATCGATCCAAAGTCACTCGCCTATTCCTCCGACGATCCGGAGAAGCTGGGCCGTCGTGTCACCAACCTCGTGCAGGTCGAGACCCGGGCCGAAGTCGCCAGGCGTTCGCTTGAAGAAGCCGTGCGTGAAGCAACCACATACGCAGCCAGCGTCGCGGACCGGCTTCGCGCCTCGGCGCCACTGGCGGCGCTTGGTGTCGAAGTTCAATCGGTCGACCTGCTTTCCGTTCGGGCGACGCCGGAGGTGGGCAAAGCCCTCGAAGCCGAATCGCGCGAAGCACTACTGCGGCGCACCGACGAGGCAGTCTACGCTCGCCGCGCGGCGGCTGTCGACGAAGAGCGCACGATCAAGGAAAAAGAACTCGCCAGCCAGGCATCGCTGGAAGACAAGCGGCAAGGCCTGATCGCGTTGCAAGGGGCGAACAATTTGAAGGAAGCCGAATTCAAGGCCAAAGTCCGCGAACGGGCGGCGGAGGCCGAATCGAAGGCCGCTGCCCAGCAGGTCGCGGTTTATCAAAACCTCGATCCGCGCTCGTTGCTGGCGTATGCCCTACACGAACTCGGGGCCAATGCCGGCCGGGTAGGCAATTTGACGATCACCACCGAGCTGCTCGCCGGGCTCATGAACAGCCCCGATAGCAAGAAGCCGGGGTAAGCCGATGCCTACCCGCGACAAGGTCGTGCTGGTCACGCGGAAGACGGTCCTCGAAGAGTTGATTGAGCGGTTCAACTCGCGAGCCCAGGCCAAGTTTTTGCTCAAGATGCGCGGGGAAGCGTTCGCGGAAATCGAGGCTGCTCACGCTGCCTATCAGGCGGCACTCGCCCAGCTCAAGGCCGCTATCCCGCGCGGAGTCAGGCTACAAACCATCGATCGCGGCTTCCTGCCAAGCTTCCTCTTCGGCCCACACGATCTCGTGGTCACACTCGGGCCGGACGGCCTGGTTGTCAACACCGCCAAGTATCTTCGCGAGCAGCCATTACTCGCGTTCAATCCCGATCCCGAGCGCATGGACGGCGTACTAATCCCGTTCGCCGCCAATCAGGCGGCCCAGAGGTTGGCGGAGGCTATTGAGGACGCGCTGCCGATGAAACTCATTACCATGGCGGTTGCCAGGCTGGATGACGGCCAGACACATTTCGCGGTGAACGATCTATTCATCGGCCAAAAAACCCACGTCTCGGCTCGCTATCGTCTCGCTTATCGCGATGCAGTCGAAAATCAGTCCTCGAGTGGAATTATCGTTTCCACGGGGGCCGGTTCCACCGGCTGGTACCGCTCGATCGTCACCGGGGCATCTGGTATTGCAGCGGGCCTGGGAGACCAGGCCGCCGCCAAGATCCGCGAACGCTACCGATTCGATGCCACCACGGCCGAGCTGCGCTTCAGCGTCCGCGAACCCTTCACAAGCAAGATCACGGCCGCCACCATTGTTTATGGCGAGCTTGGCTTCGGTGAAGATCTCGAAATTGCATCACAGATGCCACAAGGCGGCGTCATCTTCAGCGATGGCATCGAAGGCGATTACCTTAACTTTGAAAGTGGCCGCATAGCCCGCATTGGCGTCGCGGACAGGAAGGTGCATCTGCTCGTCAGCGACAAGCAACGGCGGCGAAAACAGCGCTGAGGCAGAGGAGAATGGCACGCCAAGCAGGCCTACGGGACTGCCTGTCCCGCCGTAACAGCGGTCGTCCGTTCGGCAACGGCTTCTTTGCCGGTAAAATCGAGCCATTGGCCCGCCTGCGCTTGCCATTTTTGAACTTGAATGAACTGTCCGTCTCCGCGACCGACTACCACGGGCGTTCGGATCGCCTTGCCACCTTCGACGAGATAGCAAGCCCAACCCTCCGGCTGTTTCGCGAGAGCGGTTGCAGGCAAGACCCACGCCTCGGGTAGCGCATTATAAAGGTGTGCGGCAACGTACATGCCGGGACGCAACCGGCCTTCTTTGTTGGGCAGATCGATCTCCGTACGCAGGGTACGTGTTGCCGGTTCCAACGCCCAGGATGTCCGCGTGACAGTCCCCTCCAGATGTGGTCCGGTGGAAGCCGCGATCGTCAGCTTGACGATGGCTTTCTCCTGGACTAGCTCCGCGTCGGCCTCGGGAACACCAATGACGACACGTACCGGATCGAGCCGCGCCACCGTGAAAAGCCACTCCCCTTTCGCCGTGGCCGGCTGGACGAAATCACCCGTGTTTACCTTGCGCATGGTCACGATCCCGGTATAAGGGGCGCGAATCTTGGCATAGGCGAGCATGGAGTCGGCACGCTCGGCGTCCGCCTTGGCCACGTCGCCATGCGCCTCGGCCGCGTGCACGTCCGCACTCGCCTTGTCCCGGTCGGCTTTTGCCTTACGCGTGCCAGCCTCTGCCCCCACGACGCGGGCGGCAGCGGCTTTGAGTTGATTCAGAGTTTCATCGCCGATCTGGGTCTCGACGGTGCCGCTTTTGACCGCCTGCGCCATGCGCCTGGATTGGGATTCCCAGTAATCGCTGAGGGCCCGCGCCTCGACCGTTGCCGCCTCCAGGCGCGCGATGTTCGCCTCGGCGGCGGCCAGTGCCTTGCGCGACTGCTCCACCTCCGCGGCCGTTTGCCGTACCAATGCGTGCTTTAGCCTGGCCTCGTCCTCGAGCTCCGGCACCAAGATTTCCGCGAGAATTTCACCCGGCTCGATGACTTTTCCGGTCGAATCAAAGACGGGACCGCGGACGGCGCGGCCAATGTCGTAGACGATTTGTCCCTGGTAATCGAGGGGCAAGCGGCACGTAACCAGGGACCCGCGCAACCAGATGAGTTTCTTCATATGCCTGAACCAGACCGGGTTGGTCCACCACGCGTTGCAAGACTTTCCGCTGCGGATGGATGACGCTCACCGGCGCCGCGGCCGGTTTCGGTTGTTCCGTCCTGGGGAGAGGCGCCGGACCGCACCCTGCGCTGGCCAGCGTCAGCAGCAAATAGCAACAAACCAGGCATGGGCGCGCTAGCATCATTGATCGCGGGTTAGCTGGACTCAGCCTCTGATTCATAATACCGGCCCTTGGGATCAGTTGGCGAAAGCGAAACCGAATGCATCGAGGCGTTATTCATCAACAGGGCGAAGACGGCTGGTAGCAGCGTCAACGTTGCCAATGTGGACGCCAACAGGCCGCCGATCACGGCCCGTCCGAGCGGCGCGGTTTGATCTCCCCCTTCACCCAGGCCCAGAGCCATGGGAACCATGCCAGCAATCATGGCCAGGCTGGTCATGGCAATGGGCCGGATGCGCGTCCGCGCGGCATCGATCGCGGCCTCAATGGCGGTCTGCCCCTCCAGGCGATAGCGTTCGGCGAAGGTAACCAACAAAATGGCGTTGGCCACGGCCACGCCGATCGCCATGATCGCGCCCATGAAAGACTGAATGTTGAGCGTGGTCTGGGTCGCCAGCAACATCAGCACGACGCCGAGCAACACCGCCGGTACTGCAGCGACGGCGCTCAGTGCCAGCCGGATCGATTGAAAGTATGCCGTCAACAAAAGCAGAATGACAACCACCGCCACGATCAGACCAAACGCCAGCCCCTGGAACATTTCATTCATCGGCGTGACCTGGCCGCGGACGTCCACCTGCACGCCCGTCGGTGGCTTACCGGCATCTTCCACGGCCCGAGAAAGTCGTGCCGCAACACGGCCCAGGTCCTCGTCCTCGATGTTCGCGGTCATGCTCACCAGCCGCCGCATGTTGTAGCGGTCGATCTCCCCAGGCATCGTACCCTCGACAACGTCGGCGACATCGCGCAAGAGAAGTGGGCTTTGGCCAACGGTCTTGACCGGAATCGTCTCCACGTCCACGGCCGAACGCATCAATGCTTGCGGGACTTCGACCTGAACCTGATAACCAATGCCGGAGGCTGGATCGCGCCAAAAATTCGGGACCACGAACCTGCTTGACGAGGTAGCGGCCAGTAAGAGCGCGACAATTCCTCCGTCGTGACTCCAGAGAGCGCCGCCTTCTCCCGGTCGATGCGTACCTCGAGCGTTGGATAATCTTGCGACTGCCCATACTGAAGATCGCGCAGCGAGGGCACCAGCGCCAGTTGTTCAAACACCTTGGCCGCATCGGCGCGATTGTCCGCCATTTTCGGACCGCTGACTACAACTTCGATCGGAGTGGGCGAGCCAAAGCTCATCACTTCGTTGACAATGTCGGCTGGTTCGAAAGACAACCTGAGCGCGCACGCATCTGGCGTTCCACCTTATCGGCGGATTCCCCTTCGGCGAGCCATTTCTGCGCCAACCACTCGCGAAGCTGACCCGGCAGTTTCGCGCGCAGCCGTTTCTTCAAGTCCTCAATGCGGACGGCGCCCTGTTTGAGCGACGACGCGCATCACGGCTTCCTCGGGCCCACCCATCCACAAAAAGACGCTGTTGATCGGGTAGCTCGATGGGACAACTCCCACATAACCGAGCGAAATAGCGACGTTCTCCGGCCCCACTTCCTTGCCGATAAACGCCAGGGCCGCACGGGTGATCTCCTCCGTCTGCTCGATGCGCGTTCCCTCTGGAGCACGCAGGCGAAATTGAAACTGCCCGGCGTCCACTTGAGGAAAGATCTCCGTTCCTAGCGACCGACCCAGAAAAAACGTGCCCACCAGCGCGGCCACGATATAGGCCGGCACCACGAGCCAACGCAGACGCGTTGTCCATCGCAACAATTCGGAAAATACCAATGCCGTGCGCCTTGCCTGGGATGTTCCGAATCTTGGTGTGGTTCCCGCTCACCCGGCGGACGCAGCAACCAGACGGACATTACCGGTACAAAGGTACTCGACAGTAAATAGGAGGTGATCATGGCAAAGCCGACAGCCAGCGACAGCGGTACAAACAGGCCCTTGGCCGACCCCTGCATGAAAAACGATGGAATGAACACAGCCAGAATACTGAGCATGGCGAGCAGTCGCGGTACAGCCGTCTCCGCGTTGCCGCGGCGCACGGCCAGGGCGACCGAGGAGGTCCTGTCCATCTGGGTGTGAATGTTCTCCACTTCGACCGTGGACTCATCCACCAGGATGCCGACAGCCAGTGATAAACCGCCCAACGTCATCAGGTTAATCGTCTGCCCGGTTAGTGCCAGCGCGATGATTGAGCCAACGAGCGCCAGCGGGATATTGAGTATGACAATAAGAACGCTGCGCCAATCGCGTAAAAACAACAGGACCATCAAGCCCACGAGTGCGGCGGCGAGGAAACTTTCCCAAACCACGCCCCTGATGGAGTTCGTCACATAGGGAGACTGATCGAATTCGAAGGTTACATCGATGTCGGAGGGCAGTTGGTCGCTGCATCTTCTGCAGATCGCCACGCACATTTTCGACCACGGACAAAGTCGAGGCGTCAGCCCGCTTGGTGACGAGGATATAGACGGCCCGCTTGCCGTTTACCAGGGCATAGCCGGTCGGGATGTCGGTGGCATCGTCGATGAGCGGCTTGTCGGTGACTGGATCGCGGCGTACCAGGTCGCGTAGATAGACGCCAGGCTTGACTGCGATATTGCCTAGCTCGGCCGGCCTTGCCACGATCGCATTGCTGGGCACGAGCGGCATCGACGTGGTAGTACGAATGTTGCCCGATGGGCTGATGATATTACCCGCGGTCAGGGCCCGAACGACATCATCGGCGGAGAGGTTGTAGCCACGCAGTCGGTCGGGATCGGCACGCACAACAATCGTTCGCTGATTGCCTCCAAAGGGGGGCGGCGCCGACACGCCCGGAATGGAAGCAAACATCGGCCGGACCTTGAAAAGTGCCTGATCCTGAATCTCGCCGACAGACTTGGTCTTGCTCGAGAGTACGAGATAACCGACCGGAACACTCCCGGTGTCGAAACGCATGATAAACGGGGGAACGGTCCCCGGCGGCATGAAAGCCCGGGAGCGATTGACGTAGCCCACGGTTTCGGCCATGGCCTGTGCCATATCGGTGCCCGGATGAAAATACAACTTCATCAGGGAGACACCCTGCACGTTCTTCGATTCGACGTGGTGAATGCCGCCGATGTACAGAAAATGGTATTCGTAATAATTGGCGATGAGCCCTTCCATCTGCTCGGGGTCCATGCCGCCGTAAGGCTGAGCAACATAGACGACGGGCAAATTAAGGGCGGGAAAGATATCGACCTTCATGCGTGTAAGCGCGAGCCAGCCCCCGGCGAGCAAGGCCATCATCGCCACCATGATGGTGACCGGCCGACGCAGTGCGAATTCAATCGGATTCATGGGTGATCCTGGGGCACCGGCTGGCCGGCACTACGTCCCAATCGGCCAAACACAGGGTAGGCATGCTAACCAAGGCCAACGGCGTGAAACGCTGCGACCACTTGACCACGGATTTGCGTGGCCATGGTACCCCAGGGAGCGTCATGCCAACGGTTTAGCGAGCACCCTTCTTGAACGCCGCGACCTGTTCCAGGGTCGCTTTTGGTTCTGCGCGGGCTTGTTCCGTGCAGGCAGAACAACACAAAAAGACTGGTTGACCTTCCAGCTCGATGCGTTCGGGCTTGCCCATGCTGCCAAGCCGGCCCTTGTGAATGGGGCAGTACTTCTGTGTCTCCGCCAGGGCGCGGTCAGTATCGGATAGCTTGGCCAGAGCCGTACGTACCCGCGTTTCCTGTTGCGGCGTGAGGTCCGGTACACCTGGCGGCGGCGTCTCCGCCTTGCCCATCTCCGGCTGTACGGCGGCTGGCTTCGACGACGGTGCCGACGATTTCGAGCACCCGTGCGACATGGTGGCCAGGCATAACAAGATCGCCAAGCGCTTGGCATTCATAGGAAAGTCCTCGTGAAACTGCCGGTCACTCAATCGTCCACAGGGTCAGCGCACCCGCCTTGTCCCGCACAAAAACGCGATTGCCAGAAATGATCGGTGTGGCCCAGGTTTCCGCGTCCGCCACCGTATATTTAGCCAATTCCTCATAGCTCTTGGACGTTGGTTTAAAAGCAACCAGGTTTTTATCGCTCGTGAGGGAAAACATCACAGAGCCCGCGTTCAGCGTAGCGCCACATTCGCCACGTCTCGTCTTGTCTACCCACAGCTCGTCGCCGGATTTAGCGTCCAGACAAAATAGATTGCGCCAGGTGGACAGTCCGAACACCAAGCCATCGTGGAGAACCGGCGACTGATATTTGTCCGCCGCGAGGTTCTTTTTCCAGACTTGCGTGGCTGTCAGGCCATCCTCCTTTTTCTCGATCCTGTAGGCCATCATGGCTGAACCGGAGCCCTTCAGGGCAACGGAATAGATGACGATGTCACCCTTGATAAGCGGCGTGCAGTAGTTGCTCATGTAACCGCCCGGCGGCAGTTTGACTTCCCAAAGAAGTTTGCCGTCGCTGAGCCCTATCCCGGCCAAGAAATCTTGCGTCGGCGTGACGAACTGGGTCGCGCCACCGACCATCATGAGGGCGGGAGAACCGTAGGGCGCCCCGCTGCCTTTCCATGTCCATTTCACGTCCCCGCTGGCCAGGTCATAGGCACTGAGCTCGGCGGTGTAGACAATGCATTTACCGTCGGCAATCAGCGGCGACGTTGAGGTATGAAACTTTGGATTGGATTTGGTTTCTTTCCGCCAGAGAACCTTGCCATTGACGGCATCGAGGCAGGACACAACTCCATTGACTCCAAGCGTGCAGACCTTGCCGTCAGCAACCGCGGGCGTGCTGCGGGGTCCGGGAAAACCACCATCGGCGCCCTTGATCGCGGCCGTGGCAAAGGTATCTTTCCAAATCTCCTGGCCAGTTTTGGCGTCGAGGCACAACGTGACCTCGTCGCCGGCTTTACGCGCAAAGACATAAAGCCTATCGCCAACCAGGACCGGCGAGGATTCGCCGACACCGACGGGGACGTTCCACTTTTTGGTCAATTCCTTGGGCCAGGACTTGGGTTCTATGAACCCCGTCACCTTGTTGTCGCGCTGTGGCCCGCGCCATTGCGGCCAATCCTGCGCCCGCGTGCCGGCTCCCAGGAGCAGACCCAGCATAATGCTCATCATCCAAACGCCTGTCTTCATGATTTGACTCCTTGGATTCCCTATTCGCGGGAGGCTCGGGGCACAACATTGGTATAGCAAACACCAAATACGATCCAAGGTTGTGCGCCGTCGCAGGAAATACGCGGCAAACCGTCGCGGTGCGTCGCTACGGCATCAAGGGTGCCCGGCTCATCACCGTGTAGAAATGGCCCGTCGCGGACGAATCGCTACTCATTACCAGCACTTCGCGAATAATGGCCTCGCCTGCCTCGTAGTCTTGCTTCTTGGTGAGAGCGGCGGTCAACTCGTCCGTCGGTTTCTCGCCGCGAACCCGTCCTAACGTGATATGCGGGGTAAACTGGCGTTCTTCACGGCGATAACAGCCCAGCTCCAACAGTGGCTTTTCCAGATTATCATGCAGGGCACGCACTTCCTCCGTACCCTTCCCGATGCCCAGCCAAACCACCCGTGGGCGGCGCATGTTGGGGAAACAACCAGCACCCGTGACTGCTATTTCAAAGGACGTCTTCTTGGCCGCCACCTCTGTCACGGCGCGGCACACGTCGATCAGATCGCGACTGTCAACTTCGCCCAGGAAGAGCAGCGTCACATGGAGGTTTGCCGCTTCTACCCATTTGACGTCCGCGCCAGTGCGGGCCAGGTTACCCTGAAACGCGGTCATCCGATCTCGTATCGCCTGCCCCGTATCCAGCGCGATAAAAGTGCGTACGCGTGCCAAGATCTTTCCCGCCTTATTTTTGCGTGCCCTTTTGAATCTTGGCCCAGGTATCGGCCAAGGTCACTGCACGATTCATGACCAGTTTGGTGGGCGTCGAATCCTTGCTATCGACGCAAAAATACCCTAGGCGCTCAAATTGAACCTTGGTGCCCGCCGCGGCCCCCTTGAGGCTTGGCTCCGCGAAGCCCTCGACAACTTCCAGGGACTTGGGGTTCAAATTGTCTTTATAGTCGCCCCCTTCAGGCACATCCTCCGGATCGGGCTTGCTGAACAGGTGATCGTAGAGGCGAACCTCGATGGGCAGAGCTCGGGCGGCGGAGACCCAGTGCATCGTTCCTTTTACCTTGCGGCCATCGGGCGAGTTGCCCCCCTTGGTCGCCGGATCGTAAGTACAGTGCAACTCGGTTATGGAACCGGTAGCCGGGTCCTTCACAACTTGATTGCACGTGATGAAATAGGCCCAGCGCAGGCGGACCTCACGGCCGGGTGCGAGGCGAAAAAACTGCTTGGGCGGGTCTTCGCGAAAATCGTCCTGTTCGATGTACAATTCGCGTGAAAAAGGCACTTTGCGCGTCCCGGCGGATGGGTCTTCCGGATTGTTAACGGCATCGAGCTCCTCAACCTGACCCTCCGGATAGTTGTCAATGACTACCTTGATTGGCCGCAAGACGGCCAACACCCGCGGGGCTCGTTTATTGAGGTCCTCACGCAAGGCGTCTTCCAGCCAGGCCATGCCGATCGTGCCATTGAACTTGGAGATGCCGATGCGCTCACAGAAATTGCGGATCGCCTCCGGAGTGTAGCCGCGCCGGCGCAGGCCGGAAATCGTCGGCATGCGCGGGTCGTCCCAGCCGGCCACATTTTTATCGCGTACAAGTTCCAGCAACTTGCGTTTACTCATCATGGTGTACGTCAAGTTCAGGCGAGCAAATTCGATTTGCCGCGGGGCGAAGATGTCGAGTTCCTTGATGAACCAATCGTACAGTGGACGGTGGTTCTCGAATTCAAGCGTGCAAATCGAGTGAGTTATTTTCTCGACCGAATCGGATTGGCCATGGGCGTAATCGTACATCGGATAAATGCACCACTTATCTCCCGTGCGATGATGATGCGCACGGCAAGATGCGGTAGAGGACAGGGTCGCGCATATTGAGATTGGGCGAGGCCATGTCGACCTTGGCCCGCAAGGTACGCGAGCCATCCGGGAATTCGCCGCCGCGCATGCGTTGAAAGAGATCCAGGTTTTCGGGGATGGAACGATCGCGATACGGACTGTTTTTGCCAGCCTTGGTGAGCGAGCCCCGATGTTCACGTATTTGATCCGCCGTGAGGTCGCAGACGTACGCTTTGCCCTTCTTAATAAGCGCGACGGCCCAATCGTATAGTTGATCGAAGTAATCCGATGCGAAGTACAGGCCGGCCCACTGGAAGCCAAGCCAGTTGACGTCGAATTCGATGGAATCGACGTACTCTTGCTCTTCCTTGCTTGGGTTCGTGTCATCAAAGCGTAAGTTGCATTCACCGCCGTATTTGAGCGCGCTGCCAAAATTCAGGCAAATCGACTTGGCGTGGCCGATATGCAGGTAGCCGTTGGGCTCGGGCGGAAAGCGGGTGCGCACCTCGCCGCCGTTTTTGCCCGCCAGGCGGTCTTCCTCGATAATCTGGTGAATGAAATTGATGGACGCGGGTTCGTTGGTACTCATGCGTCCTATTGTAGTGAGCGGGGCGGATTGCTGTAAAGCCGATCAGGGCGGCGTTGGGGGCTCCGGTGCCGGCCGAGAGTTGAGGCTCGTACTCGGTGGCGGATTCGCTCCACTGACCGGCGCCTCGGCGCGGAAAAAGACCATGCCAATCGCCACGACCACGCTTATTCCCAGGACCAGGCCCAGCTTGGCATCGTTTGGCATGGCGACCTCATCGAAATGGCACCCACGGATAGGACGGTGTCCAATCCATTATGCGCGCTGGGCGGCAGGTCGCTGTTTTCACCAGTGCTCTTTAAAGGAAGTTTAACACTTCGGGCAAGTTAGAGAAGACAGCAACGCTAGAGAAGGCACCGCCCCTGCAATCGCTACGCCTGGATAATATTCTCAGCTCTTGTAGCGTCGCCTGCCACCGCGATCAATCAGTCGGCATAGGAAATTGCCTGGCGGCTCGGTAAACTCCGAACCTCGAAAGGACGTGATCTATGCGCATGTGTTTATTCGAAGATCGTGCCGAACGCCTGGAGCCCCTGAGTCTAACGCGACCCGTCTTTGACCTGGTCTGCGGCCGAACAACCTTGGGCTCGAAACAGCTACGCCACTGGACGGCAAGCGAGTATGGCCTGCTGGTTCGGACACACCTCGAAGAGGTCACGCGGCTCGGTAAGCCGACAAGGCCTGTCAACGACGTGGACTGGCTGGGCGCAGAAATGACCCTTCTCGTCAACGGCCGATGGTTGCCCCCCAATGGCAAACCTGCATTTCTTGAAGAGCCCAGCATCGGCCTGGCTGATGGGGAAGTCGCCTGGGCGCTGGTCGGACCAGAGCAGACGCGCAACTTGACTCCAGATGTCCTACCAGCCTTTCTTGAAGCCTGGCAGGCCTCGCTGCCAGCCCAAAATGCCGACGGCAAAATGATCCGCTATCCCTGGGACCTGGTGGAACAGAACAGCGCCCAGCTTCAGCGCGACTTCGCCATCATGTTGAAGGAGGAGCCACGGCCAATTTCTCCGGCGCACCTTGGTCTGACGGGTCCTGGCGAGAACTTGTGGGTGCATCCGGAGGCACGGCTCGATCCTTATATTGTCGCCGACACGACCAACGGACCTGTCATCATCGATGCTCACGCGACGGTAACGGCATTTTCACGACTGGAGGGACCTTGTTACGTTGGGCCCTACACGCAAGTTCACGGGGCCAAGATCCGCGCCGGCAGTACGGTAGGTCCCCACTGTCGCATCGGCGGCGAGGTCGAGGCCAGCATCATTCACGCCCATAGCAACAAATATCACGAGGGTTTCCTTGGGCACAGCTACGTCGGGGAATGGGTGAACCTTGGAGCGGGCACTCATAACAGCGACCTGCGCAACGATTACGACGAGGTAGCCGTGACGATTCATGGCCAGTCAATTGCCACGGGGCATACAAAAGTCGGCTGTTTTCTGGGAGACCACACGAAGACTGGACTTGGCACCCTCATAAACACCGGCACCAACGTCGGCGCCTTTTGCAATCTCTTGCCCGCTGGTCGCTTCGCACCGAAATATGTGCCAAGCTTCACGGACTGGTGGAACGGCAACCTGCGCGAAGGAGCGGAACTCGAACAACACCTGCGCACGGCCGGCCTGGTAATGAAGCGCCGAGGGCAGACACTGACGGAAAGTCATGCCGTGCTTTATCAGTGGCTCAAGGAGGAAACTGCGGTCGAAAGACGTCGCGTCATTCGCCAGGCGGAACAACGAGCCTTGCGGCGAAGTGCCTGATAACTCGGCCACGCAAACATACACTTCCTGTTCCTTTTCACCGAGAGAATCGAGTTCACCGGAACTTGCTGTCGTCGAAAGACCGGCCATCGTTCATGACCGACTTTCGAGCAATCAAGTCGCACTAACATCGGGTCAATGGGCAATTTTCCGTCGGATTCATATATTGCCCATCATTAACTGCGCTTAGTTCAGGAGTCTCTCCCATGGTTTACCAAAATCTTCAGGTCCCCACCGGCGGCAAAATCACCATTACCGGGGGAAAGTTAAATGTTCCCGATCAGCCAATCATTCCTTTTATCGAAGGGGACGGCACCGGAGCGGATATCTGGCGAGCTTCCGTACGCGTGTTTGACGCGGCGGTGGCCAAGGCCTATGGGGGTAAGCGCAAGATTGCCTGGATGGAGGTTTACGCAGGCGAGAAATCCTTCAAGAAATTCAACTCGTGGCTGCCCGATGAGACCGTCGAGGCCTTTCGCGAGTTTCTTGTCGGTATCAAGGGACCGCTGACGACGCCCATCGGCGGCGGCATTCGCTCCCTCAATGTGGCCCTGCGGCAACTGCTTGATTTATATGTTTGCCTGCGACCAGTTCGCTGGTTCAAGGGAGTGCCCTCCCCCGTCAAGCACCCCGAGAAAGTGGAAATGGTGATTTTCCGCGAGAATACGGAAGATATCTACGCCGGCATCGAGTTCGAGCAGGGATCGGAGGGCTGCCGTAAGTTTTTGGCTCTTCTCAAAGAGGTTTTTCCCAAGGAATATGGCAAAATTCGCTTTCCCGAGACGACAGCGATCGGCATCAAGCCGGTCTCACGCGAAGGGAGCGAACGCCTGATCCGCTCGGCCATCGAGTATGCGCTGATCAACAAGCGCAAGAGCGTGACCTTTGTGCACAAGGGGAACATCATGAAGTTCACCGAGGGCGCCTTCCGCGTGTGGGGTTATGCCCAGGCGGAGCGCGAGTTCGGGAACAAGGTTTACACGTGGGACCAGTGGGAAAAGACCAAGAAGGTCAAGGGGGAGGAAACGGCCAACTCCGAGCAAAAAGCGGCTCTGGCATCCGGCAGAGTGCTTGTCAAGGACGCCATCGCCGATATCACTCTGCAACAGGTACTCACGCGGCCGGACGAATTCGACGTGATTGCCACGCTGAACCTCAACGGCGACTATCTCTCCGACGCGCTGGCGGCCCAGGTCGGCGGCATCGGCATCGCGCCGGGCGGCAATATCAACTATGTCTCCGGCCATGCCGTCTTCGAAGCCACGCATGGCACCGCGCCCAAGTACGCCGACCAGGACAAGGTCAACCCCGGGTCCGTCATCCTATCGGGCGAGATGATGCTCCGCTACCTGGGCTGGACCGAAGCGGCCGACCTTATCATCAAGGGCATGGACGGGGCCATCGCCGCCAAGCACGTCACTTACGACTTCGCCCGGCAGATGGAAGGCGCCACTGAAGTCAAATGCAGCGAGTTTGGCAACGCCGTGATCGCGAAGATGTGACGTTCCCAGGCCTTTGGTTGGCGATCTATGCCGTTCATTGATGAGGTTTTGGCTCAACTTGACCTGCTCATGGAGCTGGGAAAGTTCGAAAATCTTGAGACCGATACGCTCGAAATTAAGCCTGTTCCGAGTGAAAAAGGGCAATGGCACGAGTGTTACAAGTCAATCAATGCCTTTTTAAACACTCGCGGTGGAATAGTATTGCTCGGCATCAAAGAAGAAAAGGAAGGTCAGAAAAACCGCTACGTACTGACTGGCTGGCATGAGCACGCTGAGCCAAAGCTCAAAGCGTTTCGGGACATCTTCACCGATCGGCATGGCAGGAGCGTTGAATTCCTGGTGGATGCCCCGGTTCTACTAAGGAATTTTCGCGGCAAACGTGTCGCGCTTGTCTATGTCGATGAGTTACCCGCCGACAAAAAATACGTCTTTTATCAGGGTGCCGCTTATGAAAGACTCATAACCGGCGATCATAAGATCGAGGACAATCGAATCGATGCCCAGGAGGAATTCAAGGAGGAGGCCGTTCATGCCAAGGAATTGACGCCAATTCCGAACACAAACCTGGATGACGTCGATCTCGACAAGCTAAATGAATATATTCACTATCTTAATCGGCCCAACAAGGTTGAATCCATCAAGCCTACGCTTAAGGACGCTCTTCCATTTCTCACCCGCAAGTCATTTATCGTCGATCGGTCCATGACGACCCTGGGAATGTTGGTATGCGGCACGCACCCCGAGGACTCCTTGGTTTTTCGCTGTCAAGTGCATGGCTATGTGGAAGCAGTGGACAAAATCGCCGAAGACAAGCAAGACTTGTCGGATAATATCTTGCCGCTAATGGAAGCGAGTCTTGCCTATGTAATGCGCAATATTCGCGTGGGAGTCGGGATTGCGGAGGGCGGCTCGTATCTTCCGGAGTACCCGGAACGACTCCTACGCGAAACGATCAACAATGCCTTGGCGCACCGGGATTACTCAATCAATAAGCACTGCATTCTTTCCATCAAACCTGGCCAACACCTGGCTATTCAAAACCCTGGGTCTTTTCGCCGACACCTGTTGGTTGAGGAACAAGCAGGCGAGTTACATTTAATGCGGATAATTCCCGAGGCCCAACCCCGGAATCCGAAACTAGCTGACGTCTTGCGCGTTTTTAGGAAATGGGAAGGACGCGCCATCGGCATGGCCACCCTCGTCAATTTGTGTCTGGAAAACAAAATTGACCTGCCCTATTACCGCTTTTTAAGTGATGAAGTTCGGTTGTACCTCAGGCCCGGCCGACTGGTCGACGACCGCATTGACCGGTTATTGCAATCTTACGACGATTTTCTGGAACAACACCTGGCGGGCAGCAAACTAACCGACTCCCAAAAGGCGGTGCTCGCCTATTTGATGAAATCAGAATGGGCCAACGAAAGCAGCTTGTATACTATTTTGCTCACTCCGGACAATAACCATTTTCAGGAGATCAACAGACTTGAACAGCTCGGCTTGATTTATCGAACGCCCAGGAGCTCCAAGATCTACCCAGTTTTTTTGGTAAACCGTTTATTAATGACCAAAACTTTTTTGCCACGGCTCCAGGCCGTGTTTGGTGACAAATTAGCTTTACTGAATTCCCTGGCCAGGGAAGTGCTGGAGGTCATTTATCGGTTCAATAATTTTTCCAAGACAAAATATGTCAATGCGAAGCAAACCAGTTTTTTCCTTTGGGACCGGCAAACGTCCGGAGGGCCCAATGACATCAAGGCGTTCGATGCCTATTACCGAAAAGTCAGAAGTGCCTTCAACAGTTTGGAAAAAAAAGGTTTTGTCGAAAAAAGGCGAACTAAGGGCATCCTGGGATATAAACTTCGCGATGCCGAACCCCAGGGAACCAGCCTTTTCGACGGCAGTTAGCCCCTCTTACCGGCGCGACCGAACCACTCCCGGACGGAAAGCGCGAAACCCGGCAAAACACTTCCCCCGTCAAGCACGCCATCCTCATCGACGATGATTGCTTCGTCGGGCGAACTGTACACATGGATCAACCGTTTGTCCGCAAGTACTTCCCAAACAATTTTTGTGCCGCCCGCGAAGTATTCCCGGCGCTTACGTGCCATCTCTTTCTTCGTGTTCGTCGGACTTAAAATCTCCACGGCTATTTCCGGTACCACATCGAGGATTTGGTCGAGCGGCAGCAATTTGTCCGGAAAATGATCCCAGGAATAGAAGGCGACGTCAGGGGCTCGCACCTGGCCTGGGCCCACGCGCATCAGCCCCCCTTCGCCGAGTACAATGCCCAGCGGGTGTTCTTGCAAAAACGCCTCCCAAAGAGCGACGAGAACAGCCGCCAGGCGCGACTCGTAAAAACCCAGACCTTTCTCCACCAACGCCCCATCGATTAGTTCGCAAAGTCGTGTTGTCTTTAGTAAATCTTCCTCCGTTGCCTCACCCGGCGGCGGGCGCAGCAAAATCCGTTCCGGCGGAACGTGGAGCTGCTCCAATAAATCTGCGATAGTTTCGAGGTCGGGCGGTGAAGTTACGGGTGCCATAGTGGATCCTTCGGGATGAATTCTCTTCACTTAAGCTGTCGTCGACCGGGTCGCAAGATAAGGGGGCCCCACTACACGGCTTTTTTCAGTAAGCCGAAATTCTTCTCCGCCATGGCCGCAATCGTTTCGCCGATGGCAATCGATGCGGTCGCCGCCGGAGAGGGCGCATTGAGGACATGAATCATCCTGTCGGCCTCCACAAAACGAAAATCATCGACCAGGGCACCGGATGGATCGAGCGCCTGCGCCCGCACGCCGGCGCCAGCAGCATAAATGTCGTCGATGCGCAATTCGGGAATGAGCCGGGCCAGGGCGCGATGAAAGGCGTGTTTGCTCAGGGAGCGATAGAACTCGCTCAGGCCCGTCCGCCAATATTTGGCTGCCATCCGCCAGAATCCCTTGAAGGTCGCCAGTTCCCATAGATCACGCGGGGAGATGCAAGACCAGGAATAGCCTTCACGCTGCAGAGCCAGGACTGCATTAGGGCCCGCTTCGATGCCGCCGCGGGCCATGCGCGTGAAATGAACCCCCAAGAAGGGAAAACGCGGATCGGGCACCGGATAAATCAGGTTCTTTACAAGAAACTGCCGCTCGGGAACGAGCTCGTAATATTCGCCGCGGAAGGGGATGATCAGAAGGCCCGGCTCCACCCCACACATCCGCGTGACGCGATCGGCATACAGACCGCCACAGGTTATCAAATTTGTGGCACGCACCTCGCCTTGGCGGGTTTCCAGAATGCTTTCGCCGGCCTGGTGCTTGACGCCGATAACCTGAGCGGTGAGGCGAACATCGCCGCCGGACCGCGTCACCAGCTCCGCATATTTCGCGGTGACCCCTCGATAGTCGGCAATGCCGGTTTCGGGCACATGCAGACCTCCGAGGCCCCGAACATGCGGTTCGTAGACACGAAGCTCCTCGGGGCCGAGACGTTTGATTCCTTGAAGTCCATTGGCCGCGCCGCGCCGTTCGAGTTCCGCGAGCGCCGCCAGTTCCTGCTGATTGACGGCGACCACCACCTTGCCACAGCGATCATGGAGAACGCCATGCTCGGCGCAAAAGCGATAAAGGGCCTCGCGCCCTGCCACGCAATTGCGTGCCTTCTGGGAGCCGGGCTTGTAGTAAAGGCCGGAATGAATGACGCCGCTGTTGTTTCCGGTCTGATGCGCGGCTACGCGATCCTCCGTTTCCAGCACGATGAGCGAAGCCCGGCTTTGCCTTGACAGTGCATAGGCCGTCGCCATGCCGACGATACCGCCGCCGATAATCGCCACGTCGAAATGGGAAGAACTCATGCCCCGGAGCCTCTTGTTTACGACCGAAAAATTACGCTTCGATGCTGCCGGTGACGCGGCAGTTTAATGGATAAAAGCGATGACTATTTCAATTAAAATAAGCACCACCACGATAATCTCCAGAAATTCCGTGCGAAAATGACTCGCCTGGTCGCTCGCGACCTGGTACACGCCCTCGGCTACCTCCAACTTACGGCCAATGTTTTCTTCCCACGTTTCCAAATGAAAGCGTGTCGCCACGAGTCGATAAACACGGGCCAGATAGGGATCGCCCACCAGTTTGAGCGCGTTGCCGGCCCGTTCGAATAAAGCGTTGGCCTCAACTTTCAACTCGCCAAGCGCTCGCAGCGGCCGCGCATGAACGCGCCAGAACGGCAGAGGCGAGCGCTTGAAGGGTGCAATGGTCCGTGCCGCGTTGGCGAGGCTAACGTCCAGACGGTCATCGATGTGTCGGAACTCCAGCAGTTGCAGGTTGGCGAATTCGACGACTTGCAAGGTCTCATTGCAGTCTTGATCTATAAGGACAGCGGCGCCCCAGTCGGCAATAAAAATGTCATCCGGGCTGTAGCTCAATTGCAGCCGCAGGGCCTCCGCCGTTTCACTGATGCTTAGCGGAGCGCCTTCTAAATGGACGAGGCCTGCCAGCCAGCCGGCATCCTGGGCCATGTTCAATTTCCGCGGCTCCAGCTGAAAGACGAAGTAGTCCTCGTTGAGTTCCTCCTGCCAGGATGGACTGATGAGGGCCGGCAAGAGTTGCTGATAAAGTGGCTGCAAGATTTGACGAGCCTTTTGCAACACGCAGCTGGGGTCGGCCAGGGCGCCGGCCAGGCCCAATAACCGCTCCGCCGGCAAGTGAAACGGGACACGTAAAGCCAGACTCACAGCGCCGAAATCAAACAGCGTCAAGCCGGCACTGGCCTGGACCAGGCCAATTTCCGGCATCTCCAGGGGAACGGTCTGGAGCCGCCAGATGCATCGGCGCGGGCCGGTAAGAAAATGAGGAAGGGGTGCGGCGGCGGCGCGGCAATTCGTAAAGCGAACCGGGCACCTGCCGGGCAGCCTGGTCGAACCTGATTTCTTCGCCCCAGTCGAAGGCCACGAAGATGTGCAAGGTGCCGCCAATATCCGCGCCCTGCAGAACGCTCGCGGCAGCGCCGTGAACGCCTAGCACGACCTCGGACATGGATAAGACCTCGGGACAACGTGGGTCACAGCGTTAGCGCCACAATCGAATACAACACCACGCCGATGCCAAAAATGCACAACATCAATATGACCACGGCGGCCCCCGCCTTGGTGTCCTCGCGACGGAAAACCTGCCATTCCTGATCGGTGAAGGCATTGTCCAAACTGGCCGCGCTGTCGTGAACGTCATGGGACATGATCGCAAACTTTCTTGCTAAGGCCAGGCAAGCGCCGGACGCTCGCCGTTGTCACACACTGTCGCCAAACAACTGCACACTAACCGCAAAACCTGGGGCATACCACCAAGGTGCTTTTTTGGCAGTCGTTCATGGACCGAGAGGTGATTTTACCCAGCAACATGGCCAGTGCCTAGACCCGCGTGCGCATCTGACGGATTTGGGCGTACACGACATGCCCGCAAGTTCGCGTCCAGTTGCGCCGACCCGCACCGTGGGCGGACTTGCTACCAACGTTCTTACACAAGCGGCAAAACAAGTGCCGTCAGGCCGCGAACGTGGACCAGTAGACCTGCTGCCTCGCGGTGCCGGCGACCGCATTGAAGTCCTGGCAGGACAGTGTGTACGCCCCGCAATGAGGACATGGCCGCGATTCCATCGTCTGACGTTCGTAGATCGTCAAGGAACAGCCGACCGACCAGAGACGTTCGCAACTTTCACAGATGATCGTAAGACGATCCATACACTACCCACAATAAAAATAATTAACCAGCATGCGACGACGCCGCGGCGGCGGCATGTGCCACCTAATAAATTAACTGGTTAAACGAAGTATGCGTATCGGCATTTCCACGGGAGAGACTTGAATCATCATGACGAAAAATAACAAAAATTATCGCTTTACGTTTGGGCCCATGGAACATCAGCATGGGGGCAGACCCATTCGGCCCCGCGGTCCGCAAGGAAATCGCCTTCGCCGCCAAGCTCCGGGAATACAAAAAGCTCGGCTTTGACGGCGTGCAATTTCATGATGACGACGTCGTGGAAGCGAACCTCGACCCCGCGGCGACGATCAAAGGCGCCGCCAAGGTTCGCAAGATCCTCGAGGGCGAGGGTCTATTTTGCGAGTTCATCGCGCCCCGGCTTTGGGAACATCCAAAAACTATTGACGGCGCCTATACATCGAACAGCGCCGGCGAACGCAAATACGCCATCGAACGCTCCAAACGCGCGGTCGATATCGCGAACGTCATGGGCACGCGCGATATCGTCCTGTGGTTGGCGCGCGAAGGCACCTATATTCGCGAGTCAAAGGACCCTATAGCCTCGGTGGGCCGCATTGTCGAGGCCATCAATGCTCTCCTGCAACACGATGGGAACATACGCATTTTGGGCGAAATGAAACCCAACGAACCGATGGACCAGGCTTATCTGCCGACGCCCGGCCATTTTCTGGGCCTCGTCTATCGGACGGTCGATCCGACACGCGTTGGCGTACTTATCGAGTCGGCACATTCGATCCTGGCGGGCCTCGATCCCTCCGACGACATGGCGTATGTTCTCTGGCACGGCAAGCTCTGGAGCGTGCATCTGAATGACCAAAATGGTCTTAAATATGACCAGGACAAGACCTTCGGGTCCGTGGACCTGCGCCGGGCGTTTAACCAGATCTGGGTACTGGAGCGCGGTGGGTTCGACGGCTGCATCGGTCTCGATGTCAAGGCGATGCGCACGACCAGCGCTGCCCAACAGACGCAACATTTGGCCAACAGCAAGGCGATGTTCCTGCGCTTACTGGAAGTGGTGCGGACCGTGGATACTGAGAAAGTTGAGAGCTATCGCGCCCAACGCGATTATGAGGGGCTCGAGATGTATATTCTTGAAAAACTGATGGGCACGGCTTGAAGTTCAATCGAGCAAAAGGAAAGAACCACCGCCACGTCTGGTAAAATAGGATCATGGGTGCACCATCGTACCCTTCTCCTAAACGAATAAGATTCGCGCAATGGCATCACCGTCCAACCTGTTCCAGCTTGCTATCGCTGCTCACCAGGGTGGAAATCTAGATCGCGCGGAAGCACTTTACCGTCAACTCCTGGAAATTGATCCTGTTCATGCGGATGCCGCCAACAACCTGGGCCTGATCGCGCGAGATCGGGGGCGCCCCTCCGAAGCTGTTTTTTATCACCGGCAGGCGCTTTGCCTCGACCCCCGGCACGCAATCGCACATAACAACCTGGGCAACGCCCTCAAGGACCTCGGCAACTCTATCGAGGCTATCGACTGCTATCGCACCGCTTTACAGATTCATCCAGGCTATGCCGATGCCGCCAACAATTTAGGACTGGCTTACAAGGACCAGGGTCTCTACGCCGAGGCTGCCGCTTGCTTTCAAGAAGCGATACGGCTTGTGCCCGACCATGCCGATGCGCACAGCAACCTGGCCAACGCGCAGCTAAGCCTGGGTGATTTTGCCGCTGCCTGGTCGCATAACGAACAGGTGCTACGGCTAAAACCGGGCGCCGGTACACCAACTTTTCGCCGGCGCAGTTAAGGCTTCTGCAAGGCGACCTGGCCGGGGCATGGCAGGACTACGAATGGCGTTGGCAGTTGCCCGGTGTGAGCCGGCGCGTTTTTCAAGAGCCTCGCTGGGACGGGAAACCCTTGAACGGGCGAACCATCCTCGTCTATCACGAGCAGGGTTTTGGCGACACCCTACAATTCGTGAGGTACTTGGATTTAGTCGCGAAACGTGGCGGAAAGGTTGTCTTCGAATGCCAGCCGGCCTTGCATGATCTTTTGCTGGGCGTTGCGGGCATCGACCAGCTCATTCCTGGGGGATCGTCTCTGCCCCGTTTCGACACGCAAATCGCGCTGCTGAGCTTGCCGGGAATTTTCGATACGACCGTGGCGACCATTCCAGCGGGCTCACCCTATGTCGCCACGAGCTCTGAACGGATCGCCAGGTGGCGTGAGGAAATTCGGCAAGAACTAACGTTCCGGCCAGGCCTGCCAAACGATGGAGGAGTTAAGTTTAAGGTCGGCATTGCCTGGCAAGGGAACCCAAAATTCAGCGGCGATAGCCTACGCTCGATTCCGTTTCGTTACTACACCATCCTGGCAGCCATTCCCGGCGTTGAGCTTATCAGTTTGCAAAAGGGGCCTGGTTCCGAGCAAATGGATGCCTTGACGACTCAGTTTCCCATTATGGACCTGGGCCCGAGACTAACGACTTTCGCTGATACCGCCGCGGCCATGATGAGCCTGGACCTGGTCATCACCTCCTGTACAGCCGTCGCACACCTGGCGGGCGCCCTGGGTGTGCCGGTTTGGACCGCTTTACAGTTCGTGCCGGACTGGCGCTGGTTTCTCGGTCGGGAGGATAGCCCGTGGTATCCTTCGATGCGCCTTTTTCGCCAGCAGCGCTTCGGCGACTGGCAAGACGTGTTCGCGCGTCTCGCCGCCGCCCTCGTTATTGCCAAGGACACAGCAGCGCGGCACGAGTTCGCTTGACGCTTTCCACGAAATCCGCAAAAATTGCTGCAATGGCCAACATCCCCGATTTACTCCAGCGCGCGGTTCAATTTCACCAAGGCGGTAACCTGGCGCAAGCTGAACCTCTTTATCGGCAGGCCCTGCAGGCCGATCCGACCAACCCCGAGGCATACCATCTACTTGGACTCCTGGCGCATCAAGCCGGGCGCCACGATACGGCGGTGGCCTTGTTGCGCCAGGCAGTTGTCCTCAACCCGGTTGCTGTGCCGGTCCATTTTAACCTGGGCGTCATTTTTCTGACCCAGGGCCAATTCAACGAAGCAGCCGAGCGCTTCGAACAGGTTTTGCAGCTAGACCCAGCGCACGTCGAAGGGCATATTAACCTGGGCAACACGCACCTTGGCCAGGGCCGGCATGAACAGGCGGCCGCCTGCTATCGTCGCGCGATCGCTCTTCAGCCCCGCCACGCGGAGGCACATATCAACCTCGGCAATGCCCTTCTGAATCAGGGACGGCACGATGAAGCAATCGTTTGTTACCGGCAGGCGCTGCGGATCAACCCGCGGCATTCCCACGCCTACAACAACCTCGGCAATGTTTATCTAAGTCAGGGCAGCCCGGGCGAAGCGGCTGCATGTTTTCGCGACGCCCTGGAAATCGATCCCAACAACGCCAGGGCGCACTACAATCTCGGCAATCTTCTCAAAGACCAGGGCCGCAGAGTTGAAGCCGCGGATTGTTATCGGCAGGCGCTGCGTTGTGACCCGCACTACGCGGATGCGCTCAACAATTTGGGCATCATTTTCCGAGACCAGGGAGACCTGGAGCAGGCCGCGCAGTGCTACCGGCAGGCTCTTCGTAGCAATCCCAACCAGGCCGACGCCTTCAACAACCTGGGCAATGTGCTGCGCGATCAAGGCAAGTACGATGAGGCAATCTCCTGTTTCAGGCATGCCACGCGTATCAATCCGGGGCATGCGGATGCCTACACCAATCTTGGGCTCACGTTCAAGGACCAGCGGCGATTTGTGGAAGCTATCGATTCATTTCAGGACGCGCTCGCCGTTGACGCCAGCAACACCCAGGCGCTTTGGAACCGCTGTCTAGTACGCTTACTTCAGGGAGACTTCGAAGCCGCCTGGCCCGATTACGAACAGCGCTGGGCTCTCCCCGGCGTCGAGGCCCGCTCCTTCAGCCAACCGCGCTGGGATGGGCAACCCTTGGCCGGCAAAACGATCCTGATCTACACCGAACTTGGCCTGGGTGACACGATTCACTTCGCGCGTTACTTGCCGCTTGTTAAAGAGCGTGGTGGGACGGTGATTTTTGAGTGTCAGCCCCCGCTCGCCAATTCACCGGGCAGCACTGGCGCACGTGCCATCTTCAACGGAATTGACGGTGTCGACTATCTCGTTGCCGCCGGCAACCCATTGCCTTCTTTTGATTGTCACTTTCCGCTGCTCAGCCTCCCGGCCCTTTTTGGCACGACCTTGGCCACGATTCCCTGCACCAGTCCTTACGTGAATGCTGACCCAAGGTTATCCCAGGAATGGAAAGAGCGAATAAGGCAGGCCGAGCTTGGCCAGGGCCGTGGCGACCGCTGCCGGGAGCGAACGAACACTCAAGGTTGGCATCGCCTGGCAAGCCAATGTCAAACATACCGGTCACGATCATAAATCTTTTCCATTGAGTTGTTTTAGCCCCCTGGCAAAAATCGCTTCGGTAAGCCTTATGAGTCTGCAAGTAGGGCCGGGAACCGAACAGCTGGCAGCCAACTCGTTCTCGGTGATCGATCTAGGCAGCCATTTCGATAAGCATTCGCTTGCGGACCTGGCGGCAGTCATGACCAACCTGGACCTGGTCGTCACGGTGGATACTTCGGTGGCCCATCTCGCGGGCGCGATGGGCATCCCCGTCTGGGTTGCCCTGCCCTACGTTGCTTGTTGGCGCTGGCAACTGGACCGCTCGGATAGCCCCTGGTATCCCAGCATGCGTTTGTTCCGCCAGAGCCAGCCGGGTGACTGGACCGGTGTTTTCGCAACTATCGCGGCTGAACTCGCGAAGGTCGCATCCTCGCGAAAGTGGGAGGCCTGACGATGGTCCCCATCGCGGAACTATTCCAGCGCGCAGTGCAACATCACCAGGGCGGCAACCTGGCGCAAGCCGACACACTGTACCGCCAGGTGCTCCAGTCGGACCCCGCTAACCACGAAGCCTATCATCTGCTCGGCCTGCTGGCTCATCAGGCTGGCCACCACGATGCCGCCATGACCCTGCTGCGCCAGGCCATCGCGCTCAATCCGGTCGCACTACCCGTTTATTTCAACCTGGGTATAGTCCTCCTGAGCCAGGGGAAAGTCACGGAAGCAGCCCAATGTTTCGATAATGTGCTGAAGCTCGATCCCGCGCACGTTGAAGCACTGCTTAACCTGGGAAACATCCATCTTGGCGAAGGCCGGGATGCCGAGGCCCGTAGTTGTTATGAGCGAGCGGTGCGGGCCCAGCCTCAGCATGCCGATGCGCAGATTAATTTAGGCAACGCGTTGCTCAGGCAGGATAGGTATGACGAGGCCGTCGCTTGTTATCGTCAGGCACTGCACATCAACCCGCTCCATGCGCACGCCCACGACAACTTCGGCAACGCTCTCATGAGCCGGGGGCACGCGGCGGCAGCGCTCGTTTGTTTTGAAGAGGCACTCCGGCTAGATCCGGCCAACACGCGCTTTCGCGACAATCTCATGCGGGCCCTGCGCGAACACGGCGACGCTCTCGCGCAGCAGCAACAATTCGCGGACGCGGCGGTATGTTTCCGGAAAGCTCTCATTGTTAATCCTACCAGCGTGGAAATGCACAATCGCCTGGGCAGGGTTTTGTTCTGGCAAGGGAATTTCGCCGAGGCCGCTGCTTGCAATCGTGAAGCTTTACGTCTTGAACCCAAAAATGCCGAGGCCCTCAACAACCTGGGACTGGCGTTACGTGACCAGGGCGAATTTGCCCAGGCTGCTGATTGTTTTCAGCAAGCCCTTGATAATGATTTCGGTCAAGGCGTGGCATTGTGGAACCGCTGTCTCCTGCAGCCTCATGCACGGAGATTTCGCGGGCGGCTGGCCGGATTTTGATCACACTGGCGCTGCCAGGGGCCGTCGCGCGTTCCTTTGCACAACCGCGCCTGGGATGGTTCGCCGCTGGCAGGAAAAACGATTCTCGTCTATGCCGAGCTAGGTCTGGGCGACACCATTCATTTCGCTCGCTTTTTGCCGCTGGTCAAGGCCCGCGGCGGCAAGGTGATCTTTGAATGTCAACCGGCGCTGTGCCATGCTGATGAAAGCCAACGCCACGGCTTCATGGCCATGGCAGGCGTTGACCAACTTGTCGCGGCCGGCAGCGCCTTGCCGGCGTTTGATGTGCAGATTCCCTTGCTGAGCCTACCCGCGCTTTTTGGCACCACGCTGGCAACCATTCCGAACGACGTTCCTTACCTTGTCGCCGATCCAACCCTTATTGAATATTGGCGCGGGCAGCTTGCCACCTCTCCCGCTGGTTCCTTCAGCGGCAACCGCCCATTTACCGTCGGCATTGCCTGGCAAGCCAATCTCAGCCACCAGGGGCACCGTTTCAAGTCGGTCCCACTCAGGTTTTTTGAACCACTGTCCCGCCTGGACAACATTCGCCTGGTAAGTCTACAAGTTGGTCCCGGCGCGGCTCAACTTTCGGCGGCGCCATTTTTGGTCGAAGACCTCGGCAGCCGTTTTGATCCCAACTCGCTTGATGACCTGGCTGCCACGATGGTGAATTTGGACCTGATTATCAGCATAGATACCGCTGTGCCGCACCTGGCCGGAGCGCTTGGTGTGCCTGTGTGGGTGGCCTTACCGTTCGTGGCCTGCTGGCGCTGGCAGCTCAATCGGGACGATAGCCCATGGTACCCCAGTATGCGCCTATTCCGCCAAAAGGTACTCGGCGCCTGGGCAGAAGTATTTGAGCGCATCGCGGCCGAGCTACAGAAAACAAGAGGCGAACACTCCGTGCCCCTGGTATCCTGACCATTGCGGTGAGGCATGAGCGCTTGTGTATCACGGAAAGGAACTGCTCTCGTGAAGATTTTTGTCACTGGCGGGACCGGGTTTGTCGGTAGAAACATTGTTGAGCGCCTGGTAAGCGATGGGCATGATGTCACCATAACCTCCAGCGGCATCGGGCCGCACCCGCCGGGCGTGACGAAAGTGCTCTACCGAGGTTTTGACGGCATCGACTGGAAGTTCATTCGCGGACAGGATGCCGTCGTTCACCAATTCGCCAACAACGACACGCGCTGTCAGGACGAGAGCGAAATGTTTCGGGCCAACGTCGATGGCCCGATGAGAATGTTCAAGCTGGCGGCAGAGGGTGGCTGTCGCAAGTTCGTGTATGCTTCAAGTACAGCAGTCTACGGAGCACAGCCGGCGCCCTACCTTGAAGAAGTGACGGCAGTCAAGCCGCTCAATGTCTATGGGCAGTCCAAGGCACGCTTCGACGAGTTTGCGATGAAGTTCGCGGCGGATCATCAGGTGAAGGTCATTGGCTTTCGCTATTGCAACGTCTACGGACCCGGTGAGACACATAAGGCCAAACGCATGAGCATGATCGGCCAACTGCTTCGGCAAATGCTGAAGTTTCGGCGACCGGTGATATTCAAGGACGGCGAACAAAAACGGGACTGGATCTACGTGAAGGACGTCGTTCAAGCCAACGTCCTTGCCCTCGCGGCTCCCGGCGGTGAACCCTGGGGCCGGCTCTACAACCTCGGCAGCGGCACCGCTACCACTTTCAATGAAATCATCCGCACGATCAATGACGCGCTGCGACAAAAAATGGGACTCAAGAACGCGCTTGAGCCAGACTACATCGATTGTCCCTTCGCGGCGGAATACCAAAACTTCACGCAGTGCGACATCGAGCGGGCCAAGAAAGAACTGGGCCTCACGATCAAATACGACCTCCGCGCCGGCGTCAATGAGTATCTGGCGGACCTGTCCAGCACCTCCTAATCGAAGTCAGCAAGGCATAACAATCCAAGTATGTCGACCACCGGCGAATTGTTGGACCAGGCATTACGCCATCACCAGGGCGGCGATTTCGCGGCAGCGGAACCTCTCTACCGGCAGATCATTCAGGCGGATGCCGGACATGCGGACGCTCACCATTTGCTGGGAATACTGGCGAACCAGACCGGGCGCCAGGAGGCGGCCCTCAGCCTTATCCGGCAAGCAATCGCACTGGCGCCCGCCACGGCCGCCTACCATTTTAACCTGGGCAACCTACTCAAAGATCAGGGGCAGGCAACTCAGGCCATCCTCTGCTATCGGCAAGCGCTGGCCCTCAATCCCCAATTCGTGGAAGCGTTGGTCAACCTTGCCGGTGCTTTACGTGATCACGGACAACTGGCCGATGCGGCCGCCTGTTACCGTCAGGCTCTGTCCGGCAATCCACTTCATGCGGGCCTCCACAATAATCTAGGCTTGACCCTGAGGGACCTGGGCCTCCTGCCTGAAGCAATCGCCAGTTACCGGCAAGCTCTGCGCATCCAGCCGCTCTACGCCGACGCTTTGGACAACCTGGGCATCGCTCTACGAGACCAGGGGAACCTGACGGAGGCCGGCGCTTGCTGCCGGCAAGCGCTAGTCCTCAATCCCATTCATCCGCAAGCCCACAACAGCCTGGGCATCATCCTTCAAGACGAGGGAAAGATAGAGGAAGCGATCGCGAGCTACCGACAGGCGCTCATGGTCAATCCGAAACACGCCAGCGCGCTCCATAATCTGGGGTGTGCGCTGCTGAGCCGGGGCCAGGTCGCCGAAGCCGCTGAATGCCTGCGGCAGGCGCTACAACATAAACCGCATTATGCCCTGGCACACTTCAGTCTGGGCAATGCATTGAAGCTCCAGGGGTTATTGGTGGAGGCGATTGAGAGTTACCGCGAGGCGTTACGCCTCCATCCCCAAAATGCCGACGTCTTCCAGGCCCTTGGTAGTGCTCTTGTGGACCATGGCGACTTATCTGACGCAATTGAATGTTTTCGGCAAGCGCTGCGTCTTAATCCGCGAATGCCGAACGTACATGTTCAGCTGGCCAAGGCCATCAAATGTCAACAGCCGCCTGAGAGTTTGCCATCACCGTCCCAAGAAAAACCCGCACAGACTACGAACCCTCGCCATGCAGACGCGCATAATAATCTCGGCGTCTCCCTCATGGACGAAGGGAAGGCTGAGGATGCCGCCCAATGCTTTCGGCACGCTCTGAGCATCAACCCGCGCCATGCGGACGCCCACAACAACCTGAGTAACGCGCTCTTGCGTCTCGGGCGACTCGATGAAGCGTGCCAACACAACGACCAGGCGTTGCGCATCAATCCCGTACATGGAACGGCGCTGTGGGACCGGTCACTGCTGGCTTTGCTGCAAGGCAATTTTCTGGAAGGCTGGCCGGATTATGAACGGCGCTGGGGCCTGCCCCAGGTGGCGCCGCGTAATTTTTCTCGGCCCCGCTGGGACGGTAGGCCGCTTGACGGCAAGACAATCCTTTTGCATGCCGAGCAGGGCCTGGGAGATACAGTCCAGTTCGTGCGCTTTGCCTCCCTGGTCAAGGAACGCGGCGGTACGATCATTCTGGCTTGCCAGCCGCCGCTCGTTCGCCTGATGGCACGTGTGCCGGCGATTAGCACGGTAGTTGCTATGGGCACGCAACTGCCTCCTTATGATGTTCATGCTCCGCTACTGAGCTTGCCCGGTATCTTCGAGACATCGGTCGAGACGATCCCCAGGCAGGTGCCCTATTTGATCGCCGACCCGCAGTTAATCGGCCAGTGGCGGCAAGAGCTGACAACCTTGTGTACAGAAATTCCACTGAAAAATCGCCGCCTCAACGTCGGCATAGCCTGGCAGGGTAATCCCAAAAACCAAATTGACCGTTACCGCTCGTTGCCCCTGGCGCATTTCGCCCCCCTGGCGCTCATTCCCGGCGTGAACCTGGTTAGTCTGCAGGTGGGCCATGGCAGCGAACAAATCGATTCCGCGCCGTTTACCGTCACCGACATCGGCAAGCACTTTGACTCCCAATCGCTTGACGATGCCGCCGCGACGATCATGAATATGGATTTAATGGTCACCTCCGACTCATCAATTGCCCATCTGGCAGGTGCCCTGGGCGTGCCAATTATGGTCGCTCTGGGCCTTATGCCCGATTGGCGCTGGCTCCTCGAACGGGGGGATTGTCCCTGGTATCCGACAATGCAACTCTTCCGCCAGCGGAAATTTGGCGACTGGGACGAAGTGTTTGCCCGCATCGCCGCCGAGGTGAGCAAAATTGAGCCGCAGGATCACTCGCCTGCGTGGCTGGACTACTAACATGGCTGGTGTTGCTGACATCTTTGAACGGGGTTTGCGCCTTCATCAGGGCGGCAATCTGAATGATGCTGAACAGCTCTACCGGCAAGTTCTCCAGGACGAACCCACGCACGCCGAGGCCTACCATGCACTGGGGATTCTGCTCTGTCAGAGCGGTCGAACTGACGGAGGGATTGTGTTGCTTCGCCAGGCAGTGGCGCTGAACCCGGCTGTGCCGCTTTACCATTTTAGCCTGGGCACCGTACTTAAAGAGCTGCAGTCGACCGGACCAGGCCCTGGCCTGTTTTCAGGCGGCCTTGGACCTCAACCCCCATTATGAGGATGTGCTGGTCAATCAGGGCGGAGTCCTCATGGAACTCGGCCGACCAGAGAAGGCAGCGCTTTCCTTTCGTCAAGCGTTGGAGCTTAATCCGCACCTGGCGGGCGTGCATAATAACCTTGGCGTCGCCTTGAAAAAACTCGGCCGAGAGGATGAAGCCCTTGCTTGCTATCGACAGGCACTGCAACTCGATCCTCAATATGCGGACGCGCTGGACAATATGGCCATAGCGCTGAAGGACAAGGGCGAGCTAGGGCAGGCACTCGCGAGTTGTCAGGAGGCGCTCCGTTGTAATCCGGCTCACGTGAATGCAGCCAACAGCATGGGCGTGATTCTTCAGGCCGCGGGGAAGTGGGAGGAAGCAACGCGCTGGTACGAACGGGCGTGTGCTATCGCACCAGGTCATGCCTCGGCGCGCTGGAACCTGGCGCTGGTGCGCCTGCTTCAGGGCGATTTACAACTTGCCTGGCCGGATTATGAATACCGCTGGCAGGTGGCCGGCTTTTCCAGGAGGCACGCGCATTTTCCCCTGTGGAATGGGGCTTCACTTGTCGGCAAAACGATCCTGCTGCACGCGGAGCAGGGATTGGGCGATACACTTCAATTCGTTCGCTATGCTTCGCTGGTAAAAAAACGGGGCGGCACTGTCCTGTTCGAGTGCCCGCTTCCGCTCGTGAATTTGCTGGACGGCGTGGTCGGCGTCGATCAAATAGTGCCCGTTGGAGGGCCCATGCCTGCCTTTGATGTGCAAATGCCGCTTCTTAGCCTGCCGGGCGTATTTGGTACCACGCTCGCCACGATACCCGCGGAAACTCCTTATCTGCATGCCAATCCCGTGGTCGTCGACCGTTGGCGTCAGCGCCTGACCCAGCCCGCCACCGGTGGGCCCAGACCTAAATGGGTCGGAATTGCCTGGCATGGGAGCAGCAAACATCCGCAGGACCGTTGGCGTTCCATCCCGTTGACCTATTTCGGTACTTTCGCGGGACCAGAGTGTGCATCTCGTGAGTTTGCAGGTTGGCCATGGCGCCGAGCAATTAGCGGGAGCGCGCTTCCCAATTATCGACCTGGGCAGCCAGTTTAATCCCAATTCCCTCGATGATTTGGCCGGCGCTCTCATGAACCTGGATCTGGTGATAACTGCTGACACCGCGGTGGCACATCTCGCGGGGCGCTGGGCATCCCGGTATGGGTTGCGCCTACCCTTTGCCCCAGATTGGCGTTGGCTGCTGGAACGTTCCGACAGTCCCTGGTATCCTACGATGCGGCTGTTCCGGCAAAGCAAACCCGGTGAATGGGCCGATGTATTCGCGCGGATGACTGCCCAGCTGCAGGTTGAAAGCCATGCAACAGCGACCAGGCGGTAAGGGACAAAGAAGTGTATATCTGGCTGGATTTGGGAAATGCCCATCGTTACTGACTTATTTGACGAGGCCCTGGCTGCTCACCGAGCGGGCAATTTCGCGCAGGCGGAAGCGCTCTATCGGCAGGTAATCCTGGCCGATCCCGCGCATGCCCACGCCCATCATTTGCTGGGGCTTCTCGACCATCAGGCGGGCCGTAGCATGATCGCCATCACCCGGATTCGCCAGGCGATCACACTCGAACCAAACTTTCCTTCCTTCCACGCGAACTTGGGGGTCGCTCTCAGGGCCTGCGGGCAGACGGATGAGGCTGGCAGCTGTTATCGCCGGGCACTGGAACTCAACCCAAACATGGTTGAGGCCCACTACAATCTCGGGAATATTTGCAAGGACCAGGGCAACGTGCCCGAGGCCATCGCCTGCTACCGCCGAGCGCTACAGCTTAACCCCCAGTCGGTGGATGCGCTCGCTAACCTGGGCGTCGCGCTCAGGGACCAGGGCCAACTCGACGAAGCTGTGGCCACCTATCGCCAGGTGTTGCGCATTGCTCCCGACCACTTCATCGCGCAGCACAATCTTGGCATCGCGCTTATGGACCTTGGACAATCCGCGGCCGCCGCCGACAGCTTCCGCCAGGCAATTGTCCGTAATCCAGGCAATGCGGATTCGCACACCAATCTGGGAATTGTTCTGAAGGAACTCGGCCAACTCGATGAAGCGATCGCTTGCTGCCGGCAGGCCCTGACGCTAGATCCCACGCACGTGAACGCTCACATCACGCTGGGCATCGCCCTCTCGGACCTGGGAATGATGGCCGAGGCGGCAGATTGTTTCAAACAGACCTTACGCCTGAACCCGGAACAACCATCCGCGCGTTTTTGCCTGGCGCTTCGCCATCTTGCGTTGGGCGATTATTTGTCCGCCTGGTCGGACTATGAGTATCGCTGGCAGCTTCCGGGCGCCACCCTTTACCATGCGGAACGCCCACGCTGGGATGGAAGGCGGCTCGACGGCAAAACCATTTTGCTGCACGCGGAACAGGGCTTTGGCGATACGCTGCATTTCATCCGCTATGCCCCACTTGTCAAAGCGAAGGGCGGCACCGTCGTCGTTGAATGCCAGCCGCATCTGGTGACCTTGCTCAAACGCATGGCCGGCATTGACCAGGTCGTGGCCGACGACGCGCCGCCGCCGCCGTTCGATGTGCAAGCACCGCTGATGAGTCTGCCCGGCATCTTTGGAACAACGCTTGAGACCATTCCCAAGACCATCCCCTACGCTTACGCTGACGCCGCCCTGGTAGAACATTGGCGCCAGGCGATCGCCTCGGCAACCACGGACGACGCAACCGACGGGAGCGCCTTGCCTGGACTGAAGATTGGTATAGCCTGGCAGGGCCGGGCCACCCGTAAGGGTGATTGTTATCGTTCGGTGCCGCTCAGGGCTTTCGAGGGGCTGGCCGGCATACCCGGTATCCGCCTGGTAAGCCTGCAAACGGGGCCAGCAATCAAACAGTTGGCCCAGGTCCCCTTCTCCGTCGTCGATCTGGGCAGTCGCTTCGACCCGAACTCTCTAGAGGACCTGGCGGCAGTGCTTAAGAATATCGATCTGGTTGTGACTGTGGATACTGCCGTTGCCCACCTTGCTGGAGCGCTGGGGGTCAATGCCTGGGTTGCCCTTCATATCGCGCCATGCTGGCGCTGGCTTGAAGAGCGTTCAGATAGCCCATGGTATCCAACATTACGCTTGTTTCGTCAACGACGCCCTGGCGACTGGGACGAGGTGTTCGTGAACATCGCGGCCGAATTGCAGCGACACATCAGAAAGGCCTCCACGCCATGACCAGCGAGTTTGATCGCCGCCGGCAAGTTATTGCGGAAGGGCAAACCGATTATGAGCGCTGGCTCGATGTTCGCCAGTTGGAGCAAGCCTGGGATCAGAGGGCCTCTGTGGCCGCGGACCTGATTCCGGCCGGTGCTTCTGTCCTGGACCTCGGTTGCGGGCGTATGGCGCTCGAGCGTCTCCTGCCGCCGGCTTGCACCTATGTTCCCTGCGACCTGGTGGCCCGCGACCCCCGTACGCTCGTCTGCGATTTCAACGCTGGTCAGTTTCCCGAGGCAGCGAGCGCAACGCATATCACGGTGCTGGGCGTCCTCGAGTATATCTACGACCTGCCGGCGTTCTTGCGAAGATTACGAGCCTGTGGCAGGCCTGCGGTTCTCAGCTATAACCCCACCGACTTCACGCGCCATCTCAACCGCACGTCACTCGGCTGGGTCAATCATTTGAGTTTGGGGGAACTGGAACGAGCGCTCGAGGAGGCAGGCCTGTCCATCACGCTTCGGCTCATGATCGACCAAAGCCAGATCTTGTTGCGCCTGGCGCCGGAAAGGCCGCTGAAAGTTCCAAGCTGCCGGGTGCTCGTGGTATCGGCTCATCATGTTGGCAATTTTGGCGACCGCCTGGGTTATCATCTTATCAACGAAGTACTGCCGGCCTACGCGACCGTTCACCATGCTATCGTGAATTTCGGCCTTAATTGCGCTCGATCGCGTGCCGGACGGCAACTTCGACCTCATCATTCTCGGCTTTGGCAACAGCGTTTTCAGCAAGATGATCAATGATGGCCTCTGGGCGTTGCTCGATCGTGCCCCGCGTGCCGTTGGTATTTTTGGTACGCAATATCGCGAGAAAACGGACCCCACGCGTATGGCGGGGCTTCTCGACCGCTTACATACGTGGTATGCGCGCTTCGAGGAAGATATTCTCTGGTACGGCAAGGGCCGAAGCAACGTCATCCACCTCGGCGACTGGCTGGTTAGCGCTTTTCCCATGTCCCGGGGGGATAACCCCGATACACTCACCATCCGCGACGTAATTTGGAATGACTTGCCGCTGGACCGCACCATCCAGAACATTCAATCTTATCGCTCCGTCTTTTCGACCCGAATGCATCCACTCCTGTGTGCCTTTACGAGTGCCGAAAAAGTGGCCTACGAGGAGCAGCAGCAAGGTAACGACGGCATATATTCCGGCAAATTTCGCTCTCTCCTGATTGACGTCTTCGGCCGTACCTTTCCACCGAATGAATTTTTCTCCGTCGACCGCGCTGCCGTTATCGCCTACAAGGTGAAGGTGCAGAAGGCCATGACCGCCATGCGCGTTGCCCTGGCGGAGCTGTGCGGAGGTTAGCGGCGACGAAATTATTGCCGCGGCGTAATCGTAATCTTGCGGAACTCGACCATGCCATGGTCCCCTTGAATCAGAATGGGCCCCGGTTGTCCTTCGTCGCAATCGAGCGCCCCGCCGGTGATTCCGGGGATGGCCTGGCGCTCGATGATTCGTTCATCGTTGAGCACCACCGTCACTTCTCGGCCCAGAAGAGTGATCTCGATCGCTTGCCATTCCCCTGCCTTTCTCGCCGCATTGACACGCGGCGTCAGAAAGCCGTAGATGCCACCGATTTCGTGACTATCAGGTTCATTGCCAAAATTGTCCTCTATCTGGACTTCATAACGTCCGCGCAAGTAGATGCCACTGTTGCTTCCTTTCGGGTAGCGGAACTCGGCATACAATTTGAAATCCGTGAATTTGTTTTCGGTAACCAGGTCATTGCCGGGAACGGCATTGGTCAACAAGTTTTCTCGCACTAGCCAACCGTTTTTGACCTGCGCTAAACGAGGTTTCCAGCCGGTCAAGTCGCGACCGTTGAACAACGCGATGGGCTCAGCCCACTTGGGAGATTGAACCGTCTTCAGCGCAGGCGCCCGTTGCCCCTCCCAGGTGACACGCTTGCCCTTATCGTCGGTGGTGGTGCCCCGCAAGACATTACCCTCGAGCGTCCCTTCGACAACCTGGTCGTCAAGGCGCCGCTCCCACTGGGGCGGCAGCGTGAAGCGCAGGTGTCCTTTATCGAACTCCACGCGGGCAACCGGACGGGCGCTACCTACCCGGCCGACAAACGAGCCGACGAGCGTTCGAAACCCGGAAAGGCGAACTTCAAGCCAGGAAGGATAATCCCCGCCGTCGCCGTGGACTGTAATGTCCCAGCGGCCGACAACCGGCGGCGGTGCCCGCATGGTGAATGGATCCTGGGCGCGACCCTCTGGCAGGCTTACAAGTATCGCCACCGCTACACTCGCCGCTCCAAACTTGATCATTGCCATGGTTCCCGCCGTGAAAGATAACCAATGTGAATGCAAGTCCAGCCACGCGGTAGACATACCGGCGGCCAGCAGCTAATAGTCAATGCGCCGGGCGTGTTTTCGGCCAGGTAAATTTGACGCATTACAGTTAGTCGCTCACCTTGCGATTCTCGGGGAGGAGGCTGCACCCCATGGTTGCAACTCCGCGCGGTCAGGAGCCTTCCCAAATGTGGGCGTGTACTACCGCGTCGCGTATACTAGCGAGCGTGTTTCGCGTCACGATACCCGCTTCCTTTTTGGAGAATTGGCATGTTCAGGCTTGGCACTTCCGTAATGGTTTTAGCAAGTTTGGTCGCGGTGTCGGCGGGGGTCAGGGGCGGCGAAAAGAATACCGCTGACGGCACCTGGGTGGCGGTTGGAATGGAGCAAAACGGTATGAAGATACCAGCCGACGCCATGGAGAAACTAACGATCAAGCTAATCCTCAAGGGGGACAATTACACCGTTACCATGGGGGGCATGGTCGCCGACAAAGGTACAAGTAAGGTGGATGCTCAAAAGAAGCCGCACGCCGTTGATATCAAATCCGAGGAAGGGCCGAACAAGGGCAAAACGATCTTGGGCATCGTGGAAATCGACGGTGATAAAATGAAGGCATGCTACAACACCGAAGGGAACGTCCGGCCGACAGAGTTTGCCACTGCGCAAGGTTCGGGGACGATGCTCATCATGTACAAACGCGAAGCCGTCAAATAAACGAAAGTTTGCCGTTCAATCTCGGTCGCGCCTTGTCGCGCTGACCGAACCTTGCCCAGCGCGGTCGTCCGGCAGCCATGCTTCAGTTGTTTCTCTCACCTGCGCCAGGATATAATGCACCTTTTCGCGGCCCGCCCCAGGGACGGGCCGACCCCCCAGGCACCAGGGGCGAATCCCAATGCCACGGAAAAACGATTCAAGGTGGTTACGGTACGCGATTGCCATCGCCCTGGTCGTCCTGGCGACCATCGTTCGTCAACTTCTCGACCCAGTCATGGGCGACCGACGGCCGATGACGACTTATCTCTTTGCCATCATGCTTGTCGCCTGGTATTGCGGTTCCGGGCCGACCTTGCTCGCGGTTTTCCTGAGCATGGCATCTTCCACCTATTTTTTTCTGCAGCCGCGCGGTTCGCTCACGGTTGTAAGTCCCACGGACCAGGTCAGCCTGCTCATTTTCATGACCCTGGGCCTATTTATCGCGCTACTCACCGAACAACTTTATCGTGCCAAGGAACGCGGAGAATGGCAACAACTCCAACGCAAGGGAGAGCTGGCGTTAATTGAAAGCGAACGTCGCTTTCGGCAGCTGGCGGACGCCATGCCCCAGATGGTTTGGACGCTGGGGCCAGACGGGATGGCCGATTATTACAACGAACGCTGGTACGAATATACCGGACTGTTTCCCGAAGCACAGGGGGACGACAGCTGGGAGCCTGCCTTTCATCCCGACGACGTGCAGCGAACTCAAGAAGCCTGGAAACAAGCAGCCGAGTCGGGTGACTTATTTCAGATTGAATACCGGCTAAAGGATTGCCGGACAGGCGAATTTCGTTGGCACCTGGGCCGAGCGGTGCCTTCACGGGATGAAAAGGGGCGAATCGTTCAGTGGTTCGGCACTTCGACCGACATTGATGAACAGAAGAAAGTCGAGGAGAAGCTGCGCGAGAGCGAGCGGCTTTACCGGGCTATCGGCGAATCCATCGACTATGGGGTATGGGTATGCGACTCCGCGGGCAAGAATCTTTATGCCAGCACATCGTTTTTGCGGCTGGTAGGTTTGTCGCAGGAGCAGTGTTCGGAATTTGGCTGGAGCAGCGTTTTACATCCGGACGATTCCGAGAACACCCTTACGGCATGGAAAGAATGTGTGCGCGTCCGCGGCAAATGGGACAGGGAACTCCGCTTTCGCGGCGTCGATGGCCAATGGCACCCCATCCTGGCGCGGGGTGCCCGTCGAGGACGACCAGGGCAACGTAGTGTGCTGGGCGGGAATCAACCTCGATATCGGCCGGATGAAAAAAGCGGAGCAGGCGCTGCAAAAGGCTCATGATGAATTGGAAAAACGCGTTTACGAACGAACTCGCGAGCTCACTGAAGTGAATCAAAGCCTGTCCCGTGAGATTGACGAACGCCGGATCGTCGAAGATCGCATTCGCCAACTCACATCGCAACTGGCGAGCGCGGAGGACACGGAACGGCGCCGGCTTGCCGCCGATTTGCATGACTCCATCGGGCAGAGCCTCTCCTTACTCAAGCTGAACTTGGAGCCTCTGGCCGAGGCAACCACGGCCGATACCGCCCGGCAACACGGCTTTGTGAATTCCCTGCAGCTCCTGAATGATATCATCAAACAGACCCGCACCCTCATGTTCGAACTCTACCCGGCCATGCTGCAAGACCTGGGCCTCGTGCCCACGCTCGCCTGGTATGGCGAAAAGCTTAGTAGCAACGCCCAGGTCACAGTATCTGAGACTGGCAAATCCCAAACACTGTCGACCGACCAGGCCAGCTATCTGTTTCGCGCGGCCAAGGAACTCATTGGCAATGCCGTTCGACATGGCAGAGCACGCGAGATCATGGTGGCGGTTCATTGGCGTCCGGATCTCCTGAAGATCGTTATCGACGACGATGGCTGTGGGTTCGATGCGGTAACCGTGTTGGCGCCGCAAACCCAGCGGGGTTTGGGACTGGCCGGAATCAAAGAAAGGCTCGTTTCCTTCAAAGGCAAAATGCTGATTGAATCGGAACCGCGACTGGGAACCCGCATTATCATGGAAGTGCCGTTGAGCGGCAGCGGTACTCTCGGCAGCGCCGCTGGCGGGTGCCTCCGTGGTGGCCGAACAAGCGACTTTGCTTGCCGATTCGTGATAAAAAGCTAACTATCGAAGTCATGAAGAGATGTATTTCTCCATACAGGATGAGCAAAAAACTCGGCGGGTGTACGAAAATGCGTACGAATTTTTGTGTTTCCAACCGCTAAATCGATGCCTGGCTTTCCCTACTTATCCAGCTTAACCTCATTGGAAGAAAGTCGGGGATTTTGCTTGCCGGCACTTTGTTTGCTAATAGAAAACCTGCTCGTTACGGTCACTGCATTCTTGTTTTGGGGGCGGACATCAACGGGAGGTTGCATCTATGTTGTCATCGGAAATATTGGAGCTGAAAACTCCGTGGCCCTTGGTGAACGTCGAGGAAGAAAACGGTGACATCGTAGTTCGCTTTCATGCGGAAGGCTTTTTGTGGCCGTGCGTGGAGGAGGTGGGTCGAGCACTGTCAAGTTTGCTCGACGAGACCGAAGGGCCCTTTGTTCTGGATTTTGCTCACGTGACGCACATGACGGGCGCAGGCCTCGAAAAGCTCGTGCGACTCAACATGAGGCTCGACGACAAGGCAGGCAAGCTGGTTATCAAAAATGTCGCGCCCAATCTCATGAATATATTTTCGGTGACTGGCTTGACGGAAGATTTTGACGTCATTCCGGCCGGAGATGCCTCGCTTCTGATTTCAAAACCAACGTGAGGGTCGCATGAAGCCGCACTGGCAAGGCGTTTTTCCGGCCGTGACGACCCAGTTTCACCCGGACCAATCGTTAGACCTCGACGCCACCGCCCGCCATCTCGAAGCGCTGCTCGCATCCGGGATTACGGGACTCATCATGTGCGGCTCGCTGGGCGAAAACCAGGCGCTCGATCCGCAAGAGAAACGGCGGGTAGTGGCTTTGGCGGTGGACCTTGCCAAGGGCAAGGTCCCCGTCCTTGGCGGCGTGGCGGAAACGAGCACACGCGCCGCCTGTGCCTATGTGCATGATTGCGAACAGGTAGGCGCCGACGGCTTCATGATCATGCCCGCGATGGTTTACCGGGCAGACACCAGGGAGGCGCTGGCCTATTTCAAAACAGTCGCTGCCGCCACGCGCTTGCCATGGATGCTTTACAACAATCCTATTTCCTATCCCTTGGACATCACCCCCACGCTGCTGCAAGAATTGACGGCGGTCAAAAACCTCGTGGCGGTCAAGGAAAGCTCCGGCAACACGCGTCGGATCACGGAAATCCACCTCGCGCTGGGCGATCGCTTCGCCATCTTCGTCGGCGTCGACGATCTGATTCTCGAATCATCCATACTTGGCATCGACGGCTGGGTAGCCGGCACCGGCATCGCGTTTCCCAAGGAAAACCAGGCGTTATGGGATTTGATGCGTGCCGGCCGTTGGAAAGAAGCACGCGCTTTATATCGTTGGTTCGCGCCCCTTCTTAAACTCGACACTCATCCCAAGTTCGTTCAGTACATCAAGCTGGCGATGCAAGAGACCAGTCTGGGAACGGAATGGGTACGAGCGCCGCGCCTGCCACTTACCGGCCAGGAGCGCGAAGACGTGCTGTCGATTATTCGCACCGGGATCGGTGAGCGCCCCAAGCTATGATTTTTCTTGAGGCAAGCCGATGACTGTGCGGCGTGTGACCGTGATTGATTCGCATACCGCCGGCGAACCGACGCGCGTGGTCCTGGGCGGTGGACCGGACCTTGGCAACGGCACCATGGCCCAGCGACTCACTTGTTTTCGCGCCGAGCATGACGCTTTTCGTTCCGCCGTCGTCAACGAACCACGTGGCTCTGACGTCATGGTCGGCGCCTTGCTCTGCGAACCCGGCGATTCCACTTGCGCTGCTGGCGTCATCTTTTTCAACAACGTCGGCTTTCTGGGTATGTGCGGCCACGGCACCATTGGACTGGTCGCCACTCTCGCCCACACGAAATCTATCGGACCGGGTCTACACCGTATTGATACCCCGGTCGGCATCGTCACGGCCACGCTCCATCCGGACGGCCGTGTCAGCCTGGTCAATGTACCGAGTTACCGGCGGGCAGCAGCCATTACCGTGGCTGTGCCGGGAATTGGCCCGGTCATCGGTGACGTGGCCTGGGGTGGCAACTGGTTTTTTCTGGTGAAACAACCGGGTTGGGACCTGGTCGCCACTTCCCTGGACGAGTTAACCGATAAAGCCTGGAGAATTCGCCAGGCCGTCAACGCCGCGGGTTTCCCCGAAGTCGATCACGTCGAGTTGTTCGGCGCGGCGAGAGAGCCTGGTGCCCAGGCATGCAACTTTGTGCTGTGTCCGGGCAAAGCGTATGATCGCTCGCCTTGTGGCACCGGCACCTGCGCCAAGCTGGCCTGCCTCGCCACCGATGGGGAGCTGGCGGAGGGCCAGCTTTGGCTGCAAGAAAGCATCATCGGCAGTCGCTTCGAAGGGTCTTATCGCTGGCTAAGTAAGGCCGAAGGAACCATTCTGCCCACCATCACAGGGACTGCATTTGTCACGGCGGAAGCCACATTGTTGCTGAATCAAAACGATCCCTTTTGCCATGGCATTCGCCTGGCAATTCCCCACTGACGCGAATCATGTCCAAGAGAGTGCTCATCGTCGGCGCAGGGATTATCGGCCTGAGCTCCGCTTATTACTGCCTGCGTCAAGGCATGCACGTTACCGTTCTGGAGCGAGGTGCAGCCAAGCACAATGGCTGCTCCTTCGGCAACGCGGGTATGATCGTGCCCAGCCATTTCGTGCCCTTGGCGGCGCCGGGCATGGTTGCCATGGGCCTTGGCTGCCTGGGTAATCCAGAGGCCCCGTTTTATATCAAGCCGCGCTTGAGCGCCGACCTGTGGCGCTGGTGCTATTATTTCTGGCGATCGGCCACCAGGACACATGTCGAGCGCTCCGGGCCGCTCCTGCGCGACCTCCATTTAGCCAGTCGTGCTTGCTACGAAGAGTGGGCGGCCTTATCCGACAACGCGATCGCTCTCGAAAAGCTTGGTTTGTTGATGCTTTGCAAGACAGCACACGCCCTCGATAAAGAAGCGAAAGCAGCCGAGCATGCACGCCGACTGGATGTTCCGGCGACAGTCCTGGACGCCCGGCAAACGGCGGCGCTTGAGCCGGATGTGCCCATGGCCATAGCCGGCGCCGTCTATTATCCGAAGGACTGCCAGCTGACGCCCGCCAGTCTCATGGCCTGGCTCTTGAAACAGGTGCTAGCGCTCGGCGGGGTGATACGGTGGCGTACGGATGTTACCGGCTGGCGACGACAAGGAAGACGGCTTGCCGCGGCTCAAACACCAAACGGTGAACATGAAGCAGATGCTTTTGTGCTCTGCGGCGGCTCCTGGTCCAGCGCATTGGTCCAGGAGCTTGGACTACGCTTGCCGCTGCAAGCCGGCAAGGGCTACAGCCTCACGCTTCCAACACCACGCCGGTCGCCCAAGATTTGTGCGATCCTCACGGAAGCACACGTCGCGGTTACCCCCATGGGCAACTCGCTCCGCGTGGGTGGCACAATGGAAATCGCCGGCCTGGACGAAACCATTAGCCGGCGGCGCGTGCAGGGCATTATCAAGGCTGTGCCCCAGTATTTTCCTGAATACAAAGCCGATGACTTTGCCGCACTTGAGCCCTGGTGCGGTTTGCGGCCCGTTTCTCCCGATGGACTGCCTTATCTGGGCCGGACCAAGGCCTGGGATAATCTCGTAATCGCTACCGGGCACGCCATGATGGGCATTAGCCTGGGACCGATATCCGGCAAGATTGTCGCGGAAATATTGAGCGGGCAACAGTCAGAGCTGAACATTGCTCTGCTGCGCCGGATCGGTTTGGTTGAGGATTTGTCTTCCGCCCAGCTTTCCGGCCGCGATGCCTATTTCGCGGAGTCCTTCGAGGACTTCGTCGGCGCTCCCGACACGGGTATGGGTGTGGAGTCCGCCTGCAGATCGCCGAAAGCATACTGAATGCCAGCCAGATAGTGCTTCAGGATGGCGGGGTTCCAGTAGATATGGTCATTGTGGCCGAGCGAGCAGTAGAAGGTATGGCCCTTGCCATAGGTGCTGATCCAGCTAATCGGATACAGGCCATCCTTGCGGTTGCCTTTGGTGAGGTCCATCTTGCCGTCGTCGAGGCTTAAAAGGTAACGCCGGCCCGTGGGGAGCGCCGTTTCAGGGCGAAATACGTAGATCTCGTCGGTGACGTCAAAGCCCTTGCCATCGAATGCCGCGTTAACGGGGCTTTTAGGATCATTGATCTTGATGGACACCTTGGAATTCGCGGTCCACGGGTGGGCCTGAAACGTGGCGCCCATCATTTTCGTGTATTCTTTCCAATCATGGTAGGTATCGCCGGCGGCATGGATGCCTGCCAGTCCTTTGCCGCTGGAAACATAGTCGATAAAGCTTTTTTTGAGCATCTCCTCGCGTTCACTGGTCTCGCCCTTTTTCGCGTCCTTGGGCCGGAGACAATCGAGCGTGGTATTGAGCATCAACACCGCGTCGAAGGCTTTCAGCTTTTCCGGTTCAAAATAAGATTCGTCTTCCGTGGCCACAGAGGTGTAGGCACCCGTTTTGTCGCCCAGCATGGTGATAGCTTGAATGCCGGTTTTTATGGAACCATGACGAAAGCCGGCTGTCTTGGAATAGATCAAGAGCTTGCGCGGCTGCTTTGGCGTCGCCGGTGCCTTGTCTGGCAGGGCGGCGGCAATTTTTTCCTTAATGGCTTCCGGCCCGAGCGGGGCCTGTTTTCCCTGGCCTAAAGCGGTCGTGCTGGCCATGCCCATCAAGGCAGCCATTGCTAACGCCAATCCGGCCCGCGTCACGATACGTCGCATGTTGCACCTTTTGCAGAGAGGTTTATGAACTCGATGCCGGAATCATTTTACTTCGCTGGCGGCGATTAACCAGTCATTTGCCGGGCCTCGCGAATTTCTCCTTCCACAACCTCGCGCGCCACATCGCGAATCACGCCCGGCATCTCGATGACATCGACATCCTCGAGACGAACGTCCCCCAGTGTCGCGGGGATGCCGTAGAACCAGCCCTCATACTCGACAATACGGTAGCCTTCGAGAGAGCCGACAACTTGTGGCTTCCTTTTCGTGGCGTCGTCGCGGACTTTGACGTTTGCCGACATTCTCGCAGCCAAATCTAGCGGCGCTGGCTGGGCCTTCACGATTCCCTGCAATCTTGCAGCCCGAGCACATATCTCGTCGCGATTGGCACCGCAAAGGATGCCTGGCATTCCGTCGAGGTCCACGTTGCCCCAGGGGATCGAAGGCAAGGGCGCCGGCCGCCGCCAACGCGTAAAACCCAGCACCCAATCAATGGTGATGCGGGCAGCGCGGCGCAACAGCCTTACCACGTACGGCCGCTTGATGCCGAAGAGAACGGGGGCATTTACCCAGAGCTGCTTTTGAATACTCCGCGCCAGTTCGTCCGGGATTTGCTGCGGAACGCCGTAAAAGCGTGCATCATAAGCGACAATATTGTAAGAGCCGACGCTTTCAAGCAATTCCGGCACCGCGTCCTTGGTCCTGGCCAGCGTTACCTTGAATCCACGCGGTGCAGTGAGCGTCAAGCCACCCGGGGCCTGTCGCGGATGACCTCGCCTACCGAACGCCGATTCCAGGACCGACGCTTCGACACCGTAGTTATCGCCCTTGAAGGAGACGATATACAGGTTCTCACGGTAGGTGTGCGTCGCGTCTTCAGGCAAGGAGCTGCCAGCCCGGAAGACATAGGATGCCGACCGTGCATCTGGATTGAACTCGACGGCGCCCGCACGCGGTTTCTCCATACCGCCGATGCCAGCGCTCTTTGCTTTTTTCACGAGCGCGGCAGGCGCGGCATTATTTTTTTCAGCGCCAGGCGTAACCGTGTCGGGCCCCGAGCGATTGGGGTCGCGATGCCGTTTGACGTCATCGATCACCCGCTTTGCCCAGGCCCCGACGTTGAATTCTCCCTCGTGGAGCGCGAGCACGATGCGTTCGAAGCGTGCCTGCCTCACCTTCTCGTCGATATAGGGTTCCGTGCTGTACCACAGGTGCGCCGGGATGGCGCGTGGGTACTTCTTGTACAATTCTTCCTTGTCGCCGCGAAAATGAATATTGTGCTTTTCCGGCTCCATCCAATAGACGCCTCCCGTTACCACGATCAGCGGATTGATGTTGGCCAGACGGCCGATATACGGCTTGTTCTTGAGGATGAGCGCGATGCCTTCGTCGATGTCTTCCTCGGTCTCACCCGGCACGCCGATGACCCAGTTCACCTCGGAGAATATGCCCGCTTCCCAACAATCCTTGAGGTTCTGGCTGACGGTCGCGGTGGTATAGCCCTTCTTTTGCAGCCGGAGCGTGTTCTCGGAAAAGGCGTCCACGCCGAATCGAAGGGCCACGAAGCCAGCCTGCCGCAACTTTTTGAAATAGGCCAAATCGCACTTCCGGTGGATGCGCAACTGCCCTGTCAGCTTTACCTTCAGCCCACGGCGAATGATCTCGTCGCAGATTTCCAGGACAACCTCCGGCTTACCATTAAGATCGCTTTCATTGAACATGAACAGACGACAGCCCTGCTCGACCAACCAGGCCAGTTCATCGACGAAATCTTTGGGCGAGCGAATGCGCCAGTAAAAGCGCTCTGCGCAAAACGTACAGCGCGACCAGCGGCACCCACGGCTGGCGATGATCGGTGTAAGCTGGTAGCCATTGTAGTTTCGATAGACCTGCAAATCGGCCCAATCGTATCTGGGATGATCCAGCAGATCGAGGTCGTGAACCATCGGAGCGGGCAAGAACGGCCTGGCCGGTGCATCGAACCTGGATTGAACACCGGGGACATTCGCGGGCCGTTCGCCGCTGGCCAGTCGTTCGACGAGAGGACCGACCGTCAAATCAGCCTCGCCGATGCACATGTAATCCGCCAGCGGAAACCCACGCAAACCAATGTCCGGGCTGTAGCAACCATAACCGCCAACCAGAATGATGATGTCAGGCAGCTCGGCCTTGACGCGGGCCACGACCCTGGCGGAGAAACGCTCATTGCAGCCATGAATGGATAACCCCAGCACCTTGGGTTTGGCCGCCGTGAGCTTGGTGACGATCTCCTGGATTTCCGGCTCGAAATAGTCAATAACCTCGTCTCCGGTCCACAGATCATAATGCTCGGCCTGCCAGGGATCGGTCGGAAGCTCCCGGCCGCTTGCCAGGTGAATTTTGCCCCCTTCGTCGCCAAGGCGGCGCATATGAAATCGGTGATAAAGCAAAATATCCAGGTCGCAAGTCTGAAACTTCACATCGACCTGCTTGAGCGCGTTATGGACGTAACCCAGGCCATTGGGCATGAGGCCAAGGTTACGCGCGGGGCAGTCAATGACGATCAAATCCATTCCCGGCTTAAAATCGAAATCGGGGATGCTCAGCGGATAGATGATGTCCTTGGCCCATGGCGTCCAGGCCCGCGCCGGCAGTGCCGTGGGGGCCAGGTCCGCCAACACGTCCGGTTCGATAAGCCTGGCCCCGGCCGGCAACCACTGCCGCATGCACATGCGCGGGTAGGTGCGTGTCGCACACAAAAAAATCGTTTCGATGCCTTCTGGCAATTCATCAGGCAGGGCCAGGGGAATGCCGGCGAAATCGGCCTGGGCGTCCAAAGAATAGCTTTCCACGATCAGGCACTGCACACATTGCCGTAGTCCTGGATAATGCCGCAGGATGTATTGAAAAAAGCTACCGTCACCGTCGATACAGACGGCCAGCCCCTTTTGTCCCGCCAAATACGCGGCCAGGATTCGCAAGCACTGCCGATCAGCCTCGTCCCCATCACGCCTGAAGCATTGATGCGCGCTAAAACGCACCCGGTTGGCGTCCACCTGCCTAATCTGGGTACCGTGACGGAGCACAAGACTGCACTGGGCCGTTTCCATCGTCAATCCTCCATGATGGTGACGTAAACGCATTGCTGGCGCCGCCACTGAGGTTACTGCACGCGCTCTGCGCGAAAGCCGGCCACCGCCTCGCAAATCAGCGCCGCATCCCAGCAGATGATACGATCTGCGCGCTCGCGCACCTCGTCGGTAACGTCTTCTTCGCCAAAGGGCGGTAGCGCGAGCACCGGCTTTTTGTGCAAGCGGGCCATGGCCAGCTCGTGGTCCAGCCATTTGCGCGTGCCGGGCTCCCGCATCACGCTGGCCAGTAAAATGACGGCATGAACAGGAATGATTTGTGATTCGAGGTTCCAGCGCACGACCTGGCCGCCCGTTTCGGTGCGCGGATCGAGCGCGGGATCATACCAGGGTAAGCTAAAATTTCGCCAGCCACGCGCATCATGGGCGTTGAGCAAATCGACCAGGCATTTCCAGTCCTGGTGAAAGCGCCAGGCATGGGTAATAAAGATGTCCACCGTGCGTGTCTTGATCATGGGCAAGATTTTGCCAGAACGGCACGACGGCGCGAAGATGAGTTTGGGAACTGAAGACTTCTAAAGCACGCCCGGCAAAAAGCGCCAGCGCACCGTCTCCATGTACTGGGCATAACTACTATCGTGGCACAGAACCCTTTCTTCGAGCATGGCCCGCAAGAAAAAGGCGGTCATGCCAATACCTGCTATGCCCAAGTTCCAAAGCGACGGCTGCAAAAACACAACGACCAGGTCCGCCAATATGTACATGGCGTACACCGGGTGGCGCACATAGGCGTAGAAAGCACCCTGACGCACCTGCCGCAGGGCTGGTAGCAGCGCGTACGATCGACCGAGGCTCAGAAGTGCCGTGCCCGCGAGGAATTGCAGCACCATGCGTCCCCGAAATACCAGGTGCAGATTGCTGTCCTCGTCGAAGCGGTAGCCAAAGGCATAGACCATGGAGACCAGACAAATCAGGAAGACCCACCAGCGTTCGTCCCGATTCTGCGCCGGCGGCCGCATCAGAGAGATAATTGCCAGCCCGAGGGTCGTGATGGTGAGCAAGGCATACGCAAGCTGTACTTCCGGATCGGTCGGGAGCCGGTAAAGCCAACTGGCGACGATCTGCGCAAAGAATAAGTGCCAACCCTAAATTGGGTAAAATAGCTGGGCGTGTGCCGGCCATGGAGGTCTCCCTATAAAAAGAGCGGCGCCCTTATACAAAATGGCGCGGCACGGTCAAGGCGAGGCTTTTTTCTTGCATATCGCCTGTTTTTTTTGGATAGTGCACATAATCGGCGCCGGTCCACATTAGGAGACAATCGCTCATGTCCGAGAATAGGTTGCAGTGCCCCGAGTGCGAGGCCAACTTAAAAACGCCTCACCCCGTGCCGCCGGGCAAGAAAATACGCTGTCCGAAATGCAAAGTCTTGTTCCCAGCACCTGGCCCACCGGAAGAAGATACCGTGCTCATGGGAGTCGAGGCCGTCGACGCGCCCGCCCGACCGCGCAAAGCAAAGCCCGCGCCGCTCGCGGAGGATGAAGCTGAAATCGAAGCCCCGGAGGAAGAAGAGGCCCCGGTTCGGGCCAAGCCCAAAAAGCCCGCCGCGAATAATAAACGTGTCCTGGTCCTGGCAGGCGGCGGCGCCGCACTTTTGTTGGTCCTTGGGCTGGTTTATTTTGTATTTCTTAGATAACCGCGGCATTTTGATGCCGGACCTGGCTGTGGGGAGCAGCCGAGTGATTCGTCTTTGTTCACGGCTACCTCAAGAGTGGCCTGATATCCCACCGCCGAGCTTTTTTCTTTGGCACCTGGACCGCGAGGTCACCATGAATGCAATCGGCGCCATTCTGCTGCTCGCGCTCGCTGCACAAGACGGCGGCAGCACCGACTTGCATATTGACTTCCGCAACAAAAACCCGGCGAACATAAAGCTATGGCGAACCAACCCGGACCCGATGAACCTCATGAAAGCAGAACCGGAAGGTCTGCGTATTACCGTTCCGGCCGACCCTAAACTGACTGGCGGCATCGGCTTTCTGGGTCCAGCGCCGATCAAAGGGGATGTCGAGGTTACTCTTGGTTATGAAATTCTAGAAGCGGCGCCACCCAAGAATGGTTTCGGCGTTGGCATCGAGTTTTATCTAAAAACCGATTCGCCAACGAAAGAAGCCGTCGGACTTTATCGGCACGTTCGGCCCAACGGAAATGATGTCTATTCCTGCACACAGATGACGAGCACCGAAAAAGGACAACGCGTTCCAGTGCGCGGTTCCGGGCATGGCGACGTGGATTTTCCGGCTCATGCCAAGGCCGGCAGGCTAAGGATTACGCGCGTGGGACCGCAAGCCATCCTATCGGCCGCCGAGCAGGGCGATCAGGATTTTCGCGTGCTCTATCGCATGGACCTTGGCACGGGAGACGTTATCCAGCTCAGCTTTGGCGCCCACCCCGGCGCTGCGCCTAACCCGGTCGATCTGCGGCTTGTTGATTTCAGCGTCAGGCACCTGGATCCGACAGCCGCCGCAAGTGCGAAGGCTACGGACAGTTCGCGGCCGGCGCCCGCCAAAATGTGGCCCTGGTTATTGGCGACTCTCCTCGCTCTTGGCATACTATTGTGCGGCGTCTGGGGCTGGACCCGCCGGACGCGTACGGCTGAGGCCCCTGATTGATGTATTAACGGTGGTAATATGTCAGCCCCTCTTAAAGGCACGCCGATCGAAGCCGACCCAGTGCCGCGTGTGCAATCCCGGCGCAGGCCGCCGGCCAAACCAGGGCCACGTTCGCTATCCATTGGCGCGGTGATTGTGCTGTCGGTCTCTCTTTTCGGCTGCGCAATTTATGCCAATCTGGCCTTCGCGGTCACGAACCCCGCCAATTTCGCATATTTTCCCCCGTTCACCGCATACAACAATGCCAATCAGAATCACCATTTAGGCGCCGAATACTTCAATATTGCCAGGGCCATGGTTGCCGGCGAGGGGTTCGCGAATCCCTTCGGCGAGAAAACCGGTCCGACGGCGTGGATGCCCCCCGTGTTACCGACGATCCTGGCGGGGCTCCTCTGGGCCTGTGACGGCAATGTCGACCTCGTGATGGCGGCATTTGTTTTCTTGCAGGTCTACGTGATCGTCTTCACGGGCCTCCTGGTCCTCACGTTGGCAAGGCGCACGACCTCTTTCATGGGCGCATGGCTGGCGGCGCTCGTCTTTTTTGTCTGGGTGTGCAACGATTTCCATACCTGGTTTCAGTTCACGCACGATTGCTGGATTGTGCTTCTTGCCATGGATATTTTGGTAGCGGGGGTTTGTTGGTTCGAGCCGTTTCACAGTGTCAAGGCAGCATCGGCCTGGGGCGTATGCGGCGGCCTGTTGGCAATGATCAACCCCGCAGTCGCCCTCGCATGGGGCGTGACCTCGATGATTCTGGCTGTGCGCGAGCGCAGCGTTTTGAAGTTGGGCGTGGCTTTTATCCTGGCCGGGCTAACGGTCTCTCCCTGGATCGTGCGCAATTACGCGATCTTTGGCCGACTAATCCCCGTGAAATCCAATGCGGGGTACGAGTTGTGGCAATCGCAAGTCCTGATGGAAGATGGCTTGCTCCAGCCGCGCGCGTTTGGCATCCATCCCTACACGAATGCCGGCAGAGAGCGTCAACAGTACAAGGCCGACGGCGAAATGGCCTACCTTGACAAGAAAAGCGAACTCTTCTGGAAGTCCGTGCAAGCCGATCCACTTGATTTTGCCGATCGCGTGGCCACTCGATTTCTCGGCGCCACGCTCTGGTACACGCCCTTTGAGCGTGGCCAGGCGAGCAGTCGCCCCTTGGTCACCAAATGGGAGCGCTTCGCACACCCGCTGCCTTTTTTAGCCGCCATCTTTTTGATCTTCAGCGGCGCATTCAAACCCCTGCACCGATACCAGTGGTGCGTCGTCGTCATCTATTTCCTTTATTTGCTCCCTTATATCGGCATTAGTTATTACGAGCGGTACGCTGCCCCGTTGTTGGGCGTAAAAGCCCTGCTCGTCATCTGGGCTATCGACCGCCTTGGCGCCGCCATTTTCAAGGTTCGCCAACCTGCTTGATGATTTAGGAGCGCCGCCAGCAGGCAATCGATGTCGGCCAATGGGATTGTCACTGAGGCGCGAGGACCTGTATGGCGACGACGAACCTAAACCGGGCCGATTCAAACCCTGTAATGGCGTCGCGCCGAAAGGCACTGATACGTGACCTGCTAATTCTAACCACCGTTGTCTTTGGGTGTGCGGTCTGGGCCAATCTGTCATTTGTCATCTCCAATCCGGCGCTGTTACGGTTCATCCCTCCTTTCGAAGCCGGCGTCGATCAGAATAACAACGGCAATATGCGCGGCGAATATTATCAGATTGCCCGCGCCCTTGTGGCGGGCAAGGGCTTTGCGCATCCCTTCGCGGGATACCGGACCGACTGCCTGGCAGCCACCCATCTTTCCGCTGGTGCTGGCTGGACTGCTCTGGCTGTTTGATGGCAACATCGATGCGCTCACGGCAGTTCGCATTTTCTTGCAAGTTTATGTGCTGATCGCGACCGGAATACTGGTCGTGGCCGTCGCGCGCAAAGCAGGGACAGCGTTTGCTACTGACACCCGGTCCAGCATGCTGCCGAATTTTGCCCTGGCCGTCTATCTTGCCGCGCTCATTCTTAGTTTCCGCGTATGGTTTCAGCTTACTCTCGATAGCTGGTTCGTGATGCTCGCCCTCGACCTGGTCATCGCGGGAGCCTGCCTCGGTGAGCCACTCGGCAAGCCCAAGACAACTTGCCTGTGGGGCCTGATTGGCGGCCTTGTCGCCATGATCAACCCAGCGGTCGGGTTGGTCTGGGGCGTGACGACGCTTTCGCTAGCCGTCGGCAGGCGGGCATGGTCTCGGCTCGCACTGACGGTCGTCATTTCCCTGCTGGCGCTGGCACCATGGACGATTCGCAACTATCTTATTTTTGGACGTCTGATTCCCGTAAAGTCGAACCTTGCCTTCGAACTTTATCAGGCGCAGTGCCTGCAAGCCGACGGGTTGTTGACTCATTTTGGCATGCATCCCTTTGGCCTGTCCAACGACGAAGGCAGGGAGTACGCCCGTCTTGGCGAGAGGCCCTACCTCGACCGCAAATGGGCACAATTCCGTGACGCTGTCGCGAAGGATCCCGTGGATTTCGCCGATCGAGTTGCCAACCGCTTTCTGGCCACAACGCTCCGCTACACGCCCACCTGGCCGCGCGGCCGCTGGCCAGACCGAATCCTCACATGCACTTACCCCCTACCCTTCATCGCGGTACTATTCCTGACGATCTCCGCCGCCTGGCGCCCCTTGACGCCCCTCGAAAAGACTGTGCTGATCACCTATTTTTGCTACCTGGTGCCCTATATCGCCATCAGCTACTACGAACGATACAGTTTGCCACTTTTGGGAGTTAAAGTGCTTGTAGTTGTGTTGGCAATGGCGCGGTTACAAGCGCTGCTCTGGCCTTTACGAATGCCGGTCAAGGAACCAGATAAGCGACGGATTCGGGCCGGCGCGGCACTGGAAGTGGCTGGCGGCCATTGCAAGGTTTGCGAGTGACGTCATGACTAAAAAACGACTCGTTTTCCCCAGCGTTCTTACGACGGTGTTATTGCTTTGCGCAGGCGCCAGTCCGTTAATGGCCGACGATGCTCCCTCCGAGTTTCATCACGATTTTCGCGGCCAACCAATGCCTCCGGAATTAAAGTGGTTCAATCCCAAGGGCGAAGGTTTGATAAACGAGGAGTCCTCGGGGCTACGCATCAAACTACCCGCGACCTTCATTCACCCCTGGGGAGGTGTCGGCGTCGCTACCACCTTTGGCTTCAAAGGCGACTTTGAAGTCACCGCCGCCTTCGAAATCTTGCGTGCCGACACACCTCCTGGCGGCATTGGCTGCGGCATTGAACTCTGGGCACAGAAAGCTGGCGGCGGGGGAGCCAGCGTCATTCGTTCGGTCCTACCGGGCGGTAGAACAGTCGTTATGTGGAACTGGGATAAGAACCCTGGTCTCGTTCGCGGCTCAATACCCTGTAGCGACATGACGGGGCGATTGCGCTTAAAACGGACGGGAACGCAGCTTTTCTTAATGTTCGCGCCAGGGACCACGGACGGCGATTTCAAAGAAATCTACCAAGGCGACTTCGGCGATGCGGACATCGAACGCATCCGCCTGGCGGCATTGAATGGACGCACCCCGACGGAACTCGACGTGCGCCTGCTCGACCTGACAATTCGAGGCAATTTGCCGAGTATTCGAGCTTTCAGCGCCGCGCGGGGTGGTTTGTCGATGGCTCTGCTCGCGGGGCTGGGACTCACATTGTTGTTTATCCTCGCGATTGCCACATTGCTTTATAGGTGGGGTCGCCAGAAAGAAACCAGGGTAGCACCTGGCACCACGGCCGAGGAAAAAGAAGAGTCTTCTGGAAAAAATACCTCGGACTTTCAAGGTTGAGTGCACTTGCAGCCTTGTTCCCCGGATGGCGTATTAACGTGACTGCTCCGCGCAAATGAAAGCCCCGGCCGCCACACGGTAAACGGCACGCCCACCGCCCCACCAAATTCCCCAGAATTCCTAAACTTTTTGCTTTGCTTTGGCATGTCGGTGCTCTAAGATCAGTTGGATACGGGTACCTCATATCGAGCTTTCCCTCCTGCCCGGCGGGAAGCAGTTTTGGGCGGCGTGACCCTTCGTTGACAACCTTCAAAAGCGAGTCAAGAATGTTTCTCTCCTGGTGGCTGAGCGTTGTAGGACATGCGCAAACCAAGACCAAAGCCGCTAAAAAGGCCCAGCGACGGCGGGTGCCGTCAAAGTTTCGCTCTGCCTTGAACGTGGAACACCTGGAGGATCGTCTCGTTCCCACTTCGGGTACGGCGAACGTGTTCCTCAATCTGCAAAACTCCGCCTTGCAATTAAACACGCTCACCGCCACACGCGGCAGCACCGTGCCCGTATTTATCGATTTCGATACGGTGACGCCCAGCAGCAGCGGCGGCGTCGGCACGGGCAAGTATTACCTGCAATATGACCCGGCGGTGCTGTCCGTCAGTGAGACGGCCACGGCCGTGGGGCCCGACATCAAGCTCGGTTCCCTGTTAAGCGGCCTCGCCGCCAGCTACAACCTCACGCCTGGCCCCAACACGCCGGGAGTTGTCGCGATTAACCTGAACCATACCGGTAGCACGTTCCTTAGCGGCGTACCCACCGGCCATCTCATCGAAGTCGATTTTCACGTGGTAGGTTCAACGCCGCGTTTTGGCGCCGGCACCTTGCTCGATATGCAGAACGGCCCCTCGTTTAGCAACTCCCAGACCGATTCTGGGGGCACCGCCTACTCCTTCATCGCCACTCCAACCGCCTATGTCGGTAGCTCGCTAACACAAACTGGTGCGACGGCGCCCGCGACCTTTACTCCGCCGGACCTCGATCCCGACGATGCGTCCCTACAAATCGTCACCAAAACGCCCAACCTGGCGCCAACCGCCATCGCCGACACTTACGACATGGCCCCCAACTCGCCGAGTTTCAGTAGCACGATGACGCTCACCGGACCAACCAATGGCGTTCTGGGCAATGACACCAAGACCGCCAATGGCCCAGCCACCGCTCTCTTGACGACAGCCGGCGCCACGACCACCCCGCTACCTGCTTCCCAAAGCGAGATTGCCACGGCGAGCGAGAACGGCATGGTCGTCACGATTACAACGGTGACCACGCACAATCTTCTGCCCGGCGAGTCGGTGACGATCGCGGGGGTCACCGCGTCCGGGTACAACGGCACGTATGACATTGCCACCGTCCCGGACGACACGCACTTTACTTACAACGTAGACCCGACCAATCCCGCCAAGCTCAACTTGCCATTTAATTCCGGCTCGGGCAGTCCGACCGCGACTACTGCGGCCACCACGATTTATAGCGCGAACACCGCGAACGGCAATGTATGGCTCAACGCCGCCGACGGCACCTTCGCGTACACGCCCGCGGTCGGTTTCACCGGCAGCGACAGTTTCACTTACGAAGCCGTGGATGCCGTCAGTAACACCGCCAGCGCTCCCGCGACGGTCACCCTATATGTCGGCGGCCTCATGAACATTCCGCAGGGCATCAGCACCGACAGCACGAGCGCTCCGATTACAATCGGCTCCAAGGTGATTGTTCCCGTCAATGTCTTCAACCCAAATCCCATCAACAGCGGCGGACTGGCCAATGTCACCATCGGCATCAATTACGACGCCAGTGTCTTTGATCCGCACAACATCACCATCTCCAAGGGGGCCCTGAGTCTGGCGGCGGGTTGGAACCAACTGACGTCCAACACGAATTCCGCCGGCCAGATTGTCATCACGACCAGCCTGATCGGCGGCGGTAACGCGATTACCTCGACTTCGCCCGGCTCCATTGCGCTGATCACGTTCAATGTCATCGGTTTACCGACCAATGCCAATCACACCAGCGTCATCAACCTGTCGGAGACAAACCCCCAAACGTCGGACCTTGACGTCATCGGCGCTGGCAATTTCGCTCAGCTCCCCCTGGCGTTTGCCACGGCGGACAATACCAACTTCAACGGCTCGCCGGGTACGGATGACGGCTCCGTTCAGTTCGCGGGCGTCACCAACGGTAATACGACGACCACAGCCATCAGCGCCACCGTCAATGGTTCGCCTGTCTCCACGATTACCTACGGGACCAAAGTCACGCTGACGGCCGTTGTCACCGACACGTCAGGCAACACCCCGCCCACGGTTGGCTCCGTCGATTTCAAGGACGGCACCACCGATCTCGGCCTGTCGAAGACTCCAGGCACGCAGACCGGCAATACCACCACGTTCGTACTGGTTACCACGGTAAATCAATTGCAGGTGAGCCAGGCGAATGCGGGGGTCCACACGATCACGGCATCCTATACCGACGGCACCAGCTTCCTGGGAAGCTCCATCACGATAAGCGGCGGCCTGGCGGTCACGCCTGCCCCCTTATCGATTACGGCCCAGACGAACTCGAAGGTCTACGACGGCACAACGTCCGCCACGGCGACGCCCACGGTATCCGGCCTTGTCGGGACGGACCGCGTGACGGCACTTGCCGAAGTTTACAGCGACAAGAACAGCGGCGCTAGCAAAACGCTGTCCGTCAGTGCCTACACGATCAACGATGGCAATAACGGCAATGACTATATCGTTACCAATATCAACAATACCACCGGCATCGTTGGCAAAGCTTCGCTCACGATCACCGCGACCGCCAATGCGAAGACCTATGACTCAACAATCACGGCCGCCGCGACCCCGGCGGTCGTCGGACTACAGGGCGGCGATTCAATTGTGGGTCTGAGCGAAGTTTACGACACCAAAAACGTTGGCGTCAACAAGACACTCAGCGTGTTAATGTCGCCAACCTTTTATGCCGGAGCCCCACTGATTAACCCTCCCAATGGGATGAGTGGGGCCAATGCGATGGTCATTGACGGCAACGACAATCTTTATATCGCCGCTGGTAACACGGTCATCAAATTTGCCCGCGGGGCCACAACGCCCACCGCCACGCTCACCGGACTCAACGGCGCCAATTCTTTGGCCGTTGACAAAAGCGGCGACCTGTTCGTGTCCAACAGCGGCAACAACACGGTGAGCGAGTTCCAACCCGGGGCCCTCACGCCCAGCGCCACATTGACAGGAGTGACCAACCCCGGCCCAATCGTTGTCGACGGCAACGGCAACCTTTATGTTGCCAATCATTTCAAGATTGCCAACCAAGATGACACGGTAAGCATGTTCGCCCCCGGTCACATCACTCCCAGCGCTACCATAACCGCGAGCGGACTATCCAACCCGTCGGCCCTCAGCGTGAATCCCGATAATGATCTTTTGGTGGCCAGTGCCGGCAACACGAGTTCCCAAAACATTGTCTTCGAATTCTCACCAGGCAGTTCCAACGTGATAGGTGGTTCCTTCGACAGCGCTGATATCACGTCAATAATTAGCCCGGGCAGTGGCTATTTTGCAGCCCACGGCCAAGCTAACGGGGTCGGGGAAATTACTTTCACTCACGGCGTCGACATATTTTACGGCGGACTTAGCGATCCCGTGGCTTTGGCCTCTGGCGGTAACGGCTCGCATAACGGCATCTACGTCGTCAATAACGGCAACAACACTGTAAGCAAGCTCGCCCTTTCCAACAGCGTAGCCATGCCCCCCCTTACCGGCCTGGTCAATCCGGTGGCGCTTTTCCTTTGACAGCCTGGGCAATCTCTACGTTCTCAATGCGGGCAGTGTAAGCACGCCCGGCTTCGTCACCAAGTTTATCCCAGGCAACATCAACGACGGCAACGGCGGCAATAACTACACTGTGACAACCGCTTCCAATACGACCGGGATTATCAATCCGGCCCCCCTCACCGTCACCGCGTCCACGAATACGAAGACTTACGATTCAACGCTGGCGGCCTCGGCGAAACCCTCGGTGGCAGGCTTATTCGGAGCCGATGCGGTAACGGGTATCGCGGAGGTTTACAGCGATAGAAACGCTGGCTCCAGTAAGACGCTCAGTATCAGCACTTTTTTGGTCCATGATGGCAACGGCGGCAACAACTACACCGTAGCCACCGTTAATGACACGACGGGCGTCATCAGCCGAGCTGCTTTGACGGTCACCGCGAAAACGAACAGCAAGACCTACGATGGCTCGATCACTGCCGGCGCTATCCCGACCGTTTCTGGCCTTGTTGGCGGCGATACCGCCACTGGGCTTATCGAAGCGTATGCCAATCCCAACGCCGGGTCAGCCAAGACCCTTGCCGTCATTTCCTACACAGTCGCCGATGGCAATGGCGGCAACAACTACTCCGTCACGAAGGTGGCCGATACGACGGGCATCGTCAGCGCCGCGCCACTCACTATCACGGCTGGGCCCAACACCAAGGTCTACGATGCCACCAAATCGGCGGCCGCTTTACCGACGGTTGCTGGTCTCAAAGGCAGCGACACCGTATCCGGCCTTGCCGAGGCTTATAGCAATGGCAATGCCGGCTCGAGCAAAACATTGTCGGTGAGCGCTTATACCGTGGCGGACGGCAACGGCGGCAACAATTACGCCGTCACGACCGTGGCAAATACCGCGGGTCTCATTAGCCAGGCCGCGCTGACGATCACCGCGACAGCCAACACCAAGACCTATGATTCCACGACGAGCGCGGCGGCAGTCCCAACCGTGTCGGGGTTGCTGGGAACTGATTCCGTGACGGGCCTGGCGGAAGCTTACGCCAGCCTCAGCGCCGGTTCAAGCAAGACGCTGTCGATCAGCGCCTATACGATCGGCGATGGCAACGGCGGCAACAATTACGCCGTGACCACAACCAATAGCACTGCTGGCCAGATCAACCAGGCAACGCTTACCATCACGGCTCGTACCAATACCAAGAGTTTCGACGGCACCACGACCGCGGCAGCGACTCCGACGGTTTCCGGTTTGGTTGGCAGTGATACAGTGACAGGCCTCAGTGAATCCTACAACAATCCCAATCAGGGCACCGGCAAGACGCTCAACGTCAACCCGGGTTACACCGTCAACGACGGCAATGGCGGCACCAATTATGCCGTGACCACGGCCGTCGACGGCACGGGCAGCATCACTGCGGGCTCGATCGCCACCACGGCCACCCTGCAATCGGGCCAGGCTTCCGTCACCTACGGCACTCCCGTCGTCTTCACCGTCACGATCACGGCGGCCGCCGGGGTCTTCGCACCCAGCGGTACAGTGACGGTCTTCGATAACTCCAGCCATAATTTGGGCAACGCAACCTTCCAGAGTTCAAGCGGCCTCATCTCCACCTGGACCTTGACCACCGGCGTCAAGACCCTCAATGTCACGAGCCCACTCGTTCACAACATTACCGCCACTTATTCCGGTACCAACTTCCAGTCGAACTCGGCGACCCTGGCGGGCGGCGAAACCGTGTTGCCCAAGGCGCTCACGATCACGGCAACGACGAACACCAAAACCTATAATTCGACGACAAGCGCGGCCGCCAAACCGACTGTCTCCGGACTGGTGGGTAGCGATACGGTGACTGGCCTGGCCGAACTGTATAGCGATCGGAACGTGGGATCGAGCAAGACACTCTCCGTCAGTGCCTACACCGTCAACGACAGCGACGGCGGCAGCAACTATAGCGTCACGAAGGTCACGACCACGACGGGCGTCATCACTCAGGCCGCTCTTACGATTACCGCCGCCGCCAACACCAGGACTTACGATTCCACAACGACGGCCGCGGCCCTGCCCACGGTCTCCGGCCTCGCGGGTAATGATACGGTGGTGGGCCTGGCCGAGTTGTACAGCGATCGCGTTGTCGGGTCGGGAAAGACATTGAGCGTCAGCGCTTATAGCGTCAGTGACGGCAACGGCGGCAATAACTACACCGTTACAACCCTGAACAGCACCGCGGGCACCATCAACAAGGCCGCTCTGACCATCACGGCCGCCACGAACACGAAAAACTACGACGGGACCGCTTCGGCGGCTGCGGTGCCAGTCGTAACCGGCCTACTCGGCGCCGATACTGTGACCGGCAGGATTGAAGCCTACAGCGACAAGAACGCCGGTTCGGGCAAGACGCTCGGTGTCACCGCCTACACGATCAACGACGGCAGCGCCGGCAGCAATTATGCCGTGAACACGGTTGCCAACACGACCGGCGTCGTTAACAAGGCGTCGCTCACCATCACGGCCAGCACGAACACGAAGACCTATGACGCAACCACCAGTGCCGGGGCCCAAGCAACGGCAACGGGTCTTATCGGCGGAGACACGGTAACCGGTCTCAGTGAAGCCTATGACAACAAAAACGCCGGTTCCGCGAAAAATCTGAGCATTGCCAGCTACACCATCAACGACGGCAACAGCGGCAACAACTATGCCGTCACCCTGCACAGCAGCTCGACTGGATTGATCAATAAAGCGGCCCTGAAGATTAATGCCGTGACCAACACGAAGATCTTCGACGGCACCACCAGCGCCGCGGCCACGCCGGTTCTTTCCGGCTTGCAAGGCGCGGACACAGTCACCGGCATGGCCGAAGCTTATGCCGACCCAAACATCGGCACGGCCAAAACGCTTTCCGTCAGCGCCTACACCATCAACGACAATAACAGCGGCCATAACTATAGTGTCTCGACCAGCACGATCACGACGGGCGTTGTCCTGGCTCCGCTCACAGACGTATCGATTGTCAGCACGCTGGAGTCGGCCCTGGCGCCGCCCAAGGGGAGCACCGCGACCTATTCCTTCATGCTTCACCTGGCCAAGCCACTGACCCAGGCCGTAACCGTGAACTATAGTACCGTCAATGGCACGGGCGCCAGCGGGGCCAGGGCGGGCACGGACTTCAAGGGCTCGTCCAACACCACCATAACCGTACCCGCCGGCTCCACGAACGTGCCCATCAACGTGACCCTTCTGGGTGGCACGCCCCAACTCCCCGGCGGGCCCGCCGACAAGTTCTTCACCGTTCAGCTAAACTGGGCCGTCAGCTCGGGCAATAAACAGCAAAACATCACAACTTCCTCCGCGACTGCCGATATTCGTCAGGTTTTTGCGCCGACAATCAGCATCGCGCCCAGTCAAACCGTCCATCTGGCCGGTAACACTTATGCGGTCAGTTTCCAGGTGCTGGGCGGCTACCCGTCGCTTGCCTACGCTCAGGCGGATGGTCCCGTGTCGGTCAGTTTTTCCACGTCCAACGGCACCGCCAAGGCGGGCACCAATTACAAGGGCACTTCCGGCTCGATGACACTGCCCGCATCCGCTCTTCTCTCGGGCAGCACCACCATCACGATTCCAATCACGGCAATCGGCGCGGCGGCGGGTCAGTACTTTAACGTCACCCTCGGAAGTGTCAATAATGCCACCCTGGTACCGGGTTCAACCAAGAGCCAGGTGTTTATCTACAACCCCCAAGTGGCGGCCGGCACTCCCGGCAACACGGCCGGAGGCGTGGTACTTTCTTCGACCAGTCAACTTACGTCCCTCATCCAGGCGGCGGAAGCGAACTGGGTGGCTGCCGGCGTCAAAAGCTCAAGCTTCAGTAATGTCCAATTCCAGATCGGCAATATTGGCAACGGCGTGCTGGCCAATACCGCTGGCAAGGTAATTACGATTGATGCCGGTGCCGCGGGCTTCGGCTGGTACACCGATCCAGGCCTTGGCGCTTTTCAGCGCATCGCCAATTCCGACGCGTTCTTCGCCCGGATGGGGTCCGCTGCCGCCGGCCACATGGATCTATTGACCGTGATTGAACATGAGCTAGGTCACATTCTGGGACTGGACGACGTCGATGGCACGAACAATCTGATGGCCACGGCGCTCGCGGCGGGAGTACGGCGCTTGCCGTAATGCGTGGGCGGGTGGCCGGGCCCTGCCCATGGCCACCGTCACATTAGTCTCATTTCACGGGTTTCCCGGTGAACCACCGGTTGGCGGCGGGTTGGCGCCGGGCGCTTTACCTTTGCCCTGCCCACCACCGCGCGGGGCCTGCTTGGCATAGGCGGCCAGTTCCGCGGCTGCTCGTGTTTCGAGGCCGGGGTTTTGCAGGAAGCCAAGGTCCCGGAACCAATCGATGAAGCGATATTGCCAGGTCCCAAACGGAGTGTTTTTGCGATCGGTCAAACCACCGGTCGAACCGCTGCCGGGGTGGTGGCCGTTGCCATAAATATGCATTTCGAGGTTGGGCACGCTGACCTTGAGCATGGCGGCGAAGTACTCGTCGGCCCAGACCGCGTGGCCTTTGTCCCCCGAGCCAGCGCAAACGATAAACGATGGCGGGGTATTGCGCGGAATGGGGGGTGAGGCGCCCCGCGTGAAGGGCGTGGGCCCAGGGTAGACGATACCGACGAAGTCGGGCCGCGATGAGGAGCCTGCGAGCGGATCCGCGGCATCGCTGTTCGCCTTGTCGAAATCGTCGAACGCGATTGCCGCGGGCGCTGCCAGCTCGGCGCCTGCAGAGAACCCCATGATGCCGATCCGATTGGGGTCAATGCGCCATTCCTTGGCATGAGCGCGGACCATGCGAATCGCTTGCTGGGCGTCGTAAACGGCGTCGGTCTTGGCGTTATAGCCATCCTTGCGAAGCCGATTACGCAAAATGACCGTGTTGACGCCATAGTTGTAAAAGAAGGGGACGAAGTCCGCGGCTTCCGTACCGACGTTCAAAGTATTATGCCCGCCCCCCGCGGCCAAAATGACGGCCGCGCCCGTATTCAGGCTCCTGTCCACCAAATGGACTTCGATGGACGGATTGTGGATGTTGACGATACTGCCGATCCGCCCCGGCACGTCCTTGCTCATGTTGTATTTTTCCGCCTCGCGCACCTTTCTCCGCCTTGAGATATTTAGAACCAGCCGGATACAACGGCGCGACGATACCTCCCTGCAAGATGGGGCGCGGTGCATAGGGCTTGTCGGTAACCGGGCCAGGCGCGGGAATTCCCGTTGGATCCACGTCGATCGGTGCCACGGAAGTTTGGCTATTCGCCTGGGGAGCGGCCAAGGAACACCCAAGTAGCAGCGCCGAACTGGCCCAGATGAAACCACATTTCATGCGTGGTGCCTCCATGGACTCTCCTTTTCATGGGATAAGTACGGGAAGATTTCGTTTTCTGGATTGTGAAAGCCGGCGCGCGGAAATGCAACAAGAAAAGCGTTGCGAAGAAGGGAGAAACCCCTCGCGGATGGAAAACCGAGTGTCAGGCGACAGACGTTTCGATCAACCGGCCACGGCCTGGGCCGCCGGCAAGCTATCGCACCACTGGATCAAATCTTCCAGCTCCCGGATCGCCGCGGGCGTATTGTCCGCGACAGCGGGACGCGTGATATGCGGCTGCTTGATGCGCTCGGCCAGGCGGTCGGCCCAGCGATATGCCTTTTCCAGCAAATGCACGGGATAGTGCGCCACGGACACGCTCTGGACGCGCAACAGCAGGTCGCGCATGCGGCGGCACCAGATTTTTAGGCGCTGCGGGTTGTTGAGCAGCAATTCAGGCACATGGGGCGGTTTGTAGCTTTTGTTATAAGCCACCAACTTGGTGAAAAAGGCCTCATAGGCTTTTTGCTTCTGGTGCAGCTCCTTGAGGGAGGTCGGCGCCATCGACTGGTAAACTCGCAGGTTCTCCCAGCGCGCCTCAAGGTCGACGAGGAGGTAAAGCTCGGTGGCCTGGCTGGATGATGGGTTCGTGGGAACTTCGGTTGGTGTGAGCATTTGAGCCCTGCTTTTACGTTGTGCTATAGTCATCAAGATGAAGAACCTACACAAACAGTGCCAACGTGTCAATCGGAGGCTGGGGCCTGCCACCTGGCGGCGCTAACGTGACGGCCGGCGGCCCGGCTATCGACCATTCCATTCCCTTTTAGGCGTTCCGACATGGACGAACGAATAATCATCGAGCACACGCGCCGCTGGATTGCCGACATGGTCATCGGGCTCAATCTTTGCCCCTTCGCCGGGCGTGTTTTTCAGGAGGACAGAATTCGTTACGTGGTGACGGCGGCGGAGAAGGAACGGGACCTGCTCAGGGACCTGGCCGCGGAAATGAAGACACTGGCCGCGAGCTCAATCGACCTGGTGGAGACCACGCTTCTTATCTGCCCGGCGCGCCGGCCGACTTCCTCGACTTTAACGATATGCTCGACGGCGCGGAACGAACCATCGTTAAAGCGGGGTTGAAGGGAGTCCTGCAGATCGCCAGCTTCCATCCCAGTTATCAGTTCGCCGATACGGCTGCGGACGCGGTGGAGAATTACACCAATCGATCCCCGTATGCCATGCTCCATTTGCTGCGCGAGCAAAGCATTACCGCCGTGGCCGGCGACTCGCAAGAGATGCTCGCAATCCCGGCGCGAAACATTGAAACCCTGCGCAATCTGGGCAGCGCCGCCGTTTTGGCAAAGCTGGCGGCAATTGCCAAGGGCGAGGAATTGTGAGAGGCGGGCTAGCAGCCCGTTGAAAAAGGGGTCAGACCCCCTTGAAGCGAACAGAGTTTTCAACGTTTTTGAGGGTAACGAAGGGGTCTGACCCCTTTTTCAACGGGCTGCTAGGCATACCACTCGGCGCGCGTCAGCGGCAGCCCGCTGACATCGTCGCCGGATTTGACAACCAGGGTTTGGTTGAGGTTATAAAGAGCCTGCTGGAAGCCCTGGATGGCGCCGGCGAAGTAAATTCGGAAGATGCGATAGTTCACTTCGTCGGTGAGCCGGACGGCCTCGGCGTGATTCTCTTCCAGACGCCGTAGCCAGCAGCGCAGCGTATAGATGTAATGCTCGCGCAAGCTCTCCACGTCGCGGATTTCAAACCCCGCTTTCGCCAGGTGGTGGACCGTGTTGGTGATTGGCACCAGCTCGCCGTCCGGGAAAACGTACTTGAGGGCGAAGGCACGCCAGTGCGGGAAGGGCGTGTTCGGCCGAAAAGTGATGGCATGATGTAAATAGAGGCCCTTGGGCCGCAGGAGACGCCAGACTTTCGCGAAAAACCCGGGCATCATCTTTTCGCCGAGATGCTCCATGAAGCCAACGCTGACCGCCTTGTCGTAGGGCTCATTCTCTGGCACCTTGCGGTAATCGAGGTATTCAATGCGGCAGCGGTCGCCCAGGCCAAGCTTTTCGATCTCACGATTGGTCCAGCGGATTTGCTCCTTGCTGATGGAGACCCCGACCGCCTTGACGCCATAATTCTTGGCCGCGAACGTGATCAACCCGCCCCAGCCGCAGCCGAAGTCGATCAGACGCTCGCCGGGCCGCAGGCGCAGCTTGCGGCAAACGTAATCGAGCTTGCGTTCCTGGGCCTGGTCGATGGTTTCATCGGGGCTCGCGAAATAGCCGCAGGTGTATTGCATGTACCGGTCGAGAAAAAGGGCGAAGAACTCGCTGGGGGGGCCGTCGTAATGATATTCGATGGCCTGCCGATCGCGGTCCGCGGATCGTTTGCCCCCCTGGAGGTCCGCGCCCTGCCGTCCCAGGCGCGGCCGAGGCGTATTGGGCATCGCCAGCAATTGCCGCAATAGCCCCAGTTTTTCCAGCACGGAAAAGCGGCGTTCGCGCAAAAACTTGATCAATTCGAAAGTTGCCTGGATATCCCCTTCGATATCGAGGTCATCGTAAATATAAGCTTCACCGAAGGCCGCCTTGTTGAACGGCCAAAACATCTGCCGCACCGCCCCCGGGTGCTTGAGGACCAGCGTGAAACGGGTCGGCTGGCCGGCCTCGGCTTCGAGCGGCTTGCCCTCCCAGAACTGGACGGCGAAATCGCGCGGGCCATAGCCATCGAATAGCTGCTCGAGAAACCTCTGCGAAGGACCCTGGCTGACGGGAACTTGAGTGGCTACGCTCATGCGCTTGGCCCATGACAGGTCTCATTGTCCCGGCCTCCGCGAGGCCGAGGTCTGGTGTGTTTATTACGATGTAGCGGCTTGTTTTTCAACGATAGCGCGTTCGCGCCGCGCCTGCCGGCGCCATCTTGCGTGTAGCGGGCATTGGGCGTAAACTCTTGTGAGGTCAGTACCCCTACGCTGGCAAGGAGTTCGCTCATGTCGTCATCGGTGCGAGTATGGTTGTCAGCCCTCTTGATGCTGTGGGCGCTGTCGCATGCGTCCGTCTTTGGCGGTTCGGGCCAGACGGCTGCGGTGGAACCAGGCCCCGCGGAAAGAATTCGCCAGCTTCTCGATCAACCGCTGACACTGGACTACAACGGTGTCTCGTTGCAGGAGGTCACGCAGCACCTGCGCGAGAAAACCAGGGTGAACTGGGTCCTTGACCAGTTCGCGGTCCATCAGGTCGGCTTGGGGCCGGATGTTCCGCTCGTGGTGACGTTGAAAAGTGATCGTAGCGGCAAGCTGCGCACCGCCGTGCAGCGTATGCTCAACGCCTACAACCTCACTTTTGTCATTCTGGAAGATTCGGTGCTGATTACCACCGAAGAGATCGCGCTGAGCCGGCAGATGCGGCAGCGCGTTAGCGTGAGCTATACCAATACCCCGGTCAATACGGCCCTCAAGGACCTGGCACGCGATACCGCGATCAATTTGATCTTCGATCCGCGCCTGGGCCGGGAGGCGGACGCCAAGGTGAGCCTGCAACTGGAGGGCGCCGGTCTGGAATCGACGGTGCGGATTCTGGCGGAGATGGCCAACCTCAAGTCCGTGCGGATGGGCAATGTGCTCTTCATCACGAATGAAGCGCGGGCCGACAAATTGCGGCGCGAGGATTAAAAGCAACCTGCCAGGGCCGAACAGGACGTTGCCCCTCCAAAAGGGTTTCATTTCATTGCATCACACCCCCCTGGCGGTGCCGTGAAACGAAAGAAACGATGAAACGACCAGCAGACCTGGACTGAAAATACCATTTCGTACATGGCAAGCGCGAAAGGGTGTGGCCACCGATTCTGGGGGATGAGGTTTTGGACCACTAGGCCGACCACTGGCTGGCATTCCGTACACAGACCAGGGCCGACATGCCGGAGATGTTTTACGACACCATCGTGCGCCCGGTGCCATTGAGGATACTCGCCTGTAAAAATGGTATGTATGCGTGCACCGGGCACCCCCCGCCACGACGCCTACCATTTTGCATACCATTTTGCATACCATTTTGCATACCATTTTGCTATGCGGCGGGACTGCGTTGCATAGCCGCCGCCGCGTCACCAGGACCTTACGACGCACAAACTAACGGTGATACGCGGTTAGCCTCCTGCCAGTAAAAAGAAGGCCTCAGCTCACCCGAATCGCCTAGCAGCCCGTTGAAAAAGGGGTCAGACCCCCTTGAAGCGAACAGAGTTTTCAACGTTTTTGCAGGGTGCTGAAGGGGTCTGACCCCTTTTTCAACGGGCTGCTTAGCTGCAACCAGACTATTAGCCACGCCCAGCGCGAAATCGGGCTACGCCATCGATTTGAAACTGTGCGACAATGCTCGGAGCGCAGGTCGAGAGACCTGGCGCCAAGGACGATCGAGGTAGGCAAGCGCCGGGCCTACTGCGCGCAGCGCACGAAGCGTTTCCGGTCCACTTCCTTGAGGTATCCCTTCCGTAACCGAATGGCGGACGGCGTGATTTCCACAAGCTCGTCCTCCTCGATATATTCGAGGGCCAGCTCCAGCGTCATCTGACGCGGCGGCTTGAGGATGACGCTCTTGTCCGAACCGGAGGCGCGCATGTTCGTCAGCTTTTTCTCACGGCAAGCGTTGACCGGGAGATCGTTGTCCCGGCAATGCTCGGCGACAATCTGACCTTCGTAGACCTGTTCGCCCGCGCCGACGAACAAGTTGCCACGTTCCTGCAAGGTGTCCAGCGCATAGGCGGTTGTTCGGCCCGTTTCCATCGACACCATCACCCCGTTGAGCCGGCCGGGGATGCTGCCGCGCAGGGGTTGATAGTCGTAGAAATTGTGATGCAGGATGGCCTGGCCGCTGGTCGCATTGAGCAATCTGGTCCGCAGGCCGATGAGGCCGCGTGCCGGAATCGTGAACTCGATATGGGTGATTTCGGCGCGGGAATCGAGCTTGACGCATTCCGCCCGGCGATTGCCGACCAGTTCCATGACCGAGCCCACGTGGTTATTGGGCACTTCGATCACCAGGTATTCGATGGGCTCATGGGGCTTGCCGTCGATCATTTTGTTGATGACGCGCGGTTTGCCCACCGAAAGCTCGAAACCTTCGCGGCGCATGTTCTCCATTAAAATCGATAAATGCAAGAGCCCGCGGCCCGAGACGTGAAACTCGTCCTTTCTCTCCTCGCTGGGAACGACGCGCAGGGCCACGTTGGATTGCAGTTCCTTCATGAGGCGGTCGCGCAGCTGGCGGCTGGTGACATAGGTGCCCTCCTGCCCGGCGAAGGGACTGTCGTTGATTCTGAAAATCATGTCGAGGGTCGGTTCGTCAACCAGCACCGGCGGCAAGGCGACGGCGTTTTCCAGGTCGCAGAGCGTGTCGCCAATATCAACGCCATCCAGGCCGACGACCGCGCAGATATCGCCGGCGCTGACCTCGTCGGCTTCGGTGCGCCCGAGGCGGTCGAAGACATACAGCTGCTTGATGCTGGTCTCCACGCGCTTGCCGTCGTGCTTGAGCATGGCAATGCGCTGGCCCTTGTGGATCTTACCATTGAAGATTTTGCCAATGGCGATGCGGCCGACATAGTCGCTATAGTCGAGCGTGGTAACCAGGAGCTGCAGCGGCGCGTCGACATCGACATCGGGCGCGGGCACTTTTTCCAGGATGAGGTCGTAAAGGGGATGAAAGTCCTTGGCGGGGACGGCCAGGTCCAGGGTAGAAATGCCCTGCCGGCCGGCGGCGTAGATCACCGGAAAATCAAGCGTGGCATCGTCGGCATCGAGTTCGACGAAAAGGTCGAAGACGGCGTTCAGAACTTCCACGGGCCGGGCGTCCGGCCGATCGATCTTGTTGATGACCACAATCGGCCGCAGCCCATTTTCGAAGGCTTTGCGCAGGACAAAACGCGTCTGCGGCAAGGGCCCCTCGGCGGCATCCACCAGGAGCAAGCAACCGTCGGCAAGTTTAAGGACGCGTTCGACCTCGCCGCCGAAGTCGGCGTGGCCGGGCGTGTCGACGATATTGACCTTGATGCCGCCGAGGTTCAGGGCGATGTTCTTGGCCAGGATGGTTATGCCGCGCTCTTTTTCGAGGTCGTTGGAGTCGAGGATGAGGCCATGCTGGCCGCCCACGAGTCGATCGAGTTCCTCCCGTCTGAATTGGCCGGACTGGCGCATCATTTGATCGACCATGGTGGTTTTGCCATGATCGACGTGAGCAATAATAGCAACGTTACGTATGTCATTCCGCTTCATTCGAGCAAGTCTCATCCAAAGGAAATAAAATGGCCACATGGCCGAGGTGAGAGAGGTAAGTATTATAGAGAATTCGGGGCAATTAAAGAAAGGTCAGATCGCGGGAACTGTTTGGTTTGCATGAATTCTTCATTTACCAGGGGGACTTTGGCCATGAACCTGTACCTCATCCGCCATGCCGACGCTCTGGCGCTGGGAGAGCGCGGGATCACGGACGATGCAGCCAGACCGCTCAGCACCAAGGGAGAAACGCAGTCCGGCCTGATCGGCAAAACCCTGCACCGCAAAGGCATTACGTTCGACCGCGTGGTCACCAGCCCCTATGTCCGGGCGCAGCAAACGACCGATTTGCTGCTCGAGGCCTGGAACGGCAATAGGCCCGACGTGCAAGTCGCGGAGGCCTTGATCCCCGACGCCAAACCCCGCAAACTGGCCAAGTTCCTGCGCCGGCTCGGCGGTGAGGAAGTGGCGGTCGTGGGCCATCTACCCCACATCGCCCACTGGGCAGGCTGGCTTATCGGAGCGCCCAAGGGTCACTTTGAGATGGTCAAGGCGGGTGTCGCCATGATCGTCTGCGGCAGCGGCGCCCGCAAGGGTCTGGGTGTCCTGCAATGGCTCGTGACGCCCGACTGGTTTGAATAACGTCAGCTCGGTTTCGAACGGACTCAACTCCGACTTCCAAAATAAGCCACCCGTCGCTACATTCTTCTCAATCGCTTTTTCCGGTCGAAATCAGGTTCGCTCATGCACGGACGCCATCGCTTCCTCCTCCTGTTGCTTTTCCTGGGCGGCTGCGCCGAAACGCCGGCAACCGAGAAAAAACCTCCCGCCTCCGCCGCGGTAGCCATGCTCGGAGCGGCCTTCGACCAAAAAGCAACCGGCACCATCACCGGCACGGCCATGTGGGAGGGGGACCCACCCCACGTGGCGCCTTTTAAAATCTACGGTCTGCCGGGCGATTATCCGGTCGACGTACGCCAGGACCAGCCAAACCCCAACGCACCGCGCATCCACGATCGTACCGGCGAACAGGCGCCGCTCGAGGGTGCCGTGGTATTTCTGCGTCACGTTGACCTCGAAAAATCCAGGCCCTGGGACCAGCCCATGGTTCACGTCGAGCAGCGCGACCGGCACCTGCTGATTCGCCAGGGCGAGTCGGTGGCGAACGTCGGCTGGGTGCGCAGTGGCGAAAGCATCGAGGTGACAAACGCCGATGGCCATTTCCACATGCTGCGTGGACGAGGCGCGGCGTTTTTCTCCATGCCCTTCACCGATCAGAACTTGCCAGGCCAGCGCGTTCTGGACAAGCCTGGCCTGGTAGAGCTCAGCAGCGGCGCTTTTTTCTTTTGGATGCGCGGCTACTTGCTGGTGGAAAAACACCCATACTTCACAAGAACGGATGCCGCGGGCAAGTTCGTTCTCGACAAGGTACCGGCCGGCGATTACGAACTGGTTTGCTGGATGGCTAACTGGGAAGTGGCCAAGAAATACCGCGATCCCGAAACCGGCTTAATCATTCAAGCAGATTTTTTGCCCCCCGTCGAACAGGTCAACAAGCTGCTCGTCAGCGCTGGCAGTCAGACCACCAGCTCCTTCACCTGGTCCGCGTCATCCTTCGCCCCGCGGCCGCACTAATGAAACAGCTATATTCTGATTAATACAAAAATGCCAATGGTACAAACGCCGTGAATAGACGATCACTGTTTTTGCTGACGGTAATTACCTTTCTTGGATTGGTTATTTTCTGTGGTTTTCTTTGGCTGACTGTTCCTTTAAATAGAATTAATGAGGAGAGCTTTGAATTAATAAAAAATGGGATGGCGGAAAAAGAAGTAATAGATATTTTCGGTGTTCCACCCGGCGATTATGGACCATCAACAAATAACAGAAGAATCTATGCTTCATCCAATTTATGGATACCCGCAATTCCTGTTGAAGAAAAAGAATGGAAGAGGAATGGATTGGCAATAAATATTTGCTTTAACGAGGCAGGAAAAGTAGTACATAGCCAAATGAGTGGGGAATCCTCGGCAACCTTTTTTGACATAGTGAGCCATTTTCTGCAACGTGTAAACAAGTAAACATTCTTGGGCAATTAATCTGCCTGGTGCATTTCGCAATCGAATCCTAGCAACTTCAGGCCAAGATCAACAAGTAATGTTGGGGTGGAAAAGGTGACGCGGACCGTTTTCGTCTGCGTGAATCCACCTAAGTTGCCGGCTTCCTCGGACGACCGGGATTGCGGAGGATGTATTCCAGAGTCAGCTATGGAAGAGCGGCAAGCACGCGACCGCGGGGTGCCATGTTTACGGTACTCCGTAAGCATGGCGCCATCAGGAACCAAGGACCATTGGCAACGAATCCCAATCCAAGCACAAGGGGCCGGCACGCAAACCAACGTCTCCGCCGCGCCGCACCAAAGCCAATCTTCCGGCTTTTGGCATAGGCTTTTACTGAATAGCTCCATCTCACCCATGCTCACGGAGTACCGTGAGCATGGCACCCGGCGGTTGACGAGGCATGTCCCAAGACGCGGCTACGGCGGTTATTGCTACCTGTGTCATTGCGGGTACGACAAAATAGGATGTACGTGTTCATTATACTCTTTCTGTGGCAATCCGTCGGGATGTGCGGATCGTCTTTATCCTGAGAGTTCTGCCCACCGTCGTCACATACGGAGGTTCGTTATGACACGACTTTTTCTGGCCTCGATCGCCGTCGTCAGCGCGCTCGCTGTGGTTCCCTTTGCTGTGAATGCGCAGAAGGCGACACCGAAGAAAGGTGCCCTGCCAAAATCCAACCAGGTGTACGTCAAGATCATCTTGCCCATCGACCCGGCGACCGGTGACAAGGACCGACCAATTGTCGAGTCCTGGATCGCGGAGGAGCTCAAGAAGCGCGGGCAGTCCAAATTCACCGCCGCGACCGCGTGGGTGCCTCTTGTTGAAAAAAGGTTTGAATCCACCCAGGTGTGGGATGGACGCCTAGACGATAAGCGGTGGAGTTGTCCCGTGGACGGAGATATTCCTGAACGGGCGAATGGCCGCATCAAGGTACTCCTTGACGGATGGGTACCCTTTCCTGCCGGGGTGACCGTTTCGACTGACGGATGAACCGGGTAACCGCGAAATTGCGGCAGTCGAAAGAGCCAAGACGGAGGAAGGGATGCCCTATGTGGCCGTCCTCATTGGTCCACCGCCTGAAAAATCCGCCGCTCCGACCGACGACGAGAAATAGCTACCGCTTCCCTCGTGTACAAAGACCTGGCTTACTACCAATTTCGCACCTGCAACGCTTGCCTGCCCTGTCTGCAAGACGGTTGGCGCCTTTCTCTGTATACCCAGGGGGCCCGGGGGGCCACACATACGGTTGGCCCACTGGGTATTCTGGGGTGGCTGGTGTTTGTCCTGCTTTCCTGCGTCCCTTATGTAGCAAGTCCAGCATTCGCAAGACATTAGGTCTTCGCCAGCCAGACAGGAATGTCTGGCCCACCAACCGGACCTTAGCGTTTTCTGATCACTGGTAGTCTGTGGGGCTTCACGCCAGCTTTTTTCCTGTCAGCTGTTCGTGCGCTTCCAGATATTTATTACGCGTCTTCTCCACGACCTCTGCCGGCAGTTCCGGCGGCGGGCTGTTCTTGTCCCAGCTTGTTGTCTCCAGCCAGTCGCGGACGAATTGCTTGTCGTAGGAGGGGGGATTGCGGCCGGGCTGATAGGAATCGAGCGGCCAAAAGCGCGAGCTGTCCGGCGTCAGCACTTCATCGATCAGGATCAAATCCCCGCCAGGAAGCCGGCCGAACTCGAACTTGGTGTCCGCCAGGATAATGCCCCGCCCGCGCGCATAATCGGCGCCGCGGCGGTAGATGTCGATGCTGCGTAGCCGGAGTTCGTTGCCCAGGGCGCTGCCCGTGGTTTTGATCATCTCTTCAAACGAGATATTCTCGTCATGACCCGATTCAGCCTTGGTGGACGGCGTAAAGATCGGCTCGGGCAGCTGCTGACACTCCACCAGGCCAGGCGCCACCTTGGAACCGCAGACCGTGCCGCTCTTGCGGTATTCCTTCCAGCCCGAACCCGCCAGATAGCCGCGCACAACACATTCGATCGGCACCACCTCCGCCTTGTGAACCAGCATGGTCCGGCCCTCGAGCACGCTGGCCTGCGCCGCGAACGGTCCAGGCATCTTTTTCACATCGGTACTGATCAGATGATTGGGCATGCCGAGAAAATCAAACCAGAACAGGCTCATGCTCGTCAAGATGCGGCCCTTGTCCGGGATGCCGGTGGGCAGGACCCAGTCGAACGCACTGATACGATCGGTGGCCACAATGACCAGGCGGTCGCCGAGGTCATAAACGTCGCGTACCTTGCCGTGGCGGCACGGATAACCGGAAACCTGGCTTTGCAAAAGCGGCGGATGCATGGCATTTTTCCATCTGGATTGCTGGATCACCAGGAGACATTTTATAGATTGTTCTTGGGTTCAAAAAGCACGGGGACCAGTTGTCTTGTCCTTTTTCTGGCTCCGTTTTGATCTCGAAGTCAAGATTTGTCCTTTTGGAGAGCACCATGGCCACCGCGGAAACGCGTCTGCAAGAGTTGAATATTACTTTGCCCGTACCGCCCAAGCCGATGGCGAAATACAAGATCGCGGTGCAAGTGGGCAACATGCTCTACGTCTCCGGGCATGGGCCGGCGAAGGTCGAAGGGCAAAAGACCATGCTTGGCAAACTCGGCGCGAAATTGACCGTCGAGCAGGGCAAAGCCTCGGCCCGCCTGGTGGGCATCAATATCCTGGCCACGGTGCGCGAGGTACTTGGCTCGCTGGACAAGGTGAAACGCGTCATCAAAACCCTGGGAATGGTCAATTCCACGCCGGACTTTTTGGAGCATCCCCAGGTAATCAACGGCTTTTCGGATTTGATGGCGGAAGTCTTCGGCGAAGATGCCGGCGTCGGGCGCGCACGCGCCGTGGGCATGGCGGCCCTGCCCAATGATATTCCGGTGGAAATTGAGTGTATCTTCGAGGTTTGATATTGGCGTCAGCGCGCGGGCGCTATGCTAAATTGCCTGGGCGAAGCTTCTGCCCACGACCGATTCCGCGAGCATAGCAAGCGGCTCGGTACGGGTTACCAGGGCAACCGCATCCACCTGGGTGAAGTTGAACATGATTGCCGCGGAACGCTCGGGGGCGAGCAGCACCACCTTGAGGGCCGGGTCATCTTGATTGATTTTGGCACATGCCAGCCAGCCGCTCTCGTCGGGTAACTCCGTATCAAGGACAATGGCGTCCGGCGAACGTGTGGCCGCGAGCCGGCGGGCCTCGGCGGCAGTGGCGACCAGTTGCACCTCCCAGCCCAGCCTGCGGAAATCAGCGCCCGCGCCAGCCGCATGGGCGGAATCGGCATACGCCAATATCAACAGGGGACGATAAACAACTTCACTATCCGGGCGCTGCATCTTTTCTTTTCCTTGGTTGCCAAATTGACCGTAAAACTTAACCATTTGCATGACCACACCCTACTGCCCAAGTTTACGACACCTATATGAAGGATCGGGTTCAGGACCGACGAAAATTTCTTGAAGAAATTCAAGGTTTCGCGTGCTTTTTCAGCGAAAACCCGTAATCTCAAGCTTCCAGAGGGCCGCTGCTCCTTGGCCCGCCTCGCGTGGGGGCTGAAATAGCAGCGCCCCGCCTTGTGCCCGCATAACTTTACGTCACCAACGCAAGCTCAACCGCTCAAAAGGACCACTCCGGCATGGCAACGAAAACCACGAAAGCCAGTAAATCCAAACCCGCGCCTGCCAAGAGCACCCTCGATAGGGCAAATGCCGCGCTGCTCAAGCAGGTCCTCAGCGCCTCGGCGGGTATCTTGCGCCTCGCGCCCACCTGGGTGCCGCGTCTTTTCTGATGCCAGGACGCCGGCTCAAGCTGGCCGTCCAGGACCTCTATGCCTACGGCGCCAGGCGCGGCGGCATCGACGAACGCTGGTTTTCTTCAACGACGGCCGCCGCCAACGAAGGCGCCAACTGGGACGAAGGCCTCAGCTATGTGGTCCACGAAGGCAAGCCGGCATTTACCTTGCGGGAAGCGATTGCCCAGGCGGGAGAGTCGCTGATCGGGCCCGAAATTTGGAAGAAATATCAACGTTGGCCCGTATACAGCAAGTTCTTCGATAATCTTGGGCCGATCCCGCACCATATGCACCAGAACAACGCGCAGGCCGCCCTCGTAAGTCAACAAGGTAAACCGGAATCCTATTTTTTTCCACCCCAATTGAATTACACCGGTAACAACTTCCCTTATACGTTCTTTGGCCTCGAACCGGGAACCAGCAAACTCGCCATTCGCCGCTGCCTCGAACGCTGGGACGAAGGGGACAACGGCATCCTTAACTACAGCAAGGCTTATCAGTTACAGCCGGGGACCGGCTGGCTCGTGCCGCCTTGCATCCTGCACGCTCCGGGCTCGCTGGTGACCTACGAACCGCAATGGGGTTCCGACGTTTTTGGCATGTACCAGTCCCTCGTCGAAGGTCGCACCGTGCCCTGGGAACTGCTGGTCAAGGACGTTCCCAAGGAACATCACCACGACCTCGATTACCTGGTCGAGCAACTGGACTGGGCCGGGAACGTCGACCCGAATTTCAAGGACAACCATTATCTCGAGCCCATGGTGGCCGGTGGCGGTCCCGACGCGGGCTATGTCGACAAATGGGTCGTCTATGGCAAGGTCGGCGGCCAGGAGCTGTTTACGGCCAAGGAATTGACCATAAACCCCGGCACGAAAGTTACCATTCGGGACAATGGGGCCTATGGACTTATAGCAGTGCAAGGCAGCGGCTGGGTCGGCAAGCATCGCTTGCACACGCCCACGTTGATTCGCTTTGGCGAGCTGACCGAGGATGAAGTCTTCGTCGGCTTCGAAGCCGCCCGCAACGGCGTGATTTTTGACAACACCGGCACCGAGCCCCTGGTAACATTGCGCTATTTCGGCCCCGATACCAATCCGCAAGCCCCCAGCATTGGCGATTACAAAAAGAAGCAGCCGGTCAAATAAAAAAGACAAAACACGCGGCGCGAAGCCGGTCCCATCAACGAAGGAAGTAATACCCCATGCCAAAAAACCTCTTCCCCAAGCTTCATAACGCGGCCTGGCCAGGCGTGGTTGGCAAAGGTTCGGCGGGAGCCGAGCCCTTTATCGACCTCGACACGATGTTGGATTTGACTGCCAAGGCCGAAAGCAATGGCACGAAATTCGACGGCGTGGACATCTTTCTGTTCGCGCCTCATGTGGATATTGACGCGACCGATGACGATCTCAAGAAGCTGGCGGACAAGGTGCGTGCGCGGGGCCTGGTCGTCGGGTCCGTGGTGGCACCCGTTTGGCCGCCCACCGGTGGCGGTTCCGCCATGGGCGGCGTCGAGGACCGCCACAAGTTCCAGGAACAGGTACGCAAGGGCTGCCGCATCGCCAAACGATTGCGGGAGCTGGGGGTCAGGCCCCATGGCGTCGTCCGCATCGACTCGGCTTCCGGCCCGGCGGATTGGCTCAAGGACCCCGAAGGCAACCAACAACGCATCGCCGCGACGTTTCGCGGTGCCTGCGACATCGCCAGGGACCATGGCGAACGCCTGGCGGCCGAAGGCGAAATCTGCTGGGGCGGCATGCATAGCTGGAAGCGGATGATCCAGCTTCTTGAATTGACCGATCGGCCCGGCACCCTTGGTTTCCAGGCCGACATGGCCCACACGCTTCTTTACACGCTCGGTTACAACGCGCCCGAGGATCGCTTGCTGCCGGAGAAGTGGGACTGGAGCGACCCGGCCAAGCTCGACCAGGCGCTGGCGACGTTGACCGCGGCCTTGCGGCCCTGGACGATCGATTTTCATATCGCCCAGAACGACGCCACCGTGAAGGGCTCCGGCAGCCATGACAAGACGGGCCGCCATTGCTTGCCGAACGATCCGGAAGGCAAGCTGAAAATAGCACATCACGCGGGCTTCTGGATGCGCGATAGCTACGGCAACGTCACCAAGAAATTCCAACATATCTGCTGGGACGGCTGCATGTTTCCCAACGAAACGATGATGAAAGCGCAAACCTGGAACAACATCCTGGCCACGATGATCGCGGTCCGCGATGCCCATGGCTGGAACGAATAGGAGAGCCCGATGGCGCGCCGACTATTTTTGTTTGCCCTCCTGATCTTACTGGCACCGCGACTGCTTACGGCGGCTGAACCGCTGGCGGTCCGCCTGGGCGAGCTTGCCAAAAGCCACAAGGGCACGGTCGCCATCGCCGTGAAGCACCTGGACAATGGCGAAACACTTTATTTGGGCGCCGACGAAGTGCTGCCCACCGCCAGCCTCATCAAGTTTCCCATCATGCTGGAAGTTTACCAGCAGGTCATGGAAGGCAAGATCAGCCTCGGCGATTTGGTGACGCTCAAGAATGCCGACAAGGTCCCCGGCAGCGGCATTCTGACCTACCATTTCAGCGAGGGGCGCCACGTTTCCGCTTCGGGACGCGGTCCGGCTCATGATGGTTTTCTCAGATAACACCGCCACCAATCTCGTGCTCGACAAGATCGGCGTCGCCGGCACCAGCCAGCGCATGGCCGCCTGGGGCTTTCCGAGCACCAGGCTCAATGCCAAGGTCTACAAAGGCGCCACGACCTCCATCGACCCGGAAGCCACCAAGAAATATGGCCTGGGCTCGACCACCGCGCGTGACATGGTCGGCTTGCTCGAAAAGCTGCACAAGGGCGATGTCGCCAATCCGGCATTGTGCAAGGAAATGATCGGCCACATGAAGAAATGCGACGATGCCACCAAGCTCAAACGCTTTTTGCCCGAAGGAATTGAGGTAGCTCACAAAACGGGGTCGGTCAGCGATGCCAAGACCGATGCCGGCATTCTCTACCTGCCTACCGGGCCCGTGGCGGTCTGTGTCCTCACGGCCAAAAACGCCGACAAGAGTTTCAAGGCCGACAGTGCCGGCAACATCCTGATCGGCCAAATCGGCAAAGAGATATACCAACATTTCACGGCCAAGGCCGAGAAGAAATAAGCCCTGCAGGGCCCCTGTAGGGTGGCGTCGAGCGTAATCGCGCTGACCCACCGAAATAAACGCAAACATTGATGCGAACGCAAGAAATTAATTTACATACGGGCCCAGGATTTTATTAAAGGATTCGATGTGCTCGTGTATTTCGGTGGGTCAGCGCGAGTACGCTCGACACCACCCTACATCCAAACCATGGGCGGACGCGAAAATTAATATTTCGGATGGGTCGATCGTCAGGTACGCTGACACCACCCTACATTCAAACCATAGGCGAAACGCGAGAAATCAGTATCTCTTGAGGAACTCTCCATGACCAAACCATTGAATATTGGCCTGATCGGCTATGGTTTTATGGGCCGTGCCCATTCCAATGGCTATCGCCGGGTGAATAATTTCTTCAATCTCGAATATCGGCCGGTGCTCAAGGCGGTGTGCGCGCGTGATGCGGCGAAGGCCAAGGCGTTCGCCGATACCTGGGGCTACGAGTCCGTCGAAACCGACTGGCGCAAGCTTGTCGAACGCAAGGACATCGACGCCATCGATATCTGCACGCCGAACAATACGCATGCGGAGATCGCGCTCGCGGCCGCCAAGGCCGGCAAGATGATTCTTTGCGAAAAACCGCTGGCCATGAATGGCCCCGAAGGGCTCAAGATGGTCGAGGCCGTCGAGAAGGCCAAGGTGCCGAACATGGTTTGGTATAACTACCGGCGCGTGCCCGCGGTCACGCTGGCCAAGAACTTGATCGATGAAGGCAAGTTGGGCCGGATCTTTCACTATCGCGCAACTTCTTGCAGGACTGGACCATCTCCGCCGATCTGCCGCAGGGGGGCACCGCACTCTGGCGGCTGGACGTCGCCGCCGCGGGCTCGGGCGTGTCCGGCGATCTCCTGGCGCACTGCATCGATACGGCGGTGTGGCTCAATGGCAAGATCGGCTCGCTGTCCGCCATGACGGAAACGTTCATCAAGGAGCGCAAGCACAATCTCACGGGCAAAATGGAAAAGGTCGGCATCGATGACGCCTGCACGTTCATGTGCCGGTTCGACAACGGCTCATTGGGCCTGTTCGAATCGACGCGTTACGCGCGCGGGCACAAGGCCCTTTACACCTTCGAAATCAATGGCGAGATGGGTTCCATCAAATGGGACCTTCATGATCTGCACCGCCTGCAGTACTTCGACTACCGCGATCAGGGCAATCTCAGGGGCTGGCGCAGCATTCACGTCACCGACGGGGACCATCCCTACATGAGCCACTGGTGGGTCCCGGGCCTGCAGATCGGTTACGAACATACCTTCGTCCATCAAGTCGCCGATTTTCTGGAAAACCTCGCGAAGGGACAGCCGACGCAACCGGATTTCCGCAACGCTTACGAAACCCAGCTAATTCTTGATGCGATTCTCGGTTCCGCGAAGAACGGGAGCTGGGTCGAAGTTGCCAAGGGCTAGCCGCCCGTTAAAAAAGGGGTCAGACCCCCTTGAAGCGAACAGGGTTTTCAACGTTTTTGTAGTGTAACGAAGGGGTCTGACCCCTTTTTCAACGGGCGGCTAGAAGTGCCTTGTCATCGATTTGTCCGTTTCGTACTATTGGCAAAAATCAACTCGCCGCGAAAGAAACGTAGCTCGCAAAGGACGCACCATGAGAACCGGGATGAATTTGCTGCTCTGGACGGGCTTCGTCACGAGCGAACATTATCCGCTGCTGGCCAAGCTCAAGCAGGCAGGCTTCGACGGTGTCGAGCTGCCTCTTTTTGAAGGCAAGGCAGATCATTATAAAGCCGTCGCGACAGAGCTAAAAAATCTGGGCCTGGCGTGCACCACCGTCACCGTGGTGGGCGAGGACGCCAATCCCATCAGTCCCGACGCGAAGATACGCCAGGCCGCCGCGGATCGGCACAAGTGGGCCATCGAGATGACAGCGCTCCTGGGCGGCGAGAACCTTTGTGGCCCCTACCATTCCCCATTGGGAGTCTTTTCGGGGACCGGCCCGACCGTGGATGAAAAGAAACGGGCCGCCGAAGTATTGCGGAAAGCGGCGGAGTTCGCAGCGCAACATAAGGTGATGCTCGCCATCGAGTACCTCAATCGCTTCGAATGTTATTTTCTCACCACGGCGGAGCAAGCCAAGGCGCTGGTGATGGAAGTCAACCACCCCCACTTCCGCACCATGTATGACACCTTTCACGCCAACATTGAAGAAAAGAGCCCCGGCACCGCCATCAAGAGCCTGGCCGGCTATTTTGTCCAGGTTCACATCAGCGAAAACGACCGGGGCACGCCCGGGCACGGGCATGGTCCACTGGGACGCCACGTTCAAAGCGCTCAAGGAAGTGAAGTACGACGGCTGGCTGGTCATTGAGTCTTTTGGCCGGTCGCTGCCCGCACTGGCGGCGGCCACCAAGGTCTGGCGGGATTTGTTCCCGAGCCCGGAAGAGGTCTATACGCGGGGCTTACGCTTCATTAAGGAAAGCTGGCAGAAGTGAACGTAAGTTCAAAAACCTGGAAACCCGACTTTTTCGAAAAGGACATCCACGCTAGAATCAACGCCGCAGCCTTTGACGGATTATGACCCCGAAGGGGAAGACAAGCATGCGTAAGGCGGTTTTTATCCTGTTGCTCGTCGCCGCTACGGCTCAACCGGCGTCGGCACAGGCCACGGCCTGGGCGAATAAAATATTCGCCGGCGACGTGGTTCACGATTTCGGCGTGGTACCGCGTGGCGCCCAACTCAAATACGCCTTCAAGATGACCAATATCTACAAGGTCCCTCTTGAACTCACCGAAGTCCGCGCCGAGTGCGGCTGCGTCACCTTCAAGGAAACCACCAAGATTTTGCAGCCGGGGGAGACCGGTACGCTCAACATCAATATGGATAGCAGCCGTTTCTCCGGCCAAAAATCGGTCAAAATCCACGTCACCGTCGGCCCGCAATACGTCTCGACGGCCACGTTGAGCGTTCATGCCAACGTGCGCGTGGACGTCGTCTTCAATCCCGGCGAAATCGACTTCGGGCTGGTGCAACATGGGCAGAGTCCGAGCAAATATATCGACGTGGAATATGCGGGGTCGTTTCCCTGGGAGCTCAAAGAAATCATCAAAAGTAAAACAGCCCCGTTTGAGCTCAAGTGGGAAGACCTGCACAGCCGGGCCGGCAAGGGCTACCGTATCATCGCCACGCTAAATCCGGCCGCGGCGTCGGGCACCTTCAAGCAGGAAATCATCCTCAAAACGAATGACCCCGCCAGCCCGACCTTGACCTTCAATGTTCTGGGGAACATCCAGGCCACCCTGAGCGTCGTGCCGGAACTCGTCAAGATGAACGATGCCAGGATCGGCGAGACGGAAAAGAAAAGCATCGTGGTTCGCGGTGCCCGGCCCTTTCGCATCTTGAGTATCGATGGCCAGGATGACGGCATCACGGCGATAATCCCCGATCGCAGTGCCCAGACGCAAATCGTGGAGATTCGCTTTCAACCCGCGCGTGCCGGCGAATTGAAAACGCAGCTCATTATTCGCACCGACCTTAACAATAACGAAGCCGTGAGGGTCACCGTGCAGGGCAACGGCACCTGATTTGCCGAACGATGGCACTATCTTCGTGGTGCTTGATCATCTGTAGTGCAGGGTATCGAGGGGGTCTGACCCCTTTTTTCCGAACGCACTAAGTGTGGGGAGAATCATCTTGCCAAACCCCACGTTCACCAATCGGCTCGTCTACGAAACCAGTCCGTACCTGCGGCAACACTCCCACAACCCCGTGGATTGGTTTCCCTGGGGCCCGGACGCGCTGCAGCAAGGCGCGGGAGCAGGATCGCCCCATCTTCCTGAGCATCGGCTATTCGGCGTGCCACTGGTGCCATGTAATGGAGCGGGAAAGCTTCGAAGATCCCGAGGTGGGCAAACTCCTCAACGACAGCTTTGTCAGCATCAAGGTGGATCGGGAGGAGCGGCCGGACCTCGATCAGATTTACATGACGGCGGTCCAGCTCCTGACGCAGCACGGCGGCTGGCCGATGTCGATGTTCCTGACGCCGGACCTCAAGCCCTTCTACGGCGGCACCTACTTTCCTCCCCGACGATCGCCATCCGCTGCCGTCATTTCGCAAAGTGCTGCATGCGATTGCGCAGGCCTGGAAGGACCGGCGTGAGGACGTGATCGAAGGTGCGCAGCGCTGACCGAGAATGTGCAAGCGGTGATGCGTCTGGAGCCTGGCGACGGGCGCCTCGACGTTGGCCTTCTCAAGGGCGTGTTGCCGGCTCTTGAACGCCGTTTCGACCGCCGCCATGGCGGCTTCGGCGCCGCCCCGAAATTTCCGCACCCCATGGATCTGCGCCTCCTGCTGCGGCTCGGGCTGCGCTTCGATGCCGAGACTGGCCATCGACATGGTCGGCAAGACGCTGGATCACATGGCCCGCGGCGGCATGTACGACCAGCTCGGCGGCGGCTTCCATCGCTACAGCACCGACGCCCAGTGGCTTGTGCCGCATTTCGAAAAGATGCTTTACGACAACGCCCTGCTGACGCTGACCTACCTGGAAGCCTACCAGGCGACGGGCAACGCCTTTTATCGCGAAGTCGTCGAGGAGACGCTCGCCTACGTGCTGCGCGAGATGACCAGCCCCGAAGGGCCCTTCTACAGCACGCAGGACGCCGACAGCGAGGGGGTGGAGGGCAAGTTCTTCGTCTGGACGCTGGCGGAAGTCGAACAGATCCTCGGCAAGGAGGAGGCCGCCCTGTTCGCGGACGTCTACGACATCACGCAGGAGGGCAACTGGGAAGGCCACAACATTCCGCATCTTTCCCGGCCCTGACGGCAGGAAGCGAAGCTGCATCACCTGGAGGAGGAGGAACTGCGGCAGCTGCCTCGCGCGCCAGCAAGCAAAAACTATTCGAGGTACGCGGCAAGCGGGTCTGGCCCGGCCGCGACGAGAAGATCCTGACCGCCTGGAACGGCCTGATGATCGCCGCCTTCGCCCAGGCAGCGCAGGTGCTGGACAAGCCAGAGTACAGCCAGGCAGCGGTGCGAGCCGCCGACTTTCTGCTCACGCGCATGCGCGCGCCGGACGGCCGCTTGCTGCGCACCACGGGGCCGGCGGCCAGCCCAAGCTCAATGGCTACCTGGAAGATTATGCCTACGTGATCGACGCGCTGGTTGCCCTCTACGAGGCCACTTTCGACGGACGCTGGATCGCGGCCGCGCAGGAGTTAGCGCGCATCATGATCGACCAGTTCTGGGATGACGCGGAGGGGGGCTTCTTCTTCACCGGCAAGGACCACGAAACGTTGATCGCGCGCACGAAAGACCCGCACGACAACGCCACTCCCTCGGGCAACTCGATGGCCGTGACGGCGCTGTTGCGCCTTTACAAACTACACGGGCAACGACGACTGGCTCAAGAAAGCGACCAGGACGCTGGAGTTGTATCGCGGCTTGCTGGCCTCGACGCCCCTGGCGGCCGGGCAGATGCTGATTGCGCTCGACTTCTACCTCGGGCCCGTGCAGGAGTTCGCGGTGGTGGGGGACGGCCCTGCGCGCTCAAGAGGCCCTGCGTCTCCTGAGGCAAGGCTTCCGCCCGCATCAGGTTATTGCCTGGACCAGGTCTCCCGCAGCCGACAATCCCGTCAAGTTGCTGGCGGACAAAACGGCACAGGGAGACGTGACCACTTATATTTGCGAGAATTTCACCTGTCAGGCGCCGCTCGTCGGCCTGGAGGCGCTGACGGCAGGCACTGGGGACGCGCCGAGGTGCAGGGCACTGACATTTCGCCCGCCGCTTCCTCAATGACCTCCTCGGCGACATAGATGGGTACCTTGGCGGTAACCGCCAGGGCGATGGCATCCGAGGGACGGCAATCAATCTCGATGACCTCGCCATCCTTGCGAATCCGCAACTTGGCAAAATAAGTATGTTCACTTAATTCGCTGATGAAGATATCCTGCAGCTCGCCCCCCATGTTTTCGATGACGCCGGCCAGCAAATCGTGCGTCAAGGGCCGTGGCGACTGGATACCCTTCACGCGGCGGTCGATGCTGGTGGCCTCGAAAATGCCAATCACGATGGGAAAGCTGCGTTCGCCGTCGACTTCACGCAGCATGACCACTTGCTGATCATGAACCTCGTTGATGATGATACGTTTGAGCTCCATGTGGACGGGCACGGCGATCTCCTTCAATCCGACCGGATTCATCGGCACAACCGGCATATTCGGCAGAAGGCGCATTATAGAACCTTCGCGAAGCGGGGTCAAGAACGATGAAACGCCGCGGGGCGCTCCGGTCCGCCATGTTTTTGGCCCGTTTACGCTGGCGGGCTTCGTTCGCAGTTGCTTCCGTAGGGCGACTGTTCTATAGTTTCTAAGTAGGAAAAATGAAATTGTGCCCAACGAGGTGGCCAACATGGCCTTGACGCTGAACATCGGTAAATGCACACTCCTGGGCAATTACCGCGAGAACAACGAAGACTCCATCGAGGTCAAACCCTTCCCCGACATGAGCCTCTGCATCGTGGCGGACGGCATGGGAGGACAGGCCGCCGGCGAAATCGCCAGCAAGCGCGCCATCGAGGTCGTGCCGCGCGAGCTGCGCAAGAACCTCACGCCCGCCGCCGATCAGGAACAGGCCTGCGCCGTCATTCGCAAGGCCATCATGCAGGCCAACGAAGAAATCATCACGATGGGCCAACTGGACCGCGACCTCAAGAACATGGGGACCACGATCGTCCTCGCCTTGTGGCGCAAAGGCCACGAGCTTTATATCTCCAACTTTGGCGATAGCCGGGCCTATCTGATTCGGGGCGACACGATCGAGCAGTTGACCATCGATCATTCGCTGGCGCAGGCGCTCGTCGAGAACAAGACGATCTCCGCAGCCGAGGCCAAGGAGCACCGCTTTCGCAACGTCCTCTGGAAATTCCTGGGCAGCAAGGAAGTCGGCGAGGGACCGGACGTCAAGATCATACCCATCCAGGCGGGTGACAAGTTTGTGCTCTGCAGCGACGGCATGTCCGGCCCCGTGCCCGACGCGCAAATCCTTTCGTTCGTCAATGAACATGCCGACGCTCAAGCCTGCGCCGACGGCCTGGGCCAACTCGCCCTCGACAACGGCTCACGCGACAACGTCTCCGTCATCGTCATCGAGGTCGTCGAAGGGCGCTGAAACAAGCCCGTTGACGGCCTGTTTTGCCCGACGCAAGTCGGCAATTCCTTCGTACTCCGCCATGTACTCGGACCAGCGGTGCGCGTCGCACGCCACTACGGCCGTTTGCGTTACCCAATCCCAGCCAAATCGTGCCCCTGCTGCGACGGCGAACTACACCCACATCTGTATCGTCGGCTTGATGACCAGATCCGGAATCGAGACATGGGGGGGCTGGCCAGCCACAAACAGGACGGCGGCGGCAACGTCTTCGGGCCGCAAGATCTTCTGACGGTGTTCCTCCGTGAGCGCCTGCGGGCGCTGCGCGAGCAGCGGCGTATCCACTTCGCCGGGATATATATTGGTGACGCGCATGCCGCTGTCCTTTTCCTCGGCGCGCCAGGCCCGTGCCGAGGCCGGTCATGCCGAACTTGGAAGCCGCGTAGCCGACACCGCCGAGCGGATGGGCACGCAGCCCCGAGGTACTGTTGATATTGATGATGACCCCATCCTTGCGTTCAAGCATGGGAGGCAGCACGGCATGGATGCAGTAGAAAGCGCCGTCCAGGTTGGTGCGGACAAGCTGTTGCCAGGATTCGGGCGTTAGTTCGCGAAAGGCACGCTTTTTGATGTTCGTGCCGGCGGCGTTGACCAGGATATCGATGATGCCGAAGTGCTCGAGCACATTTTTCACGAGGGTTTGGACCTGCGCGGGCTCGGAAACGTCGGCGGCCTGAAGAAAGAGGCGTTCCCGCCCTGGAAAGTCCTTGGTATTCTCCACCAGCTTGGCATGCGTTCTGCCCGCAATGGCGACCTTGGCGCCTTGTTCCAAAAAGAGCCGGGCCGTCGCCAAACCAATGCCGCTGCCCCCGCCGGTAATGAGCACGACTTTGTTCTTGATCGATGACATGAATAGTCCCCTGTAGATAGCCTGCAAAAATCCGCAATTTTGGTATATTGACGAACAGGAAGTTCCGTTGTCTTTTTTAAGGAAAAACCGTCAATGAACATCGACCTTCGCCGCCGCTTCGACGAGGTATTGAACCGTTTGACGCAGCAACGAGACAGTCTTTGACATCGCTGGTAAACGCGCCGAACGCGCAAAACTCTCGGCGCAGATGGCAGAAGACAAATTCTGGGACAACCAGGAAAGGGCCCAGCAAATCATCGGCGTGCTCAAGAACCTCAACGCCATCTTGAACCCCTTCGAAGGCCTGGAAGGGACCGTGCAGGACCTGCAGGCCATGGCGGAACTGACGGAGGAAGATGCCAGCCTCGAAGGGGACATGGACAAGGAGCTTGTCAAGGCCGAACGGGAAGTTGGCGAATTCGAAATGCGTGCGATGTTGAGCGGGCCGGAAGACGCCAGCAACGCCTTTCTCAAGATTCAGGCCGGCACCGGCGGCACCGAGGCCTGCGACTGGGCGCAGATGCTCGTGCGCATGTACACGCGCTGGGCCGAGCGCCATGGGTTCGCCGTGGACCTCGTCGACGAACTCCGCAACGACGAGGCCGGCATTCGCAACGCGACCTTGTTCATCAAGGGGGATTACGCGTACGGCAATTTGCAAAGTGAAACAGGGGTGCATCGGCTGGTACGCATCAGCCCGTTCGATTCGAACGCCCGGCGGCAAACTTCATTCGCCGCGGTCGATGTGACGCCGGACATCGAGGGCACCATCAATATCGACGTCAAGCGGGACGACCTGCGCCGGGAAACCTTCCGCAGCGGCGGACCGGGCGGGCAGCATCAAAACAAGACCGAAAGCGGCGTGCGCTACGTGCACATTCCCTCCGGTATCGCCGCGGAAAGCCGTAGCGAACGCAGTCAACATAAAAACGACGCGACGGCGCTGGCGCTGCTGAAATCCAAGCTTTACAAGATCGAGGAGCAAAAGCGGCAGGCCGAGGTGGAAAAGCAATATGACGAAAAAGGGGAGGTAGCCTGGGGCTATCAGATCCGCAACTACGTCATGCAGCCCTACACGCTCGTCAAGGACCAGCGAACCGATGCCCAGACGGCGCAGGTGGGAAATGTGCTGGATGGTGAAATCGACGACTTCATCCAGGCCTATTTGCGTGGCAAAACCCAGAAAGCCCACAAGAAGAAGGCGCCGTGAGCGATGCACCGGGTTGTTGAAGCGGCCGACGTCGCGGGCACGGAGGACTTCGGGCGCCGCCTGGCGGACGTGCTTTTTCCAGGCGCTGTCATCGCGCTCATCGGCCCCCTGGGCGCCGGCAAAACGAACCTGGTGCGTGCCGTAGCCCTGGGGCTGGGGATCGTCAATCCAAACCAGGTGAGCAGTCCCACGTTCGTCCTCATTCAAGAGTACAACGCGCGGCTGCCTATCTACCACTTCGACACTTACCGGCTCAAAACAGAAGCGGAGTTCGAGGACCTGGGCGTCCATGAATACTTCCAGGGCAACGGTGTTTGTTTGGTGGAATGGGCCGACAAGGTTCCTGGCTGCCTGCCAGGCGCTTTGTTGATCATCAAGATTGTCGTGACCGGGGCCACCACGCGCCGCTTCGAAATCGAGGCCCGCGGCGTGCGCTATCAAGCGGCCCTGGGCGAACTTGAGGAATGACGGAGGCGAGGCCGCTAGCGAAAAAAGAGCGACTGTGCGTTGGCCGCCTGGGTTTTGACCTCCATCACCGGGCTGTTCGCCAGCTTGTCCACGGCGACGTAAACTTTGGCGAGCTCCGGCGACACCTCTTTGCTCGCTTGCTTTTTATGCCATTCGCCGATCGCCCGCAGAGCGTAGATCATCGTCATGCGCGCCGCGGTTTCGTCGGGCACCAGACGGCCATCGGGCAACTGCTCGCGAAAGTTATGCATTTGACGATCTTCGTCCAACATTTCGAGCAAAACAGGCCATGGAACCTGCGGACTGCCGCGTCGTGCCAGGCTGCCCGCGGCATTATAACGAATCTGCCAACCGGGACTGCTTGGAAAGGCTTCCCCGATTTCGTACAGGTCCGCCCAGGCGACGCCGGCGGGAAAGGCGGTATCGGAACGCACGAGCGTGGCGGCCAACAATTCCGGCCGGCCGGCGGCAACCGGCAACGTCGGCGCCACGCGCTGAAACATGATCACCAGCAGGACGATCACCAGTCCCGACATGAGGACCAACAGAAACAGGCCCCGCTTAACAAGTCCGGTATCTTGCGTCATGAATAACTCCAACGGGCCCTAATCGACGAATCGTGCCAGTGTCCCCTGCCCCTGGTCGCGCGCGAGCTTTTGCAGCGTGGCTTCGGCCAGCGGTCCATCCCAAAAGTTAAATGCAAAGGCCACCTGGCCGCGCAAAAATTGATCTTGATCGGACGCCACTCGGGCCAACGTTTGATCCATGTGCACGATATCCTCCAGCGCACCGGCAGGCAGCTTCGTTTTGTCGAGATAATAGAGCCCGTGGCGTGCCGCGCTGCGCGCTGGGGGTTTGTGGATGCCGTTTCCTTTAACAGTTTGTCGAAGATCTCGGTCTGCTGGGTGGCGGAGAGTTTCGCAAAACCCTGGATCTTGTCTCCCAGATTGCTCAAGGCGTGCAGCGCGAGGCGGCGGCGCAAAATGTTCCTCGGATCGGGCGAGTCGTCGCGGAGAACGATCTCGCTCAACAGCGGTACGCCGACCGGCACAACAAAATCTCCCAGCGTGGCCGCCAGAAAACTGACATAATTACGTTTGGCATCCAGCGGCTTGCCCCAGGCGGCCTCCTTCTCGCGCGGACCGCGGTTGGCCACGCTGTCCTGAACGCGTTTTTCCTCCTGGAGCAAATCGTCCAGGCCAGCGCGAGGCGCTGTGCCAGGTCGAGGGCGAAGATGGGGTCTGATTTGAGGCTGACGCTTTCGGGCCGCTTGAGGACCTGGGCGAGGTCGCTGGCGCCGCGCCAGCGAATATCGGCATTTTCGTTATCGAGTTGCTTGAGGAAGTTGGTGGGCTCGTAGCTGCCCCCCAAAAGATAGCGAAAAGCGAGCAAGAGCAGCACGGCCACCAGGACAATCATGCCCGGAACTAAAAAGAGCTGAGCGATGAAACGGCCCGAGGGGGGCGTCACTGGCGGCAGACCACGTGGGGGGCCTGGCGGGAGAGAAGATGATGACGAATCCATTTATATTCAGATTGCTCCACGAGATGGCACCTAAAAGACGCGCTCCCGTTACAAAAGAAAATCCTCATGCATTTTGCTGAAATTTTATTAAAAAAGAGGTAGCAATCCAAGGAGCGCGGCGGCATTATGCCCTCTTGACAGGTTGGAGCCGCTTTCGACAAAATGCGGTGCAGCTCGGGAAAGGGACGATTTTCATGCCTTTGGCGCTGGACCAATACGCGGACTACCTGGACACGCGCGATTTGCCGTGGCCAGCCGCCCCCACGCCGCAACGCGCCAAGGCGAAACCGCACCTGGTGGCCCTGCCTCAAGTGCGCATGGTGACCTGGAACCTTTACGGCACGCTGCTGAGCATCCTGGGTGGGGACCTGGTTTTCGTGCATCCGCAGAAGTTCATCATGGACCTGGCCCTCGACAAGACGGTCCAGGAATTCAAGATGTGGGGCTCGATGTCCCGCAAGCCGGGCCAGCCATCCGAATACATGGGCCAGATCTACACCAATGTACTCGCCGAACAACGTATGGCCCCCTCGCACGGCGAAAAGTACCCGGAGCTTCATGCCGACAAGGTATGGGACGCCATCCTCAAAAAGCTCTTGCAAAAAGACTACAAATTTGACGCTAGTTTCTTCGGCTCGTTGAACGAGTATTGCAAAAAAATCGCTTATTTCTTCCATGCCAGCTTGCAGGGGACCGCTTGCCAGGAAGGCGCGGCCGCGGCGCTCGAGCACATTCAGTCCTGCGGCCTGAGCCAGGGCCTGATCGCGGATGCGCAATGCTTTTCGCTGATTCAGCTCGAGCGGGGCCTCAAGCAGCAGGGCTGCGCCACGCCGTTACGGACTCTGTTTCCCGAGAATGCTCTGTCCTATGAACAAAAAGGGCGTAAACCTTCCGAGAGGCTGTTTCGCCATTTGTTGAGCGCTGCGTCGCAAAAGGGCATCGCGCCGCACGAGGTCCTTCATATCGGCGCGCGCATCGCGCAAGACATCGCTCCGGCCAAAAAACTCGGGATGCGCACCGCTCTTTATGCCGGCGACAAGGATTCGCTGCAGGCGACCGGCGAGCAACTCAAGGACGCGGCCACCAGGCCGGATATCCTGTTGACGGATCTCACCCAGGTTCGAGAGATTATTTCGTAAAGGCCATTTTCATGCCTCCCGAACAGAACTACGATATCGGCAAGCTCGACCTCAACCATATCATTGCCGACAAGGAAGCGATTCGCCGGGTCAACCCGCAACGATTTGAATTTGAACACCTCGACGCCATCATTTATGTCGATCCGCCGCAACATTTGATTGCCGGCTACAAAGACGTGGGCCATGACGAATTTTGGGTGCGCGGCCACTTGCCGGGGTACCCCATCATGCCCGGCGTCTTGATTTGCGAGGCAGCCGCACAGCTCTGCGCCTTCTATTTTCGGACCTACAAGATCATGGGCGGCGATTTCATGGGGTTTGGCGGGCTTGAAAATGTCCGCTTTCGGGGCCCGGTTTATCCAGGCAGCCGCCTGGTATTGGTTGCCAAGGCTACCAAGGTCAACCGCCGGCAGACGATCTGCAATGTCCAGGGTTTTGCCAAGGAGACCATGGTCTTCCATGGCGACATCATCGGCATGCCGTTAACCCGCAAGGGAGATGAATGATGCGGCGCGGTACCCGCTTGCCGCTAGAAGAACTGGCGCCGCTATTTGATCGAAGTTCCCCACCAACTTGCGGAGGCCGGCGGCGCAGGGCCTGCTTCGACCCCCATTGAATGGTCCACTCTTTTCGGCAACGACAACGCGGTTGAGATCGAGGTCGGGTTCGGGAAAGGCCTATTTCTCGTCAATTCTGGTATTAAACATCCGCAAACCAACTTCCTGGGGATCGAAATCGAACGTAAATACACGCTCTTCACGGCCACCCGTCTGGCCAAGCGTGGTTTGAAAAATGTGAAGGTCGCTGCCCACGATGCCCGGCAATTTCTGGAAACGCTCGTGCCCGCGGCCAGTGTAGCCGCCATGCATGTTTATTTCCCCGACCCGTGGTGGAAAACGCGCCACCACAAGCGCCGGCTATTTACCGAGCCCTTTGCCCGCGAGTGCGCCCGTTCCCTGGTAAAGGGGGGACTACTCCACGTTGTTTCCGACGTACAGGCTTACTTCGAAGAGACCGTTAAACTGCTGGCGCAGCTCGGCACGTTCACGCAGCTGTCGCCGCTGGAGGTCAAGGAACCTGCCGACGAGATGGACTTTTTGACGAACTTCGAGAGAAAATACCGCCGCGAAGGCCGGCCTATTTACCGTGGACGCTGGCAACTTGCCTAGGCACGCTTCCACTGAAGCGTCAGTGGGCCGGCGGCCAGGTGCGTCCGTCGGCCTTAGTCCACGATGATGCTGCCCATAAAACCGCTGTTATAAACCATATCCACCGAGCCATCGGGAAAGAACCGCGCTTCCACGACGTAACTGCCGTAGTAATAGGTGATTCGGTCGGTTCCAACTTCGAAACGCGGCGTCCCGGGCGGCAAGGTCACGGGAACGGTGACGTTGCGTCCCGTGTAAGGGTGGCGAAAGGTCACTATTTGGTTGGGACGCATTACGCGATTGAAAGGCTGGGGCCGCAGCCCAAAACCGGTAAGCTGCTCTCCGAGCGCGCCGTTGGGACCGGCGGGAACCTGGGACAAGGTGCCGCAAGGGTCAATGGGAACGTAATGAAATCGTGCCTGTTCCGCGCTAGCCGTCCCGGGTTGAACCACCAGCGCGACGCCCATCATTAAAGCCAAACTCATCTTCATGGCGATCTCCAGGACAAAATGGGGGTAAAGGTATCCCTTCAAGCCAAAAGCTGTTGTCCGCACGCGTCCGCGCAGTCGCTTAGCGCACGAAACCGGCGGGGGGCGGCGGCACGACGCCGGCAGTGGGGCATGTCGAGCATGACGGCGCAACGACGGCCACCGGTGCCGGCGCGGCTGTCACGATGGCGGGTTGCGTCGAATAGGCCACGCGATTGGACGTCGAGTGCCTGCAACCGCCGACGAGGACTAACAAAGTCAGGGCCGCATAGTTCAACTTGCGCGAAAACATTACCAAATCTCCTCAATAAAGGGTGGCGGCGACATTCTCGCCAGTGCCTGGTTTAATGGCGGGGAACCGCTTGTCTGTCCGGCACAAAGGGCCCAACCCGCGATACTCTTAAAGGTAGGTTTTTCGGTCTATATGAAGCAATGGGAGCAACTGAGAAATCAAGCAAATAGGCACCGTCCGCCTGCGGGTTGTGCCGAAAGCGCCGCCGGGTCGGCGTCGGCGAAGTTCGCGGATCATGCCGGTTATGACGGTCGCGGCTTGTTTAAGCAGGGAAGTGAGCGCATTTCTGCGGTGGCCCGCTAAATGCGCTGTCAAAGCTCGAAAATAGCGGCCGAAGATTGGACAAAACTCCAAACGCGAACTATGGTTGTGTGGTTTAATCCAAGGATTCTCTAAAGGTAGGCCAGGCCAAGCGATGCTGACGTCCGCTTCCTGGATTGAGCATGTCCCATTTCGGGCCTTATTGGTGCGGGATCTCCTATGAGTTGGTTACGTGAACCGAATGCGGAACCCATTCCCGGGTATCGCCTGATTGAGCCGCTGGGCAGCGGGGGTTTTGGCGAAGTCTGGAAATGCGAAGCTCCCGGCGGACTTTTCAAAGCCATCAAGTTCGTTTACGGCAACCTCAAGTCCCTCGATATCGACGCGGTGCGCGCAGAACAAGAGCGCCGGGCCCTCAACCGCATCAAAGACGTCCGCCATCCTTTCGTCTGCTCCCTCGACCTGATCCAAGAAACTTCCGACGGCGAACTGATCATCGTCATGGAGTTGGCGGAGCGTACGCTCCATGACCTGTTCATCGAATGCCAGGCGACGGGACTGATCGGCATACCCCGGCACGATTTGCTCCGCTACCTGGGTGATGCGGCCGAAGCTCTCGACTTCATGAACAACGAGCCGCACAAGCTTCAGCACCTCGACATCAAGCCAAAAAATCTTTTTATCATCAGCAACCATGTCAAGGTCGCCGACTTTGGGCTGGTGAAACACCTGGAAAGACAAAGCTCGTCCGGCGTCATGGGCGGCGTGACGCCACTGTACGCCGCTCCCGAGACTTATGCCGGCAAAATATCACAAAACAGCGACCAATATAGCCTGGCCATCGTCTATCAAGAACTGCTGACGGGGCATCGGCCCTTCAACGGCAAAAACGTACGGCAATTATCACAACAACATCTCCAGGAAGACCCGGACCTCCGCTCGCTGCCGGAAGTGGAACGGCCCATCGTTGGCCGGGCGCTTGCCAAGGACCCGACCAAGCGCTTTCCAAGCTGTTCGGCCTTTATCACCAGCCTTTACAAGGTTCGTCCCGCGAACCGGACGGCGCCCGATCATCACGCCGCTCCCGGAAAGCCAGTCAAGGAATTCGCCCTGGCCGGGGCCGGCAAGCGCAATGGCAAGGTGGAAAGCCTTCGAGATTTTCAGCTCGATGAGATGGACAATGGCCTCGAGGGCTTCGATTTTCGGCGCCCCCCGCCCTGCCGCCGCGTGACCCCGAGGAGGAAGCCAACGTTCAGTCCGAAATGGGCATGACCATTGCCCAGCCGGACACCGGAGCACTGCGGCCGACCTTGATCATCGGCGTGGGAGCATTTGGCCGCAAGGCGCTGCTTGAGTTGCGCTGCCGTTTTCTGGATCGCTTTGGCGACCTTAACAAGTTGTCCCTCTTGCGTTTTCTGTGCATCGACTCCGATCCGGAAGCACTGAACACCGCGATTCGCGGCGCACCCGAGGTCGCCCTGACCCGCAATGAAGTCTATCCCCTGCCCTTGCAGCCCGTGGTCAATTATCGTCGCCGGAGCCTGGAGGAACTTAGCGAGTGGCTGCCACGCGAGAAGCTATATGCGATGCCACGTTCGCTCCAGACCCAGGGCTCCCGTGCGCTGGGCCGGCTGGCGTTTTCGGACAATCAGCAGCGGCTGGTGGCCCGGCTACGGCGTGAAATCCAGGAAGTCACCAATCCCGATAACATCTATCAATCCGTATCGCTTACGGGGCTGGCCCTGCGCGACACCACGCCGCGCGTCTATGTCATCGCGGCAGCCGGCGGCGGCGGCAGCGGCCTGTTGCCGGACCTGGGTTATGCCCTCAGGCGGTTGCTCGCGCAACTTCGGCATCCCGACAGTAAAATCAATGCCTTTTTACTGTGCGGCGCCCCGCAAGACCCGGCCACACCCAAGCAAGAGCAAGCCAACATCTACGCCACGCTCACGGAGCTGAACCATTTTTGCGATGCCAATATCCGCTTTGCCGCTCAATACGGCGTCGACGGCCAACGCATCGTGGATGAAGGCTCGCCCTTCACTTCCGTTTATCTTCTACCTCAGCCGCATCGCACGCCTGAAGCAGTAGAAACGACGTTGGCGCATCTGGGCAACTATTTATTCCATGAATTGACGACGCCTCTTGGGCTACGTCTGGAAAACTTGCGCCATGGGGAGGACGTTAGCGGTTCCGATGGTCCCCCCCCGGTCTGCTGGCGGCACCCCTGCGAAGTTTTGGCACCTACGCGGTTTGGTTTCCGCGCGGCTTGCTTTTGCGGCTGGCGGCGCGGCAGGCATGTCAGCGCCTTATCGAGGGTTGGCTGGCCACCACCAAAGATGAAATATCCATCCAGGCGCAAAAACAGATTCAAGTCTTTCTCGACGCCGTTGCCGAGCATAAATTCCTCAAACCAGGCATTCTCGCCCAACGCGTCGAAAACCTGGCGCAGGCAGGCTCGCCTACCGACGTTGGCAACACACCGGGCGAGGTCCTGGCAAGCATCCTGGCCAAGCTCGAAGAACAGATCGTCCAACCCGTGGCCCAGGAGGACCCTGGAAACTGGGCCAAACAGGCCTTGAGCCGTGTCAAGGACTGGGTAGGTTCCGGCGATGGCGATCAGGAAGTCAACGACTGGCGCAAGACGCGGCTGACGCGCGCCCTGGCGGTTGCAACACAAAAAATCGCCGATGAATGGGATAAGGAATTGTCGCAGGACTTGCTAACCCTCACCGAGCACCCCGGTGCCCGCGTGGCGGCCGCCGAAATGGCACTCGAAAGGCTACAAGCCTTTTTGCACAAGGAAAGCGACGCACGCAAGGAAGGGATCGCCCAGCAGGTCGCCAAGACCGCGCAGTCCTGGCAGCAAGTGGAGTCGGCCCTGCAAGACTGTTCGGCCGGCGGTGGCGGCTTCCGTCTTTTTGGCGGTCGCTCCAGAAGCCGGCAACTGCGTGCCTTCATGGATCAACTGGCCCACTTCGCGCGGCAACGGCTCACGGAGGAAGTTCTCGGCGCCGTCCGGCACTGCCTGAGCCTCCTGGCCGGCAAAGTGGCGGAACGCGCTCGCGACATGGGCTTCGTGCGCCAACGCCTCCGTCATGTCCAGGAACACCTGGAGGCCGGCACGGCCGACCAGGAAGAAGACCTGGCCAACACCCGCCCAGGCGCCGAGTTTACCCTCACGCACACACCGCTACCCTCCTCGCAGTCCTTCTGGGAAGCCATCCGCCAATCGGAAACCGCGCGGGTCGTCCTGCCTGACGGCGAAACGGACCTCGAGCGTGCCGCCCTGCGGTTTCTGCAAAGTCTGCATGCGGAGCAGTGGGCGATCCTGGATAAAGAATTACACGAACGCATCCTGGCGCCGCGCGGCGGACTGCACGGTGCCTGCATGACGAGCGGCGATATAAGCCGGCAGCTGGCCATTCCCCTTCTCGTGGAAGCGGGATCGATTCTGAGCCAGCACCTGCCCATCATGGACGTGGCGCAAATTCTCAGCAATGAAGCCGAAGTCGCCCACGCCGCCCACAATGATGGCACGAATTCAGCCGTCTCGGACCTGGGCGCTCAAGTAAGCGAATACATCGACCGTGCCCAGCCCTTGATGGCGGGGCATGTCGAAACGAAGCAAAACGCCTTCTTGTTGGTCCCGGCCAGCCCGGCTGGAAAAGCGCTCGAAAATGCCATCCATGAAGTATTCCCCGACGTTCGCCACGTCCGTGTCGCCGGGCAATCCGATCTGATGCTCTGTCGCGAACAGGGGAGTTTAACGGCTCAGGACCTGCAAAAGCTACTTAAGCCCTGCCGTGGCGCTTACGAGCACCTGGCAGGCGTCCCCAACACGTCGCCGCACGCACGCTTCGACATATTAGATTGGTTGCCCCTCGATCCTTGAGCAAACCACCGGTTTGCCAGGCGCTAGTGAAAAAGCGTGCCCGCCCTACATGCAAAGCTCTTAGTTGCTCGAAGTGATTTCCGGCGCGGTATGCAACACGTCAAATGGGGCATTTTCCGCTGCAATGGTGCCGGTTTCAAGTTTCTTGCCCAGGATCGCGTCGATTTCTTCCTTGTGCAATTCTTCCTTGATCAGCAGTTCCTCGACCAGCCGTTCCAACTTATCGCGGTTGGCGGACAGCAGCTGAAAAGCCTGCTCGTCAGCCTGAATCAGCAGCAGTTTGACTTCTTCGTCGATAATCGCCGCCGTGGCTTCGCTGAAATCGCGAGGCTCCTGGATTTCCTTGCCAAGAAAGACATGTTCCTCGCCAATGCGGAAGGACATGGGCCCCAGACGATCGCTCATGCCCCAATGCGTGACCATGTAGCGGGCTAGCCGGGTAGCGTACTTGAGGTCGGCTTCAACGCCGGTAAAGGGCTGATTGTAGATAAGTCTTTCGGCGGCGCGGCCCCCCATGGCCACCGCCAACTGGGCCTTGAAGAAATCCTTGCTTCGAAAGAGGCGGTCTTCATCGGGAGTGGTCATCGTGACACCACCGGCCCGGCCGCGCGGCACGATGGTGACCTTATGCGGTGGATCGGCATCCGGCTCGCACCAGGCGATCACCGTATGCCCTGCTTCGTGATAGGCGGTGCTCCGCTTGGTCTCTTCGGTCAGCACTTCCTCGCGCTTGGGGCCCATCAGCACGCGATCGGCCGCGTCTTCAAAGTTCTTACGGTCGATGCGGTTCTTGTTTTCGCGTGGCCAGGAGGGCCGCTTCGTTGGCGAGATTGCGCAGGTCGGCCCCGGTCATGCCGATCATCTTGCGGGCGACCGCTTCAAGATTCACATCGTCGGACAGGGGTTTGGTGCGTGTGTGAACCTTGAGGATCTCCAGGCGGCCCTGCCAGGTAGGCCGATCGACTGTAACGTGGCGATCGAATCGGCCAGGCCGCAGGAGGGCCGAGTCGAGTACGTCGGGCCGGTTGGTGGCGGCAATGACAATGACCGATTCGTTCGGATGAAAGCCGTCCATTTCGCTGAGAATCTGATTGAGCGTTTGCTCTCGTTCATCCGAACCGCCGCCGACGCCCGCGCCGCGCATACGGCCGACAGCATCGATTTCATCGATGAACAACAGACAGGGCGCACTTTCCTTGGCGGTGCGAAACATATCGCGCACCCGGCTGGCGCCGACGCCCACGAACATCTGAATGAATTCCGAACCACTGATGGAAAAGAAAGGCACACCGGCCTCGCCGGCGACGGCGCGCGCCAGCAAAGTTTTGCCGGTTCCGGGAGGACCGATCAACAATACGCCCTTGGGAATCTGCGCCCCGAGTCGTTGGAACTTTTCCGGGCTCTTTAGAAAATCGACGATTTCTTGCAACTCGCTCTTGGCCGCGGTCATGTCGGCGACGTCTTCGAAAGTGACCCGCATCTTGGTCTTGTCATAGCGCTTGGCCGGGCTCTTGACGTAATTGCTCAGGAAGCCGCCGCCCAGCGGGTCGCGGAAACGTGGCAAAAGGAACACGACGAAAAAGAGAATAAGCAACAGCGTGGGCAAAAGAAACATGAAGACCGGGCCCATCCAGGCGCCAGCCTCTTCCTCTTCGCTGTACTTGACGCCGAACTCGTTCAGCTGCCGGGTCACGCTGCCGCCCTGCACCTCCGCCGTGGGAATGTTCGTCTCGATTTTGTGGTAGCGGACCTGCTTCTTGATGTCATCGGGCAGGTTGTCCTCGGCGCCTTTCTTGAATTCTCCGACGGCGCGCTGGCTGGTTTTTTTGATAATGACATTGGCGAATTTGTCCTTCGCCAGGGTCATGAATTCGGAATAACCGATGAGGCCGGCGTTGTTCGAGCTTAACGTGAAAACAATCACGCCAACCAACAAGAGGAGAATCGCGATCCACAGCCACCCTCCCGGCATGGTCTCCTGACGGCGCCGGTTGCGAGGCGGTGATGGCTGCTCACGGGGGGAGGGCATGGACTTCCTCTAATCCTGACACAGGTCCGAAGGAGGGTCCACCCTCCTACTAAATATTTGGTTAGGATAGCAAAAGTTGAAAGGGCTGACTACTTGAGGATTACCGCGGATGTTTTCCCATTTGCGAAAATGGTGGCGGCGGCAAAGATGGTTGTCGCGCGCTGCCCTGCCCTCCCCACGCCCCGACCTGCATTTTCTTCTCTACACGCGTAAACAATGCCACCTCTGCACCGACGCCTGGAAGCTGCTATCTTCCCATCAGAAAAAGCGCGGCTTCCTCCTTGAAGTGCTCGATGTGGACACTTCAGCCGACCTGGTCGTGCGTTTCGGGAATTGCGTGCCCGTGGTGATGGTGAACGGCGAAGTCCGTTTTCGCGGCAGGATCAATGAGGTATTGCTCCAGCGTATCCTTGATGGGCATCCCTGAAATGTTGCCGGCCGCCGGCATCGTCAGGGCCGTGTTTCCTTGGCCGCCAGCCGCTGCCACTCCAGGCCGGCGAAGGCACGCTCGCTGAGCAGCGTTTCCCGGCACTCCTGGGCCCGCTGCTGTTCACCGAGCTTGTCAAAAATCTTCGCCAGGTAGTAAAGCGCCTTGGCATGTTCGGCGGGGCTTTGGTTAAAGACCACATCGACCCAAAGAAATTCCCAGCGGGCATCCTTTAATTTGTCGGCGTTGTAGAGGGTCTGGCCCAATGCATTGTAGGCCAGAGCCTTCACATTCCTGTCGGACGTGACCCGTGCCACCTCGCGCAAAAGCTTTACCGCTTCCTCGTTCTTTTTGCTCGCCGCCAGGCATTCCGCTTGAGCGACCCTGGCGCGGCTTTGCAACAGGGTGTCCGGGGGCCATTTTGCCGCCAATGCTTGCAACCTTTTCAGGGCGGCATCTTGTTGGCCCGCCTTGATAGTCACCTGAACCGCGGCCAGTTCGGCTTCACCCTTGACGTCATCTCCCACGTCTGCCTGCGCCAGCTCGAGAAAGGCGTCTTCCGCCTCCTTGTATTGTTTGCCATCGAGGTAGAGCCGCCCCATAAGCCGCAGGCAGGCGCCAAGCTCCCAGCAATTCGGATGCCTGGTTTTGAAATCATGCAGCCGCTTGATGGCGGCGTCCATACCGGCATCGTCATCCAAGGCCTGCAGCGCGTTCAAATACGCCAGCTTGTATTCCAGATGGCTCTTGGCCCCCTTCTCGGTGACTTTCGCGTAGGCCTCACCATACTTTTTGAGGGCGTTGGTCAGATTTGCTTTGCGCTTGGCGTTTTTTTTGGATCGGAGTCGTTGTATTCCTTTTCGCTTTGGAGTGCCGGTTGATACATGTTGATGCGCACGTCCACGGAAGCGACTTCATAAATAATGTCGACAATCTCCTCGGCCGGAATGACCTGCACGGTTTCCTTGGCGCCTTTCTTTTCCGCGATTTCGACGCCCCGTGTCGACTCTTTCTTGATCGTCCCGCGATAGACCTTGTCGAGGGGACGAACCATGACGGTGTCCTGAGCGCGAGCCCCCGTGCTCACGACGGCCCAGGACAGCGCTAACATTGGCAGGAGACGATTCATGTTAAAACCTGAAAGGAGAGTTGTAGAGGTCGGCGGCGCTCATTTGGCGCTACGCGTTAGTTTGTCATATTCTTCCTTGAGCTTACGCTCGCTGGCGAGAAGCTCACGCACGCGCGGGCCGACAATTTGCCAGCCTTCCTGGTTGGTGGATTTTTCTAATTTAAAGAAGTTTTTCGCGGCTGCCTGAAGATACTTGGCTTCTTGCCCGGCCGCGACGACCTTCTCCGTCTGGCTCAACTTGTACAGGCACCAGGCATTGCCAAAATAGGCATTGAAATACAACTCCTTGAGATTGGGGTCGTCCGCGATCTTCGCGCGCAAATTCGGATTGTTCATGATTCCGGCCCAACCCTTGATGGCCAGGCTGTAAAGGGGCGTTCCGAAATTGGCGCTATCCTCCAGCACATGGATCTGCTCCACCTCTGCGTAGATGAGGATGCGAGCGTTTTTATGGTGCTGCAAGTTATCCAGCACCTTTTTCGCCTGGAGCAGATCTTCCTTGCTTTTGGCCGATAAACGCAAGGCACGGGCATACTGAACTTGGAGGAACCAGTAGGTCGCTACTTCTTTTTCTTCCTCTTCGGTGAGTTTATCCTTGCCCAGTGCCGCCGGTTCGGGGATGCGGGCGTAAAGACTTGCCGCCTTGGCATATTCCTCGAGGCTCGAATAGCAATTCGCCAGGAACACCGTTTCCTTCAGGTCGAGCGCGGTTGCTTTTTTACCGGCGAGCTTGTCGATGAAGGCTGAAAAGTTCGCCACAGTGGACTTGAGCTTGGCGGGTTCATCCGTTTTTTTCAGTTCCTTGATCTGGGTTTGCAAGTCGCCGATTAGCGACCGCAGCACATGGCTGGATTCCGCCACGCCGCCGCCGTCGGCACCGGTCAGGCGATCGAGATAGCCCAGAATTTGCTCGGCCTTCGTGGTGTTGCCCTTCTGGACGTTGGCGCAGACGCCAGGCCCAAGATATCACCCGTGACCTGATAATCATCCACTCGAATCGGGCTTTTGCCGTCACCCTGGCGCTTGGCCAACTGGGCCACGACCTCGTCGGTCGTCTTCAGCACCTTGTCATAATTTCCCTTGCGATAGTCGATTTCCGCGAGGCCCAGCCGGGCGTACTTCGTCAGCACCGCCATGGAGAACTCAACCTTGGCACGGGTCTCCGGCGAGATCTTGATGCTCGTCTTCTCGAACTTGGTTTTGAGGCCGGCAATTGTCTTGCCCATGTCAACGTAAAGCTGCTCGGCTTTGCCAAGGTCCTTTTTCTCCAGCGCCAGGGCTGCATCAGCGTAAATGAACCTGGGCGCCTCGAGATGTGCGAAAAAGTACATGGCCGCCGTATTCGCGTCCGCGTCCGCGGGCAAGGTGGCGATACGCGCCACCGCGCGCGCGCCACGGCGGTGTACTCCTTTTTGGACGCTTCGGCCTGCGTTTTATCGCGTGCTTCCAGCGCGATAAAAACGAGCTGTCCCTGGGCAAAAACATAGCCGCGGAAGTCCGGCGCTATCTTTTCGAGTTGGGCGATGGCGCCGCCGTAATCGTTGTCTTTTTTAAACAACATGGCCAATTGATAACGAGCAACGGAGCTAACGGCCTCGGTGGACCAGCTTTTTTGCTGGCTGGCACTGAGCACGAAGTCGGCCAGGTCCTTCAGGCGTTGACGATTGCTGTCGGCATTGTCCCGTTGCAAGATGTTGGCATACGATTCGATGGCGTAGCCCGCCGCCTGGGCCGAGTGCTTCGTGGGCGGCTGCCGCCGTCCGAGAGCCTCGCCGGCCACCGCGGCGCGATAGGGGTCGCCGTACAGCATGTAGCCCGTGGCCAATAAAAATTGGGCCTCATCCAGGTTCTGGGGCGAGGTTTTCTCGTCCGCCAGCATGATGCCCCGGGACAAGGCCTTCAAGACGTCCTGAAGATGGCCCTTGCATTCCGCTTCGAGTTTGGCGCGGTCCTTGGCCGGGGCAGTCGTAAGTTCCTCCGCCGTCTTTTTCATCCTGGACATTTCCACTTGAGCGCGGAGATAACACTTCTCAAAGTCTTTCAGGTCCGCGAGCCCCGTTTTTTCTCCTATCTGCAGCACGCTGATCTCGATATCGAGGGACTTGGCCTTGGCGGCCAGGTAACTATCGCTGGCGGCGATGGCGGCGAAATGTTTCTGCGCCTGGTTTAGCAAGGCCAGCGCCGCCGGCGGTGGTTGGGCGCCTGCGTCTTTCATCAGCGCCTGAGCCTCCATGATGAGCGCCTGGCCCAGCTCAAAGCGAACGGCCAGTCCTTCGGGTGTGTTTTGAAAACCCGGGTAGGCAGCCACCCATTTCTTGCCTTCGTCAATGATCAGCTTGTTTTTCTTGGCGACATCCAGCTTGATGGTCGCGTTTTTCATGATGCCCTGGAGATAAAAAGCCTTCGCCAGACGCTGCGCTGGCTGGGCCGCCTTGCTGGAATCGGCCAGGACTTTTTTGCGATATTTGTCAGCCACATCCGCGGCGCCAATCTCAAGATTGATTTTGACCAGCCAGGCTGCGGCCAACAGGCCCTGAGTATGATTTTCCTCCGCCAACGGCTCAAATGTTTTGCGGGCCTGGCCGACCAACTCGGCGCGCTTGTTGTTATCGGCATCCTTAAAAAGATTGAGATAAGTTCGGGCCTGCTCGAAATAATTCTCCGCCCTGTCGAAACGGGCCTGCGCCAAATCCTGGGCAGCTTGCTGCTTTACGCGTCGCTCGCTGGCTGAATCGGCATTTTGGTAGTTGGCGGCCAAACCGGCGAGGGCTTTAATCGCCCTATCGAGTGCGTCGCCTGCCTGGGTAAATTTTTTCTCCGCGTTCTTGGCGATGGCCACGTCCTCCTCACGCAGCGCCCGCGCCGAGACGCTTGCCCCTGCATGGTAGCCAGGCGCGCAATATCAAGGAGCGCCTGAGCACCCTGCGGACCGTCTGGATTTTTTTTGACAAATGCTTCCAGCTCGGTGCGGGCGGAATCCACGAGCGTTTGATTGCTGGCCGCACCTTTTTCGAGTGCCAGCGCCAGCAATGTGCGCAAACGCTCAAACGCGAGGAGTTCATTGCCGCCGGTTTGGGGCTTGAGTTTGTCGATTTGCTCCAGTGCCAGGTCGTTGTAACCTTTGCGGCGCAGACCACGGATGAGCTCGAGTTGAACGTCCGAAGGTTCCTGGGCCTGGCTTTGGTGGAGAGGACAAAAGGCAGACACTACCAGAAAAATGAAGCTAACACGTTTCATGGCTGTTGTTTCCCGCTCGGCGATGAGTTCACTATAAAGCCGGCGTGGATGAGGTCAAGAGAAACACACCCGTGCCGCTAAACGATGTCCAGCGGGAATGATACCATGGAAGATAACCGCGAGCCGGCTGGACGGTCGCTGTCCGGCGCACGTGCGCGTTTAGCGTGGCGACGCTGGAGAGAGGAAAGTCCGGGCTCCACAGGACACGGTGATGGATAACGTCCACCGTCCTGGATCGGCCCCCGCGGGCTGACCGAGGATAGGGAAAGTGCAACAGAAAGTAAACCGCCTGGGGCCGCCGATTGTTGAGCGAGCGTTGACAGTCCACGCTATCTCAGCAATCGGCGGCCTTCGGTAAGGGTGAAATGGCGGGGTAAGAGCCCACCAGCAGCCTGGTGACAGGCTGGCTCGGCAAACCCCACCGGGAGCAAGGCCAAATAGGGGAGCAGGACCTGTCCGGTCCGTTATGACTCCCGGGTAGGCTGCTTGACCGGCCGGGCAACCGGCCGGCTAGATAAATGACCGTCCCCAGCAATGGGACAGAACCCGGCTTATAGGCCGTCTCGCGGTTTTTTGCATAAAGGAATGAGGCCATGAGTGCGGTGTTGGTTTTGGGTACGCGTAACGTCAAAAAGCGGCAAGAAATCGAGGAAATACTCGGCGATCTTGGTTTAGATTTGCAGGACCTATCACAATATCCCCAGGCCCCCGAGGTGGTTGAGGACGGCGCCACCTTCGAGGCCAACGCCCGCAAGAAAGCCAGCGAGACGGCACTGGCGCTGGGCCAGTGGACCCTTGGCGAAGACAGTGGACTGGTGGTGCCGGGCCTCAATGGTCGGCCCGGCGTGCACTCCGCGCGCTATGCGGGCAAGCATGGCGACGACGCGGCCAACAACGCCAGACTCCTCGCCGAATTGGCACCCTTGCCGGCGGACCGCCGCGCAGCCTACTACGTCTGCACAGCAGCCCTCGCCGATCCCCAGGGCCAGGTGCATGCCGTGGTTGATGGGCGCTGTCACGGCATCATCATCGCCGACCGCCGCGGCAGCGGCGGCTTTGGCTACGATCCTCTTTTTCTCATCCCGGAGTATCACAAAACCTTCGGCGAGCTAAGCTCTCGGGTCAAACACGCTCTCAGCCACCGAGCACGGGCACTGGCCAAATTGCGGCCGGTTTTGCGGCAGCTTTTGGCGAAGTAGTTTCTGAGTTACCTCATCGAGCCGCTATCTGCTGGAGGATCGTCGGATCCTGAATCTCCTTGTCCCGAGCCAGCAACAGCACTTTACTCACGATCTCGGCGGTGCGCGGATCGTCATCGGCAAACGGCAAGAAGAGCCGGCCGCGGTGCTGGGCGTTAACGGCCACGACGCAGAGCGCGCCGCCCGGTTGCTTATGCACGACGCCGCTGCCGAGGTGCACGGAATATTGGCCGTATTCGCCCTTAATGAGGGCGTGTTTGCTTTCGAGCTTCACGTTGGCAAGCTTCAGGAGCGAGCAGGTTTCTTCCAGAAGACTCAACCGCATCGCCACGGTCGATTGCGTCGCTTCGGGGTCGACGCCGCCGACGTGGGCGACGCTGACGACCAGATCCAGATCGCGCATCACTTCGCTGAAGATTACCGGCGGCACTTCGGCAAGCGGCACCGCCTTCCCGTCGCCGCGCCTGGCAAAGCGAACCTCCCCTACCGCCGGGGCCGCAGCGTCTCCGGGAGTGCTGTAGCCATGATCGAGGATCAAGTCGACGATCAGGTTCTCGGCCCGGTAAAGTTTGCTCAAGTCCTCCTTGGTGCTCCAGCCGCGGCTGCCGAGCAGGGCCTTGGCCTGATTCTCGTTCACTTGCTGGCCGGAATACCGGCGTGACCTATCGCCATCCTCTTTCTCGGCGGGCGTCAGGGTGTAGACCTCGCGGAAGACCTGCTTGAACGGCTGGACGCGTTCGGCGCGGAAACACTCCGCCTGGAAGTCAGGCCAGTTCTTCGCCTTCACGAAATCGAGCGGATGAGCAAGCGACCACTCGCCGCGCACCGGCAACGTCTTGCCGTCAGCGCCGCGCAGCGCCTTGCCACCCTGCACCGGGTAGCCCATGCCGCCGTCGGTCTTGAGCACAAGTCGCTCGAGGAACGGCCGCACGATGGCGTGGGTCATGAGGTGCTGCAACTCCTCAGCGGTGAACCGCTCGGCGGCGCACATCGCCAGTTCCAGCGTCCGCTTCGTGCTGCTCACTAGCCGCTTGAGGTCCTTCTTCCGTTCGAGCAAAGCCTCGACGGCCCGGTTCGCTTTTGCTTCTTTTGGTAGGCTCTTCAATTCCTCCTTGCCGCGAAACTGCGTGGTCGCCGGCTCGGCGAACTCGCCCAGCTTGAGCGCGATGGTGATGTCCTTCACTTTCACCGTGACAGGGCCTTTGGCAAGGTCGGCAGTTTCCATCGCGGTGACGGCCCATTCGAGCCGCACCGAATCGCTGAAACCGGCGGTGATGGCAAGATTCTCCATCCCGAGCCGGTAAGACTGCATCGCCGGCTCTTTGGAGAGCGATGACAAGCCGCGGGCATAGCGTTCGTAGGCCTTGAGCACCTTGTACCGGTCGGCCAGTTCCGCGGCGAGCTTCTTCGCGTCCTCTGGTAGCGGCAAGAGGCCCAGTAGCCGAACCGATTCCTTGAGGAACTTTCTTTGTATGTTCTCGACGAGGTCTTTCTTTTTGGTGCGGCCGAGCAGCACGTCGGCGAGCCGGGCCGCTTTCTTCTCGGCGTGGCCGTACCCGAGGAAGCGGGCCGCCTTTTCGATGGCGTCCCAGCGTACGTCGCTGGAGAGGGCCTGATAGGCCTTGTGAAACCAGGCGACGTCGATGACACCGTCGGCCCGCTGCTCGGCACTCAGGTTCGAGCGGGCCTTGACGAGGGAGCGCCAGGCCTTGTCGTGTTCGTCTTCATGGTCGCCGGGGGCCCGCTGCAACGTAAAGGCATGACTTCCCACGGCGTGGGCCATGAACCAGTAGCAGGCTTCTTCGTAGCCGGGCCAGTTGATGACGGCGGCGACATGCTTGATCAGTTTCGTGTTGACCATGCCGAGGGCAACGAGCTTCTCCTGGGTGATTTTGCCGGAATCCAACCAGGGCTTGACGGCTTTCGCAAACGCCTCTGGGGTGTCCCCCTCCTTAGGCGTGATGACGCTGATGAGCTTGGTCAGCGATTCAGGCTTGTTCTGCCCGGCATTCCAGTCGTTGGGCTTGAAGTCATTCTTGCCGAGGGCGGCGATGAGCGGAAAGAGCGAGTCGATGCCGCCTATGCCACTGATGGACCTGACCGCAGCCGACGCCGCGGTCGGCGTCTCGCCTCGATTCAGTTCGATCTCCACGATGCGCGCCACCACCCGACCGACGAGCTCGCTCAACTCGGGATGGCGGTTGAAGACTTCAGAATTCCCTTTATCCCGCAGCGACGGTGCGGCGCAAGTGAAGGTACTCAAGGTCTCGAAATTGCTGGTGCTGAAATAGCTGTAACGGCTCTTCTCGCGCACGCCGATCAGGTGGTCGCAAAAATCCGCCAGCGTCGCCGCGCCGGTGGTGTAGGCCTCGAGAAGCTCCTCCAATTCACCTCGCTTCACAGAGGCTCCAGGGACCGGTTCCTCGAACCACCGTGCCAGCCGGTAGAGCCGGCCCGAGTGCGCCGGCGTCCAGTGGGGCAACTTCTTCAGCCATGCCAGCATCTGGTAGGTGTACTTGAAGATTCCGAGATCCCGCCAGTCCGTAGCATCTGCCCCATTGCCACTGGCTTCCGTGCCCCCCAGCCCGGGTAGTTGGTCGTGCATCGATTGCGGCACCAGGGCAAATGACTGCTCCACGACATCCAGTGCGAAGTCGATTCCACCCTCGGGCATGTGGCGCAGCAGCAACCATGGCACCAGTGTAGTTGTCACCGGTTCGTGACGAAGGCCCACCGGCGGCGCCGGGTGAAATGCCCGCAGCGCTTTCGCCGCGGCCGGGTCGTCGCAGTCCTCGTGCTCCTTCTCCTCCTCGCCGTCGCGGGCATTGAAGGTCCGCATCAGGGCGGCGCGCACGAGCTCGAAGCCGTCGGCGTCGCGGGTCGAATCGGGTCGATTCTCGAACCAGCCATCCCAGAGTTCCTTCAACGGCAGGCGTTCGAGGTTCTGCTCCGGGGTCTGTCCGCGCTCCACGTGCGGAAAACTCCAGCGATATTGAATGGAACCAATGACCGTTTCCTCGACGCGCCCGCCGAAATCCTTCTTTGTAAATGTCTTGTCGCGGTGGTCATACACGAAGGCATCGAGTTGCTTGAGAAGCGCCGCCGCAGCGGGCGATGATACCTGGACTCCCAAATTTCGTGGCGGCACGATCGGACTGCGGTCCTTCGGATCGAACAAGCCGAGACCATTTTCCAGCGTCGGCGGCGCCTCTTCGTGGTGGAGGATTAGATCGATCGTTTCGCGAGCTGCTTCGGGCAGCTTCGCGCCTTTCTGCTCCAAAAACACCGTGAGGGTCTTGTTCACTGACTCGGGCAGCCGTTCCGCTTCGGTCAGCCGTCGGGCCAACTCGATACCGCCGGCGCGCTGGAGGGGGTCGCCGGGCAAGAGGCGTTCGATGGTCCGGAGCACCAGCTTGTCCGGGCGGTTCAGCAGCAGTTCGAAGACGCCGCGACGGAAGTCGGGCTGCTTCCGCGTCAGCAAGCCTTCAAGCGTCTGCACTTCATCTTCGGCCAGGGTGCATTTCTTTAGGTAGGAGAGGGCCGCCTCGCGCACCTGGGTGTTCGTCTCGGCGACGCAGGCAATTAGCGTGGCGCGAACCTTGTTCGTCAGGGTTCGCGGAGTGCATAGATGGGCCAGCGCGGTTACGCGATACCTCGGCCCCATCGCCTTCATGTGCGGCAGCAATCGCTCCGCGGGCCGTTTCTGCAGGCATTCAACGAGCAAGTTCGCCGCGGACTCCCGACTCAAGGCCGCCATCGGCCAAGTCGGCACAGGCGACTCTACTGCCTGAGGCTTTTCGGGCAGTCTTGGCAGCAGTTTCTCCAGTTTCTCAAACAGCTTGGCGGGGTAGGACCGCACCGTTCCCGCGACTTCCATCTCCTCATCCGGGTCCCAGTCGGCCGCGCTGAAGTGGGTGAAAAACGATAGCGCCGCGCTAGCACGCGCGCATCGGCATCGTCGAGCAGCGGCAGCACCAGGTCGGCGGCCTCGCTCAGGTTCGTTTCACCAAGCAACTTGATCGCGGCGATCTTCCGGCCCGGGTTCTTCTCCTTTAGCACGGGCTTTGCCGCGGCGATGGCCTGGCCAACGTCCTCGAATGCCAAAGACCAGAGAGCGCGGAAGAGCGCGTTGGCGTCGCCGCTCTTGAGAGCCTTGGCTCGCGCGACCGGGGAACCGAGATACTCCCGCACTGTGCCGAGCGCGTCCTTGAGGGCCTTCGCGTCCTCGACCATCAGTTGCTCTCCGAGCCAGACGCCGGCGGCCCGCGCTGCCGCCGCGAAGCGGATGAGGTTTTGATCGAGCACGATGCCGAGCAGTTGATGGAAGGCCTTGGGATGGGCCTCGTCCGCGGATTCGAGGATCGACTGGCGCAGCCCTTCCTGCCGCTGCGCCGCCAGCAGCAAGTTGGCAACGAATTCCCAGGCTTCAGGCCTCTGGCAGCAGAGCAGGCCGCGGACGGCATGGGCGCCGGGTCCGCCGATGGCGTGGCGGTTCGCCGCGGAGTCCTTGAGGATTTCGAGTACCTCATCCCGGCCTGCGTCGATCTGCCCAGCGAAGAGGTAGCCGAGGCCGGACGTTTCGTAGTGCAGATGCACCGCCCACGACGCGACCCATTCGGGGGTCAGCGCGTCGTCGGCAATCTCGCCGAGCGCATCGATGACGCTGCCGAGATAGACGCCGATTTTCGCCGCGAAGACCTCCGGCCGCTTCGGCGCCCGGTAGGGTCTGCGGTTGAAGCCGACGGTGTACGGTAGGCGTTCCATGGCCTGGAATCCGTGCTCGATCTCCCTGGCGAACGTCGGGTAGAGCGCTGCCAGCACCTTCTTCCGCAGTCCCGCATCGCCGCCGAGGATGCGCAGGCTGCTATTCCGCAAATTGTCAGCCGGCGAACCACTCCTTTGGCGGTTTGCCATTGGGCAGTAGCTTGAACATGCCCAGCCCGGCCGCGGCCGCCGCCTTCGGCAGCTTCAAGAGCCGCGCATAGCGCGCCTTCAGGTGCTTCTCCGACTTGAATATGCCGAGTTCCCGGCAAGCGTCGTCTGGCTTCAGCATGGCTCATCCTCCCGCGAGCAGTGAGAGTCGAATAAAAGTCAGGCGGCTCGTTTCCGTCAGCGTCAGCGGTGCATCCAGGTCTTTAAGATCGGTCTCATCGAGCACAACGAGATATAGACCGTCCTGGAACGCTTCAATTGCCGCGGCGATGGCGGCATCCACGTCGACCGTCTGGTCGAGTGTGCTGCCGCCGGAATCGACTTTGCCCTTGGCGAGGGCCTCGTCGATCTGCTTCGCGGTAAGCGCACGCAATAGCCGCCGTTCGGCCTGTCGATTCTTAAACGCCAACACCTCCTGCCGAACGACATGGCCTATTAACGACCGCAGCGTGAGGTTGCCGGTAGTTGGTGGAGTAACGGAGAAGTCGTCGAAGAGCGGTTTCTTCCGCCCAAGTGCTTTGCCTTGCACCGTAAGCATGGCGATACCCTCCAGAATTGTTCGGGCCATTATATTGGCATGGCAGAGATTTTGTGTGATCTTCAGGTGGAAGCTTTTCCGAGGCTGAATTAATGGCTCGTGCAGTTAAAAAGCCTTAATTCCCAACCTACCCGCTTCTTCAACGCCTGCCGCCCCCTGCCCCCCTGCCCTTCGCCTTCGTAGAATCAAGCGATGCAGATACAAAACCCCGACACACCGGAAAAACCATCCTTTGACGGTCAACATCAGACCGGCCCGGCGCCTTCAAGCACCGACTGGGGCAAGACGCCTCCCGCGCCGGAAATCACGCAATTCCTTCAAGGCCCGCAGAAACGAACCTTTGAACTTGGGCGAGCCATTGGCATCTTCTTCGAGATCTTGCGTGGTTTTCGCAAGCTCCACTTTGTCGGTCCGTGCGTGACCGTGTTCGGCTCGGCGCGCTTCACCGCCGATCATCAATATTATGCCGTCGCGCGTGACGTGGGTCAGCGCCTGGCGCGGGCTGGCTTTACCGTGATGACGGGTGGCGGTCCGGGTATCATGGAGGCGGCCAACCGCGGAGCCAAGGAAGCCGGCGGCTACTCCGTCGGCTGCAACATCGAGCTTCAACACGAGCAAAAGCCCAATCCTTACCTGGATCGCTGGGTGACTTTTGAGGATTTCTTTGTCCGCAAACTCATGCTGGTAAAGTATTCCTATGCCTTTATCGCCATGCCTGGCGGCTTCGGTACGCTTGACGAAATCTTTGAGACGGCAACTCTCATTCAAACTCACAAAATCGAGGACTTTCCGCTTATTCTGCTCGGTAAAGAATACTGGCGGCCGCTGGTTGATTTTCTGCGCGGCCGGCTCGTTGACGCCAAGACCATAGATCGCATCGACGCCGATCGTGTGCTCACGACCGATTCCGCGGAGGAAGCTGTGGCCTGGGCACGTGACGCGGCGACACGGCAATTTGGGCTTGTTTATGCCCCGCGCATTAAGCGCCGCCGTTTTTTGTGGGAATAGGAATTGGCGAGGCGCACACGAACTGGGGAGAATGTCAATGACGGAGCAAAGCGGGCTGAACGATCTGCGTGCCATCGCACACGGCGCCATGACGGATCGTGGGCTGGAACCGGATTTTCCAGCCGACGCCGTTGCGCAGTTGAACGCGATTAAAGGGCCGGCCCAGGAAAGCGGCGCCGCGATTCGAGATTTGCGCTCGTTGCTCTGGTGCTCTATCGATAATGACACCTCAAAGGACCTCGACCAGCTCACTGTCGCGGAGAAACTGGCGGACGGCAGCGTGAAAGTTTTGATCGCCATCGCCGACGTCGATGCGCTCGTCAAGAAGGGATCGCCTATCGACCGCCATGCCCGGACCAACACGACCTCGGTGTATACGGCCGCCGAAATCTTTCCGATGCTGCCGGAACGCCTTTCCACCGATTTGACGTCTCTGAACGAGGGGCAAGTCCGGCTGGCTGTCGTGATCGAGATGACCGTGGCTGGTGATGGTACCGTACAAAATTCGCAAATTTATCGGGCCCTGGTGACGAATAAAGCCAAGCTCGCTTACCGAAGCGTCTCGGCCTGGCTGGACGGCAAAGACAAGGGACCAGACCAGGTGGCCAATAACAAGGGCCTCGACGATAATCTGCGACTGCAAGATCAGATCGCACAGGTCATGAGGTCCGTGCGTTACCTTCATGGGGCCCTGGAACTGGAGACGATCGAGCCTGAAACGGTTATCCGCGATGGCCAGGTCGTGGAACTCCGCCTGGAAAGGCAGAATCGCGCACAAAAGCTGATTGAGGACTTCATGGTCGCCGCCAACGGCGTGGCCGCTCAGTTTCTGGAAAAACATAATGTTCCGGCTGTCCGGCGCGTCGTGCGCTCTCCTGAAAAATGGGACGCCATGCGCAAGGTGGCGGCGGGCTACTCCGATCAATTACCCTCCGCGCCGGACTCCAAGGCACTGGCGGCCTTTTTAGCGCGGCGACGCCAGGCGGACCCCTTGCGTTTCCCCGATTTGTCGCTCACCATCGTCAAATTGTTAGGCGCCGGCGAATATGTCGTGCAGCTGCCGGGACAGGTTTCCTCCGGGCACTTTGCCCTGGCCGTGCAGGAATACAGCCAGTCGACCGCTCCCAACCGCCGCTATCCCGATGTGATCACGCAACGGCTGCTGAAAGCCGTCCTGGCGGGCGGGCCGCTGCCTTATGACGGGGCGGAACTTTCAGAGCTGGCGACTCATTGCACCGAGCAAGAAGACGCCGCCAAGAAGGTCGAGCGCCAGGTACGTAAATCCGCCGCGGCCAAATTTCTCTCTGGCCGTATTGGTGAAGTTTTCGATGCGCTGGTCACTGGTGCCGGGGACAAAGGGACATGGGTGCGCGTGCTGAAGCCGCCCGTGGAAGGCAGGTTGACGGGCGGTTTCGAGGGTGTGCATGTAGGGGATCTGATAAAGGTCAAGTTGACGGGCCTGAACGTCGTGCGCGGCTTTATTGATTTCGTGCGCACAGGAAAATAAATCTTAACCGCGAAACACCCAGCGGTAGAGATCGGGCAAGCGCGGGCCTTTGCCCTGCATGAGAATGCCAACGCGAAAAATACGGCCAGCGGCATAGACGCAGAGGAGCGTCGTCAGCAGGACGAGAACGATCCCCAGAAGTGGCTGCCAGATAGGGATGCCTGGCGGCACGGCCAGGCGGGCCACCATCAGCGTCGGCGTGGCCAGGGGAAAAAGCGAGGCCAGTGTCGAGAACGTGCTGGTCGGCTCCCGGACCACTACAAACCAAACAAACAGGGGCATGATGGAAATCAGGGTGACTGGCATCAGCATCGTTTGCGCTTCCTTCAGGTCGGAACAAGCAGCGCCGACCGCGGCATAGAGCGAGCCATAAAGGAACAACGCCAGCACCTGGTAAATCAGAAACCACACGATGATTTCCGCCGACAGAAACTCGCCATAGCCATAACTGTTCACCCCCCAAAAAATGCAGGCGAGATAAATCGCGGTCATGGTGAGTGACACGCACGCCATGCCCAGGATCTTGCCCATCATCAGCGGAAATGGTTGCACCGAGCCAAGCAGCACTTCGGCGATGCGCTGCATCTTTTCCTCCATCACGCCCTGTAGCAAGGGCGCCGCCCCCACCATGACCATCATGAACATGAGCACCAGCAGGCCGCCGGGCAGCAGCATGGCGACAAGCGGGTTCTGATCCGGCGCGTCCTCAATAGCACCGGTGCGGGAATTACGAGTGGTCAGTCCCTTGCCAAAAAGAGGAACGGGATAATCGAGGACCTTGAGGTCTTGCGCCGTCAATCCCTTCTGCGCCACGCCTGGCGTGAATGGCGGTATTGATCTGCTTTTCAGCCCAGATGGCGAAATCCTGATAGGAGGGCCGGTTACTCTGGTAGCGCAGGGCATACGGCTCGAGATAGGCCATGAGCTCGGGTGAAAAAGTCGGCCGTGCCCCTCGACCGCCGGCTCGGGTGGGCGGCGGCATTTGCTGCTTGTCAAGTCCCTTACCTGCCGGCGGGTCAGGTAACGTCATGACCTCCGGACCGATCTCCAAAAAGCCGGTAAGTTCGCCCTTGCGCACCCGGTCGGAGAGCGCCAGGCGTTGTTCCGGGAGCTTGGCATCCGGTAGTGGTGGGGCGACCTCCAGAAGGAATGGGGCTGTTGTGGGCGCCGGGGCGTCGGCCTGCGGGCGATTGTGCTTGTCGGCTTCCTGGGCAAGCAGGGCGGCGAATTCCTGCCCCGGCGTTCGATCGATGATGGCGAAATGCTTGGGCGCGGGATCGACATGGTCCCCCAACAACACCTGGGCGACAAGGCCCCCGCTCATCATGATCGGCATGAGAATAATGCCGATGAGAAACGATTTGGTTTTCACCGCCGCCTTGTATTCCCGCGCGGCGATGACGAGGACCTTACGCACCTTTGGCCTCTTCAGTCTCCGGACGCGCCGTCCGGACAAAGATATCGTGGAGCGTGGGCCGCGTCACTTCAAAGTGGCGTACCCGGCCGCGTTCCATCAGTGTCGCGAGGAGCTCTTGCGTATCGCCCTGCCGGCTCAGGCGCAGCTCCTGCCAGCGGCCAAAGTCGCGGACGGCCTCGACGCCCGCGAGTCCTTCCCACGATGCCGCATCCTTCTCGAGTTGCACCCGCACCGTGTCCGTGCCGTAAGCCTCCAGGATCGATTCGAGTGTGCCGTCGAGAACTTTTTTACCTTTGTAGATCATAAAGATGTAGTCGCACATCTTTTCGGCGATTGCCATGTCGTGCGTGGAAAAGATAATCGTGGTGCCGGCACGCTTGAGATCCAGGACTGCTTCACGGAGGACCTCGGCGTTGATCGGATCGAGACCACTGAAAGGCTCATCGAGAATAACCAGCTTGGGTTCGGCGACCACGGTGGCGATGAATTGAACTTTCTGCGACATGCCCTTGGAAAGGGCCTGCACCTTCTTGTCTCCCCAGGCTGTCAGATCGAGGCGCTTGAGCCACGCATCGACGGCGGGCCCGGGACGACGCAGCCCTTTGAGCTCGGCGTAAAAGCGCAACAGCTCGCGAACCTTCATCTGTTTGTACAGTCCGCGCTCTTCCGGCAAATAACCCACGCGGTCATTGGCGGCCGTCGCGGTCTTTTCACCGAGCACGGTTATCTGGCCGCGATCAGGATGCAAAATATGCATGATCATCCGCAGCGTCGTGGTTTTCCCCGAGCCATTTGGCCCGATAAACCCATAGATCGTCCCGGTGGGGACCTCCAGGCTCAGGTCGTCAACGGCGACGTGCTCGCCAAAGGATTTGGTTACCTGCTCCAAACGTACGGCCGTCATGCATGGTCTCCGAACTCACCTACAAGTCTGTGTTCCTTGGCACCAAAGCGATGTTAATCCGGGGCGACAAATTCATTGTCGCCCACATTTTCCAGAAAGTGTGCCTCCAGGACTTCCGCTTCCAGGATCGGCATGCCGTCACGAAGCACCTCGACTTTTTTCGCGATCTTGCGGCCATCGACGGTCTGGAACTCGGTGATGAAACGTTCTTCGGTCATTTCTTGTTTGGTTTGATAATCGCGGGCGCGGCGCGTCAAACTTGGTCAACAGTCCAGTTTCCTTGTCGAAATAAAAAGAGATGTCCTTTTTTCCTTCCTTGGAGACGCGAACGCCAAGGGCGGGCTTGCCCTTGACTTGCGCCTCGCCCAGCACTGTCAGTTTAAGCGCCTTGTCCTTCAACATGAGTCCCTGTGCCAGGCCCGTCGCGTAAGCGCCTTCCTTGAGTTCGTCAAGCAAGTCGCTATCGACCTTTATGTCCATGCCGCCAACTTTCAGCCAGCCTTTGGTACCGTCAAATACCGTGGTTACCGGCACCTGTTTGCCCATGATATTGACCTCCATGACCTCCTTGAATTTATTGGGCAAGTGCAGCGTAACCTCCTGCGTGAACTCGAGGTCCATGCCGCCAACGTGGAGCGTACCCTTATTTTTCACGCGCACGTCGGGTTTTTTGGTAAGGGCCTCCTTGCTCAGGCCATGGGCCGCGATGGCCTTGTCGATGATCGCGAGTGCCTCGTCGTCCGCGCAACTGGTGGCCGCGCTTCCCAGGAAAACGACCATAACCAGGAATAGACAAATCTTTCGCATGTTCTCTCCATGATTGACAAAACTATTTAGGTGGGCCTCTGACCAGGCGGGGTGCTTCGGTAGGCACTGCCCTGAGAATAAGGTTTATTCGCGGACACGGCAATAATATTGGCCCCAAAGCGGCGAATTACTTTCGGGGAAGGTCGTGCTGCCCTTGCCGCCCGCCCGCCATGCTTCCAGAATAATCGACGGGCATGGCCGGCCTCACCAGGCGAGAGCCATTCCTCGTCCCTCCGGATATCGTAAAGTCTTCTTATCTGGAGCGCGTAACTTTTTTCCCTCCAAGGATGCACTTATGCCACCAAAACGGCCCGGATCGGTCACGAGTGCGGGGGTCCTGTCAATCATCCTGGGCAGCCTGGGATTGCTCTGCGGCCTGTGCAATGTAGGGAACGCCGTCATGCAGCAGCCGGGTGGCGGCTTCGTGATGGCGGGCGGAGGCGGCAACAACGCACAGGTGCAGGCACAAAATAAAATGCTGGCTGATTTTGAACAGGAAATCGAAGGTTACCGGGCGATTCAGGTGGGGGGAGCGTTCTTCAGTTTGTTTCTTGCCGTGCTCATGCTTGTCGGCGGCATCGGCGTACTGAACCTGGCGCGGTGGGCACGCACCTGCGTTTTGGTCTCCTGTGTGCTCGGCATTATCTATCTGATATTTCAAATTGTGTTTCAAATCACGCTGCTCATGCCTATCGCGTCGCGAAACATGGAAGGCATCATGGTCGAGGCCATGAAAAATGCCGCCGCTCAAGGCAACGCCCCGCCTGCCGGCGCAGCTCAGCCGGCACCCGAAGATATGGCCAAGGTTTTCCGGACCTTTGTAACCGTCGGGTTCATCGTTTGGGCCATCGTTGAGGCACTTCTGGTTATCTACCTTCTTATCATCGTCTGGTTGCTAAACCGGCGGCATGTGCGCGTGGCTTTTGCCGGTCATCCCCTGACGAACGCTGACCCTACTAACCGGTTCGAGGAACGACGGCCAGAGGATCACGACGACGATAACGACTGGAACCGGCCGCCGCGCCGGGATGAACCGGAGGGGGGCTGGGGAATTCGGCCGGGAAAGGACAGCTGAGCGCACCTGCTGTCAGCGACTAATTTCCAGGCCGGCACGTGCGGTAGTTGGCAGGTCGAGGCGAATTATGCGTGCCCAGATGACGCGGACCGCCTGGATTCAAGGGGCGAAAAACGCCGCCCTGTGCTTGATCGTCGTGTTCCTTATTATGGCGCTGCTTATCACTCCCGGGGCCATCGCGCTTGGAGGATTGTCCTGGACGCTCGTTGCGGTCGCCTTCACCGAGTTTTATCTTGGCTCGCTGTTATTGTTCTTCGGGAGCTGGCTGTATGGCCGGGCTGTCGCGGGGCGTCTTATTCTCGACTGCGGCCCGCACCCCGCGCGCACGCTGTTCATCATGTATGCCATCGCCTTGCCGCTGCTCTTGCCATTTTTATTGGCGACCCTCGGCCATCGCTTTCCTTATTGGTCCGTCCTGCTGGTAGGTGGTTCGTTCGCCGTGGGAGGCAGTGGGCTGTTCGCCACCTTCGCGCTGGGCAGGCTGCAGATTCGGGACAACGGTTTGTGGCAATACTGGGGCCTGGCGCCGTGGCGAAATCTGCTTTCCTACCACTGGAGCGACGATAACACGCTGATTCTGGAGGCAACAGGGTTTGGGCAGTTGTTTCGAGGCGCACTGCCCGTGCCGCCGGAACTTCGTGATAAGGTGGAGCGGATTTTGGCGAAAAGAATCGCGGGAAGCTGGCAAGAGGAGGCTAGCGAACCTGACGATGACTGGCCCAGGCCGCCAACCGAGACTGGTATCAAGAGATAGGTCGTCATCGTGAACGACTCAATAGTCGTCGCAAGGCTGGATGGTCACCTTCTGGATGTCTTCTTCGCCGATGGGCTCGTTAAACAGAATGCCCACAACGTGGGCCCTGGTCAACTGAAAGGACCAGACCACCTTGCCCAGGCGCATGAGCGGGCTCGGGCAGGACGGTTCTTCCAGCGTCACAATAACATCTTCCCCGGCATCCAACGTTGTAGACACGACCAGGCGTGTGCCTGCTTCGGAAAGGTCAAGCACGACGAGGAGAACATTGGGGCCGGTGTTCTCGGCCCCTTTTTTGACGCAAGTTACCTTGACGCTTGAGCTCGCCGAGCGTCGCAAAAAGCTGCGCGGGGTTTTCTTTTTGCGTACCCTGGACATGGGCATGCCTCCCTGCCGGTGCTGCCAGCTTCGGAGCGTTTGCGAGCCTTCCTGTGCTGGTCGATAACTAACCTTTTGCAAAGTTTAGTTCACAAACGAGAGGCAGGTTGAAAAATGAAAAAAAAAGTGCGAACCGATCGCCGCCCAGCCAGGACAGCGCCAGCTCGGACAGCCCCAGCAAGCGACAGGCGCTGAACTTCGCCTTTAGATGTTGGAACCGCCAAAGCCGCTGTGCTCGACGGCGAAGTTTTCGAAACGCATGTATTGCTTGATATACATCAGGGAGACTTCGCCGGTTGGGCCGTTGCGTTGTTTGCCGACGATGACTTCGACCATGCCCTCCTGCTGGCCGGGCTCATGATACTCCGGCCGGTGCAGGAGAAAAACCGTGTCGGCATCTTGCTCGATAGCGCCCGATTCGCGCAGATCGCTCAGGCGCGGCCGATGGTCCTGGCGGTCTTCCGAGCTGCGATTTACCTGCGCCAGGGCGATCACCGGGATCTTTAGCTCACGTGCCAAAAACTTGAGACGCCGCGAGATGGCGGCCACCTGTTCCTGCCGGCTGTCTTTGCGATTGTCCGGATCGATGAGCTGCAAATAGTCGATGGCCACCAGACGAATGCCCTGCCGCAGTTTGAGCCGCCGCGCGTTGGCGGCAATGCGCAGCATGCTTTGGCCGGGCGTGTCGTCAATGAAGATTTTGGCCTTGCTCAACTTGTCGCCGCCGGCCACGAGCTTATCCATGTCGTCGCTGGAAAGGTGTCCTTTGCGCAATTTGTGACTATCGACGCGGGCCTGCGAACACAACAGGCGTTCGGCCAGTTCGATGCGTGCCTGTTCGAGGCTCACGAAAAAGGCCGGCATGTCCTCTTCAACCGCGATATGACGAAGGATATTGAGGGCGAAAGCCGTCTTGCCGACGCTGGGGCGGGCGGCGATGACGATGAGCTCCGAGTTTTGGAAACCGGCGGTCAATTCGTCCAGATCGACGAAGCCCGTGGGCACGCCGCTTACTTCCTGATAGTCTTTGCCCTTGCGTGCGTCGATGCGGTCATAGGCTTCGTGAATGGCCTGCTGGAGCGTGACGGTGCTGCCGGTCACGCCCATCTCCGCGACTTCCAGGATGCGGCGCTCGGCCGAATCGAGGAGCTCGTGCGGAGGCATGACTTGATCGTAGGCATCGCGCTGCAACTCGTTGCAGGCATGGATCAGGTTGCGGACAATGGCTTTTTGGCGAACGATGTCGCCGTAATAGACGGCGTTGGCGGCGCTGGGCGCCGCGTCCCATAGTTCCACGAGATAGGCATAGCCGCCGACATCTTCGATGAGTTGTTTCTGGTTGAGATAGTCGGCGAGAGTGACGGCATCGGCGGGCTTGCCGAGGTTGACGTAAATGTCCGTCATGGCTTCGTAGATGCGTTGATGGGCGAAGACGTAAAAGTCTTCGAACTTCACGATCTGCACGACGTCGGGGATGATCTTGTTGTCGCGCAGCATGCTCCCGAGCACGCTACGCTCCGCCTCGCGGTTATGCGGGGGCAGTCGTTCCGTCACTTCGCGGTCTTGCGACATGAGGACGTCTATTTCTTCTCGGTTTGCTTGATGGGCACCACCATCACCTTAACCTTGGTCTCGATTTCGTAGCCAAGGCTGATTTCGACTTCGTAAAGTGCACACTCTTTAATAGCGCCCTGGAGACGTACCATGTCCGTTTCGACCTTGAGGTTCTTGCCCTTGAGCGCTTTCGAAATCTCGGGAGCGCCCACCGAACCGTACAGGTGGCCTTCCTCGCTGGCATTGACCTCGATGGTAAGGTGCGGCACCCGCGCGATTTGCTCGGCCAGCACCTTGAGGTCGGCGACTTTCGATTCACGCGCCTGCGAAACGCGTTCCTTGTACAGGTTGAGCAGCTTGATATTGTGGGGCGACGGCAGCGTGGCCAGGCCGTTCGGCAGCAGGTAGTTGCGGCCATAGCCATGCTTGACCTCGACCAGGTCGCCCTGCTTGCCCAGGTGCTGCACGTCCTCGGTCAGCACGAGTTGCATGCCGCCGTGTTTGCCCTTGAGGACCTGATTACGCTTTCTTAACATCGGAATACTCGCTTAAATGGTTAAAACGGGATATCGCCTTCCGCGCGCCCGGCGGGTGCCGGATCGAGGGGTGGAGATTCCTGGGACTCATACCCACTGTCATCGTGGCCCGCTCCCGACGACTGGTTCGACATTTGGTTCGTGGGCTGGCGCTGTGCGTAGTTGCCACGCGGCTGCCCGCTGGTATCGCCTTTGGGTTCCAGAAATTGCACATTATCCACGACGATGAGCAAACGGGACCGTTTTTGGCCGTCCTGGGCAGTCCACTGGTCAAGCTTTAAATGGCCTTCAACAAACGCCTGGTTGCCCTTGTGGAGATACTGTTCGACCAAATCGGCCATTTTGCCAGTCTCGCCGCGGTTAAACGCCTCAACGTCCAGGAAGACGGGTTCATCTTCCCACTGACCCGTTTGCGAATTCTTGCGACGATTGTTGACCGCGAAGCCAAATTTGGCAACCTTGCCACCGTTCGAGAAGGCGCGAATTTCCGGGTCGCGGGTCAGACGGCCGATGAGCATCACTTTGTTGAGGTTTGCCATGGAATTACCCCGGTAGGTTGAATAAGAACGTAGCTACCCAGAAGTATACAGGCGTCAACTAAGCTTGCAAATAAAAAAATTAGCGTGCATCACTCGCGCGCTTCAACCCGTTTGCGGCGCGGAGCACCGTCCTCGCCAGCCTCGCTGGGCGCGATCGAGTCCACCGTAGGTTCTTCTTGGTAGTTGTGCAGGGCCACGGCGTGTTCTCCCTTGGCCAGCGCCAACATGGTTTCCACCAATTTGGGATCGATTTTGAGGATCATCATCCGCAAAATGACTTCGCTCAGGCGCAATCGTGTTCAATGTTCGGCAGGTTTTTGCCTTCCGAAGAGAAGTAGGTCAAATAATATAGACCCTTCTTCTGGTTCTTGATCGGAAACGCGAGCCGCCGCTCATCCCAGGGCCGCGACACAAGCACCTCGGCGTGATTTTTTTCCAGTAACGTGCGCAGCTGCTTGTCGGCGGCAGGCACGTCGCCGCCAACCTTGGTGGTGTCCAGCAGAAACATGCATTCGTAAACGTTGGCAGCCATCAAATTCTCTCTCAACGGGTTAATTACGGCCGCAAGGCTTGCTCACCCCGCGGCCTGGCGTTAATTGTATTGATTCATGCAGGGCTCTATGCCTTGACGAACCCAGAGGACCACTCCCTGGACCGCCATCTCGATGGCATCCCTGATCATTGGTTTCTCCGAAGGCCTAAAACGGCCTAGCACGTAATCCACCAATCCTTCTTCGGGCGGTGCGCCCACTCCGATCCGCAGGCGGCAATAGTCCGTACTATCCAGATGGTTCTGGATATCGCGGAGCCCATTGTGGCCCCCATGAGTGCCACGCGCCCGAAAGCGCAACTTGCCCAGCGGCAAGTTAATGTCATCGCAAACGATCAACAGGTCTGTCCGCTCTACCTGATAAAAATCGAGTGCTTGCCGGGTGGCCCGGCCGCTAAGGTTCATGAAGGTCTCCGGCTTGAGCAGAAGTACCTTCTGGTCCCCCTCGTGAAATTCGGCCACCTGGGAATCGAAGCGACTGTGATAACTGGAGACGCCCGGGCCAATCGCCAGAGCGTCTACCACCGCATAGCCCACGTTGTGGCGGGTGCCGTCGTATTTCTTTCCGGGGTTGCCCAGGCCGACGACAATTTTCATGATCAAACGCCACTGCCGGGGCCAGGCTCCGCAGGCTATTCCGCCTCTTCCACTTCGTCTTCCTTCTTCTTGCCGATGAGTTCGGGTTCAGCCTGTTCGGCCGCCGGCGCAGCGGGCGTTTCCCCTTCGACAACCTTCTGCGTTATCTGAGCCACGATGGCGTCGGGGTCATTCTTGACCGTAACGCCTTCCGGCAGCACCAGGTCGCGCACGTGCATGATCTGATCCATTTGCATGTCGCCGACATTGACGCGAATCGACTCCGGCACGTTGATGACCGAGCATTCCACGTGCAGATTATGGATCTGCTGCACGAGTACGCCGCCCGCCGTCACGCCCGGTGCAGTACCGCGAAGTTCAACGCGAACATCCAGCAAGATGCGTTCATCGGCCGAAACCCGGGCGAAGTCGGCATGAAGAATTTCCTGGCCGAAGGGGTCCCATTGCAATTCGCGAATCAGGGCTTTTTGCACTTTTTCGCCCTGTTTCAGGTCGATGACGCGGGCGCCCTGCCGAATCGCCTTGGACAGTTGATCGGCCGGCAACGTCACGGAAACCGTGCCCTCACCGTGCCCATAGACCACGGCCGGCACTTTCCCCTGTTTGCGCAGGCGGCGCGCTTCGCGGGTGCCCTTGGTGGTGCGTTCCTGAGCATCCAAAACAACCGACTCAGCCATGACTTGCCTCGCTGTACGCCGGTCAGCTCAAGCTAACCGGCAAAAATAAAACGGAACACCATCGGAGGTGTTCCATGGTACGTTCGGTTTTACGAAAGGGATATTATTTCAATTCACCCTGTTGGATGCAAGAGGGGCGAAAAAAAATGTTTCCCGCAACCTAATTCAAGCGACGCCTGCCCGAACAATGGCCAAGAATGATTCGGCCTGCAAGCTGGCACCACCGACGAGGGCGCCATCAACGTCCGCCTGGGACAACAAGACGCCGGCATTGTCGGGTTTGACGCTGCCGCCGTACTGTATCAGCAGCGCTTGGGCCGGCGCCTCGCCACACAGCTGGGCGACCCGCTTGCGAATAAAGGCATGGGCCTCTTGCGCCTGCTGCGGCGTGGCGACCTTGCCTGTACCGATGGCCCAAACCGGTTCGTAGGCCAGCGTAATGCGTGCCAGCGTGTCCGGCGTGATTCCCGCCAGCCCACCCGTGACCTGGCGGTCGAGGACCTTTTCCGTTTGGTTGGCTTCGCGTTCCGCCAGCGTTTCTCCAATACACAAGATAATCTGTAAGCCGGCCGCCAGCCCCGCATGCACTTTCTTGTTGATAAACGTATCGCTTTCGCCAAAGTGTTGCCGGCATTCACTGTGCCCGACAATGACGTAACGGCAGCCGACGTCCACCAACATGGGCGCACTCACCTGGCCGGTAAAGGCCCCTTCTTTTTCCGGATAGAGGGTTTGGGCGCCAAGCGCGACGCTGCTACCTTTGAGCACCTGGCCCACACGAGTCAAAAAGGGAAAAGGCGGGCACAGTGCCACCGTCACGTCGGACTTGCCCGCCAACCCTTTGAGAATGGCCGTCGCCAACGCCTCGGCACTGGCCCCGTTCGTGTACATTTTCCAGTTGCCGGCGATGAACTTCCCACGCATCGATGTCTCTCCCACGGTAGCAAACGCCAATCGCGACAATTAAGGGTTTACGAACCTAGGACGGAATCCGCCAGTCGATTTGCTCCTTGCCCCAGGTCGCCAGGGCGCGATTTATGGCGGAGAATGGCTTACTGCCAAAAAATCCCCGGTGAGCGGACAGGGGTGACGGATGGGCAGCCTCCAAGACGAGATGACGCCGCGGGTCGAGCAGTTTTTTCTTGAGGCGGGCCGGAGTTCCCCACAGCACGAAGACCACCGGGTCGGGTCGCTCATTGAGTTTCTTGATGATGGTATCGGTGAACGTTTCCCAGCCCTGGCGGCGGTGGGCATGGGCTTCGTGCGCTCGCACCGTCAGAATGGTGTTGAGCAATAAGACGCCCTGGTCGGCCCACCCGACGAGCGAGCCTTGGTCGGGCGGCAGAATATCGAGATCGGCACGCAACTCTTTAAAGATATTGACGAGCGACGGCGGCTGTTTGATACCGGCGGGCACCGAAAAGGCCAGCCCATGGGCCTGGCCGATATCGTGGTAAGGGTCCTGTCCCAGAATTACGACTTTGACCGAAGCGAATGGAGTGTGGCGAAGTGCGCGTAAAGATGTCATTCTCGGCGGGCAACACCACGCCCGTCGCGCGTTCGGCCTCCAAAAACCGCTCGAGATCTTGAAAGTAGGGCTTGGTCAGTTCCTGACCAACGATAGGTTCCCAGGAAGTCGGCAGGTGCATGCCCATGGCCCGCGGATCATAATGCCATTTGGCCAGGTAAGATGGGCCGAGCGTTGCTCGGGCCTGAATGGCGACAAACCTACAGGGTCTTGCCCATTACTTTTGCCAGACTGCGGATGCGGTCCATGAGTTCCGCGTAGCGTTTGGGCAACAGCGCCTGCGGGCCGTCGGACAGCGCCTTTTCAGGACAGCTATGCACTTCCACGTGGACGCCATCGGCCCCGGCGGCCACGGCGGCGCACGCCATTGGAGGAATAAGGTCCGGCCTGCCGGTCGCATGGCTGGGGTCCACGATAATGGGCAAATGGCTCAGCCCCTGGACATTGGGCACGGCACTCATGTCCAGCATGTTGCGGGTCGAGTCCTCGAACGAGCGCACCCCCCGTTCGCACAGGACCACGTTGGGGTTGCCCTCGGCCAGGACATATTCAGCGGACATGAGCATGTCCTTGACGGTGGCGCTCATGCCGCGTTTCATGAGCACGGGCGTCTTGGTCTGCCCAATTTCCTTGAGCAGGTCGAAGTTTTGCATGTTGCGCGCGCCGATCTGAAACATCGAAGCGTATTTCTCGACGAGCGGTATTTGGCGAGGGTCCATGACTTCCGTGACCACCGGCATATCGTACTTCGCGCCCACGTCGCGCAGGATTTTGAGACCTTCCTCGCCCATGCCCTGAAAACTGTAGGGACTGGTGCGCGGCTTGAAGGCGCCCCCGCGAAGAATATTGGCCCCGGCCTTTTTTACGTGCCCGGCAATTTCATCGAGGATCGCGGCCCCTTCAATGGCGCAGGGCCCGGCGATCATCGCGAGTGCCCCGCCGCCGATCTTGACCTTGCCCACGTTAACAATCGTGTCTTTCTTGTTGAATTCGCGGCTGGCAAGCTTGAAGGGCTTCATGATCGGCAAGACCTGCTCGACTCCTTCGATGGCCTGGAGCGGTTCGGCCAGCAATTTGTTTTCGTCGCCGATGACGCCGATGATGGTGCGATGCTCCCCCTGGCTCAAGTGAGGCTTGAGGCCAAGTTCCTTGATTCGCGCGAGGACATGATCAATTTCAGCGGCGGTGGAGTTGGGCCTGAGCACAATAATCATGGTACATCCGAATAATGCTTCAAAGTGCGCGAGCAGTTTACCGTGGCGCTCACGAAAATCAACCACTCACGAGCGTGATCGGAAAGGACCCCAGGACGGCCAGCTGCTCAGTTTTCAGGGCGAGCGCAGCCAATGCCTTCTTCACCTTGGGGTCTTCAACATGGCCTTCGAAATCCACGAAGAAAATATATTCTTGTTTGCCCGTTTTGGCGGGAAAGGATTCGATCCAGGTTAAATTCAGTTTGTTTTGCTTGAAAATATCCAGTGCCTCGACCAGGGAGCCTGGATTATGGGGCACGCGAAACATCAGGGCCGTCTTGTCGTTGCCCGTCCTGGCGCTTTCCTGGTGGCCAATGACGGCAAAGCGCGTCTCATTGTGCGTAAAGTCTTCGATGTCGCTGAAGAGAATGCGCAAACCATATTTAACGGCAGCCTGCCGACTGGCGACGGCGGCGGCACCGGGCTCTTGCTGGGCGAGTTGGGCGGCGACCGCGGTGCTGGAAACGTCCTTGAGATCGGCATGCGGCAAGTTCTTGCTAAGCCAGTTGCGGCATTGCGCCAGCGCCTGCGGCTTGCTGTAAACCCGGCGGATCATCTCCTGCTCGCAATTCGCCAGCAAATTATGGTGGATTCTGAGCCGAACTTCCGCCCCGATGGTCAGTTGCGGCAAACGCATAAACATATCAAGCGTATCGGATACGCCGCCGTCCGTCGAGTTCTCGAGCGGCACGACGCCGAAGTCGACATGGCTGCGATTCACCTCCTCGAAGACCGAGGCGATGCTGCCGACGCGCATATATTCAATGTTTTGCCCAAAGCGCTCCACGGCAGCGAGATGGCTATAGCTATATTCAGGCCCGAGATAGGCGACCTTGAGGATCTTCTGCAGGCGCGCGAGCCGCTCATGATTTCACGAAAAACCGCACGCACTGTCGTTTCGTCCAGTGGTCCCTTGTTGGACTCCAGAACGTTGTGCAGAACTTCCTCTTCCCGTGCCGGCGAAAAGACTTCCGTTCCCTGGTCGGTCTTGATTTTACCGATCTCCGAGGCCAGCGTCGCTCTTTCGTTGGCCAGCTTAAGGATCTGCAAATCGACCTTGTCGATGTGAGCACGCAGGCTTTTGAGGGCCACAAGCGCCTTTCCTGAAGGTGGGGCCTGGTCCGATTCGTTTTTACGCGCCATAAGCTGTTGTCTCGTGAAAGGTTTTAACGCGCGGATTTCCCCGTCAATCTACTTACCGTAAGAACGGGCGTCAACTAACGTACCTCAATAAAGTGCACTTTCTGGCGATCTTTTGAGGGTTTTGCATCCATTGGTGGCGTGGGCGATTGTCGGGCCGGGTCAAGCCGATAGTTTAGTTGGTCAGAAAACTGTCAAAATGGCATGTCAGCTGGTAACACGTATGACCTCCTCGGCATTTGCGGAATCCTTCTGATAAATATAAACCTCTAATTGGTTGCGATTTATGAGCTACAGGCGTTTAAAAAGCTTGCCGGCATGGCACTTGCTGCCAGAGTACGTCTGCAGCCGCGTGTGCCCTGGTAGAACAAACAAATAGAAATATAAAACTAACACTTCTCCAGGTTATCGTCGGAGAAAAGGTACGGAGCCGGCCTGTGCCGGCAAGAAAGGAGCCCTTTCCAAAATGGCTGAAGAAAAAATCATTGGCATCGACTTGGGTACCACTAATTCCGTCGTCGCGGTGATGGAAGGTGGCGAAGTCAAAGTTATTCCCAATCAAGAAGGACATCGTCTGACCCCCAGCGTCGTGGCATTCACGGACAAAGGCGACCGCCTCGTGGGGGACCCGGCGAAGCGACAAGCTGTCACGAATTCGCGCCGCACGGTCTATTCCATCAAACGCTTCATGGGACGGCGCCACAGTGAAGTTCAGTCCGAAGAAAAGATCGTCCCCTACAAGGTTGTGGGTGGTGCCGCCGAATTGGTAAAGGTAGACATCGACGGCAAACAATTCACGCCGCCTGAAATCAGCGCCATGATCCTGCGGAAATTGAAGGAAGCGGCCGAGGCCTACCTGGGCCATACGGTTCGGAAAGCAGTCATAACCGTCCCGGCTTATTTCAACGATTCCCAGCGCCAGGCAACCATCGACGCGGCCCAGATTGCCGGCTTCGATACCGAATGGGAAATCGAAGGCAAGGACGGCAAGAAATCCAAACAGCGCATGCGCATCATCAATGAGCCGACCGCGGCGTCGTTGGCGTACGGGCTGGATAAAAAGAAAAACGAGAAGATCGCCGTCTTCGATCTGGGCGGCGGGACGTTCGATATCTCCATCCTCGACGTCGGCGATGGCGTCTTTGAAGTGAAGGCGACGAACGGCGATACCCACCTCGGCGGCGACGATTTCGACCAGGTGTTGATCGACTACGTCGCTGGCGAATTTCAAAAGCAGAACAGCATCGACCTGCGCAAGGACCCCATGGCCCTGCAGCGCCTCAAGGAAGCCTGCGAGCAAGCCAAGAAAGACCTATCGCAGCAGACGAATACCAGTATCAACCTGCCGTTCATTACCGCGGACGCCTCCGGCGCCAAGCACTTGCAACTGGATATCACGCTGCGCCAAGTTCGAACAACTGGTCGCGCACCTGATCGAGCGCAGCAAAAACCCCGTGCTCACTGCCATGAAAGACGCCGGCTACAAGCCGAGCGACATTGACGAGGTCGTCCTGGTCGGCGGCATGACGCGCATGCCGCGCGTGCAGCAACTTGTGAAGGAGATTTTCGGCAAGGAAGGTCACAAGGGGGTCAATCCGGATGAAGTTGTCGCGGTCGGGGCCGCCATCCAGGGCGCGCAGTTGCTTCTGGGTAGCAAGTCCGATGTGCTATTGCTCGACGTGACGCCGCTGTCGCTCGGTATCGAAACTTTGGGCGGCGTCTTTACCAAGCTCATCGAGAAAAACACGACCATCCCGACGACCAAGAAGGAAGTTTTCTCGACCGCCGACGATAACCAGACCGCCGTAACGGTGCAGGTATTCCAGGGGGATCGCGCGATGGCTGCCGATAATCGGTTGCTGGGCCGCTTCAACCTGGAAGGTCTCGACGCCGCGCCGCGCGGGCAGCCGAAAATCGAAGTGACCTTCGATATCGACGCCAACGGCATCCTGCAGGTTTCCGCCAAGGACACCAAGACAAGCAAGGAAGCCAAGATTCGCATCGAAAGCTCGAGCGGCCTGAGCAAGGATGAAGTCGATAAGATGCGCCGCGACGCCGAGTCCCATGCGGACGAGGACAAGAACAAACGTGAATTGGCCGACCTCCGCAACGAGGCCGACCAGACGATCTGGCAGATCGAAAAGCTCATGAAGGACAGCGCTGGCAAGATTTCCGAGGGGGACAAGGCCCCGGTCAACGCCGCCATCGAAAAGGTGAAACAAGCGGCCAGCGGCAACGACGCCGGCGCACTCCGCCAGGCACTCAACAACTTGCAATCCGCCACGCACGCGATGCAGCAGCACTTGCAGAGCGCAGGTGGGGGCGAACCCTCTGCCGGACCCCAGCATGGGCCCACCGGCGGTGGCGAAGCCAAGCGCGATGATGTCATCGACGCCGAATTCGAAGTGAAAAAGTAAGGATTTGCACACGACAGGCCGCGGTGAAGGCAGGTGCCTTGCACGCGGCCTGTCTGTTTTATCAACCGGTCATTTCTTCAGAAAATTGACCATGGCGGCGCCGAAGGGCGCCAGGTCCTTGGGCGTGCGGCTGGAGATCAGGTTGCCGTCCACCACGACGGGCTCATCGACCCACAGCGCGCCGGCATTTTCCAAATCATCCTTGATGGCCCGCGTTCCCGTGGCCCGCTTGCCTTTGAGAATCTTGGCGGAGATGGGAATCCAGCCGCCGTGGCAAATAAAGGCGATAAGCTTGCCATCGCGGTGGAACTCGCGCGTGAGGCGTAAAACGTCCTCGTTGCGGCGTAGCTTGTCCGGCATAAAGCCACCGGGAATGAGCAGGCCGGCAAAATCCTCGCTCCGTACCGCAGCGACGGCCAGCTCAGCCGTGGCCGGATAGCCGTGCTTGCTGGTGTAGGTTCGCGTTTCCTCGCCTGCCAGTTTGGTGGTATAGCCCGCTTCTTCGAGGCGCAGCTTGGGATACCAAAGCTCCAGGTCCTCGTAAACGTCACCCACGAATGATAAGAAGTTTTTGCTCATCAGCTTATTCAAGGAACCGGGATAGATACCGGCAACCCTCACTTCGACCGGTCGCCAGGCGTGAAAATGATTGTTTACCTGCCGACAACCGGGTAACTTGGTATGTGGAGTGTCGCCACTTTTAACGGGGCAAGGCCATGTCCGTAGCCACCAGGGTTCCCCCGAATTTGCGGTTGCCGCCCGATGAGAAATTCTGGCAGCGCTATTCACCTCACCACGAGTTGCCACTCGCCGGCATGACGTCTTTTTTTGTCCACGGCATGGTCCTGGGCGTGGCGACCCTGGGAGGAATGTGGTACTTATTTCAGCGCGAAAGCGACAGCAATAAACCGCCGAGCATGGACGTGGTGCAAATCGCAGGCATGGGAGACGGCGCCGAGGGTGCCGGCGGTGCACCCGGCGCGCCGGGCGACGCCCAGCTAGCGCCGACCGAATATGTGCCCACTCTGCCCACCGCATCAAGGGAATTGGCACCGCCTCCCGAAAATGCGTTGCGGGAAGCGCCGAAAATCGAATTTATTATCCCCGAAGTCGGCGCCACGGAGCCAAAAACCGATGCCGACAGCATCTTGCAAAAGCTGGAGAAGGATGCTGTCAAACAAGCCGAAACCACGCCACCCATGAAGGTAGTCAAGATGGCGGTGCCCGGAACGGGCAAACCCGATGGCATCGGTGGCCAGGGCGGCGCGGGTGGCGGACCAGGCAAAGGCCTGAAGGGGACCGGGGTGGGTGTGGGCGGGGTAGCCGCGCGTGCTTTCACCAAGGCTGAAATCTATGCGAACCGTTGGTCCTTCAATCTCAGCGGCGGTGGCAAAGAACACGTCAACAAGTATCTGGCCATGGGCGTTACCGTGGCGCTCCAGCACCCCAACGGCAAGGTTTACTTCATTAAGGACCTGAGGCGGCGCCCGGTCGATTTACGCCTGGGAAACATGGATAAATATGAGAACGCCGTCAAATGGCGAAACGACCTGCCGGGATCGATGCTCAACCTGGCCCAGGAGCTGAAGCTGCCCTTCGTGCCCGCCATGGCGGTTATTCTTTTGCCGCAGGATCGTGAACAAAAAATGGCCGACGTAGAGCTGCGCTACGCGCAGAAACTGGGCCTGGCGCCGGAAGCGATCCGAGAAACCAAATTTGACTTTCAACTTCGCGGCGGCGAGTTCGAGCCTGTCGTCGTCGATATGCTTAAAAAATAACGCTGCCGCACGTCTGTTATTTCTGGTAATGAATCGCCTGGATGCCCGCCGCTTTGGCGCCATCCTGGATCGCGATGACGGTCCCCCAGCTTATCCCTTGAGCATCCAGCAAAATCTCGGTTTTGCGCTCCTCGCCTTTTAGAAAGGGCCCGAGGGCGTCGCGCAGCAGGTCAGGATCGACGCTCTGCCCATCCGCCGCCAGCACCTGCACGGGTTGATTGTTGATGCGCAGAACCGGTGTGCCTGCCTGGTTGACGCTGGCTTGTACCCGGATCATGCGTTCCTTCACGTCCTTGACCGTAATAATGCGGGCCTTTCCCCCGTCTGCCTTGAGCATGGGCAGGGGCACCACCTTTTGCACGGTGGCCGCGTAGCTCGTCGTCAAAATGAAAAAAATAAGCAGCACGAGGCAGACGTCGATAAGCGCATTGAAATCCAGGTTCGTGCCTTCTTCGCGGTGAATGAGCGGCGGCGCTTCGATTTCTTCCGCGATTTCCGCCAGCCGTGGATGGTTTTCGATGGCCTGCCAGCTTTGTTCGCCGGGGCCGCGCACCTCATCGGTTGGCTCCCACAAGCCATCGCGCAGCCCCTCTGCGATTTGCGCGAGCGTCAAAGCGCTTTTGGATTGCGGCGACCCTTGATGGCGCAGTTGCCAGCTCATGACCCGTTACTCCCGTGGCTCGCTGACTTCGCCCAAAATGTTGAGCCGTAGCCTGGTTTTTTGGTCGCGCTGCCCATTGAGGCGTTTCTCCAAACCCTGCAGTTCCAGCGTGATTCCCTTGATGGTCTCGATGGCCAGGTCCTTGTCGGCGCAGATGGATGTTGACCTCACCAGACTCGTCGGCGAGCTCCTTTTCAAGGCTTGCCAGCGCCGCGGGGCGATCGGTGGTGGGAGGCGTTATCTGCAATTTGTCCCGCCCCAGGCTAAACCAGGCGAGTGGTTTGCCGTCGGCGCCGCTGTTTACCTCGCCGCCGCCGCTTTTACTATCGATGCCGATCCAGATAGAGTCCGCGCTTGGGACCGCAGTCTGCGTATGAGCGCCCGGGGTGCTGATATTTGACAGGAAACCTGAGCTGACGGTCGCGGTCATCATGAAAAAAATGAGCAGCACGAGGCTGATGTCGATGAGTGGAATCATGTCGATGTCTTCGTCGTCTTCCTCGAGCCGGCGCGTCGGCACGAAGCCCAGATCGACACGGTCGAGCGCGTCCGCCTTGTCCTCGACGGCCAGGGGTTCCGCGCGCGGCAAATAGGGGGCGAACGCGGGCACACCGCCGATGAGGTGCCAGGTCTTGCCGCCCGCCTGACGAACCTTGTCATCGGGCAGCAGTCGCCCTTGCTGCAACCAGTCCGTGACGACAGCGAACGGTACTTCACGATAAACGCGGTTGATCTCCAGGATCCAGACGTCGAGGAGGCGTTTTTTATCGGCCATGCGCCACCTTAGAGCGTTCGGAAAAAAAGGGGTCAGACCCCCTCGATACCCTGCAAGAGCGTTGAAAACTCTGTTCGCTTCAAGGGGTCTGACCCCTTTTTTTCCGAACGCTCTTAGCTCTTGGCCGCCTGGATGAGGAGCAATAACTTTTGAGCGGCACTCTTGAGCTTCACTTCAAAATTGGCGATCCAGGCTTTAAAGAGCACATGCGCAAATACCAGGGGTATGGCGGTCACCAGCCCGAGGGCTGTGGCGAACAATGCCAGACCGATCGAACCACTCTGTGACGTGATGGCGCTGTTGCCCTTTTGCCGGCTTAGCTCCTCGATTTCCGCAAAGGTGCCGATCATGCTGATGACCGTGCCCAGGAGCCCGACCATGGTGGCGATTTTGGCGATGGCGAGGATGGGCGGCAGCAAAAAGTTAAGATCGGGCAGGATTTCGAGTTCGATGGCGTTGGCCATGGCCCGGCGCATCGCGGCCAGGCCCTGCTTGGACACATCCAGCCCGCCTACCATGAGACGGCGCGGAATCATGCCAGGTTGAGTCTTGCAATAGCGAAGCGCGCCTCGACGCCTTCTTGCGTCAGTTTCTCCTGGAGCTCGGGTAAAAAAACGCTCAGATTGGTGTTGGCGCTTTTATTGAGCATGATGCGCCAAACCACCATGGTGATCGCCACGAACGACATGCAAAACATCGGAAAGGCAAAGTACCAATCATGCTGAACGAACTTCAGAAATTCTTGCATAACTAGGAAAAACTCCCCTCAACCTAACGCCCATCCTGTAGGGTGGCGTCGAGCGTACTCGCGCTGACCCACCGGAACCCTATTCCATCAACCCAATGTCGATCCCGTAGGGTGGCGTCGAGCGTACTCGCGCTGACCCACCGGAACCGTGCGGAACCCTGGTTTTCTCGCGAGGGGACGACCACCTATCGCCGTGTATTTCGGTGGGTCAGCGCGAGTACGCTCGACACCACCCTACAATCCTTGCGGAACCCTATTCCACAAAGCCAACGCCCATGATCGCCGTGTATTTCGGTGGGTCAGCGAGTACGCTCGACACCACCCTACAATCCTCGCGGAACCCTATTCCACAAAGCCAACGCCCATGATCCCCGTGTATTTCGGTGGGTCAGCGCGGGTACGCTCGACACCACCCTACAGCCCCCGCGGAAACCTATTCCACCAAGCCAACGCCCCATGATCGCCGTGTATTTCGGTGGGTCAGCGCGAGTACGCTCGACACCACCCTACAGTCCCGGTCTTCCTTACTCGTCTTCATCGGCCGCCATCTTCGTCTTGCTGACGATTTGCTGCTGCACGTTCGCGGGCACAATATCATAATGACTGAATTCCATGGTATAGGAACCTTGGCCCTGCGTGATGCTGCCGAGCTGCGCCGCGTAACGGGTCATTTCCGCCAGCGGCGCCTTACCCTGGATGACGGCGAGATCGCCCGGCAAGCTATCCTGATTTTCAATGCGAGCTCGTTTGGTGTTCAGATCTCCCAGGATTGCGCCGTGTACTTCGATGGAATCGTCACCTCGATATTCGCGATCGGCTCCAGTAAGACGGGATGTGCCGCCAGGAAAGCGTTTTTGAAGGCGATGCGGCCGGCAGTCTTGAAGGCTGCTTCCGAGCTGTCGACGGGATGGTCCTTGCCGAAGTAAACTTCGACGGCGACATCCTGGATTCGATAGCCCGCCAGCGCCCCGCGTTCCAGCAACTCCTTGCAGCCTTTTTCGACCGCGGGCACGAATTGGTTTGGTATGGTGCCGCCCACGATGGTATCGATGAACGCGAAATTGTGGTCATGGTCATAATGCGCCGAGCGCATCTTTTCAAATTTGGATTTATTGGCGAACTGCTCCAGAAGTTGCTCCTGCGTTTGAATGGTGCGCGGCAAGTGATAGACGCGCAGGTGCACCTCGCCGAACTGGCCACGGCCGCCGGACTGTTTTTTGTGGCGGTGGCTCGCTTCGGCGTTGCTGTTGATCGTCTCCCGATAAGGAATCTTTGGTTCGTGGGAAATGATCTCCAGATCAAAGCGCGTTTTCAGGCGGTGTTTCACGATTTCCAGATGAAGCTGGCTCATGCCGGTGATGACCATCTCCTTGGTCTGGGCATCACGCGTGATCTTGAAGGTCGGATCCTCATCGGCAATTTTCTGCAAGCTGCCGGAGATTTTTTGTTCGTCGCCGCGCGACTTCGGCTCGACCGCCAGGCCAAACATGGGCAAGGGAAAGGTCGGCATCGGGAGCTTCGGTGCGTTGTGATTTGAGGTTAGCGTGTCGCCGATGTGCAGGTCCTCCACCTTGGCCACCGCGACGATATCGCCAGCCGCAGCGTCGTGCACCGGCTTTTGCGTTTTGCCCTGCATGACAATAAGGCCGCTGATGCGCGCCGATTTATTGTTCCGCATGTTGTGAAGCTGCTGTTCCGCCCCGATCTTGCCCGAGAAGATGCGAAAAAAGGCCAGGTTGCCGACGAATTTATCGGACAGCGTCTTGAAGACCTGAGCGACAAACTCTCCCTCTTCGCTCGGTTCGATGGTGACTTCCGTGGCCTGGTCGCCCGTGCCCTTTATTCCCTTGCGTTTGGGGCATTTGACCGGCGACGGCGCATATTGGGTGATCGCCTCCAAAAGTTCGGCCACGCCGATGTCTTTGTCTTTTTTGGCGGCGGTGCAAAAGATCGGGATAATGGTGCCGGCCGCCAGCGCCTCGGGCAAGGCGGCTGCCAGTTCGTCTGTCGAGATCTCCCCCTGGCTCAGGTATTTCTCCATGAGCGCTTCATCGCTTTCCACGATGGCGTCGATGAGCAACGAGCGTTGGGCCGCGAGGTCGACATGGCAATCGGCCGGCACCGGGGAGGGGGGAATCAGCACGCTGGCGACGCCGGTGAACTTGGGCCCAATACCGATAGGCGCATTGAAGAGTACGCAGGCCTTGCCGAACGTTTCGCGAATGTTGGCGAGCAGGTCCTCGAAATGGATGTTGTCGCAATCGAGCCGGTTGATCACCAGCATACGGGCCAAACCACGCCGCGAGGTTTCGTTGAACATGCGCCGGGTGTTGACTTGCAAGCCGGCCTGCGCGGAAACCACGATCAGCGCCGTCTCCACCGCGGCCAGGGTCGCCAGGGCTGGGCCCAGAAATTCCGGTTTTCCCGGAGTATCGATCAGGTAGATCCGCCTGCCCTTGTAATCCATGTGCAGGATGGCTGAATCGATCGAGTATTTGTGCTTTTTCTCCTCGTCATCGAAGTCGGAGACGCTGGTCTGTTCGTCGACGCAACCGCGCCGCTCAACTGCCTTCGCCTTGAACAAAAGCGCGTCCGCCAGCGACGTTTTGCCCGCCACTTCATGGCCGACCAACGTAACCGTGTGGATGTCGTCTACGCGATATTTTGCCATGAAAAACTCCAAAGATGCTATGCCTGTTGAAAAGCAGTCCTCTGGCCGTTAACCATGCTTCATAGTTTCTTCTTTTCGGCGCAAATCGCAAGGATTTCTTTTAAATTTAGCCGACTTTCATAAAGGGCCCGGCCCACGATGCAGCCCGCCAAGGGCAGCTCGGCCAGGCGCCGTATATCGTCGAGCGTCGTCACCCCTCCGGAGGCGATAACGGGCGTCGTCGTGGCGGCGCACATTTCAGCCATCGCCGCCACATTGGCCCCCTGCATCATGCCATCCCGGCTGATGTCCGTATAAACGAGCGCCGCCAGTGGCAGACGACTCATCGCACCCGCGAGCTCCAGCGCAGACTGTTCGGAAACGTCCAGCCAGCCATGCGTGGCCACACGGCCATCCTTGGCATCGATGCCCAGTACGATCTTGTGCGGGAACCTGGCCGTCATCTGCTCGAGCCAGCCCGGTGCTTGCAAGGCCCTGGTGCCGATGACGACGCGCTCGACTCCCCAGGCGAGGGCGTCGGCGATGTCTTTTTCGTTCCGCAGGCCGCCGCCAAGCTGACAAGGCACGCCGCTTGCCGCCACAATGGCCCGGATACTTACGCCGTTGACGGGCCGGCCTTCTTTGGCCCCGTCCAGATCGACGATATGCAATATGTCGGCGCCTTCAGCGACCCAGCGCCGCGCCATGGCTGCCGGATCGTTTCCGAACACGGTCTCTTGCTGGTAGTCGCCTTGCCGCAGCCGCACGCACTGGCCGCCGCGCAGATCGATGGCGGGGAGAATTTGCACGAAGGAAGTCCTCTCAGGAACGACACGTTGGATGAAAACAGGTCACGAGCGGAGGCATCACCACTTGATGCGACCGTTCACCGGAGCGCCGCGAATTTGTGGAGCATCGCCAGGCCGATGCGCTGGCTTTTTTCCGGGTGAAACTGCGTCGCGAACACATTCTCTCGCCAGATGGCCGAGGTGAAAGGAGCGGGATAATCCGTCTCGGCCGCGCAGAGGTCGGGGTCTTCGGGAACCACGTAATAGGAATGCACAAAATAGACCGAGGGACTTTCGCCCAGGTCCCCGAGCGGCGGCGCCGCCTTCTTGATCCGCAATTGGTTCCAGCCCATGTGAGGAACCTTGAGGCCGGCCTCAGCGCCGAAACGAACTACCTCGCCGGGAAATATATCGAGCCCTGGATAAACGCCGTCCTCATGGCTCCGGGTGAAAAGTAGCTGGAGGCCCAGACAGATCCCAAAGAAAGGCTTGCCCGACTGAATGTGGGCCCTGATTGGCTCGTCCAGCCCCGTCTCGCGCAAACGGGCGATGGCATCACGAAAAGCGCCGACTCCTGGAAGCACCAGCTTGTCCGCCTCCGCGACTCGATTTGGGTCGCCGCTGATGTCGGCCGCGTGGCCGGTCTTCTCGAAAGCTTTCTGCACGCTGCGCAAATTGGCCATGCCATAATCGACAATCAATATTTTTTGCATCGCTGCCAGCCACCCATCCTTTAGCCGTCCCCGGCACCATTCTTATTAGCCGCGCAACACTCGCATCGCGTAGGCGAGCAGGAACATGACGACACACATCGTCACGGTCAGGCCCAACAGCAATTCGCCCCAAAAAAGAGGGGCTGCACCGTCGGACCCAGCCAGCGCCAGCCCAGGCAAGTGGCCATGACGCCAACGGCCAGGGATGGCCCGAATGGCAGTGAATTGTCGCCGCGCACCAACAATTGAAACACGCCCACCACAAGCGCGGGCAGGACGCTGACGAAGAAGGCCACCACCACGATCTGCCAGCCGAGAAAGGCCCCGGCCATCATCATAAGATCGGCATCGCCCAGCCCCAAGGCCTCCTTGCCCAGGCCCTTGCCGAAAACATAGGCAATCGCCCGCAGCAGAAACGTGCCCACGAGCAAGCCGGTCAAACCCGTGACCAGACCAGTTTGCCAGTTCCCCCCCGGATCCAGGAAATCTGGTAACGGCCCTCGTGGCGGCCAGGCGTAGATGCCTTCCTTGAAGGAACCAGGCATCATCCAGATCCAGGTGGGATCAACTCCGGCGGGAATAACGGGAGCGGCATCCGCGGGCGTGCGGGGCCATGGCCAGGGCAGAAGGATGGCGCCGACGAAGCCGATGATTGTGCCCGGAATGGTGATGCCGAGGGGAATTTCCCGGCAAGCGAGATCGCAGAGGGCCGCGGCCAGCAACAGCGCAAACAGCACGGCGTGATATACAAACCCAACCCACCAGGACGATGGCAGAATCCCCTGGCGAAAAACCCCCGGCCAGCCGTGGATATTGACAATCACCTCGGCATAGAAGAGGCCAGCGAAACCCAGGGCGCAGACAAGCTCGACAAAAAAATAGCGACTGGAGAATTGCTGGCCGCAGCTCCGGCAGCGGCCATGCAGCCAGAGATAACTGAAGAGCGGAATGTTGTCGTACCAGCGAATCGCGACCAGGCATTTGCCGCAGCGTGAACCGGGCCAAAGAATGCTTTTTTCGAGAGGCAGGCGCGCGACCACGACATTGAGAAAACTGCCCACGGTCGCGCCAAGAATGAAGACGAACGACAGCCAAAAATAGACGAGCATTGGGGAAGTATATCAGTTTTTCCAGAGCGCGAATTAGCCGCCCGTCTACTTCCGCAGCCACTGAAATATGGCTGCCGCGACCTCTTCCGGGCCTTGCTTCGCGGTGTCAACCTGCAGGTCCGCGCACTCCTTATAGAGAGGGGCGCGTAGCCGGAGCATTTCTTCAACTTCCGCCAGGCCGCCCTGCCCCAGGTTGGGACGCCGGTGCAAGGTTGAGGTGTCCGCTTGCAGGCGTTGCCAAAGGACTTCGGCCGGTGCCGTTAGCCACACGACTTTGCCGCAGTGCAGCTTTTCCCGGTTTTCGGGCCGCAAGATCACCCCGCCCCCCAGCGCCACCACATGCTTGTTTAGCTGAACGAGGTCATCCAGCACCGCCGCCTCCTTGTCACGGAAGCCGCCTTCACCTTCGTCCGCGAATATCTGACTGATACTACGGCCAAAGCGCTGCTCCAGGTGCACGTCCGCATCGGCGCAATCCCAGCCCAAACGCTCCGCCAGATGGCGCGCAACGGTAGATTTTCCCGTGCCGCGGTAGCCCACCAAAAAAACCAGTTGTTGTTCCTTCTGCATTCACGTCGCGCGGCAATTGGGCCGCGCCATCTAGAAAAAACACCTTCGCGCGACGACCATCTTCCCAACGTCAATCATTCGTCATCGCGAATGGCCACCGGCGACAATGCTCGACGTACCAGCTTGTCCATGAGCTCGAGGGGTGCATCCTCGCCAGTGAATAACTTGAACTGCAAGCCGGCCTGGCGCACAAACATGTCCACGCCGGTCAAGTAATGGCAGCCGCGCTCCTTGGCCTCGCGAATCAGCATCGTCGTTTCCGGGGTATAGATCGTGTCGAAGACATAGAGGCCGGTCTTGAGAAAGCTGGCATGTACGGGGCATTCGTCCATGTTGGGGTGCATGCCGACCGAGGTGCAGTTGATCAGCGTATCGCAGACGATGGTGTGGCGGGCCGCCCAATCGATGAATTTGCAACCGACTTCCTCGGCCAGTTTTTTGGCGCGCTCCAGGGTCCGGTTGGCGATAATGACGCCAGCGCCTTCGTGTGCCAGGGCAAAAGCCAGCGCCCGGGCCACGCCGCCAGCCCCCAGGATAAGCACCATGCGATTGGAGAACTGCACACGGGTGCCATCCGCCCCGACGGGCAAATGCTTGGTCAGCGCATCGAGGGCCGCCTGGGCGTCGGTATTGGACGCGTGCCAGCCGGTCTGCGTGCGGACCAGCGTGTTGGCGGCGCCGATGCGCTCTACCTCCGGATCGCGAGTTTGGGCCAGCTTGGCCGCGGCTTCCTTGTGAGGAATGGTGACGCTGTAGCCGACGACGGGCACGCGGTCGAAGTCTTTCAAGAAGCCGGCCAGCTCGCCGCGCGGCACACGGAAAGGCAGATACACCTTGTTTTTGCCCAGCTTTTGAAACGCGCGATTATGGATCAGGGGACTGAGGCTGTGGGCGACCGGATCGCCGATGACCCCAAACACCTTGGTTTCGGCATTAAGGGCCTCGAAATGATAAATGTTCTTGAGTTCGTCGTGCGACAGAATGCCCGGCGCGATGCTGCGCTCCTTGTTGAACGCGCCATAGGTAAAGGGCGCGCCCAGCCGGCCGCACAAAATCCGGCTGCTCGTACCAAGGTCCCCCATGCACAGAGCCACTGTCGGCTTGGGAGCCTTCTTCAGCAGCTCGAGCACGCGCAAGTTGTCGGAAGTTTGCCCCGCCGTCACCGCGATTTTGACAACGTCCGGGTCCAGGCCGCACATTTCCTGGTAGATCTTTTCGAGATTATCCGGGACCTCGCGCATGTTGTGATAGCTGACGATCCGTTTGACTTTGCCGAAGCGGGGAATCGCCTTGGCAATGTCCATTTCCAGGTCCACCCAGTCGAAGCCGGCCACGATGGCCTGGCGCAAGAGCATGAGCCGCTCTTCCTCGCTGCCGGGAAAACGCCCGCCGTCGGCGGGCCGGCGAAAGGTGGCGATCATCGGACAGGGCTTGTTGGCCAGGAGGCGTTTGAAGTCCGGGGCTTTCGCGAGGAAGTCTAGACGCAATTCGATAAGGCGGGCGCCGCGCTTGGCCGCCTCCTGGATTTCAATTTGCATCATCTTATGCCGGGTACGGCCAATGACGGAGCATATCACGGGGCCGCTAGTTTCAGCCATGGACGGGCCTGCCTTCTACCGTACCGACAACCGTTGACCAACGTTTTGTAGGTATTTATGTATATATGCGCAATAAAAACGGTCGTGGATCGCTTGGTCCTTCAAATAAGAATAGAATGGACCCATGGTACTATGCAAGACCGGATTATTTGAAAGGTGGTTGCCATGCGCGGCAACAGGTGGTTCCTTTCCCTTTTCGAACAAAAATTGGCAGGCCGACGGGACCGACGCCAAACAGGCCCTGGCCATGCTTGACGAAACTCAGAAAAACTACAAAGTGGATGCCAAGCGCATCCTCCTGTTACAAAAAAAGAAGTAACGGGACCCGTTTTCGGTTGCCGTCCGGCTCTGGTACCTGAGCGATCCCGCGGTTTGCGTTTTGGCCAAATAATCTTTGTCATTTTGCGTCTTTCCGACCACAATACTCTTGTCACCCCTGGTTTCTTGAGGACCTCACCCATGCCGAATCGACGTGATTTTTTGAAGGTGTCCGCGGCGGCGAGCGTTGCCAGCGCGGCCATGACCATGAAGGCGTCCAGCTATGACAGCGTCGCTGGCGCCAATGAACGCGTTAACCTCGCCTTCCTCGGTGTAGGCGGCCGCTGCCAGCAGCACATCGATATTGTCAATGCCCTGGCCCGCGCCAACGCCAACAGCGTTCGGCCCGTGGCCGTTTGCGACGTTTGGGATGGGGACGAAACCCTGTCGAATGGCACGGGTCGCGGCCGCATCCCGTCGGCACGCAAGTGCGGGATCAACGTGGACGACACCACCCACGTTACCAAGGATTATCGCCGTCTTTTGGAGCTGCGCGAAGTGGACGCCGTGTGCATCGCCGCCCCGGACCACTGGCACGCCAAGATGACCATCGACGCCGCCGGCGCGGGCAAGCATATCTATTGCGAAAAGCCCATGACCAAGACGATCGAGGAGGCCCAGGCCGTCGTCGATGCCGTGCAGCGCAATAACATCGTCATGACCGTCGGCGTGCAACACATGGCCGACCCAAGCTGGCGCAATGCCAATGAATTGGTGCGCCGCGGCGACCTCGGCCATATCTGCCAGGCCCAGACCAGCTATTACCGGAATTCCGAAGTCGGCCAGTGGCGCTATTATCCCCTGACCCGAAGCATGAACCCGCGCACCATTGACTGGGATATGTTCCTGGGCCATGGCTTCTCGGTGTTTCCCGGCAAACCGCTTGGCCCGCGCATCCCGTTTGACCGCGCCATCTACGCTCAATGGCGGTGTTACTGGGACTTCGGCGGCGGCATGTTCACCGATCTATTCGTCCATCGCACCACGCGCATGATCAGCGCCATGGGCGTACGCTACCCCGCACGCGTGGTCGGCGCCGGCGGCGTTTACATGGAATATGACGGCCGCGATGTGCCCGACGTGGCTACCATCGTCGCCGATTATGACGAAGGCTGCCAGCTGCTCATCACCGCCACCATGGTGAACGACCATGCCATCGAAGACGTCATTCGCGGCCACACCGCGACCCTGAAATTCACCAGCCGGCCGCATGGGCAAGGCCGACAGGGCTCAGACTATGGGTTCGAGATACTGCCGCAGACGGCTGTCAACCGGCCCACGCGAACGGAAGACCAGGCGGCCCAACAGGCACGCTTCGTTGGTGGTGGCATATCCGAAGGCGAAGCCACCAAGCCTTTGTGGGAGAACTTTTTGGCCTGCGTCCGTGCCCGCAATCGCGAGACTCTGAGCACGCCGGAGCTTGGGGCCGCTGCCTTCACAACGGTGGCACTGGGTGTCCAGAGCTATCGGCAAGGCCAGGTCATGTTCTGGGACAAGGAACGCCGCCAGGCAGCTTTGGCCAATCCCACCTGGGCGCAGGCGCTGGGAACGCCGCAGCCACGAACGTGGCACGCCCAACCAGATCATTGGCTGGCAAGGCGGCAACAGGGGCAGCAGACTGACGCCGCCCGCCTATCAAAACCTGGAAGGCCCTTGGGCCAACGGCCAAGACCCGGCGCCGCCGGCGGCGGGCGCGGCCGGCCAGTAGGTCCTGATCCCGTGTAAATCCGTAGGGTGGGTCAAGCGTACTCGCGCTGACCCACCAGCACCCGCACACATCGGTGGGTCAGCGCGAGTACGCTCGACCCACCCTACATTGGAGTTTCTTCATGAAGTCGTTGTCGAAATTGGCAGGTAGCGTTCTTGTTTTAGGGGTGGTCATCTGGGCGCTGAATGGCGCCAGCGCGGGAGAAAACAAAGTGAAGGTCGGCGACAAGGCACCGGTGGTCAAGGGCGTGGACGAAGCCGGCAAGCCCTGGAGTTCCACGGACGTGGTTGGCAAAAAGATCCTGGTCCTCTATTTCTATCCCGCGGACTTTACCGGCGGCTGCACCAAGCAGGCCTGCGGGTTCCGCGACGATATTGAAAAACTGCATAGCCAGGGGGTCGAAGTCGTCGGCATCAGCGGCGATTCCGTTAAAACTCATGCCATGTTCAAGGATTATCACAAGCTCAACTTCACCCTGTTGGCCGACGAAAAAGGGGACCTGGCGAAGACCTTTGGCGTGCCGGTCGGCAAGGGCGGCAAGTCGCCGGCCATTGACGCGAGCGGCACCAAGATCGACATGGATCGCGGCGTAACCATCAATCGTTACACGGTTGTCGTGGACAAAAATGGTGTTGTTGCCGCGGTCGACCAGGTCAAGGATGCGGGCGGCGATAGCAAACGTATCGCCGATATGGTGAAGAAGCTGGATACGAAATGACCGCGCGTTCTTTGATTCTCGGGACCGCCGGTCACATCGATCACGGCAAGACGTCGCTCATCAAGGCGCTTACCGGCATCGATTGTGACCGGCTCCCCGAGGAAAAGGCCCGTGGCATCACCATCGACATTGGCTTCGCGACGCTCGAGCTGGATGAATGGCACCTGGGCATTGTCGACGTTCCCGGCCATGAGCGCTTCATCAAGAACATGCTCGCGGGGGCCACGGGTATCGACCTGGCCCTCCTGGTCATCGCCGCCGACGATTCGGTGATGCCGCAGACGCGCGAGCACCTGGAGATTTTGAAACTTCTTGGCCTTCGTCATGGCGTCATTGCTCTGACCAAAGCCGACCTCGTGGATGAGACAACACTTGAAGTCGTCACGCTGGAGATCCAGGCCCTCGTGCAAGGAAGCTTCCTGGAGCATGCTACCATTGTGCCGACGTCCGCTCCTACAGGCCGGGGCATCCCCGAGCTTAAATCCGCAATCGCCAGCGCTTGCCGCCAGATCGAGCCCCGCGCCGGCCGCGAGTGGTTTCGTCTTGCTATCGACCGCTCCTTTACGGTCCAGGGACATGGCACCGTTGTCACCGGCAGCGTCCTTTCGGGCACGCTCCAGATAGGCGACGAGGTGGCCTGGCTGCCGCGTGGCGAACACGTACGCGTGCGGAGCTTGCAGAACCACGATAGTCCCGTGAATGAAGTGCAGCGCGGCATGCGCGCCGCACTCAACCTGGCCGGCATCCGCCATGAAGACGTGCTGCGCGGGCAGGAACTTGCGACGCCCGGCTACCTGCAGCCAGCACGCATCCTTACCGTTCGGCTCCATTGCCTGGCGGACCTCAAGAGACCCATCAAGCACCGCGCCCAGGTTCGATTCCACGTCGGCACCAGTGAGATCATGGGCACGCTGTCGCTGCTGGACTGCGACACCGTCAGCCCCGGCGAGTGGGGACTGGCGCAGGTCTTCCTTGAAGAGCCCGCGACGTGCACCTGGGGTCAACCCTTCGTCATTCGAGGCCCCTCGGCTACGGTAACCCTGGGCGGCGGCCAGGTGCTGCAACCGGTCGCGAAAAAAGTACGCCGGCGCCACTACGAAGTTTTGGAACGCATCGAAAAGCTTTGGACAGGCACGCCCCAGGAGCGTGCCCTGACGGTAGCCTGGTTCGGCGCTTTCGCGGGTTTTACCCAGGCCGACCTGGTGCGCGGCGCCAATCTCGCCCCAGACCAGGCGCTCGAATTAATCGCCCGCATGAAAGGCGACGGCACACTCGTCAGCATCACGATCAGCCCGGCCCGGCAAGTCCTTTTGCACGCCGACATGGTCAAGGAGCTGGACGACCGCATTCTCCAGGCCCTCGCCCGCCTCCACGAGGAAACGCCGCTCATGACGACCCATGACCGGCAGAAAGTGCAATCTGGGCTCAATTATGTTGGCGACGATCAGCTCGTGAGCGCGGCCGTGGACAGGCTGCTCGAAGCCAAAAAGCTCGTGGGGGACCTGCGGCGCGTGGCACGGGCGGACTTCAAGCCCAAGCTGAGCGCCAGCCTGCGCAAGCTCAAGGACAAAGTAGTGGCCGCGTATGCGGCCGCGGGCTTCGCGCCTCCCGATCCCGCCAGCTTCGCGGGCGCCGCCGGCGGCAATGCGGCCAGCCTCAAGGACCTGTTTGACGTTTGCGTCGCCGAAGGTTTTCTGGTGCACATCGTGGCTGATATTTATTTGCATGCGGATGCCGAGGCCGATATGCGCCGGCGCGTAACTGCCAGGCTGCAAACCGGCACCGGCACGACCGTGGCGGAGATCCGCGATCTCCTTGGCACCTCGCGAAAATTCGCGGTGCCGCTGTGTGAATACCTGGATCGCGTCGGCGTTACGCGGCGCGAGGGAGACCTGCGCGTCCAGGCGACAGCGCCCGCCAGCGCTTGACGGCGCGGCACGGTTCCGCGAGCACCGCTGTCAGTCCTTTGCCAACCCGTAGAATAGCTCCATCATGGATCACAACGCGTTTCGCGAGTTGCCTTCCGTCAACGAGGTGCTGGAGACCGCTACCGCCCGGCGTCTGGAAGGGCTACACGCTCATGCACTTCTGGTAGGCGCCATTCGCCTCGAGCTCGACGAGGCGCACAGCGCCTGGGCCGCGGCGAACCCGCCAACGGCGCCACCACTGCGGAACTGCTCGCCAATCGAGTCGAACTCCGTCTCACCTGGGAGATGCGTCCCAGGCTTCGGCGTGTCCTCAATGCTACCGGTATCGTTCTTCACACCAACCTCGGCCGGGCCCCGCTGGCCGATGAGGCCGTCCAAGCCGCCGCGGAGGCGGCCCGTGGCTATCTCAACCTCGAGTTGGACATCGAGACAGGCAAGCGTTCTTCCCGCCAGAACGCCGTCAGGGAATGGCTTTGCCGACTCACGGGCGCCCAGAGCGCCACGGCGGTCAACAATAACGCCGCCGCCACGGTGCTCGCGCTGCATGCCCTGTGCGCACGGCAAGGAAGTTATTGTTTCCCGCGGGCAACTCATTGAAATCGGCGGCAGCTTTCGGATTCCCGAGATCATGGCCATCTCGGGAGCGACCCTGCGCGAAGTCGGCACCACCAATATCACACGGCTGGCTGACTTTGAAAACGCGATCGGGCCCAACACGGCCGCGCTCTTGCAAATCCACACGAGCAACTTCCGCGTCAGCGGGTTTACCAAGGCAGTGGCGCTCGGCGAGCTGGTGGCGCTGGGAAAAAAGTATCATCTGAAGGTGATTGACGATATCGGTTCGGGCGCGCTGATCGATTTCGGCCGTTTCGGCTTCGAAAATGAGCCAACGGCGCAGGCCAGCATCGCGGCGGGCGCGGACCTGGTTCTTTTCAGCGGCGACAAATTGCTGGGCGGCCCCCAGGCCGGTATCATTGTCGGAGAGCACCAGTGGATTGAGATGATCGAGAAGGATCCACTGATGCGCGCCTTTCGCCTCGACAAGATGTCCCTGGCGGCCCTGGAAGCTACTCTGCGCCTTTATCTAAACGAGGACAAAGCCGTCCAGGAGATCCCGATCCTGCGCATGCTCGGCATTCCCCTGGCGGAGCTGCAACAACGCGCCGACCAGCATGGCCAAGGAGATCGGCCAGCAGCTCGGGGTGTTTAGCGCGCTGGCGTGCGAGGATGTCGCGTATGTCGGCGGCGGCTCCCTTCCCGATCAGACGCTCAAAACCTGGGTCGTCGAGGTCCAGTGTCAGACCCTCAGCGATTCCGAGTTCGCCCGGCGGCTACGCGCGGGACTTCCCGCGGTACTGGCCCGGCTGCGCGAGGGAAAACTGGTTCTGGACCTGCGGACGATCTTTCCGCATGAGGACGCCGAGGTCGTTTTAGCGATGCAAAAGGCGCTAACGTTATAGATGATAAGGCTTTGCAGTGCCAACGTTCAAATCAGTGGCGGATTTTCGAATTCCCCTACCCGCTGCCTTAATCGTCGGCTATATTAGAAGTTTCCGAAATACGGGATTTCGGGATGAGAAACCTCGTTGCCGCTGTCGTCCGGCACCCCTTTGTTTACAAAGGTAACCCCCGAAAGGAGGACGAATGACCCTACGAATGCGTGTTCACGACAAGGAACCTATTGGTCTTGCTCTGCGTCGGTTCAAAAAGCTCATCGAACGTAGCGGGATGCAAAAAGAATTGCGTGCCCATCAACATTACGAAAAGCCTAGTGAACTCCGTCGCCGCGCCCGGCTTCGCAAGGAAAAAGCGGCCCGCAAGGCGCGCGAGAAAACCCCCTGAGCGAATCTTTCAAGCATACACCTATCCCCATGTCGCCGCGGTGAATTAAATTCGCGCGAGCATGGGGATTTTTTTTGCCCTGATGCCGCGACGAGTAGCGGCAGACTTCGTTGGCGGCGAGGGCTGAATGCCTAAGAGCGTTCGGAAAAAAAGGGGTCAGACCCCCTCAATACCCTGCAAAAGCATTGAAAATCTGTTCGCTTCAAGGGGTCTGACCCCTTTTTTTCCGAACGCTCTAAGGCGTCGCCGCCCACCTGGCGAGTACCTCCGGCAAGGGATATTGCGGAATGGCGATGCCCAGAGAGGGTACCTCCTGCAATCGCTTCCAGGCCCGCGTCAAGCGTTTCTCTTGTTCCGCCACGAACTCGGGATCGAGGTGTTCCTTGGCGAATAGGCCAGTACACTCTACCGGCGGAAACGCGGGATCGACAATGTACTGGGCGTTGCTGGGGTTGCAACGGATGTGCCGCTCGCGCTGGGTCGGCAATGCCAGCGGCTGAACTTCCCCCATCACATAGCGCAGATAGAGGTCGGAGTCGATGATCGCCTCGACGTCCCGGCCGCAAACATCGCAGAGATAACCCTGATCGCACGCGGCCATGGGACCCCACCGGAAGGGTTTCGCTACATCACGCTCTGGCTTCCGAGCTTAACGATACCATGGAGCATCCTTGTTATCCATGCCGGGCGTCTGAATCCGCGGATTTGCGTAAGCTAAAAGAGGAGCTTCCGCTAAGAGCGCGATCGGTTATATTTTCCATGGAGTGGCGAATGAATCCACAGTCGGAACGCAGCTTTGCCGAGACCGCTTTGCGGCTGGGCGGCAAGTCCGAAGAGGAGGCGACACGGCTCGGCGCGGTGGACAAGGCCGACGAACAAGTCGAAACGTTGTTCGCTCCGCGCTATCAGACGGTGCAGAGCCCCGTGCACAAGGCCATCTGGGAAGGCAAAGTTCCGCTGGAACTTTTCGCTCCACCGCCCCTGCCGGCAAGCGCACCCTGCGATGCGGCCATGGAGAAATCACTCGCCTTGATTCGGCGCCGGCGCGATGAAGGCAGCCTGCTTAACGAAGACCATAAACTCTCCAGCGCCACGATCGACGAACTGGCCGACGCAGGTTATTGGGGCATGCTCATCGATCCCAAGTACGGCGGCCAGGGGGCGCCCTTTGCTCGCTTCGCGCCTTTTTTGACGCGGATGGGCACGCTCGATTCGATGACGGCCGCCCTTGCCTCCGTGCACGGGTGCATCGGCGCCGTCGATCCCTTGCGCACCTTTGGCAGCAGCGAACAAAAGGCCCGACTGTTGCCTGCGCTCGCCCGCGGCACCAAGATCTCCGCATTCGCCCTTACCGAGCCCTGGGCGGGGTCCGACCTCACGGCGCTGCGCACCACCGCCGTGCTTGACGGCGACTTTTACGAGATCACCGGCGAGAAGTTATTTATTACGAACGTCCTGCCTGGCCGTCTGGTGGGCCTGGTGGCCAAGCTCGAAGGTAAGCCGGCTGTTTTTATCGCCGAATTGCCCGAGGAAAACGAGCACTTTCAATTTGTTTCCTATGGCCTTTATGCGCTCAAACACGCTTATAACCGTGGCATGAAATTTAACCGCTTTCGGGTCCCACGCGAGAACCTGCTACAACCCAAGACCGGCGATGGCCTGACCATTGCCTATCATGGGCTCAACCTGGGCCGCCTGGCCCTGTGCGCCTCCGCCGCCGCGACCATGCGCGTGCTACTGGCAAACCTCTTGCCCTGGGCGTCCTTCCGTAAAACCTACGGCCAACCGATCAAGGTGCGCGAGCTGGTCAAACGCCGCCTGGCCCGACTGGCCGCCCTCATTGCCGGCGCCGATGCACTGGTAGCCTGGGGATCATGGCTTATCGACGAGGGCTATCGCGGCGAGCTGGAATGCATCATCGCCAAGATTTTCGGCAGCGAGGCTCAGAAGGAGGCGGCCGTCGAGATCTTCATGAAAACGCACGGAGGCCGCTCCTTTTTGCATGGGCATCTTTTTGGCGATAGCGTCCATGAATATCTGGCGCCGTGCATTTACGAGGGGGAAGGTGAAATGCTGGGCATGGCCTTTTTCAAAGGGCTCGTCAAGGAACATGGACGGCGGTATTTCGAGCCTATCGGTAAGGCCCTGCAACAACATCAGATCAAAAGTTTTAGCCCGGCCAACCCCATTCACCTCTGGAGGCTGCGCCACGAGCTGAGTGACTATGCCAAATGGTCCGTGCAGCAAAAGTTTGCCGCGCCTGATCGAGGCCGTATCGCCGGTATGGACGCCAGGCTAGCGGAGCACCTGGCTTTCGCGCAAGGGCTGTGCCGTAAATTGCCACGCGAACTGTCGGCGACCATGAGCAAACACCAACTCAAGCTGGCGGATCGCCAGTGCCGGATGGGCGAACTGTCGCAGCGCGTGCAAGACGCCATGGTGATCATCGTGACCGCGATGTGGGGCCATCAACAAAAGAACGAAGTCGCCAGAGGAGCAGCCGACATCTTGTGTCAAGACCTGCGCCGCAAGCTGACGGGTGAACGGCCTTCGGATCGCTATTTTCGGGACGTGGGCGAGCCTGGCTGACAAAATCATAGACGGGGGCTTCGCGGACCTGGCAGGCGTGCCGGTGCAGGAGATCCTGATGCCGTATGAAAATCGCGGGTAGGGAACACCAGGTTGCACCCCAGGGAAGCTGGTGGGCAACTCTCAACGAGGATGCGCTCGCCCCGCGCGGCAACACGCGTACCTCCCCCTGGCAAGGCGCCTACCATAATGGTCCGATCCATGCTGCTGTGCGCCAAAATGCTGAAGGAACTCGCGGAAGGGAATGGAACGTCCCAGATGGCCGGCAGCTCGGATTTCTCCTCATTTTCTTTGATTTTTGCAAATTCTTGACGCCTTTTCAGGTCCGCCGAAAATTATATGAGTAGAATCGAGTTCGCACCCATAAGGGACCTACCATGGCCAATGCCCTTGACCTTTCAATGCAGCAGTTGCGGATCACCCTCGATCCTATGCGCCATACGACGGATTCGGACGGCCAACTGCTCACACGCTGGCTCAACAGTCACGAGGACCGGGCCTTTAGTGCCGTTGTCTGCCGGCATGCGGCCTTGGTATGGCGAGTCAGCCGCGGCATTCTGCATCAGGTTGAAGACGCGGAGGAAATCTTCCAAGCCACGTTTCTTGTCCTGGCACGTAAAGCCGCAAGGCTCAAAAGGCGTCCTTCAATTACCCGGATGGCTCCACCAAACAGCGCGTCACCTTGCCCTCAACGCCCGCACAGCCAAGCTTCGCCGCCTACGCCACGAAGCGCAGTCCGCTCCGAAGACGGCCGCCGATCCTGTGGACGAGATTAGCGTCCGTGAAACGGGTGACATTCTTGGGAAAGAAATGGACCGCTTGTCTGCCGTTCACCGCGAGGCCATCCTGCTCTGTCTTTACGAGGGCGTCACTCAGGGCGAAGCTGCCAAGCGCTTGGGCTGTTCCTTGCAGCACGCTTCAACGCCGCCTCGAACGCGGCCGTTCTCTACTGCGCAGTCGTTTGTCCGGACGAGGCCTGGCCCCGGAAAACGCCCTTGCGTTAACGCTCTGCGCGAACACGCGCGTGCCCATCAAGTTACTGCATCTGACAATCACCACGGCCACGAGATTTGCGGCGGGTGAGGCGGTGACGGGTGGTGCGGCTTTGCTCGCGGAGGGCGCATTGCGAACATTGCTCACCAAAAAATTGGCCGTTTATTGCACGCTTCTCGTCGGCCTGGGTAGTTTGACGCTGGCCGGTGGATTGGCCTTGGCGCCGACAAATCAAACGCGGGCAACCTCGGAACCTCGTCTTGATTCGAACGACATCCCTCTCCCCGCGGGCGCGGTGAAACGTATCGGTTCCAACCGCTTTCTCCACGGCGGCGACGTGACAGGCTTGGTATACATGCCGGACGGAAAGGCCGTCGCCTCGGTTTCCTCCGATGACTGCCTCCGCTGTTGGGACATATTAACGGGCAAGCTACGCTGGCGCTGGAAATGGAGCACACGAGATGGGATCGCGTCCTGGCCGGCAGCGCCGACGGCACGAAGCTGGCGGTGCTGAGCGACTTCGAATTTAGGTTGGTGGCATCCGACACAGGGAAGACGCTTGTCCGGCACGAATTGCCGCCAGGTGCGGGCAAAAATCGACTTCCGAATTTGGCGATTTCAGCCGACTTGGGAACTTACGCCCGATGTTTCTGGCTGGTAGATCCTGATGTAATGCTATTCGACGCCGCTACCGGCCAAGACAAGGGGCACATATTGTTGGGACCCAAGGCCAAGCTGCCGACTGCATTGGCCATCTCTCTTTCCGAAGACGGTGCTAAGGTCTACATGGTTCCCAACCAAGCTTCGGGGATTATGGAGGCGGGCCCCAAGGTCACGGGCATCATGGTTTTTGATGCGAAAACCGGCAAAAAAGAAGACGCCTTCGCGATGGAAAACATTGGGAGCAATATTCGACAATTGGTTCTTTCCCACGACCACCATCTGCTGGCAAATATTCACAATCACAAGACCGCGCTTATGTGGGACCTGAAAGCCGGCAGGGAACGCCCCAGTTTCAGCGGCGGTTTCTGTGCAGCCTTTTCACCCGACGACAGTCTCTTCGCCGTAGGTGGCTTGAACATTAAACTTTTTGACACCGCCAGTGGCAAAGAACGATTCTCCCTTGACGCCCCGAACAGCATGCATTCGCTGGCATTTTCTCCAGACGGCAAAATGTTAAGCGCCGGCAACGACGGCGGGACCATAACGCATTGGGACATTGTATCCGGTAAGCCGATAGGCGCTGTGGCCGAACCCATGGGGCTGTCGGACATTCGTTTTACCAAAGACGGCACCAAGCTTCTTCAATTTGGGAAGGGCGACATCAAATTGTGGGACGTGGCGAGACGCCAAGACCATTCAGCACCTGTCAGGCGGTGGCAGCCGCCCGAATCTCCTCGCGGTTTCTCCGGGTGGGAAGCTGGCGGCGGCCCAGTCGCAAGGCTCTTTGGCAATTCTTGATACTGGCACGGGAGCTCGCTTGCGTAACTTGAAGGGGCACCAATCGTCTGAAATCATCGCGGAGTTCTGTCCGGACGGGACAAAGCTATTTTCGGCCGGGGCGTTGGACCATCGCTTGATTATTTGGGATGTCGCGACTGGAGAGCCGCTCCATGTCCTAAGCCAAACAGGAGCCGAAAATGGCCTCACGGTAAACGGCCTCGCGGTTTCTCCCGATGGCCGTTGGTTGGCTACCGCGGCTCACGGTGACAACGTGGGACGAGATTTTGACATACGCCTCTGGGAGGTTGCCACTGGCAAGCTGGTCCAGCGACTAACGCCTCGTAGCGGTGGCGCGCTTCGCGCCTGGCTTTTACCCCTGACAGTACTCGGCTCGTAACTGCCGGAGGCCAGCACTATCCGCCCGATACCACCGGCGAGGTGCAACTTTGGGACATCGGCACAGGCAAGGAAGTACGAGCGTTCACCGGACTCAAGGATGCGGTCAAGAGCGTTGGAATTGCTCCCGATGGCCGGATGTTGGCCACAGGCGGCGCTGACAACTCCGTGCATCTGTGGGAGATCGCCAGCGGCAAGGAGCGAGGTGCCATCGCGGGGCATGAGACGCGACGTCGTTGCCTTGCATTTTTCGCCGGCTGGCCGCTTGTTGGCTGCCGCTAGCAGCGACGCCCCAGTGTACCTTTGGGACGTTTACTCCCTTAAAAAGCCCCAACCCGCACGCACTTCACTCGACCTGGAAGATCGGCAAAAACTTTGGCTCACTTTAGCCGAGACCGACGCCGCCAAGGCCTTCCAAGCCGTGTGCGAATTGATCGGCCGCCCGGACGAGGCGGTGGCCCTTTTTGCAGACGAATGGAAACGGTTGCCCCGGACGACTGCACAGCAAATGCTGAAATGGGTGGAAGATTTAAGCAGCGCTCAATTTGCCGTCCGCAAAAAGCGCCATGGCGGAGCTAGAGCGTTCAAGGGCTGGTCATGAAGTCCTGCTACGCGACGCTCTCCAAAAGGCCGGCACACTGGAGACGCGTCAACGCCTGGAAGAAATCCTTAGCCGAGTCGACCCACAGGGTCTGCGCCGCAGCCGTATGTTGGAAGTCCTTGAACAACTCCGTACAGCACCCGCGCACAGTTCCTGCAAACCCTGGCAGAACAAAAAGAAGACGTCTTGATAGCGGGCGAAGCGGCGGCCGGCTTGCAGCGGATGAGCGAACCAAAGCAATCCGTCGCGGTCGCTGCAAAGCACGAGGCGGACTTAATCCAGAGCGCGAATCGAGCCGCGCAGGCGAAGGACACACCGCGAGACAAGATGAAGAACACGCCGCCGGTCCCGGTGAAGGTCGTGCCGGCGGACAACAGTCACGCCACGAAAGTCCTGCGGGAAGCTGCCGCTCTCCTCGACAATGCCGATGGAGACGCGTCATCCCGATGCAGGCTTTTGTGCAACGTGGCCGAGCTACGTCAAAAGCTGCAGGATGAAATGGGGGCTGCTGCTGCCCTGGAAATGGCATACAAGATCGCCAAGGGGCTGCAGCCGAGAGGACAACCTCGCGATTTTGGTCGGAACCTAAATATTGTCATGGGTTACGGCAGGTTGGGGAACGCCAATGCAGTCCTTGAAGTCGTGGCATCTCTTCCAGTTGGCCAGCCCGCAAACTATCTCCCTTATGCGGCCGAGGAAGCTGCACGTGCAGGCCACTTCCAAGACGCTAATCAAGATTGCCGAGGCCATAACGGAGGCCGAAACCAAAATTTGGGCCAAGGCTAACATTCGACGGATCGCCGTAACCCAGCGGGCCAAGGCCGGAGATATTACAGGTGGCGCTGAAAGCCGCTGAAGAGATGCCAACCGTAGGCGACAAAGTATTCACTCTTGTCGGCATGAATCATTCGAATTCGGGTTTGGATGATCCTAAGTTGCGAGAAAAAGGCGAAGGGATCGCTCTCGTTCAACTCCTGGCCGGAAACAAGCCCGGCGCAGCATGATACGGCCCTCCGGGCCCTTGATTTGTTGGCGGAGGTGGATCAGAAAAGTCGGGGGGCCGCTGCTGTGGCGGTGGTCTGGATGCTGGCGATGCTGGACGATCTCCCGGCCGCTCGGAAGGCGTTGGCCCAAATTCCGGAGGATCCGGACGACACGGCCCGGCGGAATGGAAACCGGAACGTGCGACTAGAAAGTATGGGTTACATCGCCGCAGCGGAGGTCCGAGCAGGTCGGGACGATGCGGTGCTGGCGTTCGCGCGCAGGTTTCGTAGATCCGAGCGAGCAAGCCTATGTCTTTCAAGTCAGTGCTCTGGCCCAGGCTCGGGTGGGTCGAACGGATGCTGCGAAGGCCAACTTTACCCGGGCTATCGAGTTATGCAGCCGAAAAGACTCCAGCAAATCCGGAACAACCTTGGAACAAATCGCCTCTGCCCAGGCACTGGCGGGAGATTTCGTGGGGAGCGACGAAAACGATGGCCGCCAAAAAAACCTTATTAAGGGTTCTCGGTCGTGGCTTTATCTGGTCGGACATGATTCGCACCAGGCGAGGGCCGGAGACTTCGCGGGCGCTCGGCAAGCCGTCGAGGTCCACGCGCAGGAGATCCCCGATTGGTACAGCGAGATTTGTTTGGATATCGCTTTCCAACAAGCCAAGGCTGGCCAAATCACCGAAGTCCGAGAGTGGGCCAGATCGGAAAAAGACCAACTCATCAAAGCCCATATACTCGTCGGCTTGGCTAAAGGACTTTACCGGGATAGCGGCACTGTGGACGGGCGGTGAAAGCGGGTGCATTGGACGGAACTGCGTGAAACAAAGAAGCAGGGGCGTCGACGGACATTGCTCATCTGCCGGTCGAGCGGCAACGGGTCTTGTAGTGGGTTTAAACGTTGTTCCCTGTCGCAATAGGTGAATGTACAGGTTTGTTGCGGCAGCGTTCGTCCCGAACAGTTTAAAACCGGTGTTATTTCGATCATCCCATCAGCGATGCCACGAGTGAAGGCCTGAATTCGACGATCCAGGCCAAAAAAAACGCTTATGGCTGCCGCAACGCGGACCATCTCAAAACGGCCATTTTCTCCCATTGCGACTTGCGTTTCGGCATTATGGCAGCCGCTGCAGAATTTATTTAGCACCGGCGCGGCCGACTTAAGAAAATCGCCAAGTTACATCCGTATCGGCGCCGAAGGCTGGATAACAGTTGACGGTCAAACCGAGAACGATGGCCGAAGAGAAAGGGCGGCATCGACTTTGACGCCGACGATCCGGACCGCTCATCAAGAACACCGACGTTTGGCTGAAAACCCTCAAAATCGCGGCTAGGTCCGGTTCCTTACGCGCATAAAAAGGCCCACGGACCGGAGTCCGTGGGCTGGAGAGGCTGTGTCGTGGAGCCGGAGATTTAGGTCAGCGGCGTGGTGCCTGGCACCGCCACGGGCGCGACCGGCAACGTCATGTTCCAGGCCAAGTTCGCCGGCATCAGGTTCATTTGCGAGTTGAGAGCGGCTTCCCAGGTGACAGCCTTGCCCGTGTAAGCCGACATACGGCCCATGATGGCCGTCAGCGTGCTTTCGGCAGTTCGTTTGAGGTCATTGCGGCGCAGTGCCGCCGCGGATGCTGTCCAGCAAAGCCACATGTTCGAGCACATAGGGATCGGGGTAACGGCCCCTATCCAGCGGGCCGCGTGGCAATGTCCAGGCGTTTTCGCCCGTGATCCGGTGGCCGCCGGAGACCCAACTCCCCTTGGTACCGGTGACGGCTTCCGAGATATTGTTCTCGCAACCGTCGATTTGGCGGCACATGCTTTGAACATGAACGTCGTTCGGATATTGATATTCAACCGCGAAGTGGTCGAATATTTGCCGAACTCGGGGCCAGTCCGTACCTGGCGGCCGCCCATACCCACCGCCCGGGTCGGATGGTTGTTAAGTGCCCAGTTGATGACATCCAGGTTATGGATGTGCTGTTCGCAAATGTGGTCGCCGGAGAGCCAGGTGAAATAGAGCCAGTTGCGAATCTGCCATTCCACGTCGGTCATTTGCGGCGTACGCACCTTATGCCAGAGCCGGCCCTGGTTCCAGTAGCAACGGGCACTCGTGATCGTCCCGAGCTGGCCGTCGTGGATTCTCCTCATCGACTCGAGATATTCTGTTTGATAACGCCGCTGCAACCCGGAGACGATGGATAGATGATTGCGCTCGGCCTCCTCGTGGGCCGCGAGCACCATGCGCACGCCTGGCCCGTCGACCGCGACGGGTTTCTCGGTAAAGATATTCTTGCGGGCGGCAACCGCGGCTTGAATATGGAGCGGGCGAAAGCCGGGGGGCGTGGCCAGAATCACCAGGTCCACATTTTCGATGACGCGCTGGTAAGCATCCAGCCCGACGAAGACATGGTCATCGGCCACGTCTACCCGGCGCGCAAGGCCTGCTGCCCTTGCAACCGATTACGCAACGCATTCGCCTGGTCCCGGAAGGTATCGCCAAGGGCGACGAGACGCAGGTTGATGTTCGGGTTGGCCATGCCCGCCGCGGTTAGGCACTGCTCGGCAGCCCCCGTCCCACGACCGCCGCAACCGATCAGGCCGACGCGAATTGCTTCGCTGCCCTGGGCATGAACGTTCATGAGCCCGGCGGAGGCGAGCACGCCACTCGCCGCGGCGGCTGTTTTGAGAAAATCGCGACGCGTCGCACTGGGCTTATCTTGCTGCATGATGCTCCTCCAGAGAGAGTGGGATGGTTATTCCTCGAAATTGCCGTGTTAGATGGCGCTCCCGAATAGTCTCCGCACAAGTCATCTCGCGAGCGCTAAACGGTGATTCATGGCGACTCAGTCGCTCCACCAGTTCACTTTGGAACGTATATTTTTCAGGGCGTCATATTCCTCGACGGCCCTTACGACGCGAAAACCAACGTAATCGGCCTCGGTCATCCACCAGATGCTCTGGGGGCGCTGGGGATCTCGGCGCGAGCCAATCTTTCGTCGAAAAAAGGCGCGCGGCGCTCCGAGCCTTGTCCGCCGGCTCCGCCCACGAGCCGCCGCGCACCACATAGGAATAGCGGTTTTCGGTGGGCGGCACGAAGGGATTGAGCGTCGCCTTGTCGGTCGGCAGCTTACCGTAAAAGTCTTTCTGGTATTTGTCCACGCACCATTCCGCCACGCCGCCATGAATGTCGTAGAGCCCCCAGGGATTCGGCTTTTTCTGGCGGACCTTTTGGGCTTTCTCATCGGAATTGCCTTCGAACCAGGCATATTCGCCAAGCTTTTTTGGGTCGTCGCCAAAGCTATATGCCGTCGTCGTTCCTGCCCGGCACGCCCACTCCCATTCCGCCTCGGTCGGCAAGCGATACATCTTGCCCGTCTTTGCCGAGAGCCAGCGGCAGTATTCCATGGCCGCATGATGCGACACGCCCAGCACCGGGTGTTCCTCGCGGCCATGACCGAAGGTTTCGTCCGCGTAAGGCGGCGTGGGACTGGTAATCGCATCGCTCAACTTATCCGGCTTCTTGGTGATGTCGGGACGCGGCGGCGGCCCGCCGGGGCGCTTCGACCAGAAATAATCGAACTCGTCCCAGGTGACCTCGCATTCGCCCATCCAGAAGGGCTTGACCGCGATGGGATGTTGCGGTCCTTCGTCCGCCCCCCTGCCCTTCTCGCTCGCGGGACTGCCCATCAGGTAGGTGCCGCCCGGGATAGGCACGAGCTTGAAAGTCATGCTGTCCTGAATCTTTTCCACATAAGGTTCGTGCTTGATCTTGTCCACGCTCGGCAGCGCCGGCACACCTTCGCGACCGCGGCGGGCGCCGCCCACAGTCCCCAGGTCAACGCCAGCGCGACAACGAGTTGACGCAAAGTCATCCATCCAGAAAACGATTCTTGAATCGACTTCATTTATAATAAACTCCGTTGGTGTTCTTCCGCCGGGGAGGCAGCTGAGCCTCCATCCTACAAGGGATAGATTCATGGGCAAGCATATTCTTCTCAGTCTATTGATTATCCTGGCGGGGTTTTGCGGAGTCAACGCCCTCGAAGGGCCCACGCTGGTTCGGTTCACATTCAGCGAGCCGCACATGGGCACGATGGTCAACATTACTCTCTATGCTCCCGACGAACCGGCGGCCAAAAAAGCCGCCAAAGCAGCCTTTGGCCGCATCGCGGAACTGAACACTATTCTGAGCGATTATCAAGCCGATAGCGAGCTCATGCGGCTCTGCGGTAAGGCCGGAGGTGAACCGGTGCCCGTGAGTGACGACTTGTTCAAGGTCCTGGCCGCGTCGCAAGATATCGCACGACTCTCGGACGGCGCTTCGACGTGACGATAAGTCCCGTGGTGCGTTTATCGCGCAAGGCGCGCCGCACCGGGATCATGCCGAAAGCGGCAGAGATCAAGAAAGCCCTGGAGCTGGTCGATTACCGCAGGATTCGTCTGGAGGCCAAGGGGCACACGGTCCGCCTCTTGCTTGTAGGCATGCTGCTCGACCTGGGGGGCATCGCCAAGGGGTACGCGGCCGACGCCGCCCTGGAGGTGCTGCGGCGCCATGGCCTGCCGCACGCACTGGTCGCCCTGGGGGGCGACATAGCCGCCGGCGATCCGCCGCCCGAGGCTCCGGGCTGGAAAGTGGGCATCGCACCGCTTCAAGATCCAGAGGCCGCCCCACGCTATTATTTGTCACTCAAGAATTGCGCCGTTTCCACCGCTGGCGATGCCAACCAGCACGTGGTCATCGACGGTAAACGCTATTCGCACATTGTTGACCCAAAAACGGGCATGGGTTTGCTTGGCCGTCGGAGCGTGACCATAATCGCGCCCCAGGGCCTCCTGTCCGATGGCCTGGACACCGCCATTTGCATCATGGGCAAAGAGCGTGGCTTGCAGCTGCTCGACAGCCTGGAAAATGTTGCCGGCATCCTGGTTTTCGAAGTTGACGGCAAGGAAGAGACGACCATGTCGAAAGGATTTGCCAGATACCTATATCCAGCGAATTGACATCTCTTGAAATGGACCGTTGCCGTAGCTCCCGTCTAGACTTCCGCTACCGCATTTAGAAGCTGCCAAAAGAAAAGGCCGGAAGATTGCTCTTCCGGCCTTTCGCGTCATCAAGTTGGCACCCGCTAATAAGCCGCGGGTGCGCCTGCGTGTATGATTGGCTTAGTAACGGCGACCGCCACCACCACCGCCGCCACCACCGTAACCACCGCCGCCGCCACCACTACGGCCACCACCACCGCCGCCACCACGTTCTTCACGCGGACGAGCTTCGTTCACGGTGAGGGCGCGTCCGTCGGAGTCTTTGCCGTTCAAGGCGGCAATGGCTGCTTGCGCTTCTTGGGAACTACCCATCTCGACAAAGCCGAAGCCTTTCGAGCGCCCGGTATCACGATCCATGATGACCTGGGCTGATTCGACCGTCCCGTGCGGTGCGAACATATTGGATAGATCGGTGTCGGTAACCCCGTAAGTCAGGTTGCCAACGTACAACTTCTTGCCCATATTGGGCCTCCTTCAAAGAAATCACGCAACTCAAGCCGGCCCACTATGGGCTGATCCCGCCGCATGAAAATAGGCAATAATGTCTTCACTTGGCAACAGGAGAAATGCAAGGGAGGGGATAACGGCAAGGTCATCACGCCATGAATATTCTGCAAGGCCTACGAATAAATCTATGGTACCAAGTCACGCGAAAATTAACAACCCAAATCCGAGAAAAATAATTACACCCCTATGGGCCCGCGGCTCCTACAACGCAGGTGCGACTTCAAACCGGTCGTATGAAATTCGCCACAATCGTAGTTTTCGAGGTTGATGGTACATCACGCCTGCCGAGCGGCACACCAGGCTCGCCACATATATCGAAACGCCCCCTCAATTCCGCGGGTGAAACCCCGCGCGTCCATCAGCGGCGATTCTTTCATGCGTCCGCGCAGGCCGCCAGCGCAGCGCCTGAAGCCTGGTTAAATTACCAGGCCAGGTCCTGGGCCAGATGCACGAAGGCGGCTGGTGTTGTCGCGGCCAGTTCCTGCAAGCCCAGGTTGGTCAACTGGCTGAATCCGCCCCGGCCCACCACCGTTTGACCCACCAGGGAGATCACCGGTACACCCATCCAAAAGGAGTCGAGGCTGGTGGTATGGCCGGTGTAAGGCAATGTATCCAGTCCGATGTCCAGACTGCTGATAGAGCACCAGATAGTCGGCCCGCGACCTGGGAGATAACAATGTGATCCGCTCGGGCTCAACGTCATGCCGGGCCAGGAACTGGAGAGTTCGATCCCGATGGGCGCCTGCCTTCGTCAACATTAGCAAACGCGATTCTTTCACGGCGCCGAGCACCTGTGCCCACAACCGAAGGACATCGTCGTTGACCTTGCAAAAGTTGTTAAGGCAGCCAAACGTGACAAACCCTTTCGTCGCGGCCGGCAGCGGCGCCACCGGCGGTTCCTCGGAGCGCAGGATCATAACACCAGAAGCTGTGCGGCAAGCGATAAGAAGTCTCGGCATAACAAGCATCGAATAAGCCCGGCGGATCGAGGTAGGGATCGGTAAGGCGATAATCGATTGCGCTAAGCCCGGTGGTTCCAGGGTAGCCGGCGAAAGTCACTTGCACGGGCGCGGGCTTTTGAGCAAAAACCAGCAGTCGGTTGTCGCTGCTGTGCAGGGCCAGGTCCACCAGGATATCGATGCCATCCTGGCGAATTCGATCCGCTGCCTGGTGATCGCTCCACCCAGCGATGGAGCGCCAGCGATCCGCGGTTTGCTGAAATTGCTCCGTTTGTCTGTCGGCATTGAGGACATTGGCGTAAAGAGTGATCTCAAATTGCTCGTGGTCGTGCCGACTTAGCAAGGGCCAAATATTGAGGCCGACGGCGTGGTCGCGAAAATCAGGGGACACATAGCCGACGCGCAGCCGCCGCTCCGGCAATGGCTCATTAGCAAAGGCACCCGCGACCTGAGCACGCGGCGTCTGTTGCTCTTCCCAGCGGCGGTGTTCGTCATAAATAGCGCGGCAATCGTATGCCGGGTGATAAAGCAGGCTGAACAGAAAGTTGCTCTGGAAAACCTGGTTGGCCGGGTCGAGCTTCGCGCCTCCTGGAAGCAACTGACCGCCTGCTCGATTTGGCCCTGGTCCTTCAGTGCCCTACCAAGGTTGCAGTGCGCTTCCGCCAGCCGCGGACTGAGCCGTAAAGCCTGTTGAAAACAGGCGACGGCCTCGTCGCAGGTCCCCTTGGCGAGATAGACATTGCCGAGATTATTGAGAATATCCGCGCGCTCTGGATTGCGACGGAGGCCCTGGTGAAAACACTCAATGGCCTCGTCAAATTGTCCCTGATCCTTGAGGACGACACCCAGGTTGTTGAGCGCGTCGAGGAAGTCTGGCTTTATGCGCAGCGCCTGCCGATAGCAGGCGACGGCCTCCGCCCCCCGCCCCTGAAGTTTGCAAAGGTTGCCCAAATTGTTGTGGGCATCCGCATGGTTGGGGTTAATCCGCAGCACCTGGTGGTAACACGCGGCTGCCTCGTCCAGGTTGCCCAGCTCTCGATAAACATTGCCAAGGTTGTAGCGTGCCTCGGCATGATTTGGGTTGGCCTTCAAGGCCTTTTCAAAGGAAAGCGCAGACTGAGCAAGTTGTTCCTGGCGAGCAAGCGTAACGCCCTGGTTCGTGAGTGCATCGGCCAGGTGTCGGTTAAAGCGCTGCCCCAGGCGAAAGCACTCGGCAGCCTCGTTCAGCCGGCCTTGCTCAAAAAGAAGATTGCCGAGGTGGAAATTGGCTTGCGCAGGCTCGTTCGCGAGAACTTCCCGCAACAGGCTCTCCACCGCCACCAGGTCTCCGTCTTGCCGGTGGCTGGCAACCAGCTTTAATACGTCGGCAAAGTTCGCCATGGCAGCACCGGAAGGGAGATCGCTCTTGTCGAAGACGGCTAAAGCCATTATCTATGCCATAAGTCGGGCTGCCTACGCCAGATGACTCGGCATATTCGACAACCTTCACTTATTGGTAGCGACGTGAGCGAACTCTATTTTGCCTACGGCAGCAATCTTTGGATCGAGCAAGTGGTCGAGCGGATCGGTCCCATCGGTGAAGGCGCAAAGCGCCCCATGATCGCCACGCTGCCCGACCACCAGTTAGTCTTCAACATGCACGCGGACGGCCAGGTTTTCGCCAATCTCATGTCGCCGGGGCCCGGCGTACTCGGAGTGCTTTATTCGTTTACCGCCGAATGTCTGCTGAAAATGGACCAATACGAGACTGGCTACGCGCACCGCAGGGTGCGCGTCGTGCTGGAAAATGGCGACGAAGTGGAAGCAACCACCTATCACGCTGAAGTCGTCCCGGCCGTGGCGCTCGCGCCGCCCAGTGCAGACTACCTGCAAAAAATCCTTCGCGGGGCCAGGCAGCATGGATTGCCGGAAACCTATATCAAAGAAATCGAGGCCAGGGCCTCGGCGAAAACGGTATAGTCGCGCCTGACGGCTAAATCACTGGCGAAGCGAGCCCTGTCGCGACTTAGTGGTACTCCCTGTGAAGGCTCTCTTGCAGCTCTTCGATTTTTGTCACCAGCGTCAGGAACAAGGGTTGGGCCCGGCCGATCTCCCCCGCCAGGGCCAAGTTTTCCAGCTCGATCGTCTTTTCGGTAATATCTTCCACGCCAAAGAAGCTGACCATGCCCTTGAGCGTATGGGCGGCTGTTCCCGCCTTGGCCGTCTCGCCTGACTTAAACGCACCGCGAATGTCGTCGAATAGCTTATTTGAGTTTTCGCGGAAAACGTTGATCAGGTCCTGCAAGAGTTCCAGGTTCCCACCCACCCTGGCGAGAATGGCATCTTTATCGAGCTCCTGGGGGGCCGGACCATCATCGGCTACTGGCGCAGGCTCCAGACCGGCGGCCGGCAGTACGGCGCGAATGGCGTTCCAGAGCTCCTGGTCGCGAATCGGCTTGCAGACGTAGCCATCCATGCCGCCCTGCAAACATTTTTGCTGAATGTCGCCACCGGCGTGGGCAGTCAGGGCGATGATGGGAATGCGCCGGCCGGTTCCGGCTTCTTTTTGCCGAATAAAGGCAGTTGCTTCCAGGCCATCCATGTCCGGCATCTGCATATCCATCAGGATCAGGTCGAAAGCGAATTCGTCGATGGCCGCCAGGGCTTCCTGGCCGCTGCCCGCGACCTCGACCGCGTGCCCTTTCTTTTCGAGTTTGACGGTACCGACTTTTTGATTGAAGGTATTGTCGTCGACCAACAGGATCAGCAGTTTCTTCTCGCGGCCGACCGACTCGTAATCGCTGGGCAACGTGAGGTTGATGTCGGCACAGCTAACCGTGTCCACGAGGCCGAGGGCCTTTTCCATGGCCTTGAGCAAGTCAGCCGGTTTGTATTGCTTGGTCAAGAATGTTTTGATTCCGAGATCGTGCCCGCGTGCCTTATCTTCTTGCTGATCCGGCGACGATAACATCAGCACCAGGGGTGCCAGGGGCGACTTTTGCCGGATCGTTTCGGCCAAGGCGAAGCCCTGGCCACGAGACATATTTGGATCGACGAAGGAGACGGCGAATGGCTTGCCCTGAATGTGGCTGGCTTCCACCAGTGCCGTCGCCTCCTCGATTGACGGCGCACTGCGCAGCTCGAACCCGAGTTCGCCGAGCATGGACTGGAGGATCGCGCAGTTATTGGCATTGTCGTCCACGATCAACACAGGCAAGCCTGCGAGCCTGGGATTCACGGCAGGAGAATTCTTCGCCAGCGGATTCTTGGACAATTCAAAGGTGGCCGTGAACTGGAATACACTGCCTCTGCCCAACTCGCTCTCTACCCAGACGCGTCCTTCCATGAGTTGGACAAGTTGCGCGGAGATGGTCAGGCCCAGGCCGGTGCCGCCGAATTGGCGGGTCGTGGAATTATCCGCTTGTTCGAAGGGGGCAAAGATGGCGTCGAGTTTATTGGCGGGGATGCCGATGCCCTGGTCGGTCACGCTGCAGCGCAAAACCACCTTGTCGTGATCCCGCTTCTCCAGTTGGACCCGCACGACGATATCGCCCGAGCTGGTGAACTTGATGGCGTTGCCTACCAGGTTGATCACAACCTGGCGTAGGCGGCCCGGATCGCCGATCAGACAATCGGGGACGTCGGGCCGAATGTCGCACAGGAGCTCCAGGCCTTTTTTGCTGGCCCGAACAGCGAGCAACTTCAGAGCATCGACAACGCAATCGCGTAAGGTGAACTCGATCGGATCGAGCTGGAAGCGGCCGGCCTCGATCTTGGAAAAATCGAGCAACTCATTGATGACGCCCAGCAGGTTATCGGCCGAGGTCTTGACCAGCTCGAGATATTCGCGCTGCTCGGGAGGCAGCTTCATATCGAGCGTGGCCTCCGTGAGGCCGATAATGGCGTTCATGGGCGTACGGATTTCATGGCTGACATTGGCGAGAAAATCGCTCTTGGCGCGGTTGGCGGCCTCGGCGGTCAATTTAGCTTTATTGAGGTCTTTCTTTTGCTTGCGAATTTTGGTGCGCAACATATTGAGATGGCGCAAGGTCTTGAGAAGCTCGGCGTTTTTATTTTCGATGGGAGTAAGGTTGTCAAAAGTCGCCAGCGCTCCCCGGCAGACACCGTCTTCCGCCATGATGGGCGTGGAATTCACCGACAGTTTGAGCATGCCCGTTTCGCGCGTGGTCAGTTCCATGATGGCGCCGACCTGAGACTTCCCTTCCTGCAAGGCCTTGACCCAGGGGAAGTCGATTTCCAGTTCCGCCAGCTTGGCTTTTTTCCAGGGAAGATCCGCGACCTTGCTTCCTTTCAAGTCCGCTGCCGGCAGGCCCACCCTTTTGGCGAAGGCATCGTTCGCCAGCGCAATCCGTTGATTTTTATCGAGCACCAGCACTCCCTCGGCGATGGTGTTCAGCGTCGCCTGAACACGTTCGGGCATCACCTGAGATCCGCCCTTATGAACGTGTTTGAGGACGGTGCGCAAATAGAAATAAGCCCCAAAGAAGGTGGCCGCGGTGACAAAGACAGCCAGAAAGAATATCGGCCCGCCCAGGAGGGCCAGCAAACCTGAGCTCTCCAGGGGTTTGAAATTCAGTTCGACAATACCCCACGATTTGTCTCTCAAGACAATGGGCACTTTCATGTGATCCGCCGTCGACTTATCCCCATCCGCGGCCGCGGTGGGTTTGTGGCCCACTTCAATAATAATCTTGCCGTCGCTCTTGCGAACCTGGCCCCATTCGAGGTCGGTGTTGCGGCGCATCCATTTCTCTCAAGGTAATTTGCATCGCGTGCACATCGCCTTGTTGCGCCGCCAGCGAAAAATGAATCGCCAGCGTTTCGGCCAATTTCTTGCGGCCCTCGACGATGGCGCCGTTGCGATCGGGCACATAGCCAAGCGCGTTCGCGGCGAAAACAATACTCAGGGTGATGCAGGCCAGGCCGGCGCTGATTCTTATCATGTTTTTGCGTCACTTAATCGACAAGAGAGAGCAACGTTTCTTCCCTGTTGTCCACGTGTTCCTGGTTTTCTTCCTCCCAGGCGTAAAGAATCTCCAGCGGATCGAATTGTTTCCACAAGGGCCGCGATGCCATCAGGCTCAACAGCCAGAAACCGGTCCGGGTATTCAGCAGTACATAGCCGGCCGAGGCAATCAGCCCGGTGCTGACAAAAATACTCACCGGTTCCATGGCCTCGCGCCAGGGCCAGGCTCTCCATTTCATCGAGGGCCGTCCTGAAGAAATCCGCGCTTAATTCCGAAGTCCCTGTCCCAAGGCTTTCGTGTCCCGACAACGTTGGCAAGAGCGACTGTCTCGTACGCAAAGGCGGGGGCGGCGACATAATTCTCCTGGTGATCGGCACGTTGATCGATTCTGGAAGGGGACGCGGGAGCGACAACCCACTGGATCGACGATCTCAAGTTTTCCAGACCGCTGGTATAAGTCTGGCTCACGACCGAGCTAGAATTCGCCGTCAGCGTGTTATCGCCGGCGCGACCGGCCACGGGGGCCGCTGGCACGTTGATCGGCCCATTTGCTGAACTGGGCACCGTACTCTTTGCTTGTGCCGTTGAAACTTGCGCTGAGGAAACCGTCGCGGCCACCGTCACGGACGGCAGTGAAGTGACATTGGGACTCGTAACCGTCAACGTGCCGCTAGCGAAAGAAAGGGTATAGTTGGCCGCGGTAAGTGAACCTCGCCCGGCATTGATGGCGTAGCTGCCGATCGGACTGGAGACAGTAGCGGCAGTCGTCAAGTTCGCCTGGCCGCCGAGGACACTCGCATTGTCACCATTGACAAACCCGGTAACCGTGGCCGTGAAAGCCGGATTGGCCTGGCCCGCATGTTTGCTGGTGCTATCGGCCGTGACGATGAGTGCGGCCGGACGGATTTTCAGGCTACCGTTGGCAAAAGAAAAAGCATAGTAGTTGGGGGCACTCAGCGTGCCTTGCGCGGCCGTGATGGTATAGGTGCCGACGCCGCTCGAGGCCCCGGCCGCTGTTGTCAAGCTGGCCGCGCCGCTGAGAACGCTGCTAGTGTCGCCGTTGATAAAGCCTGTGACCGTATCCGTGAAGGCCGGATTGGCCTGGCCATAAATCCTGTTGGCATTGTTGGCCGAGACCGTGAGGATGATTGGGTTGATGGTCTCGGCCAGGGCAGCCGAAGTGCTCGCGGTGAAATAGGCGTCGCCGCTATAGGTGATGGTTATATTGTGGGTTCCCGGGGCGAGCGTCGAAATGGTCAGCGCCGCCGTCCCACCGTTCAGCGCGGCGACGGCGAGCAGGTTTGTGCCATCGAAGAAGCTAACCGTTCCGGTCGGCGTGCCGGTCATCGGCGCCACGGCACTAACCGTGGCGGTCAGCGTTACGGTTTGCCCATAGAGTGATGGACTGCCCGACGACACCAGGACACTGCTGCTGGCATTGGCCGTCTCATAGTTCGTGACAGTGACCGGCGCCATGGTCATATTGTTGTAATCAGGGTCCGTGCTCGTTGCATTGCCGGTAATCTGATACGCCTGGTAAGGAGTCGTTATAAAGGCATTCAGGCCTGTGACCGTGACCGTTTGCGCAACGTTCCAGTTGCCTGGCGTAAAAGTCAACGTTGACTGCGAAAGAGATCCCTGGGTCGGGTCCGAGTTGCTTAGATTGAAGGTGACATTGGCGGTCGGCTGGCTCATCAACGAGACGCTGAATGTACTCGAAGCTCCGGCTTCCGAGGTGATCAGAGACGTCGTCGTGGTGAGGTAGGCGGGATTGGCAAGACCTATGGCGAGGTCGCTCATAAAAGCGCCGGTCGTACCGTTGAAGGTCTCGATTTTGCCAGTCGTGCGACTGGAGACATCGAGGTTTCCCGCAGGGTCGAAACGGAGGCCAAAGGGAGTGGCGATGCCGGTCACGAAGGTACCCAGCGAAGCGCCGCTGGTGCCGTCATAAGCGTAGACGGCGTTGTCGGAGTAGCTAGCCACATACAGATTATTGTTGGGGCCAAAAGTAAGGTCTTCGAAGCCCCCGCTACCGGTGGCGAACACGTTCATGAAGGCGCCCGTGGTCCCGTTGTAGCGAATCACCTCGCTGTTGAAATAGCTGGAAACGTAAGCATTGCCGTCCGGGCCCCAGACGATGGCTTTCGCATTGGTCAAGCCGCCACTTCCCGCGCTAATAAAGGTCCCGAGAAACGCGCCCGTTGGGCTGAATTTCTGCACCGTGTCGCTGGTATCGGTCACGTAGAGATTGCCATCCGGCCCAAACGCCAGCCCCTGCGGACTGTTCAACTGGCCGGACCCAAAGCTCGCGAGCAGGGTACCGCCAGTGTCGTAGTGGAGAATTTGATGGTTGAAGTAGTCCGCCACATACAAGCTGCCATCCGGACCAAAAATGGCGCCGTCGTTGGCGACACCGGTCGGATAGGTGGCGATTACAGCGCCAGTCGAGGAATTGAGCCGGACGACCTTGTTATCCTCGGCGATCAGGAACGAATTGCCAGTGACAGCTACCCCTGTCTCGTTATTCGTTACCGTGACGGGGGTCATTGTCATGTTGTTGTAATTAGGATCGGTGCTCGTGGCGTTGCCGGTGATCTGATAGATCTGGTTGGGGGTGGTAATATTGTCGTTGAGCCCGGTGACAGTGACCGTTTGCGCGACGTTCCAGTTGGTGGCGTCAAAGGTGAGTGAGGTTTGCGATAACGAGCCCGCCGCGGGATTGCCGATGCCAAGATTGATGGTCACCGGGGCCGTTGGCGCACTATCGAGAACGACCGAAAAGGTACCGGTAGCCCCGCTTTCGCTCGTGGTTATGCCCGTCGGACTGACGGAGATGCCGGCTGCCACCACTCCATAGCTGTTGGTTACGAAAACCGTCGGCGCCAGCTCTCCCTGGTAACTTGGATCGAGCAAGCCTGTCGCGGGGCCGCCAATAATTTGGTAGCCCACGTTGCCCGTGCTGACGCCATCGTTGACGCCCGTGACGGTGATGGTTTGGGGAATGTTCCAATTCAAGATGGTAAAGGTCGTCGAGGCGACGGAGATCGTGCCTTCATTGGTATTGGAACTCGACCAGGGAATGGTCACGATGCCGAGCGGCGCCTGCGTTAACACGACCTGGAATGTAGCGGTGCCGCCGGTGCTGGTCGTTGACAATCCAGCGGTTGGCGTGACCAGGATGTTGGAAGTAAGAAATTGCTGGGCGTACACGCCGAAGTTGTTGCCATCCTCCTTGTCGCTCGTCCAGACGACGACGGCCTTGCCGCTGTTGTCCATGGCGACCGAGGAAAACTCCTGGTCTTTTTGTGTGTACGTATTAACGCGAAACTCGCCGCCCTGCGGGTTGTTGGTGTTGTTGTAGGCCTGAGCGTAGATACCCTGGCCATTGCCGTCCTGGTTTGTTACTCGTCCAGGTAACCAGGTAAGCACCGTCGGGCTGCATGGCCACGGAGGAATAGGTCCTGGTCGTTGAAAGTGACAGGATTGACCTGAAAATTACCACCGCTGGCGGCGCCATTGGCCTGGTAGGCCTGGGCGTAAACGTTCCAAAAACCCGCCCTGGTGGCCGGACCAGGTAATGACGAAATTGCCGTTGGCATCCATCGCGGCGGTGGAGTATTCCTGATCGCTGCCAGCGTTCGTGCTCACCTGAAAGTTGGTGCCAACGGGGACGGCCGACGGCCCATATTCCTGAGCATAGACAGCCCAGTGACCGGACTGGTGTCCCGACCAGGTGATAACGAAGTCGCCGTTGGCGTTCATCGCCACGTCGGCAATTAATTGGTCCTGTCCGTTGACAGGTGTACTGACGGCAAACACGCCAGTGAGAGGGGTACCGGCGGCACTGAATTCCGCCGCATAAGTGTTCCAGTTACCCCCCAATTGGCCGGACCAGGCAATTACGAAGTCGCCGCTGGCATCCATGGCTATGGTGGATAATTCTTGATCCCTGTTGGTGGGTGTGCTGACCTGAAGGACGGGACCCTGAGCGACGCCGCCGGCATTGAAACGTTGCGCATAAACGTTCCAGTGGCCACCCTGGTTTCCTGACCAGGTAACGACAAAGCTGCCGTTGGCTGCCATGGCCACGGTCGAAGCTTCGTGATCTGCCCCATTTTGAGCAGCGGCGACCAACGTTTCCGGTCCCTGGGCCACCCCCGCGGCATTGTAGCGCTGGACATAGACATTCCAGTTGCCGCCCCCATTTTGTCCCTGGCTGGACCATGTAACGACGAAATCGCCGGTGACCGGATTCACCGCCACTGCCTGGGGATTCTGTAGAAACGTCTGCTGTGCACCCTGAGTGTGTGTATTGACACGAAATTCCGGGCCGATGGGGGAGGCGCTCAGCAAGCAACGCTCTTCAAGTTGCTGGAGGGGCCGCAGGCGATGCAGCCGATAATCGGCCCCTTTTTCCGGAGGCATGGCCAGAGCGTTTTTGACTTTGCCCCAGGTTTGGGTCAGCCAACGTGACAGCGAATTTTGGCCGGCATTGTGAAAATTAGCCATGGTCGAACCCGCGGAAAAACTAGTGTTACCAACTCCAGCTAAACGTACTGCTCAAAAACTGCTGGCAGCGCCACCAGAGGGTCTGGGGTTCCGCCTCGATGCGCACGCTGCCGAGCACACCGGGATGGACGCGGGGATCGCCTTCCTGAAAACGAATCGCTATCAGAAAATGTTGGGAGTGAGGTTTTTCCGCTTTGCTGACCGGGTCTTGCTCGGTGGCGATGCCGCCGCCGGCCCGGTTCGAAAGCTGAGGCGGAATGTATTTGGCGTCTACCTGGGCAATGCCGCTCACCCTGCCGCTGAAAAACTGGCTGCCGCCGCCATGCACATGAATCCTGACCGGCCTGTCCAGAACGACCAGATTTTGATCGGCCGCTTCGACGAGAACCAGGGCACGCAGCCGCACGGTCATTGCCGACTTTGCATAGCTCGCTGCTCTTGTCTAGCCATTTGCCCAGGTTCTCCCTGGGTTCTAATCCTTGCACAATGCCGTCGCACGGGGCACGCAATACCAGGCGATCGAGCTGCTTCTTCAGGGCCCGTTCTCCCTGGATCAGGCCTTTGACTTCATAAGCATTTTGCGTCCAGGTGTCGGTGGCATTTTGATCCTGCAAGTCGCCGTCGGTAAGCAGCGCCACGAGGTTTTGCTGCTCCTCGGCGCGTAAGCTTTGCTCCGCCTCGTTGATCCTCAACTGAACGGCCAGTTTGGGATTGGTCAACAGGGCGAGCACCTCGCCGGCTTTGACGCGTTGACCGTCTTCAACAAACAAATCTTGAAGGAAACCTGGTTCCGTGATGGCCAGCGCCGCGCCTGTTCCGGCTCCACCTGGATGAGCGCGGTACCGTGCACCCTGTAGGGCAACGGCACCAAAAAGAAAACGAGCCCCAGGCACACAGCGGCGCCAAGCGTCAGACCGAGGCGGGCAAATTTCATATCCGAAAACCTTTTCCAGCGCTGGCACGCACGGGCCAGCGTGTACGCCTGGCTGGCCAGCATGCCAAGGATCCCTGTCCCGACAACGATGCGCCCGAGCGAGCCCAGGCCATGAGACTCGAAAAAAACGAGGACCATATAGAGAGTGGCCGCCAACATAACCCAACGGTAGACGAAGCTTGCCAGGCCATAAACGAAGCAAAAAGTTGCGGCCCATCTTCCCTTGCGGCTCATCCCAGGGCACCGGCATGCCCAGGCAGCGCAGAGTAAACGTCTGGAGAAAGCGCGTTGATTGCAGGGCCAGGTTTGGGACTTCCAACCAATCTCCCAAAACGTAATACCCGTCGAAACGCATGAGCGGATTGCCGTTGCACAGGAGGGTATTGACGCTGCACACCAGCAGCAGCGCCAGACTCCCATGATGCAGCATGGTCCCCGGAATCGGACAGGCACCAGGCGAGGGCCGCGATGCTGGCGATCCAAAACTCGACGTAGACGCCCGCCGCCGCGATGGCCATTCGCTTCCATTTGCTCGGCAAACTCCAGCTATCGGACACATTGCAATAGAGGGTCGGAAAGAAGACCAAAAACATGATGCCCATGCTTGGAACGCGACCGCCCAGCGTTTGGCAGCACAGGCCGTGGCCGAGTTCGTGAAGAACCTTGACCAGGCCCAGGAGGCACCAGAGGAGGATCAGGTTTTTTACGCTTGAGAAAGTCTTGCAAGGAAGGCAGGTCGGCAACCAGAATGTTACGGCGGGCCACCACCAGAACCAATGCCGTCAAAAAAATGACCAGGCTCGCGAGAACGGTCCAGGGATGAAAGAAAACCCTGCCCACGCCCCCGATCGCATTCAAAAAGCGGTCCGGACCCCAAACGGGCAGGCGGTAACAGAGAAAGTTTAGCAGCGTCAGCCACAGCGTTTGCTTCTGCTGCCGCAGGGCACGCTGGTAGAGCATCTTGCCCGCCTGCGCCGATTCATTGTGTACCAGGCCGCTTTCAAGCAATTGCGAGGCGAATGCTTCCACCTCGTCCAACGAAAGTCGCTCCGGCCGAAATTGCTCTTCGTAGGCCTTTTGAATTTCGGCCAATGAATGATTACCGTCCATGAGTTGGACGATAAAGCGCTGGTTGGCTTCAAGATAAAAGTAGCGCAGCGTGACCGGGTCCTTGACCACAAAGCACTGGCGCGTGCCATTTTCCTGCAGGGAAATGACGAGACCGGGACGCAGACGCAGGCGGACCTGTTTCCTGCGTTCCAGCGTCGGGTTATCGTGAAGTTGGCTCATCGTGCGCTCGTGCGGTGCTACTTGGTGATTTCGGGATAGATCTTGAGAGTGGCGAAGGTGCCTGGCCGAAGCCTTCTGCCGGCCGTGGTGGGATTTTCCATTTCCGCGCGAATGCGAACCATCTCCGTGCCGCGTTCCACTTGACTGCCGATATATGTGATCGTGGCTTCCAGCGGTGCGCTCCAGACATTTGCCGGCGGCACCGGCCAAACGCGCACTACTTTATCAGTACCGCCGGTGAAAATTACTTTTTCCTCCGGATCGAAGACGCCACAAGCGATCGCAGCGCCACCTGGGGAGACAAAGTGCCTTATCTCGAAGGTGTTGGTGTTGCCTGGACGATTTGTGTCCGTCAGTTCGGGCCCCTTCCAGAGTTGAATGCGGCCGTTATTGGAGGTCGTCAACAAAAGCTTGCCGCTCGGGGAAAACTGCGCCATGCCGGTGAAGCGGCCCTGGCGCAAGCTTCTGAAGGAGCCAAGGGAGTCCCAGCTGGTACGGTCCAAAAGGCGCAATTCCTCGCCATGATCAAAGATCAACCGATTGCCGTCGGGGCTGACGGAGATTTGACTGACTTCGCCAGTCCGCCCGCGCACCTGGTCCACAAATTTGCCCGCCGTCGCCTTGATGCTCCAAACATTGAGGCAATTGTCGCGCCCGGCCGAAACGAGGTGACCATCGGCCGTGAATGCCAGGCTGGTGACCGCTCCCTTATGAACCGAGGAGCCGCCAGCCTCACTTTCAAGCCAGTACAGGTGCTTGCCCGTGGCGGCTTCCCATACGCCAATGCGCTTGTCTTCTCCGCCCGTGGCGCATAACTTCCCATCCGCTGAAAAAGCAACAGCGCGGATGGCGTTCTCATGACTTTCAGAAAAAAGAACTGGCCCGGTTATCGTGCCACCGGCGGCAAGACGCCACAGCCGCGCCTGGCCGTCGGCTGAGCCCGTCAGCAAAGAAGTGTCATTTTCCTCGCTGCGCGAAGGCGAAAAAGCTACCGCGTTGACTTCCGACGGATGCGGCAAAAGGCCCAGGCGATTGCCACGCGGCCAACTCCACAAGATCACCGTGCGGTCCTCGCTGGCGGAGGCGAGCACCGAGCCCGTGGCGCTCATGGCCAGGCTGGTGATTGCTCCCGTATGGCCGGCCAACTCCGTTAGCTGCTCGCCGCGTAATTCCGGCTCGACGAGCGCGGTCATGCCGACGTGCAACAGGTCAGCCTGCTGAACTTTACAGAGGCCTTCGATGCGCAGTCTTTGAATGTTCGCTATTTGAAAAAGGGGTTCCGCTTGCTTGACGGCCTCGCCCGGCCTTTTCAAAACTTTGACGATCTCGCCCGCGATACCGCTCTTGATGAGGTGCTGCTCGAGAATAACGCTTGCCTTGGCCAGTTCCTTGCGGGCAATCTCTTGTTCTTCGCGGGCCTTTTTCACTTCCTGGGCATAACGCTCTTGCTGAAAAACGTAGGTTTTGTATTCCAGCTCCGGCACCGCGATAAAGCCGTTTTCGTTGGCCTTGACCGCGTACGCGACCTTGCTGGCGGCATCATCTTGTTGCGCCTGCGCGACGCGCTGGGCGGAGTCGCTGTTCGCCCGTATTTTCAGAAGATCGGTTTGCGCTCGAACTTGCTGATCATCTAACTTGGCGAGAAGTTCCCCCTTGCCCACCTGGGAGCCCAGGTCAACGAACATATTCTCCACCGTACCATCAACCTGACTGGAGATGTTTTGCTCCTGGGAGGGAATGATGTTGCAAGGTGTTAACGTGACGGGATCATAGGCGAGAAACTGGGATTTCGTCGCGGCTGGCCTTGCCGTTTTGCTGCCAGGCGGCGAAGAGATAGGGGCGGCTTCAGGGCTGGCCGTCTTGGCAGTGCCCGCGGTCGCTGGGTTGGCAGGGCGCTCGCCGGCGCTTAACCACCAACAGAAGATCCCCCCGAAGGCGACGAAAAAAACTGCCGACTAACTTCATCATGGCCTGAACTCCAAAGCGCTTCCCCAAGTACAACTCACGTCGAGCCAACGTCCCGGCGCAGACAGCACAAAAATCCTAGAAAAAGAGGTTTTCGTAAAGGAACTCCCAAACTTCGGCGAACCAAACATGGCCCATCGACCGCGATCCGCAATTGATCTTCGCCCGAATCTCCACGCCCACCGGCAATTTCTCGAGTTGGCTTGTCAAATCGGGATCGGTGATGCGTGCCCTGGCGGGCAGCACTGTCTTGTTGTCCTTGATGACGGTTTCGCCGCCCAAACCTTCCCGGGCGCAGCTTGCCTTTAAAGGTCCTGTGCGGATGGCTAAGCAATAAAAAATCGACATCGAGATTGTCCGCCTTCTCCAGGCCTTCACGAACCGAACTGATATAGGCCTCGGGAATGTGAATTTCGATTTCCCACGGGCCCTTGACGTTGGCGATGCGCAATAATGGGTCGCCCGGCTTGACGGTCTTACCCAGCAACTGTTCCTGGGCGTCGAAGGTCAACACTTTGCCCGTGAGCGGGGCGGCGAGCGGACTTTTGCGCGGGCTGCGACTGGTCGCCAACAGGATGTCGCGTTCCGCCATCCCTTTGCGAAGCTCATAGTCTTGCGTGAGGCGTTCCTTGGTGAGAGAAACGCGCTCTTCCCTGGTATTCGCCTTGCCAAGTTGTTCACTCAAAAACATGTGCCTCTGTTCGGCACTGGCGATCTTGACGTTCAACTGATCGATTTGCAGTTGCGTGTCCAGGTCCTCGATGAACAAAAGCTCCTGGCCCTTGTCCACGACGTCGCCCGGATGAACCTTGAGTTCAACAATCTTTCCTGCCAGCGGCGAAAAAACCAGCTGCCGGTACTGGGGCAAAAGCTGTCCCTTGGCTTCACGGCGCCAGGGCACCTGCAGGAACACCAGCACGCCGGTTAAAAGTGCCGCCGTGCCCAAAAGAACGCCCAGCTTCAACCATTTGCGGGCACGCAAGCCATCACGGGCGTGCGCCAGGCCTATAACCAGAAAGCGGAAGGGTAGCCGTCGAAACTGACCGGCGTTGTAGAGGGCCGATGTGGCATGCGGCAGCAAAAGCTCCAGGGCGGTGTTGTTTTCGTCCTCGCTGGAGGATGGCTCGAAAGATTCGATCACCAGGGCCCACGACGTCGGCCGCTGCTGGGCCTTGTCACGCGGGTCTTCAAGCGGCAGCACCAGCAATGAGCGGCTGTTACTCTCGGATAGATACGCGTCCAGCGCAGTTTGAAGCGCCGGCGGCCAGTCCTCCGAGCGCGTTCCGTGAAAGCTTAATTTCTGACCCCAGTTCAGAACAGCAGTCCCCAGCGCCTGCATTGTCTGCACCAGGCGGCTCTGTTTATCAAAGCCGGGCGACCCGCTGATCGCTTCGATAGTGGCGGTCTTGCCACGCCGGTTTAGCACGCTGACCTGATCGCAGCGCAACAGTCGGCGGCAATCGTTGGCCAGGAAATAAGCCACTTCCTGGGCATCCAGACTGCCATGAATTTGACGGCTGAAGGATTCGAGTTGACTCAAAAGCTGCTGGCGGTGGAGCAATTCCTTCCATTGGTTTTTGTGCAGGTACGCGGCCTCCAGGGTCGCCATGTCCGCCAGCAAGCGGGCCAGGTGGCGCCGCTGGGTCGGCTCGGCGCCGCACCAAGCCATATCTCGATAAGCCCGATTACCTGTTTATCCGCCGTAATCGGGGCAAAAAGCAGCGCATGCCTGGTCGGATTGGCGCCCGCTTTGGCCTGGACCTTTTCGGTTGGCCCATTTGGCGCGGGGACCCATGAAGCCTTGTCACGCTGCCCGGCCTGACGCAGCAGCAAACCGTGAAGCGCCTGGCCCCCCGGCACGTCGTCCAGATTTAAATCGCTCAGGTTGGTGGCGAATTGCAACTGCCATTCATCTTGCGGGGTGCGCGCCGAGATCGCTCCGCCCTCGGCGCAGCCAGGCTCAAAACGCGGCCCAAAAATTCGCGATGAAACTCTTCCGGTGCGGGGCACGTATCCAACAGCACCGCAATTTCTTCCATGAAATGCCGGAGTTCACTGAAGGACTTCTCAGATGCTTCAAGTTCGGCGGGCAAAGTAAGTTGGGCATTCACCGGGGAGTACCTCGAACAGGGCCAAATGTTCCAATTCGCCCAGCATGGGGTTTGCGCTAACGTCAATGAAACCTACGTCAGAAAATCGCCCTTGGGAAATAAAGATTTGGGATTGCATTTTTATTTATAAGTCATTACACAGGGCACCCTTATTCACTCTCTATCTGCCGATGCGTGGCGAAGTTTCGGGCGTTCCGAAAGCTAACAGCTCGCTTATTTGGGCATCAAACGTAAAGAGCGTTCGGAAAAAAAGGGGTCAGACCCCTTGTATTGAGGGGGTCTGACCCCTTTTTTCCAAACGCGCAAAAGAAAGCCTCTATTAGAGGGGGAAATGTCAAGATTTTTCGGGGGGCTTCTGTTCTTGGGCCTGGTGGGGCTTTGCGGCTGCCGGCAAAACGATTTGCTGGGCATGGCGCAGGGCCCTGGCGGCAGCGCCTGTCTGCTGCCCCGAGACGACGCCGAGACCAACAAACTGACTTCACCGGCCGGGCCTGATCCCTGTGTTGATGGTCCCCAGCATACCGCCAATTACTTCAAAGTCCGGACCGTAAACGATCCTGAAGCCCTAAAACGCGGCATCACGTTGGCCGAATGTTTCGCCTTGGCTCTCGAGAATGGGCGCACCGGGGAATACTTCGACACCGCCGGCGGCGAGCGGCGCAGCAGTGTCACGGGTTTGACTCGGCAGATAACTGCCGCCAGCGCTACCGACAGCATTCGTGTCTTCGCTTTCGATCCCGCCGTGCTGGCTACTGAAACCGAAGAATCGTTGTCCCGCTTCGACCCGTTCTGGAACACCACGCTTTTCTGGACGCGCTTCGACCAGCCCACTCAGGACCTCAACCCGAACCCGTCTCCACTGGAACTCTTCACCGTCAAAAATGAATATGATGCCGTGGGCTTTCGCACCGGCCTGTTCAAACCGTTGGCCACCGGCGGCCTGGCGGGTATTTCATTCTCCACCGATTACCAGTTCTTATATGGCCTGGGCAACACGCAATTCGTGAACCCCGCCTATCGGCCCAACCTGGCCTTTACGCTGGAACAACCCCTGTTGCGCGGCGCCGGCGTCCCCATCAATCAAGTTCTCGACAATCATCCGGGGGGAATTCGTACCGCGGTCCCTCCCGGCGGCCGCGTGCCTGGCATCTTGTTGTCACGCATTGGCCAGCAACAATCCGCCCTGGAATTTGAACGCCGGCTTCACGAAATGATCTTCAGGGTCGGCGAGGCCTACTGGGGACTTTATTCTGCCTATTGGGAGTATTACACGCGCGAAACCGGCCTCAAGTTAGCTCACCAGGCCTGGCAAATCGCCAAGGCCCGTTACGACGCCGGCGGGCTGGCGGTCGAAGACCTGGCCATGGTGGAAGAACAATATCACTCCTTCCGCACCCAACGCCTGGAAGCCCTCGGACGTGGCAATCCGGCCCGGCCCGGCGTTCTGGAAGCGGAACGCAAGCTGCGCTATGTTATCGGCCTGCCAGCCGAAGATGGAGTGCAGCTCATCCCCAGCGACGAGCCAGCCCTGGAAGCATTCGCCGCCAGCTGGGAGGGGGCGTGGCTAGACGCCCGGGTCAATCGGCCGGAGCTTAAACAGGTCCATAAAGAAATCGAGGCCGCTGAGCTCTTGATCTTCAAAGCCAGGGACCTCTTGAAGCCGGACCTCCGTTTCATTTCACGGTTTGACGTCAACGGCCTGGGCAGCACCGTGGGGGCGGGCCTCGATAACTTTACCAGTCAAGGCCGGCCGGAATGGGAAGTGGGTTTGCAGGCGCAAGTACCTCTTGGCTTTCGCGAGGCGCATTCGGAAGTGGCCCGCGCCAAGCTCCTGTTAGCGCAGCGCTATGCCTTCCTTCGTGATCAGGAACAAAAACTGGCGTTTTCCATGCAACGTAGTTTCCGCGACGTGGTCCAGTACCGTGACGAAATAGCAACGCGGCGCGCCCAAAAAGAGGCCGCGGCGCTGCAATTTCAGGCGCGCTTTGAAAAGTTCAGGGCGGGCGGCGATCCCAAACGACCGGATAGCGCCCTCGACCTGATGCTCCGCGCAGCGGAACTGGGCCGACACAGTACGCGATGAAGTGCTGGCGATATGCAACTATCGCGTGGCACTCGCCGATCTGGAGAGGCAAAAAGGCACCATTTTGCACTTTTACAACGTGCGGATCGCCGACGGGCCCGTGTCGATCCAGCGCATGCGCGGGCCAGTCATTTTATCCGGGAATGGGCCGCCAAAAATGTGGACAAGGCCGCCGAGCTTTTACAGTTGGCCGCGCCCTGAGTTGGTCGCTGGCCGAATCTATTGCGCCGCGTAAGGAAAGTGGAAAGCCCATGACTTTTGCACGCAACCACAGCAGGTTTTTCCGCCGCTGGTCTTTGCTTCTCCTTGCCGCCCTGGCCACTTTGTTTGGCAGCCTGGGGATACCCGCACGTTTGCTCGCCCAGGCCCAACTTGGGCTGCCTCAAACTGCAGAGCAAATCATGCTGCCAACCACGCCGGAACAGCTCTTTCGCGTGGAATCGGAAGACCGCCTCAAGGAAAGAATGACGCGGGAATATTTGGCGATTGGGCAAAAGAAGGTACTTTTTCCACGGGAAGCGGCCCCACCCTTTGCCGACAACAACCAGCAATTTCCGCCGGCCACGGCCTTCGTGGAACACGCCAACCTCTGTTCTAATCCCCTTTATTTCGAAGATGTGAAGACCGAGCGCTACGGGCTCTATTGCCCGCTCATACAGCCGCTCCTATCCACATCGCGCTTCTATTTGGATACCTTGAGCCTGCCAATCAAGATGGTCCTCGACCCACCCTGGACCTTGGTACCGCTCCCCACGCCCTAGGTTCTGACCCACCGAAATCAACAGAATCCTGTTCGCGATTCGGGCAGCAGCCTTTCGCGTTTAATTCAGCGTGATCGGGTATTTCGGTGGGTCACCTGTAGGGTGGGTCGAGCGTACTCGCTGACCCACCGGAACGAGCACAACCGTGTTCGCGATCCAGACAGCAGCCTTTCGCGTTTAATTCAGCGCAACGGGTATTTCGGTGGGTCACCTGTAGGGTGGGTCGAGCGTACTCGCGCTGACCCACCGAACACACGATCGCATCGAACAGTGCTTCGCGTAATTCAGAATGGTCGCAGAGCAGTGCTTCGCGAGAGTCTTCAGATTCACGTCGCCAACGGGCATTTCGGTGGGTCAGCGCGAGTACGCTCGACGCCACCCTACAGAGACGGAATGCGCAAGGGGGTTTTAGTCGTCGGCTGAAAATCTGCCAAGCAGTGCGTTGAGGGCATCGATGGCGATGGGTTTGACGAGGTGGGCGTTGAAACCGGCTTCTTCGGAGCGGCGGCGGTCTTCGTCCTGCCCATAGCCCGTTATGGCGACAAGTAGGATATCTTTGAACTTCTGGTCCTGGCGAAGATGGCGAGCGACTTCGAGGCCGTCCATGCCGGGCAGGCCGATGTCAAGAAGGACGACGTCGGGCTGGTGGACCTGGGCGGCGTGAAGCGCGGTGGTGCCGTCCTGGGCGGTGTGTACTTCGTGGCCAACCATGTTCAGAAGAATAGCCAGGCTTCTGGCGGCATCGACGTTGTCATCGACGACCAGGATGCGGCGCGAATCTGGGCGGGGGGACTCCGCGTGGTTCTTTTTCCAGGGCTCGGCGGGGGCCTCGCTGATGACCGGGAGGCGCAACACGAATTCGCTGCCACGACCGAGGCCTTCGCTAAAGGCCTCGACCGTGCCACCATGGAGCTGCACCAAGCTGCGGACGAGGGACAGGCCGATTCCCAGGCCGCCGTCGGAGCGGCTCAGCGAGCTTTGCGCCTGGGTGAACAGGTCGAAAACCGAGCCGAGCATGGTCGGCGCAATGCCAAGTCCCGAGTCGCGAACGCGAACGACAGCCTCCTTGTCGGTTCTTTCCAGGATGGCGGCAATTGAGCCACCTTCGTTGGTGTATTTGGCCGCATTATTAAGAATGTTCGCGATCACCTGGGCTAAACGCGTGGGGTCGCCGAGAACGCAGACCGGCTCCGACGGCAGAGTCAGCGAAAAATCGTGCTTGCGGCCATCGAGGAGCGGCCGGCTAATTTCCACCGCGCTGGCCACCACGCCGGCCAGGTCGATGACCTCTCTTTGGAGTTGGACCTTGCCCCTGGTGATGCGGGAAACGTCGAGGAGATCATCGACCATACGGGTTAGCTGTTGCATCTGCCGGCCGATTACTTCATGGGCATATTGGACGTTGGTATCGGCGGTTTTCGTCAAACCGAGCACGCGCACGGAATTGGAGATGGCGGCCAGGGGATTGCGCAGCCCATGCGCAACATGGCCAGGAACTCATCCTTACGCCGGTCGGTGTCGGCCAGCTCCGCCACGCGCTGACGCAGCTGGCTTTCCAGGCGTTTACGATCGATCGCCAGGCCCAGGACGTTGGCGGCAGCCTGAAGAAAACTGATGTCTTCGTCGGAGAAAGCGCGGGGGCACGCCGTATAGACAGCAACCACGCCAACGGGAGATTCGCGGCCGCTGACGAGCACGCTGGCGCCGCTATGCAGGTCGTGCTGGCGCAAATGCCGTGAGGGAAAAGCGGCTTTCGTTCTTGAGGTCAGCGCTGACGACGGGCTTACCCACCGCCATCGTATAGCCCTCATGAGAGTTGGTGCCGACAGGGACCGTTATTTCACTCAGAGATTCGGCGCGCCAGCCAACGCCCGCCTTCAATATCAGCCGCGGCTCGGTCGGGGCCAACTCCCAAAGCGCAGCAGTAATCCACCTTGAGCATATCGGCGAGCAGGGTGGCCGTATCCTGGCTTAGCGACTCCAAATCGTCACCTGCCAGGGCGTGTTGGCCCAGCACCGCGACGCGTTGCCTGTTGCCGGGCTCGCACCGCCATCTCCGCGTCATGAACGACACGCTCGGTCACATCCTCGATAACGGTCAGGGTGCCGACGACCAACCCATCCTCGAGCAGCGGCGCGATACGGACGCTCTGGTGCATGGGGGCCGCCACGCCCTGGTGTGCCGGCACGGAGAAAGGCAGCAGATATTTGTGGAGGCGCTGCGCCAGCACGATGACGCGGCCGTCGAGTGCCTGGCGAAAAAATTGATCGAGGCGACGACTCACCAGGTCAGGAAAGAGAGCTAGCAGATTGGCGCCCACCACGTCGCAGGCGGGGCGGCCGCTGCTTCGTTCCAGCCAGCCGTTCCAGCCCGTGACATTGAGATCGGCGTCCGTAGTCAGAATGCCCCAGTTGGTAAGCTGGTTCAAACTCAAAAGAATTGTTTCGTTTCGAACCATGGGAACTTTTCCACCCCAGCGTGCTCGGTTGCCAGTTATTTCTCAGGGACAATCGACGTATCGCTCCAGTCCTCGACCGCCTTCATCAACAGGTCGAGCGAGGCGATGCCCAGGACGATAACCAGGCAGCCCTGACCTCGCTATCCTGCAGCCGAAACATGGCGCCGACGACCAGCGCATGGCGCAGCTCGTCCTTGTCGATGACAAGAGAGTGCAACAGCACGGCCAGGTCATCCAGATGCAAGCGCGGCACGGTGAAGGTAAAGCGGACATGAAGAAGATCGCCAAAGACGCCGAGGCACGCGTTGAGCAAGATATTGCCAACTTCCGAGAGGACTTCCTTCGACGACTCGGCGAAACGGGCGGTAGGCGCGTCGCTGGCCGTTAGCAGATCGACCAGATTGAGCGCCCCGTCGTGGTTCAGCAGCAGGAGGGCGTCGCCGGCGACGGTGCCAGCGAAGATTTGGTGGACGGTGGCCACGTCGCCGCTGACGAATTCCGCCAGCACACCGGGCAATTGCTGAATGGGATAGACGTCGACGGTAGGGACATCGAGATCGACGCGGTTGCCCGTGAGTTCCGAGAGCGAGGCCGCGGTGCGCGAGAACGCGATGTTGATAAGCTCGGTCAAGGCGTCCCGCTGCAGGATGCTCATTTCCATCACGCACCCCCTCGGAGGGCCAGGGCAACGGCATTCAAGACCTGTTCCTTGACCAGCGGCTTGGTAATGAACCCCAGGGCGCCGCCCTCCTTGGTCATACTGCGCGTGGATGCCTGAATGTCCGCGGTGGCAATGATGACGCGCGCGGCGGCGTCCATTTCGCGCAGCTTGGTCAGCACTTCAAACCCGTTCATGCCCTTCATCGTGATGTCCAGGAGCACGAGGTCGGGTTTGTCCAGAAAATAGCGTTCCAGCGCGCTGATGCCGTCCTGCGCCTCGACGACTTCGTGCCCGGATTCTTGCAGAATGCTCCGGCTAATCCGCCGCGACAAATTGGAGTCATCCACGATCAAGACCTTCGCCATCACATCGCCTCCAGAATGGCGCCTGCCAGGCCTGCCAGAGGGATCGAGCGATCGCTCAAGCCGGCTTCGACTACCGAGCGCGGCATGCCATAAACGACACAGGTCGCCTCGGCCTCGGTGAACACCAGGCCCCCCTGGGCCTTGACCCAGGCGGCCCCCTTGGTACCGTCCGAGCCCATACCCGTCATGACCACCGCCAGCACCCGACTGCCGAAGACTTCCGCCGCCGACTGAAACAGCACGTCCACCGAGGGGCAATGAGGGGAATCCAGCGGCAAGAGATCCAGGTGAACGGAAACGCCGCTCCCGGCTCGCCGCCGGAATGTAAGGTGTTGCCCCGCTGGCGCGAACAGCACGGTGCCCGGCCGGAGCTCGTCCCCCTCATGGGCCTCCACGACCTGCAATCCCGCCACCTCATTCAGGCTGCGCGCGTAAAGTTCAGTGTAGCCAACGGGCATGTGCAAAACAATGACCACGGGCACCGGCAAATCCGCGGGCAACTGCGGAATCAGGTACTTCAAAGCTTGAGGTCCTCCGGTCGAAATACCAAGCACGATGACGTCGACCTTTTGGGAACGGCGTGCTGACGGGGCCTGGGAAACAACGGCGGCCGGTGGTTTGGCCCGAAGGGCGGCCGTGGAGCGCCCGCCACGGCCTTGATCTTGGCGATGAGCTCGTCAGCGATTTCAAAGACCTTCTCCGTCGCCAGGGCCGTTGGTTTTTGAACCATGTCCACAGCACCGGCTTCGAGGGCCTTGAGCATGAGCTCGCCCCCTTCACTCGTGATGCTGACCACAATGACAGGCAGGGGATGGCGCGCCATTTGCGCGCGCAGGAAGCTTACCCCGTCCATCCGGGGCATGATCAGGTCAAGGGTGATGACGTCCGGCTTGAGTGTTTCGACGAGTTCCAACGCTTCCTGGCCATCGCGTGCCGTGCCCACGACTTCCAAAAAAGGGCTACGGGAAAGCATCTGCTTGATGACTTTACGCACGTATGCCGAGTCGTCCACCACGAGAACCCGTAGCAACTGATTCACGGTAATCTCCTCTCCGCCATCACGCGCTGACGGATGACTCAATGCTTGACATAAACGAAGGCGCGGCCAATTTCCCGCAGGTCGAAAGCGGTGCTGTACTTGAGCAGCGATTCCGAGACGCCGACGAACAGGTGCCCGCCGGCCGGCATTCCCTCCGCGAAAGACGCCACCGTGCGGCTAATGGCGGCACCAGAAAAATAAATGAAGACATTACGACAAAAAATTACCGGAGCCGGTAATTGCCGGTTGACTTCATCGAGAACCAACAAGTTGACAACCCTCCATTGTACGCGCTCGTGCAAATGGGCAGCCACGCGCCAGCCGCCCTGCTCGCGCGTGAAATACTTCTCGCGCAGCGCCAACGGCAGGCTGCGGAAGGAGCGTTCGCGGTAAAGTCCCTGGCGCTTTGGCGATATTGCCGGCACTACCGTCGCTCGCCAGGATTTCAATCGGGGCACGCCCGAACCAACCGGCTTCGTTCAGCGCCATGGCGATCGTCAGCGGCTCTTCGCCCGTGGCGCAGGCCGGCGCTCCAAATGCGGAGTGGTTCGCCGCGACCCTGGGAAAGTAGCAGGGGCACCACGATGTCCACGAGTGCCCCAACCTGATCGAGTTCGCGCCAGAAATAGGTCTCCGGCACGGAAAGCGCATCGAGGACGTTTTTCCACTCCTGTTCCTCGCCAGGCCCATATTTGAGCAGATAGTAATAATCGATAAAGGCGTTAAAGCCTCGGTCGATAACCCGGCTGGACAGTTTGTCCGCCAGAAGGTCGCGTTTGTCGTTCTCGTAAAATAGGCCGGTACGCTCATGCACGAGGTCCCGCAGGATAGCGAACTCCTTTTCGGAGAGCCTGACTGTTTCCGACGAGAAGCTCATCGTTACCTTCGCAGTCTGGCCCGGGCTGCCTGCCGGACGGCGCCATCAGGGTCGGTTCCCGCCAGCGCAGCGAGTACTTTATGCGTCGGTGTGGCCTGGGCCAGCCCAGTGATGGCCCCAAGACGGACGGATGCTTCCCCATCATTCAGGGCCGCGCTCAAGAGCACTTGCGCCTGCGGATTTTTAATGCGTCCAAGCGCCTCCACAACGGACCGGCGCACGTCGATATTGGGGTGGCGCAACCCCAGGGCGAGGCGGTCGACGTGGTGCCCGCCGGACGCCACCAGGGCGGCAACGCAGCTAGTGCGCCGTTGCGGCAGAGCCGTCAGCGCGACCAACGCATCGACCGCCGCGGGCAGATCCAAACGCTTAAGGGCGTCGATTGCCTCCTGGGCGACCGGATCCTTGGATGTCTCTACCAGGCGGAGTAACGGAGCAACGGCCGCGTTGCTGCCCGTTTCACCCAGCGCCCGGATGCCATCTACCTGACGCGTACTGTCGGGCGCGGCCAGGGTTGCCAGCAGGGGCGCCAGCGCGTCTGGGGTGGCCGCTGGCCCCGAGAGCGTGCAGGGCGGCGCGGGCGAGGTCTGGGTCCGGCGCGCCTGCCAGCGCCAGCAGCACCGGCATTACGCGGGCTCCACCGGTGACGCCGATGGCCTCGACCGCCGCAACCCGGACCTGCATGGCGGGGTCTTTCTGAGCAAGCCGGCTCAGGTCCGCCAGCGCAGGAGCGTAACGATGTTGGGCAAGCGAGCGGGCCGCGAAATAACGTACCCAGGAAACGGGGTCGTTAAGTGCTACCTGCAACAGAGGCCAGGCCAAATCGATGGCGGCCTGGGCCAATGACCGTGCCGCCGCCGCACGCACGGCGGGCGAAACGTCCTGAAGCGCCCTGGCAAAGGCAGTAGCGAGCGCTGGTCCTTCAAGGCAGGCTAACGACTCCACGGCCGCGCGGCGAACATCTTCTTGTTCATCGCCACAGCAATGCACCACCCTAGCGGTGCAGTTGGCGAAGCCGGCGTAGCCGGCCAGGCGCAGTGCCGATTCCCGCGCAAGGGGATCGGGACTCTGCAAAAGCGTCGAAAACATCCGAGGCCATATCCGGGTGGCCGAGGGAATTGAGCGCGGAAATCACGCCGCGACGAGCTGCCGGGTCTGGATGGGCAATAAGCTCAAGCAGTGGACGATAAGCCCGGCCATCGCCTATCATGGCCAGCGCCCCGGCGATGGCGACGACGAGTTCGTCGTCCGCGGCCAGGGCCTCCAGCAAAGCGGGCACCGCGCGGACGTCGCCAATTCTGCCCAGTGCGACGACCGCGGCTTGTCGAGTTTCCAGACTGTCGGCTCGGAGTTGTTCACCCAATGAGTCGATCGTAGAGGTACCGCGGCGGACCAGGACATCGATTATCGTTGGGCGAGCTTGCGGCCGGCTGAGCAACCGGGTTAGCGTGGCGTCCAGCGCGGGATTTTCCAGCCATCCCACGACCGGCGCGAGCGCCTGAAGATCGGCCCCGTCGGCTTCTTGCAAGGCGGTGACGAGCCTTTGGGTGCTCGCGGACGTGAGTGTCTGGCGCGTCAGTTGAGCGATATATTCACCGGCACGATAGAATTCTTCATAGCGGGCCCAAACCCGGGCGAGTGCCCGCGCCACCATGCTGGCGGGGATGGCTGACGATTCGAGCAGCTTCGTGAGCGCCGGTACGACTTCCTCATCGCCCAGTTCGGCAAGTGCATCAAGTGCAGGCGCTCTCAGAAAATCGTCGTCCAGCAACGGCACCAGGCGACAGGCGACGCGTGGGTCGCCGATCGCCGCCAGCGCCTCAATGGCTGGAAACGCCAGCGAAAAATCGCCACTTTCAGCAAGCGCCGCCAGCGCATCCACCGCTTGACCGGCGCGCAGTCGGCCAAGAGCTTCGATAACATGGTAACGCACGTTAGCATTGGTGTCGTCGAGGGCGGCGTATAAGATGAGGAACAACGCGCGCATCGCCTTGCAGACCCAGGGTAAGAGCGGCGCACAAACGCAATTCATCGTCGGGATCGAGCAGGAACGCCGTCAAGTTATCCAGCACCGCCGGGCCGCTCTGGGCGAGCACCTGCATGGCCGCGTTCACCCGTTTGAGATTATGATGGCTGTCGCGAAGCGTACCTAAAAGTGCCCGGATCGCGTCCGCATCGCAACGGCCAGCCAACGTGCCGACCGCCACCTGCCGGACCCGCCAGCTATCATCGTCAAGGGCGGCAATGAGTACCTGGAGCGCGCCGGCTGCGGCCGCCCTATGCACACCCGCGAGACGTGTCGTCTCGTCGGACCCTGCCGTTTGCTGGATCAGTTGGTCGATGGTGAGATCATTTCCTCTGTCGGCCGCCTGGCCGCCGGCCGTTTTGCCCTCCGCCTTCGGAAATACGCCCCAAAGACGCCACGCGCTCTCCCAGATTACTTAGTGCACGCCGCGCATCCTCAGAACTCAGCACATTTCGTTCCGTCACGACACGAACCTGGCCCAGACCGTTCATTATCTCCCCGGCAGCCATGGAATTGTCCTTCGTGGCCCGCGCGATCAGTTCAATCTGCGTGGCTACGTGATGTGTGGCCGTCACCATATCCTTCGACGCACGCGTTTGCTCGCCAATTGCTTTCGAAACCTCAGCCGACTGACGACGCATGGACTCAACCGACTTGGTGATCTGGGTGGCCGCAGTCGCCTGTTCGGTCATCGCCTTGGTCACGTCGCCAAAAAAGCTTGCCAGGCGGTCCATTTCGCGGGCGACTGCGTCGCTGGCCCTGGCCTGTTCGGCTACTGCCTTGGATGTGGTGCCCGCACCTCGGCGCATGGAGTTAAGAACCTGGGTAATTTGGTTAGCGCCCGTAGCTTGTTCGGCTGCCGCCTTGCGCACTTGCTCGGAAAGGCTCTTGGTATTTTGGCCGGCCTTGATGATGGCGCGGGCGGCGTTTCCCTGTTCGGTCATCGCCTGGGCCACCTGGTGCGCAATTCTGCGCAGCCGCGTTGTCGACTGCACGACATTTTGCGTGGCCTTGGCCTGCTCGCTGGTGCCCGCAGAGACCTGCTTGGCCTGCGACGCCGTCATGTTGATCGCCGTCACCACATGCTGTCCGGCGACGAGTTGCTCTTCGGTGGCACGCGCGATTTGCGCGACAAGCACCGACGTATCCCCAACGCCCGTCAGGATTTTTTTGAGACCGGCCATGCCTCCTTCCGCCAGTTGGCTGCTTTCCTCCGCCACCTTGACCCCTTCGTTGGACGCGGCCACCGCTTGCTGCGCCACTTCCTGGAGCGACTTGACGATGGACGCGATGTCCGACGTCGCCCGCGCGGCACGATCGGCCAGGTTGCGAATCTCCTCGGCCACCACCGCGAAGCCCCGACCCGCCTCGCCGGCCCGCGCCGCCTCGATGGAAGCATTGAGCGAGAGGAGATTGGTACGTTCGGCAATCACGTTAATCGTATTGACGATACTACTTATCTCGCCGCTACGTTTACCCATTTCCCGAATAACCGTCGCCGATTGTCCAATCGACTCGCGCACGCGCATCAGCCCCTGGATCGATTTTTGCGCGGCCGCCCCGCCCTCTTCCGCCTCGCGCGCGACCCGGCGCGTGCTTTCCTCGGCCTGTTTTGTCAAGCCCGCCACGGAATGAATCGAACGATCGAGTTGGGTCGCGGAAGCGGCCGCGCCGGTCGCCACCTCCATGATCTTTTCCGCGTTTTGGGCCACCCCGGCCACCGACCGCGCCATCTGTTCGAGAGACGTGGACACTTCTTCCACGGATGCGGTCATGGTTTCCGTGGTCGCGGCGACTTCTTCGATCGACGCGGCCATCTCGTTGATCGCCGAGGAGGTCTGGTCGGCCGCGGTATTCAGGTCGGTGGCGCTGCCGGCGACCACCTGGACGGAGCGTGCCATCTGCTCGATGGTCGAGGCCGTCTCGTTGACGGACGTCGCCAGCGCCTCGGTTTCACCGCTGATGTTCTTGATGGTCGACGCCATCTCGATCATCGCGGTTTTCACCTGCACGACCGACGTCGCCATTTCCTGCGTGTTGTTGCTGACGCTTTTTATGGAAGCGGCCGTCTCCTCAATGGACGCCGCAGTATCGGCCAGGCTGGTCACAAACCGCCTGCTGTTGGTGTCGACCTGCTCGCTCGAGGCCGCCATCTCATTGACCGACGACGCAATTTGCTGTGTCGAGGCGGCGACGGCAGTCGCTTGCGTGGCTGTCTCCTTGAGGGAGGCCGTCATCGCGGTGACGCGGCCAACCATGTCCTCGAGCGCTCGCGCCTGGGTTTTGGCGCCGTCGGCGACCTGCTCGGTGACGCGCGTCAGGTCCCCGGCAACCGCCGCCACCTGTATTGTTTCGGCGCGTACTTGCGCCTTGTCGCCGTTATTCTCGGAAGCGCTGTTGCTTGAACGCGTAGCCATGGGCCCTATCTCCCAGAACTTAAGCGCCGAGCGGCGCCGCCAAGGTTATGTCGGTGAAATTCAACACTTCGTCGATATCCAAAATCAAAACCAGACGCTCGCCAAGGCGGGCGATGCTCTGCAAATATTTGCCGCTAATGCCGCTCAGCGCCTCGGGCGGCGGCTGCATGGCTTCCCTGGGGATCGCCACGAACTCTCGAGCCGCGTCCACCAGAAGACCGACCCCGCGACCATCCTTGGATACCACCACCAGGCGCGTCCGCATATCGTGCGCGGCCTTCTCGAAACCGAACCGCTGGCGCAGATTGACCACCGGCACAACCTGGCCACGGCAGAACACCACCCCCTCGACGAAAAAGGGAGCGTTCGGCACGGGCGTGATCTGTTCGATCATTTCCATCTGCTGCACGGCCTGGCTGCGCAGGCCGTAGGCAGTGTTGACGAGTTCAAACAGGATGTAGGTCTCGGAACCCTCTTTTATCTCAGCCATGTGAGGCCTCCTCCAACCTGGGTACCACTCCAGGTGACGCGGGTCGTGCCGTCGAGGCGCGGTCCCCCTTGAGTTCGCGGGCCGGGCGGTGAGCGGACCGTATCAACTGCATGGCATCGAGAATCAAGACGACGCGGCCATCGCCCAATTCGGTAGCCCCCGCGATGCCGGGCACGCGAATGAGCGGATGGGTAAGCGGCCGCACCACGATCTCACGCAAACCGAGGATGCGCGAGACCGCAATACCGACCGCGCCAAGGCCGGCACCCACGACCAGGACATAAAGCGTGGCGCCCGGTGTTTCGGGCAAGCCGAAGAAAGCGGCCAGCCGCATGATCGTCAAGACGCCGTTGCGGTAGGGAATGATCTCGTGATTTTCGAGCCGCGTCAGCGCCCGCGGCTCGACTTGCAGCACTTCACGGACCGCGATTTGCGGCACCGTGTAGGTTTGGCCCGCGACGCTGACGATCAAGGCGTCGGCGATGGCCAGGGTGAGCGGCAGCTGGATCGTGAAACGCGTGCCCTTACCCGGCGTTGTGAGGAGCGCCAGCGAGCCCCCCAACTCTTCCACCTCCCGACGCACGACAGCCATGCCGACACCTCGGCCGCTGGCACGGTCGGCCTGATCGCGCGTGGAAAAGGCCGGCGCGCAAATCACATCGAGCAGGACGGAAGTATCGTTGGCGACATCCGCGCCCACCAGGCCCGCGGACCGAGCACGCTCGATGATGGCCTCGGCATTCATGCCCCGGCCATCATCCTCGACTTCGATGACGATGGTTTCGCCCGTGGTGCTGGCGCGCAACGCAATGGTGCCTTGCGGCGGCTTGCCCGCGGCGACGCGCTCGGCCGCGGTTTCCACGCCATGGCTGACGGCGTTGCGCACCAGGTGCAAAAGCGGGTCCATCATGCGCTCGACCACGAGCTTGTCGATCTCCGTTTCCTGTCCACTTAGCGTCAGCGCCACGCTCTTGCCATGCTCCCGCGTCAAATCGCGGATGACGAATTGCATACGGCCAAAAATCTCACGTACCGGCACCAGGCGCACACGCATCACGCCCTCGCGCAGGTCGCGAAGCTGACGTTCGATGGCCTGATTGGTTTCCTGCAGGGGCCGCCACTCCGAAGCCGTCACCCTGGCCTCCAGGCGTTTGAGGTTATCATCCAGGCGAGACCTGCTAATCACCAGTTCTCCTACCATGCGCATCAAATCGTCCAGGCGGCCCAGATCGACACGCACGGCGTTGGAGGACATGAGCGACGTGGCCGACCCCAACGAAACGATGGCGCTGTCGCGAGGGGCCGCTGCCACTTCGTGCGCGGGCAGGTCAAAGGGCTCAAAGGTCAGCCCGTCGGCCCGCCAGTCCGCGAAGGTAGCTTCCGGTCGCATACTGGCAACGAGAAAACTAAAGGCAATTTGGCCGCCGGGCAGCATGTGCGGTATGGCCTGCAGCAATTCGCCGGCCTCTTGTAGCCGCTGGCGCACCGAATTGACATTGATGCCGCGCTCGGCAAGTGCCGGGGCGGGCGTGAACGTAAAGCGCCAGACCCGCGCCCCTGGCTCACGAGCGCGGTGAGAAGGGCGGTTTTCTCCGGGCTTAGATTGATTGAGCCGGGCTGCCCCGCGGCTGGCGCGGTACCCGACGAGGTGTTCGTTGCCGGCAGCAACCCCTCGAGTTTTAGAAGCAGAGAGTCGACGGGATGGGGCTCCGTATGTTCTTTCCAGGCGACAATGACGCCTTCGAGAGTTCGCACCCCCTCGATCAACGTTTCCCAGCCTGTGCTCGTCGGCCGCACCTGTTCCTTGCGAAGAGCACTGAGATAGCTCTCCATATGATGGGCCAGTTGCTCGGCAGCCTGCATGCCGACCATGGCTGACAAACCCTTGATGGAATGAAAACTGCGAAAGAGCTCGTCGAGCAGCTCCCTGTTCACGGGCGCCGTGGTGCCGGCACCTTCGAGAGCCAACAAGCTGCTGCGCGCGATAACAAGATGTTCGTCGCACTCGGCGAAATACTCGTCGATGAATTGCGCGAAGAGCGGGTTCGTGGGGTCGCCGCCAGCCACCTGGATGTCACCCCTTGTTCCTGTTCAATAGTTGTTGCGCATGGGATGCAAGGACGTTCGGCTGGAAGGGCTTGGTGAGGTAGAGCGATGCCCCCGCCGCCAGGGCGGCGCTGCGTGCGTCTTCGTCGCCGCGCGTGGTCAAGATGATCACCGGAATTTTGTCGTAGCGGGCCTGGCCCTTCAGAAACTTCACGACCTCCAAACCATGCATGTCGGGCATATTCAGGTCCAAAACGATTAAATCGGTCGGACCCAGCGCGTAGCTGCTCGATGGCCTCAAGCCCGTTGCCCGCCTCGCGAAAGCTAAGCTGCCCTAAGGTCTCCAGCGACACGATCACCATTCGCCGCAGCGTTGCCGAGTCGTCCACCACCAGTACGTTCTTCATGAATCCCACTCCGTGCGCCGTTTGCTTTTGTGTGGAGAGGAAGGACGGCGCACTTCTAAAGTCCACGCCAGACGGCAGAAGGAACGCCCGTCGCGCTCAACCTCATCCATCCCAATACTTTAGGCAATGCCTGACGTAAAGATAGGTGGTCTGCAAGGACTTTGAGGGCACGCCCATCTTAAGCCATCGGGTTGCCCATTACAACAAGCGGGACTGACGGTCCGCATCAAAAAATGCCCAATTCGGAGGAGGTATGCGGAATGTGCCGGACGTAGGGCGTGAGCAGCGAGGGGCGCGAGCTCGGAATCTTCCTTCTGCACCCACCGCGCGCCCCATGCCCTCGCCACGCTTCCTACAATAGGATCGGGCACGAAACGCCTGTATTTGCAACTCTTAGTGGAGGTTAGGCCATGAAACGATTGGTTATGGTGCTGATGGTGGCGGCGCTGGCGCTGCCGGCATTGGGGCAGGATTTCGCCACGCAACGGCTCAATAAGTCACGACGCCATCATGAGTGGGTCGTGGTCAAAAACGGCACGCGGGACGTGCACTGCTTCGTAGTCTTTCCCGAGGTCAAGGACAAGGCGACCGCGGTGCTGGTCATTCATGAAAACAAGGGCCTGACCGATTGGGTACGCAGCGCGGCCGACCAGTTTGCCGAGGCGGGTTATGTGGCCATTGCTCCGGACATGCTGTCGGGGCTTGGGCCGAAGGGGGGCAAGACCAGTGATTTTCCCAGCCTCGACGAGGCCACCAAGGTGCTTTATACCTTGCCGCCCGCGCAGGTGACGGGTGACCTCAAAGCGGCCGCCGACTATATCCTCAAGCAACCCGCGGTGAACGGCAAGCTGGCGGTCGCGGGTTTTTGCTGGGGCGGAGGCCAAACGTTTCGCATGGCGACGGATCGACCCGACATCAAGGCGGCTTTTGTGTTCTATGGTCCCGCTCCGGACAAGGCGGCCCTGGCCAAAATCCAGTGTCCCGTCTACGGTTTCTATGGCGAAAATGACGCCCGTATCAACGCCGGCATTCCCGACACCGCCAAGGCCATGAAAGACTTGAACAAGACCTACGAGCCGGTGAAATACACCGGCGCCGGCCATGGCTTCATGCGCGGCGGCGAAGATCCCGCCGGCACGGCGGCAGACCGCAAAGCCCGCACCGAGGCCTGGGAGCGTGTCACGGGGTTGCTGAAGAAAATCTAGGCATAGTGGCAAATTTTGGAATTTACAATGCAGATTGCAGGATTTCAAAAATCTGCAATCTGCATTCTTAAACCTGCAGTGTAAAAACTTCGCTTATGACAAATTCATGCTGTTGAGGAATTCCGCGTTGCTCTTGGTGCGGGACATGCGGTTGATGAGTAGTTCCATGGCTTCGACCGGGTTCATATCGCTCAGCACTTTGCGCAGGATGTAGATGCGCCGCAATTCTTCGGGAGTGAGCAGCAATTCTTCCTTGCGCGTGCCCGAGGCGTTGACGTCCACCGCGGGCCAGACACGTTTATCCACCAGGCGCCGGTCCAGGTGGAGTTCCATGTTGCCGGTGCCTTTAAACTCCTCGAAGATCACCTCATCCATGCGGCTGCCGGTGTCGACCAGGGCGGTGGCCAGGATGGTGAGGCTGCCCCCCTCCTCGATGTTGCGGGCGGCGCCGAAGAATCGCTTGGGCTTGTGCAGCGCGTTGGCGTCGATGCCGCCGGAGAGGATCTTGCCGGAGTGGGGAATCTCCGTGTTGTAGGCGCGTGCCAGGCGCGTGATCGAGTCGAGCAGGATGACGACGTCCTGGCCGAATTCCACCATGCGCCGGGCCTTTTCAATGACCATTTCGCTGACTTGAACGTGCCGGCTGGCGGGCTCATCGAAGGTGGAGCTGACGACTTCCGAATTACTGCCCTTGACCGTTCGCTCCATGTCGGTGACTTCCTCGGGGCGTTCGTCGATGAGCAGCACGATGACATAGCACTCGGGATGATTGCGCTGGATGCTGGTGGCCATCTTTTGCAGGAGGACGGTCTTGCCGGTGCGCGGCGGGGCCACGAGCAGGCCGCGCTGCCCCTTACCGATGGGGGCGACCAGGTCCATGACGCGCATGTTGATCTCGGAGGGATCAATTTCCAGGAAGAGCCTTTGATTGGGGTGCAGCGGCGTCAAATCGTCAAAGACGACTTTTTGCGTGAGCATGTCCGGGTCGCTGTAGTTGATCGCCTCGACGCGCAACAGGGCGAAATAACGCTCGTTTTCCTTCGGCGGCCGAATCTGGCCGGACACGACGCTGCCCGTGCGCAGCCCGAAGCGGCGTATTTGACTTGGGGAGATGTATATATCGTCCGGACAGGGAAAGTAATTGTAATCGGGGCTGCGCAAGAACCCGAAACCGTCGGGCAAAACTTCGAGCGTCCCTTCGCCGAACATGAGGCCGTTCTGCTTGACCCGCTCCTTCAAGATTTTGAAGATCAGGTCCTGTTTCTTGAGGCCTGAATATTCGTTGAGGTTTTCATCCTTGGCGGTCTTGAGGAGCTGCGGCATGGTCATCTGCTGGAGCTCGGAAATATGCGTGGTGCCGCGTTTGATCTCTTCGTAACGGTTGTTGGTTTCCTCGTCAAAGCCGCCGCCGAAGCGTTCCTCCGGGTGCGGCGGCGCGGGGGCGGGCCGGACCGCCGCTCCATCGGTAGGCGGGGCTGCCACGCGCACGGTGGTGTTGCGGTCCGTGGGTTCCACTTCGACGGCGTGGTTTTCACGACGATCTTTAGCTTCAGGCATGGTGTGGGATCTCCTCCAAGCGCCGGGGCTCACGCCCTCGAGCCGTCCTTCGAACCGCTACACGATTTTCCATTCACGCAGCAACCGGTCAATCTGCTCCGCCAACATGGCGGGCGTGCCCATATTTTCGACGATCGCATCGGCACGCCGCCGCTTCTCGGCCACCGGCAACTGCGAAGCCTCCCGCTCCAGCACTTCACGGGCGCTCCACCCCCGTTTGTCGAGCAAGCGGCGCCGACGCACCTCCTCGGAAGCATCGACGAAAATCACCCGATCGCAATTCTTGTCCCAGCCGGCCTCCATCATAATCGCCGCATCGAGCACGATCATGCGGGCGCTGGCACCCTGCCTTGCCCTGGCAATCTCTTCGATGATGCGCTGGCCGATCCAGGGAAACACCAGCTCCTCGAGCGCCCGCAGCTCTTTCGCGTCCGCGAACACCAGCCGCCCCAGGACGCGCCGCTGGATTTGTCCCTGTGCGTCCAGAATCGACTTGCCAAACCGGTCAACCACCCGTTCCTTGATGTCCGGCTGGCACAAGGCCTCATGACCAAGTGCGTCGGCCGCGATCAAAACCCCGCCCCTTTCGACCAATGCGCTTGCCACCAGGCTTTTGCCGCTGCCGATGCCGCCGACAATTCCGACGATCATCATACTCTTTCGCCTCGCGCAAGGGGCGCCTAATTCCATTTCTATTCGAGAAAGATCAGGCCGCGTCCAGCCAGTTGGGCCCAACGCCGATATCGACTTTCAAGGGCACCTGGAGCTGCGCTGCCAGCGCCCTGGTCATTTCTTCTTGAATCAGGGACATCATGGCGGCACGTTCCTCGGGCGCAGCTCAAAAACCAGCTCATCGTGAATCTGCATAAGCATGCGGGATTGGCGGCGCTCGTGGCGCAGGCGGCGATGAATGTTCAACATGGCCACCTTGATAAGGTCGGCGGCCGAGCCCTGGATTTGCATGTTGATCGCTTCGCGCTCGGGCTGGTTGCGTGCCTTGTAAGTCGTGCGCGGACGTATGCCGGCAATCGCCCGCCGCCGCCCAAGAATGGTGCTCACGAAGCCGCGCTTGCGACATTCCTCCAGCAGGTGTTCCTGGTAGGCCAGCACGCGCGGATAGCGGGCGAAATAGGCATCGATGAACGCGGCCGCCTCCTCCTTGCTTATTTCCAGACGGTCGGCCAGCCCATAGGCGCGAATGCCGTAAATAACGCCGAAGTTGATGGTTTTGGCCATGCGCCTCATTTCACTGGTAACGGCGCTTTCCGCGACACTGAAGACCTGCGCGGCCACCTGGGAATGAATGTCGCGGTCCTCGGCGAAAGCCCGCAGCAGCGCTTCGTCGCCACAGTAATGGGCGAGCAGGCGCAGCTCGATCTGCGAATAATCGGCCGCACAGAGGTCCCAGCCCGCCTCTGGCAGAAAGGCTTGCCGTATCTGCCCCCCCTGTTCCGTGCGAATGGGAATGTTTTGCAGGTTCGGCGCGCTGGAGCTGAGACGGCCCGTCGAGGCCACGGTCTGGTTGAACGAAGCATGGACGCGGCCGGTCTTTTCATTGACCAGCGCGGGCAGGGCATCGACATAGGTGCTCTTGAGCTTGGCGATCTTGCGATGCTCGAGCAGCTTGCGCGGCAAAGGCTCGCCCGCGCGCGCTAATTTCTCCAGGGTCTCTTGATCGGTGCTGGCATGGCCCATGATGGCCGTCTTCTTGCCGGATTTGAAGCCCTTTTCCGCGAAGAGCACGTCGCGCAATTGCTTGGTCGAGGCAATATTGAAAACGCGGCCCGCCAGCTCGTAAATTTCCTTTTCGAGGCCAACCAGGCTCTTATCCATCTCCCTGCTCATGCCGTTCAGCAATGGCAAGTCGAGCCGAATGCCGGTGAATTCCATGTCGGCCAGCACTTCGATGAGGGGTATCTCGAGGTCGTCATAAAGATAAAAACCGTCCGGGGCGCGCTTGCCGGCTCTTCGGTGAACAGCGCCTCGGAAACGGTAATAGAGCTGGAGGCCAGCTCACCAGGGCCCGGCCGCTTCATCCGCATTTCTTTCAAGAGCGGCTCTAGCCTGTGCACAGGCGCCAGGCGACGTCCGCGTCCTCTCCGGCATATTCCGCGACCTGCGCAAGGTACCTGATCCATCCGTTTTTGCTTCTTGCCTTTACCGATCAATTCGCTGATGGGAATCACCCGATGGTTCAGGTGTTTATCGGCCAAAACGTCCATGCCGTGGCTGCGCTCGCCCGCATGCAGGAGATAGTCGGCCACCATCGAATCGCCGACAACACCGGCGACCTGGATGCCATGCTGCTTGAGGACCTGGAGGTCGTACTTGATGTTCTGATTCATCTTGCCGACACGGGCATCCTCCCAGATTGGCCGCAGCGCTTGAAGCACGTCCTGTTCCTCCAGAACCTTGTCGCCGGCCGGCCCGCGCACGGGCAAGTACCATGCTTCGGCCTCGCGCCAGCAAAACGCCAGGCCAACGATGGCGGCACGGCGCGGCTCCAGGCTGGTCGTTTCGAGGTCGAAGGCGAAGAGGGGCTGCTTCCTTAGCTCGTCCAAAAACCTGGCAAAGAACTCGGGCGTGTCCACAAGGTGATAGGTGGCCTCCCAGGCGAGGGTGGCCCTGGAGACCGGGCCCTCTTCCGCGCCGGCGAACAGATCTCCCTGAATCTCGCCGTTTGGCCCAGGCGTACTAGCTGGCCGGGTGACATCGCTGACCTCCTTGCGCGGAGGTGCCTGGGCCGGAACGTTGGGTTCGGGCCCCTCGCCGCTTACCAGTTTCGTGAAGCGATGGAAACCAAAGCCGCGGAAGAGCTCGGTAAGCCGGGGCGCGTCCCATTCCCCCAGGCGCCACTGGTCCCAGGCGTCTTCGAGCGGCACATCGGTTTTGAGCTTCACGAGCTGGCGGCTGTTGGGAATGATGGTCGCCGACGCCGCCAGCGCCTCGCGCCGTTTGCCAGGTATTTCGTGGAGCCGCGCCAGCAAATTGTCCAGCGTCTGATAATCCTGAAGCAACTTGCTCGCGGTCTTGGGGCCAATGCCGGGGACCCCCTTGACATTGTCGACCGAGTCCCCCACGAGCGTCTGGAAATCGACCACCTGCTCCGGCGTTACGCCCCAATCGCGGAGAAGATGGGTGGCGTCATAAAACTCCTGCTTACGCAGGTTGAAGATCTTGATGCGTTCGCCCAGAAGCTGCCGCAAATCCTTGTCGCTGGAACATATGGAGACCTCCAGCCCGCGGGCGGCGCCGAGCGTCGCCAGCGTCGCGATCAAATCGTCGGCCTCGAAGCCCTCGATCCCCAAAACCGGTATGCGCATGCCCTCGAGGACCTGCCGAATGAGGGGGATCTGCAATTGCAAATCGTCCGGCATCGGTGCGCGGTGGGCCTTGTACTCGGCGTTGATGGCATCGCGAAAAGTTGGCCCGGGCATGTCGAAAACGCAAAGGAGGTAAGTCGGCTTGCGCTCGTTGCGCAGGTAGAGCAAATCCTTGGTAAAGCCGAACACTGCGTTGGTAGGCAAGCCGGACGGGCTGCTCATTTCCGGAAGTGCGTGGAACACCTGGAAAATCAGCGAATGCGCATCGATCAGGTAAAGAGTCTCACTACCTGCCGACATGGACGAGCTTCCAAAATTCCTAGAAGAAATCAAGGACGGGTCAAGCTGCCGTTGCGGGACAGCCAATGCCTGCCGGGGCGTCAGGGAGGAATGAACCCAGGCGGGCGGGGGTTGCGGATATGCTGGCCGATCTCTACCCTTCAGGCTGCCAATGCTTGCGAGGAAGGCCTGAACGATCTTGGCGAAGTCAAGACTTAAGGGGCGATCGATCAGCGGGGAGGCACTGGCTCCATTCTAGATGTGGGGGCGGGCCTGTCAAGTTTACAGTTTTCGCTTTTCGCTTTTCAGACTGCCACGCGCCTCCGGGCTCCCCGCGTAGCCCCAACCGGTGCGGTCCTCAGCGTAGGTTTTTTCCTCACTTTCCGGTCAATCGGCACGGTGAACGAACCGGCATTGCTTTCCCAGGCGGAATGGTTTGACAAGCCGCCCGAACCCTTTACACTTGAGGAATGGGGCCAACTGCCAACTCAATTCCGTGCCCCTTCACGAGGAAACTTCCATGGCCGGCTTGAAAACTCCCTCCCGTAAAAAGCGCGACGCCACCAAACCCAATACGATTCTGGTCATCTTTCTGGTCTTTTTCATCCTGGTGAGCATCGGCCTGGGTGTCTGGGGCTATTACGGCTACGCTGGCCAGGAAAAACTGGAAGCCACCGCCAAAACGGACAAAAAGAACCTGCAAGCGGAAAAAGAAGTCCGAGATTACCAGCTCTTTATCGCTTCCGAGGCACGAACCGCCATTGGCGGCCCTGCCAATCCCAAAGATGCCGTGGTCGATCCCGATGACGCCGTCTTCGTCGGCGCGATTCGTAAGGATTTCGTCGAACCGAACTCCAAGTACAAGGCGGGGGACAAATCTTACACGAAATACTATGAGCCGATGCTGAAAATGATCAAGACGTTCGAGAGCGACCTCGGCGGCTACGACGAAACTACCAAGCGCTATAACACGACCTATCGAGAAGTCGTGGCCAAGCTTGTCGACGAACTCAAACAGTATCAAGCCCAGCTGACCTCGACGCAAAAAAACCTTGAGGAAGCCAACGGCAAGTTCGCCGGCCAGCAGGCCAACCAGGAAAAATACTGGACCAACGCGATGTCGGTAATTAACAAAGGCAACAAAGACGCCCTCAAAGCCTCCACCGACCGCACCAAGGCGATGGAAATGCAGTTCGAGCTCACCAAGAAGCAGAACGACGAGATCGAGCAGATCAAGAAAGACTTCGGCGAAAAAATCGACAGCCTGGAAAGGAAGATCAAACAGCTCAACATGGCGGCCGCCGACAAGGCCGAAGCCGGTGGCCCGGTGGCGAACACGACTCGCCCCGTCGGGCCCGACCAGGTCCATGCGCTGATTCTCGACATTTCCCGCGGCAAACCGCTGTGGGACGCGCCGCTCGGCAAGATCACCAGTATGGACGTGCCCGAACGGAAGGTTTACATCAACGTCGGCTCCGCCACGGGCCTCAAGCCGCAGACGACTTTCAATATCTTTGGCGCGGCCTGGAATGGCCGGGCGGAAAAAGACCTCAAGGCGACGATCGAAGTCATCAGCGTGCTTGGGCCGCAAAGCTCGCTGGCGCGTATCACCAGTCTCTACGACATCGATGGACACGAAATCGTCCTGGCCGATCCCCGTAGCGGCCGCTCCAGTCGCGAGGCCGACAACGCCCTCAAGGAAGGGGACTTGCTGTTCAACACATTTTTCGGCGCCCACGTAGCTATTGCCGGCAACATACAATTCGGCGGCCAGGTCAGTGACAGCCCGGCGGAACAGATGCGCATTCTGGCCAGCTTCGTGCAATATCTGAACCGCAACGGCATCTCCGTCGATGCCTATCTCGACCTCAACGATGGCCAGGTCAAGGGCGCCATCACCAATCGGACCCGCTACTTGATCCGGGGCGACGACCTCATCGACCCAACCCAGGTGGGAGTCGTCAAGAAGAAACAGCCGGCCAAGGATGCGGACGCCGACGACGCCAAAGCCGCCGATGCCGCCAAGGCCGACGCTCCGAAAGCCGATGTCCTACCCGACCGCCTCAAGGGAATCAACGATGCGGCCGCGCGCATGCGACAAGAAGCTATCGACCGGGGCCTGTTCATTATTTCGACCGAGAACTTCCTCAACACCATCGGCTACCGCCAACCGCGCGGCGCCAGCGAAGTCTCGGGGTTCAGCCCGTCCAGCATCTCGGCGGGCATCGTGCCGGAGAACCCACGAATCCAGGCCGTCCCCCCGCCTGCCGAGGATAGACCGGCCGACGATAAAGCGGCCGAGAAAAAGGATATGTAAAGCGCTTAATTGACAGATAGCGCTGCCGCACCTAAAATCCCAAGGATCGCCGATGTAGCTCAACGGTAGAGCACCGCTTTCGTAAAGCGGGGGTTGAGGGTTCAAGTCCCCCCATCGGCTTTTTAATATTCCGCGACGAAGTGTTACACCTCACCAACGCCTTTACGATCTGAAATAAGCTCGCGGCGAATGCACTTAAAAACGTTCACTCAGTAAAGCTGCTATAAGTCTCTGCAGTTTTACGCAAGTTATGAACCAAGATTCCGACAAATGTCTACGCATCTCGACCGATTTTTTTTGAAATAATAGTTGACGACGCCCTTCCCTTCGGCGAAGATGGGCTCTGGAAAGACTCGCAATCTTTTCCAAACGCGATTTCCGATCTTAAAAAATTGGGCTTTAGGCGAAGGGACAGACTTGTTCCTTGGCCGTGGATTGGCCGGTGCTCTGCGCCTGCCGCAAAGGACCCCTTGTGGACATCGGGACCTGGACCCATCCTGCTTTCGCGAATGTGGCCTGCTTTTTGCACGTGCGCCTGGGGCTCATTAACGAGCTGTGTGCGTCCGGCGGAATCGGCCATGCGTGCGGCGATGGCCCGAAGGCATGTCGTCGACGAAGTTATCTATCATCAACTGATTACGCGCGATAATCCCGCGCTGGATGACCTGGTCAAGGAATTAGACATGAATATCAGTGCCTTGACCACGTCGCGAAGGTCACACCGGCCGCCCTTAACCGCGGTGGACTCGGCAAGCCCGTACCCGCGCCGTGGCGAAAACACCGGCAATATTTCAGGCCGCTGCGCCCTATACCGAACTGCTCCGGGAATAAGCGAACGTCGGCGGCAACAATACGAACGGGCATGCGCAAATATTCGGTCTGAATCTAAACTCTCAATTCGCCAATCCTTCTCTGCAAGTTCTCCCGAATTCGCTCAAAGACGCTTTCCCAACTGCCGCCGACGGTCTGCCGAAAGAGCCGCATCGTGGGGTACCAGGGCGAATCCTCTCGATCCACAAGCCAGCGCCAATCCGGTGCGCTCGGGAGCGGCACCCACACCGGCACGGCCAATGCGCCGGCAAGGTGGGCGAGCGATGTGTCGATTGCTACCACCAGATCCAGGTTTCGCATGACGGCGGCGGTATCGGCCATGTCCATTAACTCGGGCCCCAGGTCGAGCGCCATCTCGGGGGCGTTGTCGAGTTCTGCCGTCCCCTGCCCTTTTTGTAAGCTGATCAGACTCGCCCGCGCAGACCCGCCAGCGGCCTAAAAACCTCGAGTGGGACTGATTTGCGGCTATGCCCACGATGGCTGGGACTGCTGCACCAGGCGATACCAATGCGCACGCCCGCGACAGTCTGCAAACGTTCGCGCCAGCTTTGCACCAGAACCTCGTCGACCCCAACGTAGGGCACCGTGGCGGGGATGCGTTCGACCGTGGTCGTTCCCAGCAGCCGCGGCAAACATAGCAAAGGAATGTGAACATCAAAGGGTGGCAAAGGACCGCCTGCCAAAACGAGTTGGTCAATGCCCGCGCAACTTTTCATGAGCCTGAGCAGTTCGACCGGGCAGGGCATGACGACACGGCCGCCGTCCTTCGCAATCATCGGAATATAGCGGACGAAATTCAGGATGTCGCCCAATCCCTGGTCGGGATGAACGAGGAGCGTGCGCCCCTCAGCGCGGTACCATCCCACAGTGGTTGTTCAATTTCTTTGAGAAATTGCTCACCTCGCCAGCGCCAGTCGTACTCTGCCCAGCCCCGCTCAAGCTTCCCTTGCAGCAGCAATATGACGCCCAGGTTTTTATGAGCGTCCGCGAAATCAGGCCGGAGACGCAGGACCTCGTCATAACACGCAGCCGCCGCCTCCAGCTTGCCTTGAAGACGGAGGGCGAACCCCAGGTTGTAATGGGCGTCCACATAGTCCGGCAACAAGGCCAGCGCATGTTCATAGCAGGCGACGGCCTTGTCCAATTCTTCCTGTTCCTCGAGCAGAATACCCAGGTTGTTGAGGGCCTGGGCGTAATTGGGATTGATCCGCAGTGCCTCGCGATAACTGGCCATTGCGGCCGCCGGCTGGCCCTGGTCGCGAAGGGCATTGCCAAGGTTATTGTGTGCTTCGGCGAACTCGGGGTTAAGCTGCAACGCTGCCCGAATATGCTCCGCTCCCCGGTCGCTGCGCCCGCACTGGCAAGCTAGAACTCCCAGCAGGTGGAGTGCATTGACCTGTGTGGGGTCCACCTGAAGGATTTGCCGATAGAGATGTTCTGCCCGCGCCAAATTGCCGGCCTGGTGCGCCTCGACTGCCAGCTCGAGCGCCTGAGCCAGAGAAAGCATCGATTCGGGCTCATTATCCGCCATGGCGACATTGACCTTGAGGGCTTGACGACCTCTTACAAGAAAGTAATACTTTCGTGCGCTCACCGGGAGGCATAATTGCGTTTATAGTTTACGGAAGACAGCCTTTTCTGGATTTCCTTGTTTTTCTAGCAGCCAGGCAAACAAAGGAGCATCTCTATGAGGTGGTTCACGCTTTGGTTAAATCGATCTGCTTCCAACGTAAAGTCGCCGGCGCAGCGAATGGTGCACGGCCTGAAAAAGAGGCAATCACGCGGGCTCACCATCGAAGAGCTGGAGGGACGCGTGTTGCTTTCCACCTCGGCCATCGTGGCCTCCACCAGCACCAACTGGTCGGGGTATGCCGAGCAAACCAGCCTCAACTCGCCGCAAAGCGCTGCCGTCACCGCGGTGGGTGGCACCTGGGCCGTGCCGGCGGTCACCGGCACCGCCACCGGGTATTCGTCGGTCTGGGTCGGCATCGATGGTTATAGCTCGCCGACGGTAGAGCAGCTCGGCACGGAAGAGGATATCTCCAGCGGAAAGCCCGTTTACTATGCGTGGTATGAAATGTATCCGAGCAACTCAGTCATCATTCCCAGTTCCCGAATGGCCATCGCGCCCGGCGACATTATTACGGCCGAGGTCTCTTATAATGCCGGCGTGTTTACCCTGGCGATGATGGATACGCCCAAAAACGGCGGCCCGGTCGAATTTTTCAGCATCACGCAAAAGGCCAGCCGGGCCCAAACGTCATCCGCGGAATGGATCGTCGAGGCCCCCTCGTCGTCCAACGTGTTGCCGATGGCCAATTTCGGCACCGTCAACTTCTCTAATGCTTACGCCACCATCTCGGGGCGAACCGGCCCAATCGACAGCTCGTCCGGCCAGGCCGCCCAGATCGATATGTTGACCTCCGGCCGGGCGCAGGTCACGCAGGATACCACGGGATCGCTCACTGATGCCGTGAAGACCGTGACTGGATCGCTCCTGCCGCCGGCTGGAACGACCGTTTCGAGTTTTTCGGTCACGTATACGGCGCCGACGACGTCCACGCCGGCGCCACAGCCTGGCCGCCATCATCACACCTGGTGGGCACTCAATCAGCCCGGTGTGTTCAGCGCTTTCGCCGCGCCGTCAATCGCGCCGGCGGCCCCGCACATCGTCACCGTCGCGCCATTGCCGGTGCCGAATGCGCCAAATACGCCAGAAATTCACGCTCCCGTCGCTCAGATCATAGGCCCGGCAGCCGTCGCCACATTTGGCGCCTGGCATGATGTCACGGACGCAATCGCTGACGCCGATGGCGATCCCGCCAATAATACAGCCGCGCGAGCTACCGGCGCCAGCGACGCCGAACAACTCCGGGCCAACCTTAAATGATCCGGGCGCGATATTCATCAACCCGGCACCGGCGCTACTTATCTTCCAGGACGCGCCGGAAACGCGCTCGGTTGTGCCGAGCGCCGCCAGCCTGGTTCGCGACGAAGCAGCCATCGAGCCCATGGCCATGGCAGCAGGCGTCCTGTTGTTCTTGCAAGGCTACTGGCAGCCGGCATCACCGGCACGCCTTGAGAAACGCCAGCAAGTCCGCGATGTCCTGCCGGCTTAGCTGTTGATCCAGGCCCGACGGCATTACTGAAACCTGGCCGGGCTGAAGTTCCTCGATATCGGAGCGCGGCAAACGTACCTGCTGGTCGGCACCAAGAACGAGGGTGATATCGTCGGCTGTTTCCTGGCGCAACAGGCCATTGTGTGTCTTGCCATCACGCATGACGGCCAGCACCGGTTCGTAACCGCGTACAAAACTGGCGCTGGGGAACACAATCGCTTCGAGCAGATCACGCTCCGTGCGGACGGCGCCGACGCGGGTCAGGTCGGGGCCTATATTGCCGCCCAGATAGCCAATCGCATGGCAAGAAACACAAGCCACTTTGCGATTGTTGAAGACGCCCTGCCCGCGACGTACATCGCCGGGCGGCATGGAGCCGATCATCGCCTCGAGGCGCTTTTTCTGATCGCCGGCATCCATATCGAGCAACAGGTATAGCTGTTCCGCCAATTTTTGTACGTCGGCGCCATACTTCGCCAGGCGCGGCCGGAGCGACTCGGCCCGCAAGCCAGCACGCGTCGCCGGTAGCGCCAACACCTCCAGCAAACGTCGTCCCACCTGATCATCCGAGCCTCGCCCGAACGTTTGCAGGAGTCGGTCCCGTTCCATTGGACCGACTGTTTTAAAATCCTCGGCCAATATCACTAATTGCACCGACGTTAGCGTGGCCCGAGAAATACATCGGCCGCGGCACCACGGAGGGTAACCGGCTGCTCCGCCTTGAGCTGCTGGCGCAGCAATTCAAAAAGTTCCTGATCCACCGACGCCAGGCCATCCGGCAGGGCCGCCAGCGCTGGCAAGCGCATATCGACCGGCGCTGTGGCGTTCGTGCCAAGTTCTTTCAAGGCATCCAGCAGCCGGGCGGGCCGCTGTTTGCCCCAATCCAGCGCCTGCGCCGTGACGACGGCCTGCATCCGCAAGGCCGGAACCTCGGCAAGCACGGCCGCCAACGCCTCAAACCAGGCGGGCGGCGTCTTTTTTAGTCCAGCCAGTGCCATCACGCGAAGTGCTAGTAATCTGGCGGCGTGCGGGGCTTCGCTGGCGCCGCCTGTTGAGCCAGCAGATCCTGGATGGCGGGCGACTTGGCGAGGCGCACCAAATTCCGCGTCAGCTCTTCTTGCTCGGACTGTTCGAGCAGCGCCTTACTCAGGCGATCCTGCAAATATTTTGACAGGCTTGCGCCCCATTCCGGATGACGGCCCGCAATCCACCAGGCGGTCTCGCGTAAGTAAGCATTGTCGAATTCGCGAGTCAGCCAGCCTACCGATACCTTGGCGGGGTCAATCTGATCGAGCGCGATCAGCGCCGCCGAGCGCGGCGCGCGGGTTGGCGCTGTCGATACCGGCCAAAATATCTTCAACGGAGCCAATCTCGATCAGCGCATACGTCAGGGAATGCTGCAATACGCGATCGACATTTTCACTCACCGCGTTCAAAATCGCCGGCACGGCGGACCGCTCGCCGATGCGTCCCAGCGCCTCGGCCGCCGCACGGCGATTAGGCGCCGAGGTTTGCTTCAAAATGCGCAGCAACACCGGCACCGCGTCACGATCACGCCACAGGCCAACCGAATGTAGCGCTGCCTGACGCACCGTGTCGTCCGGGTCCGTCAGGCCCAAACGCACTTCCCGGCGAGCCTGCGCATTCCCGTTACGAGTCAGGGACCACACGGCGTTGAGACGTGCTTCCGCCGACGGTGACTTCTGGAGCACACGGCCCAGTGCCGGTGCCGCCTCTTCCCTACTTCCCAGGCGCTTTACAGCCCGTTGGCGCACGGCCGGCCGAGCATCGCCCAGCAGCGAAACTATCTCGTCAACGGTCATGGTGGACCAGGGCAGCTTCAGACCGCGCGGATCGGCTACCTCATGGTCGGGACCATCGTGCCGCCGCACCCGATAGATCGCTCCTTTGATATCAGGCTTGGAGAGCTGGGAACTTGGGCAACAAAGTTTGTACCAGCCGCCCGTATCGACAATCACCAGGCTGCCATCTGCATCTTCGATCACGTCGGTCGGATGAAAATCTTTATTGTCCGAGACGACAAAATCCTCCGTCCGGCATTTGAAGGTCGCCCCGTCCGGTTCGAGGATATGGCGCGTCACCTTTTGCAAATTAAAGAGGGCCGCGAAAAGATTGCCTTTATAAGCAGCGCCGAAGGCCGTCGATTGATAACAGTGCAGACCGCTGGGAGCAGCCGGCCCCAGGTGGGCCAGAACGGGCATGAGGGACGGCCCTGTCCATTTGTGTTCATGGATCGGCTCAAAATCTTTGCCGTAGACGCCGCCATAGATGATGTGAATGAGGCCATCACGTTTGCCGCCGGCGGGGTTTTGCAAGAAAGTCGTGGTGATAATGCGTTCGCCGCCCGGTGTGAACACGACGTCGATCGGATTGTCCATGCCGCCGCTCATCACCGGCTCGACGCCCGATCCATCGGGCCGGCAGCGAAAGACATGTGCGCGCCCGCGTGACGAAAGGCTCTTTACCAGGTCGCTCATAAACCTGTTTGGCGAAGGCACCCTTGCCCCAGTAGAGCCAGCCATCGGGTCCCAGGTAGGGCCCATGCAAATCGTTGGCGCAGCCGGTCAGTGTCTTGCCCTTGAACCATTCCTCACGCCGGTCGGCGCTGCCGGCGCCCTTGGTATCGGTGAGCTTCCAGATGCTGGGCGGCGCGGCCACGTAAAGGGAACCATCATGCCACAACGTCCCTTCGGGAAACATCATCGAGTCGGCAAAGACCACACTCTTGTCGAATCGACCATCCTTCTTGGTGCTCTCCAGGCGGACAATACGATGCGGTTTCTTTTCGAGCTGAACGGCCACTTTTTCATTGGAACCCGAGGAATCGCCGACATAGAGGCGGCCCTCATCATCAAAATCCGCCGTGATCGGGCGGTCAACCAGCGGGGGACCGGCAAGCAACGAGATATCGAACCCCAGCGGCAAAGTGAACGCGTGCCCATTGAGTCTAATGACGTGCGTCGCGACAGGCTCATCACCAAAGCCGCCGGCGACCGCGAAGATCCACGTCACGATAGCCAAGAATAGCCGACGCGGGTGATTGGTCATTTTTTGTCCCCGGTCTTTACACCGAAGGTGTTACATCGCAGAGCCCAGAGTCGGGATAGCGCACCCTGGGTTCCCAGCCCCGACCATATTTTTACGCTGAAAATGTCACATCACCGCCCGCCGACAATGATCTAACCTTTTTTTTGTCGCCGGTCTTTACACCGAAGGTGTTACATCTCAAAGCCCAGGGTCGCGAAGCGCACCCTGGGTTCCCGGCCCCGACCATATTCTTACACCGAAGGTGTTACATCACCGTCTGCCGACAAGGTGATCTAACCCCTTCGGGGTATCGGTTCTTCTCCGCGTTACCATCCCAGGGTGCGCTAGCGCGACCCTGGGCTTTGGGATTCAACCCCTTCGGGGTATCGGAACCATTGCCCCGAGGTCCCAGCCGCGACCATATTTTTACGCCGGAGGTGTTCCATCCCAACATGGCCGCCATAGCGCACGCCGGGGCCTTTTACGGCCCAACCTTCACCAGACGTGTGTCCGTTCTGACGAAGAGATATCCGGCATCCACGGCGGGGGTTGCTTGCACATGGCCATTCAGTTCGTTGCGGCCGAGTTCCTTGTAGGCATCGGCTGACGCGGCGAACAGAATCGTCTTGCCGCTATCCTCAAAGGCATAGAGCGTGTCGTTCTGAGCCAGGAGCGAGGCGCTATAATTACCGCCGATACGCTCGGTCCAGACGACTTTGCCGGTTTTGGCTTCCAGGCAGCTGGCGATGCCCTTGTCGGCCACCATGTAGAGGTGGCGCACGACCACAATGGGCGACGACACATTAGGCACGTTTTTACGCTGCTTCCAGACCACGTGCGTCTTGGTCACGTCTCCCGAGCCGTCGGGACGAATGGCTACCAGGTCGGGGGGCGAGAAACCGCTGCTCACAATGACCAGACCGTCGGCAAACACCGGCCTGGGAACGTTGGAGAAGCCGCCGTACTTGACGCGCCACACTTCCTGGCCGTTCAGCGGATCATAGCTGTAGACGCAAAATGCCCCGGGGATGACGATTTGATCCTTGCCGGCCACGTTGACCAGGAGCGGAGTGCAAAACGCTCGCCGCGAGTCCGCGGGAGTTCGGTCCTTGGCTTCGGGCCGTTCGGTCTTCCACAGTACGTCGCCCGAAGCGGTGTCGAGAGCGGCCACATATTGCTCGTCGGAGCCGTCGTACGTGCAAATAAGCCGGTCTCTGTAAAGAAGGGGCGAGCTGCCGGGGCCGGTCTCATGGTTGACGAGGAGCTTGTCGTTTTTCCAGAGGGGCTGGCCGGTCCGCGTATCGATGCAAGCCGTCCCGTAACAACCGAAGTGCACATAGACTTTGCCTTTTTCAAGTACGGGCGTCGGCGAGGCAAAGGTGTTGCGTTCGTGCAGCGTTTTCGGCTTGGGCCGGGGGACGCTGAAAACCTCAACATCGTGAATGATTTTACCCGAATCCTCGTGAACCGCGATGGCCCGTAAGGAGACGTCACCGGCAGCACCGATCACCGCGGTCGTCAGCCACACCTGGCCATCAAGAACGACGGGAGAGGACCAGCCCTTGCCGGGAATCTTGACGGACCAGGCGTTATTGGCGCCATCACTCCAGGTCGTCGGAATCGGTCCAAAGGCATGCCCCTGGCCGTCGGGCCCCCGAAACTGCGGCCAGCCGGCAGTCTTGTATTGAGCGTCCGGCTCACTCGCTCGGGACGACCACGGCATGAGGGATGCAAGCATGGCAGCGAATACAAACAAGCGACAGCCGCGTGTAGAAAGCAAAGTTGTCATCAATTCCCCAGCAAAGATGTCGTTCACAGGACCACGCCATTTTAATGAGACGTCCAGCCGCCGTCGATGGCGATGGCGGAACCGGTGATAAAGCTACTGGCGTCGCCGGCCAGGAAAACAACCAGGCCGCCGATCTCGTCCAGGTTGCCCCAGCGCCCGAGCGGAATGCGGGCAATGAATTCCTGATAGACTTTGGGGTCCTTGAGCAGCGACTGGTTCATCTCCGTGCCAAAGGGCCCGGGCATGATGCAGTTGACGGTGACGCCATATGGCGCCCACTCGAGTGCCAGCGTGCGCGTCAGTTGCAGGACCGCGCCTTTGGAAGTTGCATACGGAGTGCGATCAGGTAGGCTGATGATGGACAGGGTCGAACCTACATTGATCACGCGGCCAGAGCGCCGCTCCTTGAAGTGCGTTGCCAGCGCCCGGCAAAGTAGCCAGGGCCCGGTCAGGTTGGTCTCCTGCACACGGCGAAAATCTTCAACCCCTATTTTCTCGATGGGTCCGCGCACATTGATGCCGGCGTTGTTGACAAGAATGTCGACCTGGCCAAAGTCATGGATCACCTGGGCCACGGTGGTTTCGACCTGGCTTGCATCGGTCACATTGCACGCATAACCCCGGTAGGCCTGCTTGCTGGACGCGGCCAGCTCAGCGGCAGCGCTTTTGGCTTCCTCGGCCTGCCGGCTTATCACCGCGACACTGGCCCCCGCTTCCCCCAGGGCCCGCGCCATTTCCTTCCCCAAACCACGATTGCCTCCGGTCACCAGCGCGGTTTTACCATCAAGACGAAAGCGTTCAAGTATGTTCATCGCGAGTTCCTTTAACTTTGAGATGCCACCGAATGATGAAGCAACGCTATCAATGTTATTCCTGAAAGTGTCTTATGGTCGAAGGCCTGCAAGGGCCAAACAAAAGTGCTCTTGGACAGCGCCAGCGAAGGCGGATGAGGCTGGTCTGAAGTGAGATGGGTCCGTTTCGCCAGGAAAGTGATTATTCCGACTTCGGGCGACAAAGGCTGGGACGAAAGATTACGATCAGGAAGAGAGTTCATCTCCCTGATCGTAATCCTTGTTCTTCTCTGCCCAACTTAAAACTGAAACCTCACTTCCCCTTGTTCAAAAACCCATATTTCGTGAGTTTCATGGAGGTATCCGCCACGAGGCCTACTCCTTCCGCGTAGTATTTGTATTCCTTGGTGGCGGGCTCAAGGGGGGTGGTTTCCTCGACTTTGAGGCAATTCTTGAAGGTGCCTGCGGGGGTTTCGACGGTTTCGGTCAGGCTGATATGTTCAGCGCGGTCCATGGCGTCCTTGGGGGCCTGTTCCTGGTAATATTTGGCTTTGAGGAGGACCTTGCCCGGCATCATGAGGCCGAACTTGGCGCCCTTGGTGCCGTGCAGGAATGTTCCGGGGTGGCCGACTACTTTGCCGTCCTTGTAGACATCCACTTCCTCGCCGAAGTAGTAGACATTTTTGGTCTTCTTGCTGATGGCGAAGAAGTTGCGGGCGAACTCCACGGGCTGACCAGCCTTGGTTTCCTTTTCTTCGACCACGCGGGTCTCGACGTCGCCGATCATTTTCGTCTCATCGAGAACGGTGATGACCATTTTTTCATCGCCTTTCTCCAGGATCAGCACGTAACCGGGCTCGAGGATGAAGAAAGGGTTACGGCCGGTGCTTGAGAGCTCGCCCTTCTCCACCGGAAAATCAGTCTGCCAGTCCGAGTCCTTTTGGCCGCCCACCGGCACCTGGGCCAGAAGCAGGCTGCAACCCAGCATGAGCGCTGTTAAACTGGTAAATGTCTTCATCGTCGTCTCCCTGTGTGGTATAACTTACTTTCCAGCTTTTAGACGTCAGGTCGAGCCCCAAGACGCAAGGCTCCGACCCCTTAATGTTAGGACTCTTCGTAATTAATGGATCGTGGTAAACCGGCCGTGAGCCGGAAATAAAAATATCCTTATAAAACAATTTAGCGACCCTAAAACCAGCACGGCGGTCTCTGTTGTCGCGCCGCTCAACGCGAAACTTGACGAAGGGGAGGTGCGAACATGCGACGTTTATTGGCTCCTTTTCTTTTGGTGGTGGCGCTGGCTGGCTGTAGCAAGGCAGACCTGGACAATGACAAGGAGAAAATCAGGGAACTCCTCCTGAATGAAGGGCCGCGTCCTGGGTTGCCGGGCTTTGGACCGCAGCAAGCCAAGGCGGAAGAAGCTCCCGAGGGAGCAGAGGAGCTTCCTCATTTCGTGCCTTGAATCCCAAAGCCAGTGTGGGGCGCGTTTGCACAATGCTTGGTAGGAAACGGTTTTCGTAGGGAGTTATCGATGATTCGCCTGGCCTGCCCGCGCTGCAATGTCGTTTTGCAACAGCCGGGCCTAGCGGCGGGCACGGCCTTCAACTGCCCAAGTTGCGGCCAGGGCTTGCAGGTGCCGGCGGCCAGCGTGCTGGACCAGCCCATTCCCGTGGCGGCCGAGGAAGTTCCCCTGCCGCCGCCTCCCGCGCTGGCTCCGCCTACCCAGAAGCGTGGTCCGGCGCAGCCCCCTCCCCTGCCGGCCGCTCCCGCGCGCTCCAGCAGTCGGGAACGTAGTCGCCGCGTGGCCGATGATGATTATGGAGATGACGACGAATACGAAGACTTTCCTTCGATCCAGCGGCGCGGGCGCGCCGTGGTCATTTTTCCCCGGAAGTCTCCGCCAAAGCAGCGGCTTCGGGACTAACGTATTCCCTCATCGCCATCGGCCTGTTAATCGTTTCGTTCGTGCTGTGGGTGCTCGCCGCGCAGGCCGTTCATCACCCACGCTTCGGCGGTGGCAGCGAAGGCCCCTTCTTCCTCATTAGTCTCGTGCTGGCACTCAGCAGTTTTATGCTGTCGGTGATGTCAATCGTTTACAGCAACCGTGGCCTGGATGTAAGCAACAATTATAACCGTGGCCAGGCCACGGCGGGCCTGGTCTGCGGCATCATCACGCTCGTGCTCAGCACGCTCTCAGGGCTCTTTTTTACCTGCGTCGGCATTTTCTTCTTTTCGGCGCGCTTCGGTGGGTGAGTCGCCTGCCCGGGAATATACCCCCAGCAGCCCCTTACCATTTGAATTTGCCGCGGACCTCGGGGTTGACGATTTTTTCCGTGGGCCAGTCACCGCGACTGAGGCTTACAATGGCTTCGGCAGCCGAAAAAGCCATGTCGTCGCGCGACTGCAGATCGACGCCGGCGCCATGGGGCGTGATCACCACGTTGTCGAGCTGAAAAAAGGGATGGTTGCCCGGCGGCTCCTCTTCGAACACGTCGATACCGGCGCCGGCGATCTTCTTGTCACGCAGCGCTTCAAAAAGGTCCGGCTCGTTGATCAACGTTCCCCGCGCGGTGTTGATGATGAACGCCGTGGGTTTCATTTTCGCAAGCGTCTGGCGATTGATAAGGTGCCGCGATTCCTTGGTCGCCGGCAGGTGCAGGCTGAGGTAGTCCGACTGAGCCAGCATTTCTTCCCACGTCACGAAGGTGACGCCATATTTGGCCGCGAAAGCCTGATCGGGAAAGGGCTCGTAAGCCAGTAATTTCATGCCGAAGCAGGCGCCGCGAATGGCCACCGCCTTGCCAATCCGCCCCAGCCCGGCGATCCCCAACGTTCGCCCGCGAAGCGGCAGGGTGGCCTTGCGCGGCCATTTCCCCTGGATCGTGCCGGCATGTTGCGGCACGATCATTTTGGCAAGGGCGAGGATGAAGCGCGAAAGTATGCTCCGCGACGGCATCGTGATTGGTGTTGGGCGTTATGGCAACCGCCACGCCATGCTCGGTGGCAGCCTCGGTATCGACGGCATCGAAACCAACGCCGGCGCGAGCGATCGCCCGCAACTGCGGATGCGCCTGCAGCACGCGGCGCGTGTAGGGTTCCGAGCCGGCCAGGGCGGCCACCACGCCGTCCAGGCGCTCGAGCAATTCGGTCTCGTTCATCTGGGCTCGTTTAAGTGGATAAACCAGCTCGAAACCCGCACTTTTCAAGGTTTCAAGGTAGGGGCCGCCAACGCCGGCGAGTGGTGCCGGGCCGATCAAGACTTTGGGCATATTGATTTCCAGTCAAGGATTTGCGCCGCGCAGCCGCGCCGTCACGCGGGCGCTTAAAACTACAATGTACGCATCCGTCAGCAACCGTCCAGCGAATTAAGGGCACGGCGGCCCCACGTCTCGATGAAAGCCTGGCGCTGCCGGTAAAAGCCGGTCGCCTCCACCAGCGTAACCTTGCGAAACCGCAGCCGGTCGCCGGGGCGCAACTGGGCAAGATGATCCTGGTCGGCCTGAATAACCTGGGCGATTTTCGGATAGCCGCCAATCGTTTGTCCGTCGACGCCCAGGACGATACACTGGCCGTTGCCCGTTACCTGCACCGTGCCAGGACTCACCGGTTCGGACACAAGTTCACCGGGCGGTAAGTCGAAGGCACCGCCTTCGAGACGAATCCCCATGCGATCCATCGCCGGCGTGACAACAAACTCCTCAGCATAAAACGCTGCCTCATCGAACGATGCCGCCTGCAACCCCGGCAACGTCCGCAAGAAATGCCTTCCTTCACGTAATTCATCCGAGACTTCGGGCGGGAAAAATCTTCGTCCGAGAGATCCCGCCGGACATGGGATAGTGTCCCCGGGCTTGATGGGTTCGAGGGCGGATGAACTTTCAAGGATTTTCGGCACCTGCAGGCCGCCGCGAATACACAGATAAGCGCACAGGCCGTCGGCGGCGCCGCCAATGCGCAGCTCCTCGCCGGCGCTCATCGTAAATGTCGTGCCCGCTTTGAGGGTTTGACGACTGCTCGTGATGGAAAATGGGGCGCCGAAAAGGACACCGGCAACTTGCGCCTCGGCCCTGAGCACTGGCCCTTTCAGGCATATTTCCAGTGCCGGCGTGGGGGCGGCATTGCCGGCGAGGGCGTTCCCCAATGCCAGGGCGGCGCGGTCCGCCGCTCCACCGACAGGTACGCCCAGGCTACGGCTCGCGGGCCGACCGAAGTCAACAACCCGTGTCGCCAGGCCGGAATCCAGCACGTGAAGGCTCATGCGAATGCTCGCACGGTGAAGCCAAGCCGCTGTAGTTCGGACCGCAAGTTACGCGCAAAGGTGACGGCTTCAGGGTTATCGCCATGAACGCAGAGCGACCGCACCCCTTTGTCCCGAATCAGCCATTCCGCCTGGCGGACAGCCTCCTCCGGGTCCGCGATGAGCGCATCAGGACGCGCGCGTGGAACGAGGGTGCCGTCGGGCAGATAACGCCGATCCGCGAAGCCTTCCGGCACAAACTGACAACGCAGATGCGCCATGGCCTCCATGCGCGTGCCCGGCATGCCCAGCAGCGGCAATCCCAGGACTTCAGCCGCCTCGGCGATGGCGCGTGCATAACGGTCGTCCTGGCAAGCCTGATTGTAAAGCGCGCCATGCGGCTTCAGATCGCGCACCGGAACGTCAAGATCTCGCGCTAATGCAGTCAGGCCACCGACCTGGAAGATGCAGAGAAAATATATCTGGTCCTCGGGCAAATCTAGATTTTGCCGTCCAAAATTGGCCCTGTCCTCATAGCCCGGATGAGCTCCCACGGTGACCCCATCGCGGCTGGCCAAACCCAGGGCCGCATACGAAGTTGCATAATCGCCGGCATGCCCGCCGCAGCAGATATTGGCCGACGTCACCAGGGGCATAATGTCGGTGTCAAGGCCGCAGCCCTCGCCAAGATCGCTATTAAGATCAATGTCCATGATGCTCCTGACATGATTGCAGATTTCAAGACATGCTTGCAAGCCGCCGTTTGTAATCTGCATTCTGAAATTCTTAATTCTGCAATCGCTGTAAACTAAGCTTATGCCCACGCATGCCGAAGATCCCCGTCCTCCCTGGCGCTGGCCGCGCGCCGCCTATGTGCATGTACCGTTCTGCGCATCACTGCGGCTATTGCGATTTCGCCGTCGCTGTTGGCCAGGATGAACGCATTGACGAATATATTGACGCGCTCGCGATCGAACTACGTACGCTCGGCGAACCGCAGCCTGTGCAGACGCTTTTCCTGGGGGGCGGCACACCCACGCATTTGAGTACCAAACAACTGGCCACATTGCTCCAGCGCGTCTTGACGTGGCTCCCCTTGTTGCCCGGTCATGAGTTTTCCGTGGAGGCCAACCCCGGCACTTTGGACGAGGCCAAAATTCGTGTCCTTGCCGAGCATGGCGTCAATCGTTTAAGCCTGGGTGCCCAATCGTTCGTGCCGCACCTGTTGCAGGCGTTGGAACGCGATCATCAGCCAGCGGACGTGCCCCGCGCGATGGCAAGGGCGCGGCGTTACATCGACAACATTTCAATCGATCTCATCTTTGGAGTGCCTGGCCAGTCGCTGGAAGATTGGCTGGGCGACCTCGAAAATGCCCTCGCCCTGGCGCCGGACCACCTGGCGACCTATGGCCTGACCTATGAGAAAGGAACGCGTTTGTGGAAACAGCGCCGGCTGGGACTCGTCGCGCCCCTGACCGAGGAGACGGAACTGGAAATGTACACGCGCGCGATGGACGTACTCGAAAGTCGAGGCTTCGAGCATTACGAGATTTCCAACTTCGCCAGACCGGGTCGCTGCTGCCGCCACAATCAGGTCTACTGGGCCAATCACGCCTACTTTGGGTTCGGACAGGGCGCGGCACGCTACGTGGAAGGGGTCCGGCAAACGACGACGCGTGATCTGGCGAGCTATTTGAAGCGAGTCCAACGGGGATTGCCGACTTTTTTCCAATCGGAAGAGTTGCCGCCGCGCGAGCGGGCCCTGGAAACTATCGCCGTCCAGCTACGCCGTGGTGAGGGCATCGACCGCGTCACCTATGCAAGCCAGACGGGATATTCCCTGGCCGATCTGGTGGGCCCCGGCATCGCCCGCATGGCGGACTTGGCTCTGCTCGAGGACCAAGGAGCCGCGGTGAGACTGACACGTAAGGGAAAATGTCTCGCGGACGCGGTCATCGCGGATCTATTACGCGAGGCAAGTTGAATCACGACTGGCAGCCAGGGCCCCGTTCGCCCCGAACCTCCCCTTACCAGCGATACTGCAACCCAAAGCTCACGCCCTGAGCATAGAAGGAAGTCGTTCGAAACAGGACAGCCGGCTGGGCTGGCCCGATGAGCGGCTGGGCACCGAAGGGGTTCGGCAGCGGGAGCTGCGAAGGATTGACACGGCGGTCGATTTGGTCCCCAGGACGGACCACGTTGCTGGCGTAGAGGAAATCATAGCCTGCCCAGACCCGCCAGTGATCGTTGATTTCAAAACCAAGCTTCAAATTCATCTCGGGAATCACGGCGAAACGGTTGGATTCATGGTTGCCGGAGTTCGTGCCCGCCGCCAGGATGCCGGTGTTGAAAATGCCGGCCTGCGTGTTGGGAAGGTAGGTGTACGCGGTGGACCCGTTGATGTTCACTTGCTCATGCATATTGCCCGCCGCCACCTTGAAGGTGCCGCCCAGGAAGAAGCGGGGGAAGCGCGGCCAGAAGTTCCATTCCCCCTGGATGCCGATCTGGCCGCCATTGAAGACGTTACGGGTACGGAACTCGTCGGCGATGACGATGCCCAGGTTCGGATTACCAAGCTGCACCAAATTTTCGCCAATGGAAATGCCTTCGGAAAGATCCAGGTGGCGGAAGCCGTAAAGCATGTCAAACCAGTAGGTGGGGCCGCAGGCCAGCTTTTGCCGGGCGTTCAGCTCGATGCCCCACATCTGCGAGTAGGTGTTCACGCTGGCGCTACCCGTCAAGACACCCGGGAAGGACACGAGTTGCCTGAACTCCTGGTCCGCCAGGATAATGGGCCGTGCGATCTGCGGAGTGCCATCCGAACCGAAGGTCCCGTTGGCACTATTCTGACCGAGGAAAAAGTAGTCAACCTCCACGGCCCAGTCACCGCACGGGAGCCACACACCCAGGTTAAAGCGTCCACCGGAGTGATAGGTGTTTTCTTGATTTTCCTGACCAAAGAGGGTAGTGGTCGTCGGCTGGCCGAGCACGCCGGTGGTGTTGATAGGGGTGCCGACCGGGCTCACGGTCACCAGCGGCGGAATGTTTTTCCGCTCAAAGCTCCAGCCCAGGTAAGCTGCGCTGGCGTAGAAGCGGCGGCCACGATAGGCGCAGGAGTCATCGCACCCACAACCGCAGTCGTTGAAACAACCGCAACCGCAGTCGCTCATCGAAATCATTTGCCCGCCATCGAGGATGGCCCCGGCGCCGCTCATCGGCGCAGACGCGCCCACGCCACAGCTGCAACCGCAGGACGAACTCATCGTCGTCCCCTGCATTACGCGCGGCATGGGTGACACGAACTCGGGGTCGAGGGCGACGGGTACTACCCGGCCTGCCTGCGTCGTGGAGGTCGTCAAGGCCCGGGGAGCCTCCTGTTTGGTAGGCGTGCCCAGAGGCAGCGGCTGCATGGAAACCTCCGCGGCCTGGCCGCGGACGAAGGCCAGCGGCCGCTCTGCAGACAACGCCGCACGTTCCACATCAGCCGAATCCGCCACGCCCGTTGAAGCCGCACCACTCAATGCGGTGGGAAGGCCCAGGCCTATACCTATCGCGGCTGGTGGCGCGGGCGCCGGCGTCGTGAAGGACACCGGCGTAACGTCCGGAGCGGCATGCAGCGCGGAGGGTCGTCCCAACGAGGAAATGGCGGGACGAAATTGAATGTCCTCGGCAAAGGATTGGGTCGAGACCACTGCCAGCACCAGGCACAATCCGCTTACCGTCAGGGCCTTCATGGCTTATCCTCCGTGGTGGTTGAGCGGTGGTCCGTCAAGGCCAGACGCCCGCCAACGTTACACTCTTCATTTTCGGCTTACAACCGGCCTACGGCGAAGAGGTTTCGCCCCTCCCCCCCTTTTGACAGCCGCTACCTCATGACATCCTGAGTAAATTCTGAATAATCCGGTCAACCGGCATTAACCTTAAATGTTCTTGCCAACGTCAACAGGACGTCCGACTAGTGCCAGCGCAAAAAGAAACAGGCCCTCGATCTCCCCATCGAGGACCTGTTCTTCATCGACGCCGGGCTATTACCCTAGCGCCATCTCCGGCAGGTCGTCCACAACCGGCGTGCTCCTATCAAACCGTCGTCGATTTCAGAGCAAGCTGGTAAAACTCAGGCGAGGACAGGAGGCTGATCTCCATCTGATCGATGCTGGCCGTGTTGCCCTGCAACTGGGAAACCCAGCTTTGGATCTCCGCCTGACTGGCAGCCCGGCGCAGGATCGCAAGGTAGGCACTGTTGACAATGTTGCCCAGCCCCGCGGTGGAGTTCATCAGCGATTGCGCGAAGGCGCTCAGGCTTTGATTGGACAACATGCTGGTCGCCTGGAGCGCCGTGGAGGTATCAGGCACCTGATTCAAAACATCGAGGTATAACCCGGTGACGATCGTTGTCGGCGTAGCGTGCGTGGACTGGAACTCGGCGGAGTTGACCAGGCTGAGCGAGAAGTTGATCTCGGAGGTGCCACTTTGCAGCGTCTGCACCGCGGCAGCCAACTCCCCGCTCGAAGGCGCTCGGCCAAGGAAGGTTTTGTAAAGCATCGAAGCTTGCTGAGCCCGGTGTTCGCTTGAGTTCCAGAGGTTACCGGCAATCGTGGCAGCTGAAACCCCGGCAGTCATTTGACTGACCGCCGTCGCGAACTCACTCTGCGAAGGCGCCCGTCCCAGGAAAGTCGCATAGGCACCGCTGACGTAAGTCATTTCGCCAAGCAGCACGGGATTGATGTAAGCCGCGGCATTCGGCGTAATTAACTGAATCTTCCCGAGCGGCGGCAGTTTGCCGAAGTTGATCGCGAGCGGGGTGATGCCCTGGGGGAACGTGGTGCCCGGTTGATTGTAAACGGTCACCGTGACGGTGCTCGTATTGTTGTTGGGATTGCTGTCCGGCGTCGAGGAGGACACGATGGAAGTATTGACAAGCGAGTCCGGCACAATGGGTGCCTTGAGTGCGACGTTGAGCTGCGTCGTGGCCCCGGCCGCCAGCGCCGGCATGGTGGCCGTGATCGTCCCGTTGGCCTGGGTGACGCTCCAACCCGTCCCCGAAGCACTCAGGTAGGTGGCATCGGGCGGCAGATTATCGACGATTTGCACGTTCTGGGCGGCGAAGGTGCCGTAATTGGTCACCGTGAGCGTATAGTTAATTGTGCTGCCCACCAGGACGGTTGAGGCGCTGGCGGTTTTCACGATGCCCAGATCGGCGTTGGCCGGCGACAACTCGCCAAAGTTGTTGTTGGTGCCAAGAACGCCGGCGGCGAGAACGATGTTGCTGAAGTTATCGTTGGCCATAATGCCGCCCTGGCTGCCAATCGTGTCTTTGCCGTCGAGGTAGTTCGCGGGCTGCGTTTCCGTCAGGGCATAGGTGCCCGGCCGGAGGTTCTGGAACTGGTAAAAGCCATTGGCATCGGTAGCCACCGCCAGCGAAATCGGGCCCTGATCATTGAAGCCCGCGAGGGTCACGATCGAGGCCGGTATGCCGGCCTCGCCTGGGTCCTTGGTACCGTTATTATTGGCGTCCACATAAACAAAGCCCGACAGCCCGGCTGACATCAATTCGCCAAAGTTATTGTTGATGCCATCCACGCCCGCGGGCAAGATGACGTTGCTGAATACGTCAATGCCCTGCGTTCCACCCTGAGATCCGATGGCGTCCTTGCCATTAAGCCAGATTGCCGGTTGCGTTTCACTGATGACATAAGTACCCGGGCTCAAGTTGCTGAACTGGTAAAACCCGGTCGCATCCGTGCTGGTTGTCTGATTGACCGCGCCCGCGGAATTGTTGCCTGTCAGCGTGATCGTGGTGCCGGCGATACCGGCTTCGCCAGGGTCCTTGACGCCGTTATTGTTGCCATCCGCATAGACAAAGCCAGCAATGCTCGAGGACTTTAACTCGCCAAAGTTATTATTTAGCGCCGCGGCGCCGGCCGGAACGTTGATGGCTGCAATCAAGTCATTGGTCACGGTGCCGCCCAGCGAGCCTGCCGAGTCCTTGCCGTCCATCCAGTTCGCGGGCTGGGTTTCTTGCACGGAGTAGGTGCCTGGCGCCAGGTTAATGAATTGATAGAAGCCGTTGCCGTCCGTGCTCGCCGTTTGATTCACCGGGCCAGTCGAATTGAAACCGGTCAGCGTGATCGTGGTCCCGCCGATGCCGGCTTCGCCTGGGTCCTTGAAGCCGTTGTTGTTCCCGTCGGCATACACGTAGCCGGACACACTCGACGATTTCAGCTCGCCAAAGTTATTGTTCAGCGCCGTCGCCCCGGCCGCAATGTTAATGCCGGCGATCTGGTCATCGGTCACCGCACCTCCAAGGGAGCCAGCGGTGTCTTTGCCGTCCAGCCAACCGGCCGGCTGGGTCTCTTGCGCCGTATAACTTCCCGGCCGCAAACTGGTGAACTGATAAAAACCATTGGCGTCCGTGACGGCAGTTTGGGAAACGGCGCCAGGTCATCGTTGCCGCTCAGCGTTATGGTCACTCCGCCGATCCCCGCTTCGCCAACTTCCTTGATGCCATTGTTGTTGGCATCAGAGTAGACGTAACCGGACAGACCAGCGGCCTTCAACTCGCCGAAGTTATTTCCCATGCTCGACGCGCCGGACGGCAAAGTGATGTTGGCGATTTGATCGTTGGTGACGTTGCCGCCCAGGGAACCCGCTGTGTCCATACCGTCCAGCCAGTTCGATGGCTGCGTCTCTTGCACGGTATAGGAGCCAGGCCGCAAGTTCGTGAATTGATAAAGGCCGCTGGCGTCGGTGGTGGCGGTCTGGGAGACTGCCCCCAGATCATTGGTGCCTGTCAGGGTGATGGTCGAGCCGGGAATGCCCGCCTCGCCCGGTTCCTTGAGGCCGTTGTTGTTGCCATCGGCATAGACATAACCGGAAATCCCCGCCGGCGTGAGTTTGCCAAAATCGTTGTTGGACGAATCGTTGATCCCATCGAGCGTGACGGGAATGACATCGACGTTCGGCTGATGGGGGATCACGACGCCCGCGGCGGATTCCTTGCCGTCGGTGTAACCGGGTGGCTGAACGGTCTGAATGACCACGTAATCGCCCGGCTTGAGATCATTACTGGGAATATAAGAGTAAACCACCGTGACCGTGGACTTACCCGTGCTGTTGAGGGAAACATTGAGGTTGCCGCCGCCGGAAGCGGACGATGAGGCCACCGCATTTTCGGTCATCGACACCTGGCCCGTCCCAATGTAGGGATTCATGCTCGCGCCCGTCAGGGTCACGGCCTTGTTGCCGGAGGCCTGCTTGGCGCCAAAGTCGGTGCCGCTGGTCCCGGTGTAGTCGAGAGTGCCGTCAAATTGCGAGGCACTAAAGGTGCCCGCGTTTTGCGACAGGCTCAAAGCAATATCCACGCTCGGGCCCGTCAATTCCAGCGAGCCGCTCACGACCCCCTTGATCACCGAGGTCGAGATCGTGCTGGTGTTTTCAACGCTGATGTCGCTGGTTATGGAACCGTCGTGCGTGATTTGCACCGATTGGAGCTGGCCGAGGGACGGATCGAACTGATCGACGCCGCCGGACAAAGTGTAATCGGTCTGCGTGGTCGGGAAGGAGAGCGTTTTGGTCAAGGTCACGGGCGTCGCATTGATGCTATTGTTCTGATTGAACTTATAGAAGCCGTTGGCATCGGTCGTGGTATTGCCAATGATGATATTGCCGGCGTCGCGCAATTGCACCGGCGCATTGGCGATGGGTGCCTCACCTGGGTCATAAAGTCCGTTGTTATTGGCGTCTGCGAAAACAAAGCCGCTGATGGTGCTGCTGCTTGGCAGAAAGCGATCTTCCAGCGCTTCAACGGTTAGTTTGGCCTTGGATCGCGTGGGCTTGGCTGATTTCTTGTTATTTTTTTTGTCGCGACGCGAAAAAAACGAAAACAGGCTCATGGGTTCGCACTCCGTTGTTAATTCCACGGGCTGGGAACCTGGGCAAGCGACACTGATGCGGCAAGGAGCTTCCCAAGATCCCCGGCCTAGGCCAAGGCGTCTATAAGTCCTAGATCGGTAGGACGACGGGGGAAGTTGAAGAAGAATGGCTCAAGGCCATTATTTAGGGAATAGACGTAATATCCCGTTAATCCGGGAAATTTAGAGGATGGCAGCCTTTGCGAGGCTCGCATAGGGCTCACCGGCTCAGACACTTACGGCCCGGCTGATATGACTTTTGCCCCCAAGCCAGGGACGCAAGGCGTCGGGGATGCGCACGCTACCATCGGCTTGCTGGTAGTTCTCCAGGAGGGCAACGAGCGCACGGCTCACGGCGACCGCCGTGCCGTTGAGCGTGTGCACGTAACGCGTTCCCTTGTGCTGCGGGCTTTTATAACGAATGTTGAGCCGGCGGGCCTGAAAGTCGGTGCAGTTGGAAGTGCTCGTAACCTCTCCGTATTCGCCGCCCTGCCCACGCCCCGGCATCCAGGCCTCGAGATCATATTTGCGGTAAGCCGGTCCTCCCAGGTCGCCCGAACAGGTATCGATTACGTGGTAGGGCAAACCCAAGCCCTGGAAGATTGCTTCCTCGGCGGCCAGAAGCTCCAGATGCACCGCCTCACTTTGGTCGGGCGTGCAAAACACGAACATCTCGACCTTGGTGAACTGATGAACGCGGTACAGCCCGCGCGTATCCCGGCCCGGGGCTCCTGCCTCGGTTCGAAAACAATGGGACAGGCCGACGTATTTGATAGGTAATTGCAGTTCGTCGATAATTTGGTTGCGGTGCATGCCGCCGAGAGTTATTTCCGCGGTCGCGATCAAGCAAAGATCGGTATTCGCCAGGCTGTAGATCTGCGTCTCGGGCCCGCGTGGCATGAAGCCGATACCTTCGAGCACCTCGACACGGGCCACGTCCGGGGTGATGATCGGCGTGTAGCCCTTTTCCATGAGCTTGGAGAAAGCGTACTGCACCAGCGCCAGTTCGAGCAGCACTGCCTCGTTTTTCAAATAATAAAATTTCTGACCTGCGACCGCCGCGCCTGCCTCGAAATCCGCGAGGTCGAGCGCCTCGGCAAGGGCCACATGATCCTTGACGGGAAAGTCAAAGGTGGGACGCTGGCCCCAGACGCGCAGGACCTTGTTATCGGCCGGCGTCGCGCCCACGGGCGCGTCCGGATGGGTCATGTTCGGAATGGCGGATAGGAGGACGTACAAATCTTCTTCAACCTGTTTAGCCTGGGCCTCGAGCGCGGCGATTTGATCGCGGACAACACGCCCCTCTTCGATGAGGGCCTGTTTCTTGGCCTTGTCCTTCTCGGTCGGAATTAGCTTGGAGCTTTCATTGCGGCGCTGCTGCAATAGTTGCGTCTTCTGAAGCAACTCTTTACGTTGGTCATCGAGCGCGACGACACGGTCGAGGTCCGCCGGCACAGCCCGATTGCGGCAGTTCGTCTTTACGGCGTCGAGGTTGTCGCGAATAAATTGCGCGTCCAGCATTATGGCCTCTCGGCCAGCGGCGTGTAGGGCATGTTTTGCTTGCCAATGTAGATCTGCTCGGGACGATAGATGCGATTGTTGTGCAATTGCTCGAGCCAATGCGCCAGCCAGCCCGACACGCGCGCGATCGCGAAGATCGGCGTAAAGAGATCGCGCGGAATGCCCAGCGAGTCGTAGACGATGCCCGAGTAAAAATCGACGTTCGGGTAGATTCCCTTGGGTCCCAGGATGCCGTTCATCACCTTTTCGGTTTCGACCGCCAAATCGTACATGGGGGGTCGGCCCGTTTCGGCGAAGACGTTCTCCGCCAGTTCCTGCAGCACCGTGGCGCGCGGGTCCTTTACTTTGTAAACTCGATGCCCGAAACCCATGATCTTCTTTTTCTTGGTGACGGCATCGTCCACCCAGCTTTTGACGTTGGCCGTCGTGCCAATTTCCTCGAGCATGTCGAGGGCTTCCTCGTTGGCTCCGCCATGCAGCGGACCGGTAAGCGTGCCGATCGCGGAGCTGATCACAGTGTAGGGATTGGCCAGGGTCGATCCCGTGACCCGGCCGCTAAAGGTCGAGGCGTTCATGGTGTGCTCGGCATGCAAAATGAGGCAGGCATCGAGCACCTTCCGGACCGCGGGCGTCGGTTCGCGTTCGAACAGCATGTAATAAAAATTGCCGGCGTGATCGAGGTCGTCGCGCGGCTCGATGGCTTCGTCGCCGAAACGGAGACGATGGAAAGCCGCCACAACGGTCGGCAGCTTGGCGACCAGCGCACGGCTGAGTCCCAGTTGCTCTGCTGATTGGTGATGTCGCGCGAGGGATAGAACATACCCATGGCGGCCACGGCTGCCTGCAGGGCATACATGGGGTGGCCATTTTCAGGCAGACATTTGATAAGGTCCTTGAGCTTGTATTTGATGCGCCGGTGATGCCTTAATTGGTCGTCAAAGTCGGCGAGTTGTCGTTGCGTCGGCAAATCGCCCTTGAGGAGGAGCCAGCACGTTTCTTCGTAACAGCTTTGCCGGGCCAAGGTTTCGACGGCGATACCGCGATATTCGAGCCTGGCGCGCTTGCCGTCGATAAAACTTACCGCCGATTCCGCCACTGGCACGTCCGCAAGGCCCGGGCGCAACTCAATCTGGCTCATGGTGCTCCTTTTGGCGGGTTATTTCACTGGCGCCGCGCCGCGCGGATATCGTGAAGATATGTACCCAGCAACGTCTCGACCAGAGGTTGCCCCGACGGTCCTTACCTCATGCACAAGACGACATGGATTTCGCCCGGCCCATGGACACCGGTGACCAGTTTCAGTTCGATGTCCCCGGTCTTGCTAGGTCCGGTGATAAGCGTCAGACAGGACGGGGGCAGTTTTTCCGGGCGTGCCAGCGGCGAAAACAGATCAAACAGGTCGAACAAATCGTCAAGAAGCTGCCCAGGGTCGGCCACGGCGATATGCACCGGCGGCAAAAGACTGAGCGCGCGTGGCTCGCCAGGGCCGGTGGCCATCACGACGGAGCCGGTCTCGGCAATTAGCTGCGCCACATTGGATATCCCCACGTCCGCCCCGAAGAAGACGTCCCTCGCACTGGCGGAGGACAAGTCAGCGACGGTCGTCACATCCAATCCTGGAACTGCGTAAACGGCCAGCGAGGCCCAACCTCGCGATCACGCCTCCCTCGCCAATCATAATTTTGCGTGCCTTTTTGGCCTCGATCACTTCTCGAATAATCAACCAGGCCGCGTCGCTGTCCGCCGCGACGTGGGGATGCCCGCCCGCACTCCGCAGCTCGTCGCAAAAGCGCGCCACCGAATCTGGAGCAGCGCCCTGATGGCCCAGGCCACGCCGGTCCGGCAGTGCCGCGGCCATGCCGGCACGATTGCCATCCACGACTGCCCGGCGCACGTGTTCTAAGAAGGCATCGCGTGGAGTCATGGCGTCAACTCCTTCCAGCGCTCGCGAAAAGAGCGATCGGCCGGGGCCGGAAAATCGCGAAGGTTTGTCCAGTTGCTTCCTGGCCCTGGAAGCCGCGCCAGCCAACCCTGCCTGGCGAAGGGGCGCAACATAAAGCGCGCCAGCGCAACGTCAAGCGGTAGAGCCAGGGCTTGCATAGAACCGTGGTCCAGACCTGATAAGCCAGTTGCTCCCAGCGCCGGACTTCACATGGTGCTGCAGTTCGCGCAGACCGATCAGCATTTGGGGAATGTGGATTTTTACCGGGCAGGCCGTCTGACAGGCGCCGCACAAGGAAGACGCATGCGGCAAATGCTCGTTGTGGCTAACGCTGTCGTAAAGCGGTGTCAGGATGCTGCCAATCGGGCCGGCATAAACACCCCCATAGGCGTGGCCGCCAATGCGGCGATAGACCGGACAAGCATTGAGGCAGGCGCCGCAACGGATACATTGCAAGCTTTCGCGAAATGGCGAGCCCAAAACCTTCGAGCGCCCATTGTCGAGGATTACCAGGTGGAACTCTTCCGGACCATCCAGTTCGCCGGCGCCGCTTGCCAGACAGGATCGTCGTGTACACCGATAGTGTTTGCCCGGTCGCGCCGCGTGCCAGCAGTTTCAGGAACACCGGGAGATCGGCGAAGCGGGGGATGACCTTTTCCATGCCCATGATGGCCACGTGCACGCGCGGGCACGTCGTTGTCAGCCGGCCATTGCCTTCGTTGGTTACCAGGACGACCGTGCCGGTTTCCGCGACGGCGAAGTTGACGCCGGTAATGCCCAGATCGGCTTCATGGAACTTCTGACGCAACACGCGGCGCCCGGTCTGGGCCAGGCTTTGCGGATCATCGGACAACGTTTCACCCAGGTGCTCCGAGAGGATGCGGGCCACGCTCTCGCGCGTGTGGTGCACGGCGGGCGCCACCAGGTGCGAGGGACGCTCGCCGGCGACTTGCAGTATGTATTCGCCAAAATCGGTTTCCGTGACCTCGATGCCCGCTTTCGCCAGGGCCGGGTTCAGATGGATTTCCTCCGACGTCATCGACTTTGATTTCACCGCGCGCCGGCACTTTGTGTTGCGCGCGATCTGCACGACAATCTGTCGGGCATCCTCGGCGGTGGCCGCCCAGTGCACCGTGCCGCCCAGCTTTCGCACCGACGCTTCCAATTGTTCGAGATAGTGATCCAGATGGGCGAGCGTGTGTTCCTTGATTTGCTTGGCATGGTCGCGCAGCGCGTCGCTATCCTTTAGCGCCGCGAAGCCGCGGCGGTTGCCGGCCATCAAAGTATCGGCGAGCCTGGTCAACGCCGCTTGCAAGGAAGCGTTTCCCAGCGCCTGCGCGGCAGCGGCGGTGAAATCGTGATGTTCGTGTTTCGCGTAGTCCGTCATGTGCGGATCCTCGCCCGGGCCCGTATTGACCAAAATCTCGGCCAGGTGCCGGAATTGCACGGCGCAGCCGCGACGCCGAATACAGCCGCCGATATTCATCAGGCAGCCGGCGTCGGTTGTCACGACCAGGTCGGCGCCCGTTTTTTCGATGTAGGAAGCCTTATCGGTGACCATCGCCCCGCTGATGCCGGGATAGCGGACCGCGAACGATCCTCCGAAGCCGCAACATTCGTCGAATCGTTCGAGAGGAACAAGGGTGAGACCTCGCACTTTTCCGAGCAGGCGTAGCGGTTCGGTCGTCAGCCCCAGGCCGCGCAGGTGGCACGCCATGTGGTAAGTGGCCGTGCCCGCGAAGTGGGCACCGACGTCGTCGACGCCTAGCACATTTACCAGGAAATCGGAAAGCTCGTGCGTGCGCCGCGCCAAATCTTCGGCCCGGCCGTGCCAGACCATATCGTTGTGAAAAAGCTCGGGGTACTCGAGCTTGACCATCGCGGCACAAGAGCCGGACGGAGTGACGACCAGGTTGGACCCCGCGAAGGCTCTGATCGTGTGCCGGGCGAGCGCCCGGGCATCGTCATGATAGCCACTGTTGTATTGCGGCTGCCCGCAACAGGTCTGGGCCTGGGGAAACTCGACCTGCAGCCCGAGTCTGCGCAACAGCCTGACGGTCGCGACGCCGACGTCGGGAAACAAGGCGTCCCCCAGACAGGTTATCATCAGGGAGACTTTCAAACGAGCCGCCTGCTTTCCTTGGCCAACCCCTCCAGGACAAAACGCAGCGCGGGTGCCGCCATGTGGTTGAAATATTCCCACGAGTGTCCACCGGCCGTGGTGTCCAGGTCCGCGGTGTGCCGCGACTCCAAGAGCATTCATCTTTTCGTGCAAGCGGTCATTGCCGCGAAACCAGGCCGTGTCTTCTGGATCGACACAGAAATAAATATACGGGGGCGGATTGTAGGGCGGCAGGTGCATGAGAGCGGTGTCTTGCCGGCATTGCTCCTTGCTTTCATACATTTCCTGGAGCGTCGGAGCTTGGTAATAGAACTCATGATAGTCGAGCGCCGAGGCGATCCCAGCCACCACGGGAAATGTCTGGGCGTGCCGAAATGCCAAGCGCAGCGCCCCCTGCCCACCCATGCTGATGCCCAAAAGGCCAATGGCCGGCGGCGCGAGGTTCCAGCGCGTCTTGAAGTAGGGAACGACCGCGTCAAGGACATAGCGTTCCGCGGTCTGTGTCGTGTCAAACTCCCGGCAAATGCGGTCCGTCCACCAGGAATGCTGGCCATGCGGGCAAACACATGCCAGGCGCGACTCGGCGAGCAGGTTCGTGAAGGCCGGCCGATCGACGAGTGTTTCGAGCCCCACGGCATGTAGAAAAAGCACGCCAAAACGCGGCGGCGCGTTGCCCGCCGGCGTAAAAACGTCGGCCGGCTTGCCGGCGATCACTTCCGCGGTCCAACTCCCCGCCATCATGCCCTCCACGGCGTGGCTACTTCTGCATCTCGACCTTCTGTTCCCCCGCCGCGCGCTGATAAAGGGGTAGATATCGATAATAAACTTCAAGCGTGAGCAGACACAGCGAGGTTTGCATCAAACGTCCGCCTGTCTTCTCGATATGATTGTTGCCCGCGACGGCGGTCCAGCTTCCCTTCATGGTTTCCGAGGTCTTGTCCTGCTCTTTGAGCAAGCCCGCACGCATCTTGTCGTTCCAGTCTTTCCACGATTGCCCGCCAAAATGGTGCATCACCTGCGTCGCGTAATAGGTGTAGTACATGTCGCGCGGCGTGGGGTCATTCTTCTTGATATGGTTGTCGACCGCCTTGATCATGCGCAGGTTCTGCGGCCCCCACGCTTGCAGATATTGCCGGCACAAGAGCGCGACCGACGTCATCGTGTGATTTATTTTGTCACCCGGAAGATAACTGTAGCCCTCGTCCGTGCTGTCGCCACACACCTTTTCGAGATAGTTTTGCGCTTTCCGCATGGTCACTTCCTGCACATCCAGGCCAGCCATGATCGCGCTCTTGAGGGCCATGACTTGCCATCCGGTCACGGAGGTATCGCCAGCCTGGCCCGGCGTATAGCGCCAGCCACCCCCATCGTGCTGCGCTTGCACGATGTAGTTAATGGCTATTTGAGCGGGCCGGGCAGGTTCGGGTCCTGGGTCAGGCCATAGGCTTCGCACATCACGATTGTCGCCAGGCCATGGGCATACATGCCGCCCCCAAAGTAGCCGCTCCGCTTGTCCTGCTTTTTGAGAAGATAACGCAGCGCTTTTTCGATCGGCTTATCGAATGGGTTGTCCTTGGAGGCCTTGTGCGTCTTGCCGGCACCTAACAGAGGCAAGAGGCCGAAGGCAGTGCCGGCAATGTCGTTCGCCGAGCCACGGTCCTTAAAACGCGGATCGTCCAGCATCCAGCGGCCGTCCGCCATTTGATGGCGGACAAGCCACTGAAGCCCACTCGCCACAGCGGCTTCCGATTCCTTGGTGCCGCCGCCGTCGCGCAGCGCCAACTCGCGCGTGGCGCCGCTTCTGCCAAAGAAACTGCCGGCCAATGGCAAGCCGCGCGGGCCATAGCCACCCAGCATGCCCGCCACATTGCTGTTGCCGAGGTCCCCTTCGATTGTTCCGCCCTGGCCCACGGAACCAAAGCCGCTCGGTGCAGGCAGATTGACCGGCGGAGCGTCTTTGGGTGCATCCAGGATGCCGACGGTTTCATTGGGGTTGGCCATCCCGGGTACGCTCACATCGGCCCTGCGCTCGTTGTTAAACTGGATATCCGTGTCGAACTCCTGGGCCGCCGGATCGATATCTTGCGTGACAAAGGGATCATTGCTCGGCTTCTCTTCTTGAGGGTCGGCATTGACGAGCGTCTCTTCCTTGACGAGCTCCGTGGAGGAACCCTCCGCCGAGGCTGTTGCCTGAAAGACAAAGTAAAGCCCCGCCAGCATGCCGCCATTAAAGAGAATGCTGGCCAAGATCGCGGGCATCACCATGAACAAGCTGATGCCGCGGACACGATGGTCCTTGACCACCAGAAAAGGGGCGGGCCTGGCATTGGTTGGTGTCGACATAACTTCGCCTTTCGTAGCCGCTAAAACTTCAGCACATTGTCCTCGGACGCCGTTGCTTCCCCACTCTCCTCAAGGCCCACCGAACGTTGCGCACGCAGTCGATCAAGGCGGGTCTTCCAGGCCTGATCGCCGCGCCGCAGATACCAGCCAACCAAAACCAGACAAAGTGCCGCGCCGGCGATTAATACAAACACCCAGGTGATCGCAATCATGGAAACCGTCGAGGTCAACGTCGTTGGCGCAGCCTCCGTCGCCGGGAGTACCGAAGGCCCTATCAGCACTGGCGTCTCCAGGAACTTGGCATTGTCGCCCGCGCGGTATTTCATTTTCTTGATGAAATAGCCGTGGAAGACTACTTCCCGGTCCATGCTTTCCGCTACTTCGAGGCCATCGGGTAAAACCGGAAACAGGACGCAAAACGGGTGGCTGCGCTTGGTCGCACCAAAGATCCAGCCCTCGTAGACAAAAGGGATGTCCGCGGCTTGCGCCGCCAAGGTCGCTTCCAACTTGCGTACCCGAACCAGGCGGCCCTTGACCGTGATCACCTTGCCCCGGTACAGGTCGGGACTGTTCCACAGGTGAGCGAAGGTCACATGAGAGTTCTCCGCCGCGCTTTTGGCGAAAACCTCGAACGGCGTGTTATTGGCATTGATGACAGCCTGCGACCACAGACTCGCGGCGGCAATCTGGTCAGCGCGCTTTTCGTCATCCGCCTTGCCTCTAAAGTCGGGCATGGGCGTGCCGTCGCGGACGAGGTCCAACCAGTCTCGCATTGAGTTCGGGAACGCTGTCGGCGATATACTCCGGCTCCGACCAGACTTTCCAGCGCAAGCCTCCGGCACGTAGCATGGCAACGGCCAAGGGATCGCGTGCCAGTACAAGTTGGCTGGCAGCACCCGCTTGCTGCCGCTGGCGTACTTCCCAAAACATGTCACCGGCGCTTGCTTGCGGTGGCTGAGCCATGCAGGTCATCACCGACCCGTTCAGGCTCAGGACGAGCAAACAAATTACTCCTCGCAGCGCCATGAAAGGATTAATCCTGAAGATTTAGAGGCTCCGTCCGCCCTTATCGGGACGTCTCTTGGAGAACCAGGCGGCTCAAATAGTTCCGCGCAGGGAAGCCTGGCAATCTACATCGTATCACGTCGCAGGGCTCACTTCTCCCGTGGAGGGGCCACGAAAGAGATATTCTGGAAGCCCGCCTGTTTGCAGGCGTCGTAGACCTCCATCAAATACCGATGCTTGAGGTCACCGTCCGCCTCGATTTTGATGTTCGCCTTGGATCCGGCGTCCGTCTTCAGTTCGGCAGTTAGCTTCTTGAGCCCGTCACCCAGCGTTTTCTCGACGGGCACCGCGTTATCCATCTCGGCCAAATTAACGGGTGCCGGGTCTTCAGGACGTTTTAATTGGATCAGGTTGGGTTCGCCGTCCTTGAGTTGGCCCTCATCCTTGTTCCTGGGCACCGATTTTACGACCACGAGAATCACATCCTGGAGTGTTGGTTCGTCATCGACGGCCGGCAGGTCCGAGGGCATTGGGTCGGCGTTCTTGGCTTTATTGGCGGTCAGGGTGGGCGGCAGCAGGTTGCCGTCGATATGGCCTTCAAGGGCCGATGGGTGATAGGTCATGATAAAAAAGGCCATGAGCTGAAAGGACATATCGAGCATGGGCGTGATGATCAGGCCGAGCTGGACACCGCCGCCCTCGTCTCTATGTTTGTGCTGGCGTCGCATGGGAAACCTCGCCTGGTCACGCGGGCCGGGTCATGACGCGCAATTGCCAGCGGCGAAAACCGGCGCGCTGACAGGAATCGACGACTTCCCAGATTTTACGATAACGGCAATTCTTATCGGCCCTCAGTACAACCACCAGCTTCAGCTCGTTCTTTTGGCCGGCGGCGCGGGCGTAGAGCTCAAGCGTTTCTTTTTCACGCACCAGGTAAGCTTTCACCTTTTCAGGGGTGTCGAGCGCCATATTGCCGAGCGGACCGACGAGCCGGCCGTCGCTATCGACATTGAGAAACACCCACTTTTCAGCCGTCGCTTCGAGTGGCACCGCCGATTGCGCCACGGGCAAAGAGACGCTTTCGTCAAACTGGTCAGCCGCCACGAAATTCACGGTGATCATGAAAAACATGATGAGCTGCAGGACCAGATCAAGAAGAGGCGTGAGGTTGACGTCGATATCATCGCTGCCGACACTGGCGGACATGGTCGCCTCACTTCGATTCTTGCACGGTTGAACCGGCCGAGGGCACACCGGCACGGACTTCCGCGGCGGCCGGCGGGGCGGTGGCGGCTTTCTTCGAGTTATGGTACATCTGCGTCAACAGGTCATCCGCCAAATTGCTGGTGGCCTGCGTGATGGCGGTGAGACGGTTCTTGAAGAACGCATAGAAGAAGATCGCCGGCACGGCAATGGCGACCCCTGCCAACGTGACGACCAGGGCGTGCGATATCTCTTTGGCCAGCTTGCTGGCATCCGGCGCCTTGCTACTGCTACCCAGTTCCTGGAAGGCGCCGATCATTCCCGACACCGTGCCGACCAGGCCAAGCAACGGCCCCAATGTGCCGATAGTGCCTAGATAGTTGTTCCAGGCTTCTTTGCTCGATCGGACCGTATCCAGCATGGCGAGCATCGCCTCGCGTGCGTCCTCGATGCCGTACTGCAAGCGCGCCATGCCCGCGGACATGACGCGGGCCAGAAAGGAATTGTCGGCCCGGCACAACTCAAACGCTTGCTTGAATTGTCGTCGGTTGACCATGTTGGAAAACTCTTCCACGAAAGCCGCCGGCACCGCCTCACTCAGGCGCAGGTCCATCATCAACACAATAATGAGGGCCACGATGGCAATGGAAATCGTGGCGAAGATCACTCCGAAAACAATACCGATCGAGGAAAAGAAATGAGCGATGGGGTTGGGCTTGCCCTCTACTGCCGGCGCGGCGTCGCCACCGTCGTTTTTGACGGCCACATCTTGTGCCGACAACGCAGTGACAGGACTCAGCCACGCCCAACTAACGACGAAGCCGAACATGAGGCAAGCCAGTACCAACCGACACTGCCGCGCACGCGACTCTCGCGTACGCGCGTTTTCCCCCAAACTTGTCATGGTGTCGTCCCTGCCATTTTTGTTCCGAGGGCCTGAGCTGGTCCCATCTTTATAGCACAACCCTGGGCGCTAGCGCTCCACTTATCGAAATTCGGCGGCGGCACGCTTGTCGAGCAACACCGAAAATGCGAAGGCGACATAAGCTACCTGGAGGACCACCGTCGTGAGACTGCCGAAGAAATTCTGGTTGTTGCCGGCGACCATGCCGAACAAGGTAAAGAGGGCAGCGACGGCGACGAACCCGGCATAAACAAACGTCAGAATGCGACCCCAACCCCGGCGTTTCAGTACCCCAATGCCGGCGAAGATCGCGCCGATTCCAAAAAGCAAAATCGCCGCTCCCATAACCAGGGCGATTCCGCCCACGAGGGCGCCCATGCCCGCCGGCATCGGAGGGGCGCCGCGCGGGTTCATTTGATTGAGGTTCGGGACCGCGGCCGCGAAGAATATGCCACCGAAAGTAATGCATAAGCCGCCCAAAACGGACAGCGAGCCCCAAACAATCGTGATAATGCCCAGGGCAGTGACGCGACCGCTGCGCGTGGCCGTACTTCGCCGAATCGGGCGCTCGTAGTCCCCATCATCTTCCTCCTCGTCCTCGTCATAGCGATGGGCCCGGCTACGTGGTTCGTCTTCGTCGTCATCCTCTTCGGAGCGTGTCCGACGGCGACGGACCGGCTTGTCGTCCTCGTCATCATCCGCCATGGCGCGGGGTACGGGCGGCGGTGGTTTCGGCACGGCTGGTGTCGCCGCCACCGATGTCGTGGGCGGGATTTGAAAAACCGTCGTGCAGCCCGGGCACTTGGCTTTTTTCCCCGCGGCGGTGTCGGGAACATTCAATTGCTTGCTACAGGAAGGACATTGAACCTGCATGAACCACCATAAACTTGAAGAAGTGCCGGGGGTAGATGACTATTTTCCCTTCAAAAAAATGAAAGGCAAGGCAACTTGGCGAAAAATGCCGGAAATGACGGAGAGTTGGCCTTCTCAATGAGAAACTATGAACTGCGGGCGCCAGGTTACCCGGCAAAAATGATCGTTCAAAACTGAAGCTGGTCCAGGCTCACGTTGCCCCCACTCAAGAGGACGCCGACACGCCCCAGGCCGGGCATTTGTCGAAAGTCCGCAGTCAACACTGCCGCCACGGCCACCGCTGCACTGGGTTCGATAAGCAGCTTGGCGCGTTCCCAACTCAAGCGTAGGGCAGCGATAATCTCCTCTTCGGTAACCGTGATCACTCTTTCGACGCAATCGCGCAGCAACGGCCAGGTAAGCTCGCCGAGACTGGTGCGCAGGCCGTCGGCGATGGTATTGGGGCTGGTTTGTGGGACCAGGGCCCCCGCGGCCTTCGATTGGGCGGCATCATCGGCACCCGAGGGTTCGGCGGCGAAGATGCGTAGTGTCGGCTTTAGGCCCTTGGCGGCGATGCAGGTGCCGGCCAGCAAGCCCCCACCCCCAACAGGCACCACGAGCGCGTCAAGGTTGGCGACCTGCTCCATAAATTCGAGGGTGGCCGTGCCTTGACCGGCGATCACGTCGGGATGGTTATAGGGCGGGATCAACGTTGCCCCTGTCTGAGCCTGCACCACCGCCGTCACGGTTTCGCGAGCCTGGAGCGTCGGTTCGCAGTTCACGACCTGACCGCCATATTCTTCGACGGCACGGCGCTTCACGGGCGCAGCGTTCGTTGGCATGATAATGTGTGCGGGGATGCCCCGTAACTGGGCGGCAAGCGCAGCGCTTGCGCATGATTCCCGGAGCTATGGGTAATGACGCCGTGCGCCGCCTGTTCCGGCTCAAGTTTCCGCACAGCATTGCAAGCGCCGCGAAACTTGAAGGCCCCAACTTTTTGCCACTGCTCACATTTAAAAAAAAGGGACCGGCCAGCCAGGCGGTCCAGGAAGGAACAGGTCATCACCGGCGTGATATTCGCCAGGCCCGAGATACGCCGCGCGGCGAGGCGCACATCGTCCAGCGTGGCGGCGTAGGAGATTTGCATCGATACCCCTCAAAATATCCGCTGGTTAACGGCCTCGGGATGCCGAACCACATGGCGTCGGGGTCGTTTGCCATTCATGGATATCTTCGCGGCAGTGCAAAGTTCCCGGGTCCTGTGTCTGGCGCTGCTGGTAGGCCTCTTGCGCACAAGGACCAAGCTGTTCCAGGTCGGCGCCAATCAATTCCAGTTGCTCACGATAGAAAACGATCTCGTCGCTGCGTTCGGACTTAACTACCTTGGCACCAGGAAGGATTTTCGCGATCGCAGTCTCGAGTGCAGCGCCAGGTTCATCCTTGGGCATCACCACGACGCATAATTCCTTGCCGCCGCTGGCCTTGCCGAGCTCGGGCGCCGCTTCGTCATAGGCCTCTAGTAATTCGTCACTTGGATCGGCATCGGGACCGGCCTTTTGCGTGATAAACAGGTCGGCCACGCTGGCCCCGTGCAAAAGCGGGCTCAGGTAATCCTCGGCACTGCGCAACATCGCCGGCGCCAGTGTTTTAACTGCATGGGATGGGCCAGTGCAGACGTGAACGAGCGCGCAAAATCCTTTTGCACAAGTGTCTGGACCTGCGCATCGAATTCCATCAACTGCTCGGCGCGATCTGCTTGTCGAGCGCCGCGATGGCCTGGTCCACGGTGCTGCACCCCTCGGGCAAAAGATACAGTTCATCGGCGGAAGTGCGGCCGGATACAGGTGGGACGGTTTCCTTGGGCGGTGCGAGAAGACCGCCCAGCTCGCCCAGGCGCTGCCGGCAAAAACCGACTTCCCGAATCTGGTCCGACATGTGTCCACGCAAGCATACATAGAGGCGGTTGACGTGAAACAAGGTCAAGCTCTGCAAGCGGCACTTGGCATAAGCCTTCAGGAGCTCCAGCAGCTCCTCCACGGTATTGCCCTTCTCCGAGCCGTTGCGGCGACCGAACTTCCACAAGGACGTGGTGCGGGTCTCTTCGAGCACGGGAGGCGTTTCCAAAAGCACCTGGATGCGCTGGTAAACCAGCACCGAACGATCGTGCAATTCCTTTGCCAGCGGTTCTTGCGTTTGCAGCGTTTGCTCGATCGTCAAGCAGAACTGACGTAGCGCTTCCTCAGCGCCAGCCAATCGATAAGCCGGCTGTTCAATGAGCCGGACGATCACCTCGATCAAGCGCTGTTCGCAGTCATCGGCGATACCCTCCGAGGCGTCGGCCAGTGCCCTTTCCACGGTCCCCGGCTCTGGCGCTTGTAGCCCTGGGAGCTTGCATTCGTCGGGAATGCCCAGGAGCTTTTCCAGTTGGTCCATGACCTGAACGACCGGCCCGAGGTTCAATTCGGTGGGGTTTACCGGACGCCCTTTTCCCTTGGCAAAAATACTGGTTAACGAATTGATGATCGTCTGAAACATTCGGTCGGGAGGTTGTCCCAATAGCTCTTCGGTGCGCTCTTGATGGGCGGCGATCAGGTTTTCCGGACGCATCCCGAGCGCTTCCCACTGTTCCAGAGACCACTGACGCACTTCTTCGCTGACGGCCCGCGCGTCCTTGGACATCCAACGTTCAACCAGCCGCTTGCACAGATTGTGCGCCGATTGTTGCAGGAGTCGCCGTCGCGGCCAGGTCAGTCGATAGCAGCCAAATGTTTGGTAGGTTGCCTGGCCCACCATGTGGTAGACCTGCTGGAAAGGCCTTCGCGCCTCATCGAGAGCTGGTCCGAGTACGGTCGCCAGGTCGCGATAAAGGAACTGCGCAGCCTGGGCAATCACTTCCTCCGATTGGTCCACCGAGGAAGCACGCTCCGGCAAGTTGAGCATGATGCAGCGCTGAAAGGGAGGCCCCGCCTCCGTGAACGAACGGGCCCCGCCCTGGGCTTCGGTGGCTTCGAACCGTGCCGTGAACATCTGACCGGTGGAATAGTAATTAAGCTCAGTGAGTGCGGCATAGGCGTTGGCCAGCGCACCCGAACGCTGCGCTTCGGGCCCCGGGTTGGGGAGCAAGAGGATGCCGACGATCTCCGCCTTGGGAAAACCTTGTTTGCGGAGAAGTTGCCGTAAGACATAGGCGGCATCGATGAACATGGCACCGCCCGAGGCGCCCCCCAGGGCGGCCACCACGTAAACACGTGGGGTCTTGGAGCGCAGACCGAGGTCGGTTTGCCCCGCCATTTCATGTAACGTGTCCTCGGCATGCAACTTTGCAACTCCCCTTCAAGGCGCCGGGAAATCAATCGATAATTGTCGACGAACGCCAGTCGCCCGAACGGACGCAGGCCCGCTCCATTGGGTTGGCGCGGTATGCGAAACAGAATCTTCGAGCTAATCCAGGAGTCGGGCGTCGGCTTGCCGTCGCGCGGCTTCAGATAGTGGCTCGGGCGCTGAAGCTTCGCCAACAACATTTCATACGTCCGCAAAATCGACTCGGGATCGCCGTGCCCTGCTGCTTGAATGGTGTCCGGATCGGTGTCGACGCCCAGAAAGCGAACGTGCGGCAAGGAATCGGCATGGCCAAACTCCTGCGTCACGAGCTTACGCAACTGGCGCAGTGTGCTGATGCCAAGGCTCCCCAGGCCCAGCACCAGCGCCGGCTGCAAGATGCCCTTGCCAGGCTCTAGTTCCTTGTCGGGTCGAGGCCCCCCAATCAGCATGCCTGTCCGGTGACCAAGGGCGGCCGTCTGGATTGTCCCGCCCGTCGCCTCGGCATTCGCGGAGGAGTCCTCCACTTTTACTTTCGCTGTCCCTGGCCGCGGCGGCAGTACCTGGGGCCGGTTCTCGAGGCTGGGCGTCTTCTCCTGCATTTCGGAGATGGCGGCGGGCCTGCCCGGCTTCGGTCCGCGCTGCGCCATGCGTCACCTGAGAATCGTCGCCTGCATCGTTTGCACTCGGCTCAGGCGAGTTGACCGGCGCCGGCGCTGGCTTGACGGCAGCGGGAGTCGGCAAGGGAGGAGCGCCGCTCGAGCCAGTCGCCGCGCGCAGGCGCCTGACCAGCTCATGGCAGCTTGGAAAGCGCTCTTCATGATTTTTATTCAAGGCGCGGCCGATGATGGGGCGGTCCGCGACCGGTAGGGACGACAAATCGGGCGCCATCTGCAGGTGTTGCAGCACCAGTTGCCGCATGGTACTGCCCGTAAATGGACGTATGCCTGTCAGTATTTCCTGATAAACGATGGCAAGGCTATATTGATCGCTGAAATGGCTAAGCCACCCGTCAAATGTTTCGGGGGCGGCATAAACCGGCGTGACGCCACCGGTGATGGTGGCTGCCGCCTTGTCACCCATATCCTTGGCCAGGCCAAAGTCCGCTACCTTGATATGATTATGGACCAGGAACAGGTTCTGCGGCTTGATGTCCAGGTGCTGCAGCTGGTACTGCTCGTTCATGAAATCGAGAGCTTCCGCCGTTTCCTCCATATAAGCGAGAAGTTCCTCGCGCGGTATGCCCGGCCAGCCATCCTTCTGGCATTCACGGAAGCGGTCCCACAGCGTACGGTCAGCCAGCTCGGTTACGATGATTAGCTGCCCGTCAATGATGTCCAGGCGTTCGATCGACAGGATATAAGCGTGGCGAACGGACGTAACCCTGCGGATGGCTTTGAGTTCCTGCTCCGCGCGAGCCGTCTTCGCTATCGGCGGCAAACAAGTCGCCATAGACGAACTTGATCGCCTTCAAGAGGCCGCCGGGCGCCTCGGCCTTCCATACCTCACCAAACCCACCCCCGCCTAACCGCTCAATCAGGCGGTAGCCAGGAATCGGTTCCGCATTGGGTTCGATTTTGATGACCGACATAACTCACTGTATATATGGACACTATCAGTGCGCTATCACAATAATAACTTAGCTCTTAGATAAGGACGTCGCAAATAATTCCACGCTCAACAAGAACCCCCAAAGTGCCTGAAAGTCCGTGCGTCCGGAGGATGTTATGGGAAAACCAGCCTTGATGGTCCTTGTCTCCTAAACTTGCCTCAACATGATGCCCTCCTTACTCGACTGCAAGACGTCCGTGGCGCACTCCGGCCCCAAGGCCCCTGAATTGCTCGTAAGCGTCCGTTCTGTCACCGAGGCAGCGACAGCCCTGGACGGCGGGGCCCAACTGATCGATGTCAAGGAGCCCGACCATGGTTCCCTGGGTCGCGCGGACCAGGCTACTATCGAGGCCGTACTGCATTTCATTGACACACGCTGTCCCGTGAGCGCCGCACTTGGAGAGTGGGTCGAGGGCGCTCCAGCCATCAGAGACCCGCGGCTGGCGTTCGTTAAATGGGGCTTGGCTGGCTGCACGGGCACGGACTGGCAAGAAAAGATGGGCGCCGAACTTACGTTGGGCGGCAATCCGCGAACCGTACTTGTCGCCTACGCCGACTGGCAATGTGCCCGGGCCCCCGATCTTGTCGAAGTTGTCGCCCTGGCCTGCCGGCAGCCGGGCAGCGTGCTGCTAATCGATACGTGCTGCAAAGAAGCTGGCACGCTCAAAAAAAATTGTCGTCCTACTCTGCTTGATTGGCTGCCGGCACACGAAGTGGGGCGCTTTGCAACCAATGCCGCGCTGCCGGAGTACGAATAGCACTGGCGGGGTCGCTCGGCCTGGCGGAGATTGAAGAGCTGCGCAGTGCCGAACCCGACTGGTTCGCGGTGCGCGGCGCCGTCTGCGCCGATGGCAACCGTTCCGCGGCGATCGAGGCGCGGTGCATCAGGCATTTAATCGATCTGCTGGCGGCCCCTTTATGTTCGTAGCGGCACGGTCACGTAAATTGATGACGCGGACTTGCAAAGCAGGCGAACGCTCGACGATTGTCGAGAAAAAGGGATCAACGAAATCAGCACCTGGCACGGTAGGTTCCACGGACTTGAGAAGCACGAGTTCTTGCGCTCCCAGCAGTTGAGCCGCTCGCGCCGCCAGGGAATCGCTGGTCACGTCCCAACAATGCGGCAAATGCCCGGCATCCCCGTCATCGGCAAGCACGAGCGGGAAGGGGTCCAGAATGGCAGCCGTCCGACCTGCGGGCCAACTCGTCACCACGGGGAGCTCGGGCAGCAGTGTTTGCAGAAAGTAGGCATTGAGCGTCAACGCTCGCAGCGCCAGCCAATGCGACTTTTCTTCACCCAAGAAGTGGTATCTATCGAGATCGCGGATTACGTCCGTCGTCCGGCCGCCGCCCGGAAAAAGAATCGCGTCCGCATAGCCGCGCATCACGCCGCGTAAGCATCCCGCCAACCCCGGCAGATCGAAAAGGCTGCCGCCAACCTTAATCACCGAACGAAAATATGTAGTCATCTGGTCCACCCGTGGGACGCCGTAAACATCGACAGGCGCAAATGACACAGCATTATTGGGGGCTTTGTTCTTTAGCAAGGCATGCCACCGCATAGGCACAGACGGCTTCGGAGAGATGGCAGCCCAGACTTTCCGCCAGCGACACGGTCGGCACGTTCAGCCGGGCGGCGACCTTTCGGGCCAGAAACTCGCCGCTTCCCGAGATAACGAGTGATTGGGGAGATTCCGCCATGCGCTCCATAATGCGTCGGGCTGCGCCGACAAGATATGCCGTCTGCCGTTCGCTGGCTTCGTGCGCTAACTGCAAGGTTTGCACCTCGCTCACGCTGTCGCCATCACCGCCCAGCATACGTGCCAACCTCAAATGCGCGCACGACTTGGTGGCCGGGCGCCCGTCGGCGGTGTTGCAGTCTTCCTCGTCTTCGGCGCTGAGCCCCAGGGCCAGATAGACGTCCAGGGTCGTCGCGAACAACTCCGCGGCCACCTGGAACCCCAGCAAGGCGCAAACCGGGGTGCGGCGCGCACCCGTGTAAATCAGCTCGCCCAACCGCAATCGTTCGACGTCCGTCCAGCCCGTGGCTACCGGCCTGTGGTTCCAGAGCTCAACAATGTCGGTGGTTGTCGAACCGATATCCAAAAACAGACCTCGTCCATCGGCCGCATAGGTGCCCGCCAGCGTTGCCGCCGCCAGCCAGTTCGCGGCGGCGACGCGCAGCGTCTCGTGGGCGGCCTCCTCAAGCGTTATAAAGCGACCATACGTCGTCCAGACACGCACTGGCGTTCGGCCCGCGGCATCGCGCACGCCGGCCAGGATCGTCGCCACCCCCTCCTGCTTACTCGTGAAACAATCGCAAAGTTCCCCGGTCATCGTGATCGCCAAAAGATCGTGGGGCGGCATCGAAGCAATCAAAGCGCGTAGAGCAGCGGTCAAGCCTTGCGGATTTTTCCACAGGGCGAAAGGGACCGTCCGGCCGTTACCCCGTGAATCGGCGGCTTTTAAGTTCGCACCCCCTATGTCGAGCCCCAATACCTCCATGCCGCACCCCGGGACGCACATTAATGTTCGTGCCAAAGCCGAAGTCGTGACACTGCCACGCACTACCTTGGTACCAGCACAGTTGCCATGACGTCGGCCGAAGCGAATTCTACAATAACCTTATGTCTCGCTATCTAATCGGCATCGACCTGGGCACAACCAATAGCGCCCTGGCCTACATCGACCTCCAGGCGCCCAGGGGGCATGGCTTACCGCGTATCGAGCATTTCAAGGTCCCTCAGCTCGTCAAGCAGGGCGAAACCGCGCCACGCGATTTGTTGCCGTCGTTTCTTTATCTTCCCGGCGAACACGACATGCCCGCGGGCGCCACGGCCCTGCCCTGGGACGCGGGCTGTTCCTATGCTGTCGGCGAGTTCGCACGGAACCATGGCGCCGCATTCCCGGCCGGCTCGTGACCTCCGCCAAATCCTGGCTTTGTCACGCGGGCGTCGATCGGTCCGCGCCACTCCTGCCCTGGACCGCGCCGCCGGACGTCGTCCGTATTTCGCCCGTCGAAGCTTCGGCACGTTATTTACGGCACCTGGTGCAGGCCTGGAATCATGTGATGGCGGAAAAAAACGCCGCCCACCGCCTCGAACAACAGGCCGTGGTGCTGACGGTGCCCGCCTCCTTTGACGACATGGCTCGCACCCTGACTGTGGATGCGGCCCGGCAGGCCGGCCTGGAAAATCTGACGCTTCTCGAAGAACCCCAGGCCGCGTTCTACTGCTGGCTGGCCGCCCATTCCCCTCAGGAAGCGGCCCTTATCAAGGCCGGTGCTCAATGCCTGGTCGTGGACGTCGGCGGCGGGACCACCGATCTCAGCCTCATCCAGGCGGTCGAGCAAGAAGGCGAGCTTGCCTTCGTCCGCCAGGCCGTCGGCGAGCATTTGCTGTTGGGCGGCGACAACATGGACCTGGCACTCGCCAAATTCGTGGAAACCAGGCTGCCCGGATCGACTGCGGGAACAAGCCGGCTCGACGCCACGCAATATGGCATGCTGACGCAGGCCTGCCGCCACGCCAAGGAAACCTTGTTGCGCCCCGATCCGCCCGCGACCTTTGCCGTCACGGTGATGGGCCGCGGCAGACAGGTGATCGGCGGCTCTCTCACCGCCACGCTTGGCCCAGACGATGTGCGGAAAACAATCGTCGATGGTTTCTTTCCCATTGTACCCCTGGATGCCGAGCCGCAGCGTGGGGCGCGCGGGGCTCCACGAGATGGGCTTACCGTATGTCAGCGACCCGGCCGTCACGCGCCACCTTGCTTCCTTTCTGAAAAAGCAAAGCAGCCCCGGCGACCTGCGTCCGGCCGCCATTCTCTTTAATGGCGGCGTCTTCCAACCGGCCCTGTTGCGTGAACGTGTAGTGACTGTCCTGCGTCACTGGTTCGACAAGCCGGCAGAGCCCTGGGCCCCCCTCGTTCTCACCAATCCATCCCTGGACCTCGCGGTCGCCTGGGGCGCCGCCCACTTCGCCTGGCTCAAACATACCGGCGGCCGGCGCATTGGCGGCGGCATTGCCCGCTCCTATTATGTCGGCCTCCAGGCGGACAGCAGCCCCCAGTCCAAACTAACAACGGTCCTGTGCGTCGTGCCGCAGCGCCTGGAAGAAGGCCAGGAGATTACCCTGGCCCAGCCCGAGTTGGAATTGGCCCTGGGCCAGCCCGTGCTTTTTCCGCTCTACACCTCCACGGTGCGTGCCGACGACAAGCCAGGCGACCTCCTGCATATCGCCCCGACGCAACTTCGCCAGCTGCCCCCCTTGCACACCATCTTGCGTGGGGGCCGGCGCAGCGGCACGCGTAATGTTCCCGTCACGCTCGCCGCCCGCTGTACGGAGATCGGCACGCTCGAGTTGCATTGCGTGGCCAAGGACGGCAACAACCGCTGGCGGCTAGAATTCAATGTCCGCGATATCGTCAAGGAGGCTGACGAAACAGCGGCCCAGGAGACCGACGCGGCGGATGAAAAAGCACTGGTCGATGTCTGGCCCGAGGAGCAAGTTCAGGAAGCCGGCAAGCTCATCCGCGCCGCGTATATTTCCGGCGCCGAGGGGGACCCGAAACAATTGACCAAGGCACTGGAAGCCATCCTGGACGCCGGTCGCGATAAATGGCCGACCGGTCTATGCCGGCGGCTTTGGGACTTCCTTGCCGAGGTAGCGGACCAGCGCCGTACGTCCCCCGCTCACCTGGGCAGGTGGTACAACCTGGTCGGCTTTTGCTTGCGCCCCGGCTTTGGCGCGCCGCTCGATCGCTTCCGCGTGGAACAACTCTGGAAGCTTTTGCACAGCCCGCAGCAAGGCAAAAGCGGCAAAAGCACACTGGGGCCACCCGAGGGCAGCGCCGACTTCTGGATCATGTGGCGTCGCGTCGCCGGCGGCCTCAATGTCCAGCTCCAAAACACGCTGCTTAATCGCTTGCGCCCCACGCTCCTCCCGGGTAAAGGCAAAAATGTCGCCCGGCCCGGCCCCAATGAATTGACGGAAATGTGGCGTGCCGCTGCCGCCCTTGAACGCCTCGACGTCAAGAGCAAGGAATTGCTCGGCCAGAATGTACTAAAATCATGCAAGCGCAGCCCGGTTCCGCCCCACGGCTTCTGGGCGCTCACGCGTCTGGGTGCGCGCGTGCTTCTCTATGGTCCGCTCAACGCGGTTGTCCACCCCGAAGTCGTACAAACCTGGCTCGAGGCCATTCTGGCATTCGAGCCAGGACATTCGAGCGAGCGACTCGCCTGGGCATTCTGCCTGACTCAGCTCGCCCGCCGCTCCGGCCAGCGTGCTCTCGATATCGACGATGGTCATCGCGCCAGCGTGCTGACGGCCTTGCGCGGCCAAACTGTGCCGGAACATTGGCTACGCATGGTGGAAGAAGTAACCGAACTCGAGGCGGACGAGCAACGGCAGATGTTCGGCGAGGGCCTGCCGATCGGCCTGCGACTGTTGCCTGCGACCGAGTGAAGGGGCGCGGGCTTACGCAAAATAAAACTTGATCTTCGTGCGCTGGTGGCTATCCTCATTCCTTGACGGCAAAATCGACTGTTGTTTTGGAGGTCCTCGGGACAGGACCTTGTTTTTTTGGACCTTTTCACAGGAGACGGATCATGTCCATGTACATCGGCGAAGCACTGGCGGGCGAAGGCAATGAAATCGCGCACATCGACCTGCTCATCGGTTCCAAGGACGGCCCGGTCGGCATGGCCTTCGCCTCGGCACTCGCCAATCAAAAGGCCGGCCATTCCAACCTGCTGGCGGTGCTCACGCCCAACCTGATTTGCAAGCCGGCCACGGTCATGATTACCAAGGTCACCATCAAGGGCGCCAAGCAAGCGGTGCAGATGTTTGGGCCCGCCCAGGCCGCCGTCGCCAAGGCCGTCGCCGATAGCGTTGCCGCCGGTGTCATCCCCGCCAAGGACGCGGAAAACCTGGTTATCGTTTGCGGCGTCTTCATTCACTGGCAAGCCGCCGACGACACCAAGATTTACAACTACAATTACGAAGCCACCAAGCTCTCCATCGCCCGCGCCATGAAGGGCGAGCCGAAGATCGAAGAGATCACCGCCAAAAAGGACTCCGCCAAACATCCTTTTTCACCGAAGTAGGCTCCCGAGCCAATCCTGGGCCATGGACAAGCGTAAAATCCTGCTTCAGCTCGACACCGATCCTCACGCCAGCGTTTTCGACCGCGTGGTGGCGATCGATGCCGGCGCCGACGAGGTGTTTAGCTACGGCGGCGTGAAGCCCGAGCATGTGCAAGCGCTGGTGCACGGCGCCATTTTCACGCGCGGCGCCAGGGACCTCAAGCACACCGCCATCTTTATCGGCGGCAGCGACGTGGCGGCCGCCGAAGCGTTGTTGCGCGAAGCCATGAGACACATGGTGCCGCAATATGGCCTGCGTGTGTCCATCATGTTCGATGCCAATGGCGCCAACACCACCGCCGCCGCCGCGGTGGCGCAGCCGCCAAGAACATGGAGCTAACAGGCACACCCGCCCTGGTCCTGGGCGCGACCGGTCCCGTAGGCCAGCGCGTCACACGCCTGCTGGCACGCGCTGGCGCCCAGGTACGTGTAGCTTCGCGCCAGGCCGAACGCGCTGCTGGCGTTTGTCGTGAGATCATGGGCAAGGTACCGGACGCCAAACTCACGCCGGCCAGTACGACGACCCCTGAAGAATTGGCCGCGGCGCTGGGCGGGCAAACCCTGGTCATCGCCGCCGGCGCGGCCGGCGTTGTCCTCTTGCCGAGGGCCCAACGGCTCGCCTGCCAAGCGCTGAAATTAGCCATCGACCTGAATGCCGTCCCGCCGCTCGGTATCGAAGGTGTCGAAGCGACGGACAAGGCGGTCCCGCGCGACGGCGCGATCTGCTATGGCGCCCTCGGTATCGGCGGCGCGAAAATGAAGGCCCACAAGGCCGCCCTGGGTAGATTATTCGAAAGCAATGACCAGCTTTTGGATGCCGAGGAGATTTATCAGATCGCCCTGGCGCTCGAGTAGGAGCACCTTCGTCCCGTCAAATGGCCTCCGGCCCGCGCTCGCCCGTCCGAATCCGGATGCAATCCTCAAGCGGCACGATAAAAATCTTGCCATCCCCGATACGCCCCTCCGGCCCTGTGCGCGCCGCTTCCATGACGGCATTCACGGTCGGTTCGACGAAGTCTTCATTGACGGCAATCTGCAACTGGACCTTTTGCAACAGGTTCACCGTCAATTCATGCCCGCGATAAATCTCGGAATGCCCTTTTTGCCGCCCGAACCCCTGAACATCCACAATCGTGAGTCGAAACACCTCCACCTTGTTCAAGGCCTCCTTGACGGCTTCGACCTTCGACGGCTGAATAATGGCAACAATGAGTTTCATGGGCGAATATCTCGGAGTGACCTGGCGGGCGAGTCCGGCGCTTATGGTAAAGGATATTCATTTCCGGCGAGGCGTGGGATTGTTGGACAAAAAATCATTACGGTGCTGGCTACAAGTAAAAAAACACGACGCACAAACTCGCTTTATCTGTCACCATTCGCGGTGGTAAAATACCATCGCTTAGTATCAAAAACGCGGCCGATCAAGGTGAATTGCGGGTGGCGATGGAACGGCAGGTGCGATATGAATGAGACGCAACCGGAAGTTCCTAGCCGTGGAACTCGGTGATCCCCGAGCCTCAGGGCTCGGTCCGCCTTTCGGAAAGGGACGCCGCAGAGGTCATGGCGACGGCTGAACAACCTCCTATGCCCAACGAAGCCGCCATGCAAGCATCGCGACGATTTCTGCAATCCCATGGATGAGACGCGCATTGTTATCCACAGTCCCTCAGCATGGGCTATCATAGGACGCCCCTTCGCGGCTTAAGACAATCATGCAAGCAAAAAAGCACAACGCCGGCGAGGAATAATTTCCTCGTCGGCCTTGGGCATTATTTAGAGCGTGCTTGGTTTAATATGCGTTCCAACGATACTGGTTATAAACGCCGCCTTCGTTTACCACGAAGATGTAGAACACGCTCGTCTGCGCTGGCGTCCAGGTCACGCGGGCGTCATCGCCCCGGCCGGTCGTGCGGACCACTTCGAAGCCGTTCTGGTCCTTGACCACGATATTGAGCGACGTGTCGCCATCGCCCTTGATGCGGAAGTCGGCTTGCTCGCCCCCGATGTAGGTGACCTTGTGCACCGTCACGCCGTGGGCGAGGGCACGATCAATCCCGGAGATTGGACCACCGAGCGGGTTGGCGGCAGCGGTCTGAACCAGGGCCAGGGTGGCCAACATGACGAGGCAGGCGACACAGGTGACGATGATCTTCTTCATGGTTCTTACTCCTGTATTGGTTTGCTTTTAAAAAGCGTTGTTTGAAACACATAGGCTTAACGTGAGGATGGGGCGTTGTGACAGAAAAGGGTGAGTCTTTTTTTGGAAGCACGCACAGCGGATGCCATTGCCACACGGCAATTCGCGTGGGCATGCGTATGGCCGTGGGCACCGGGCCTGAACTGCGGTTAGGGCGCCCCTTTGGGGCTTTTGAGATTGAGGGGAGTCTTTTCCCCAGGCTTTCAGCCTGGGCTGCCATAGTGCGCCCCCTTGGGGCTTAGGACAATCAAGTTGGGGAAGGACAATTTTGTCGGGGCTTGCTGCAAGCAAAAAATCACAAGGTGGGGGGTTGCGACAGAAATGAGTGAATGAGCTTGTATGCGTCCAGCTTGGTTCCCACAAAGCTGGCAGCTTACCCATGTTGCATATCTTTTTGGCAACTGGCATTGACCGGCCGCGCCCGCGGGTTATCGTCTGCGTGATGCGCCCTTACCTTTATGTTGCCCTGTCGCTCTTTCTCGTTGCCGGCTGCCGGAGCGCGGAGAAAACTTCGCCCTGGACTGAACCGGTGCTGGCGGTGCCTACCCTGACGGCGCTGACCAAAGACGCTGCCGACCAAGTCAGTCGGCGGGAAAGCAAGTCACCGCCGGCCGATCAGCTCATTCAGCAAACGCGGCTATTCGCGCTTCAGTTCGACCGCCGGCAGGCCTTCACCCTGGCGGAGTTGCACTACGCGACCGGCAGTACACTGGCGGAACAGCATGCCGAGCGCTGTGTGGATCATTTTTACCAAGCTGCCGGCTTTGCTTATTTCTCGCTGTTTGGAGTCGATGGCGCTGCCGGGCATGCATCAACCGATGAGCGCATGCGGCAAATCTATAATTCGAGCCTGGCACGCTTGATCAAGGATGGACAGACGTATGGCCGGCTCGATCCCAAGAAACAGCTGGTGGTGATGGCGGCGGATGGGCGGCGTGTGATTCCGCTGATTCAGCAAAAAGGGCCGTGGCTGCTGGATGATAACGATGAATTGTTGGTAGTGGGGGATTATGAACCGCTCGATTTCCATAAACGCTATGGTCAACCTGGCCTGGGCGTGGCGCTGGTGGCAGTCCGCAATCGGCGGGGCGATGGCTCGCCGCGCGATCGCTTCTTGTTCGAGAAACACCCGTTCGCAGTCAGTGTGGTGCTCCGTCCGGACCTCGAAAGCCTGATTGGTAAACAGGCGGTTGCGACAGCATCCTTGGAAGATAGGCAGCGGGCGCGATTGGAGCTCGTCGATCCTCTGCGAACCGATGGGGTCGAAGTTGGCGGTACGCGCCTGGCGCTGGCCTGCGACCTGTCGGCGCCGCTCCAGTACTGCATGGATTCTTCCCGCCAGTTTCAGCTCGACTTGATTGGCTTTCGCCATCCGGGCAATCCGGCCAAGACCGCCGGGCTTTATTTCATCGAGCCCTATCAGCGCGGCAAAATCCCGGTTGTTTTCGTGCATGGCCTCCTGTCCGATCCGGACACCTGGGACGAGATGCTCAATGAATTGCGCGCCGACCCGGACCTGAGCGAACGTTTTCAGTTCGCCGTCTACATGTATCCAACAGGCAATCCTTTTCTTCTTAGCGCAGCCAGCCTTGCGCCGGAAGCTCAAGGAGTTGCAGCTATTAAACGATCCCCGCCACCCCGATCCGGCACTCGACGAGATCGTGCTTGTCGGCCACAGCATGGGAGGCGTGCTAGCACGTTTCCAGGTGACTCGTAGCGACGACAAGGTCTGGCAGCTCTTTTCCGGGAAGCCCTTCGAACAGATCAAGGCGCCGCCCGCGATCAAGCTGGCCTTGCACGACTCGTTCTTTTTCGAGCCCCAGCCTGCCATCAAGCGGGTCATCTTCATCGCCACGCCGCATCGCGGTTCGTCGCTGGCCCGCAACATTCTTGGCAAAATCGGCAACTGCCTGGTCACGCCGTCTGAAGAAATTCTCCGAATCCGCGACGAAATCGTGGCCGACAACCCCGGCGTCTTCAACCTGGCCCTGACCAGACACCTGCCGACCAGCGTGGCGGACCTCGCCGCCGGCAGCCCCATTCTCGACACCATGCAAAAACTGCCATTCGACCCGAACGTGCGTCTCCACTCGATCGTTGGCTACGGCAAGCTCTTCCCACTCTTTCAACCGGGCGATGGCTACGTGCCCTTTACCAGTGCCCACCTGGATGGAGTGGAAAGCGAGCTATTGGTGAAAGCGGACCACACCATGGCCCATAAGGAGCCTGAAAGCGTTCGCGAGGTAAAGCGGATATTATGGTTGCATCTGCGCGAGGTGGAGCGAACCTTGGGCACACGTGCCGATTTACGAGTTATGTCTCAACTTGGCCCCTAGGAGCGAAAGCCAGCAACTCGCGCAGATGCGCTTCCACCGATTCCGCCAGAGCAGTCACGTCATAGCCCCCCTCCAGGCAGCTAACGAGGCGTCCTCCTGCATGGGTTTTCGCCACGTCGAGTACCTCCCGCGTGAGCGCCGCGAAGTCCTCGGTCTCCAGGCCCAGCGAGCCAATTGGATCGCGAGCGTGGGCGTCGAAACCCGCGCTGAGCAGGACCAATTCAGGCTTGAAGGCGTCGGCGGCTTTGGCCAGTGTCTGGCTAAAAGTAGCGTGATAATCCTGGCGTGTCATTCCATAACGAATGGGAACATTGAGCGTGTAACCCAGTCCGGGCCCAGTGCCCGTTTCGCTGGCGCCGCCAGTGCCCGGATAAAAGCCCAGACCATAGCGATGGATGCTGTAGAACAGGACCTCGCGCTCGGCGAAGAAGATGTCCTGGGTGCCGTTGCCGTGATGTACGTCCCAATCGACGATCAGGATGCGCGTCAGGCCGTGCGCCTGCCGCGCGTGACTGGCCGCCAGGGCGACGTTGTTGAACAAACAAAAGCCCATGCTTTGGACCGGGGTGGCATGATGGCCGGGCGGGCGCACCAGAGCAAGGGCCGTCGTATCAGGCCCCTTCATGACAGCGTCAACGCCGGCGACACAGGCGCCGGCCGCGGCCAGTGCCACTTGAAACGAGGCGGGTGAGACGACCGTATCGGCATCGAGCATGCCGCCCCCCGCCTCAGCGAGGCGCTGAGCGGCGCTGATCATGACGGGGCCATGCACGCGTGCCAGGCTTTCCAGGGACGCGGGCGCGTAGATGCCGGGCGTGCATTGCAGAAGCAAACCACTGGTTTCAAGGCGGCTGGAGATCGCGCGTAAACGCGCCGGCGTCTCGACATGATGGCCGGTTTCGTGGCGCAGAAAAATGCCGTCCGTGTAAAGTACAGTCATCTTTTCTTTAGGTTCGGATTGTGCCGTCGCGCTTTGCGCGAAACCGTCTTGATTATACTTGCAACCCTGGCACCGTCAAAGTAGGATAAAACCTGGAAATGCGGGACAGAAACCTATTCGGCGCGGCCCTGTCAAGTCGTGCCGAGCAAGTCTTAACTATCAGGCGAGGTGCACCATGGCCATATTCACGAAACGAATTGGGTTGGCGGCATTGCTTGGCTGTCTGACGTTGGCAGCACCTCTAGAGGCCCAGTTCAACTTCAATCCGAACATGAACCCGAGCTTCGTTTCGGGGATGACCCAGGCGCAATACTTGGCGTTTCTCCAACAGGCCGCTGCCGCCCGGGCAGCCGCCCTTAATCCTGGCGTATTTCCCAACGCCAACCCCGCACTGACGACGGCGAACCCGTACACGGCGGCGACCGGCAATCCCTATGCCCCGGGCGTCGCGAACCCTTACAGCCCGACGGGTTTTCCTACGCCTTACGATCCCTACGCGGCCAACCCGTACCTGCCTTATTATGGCGCGGGCAGCGTTCTGCAGGGCGCGGCCGACGTTCTGCGCGCTTATGGCACGGTCATCACCAGCCAGGAACAGGCACGCATTCTCCGCGAGACCGCCCTCCAGGCCAGGCTGGATACCAAGAAGAAAAAGTTCGATCTGGAAATGTACATCAAGGCCAACACGCCGACGTACACCGAAGAGCAGGCCAAGATTGCCAAGATGACGCTCAAACGTATTCAGTCGAATTCCAGCGAGCCGGAAATCGTCAACGGCAAGGCGCTCAACCTTCTGCTCGACGACCTTCGTAAACATCCGGGCAAACGCGCGGAACTTACGACCTTCGGACTGAGTGAAGAAGTCCTGGGGCACCTCAATGTCACCAAGAATGCCGCGAGCCTGGGCATCCTGCGAAATCATGGCGAATTCACCTGGCCCGTCGTTTTTCAAGAAAACTTCCAGGCCGACCAGCTCCATCTCATCGAGAGCCAGGCCAAGACGCTGGTGAAAAACGCCGAAAAAGGCAAGCTGGACGCGAACCTTCTCAAGGACATGCGCGACCAGATCGACAAAGTCCGCGACCAGCTCTTCAAGAAGGTCAACGAAATTCCGACGACACAATATCTGGATGCCAAGCGCTTCCTGAACGATTTCGATGACGCCCGCGTGGCACTCGAGCGGGGTGAAGCCATGACGCAGGTGGATTTCCAGAAGTGGTCGGGCGGCGGCAAAAATCTCCAGCAACTGGTGGATTACATGGTGTCAGGCGGTCTACGTTTCACCACCGCCACCCAGGGGGACGAGTTCGCTTATCGATCGGTTTATTCAGGCATGGCAGCGCTGGACGTGGCCCTCAATTCACAAATGGGCAACATGCCGGCCGAACTTCCCGAAACCAAGGACACAAATCCCTGAGACGGGGGATTGCAAGGTTTACCTTGCCACTTTGTAAACAAACGTACCATTTCGCCCCTGCCTGCAGGAAAAGGCCCCATCTTTTCTCCAGACGGGGCAGCTTCCCAGAACAAAAATCTAGCCGTAAGTCTTTATTTCCCATCTCGTTGTAACAGGAAATAAAAAAGTCAAGGCGACCTCTCGGTCTTTGGTATCTCCCTTGCTTCCTGTTCCAGTGTCATATCAGTCGCACATAACATGGAGGGTCTCTCATGCGTATTGAATTACACTGCACCGCTTGCTCCTGCCGCTTTGTCGCCCCGGCCCACGCATCGGACGACGAAATTCGGCAACGCATGTGGGAAGACGGCTCCTGGTATGCGCTGGGCGACGGCACCACGTTTGAAGACATGATTTTCGCCACCCTGATGGAACGTGGCGCCATCTGCTGCCCCAACTGTGGTGACCCCGTCTCGGTAAGCGAGGAAAGCCTGGGACAGCTCGCCATGGAAATGCTGGCTGGGTTTTAGTCTTTGGGATTATTAGCAGGAACGGGGACAGGAGATGTCCCCGTTCCTTTTTTTATCTTCAAGCGATATGAAAAGCTTCCTTGAGGACGACCAGTGCCTCCTCGCCGCGGGCCCGGTCGACAACCACACTCACCCGAACTTCGCTGGTGTTGATCATGCTGATGTTGATGCCGCGCTGCGCCAGCGCGCCGAACATGCGCCGCGCGACTCCGGTATGGGTCCGCATGCCGATGCCCAACACCAGGAGATAGGCCATGTTGGCGTCGGCGACGACCTCGGTCGCGGGGTCGATCGTTTGCACGACATCGCGCGTCAAGATCAGCGATCGGTCCAGATCGGCCCGCGGCACCGAAAAAGACAGATGCGCCTGCCTCGGGCCGCCAAAGTTTTGCACGATCATATCCACCATGATTCCCGCGGCCGCGACGGCCTGGAACACCCGCGAGCAGATGCCGGGCCGGTCGGGAAGATTGAAGATGGTGATGCGTCCCTGGTCGGTTGCCAGCAGTACGTCGCTGACCACGATGTCTTCCATGCTGGACAGCTTTTGCGTAATGCTGGCCAGGTCGCGGCTGCCATTGTCATCGACCACGGCCGGCACCCGGGACTTGAAGGTGCTGGGCGCCACGGCACCGGGCAAACCGGCGCCTGGCCGGGCCTTGTCGAGCTGAAAGGCCTGGTGGACGGCCCGCAGCGCCTTGATGCCATCCGCCTTATCGACCAGCACGGAGATCTTGATGTCGCCGGTGGTGATCATCTTCATGTTGACGCCGGCGGCCGACATGGCGGCGAACATCTTTTCCGCGACGCCGGTGTGGGTGCGCATGCCGGTGCCCACGATGGAAACCTTGCTAACTTCTTCTTCGTGCTCGACGCGAGCGCCCAGGGTAGCGGCCAGGGGTCCCAGCACTGCCAACGTGGCGGGCAGCTCGTTTTTGAGCACGGTGAAGCTAATGCTCGCCTTGCCGCCGGAACCGACGTTTTGCACGATCATATCGACGGCGATGTTCTGATCGGCGATCGCCGCGAAGACGCGATGGCTGACGCCGGGCTCGTCGGGGACCCCTTCGAGCGTGACGCGCGCCTCGTCTTTTAGCAGTGGCCGCCCCGCAAACGACCACTTCGCGCATCCATTCCGTCTCGGGTACGATCCAGGTGCCTTCGTTATCCGTGAAGGAGGAGCGGACTTGCAGCGGCACGTCGAACTTCTTGGCAAACTCGATGCTGCGCGAGTGCATGACGCCGGCGCCGACGGACGCCAGTTCAAGCATCTCGTCATAGCTGATGGCATCCATCTTGCGCGCCTCGGGCACGATGCGCGGGTCCGTGGAGTAAATGCCATCGACATCCGTGTAAATCTCACAGCCGACTTGCGTCGTGGTCGTGCCTGGCGGCGCGCTGTCATGTTTCATGACAGCGGCCAGCGCGACGGCCGTGGTGTCGGACCCGCCGCGGCCCAAGGTCGTGATGTTGTAGTTTTCATCGATTCCCTGAAAGCCGGCCACAATGACGACCTTGCCAGCCTTGAAGGCTTCATGCAGGCGCTGCGTGGAAATGTTCTTGATGCGGGCCTTGGTATGAAAGCTATCTGTCACGATGCCGATCTGGGCACCGGTGAAGCTGATGGCCGGCTCGCCGAGCGATTGAATCGCCATGGCCATGAGCGCGATGGAGATCTGCTCGCCCGTTGCCAGCAACATATCCATCTCGCGTGCCGGTGGGTGTTCGCAGATTTCGCGGGCGAGGTCGATGAGTTCGTCGGTGGTGTCGCCGCGGGCGCTCACCACGACGATGACCTGGTTGCCGGCCTTCTTGGCCTGAATCGCACGCCGCGCCGCCGCCATGATTCTCTGGGCCGTTGCCACGCTGCTGCCGCCGAATTTCTGCACTACAAGTGGCACGTTAATGGATCCTCACTTCTTTGGTACAAAAAAGAAACGAAAACAAGATCTCTGGAGGAACCAACGGGGCTATGCCCATCGGGTCCCTCGCGCTGCAAGATCCTGTCTCCGTCTGTTAGGACTACTTCGCCGGCACCGTCCATAGATACAGCGTGTGAGGGCGAATTGGGCCCTTGAACTCGATGACCTCATCGGCCTTCATGTTGGGGAACGGATAATCGTGCGCGACCAGGCGCGTGCCCGCCTTGAGGCGTTTGAGCACCTGGGGCTCCAGTTTTTCCATAAACTCGGGCAACATATAGAAAGTCACCACCGTGGCCTTTTCCAGGTCGGTTACGCGCAGGGCATCGCCTTGACGAAAATCGACCAACTCCTTGGTCACGCCATATTTCTTCATGGTTTCCAGGGAATCCTTGATGCGGGCCGGGTCAATGTCCACGCCGACCCCCTTGGCGCCGAACTTCTTGGCGGCCAGGCAAACAATACGGCCATCGCCGCAACCCAGATCGTAAACCAGATCATCTTTCTTGACCTTGGCCATCTCGAGCATTTTCTCGACGACGACTTCCTCGGTCGGTACGTAAATGATTCGGCCCTGATACTCAGGATCGATATCCTTTTTGTCTGCTTGCTGGCCAAATGTGAACTGCGAAGCGCCAAGAATAGACCGAGACATCCCAGCGCGAAATACCGCGATTGCTTCATGGCTTATGCTCCAGGCGCTTATGCTCCGGCGCGTGATAGGATAGTGCCGCCCACCGCGACTTACTTGCCTTTGACGGTCCACATGTAGAGTTTATGCTGGCGATTGGGCCCCTGGAAATCGATATCCATTTCCGGTTCCCAGTTCTTGTCGCTCCAGCGGAAATCGTGGGCGACGATTCGAGTTCCGGGCTTGAGATTTTTCTGGGCAATGGGCTCAAGCAGGTCCATGAATTCTTCCAGCATATAGAGCATAACGACCGACGCACGGTTGAAGTCGGGGACTTTGAGCGCATTGCCGAGCCGGTATTCGAGCATGAACTTGGGGTCGACGAATTCTTCCACGCCATACTTCTTGATCGTATCCATGCAATCCTTGATCCGCTCGGGGTTGAGGTCGACGCCGACAGCCGAGCAGCCGAACTTCTTGCAAGCCATGGCGCAGATGCGACCATCACCGCAGCCGAGGTCGAAAACCACGTCTTTCTTGCCCACCTTGGCCATTTCAAACATCTTCTCGATGACCACTTCCTCGGTCGGAACGTAGATCAGGTTGAACTTCTTGTCATCATCGGCGCGAGGGGAGTGTGCCCAGAAGGGGCAGCAACAGGAGCGCGCCCAGCACCAGCAATTTCTTGCCTGTCATCGGAATGTCTCCTCAATCTCAATGGATAAAAAACAACTCGTAATGGGCCCATGATTCGTCAGGCGCGTGCCAGCGCCGGCTTGGCAACCTCTTTGCGCAGAAGTTCCGCCTTATCAGTCTTTTCCCACGTAAAATTAGGGAGTTCGCGGCCAAAATGACCGTTACGCGCGCTTTCCTTGTAAATGGGGCGACGCAGATTCAAGCTTTCGATGATCCCCTTGGGAGTCAGCTTGAAGTGTTTCCGGATCAGCTCGACGAGCTGGTCTTCGGTGACGCCGCCCTTGACCGTCCCATTGGTGTTGACCCAGATATTAAGCGGGTCGGGGTAACCGATCGCGTAGGAAAGTTGCACTTCGCACTCATCGGCGAAGTCGGCGGCGACGATGTTCTTGGCAATGTAACGTGCCATGTAAGCCGCGGAGCGATCGACCTTGGTCGGGTCCTTGCCTGAAAAAGCCCCGCCGCCATGACGGCCACGGCCGCCGTAAGTGTCGACAATGATCTTTCGCCCGGTCAGGCCGCAGTCTCCATGCGGGCCGCCAACCAAAAAGCAACCGGTTGGATTGATGTGGCAGCGAATGCTGCCTTCATTGATTTTGCCAGGGGCCTGGCCAGGGAGAACCAACTCGATGCTGCCCTTGAGCAGTTCGGGCCATTCCTTTTTCAGCGTGGGCAGAATCAGTTTGTCGACAATGGTCTTGCGCCCTCGTCCGAGAAATACTCCTGGCCGGCTTTCGTGGCCATCACCGAATCGTCGTGCTGCGTCGAGAGAACGACGGTGTGGATGCGGCTAGGAGTGCCATCCGCTTCATATTCCACCGTGACCTGGCTCTTGGCGTCGGGCCGCAGCCACTTGATTTCACCCGACTCGCGAAGCTTGGCGTGATTTTCCACGAGGCGGTGCGCCAGGTAAATGGGCAAGGGCATGAGCGTGGTGGTTTCCCGGCACGCGAAACCGAACATCATGCCCTGATCACCGGCGCCGCCGGTATCGACACCCTGGGCAATGTTGCCCGATTGTTTGTGCAGGTGCGACAGGACCTGGCAGGTGTCGGCGGCAAAGCCGATGGTGGGATCGGTATAGCCTATTTCCTTGATGGTCTTGCGGACGATGCCATCGATGGCCGACCGTGACAGGTCGGCATTGGTTGTGATTTCGCCGGAGACAATAGCCAGGTCGGTGGTGACCATGGTTTCACAGGCCACACGGCTCATGGGATCGGCCGCCAAACAGTGGTCGAGAATGGCATCACTGATCTGATCGGCCACCTTATCGGGATGGCCCATGGACACCGATTCGCTGGTAAACAGGAAGTTATTGCTAGACACGACAAAGTCCTCGAAAAAGGTGCCCAACGCGGGGACACTTGCTGTTGATTGATGGGGGAATTATAGGAAAAAAACAGAAGCGGTGAAAGGAGAGCCGCTGGTTTTAGGGGAAACCAACGTGCTTCGGCATTATCCGTCATAACTTCGTCCAACGCTGCCAAAGCCAGGATGATCCTGGTACTGGAACCTGGCCAGACAGCGCATCGGTCCGGCCCATCGCGAATATCTTGGCGAGACGGCTGGGAAACCGGCCGCTGGCTGTCGCCGTTCAGAATGACGACGCCGTCGTCCCCTCTATACGTTTCTCACGCCAGTGCCTATAATTTGCATCGATGATCCAGCACGGACCCACGGGCATCCTCCCGTGGGTTTTTGCGTTACCTCGGTGGCCCCATGACCGATCGACCTACGCGTACCCGGCGCGGCTCGGCTAAGGAAAACGAACAACCCTTGGCGGCTCCAGTGGACCATCCGCGCCTGGAAGCCGCGGTTCGGGAGATTCTGCTCGCCGTAGGCGAGGACCCCGACCGTGAAGGCTTGCGCGAAACGCCGCAACGCGTCGCCCGCATGTACGAGGAAATGTTCGGCGGCCTGCGTACCGATCCGGCAGGCGTGCTGCGGAAGACTTTTTCCGACAAGTATGATGAGATGGTGTTGGTCAAGAGGATCAGCTTCGAAAGTATGTGCGAACATCATCTCTTGCCGTTCTTTGGCCACGCCCACATCGCCTACCTTCCCAACGGCAAAATTGTCGGCCTGAGCAAGCTTGCCCGCGCCGTCGAACTGCTGTCGCGGCGGCCGCAGGTTCAGGAGCGCATGACCGAGGAACTCGCCGATCTGATCATGAAGGAGTTGGGCGCGCGGGGCGTCGGTGTAATCATCGAGGCGTCCCACACCTGCATGTCGGTGCGCGGCGTCCGCAAGTCCGGCGCCATTTGCACCACCAGCGCCATGCGCGGCACCTTCCAGACAAACCACTCCACGCGCTCGGAACTAATGGCCCTAATTAATAGTAATGCTTGAACCATGCTTGCCACTTTTTGTTTGCGCCTGGCTTGCGGCCTGATCGCATGTCTCCTGATCCTGCCTCCCTCCGTGGTGCCGCCTCGCTTTTTTCGCGTTCAATATCTGACCGCCCTGGGCCTGACCGCCGTGGCCGCCTTCTTCTTGCGCAACATGGCCGACCTGGGACTGTGGCTGGCGCTCTTGCTGAGCATGACGCTGGCGGTCGTCGGTTCCATTATCTGGCACCTCGACGGCCAGCCTGGCCAGCGCGTCGTTTTGGTTTTGTCGACGGTCGGGCTTGGTGCGTCGCTCCTGCTGGCGGGCCAGGCGCATCGCGGTCAGGGCAACACCCCGTGGCTGGTGGCCGACGATGTCGCGTCCGCCGGAGTTCTGGGAGCGGCGACTTCGGCGATGCTGATGGGGCATTCCTATCTGATCGCGCCCGCCATGTCTTTGACGCCGCTCTACCGCCTTTTGGCGGCGCTGGGGGTGACGCTCGTGGCACGCATCGCCCTGGCCTGTATCGGGCTCTACTGGTGGACAGGACGCCCGGCGGCGGGTAACCTGGAAACGGAAATGGTTTTGTGGCTTGGGGTGCGCTGGGTGATAGGCCTGGCGGGCCCGCTGGTGCTGGGCTGGATGGCCTGGGAAACGGCACGGATCCGTTCCACGCAGTCGGCTACTGGAATTCTCTACGTCGTCGTAATCCTTGGCTTCCTCGGTGAGCTTACCAGCCAATTGCTCCTGGCAAAAACGGGGACCATCCTGTGAATGTTTGTTTTTCTTGCCCCGAATGTGACCGACCCGATCGTCTGGAGCTGGCGGGAGCCCGTGACTGGCAATGTGTCGGCTGCGATCACCGCCTGCACCTTGACGCCAGCGACCCAGCCCTGCCCCACTGCCTGATTTGTGGCACTGCCGAGATTTATAAGAAGAAAGACTTCCCGCAGTGGCTCGGCATGTCCATTCTGGTGGGAGCTTGCGTGCTGTCCGCAATCACTTACTGGTTTTATGAGCCGCTCTGGACCTGGGTAATTTTGATCGGTTCGGCGTGCTTCGACGGGTTGCTCTACCTCATGGTCGGCGACGTCCTGGTCTGCTATCGTTGCGGCGCGCATTATCGTGGGTTTCAAGCGGGAGAGGGGCACCTGCCGTTCGAAATCACCACCGGCGAGCGCTACCGTCAGGAACGTCTGCGGCGTGAGCGGTTGAAAGCCGAAAGTGCCCTGGCCAAACAACGCGCCCCATAGGGACCGCGTCGCTCAAGACCACCTGGCATGTGGCGGGGCCCCAGGGCCGCGAAGCAAACGAGGATTGGCGTGGACGATCAACAACGAGGGCGAATTCAGGATGACCTGAAGGGCTTCTTCAAAGGCGAATTGCTTTTCGATGGCCTGTCGCGCTCGCTCTATAGCACCGACGCCAGCATATTCCAGGTGAGGCCCCTGGGCGTGGCGCTGCCGCGCGATGAAGAGGACGTACAGGCACTGGTGCGTTACGCCGCCGAGAACAATTTTTCCCTGGTGCCGCGGCGCCGGCACGGGTCTGGCCGGCGAAGCGCTCGGCCGCGGCCTGATAGTCGATTTTAGCCGCTATTTTCGTGGCATCCTCGAGGTCCGCGCCACCTCGGTGCGCGTGCAACCTGGCGTAACGCTCGCGGCACTCAACGAAACCTTGGCTAAACAGGGGCGCCGTTTCGCACCGGACCCAGCAAGCGGCCGCACCTGCACCCTTGGCGGCATGCTGGCCAACAATGCTTCCGGCTCGCACAGTCTACTCCACGGCTACACCCGCGATCATGTCGAATCTCTCCGCGTAGTGCTCGACAACGGCGATGTGGCTAATGTCGGCAAGGAAGCGTTGCCTCCAAGGCCGAACCTGGCGCCGGCTCACTGGAACGACATTGTCAATACGCTAACATTTCTCCTCGAACAAAATGCCGAGCTGGTTCGAGCATGTCAGCCGCAGACCCGTTTCAATCGCTGCGGCTATCTGCTTGACGGCGTTCACTCCGAGCGTGCGCTCGATGCGCCCGCTTGCTCATCGGTTCGGAAGGTACGCTCTGCCTGATCACGGAAGCGACGCTGCGCACCATTCCGGTGGCCGGCGGCAAGTCGCTCGTACTTCTGGGCTTTGCCAGCCTGGACCTGGCCTTGCTGGCCGCCCAGCGTGCCGCCAGCACGCGCCCGGCCGCCTGTGAGTTGATGGACCGGCGTTTACTGAGCCTGGCGCGCGGCGGCGATGCCGGCAAGGTCGCGGCCTTGGTACCTCCCGAAGCCGAGGCCATTCTGCTGGTGGAATATGAAGGCGACACTCCCGCGGAAGCCCGCGATGCGGCGCGCGACCTCGTGGACAAGGTCGGCCAGCTCGCCCCCCTGGCCCTCTGTGCCGTGCCGGCCTTTGATGACGTCCAATACGATCGCCTCTGGCAACTGCGCGAGATTGCCCTGCCCAGCCTCTATGGGCTCAAAGGGGGCGCCCAGCCTGTCCCCTTCGTCGAGGACATCGGCGTGCCGCCTGGCCAGCTTGCTGAATTTCTACGCAAAGTGCAACAAATTCTCCGCGAGCACGATACGACCGCGTCGTTTTTGATTCACGCGGCCTCGGGGCAAGTCCATACACGTCCCTTCCTCGATTTGCAGGTCCCCGAGCATGTCTCCCGGCTCTCGGCAATCGCCGAGCAGATGCATACGCTGGCGCTCGATATGAAGGGGACGATCAGCACGCAGCATGGCACCGGCCTGGCACGCACGCCCTGGGTCGCGCGCCAATACGGACCGCTCTATCCAATATTCCGGCAGGTCAAAGCGATCTTCGACCCGCGCGGCCTGTTCAATCCCGGCAAAATCGTGGACCCAGACCCCAGCCAGCCCGCCTGGCCGCTGCGGACGGTGCCGGCGGTGCCCACCACGCCGGTAAGCTGGGAGCTGCACTGGCAACCTGGCGAGGTGCTGGCGGAAAGCATGCATTGCAATGGTTGCGGACACTGTCGGACACGAGGCGCCCAACAACGGATGTGCCCCGTCTACCGTGCCGATCCGCGCGAGGCCGCCAGCCCGCGTGCCAAGGCCAACCTCTTGCGGCACCTGCTGGAAGAAAATCCCGAGGGCAGACAACTTGGCGCGGACGAAGTTCGTGCCGTCGCCGACCTGTGCGTTAATTGCAAAATGTGCGCGCAGGAGTGCCCGGCCCATGTCAACATTCCCAAGCTCATGCTCGAAGCCAAGGCCGCCAATGTCGCTCAGCACGGACTCGATCGGGGCGAGTGGTTTTTGGCCCGCCTCGAGCGCTTCGCGCTGGGGAAGCACCTTTTCCCCCCTCGCCAATTTCGCCATCGGCAACAAGCCGCTGCGCTGGCTTTTCGAGAAAGTGTTCGAGCTGTCCGCGCGGCGCCGCTTGCCGCGCGTGGCCCGGCGTTCGTTTCTGTCCCTGGCCAAGCGCCGCGGCTGGACGATTCGGCCCAACGGCGCACGGCCGTGGCTCGTTTATTTCCCCGACCTTTACGCCACGTTCATCGATCCGCAAATCGGCGAAGCCACCGTGCTGGTACTGCAGCACCATGGTTACGACGTCTACGTACCTCCTCAGCTGCGCGGCAGCGGCATCGAGGCCCTGGCCCATGGCGATGTCGAAACAGCGCGGGACAACGCCCGCCGCAACCTGCGCGTGCTCGCCGATCTGGCTCGGGAGGGAATTACCATCGTCTGTTCGGAGCCCAGCTCCGCACTCATGCTCCGCCAGGATTATATCGACCTGCTCGATGATCTTGATGCCCGCCTGGTCTCCCAAAAGTCAGTCGAATTGACCGCCTTTCTCGGCGACCTCAAGCGGCAAGGGAAACTGCGGACCGATTTTCAGTCGTTAAGCTATAGCGTCGGTCACCATGTGCCTTGCCACATCAAGGCACTCGGTCAACCCGCCGAAGGTCCATCGCTGCTACACCTGATTCCAGGCATGCGCGTCGCCGCGATCGATGTCGAGCTGCTCCGGCATGGCTGGCACATTTGGCCTCAAGGAGAGCAATTACGACACCTCGCTGGCGGCCGGCAGACCGCTCCTGGAGGCGCTGGCAAGCAGCGATATTGCCTTCGGAGCGACCGAATGTAGTAGTTGCCGGATGCAGATGGAAGATGGCGCAGCAAGCGAACTCTCCATCCCGCTCAGTTTCTTGCCCTGGCTTACGGACTGCTGCCGCAGGTGGCAAAACGCCTCCACGAACCTATTCGCAAGCTGGTGCTGCGATGAAGATTGACGTGCAATTATTCGCCCGGGCACGCGATATCGCCCGCGCCAGCCAGCTCACTGTCGATTTACCGGAGAAAGCGACCATCGGCGATTTGCGCCGCCGTCTGCGCGACCTCGTGCCGGCGCTGGCGAAACTACTCGAATGCTCCGCGCTGGCCGTCGCCGAGGAATTGGCCAATGACGAGTTCGTGCTTACCCCAGGCGCCGTAGTCGCACTGTTGCCGCCCGTGAGCGGCGGGTAGAATAGGGTTGTGATGGTCCCGCCAGATAAAGTGGGTCACGGAACATGATTCGCCTGGTGCGCGAAAAAATCGACTATGAAATACTCACGGAGCAGGTGCGCCGACCGAATTGCGGCGCCGTGGTGACCTTCCTGGGCACCGTGCGTGATCTCACCGGGGACAAAGTGACGGTGGCCCTTGATTACGAGGCTTACGCCGGCATGGCGGCCAAGAAAATGGCGGAAATCGAGGAAGACACCCGGGCGCGCTGGCCGGTCGGCGCCATCGCGATTGAGCATCGCCTGGGCCACCTGGAGGTTGGCGACATCAGCGTCGCTGTCGCGGTAAGTTGCCCGCATCGCGCCCAGGCTTTCGAAGCTTGCCGTCACGCCATCGACCGCCTCAAGGAACTGGTGCCGATCTGGAAAAAAGAAAACTGGGCCGACGGCAGCGTGGCCTGGGTTCACCCGGGCACGTGAAAATCGACCAACAGAGGAAGGCAAGCTGGGTTCATGAATGAAGTTGACGAAAAAACCTTGAACAGCCTCGTCGACACCTTCGGGCGGAGCCACAGCAACCTGCGCATCAGCGTCACCGATCGCTGCAATCTTCGCTGCACCTACTGCATGCCGGAGGATGTCACCTTTCTGGATCGGCACGAGATCCTGTCCTTTGAAGAGATCACGCGTTTTGTGGAAATCGTGGCACCTCTGGGCATCGCCAAGGTCCGGTTAACGGGCGGCGAACCGCTTATGCGCCGCGACTTGCCGCGCCTCGTGACCATGCTCTGCCGGGTAGGTGGCATAAAAGACGTCGGCCTTACCACCAATGGCATCCTGCTTGCGGATCAGGCCAAACCACTTTTCGACGCGGGTTTGAGCCGCATCAATATCAGCCTCGACACGCTCGACCCCGACCGGTTTCGCCAGATCACGCGCCGCGACGGGCTCGACAAAGTGATCGCCGGCATCATGGCGGCTAAACAAGCGGGTTTCGATCCCGTGAAAGTGAATGCCATCAGCATGCGCGGCATCACCGAGAGCGAGGTGGTGCCGCTGGCCCGCTTCGCGCGCGACCATGGCCTGGAAATGCGCTTCATCGAATACATGCCCATCGGGGCAGATCACTGGGAGCGGGACAAGGTCCTGTTCGCCGACGAAATAATCGATCAGCTCGAAAAAGCGTTCGGGCCCTTGGTGCCGGCCGACGATTACGATCCGCGCGCTCCCTCCATGGACTTTCGCTACCTCGATGGTGGCGGCCGGGTCGGCATCATCGCTTCCATCTCACGCCCCTTTTGCACCAGCTGCAACCGCGTCCGCCTCACCGCCGAAGGCAAGCTACGCAACTGCCTCTTCGCCCTCGATGAAGTCGATCTCAAGCCGCTGTTGCGCGGCGGCGCACCGGCCGAGGCAATCGCCGACCTGGTGCGTAAGAACATCAAGGCGAAGTCCGAAGGTCACGAGATCAACACATCACGCTTCATCAAACCGCTCCGCACGATGCATGCGATCGGAGGTTAGCGGGCAAGTGTTCATGGGGCTTATCGTTCCCTGACGGTACAAATATTGCAAGCAAAATCCTCCACAGTTTGAGCAAACCCAGGGTCTTTTAACAATGGAGCTCGGCATGTTGACGGAACTACGTCGCATCGAACAGGCCATATTGGCGGTTGGCAAGGTCGAAAGCAAAGACCTCGAACTTCTCCGCCAGGCGGTATATGCTGGCCCCAAGATTGAGAGGCCCGCCGCCGACCTTCTCGTCGAGCTGCACAAACGCGTGCAGCATCGTACGCCCGCCTTCGAAAAGTTCTTTTACCAGGCCGTCAAGGACCATATCCTGGCAAAAGGCAAAATCAACTCGGAAGAATGTAGCTGGCTGCGCCGGCTGGTCTTCGCCAATGGCAAGATCGAAGATGAAGAACGCAAACTGATGCACGAGCTAAAAGGCGAGTCCAAACAAGCCAGTCCCGAGTTCGACGCTCTCTTTGGCGAGTGCATGAAAGCACCGTCGGAACAGCACACTTGCGGCGGCTAGAACAAAGCCGAGTTACCAGTGAAACAGCGTCGTGCCCCAGACGAGTCCCGAACCGAAACCGCTCATGATGATGTGATTGCCGGGCTGTACGCGGTTTTCGGCGACGGCTTCGTCGAGGGCTAGCGGCACCGAGGCGGCGGAAGTGTTGCCGTAGCGTTCGATATTGGTGTAAACTTTGGCGCGATCGATGCGCAGGACGTCGATGGCGGCGTTGATGATGCGGATGTTGGCCTGGTGCGGAACGTAGAGGTCGACATCCTCGGAGCGCATGTTGGCGGCTTCCAGGACATCCATGATGGAATCACACAGGATCGAAGCAGCCCAGTTGAAGACAGCCCGTCCCTCCATTTCCATGTAATGCAGCCCCGCCTCCAGGATTTCCGCCGAAGGAGGAATGCGGCTGCCACACCCACGCCGCTGGATCAAGTTACCCCCCTTGCCGTCGGACCCCATCGAATATTGCATGAGGCCCTGGTCCGGCCTGCCGCGCGCCAGAAGGACGGCGCCGGCACCGTCGCCGAGCAGGGGATATACCTTGACGTCGTTAGGATTGGCGATGCGCGACAGGCAATCGGCGCCGACCACCAGGCAATAATCGCTGGCGCCGGACGCTATATAGGCCGAACCCGTGACCAGCGCATACATAAAGCCCGCGCAAGCCGCCTGAACGTCCACAGCGCCGCACTTGAGCTTTAAACGATTTTGAATGAGGCAGGCGGCCGACGGGAAGGACATGTCGGGCGTGATCGTGGCGACCAGCAGCATGTCGATGTCTTGCGGCCGGACCTTGGCGCGCTCGATACAGCGGCGGGCAGCCTCGAAGCCGAGATCGGTCGTGGCCTGATGCGCCATGGCATGGCGGCGTTCCCGAATACCTGTCTGTTTGACGATCCATTCCTGGTCACATTTGAAGCGATTCTGCAAATGTTCGTTGGTGACGACTGAATCTGGAACGTAGCTGCCGGTGCCTAAAATTTGCACCCCCATGATGCTACGGCACGGAGGGCGTTCTGAGCGTTCCAATTTATCGGCACTCATTCAATACCACCCAAATAGTACGAGTCACGCTCGACTCGTGGGCAGGTAGCACGCTCCGCGTGATGTGTTTCCCCACAAAAAGCTGTGAGGCCTGCGGCGAGCCATGAAAAAACGCCGGGCGTTGTCTTGCAACCCCCGCCGCCGCCGAATCCGTGGCGAGTTAATTAAGGTAGCCAAATCTTGGGCGTTTTTCAAGTTTTATCCGTTTTTCCTTTGACTTGAAACGCACTGCGTCGTACGTTGAGCGTTGAAAAGTCGGCACCCTTTTTGATGGAGGCCCCGCATGAGACGAACGCTTGGCTACAGCGCTTTGCTTGCCCTGGTTTTGACCGCCCAGGCCTGGTCACAAACGCCACTGCCAGCCGCGCCCAAGGGGTTCGATGTGCGGCGCGACAAGATCAAGCACGGCAAACTGGAAACCGTCGATTACGATTCCAAAACTGTCGGCGCCAAACGCAAAATGATGGTTTATACCGCGCCAAACACCGCGAAGGGCGCAGTGCTGCCGGTCTTTTATTTGCTCCACGGCGCCGGTGACGACGAGACCGGCTGGCACATGAAAGGCTCCGCCGAGATCATTCTCGACAACCTCTACGCCGACAACAAACTGCAGCCCATGATCGTCGTCATGCCCAATGGTTTCGCCAAGGGCGCGGACGGCAACAAGAACAGCGGTTTTGAGGGCGATCTTCTCAAGGACGTCATCCCATATATCGAATCCCATTATCCCGTCAGGGCGGACCGTGAGAGCCGTGCCCTGGCAGGTCTGTCGATGGGGGCCGGTCAGGCCCTACGCATCGGCCTGAAACATCTCGACACCTTCGCCTGGGTCGGAGCATTCTCCGGTGGTGGCAAGTCGGTCGACAACCTCCTCCCGGACCCCGATCTCGCCAAAAAACAGTTGCGGCTCTTGTGGATTTCTTGCGGTGACAAGGACAATGCCTTCAAATCAAGTTTGGCCTTGCATACCAAGCTCGAAGAAATAATGGTTCCCCACGTCTGGCACGTCGACAACGGCGCCCACACCTGGCCAGTCTGGAAAAATGATCTTTACTTGCTTTCGCCAAGACTATTTCGCGATAAAAAGTAATTGGGATAGTGAAAACGGCTAAACCGAGGTGCGTATGCCCCAGGACATGAGTCGCCGAGAGATGCTTGCCGGCACGGCCGCCCTGGCTGTGGCCGGCCAGGTCCCCGCGGCGCAGAAGCCCGCCGCTGTGCGCGATCCCTTTACTTATTCCTTGAACACCAGCACCATTCAGGGGCAGAAGCTATCGATCACGGCGGAAGTTGATATTGCCGCCAAGGCGGGATACCAGGCCATTGAGCCCTGGATCAACGAATTGGAACGCCATACGCGTGACGGCGGCAACCTGCGCGACCTCGGCCGACGCATCGCCGATGCGGGCTTACGCGTCGAAAGCTCGATCGGCTTCACGGAGTGGATCGTCGACGATGAGGGCCGGCGTCAGAAGGCGCTGGAGGCATCCCGTCGGGCGATGGACATGGTGCGGCAAATCGGCGGTAAGCGCCTGGCGGCCCCACCCGTGGGCGCCACCAATCAAGCGGATTTATCCATATATCGCGCGGCCGAACGCTACCGGGCGTTGCTCGATATCGGCGCGCAGATTGGTGTTATCCCGCAAGTTGAAATCTGGGGCTTTTCGCGTGTGCTCAGCAAGCTTGGCGAGGGAGCGCTGGTCGCCGCCGAAAGTGGCCATCCGGACGCCTGCATTCTGGCCGACGTCTACCATTTGCACAAAGGCGGCTCGGGTTTTGCCGACTTGAAACTCTTCAGCGGCTTCGCCCTGCAAATCTTTCACATGAACGATTATCCCGCCAAACCAGGCCGGGCGGAGATCACTGATGCCCATCGCGTGTATCCCGGTGACGGCGTCGCGCCCCTGGTGCCCATGTTGCGTGACCTGCGCCGTGCCGGCTTTCATGGCGTTTTGTCGCTTGAACTCTTCAATCGTGAGTACTGGAAACAAGATCCGCTGACGGTCGCCAGGACGGGCCTTGATAAGATGCGCACCGTCGCTCGGGCAAGCTTGCAGGATTGAAACCCCCGAATCTAGCCGAGTTTGTATGGCAACCACCGCCGCGTTGTTGCGAGAGGCCTTGTCGCGCCATCGCCAGGGCAACCTCGTGGAAGCCGAGGCGCTCTACCGTCAAATATTGCTTGCCGACCCGGCAAATGCCGAAACCAACCATCTGTTGGGCTTGATCGCCCACCAGCAAGGCGACCAGGAAACGGCCGCACGTCTGATCCGTCAAGCTCTTGCCCTCCATCCCGCCACACCCGGTGCTGCCCTTAACCTCGGGATCGTGCTCATGCGCCTGGGGCAATTTGCCGAGGCGGCGCAGTGGTTCGAACAGGTTTTGCGAAACGAACCCGAGCAGGTGGCTGTGCATTTCAACCTGGGCAATGCCCTGTTTGAGCAGGCACAATACCGCGAGGCGGCAGCCTGTTATCGCCGTGCAGTGCAACTCGATCCAAATTACGCCGATGCGTTCGTCAACCTGGGCAGTGCCCTCCATAGCCAGGAACAACTTAGCGAAGCCATGGCGTGTTATCGTCAGGCTGTGCGCCTGGATCCCACGCATACCGAAAGCCAGCGCAAACTTGCAGCGGCACTTGAGGAGTATGGCCTGCTGCAAAAGGCAATGGAACTTTATCGCCAACCAGGCGGGGGTTTGCCGCGTGTTGGGGAGGTCATGCTCCTTTTGCCCAGTCAGACTGCCGCGCATGGCTACCTGGCAAGCACCCTCGCCTCGCTGGGTCTATTAAAAGAAGCGTGGCTGCACAATGAAGAAGTGCTTCGGCTTCAACCAGGCCATACGGCGGCGCGCTTCCGCCGTGCCGTGCTGCGCCTGTTGCAAGGAGATTTCGCCGGGTCGTGGGCAGACTTCGAGCTGCGCTGGTCGCTGCCGGACTGGCCAGTACCTGCCTTCCAGGGCCCACGCTGGGACGGCTCGGCTCTTGACGGCAAAACAATCCTGATATTCCACGAGCAGGGTTTCGGCGACACACTTCAATTCCTGCGCTACTTGCCCCTGGTCGCCGCGCGGGGCGGTAAAACCATCCTCGCTTGCCAGCCGGCACTTTTCACTTTGCTCGAGGGTAACATCGGAGCGGATCACGTAATCACCGAGGGCATGCCCGTCCCGGCCTTTGACGTACAGGTACCCCTTTTGAGTTTACCGGGGATTTTCCAGACCACTCTGGCCAACATCCCTACGGCTCGGCCTTTTCTCCAGCCCAAAGTGGAACAAACATCCCTTTGGCGCGACGAGTTCCAATCCCTCGATGGCCTCAAAGTAGGCATCGTCTGGCAAGGCAATCCCAAGGTCGGCGGCGACGCACTTCGTTCGATCCCGCTCAAATATTTCGAACCGCTGGCGGATGTGCCTGGCGTGCGCCTGCTAAGCTTGCAAAAAGGGCCGGCCGCCGATCAATTAGCAACCCAGGCGGGCCGGCTAGCCATTATCGACCTGAACCTACGACTGCAAACATTCAACGATACGGCCGCGGTGATGAAGAACCTTGATCTGCTAATAACGTCCGATACCTCGACCGCCCATCTGGCCGGCGCCATGGGAGTGCCCGTGTGGACATTGCTTCAGCTCGTGCCCGATTGGCGCTGGCTGCTCGAGCGCGAGGATAGTCCATGGTATCCGACCATGCGTCTGTTTCGCCAGCGGCGGTTTGGCGACTGGACAGAAGTATTCGAGCGCATCACCAGCGCACTAAAGAATGTGGCGGCGCCGCCTGCCAGTTAGCGCTGTTTTGTTGGCGCCTGTTAAAATGAACCTCATGCCTACCATCGCCGAGTCGTTGCAGCTAGCAATCCAGTGCCATCAAGCGGGCAACCTGCCGGAGGCGACGAGGCTCTATCGCCTTGTCCTGGAGGCCGATTCGTCCAGCGGCATCGCCCACTACAACCTGGGCAGCGTACTTCTCGCGCGGGGACTGCTGGACGAAGCCGGTGCTTGTTTTCAGCAAGCATTGCAATGCGTTCCCAACTTCGCCGAAGCGGAGGTCAATCTCGGCAATGTTTTTACCGCGCGAGGGCAGCTTGCGGAGGCGGCCCGGTGCTATCGCCGTGCTGTACAACTGGCCCCCAATCTGGCGAATGCCCACTATAACCTGGGCACAGTCCTGTTACGCCAGGGGCAACTCGACGATGCGGCTCGGGCGCTGCGCCGCGCGCTGGAGCTAAGCCCCGACGATGCGAACACTCACTACAACCTGGGCAACGTTCTCAAGGATGCAGGCCGGCGTGACGAATCGATTCAACATTTTCGGAGCGCCTTGGCCATCGACCCCAGGCACGCCGGCGTACTTAACAACCTGGGCAACGCGCTTAGGGAAGAACAGCAGCTCGGCCCCGCCATCATCTGTTTTCAGCAGGCACTGGCGCTCAACCCCAACGACGCGCATGCTCTCAACAACCTTGGCAACGCTCTCGTAAGCCTCGGACGCCGGGCCGAGGGCACCGCGTACCTGGATCAATCGCTGCGCCTCGAACCTGACAACAAGCTGGCGCAGTGGAATCGCGGCTTGCTACGCCTGCAAGATGGTGATTTGGCGGGCGGTTGGCCGCCTTTTGAAAATCGCTGGGCCGTACCCGGGGTGAGCGCGCGTACCTTTCACCAGCCGCGCTGGGATGGCTCATCTTTTCAAGGTAAAACCATACTGGTTTATGGCGAACAAGGCCTGGGCGACACCATTCACTTCATGCGCTATCTGCCCATGGTCAAGGCGCGCGGCGGCACCGTCTTGTTTGAATGCCAGCCGCCGCTTTACGAGCTGCTCAGGCGAATTCAGGGGCCGGACCAAATCTTGCCGGCCGGTGCGCCGTTGCCCCCGTTCGACCTGACGGTACCCCTGATGAGTCTTCCCGGCATATTTGGCACGACACTGAGCAATATCCCCGCGCGCCATCCCTATCTGGTCGCAGACGCCAGGCACGCCGAGCGCTGGTCGGGCGTGATCAAACAGCTTTCCTCCGGCGTATCGCACGCAGATTCCCACATCGTGAAGGTGGGCATCGCCTGGAAAGCAAATTCAGTTCATCCGGGCCATCATTTGAAATCCTGTCCATTGCGCTGCTTCGCGCCCTGCGCGCCTGCCAAACGTGCCGCCTTCCAGTCTCCAGGTCGGGCCTGGCACAGAAGAACTCACGACAACCTCTTTTCCGGTAGCCGATCTGGGGAGTCGTTTCAATCCTGCATCTCTGGAGGACCTGGCAGGCGCAGTGCGGAGCCTCGATTTAATCGTCAGTGTGGACACCGCCGTGGTTCATGTGGCCGGCGCGCTGGGTGTGCCTGTTTGGGCCGCCCTGCCCTTCGTGGCCTGCTGGCGCTGGCTCCTGGGCCGTGACGATAGCCCCTGGTATCCAACGATGCGGTTATTTCGGCAGCAGCGGCCGGGGGATTGGCAGGACGTGTTCGAACGCATGGCCGCGATGGCTGCGACCTTGACCGGCCCCGGACAATCCGCCAAGATTGGATGAATGGGCACCACCGAAGAAACAGCTCAACGCGCACTGCACCATCATCAGAGCGGCAACCTGAAGCAGGCGGAACCGCTTTACCGGCAGCTCCTGCTTATCGATCCGCGCAACGCGCTGAATTCATTTCAACCTGGGCCACGTTCTCATGGCACAAGGCCGGCTCGACGAGGCGGCCTTATCCTTCAACCTGGCCCTGAAAACCAACCCCGCCCTGGCGGAAGCGCACATCAACCTGGGTAACATTCAGTTCGCGAAAAAAAACCTCGCCGCCGCGGCCATTGCCTATCGGCAGGCGCTGGCGCTCGATGCCGGACTGGCGCAGGCACACTATAACCTCGGCAACGTCCATGGCGCCCAGGGGGATCTCGGCGCAGCGATTGCCTGCTATCGCGAAGCCCTGCGCATCGATCCCCGGCACGGCGATGCCTACACAAACCTGGGTAACGCCCTTGTCGGCAGAGGCCAGCGTTCGGAAGCAATCGAGTGCTTTCAGCAAGCGCTGGCGCTCAATCCACACAATCCGGATGCGCACAACAATCTGGGCAATGCGCTCAACGAGATGGGTCAGCCGTCCCTGGCGATCAAGAGTTTCCAGCAAGCGCTCGCGCTCAACCCGGGTCATGCCGATGCGCACAACAACCTTGGACTGGCTCTCGCGCAGGAGGGTCGCCTGGAGGAAGCCGCGGACTGCTATCGGCAGGCCCTAAGCGTTCAGCCAGGCCATAGAATGGCCCTTGGCAATCAGGCACTTCTTAACCTGTTGCGAGGTGATTTTGCCACCGCCTGGAAAGATTATGAACAGCGCCTGGGCCGGCCCGGATTGACGGCCCCGCGCTTCGCTCAACCCCGCTGGGATGGCCGTCCCCTCCACGGCAAAACGATATTGATTTATGCCGAACAGGGACTGGGGGACACCATCCAGTTTCTACGCTACCTACCGATGGTTCAAGGTCGCGGCGGCAAGGTGTTGTTTCAAACCCAGGCGGCCCTGCAACCCCTGCTGGTCGGGCTCACTGGACTGGACTACCTCATCATTGAGGGTACGCCGCTGCCGGCGTTCGACGTGTGGCTGCCGCTGTTGAGCCTTCCCGGCATCTTCGGCACGACACTGGCCACGATTCCGGCGACCGTTCCTTACCTGCGTGCCGATGCAAAACTGGTCGAGCGTTGGCGTGAAGATTTAGATCGTTGCCTGGGAGTACAGCCGGCCGAGGGGTTGCGGGTAGGCATCGCCTGGCAAGGCAATCCCGCCTTCAGCGGCGATCGCTCGCGTTCGATACCGTTAACTTATTTTGCGAGACTGGCACGTGTGGCGGGCGTCAGGCTTATAAGCTTACAGAAAGAGGCGGGCTCGGAGCAAATAAAGGCGCTGGGCGGGCATTGCCCCATTCTCGATTTAAGTTCCCGGCTGGAAACCTTCAGCGACACGGCGGCTGTCATGATGAATCTCGACCTGGTTATCAGTTCCTGCACGTCGGTTCCGCATCTCGCAGGAGCTCTGGGCATACCGGTCTGGACTGCTTTGCAGCAAACCCCCGATTGGCGCTGGCTTCTTGACCGTCTGGACAGTCCCTGGTATCCAACCATGCGCCTATTTCGCCAATGCCGAGCAGGTGATTGGGAAGAAGTCTTCGAACGCATCGCGGCGGCGCTGCACCTGGAACAACCACGGCGCCTCGCGACCAACCCACGCGTATAGTTCTCACCATGCCCACGACCACGGAGTTATTGCAGCAAGGCGTCCAGTTCCATCAGGCCGGCGAACTGGCGCGGGCCGAATCACTCTACAAGCAAGTTTTGCAAGCCGATCCGGCACACGCCGAAGGCCATCACCTTTTGGGTCTCCTGGCACACCAGGCTGGCAATCACGATTTGGCCACAGCCCTGATTCGCAAAGCCATCGCGTTGAACCCTCAGGCAGACGCGACCCACTGCAACCTGGGAATTGTGCAATTAGGTCGCCATCAGGTCGACGAGGCCGTCGCCAGCTTTCGCCAGGCCCTCGCCCTCAATTCCAGCAACCTGATGGCACACCTCAACCTTGGCCATGCCCTGATGAGCCTGCGACGTGCCGCCGAGGCAAGCATTCACTACCGCCACGCCGTGGCCTTACAGCCCCTCGTCGCCGACCTGCATGTCAATCTGGGAGCCGCGCTCGCCGAGCAGGGCATGCTTGGCGAGGCCAACGCCTGTTTCCAGGCCGCCCTGAGCCTGAACCCTCAACACGTGCATGCGCTCACCAATTTGGGCACTGTGCTGGCCGGGCAAGGCCAGTACGATCAGGCCGAAAAGGCCTTTCGCCAGGCGCTGCGGCATGAGCCCGGCAATGCCCGGGCGCATTACAATCTTGGTAACGCACTCCGGTACCTGGGCCGGCTGGACGAAGCGGCCGTTTGTTATAGCACGGCCATCGATTACGAGCCCGGCTTTGCCGATGCCCTGAACAATCTCGGCATTCTCCTCCTCAATCAGGGGCAAGGCCACCGCGCCGAGCAGCTTTACCGGCGCACCTTGCACTTCGATGCCAACCATGCCGAAGCGTGGAACAACCTGGGCAACGTACTGATGCATCCCGGAGGCCTGGAGGAAGCGGAGGCCTGCTATCGCCAGGCATTGCGTGTTGCACCCCATTATGCCGAGTATCACAATAACCTCGGCCTCGCTCTCAAGGAACAGGGCCGGCTCGACGACGCGGCCAGTTGTTTTGAGCGCGCTCTGGGCCTTGAGCCCGACCATCCGCGCGCACTCTGGAACCGCTGCCTTCTGCGCCTGTTGCAAGGTGATTTCGCCCGCGGCTGGCCGGACTTCGAGTTGCGCTGCGCCAGCCGGGGATGGTGCGGCGCTCTTTCCGCGAGCCGCGCTGGGACGGGTCGCCGCTGCACGGCCGGACGATCCTCGTCTATGCGGAACATGGCCTGGGCGACACAATCCAGTTCATGCGTTATCTGGCGCTCGTCAAGAGCTGTGGCGGCACGGTGCTCTTCGAATGCCCTGGCCCACTCCTCGACGCCGCGCGGACCGATATTTCTTCAACCGGGCCTGCGAAAAGAGGCAAGTTGCTCAGTGAATTACCGGGGGTCGATCAATTCATCGAGGCCGGCGCACCGCTGCCAGCCTTCGACGTACAGGCATCCTTGTTAAGCCTGCCGGCTTTTTTTGTGACGCCGACTCCAGCAATTCCGGCGCAGATCCCCTATGTGAGCGTCGATCCAGAACGTGTCAACTACTGGCGGCAAGAAATTACACGACTTTGCTCGGAGCGCTACCGACATTCAGCGCTGGTTGATGATAAAATCCTACAAGTCGGCATTGTCTGGCAAGGAAACCCGACGCACCCCAAGGACCGCGAACGCTCTCTGCCACTGGCCCACTTCGAAAGGCTGGCGGCCATCAAAGGCGTACGCCTCGTTAGCTTGCAGTTGGCCGCGGGACTGGAACAAGTTGGGCAAGTTGGCTTTCCCGTTGTTGATGCCGGGAGCCGGTTCGAACCAAATTCATTCGAGGACCTTGCCGCGACGCTGACATGTCTCGACCTGGTGGTAACGGTGGACACCGTGGCGGCCCATGTGGGGGGCGCCCTGGGCGTCCCTGTCTGGCTGCTCTTGCCTCTCGTACCGGACTGTGCGCTGGCTTACCGAGCGCACCGATAGTCCGTGGTATCCTACCCTGCGCTTGTTTCGCCAAAAGCGGCGCGGCGATTGGGCGAGCGTGTTTGACGCCGTGGCTAACGCGTTGACTGACTTCCCAGGACGCCCTGCTAAGACATGAGCCTTGAGTTGCAGCAATGATGTCCATAACCGCGGAACTCTTCCAGCGTGCTCTCCAGTGCCACCAGGCCGGCAATCTCGGCCAGGCGGAACAGCTCTATCGGCACGTACTGGAAGCAGACCCCACGCATGCCGAGACGCATCATCTTTTGGGGCTGGTGGCTCATCAGACTGGCCGCCCCGATCTGGCTATCGCCTTGTTGCGTCAGGCTGTCGTTTTGAATGCCGCCTCGGAAGGCACTCTCGTCAACTTCGGCGTCGTACTGATCAGCGCCAATCAATTCGCCGACGCCGCCAGTTGTTTTCAACGTGCTCTGGCGCTCGATCCCGCCCATGTCGAAGCGCACCTCAATCTTGGTAACTCTCTCCTTGCACAGGGCAAGCCGGGCGAGGCCATCACAAGCTATCGCGCGGTACTGCAACTTAACCCCCAGCATGTCCACGCCTACAACAACCTCGGTGCCGCTCTCCAATCCCAGGGACAACTCGACGAAGCCATCGTCGTCCTTCGCCAGGCCCTGCATCTGGACCCAACCTATGTGCGTGCCTTGTTCGTCCTGGGCACTATTTATCAAGATCGGCGGCAAGCCACCGAAGCGCTCGCCTGTTACCGGCAGGTGGCAGTGCTCGATCCGCGGCACGTGGAAAACCATGTTCGGCTTGGCAACGCTTTTTGGGAATTGGGGCGGTTGGACGATTCCTGCACGCACTATCGACTGGCCCTGCACTCCAACCCCAACCACACCGACGCGGCCTACAATTTGGCCAACGCGCTCGGCGAGCAAGGACGACTCCTGGAGGCGGTCCCGTTCTACGAGCAGACGTTGCGACTTAACCCGGCCCATGTCGACGCCCGTGGCAACCTTGCTACCGCCCTTATGCGTTTGGGGTCAATTAACCAGGCGCTGCAACAGAACGACGAAATCCTCGGGGCGTTTCCCACCGACCAGAAAGCCCTATTTCGCCGCTCCCTGCTGCGCTTGACGCAGGGGGATCTTGAGAATGGCTGGCATGATTATGAACAGCGTTTGACCATGCCCAACATCGCTCCTCCCTCATCCGGGCACCCTGCCTGGGATGGAACCTCGTTGATCGGGAAAACGATCCTGGTCTATGCGGAACAAGGTTTTGGCGACGCGATTCAGTTTATTCGCTACCTGCCGCTCGTAAAAAGCCGGGGCGGCACGGTTCTCTTTGAATGCGAGCCAGCGCTGCTCGACCTGTTGGCCGGCTTTCCCGGAGTTGATCGCTTCATCGCCAAGGGAAGTGCACTGCCGCCCCATGATGTAAAGGCTGCGCTCCTCAGCCTGCCGGGAATTTTCAAAACGACATTGGCCACGATCCCAGCGCCAGTCCCTTACCTCGCCGCGAGCCCGAAACGTATTCAACATTGGGCGGAAGTTATCCGCCACGGGCCGGGCGGCGAGGCAACGCTCGACTTCAAAATTGGCATCGTCTGGCAAGGCAATCCGGGCTTTGGCGGCGATCAGTTTCGTTCGATCCCGCTCGAACATTTCGCGGCCGTGGCTCGAGTGCCCGGTGTGAGGCTCATCAGCTTGCAAAAAGGGCCCGGGCTCAACCAGTTGACTGCTTTCACGGAACGATATCCCGTGCTGGATTTGGGAAACCAGCTGGCAACTTTCGAGGATACCGCGGCGGCTATAATGAACCTGGACCTCGTTATCAGTTCCTGCACCTCGGTGCCCCACCTTGCCGGAGCACTGGGAGCGCCGGTCTGGGTGGCGCTGCAAAAAACACCCGACTGGCGCTGGCTCCTGGAACGCCCCGACAGCCCCTGGTATCCGACCATGCGGCTTTTTCGTCAAAACCGGGCGGGCGACTGGAGCGATGTCTTCGAGCGCATCGCGGACGCGTTACGGTTTACGCTGGCTAAGCGGCAACAACTCGGCGCCATGGGATAGCTTGCGGCCTCGGCTGCTTTTTTTCGGGATTTTCGATGACACCCCACCTCGCCGACATGTTGCAGCGCGCGGTGCACTATCACCAGGGTGGCAACCTGTGCGCAAGCCGAACCCCTATATCGGCAGATCCTCGAAGCCGATCCCCGGCATGCCGAGACCCATCACCTCCTGGGCCTGTTGGCCCATCAGACAGGGCACCATGAAGCAGCGGTATCGCTCCTACGCCAATCTCTTCTCCTGAACCCGGCGGCCGATGGCGTGCATTTCAATCTCGGCCTGGTTTTGATGAGTCGGGGCCAATTCACCGAAGCCGCCGCCGGCTTTCGGCAGGTCTTGACCATTAACCCGGTGCACGTCGAAGCCTACATCAATCTCGGCAACGCGCTGCTCAGCCAAAATCAGCTCCCGGAAGCAGCCTCGGCTTACGGCCAGGCATTGCGTCTCCAGCCCCTGCACGCCGACGCGCACCTAAACCTTGGCAACGTTTACATGAGCCAGGGCCAGTTCGACGGGGCAAGCGCCTGTTACCGGCGTGCGCTTGAAATAAATCCACGCCATGCTCACGGCTTTAACAACCTGGGCAACGCGCTCGGCGCCATGGGGAAGCTTGAGGAGGCAAGCCTAAGCTATCGCCAGGCCCTGCGTATCGATCCCGCCAACGCCATGGCTCATTTCAATCTGGGTAACGCACTCAAAGACCTGGGCCGCATGGAGGAAGCAGCGGACTGCTTTCGGCAAGCCCTGCGCATCGCGCCGAACCATGCCGGGCGCACAACAATCTTGGCATCCTCCTTGGAGAGCAGGGCAAGATGGCGGAGGCCGTCCAGTGCTACCAGGAATCGTTACGTCTCAATCCGACCAATGTCGATGCTCACAACAACCTGGGCAACATCTACAAGGACCAGGGCCTGGTCGCGGAAGCCGCCGAGTGTTACGAGCGCCGCGCTCGCCATCGAACCCCGCCAGGGCGCCGCCCTGTGGAACCGCTCACTATTGCGCTTGCCTGCGCGGCGATTTCGCCAGCGCCTGGCCGGATTACGAACAGCGCTGGACGCAAACCGGCATGGTTCGAAGGTCTTTTCGAGAGCCCCGCTGGGACGGCGCCCCCTCACCGGCAAGACCATTTTGGTGTATGCCGAGCAGGGCCTGGGCGACACGATCCAATTTCTGCGTTTCCTGCCGTTGCTCAAGCAGCGTGGCGGCACGGTGGTTTTCGAGTGCCAGCCCGCGGTCATCAAGTTGCTGGACGGCGTGGGCGGCGTGGACCAGCTTATCGCCGCGGGTGACGCGCTGCCGCGCTTTTGACGTGCAGGTGCCGCTGCTAAGCCTGCCCGGACTGTTGGGCACCACCTTGAGCAATATTCCCTCCAAAAGCCCCTATATGAACGCCGGGCGCGAACGCGTGCTCTACTGGCGGCAAGAACTCGAGCATACTCTGGCGGGCCTGCCCGCTGGCGAGCGCAGCCTGACCATCGGCATTGCCTGGCAAGGCGACCTCAAGCATAAAGGATATCGCAACCGCTCCCTCGCACAGCGTTCTGTGCCGCTAATTAGTTTTGAGCCGTTGGCCCGGATCGAAGGCGTGCGCCTGGTCAGTTTGCAAGTTGGCGAGGCGAGCAACCAGATCGCGGCCAGTCCTTTTACCGTCACCGACCTGGGAAGCCATTTCAACCGAGATTCGCTGGAGGACGTAGCGGGGGCCCTCATGAGCCTGGACCTGGTCGTAAGCGTGGACACCGCCGTGCCTCATCTGGCGGGTGCTCTGGGCGTGCCGGTCTGGGTAGCCTTGCCTCATGCCGCCTGCTGGCGCTGGCAACTTGGACGTGACGATAGCCCCTGGTATCCAACGATGCGTCTTTTCCGCCAGAACCGGTTCGGCGAATGGGGCGAAGTGTTTGAACGCATCGCGACGGCAATCCGCACTATAATAGCGACGAAGCGTCCAATTCAAGGAGACTGATCATGTGGCGAAACCTGGCCGGCGGGATGAGTCTGCTCTTGAGCCTGGCGAATATGTCCATGGCGCAGGGCACCGCTAAACGGGAAGTTGAAGAGAACATCAAGGTACTCAAGACCGTTAAAACGCCCGATGCTCGCAAATTTGCCATCACCAGACTGGCCGAGCTGGAAATGGTCCGCGGCGGCATCGCCAAGGACGCCACGCCGCTGATAGCGCAGGGCCTAAAAGACCCTGACGCCGACGTGCGCGGCGCTGCCGCCTATGCCCTGGGCATTTTGCGTTACAGCCCGGAGACCTGGGCGAAGGACCTCGGTCCGCTTTTCAGTGACAGGGAAAAACGCGAAGTACAGCGTGCGGCGGCCGCGGCGCTGGGCCAGGTGCCCAAACATGCGACCTTTGCCCTGGACGCGCTGACGGCGCTGAAAGATCGCGAGATGGCCAAGCCCGATGGCAAGCGGGACAACGATTACATCGCGATCTTCAAGGATGCCATCGAGAGTATCCAGACGGAAGCGGTCAACCTGGGCCCATGGCACTACATTGGCCCCTTCGCCAATGACAACAATGCCGGTTTCAAGACGGCCTATCCGCCCGAAACAGAGATTGACCTGAAGAAAACCTATCCAGGCAAAAACGGCACCCAGGCACGCTGGCAGCCGGGCAGTTTCAAGGATGGCGAAGTCAATAACCTGGCGCTGTTCGACGCCCCGAACAATTCCGCCGCCGTGGTGTATCTCTATCGCGAAATCGACTGCGCCCAGGCCCGCGAGGCCGAGGTTTCCCTGGGCAGCGACGACACCTTGACCGTGTGGTTCAACGGCTCAAAAATCATCGAGGAAGAAGTTTATCGCGCCGCCGCACCGGACCAAAACAAGGCTACCCTTAAGTTACGCAAAGGCAAGAACACGCTGCTCATCAAGATTTGCCAGGGAGACGGAGACTGGGCGTTTTATTTCCGGGTGGTGGGCGTGCGCCCAAAAAGTGAGAAGTGAACCGTTGTGCCCCGGCCAGACCGACGGCCCCGCGTTATTGTTGGCGGAATCACTTGAGATGTGCATCCTGCAAGACGTATAACGTGGTCGTCGTACCTGTGATTTTACTCACGGTCGTTGCTTGCAGATCAAGGACGCATCGTTTATTCGTCAAGCGGTGGAGTTTATCCAAATCGTCCTCAGTATAACTGTCGGGCACCGTGCCCGAAATTACGTCGCCTTCGTCCGTCTTGAGGTCGAAGGCTCCCGACTCTAACAGCACGCCGCGAAACGTTCCGGTCTTCGTCACGTTTTCCTGCTTGACTTCTCTTTCGAGGCGATCCGCCGCACGGCGGAGCTTTTCGACCTCGATAGACCGCGATGGTCGATCTGAAAATGCCAAACGCAATTCCGCGCCGCTGTTGGCAAGCGCGGCCAAGAAATGCTTTAGCGGATCAAGGACGCGCGACGGAATCGCTTCGATTGTTTTGTCGAGCGAATTGCCGTCGCTCTCGGCGACACGTTCGAGTGCCTCCGCGATGTGGCGAAGGGATTGGGCATGAACCTCGAGCAAACCCAAATCGGTCGTCGGCTGCAGTATAAATTCCAAGCCAAACGAGCCACGAGGCGTTCCCGAAAACAAGATGCCTGGAGTCGGAGCCCCGCGCGGCCGGCGTTGCCGGCCCGCGTTGCGCACTGCTTCAAGCTCGTCATGCAGAGCTTGCGCGACGAACATCTGTTCGTAACGAGTCAACGCTTCCGCCGCCAGCGACGGCCGTATACCATCCGAATCGTGCACGCCGCCGCCTCGAAGGAAGATCGCAGCCCGCGGCAAAACCGCCGTTTCCTTCGGTAACAGGCTACTGGGTTGCCGCTTTGCTTCGTCGAGTTTCTTTTGAGTTGCGTTAATTCGCGCCCGAATCTGCGGCGCCATAATGGGATCGTCTTCCGCGCCCTGGAGTAGGCGGTTCAATTGCACGAGCTGCAGCTCTAAGGAAATCTGATCGTTCATCGTTCACCTCCCACCGAGCTGCGAGCCGCGTCGTCGTCCGTTCGGTCCGTCAGTTTGACTTTGAGCATTCCCTTCCATGTTTGGTCATTGCGATGCGAGTAGAGCCCATACCAGAACAGGGCCTCTTCGACAAGCTTGGCTGACTCGCTGCCCAACGAGATCCAGTGATGATCCACCCGGTACATTTCTTTGACCCGATCCGCGTCGAAAAGTTCGGGCTTCTGGTTAAGAATGTTGCTGAGCTGGGCGGGCTTCTCCGGATTACTCGCGAACGTCACGACGTCAATGTCCCCCGGGTCGCGCCCGGCATGAGCTTCGATGTCTTCAACAAAACTGCCGCCGAGCCATTGAAACCCTTGAATCCCGAGCGCGAGCACGTCCTTCCGAAATTTGAGCAACCCAGCCAAAATTCGCCTCCGTGCGTCAGACGTTGTGAAACGATCGCAGAGTTCGACGACCGTGCATTCATAGGGCGACATGTCCTGAACGTAACCATCCACCACTCGCAAATACGGAGGCAACGCGTTCAATATTCCATCAAATCCTGGAATCGGCATCGAATCGCTCCATTTCAATCCTACCGCGCGGTGCAGGTATTCGAAAATTAATCCCGCACATCATATTATGCACGTCCGAACGACGCGCACCTAGTCCTGGTTGGCCAAATGCAGTTGGACTTCCCCGCAGCAACGGCATCCTGGTAAACTGGCTTTCGCAAAAAAGAACACACTTCCTTGACCCAGCCATTTGAGGGGCTGATGGCGAAGGAAGTGCTTTTGCAGCTTTTCAAGGACATTGGGTAAAGGGCCACTGTTTTCGGAGGTCCGCAAATCCTATGCAAATGCCATCACGACTGCGAGTCGGACTGATATGGGGCGCTATTGGCGGCCTCTTCTTTGGAACCGCTTGGGGCCTCGTCATTTATCTTTTTTGTAGGCCGGACACGGCGACCGTCCTCTTGCTGATAGCGGTCCTTAAACGTGCCGGGTATGGTGCCTTGGGTGCCTTTTTATTAGGAATTCTCCGCCCGAGCATTTCCAGCGCGGAAGAGCACGTTTCAGGAAATCGCCGGTGACTCACGAAATACGTGGCTCACTGTGGTGGTTCGCTTCATTTATCGCACCATGGTCGGCTTACTCCTGGCTATGTTGACGCACGAGCTATTTGACCTTGAAGGTTTTGTACAGGGCTACTTGGACTATGTCCTTGGAACTAGTCTGCCTTTGCTAAGGTCCTTGCTCCTGCTTTCAACGTGGCCGTGGTTGGCGGCTCACGTCGGGGCAATTGCAGGCGCGTTCTTCGGTGCTTGGCTTGTCCTGCGCGGAGGCTGGGCAACGTCGGTGCGCGGAGGTCTTCTCGGAGCGGCATTCGGCGCCTGTGCGGGAGCAATAATCAGTAGTTTGCCTATTCCCGCGATTTTGGGGATGGAAACATTCAATGCGGTATACGACGGCGGCGCAGCGGCGGGAGTCATTGGGGCGATTGTAGCGGGTGGCTTGAGCAGGAATGCCCTATTTGGACGAGGCCGTGTGGCGTCGATGCGTTTGAATTGGTTGCGGGCCTAATTTCACGGGAACTCTTTCCTCGGGCAAGCTTTTCAATTGCCCTAAGACCCGCTGGCAACGGCACCGCCTTATTGTGGGCGGAATTCCTGCGCCACAAACTGCTGGGCCTCATCCCAACGCTCCACGATCTTCCTGAAGTCGACTCTTTTGGCGTAGGCTTCCCAATCCGGCAGCTTTACCGCAAGGCCTTCGGCCTTGACATTGGGATTGAGCGGCACCTGGCGGCTTGCCGACGTGGCCAGTGCGAGTTCCACCTCGGGTTTGAGCAAATAATCAATCAACTTCTTGCCGCCCTCTGGATTTGGGCAGTTTTTGATGAGGGCCACGGTGTTGGGGATGAAGAGGGTCGCCATGCCGGTATCGTTGTTGCCGGCTTCGGCAGGCTGGTCGGGGAAAATCATGACCACGGGCTTGCCGGCCTCGATCTCCGCGTAAGCATCGTCGGTATCGGTGACCCCAAAGGCGACGTGACCCTTGCCGACCGCGACGGCCACCTGTTTATTGCCCGGCAGCAACACCACTTCGTTTTCCCGGACCTTGTGAAAGTATTCCTGGGCCCGGTCGGTGCCCAGCATCTGGAAGATGCAGGCAGCCTGCGTGGCCGTCGTGCCAAACTGCGGACGGGCCATCGCGAACTTGCCCTTCCATTTCGGATTGGTGAAATCCAGAAGGCTATGCGGCCAGTCCGCCTTGTCAGGCAGCCGGCTGGTGTTGACGAGCAGAACACGCACACGGGCGGCGAACCCGGTCCAGGTGTCATCCGCCCCCTTGAAGAGGGCCGGAAAAGGCGCGCGCGGCAGGGCTTTTGTAGGGTGCCAGCAAGCCTTGTTGCTCCAGGCGAATGGTGGCGAGGATTTCATTGTTCCAGTGGACATCGCAGCGCGGCCGGTCCTTTTCACGCACCAGGTCTTCGTAAAGGCCGACCGATTTGTTCGCTTCCGAGTCCCAGAGGGGCACAACCTCGATGCCGGTAAGCCCGGTGAATTTTTGCAGGATGGGTTCGGCGAACTCGCGATCGTGCGCGCAATACACAACCACGCGCTCCGGCGCGGCGCGGCGACAGCCGCACAGGGCCAGGCAGATGAGCAACCAAAGGAACTTATTTGCCATTAGGCTTGGCCGACGGCAGGAAACTGCGATCTTCATCTTTGCGCAGGTGGGCCTGGGCGGGAAAGTACTTCACGAGCCGGACTTCGTTGCCCGCCTCGTTGTATTCCATCTCGTCGACCAGGCCGCGCAACATGAGAATGCCGAAGCCCCCCTCGCGCAGGCCCAGGGCCTCGCGGACCATCATGTGGCCAATGGGATCTTCGGGATTGGCGGCGTGAGGCACATTTTGAGGATTGAAGCCGGAGCCCGTATCCTTGATGAGGATGGTTACTTTTTTCGGGTCGATGCGATAATCCACCGTGACGATTCGGTCTGACTGTTTCCGATGGCCCCACTCGATGGCGTTGGTGCCGAGTTCGCGGACAGCGGTGGTGAGTTGTTTGACCTGCGTCTGGGTCAGCCCGCTGAAGAGAAAAAGCGAACCGAGCAGGTGGTTGAGTTCTTCAAGATACTCGGTATCGCTTTGCAGCTTGAAGCGGATTTCGCCTTCGGTGCCGCGCCGCTTCAAATCTTCTTGCCAGGCGAACGCATCTTGAATGGCCTTGGCGAGTTCCTCGGCGGTGAAGGGCTTGGTGAGATAACGATTCGCCCCCACCTGGAGGCCCTTGACCTTGTCTTCCTCGCCAGAGAGCGCCGTGACCATGACAACGGGAATAAGGTTTGTGTCCCGGTCAAGCTTGAGGTTTTCGCAGATCGTGAAACCATCGGCATCGGGCAGCATGAGGTCCAGGAGCACCAAACAGGGCTGATGTTCATGCACCCAGGGCACCGCCGACTTGCCTTCATTGAGAATGGTCGGTTCATACCCCCAGCGCCGGAGGTGTTCCCCCAGGAGCAATCCCAGCTCCTTTTCGTCCTCGATGACGAGCGCTTTTCGACTCATGATGATGATCCTCAGAGGGGCATGGCCAACGTGCCCTAATAATCCCTTATTGTTTCATTCCCCGAGCGGAAAATCAAGTTTTAACCGTGAGCTACTTTTTAGCAATCGGGAAAACACGGTAATACTCATCCTGATAAATCGGACTACCCAGGGCGGTGAAATTGGTTGGCTTGCCGGCCAGGGCCACCACGTGCGTGATCCCTTCCTTCGTCAGCTCGGCACGCAGGTCCGTCAGGACTTAAACCGTTGTCGCCGTACATCCGGGCGCACCACCGCAGGCGCCGCTCCCACTCCAGCACTTCCACGTCCTGGTAAGGTATGGATTTGAAATCCACGTAGATCGGCTTGCCCGTGGCGATGCGAAATTGTTGCAAGTCGATAGCGATAAAGCCGCCGGCCCGGCCGGCACGTGGCGCGGGCAGGAAATTCGATGAGGTCACCCCGCGGATGCCCGACCAGGGCTTGGGCACCTCCACCGGCAGAAGATAAACAGCATGGGGAGGACCATGCTCTCGGACATAGTTGAGCAGCGGAAGTTCATCCTGGTTGGTGCGGTAGCCCAGACCGAAATAAGGCACTGCCAGACCGCCCACGAAAAGGCCCAGGATTATCAAAATACTGAGCCCGTCGCACGGCGCGAGGACAGCGGGCAGCCATGCGGCAAGCTCGAGGACGACAGCCGTCAGGATGACCGTGGTGGCGAGGGGCACCAGCAGAGTTGTGATCCGCCAGGGAAACAGCAGGGCGAGCGTATCATTGCCCGTGACGACCTGAACCAGCGTAACGAGTGCCGAGCCAAGAAAGGGAATGAGCATGAGGAGAAACAAGCGTGTCCGCCGCGCAGGAACAGGGCCGCGACGATCCACAGTAATTGCGCCACGGCAACCGGGTCGAGCCAGCGCTCAACTTCGGCGTGATGAGGAATACGGACGTGCGCCAGGATGCGCTGTGCTTCGGCGAAGTCCGCCGCGGAGGTAGGGGCGAAGGTCACCACGTTGTAAATTAAAGCAGGCGCCACCAGCAGCAGCGCAAGGCGCCCAGCCCGAGCGCATGGCGCCAGCCGCGGCGGCGACATTGTTGGACCATGTAGGCGAGCGTCAGTAACGCCGCCGCCGGAAAGTAAGTGGCGTGCAAAACGGCGGCCAGGCATGCCCAGAACACCGCTCGCCAGGGATGGTCACGCAAAAACGCCACCAGCGAAACGATGAGCAAGACGCCAAACACCGACGGTTGCAAGCCGAATCCCAACAAGTATTGGCCGGCCACCCCGGCCTGCAAGAACCAGGGATAGTCGACGCCGAAAAGTTGTGCCGATGCCCAGCGCACAATGCCCGCGTGGGCCGCCAAGAACAGGGCAATAAAGGCCAGGCGAACATTCGAACTCGCGGCCGGCGCCAGGACGGCGAAAAGGCCGAGCATGCTGTAGGCATAAAGGGCGAGTATTAGAAAGTAGTAAACATAGAAAAACCCCTCGTGGAGATAACGCGCGGTGACAAAGACCAATTCGGAAAAGATCGGCGTGGGGTCCTTGGTGTTAGCCAGCCAGTCGCTCCGCAAGTCCCCGTGACCGGCGGCGGCCAGGCCGTGCACAAAGTACTGGTTCTGGTTGGAGTAGTAAAGGGGTGCCTGCGTGTACGAAATGGCGAAAACGACTCCCCAAAACAGCATGTGCCCGAGTTTCATGTAGTGCCGCCGCGCTCCCGCATTTCCACAGACTCGTTCACGCCTGGCAAGCGACACGCGCGACCGATTCGATGACGATCGCCGCCAGCGCGGCACCATAATCGAGGTCGATGTTGGCCATGGTGTCGTGGGTATCGTGATATCCGGTGCGATTGATGTCGTAGTTTTCCATAAAGAGGACCACCGGCACGCCCGCGTCGGAAAAGATCTGTCCATCCGTGTTATAGAGGGTGCTGCGCGGGTCGGTAACCGGGCGCACCTGACCGTTGAGGGCGAGATGAGGAGCGATTTCGGGAATGGCGTTGCCATAAGGGCTACGGCGTGCCCGACCTTTGCCCACGCGTTCCGTCTTGCGATTCCAGACCGGCACGGACGCGTTCCAGACGGCGCTGGCGAGGTGGGCCTGCTCCGCCAGTCCCAGCGAGGCCCGGCTGGTACCCGGGGCCATTTGAAAGACATCGTGCTCGTTGTCATTATTATGGGCGATCATGTCCGAAACATAAACGCCGCACACCCGCGTGCCGGAAAGGTCATGCTGTTTTTCCTCATCCAGGTGCAAGGTCAGATTGCCTTCCAGCAGGGCCTGGGTAAGGTGGCGGGCACCGAGACAATCCGCGGGAAACTCTTCGCCCGTGAGATGAACGAGCCACACATCACATTCGAGCTGCCCCTGTTTGCTGAGCTCCAGGAAAATGGGCGCGGCGAGCATGAGGGCCGCCGTCGCGGAATGATTGTCGTCCGCGCCGCAAGCCGCCAGGCGGGCGCCGCGGCCGCCGAGCGTTTTTTCATAGCGGTCCGCCATATAGGCGGTGTCATAGTGGTCGGCCATGATGACGGCACGCGTGCGGTCCTTGCCAGGTATGACGGCGATCACGTTGCACTCGGCGGGCCGGTCGACATTCAGCAGCCAGCCGCCCATCCAGGAAAAGTCGAAATCGGTCTGCCAGCGGAAGCGGTGCTCGCCGGCCACCGCCTTGCCGGTAAGGTGAGCGTCGGCGATCTCCTTGCGATAATAGTCGAGAAGATAGCGGGCCAGGGGATCGAGATGCCGGTCGTGGTAGGGCAGCAGGCGCTGCGTGACGGCATCGCGCACGCAATCGGCATTGTTTTTGTTGAGGAACCGGCCCTCGGCGAGCGTGGCAATCGTTTTCCAGTAGGTCGTTTCGAAGGAGCGCCGCGCGGTGCGCGCGAAAGTAAGCGCATCGGGCGTCTTGGCCCCTTTGCGGCGGGGCAGCGCCGTTTCGGCCGGCTCAATCAGGCCTTTCACGGACGTCGGCCAGTTCCTCATTGGGCAGGGCAGCGAGCCATTGGTCCAAGGTTTCGTCATGTGCCAGCGTCATGAGGTGACTGGCCAAGCTGCGCGGCAACGGCTGGTTGCCGCGCAGGTGAAAGGCGTCGAATAGCTTGCGAATATTGCGTGCGGTGGTCGGTCCCTTGCCGGACTGGTGATACAAGGGCAAGGACGCCAGCGGCAGCGGCCGGCGGTGCAGGCGCGGCCAAAGTTCCACTGGGTTTTGCAAAGCTTCCTTTGTCACCTGATAGGCGCTGCGCGGGGTGGGGGAGCCGTTGTGGCCGTTTGGCCCGGTGGCGTAGGCCGTCAAGTAGCCAAGCGGCGCGTCGGCCAACACCTTGGGTTGATCGGTTTCGGGACAGTGATAGGCGACCAGGGGCCTGTGCCAATAAATCTCGTGTTGGCCAACGCGGACGGCCGGAAACACAAAGCGATAACCGAAAACATTGCCGGCTTCCGTTACTTGCAGGGCATGCTTGAGCTGTTCGGGCGAAGCCGTGGGGCCGTCAAGCAGCAGCTCCCCGGCGGAGGTCCAAATCTGGACGTTACGAGCCATGGGCTTGTCGTAGAGGCCACAGTCGTCGGGAATGCTGCTAAAGAGGACATGGAGCAGTTTATCTTCGCGCTGGAGGAGCGCGAGCTCATCCTCATCGCGCAGGATGCGGTCCCAGCGGTGCGTGCGCTTGTATGTGTTCTTCATCATTTCCGGATGGGACGCCTTTTCGCCGGGCGTCGCGTGCTCGCTGTGAAGGAGGCCCGCTTGCGGCACGCGCAGACCATGCGGCGCGCGATGCCGCGCGGTCACTTGCACCAGCGGCACCTGCAAACCGAGCGGCAATTCCTCATGCAGGCGCAGAATGCGCGGCGTACCCCAGAAAGTCAGGCTGGCGGGCGTGGGCAGCAAGTGGAGCTTGCCATCGAGGTAAGCCTGGCGAATCGGCCCGGGCAGTTGGCCAAAAGGCCGGAAGGTGAGCAAATACTTGACCTGAGCGGCCGGTGCCGCGTCTTCCAAGAGCAAGGGAGACGCCCAATCAGGCAGGGAATCGTCCTTCCAGAGCTCCAGCGGGGGCTGGCCCTGCGACATGATGCGAAAGCCTATCTTCAGCAGGTCGGCCGCCGTTTCCACCTGCTCGCCGTATACGGTTCGCAGCAGATGGCATAAAAATTGAGGTCCCTCCTCGGCCGGCGCCGCGCTGGGGACCGGTATGAAAGCTTTTCCAGAAGGCCTTCGCGGGCCCTTGCTCGCTGACGCCAAAAAGCGTCCAGCGCACCCTGCCCTTGTCGTCCTGAGTGCGCGATAACGCCAGCGGCATCAACACGACGCCCTGGTCGTGCGTCAAGGAGCCGGCGCGCTTGCTGAGTTCCTCGGGCCAGTAAAGGTTATTTTCCAGGATACGCCTGGGAATGGCATGCGTGGAATGGCCCCGCAAGAGGTGATAAATACGGCCCAGTATCTGCCGGGCAACCTGTTCGAGCCCGGGCTGAATTTCATTGGCCTCCTCGTATTCGCCGACATACCAGCCCCAGGGATCTTCGTCACTGAAAAGCTGCGGGTCGGGGGGCTCGGCGGAATAGGGATGCCAGCCGGAACGCGGCGGCGGCATGAACTCGGAGTAGGCTTCGATAGGAAAGCTGCCCGCGGCGCGAGAGTTCGGGGCCCTGGGAATTAGCTGCCGCCAACCGGGATTGGACATGGGAATACTCCGTTATTTACCAACCGCGCGGTTCCAAGGTACGGGGCCAGGCCGCCAGGGAGACTGTGCCTTTTACGCGATTAGTGTATGCCCTCTTTTTTCGTCGGGGAGGTGTACATAGGATGGCATGGCGTAGTCGATGAACGGTGACGTGGGGAGTTTGCGTGGATGAAGCGCCGTATTCTTGGCCGCACCGGCCTACAAGTTCCCTGGCTTAGCTTTGGTGCCTCGTCGCTGGGCCAAGAATTTCGCACCGTCGATCTGGGCGAAGCCATTCGCTCAGTGCGCGTGGCCCTCGACCTGGGCATGAATTTCATCGACACCTCGCCCTATTATGGTCGAGGCATGAGCGAATGCCTCCTGGGCGTCGCCCTGCGCGGCGTGCCGCGCGGCGAGTATCTGCTGGGGAGCAAGCTAGGCCGCTATGACGCGGCGCACTTCGACTTCTCGGCCAGGAGGGTGGTGGAAAGCGTCGATATCAGCCTGCACCGCCTCGGCGTGGAACACCTCGACATCATTCTGTGTCACGACATTGAGTTCGTGGACATGAACCAGATCGTCGAGGAAACGCTGCCCGCGCTGCGTAAAATTCAGCAGCAGGGCAAAGTACGCTTTGTCGGTGTCAGCGGCTACCCGATGAAGATGTTCAAGTTCATTCTCGAGCGTGCGGACCTGGACGTCATTTTGTCGTACAACCATTTCACTCTGCAAAACACGATGCTTGCCGACCTTATCCCCTACCTGACGGAAAAAGGCGTCGGCATCATGAACGCTGCCCCCTTTTCCGCGCGATTGCTCACGAACGCGCCGCTTCCTGTCTGGCACAAGGCTACCCCGGAAGTCCGTGCCGTTTGCCGCCGTGCCGCCGAACATTGCGCCGCGCACGGGGTTGACATTGCCCAGATAGCCCTGCAATTTTCGCTCACGCGACCGGACCTGGCGACTTGCATCGTCGGCTCTGCCAACCCGGACAATATCCGTAAATGGTCGACCTGGGCAGCGATGACCATCGACACCCGGCTCGTGAGCGAGGTGCTGGACATTCTGCGACCCATCCATAACTGGTTCTATATCGAAGGCCGTCCCGAGAATAATGACCCGAAGTAACATTAGGGTCGCGGCCGCCAATCAGTATTCCCTGAGAATTGAGCATGAAAGCGCTATCACTGGCTTCCCCGAAAAACTGGCAACGCATTGACGTCGCCGGTCCTGACAAGCCGGGGCCTGGGGAGGCACTCGTACGCGTCCACCAGGTGGGTATTTGCGGCACCGATATTAGCGGCTACCTGGGCAAGATGCCCTTTTTTAGCTACCCGCGCATCCCCGGCCATGAGCTCGGCGTCGAGGTAGTGGAGGTAGGCGCCGGCGTGACCGAAGTACGCGCCGGCGACCGCTGCTCCGTTGAGCCCTATCTCAATTGCCAGCGCTGTTATGCCTGCCGGCGCGGACTTACCAATTGCTGCGAAACCAACCAGACGCTCGGGGTGCATTGCGATGGCGGTTTACGGCCATTCTTTCTCGTACCTGCGCAAATTGCATATTTCCCGCAAGCTAAGCTTCGAGCAGCTCGCCCTGGTCGAAACGCTGGCGATTGGCTGCCATGCCACCAATCGCGCCGCGCCGCAACCAAATGAATCCTGCCTCATTATCGGCGCCGGGCCCATCGGGCTGGCGACGCTTGAATTTGTCAAGCTGACAGGCGCCAAGACGATCGTCCTGGACATGAACGAACAGCGCCTCGCCTTTTGTAAAAAAGTCATGGGAGTCCACCACACGCTGCAAGTGACGGCCAACCTGGAGAAGGACCTGCGCGAGCTTACCGACGGCCACCTTCCCGACGTCGTGATCGACGCGACGGGACACGTCGGCTCCATGTCCAACGCCTTCAGCCTGACAACTCACGGGGGGCGCCTGGTGTTCGTGGGCATCACCCTGGAAGAAGTGCATTTTCGCCACGCGATCTTCCATAAGTCGGAAGGCACCCTGCTCTGCTCGCGCAATGCCTTGCCAACGGACTTCAAGCGCATCATCGAGCTCATCGAAGAGGGACGACTCGACACACGTCCCTGGATAACCCATCGCGCCTCGTTCGATGAACTCATCGAGGTTTTTCCGTCCTACACCAGGCCGGAGACGGGCGTCATCAAGGCAATTGTCGCCGTCGGCGATTGATCGTCATCCGCCCGGGGACAACGAGCGGACCTATTTGGAGTGAACCTCTTGGATCTGGCAAAATACTCTTTTGGCGTGGGCGACCGGTTCGCTCAACAAGCCCGGGCGCAGCTCCGGGCCTGCATGCTGGCGGCGGAACAGGGTGCCGAAGTTATTCCGGTCTGGAACAAATCGCACCGCGAACACACGACCATCGGCTCGGAGCCGGCCAGCGTGCGCCGCGCCGCCGATGCCGCCGTGCGCGAACTGGGCTGGAAGAAACCCTATCACGTGGATGCCGACCACATACGCCTGGAAACGGTCGACGCCTTCCTGGCCTCGTCCGATTTTTACACGATTGACGTGGCCGACGCCATCGGCCAGGCTGCGGACAGTGCGGCGGTCAAGGCATTCGTCGACCGCCATCCCGAACTGAGCGGCCGTCTCCACATACCCAACATCGACACGCCTTTTGCAACGACCCGCACCGACGTGGAACGCTGCGCGAGCAAATATCTACGCGCCGTGCAGCTGGCGGGCCAGATTTATCGGCGCATCGCCGCGGCCAAGGGGGACGGGCAATTCATCACCGAGGTCTCCATGGACGAGACCGATAGCCCGCAAACACCGCCTGAACTGCTGGTGATTCTGGTGGCGCTGGCCGATGAAAAGATACCGCTGCAGACCATCGCGCCCAAGTTCACCGGGCGTTTCAACAAGGGAGTGGACTACGTCGGCGACCTCGCGCAGTTTGAAAAGGAATTCAACGATGATCTGGCCGTCATCGCGTTTGCGGTCGACAAGTATGGGCTGCCGCGCAACCTGAAACTGAGCGTGCATTCGGGCAGCGACAAGTTTTCCATCTATGCTCCCATGCGACGGGCGTTGGCGCGTTTTGGTGCCGGCCTCCATATCAAAACTGCCGGGACCAACTGGCTCGAAGAGGTCATCGGCCTGGCGGAATCCGGCGGCGCTGGCCTGGCCCTGGCAAAGGAAATCTATGCCAAGGCGCTGGCGAAACAGGAAGCCCTGTGCGCGCCCTATGCGGCGGTCATTGACATCGACACCGCCAAGCTGCCCTCCCCGCAAACGGTGGCGGGCTGGTCGGCGGACCAGTTTGTCGGCGCCTTGCGGCACGACCCGCGCAATCCGGCGTTTAACCCCTCCTTGCGCCAGTTGATCCACGTTGGCTACAAAATAGCCGCCCAGATGGGGGAGCGCTACCTGGCGATGCTGAAAACTTGCGAGCAAGCCGTGTCCAGAAACGTCACGGAAAACCTCTATGAACGCCATTTGAAGCCGCTGTTTATCGATGGCGGCAAGTGAGACCTCCAGGAAACGAGCGATGAAAAGCGACTGGTTCAACCTTGAAGAAGAAATCGCCGTCGTCCTCGGCGGCACGGGCACGCTGGGCGGCGCCATGGCGGAGGCGCTGGCCGGCGCCGGCGCCAGAGTGGCGATCGTCGGCCGCAGCGCCGAGCGCGGCAACGACCGAGTGCGCACCATCACGCAAGCCGGCGGCCGGGCGCTCTTCGTGGCGGCGGATGCACTCGACCGCGAGTCGCTGGTGCGTGCCCGCGAGGCGATTTTGGGCAAATGGGGCAGCCTCACCGTGCTGCTCAACGCCGCCGGTGGCAACAGGCCCGATGCCACCTTGCCGCCGGGCGCCGACTTCTGCAAGCTGCCGCTCGAGGCCTGGCGCGGCGTTTTTGACTTGAACTTGGTGGGCGGCGTGCTGTTGCCCAGCCAGGTCTTTGGCGAAAGCATGCTGGCGGCCGGGCACGGCAGCATCATCAACATCGCTTCGATGGCGGGCATGCTCCCTCTTTCCCGCGTCGTGGCCTATTCGGCAGCCAAGGCAGCGGTCATCAACCTGACGAAATTTCTGGCACGCGAATGGGCGCAGCGCGGTGTACGCGTCAACGCCATCAGCCCCGGCTTTTTCCCGGCCGAACAAAATCGTGCGCTCTTGTTCAAGGAAGATGGCGGCTACACCGAGCGCGGCGGCCAGATTATCGGCCACACGCCCATGGCCCGCTTTGGCGAGGCGCAGGAGCTGGCGGGCCCCGTCATTTGGCTCGCGGCCCGGCGTGCTTCTTCCTTCGTTACCGGGCAGAATATCGTCATCGACGGCGGCTTTTCGTCGGTGACCATCTAAAGTCTCTTTCACGTCTTCCCACGGAGTTTGCCGCATGATCCGTTCGAGCGTCACGATCAGCCTGGTGCCGGAAGCGCGCGGCGGGCCCTTCGTTTTCTGGGACGATCTGCCCGGCGCCTGTCGCCAGGCGAAAGCCATGGGCTTCGATGCTGTGGAGATTTTCCCTGCCGCCGCAGGCACACTCGATCCGCATGGGCTACAAAAGTTGCTCAGGGACCATGGCCTTAAACTGGCCGCCATGGGGACGGGAGCGGGCTGGGTCAAGGAACGACTGCACCTGACGTTGCCCGACGCGGACGCGCGGTCGAAGGCACGCGCTTTTATTCGATCCATCATCGACCTGGCCGGGGCGCTCGGGCGCCGGCCATCATCGGCTCCATGCAGGGGCGAAGCGGCGACGGTGTTGATCATGCGACAGCGATGGGTTATTTGCGGGAAGCGCTGGAGGAGCTTGGCGGCCACGCCGGCCAGCATAACGTGCCACTCTTGTTCGAACCACTCAATCGTTATGAAACCAACATGATCAACTCGATGGGGGCCGGGGTCGGCCTGCTCAATGCGCTTCAAACCGACAACGTGAGACTGCTCGCCGACCTCTTTCACATGAATATCGAGGAAACCAACGTTCCCGACGGGCTGCGCGGGGGGGCGGCCATGTCGGACATGTGCATTTTGTCGATTCCAATCGGCGGCCGGCAGGCCTGGGCCACCTGGACTATCCACCGATCGTGGCAGCGCTGCGTGACATTGGCTATGACGGCTACGTTTCCGCGGAAGCGTTGCCTTATCCCGACCCGAATGCCGCCGCCTTGCAAACCATGGCGGCCTATCGAAAGTATTTCTCGACCACGGACCACTGACACCGGACTTTTATGCTCAAGCACCAGCTCATTCATCCGCGCATCAACGAAATCATCGGCCGTGCCGGCCATCACGCGCGCATTTTGATCGCCGACGGCAATTATCCCGCATCGACCAAAAAAGGGCCGAACGCCGAAGTCATTTGCCTCAACCTGGCGCCCGGGATCGTGACGTGTGCGCAAGTTTTGGAAGCAGTGCTCTCGGCCGTGCCGATCGACCTGGTCAACACGATGATGTATACGAAGGATGACCCCTATTCCCTGGGCAAGGACCCCGACGCCTGGGAGGAGTATCGCGCCGTGCTCAAACGGCGGCGGCCTCGATTTGCCCTTGAAGCCGATCGATAAATGGGATTTTTACAAGGCGGTCGAAACTCCCGACCACGTTCTCACCATTCAGACTGGCGACCAGCAACGCTTCGCCAATATTCTGTTGGCGATTGGTGTCCGGTAGCGCGGCGTCAACGGCGCTGTCCATCAAATGCCCAGGTCGAACATTTTCGCGAACAGCTGCGCCACGATGCTGGCGTCGCCAGTCGCCGGGTTCTGCGCCGCCAGCAGGCCAACCAGGATGCTCTTGCTGGTCGGATTGGCGGCCGTCACCGTGGTGATGCCCGTGAGCCCGGGCGGTACCGGAATCTGCATGGGGGCCAGTTGAACCACGTAAGCATCGAGCGTGCTGACGTTGCCCGCGTCGACTTGATTGTCGTCGGCCACGTCCCCCACGATGATGGGGTCAAGGAGTGGGAAGGCGGCAAAGCCGGTGCCACGGCCCTGGGCCACCGTGTCCATGGCCAGCTTGTCGAGCGCGCTGAATGGCATGGTCCGCGTTCACGTCCCCCAAATAGGTATTGAGATGTATTCCCGGTGCGGCTAACGGGGGCGCCGCGGGCACGGGTGAAATCGCGATGTTGCCGGGCTGAAGCAGCTCCAGCGCCTGATACTGGTTCCTGGCGGCATCGGGCACCACGGCGGCGACGTCGCCGAGAACGACCGTACCGAATTGTGGAGTCGCGGCGTGGAAGTGAAAAGTGGCCACGCCGGCGGCATTGCCAACCAGCGTGAACTGCGCTCGTCGGATCGCTGGCATCACTGCCGGCGCCGCCGAGGGCCGCGCTGATATTTAACAGGCTGGGATTGTAGGTTAGCGTGAAGGTCACGTCGGTCGTCCCGCTCGCGTTATAGAGGGTGAGCGGAATACCGTAGCCGGCGTTGTTGGGCACGGTGATCGGCGCCGTGCCGTCCGGGCCGCGAGCGAAGTCGGGTACGCCGACAACGGGATTGGCGCTGGCCTGGTAATGGGTGGTGAACGTGGTGACGAAATTCGCCTGGCCGCCGGTGTTGCCCCCGTCGAGCCCCATGCCGAGCCCATCGATAAAACCGTGGGCCCCGCTCACGAGTGTTACCGTGTACGTGGCATCCGGAAGCACGGGAGAGTCATGACCGGCCAACAGCTGATTTTCCTGCAGCATTTTGCTGGTCGTGGCCTTGAATTGAATGGTCTGGCGGAAGGGATCGATCAGCAAGGAGCCATTTACCCGGCCGGCACCGTTCGTACCCATCAGGGTGACCGCCGAAACCGCGGTCGCAGACACACTGTAGAGCGCGACGTTGGTCGAAACAAACGGCTCGCTGAAGCTGGCAATGAAGCCATCAGGCGTCGGTGTGAAGGCCGTGATCGTCAGGCCACGGGTCGTAATGGCGTCGCTGGTCCCCGCGATGGCGGGGTTCGCCGCCGTCACGTCGGTGGCCGTCACGGTCTGAATTCCCGGCGTCTTGAAAGTCACGTTGAACGAACCAGCGCCGCCACTCAAGACGGCATTGCCCGGCAAGACAGCGGCAGAGTCGCTGCTGCTGAAATGAATCGTTCCATTATAACCTGTCGCGAGATTGCCAAAACTATCGAGCGCCTGGATCACGATGCTGCTTGGGCTGCCCGTGATGGCGGTGGAGTTGGCGGCGACCGTGAAGTAAGCGGCCGCGTCCGGCGTGATGGTAAATGCGGCACTCGTCCCGGTGAAGGCACCGGCAGCGGCGGTTATCGTGGCGGATCCCGCCGCGCTTATTGTCTCGACGAAAAAGCCAAAGCCACCGCCATTGAGCGCCACGGTGGCGGGCGGATGACTCGTGGAATCGGCGGACGTTGTGGCGGTCACGGACCCTGGACCGCTGTAACTCAGCACGGCGTTGCCGAATGAATCGACGGCCTGAACGGTAACGAGGAAAGAGGCGCCGGCCGCGAAGGAACTGCCGCCCAGGACATTGACGGCATAACCGGTGAACGGCGCTGAGTTGATCGTGCCCGCCGTCGAGACTACGGTGGTAACGGTATAGTTGTTGCCGGAATTGCCGTCATTGACGCTGTAGGTGCTCACGCTCAACGTCTTGCTGGAGCCGACATTCCCATCGCTAAAGACCTCGGCCAGGCCCGTGACGCTATCGCCGGCAGCGAGGCCGCTGACCGTGGGGACCGCCGTGGCACTTGTCGACGAGTCATAGATTTTGGTAGCCGGGAGCGCCGCGATGGTCAGTGCCCGTGCCGTGATGGCCGCCCTGGCGGCGGGCTGTGTCAGCGCATAATCAAAAGCCTTGGTCCCGGTGATCGTCAGGCCGGTAATGACGACGCGGCTGTTCGTCGCGACTGCCGGACTGATGAACCTGCCCACGGCAGCGCTCGTAACCAGGGACACATTATCGCCGCTAACCAAACCAACGAGTGCCGCGTTCGTGGTACTGAGCGCCGCCGGCGTGGTGCCGTCGTAGACCTTGTTGTTGGCAACGACACCTGTCACCGTGAGAGGCGCGGGCGTGATGGTCGCCAGGAGAAAAGCTGCACGGACCGTGTAATTGGCCGCTTGCGGCCCGCCCAGTGCCAGTCCCGATACGGTGACGCGTAGATTGTTGCCCACGTTCACACTGGCGAAGGTCCCAACCGCGGCGCTGGTATTTAGCGTAACGACATCGCTGCCTAACATACCTGCCACCGAGGCGGCGCCCAGGTTCAGCTTCGCGACGGTCGTGCCGTCGTAGATCTTGTTATTGGTCGTAATCCCGGAGGCAGTCAGCGAGGCGGGCGCGATGGTCGCCGTCGTCATGAGTGTCGTTTGTGACAGGACATAGTCGCCGGCCTGCGCGCGCCCAGGCCCAGGCCGACCACGGTGACGGCAATACCAGAGGCCGCGTCTTTACTCGCGAAGGTCGCGGTCGCGCCCGTGGCCGTCACCGTCGCGACATCCCCCGAGAATACACCCGTCAGCGTGCCACTGCCCGCGATAATAGTGGCGGCCGTGGTCAAATCGTAGAGCTTGTTGAAAACCGTTACGCCGGACGGAACCACTGTCGCTGGAGTGATATTGGCCGCCGCGGTTGGCTGGGTCAGCGTGTAGTCGGCGGCCTGGGCGCCGCTCGAGCGCCAAACCTGAGGCCAATACGGAGATGTTGACGCCGACGTCCTTGCTGGCGAAGGTGCCGGTAGTGCCGGTAAGCGTGACAGCGTCGCCCGCGAAGACGCCCACGAGACTGGCACTGTCGACAGTCAGCCTGGCGGCGAGAGTCGCATCATACACCTTGTCGGCGGCGCTCACGCCATCAACCGTCAGGCCGGCAGGCGTAATATTGGCCGCGGTCGCCGGCTGAGCCAGGGAATAATCATTGGACTGGGCGCCGGCGATGGTGAAGCCCGCAATGGCGACTGGCACATTGTTGCCGACGTTTTTCGCGGCGAACGTGCCCGCCGCATTGGACTTGTCAAGCGTGACGACGTCGCCGCTGAAAACACCGGTCAGGGCAGCGCCGGCCGTATTAAGCGTCGCGAGCGCCGTCGCATCGTACACTTTATTGCCCGCAGTGACGCCGCTCACGCCAAGCGAGGCGGGAGTGATGTTGCCCGTGATTGTCGGCTGGGAAAGAACATAATCGCCCTTTTGTGCCCCCGTCAGGGTGAGATTGGCGACCGTTACCGTGATGGCGGTGGCCACGTCCTTACTGGCGAAGGTTCCCGTGCCGCCGCCGGCGCCGAGCGCCACCGCGTCGCCTGAAAATACGCCCACCAGAGCGGCATGTCCGGTATTCAGCGATGCCGAGGTGGTCGCGTTATAGGCCCTGGTGATGGTGGTCACACCGGTGACCGTCAGCGTGGCCCTGGTGATGTTCACGGAGATCGCGGGCGCAATCACGAGGTAGTCGATTAGCCTGCGCCCTTTGCAGCGCGAGGCCTGAAATCGTGACGGCGATGCCGTTACCGACATCTTTGCTGGCGCTGGTGCCGGCCGCTCCGCTTGTGTCCAGGGTCACCGTATCCCCATTGAAGGCATTCCCCAAAATTGCGCCGGCGGAGTTTAGGGTAATGAGAGTCGTCGCGTCGTACACCCTGTTTTTGGCCGTGATGCCCGTGACAGTGAGCGGGGCCGGCGTGATCGTTCCCGTCGTCGCCGGTTGTATCAGGGTGTAATTGCCGGCTTGAGCGCCGGCGAGGGTCAGGCCGCTGATGGCGACATTGATGCCGGTAGTGGCGGAGGCGGTGGCGAAGGCGGCGGCGGCGTTGGCGACATTCAGCACCACGGCATCGCCGCTAAACACGCCGACCAGGCTTGCGCCGGCCGTGTTCGCTACGCCCACAGTGCTTTGGTCGTAGACCTTGGCATTGACGGTCACACCGGCGACGGTCAAAGCGAACGGTAGCACCTGTTCCCCGCCGGCGAGCAGACCAGCGCTGCCGAAAAAGCCGCTTGACGAGCTAAAAACAGCTTCAATAATGTCGGCGCCCGCGCCAGTGGTCGCCAACTGCGTTGGTGCCGTCACATACGACCAGGTGGTTGTGTTGTCGCCGACGAACAGGAGCGAACCGGGCCCCAGGTCGACACCGGTGGTGTTGTCGAAAAATTCCACGTTGCCCGTGGGTGAGCCGGTGGGCGTCGTCACTGCTGCTGTAAAGGTCACCTGTTGGCCATAAGTCGATACGCCGGTTGATGCCGTGACAGCGGTGGCGGTCGTGGCCCCCGTGCCGATGAGGAGCATCACGTCATTGCCATCGCCGCCGCTATAGGTAATCTCCGCGCTCAGGGCCGAACCAAGGAAGTTCGCGATGACGGCCCCCTCGGGCAAGCCGGCGAAGGTGCCGCTGATCGGTTGGCTGCCGTTGTTACTGATGAGAATAAAGGTCGCGCCGTCCGCGGGCGTGAGTGCTCCGCTCAACGTCAAGTTGGCGCCGTTAATATTCACCGTGCCTGTACTCGTGATGGTTTCTCGCGTGAAACTGCTGGCGCTATCGAGCACGACGTGGAACAACGAGCCGGAGAGAAGATTAAGCGCCGCCGTGGCCAATGTGCTGACCCCGGCCGTATTGTCCAGGGCGCCGCCAGCCTGGACATTCACGGCTCCCGTGACACCGGTGCCGAACAGAGTTGCGGAGTTTTGCACGGTGACGTCCGCTTTGATCGAACCCGTCACTTCCAATTGCCCGGCGGAAACGGTGGTGGCCCCCCCATAAGTGTTCTTGCCGGCGAGTGTCTCGGTGCCGGTGCCGGTTTTGTTGAGCGTGACGGTGCGTGTGCCATTCTGGACGACACCCGCAAACGTCGCGCTGTCATTATTGGCGCCGATCGTCAGGGTGGACGCGCTCGTGGCCAGATTGGTAATCGTGCCGGTGCCGGCGAGGGAACCAATGACTGGATTAAATCCATGAAGATCCAAAGTCGCGGTGTTCAAAGTCAGGTCAGTGGTGGCCACCAGGGCCGTACTGCTTGCCAGTTGAAAAATATCCCCGGCGAGGCCCGACAGGGTTTCAGTCACCGGCTTGAAGCCGGCGTCCATGCTCGCCAGGCTGAGGGCGCTGTTGCCGCCGCCGGTATGAATGTTGAAGCTGTTCGTTGGATTGTTGAACGAGGTGGTCGCGGCATTCGACACACTGAGGGTGTTCTTGGGATTGCCGCCCGCCTGTAGGGTGCCGAGGGCCCCGGCAAACAAATTGAAAGTGAGATTGGCGGCGGCGGTAGTATTGGTGTTCGAGCTGACATGCCCATACACCACCGTGAGTCCATCGAGGGTCGCCGTGCCGCTGTTGGCGCCCGCGTAGGTGTAGGTCTCGTTGGTGAAGGTGCCGTTTTGCAGCGCCAGCGTGTGGGTGAGTGAGCCGCTGCCGCCGTCAAAGGTAACCGCCAGCGTGGTGGGTAGTCCCGTGGTGTTGATGGTAAGCGAATTATTGAGGGCGCCGGCGACGAAGACAGAAGTGGTCTGCGCCACGGGGTTGGAAGCAACCACGACATTGTTGTCGAGCAAGTTGAGTGTTGCTCCGCTCACTTGCAGGACGAAATTGTTGGTGCCGCTCGGTGCCATGTAAACGAGTTGATTCACATTGGCAAGTGACGGAATGAGCTGCTTGGCGGTGGGAGAGCCGATGCCGGTGACTTCATCGTAACCGGCCGTGGCATTGAACGTCCCATTGCCACCGGCGGTGATGTCGTGGAAATTCTGATGATACGCACCCGAGCCGTAGAGGTTGTAAAGAATGGGGAGCGTCTGGGTGGCGCCGGTGAGAGCCGCTTCGGGCACCGCCTGGGTGGCGCGGACCTGGTTGGCAATCGCAATGATGCCGGCCCAGCAGGGTGCCGAAACGCTGGTCCCACCGTATTGCAAGATATTGGCCGTGCTGCCCACGCTTGCTTTCGCGGTGAAAGTGTCCCAGACAGCGACGCCGGTGCTGGGGTCCGCGTCGAAAGCTATATCCGGGGCGGTCCGGTGCGTTTGTGCGGGCACGGCATTTTTCTGGTAAACCGGCTGGCTTTCGAAGGCACTGGTGCCACCCCCCGTCGCCGAGTCGGGCCCATCGTTCCAGACAGATTCGCTCAGATAATTGCCGCCAGCATCCGTTTGCAAGCTGGTACCCCCGACGGCGACGACGTTGGGAGAGTCGGCGGGATAGAGGGCCTGGTTATTCACGGAACCACTATCGCCGGCTGACGCCACAAAGGTTACGCCAGGAAAAGTGGCCGGCGAGAAAACGCCATCGGTGGACGTCTCGCCAGCATCACCGGGTGCTCCAAAGCTCATCGAGACCACAGAGGCGCCGCCGCCCCCGCTGGCGACTGGAGTGGCAGCCCATTGCGCACCCGCAAATAAATTGGTGTCGCTGGCCGACTTGCACTCCACAAGAATGATCTTCGCGCCGGGCGCCATCGCATGTGCCCATTCCACATCAAGGGCTTCCTCCCCCTCCCAGCCATTATTGGGGTCCGTTCCCGGTAAGCCGGACGTGCTGCCTGTCTGCGAAACCTTCGTGAAAATTGGGTCCGCGAGGCCGAACTGGTGGTCAAATAGATGCAAGTCGCTGGTGGCGAAGTTAGGTGAGCTCGAACTTACCAGGTCGGGATTATCGTAGGCGTCGATGATGGCGATCGTCTGGCCTGCCCCGTTGTTCAGAAGCTGATCGAGGCCGTAGGCTTTTTGAATGCCGGCGGGCGCGAAAGCACTTCCGAACGTCAACTGACCGGCCAGGGGCTTTACCAGGTGTTGCAGCGGAAAGCGGACATAATCCGGCTTGGCCACGGCGCTGGGAGTAAGCCGGTCCTCGAGCCTTTCCAGGGCCAAGGGCACGCTGGCGCATTCTTTTTAGAACGCAGCCCACGAACGGCTGGCGCGAGTTGCCTGAAAAAACGACGCCAGCCGGAGAGGTCCATGGCTTCCTTCATCCGAACAAGGAAATGCCTGTCCAGTATAAAGCAAAATGGCCTACCGAGCAATAAAAGCCTGGCCTAAAAAAGGAGCAGAGCCCAAAATACCAGGGCCCGACTCCTTTGTTGGATAGGCTCTCGAGAAGCCTGGCGACGCGCCTATTAACTTGGGATGTCACGTTCAGCGTCGCAACCCCGGCGGATCACGACGCCGATCATGACAACATCGCTACTTTCTTCGTCCACCGACGATCTCGTCCGCCAGAAAGCCGGCGTCGTAAATGGCGCGGAGTGCCTCGGGAATGGCGGTCGAGCATACGGAGACGGCACGCGCTTGTTCATCGGTGAAGGCGAAATCCAGCACCAAGGATTGGATGTTGCCGTCGAAGATCAAGCCGACGACTTCCCCCTTCTTGTTGATGACAGGGCTCCCGGAATTACCGCCGATAATGTCGGCCGTGCAGACGAAATTGAAGGGCGTCTTCAGGTTCAAGTTTGCTTTGCGCTCCAGCCAGAGCTTGGGCAAGTCAAAGGGATATTTGTTATTTTGCTCCTTGGCCTTTTCATAAAGCCCGGCGAAGGTCGTTTCAAAGGGGATCTTTTTGCCTGCTTCCACATAGCCCTTGACGGTGCCGAACGCCAGCCGCAGGGTGAAGGTGGCGTCCGGATAGGCCTTGGTACCCTCCACCGAAAATTTGGCGCGGGCGATCTTGTCGTAAGCCTGCCGTTTCGGCTCTTCCAGTTGATTTTCCATGATTTTGCGCACGGCCCGGCTTTCCTTGTCGACGATCTTGGCTAGACGAATCATGGCGTCGCCGGAGGCATCGATAGCCTTCTGGCCGCCGTCATACAGGGCCCGGCGTTGGGCCACGTCGAAGAGTTTCGTTCCGTTTATCAACTCGGCGGCGCGCTTGCGCGGCGATTTCCCCGCCAGAACCTCCTGGACGACTGGCGTATTGTAGCCAAGGATTTCACACAGCCAGGCCAATGAATCCGCCAGCTTGGCCAGCTCAAAATCGGTATAAAGCGGGCGTTCGGAAAACAGCCGCAGCTCGAGCGACGGCTTGTCCGATTCATTGAACTCCGACAAACGTTGATCGTCGATCTTGGGAAATTCCTCGGCGGCGCGGACCAGCGTGCGCATAGCCGAAGAGCGCGGTGTTGAAGCCGGCGCCTCCTTCGAGCATGGAGTATTTCTTGATGTTCACCGCCCGTACCTCCTGCACCTTGGCAATAACATCCCAGGCGCCGCGCACGTCCTTCAGCTTCGGGTCCCCTTCGACGGCAGCGCGGAGGTCCTTTTCCTCGGCACGCTTCTTGGCCATGAGTGCCGGGTCTTGCAAACCGGCCAGGCCCCCCTCACGCGCCTTGCGGCTATTGGCGACGCCGAACAGCAGGTCCTTGGCCTTGCGTTCATATTCTTCCCCCTGGCCACTATAGACCGACAGCATCACCTCCAAACGATTGAGGCGCTGTAGCAAAAAGGGGAAGCCGATGTCGCGCAGATATTCAAGCTCGGCGACCGTGTTGAGCCGGTCGGTATGACCGGGATGGCCCGAAACGAACACCAGCTCGTTTTCCTTGGCTCCGGCCGGGCTCCATTTAAGATAATGCTCGATTTTGGCCGGCTTGCCATCCTCGTAGACGCGAAAGAAACACATATCGAGGTCATAACGCGGATAAGCGAAATTGTCGGCGTCGCCGCCGTAAAAGGCGATCTGCTGTTCCGGGGCAAAGACCAGACGGACGTCGGTATACCGTTTGAAGCGATAGAGATGATACTGGCCCCCCTGATAAAGCGTGATGACGTTGCTGCGTAGGCCGGTCTTTGTCTTGGAAGCGCTCTCGATGTTGGCGATGACGGCTCGCCGCGCCACGAAGGCCTCTTCCGCCGTCATGTCCGGCTTCACGGCGTTCTTCACGTCGGCGGTGACGTCCACGATTTCCATGAGGACATTCAGCTCTTCATCGATCGATTTGAACTCCTCCTCTTGCGTCTCGCGCAAAAGCCATCCTTGACATAATCCTTGCCACGCTTGCTGAGTTTTTGCAGAGCGCCGAGACCCACGTGGTGGTTGGTCATGACCAGGCCATCCGCGGACACAAACGACCCGGAACCGCCGGAATTGAAGCGGACCGACGACTTCTGCACATGCGTCAGCCACTCATCGGTCGGATCGAAGCCGTATTTCTCCTTGAGAAGCTGGCGAGGCGGATTGTTGAAAAGCCACATGCCTTCGTCGGCGTGAAGTACGTTGGTAGTCATGGGCAGCGCCAAAAGTACGAGGATAGGGGTGAATAAAAGACGTTTCATCGTGGTGAGGCCCTCCCTTATTTGAATGCTCCCTGTGTTGCTCGAACGTTATTGTATGTCTCTTTCCGGCTTGAAAAGTTTTCCCATTCCCGCCAGGAGGAGCGTGAGCCCCAGCGCCGCGAAGAGGACGGCACCGAGCACCATCTGGGCCAGTGCCGGGCTATCGGGTTTACCTCCAAAGAGAGCCGCCGTGGGTTTTGTCAGATCGATCGACTCGGTAAGGCCAGGGACGATGTTCATGAAGGCAATCAACACGCCGCCGAGACTGCCGCCGGCGATAAGACCGGAAGCCAACAAAACACCCGGGCTGGATTCATTGCGCGCAATTGCGCGCACCTCGGCTTCCGCCCGACCCGCCTCGTCGCCGGCGCTTTGCGTGCTTCCTTACGGGCCCGCCGCGCCGAATGGCCGTCAACAAACCAGCGTACCAGCCCGCCGAGAAAGATCGGCGTCGAATACTGCATGGGGATATAAACGCCGACCGCGAACGCCAGCGACGAGATGCCGCATAACTCGAGCATGATCGCGATGAAGGCCCCGATCAGTACGAGCGCCCAGTTGAGATTATTCTGCAAGAGGCCGTTGATAATGATCCCCATGACCTGCGTCTTGGGCGCCTTGAACTTCATCGAGACTTTCTTTTCCTTGTCCTCATGCGTGACGCGACCGTCCTTATCGACCAGGTAAGTGCCTTCTGGCACCTGCGCGTTATAAGGCTCTGTTTTCTTTTTGGGATCAAGCACGGCCCCCGGCTGCTGCTCGTTCGCCTTGTCATTCTTCCACAGCCGGTAATAGACGAGGGCCTCCGGCGCCTTTTCATTATTGGGGCGAAGGGCGACCCAGTGCGTAAGCTGTTTGAGTTCCTCGGCGCTCAAGTGGCCCGCCTGGTTGGGTAAGTGGAACGAATTCGTCGCGGTACTCGAATTCCCCTGTTATGGTCGGGTCGACAAGGTAACAAACCTGGCCCAGGGCATCGACGAGATATTTGCCCGGCTTGATCTCCACGGTTTGGCCTGGCTCCAAACCGGATGGCAAGGTTTCTTTCTTCGCTCGGTCGCCAGACCCTGAAGGTCTCCCCTTCGTAAACTTCGCTTTCCTTGAAGTCGGCCAGGCGGTCCTTGAGGTTCACGGCCGGCAGGTTGCGCTGGCTGTAAACGGTGCCGACGGTGTTGAAGAGCAGCAAGGTACCGCCGATGACGATGGCGGAGGTGAGTGCGCCGAAGAGAATCGCCCACTGCTGCAGTCGCGGCGTGGCGCCGACCAAAAAGCCGGTTTTGAGGTCTTGCGACGTGGTGCCGCCATTGGACGCGGCGATGCACACGACACCGCCGATCGAGAGTGCGAGCACTGCTTCCACCGGACTCGTCATGCCCAGGGCCAGAAAGATCAAGCACGTGAGCAACAAGGTAGCCACGGTCATGCCCGATATCGGATTGGACGACGAACCAATTTCGCCAGTAAGCCGCGACGACACCGTGACAAACAGAAAGCCAAAGACGAGCACCAGCGAGGCGCCGAGAACCGCGCTGAAGGGATCGACCTCGCGCATGAGAAAAAAGCTGAGCAGCGCCAACAGGATGATGCTGCCGCCGAGGACGATACGTGGCGACATGTCATCCTCCGTGCGGCGTGCCTCCCTGGGGGCCGAAGGATCGCCGCCGCCCCGCAAGCTGCCCAGTCCGGACGAGAAGGAACGCACAATCATCGGCAAGGTCCTTCCCATGCTGATGATCCCGGCCGCCGCCACGCAACCCGCCCCGATGAAGCGCATGTAATTCTTGTAGATGTCGCCCGTATCCATGTCGGCATTGTCCGAGGACATGGCAATCGTGGGTGTCAGCACCAGGCCGCCCAGCACCGCGCCGGCCATCATGACCGCGGCCGTGCGTACGCCGATGATATAGCCGACGCCCAGAAGTTCGGAAGCCATGTCGCTGGATATCTTGGCGACCCGGCTAAATGCATCCGTGGCATCCCTGCCCAGTTTGAGGGGAATGTCCAGGGTAGTTATCAAAAGATTCATGCCTTCGGTAATGAATTTATGCGCGAAGGCCAGCCCGAAGCCGATGAAGACGGTTTTGCCGCTCGTTCCCCCTTTTTCGCCGGTGATGAGCACCTGGGCACAGGCGGTCCCTTCGGGATAGAGCAGCGTTCCTTTTTCCCCCGGCTTGCCGTGCAGGTTGACGATAAATGCCCGGCGCAGCGGGATCATCATCAAGACGCCCAGCAGGCCGCCCAGGACGGACACCACCAGCACGCGTGTCCATTCCATTTCAAAACCGATGAGCATCAGCGCGGGCATGGTCACGCCCACGCCGAAGGCGATCGACTCGCCGGCCGAACCTGTGGTCTGGACGATATTGTTTTCCAGGATCGTCGCCCGGCGAATCCCGAAGGTGGTGCCGAGCCAGCGGAAAAGCGTGATCGATAACACCGCGACGGGAATGGACGCCGACACCGTCATGCCCACCTTGAGCACGAGATAAAGCGACGAGGCGCCGAAGACAATTCCCAGCACGGCGCCGACGAGGACCGCCGACCAGGTGAACTCGGGCATCCTCACGGCGTCGGGGACGTAAGGTTCGTGCGCGGCCGCTGGTTCCGTGACGGTAGACATGGAGCATGCTCCTGGTTGGGAGGATGGCAACGCGTAGAGTGCGCAAACGTGTCCCGCCCAGCCGCGGCGCGACAACAGCGGCCTGTCCGCGCGTAGGCGTGGCCGCGTGGGCTGGGACGTTCGTTATTCCTGATCTTTTATACGATTGGTGAGCGTTCCAGAAACCCTGTCACCGTTTTTATCGGCGAGAATGCCTGCATCCTGGGCAAAGGGGTCCCGGGGCATGCTGGGTTCCAGATAGGCGAAGGCGACGGGTGAAGTAAATTCCGCTTTGCCAGTGGTGGGTATCTTGGAAAGGAAGAGCGGATCATGCGGCGGTCCCTGGGTGCCAAAATAATTCTGGCAACCGGCGAGTCCGGGCACCAAGAATGCCCAGCACAGCCATTTTGGCCAAATTGACGTGCGCATGACGTTCTTCCCAGAACGACGACTGGTTTACCTTCTAATATCGAGATTTACCCGCGCTGATTTTCAATGAAATTAGAAATGTAATCGGGGATGCGTCGATAGCTAGAAAAACCAAGCCGGCCCGCCCCGTCCTCTGCCACCTTGCGTGGCAGGAACGAAAGGTCTACAGCTAAACAAATCAAGCCGCCCGTCCCCGTCCCCTGCCACCTCGCGTGGCAGGAACGAAAGGTCTACAGCTAAACAAACCAAGCCGCCCGTCCTCGTCCCCTGCCACCTTGCGTGGCAGGAACGAAAGGTCCGCAGCTAAACAAATCAAGCCGCCCGTCCCCGTCCCCTGCCACCTTGCGTGGCAGGAACGAAAGGTCTACAGCTAAACAAATCAAGCTGCCCGTCCCCGTCCCCTGCCACCTCGCGTGGCAGGAACGAAAGGTCTACAGCTAAACAAATCAAGCCGCCCGTCCCCGTCCCCTGCCACCTCGCGTGGCAGGAACGAAAGGTCCGCGAGCTAGGCTGCACCATCGCGCGCGTCCTTTTTTTGGTCACCACCGTGTTCTAGCCACAGACCTTACGTTCCTGCCACGCAAGGTGGCAGGGGACGAAAACCTCCACGCTCACCTCTAGCCACAGACCTTGCGTTCCTGCCACGCAAGGTGGCAGGGGACGAATACTACCATGCTCTTGTGCCTAGAGGTCAGCCAATGCATGAAAACTCTGGGCCAGCCTCTTACGAACTGTGTTGGTCCATGTCCTCCGCCATGCGTTCGAGCGCTTCGCGCGCCAGCTGCGCAATTTCCGGCGAGTCGGCATCGGCGAGGCGATCCAGGTCCGGCCAGAGTAGCGTGAGTCCTTCATTGGCAATGACCTGCACCGCTTCCTGGACCTGCGCGGGGTCCTGGGCGATGAGGCCCTGACGAAACCAGCGCAGCGCCGCGCGTTCCCCGAGCCTGGCCAGCGCCGCGCGGGCGGCTTGCCGCACATCGGGGCTGGGATCGCGGCGGCCAACAGCAAGTGCCTCTTGCACGGCTGTTTTCAAAAGGGGCTCCCACCAGCCAAAGCTGGCAAACGCCGCGACGCGGAAGATCGGGTCCCAATCTCTGGCGGCGAGCATCAAGAACGCTTCTGTTTCCTCGCTGGGGTGCCCACGCAGCGCCCGCAATACCGTCTGGTAGGGAACTTCATCAGGAAGCGAGGGGCGGGCGGGCGAAAAGGGCCGCGGCCGCCATTGTCCACGGCGCTGCATCGGCACCTGGCGAGCGGCGTATTCCCGCAACCACTTCGCGGCACGCTGGTTCTTCGACCAGGTAAGCGACTGCACCGCCAGGTCATTGACGCCTGGCCGGCTTCGTTGCAAAAGGTCCAGGACTTCCGGGGCCGCATCGACCTTCAAATCCACGAGGGCGCCCAGCAAATCTTCCAGATATTGGTCCCGCGCCTCACCAAGCTGTTTCCTGAGCTCCGCGGGCGCCTCTTCAAGGAACTCGACAAAGATCGGCTCCAGCGCCGCCAGCCGTGAATGTTGCCAGTCGAAAGCCTCCACTTCATTTTGGTCCTGCCCAAACGCCGCCCGTGCATGCGGTACGCGGCGGAGAAAACGTACCGTCTCATGGGCCACGCGCACGAGCAGCGGATGAAAGCCATCGGGCCGATTGTCCCACAGGTTTTCGAGCATTTCCCCAAGCCGGGCTTCTGCCACGACGTGCGGCGGCAAGCCATGACGCAGCCCTTCCAGGGCGCGATGCAAGAGCCGCAACGCGGCCCGCCCCAGGGCAGTGTCGGCCTGGCGTAGATAGCCGGCGAAGCCCAGAAAACAGACCGTTTCCGCGGCGAAGAAATGGCCCAGCGGTACTTCGCAAGCCGCCCCGGCGCAGCGTAACAAATGGGGCAAGCTTTCCTCACGATTGAGGGCGCGCAGGCTGCCGGCCAGGTCGATCCAGTACCAGGACTGTTCGAGATGATCGTCCGTCAGGTGCCGCTGCAGTTGACGTTCGAGGATTCTACCGGCGGTCTCCGTGCCGATCTCCGCCAGGGCGCGTACCTGAAAGACGAAATGCATGCCGGCACGCAGGCTGGCTTCCACCTTGTGTTCTTCGCCCCGTTCAAGCAGCTCGCGAAAGTTCCGCTTGGCAGCCTCGACGGCTGCTTCGTTCATTTGTCCGCCTTGAAAAATCTCGAAGTGCTGGCGCGTGACGGGCGAGAATTGATCCGCCGGTCCTCGCCGCCGCGGCAAGTGGCGGCCTAGCAAAAAAGCCGTCGCCAGCAGCATGGGCAACACGATGGCCACTATCAGGGGGAAAATCATGAGCTGTTCCAGCCGGCACCCGCTACTCGCGAACCTGACCGTTACCATACACGATATATTTGTAGGAGCACAACTCCTGTAAACCGCACGGCCCGCGCGCGTGGAATTTATCGGTGCTAATGCCGATCTCCGCGCCCAGGCCAAATTCAAAGCCGTCGTTGAAACGCGTGCTGGCATTCACCAAAACCGCCGCCGCGTCAACCTCATCGAGAAAGCGCTGCGCCGCAGCCAGATCGCCCGTGACAATCGCTTCCGTATGCCGCGAACCGAAGCGGGCGATGTGCTCCATGGCATCGTCGAGGTCAGCCACCACCTTCACCGACAACACCAGGTCGAGGAATTCGGCGGCATAATCCGCATCCGTGGCGAGTTTGGCCCCGGGCACGAACGTCCGCGTGATGGGGCAACCGCGTAATTCCACCCCCCTGGCACTCAAGGCCGCCGCCACCGCCGGCAAAAATGCCCCCGCGACGTCCGCATGCACCAACAAGCTTTCGGCGGCATTGCAGACTCCCGGACGCTGGCACTTGGCGTTGACGATAATTCGCTCCGCCATCGCCAGGTCGGCGGCGCGGTCCACATAGACATGGCAGTTGCCCATGTAATGCTTGAGCACGGGCATCCGTGCTTCCTGAGCGACGCGGCGAATCAGGCTTTCGCCCCCGCGCGGGATCACCAGATCGATGTCCGCGTCCATCGTGAGCAATTTGCCGACGACGCCACGATCCGTGGTCGTCACGAGCTGGACCGCATCCTCGGGCAGTTCGGCCCCGCGCAGGCAATCGCGTAGCACGCCGTGCAGCGCGGTATTCGAATGGAGCGCTTCCTTGCCGCCGCGCAACACGATCGCATTGCCCGCCTTGACGCAGAGCCCGGCGGCATCGACGGTGACATTCGGCCTTGATTCGTAAATGAAAAAGATGACCCCGAGCGGTACGCCGACCTTGTAAACCTTGAGGCCATTGGGGCGGATGGACGAATCGAGCACGCGGCCAATCGGCTCGGGCAGTGCCGCGATCTGGCGCAGTCCCGAGGCCGCCGCGCCAATACGTTCGGTCGTCAAGCGCAGCCGATCCACCTGGGCCGGCGTCAATTCGTAAGCCGTGGACGCGGCGATATCGCGAGCGTTGGCTTGCAAGAGCTGGTCGGTGCGTGCTTCCAGGGTGTCGGCCGCGGTTTTGAGCCAGCGGTCCTTGCGGGCGCCGCTGGCGCTGGCCAGTAGACGAGACGCGGCGCGGGCGCACGCGCGCAGATCGGCGCAATAAGCTTCAAGATCCATCGTTCAGGCGTCGCTACGTTTGTTCGGCAGTGGCATTGTCACGGAGCGTTCGTGGCCTGAATGGTCGCCGTCGAGCGTTCCGGCTCCTCCAGGAAAAACGAGATTACCGGAGGGCTGCTTTCCACGAGGGTGAAGTCCTTGGGTAATTGTAGACGAAGTGGCTCCAAATTTCTGCCCGGAAATAGGGCAGCGCCTGTCAGGTCGACGAAGGCCAGCACGGGCGGCGCTTCCTCGCCGGCCGGGCCGAGCAGACGCAGAGCGCACCTTGCCTGGCTGGTCCTGCAGAAAACGCGCACGCCAGGGAAACTGCTCCGGGCAGACAAACCGCACTGGTACGTCGGTGAGCTCATAGGTTTTCTTCCTGGGCTGGGCTTTACACTGAAAGGTAACCAGACGCGGCGCGGTTACCACGCCGCGCCCCTCCATTTCCGACACCAGCGCGATCTGGTCGCGCACCAGGCCATCGGCACTGGTGGGCACCGTCATGGCGAACGGCTTGGTCAAAATCACCTGAGCATGATCGAGAACCTGCTTGGGCCCGCGCACCAGGACGGTGGCCGGCTCGACGTGGATTTGTGTGACGCGAACCTCGCCGGTCGTATCCAGTTTTACGGGCAATTGCCGTTCGGTGAGGCGATGTACCGTGACGGGAATGCCGCCCCGTTCCTCACCGAGAAACGCCAGCACGCCCGCAGGCACTTCCAGATGGGAAGCTTCGACATGGACACTCTCGGAAAACGACGTTTCCGACAGGCGTTCTTCGGCGACATTCAACGTCACGGTTGCTTGCACGAGCCCGCGCTGAAGGTTGTGACGTAACTCGCGGATGCGCGACGAAGGGCCCGCAAACGAGGCCGTGACGTTCGGCGAGCCATTCGTTTCGAGGAGAAACAGGTCACGCTGCGACGGAGCCAGCTGGATCAGCACGGGGACCTGTACTCGATCGATCGAATCCTGTGCCCTGCTATGCGTATAGAGCCACACCAGAAACGCCAGCGATAGCGCGACCAGCATTTCCAGGAGCGTGTGCCGGAAACGAAATGTCGTCCACCAGGCCTTGAACCACATAATTCCCCCCTCTTCCCCGTAGCGCTCGCTGCTCCCGCGCCTGTTGGCACCCCCCACCCTGCGTGCCATCAGTTACGCGGCCGTTGGCGCACTCAATAACGCGGCCAGGCGCAGGGCAAGGTTTTCGCGCGGGACCGCTTCGAAGCGGCCGCCGACCGCGAGAGAGACCCGCCCGGTTTCCTCACTCACCACCAGCACGATGGCGTCGCTTTCCTCGCTCAGGCACAGGGCGGCCCGGTGGCGCATGCCCATGTTGAGCCGCGTCGAGGAGTCGTTGATCTGGTCATGCGCCCGCATCGGCAACTGGCAACCGGCGGCGACTACCCGGCCACGTGTGAGGATGATCGCCCCATCATGCAGTGGACTTTTGGGCACGAAGAAACTGCGCACGCAGCGCGGCCGACACCAGCGCATCGACGCGCTCGCCCGTCTGGGCGTACGGCTCCAGGTTTACTTCACGCTGGATGGCGATGAGAGCGCCGATGCAATCGCGCGACAGGGCCTGGGCCGCGTTGGCAAGCGGGTCCGCCAGCTCGAGCCGTCCGGACTTGGCGCTTTGCCAGAACTTGGTGCGGCCCAGGGCCATCAGCCCGCGCCGCAGCTCCGGCTGAAAGATGATCAACATGCCGACCAGAATGGCGGCCAACAAATAATCCAGGGCGGCGCCGAGTTCCGTCAGATCGAGGCTGGCGATTACCACCTGGATTAACAGAAACAGGCCGACCACGACGAGCCCCAGGCCGCGTCCCAGCGATGAGCTCGTGCCGAACGACTTGCCCATCACTCTCAAGAGGCCGAAAAGCACAACGGCAATGAGCGCGATCTGCACCACGTCGCGGGTGCCGAGCGATTCATAGAGTTGGGTGAGCCGTGTGAGCATCCGTGCCTTCCATGGAACCAGAAATCGCCCAGCCGCGCCGTAGCAGCCCGTTGAAAAAGGGGACAGGACCCCTTGGCCATCGCACCTTGCAGAAGGGTCCTGTCCCCTTTTTCAACGGGCTGCTAGGCAAAATCCATTTTCGCGAGCGCCTCGAAAAGCAACACGGCATCGCGGGTTGGCGCGACGTCGTGCACACGAACAATCTGAGCCGCTTCATGCGCCAGCGCATGACAAACGACCGCCACCGAGCCCGCGGCACGCTCTTCGAGTGCGCGGCCCGTGATTTTGCCGATGAAGCCCTTGCGTGACGCCCCCAAACAAATGGGCCGACCCAGCGCCTTGAATTCCGCCAGCCGTGCCACGATTTCAAGATTGTGGCGGTGAGTTTTACCGAAGCCGACCCCTGGGTCCAGGGCGATCTTTTCCAGCAATACGCCACGCGCCGTGACATCCTGTAGGCGTTGTAACAAATAGCGCGCTATGTCCTCGACCACATCGACATAACTCGGCGCCACTTGCATCGTCGCGGGCGTCCCCTGCATATGCATCAAGATGACGCCGGCGCTGAAGAGCGTACGACGTCGACCATGGCCGGGTCGCCGGTCAGGGCCGTGACGTCGTTGACAATCTGGGCTCCGGCCTCCAGGCAAGCCCGGGCCACGCCCGCCTTGGACGTATCGATGGAGAGTATTGCTTTTGTTTGTTTCGCGAGGCCCGTCACGACCGGCAGGACGCGGCGCAACTCCTCGGCAAGGTCCACCTGCGTTGCCCCCGGACGGGTGGACTCCCCCCCGATATCGAGAATGTCCGCTCCCTGCGCCGCGAGCGCCAGGCCATGATCCAGGGCCGCGCCGGTGGCGGCAAACTGCCCCCCGTCGGAAAAGCTATCCGGCGTCACGTTCACAATGCCCATCACCAGGGCACGCCGGCCAAAAGTCATGGTGCCATCGCGAAGTTGCCAGTCCACGGGCTACCAGCCTTTTTCCATCAGGGAAACAATTTGTGTGGCGGTGCGATCAACAAGCGATTTCTGTGCCGCGACCTGCGAGCCGCCCAGCTCGGGAACATAGCTGGCGGAGGGGGTGACCAGCACGGGAGGCGTTTTGACGTCCTTGCCTGGCGGTGCCACGTCCTCGCCGCGGACCTCTTCCTTCTTGCGGTTGATAGACAGAATGACACCGGTGCTACCCGGCCGTAAATCACGCCAAACAAGCTCGACGCCCATGTTGAGTTCCACGTCGCGTACCTCGCCAAGCTGGCTGAGCGTAATGGCGCCCTTGCGCAGCGTGACGATTTTGCCGATCAGCTCCGTATCCGCGCAGGACCGCGCTATCCACGACTTTGAAAGGCGTTTTGGATTCGATTTCGCGAATGATCGCGCGCGTCAAATCGAACTCGACGCCGCGCGCGTAAGTGATGTTCTGGAATATCGGCACATAGACGGTGCGAATGCCCGGATCGTAGGTCGGCTGGGTGGTGTATCCCAAAAAGGTGAAGTGTCCTTCGCTGTTGCACGCCGCCGGCAGACACGCTACCAGTCCCACTAAACATAAACGCACGCGCGCGAGCAACTTGGCCATGACGTCTCCCCTGCCCAGGATGGTCAGTTCTTCAATATTCCCGCCGGCAGCGTCTGCGGCGCGGGTGGGCCCTGGATAGCGGCGGCAGTCGCCGGCCGGGCCTGATTGGCACCGGCAACGCCTTCAGACGGTGCCGGTCCCTGTTCGTGAACCACCTTGTCGCGCACCTCGTTTTTGGCCCGCGTCGCCCGCTCCGCGTATTCGGTATTCGGATAGCGGCGCATCACCAGTTCATAATAGAAGTAGGCGGCCCCCGGGTGCCCGGAGCGGCGGTAGAATTCGGCGATATTATAATCTCGATCGGCCTGCTGCAAGTTGACGCTCACCAGTTGCCGGGAAATCCAGTCCTGTTCCTTGTTGACCAGTTGCGGATAGGCACGCAAGGCGACGTCGATCAGCTTGCGCGATTCCTCGACAGCACGGCAATCGTAGCAGGAACCTCCGGTGGAGAGTTGTTTGCAGATAATCGCCTGCTTGATGGCCTTGGGCGCAAGCGTGCTGTTGGGATAGTGTTCATAGAGCTGCGAGTAATAATAATCGGCGTCCTTGTAATCCTCGTGGAAGAACTTGATGGTCGCGAGATAAAAGAGTGACTTTTCGCCGAGAGGGCCGCCGATGTCGTTCAAACGCACATCTTCCAGGCATTGAATGGCATGGCCTTCCTCGTCCAGCAAGGGTTTGTCGTGGCCCCAGTGGGCATACGAGGCCGGCATGACCAGGTAGCGTTTGCCTTCACGCTTTTCCTCATAGGCCTGCATGACTTTGCGCGTGTCGTCGAGCCAGTAATTGGCGACATTGAAGAGCAGGCGGTTGGCCTCGTCCGCATGAGCGCCGGTGCGGAATTCCTTGATATACAGGCGCAACGTGCCCTCGGCGGTTCGGTAGTTGTTCTGGTAGAACTGGCACGCGGCCTCATAGAAGAGAGCATCGTCGGCGATCGGCAACGACATTTTCTTGGATTTGGCCTGGAACGAAGAGTGGTCGGAAATCGCGAACCAGCCCGCTTTTTTGTGCACGAGGTTATGAAAAATCGCCTCGGCCTTGGCATATTCCTTCTGCTGATAAAGGCGCTTGCCCCCGTCCAGTTCCGCCTGCAGTTCCCGGTCCACGGTCTTGTCCGTTTCCAGACCCCCCTCGCGCAGCACCATGCTATCGGCCGGCCCTGCCGGCGTGTCCGGCTTCTTGGCGGTGCTCCACGGCATTGACATGCAGCCCAGGCATGGCAAGAGGAGCATGGCGAGGGCCGAACGAAAGATCGTCCGGGCCCCGCTTCCGCGAAACGTCCGCTCCACGCGATTTGCCGTCGATGCCTTGGTCACGACCTTAACTCCCCAAATAAGGTAGCAGACGCGGCCGGCGCCCCAACAAGTAAGTGATGTAGTCATTGAGGACCTGGCGTATCTCCTGACGCACGCCGGCGTCCTGGACCGCTTGACTCTGGTCCTCGCGGCCCGCTAACAGTCGTAATGCCGACCCGGCCGCCGGCGTAAGCGGCGCCGGTCGCGCTGTTTCGGTTGACACCCCGGACAGACCAGGCCGCCCCCAGCGGCACTGAATGCCAACCCTTGCTCGGCGAGCGCCACCGCGCATACGCAGCAACTCTCCAGTGCCGGGCCATAGCCAAGCTCGCGTAAAAACACAAGCTCAAAACGCGCCAGCCGCGGGCCCGTCAAGGACCCCGCTTGACCCAGACATCGTAGCGTCCCGAGCGCCTCGTCATAGAGCGCCGGATGCGGGTCGTATTCTTCCGTCCAATCGCCCAAAAGCTCGGCCACATAGTAGGCCGCATAGAGCGCTGGCAGATCGGCCCGCAGGCGCGGAAAACGCTCCTGCGCCTGCGCTTCTGTCAGCAAATCGAGACTACCGGAGCTTTTGCGGAGGAGGACTATACCGCAGACCGTGAGCAGGTCAAGAGCGCTTTCGAAGTTGGACTTGAGCCGGCGCCCCCCCTTGGCGAGGCAGCGCACCTTGCCCAGCTCGCGCGTCCACAACGTGGAGACCCGGCTGGATTCGCTCCAGTCGGTGTTGCGAATCACCAGGCCATGGGCTTTTTCACTCGCCATCCCATCACCCCGACCAAAGGCCGTCACTCCGCGATGTCGGGCAAACCCAGGGCGGTCAAATAATGCCTCTCGCGGGCGCGCATCGCGCGGGCGTCGGCCGTCGCTTTGTCGTCATAGCCGCATAAATGCAGCAGGCCGTGAATGGTGTAGAGCGCCAGCTCCGCATGAACGTCGTGGCCGCGCGTGCCCGCCTGTTCAAGGGCGACCTCCACACCAATCACCAGCTCGCCGCTCAATTTCTTGGCGCTTGGATCGGAGAGCGGAAAGCTGAGGACGTCGGTCGGCTCGTCATGATCGAGAAATTGGCGGTTGAGACGGTGAATCGTCGTGTTGTCGACGAACGCCAGGCTGACCTCATAATCGCCGATGCCTTCGCCCGCCAGCACCGCACGCGCGGTCTCGCGCAGCCGGCCCCGGTCAAGTGGCACGATTTCTTGCGGGCTGGCGATGGAAACTCTGGGCATGGCCCGGACCTACCTTGGGTGCACCGGCGGTGCTGGAGGGGACACACAGAGCTTTTTATTGAATATGGAGACGTGTGCTTAAAAGGAGGCCACGGCCTGGCCAAGGGTCACCCGTTTGGCCGTGACGGTGGGCGTCTGGGCCAGGACTTCTTGCGCCAGCTCCCGATAATCCTCGGCGCCGTGACAGGCCGGGGCATAGCTGAAGATCGACTGGCCGAAACTGGGGCACTCCGCCAGCTTGATGTTGCGCCGGATGCGGGTATCGAAGACGCGTGCCTTGTTCCAGGGCAAGGCCGTGCCGCGGCCCTTGTCGAGAAAGGCGTTCAGGTCGCGCAGCACTTCTTGCGCGAGCTTGGTCGTGGACTCGCACAGGCAAAGAAGCACGCCGGTGACCATGAGGTGGGGATTGATGCGTTTGCTGACCAGGGCGGTCGTTTCCAGAAGTTTGCCCAGCCCGTGCAGGGCGAGAAAATGCGGCTGCAGCGGAATGAGCACTTCCGTCGAAGCCGCGAGCGCGTTCAGCGTCAGGACGCCCAGGGAAGGTGCGCAATCCATGAGCACATAGTCAAAAGCCTCACCATCGGCCTGCAACTGATCGCTGAGAATGACTTCACGCCCCACCACGCCGGCCAACTCCACCTCGGCCGCGGCGAGATTGATGTCCGACGGCGCCACCCAGAGCCCATTTTCAACCTGCCGGCGAACCTGGGCCAACGGCATATTGTCGATCAAAACGTCATAAAGCGAAGGCGTCTTGCCGTCCGGCTCGATGCCCAGGTGCGTCGTGGCATGAGCTTGCGGATCGAGGTCCAGGACGCACACACGCTGCCCTGCCCTGGCGAGCGCCGCCGCCAGGTTTACCGACGTGGTGGTCTTGCCGACGCCGCCCTTCTGGTTGATGATCGCGATTCGGCGCATGGAATAATCCTCGGAGAAACGGCCAGGACGATAGCTCTGTCGCACCCATGGCAAGGGAGGCGGTTCGCAAGCATGCGGCCGCCGTCTCCATGGCGAACTAGGCCGCCGCGGTACCGGGCGGCACGTTCACCTTGGCGACCAGCAGGTCGAGCAGAGTGCCCACGGTCACCAGCTTCTCCAGTTCTTGTTGCGAAAGCCGGATGCGAAAATGGCGTTCGATTTGCGAAACCACGCTGACCACGTCCACGGAATCCAGCCCCAGGTCCTCGCGTAAGCGCTTACCGTCGCTGACGTCCGTGAATTTCTCCCCAATGTCCGCTTCCATCAGCTCAATGAGGGTCAGACGAACCTGTTCGCGATCGGCCATGATACACCTTCCTGGTCTTGAAAAATAACGTTGAGCGCGAAACCGCGACTGCCGCGCGGCGGTGCCGCTGTTGGGGGGCTAAAAAACCAGGTTTCGCCTTTTTTCGCAAGACGGATATTTCCCGGCCAAACCCGACACGAACACCGGTCACCGTTTAACATCGATCAACTGCATGATGGTTTTATGCCCGGAGTCGACAAACTCCTGGCGCACGAGGCGGTGAAAGCGGTCAAACCAGGCATCCACCGGATAGGGTCCGCCGCTGATGCGAAAGTGATAGCAACTTTGAAGCTGCTTCATATAAGTAAGCTGCTCGGTGCCCACGTACTGCAACTGGCAGGTATACTCTTTGCCCGTATCGGGCTCCAGAACTTGAACGGCCTTGTTATGATATTTCGGATCGGCAAGCTTCCAGAAGCTGCTGGTCCAAACGTCAGGAGCCACCAGCCGGTCGTGGCCATTAATCCGCAGCGTAAGCCGGCCGCCATCGCCTGACGCCGTTATCTCGGTGTGTTTACCATTCTCCACGGAGCTGGCCTTGAGCCCAATCAGCTTGCCGTCCTTCCAGGTCTCCGTCGATTCCACCGAATAGGTATAGGGCAGGATCAGCAGATTCACTTTGACCTGGGCACTGATCGTTGCCACCGTCGTGCCATTGGCCTCGGCAATATGGATGCGCGAATGACCGGCGTCGCGACCATTCACGAGTATGGAAAAGTCGCGCTGTTCATTCTCGGCCGTTGGCGTGGTTTGGGCAAAGCAGCAAAAGCACAGGGCGACAGCGATAGTGCGCATAAATCCTCCTTGAGTTGGCGAACTATACATGGGGTCGGGGATCGGAACAACCCCACCGCGTCCCGCGGCAGCCCATTCTCAGTCTGCTAAATCCGTGTAGATTCTTTCGAAGGAAGCCTGCGCAGTTCTGGAAGCCTTGCACGAGGATGGGATCAAATTGTCCGGTGGCAGTTTCAATCTTTTCCACGGCCGTCGCGTGGGAAAAGGCGGGCTTGTAGGACCGGCGGCAGCGGATCGCGTCGTAGCTATCCGCGATGGCAAGTAGCCGTGCCGCCAGGGGAATAGCGGTGCCGGCCAGGCCATCAGGATAACCCTGGCCGTCGAAACGCTCGTGGTGATGCCGCGTGATGTCCGTGGCCATCTGCAAAAATGACTTGGAAAAATTGTAATGATCGGCCACTGCCTGGAGAATGCCCGCACCCATCTCCGTGTGGGTATGAATGATGTGCATGTCCTCGGACGTCAGCTTCCCAGGTTTCATGAGGACATCATCCGGCAGAAAGACGTTGCCGATGTCATGCAAAGGCACGCAAATTTCCAGCGTATCGATGAAGTTCTGATCGATCTGCCCGCGCAGGGAGGCCACCTCGGCCACCTCCTCGGCCAGGCAGCGACAATATTGCTGCATGCGCAGGCCATGCCCCTTGGTGTCAAATCCTCGTTGTTCACCGATCTTCGCCAGCGCCAGCACCAGGCCTTTGCGGGCACGTAAGATATCGGCCTCGCGGCCCTGTAGCGTTTGGCCCAGATCGTGCACCGTGGACATGAGTTTCTTGTTGAGGGCATCGGAGTGGTCCTGGGCGTCTTTTAGTTCCAGGGCCGCTTTCACGCGCGCCAATAGTTGTAGCTTGGTGGTCGGCTTGGTGAGAAAATCGTTGGCGCCGGCCATCATGATCTGCGCCATCTCATCGCTTTTCCAGGTCCCCGAGAGCATGACTATTTTCAGGTTCGCCCAGGGCGGGTTCTCACGTAACTGCCGGCACACTTCCGCACCCGTCATGCCCGGCATCTGTACATCGAGCAGCAACAGATCGTAGGCCTTTTCCTTGATGGCGGCCAGCGCCTCGAAACCATTGGTAGCCTGCCCGCACTCGATGCCTTCCTGGCTCAAGATCGATTGGCAAAACAGGCGCGTGAAGGAATCATCATCGACGATGAGGACGCGATAGGAGCGCGGCAGGCAGTCTTCCTTGGAGCGCTTCCACAGCGCCTCTCCAGAGGACCGTCCCGCCGAGAGAATAAAGCGATCCCTTAAAACCGGGCTCAAAAAGGGTAGCAATCCCTGCATGATGGCTTCGGCGCTCGGATAGCGGTCGTCCGGATTCATCGCCATCATGCGGGCGATTACCTCGTCAAGCTCCGCGGGCACCTCGGGGCGTACCAGCCGGGCGGAAGGTGGCGGCGTCCCCGCGCGATTCATCAACCCCTTATAGATGTTCTTGGAGGGAAACGGCTTTTTGCCGGTGAGGCACCAATAGAGCACGCCCCCAAGCCCAAAGATATCGGTACGCGGTCCCACGGAGCTGGCGTCGTCAATCTGTTCCGGGGCCATGTAATCAGGCGTGCCAATGAGCGTCCCGGCATCGGTCAGGCGATTGCGAAACTGGCGGGCCAGCCCGAAATCGAGCAATTTGGCCTGGTTGTCCGGGGCGACCATGATGTTCGACGGCTTGATGTCCCGATGTATCAAGTTATGGCGATGGGCGGCCACCAGGGCGCCGGCGATCTGGTGCATTAAGTCGCACGCTTTTTCAACGGGCAGCGGCCCATGGTCCTGCACCAGCGACTCAAGGTCCTTGCCCGGGACATATTCCATGACGAAATAATGCATGATGGGCGCGTCCAGATGGTCGCCCATCAACTTGCCGGCGTCCAGCGCGTTGACAATATTCGGATGTTGAATTTTGGAAACGGCACGCATTTCGGAGTAAAAACGCATCACGATGGCGGAATTTTGATTCTCGTTGTCGCAAAGAAGTTTCAGCGCCACCCGCCGACGCATCACCAGGTGTTCACACAGGTAGACAACACCCATGCCACCAGCACCCAGCTTCTCGAGCAGCCGATAGTTGCCCAGAACCAGGCCCAGGGTCATGCCCTTATAAATGCGCGGATTGGTATTCGGTCAGAAGCCCTTTGCCGACCAGGCGGTGTAAGAGAACGGCTTTATCGGCGATGGCCGCCAGCTCATCACGAACGGTGCCGGGCAGGTCGAGCCAGTCGTCAACGGGCAAGATGGAGGCGTCGAGAAGTTCCTGGAGAAACAGGTTTTCCAGGTCCGCGCTGACCTCTTTGCACTTGGGGCTGTAAAGCAGCGAACGCCCGTTTTTCGAAGCGGCGGAATTCATCATCGCAAGCCCTCGGGCCCCGAAAGAGTATCAAGACGATGCCATTTGCTTTTTCGCGTCAAGTTTACGTTATTTTTTTGATCGCGGCGGCAATAAGTTGACCGCGAACGTTCCCAGCCGTTAAGCGTCGCTGGTTAATGGCTGTAATAATGTGACAATAAAAGACTTACGTTCAATGGCAGAATCCGAAATTGGTCGAACGATGCGCGGATATCCCAAAATGGGGACGGTCCCCTAGAATTCAAGGGTCCCCCGTTTTGGGGATGAGTTCTACCTTGGCCCCACGGGCGATGTCCAACAACGATGTCGGAGGATCGCGGTGTCCCTTTTTCAACCGCAACTTGTGCGTGTGCTTGTCGTGCTGCTCTTGTTCGCCAGCCTGGGCGCCTCGCCACTGGCAGCGGCTGAACCCAGTGCGCGGATTTATGTCATTTTATGGTTCGATACCGAGGACTATCTCCTGCCGGCCAGCGACGATGCCACCCTGCGCCTGGCGCGCTTTCTGACGCGTGAGTTGATCCGGGCGGTGTTCAAGATCGTCGGCGAACGCGCCTTGAGCTTCGAGCGCCGCGGGCGGACCGACGTCATCGAGGCCCTCAAAAAACACGAAATCGGCTTCCATTCCCGTTGGCACAGTGTGCAGCCGACGCCGGCGATGTATCTGTCCAACCTGGGCTGGGATGACGGTGTCGCCGAGTTCGACCGCCGGGAAAAACCTGGCCTGGACGATGTGAAACGCATCTTCGACATGGCGCCGACCTGTTACGGCCAGCCCGGCAGTTCCTGGGCCCCGCAATCCTATGGCGCCATGCAACAGTGGGGCATGCATGTCTATCTCGACGCCGGCACGCATGTGCGGCTGGACGACAAGCCCTTCTATTACGGCGATGCCCTCAACCTTTACAAGCTCGAGCATGTGCTCCGTGCCCGCCTGGATAGCCTGCCCCCAGCGCGACGCGGAGGACCGTTTTTTGGCAGCCCGCAAAAAGCTCCAGGGCGAGGGGGGCGGCATCATCAGCATTTACTATCATCCTTGCGAGTTTGTTCACAAGGAGTTCTGGGACGGCGTTAATTTCAAGAACGGCGCCAACCCGCCGCGTGAACAATGGCGGCAGCCTGCGCAGAAAAGCCCGCGCGAGACTCAACTTGCTTTCGAGGTCTTCGAGAAATATGTCGCCTTCGTGAAACGCTTTCCCGATGTGCAGTTCATAACCGCGACAGAGGCGGCGCAACTTTATCGCGACCAGGCACGCGGCCGAGCGTTCACCCCGGCGGAGGTCAAAAACATCGCGGCGGCGGTGACCGACAAGGTGACCTTTCAGCGTCACGGCGACTACGCCCTGGCCGCGAGCGAGGTGTTTAGCATTCTGAACGATTACGTACTCGAAAAGTCGGCCGGACATGACGGCGAGCGCATCACGCTGAAAAATACCCCGTTCGGTCCCTCGAACCCGGTGTCCATTCTAACCGACCCGGTGACCACAGACTGGAGCCAGTTCACGCGCACCGTCGCTGACGTGGCGGACTTTGTTGCCAAGGAAAAGCGCATGCCGACCGCGGTCTGGCTGGGCAGCAAGGCGGTGCCGCCGGAAAGCTATTTGAATGCCCTGGCCCGGGTCGCCATCGGACTGGTGGACGGACAGAAGCCGGCCGAGACAGTCATGGTCCAGCCGGCAGTGCTTGCCGCCGCGGATCATGTGGCCGCCGATGCGCCGAATCTATGGGGCTGGGTAATCTTTCCTCGGGACTTCCGTGCGCCGGCCATGATGGAATTAGCCAAGCGCCAGGCCTGGACGCTCAAGCCCGCCGTGCTGGGACGACATGCTGAGATTGAAAAGTAATACCGGCTAGAAGTCTGTTGGGGGAGGCCACGCTTGAGCAGACATCATCTCTTGCATTTCGAATCCAAAGAGCAGCCGTTATTAGCTCGGCGTTCCTTCGCGAAAAGGCTCGCCAGAAACTTCGCCGCCTCCGCCGCGCTCATCGGCCTGTCGCTCTTGGCGGGCATGATAGGCTATCGTTACCTGGAAGGCATGGCCTGGATTGACGCCTTCCTCAATGCCGCCATGATCCTGTCGGGCATGGGGCCTGTCGGTCAGCTGCAGACCTGGGGCGGCAAGTTGTTTGCCGGCTTTTATGCCCTTTACAGCGGCCTAACCCTGATCCTGGCCACCGGCGTCATCTTCGCGCCCGTGCTGCACCGTCTCATCCACCGCTTTCACCTGGAATCGGAAAAAAAGACCTGAGGTGCATTCTCTTCGTTCACCCAAACAGCCCCTCCACCGCTCTACCTTCGGTCAGCGCCATGGGCCGTCCTTCCCGATCGCGAATCTTGTGGTCCGCGGGTATGCCCAACGCGTGGTAGATGGTCGCGGTCAGGTCATGCGGCGCGACGGGGTTCTCGGCCGGATAGGCGGCGTGCCGATCGCTACGCCCATAAACCATACCGCCGTGAATGCCGGCCCCCGCCAGGACGCCGGAGTAGCAGGCCGGCCAGTGTTCCCGGCCGGCCGGAGGCACGATGCGTGGGGTTCGTCCAAATTCCCCCACCCAAACGACCAGCGTTTCGTCGAGCATGCCACGCTCGGCGAGATCCTCCAGCAGCGTCGCGAACGCTCGATCCGCCGGCGGCATCAAACGCGTGCGCAGGCTGTCAAAGTTGTTTTGGTGCGTGTCCCAGAAGTTTTGGCCGTCATTGTGCCAGTTGACGCACACCAGCCGAACGCCCGCTTCGAGCAGCCTGCGCCCCAGCAGCACCGACTGGCCATGCGTATTCCGGCCATAACGGTCGCGCACGCTCACCGGTTCCTGGTTCAAATCGAAAGCGCGCTGCGCGGCCGGCGAGCTGAGCAGGTCGAGTGCCCGCGTGTGCCAGACCGTTCCTGGCGTGATTGGCCCATCAAGCTGCTCGAGCAGAGTGCGACGCCTTCGCAAACGCTCGTCACTGAGGTCCGTCGCCCTGCCCAGCGTGGCGGCGATGGAGAAGTCCGCGGCCGCCGGATCGCCACTCACCACAAAGGGATCGTAACTGGAACCAAGCCAACCGCCATTCTGACCCGTGCCTTACCGCCCGGCGCCGCGGGGTGCGACACGATCCACGGAAGCGTTACGAAAGGGGGCATGGTCGGGGGCGTCGGTCGCAGGAGGGCCAGCACGGAGCCAATATGCGGCGTATCGTGGCGCGACGGCGGGTCGGCATCCGACGGCCAGCGCCGAGCATGGTGCCCCGTCAGCAGATGATGGACGCTCGACAGATGTGCCGCATCGCCGTGCGTGAGAAAGCGCACAATGGCGTAACGATGGGCCTGGCGAGCCAGCAGCGGAAAATGCTCGCTGATATGCGTCCCGGGAACGCTAGTGGCGATGGGCTGAAATGGCCCCCGAATCTCAGCCGGCGCCTCGGGCTTCATGTCCCAGGTATCTAACTGCGATGGGCCGCCCCACATGAACAAGAGAATGCAAGAGTGCGCACGGCCAAAGCCCGCCGCATCCGTAGGAGTCGCCGGCCGCGGCTGTTCGCGCCGCGCTTCTCCGCTGGCCAACAACTCCGGCAAACCCAGCCCCAAAACGCCAAGGCTGCCGACTTGCAGCCACCGGCGCCGCGAAATGCCCGGCACATTCGGAAAGTCACGACATCCACCGGCAAACATCGATCCATCCATAACGCTGCCTCCATGTCTAAGGCTCTTGAACGCCGCTGGCAGTCATGCGATCATTGTATCCCGACAGCCTGGGCCGAAACCAGCACATACCGAACAGGGTTCCCCATGAAAACTGCTTCCGCCTGCTTCATTATTCTATTCGGGGCCACCACCAGCCTCCTGGCGGGCGCTGACGCTGACTGGAAAGTCGGTCTCGCCCACGTAAAAATCACGCCCGAACAGCCCGTGCTCATGTCGGGCTATGCGGGCCGTAACAAACCCTTTGAGAAGGTCGCCGCCGATTTGTTCGTCAAGGCCATGGTGTTTCAAGACAGCAAGGGAGAACGGGCGGCCCTGGTGACGAGCGATCTGCTCGGCTTCCCCGCCGAAGTGACAGAGCCTATCCGCGAAGCGATCGTCAAGAAAACCGGCCTGAAACCGGCCAACATTCTTTTCAATTCCTCCCATACGCATGCCGGACCCCTGCTAAGTGTCAAGGTCTCCGTCAAGGGCATCACCGGCGATGGCTTACGTGAGGTCGAGTACACCCACTGGCTACAAGGCAAGGTGGTGGAAGCCGTCGTCCAGGCGGCCGCCAGGCTTGAGCCGGCCAGACTGTCGTGGAGCACGGGCGTGGCTAATTTCGTCATGAATCGCCGCGAGTTCACGCCGTCGGGCATCATCCTGGGCGTTAATCCGCGCGGCCTGGCCGATCGTACGGTCCCGGTGCTGCGCGTCGATGGCCCAGATGGCAAGCTGCGCGCGGTCCTGTTCGGCGCCGCCGTGCACGGCACCACGCTCGGCCCGGACAACTACCAGCTCTGCGGCGACTACGCCGGTTTTGCCCAGGCTTATATTCAAGAACGCTATCCCGACGCCCAGGCCCTGTTCATGCTGGGCTGCGCTGGCGACGCCAACCCCTATCCGCGCGGCACCATGGACCTCGCCCGGCAGCACGGCCAGGCTCTGGGCGAAGAAGTGTGCCGCGTGCTGGAAGGCAAATTCAAGCCAGTACGCGGCCCCTTGCAAATCGCCTCGGGACAGGCCGATTTGCCGCTGGCCGCCTTGACGAAGGAGCAGGTGGCCAAGCTCGCCGCCGACAAACGCCACGCCCAAAACACGGTCGCCGTCCAGGTCCAGGCCATGCTTGCCAAGGGTGAAAAACCGCCAACAAACTATCCATGTCCATTCACGGTCTGGCAGTTCGGCCAGGACCTGACCTTGGCCGGCTTACCCGGTGAAGTGGTCGTCGAGTACGTCACCCTCCTCGAAAAAGCCCTCGGACCCAATCAGCTCTGGATCGCGGGCTACTGCAATGACGTCTTCGGCTACCTCCCCACCGCCCGCGTCCTCAAGGAAGGCGGCTACGAAACCCGCGGACTCTACTCAGGCGCAGCCGGCATCTTTGGCCCAGAAGTGGAGGAAGTCGTGATCCGGAAAGTGCGCGAGCTCGCGCGAGCAAGCGGGGCGAAAAATGCCCGCCGGTAAATAGCAGTCAATACTTGAATATATGTTAAGATGTCGGCCGGTAGAGTCGGGAGGTAGCGCGGTAGGTTAGGCGACGGTATGTCCGTGTGTCCGGGTTTCCCCTTCGTGGCTTAGTACCGAACGCCGTACCCCGTTTCTATCTCCCGCTCATCGAACCGGACGTGCAGATTTCCCGCATCCGGCTCTCGGACAAGAATACCAGGCGATTGCTCACGACACGCCCGGCGCCGTTCCACGCAATTGCAGCAAGTGCAATTGCCCGTGCAGAAACTCATTCGGGAAGCGTGCATACCCCCAAGTCCGCACCTTGTGTTTGGCGCCCAGCCATCGACGTAGTCTACGACGCACGTGTTTCATCACGATCTCGTAAACTTGGACAACGGTGCCCAGACTGAAGTAGTTCGCCCAACCGCGCAACTTGCGGTTGAGATAAGCTACTTGCTCGGAGACCTCCCGCAGACTCGTCCGCCGATCCGTCCATTCGCTGATGCCGCGACACAGCGCGGATCTTCTTGACGCCCGGACGCGGACCTACGTAGGCCTCGCCCGTCCGTCGCGAATGTTGACGACAGAACGTGTACCCCAGGAACGTGAACGCACCATCCGGCAGGGTCGCCCGACGCGTCTTCTTTTCGTTCACCGTCAACTTCAGCTTCTCCATCATCGCACGCATCGTCTGCATTGCCTCGTCGGCGTTGCCACGCGTGCAGATCACAAAGTCGTCTGCATAGTTGACAATGTGAGCGTCCAGCCGCTCGGCGTGGCCCAACTGCTTCCATCCCATGATGAACCGGCGCATATACAAATTCGCCAGCAATGGCGATAGCACTCCGCCTTGCGGCGTGCCCCGGTGTTCGTCCTTGTTGCGTGTCGTACGACGTTTCCGCCCGCGTTCGTCAGTCTCTTCGACCGGCGCTTCGAGCCACATCTTCACCAGATGCAACACGTGCCGATCGCTGACCCGACGCGCCACCGACTTCATCAGTTCGGCGTGCGGAATACTGTCGAAATACCCGCTCAAGTCCGCATCCACCACATCCGTATAGCCCGCTTTCAGCAACTCCTGGACTTCCTTGACGGCGTCCAGTGCGCTTCTCCCAGGACGGTACGCATATTGTTCCGGCTGTAGGTCGGCCTCGAAGATCGGCTCCAAGACCAATACCACGGCCATCTGCACCACGCGGTCGCGGATCGTCGGAATCCCCAACGGTCGCTGTTTGCCATCCGGCTTCGGGATCCACACCCGCTTCACCGGACTTGGCTGATACGTCTTTCCCTGGAGTTCCTTCGCCAGTTCCTCCAACCAACGAACCTCGCCATACGCTTCGATGTCCTGGAACGTCTGACCGTCTACTCCCGGTGCGCCCTTGTTGGACTTGCACCGGTCGTAGGCAAAAGCCAACACGTCCCAGCGATACAGCTTGTCGTACAGCAGATAGAACCGATAGGTCGGAGCTGCCTTCGCTTTCGCATGCAGTGCCGTCTGTAGTTTCACGACTTGGTTCGGAGGTTGCAGGCTCACGCCAATCTCCTTGCGGTCCCTACGTTCGACACTTCTCTTGAACTGAGGTCCCTTCCCTCCACCGGCGTTACCCGGCTTCAACGGTACTATGAACCTCTCCGACTCCCCCGCTCGCCACGTCGGTCCCTCGCGGGCTCGTGTTGATCTGCATCGATCACGAACGGGGGTCTCCCGTGTTGCCTTGGTTTCCTCTTGCGGCGTGCCGTCGTCACTACCCCGGCAGGACCATCGTCGGGGATCATGGGTCATTCCCCTGACTGCGACGGCTGTGGCCTTCCCCTTCCAGGGTGGAGGGTCGGCTCCTGCAAAACCCGTTTTCGGGGCCTGCTCAACGTTCACTCGCGTTACGGCCCGCACGCTCGCTGAATCGCTAATACGATCCTTTTCCATCTGAGGCTTCGACCTGACAGTCGCCCGCCAAGCCGCTCAAACTGCTTACCGGCTAGAACGACCAAGTTGCCGGGTGGGATTCGCACCCACAGAAAACCAACGCCTTTCACGGCGCACACCCCGGACGGGGTCGCAGACATTAGCCGGTGGTTGAGCGAAGCGATACCACCGGAACGAACACGACAACGGATCGACGCCGGTAGGCGTCGCAGCGACGCCTATGCTGCGATCCCTACCGGGGTCGATGGACGACCCACAAACACATCAAGCGAACACACCCGCAACCCGATCCGGAGAAAACACATGAACCTGTCGAGGCCCCTTACTTTAGCCGCCGTCATCGCACTCTGCTCGTCCATGCTGCCCGCTATGGCCGAGGTTTCCGCTCAATCGACGTCGACGCACCCACGCGGGCAAGTGGCACCAGATCGCCCGGCTGCCGCCCCGCACAACTTCGCCCGGTGGGAGGGCGAGATCGCTGTGTTTGAATCCGCCGACCGCGCCAACCCGCCCCCCAAGGGCGGGATTCTCTTCATCGGCTCATCGACCATTCGACTCTGGAAGACGCTCGCCAAGGATTTCCCCGACCACAAGGTCATTAACCGCGGCTTTGGCGGGTCCGAGATCGCCGACTCCACCCACTTCGCCGACCGCATCATCTTCCCTTACGTCCCCAAGCAAATCTTCCTCCGCGCTGGCGGTAACGACATCCACGCCGGCCGGTCCCCAGAGGAAGTCGCCGCTGACTTCGCCGACTTCGTCCGCGTGGTCCACGGCCGACTCTCGGACGCAAAGATCGTCTACGTCGCCGTCAATCCGCGCCGTCGCGATGGAAGGAGAACGATAAGTACCGCGATCTGAACAAGCGAATTCAGGAGCTGGCCATGCGCACGCCCGGCGTCGGCTATGTGGACGCCTACGACATCAGCCTCACACCCGACGGCCGGGCCCGTCCCGAACTCTTCGTCGCCGACATGCTCCACTTTAATGCCGAGGGCTACAAGCTCCTGGCCGAACGGGTCCGGCCGCACTTGTCGACGGTGAAGTGATCGACCTACGAATAAAGTAGGCGAAACGCGCGGCTAGTTTCACAATGAAAACACAATGCGCGTCTCTTACGATCCCGGAGATCGACATCCATACCCCGGCCTGAATCGTCCAACCGAGGCAGCCGTTGAACCGCAAAACAATGACGAAGTGATTCATCGGCTTCGGCGTGGTCGGTTTCACCGGGGCTTACACGATCTTTTCTAGGCCTGGTCGCGGTGCGGTTGGGGATGATGTTGGCTCGATCCCAGCGAGTGTTCTCATGAAACTTGAAGGCGAACAAACATTGCTCCGCATCTTCCTGCGGAACACCGACAAATGCGGCTGGTCTTCGGCCTGCGACGTTCTGGTCGAGCGCGCGAAGAAAAAACATCTTGCCGGGGCCACGGTATTGCGGGGCATCTTCGGTCTGGACATGGCGGGCGAACTGCTGGAAGGCGCGAATTGGTCCCTGGTGGAACACGTCCCGGTCATCGTCGAAATCGTGGACAATCCGCGCGATATCGGCCTCTTCCTTGCCGATGTTGGGGAAATCGTTCCGGAAAGCCTGGCCACTCTGGAACGCGCCCATGTCCTGGTCTACCGTCAGAATCACGCGGCGGCGGATAAAGTCGCCATGCGTCTTGAAGTGCCAGGACCTGTCACCCCATTATCCACCTTGCCATCCCCGAGGAGTTTCCTGCCATGAAAATGAGTGAAGAAGGTCAATTGCTGCGTGTGTTTTGCGGCGAATCCGACACTTGGGAGGGCCATCCGTTGTACCGCGCCGTGGTTCTCAAGGCAAAGGAACTCGGCTTGGCCGGCGCCACCGTTTTGCGCGGACCGATGGGCTTCGGCGCCAATAGCCGAGTACACACGGCAAAGCTTCTCGACCTGTCTACGGATTTGCCGGTCGTCATTGAATTGGTGGACAGCGCGGAGAAGATCAAGAGCCTGTTGCCTTTTTTGGATGAGGCGGTAGGCGAAGGCCTGATAACCATCGAGGCGGTTCGCGTCTTGCGTTACCGGCACAACCGTCCCGAGGGTTGACTTCCCAAGTTTTGTTGAGCCTGGCAAGGTCGCCTAAACATCGCTAACCAGAAAGGGCATTTACATACTCCTTACCGGAAGAACACCATTCCCCCGCTCCGGTTTTTTAGTAGTTCCAGTCAGTTGAAGCAAAATCAATATGGCTCTTCGTGAAGTCGAGTGGGTGAATTTAGGCGTCCAGACCCCTTGAGAGCTGATTATTTGCTGCAAAAACGTTCTTTTCTTTCGAGGGGAAATCTGTATTGATGGACCTATGCCATCAACTCGACAAATACGCGACGTCTATCGGTTCCCTGGGTTCGATCCTTTGGCCAGCGTCCATGGGATCTTTGGCGATCCGGTCGCTGTGGTCGTCACCCTCCAGCGGCGCCGAAAAAAACGGCCTGTGGGGTTTGTGGTCAGGTGTCTGCCGCGTTTTACGATCAAAGGTCACGCCGTGTCCGCGACCTTTCCTGTGGCGACAAGCGCGTTTACCTCGATTTCTCGATTCGTCGAGTAGCGTGTTCGTGGTGCGCTGGCGTGAAGACCGAAAGTCTGGACTGGCTTGCCGACAATCCGTTTTACACGAAACGGTTTGCCTACTTCGTGGGACGGCGTTGCCGGGACAGTTCGGTCAAGGCCGTGGCCGACGAACTGACCTTGGATTGGCATACCGTCAAGGAGTTGGACAAGCAGTACATGGCCGAGCAACTTCGACGGGCCAAACAACCTGCCCCCAGGGCGATTGGCATCGACGAAATTGCTATCGGCAAAGGCCACAGCTACCGCATTGTAGTCAGCGACCTGATTCGGGGGCGGCCCATATGGTTCGGCGGCAAGGATCGCTCCGAGGAAAGCATGGACGCCTTCTTTGCTTGGCTGGGCCCCGAAAAATCCAGCAAAATCCGCCTGGCGGTCATGGACATGTGGAAGGCGTTCCACAGTTCCACCCGCAAGAAAGGAAATGCCCCACAAGCCCTGATTATCTACGACAAGTTCCATGTGCTGCGCCATTTGCAAGATGCTTTGGACACGGTTCGCAAGAAAGAATACGGCCGGCTGACGGGGCCTGGCCGACGTTATATCAAGGGGCAAAAGTATGCTTTGTTGTCGCGTTGGCGCAACCTCACTCTGAAGGGTAGAAAAGCGTTGAAGCTATTATTCAACGCCAACAAGCGACTATACAAAGCCTACCTCCTCAAGGAGTCTTTCGAACAGCTCTGGAGCTACGAGTCTCCCGGTTGGGCCCTACGCTTTTTCTCCAATTGGGTGGAGTCCCTCAGGTGGCAACGCTTAAAACCCTACGAGGAATTCGCGAACTTGATCCAGAGCCATTGGGACGGCATCGTGGCTTATTGTCATGCCAACAACAAAGTGGCCCTGGGATTCGTCGAGGGTCTCAACAACAAAATACGCGTCATCCAGCGACGCGCCTACGGCTTCCGCGATGAGGAATATCTACGTCTGAAAATCCTCACGTGCATGCTCCCAAAGCTTTGAAATAGGTAAGATGATCTACTTTTTTACCCACTCGACTTCACGAAGAGCCATCAATATTTATAAGGTGAAGAATTAAATGCCTACTCAATGGATTGTCCTTTCAAAAATCATCGGCCCGTTAGTGGGAGAAATTAGCAAGAAACTCAAGGGTTGGCCACAAGAAAGTTATGTCTTTGGCCGCGGCCCTTATGCTGTCGAGTACAATAAAGCCGACGACCCAATTGCAAAGCAACAGATGAGGAT
>CAWKFA010000007.1:0-19858 GCA_963848825.1 uncultured Planctomycetota bacterium | reverse complement strand
TATCCGGGCCGGCTCTTCAAAGCCAAGGTCGAGTACGTTATCACCGCCACCGGCGAAGGCCAATATACGCCATCCGGACAACTCCCCTCTGCCGCCAAGTTAGGCTCCCTGGCGCACTGGCGGTCAAGATCCGCCTGGACGAGATGCCACCTAATCTACCTCTCGGCGCCGGCGGGGCTGTCGCCATTTACACGTCGACAGGCCAACCGGTGCATATTGTCTCGAAGGTAGCCATTCGCATGAAGAAATGGCTGCTATATGTAGTGCCAAGTTGACGGCGTTTTCAATGGAAACGGACAGGTTGGAAAACCTATCCTACGGACGCGGCGGGGACCACGCACGCTCTTAATCGCGCAGCACCATCTTGACCAGAAACGAATTGAAATGAATATGGTGCTCGCTGGCGATCGGGGTCTGATAAACCGCACCGACTTCTAGTTTGTCGGGAATGAGGACCGCATTGAAACCTGGTGCGACCGTGACGATGGCTCCGGTGGCGGCAAAATCATCCAGGCCGAAAAGGTGTTGCACAAGCGGGAGGTCAAGATCGACACGCGTCGTGTGCGCGGCCCAGTTGAACTCGACCAATGGGTATAACCAGCCGAAACAGCGGCGATCGAGGTGGACGGTGCCGTAAAAGGTTTCCTTGATGGCCGTGGCGCTGCCGGCGGGGAACTGAAAGCCGACCGTGGACAAAATATGGATATCGCCGAATTCCTTGCCGACAGTTCCGTAAGTCCCGAGATAAACCGGGGGTGAGCCCTGAAACAATGACGAAGATCCGCTCGGAGCCGTCCAGGTCAAGCCGGCAGTGGCGAGGAATTGGCCAGGCACATCGCGTATCAGTGTGTACTGTGCGTAGCCGCCAATATCCAGCCACCCCTGGTGCCTACCTGGGAAACTCGTCACGGCAGGACCACCGCTCGTGATGCCGACATTAAGGCGTTCGGTGACGGCGATTGAGAGCGCGGGGCCAATTACGTTAACTTCGCCAGCGGGAAGCAAGGTAATATTGCGGGGCGCGAGGAGCCCAATAGCCCGCGTGGTCCGCTGAATGGCGCTGATGGAGGCGTAGTCATAAATCGGCAAAATTTGTGTCAAGGAACGCGGGTCAACAGCCTTGGTAGGATTGCTGATGTAGCCAATGAAGTTGGGGAACGCTTTGTCGCCGCGGAGAAATCCGCCGCTGCCGCTGTCAGTGGCGGGCGACCAAGTGTTTTCCACCGATATGGCAACAGCCTCCGTACTGGTGGCGCTGGTCACTGGTCCCTGCGCCATGGGCGTCTCCTGCGCCAGGACCGGAGAAGCCATGAGGAGGACCACGAGATAGTGCAAGCGCAACTTCATCGAAATTATCCTCAGGTGGAGTCTGCACGGGCACGCTTGAGCGCCGTTATGTCCATATACTCGGCCTGGCACGCGCGTGGACGTGCGATGGAGACGCGAGTTGGCCATCAAGCATGCCTGGTCGCGCAGGCACAGACGGCGCCAGAGTTACGGTTTGCCTAGCTTACTCCCGGGATTGCATCCGGGGGCGTTGGCGCGGGGCCTTCCGGTGAGGCCGGTAGGGGCAGCGGGCGTTTGGGGGCGTGACACTCGACGGTAAGGCGTAACGGTTTTCCATAACAATTTGTGACGGTTCTAAAGATTTTGCGAGGCTGATTACCGCGTGAGGCGTTCTTGGTCTTGGGTCTAACTTTTACGGTAAGCGCCAGCGAGGGTGTCTGAGGGGAGTTCGCCGAATAGGCGGCGATAGTCAGCGGCGAATTGGCCCGTGTGCCAAAAACCATGGACGAGACCTGCCGCCACCACCGTCAAGTAACGGCCGCGGGCTTGCTTCAACAGCCTGCGCACCGCGTTCAGTCGTTTATGGCGATAGTAAGCGATTGGCGATTGGCCAAGCATGTCCCGAAATGCGTAATGCAGCCCGCGTTCACTGACGCAAAGGTTTTCGCAAAGATCGAGAATGGTTAAGGCTCCGTCGGGGCGGGAATCCATGAGGGCTTCGGCTTCCTGGACCAACCGACGACGATTCTTAAACCTGCCTGGCAAGGTATCCGGCGTATACGAATCGACGACGACGTCCATCACTTGCCCTAGCACTTCATGCAGTACCTGCCGCTGCGCTAACGCCCGGTTAAACAATCCGGATTCGGCCTGCGCCAGATGAAGTATCTGTCGAATACCGGTTTGCAACCGCTTCGCGGTCCGGGGTGTCGGAGACAGCAGGATTTTCTTGGCCAGGTCCGCTTCGACATCCCGCCCTGTCAAGGTCTGGGCGCTGGCGAGAAACGCGTCAGCGTTGATCTCCATAAAGTAGGCTCGGTAGCTTGTGCAGGTCTTGTGATCCAGGGTGCCATTTGGGCCCAAATAGATGACCTGGTCCTTACCCAAGGGCTCCCCCGACCAAACGGACGATATCGGCTGCTGGGTAACCACCGAAAAGGCGAAGGTGCCTGGCAAGTGAGAGCCTCGGGCCAGCATTTCGCGGTTAGCCTCGATTCGGTAGAGGGTCATGTCGGGAAATTTAACTAATTCAAGCGCGCCCTGAAATGAGCCAGGGCTAAGTTGGGAAAAGGCGGCGTCCCAACCGGGAATGCCTCGAGCCATTTCATCGAAGTCCGTGGTCCGCAGAGCCAGCGATAAGGGCCTTTCCACCGTAGCGAATTTCGTGGCCACCGGTGAAACTCCCCGCGGCAGGAATTAGGTTCATCACGATTTGCAGTTTCTTGACTTGCAATCGTAATTGATTTTCCGACGATATCAAGAGCCTTTCGTGAAATGTCGCGAACGACGTAAGCTGAATACATTCAAGAAGATTGAATGAATACCGACGCTTTTCCAGGTAACGCATCCAACTCCATCGCGAATGTCCTGATCGACGGTCGGGGAAACGCCGATCGCATCCGCATGAAAGTTCACATCTTTTTAGGGCTCTTCGTGAAGTCGAGTGGGTAAAAAAGTAGATCATCTTACCTATTTCAAAGCTTTGGGAGCATGCACGTGAGGATTTTCAGACGTAGATATTCCTCATCGCGGAAGCCGTAGGCGCGTCGCTGGATGACGCGTATTTTGTTGTTGAGACCCTCGACGAATCCCAGGGCCACTTTGTTGTTGGCATGACAATAAGCCACGATGCCGTCCCAATGGCTCTGGATCAAGTTCGCGAATTCCTCGTAGGGTTTTAAGCGTTGCCACCTGAGGGACTCCACCCAATTGGAGAAAAAGCGTAGGGCCCAACCGGGAGACTCGTAGCTCCAGAGCTGTTCGAAAGACTCCTTGAGGAGGTAGGCTTTGTATAGTCGCTTGTTGGCGTTGAATAATAGCTTCAACGCTTTTCTACCCTTCAGAGTGAGGTTGCGCCAACGCGACAACAAAGCATACTTTTGCCCCTTGATATAACGTCGGCCAGGCCCCGTCAGCCGGCCGTATTCTTTCTTGCGAACCGTGTCCAAAGCATCTTGCAAATGGCGCAGCACATGGAACTTGTCGTAGATAATCAGGGCTTGTGGGGCATTTCCTTTCTTGCGGGTGGAACTGTGGAACGCCTTCCACATGTCCATGACCGCCAGGCGGATTTTGCTGGATTTTTCGGGGCCCAGCCAAGCAAAGAAGGCGTCCATGCTTTCCTCGGAGCGATCCTTGCCGCCGAACCATATGGGCCGCCCCCGAATCAGGTCGCTGACTACAATGCGGTAGCTGTGGCCTTTGCCGATAGCAATTTCGTCGATGCCAATCGCCCTGGGGGCAGGTTGTTTGGCCCGTCGAAGTTGCTCGGCCATGTACTGCTTGTCCAACTCCTTGACGGTATGCCAATCCAAGGTCAGTTCGTCGGCCACGGCCTTGACCGAACTGTCCCGGCAACGCCGTCCCACGAAGTAGGCAAACCGTTTCGTGTAAAACGGATTGTCGGCAAGCCAGTCCAGACTTTCGGTCTTCACGCCAGCGCACCACGAACACGCTACTCGACGAATCGAGAAATCGAGGTAAACGCGCTTGTCGCCACAGGAAAGGTCGCGGACACGGCGTGACCTTTGATCGTAAAACGCGGCAGACACCTGACCACAAACCCCACAGGCCGTTTTTTTCGGCGCCGCTGGAGGGTGACGACCACAGCGACCGGATCGCCAAAGATCCCATGGACGCTGGCCAAAGGATCGAACCCAGGGAACCGATAGACGTCGCGTATTTGTCGAGTTGATGGCATAGGTCCATCAATACAGATTTCCCCTCGAAAGAAAAGAACGTTTTTGCAGCAAATAATCAGCTCTCAGGGGGTCTGGACGCCTAAATTCACCCACTCGACTTCACGAAGAGCCCTTTTTAGATACTCGATTCGCGGCGACATTCTCCTTTGGTCGTTGGCCAGTGGTTGAACCCAGGAAATTACCCGAATTTCGATTTTTTCGTACAAGCCTCAGACTTTGACGTTCAGAGCCTGAGATCCGCTTCTAATAGCTTCCACATTTGAGGAGACTTCGCAATGAGTTGGAAAAATGGCGTGTTGTTCGTTGTGGGCGCGTTCCTGATTTCGGCGACTTTGGTTCTTACGAATCATGACACGGCCCAGGGCCAAGGCGGCAAGGGTGGCATGGGTGGCATCGGCGCGAATCCGCACTACACCATTGTCGAGACACAAGGGCATAACCTGCTCGTCACCGACAACGTCAAGAACACGATTTACTTCTATACGGTGGACAAGGACGGCAAAGTCGGCGACGACCTGAAGTTGCGTGCCTCGGTTGATCTCAGCCAGGTTGGCTCCGAAACGATCAAGATCACCAAGGCTGCCAAGTAAAACAGCGCACCGAAAGCCAAAGGCCCCCCGGTCCTGCCGGGGGCCTATCTCGTTTTTCTTTTCTTCGTGCGTAATCAGAAAGGACCACACCCATTAATCGCAAGATCCTCTTACTGTGCGGCGTCGCCTTCATCGGCTTGATGGCCCTTAAGCCGGCAAGGACGACGGCCCAACACCAGGCTGGCTACAATGCGTATACGGGGACAAGCGCTTCCGTCACAACGGCCTCCAATCCCTACACCGGTGCCAGAGGAGTGTCGGCGACGACTACCAACACCTACACAGGTAATGTGGCGCATGAACAGGCGGCCTATAATCCTTACACCGGTGCCAGGGGAGTGTCGGCGACAACTACCAACACCTACACAGGAAATGTGGCGCATGAACAGCCGACCTATAATCCCTACACCGGAACCGCCGCCAGTTCCAGGACTGTCACCAGCGCCGACGGGTTTCACGCTCAATCGCAGTCGGCTTACAACCCCTACACCGGTGCTGCCGAGCACACCTCATCGGCACACAACTCCATGACAGGCGGGAGTGCGGCGAGTGCTTCCTATCACAATCCCCTCACCGGTAACACGTCGAGTGCCCAGGCGTATCACAATCCCTACACAGGCAATACTGCCGTTCATACCAGCAGCACGCGCCGACGCTAATCAATATTGGGACCTGTTGGCAGCGCGAGTAGAACTACAGTTTCTGGCGGAGCTAAATGCCGCATGCGAGGGGGGTCTGACCCTGTTTTCCCAGCGCTATAAGTAATCCACGCCGTTATCTCTTGTGCTAATATGAGGAGCAGTTTTCCATGAGTGCGAGAAATCTACAATTTGCCGCGGTCCTGTTGCTTGGCGGGTTGCTGGGCTTTGGGGTGGCGAGCTACCGGGCGTTCATGCCGGGCCAATTAGCCCAGGCCGCCCAGGACGAAACGGCACCCAAGAAGAAAGACGCAGGCGGCATCTTCTCTCCTCCGGGGACGACCGATACGGGCCCTGTGACTCCGCCGCCAGGCCAGCCGCCCTTCAAAGGAAAGATTGGCCAGACTATCGCCGAATCGATTCCCGACTGGCCGCCGCAAGCCACGGCTCCCCTGGGCGCTCCTAACGTCCTGTACATCGTCCTCGATGATGTTGGTTTCGCGGCCCTCGGCTGCTACGGCTCCCCCGTCTGCGAGACGCCTCATCTGGACAAACTGGCCAAGAATGGCGTGCGCTACAATAACTTCCACACGACCGCCCTTTGCTCGCCGAGCCGATCTTGCTTCCTGACCGGCCGTAACCATCACTCCAATGCCATGGCCGGCATTACCGAGATTTCGACCGGCTTCCCGGGCTACAACGGCCGCGTGCCGCTCGCCCACGGCATGCTCTCCGAAATGCTGACGCCCTTCGGCTGGTCCACCCTCGCGATCGGCAAATGGCATTTGACGCCAGCGGAAGACATGAGCTTGGCCGCCAACCGCAAATGGTGGCCGCTCGGTCGTGGCTTCGATCGCTACTACGGCTTTCTCGGCGGCGACACCGATCAGTATTATCCGTGGCTGACCTATGACAACCACTTCGTCAAGCCGCCGAAGACGCCGGAGCAGGGTTATCATAATGTTCCCGATCTGACCGACAAAGCCAAGGAGTTTATCGCCGACATCAAACAGGTCGCGCCGGATCGGCCGTTCTTCCTCTACTACGCTCCCGGCGCCTGCCATGCTCCGCACCATGCCCCCCCGGAATGGATCGCCAAGTACAAGGGCAAGTTCGACGCCGGCTGGGACGATTATCGCGAGAAAGCCCTGGCCAATCAGATCAAGATGGGCATCTGTCCCGCCGGCACCCAATCTGTCGCCACGCGATCCCATGGTTCCTGAGTGGGCCAAGCTGACCAAGCAAGAGAAGGAGCTCTACTCCCATGAGATGGAAGTGTACGCGGCGTATCTTACGTACGTCGATCATTACGTCGGCGATCTGGTCACGTTCCTGGACGATATGGGCCAGCTCGACAACACGTTGATCATCACTGTGTCCGACAACGGCGCCAGCTCCGAGGGAGGGCCGCACGGTTCCTTCAGCGAGAACCTGTTCCTGAACAACGTGCCGCAAACGATCGATTTGAACCTGAAGCACCTCAAGGAATGGGGCGGACCGAGCACCTATCCGCATTACTCGTGGGGTTGGGCCTGGGCGACCAACACGCCGTTCCGCAAATGGAAACAGATCGTGACCCGCGGCGGCACCTCCGATCTGTGCATCGTCCACTGGCCCAAGGGCATCAAGGCCAAGGACGCCATTCGCGAGCAGTTCGTCCATGCCATCGACCTGGTGCCGACCACCCTCGACGTGCTCAAACTGAAGATGCCGTCGTCGATCAATGGAGCGGCCCAGGCGCCCATCGAAGGAGTCAGCTTCGCCGGAACCTTCGACAATCCGAAAGCACCGTTGCCACGCGAGGCGCAGTACTTCGAGATGCTCGGCTCGCGGGCCATCCAGCTCGACGGCTGGCGGGCCCACGTCGGCGCCTCCCAATTGGCCCTCCGGCGAACCGACCACGGCGGAATACCTGGATAAGGCCCCGTGGATGCTGTTCAATCTGAACGAAGATTTTTCCGAAGCGAAAGATCTGGCTGCAAAGAACCCGGCAAAGCTCGAACAGTTGAAGCAGATGTGGTTCATGCAGGCGAGCAAGTACAAGGTCTTCCCGGTGGATTCCACCTTGCAGTTACGCCTCATTACCCCGCGACCGCAGTTGTCCGCGCCGCGTGACAAGTACGTCTATTATCCCGGAACGGGGGAAATGGATGGCTCCAACGCGGCCGACGTCCGCAATCGCTCCCATACCATCACCGCGGAAGTCCAGATCGGCAAGGACGGCGCCAAGGGAGTCTTGCTCGCCAACGGCGGCACCTTCGCCGGCTATTCCTTCTTCATCAACAAGGACCAGAAGCTTCAATATTCCCACAACTACGTGGGCATCAAGGAGTACAAGGTCATCTCCAAAGAGAAGGTCCCCAGCGGGAAAGTTACGCTGCGGATGGAATTCAAAAAGACCGGCCCGCCCGACTTCAAACTCGGCAAGGGCGCTCCCGGCACCGTGACGCTATATATAAACGATAAGGTTGCGGGTACCGGGGACCTTCCCGTAACCGTGCCCATTGGCTACTCGCTCTCCGGCGACGGTCTTTCCGTCGGCAGAGACACGCTCTCGGCAGTCAGTCTTGATTACATGGGGAGCAATTTCCCCTTCACGGGAGGAGTGATCCGCCACGTGATCGTGGAGGTTGGCAACGACCAGCATGCGACACCCAAGGCGCCGGATCGCGATTGAGCGGCACTCTGGTATCATGTGTTTTTTTTTCCGATGTGCCGCGGAGGCAGCAGCTTCCGCGGCACGCCGCGTCATGCGGGTGATCAGGTAAACGGCAAAAAAGGAACCGGTGACGTGAGCACCAGGGCATTACTGGCCGTGTCCGCTTTGATAGAATTGGGGACTGGGGTGGCGTTGCTGACCATTCCGTCTTTGATTGCCGAGATCCTGCTTGGCAACGGCCTCTCGTCCCTGGAATCGCTGGCATTGGCACGAATCGCGGGCAGCGCGTTGATAGCGATTTCGGTTGCCTGCTGGCTGGCCAGAAATGGCGACTGCCTTGCCTTGTCGGGGCAGGTCGTCGCGCTGTTGATCTACAACCTTGCGGTGCCAATTGTGCTCATTCATGGCCATTTCGAGTATGCGTTCGACGGAGTAGGCCTTTGGCCGGCGACCCTTATGCATTCGGCGCTTGGAGTTTGGTGTGGCGTCTGTCTTTGGTCTAACGCGGGCGATTCCTCACTTATCAAGAAATAATTCAAAAGGAGCTTTCCATGAAGTGGTTTGGCAAACGAGCCTTTTGGACCACCCTCGGCCTGACAGTTCTGGCCGTGTCCACCGGTTTTCTGTTGGTTGGGGAGCCGTCGGTGCCCGTAAATGCACAAGCTGGCAAGTTCAAGAAGAAAACGGAGCCGAAGCCAGCGATCAAGGATGACTCCGCCGACGATCGCGCCGCCATCCAGAAGTCTGTCCGCAGCTTTGTCGCGGCGTTCGAGAAGGGGGACGCCAAGGCTCTGGCGGCTCACTGGACCGAGAACGGCGAATACATCGCCGACGATGGCACCACGCTGCGCGGCCGGGAAGCGATCGACAAGGAATATGCTGGAAATTTCGCGGGGCGAAAGACCAAGGTCAAGATCGACATCCAGGTCGACTCGGTGCGTTTTCCATCCAAGGACACCGCCATCGAAGAGGGGTACTTCAAAGTTCAATCTGGCAAAGAGCAGGCGACCACGAGCAAGTATAGCGTGCTCCACGTCCGCGAAGGCGGAAAATGGTTGATGGCCATCGTCCGTGAATTCCCTTCCGAAGGAGCATCCATTCGCGATCTCGATTGGCTGATCGGTACCTGGTCTGCCAAGTGCGACGACACCGAGGTGTATACGACTTATGAATGGTGGGGGGAGAAGAACTACATTCGCGTCAACTTCAGCATCAAGACCAAAGAAAAGAACATCAGCGGCTTTCAAATGATCGGTAGGGACGCGGCGTCGGGCCAAATCCGGTCCTGGGCCTTTGATCCCGACGGCAGCTTTGGCGAAGCGTCCTGGACGCGCGATGGCAAGAAGTGGATGCAAGATTCGGCCGCCGTCCTCCCCGATGGCGCCACGCTGTCGGCGACCAATATCTTCACCCAAATCGACAACGACGCTCTCACCTTTCAATCGGTCGAGCGTTCCCTGGACGGTGTCCAACTACCGGACATCGGCCCCATCCGGGTCGGGCGCGTCAAGGCACAGGAATAATCGTGGCGTCGATGGTCGGCTACTCCTCAAGATTACCGAGAATTGCCATGAAAAAGCTCATTCTTATCTTTAGCATCCTGGCTGCCTTGTTGGCCTTCCTGAGTCCTGAATCCACGGGTCGCGGCCGGGGCGGCGGTGGCGGCGGCGGCTTCGCCGCACGGCCCGTCGGCGGCGGCGGGGTCGCGCAATCTTACGGCGGTGGCGTCAGTACACGTAGCTCAAGCTCGGTGGTCGGTGCACGCGGCGGCTACGGGCAGGCCGGCAGTGCCAGCGGCGGTTACACCACCAAAGGTGGATCTACCCTAAACTACAAAGGCGTCGCGGCTGGCGGCACGACGGGTGGCGGCACGACTGCCGGTCGTTATGTCGGCGGCGTGCAGGTCACCACTCCAGGCGGCAAGCAAGCCACCAAGGTCGGCACTGGCGGCGCGGCCATGGGCCCGGGCGGCAATGCGGTCGCCGGCAGATCGAGTGTCACCGCGGGCTCCGGCCCGGGCGGTTCCTTCGCCGCGGTTTCCAGGAGCGGCGTTGCCGTCGGACCGCAAGGCGTCGTCGGAGGATCAACCAAGGCTGGCGTCGCCTCGGGGCCCGGCGGCGTCTATGGCGGCGCGACCCGCTACGGTGCTGTCGCCGGATCTTACGGCGCCGTCGCTGGCCGTACCACGGTTGCCGCCGGTGCCGGGGGAACCTACTACCGCTCTACCGCCGCCATTAGTGGCCAGGGCGCCTACGTGCCGCCGGGGTGTCGCTTCCTACCCGGCCTTTCGCCCCGCGTGGTATGCTCAATATCCGGGCGCCTGGTTGGCCGCCGGTTGGACTGCCAGAACAGTTTGGTGCGCTGCGACGTGGGGAGCCTACAGCAGTTATGCAGCCTATCCCGCCGAGCCCATCTACTACGATTATGGCACGACGGTTGTCTACGACAACGACAGCGTAGTGATCAACGGCGAACCGGCGGCGACCGCGCAGCAATACGCCCAGCAAGCAACCATTCTGGCCGACGCCGGGCGCGACGCCAAGACCACCAAGGAAGAAGAATGGTTCCCGCTCGGCGTGTTCGCCATGGTTCAGGGAGAGGAAAAGACCTCCAATAATATTTTCCAGCTTGCGATCAACAAGCAGGGCGTGATTCGCGGCAATTATTACGACGCCGTCACTGATTCTTCCTCTCCCCTCTTCGGTTCCGTCGACCAGAAAACCCAGCGCGCCGCCTGGACCGTAGGGGACCGCAAGTCCCCCGTTTATGAAGCCGGTATCGCCAATCTCACCGAGGAAGCGACCACGATGCTGGTACATTACAGTCCGGAACGCAGCATGCAATTCAGCCTGGTTCGTATTGAAGAACCGAAAGAAAAGAATTGAGCGACGATTTCTTCGTGAGCCCGATCTCCTTCGGGCTCTCCTTTTCCTTACCCTTTTTTAGTCATGAAACACCCCACCAAAAACAAAAAGCATGCCGCGCCGCAGCAACTTGTTCCAGCCGCGCGTCCGCGGTCGTCCCCCATGCGTTGGGTCGTACTTGGCGTCGGCCTGCTCCTCGCCGCCGGTGCTACCTGGGCGATCATGGAATTCGTGGTCTGGAATAAGCTTCCACGAGAACTTGTCGGCACCTGGGAAGTAACCCAGGGACCTCCAGAATTCAAGGAAGCGGTTTTCGAGTTCCAGCGCAGCGGCAAGATGATCGGCCGCTTGAACGACAACGGCAACCTGCGGATCATGGATGCCGACGTCCGAGTCGAAGGTGATAAGATCCACTTTACCACCCGACATCCCCAGACCGGCGAAGAGCACGTCAGCGTGCAAGTAATCCGCAAGCTCGGCGACAGAGAACTCGAGGTCGACGACGAGCGCGGCAAAGTCATCAAAATGACGCGAATTCCCTGAACGCCGCCAGGCGCTTCAACGGATCTGCCCCTTTTTTTATTGAACGCTCTTGGCCCCTCCGCCCAGGTACCATTATGGAAAACCCGATCCCCGTGCCTGACACGGCAAGCTCCCCGATGCCGACGAAGCGTCCTCGGCTTCGGAGGCGTCTACTTCAACTGGCAGCCTTGTTACTCGTAACGTGGCTAGCAGCGGCCTATCTCCTGATTCCGCAGCTTTGGAAACGCTATGACCGGCGGCATCCGGCGCTGGAAAACATTCCCGGTGTCACCCACACGGCTTCAGGCATTCCCGGCGATCCACTTAACGTGGCCCTTGTTGGTATGAAGGCCAACGTCATGAAGATCATGGTGGCCGCCAAGTGGTATGCGGCGGATCCGCTGACACTGGCGAGTTGCCTGGAAATCGCCGATGCGTCTGTCCTCAAGCGGCCTTACGACGCAGCGCCGGTCAGCAATCTTTATTTATGGGGTCGTAAAGAGGACTTGGCCTTTGAAAAGCCCGTCGGTGACGACCCAAGGCGACGGCATCACGTGCGCCTCTGGCGCTCCGACGAACTCGACGTGGACGGGCGACCGTTATGGGTTGGCGCCGCCATATTTGACGACCATGTCGGCCTCAGCCGCACGACAGGTCAGATCACTCATGTCACGGCCCCCGACATCGACACGGAACGTGACTACCTTTTCCACGACCTGGAAATGACCGGCAACCTGCCGGAAACGTATATCGTGGATGATTTTCACAAAACCCGCAGTGGACGCAACGGTGGCGGTGATCCGTGGCACACCGATGGCCGGTTATTCGTAGGCGTGATCGGCAACAAGTGAACGAACTTTCGCGCCGAGCTTTGGCAATGACGCGTTTGAGGGGGCTTGTAGTTCGCGTACTGTCTGGCCGCTACTCGATATACTTGTCTTGGCATCGCCGTCAACTGCTTCGCGGACATGCACATATTGATGAAAGGCGAATCGCCTTGATCTTCGAGCGTGAATTCGACGCACCACACCGACATTTCCGGCAGTCACTCATATTCAGGGAGTAAGGAATGGCAAAATCAAGCAAACCCGAAACACCACCCAACATCCTCATCCTCTGGGGGGACGATATCGGCCAGTCCAACCTCAGTGTCTTCACGAAAGGCATGATGGGCTACCGAACTCCCAACATCGACCGCGTGGCGAACGAGGGCATGTTGTTCACCGACTACTACGCGGAGCAGAGTTGCACCGCGGGCCGCTCTGCGTTCATGTTCGGGCAAAGCGTATTCCGCTCCGGCCTGAGCAAGGTCGGGCTGCCGGGAGCCGTCCTCGGCGCCCGCGCTGAAGACCCCACCATCGCGGAACTTCTCAAGCCGCTGGGCTATGCCACGGGGCAGTTCGGCAAGAATCACTTCGGCGATCGCGACGAGCACCTGCCGACCATGCATGGATTCGATGAGTTCTTCGGCAATCTGTACCACCTGAATGCGGAGGAAGAGCCGGAGCATCCCGATTACCCCAGGCCGGAGGAGTTTCCGGAATTCTTGAAGAAATTCGGCCCGCGCGGCGTTCTGCACTGCTGGGCCAAGCCAGACGGCACGCAGAAGATCGAGAATACCGGCCCGCTCACCAAGGAGCGCATGAAAACCTGCGACAATGAATTTGTCGCGGCGGCGACCGCTTTCATCAAGCAGCAGCATGCCGCGGGCACGCCGTTTTTCGTCTGGTTCAACAGCACTCACATGCATTTCCGCACGTACGTCCAGCCTGGAACCGAGGGGCAGGCCGGACGTTGGCAGTCCCCCTATCACGACACCATGATCAATCACGACAGGGCGATCGGCGACCTGCTCAAGCTGCTCGACGACCTGGGCATCGCGGACAACACCATCGTCATGTACGGCACCGACAACGGGCCGCACTGCAACTCCTGGCCGGATGCCGGCACGACCCCCTTCCGGGCCGAGAAGAACACCAACTGGGAAGGCGCCTACCGAGTTCCGGCGTTTGTCCGCTGGCCGGGGCACATTCCCGCCGGCTCGGTGTGCAACGAGATCGTCAGTCACCTGGACTGGCTGCCGACCCTCCTGGCCGCTGCCGGAGAACCGAACATCAAGGAGAAACTGCTGAAAGGGCACAAGGCCGGCAAGAAGAAATTCAAGGTTCACCTGGATGGCTACAACATGCTGGCGTTGTTCACGGGGAAGGTGACAGCGGGCCCACGCAAGGAGTTTTATTACTTCAGCGACGACGCCGACCTGGTGGCCTTGCGTTACGACAACTGGAAGATCGTGTTCATGGAACAGCGGTGCCCCGGCACATTGCAGATCTGGGCTGAGCCCTTTGTGGCCCTGCGCGTCCCGAAGGTTTTCAACTTGCGCACCGATCCCTACGAACATGCGGACATCACCTCCAATACCTACTGGGACTGGATGATCGATCACGCCTTTGTTCTCATTCCTGCGCAGAACATCGTCGGGACCTTTCTGATGACCTTCAAGGATTATCCGCCTCGGCAAAAAGCTGCCAGCTTCAGCCTGGATCAGGTCATGGAGAAATTGAAAGTCGGACTTGAAAGCCGCGACCTGTAACGGCCCTCGATTTCTCGAGCCGCTTGCCGGCAAATGGGCAAACAGCGTCGCCGCGGGCCATGCCCGCGGCGACGTTTTGAGCCAAATTCGGACGTTCGCCATGGAAGAATACGTGACGAGATTTTGGGATAACCTCATTGCGCGCGGACGGCCCTTTTCATTTGCGTTTCATCCTGCAACCGACGGTCGCGGCGTTCATCGGCATTCGCGATGGTCTGCGGTTTGCGCGCGAAGGGCGGCCCTTTCTTCTCTGGGGCGGGCCACGCGACCCTGCGGAGCGGCGAGCCCAGCTTCTGGCAAGTTGGCAGGCTATTGCAAAAGTTCTCGTGCTTGCCGTCCTGTTAGACACGGCTTTCCAGATCATCGCCCTGCAGTGGTTCTATCCGCTCGAAACCGTGGCCGTCGTTGTCGCCGTGGCCATTGTCCCGTACCTGCTGCTCCGCGGCCTCTTCAATGCGCTCATGTGCCCGTGGCTTGGTCCGAAATTACCCGATTCGAATGACGCACCGACAAAACCCTGAATTTAATTTTCAGCAAGGCAAATTATGGACAGGGATCGCCTCACCCATCGCCTGGAAATCGTCGAGGCCGTGTTGCTTTCACTCGCTGTTCTCGGCACGGCCTGGTGCGCCTACGAAGGGACGCGCTGGGGCGGCATTCAAACCTTTCGGATTGCCGAGGCCAATGCCAGTGCCAGGGAGGCAGCCGCCAAACAAGTGCTGGCTGAACAGCAGCACACCCTCGATGCGATTGTGATCATGAATCTCGTCCAGGCGGTGGTGGAAAAGAAAGAGAAGGTCGTCGAGTTCTACGTGACCCGATTGCGGCCTGAACTTCGGGCAGCGTTCACGGCCTGGCTGGCTACCAAACCGCTCGAAAACGCCGACGCGCCCGCCCATCCCCTGGTCATGGGGGAGTATGTCAACAAGGTGCCTCTCAAATTCGATGAGGACTATCAGCGCCTGCGTGCCGAGGGGGACCAAAAGATGAAAGAGGCGATGGCAGCCAATCAAATCGCGGACAACTACGTGCTGATGACCGTGATGTTCGCCAGCGTCCTGTGTGTCGGCGGGATGGCGTCGAAATTCGAGCGCCGCGACTGCGCCCGTGGTTCTCGGCTTTGCTGCCTTGGTTCTGATAATCACCATGGTCATCGTAGTCCTGTATCCCGTGGCGCGGAGTAGTTTGGGTTATGGGAAAAAAATGTATGAGCGACAACCAACAAACCACAAAAAGCCCCGCTCCCGAGCCGATCCGCGCAGCTCCAGATCCAGGCGTGAATCTCGCTGTGCAACGGACCGAGTTGGCGCTGGACCGCACGCAGCTCGCCTGGGTAAGAACCGCCTTTACCTTGATTACGGCCGGCCTCGCCATCGATAAGGTCGCGGCAGTTCTACACGAGGCGCGGGTTCTCGCCGGCACCAATTGGTTGAACAGCAGCCACGTCATCGGCATCGCCCTGACCGTCGCCGCCACGCTTTTTCTGGGGGCCGCATCCGTGGTCTATTATCAACAAGCTTGCACGCTGGCTCGGCTCAAGCATGCAGAACCGCCGTTGCTGCCACTGGCGCTGCTCGTCTCCTTGCTCGTGATCTTACTTGGCGTGATTATGGCAATTTTCATGCTCGTCTGGGGCTGAGAGGCATGCTGACGAAGCCAATGTCATGACCAGGATATTCGCTCGCATGAAGATTCCAGTCGCTCATCTGGCATCGAGCAAAGATGTCGGGACCCGAATGGCACGGTTCTATCTTGTTACTGGCTGCTGACTACCTACAATTTGCTCCACCCGCAACACCGTCACGGGATTTCGGTCCAATTGTCGAAGTACTTATGCCACCAAAACACGCAAAATTGAAAAAGCTGAAAGATAAGATCGAAGAAACACGTGCGCGGCACGCAAGTCCAGCGGCCGTGCGGATCGAGACCAGCCCAAAGTCCTCGAAGCTGAAATGGCTTCTCGGGCTTACCCTCATCCTGCTCGCTGGGGCGGGAGCCTACGCGATCCTCCATTTTTACGTCCTGACGCGCATACCGCTTGCCATGGTCGGTACCTGGGTTGTCACGGATGTAAAGGCCACCGGAGAGGGCAAGAGCAATGAGGCATTGACGGGAGGCAGGATGTATTTCCACCGCGACGGCACAATGATCGTCCAGGCTAACATGGATGGCAAGGGGTACACGATCAAGGCAACCGCTGCGGTCGAAGGTGATGTCTTACGTATCACTTCCGTCAATCCGAATACCGGGCAGGCGGCGACCGACGTGCAAATGATTCGCACCCTCGCAAAAGACCAGCTCGTCATCGAGGATCGCAAAGGGACAGTTCTGACAATGGAACGATTGCGCGAGTAGCCGCGGAAATAGCTGTTCTCGGGTGCGTGGCCAGAACGGGAACTAACATTTCGGGGAGGTAGCAGATGACAAGGCGATTCGTGAAATGGGGCCTGTATCTTTGCCTCGCCATTTTGATCGGCGCGGCGCGGCCATCGTCCAGTTCTTCCAGCCGGAGCTTGAGGCGTGGCGCAGAGCCGGCGCCCACCGCGACGCAGGCCGGCAATGGCAATGCCGGCAAAGGCAAGGTCCTCCCCATCCCCGAACCCACCTATCCGCCGATCACCGAAATCGACGCTCGCAATGCAAAGGCGCCGCCGCGTTTCGAAGTCAAGCCGCCCAAGGGAGCGCCGAACATCGTCATCGTGTTGCTCGATGATATCGGGTTTGCGCATTCAAGCGCCTTCGGGGGTCCGATCCACATGCCCACAGCGGAGAAGCTAGCAAAGGCTGGGCTCAAGTACAACCGCTTCCACACCTCGCCCTGTGTTCGCCGACGCGCATGGCGCTGTTGACGGGCCGCAATCACCATTCTTGCAACGCCGGCGCCATCACGGAAGTGGCTACCTCGTTCCCCGGAAATACTGGCGTACGTCCCGCCAGTGTCGGCACGCTGGCGGAGATGCTGCGCCTGTGGGGCTACATCACCGGAGCGTTCGGCAAGTATCACGAAACTGCCGCCTGGGAAGTCAGCCCCTCCGGCCCGTTCGATCGCTGGCCCACTCACTCGGGCTTTGACAAGTTCTACGGCTTCCTTGGCGGCGAAACGAACCAGTGGGCACCACTCATATATGACGGCGTCACTCGGGTGGACCCACCGCACGATCCCAATTACCATTTCACCACCGACATGACCACTCAGGCCATCAACTGGATTCGTTATCACCAGGCGCGACACCGGATCGGCCGTTCTTCACCTACTTCGCAACCGGGGCCGTGCATGCGCCGCACCAGGTGCCCAAGGAGTATATCGCCAAGTACAAGGGTAAATTCGATAGTGGCTGGGACAAGATGAGGGAAGAGACTCTCAAGCGCCAGATCGAGCTCGGAGTTGTGCCCAAGGGAACCAAGCTCACGCCAATGCCCGAAGGCGTCAAGGCCTGGAACACGCTCAGCGCTGACGAGCAGAAGCTATTCGCTCGCCAGATGGAGGTGTTCGCGGGCTTTGGCGAACACACGGATGTCGAAGTGGGCCGACTCGTGACTGCCCTGGAAGAGATGGGCAAGCTGGACAACACCCTGTTCTTCTACATCATCGGCGACAACGGTGCCAGCGCCGAGGGCGGCCTGCTGGGGACTTTTAACGAAATCATGGCGTTGAATGGGCTGGGAGCGGTAGACACGGTGGCCAACCAACTCAAGCGCCTGGACGAATATGGTGGTCCAAAAGCCTACAACCATTTCGCGGTCGGCTGGGCGATCGCCGGCAACACGCCATTTCAGTGGGCCAAGCAGGTGGCCTCCCACTTCGGTGGCACCCGCAACGGCATGATTGTCCACTGGCCGAAGGGAATCAAGTCGCAAGGGGAAGTGCGTCCGCAATTCCACCACGTGATTGACATTGCACCAACCGTACTGGAGGCGGTTGGCGTTCCCCACCCCGAGGTCGTCAACGGCGCCAAGCAACGGCCCATCGAGGGGGTGAGCATCTTGTACTCCTTCGACGAGGCCAAGGCGAAGGATCGCCGCACGACACAGTATTTCGAGATGTTCGGCAATCGGGCAATCTATCACGACGGCTGGACCGCGTGTGTGCAGCACAGTGTCCCGTGGGATACCACCGCCAAGCCTCCACCGTTCGACAAGGACCGGTGGGAGCTATATCACGTGGACGTGGACTTCAGCCAGGCTAATGACCTCGCCGCCAAGAATCCGGCCAAGCTCAAGGAGCTTCAGGAGCTATTCCTCGTCGAGGCCAAGAAGTACAACGTCTTGCCGCTGGACGACCGGCGTGTCGAGCGCTTCAATCCGAAGATAGCTGGCCGCCCGGACTTGATGTTCGGGCGCACCGACCTGACCGTGTATGAAGGGATGACCGGGATGATGGAGAACGCCTTCATCAACCTCAAGAACACGTCCTACACGATCACCGCCGACGTGGAGGTTCCCAAAGATGGCAAAGGCGTGATTATTTGCCAGGGCGGCCGTTTCGCCGGTTGGAGCTTGTATATGAAGGAGGGTAAAGTCTACCACCATTACAACTGGTTCGACGTGCAGCGCACGACCATCGCATCCAAGGAAGTGCTGCCGGCTGGCAAGGCGACCATTCGTTACCAATTCGCCTATGATGGCGGCAAGATGCCTGGAGGGGGTGGCAAAAGCGCCCTTTTTGTCAACGGCACCAAGGTCGCCGAGGGGAAAATTGAACAAACGGTGCCCTTCGCATTCTCGGCTGACGAGACCGCGGACGTCGGTGTGGATGAAGCTACGCCGGTGACCGAGGACTATGCACAGGGGAACAACCGCTTCAACGGACGAATTAGGCGGATCACGATTGAACTGAAATGAGACCGGCGCCGTGAAAAGCAGAAACGCAGCAAAATGTCCTCTTTGTGTTTCTCCGCGTTCTCTGCGGTTCCATTAGAAAGAGGCGGTTCATTGAGGTTAATGAAGGTGGGGCAAACTTTACTGGCCATTGGCTTGGTCGCAACACCGAAGTTTGCCTTCTGATGATTTGGCGGCGCCGCACTATGGGCTTGTTGGACGGCGGCCGTCCGCACCCAGCGTTACTGCAACCGATTTCATCGCAGGACAAGGAAACGTCGCAGACAGGCCGCTGGTTCAAAGGGGGTGGAGACGCCGAAAAAAAAGTAACGTTTGAGCCGAAAGCTTGCGGATCACGCTTCCCCCGGGTTATCCGCATTCCCTCACTTGCGGTTCCCACTTTTAAGTGGGGACCGGCCCCACGTCCATGCCGTCGTAATTGACCGAATACTCGTCCGCTAGCTGATATAACTCATGATTGCGTTCGTGCAGGCTGTCTGGCGAATGAGTCTCCACGCGCTCAACATGAAGCCAAAAACCGGGCTCGTTCTCATCCGGGCGGAGTTCGACCAAATCATAATTCAAGGAAATGAGCTTTTCCGATATCCGGCGCATGACGTCTTCGTCTTCGCCCGTGAAGAAATAGCCCCATAACAGATCAGAGTCAACGTCCCAGGGAGCCTGCGCCCGCATCGCCTCGAACATCTCGACGAGTTGTGCTTTTTCGATCATCGCAATTCTCCGAACTTCGATACATTGGGAGGACCAAGCCGCCGCCTCGCCAAGCTCGCCTGCCGCGGCGGCCGCGGGTCAGGCTCGGGCGGGACGGCATCCCTCGTGAAAACGTTTGCATCGGTACCGCCCTTGCGAATGCCGCCGAACTGGTTGTTTATGAAACCGGGCCCGGAAGGGGGGTGAAATATGCAACATGATCTGCAGGAAATACTCGCGGAGCATACCTGTTAT
>CAWKFA010000006.1:0-14132 GCA_963848825.1 uncultured Planctomycetota bacterium | reverse complement strand
AGAGAGCGTCGATGTGGCGTGCCGCTGTGTTCCATCATTGTCAGGACGCCGGACGCTCCCGTGCGCGGACCATGAACGTCCGGTTCGAAGGTATCGCGTGTGCCGGCGGTGCAAGGCGTAAAAATAGCCCGGTTTGTGCGAGGAAAAGATCGGCATGCCATAAAAACGGGGCTGTTCAAGGTCGTACATCTTGGCGGCCCGTAGGCGGGAGGCCAGCGGCTCACGTTCTGGGTTCTTCATAGGATGATCTCGAAGGAAAGTCCTGGCAGCGTTCGTAAAAAAAGGGGTCAGACCCCTTGAAGCGAACAGAGTTTACAGCGCTTTAGGGGGTCTGACCCCTTTTTTTACGAACGCTCTTGGCTGCGACGTCTACGTTATAGTACGCCGAAAACTGGAAATACGATTCTTCTGGAGGACAGCATGAAAATCGAAACTACCTTCACTCATTGTGACAGCTCTTATGCGGGTGTGCTTTTTTGGCCCGGGCTCGACGATTGGCCGCAGTGGCGTGGGCCCGAGCGCAACGGCATTTCTCAGGAAACGGGGCTGTTGCAGCAATGGCCAGGTGCCGGGCCAAAACTACTTTGGCAAGTCAAGGATATCGGCGCTGGCTATTCGACGCCCGCCGTCAAAGGGGACCGTCTTTATGTGATTAGCAGCAAGGGGGACGACGAGTTCGCACAGGGACGCTCCAGCAAGGATGGTCACCCTATTTGGGCCACGTGCCTTGGCAAGGTGGGTGTCAATTAAGGCCCCCAATATCCCGGTCCTCGCGTTCCACGCCGACGGTTGACGGCGAACTGCTCTTCGCCCTGGGGTCCGATGGCGACCTGGTTTGCATGAAATGCTAGGATGGCCAGGAGGTATGGCGTAAAAGCCTACCTAAAGACTTCGAGGGCCAGCCCGGATTATGGGCGTTTGCCGAGTCGCCGCTGGTTGACGAGGACAGGGTGGTCTGTACCCCGGTGGGAGCACCGCTACCCTCGTTGCCCTCGACAAGAGAAAGGGTCTGTCGATTCCGAAGTCGGCAGTGCCGGGCGGCGATAAAGCCGCCTATGCCCTTATCATCGTCTCTAGAGCGCCGGTATCCGCCAATATGTGCAGTTCCTGGCCAACGGTGTCGTGGGCGTCGAAGCGAAAACAGGCAAGTTCCTGTGCGCTACGGGAAACGGCCGAGAATAGCCCGGCCAACATTCCCACCCCCGTGAGCGAGGGCGGACTTATCTACACCAGCAGTGGCAAGGGCGGCGGCGGCCTGGTCAAATTGAAGAGTGACAAAAACGGCGTCGTGGCGGAGGAGGTTTATTACAACCTTAAAAACCTGCCGAATAGCATCGGCGGTGCCGTCGTCCTGAATCATTTCCTCTATGGAACGAACAATACGGGGCTCATGTGCGTTGAGTTCGCGACGGGCAAACAAAAATGGCAGCAACCGATGGGCGGAGCGGGCGCGGTTTGTTACGCGGATGGCCGGCTATACCTGCACGGGGAAAATGGCTCGGTGAGCCTGATTGACGCCACGCCGGAAGCTTATCACGAGTCTGGTCATTTTACCCCGCCCGACCTGCGACACGCTCCAATGGCAGCATCAAGGCGTGGACCTACCCGGTGGTCGCCGCTGGCCGTTTGTACCTCGACAATCAGGACATTCTCTGGTGTTATGACATCAAGGCCAAAGGCAAATAAGAGACGACTACTGCTGCCGCAGCGTACGCTGGAGGGCAAGAGCCTGCACATGCTTGGGATTGGCGGGAACTTGCTTTTTCTGAGATGCCAGGGCCTCGGCCACGTCGTGGCGTGCGGCCTGCACCATGGCCAGGTCATAATGGACGGTCGCCGGGCTGGACCAGCGCGAGGGCCCAGTGGAGATCGTCAAGCACCTCAGTGAATTCGCCCGCCTGGAAATGTAGCATGCCGCGGTTCAGGGCCGCCGGCGCCAGCGTGGGGTCCAACCGCAGGGCATGATCATAATCGAACAGGGCCAGGCGAGGTTGCGAAAGACTGGCATAAACGAGGGCACGATTGTAATAAGCCACGGCTTGCCCCGCCTGGGCGCCGATACAGACACTGAAGTTCGCCAGGGCCTGAGCCTCCTCGCCAAGGCGATCGGCACAGAGCCCGGCATAGAAATTAGGCCAAAAACCCTGGGGCTGCAGGGCCACCGCTTGTTGCAATTGCTGATAAGCGGGCTAAGTTCGTTAGCTTGAACAGGCCCGCCCCAGGGCAAGTTTCCCGAGGCGGTTTTGGGTTGTCGAGAAGTTGCCGGAGCCCCGGAAGCTTTAACAATCTGCCAAGCGGTCGCTTTCCTGATGCAAGATTAATTGGGACCAAATAAATCTTCCGCTTCCTGCAAGCCAGCAAGCCCTTCTGAACTGCCTCGCCTTTGTCCTGCCCGGCGCCAGTTGAATCTGGACTTCATTCGCGAAGAGGGCCACATCCAGCAAGTCATTGGCTGCTTCCGGTGCGGGCCGAATTCCAGCCACTTGGAGATGAGCTGGCGTTTGTCCCAGAACGCCCGGCAGGTGTCGGCCAGCCTGTGCAAGGATGAAAGGCTCTTCGCATTGGTCCGCGAAGCAGCGTTCAGGTCGCTCCCCAACAAGGGACGAACCTGGAGGGCCAGCGCGTGCAGCCCAACCAGTAACTCAACGCGGCGGAGCGGCCTGGGCCTCATCCAGCTGGTTGCGCGTTCCGGAGCCGGTCTACGAGGTCCCTTTGCCAGGGCCAGGGGACAGCAAGCGCATTGTCCAGTCCCTTGTCCAGGTTCGCGCGGGCCTCGTCGAAAAGATGACGGTCCTTCCAGTTCCTACGTGCCTCGAGCAAGGAATATCCGCGTCCGCCGCCAGGTGCCGCCAGTTGGCTACCACGCCCATGCCGATTGACTCAAAATGCCGAGGACGACGGTCAAAAGAATGAGCGTGCGCAGGGCGGCGGGACGGCGTCGCCGCCATTTAAGTCCGGCTCCGCCCAGTCGTGGTTGCCGACGCCCACAAGCGGCTGATCGTGGATGCCGGCGGAGATCGTTGCCACCGCCTGGCGTCCTGATAGGCGCGGCGGCTGATGGCGCCAGACATTTTTCGACGATTGCCGACAGGCCCTTGCTGATGCGCGGGTTACACTTCCACAATGGCGTTGGGACGCCGGATTGAGCCGGTAGGCGGCCGCCAAAAGTTTGATAGAGGAGGGACCCACGCATAAATATCGACGCGGCGATCCACCGGCACTGCAATCTTGGCCCGGCGACGAGAGCCGCCAGGGCCTTTTCCTGTTCGGGTGGATGTATCCGGGCGTACCGCCCAGGTGGTCGGGCAGCGGTCCCTGCGTTCTTATAGGTGGCCGCGCCAGGTGAAAATCTAGAAGCATGGGCTGGCCATCGGCTGCAATCAGGACGTTGGATGGCTTTAAATCGAAATGAACCAGGCCGCATTCGTGAGCATCGTGCAGGGCTTCGGCGAGATTCAGGCAGATCCAGCAAATGCTTTTTTCGAAGGACAATTGTTCGAGAATCTTAATCGCCGGTCCGGTCGCAAACGCGCTGGCCGTACGCAGGTCGGCGATGCATGGGCAGATTGCGGTCTCGGGGAGGGAATCCGCGAGCTTGTCAAGCAACACATCCAGCGTGACGCCGCCAAAATACGGCATGCAGAGGATCCGTAACTTCGCACCGGATCGTCGACCACCGCGTAAAGCGGCACGATGTTGGTATGCTGTAGACGGGCCAGCGTCAGATGTTCCTGGCCGTGAAAAGTCGTCAGCTTCACGACAACCGGCCGATCGCCCAGGCTGGGCTGGCTGGCCAAGAAAACGTGGCCGGCGCGCCGCGCCCAGACGCTTGAGCAACCAAAATCGCCGAGCGTTTCACCAACAACAGGGTAGCGCGGCGCGTTCGCCATGGGTTCGAGCAAGCGATGGCATTTGCGCATCACGTCGAGTTGATCACGCCATTGGGGAAAACGTGCCGGCAAATCGGCAAAGGTATCGGCTGGATCACGCTGCAGGCGGAGACATATTTCCTCGTATATTAGTTCCAGCGCTTCCTCGGGTTTTCCGAAAGATCGGGATGGCGATCCAGTAATTCTTCCGTGTTAATCCGGTCGCCCTTGCTCCACGCCTCCATTTCATCCGCCAGCGAACCGATTAGTGAACTTTCGGGCTTGGGACGGGCCCGCATCGGCCATATAACCGTGCTGATGGGTGAAACGTCTCGTTTTGAAGAAGAGCTCATAAGCTATTTGGTGGACGGCCCTGTGACTGAAATCTGGCTAGCCAGGTTACGCAAGATCCGCCTTAGACTTCCCGGATGTAAATTGGTTCGTCTTGCGATGTCTTCGATCGCCATGCCTTGATGTTTAAGCAGCAAGACAGGACGATATTCCGGCGGACACAGGCGGCAAAATCTGCTGCCAAAGATCATCCGCTCTCATGTCGGCGTTGGGCGAAGGTTGGATTGAAGCGGGGACTTGCTCCAGAGCCAGCGGCCCGACATTTTCCTCTCTCTTCCCGACTTGTCCTGCTGACGAAAGCGGTCGATGAAACGGTTTCGAGCCGACGCGACCAAAAACGCCCAGTTGATTGGCGTTCGCGAAACGGTAGCCCGCTTCACGGAACCCTTGGAGGACGTCCGTCCAGACGGATTGCACGATATCGACGGAATCCAATTTACTACCTAGTCGCTCGGGCAGCAAACGGCGAACAACTTTGCGGAGATAGGGCTCATACTGCTTGAAGACTTGCGAGGCGGCCGCATCGTCGCCGCTGCATAATTTAGTTAACAGGGCATCCAAAGGAGTGCTGTTCATGGGCAAATGCCCGTCGGGGCTTTATTACTACATCGCGAGCAGCTAGTTGAGTCAAGGCGTCTGGACCTCGGACGGGGCAGACATTATCATTCCGCGTCTACGGGATTCGCGTCCGGGACTCGCGGACGCCGGCCAGTGCTGGCAGCAAAACCTGTGCCGGGGCTAGTTGTTGTCGACTCAATTCAAAGGCTCCGCGCCATCGCGGCTGCCACCAGCCACGGAGTCCATCCGGTGGCGGCCGGGGTGGTAAGTTCCTCTTTTGCGCCAGAGTCAAAGCTTTCGAGAAAGAGGGCCAAACCCGCATTCAATTCGGCAGGGTCGAAGGGCATGGCCTCAGATACCAGGCCCGCTACTTGGGGGAACGAATCGCCAAGGTTTACCGCGGCCCGGGAGGGTGCAGGCGGCGGGCTATTTAAGCTCCGCTGCGTGCCGATGCACTCGCCGCCGCGAGCCCAGCGAACAAAAACGGCCGGTTCGGTTGCGTGAACGCTGGAACGCCGGCCGGAAGCACGAACGACGCATCCGTATCGCTGATGGCTCGGATAGGCTCATTCAGGCGGTTTGCCAAAAGAGTATTCAACGCGCGCATATCGCCGATGTCGCCCAATGGTAACGAAACATTCTGGCCGAAGTTTTGGATGTTGTTATTCAAAATCTCGCCGAACACATTGACAGGTTCCGGAGCATTAAATACCCCCGTCGATCGACTGCCCGCCCGAAACTACCACCATTCTGCCCGTTACTGAATCCTGCCCCGGGCGAGGCACTGGAACCGTTTTCGGCTTAGGCGGGCGACATCGTTTTCCCGCTTTGGGCCGGCACAGGACCAGCGATCTCGGTGCCGTTACTGTTCGGCGGGGACGAATCGGTGATGCCAGGCTGAACGTGAACAGAGGGACTTGCCTGTGGCGTCGACGTGTCCATCGGCGGCCTCGTCGATATTGGCGTTGTGGCCGTTTCTTGCTCGACTACTATGGGCGCCGAGTTGTCCTGGGTGCGCGCCAGCGGTGTCAGTCGGCATAGGCTCAGAGTTGTTCTGGCTGCTCGCTGGCATCGTGATCGGCGCCGTCTCCGGCGGGGTTATGATCTCGATTTGGGTAGGGGATCTCCACGGCTACCGCAGGCGGCGGCGTCGCCGTGTCAACTGGAGTGGGTGCGGTGTTTGGTGGGCTCGATACGGGTGGCGACAGCGAAGTAGCGACCAAGTCAAGCGGCAGGATGTTAGATACGACTTGAAGCACGTCCGTGACCGGACTTACATTATTAGCGGCCGGGCTGACAGGCACAGTGGACGGCGTCGGCGTAGCAGCGACCGGCACAGGAGCAGCGGCGGTTTGCCGCGACGGCGGGTTTCGTGGGCAATATAGTGTCCACGGTTTGCACTACGTCCGCCACGAGCTGGTTAACCGGCGAGACAAGTGAGCGAAGCAAATTCAGGCTCAGTAATGTGCTCAGAGCTTGTGGGTCTCCGAGACTTTCCACCGAAAGTTTGATGCGCGTTTTTGACGACTTCGGAGCACACGCGAAACCATGCCATTTATCTATCCTCCATCCCTCATGGGATTTATGGTTTGAACTTCTCTGCATCCAAATCTTCATATAAGCGAAAAACATGCCGTCCGGATTAATATGCTCGTATTAAGTTAAAAAAGTTAGGATGCGTGGCTTGGGAAGGGTTTGCGTTTAGAACATAAGTCCGCACCGCTTGTCCTCGGTAACGAGAAGCTGTTTGCCTAATGTGTTCGGCACCACGGTAAACACGTGGCATTCCAAATCAGCCAGTGTAAAAAACGACTGCCTATTAAAGAGAACGGAAAAACGGCGACGAGCGAGCGCAAGGCGGTATTTTCCAGCCATTTGGTGCTGACCATAAAAAGGGCCGGGATGTTGTAGCAGCAGCCGCGAAGAGGGGTTGCGGTCGCCTGCTCATCCGGCCCCGCGCCCGGGAGCGTTACACACCCGCCAATAGAGCACTTCATACCTTGGCACGATAACCTCCGCGGAAAAGCAGGCCGCGGGCGTCTTTTTGCCCCGCCTGGCCCAGTACGCACCAGGCACCGGGTCCTGGACAAGAGTCGTGACTGCGCCAGTGCCAGCGACGCGGCATCGCCGAACAGCACCGGCGCTCCCGTGACTTCGTTTTCAACGACTTCGGGGATGCCACCGACAGACGTCGATACGCTCGGGCAAGCAAATACCATCCCTTCCAGGATGCTCAGGCAAAAGCTCTCCGTTTCGGAAGTGAAAAAGCCGAGGTCGGCGGCCTGCCAGTAGTCCTCGATGTCGTTGACCTTATCGCCCACCGATGATGCTGCCCTCGAGGCCACGGTGGCGCATCCTCGATGAAGGGTGCAAAACTCTCGCCCGCGAGAATGACCAGCTTGAACGACAAGCACCAGCTGGAGAATACGCTCCGCCGCGTCGAGGAACAAATCAATGCGCTTGACGGGACGAAGGTTGGAGCAATGAAGAATCAGCACCTGAGCGCAGACACCCAACTCCGCACCCGCATCGGCACGCGAACGCCGCGGCGTGCGTGGCGCGAAAAAGTTGTGTATGACGTCGATGGGCCGGTCGATCGCGAACAGTTTTCGCGTCTCCTCCTTGAGAAAGGCCGACACGGTCGTGATCGCGTCGGATTGCAGGAGCGCCCATGACAATGGCGGGCCCATAACCCTTGTCGTGGCCCAGGAGCGTGGTGTCGGTGCCGTGGAGGGTCGTAATGACACGTGGCTGGACACCGGGCGGCAGCATCAAGCGCACCAGGATCGCAGCCGTCGCGTGGGGGACGGCATAATGCACATGGAGAATGTCGAGATTGTAGGCCCGGCTAACTTCCGCCATCTTCACGGACAGGGGCAGCGTGTAGTCCGGGTATTTGAACAGCCCATAAACATTGATCGTCACGGGATGGTAGAACAGACACAGCACCTCGAGCAGGCAAACGAAAAGGCCGCTCATAGCTGATGAAGTGCACCTCATGTCCGCGCTGCGCAGGTTCTTCCCCCAGGGCGGTCGCCAGGTGCCGCTGCCGCCGACCGACGGGTAACAGGTAATGCCAATTCTAAGCGGGCCGCATTTCATCCATGCCCGGTACTCCGTCGAGATCATCCCTAATTGCCGAATTCGTGAAAATTTGGGCGAAGGTCCTGTAAAACCTTTCTCCAGTCTTCCCCTCACGCCCATCCCCGTCGTTAGGCATGCAAGCCATATTCCACGTTCCTGAGGAAATGGTGGGCGCTACTCCTTTAACTGAGGTGTTGGCCCAGCAGGACGATCATTACGTCGGCATGCGGCGTGGCGGGATCCGTGAGCACGCATTTTTGATCGTAGGGGTCGGGTTGAACCTGAAAGGGCCTGGCGCCTGGAAGGGCCATGTAGGTTTGTTTGAGATAGGAGGCCCGCGACCAGGGCTGAAAAGTATCGAGTTTGGCCGGCGCTTTGCCCACGCCGGCGCTATAGCCCCCATGCCGAACCCTGGTTCTTGGACCCGCACAGGGCGTAGGTGTGGATAAACAAGATGGTATTGCTACTGCCGTCGAACATGTGCGAGATTGCGCTGCCCCGATCAGTGAAATTGTTGACATTGGCTGGCTGCATCTGGCCGCCGTCGAGGCCCTCATTGGTCAGGGGCGCGAAGACTTGTGCATTGGCCGCATAGCTGGCACCGCCGAGCTTGCCACCGCTGACGATGCCGCCCTTCATGCTCGGGTCCGTTGGACAAACATAAACAGAAACCGCTTCGGTATTCCCCGGGCTGCCGTTTACGCTTGGATCCACGTTGGTGGGGATGGCGTTATCGCACAGACTTTTGTAAAGGGTATCTTGCTCCAGGTAGGGAAGTAAAAAAACGTGGCTTGATCCCCACACATTGGCGAATTTCTGGGAGTTGCGTGCCGCCACTCCGTCGAAACCGCCGTACAGGGGCGGCAAGCGCTTGAAGACGCCTTCAAAATAGTGGCAGGCCAGGCCAATCTGTTTCAGATTGTTCGTGCATACTTGCCGGGCCGCCGCATCGTCCAGCTTTTGCAGCAACGGCGGCACAGGCGCCACGGCCATAATAACGATGCCGAGCACGACCAAGACCTCGACCGCGCTGAAGCCACGGCGACGGATTGGCCGACAAGCAGTGGTCATGGAACACTCCTTCGAGATTTAAGTTGCTTGGGCACTATTATAGGGGCTGGGAAACATCTTTTGACTCCGAAGCAAATTCACCCAAAAAGCCATGCGGCCGCTGGGGACCGACGCCGGCGCAACCCTGCAGTTCGGAAGATTCGTGGAATTCGTACTATCGCCAGACTATATTCACTTGATGAACCGCGTTAAGCAGTCCAGCGTGCCGGCTGATTTGAGGCGAATGACAAATCATCGCACCAGCGGCGAACAAAGGAGAACGGCAAGAAGGGCTAGGGAAACTCAACGAGCGATCCAATGCGATTAGCTGTTTTAAGGGCCGTTAGCGTTTTTCGAGACCACACCAACGCCGATAATGCGACCTTAACCGCAGCGCTTGTCAGATCAAACTTCAGCCCCACGTTGGCCCGACGACTCGTCGAATTCATGCCGATCGCATTTTGTTTTATTCTGTTCCAGGGGACAGGCGTTAGACTTACATCCACCTATCGCCGCATACAGTCAAGCGGCGTACTGGGGCCACCACGCGAGCTTGCGGATGTGCCCGAATTTGCTGCCGCCCTCGAAGTGGCACAGAGCGGCCTTGGTAAGGACGAAATCTTAGCGGTGGCCGCTCGCAGGCGGAGTTTCAGGCGATTAACAAACTTCTCAATAATGGATCAAAGCTCATTAATATCGCCTGTACTTATCCAGTATTCACTCAGGTAGATGAAACGGAGGAAGCAAATGGAACGGAGGAAGCAGATTGGTCTCGGCAATCCTCCCGCCAAGCTGGTTGACGACAGGCACCAAAGAAATAAAGGGTAAAGACCAGCGGCAAACTGTAAAACCATGGTGGCGGTTTTGGAAATAAAAACCTTGTGACGCTGGCGAGAATCCGCAGATTTCCACCGACCCTCAACCAAATCCAACGCCGGGCCGGCCCCCTTTTTCTTCAAACGCTCTTACCAATCTGACGAGGTTTCCGCGTTGTTGGGCAAGCAGGCATCGTTCCACGCCTCAACGATATGGTTGGCGCCAAATCGCGAACGGAACCGTCAGCAAGTAAAACGACCATTTTTCCCGGATGGGGCGAGGCGGGGTCAGTCAGGACGCATTTTTGGTCGTAAGGATCCGGCTGAATCTGAAAGGAGCGGCGCCGGCGCAGTCATGTAAGTTTGCTTGAGGTAGGATGCCCGCGACCAGGGTTGAAAAGTGTGCACCGCAGAAGGCAAGTTTCAATGCCGGCGCCATCGCCCCAGGCGGCGACCTGGTTCGCCGACCGCAGAGGGCATAAGTGTGGGTGAAAAGGATGGTATTGGAGGCGCCGTTTAAAATGCGGTTGATTGCTGCGCCCCGGTCAGTGAAATTGGCCACGTCGGGCGGCCACATGGCGCGTCTTTGCCATTCGGAAGCGAACTGAGTTGTTCTCCCGGAGAGGCGCGAATACCTGGGCGTTGGCCGCGTAACTGGTGCCCGCGAACGTCCCTCCGATGACGATGCCGCCGTGCATGCTTGGATTCGCGGGGCAGACGTATTCTGAAATCACTTTTGTAATCTCTGGCACAACAACATTAGGCCCTCCATTAACACGGACCGGGATGGGATGATATAGGCTATCCTGTGTTATGTAAGGTGGAAGAAACAGATGAGTGCATCCCCAAACGTTGGCAAATTTTTGCGAGTTGCGGACATTCCCTTGAAACCACCGTATAGCGGCGGCAGGCGTTTGAAAACACCTTCAAAGTTGTGGCAACCCAGCCCAATTACTTTCAAATTGTTGGTGCACTGGAGGCGATTGCTATTTTCGCGGACGGCCAAGAACAAAGTGGGTACGATCGCAACCAGCATTCCGCCCAATGCGAGCAACATGATCGCTACGAAGATTTTCACCCTGCGGCTTCTCTTTTCCTGACCATCGGTTGCCACAAGACGCCTCTTTCAGGAAGAACCCGGCTCAAACGCTCATCGCGACAGTGTTTACACCGAAGGTGTTATATCCCATAGCCCAGGGTCGCGCTCACCCTGGGAGTCGTCAGCGGAGGCACCCCATACCCCGCAGGGGTTAGATCACCGTGTCGAGCAGGCGGTGATGTAACACCTTCGGTGTAAAAATGAGGTCGCAGGCTGGGAACCCAGCGTGCACTATCGCGACGCTGGGCTTTGGGATGTAACACCTTCGGTGTAAAAATACAAGCAACCGCATTCGCGTTCGCGCGGAATGATGAAGCGGCACCCATATCGGGCTTGGTATGCCTATCGAATAAGTGCCTCAATGGCACGACACACCCTTCCATAAGGGGATCGGCACCATCGAACAGCGACAGCGACAGATCGGCACCGCTTGGCAACTTCCGGTGAGTCGAGCAACTCGCCTAGCATTTTTGCTACCGTCGCCTCACGGAAGGCTTTCGGCGAGATCGGCCTGCCGACGCCCAGCGCAAACGTGGGCGGCGTTGTCGGGCTGATCATGGGCCATGTGCATGATGAGTTGCGGCGCCCCGGCGGCCAGGGCCTTCGCGGTCGTGCCGATGCCGCCGTGGTGTACGACGGCTGCTGCCCGCGGAAACACCTGGCTGAACGGGACGTACTTGAAGTGCCGGATGCCATCGGGTAACGGCGGCGGCACCTGTTCGGGGAAGCGGGTGAGGAGCATGCCGCGCCGACCTGACTTGGAGCATGCGTCCACGGCGGCGGCGAAAAACCCTTGGCCCTGCTTCATGGCCGAACCTGGTGTGAACACGACCGGCGGGGCGCCGCTGCGAGAAACTTCGACGGGGTCCGGCGGATGGGCCAGACCGCGTTCGTCATAGAGCGGAAAGCCCGTCAGGGTGACATGGGTGGCCAGTCGGCCTGCGGCGGTCCGAACCAATCCGGAAATAAACCGATTACGCATTGCGGGGAGTGAATTCAGCGGTCCAGGATATGGCGGACCGGCGGGAGTCCCAGTTCCGCTCGAAAGGCGTTCGTCTGCGGGGCGAGGACGGGGTCGATCACGAACCGATAGCCGAGCCAGAAGCCAGCCGCCGGACCGTGCGCGGAAACAACAGGGCCGGAGTACGCTAGGCCCTAAATGGGGCGGTGCATACTTGCTATACAGCATCGACGGCTGCAAATGAATCGTAGCCAGCGGCACGCCAAGGTGTTCCTGAGCGATACGCGGACCAAACCCAGCGCCGACGAGACGACGACCGTCTTGCCAGGCACGTAGCGCTCCGCCACGAACTGATAGCCGGTGCGCAGCCAGGGCAAGACGCCCCACTCGGCGATAGCGCGAAAACCACGCCTGGGATGCCACATATCGGGATGATCGAGGCAGGCCTGGAAATCCGCCGCTGTGCCAATCCCAACAAAGGGCAATCCGGCCTTGTTCGCGGAGGATTCAAAATATCCACTGGTAATTAGAGTTACGTCGTGACCGCGGGCCTGAAGGGCCTGCCCAAGGCGACAAACGGATGCACGTCGCCATGGCTGCCGACCGGCATGAGCAAGATATTGGCCATTCAATAATGCTAGGCATAAGGGACACCGTTTTTAGTGGCGTGCTCGATACGCCGGTGCGTCGGCATCGATGGGCTGCATCTAATTCCCGCGCCTCTTGCCTTCAATAACTCCCAAATCTACATCCGCGGGCTGCTGAGCCGGAACCTCCGCCGCGATTTCTACCCAGGCAAATGCCCCATAGCCCGCATCTCCTGGCGTCCACGCGGTCAGCCGATATCTTCCCGGAAGCACGCCTTCGATGACGAAAGAACCATCAGCATTTACGGGCACCTTATTCCGAAACAGAATCGGCCCGATAGCGCTGCCTGCAAGTAGGTCGAACTGTTTCCGACGCTCACCATCGCCGCGAAGCCCGATGCGTGGGGCCGGCGGAGAAAGGTCCAGGGTCACATCCTGCCAGGAATCCAGGCCAAGCAGCTTGCCACTTACTCTTCGCCCTTGCCCGCCGAGGACAACGGCCGTAGGCGAGCCTGGCTTCACGTCAATGTGGGTGTACATCCGCGTGTCCACCTTCACAGCCGGAAGGTGCGGCGTGGACGCATTAGCGACCTTTACATGAACATTGAGCTGGGTCTTCCCCGGCAGCACCTTTTCGATGACAAACTTCCCCTCCTTATCCGTTTGCGTGATGGCGTGGGAGCCGATCATGCCAGGATAGCCATACACATCCTCATGACGGTGAATGCTGAGGGAGACTTCTTCATTGGCGCCGGCCTTGTCCTGCCATAACACCTGCCCGTCGATTTTTTCCCACAGGCTCCAGCCTGACCTGCGGCGATTTTCGCCAGGCATCGTAGGTCAACTCGCGCCACACCAGTATCGTGGACCACGAGAATGGCGGCCGGCTCAGTCTCGGTCGGCAACCGAAAACGGCCATCCGCGCCGCTCTGCACGACAAGCGGACATCGCCAGCGGTCTTTAGGATCATTCGCTGGCGGCCCATCGGCGCCGTGCAAACGCCCGTTTTCAACCACGATCTCTTTCAGGGGCACCGTCGAGCGACAATATTCGCGCCGGCAATTGGCTGGCCGTTCGGGGACAAGACTTTTCCCTCTTGACCCTTGTCTTCCACCAGACGGAACACAAACTGTTGCTTGACATTGACCTCTTTCACCCCGTACACGGCTTGCGGGATATATCCGTCCGCTTCGACGCGATAGGCCGTCTCCTCCCACCCTCGTCCGGCCGGATAGATGAACTCGCCCGCTGTGCCTATATGCAATGTGTGCGCCTGCCAGACGACCACCTTCCGGCCGGTCCGCTTTTCAAACGCACCAGCAATGCTAGCGTGGGCAGGCACCCCGGCGATCACGCGAAAGATGGGAACCTCCTTGTTAGTTTTTTGGTCCAGCACCGAAATCCGAGTCTCGTTCAAGTCGAAATTGCCTTGAGCCAGCGCCGCGGGCCCATAAGGGATGAAGATAGCGGCGATGGCAATCACGCTTAGCAATCGGCCTGGCATTAAAGTGAATCGGCGCACGGGGGTCACGACCTTTCCCTGGGTAGGCATCAAGTTTCTCGCCGCATCTTACTTGAAAGCAACATTTTGGCACAGATTTCTTTCGCCTGGGGCCTCGGGGCTTAAGCTGCCGTCAAGAAACAGGTCGAAACGCAACAGTGGCATCCATCAATCACGCGGCCGGCGTGGTAGTGACCACGTGCTGTTTTACGGTCACGGAGCACGGAATTCTTGATCGAAATGGTTAAAGCTTTTGA
>CAWKFA010000005.1:0-142391 GCA_963848825.1 uncultured Planctomycetota bacterium | reverse complement strand
CTCTAACCTGTCACCGAATCAGCCCCGCCCGATTGAGCGGAAAATAGACAAGCAGCGCCCTGCCCAACATCAAGCGGTGGGGCACCAGGCCCCAGTCGCGGCTGTCGGAGCTGGCCTGGCTGTTGTCGCCGAGGCAGAGGTAGTGGCCCGGCTGGATGTACATGGTCTTCACTGGCATGGCTTTGTAGATTTCCGGCCAGCGCGTGGGGCTCGACCAGTCCGCGGCAGTCATGGTGACGTCCGAGCCGGGGAAATGGGCGTCGGCCGTGTAGTAGGTGTCGCGCCAGAGCTTGATGTTTTGCACGCGTAAGGCGCTGCCCTTGCTGCCGATGCTGGCGGGTTCGAGGTCATTGGTCGTGGGCCCGCGCCGGGCGCGCAGGGCGTCGTCGCTGACGTAGTTAGGGCCGGGGTCGTTCTCTCCGGGGGCGCATCTCCGGCGGCGGGTAGGCCTGGCCATCTCCAAAAGGCAATTCGTTATCGACCCAAACCGTGAGCCGGGCGTCAAAGTTGCTGAACTTGACGTTATAATTGCCGGGCGCTTTCATGGTGGTGGCTTTGCTGGCCAACTCCGTCCGGGGCCCATCCAGGCTCTGCTTATAAAGGGTGCAAATGCCGGTGGCGAGGTCCCAGCGCGCCTGGAAGCGATTGATGCCCTTGCTCAGTTCCAGCGAGAATTCTCCCGTCGAGCTCGTGACCTGAACCCTGCACTCGAGCATGAGATCGCCGACCCAGTTGGGGCTTGGCAGGCGCGGGAACTCCATCTCATCCTTGCCCGGGGCCTGCACAATGATGCTGTTATAGTCCATGAAATCGGTGATTAATTCGGGTTGCCGGCCGCCCTTGGGGGGGAGCTCACGGCTATCTTCCATGGAACGAAGGATGTGCCGGTAACGCAGCCAGTCGACGCCCTCTTTTGCCTTGCCCTCATGCAGGAAGCCGTGGACGTCGGTGCCGCCAGCGGTGGGGGCCCAGCCGCTGCCCTGTGCCGGCTGCCAGCGGTCCCAGGCGGGGCCTTGCAGGTCCTTGGCGGGGAAGTCGTTGTCATAGACGATGCGTCGCAGTGCCAGCATGACATCGGGCGGCTTGCGGATGATCTCGAACTTGCCCGCGTCGAATAGGGACTGACTTTCGTTCTTGTGCAGGTAGGCATCGCGCCAAAGATTGTTCGGGTTGACCTCCGGATTCTCGATATCGCTGAAATAGGGAGGCTGGCCCGGTCCCGGGGCCGGCATGTGGAAGAGTTGACCGAAGAAGATCGCCAGAATTTCGCCGGGCAAGCCAAGCAGGCGCTTGATGTAATTGGTGGGCACGTTGTTGGCGACGGGCTCTTTCGGATATTTGAAGACGACGACCTGAAAGCGTTCCGGCTCGGCCACGTGCGTTTCATAAAGGAACTTGGCGACCAGCACGCGGTCGCCGCTACTGGGGCGGTCGGAACAGCCGCACAGGACGGTAAGGAGGCCGGTCAGAAAGATTAGCATGCGGCGCTTCAAGGCTGGACTCCTTCAATCTGGGGCCGGCGAATGACGTTGAGGTAGCGGCAATTCGGGCAATAGCACTTGGTGACGTCTTCCCGGTGCCGGCTCTTGGAGGATTCTTCGGTTTCCGAGCTGGCGTTGACGAGGTAGGAGTAGCCGCACATATCGCAGGTCACGTCGCGGTGATAACCCAGGAGCGTAGTGGCCATCGAACCGGTGGGAATGACAAAGGCCTCGGCGAGAAAGGTCTTCAGAAGCAGCACGAGGACCACGACGAAGACAATCGTCTCGATGATTTCGCGCGTGCCGTCCTTCATGTCGCCAGGGCCGGGGCCTGCATGGCTGACGCTGCGCACGGCGCCTCTGCTCGTGGCAGGTGGTAGCATCGGGCTGGCCGGTAAGGCAGGCTCACCGGCGGCTATCCCGTCGGTGGGACGCGGGTTGTTTTCGTCAATCATGGTTTAAACCTGAAGGTTTGTCATCACTTGAGCCAGCGCACACGTTGCCAGTCGGGAAACTGAAAATGCCACTGGCGGCCCGCGGCCTCCCAGTTAACCGCCCGGCTGGGCAAGTGGACGAACATTGCTCGACCCACCAGGTTGGCAGTCGGCACGGCGCCGCGGTTGGACCAGAATCTGCTATCTTCCGAGTTAGGGCTATTGTCGCCCAAAACGAATGTCTCATCGGCCCCCAAGGATAGCGGCGTCCCATGGACTGCATTTTGTCCCGCCTGCGTGTAATGCACATCGCGGTATAAGCGCACATGCCGCCAGCGTGCCAGCACACCATCGGCGCCCAGACGCAAAGGCCGCATCACCGGATCACGCTGGCCCGCGGCCGGGAAATCGAGCGGAGCGAAGGCGTCCAGGCCGTCGATGCGCAAGGTCAGGCGACGATCCACCAGCGCCATCTCGATATGATAGTGTTTTCCCGCCAAAAGCTGCACCCTGGCGGCCCCGCGGGGGCACTGCTGTTCGGTGCCCTCTTGTTGCCGGGCGACAACTTTTATCTCGTCAGCCACGCCAACGGGCAGCGCGCTTTCGACTTCGAGGCCGCCGTCATCGAGCGCCACAGTAAGTATGCCAGTTCCCGCCACTATGTCGACTTCGGCATCCACCATGAAATCATGCACGGCCTGGGCCCCATGCTGGGTGCCGGCGTTATAGGCTAATTCGTCCAAAATCGGCAGGCATTTGTGCTCGTTGAGAAAATAATGGCGATAGGTCAAAGCTTGCCGGCCATTGCGGCCGTCGAGCATCAGCTCTGGCTGAGAGACCGCCGTCTCGGGCCTGGTTTCCCAGCGCTCGAGCCCATGGGGGCCCGGCGCCAATCGTTATCGAAGACGAGCACGCGCAGGCCGAGCAGGTCGTCAAGCGTCTTGCGCCCAGCGTGCCGTCGACGTAGATGTCGCCGTCGATGATTTCAATCGTCTCGCCGCCCAGGCCGACGAGTCTTTTGATATAGATCTTGCCAAAGCGCCTGAAAACGACGACTTCCCACCGCCGCGGCCCCCGCCAGGCGTAGAGCGCTTTGTCGACGAGCACATGGTCGCCCCACGTTTCGGGTACCTCGCCCAGGTGCAAGTCGCCCGCGCCGCAATTGGGACAGACTGCGTGCGCATAACAACGCTCGCCGCCGCTCCCATCCCGGTCTGGAGGCGTGCGGCCAACAGGAAATGTCAGGCCGCACCTCGGACAGGTTGCGCTGCGATGGTGACCGAGCAGCGTCGGCGCCATGCTGCCTGTCGGTATTTGAAAAGGCTCAAGGAAATAGGTGTGCAAAATTACCAGCACGGAGGCCGCCGGCACAAGCAAGCCAAAGAAGCGATGCAGCCAGGTCGGGGTAGTTTCTTCCATGAAACGACGGATATTTGGATTGCAGAGTTTTGTTACTGGTCAGATTCCAGGACGGCCAAAAACGCTTCTTGCGGAATTTCGACCTGGCCTACCTGTTTCATGCGTTTCTTGCCGGCGGCTTGTTTGGCCCAAAGCTTGCGCTTGCGGGTGATGTCGCCGCCGTAACATTTCGCGGTCACATTTTTACGCATGGGGGCGATGGTTTCCCGGGCGATGATACGGCTGCCGATGGCGGCCTGGATCGCGATCTCGAACATGTGCCGGTCAATTTCCTCGCGGAGCTTTTTCACCAGCTTGCGGCCGCGACGGTCGGCCATGGCGCGATGGCAGATCGAGGAGAGCGCATCGACGCGCTTGTTATGCACGAGGATGTCGAGGCGCACGAGATCGGTGTTGCGGAAGCCAAGGAACTCATAATCCATGGTGCCGTAGCCCTTGGTGGCGGATTTGAGTTTGTCATACAGGTCGTAAATAATTTCCGCGAGCGGCATCTCATAAACGAGAATGGCCCGCGTGGGGCTGAGATACTCGGTGCGAATGTAGGTACCGCGCCGCTCGGTGCACATCCCCATGATGTCGCCGATATTTTCGCTGGGCACCAAAAAGCTGCCACGGACGATCGGCTCGCGGAACTCTTCAATTTGCCCGCCGTCGGGGACCTTTTGCGGGTTGTCGATAATGATGACTTCGCCCTGACGCGTCAAAATCTCGTAGGTCACGTTGGGCGCCGTCGTCACCAGTTCGAGCTGGCTGTCGCGTTCCAGGCGCTGCTGAATGATCTCGCGGTGGAGCATGCCCAGAAAGCCGCAGCGGAAGCCGAAGCCCAGCCCCTCGCTATTCTCGGGCTGATAGGTGAAGCTGGCATCATTCAGGCGCAGCTTGCCAAGCGCCTCGCGCAGTGTTTCAAAGTCGTTGTTGTTGATTGGGTACAGGCCCGAAAAGACCATCGGCTTGGGCTCTTTGTAGCCCGCCAGGGCCTCGGCGGCGGGCCGAGCAGCTTCGGTCACCGTGTCGCCGATGTGAATGTCGGAGAGCGTCTTGATCTGCGCCACCAAGTAGCCGACCTGGCCGGGGCCAAGCTCGGCGCAGGGGACCATGCCCGGACGAAATTGACCCAGGTCGATGACGTCGTGCTCCGTCCCTTTACGCATCAGGCGAATTTTTTGGCCTTTGAAGATGCGCCCTTCCTTGACGCGCACGTAGACGACCACGCCCTTGTAGGAGTCGAAGTGGCTGTTGTAAACCAGCGCCCGCAGAGGGTCGTCCGGCGAGCCTGCCGGGGGCGGCACGCGCTCGATGATGGCCTGCAACACCTCATCGATACCGATGCCGGACTTACCGCTGGCGTGGATCACTGTACTTGGATCAATGCCGAGCGCCGTTTCCATCTCCGCCTTGACGACATCGGGCCGGGCGATCGGCAGGTCGATCTTGTTGAGCACCGGCACGATCGCCAGGTCATTCTCCATGGCCAGATAGGCGTTGGCGACCGTCTGGGCCTGCACGCCCTGAAAGGCATCCACCAGCAGGATGACCCCTTCGCAGGCCGCCAGACTGCGCGATACTTCATAGCTAAAATCGACATGGCCGGGGGTATCGATCAGGTTCAATTCATAACGCTGGCCGCCGAGCTCGTGATAGATGGTGACGGGGTGCATGCGGATGGTGATGCCCCGTTCTCGTTCGAGATCCATCGAGTCGAGAAGTTGGTTTTGAAAATCGCGCTTGCTGATGGTTTTGGTGCGGAGCAAGAATTGGTCCGCCAGAGTGCTCTTGCCATGATCGATATGGGCGATAATCGAAAAATTGCGAATCAGACTGGTATTCGTGCTCATGCGTGGCGTTGGTTCCGGACGAGGGTATTGGCGCGCACGGACAGCAACCTGAGCGCCCTTGGCCTGAAAGAGGAGTATACCGACCCCGCCCGACAATGCATAGGGCAGGGAGGACGTAGGTACCCTCTGAACGAATGTTTATGACTATTAGCTGAAGTCGGCGGCCTCTAACAGCCCGTTGAAAAAGGGGTCAGACCCCCAACGTGTAGGGTAACGAAGGGGTCTGACCCCTTTTTCAACGGGCTGCTAAGTGCCCTTGTGGAAAAAACGGGCATTTGTCATTTTTCCGGGATGATTGCCTGGCCGCTCATCTGGGAACATATTCATGCACTCCTCTTGCTTTGGCTGGCGGCCACGCTGCCCGGCTTGATGCTGGTCGTTTTCTTTCGCGCTCGTGTCGGACTGCTGGCGGCGCCGCTTTTCGGCATAGTCTTTTGGAGCATCGCACTTTACCTGTTTCCCTTTAATGGCGGGTTGGATGTCGCGACCGGTCTCTGTGCGGTCGGCCTGGCGGCCGTGGGGCTAAAGAGGCGCTCGTTGACTCGAAGCGCTGCCCGTCAACGCACAGCGCTCCCAGGGCGTGAAGCGCTATCCGCGCCTTGCCACATTGCTTCTCATTTTGGGAAGCTTGCCCTTCACCACGACATTGTGGTTTCATTACGTGCCGGCCGGCATGGATGCCTCGATGCACACCACGGCCGCGAGCTTGATCGCACGGGCTCATGGGCTACCGGCGGACTATGCCCCGTTCGCGCCGGAGGTATGGTTTCCGGCGCTGAACCTGGGCTTGCCCGCGGTGGCCGCGGTCGCCATACGCTGGGGCGGTGAACCCGCCGCCGTCATGTTGGCGAGCCATCACCTCACCTTCACGTGCCTGATTTTGGCCAGCTATATCCTGCTGCGCTGGTGGACCGGTCGCAATGCGGCGGCGCTACTGGCGGTGGTGTCCGTTTGGCTGGCGCGTGGCACGCAGGCGACTGTCGACTGGGGCGGCTTTCCCACGGTCCTCAGCGTGAGCGCCGGCATTCTGGCTGCCCGTTTGCTCCTGCAGCATACGCGCACACGCGCGTGGCGCCTGTCGCTGGCGACGGGCGCCACGGTGGCCGCGCTGGCCCTTATCCATGGTGTCGGCGCGGGCACCTGGTTTTATTGCGCGGGTATTTGGGTAGCGCTGGCAGCGTTGGCACAGTCGCGCCTGCCCCTGCGAACCCTGGGCGGGCTGATCTGGTCCGGAGCGTGGGCACTCGGCTTTTTGCTGGTCTATCGGCTCTCTGGCCACCTCGACGTTGGTCAGACGGAAATGGCAGCGACGCGCGTCTATGTGCAAATGCTGGCGCCGCGCGAGGAGGACTGGACCGCTTTGTTGTCGGCCGCGAGTTTTGTGCGCAAAGATTCAGGGACGTTGCTGGTGCTTCTGGGGCTTGGGGCGCTCGGCATGCTGCTTGTTCAGCGGCGCTGGGTAGCCCTCGCCATGATGGCCGGCGTGTTTGCGACATTGCCCGTTCTCGTCGCGAATGCACGCTGGTTGCTCTTGCCGGGTTCCTTTTTGCTTTACCCGGATCGAGTTCTATACTGGACCGGCCCTATCTGTGCCGTGGCGATGGCTCTCGCCTGGCGCGGCTGGCCGCGTCCCTGGCGCGGGACCACCTGGGTATCTGCGGGCGGCGGCGCACTGCTCGTCGTGTCTTTTTGTTTTCACAACACGTTCTATCAGAAGAGCGTGCGCGAAGGCGGCTTTACGGGTGAGCGCTGGGATGCACTGGTCTGGGCCAGGGCCCATTTGCAACCAGGGGAGCATTTTGTGCATGCCGCCTATCAAACGGCTGGTTCTTATCTGCCGGGAGTCGCGCTGATCGCCTGCGACGGCGCGCACCATCATCATTTCATCGGTCGCCAATTTGCCAGGCTCGACGCCCAGCGCGCCATCACTCATCTATTGCTGGAGAACAACCAGGATGGCGATCAGGCTGCCGCGGGCAGGGTGGTGTTTCGTAATGACACGGTAACGATCATCGAGTTGACGCACCCTGCAAGCGCCGAACTGCTCGGGCATGACCTTACGGCAGTGCACGAAGAGGATGCAAAACAGTAATAGCGCCCGTAGCACGTCAACTGTCGCGCAAATCGCTGTCAAGCCCCGCCTTTGACGTTCCGTCCCTCGCTCCCTACCATTTTACTTTGATGCGCGGGTGCCAGGGCCTTCAAGCCGTGGCAGACAAATCCCCTGTCAATTGTTTTAACTCAACAGGAATTCATCGATGGCCAAGTACGTCTACTTTTTCGGCGGCAACAAGGCGGAAGGCCGCGCCGATATGAAAAACCTTCTCGGCGGCAAAGGCGCCAACCTCGCGGAAATGGTCAACATTGGCCTGCCAGTGCCCGCGGGGTTCACCCTCACCACCGAGGTTTGCATTTATTACGGCGCCAACAAGAAATACCCGGCCGAGCTCAAGGCCGAAGTCGAAGCTGCCATGAAAAAGACCGAGGAGGCCATGGGCGCCAAATTCGGCGATCCGAAAAACCCTCTGCTCGTCTCTTGCCGCTCGGGCGCCCGCGTTTCCATGCCCGGCATGATGGACACCGTGCTCAACATCGGTCTCAACGAAGGGACGCTGCGCGGCCTGATTGAAAAGACCGGCAACGAGCGTTTCGGCTGGGATAGCTACCGGCGCTTCGTGCAGATGTATGGCGATGTCGTCCTCGGACTCAAGCCGACAACGAAGACCGAGATCGACCCCTTCGAACACATCATGGAAGAGCTCAAGCACGAAAAGAAGGTCCAGCTCGATAACGACCTGACCACCGCCGACCTCAAGGAACTTGTCAAACGCTTCAAGAAGGCCGTCAAGGACCGTACCGGCCAGGATTTCCCCGAAGATGCCTACGAACAGATGTACGGTGCCGTCGCCGCCGTCTTCAATTCCTGGGGCAACGATCGCGCCGTGGTTTATCGGCGCCAGTATGGCTATCCCCACGATTGGGGCACCGCCGCCAACATTTGCTCCATGGTCTTCGGCAACATGGGCGATGACTGCTGCACCGGCGTGGCCTTCACGCGCGATCCGGCCACCGGCGACAAGGTCTTTTACGGCGAATATCTCATTAATGCCCAGGGCGAGGACGTCGTGGCCGGCATCCGCACGCCCAAAAAGATTGCCGAGCTGCAAAAAGACATGCCCGCCGTCTACAAGCAGCTCGATGACATTCGCAATACGCTCGAAAAACATTATCGCGACGTGCAGGACATCGAATTCACCGTGCAAAAGCAAAAGCTGTGGATGCTGCAAACCCGCAACGGCAAGCGAACCGGGTTCGCCGGCGTGCGCTTCGCGGTTGACATGGTTGAAGAAGGCCTCATCACCAAGGAAGAGGCCCTTTCCGTCGGCCGCTTGCCGCCCGACGATCTCAACCAGCTCTTGCAGCCAATCTTCAATCCCGAAGCCAAGCGCAAGGCGATGGCCGACGGCAATCTGCTGGCCAAGGGCATCAACGCCGGCCCCGGCGCCGCCACCGGGCGGATCAAGTTCCATGCCGAGGACGCGGAAGCCTATATCCAAAAGCACAAAGGCACTGCCGAGGGACATGTTATCCTGGTGCGCCGTGAAACCAGTCCGGAAGACTTGCGCGGCATGCAAGCCGCCAATGGCATCCTTACCGCCTTCGGTGGCGCCTCGTCCCATGCGGCCCTCGTCAGCCGCCAGATGGGCAAGGTTTGCATCGTCGGCTGTAGCGCCCTCAATATCGACTATCAAAAGGGGACCATGACCGTAGGCGACAAGGTCCTCAAGGAAGGGGACTGGATCTCCATCGACGGCTTCACCGGCGAAGTCATGGCCGGCCAGATCGCCACCAAGCCGAGCGAGGTCGTCCAGGTACTGATCGACAAGACGCTCAAGCCCGAGCAGTCGCGCGTTTACCAGCAATATGCCAAGCTGATGGAGTGGGCGGATGCGGTCCGCAAATTGAAAATTCGCACCAACGCCGACAAGCCCGACCAGGCCGCGCAAGCCATTGCTTTCGGCGCCGAAGGCATCGGGCTGTGCCGTACCGAACACATGTTCTTCGACCATATCAAACCGATGCGCGAGATGATCCTGGCGGCGAACAGCGAGGATCGCCGCAAGGCACTCGCCAAGCTGTTGCCGTTCCAGCGCGAGGATTTCGAGGGCCTCTTCAAAGCGATGCAGGGCTTCCCGGTGACGATCCGCACCCTCGATCCGCCCCTGCACGAGTTTCTGCCGCATGATGACAAAGGCCAACAGGAAATGGCCAAGGAGATGGGCGTATCGGCCCAGATTATCCACGACCGGGTCAAGGCCCTGCACGAGTTCAATCCCATGCTCGGCTTCCGCGGCTGCCGGCTCGGCATCGTCTTTCCCGAGATCACCGAAATGCAGGCCCGCGCCATCATCGAGGCTGCCTGCAATGTACATAAAGCCGGTATCAAGGTCGAACCGGAGATCATGATTCCGCTGGTCGGCTTCCTGCCGGAGTTAAAGGCCCAGGCCAAGATCGTGCACGAAACCGCCAAGAAGGTCTTTGCCGAAAAGGGGGTCGAGGTGAAGTACATGGTGGGGACCATGATCGAATTGCCCCGCGCCTGCGTGGTGGCCGATCAGATCGCGCAAGAAGCCCAATTCTTCAGCTTCGGCACCAACGATCTGACGCAAACCGGCCTGGGCATGAGTCGTGACGACTATGGCAGTTTCATTCGTCACTATCTCGAAAGCGACCTGGTACCCAAGGATCCATTCCAGGTAATCGACTTCGACGGCGTGGGCGGCCTGATGCAACTCGCGGTCGAACGTGGCCGCAAGACGCGCTCCGACCTCAAGATCGGCATCTGCGGCGAGCATGGCGGCGAGCCCGACTCCGTGAAGTTCTGCCACAAGATCGGCCTCAATTACGTAAGCTGCAGCCCCTTCCGGGTGCCGATCGCCCGCCTGGCAGCCGCTCAGGCGGCGCTCGGGAAGTAGTGGGGATGGAATTTTTTACGCCAGCGAAAAGTAGTTGAAGTCGTGAGACTTCAGAGCGACGGCGGGCGTTGGCGCCATTGCGCGGGCGCAAGGTCTCACGACGGTTAACAGACCCCAATTAGTTAACAACCCGTTCCCTCTCGGGCGCGAAAGGGAACGGTTACGAACTCGGCCCGCGTTGGATAAGATGGACCTTGGGCAGCCTAGGGTCGTACCGGCCTTGCCCAGTCACAAATGCCTGATGTAAAATACCTTCGGCGGCAAGAATCCGCGGAAAGCACTTTGTCGATGGAACGACATTTTCGTGTCCGCTTGAACGAACTGTTGGCCGATGCCGAGGGTAGTGTCGGCGTCGTGCGTGGAGTGGTGGGCCTCTGCTGAACGAGTTGGTGCAGCAGGTGGCAACCGACAGCAAAACTAGCGTTCATCGCCTGAAGGCCTGACATTCCCCCAAATCCAAACTGTCACCTCTCTCTTAGTCGGCACAAGTTCCGCGCTTTTCGGTGGTTTTCGAAAAAATGATCATCAAAGTTGGCTCCAAAAAGTCGGTCGTGCCACTCCAACCCATTCGCATTTTGACTCCGGGTTGGGCCGGTGAGCCTGTGAAAATGGAGGACGGCGCCCCCATACAACCGTTCCATTGCCTCCCCTTCGTCGAAGGCTCAACCTATGGCCTCGAATTGCTTTATCCCTATGAGACGGAATGCCACGTTGTTAATGACAATGGCGTTCCTCCACGATTTGAGTGGGATTTCATGAAAGAGCCGGGTGGAGGTCTGGACGGCGGTGAGTTTTTGTTTTTCTCTCCTATCCAAAACGCCAAGTATTATTTATTTAACACCAAGCTGGATGTGCAGCCGCCGCCCGGTCAAGTGATACGTACGGAGCCCCACCCGCGCTATTTTACTGACGACGCCGGCACGACCCCGCTACCGTTGATCGGCCATCTTCAGAACGAATGGTATCCCAGGCCCTTATTCGTGGTGTTCCGAGTGCCCCGGCCAGGTCAGCGCCATGTTTTTCGTAAGGGTGAAGCGTTTGCGCAGCTTCTCTTTGTTCCCCAGGTAATGAATTACGAAATAACAAAGATGAGTCCTGAGGAGGAAAAAGCTCGCCAAGAGAGGATGAAGCACATTCAAGTCGCGCGCAACTCGATCTCCACGAGGCAATGGTACAATTCCACGAATAACGAGCAGGACAACCATTACAAAATCCTAGCGGCTGTGTTTGCAAAAGGCGGGTTAGCTCAGGTCGAACAGACGGTCCACGAAGGGGTCGAGCGTCAGAAGCAGGCGCTACCCACCCACAAGAGCATTGCGGAATGTCTGGACATGGGTAGGCAACTTTTGCAGAACTCCCATTTCCAGGAAGCAACGGCGCTTTTTTTCCATGTTCTCAACCGTGATCCGAACAATGCGGAAGCGATGAGCAACTACGGCATCTGCTTGGCCATTACGGGGAATGTTCAAATCGGCCTCAAAATGATGACCCAGGCAACTGCCATGCAACCAAATTCGCCGAAGTTGCACCGTGACCTGGGTGAGATGCTGCGGCGCTATGGCCGGTTTCAGGAAGCAGAGGACGCCTTGAGATCGACCTTGAATCTCAATCCAAGCAATCCGGATGTCATGAGCCTTCTCGGCCTGGTCCAAGCGCAGCAGGGTAACCTTGCCGACGCATTGAACACGTGTCAAGCCGCAGTCGCCATGGCTAAAATGATGCCGACTACGCATTGCAGATTGGGTTATGTCCTGGCCAAGCTCGGAGAGAAAGACAAAGCCCTTGCATCTTTTGAAGCAGCCCGTGCACTAAGCCCGGAATTCAGCGTGCCCCTATGCCTGGGCATGGCCCAAGGGGAAGTGGCAGCGTTATTCGGTTAGCCCCTTATGTCAAGGGGCCGCTAGCGCATGGAAATGATCGAGGAAATGGGCCGGAAAAAGTATTGGGCCCCCGCCAACGGGGCCACGCTCTACTCGGCGATCCTGCGGGAGATTACCGTAAAGCGGAAGGATTCCCGGTTCATGAAGACGGAACGGGGCAAATTCGCCACCGCCGAGGCCAAGTAGGCCACGGCCACCCACCCTATCTTTCCACGAGGCCTCTACCCCGGGTCTCTTCTCAGTCTCACGACCTCGACTACATTTGGGCGAGTAGCTGAAATCGTGAGACTTCAGAGCGACGGCAGGTGTTCGCGCGGGCGTTGGCGCGGTCGCGCAGGGCGCAAGGTCTTACGACCTCGGCTACATTTTCGGAGCGTCGCCCGGGCGAAGGCGCGGGAAAAATCATGTCAGCGATTGCGTCCATTTACTGATCTTGATGAAACTCCAGGTAAGTGCCAGAATGGGACGGCGTTAACAGCCCGTTGAAAAAGGGGTCAGACCCCCTTGAAGCGAACAGAGTTTTCAACGTTTTGCAGGGAACTGAAGGGGTCTGACCCCTTTTTCAACGGGCTGTTAACTTCGCCACCGTTTATTACATCTCTTTCCCTATTGCGTGAGGTGCAGGGATGCCCCTTGATCGCCTGGCGATTTATCACTTGCAAACGCCGCTTCCTCCGCCAGGGCGCCTGGGCCGGGACCGGTTCGATTCGTTCGTGGCGCTGGCGGCGTTCATGGACGGTACGTACCGCGTTGGCGAAAGTACGGTGCCGTTGCGGGCGCAGGAGATAACGGAACAGGCCCGCTACGAATATAACCTTTTGTCGCGCGGCAGCCTGCTCAAGGCATTCCTTGACCGCAACGCAAAGCAGCCGTACATCACGGCGCCCATCTTCACCTGTCTCGATCCGACGTTAGGCCCGCCGGTAAGCGGCGAAGTCAGCCAGTGTCCGCTTCTCCCTGTTGACGACGCCGCAACCATCTTCGAGCGCGTCGGCAAGTTGGTGGAACAGGGACATAAGGTGGCGCACGTCGATCTGCCGTCCGGGTTAAAAGAGGCCCAGAAGATCATTCGGGAAACGACGCGCGCGGGCGAAGAGCTCGGGATGGTCTTTCGTTACGACGCGCACGAAGGTTTGGACCTCGGCGACGCCCAGGTAATGGTTGGCTGGTTGGATCATCCCACCACGGAAGTACTGGAACAACCCTTGCCCGCGATTGCCTGGAGGCAAATGGCGCTTCTTTATGAGATGAGCCCGATTCCGCTGATGCTCGATGAAGCGATAGTGGATGGGGGCGATGTTTTTGCGCGGCCGATTGTGCGGATTATGTCAAACTGAAGCTGGCGAAAAACGGCAGCCCGTCCAGGTTGCTCGAACTTATTCGCCAGGCGCGTGAGATAGGCCTCAAGGTAATTCTCGGGAGTTCCATACAGACGCCGCTTGGCTGCTGGCTCGAATGTCAGGTCCACGTGCTTGCGGGCCTGCAAAATGCCGGGGCGATGAGCAGCGTGGCACCCCCGGCCGATGCTTTCCTGGCCAGCGTGCTACCTGCCACGACTACCGGCTTTCTGACCGGCACCGCCATGGCGTGGCCGGAGCTGGAGCGATGCCTTCAGCGGCAGTGTCTACGCCAATGGCAAGTTCCCACGGGCCGGCTGGCATCTCCAGTAATGAATGGACCTCGGCTGGGCCAACAGCACCAAGGCCCATTCTCGTTGAAAATCAGGGCAGCCCATCGGATCGCCTCGAAGATAACCGCGTCCCTTCATTTTTTTTTCATTATTATCCTTGACGCCCCTTCATTTCTCGGTGAGAATTCATTTTGTTCTCTGAGGGAAAGCAGATAACGTCGCGAGAGAGTTATCAGAGGCCATTTCCCACGTCCTGAGGGTGAGTCCGCCCAACCAAAAATATTGAGGCCTTGTTTTCAGCATGGTTCGCGCCGTTTTTTCCGTGATCGTTGGCCTGATTTGCGTGTTGATATTGGGAGTGATCGGTTGTGGATCGAAACCACAAGCGAAAAAACCGAACCCTGGTGTGACGCAGCTATACAAGATAGGTCGGGCATACACTCGAGCAACGGATGCAACGGGTTTGCCCCCGAGAAATAAAGAGGAGCTAACTCCTTTCCTGTATCCACAGATCGATCCGGATCAAGAGGTGGACCCTGACAAACCGGTGGCGGAAATCAAACCCGAGGAGACTTTTTCGATCAGAACGTGATGGAGAAGAGTTTGTCATTAACTATGGCGCGGACATGAGGACAATGAACCTGAGCGGCAAACCGGCTGAGATTCCCGTACTCGCTTACGAAAAGAATGGCGTTGACGGCAAACGGCTGGTTTTGCAGGTTCGTTACGTGACACTGGTATCAGATGAGGATCTGGCAACGCTGCCGTTTCCACCAGGCTTTAAAGCCCCCTAGAAACAAACTTATCGGCAAATCATTTGAAATTCATTCTTAAGGAGAAGGCGTTATGAAAAGGTCGTTACGGGGCGCTTTTACCCTGATCGAGCTTTTGGTGGTAATCGCCATCATCGCGATTCTGATCGCGCTGTTGGTGCCGGCCGTGCAAAAGGTGCGTGAAGCCGCCAACACGGCCCAATGCAAGAACAACCTCAAACAAATTGGCCTGGCATGGATGAACCATCACGATACGTATAACGTGTTTCCCTCGGGAGGAACGGTCTGGACCGACGTGGCCCGACCTTTGGTACCGGCGCGAAGTCGATCGCCAAGCCTCGACCCCAAGCCGACTACAAAACCCAGCATTGGGGTTGGGCCTACCAAATCTTACCCTTGATCGAACAAGAAAACTTATGGCGCTGGAATACCAGACCGAACAATGGTGATGACGAAGTTGCCGGCACCGCTGTCGTGACTTATATCTGTCCCGCCTACCGCGGACCAATCCTACGGCCTTATGCTCAGGAGGGAGGCAGCGGTTCGCTTCATGCGATGGTGGATTACACCGCCAATTGTGGATCGACTGGTAACAGTGCTGGCAAACAACCCGGCTGCATATGATGGCGCCATTGTGCCCTCCCTGAGTTATTCGGAAGGCACCCTCCCCGTTTACGACGGGCAGGTCAAGCCCGGCCTGGCCCGCAAGATCGGCGACATCGTCGATGGTACCTCCAGCACTCGCTATTGTTGGCGAGAAATTCATGACCCGGGCGGCGGGTTTAATGCGACTACTCACGTGATGCAAACGGCGGGCCTAGGGACCATGCAATGACGACCAAGGCTAGGTTGACGGTTGGGATAACGACACCATCTGCGATAGTAGCCAGGGGCTACCCAAGCGAATCTTCATCACCGCAATGACACGAGCCTGCGGTTTCCTACTTTGGTTCAATTCATGAAGCAGATGAATGCGGTTTTCTGCGATGGGTCAGTTCACGCCATCCGCTACGATATCCATTTACATGTTTGGAACAATCTGTGTTCCATTAATGACGGCAAAGTAATTAGGCTTCGAAGATTAACGGCACGCCCGAAGATCATTTTCAACGGCTGGCCCGCCTTCTCGCACTGGAAGGCGAGGCCCAAGCCCGTCAAGCGCTCGAGCAGGTCCCGCAGGTTTCTTCCGCAAACGCTGAACGCACCGGTGAATGCCTGGTAGATTTGGCGATCGTGGAAGAAACCTCCGGCCTGGGCGGGCGCTGCATTCTCACTCTTGCCAAACGAAATCGCACGCTCTCTTTGCCCTGGAACCGACTCGAGCCCGGCTCGCCCGTAATGCTTTCGGCTGGCGGCGGCAAGGTCGGCGAAGGCTGGCACGGCATCGTTGCCGAGCGCAACCGTTATGCGCCGAGCGTGGCCCTGGAAGAGCCGCCTGATGACGAAGATCGCGGCGCCACCTTCCGCCTGGACTTATCGACCGACGAAAAAGCCCGCAAACGCCAAGTAGCCGCTCTCGAGCGCGCGGCATGCCGCGAAACGCGACCGCTTCGCGGACCTGCGTGACGTGCTCCTGGGCGTCAGGCTGCCAGCCTTCAAGCCCGAAACAACGCTCGTTCCTCTCGATCCAACCCTCAACCCCTCCCAGTGCCAGGCGATCGCCCTGGGCCTGTCCGCGCTGGACCTGGCGATCCTGCACGGACCGCCCGGCACGGGCAAGACCACGGCCGTGGTCGAGCTGATCCGCCAGGCGGTACGGCGCGGCCAGAAAGTTCTCGCCTGCGCGCCCAGCAATCTGGCCGTGGATAATCTGCTCGAGCGCCTGCTGGCCAAGGGTGAACGGGCAGTACGCCTGGGCCATCCGGCACGGGTCATGCCCGAATTGCGCGAGCATACGCTTGACGTCCTGGTGCTTGAACATGAGGGCACGCGCCAGGCACGCAAGCTGGCGAAGCAGGCCTTCGCGCTTTTTCGCCAGGCGGGCAAATACACGCGCGCCGCTCCGGAACCAGGCTCACGTCAGCAACTGCGCCGGGAAGGCCGTGCCCTCCTCGCCGACTGCCGTAAACTCGAGGATCAGGTCGTCGAACGCATACTCAATAGCGCCACGATACTGTGCGCGACTCTCACCGGCGTGAATGGTGAAATATTGCGCGACCGCCAGTTCGATCTCACGGTCATCGACGAGGCGGGCCAGTGCACGGAGCCGGTGAGCTGGCTGCCGCTGCGGCGTAGCGGCTGTTTGGTGCTGGCCGGCGATCATTGTCAGCTACCGCCCACCGTTCTTTCGCGGGAAGCATTACAGGCCGGGCTCGGCATCAGTCTCATGGAACGCCTGGTCAACCTTTATGGGCCCAGCGTCACCCGACGGCTCAACGTGCAATACCGGATGAACGAAAAGATCATGACCTTCTCCGCCCTTGAGTTTTACGAGGCCGAGCTCGAGGCTCACCCTTCCGTTCGGGATCATGTCTTGTGCGAGCTGCCCGGCGTTGCCGCCAGCCCTTTGACACAGGCCGCCGTGGATTTCATCGATACGGCCGGCGCCAGCTACGACGAGGAGCCCGAGCCGGGCGGCAGCAGCCGGCTCAATCGGCAAGAAGCCGACCTGGTCGAGCGCACGGTGGCCGCTCTTATGAGCGGCTGGCGTGCCCGCGGAGGACATCGCGCTCATCGCGCCTTACTCCGCACAGGTTCGGCTTTTGCGTGAGAAGGTAACGCAACCAGGGTTGGAGATCGACAGCGTCGACGGCTTTCAGGGACGCGAAAAAGAGGTCGTCGTTCTCTCGCTGGTACGTTCGAATACGGAGGGAGATGTTGGCTTTCTGGCGGACGTACGGCGCATGAACGTCGCCCTCACACGCGCCCGCCGCAAACTTATCATCATCGGCGATAGCGCGACCCTGTCGTGCCATCCCTTCTATGAACGTCTTTTTGCCTACCTGGAGTCGATAGGTGCGCATCGGTCCGTCTGGGAAGAATACGTTGACCACTGATCACGCGCAGCAATATCAATGGCCATTTAATAGGTACAACGGCAGAGCATCCATTTTGGGTTGTGAAGGTCCATGTATTTGAGCTTCAAAGCCTCGGACAAAGTAGAGCATATATGGACGGCATGGAGGGCACGTATCGATTGCTGTTGGGCAGCGATTTCGGTAGTTTCGACTGGATTCCACACCCCTAACCATAAGTGCGGCATGACTCAAAGAGAATATATGGTCGATTACCATTTTATCTGTGCCGTCTATTTTTCCGACGATGTCCCGTCCGGGGAAGACTTGGCAAAGTTATGGTCGGGCTTGGGAGTCCTCGGCGACTGGCCGGTGGAGCTGTCATTTGTGTGTCGAGGAGACACAGAAGTCTCGCTTCGGCAGAAGTCGACGCTAGGTACCGCGTTGTTGGGCGACATATTTGTTTCAAAAGCTGACAAGATTATTTCCGCTGGCGCCTCGTCATTTCGCAAAAATGCCCATAATGCAATTCTGGATTCCGATGTGAATTTTATCTTCAGCCGAGATAACACCTGGAACGGATATCCACTGCCAGCGAGTCTTAGTTTATCTGTTTCCGACCAATTAATTCAACAGATCGGTTCCGGTACTCTACTTAGTATGCTACGGCGCTTCTTTGACATCACGGATGTCTACGCCCCAATCCAGGATTGGTAAGACTTGGCCCGGCCCAACGACGCCTTTGCTGGCTCGGTTTACGGTAATGCTTGGCCTCGTGTGGCCCCGCTTGCCCGCTGGGTGAATCGCCTTCAATGGGTGTATTCGGCGGCGAAAGCGGACAGCCTTCGAGGAGTGTATTGGGGGAATTATCTCAGTGCAAAGCATTTAGGGCGATTGGGAGGACGTGACAGATTCTTACAGCTTTGCAGAAAGCACGCCCGCAACTACGATGGATCACCAAACGGGAACCTGTGGGAGTTTCGTAACGGTCTGTTTTTCAGTTTTTGCCTCGAACCGACTGGTTGCCGGCCAGACAGTCCTACGGGTCTTCATCCGGCCGCTGAATTTAATCTCCAATGGCTCATTCAGGAATTGGGATCGAGCGGAGTTTTGAATCTCTGATGATATTGGCATTTGTACGCAACTATTAACAGTACAGCGCGGCTTTAGATTACACATCTATGCCGCTCATTCTTGTGGGTTTTGTCGCCTGCTCGTTTCTGCGCTGGTGGTATTGAATGACGTCGCTCGTGTGCTTGATCACTGATGTTCCGCGATGGCGTCGAAAGATCGCCGCGCGGCATTCGTTGAGAGCTCGGGCCAACACGTCTCAAGTCTTGCGCTCGAAACGCCAGAATGCCAGGTAACCAAAAACAGACGCCAAGAGCAGGAACGCACCTTGCTGGAGGAATGCCAGCACCAGCGCCCAGCGCCAGGGAAAGTCCTTGTAATCGGGTAAACCTGATTCGAAAAGAGTGGCCACATAATACGGGAAAACAATGCCAATGTAGGCCGAGCCGACGACGTGCCCCAGGAAAAGGAGGAGCAGAAAGCCGATCAGCGCCACGTTGGCAAATAGGACGCGCCGGCACATTACCGTCAGGCAGAGGGCCAAAAAACTGAGCATGATCAGGAACGGCCAGGGCAAGAGGAGCATGACCAGGGCCGTACCGACCGAATAAAGGCCACAGGCCAGGCCCAGGGCGGCGCCGAGATAGCTGATTGCCAGGATGGGCCAGTTGCGCCAGAAAGGGCCGAGCCATTTGAAAAACAAAATGGAGTTCGTGCTTTCGGGGATAAGCTGCAAAAACACCAGCGTGTCCTGCTCGCGCTCGCCGGCGACCGTCAGGGTGATTTGAAAAATGACGACCAGAGCGTAGGCGGCGACGCATAGAAAGTAGGGGGTGTAACTAAAGGAATAGGCCACTGCACCAAGTAAACTTCGATCAATCTGGTAAATAAACAGGCTGGCGAGACGGTACCAAAATCCCGGGATGAGAATGAGCAAGAGGGCCCAGGTGAGCCAGCGGCCACGCAGGCTCCAGCTTGTGCCGTCTTTAACACATTCCTTCCAGAAGAGTGCGGGTTCGCGCACGGGCAACGCCAGGGGATGGATGGTGCTGATCGGTTTGCGGCGCTGGCGGCGCTTAGGCTCGACTTCCCGCTTTTCAGCCAGCGCGAAGGCCCCGGTGCTCTTGCGGGGCCGGCGTACCTCCTCGCGGCGAACTTTACGCATCAAGGATATCGCCTGGCGCAGAAAATAAAGCGTAGCTACGAGATAGATAGGCAAGAGGACCGCCAGGCCGAGACCCATACGAGGGCATGCCCCAGCCGCCGGCGCCGCTGGCCGCATAAACAATGCCCCCGATGATATAGGGCATCTGGTAACTTGCCAAAAGCGCCACCAGGGCAAGCAGCGCGAGCCAGGAATAGGAACGCGTGATGGCCTGAAAGGCCCCGGCCGACTGCGTCGAGATCAGAATGCAAATACTGGCACCGACCAGGAGCAACAAGAAAGTATTGATCTCGTGGAAAAGGAGAAAGGCGACATCGACGTTGCCCCACAAGTGCATGAAGATCAGCAGAGGAAACCCGGCCAGGGTAATCGCGCCCAGGTGGAAGAGCCGGGCCATGAACTTGCCCAGGACCAGTTCGCGGTCGCTGAGGAAAGTTAAAAAAACGATCTCGAGTGTGCGATTCTCTTTTTCCTGAGCGATGGCGGTCGCGAGGTAGACGGGGAGAAACAGCAGGACCAGCATATACTGGAGCACAACCAGAATGTTCGCGTAAGACTGAGCACGTGCCGCGAAATCGCTGGGGCGAACCAGGTTGCCCGTGCTACGGTACATGACCGTCAGGCCCACGAGCAGAACGGACAGATAGACGACGCGCAATAACGTGGGCCAGCCCTTGCGGGCCAGGCGGATAAGATCGATAGGGAAGTGAGGACCAAACACAGGCGGGGTTCCATCGGTGTGTTCTCGCCACGACAAGATTACCGCAACAGAAATGTCTTTCCCATAGAATTCAGGACACTGCGCGGCAAATATTCGCCGGATCAGGAAGTGACGAATGACTGCTGCACCCGACTGTCTGACCTGCGGCGCCTGCTGTGTCTCCCCCTTTATGGGCGATGGCTACATCCGCCTGAGCCGGGGCGAGGAACGCCGGCTAGGCCGTTTGGGCCTCCCCGTGCTCGAGGTGGTACCCGGTCCGGATGATCGCATGGTCCTCCTGGGAACGAAGGAAAATAGCCAGCGGCGCCATGTGTGCATCGCCCTCGACGGTGCCGTTGGCGAGCGGGTTTCTTGCACGATCTATGGCGTAAGGCCGATGTTATGCCGGGAGTTTGAGGCGGGGAGCCCGGAATGTTATCAAGCCCGCGAGGCGGCGGGCATCGTGACTAAACATTGACCACTGAGTAATTTATCGGCGGTATCGGTATTCCCTGTGGTTGTCAAAGCCCGGGAGGGGCGCGTTAGGCCTTGCTCCTTTGGCTTGCTCGCTTATAATGAGGTAAAGCGTTTTATTGGCAATTTTTAACCAGGTTTCTCATGAAAAAAGACATTCACCCCAAATACGAAGAGGCGATGGTCACCTGCGGCTGTGGCAACAAGTTCACGATGCGCAGCACCAAAAAGACCATTTCCGTGGAAATTTGCTCGGCATGCCATCCGTTTTTCACGGGCAAGATGAAGTACCTCGACACGACAGGTCGCGTTGAAAAGTTCCAGCGTAAATATAACTGGGACAAACGCAAGAAGCCCGAAGAAGCCGTGGCCGCGCCGGCGCCGGCCAAGTAGTTACCGACCATACATCAAGGCAAAAGGAAGTCGCACGGACTTCCTTTTGCTTTTTTTGTTTGGCAATGGCGTTGGTCCATCCAAGCGGAAGATTTCTCTCGAAGTTGCCCACCGGTCTGGCTCTTTTTGCCCCCAACGGGATCAATATTCATGTGGCCCGCTTTTGAAAACGCGCTGAATCGCCATGGCGAGCTGGAAACGCTCCTGGCGGAGCCGTCCGTGAATGCGGACCGAATCCGTTATACCAAGCTGGCCAAGGAGCACGGCGGCGCTCCTCAAAATGGTCAAACCCTATGTCGAGTACAACAACCTGACGGCTGAGATCGCCCAGGCGGAAGCGTTGCTCGCGGGTGCCGATGCCGAAATGCGGGCCATGATCGAGGAGGAAGTCGTCAGCCTGCGCACGCAAGCACGTTTTGCACCAACGCCTCGAGGACTTGCTACTGGCTGAAGGTGAAGATTACGGCAGCGTGATCATGGAAATCCGGGCTGGTACGGGCGGGGACGAGGCCGCCATCTTCGCCGGTGATCTTTACCGCATGTATACGCAGTATGCCCGCAATTGCGGCTGGAAGGTAGAAGAAATATCCTTCAGTCCAGGCGAGCAGGGGGGCTACAAAGAAGTGGTCTTCAGCATCAATGGCGATGAGGTATTTCCCAACATACGCTACGAAAGTGGCGGCCATCGCGTGCAGCGGGTACCCAAAACGGAAACCCAGGGCCGCATCCATACCTCGGCGGCCACGGTCGCGATACTCCCTGAGCCCGACGAAGTTCAAGTGGACGTCAAGGACAGCGACATTGAATGGGAGCGCATGCGTGCCGGCGGGGCAGGGGGGCAGCATGTGAACAAGACCGAAATCGCCGTGCGCATCTGGTACAAACGCGGCACGTCGGAACAAATGGAAGTGAAGTGCCAGGACGAGCGCAGCCAGCATAAAAACTACGACCAGGCCATGCGCATCCTGCGCAGCCGGCTTTACGAACGGCAGCAACAATCGCTCCACAACCAAAGGGCTGAGGCCCGCCGTACGCTCATCGGCTCGGGGGACCGCAGCGAACGCATACGAACCTACAACTATCCCCAAAACCGGCTGACCGACCATCGCATCAACCTGACGCTGTACAAGCTTGACTCCATCACCGCCGGCAACCTGGATGAGGTAATCCAGGCGCTGCGCGATTTCGACAAGAAACAACGGCTGGAAGCTGGAACCATCACGACCGCGTAACAGAGTGGCCGCGGGTATCCTGTAGGGTGGCGTCGAGCGTACTCGCGCTGACCCACCGAAACCCGGTGTGCGTCTGGAAGCTGGAACCGTCACGACGGCGTAACAGGTTGCAAGGAGTTGCTGCGGGTATCCTGTAGGGTGGGTCGAGCGTACTCGCGCTGACCCACCGATTCACAGAGAGTTTCGGTGGGTCAGCGCGAGTACGCTCGACGCCACCCTACATTGGAGATTCACCGCCTGAGCGAGTTTCGGTGGGTCAGCGCGAGTACGCTCGACCCACCCTACAGGTTAGCGTGTTTTTATCGATCCTCGGGCAATTGCATGAGTGAACAAAGCTGGACCCTTGGGGGCCTTCTGGATTGGACGGCCAAGCATCTGGCCCAGAAGGGTGCCGAATCGCCGCGCCTGGATGCCGAAGTCTTGCTGGCGCATGCGGCCCTGTGCAAGCGCATCGATCTTTATGGTTTACGTTTCGCGGAGGAAGCATCGCCGGAGGTTCGGCAGAAATACAAAGAGCTTATCCGCCGCCGCGTTGAAGGGTGCCCCGTCGCTTATCTGGTGGGTAAGAAAGAGTTTCATGGTCTGGAGTTCCAGGTCTCTCCCGCCGTCCTGATTCCCAGGCCGGACAGCGAACACCTGGTCCTCGAGTGCCTGGCGCTGAGTAAAACACTGAGCGGTCCGCGCCGCCTTATCGATATCGGCACGGGCTCGGGCAATCTGGCCGTCACGCTGGCGAAGAGCTTGCCGGCCCTCCAGGTCACTGCCACCGATCAAAGTGCCGCCGCCCTGCAAGTAGCCGAGGCCAATGCCGCCCAGCACAAGGTGAAGGAGCGCATTCGCTTTTTACAGGGCGATCTTTTCGCAACGGTCCCCGCTTCAGAGACATTTTCTTTCGTCATAAGCAATCCGCCCTACATTCGCGCATGATGCCATCAAGACGCTGGCGCCGGGCGTGCGCGATTTTGAGCCGCACCTGGCTCTGGATGGCGGCCCGGACGGTTTCGCGGTTTTCCAGCGACTTATCGAGCAGGCCAGCACGCGTTTGGAGACGGGAGGCTATCTTCTCGTCGAAATTGGAGCGCCCCAGGAAAAGGCCGTGCGCGAGCGCATCGGCAAGCTTGCGGGCTATGAGCTGGCACCTACCATCCATGACTATTCCGGGCACCCGCGCGTCCTCAAGGCCAAACGCATCGGGTCAGGCTGACTTTCAGGGCATTTTGGGAACGCTGCCTTCGGGAATAAGCTTGCGCCAGCTCGCCTGGCCACGCGCCCGCGCCTCGGGTGCCGAAGCCGCATCAAACGTGATGTTTTGTCCCTGAGGAACAAGTGTTCGCAGCGTCCGCGACGCCAGCTCACGGATGGCGAGTTGCTCATTTTCAAGATAAGTGATCAGGGTTTCATAGGTCTCCGGACGCAGGCGCGCCTCGGAGCCCAGGCCGTGGAGCATTTCCATGATGATGCTGGCCTGGCCCGATTTGATCTGTCTGGCCATGAGAACCTTGTAGAGTCGCACATCTTCCACCGCGCCCCGGCCAATGTAGTGTTCCAGGGAAGTGATGCCGGCGGTGCGAACTTCGGCGGACTTATCATCATAAAGGGCGGCCACGCCGGCCGCTGGCTCGTCGAGGGCCACGCCGGCATAGGCAGCCATGATGCGGAGGGCGCTATCGGTGCTGGCCTGCGCCTTGGTTAGCGCTGGCTGGACGCCCTGTTCCGCGAGGCGCGCGGCGAAGTTTCTCGCCGGCAGCCTCGAGCGTTTTCACCTTGACGGGCGGGTCCGCCGCGGGCTTGACCCAGGTCGGGGCCGCTTTGAGTGCAAGCGGTCCTTGCATGCCTTGCAGGGTGTTGAAATGAACCATCACCGGGCCCTCCAGCGCTTGAGGCTGCTGGTTGAGCTCGAGCGTCGCGCTGCCCGCCGGCACCAAGAAGATGAAATCACCGACGGGCTTGTGATCGGCCTTGGGCTGTTTGAGAAACGGTGCTCCCGCCGACCAGCGGCTGAATAGCTCCAGAGCAACCGAGGTCTTGCTATTGAGCAGCGCGAAATCGAGGTCCTTGCCGTGAATGCGCACACGGACTTTTAGGGCGCCGCTTTCCTTGTGGTTCTCGACCAGCACACGGCCACGATCGAGCGTGAATTCAAGGTCCTGACCGGCGCTGGCCGGGTGCAGGGTGACGACACTTTCCATGGCCGGCGAGGAGGTGAAGTCGAGATTGCCCGCCAATACCAGACGCATGTCCCCTTCCTTGAACTCCAATATGCCACGGGCGCCAGGCAGCGTCACCAGTTGGACGCCGGCTGGAACAGCATCAAACAGCATGGGCGTGCGCCAGCTCCTGATCACTGCCGCGCACGAGCACCGTGCCAACGGGTGAGCGCAGCTTCGCGATCGATTGCTCGCCGGCATGCATGCTGGCGGGGACCAACAACAACGAAACCGCCCACAAATAACGAGCCATGAGAGCTTCCCGTAGGAAAAAGGAGATATCAAGACAGGGTAAGAGGAAAGGGATTGGGAGTCAATCCTGACGAGGTCATGTGCGCCTGCGTTGAAAGGGGTGTGCGGAGCTTAGATGCTAGCAGGCGCGTGCGGGTTGCCCGCCCGATTTCATTTGCTCCCAGTCTTCCCAGGTGAACAGAACTTCGCGGGCGTTGCTGCCGTTATAGGTACCGACAATGCCATCCTCCGCCATGAAGTCGATGAGGCGCGCCGCCCGTCCGTAACCAATGCCGAGGGTGCGCTGCAAGAGCGAGACGCTGCCACGTCCCTCACGGACGACGACCTCGATGGCCTGCTCGTAAACCTCGTCGCGGCTACGGAGTTTTTCCAGGGCGGTGCCGTTGCCGTCCCCCGACGTTTTGAGCTGGATGAGTTCGGCGGCATAACAGGGCTCTTCCGTTTCCAGATGCCCGACCACCGCGGTGATTTCGCGGTCGCTCGCGTAGGTCCCCTGAGCACGCATCAGAATGCTGGTACCCGGCTGGAGAAATAGCATGTCCCCCTTGCCGAGCAGTTTGTCGGCGCCCATCTCGTCCAGTACGACACGGCTATCCGAACGGCTGGAAACCTTGAAGCAAAGACGGCCAGGCAAGTTCGACTTGATGAGGCCGGTGATCACATCGACGGTCGGCTTCTGCGTGGCCAACACCAGGTGAATGCCGGCGGCACGCGATTTCTGGGCCAGGCGAATGATATGCCCTTCGACCTCTCGTTTGAGCAGCATCATGAGGTCGTTGAGCTCGTCCACCAGGATGACGATATAGGGCATCTTCTCGGGCAGCTTTTTGGCTTCTTCCTCGTCCGGCTGCAAACGCCGCTCGATTTCGGCCCGGCCCAGCTCGTTGTAGGAAGAAATATGCCGCACCCGTGCCCGGCTGAGCAGGTCGTAGCGTTCTTCCATCTTGTCAACCGCCCACGCCAGAATCGCCTCGGCCTTTTTCATGTCCTTGACGACGGGATGCATCAGATGAGGAATCTTGCCGTACTCCGTCATTTCCGTCATTTTCGGGATCGATCATGATCATCTTGATCTCGTCGGGACGGCGCGTCATCAACATGCTCAGGATGATGGCGTTCATGCAAACGGATTTGCCGGTGCCCGTGCTGCCGGCGATCAGCAAATGCGGCATATCGGCCAGATCGTAGACCAGGGGCCGGCCCTCGGTGTCTTTGCCGAGAAAGAGGGGGATCTTGGTCTTGGCAAGCTTGCGGCCGGCCCCGAGGAGGACTTCCTTGAGGCGGACATTGGCCCGATTTTCATTGGGCACTTCAATGCCGACGGTGTTTTTGCCCGGTATGGGCGCCACGATGCGCACGCTCGGCACGCGCATGTGCAAGGCGAGGTCGTCGCCGAGGTTGGTGATCTTGTTGACGCGCATGCCGGTTTCCAGGGCGATTTCGTACTGCGTGATTACCGGCCCCGTATTGATGCCGACCACGCGCACGTTCAGCTCGAAATCACGGAAGGTTTTTTCCAGCAGCGTCGCCCGCTCGCGTAGCTTTTGATCATGTTCGTCGAAGGGAAAGGGCTCGGGGTCCTCCAGCAGAGTCATGGGTGGCAGCTCGTAGTCCTCGAACCGTTGTTCCTCGGTCGGCGCCGGCGCGGGCGCACCACCACCGGGGGCTTGGCTGCTTCCACGCTCAGGTTGATGTCGGGCTTGGTTTCCTCGTCATGTTTGGGCGGCACGTGCGTGGGTCGATGGATCGGTATGTCCTTGGTGTCGTCCACCTTGGGCCTGGCGGGCTTTCGTTCCGCGCGGGGAGCGGGCTGCGCAGGCTTCGCCGTTCTTCTAAACATCTTGCCAAGAACACGAATGGGCCCGCGAACGATGAGCCACAGGCCGACTGCCATATGGCGCAGGATAAAACCAATTGCCATCATGAGGCCCAGCGCGAAACCACCGCCAAGGATGAAGCCGCTGCCCAGCGGCGAAAACTGCTCTTCAAGTAAGCCACGCAGCCAGGCGCCACGGCGCCGCCGCTGCCCACCACGGGGCCGGAGAGCCACTCGGGGCCTAAATAATCGGCGGTAATGGCCGCGCACGGCAGCAGCATGAGCCAGCCCGAAAGCCGCAGGCCCCAGGTGCCCCAGCTCTTGCGCATCAAAAGGAATATAACGAGCACGAACCAGGCCGCCAGAAATACAGGCACGGTGCTGCCCAGCGTCTGATGAAGTTCACCCGCCAGCCAGTCGCCAAACGGGCCGAGCAAGTTATTCGATGGCACCGCTAGTTTGACGGCATGCTCGGCACTGAAGACGGCCAGGGATACGACCAGACCAAGCAGGAAGAGGCCGAGTGCCAGGAGATCAGTGCGTCCAGCGCCACCTTTGTCAGCCATATCGACCTGAGCTTCCGGGGTGTATCGAGACAAACTTCCGCGACGCACAGTCCAAGGCTAGGACAGTCCAAGGCTAGGCGCGTGCGGCGCCGACCAATAAGACATGCACGGCGCGCATTCCACCGCATCCTACCTTCGGAAACGGTCCAGCGAGGAATGCCCATGGCATGGTTTACGCGAAAAACCCCGGGCGTATGACCGAACAGGCCCTGGAGACGGATTAATCGCTACGATCGGAAGGGGCATCGGGACCTTTTCGGCGTGCGGCCACTTTTTACTTCCCAGGTGAACCCATGATGCACATCGCGCTACTGGAGCCGCAGATCCCGCCGAATACCGGCAACATTGCCCGCCTGTGCGCGGCGACGAACACGGCCTTGCACCTTATCGGACGCCTGGGCTTTCTCATCGATGATCGTTCGCTGCGTCGTGCCGGCCTCGACTACTGGGATGCCGTGGACATTCGTCTGCATGAATCTTTTAGCCATTTTGAAGAAGCGCGGTGCAGTGCAAGGCGGCGATATGGAACGGATTTTCGGTTTTAGCGCTCATGTGACCACCAGCTACACACAAGTCGACTATCGCGAGGGAGATTGTCTTTTATTCGGCAATGAGACGCATGGACTGCCCAAGGATATGATTGCGCAGCTCGGCAGTCGCGCATTGACTATTCCGATGCACTCCGGCAAAGTCCGCAGTCTCAACCTGGCCACTGCCACCGGCATTGTCCTTTACGAAACCTTGCGCCAACTACGCAAGTGGTAAATCTTGCCTTGAATCATTTTTCCGGGCTCTATCCCGCCGACCTTTGAGCCGATAAAGGACCGCGGGGACGCTTGATTCTACTTCTGAGAGGTTAACACGTAATGGAAAGCGTCGCATGTCTGCCAACGTTTGAACAACTATCACAACATGTTCTGCAACAAATTATGCGAACCGGATTGTCTCGACCCCCTGCAAACACCCCTGTTGAAGGCAATCATTACGCGGCGCGGCGTGCCTTGCGGCCTGTTCTTTCAAGCCCAGGGGCCACGCCTGCAAAAGACCTATGCCGTCTGGGCAGGCGATGAAAATCGTATTCTGTTCTACAACTGCAATGGGGAACGTACCGCGGAAACGCGCCTGAGCGAAGCACCCGATCCGGGTCGCCTCGCCGCGTGAGGAAAAAGGTGTCCGAAACGTTCTCAGGGAATCGATTGCACGGCCATGGTCATCGCGTGCGCGATCCGTTCCAGAGATGCTAGCCCTGTGGCCAGCGGGGGCAGGGCGTAGAGCACGTTTCCCAGCGGCCGCAGCAGGACTTCATGGGCCAGGCACGCATGCCGCAGGTGCGCGGCCACGCCGGCGAGATAGCCCCCTTCTACATTTAGCTCCACCGCGACGATGGAACCACAGGCACGCACTTCTTTGACGCGCAGCGTCGTTTTGCAAGTTCCGCAACGAATCTAGCCAGAAGGCCTCCATGGCGGCCGGTGCCGCCAACGGCGCGGCTGTCAACATCTTCCAGTTGGCGACCGCGACCGCGCATGCCAGCGGATGGGCGGTAAACGAGTGCCCATGGAAAAAGGTTTGGCCGCGGTCGTCGGTGTCCCACGCAGCGACGACATGCGGCGCCGCCAGGGTCGCGGCCAGCGATAATATGCCACCCGCCAACGTTTTTGCCGCGCAGATCAGGTCCGGCGCGATGCTTGCCGCCTGGTGCGCCCGACAGTGGCCCGAGCCGGCCGCCTCCGGTCATTACCTCGTCCGCGATGAACAGCACGCCGTGCTTTTGGGTCGTGGCGACAGAGCGCTCGCAGTTTCTCGGCACTGTGCATGCGCATGCCGCCGGCTCCCTGCACGAGCGGTTCCAGGATGACGGCGGCCACCGAGTCACCGTGAGCACGCAAGTAAGCGTCCAGACTATCTTCGTCGAGTGGCAGGAGTGCCGCATTGAAGAGCAGCGGCTCGAAGCGCCCGAAAAACAGCGGATCGCGGCCGACCGCCATCGCGCCGAAGGTGTCCCCATGGTAAGCATGTTCGAAGCCGACAAACCGCGTCCGTTGGGGCTCATTTTTATGGCACCAATACTGGTACGCCATTTTCGAGCGCCACTTCGACCGCTGTGCTGCCATTGTCCGAATAGAAGACCCGCCCGCCGCGCCAGGGCATGGTACTCAGCAATAACTCGGCCAACTCCACCGCGGCGGAGTGCGTGATACCGGCGAAATGGACATGATCGATCACGGCCGCGGCGGTCCGCAAGGCCGCCATCAGCGGCGGATAGCGATGCCCATGCAAGATGGTCCACCATGACGAGATGCCGTCAATCAGGCAAGTACCATCCGCCAAATACAAAAACTCATCGCGGGCGCCGACGCAAACCCGCGGTGCCTCCACCTCACGCAATGAGGTGTAGGGATGCCAGACGGCCACCTGGTCACGCGCGACGAGGTCCGTGGCGGTCTCCCTGAAAGACAGGCTTTCTCGCAGAAGCGCCAGCTCCGCGGCGCTGTTCAGCAGCGCTCTGCCCGATGCCGGCCGGAGTCCATTCGGCGGGCGGCGTCAGGGCGCTTACCCACACGTGCGGTCGGTGGCGGCGAATTTGTTCCATTGCATAGGCATCGCTTGGGCCCATGAGAACGACGGCGGCAGGCTGATGGCCGTGCCCCTCGAGCGCCTCCAGACACTGTAAGGTCCTGCCGATGACGCCCAACGAGGAATTGGCCACCAGGATGGAAGGGCAATCGAGCGCGGATGAGAGCGATTTGCAGTTCCGACTCGTTTAGCGGGGAAAAAGGGCCGCCGAACGATTCGATAAGCAAACGGGGGAAGCGGGGCGCTGGGCGGCAAGCCCTGCGGCGGAGGCTATGGTTTTACCTTCTTCGCGAGCCGCCAACGGCGGTGCCACGGGCTTGCCAAAGGTTTGCAATTGAGGGGCCATGCGTGCCGTCGGCACCAACGAGGCGATGCTGCTGGTGTCGGAAGGGCCGGTTTCGACCGGCTTCCAATAAACATAGTCCTCTCCAAATGCCGCCAGCCACAAAAGGGCGAAGGTAGTTTTGCCCGCATCGGTGTCCGTGCCAAGGATGAGCAAATCGGTCATCATGGAGGAGTTATTTGAGTTGGAGGGTAAGGGCGATGGCGTCCGCGAGCGCGATCAGGGTAGCTTGCGCATGGTCGGCGTGGATGGCCACGCGCAGCCGGGCTGTACCTGGCGGGACCGTTGGGGGCCTGATGGCGCGCACGTCGAAGCCCTGGCGCTGCAGCGCGTCGGCGGCGTGCACGGCGGCGGCATCGTCGCCAATGACAATAGGCACAATGTAGTGTTCTCCCGCCGGTTCGATGCCGTGGCGGCGCAGCGCCTGTCGGAAGGTATGGGTATTCTCCTGGAGACGATCGCGCGCGACCTGGTCCTGGCGCATGCGCTGCAAGGCATCGAGCCACCACGAACCCAGCGCCGGCGGCAGGGCGGTCGTGAAGATCAAGTGTCGGCAGCGGTTGATCAAGAGCTCCTTGAGCAGGCGCGAGCAACAAATATACGCGCCGGCCACACCGAGGGCCTTGCCGCCAGTATGCACCGTCGCCTGCACGTAATTCGCGCGCGCAACTCCTTGCTCACCAGGCCGACCCCACCCGCACCCAGGCACCCTGTCGCATGCGCTTCGTCGACGATCGTGAAAACGTCAGGGTCAGTCAACAGGCGCTGGAAAGCTGCGTCTCCTTCCATGCCGAACAACGACTCGGTCACGAGAAAAAGGTGCCGGCCGGGCCCTGGCGCCTGTTTCGCTCCGGCGACGCCATCGAGAAAGTGGACGCCGTCGTTATGCCGAAAGATATAGCGTTCCGCCTTGCTTTGCCTCAAGCCGTCGATGATCGATGCGTGATTGAATTCGTCCGAAGCCACCCAGTCGTGCGGCTCGATGATCGTGGACAGGAGACCCTCGTTGGCCACATAGCCGCTGGTCATCATCAGGGCGGCCTCGGCGCCATGCCAGGCAGCCAGTTCGGTTTCGACTTCATCCCAAATCTCGTGATGGCCACGCAGCAGCCGCGAGGCCTGGCCGCTACGTGACAACTCAGCGACATTCTTCTGGAAAAGCTTGCCGTAGCCGAGGTAATCGTTGGACGAAAAGTCGATGCCGCGGGGCTGGTGAAGCTGGCGATAACGGCCCTGGCGCCGCAGCCCTTCGAGGTGAGCCTGCCACCGCTCTTCCAGGTTCATGACGCGCTCGTCTGGAAAACCGGCAGCCCCATCGCGAAAGAGGTCGGCGTCGCCATCGGCATCCGGATTGGGCGCGGTGAGCAGCTTGTCGCCGAAGAAGATGGAGTTGGCGCCGGCGAGGAAGCAGAGAATTTGCAGCTCACGGCTCATTTTATCGCGTCCCGCACTGAGGCGTACGCGCGCCTTGGGGAAGGCGAGTCGCGTCGTCGCTACCAGGCGAACGAGTTCGACCCCATCGACGGGTTGAGCGTTTTCGAGGGGCGTGCCGGCGATTGGCACCAGGCAGTTGATCGGAATGCTTTCGGGCGGCGGCTCGAGATGCGCCAGCTCAGCAAGCAGCATCAAGCGATCGTCCTCATTTTCGCCCATGCCGAGAATGCCGCCACAGCAAACTGCTATGCCGGCCTTTTGAACTTCCGCCAGGGTGCGCAGGCGCTCGTCGTAGGTGCGCGTGGTGATCACGTTGGGATAATGGCGGCGCGACGTATCGAGGTTATGGTTGTAGGCTGTCAGGCCCGCCTCCGCCAGTCGCTCGGCCTGTTTGGCCGAGAGCATGCCGAGGGTGACGCATGCTTCCATGTCGAGGTCGCGCACGACGCGGACCATGTCGAGAATGCGTTCGAATTGCGGTCCGTCCTTGGGTTCGCGCCAGGCTGTGCCCATGCAGAAACGGGTCGCACCCCGCTCCTTGGCCTGAATCGCCCTGGCGCGGACGTCGTCGACACTCATGAGCGGCGTGGCCGGCACTGCCGTCTTGAAGTGCGCGCTTCGCGCAATAGCCACAATCCTCGGCGCAGCCTCCCGTCTTGACGCTCAAGAGGGCACAGCGCTGGATGTCGGCCGCGTCGTGGTGCTGGCGATGCACGGAAGCTGCGCGAAACATTAGTTCCGGCAACGGCAGATGGTAAACGGCCTGCAGCTCGGCGAGAGTTTTCATGCGAAATCCTGGAGATTGACGATTTTCCGCAAACTTATTGTATGAATTCAAGCAGTCCGGTTGCGTCCTGGTCCTGCACGCGTTTAAGTGATCCCCTGGGTATTGTCATGCGGCTATGTCTTTTGGCGACAGGACTACTGTTGCTTAATTCCGGTGCCACCTGGGCCCATGCCCTGGGAGCGGAGTGCAGCCTCAAGAACGGCAAGGTTTCGATAGAGGCCTATTTCGATGACGACACACCCGCTGTCAATGCACTCGTCGAAATCCACGATGGCGCGGACAAAATCGTGAGCACGGGCAAGACGGACGTGAAGGGTTTGTGTTCGTTTCCCGCGCCCGCGCCGGGACAGTATCGCGTGGTTGTTGAAGCGGGCATGGGCCATCGTAAAACGATTGCCATCACGGTGCCAGGAACCCTGGCAGTGCCGAGCGTTCCCCCTGAGACCATCAGCGTTGGCCCGACCAGGGAAGAGTTTACCCGGTTCCCTTATGTGAATGTCGGCGTTGGCCTGGCGGCCATCCTGCTGATCAGCTTGTTATTCCTGTTGGCGCAAAAAAATGGTGAGCTTCGTTCAAGTTCTGCCTTGATACTAAGCAGCAGGCCGGCAAGCCGCCTGATGCCGCATCCTTACGTGTCTTGCGTAAGTTGTTACAGACGTTCACTCTGGGTTCACAAGCGGAATCAACCCCGGCGACCCGAGTTGCCCGGCACGCCAATTGCTCTTGAGTTCTCCTCTCCCTTCGTTCGCGCTGCGATCAAGTAAATCCAATCGCCCTTTTCTGCTTCAATCTCCACGGAGGCGCTGTCATGTCACGCCCAGCCCTCGTCGTCGTCGGCACCGGCATGGCCGGCGCCAAGGTCGTCGAGGAAATTCTCGCCACGCACCCCGACCGCTTTCAGCATCCGCATGTTCGGCGCCGAGCCGCACGGCACCTACAACCGCATCCTGCTTTCCAGCGTCCTCGGCGGCTTTCAAGACCCCGGCAAGCTCTGGCTCAACCCGCTGGAGTGGTACGAAGAGCGCGGCGTCTTCGTCCACGCCGGCGTCAAGGCCGAAGCCATCGACCGCGACAAGCCAAGTCGTGATCGGCGGCGGCGGCAAGGTCGCCGAGCCTTACGACCTCCTGGTCCTGGCCACCGGCTCGCGGCCGTTCGTGCCGCCGATGGAGGGCACGAAGCAGCAGGGCGTCTTCGTCTTCCGCACCCTGGATGACTGCGCCGCCATCGGCGCCTACGCCCAGGACTGCGACCGCGCCGTGGTCATCGGCGGCGGCCTGCTCGGGCTGGAAGCGGCGCGCGGCCTGCTCAGTCACGGCCTCGAAGTCACCGTCGTCGAGGTCGCCCCGCACCTGATGGTCCAGCAGCTCGACCCGGTCGCCGGCGCCCTGCTCAAGCGCAAGCTCGAAGCGATGGGCGTGCGCGTCCTGCTCGATACCGTCACCACGCGCACTCGCTCGGCGACGGCCAGGTCACCGGCCTGCGCTTCCAGGACGGCACCACGCTCGACACCGACATGGTCGTCATCAGCTGCGGCATCCGGCCCAACGTCGAGGAGGCCAGGGCGGCCGGGCTGGCCGTCGAGCGGGCCATCGTCGTCGATGACCAGCTGCGCACCAGCGACCCGACCATCTTCGCCGTCGGCGAATGTGCCCAGCACCGCGGCAGGCTCTACGGCCTCGTCGATCCCGCTCTACGAACAGGCCCGCGTCCTGGCCGACGTCGCTCACCGAGGCCAAGCCCGACGCCGTCTATACCGGGCTCGCGCCTGGCGACCACGCTCAAGGTCATGGGCGTCGATCTGACCTCGATGGGCGAGGTCGACGGCCATCGGGCCGGACTGCGAGGTCGTCAGCCATCTCGACCCGGCGCAGGGCGTCTACAAGAAGCTGGTCCTCCGCGACAATCGACTGGTCGGCGCCATCCTGCTCGGGCCGGGCGACCCGAGCGGCAAGCTGCTGCGGCTGTTCAAGGAAGGCGAGCCGCTCGCCGAGCCGGCCCTCGACCTGCTCGCTGACGGCAACGCCCGCGATGCTTGCTGGAGGCCGGCGGCGACGCCGACCTGCTGGGCCTGCGCCGACGACACGCAGATTTGCAACTGCAACACCGTCTCCAAGGGCCAGCATCGTCGCCGCCATCCAGGCCGGCAAATGCACCGTCGCGGCCCTCGGCGAGTGCACCAAGGCCGGCACCGGCTGCGGCACCTGCCAGCCGCTGCTGGCCAGCTCATCGACCTGTACGCGCCGGCGTCGCAGGCCAAGACGCAGGAACGTGAACAAGATCGAGCTGATGAAGCAGGAGAAGGACGGCCTCGACTGCCTGCCGGACGTTCTGCCGGCTGGCCGCGCACAACAACTGGCAGGAGATGACCGAGGACGACAAGCAGCGCTCCAAGTGGCACGGCCTGTTCTTCCGCAAGCCGACGCCCGGCAACTTCATGCTCCGCGCTGCGCCTGGAAGCCGGCCAGACCAACGCCCGCCAGTTCCGCGTCATCGCCGACCTGTCCGACGAGTACGGCAAGGGCTTCTGCGACCTGACGACGCGGCAGCAGATCCAGATGCGCTGGTTCACGCTGGGCGACGTGCCGGACATCTGGCGGCGCCTGGAAGAGGTCGGCCTGCACAGCAAGCAGACCGGCATGGACAACGTCCGCGGCGTCTGCGGCTGCCCGGTCGCGGGCCTGACGCCGCACGAGCTGCTCGACGCCACGCCGGTCATCCGCGAGTTCAACGACATGCTCGTCGGCAACAAGGAGTTCACCAACCTGCCGCGCAAGTTCAACGTGACGATCACCGGCTGCCTGGAGAACTGCTGCCACCCCGAGACGCAGGACATCGGCCTGGTGCCGGCGTACCGCGAGCTGGACGGCCAGCAGGTCAACGGCTTCAACGTGCTGGTCGGCGGCAAGCAGGGTTCGGGCGGCTACCGGCCGGCGACGCCGCTCGACGTCTTCGTCCGGCCGGAGGACGCCGCCCGCGCTGTGCGCGGAGATCACGCGCATCTTCCGCGACCACGGCTCGCGGGCCACGCGGGTCCGCGCCCGGCTGGCGTTCCTGATCGAGGACCGCGGCATCGCCTGGTTCCGCGCGCGAGCTGGCAGCGCCGCCTGGGCCAGCCGCTGCTCAAGGCCGGCACCGACATGCGCAAGAAGCACCACGTCGATCACCTCGGCATCCACCCGCAGAAGCGCGCCGCACCATGACGAGGGCCCGCCGCTGTACTACGTCGGCTTGCTCGTGCCGGTCGGCCGCATCACCACGGCGCAGATGCGCGGCGTCGCCGACCTGGCCGAGCGCTACGGCAACGGCGACATCCGCGTCACGGTCGGGCCAGAACCTGATCATCCCCAACATCCCCGAGAACGCGCATCGGCGCCCTGACCGACGAGCCGCTCTTCAAGGAACTGCCCTTCGACCCGTCGCCGATCATGCGCGGCCTGGTCTGCCTGCACCGGCATCGACTACTGCGGCCATGGCGCTGATCGAGACGAAGGGCTACGCCATCGAGGTGGCCCAGGAGCTGGAGCGGCGCACGGCCGGGCGCAAGCTGCTGCCGCTGACGATTCACTGGTCGGGCTGCCCGGCCAGCTGCGGCATGCACCAGGTCGCGACCATCGGCCTGCAAGGCTGCCGTTCGCGCGTCAACGGCGCAGGTCGTGGATGCCGCCCACGTCTGCGTCAAGGGCAAGACCGGGCCCGAACCCGGTGGTCGCGACCGACCTGATGTACGACGTGCCGTGCGACCAGCTGGCCGACGCGCTGGAGCCGCTGGTCAGCTACCTGCCGCGCAAATAACGCACTTGTCGCATGCGCCGGGCCTTTGCTATAAGGGCTGCAGGCGCGTGACGTGCTGCAACGCCAGGAATGCGCGCCAAACTTCAATCTCGCCTGACCATGGAGGGGCACGCATGTCGCGGGACGCGATCACTCTGAACAATCGGCAGGTGGGCACCGGTTACCCCTGTTTCGTCATCGCCGAAGCTGGCGTCAATCATAATGGCGATATGAACCTGGCGCGGCGCCTTATCGACGTGGCCGCAGGCGCCGGTGCCGACGCGATCAAGTTCCAGACTTTTCGGGCCGACCTGCTCGTCACGCCGACCGCCGCCAAGGCTGCCTACCAGGTCAAAAACACCGGCACCAACGAATCGCAACATGCCATGTTGCGACGCCTCGAGCTATCCGCAGCCGACCACCGCCATTTATGGGAACATGCCCGCGCCCGCGGCATCCTGTTTATGTCCTCGCCGTTTGACGAAGCCAGCGCCGATCTCCTGGACGAACTGGGCGTCGCCGCTTACAAGCTTTCCTCCGGCGAGATCACCAATCTACCCTTGCTGACGCACGTTGCCCTCAAGAAAAAACCAATCATCCTGTCCACGGGCATGGCGTCCCTGGCGGAAGTCGAGGCTGCCGTGCAAACCCTACGCGCCGCCGGCAACGAACAGTTGATTCTGCTGCAATGCGTCAGCAATTATCCGGCCGACCCGGCGGACAGCAATCTGCGCGATGGACCTCATGGCCAGGGCTTTCGGCGTGGCGGTCGGCTACTCCGACCATACCCTCGGCATTGAAGTGTCGCTGGCAGCCGTCGCGCTGGGAGCTTGCGTGGTCGAAAAGCACATCACGCTCGATCGCACCCTGCCCGGCCCCGATCATCAAGCGTCCGCGGAACCAGCGGAACTGACGGCCCTGGTAAGAGGCATCCACATGATCGAGTCGGCGCTCGGCGATGGCCGCAAAGTCGCGGCCCAATCGGAAAAGAACACCGCCGCCGTGGCCCGCAAAAGCCTCGTCGCCCTCCAAGATATCCCCCCCGGCACCATTCTGACGCTGGATGCAATCGGCATCCGCCGCCCCGGCACCGGCCTGCCGCCATCCTTGCGCTCATTTCTCGTGGGCCGAAAGGCCAAAACCGGCATCGCCAGCGGCACCCTGTTGACGCTTGATATGGTGGCGTGAAACCCGCAAACAATTCGCACTTGGCTCGCGTCACCAAAGCTTGGTCCACGTCGGGCCATATACGCCAGGCTATCCTGACGAGTTGACACCCCAACCTGGCGCGGTTTCAATAGGAGATGCATAGCGCGTTTACTTTGCGTCTTGGCGTCTTGGCGCGAGACCCGGGAATTAATGCCGAGAAAGTGGACGATGGGCAAGCGAACTTGGACCTGTCTAACTTGCCGCAAGTCCTATCGACGTAAGCAATCGCTGGAGTCGTTCGAATGTCCCACTTGCCAGGGGCCCTGTGAATCGGTTCCTTTGGACATTCCGATTTCACGCATTCCATCCCCTAAGCAGACCAAAGAATGGGATAAATTCTGGTCCGAAATCAAGGCCAACAAAGCCCGACAGGAGGATGCCGAGCGAGCACTTCAGAAAAGGGCAGCGCTCCTGCCCCAGTCCAAGAAGCGCCCAGCCAGGCCGCGCGTGTCATACATCGACGGCATTTGTGCAGCACTTGTCAAAACGCTCAAGCATTCCGCCGGCCTGTCAGCAAAGCAACTCGCTGGCCATGCTGCCAATGTGGACTTCTGGGTGGACGAAACAAGACACTGTCTCGCGGTAATCGACGGCTATCAGAAACGTTTCGAGCGGCTACGCGCCGGCCAGGCCGAGTATGAAAAGAAACAGGACCTCGTCATTAAGACAACGCCGATTCAGAGGGGTGTCAAGCATAACGCGAGACTGGCGAGTCGCCGACTGGTTTGCGAAGCGATTGAAACGTTCTTGGCTCGTTGTCACCGAGAGGGTTTGCTCGCCGAGAAGGATCTCAAGACAGCGCTGCATTCACTCGGTATTTAAGCCCGCAATTGCGTTGCGCGGGACGGCGCCTACAGGTCCGGGGTTGGCGGGTATCCGGGCATAAGATCCGAATTTCCCATGCTCAGCTTGCCTGGTCAGCAAGGTACCCCACGGCTGCACCGATGAGACACCAGATAAAAACGCTACCCACGAGGTAGCCTAGCGCCTCCACAGGGTCCCCCTTCACATGGTCCCCGACCGTACTCAGCCCCCATAGTAAACCGGCCAACCCGAACCATTTTATTGGTCGAGATCCCCATCGCGGGTTCGAGGTCGGCATCCGGCCCCTTGCTGGATCGTCTAGTGCTAGATTGGTCGGTTCATCGAGCCTCTTGTTGCACATCGAGCAAAACGCGGCAGGCACCGGCGGCAACCGTGCATCACAGTGGGGACAACTACTTCCGGTCATAATTTGCCCTTGTGAGCTCCTAACGATAAGTGCATTGGGGTGCCGAACCGCTGACCGAAACGTAACACGACGTCTCGAAGGCGATCGTCGAGCCTTGCAAGCACCTCTGACTCGACTGTTGGCGGTACTCCATAGTACACCCCGGCTACCGCGCCCGCGATACATGCCAGGGTATCCGCATCCCCGCCGAGAGAGATCGCGTTGCGTACCGCCTCCTCGTAGCTGTCGGCTTCCAGGAACGCGCGCAATGCCCAAGGCACTGTGCCCTCGCAGGAGACGTCGAACAGAAACGTGCGGCGCACACTCTTGAGGGACAGATCCAGCCGGTAGTCGAATTCGGCCTCAACATACTCGGCGATCTCCCGTTTGTCCGGCCGCTTTCGGGCAAGAAAGGTCGCTGCTGCCACCGCCCGCGCCCCCGAATACCTTCAGGATGGTCGTGGGTGACCTTTGCCGACCGTTCGGCCTCGGCCAAAACGTCTTCCAGGTTGTCGAACGCGAGCCCAATAGGGCTGACCCGCATCGCAGAGCCATTCCCCCAGCTGTTGTACGGCTCTGTCCGGCGAAGTTCGCACCAGAGCTTGAACTGCTGACCGTAGCCCGCGTCGGGGTAAGCCCGGAAATACTTCTGGAACATTCGTGTGTAGTCGCCGCCCGTAAGTAAGACGTCAGCAACGGCGGCAGTAAGCACGGTGTCGTCGGTAAAGCAAGATTCCGGCGTGAAAAGCGGGAACCGTTTCGTCTTGGTGGCGGCGGATTCGTGGACAGAGCCGATTACGTCGCCAGCGATAGCTCCGATCATGATGACGCCTCCTCGCAAAGCCGGCGAACTGGTGGTTATCGCAAAGGGCGCTGGCGCCATATTTGGGATTCCCGGCAACTGTCACCGGCTGGTAGCATATCTATTAGAATCGTGCCTGGGCAACCGGTCAAGCAATCTAAATAAGCCCGCAATTGCGTTGCGCGGGACGGCGCCGTTTGCCATATTTCACCACTTGGTTGCTTCAGTAGGGAGGCGAAAGCGGTGGACGATCCGCTGCCACTGGACGTATTAGACCGGCTGACTCACGATTTCGGCGACCGCGCACCAGCCGTCGCCTCGGTGCTGCTTGCCTGCCGCCGAATTGGCAGTGCGGATTTTCTCTGTGACCGACTGGTGCGGTGCATCGTCCACGCCGCTGGAGGCGACGAACAGCATGTCCAGCAACTGCTCGATTTGGCCCGGCAAGACTATCGGGATGTTATCTTGGCGGGAGAGTACGACAGCGGCGTGAATCGGGTGAGGGATTTACGTGTCTCGTTCTTGATCGATAGCCCGGTGAAGTTTTGGGCTGGCGAGACTGCCCGCCTGATGGCGTCGCGCGGCTATCGGTTGACGCATCTGGAGACCAATCCGGCAACGGTCGGACCGTTCTCGTATGCCTCCGATTGGGGTGAAGGGCGGGCGACGTTCAACGGACCGTTAGGCAACGTCGTGATAGAGAAGAAGAATCGGCATTGGGTGTTGCGCGGTAATCCCCGTGATCTGGCGGCCCATGAAATGGATCACTCGTTCAACGACGAGCATGTTTTTCGCGATGCCTTGTCCGGATACCTCGTCTCGGATGTAAGGGTGCTGGATGGGCCAACTGACGCCTGAAGACGGACCGGAAGCGGCACCAACCACACCTACGGACTCGGAGTCGCGCGTCCGGAGACTGCCTTAGAGGATTGCGATGATCATTCACTCGGAGCGATTTTACCGACAGGCAGTTCTACAATGCCCCAATGATCTATCGCCTCGTCTCGCGTTTGCGGACTGGTTGGAATCTAGAAACGACCAACGAGGCCGTCTTCTCAGGGTCCAAACGCAGCTTTTGGACGTTAATGTACAAAATCGATCCCATCTCGAAAGTGAGATGCAAGAACTTATTCGGACGGGTGTGGAACCAATTGTCGTTGAGCTGTCTAACACAATTGGAATGAGGTTGGCACTTCTGCCACCAGGCAATTTACTTATGGGTGCTGCAGATAACGAAAAAGAAGCTGCTCCTGTGGAACAACCGCAGCGGTGCGTTACTATAAGTAAGGCTTTCCTTTGCAGTGTTTTCGAGGTTACGCACTTCGAGTACGAGCATATTATGGGGCTGTTCTCGAAGAAAATAGCGGATCCTACTCGGCCTGCATATCCTGTGACTTGGTTTGATGCGATCCGATTTTGTAATCTACTTAGCAAACACGAGAAAATTGAACCGTACTACGACGTGAACGACGACATTATTGCAAGAAACGGTCCGGGCTACCGTCTTCCGACCGAAGCGGAATGGGAATACGCGTGCCGGGCGGGTACAACAACTCGGTACTTTTTTGGAGATACTCGAAAACGGCTGAAGGAATATGCTGTTTATCAGCATGGTTGGCTGCCATTTTACTGGCGAACGAAGCCCGAGGCGTGCGGCACCAAGCGTTCCAATCCTTGGGGTCTCTATGACATGTTGGGAAATGTATGTGAGTGGTGCTATGATTGGTTTGCCCCTTTTGAGAGAATTGAAGAGAGCTGTCTTATCGATCCGATTGGACCGACGAAGGGATATGCACGTGTGGTGCGCGGTGGGTCGTATCTATTGCAGGCGGCCGAGAATCGCTCGGCATTTCGTTTTTTGGGCTATCCGGCAGATGTGTGCCACGGATTTCGAGTGGTGAGAAATATCGGTTCATCCGACTTTCCTGTGGGTAGAAAATGATTAAAATCGCCCTCCAGGAGGTGCGGACTCATGCGTGCTACCGACTTTATGAGGCAAATGTTGGCGCTGGAAGATCCTTGGAGAGTCCAGCAGGTTACCCAGACAGCGAAGGACAAGCGACTTGACGTTTCCTTGGAGCATCGTCCGGGGGCGATCTTTTCTTGTGCCGAATGCGGGCAACCGCGTCGCATCGGTGCTGCTTGCCTGCCGCCGAATTGGCAGTGCGGATTTTCTCTGTGACTATCTGGTGCGGTGCATCGTCCACGCCGCTGGAAGCGACGAACAGCATGTCCAGCAACTGCTCGATTTGGCCCGGCAAGACTATCGGGATGCTATCTTGGCGGGAGAGTACGACAGCGGCGTGAATCGGGTGAGGGATCTACGTGTTTCGTTCTTGATCGATAGCCCGGCGAAGTTTTGGGCTGGCGAGACTGCCCGCCTGATGGCGTCGCGCGGCTATCGGTTGACGCATCTGGAGACGAATCCCGCAACGGTCGGACCGTTCGCGTATGCCTCCGATTCGGGTGAAGGGCGGGCGACGTTCAACGGACCGCTAGGCAACGTCGTGATAGAGAAGAAGAATCGGCATTGGGTGATACACGGTAATCCCCGTGATCTGGCGGCCCATGAAATGGATCACGCGTTCAACGATGAGCATGTTTTTCGCGATGCCTTGTCCGGCTACCTCGTCTCGGATGTAAGGGTGTTGGATGGGCTAACTGACACCTGAAGACGGACGGGTATCCGCCCCGACCTGGCCCGCGTTATTGAGGGGTGGATGAAGTTGCGTAACCGTATCTCAAGTTCGCAAAGGGTTTGGCCGTAGAAAGTACGCCTAATGACTCCTGATCCCCTCGAAACCCTGAAAGACATTCTCACTCGTAGCGGTCATGATCTGAATCTGCGCGAGAATGAAGAACACCGGTATTTTCTTTTCGACCGGATATCCGACCCCGGTGAACTCGACCTCGCATGGTCACTGTTTCCCGCACACCAAGAAGTCCGCGCCCGCGCTACTCAGGTGGATTCTGTCTCCGACATCGTACCCGGTTGGGGCTACCGGATCCCAAAGAAGTCCAATCGATGTTCGGAAACGGAACTCATCGAGCTGCTCCGTACGCACGTCACCGCGATCCGGCCTTTTCTTTGGGAAAATTACGACGATGTCATCGCGTTCCTCGACAAGGGCTATGACATTCAGATCGTCGGCAAAGCTTGCGGCGACCCGCCCGACCCAGTAACTAATAATCTCTTCATGGCCTTTTATGAAACGATGGGTGACTTCATGGGTGACCACTGTGCCTTCGAAGAGCCGCTTTTGAGAATTCTCTATGATTGGGCCATTTATCTGACGAAATGCGATGAAGTTGCCCTGTACTTGCTATGGCCCGTTCTCAAAGATGTTGGCGCAATAGTGCCGGGCACGCCGTTTCCGGGATTCGCCTTGTGGCAGTACAACTGCCGAACGAATTATTGGGTCAAAGACGGCGACTTGGAATCGAGGACGGTCTGTGTCCAGCCACCGTGGGCGCGTTGATCATGTCTCATTATCGACCGACGTTACTTCGTGCCCTGCTCCCGAAACCCCTTCTCCTCCGCCTCTATCAAAATCCGTACTGTCACCCGAGCGACCAGCCAGGCGCCCTTGTCTCGCTGCTCGTGGGGCCGGTGCGTTAGCGCGAGAAGGTAGGTGCCGTTGTCGGAAATGTCGCGCGATGAGGATACCGTCGCCTCTTTGACGAAGGCCGTCTCGCCTTCCTTGCGCGTGCCGTCATTGATTACGACCACGGATTCCTTGGCGACGCCTTCAATGGCGCTGCTGCGCTCGGTGAATTTGACGCGCACCGAGCGGCGGTCGGGGTTAATCACCACTTGCGCGGAGAGCGCGAACCTCTCCACAATTGTTTGCGGCGCCCCTCGGCCCTGGCGAAGCTCCTCGGGGACGGGCAAGAGGTTGATCCTCCTTTTCATGGCGAGCAACTCGCCCTCGTGGCCGGGATCAAGCTCGATGGGCTTGCCCGCCAGGATCGGCTTTTGCTTTTTGAGGATGTCAAAAAGCGTTGCGCCTCAGGTGCGTTGCCCTTGGGCGTATTTACGAATTCCTCTAGTTGCTGGTTAATGCTTTTCCACCGAGACCCGAATTTCGAGAGCGCCTGGTAGGCCGCGTTATCGACCTCGAACAGGTCGGCCTTGATGGTGACGTAGATCTCCTTGGCCTGCTTGAGCTCGTCTTTTTTCGTCTGAGCGTCTAACGGCGGCGCCAGGAAGGCGCATGCGGCGGCGAAGGCGACGATGGATCGACCCATAATGTCCTCGGAGCAAGAAAACAAACGGCCTGTATGCTAACGGTATAATCGCAAATTCCAACCGTACTTGCGCGAGAAAATGAAATGCCCGGACCATTTCCAGCCACTGCAAAAGTGCTGTCGGGTGCAACCACCATATTGGTAGGTAAGGCTCGTGGCCCCGGTTTGCCGGGCATATGCATCGCGGGCCTTTCCAATGGGCGGCGACGTTCATTTTAGGCTTGCCCCGACCCCGGATAGGGGTCATAGCAATTAGCCGGCGGTTGAGCGCAGCGATACCCCCGGTAATGAGGACATGACAACCGATCGACCCTGGTAAGGGTCGTAGCTGAGCCCACGCTGCGACCCTTACCAGGGCAGGGCTTCCAAGGTGTCAGCTGGGGGGCTTTCGGCGTTGTTCTATGAGCCTTTGCGTCGAAACATGTCCGCCGTTTTTGTACCGGTCCTTGGGAGTTGGCGGATTCTTCGGCCCGCGATGGGCTTTGCGGTAGCGCTTCGGGACGACTTTTGATGCGATCTCGCACAGCAAGCCTGCCAACTCCTTGGCGCTGAGGCTTTGGAATCTCACCCACTTCGATGGCGGCAATGCTACCATCATCCCGACGTACGTCTCGCGCACCTCGGTGGCGATGTAGTAACGCGACAGATTCTCCACGATCTCGGGTCCATGAACCTGGCGCACCGAGGCTCGGATCAAAGCCATCGCGTTGGAAGCTACCAATGCCAAGCAGAACGCGAACAACGCCGCCTTCGGATAACCCAGGGTGTTGGGCTCGCCGTTGAGGGTCTGTGCCAGTTCGTAGAAACGTCCCTCGATGGTCCATCGCTTGCGGTACAGTTCGGCAATCTGCATGGCCGTCGCTTCTTTCTTCTGCAGGTTGCTCAGAATATGTATCTCGGTATCGCCATCGCGCGTCGGCTCATCCAAGACCAGCGTGATCCGCCGCACCGTCTTCGTTTTGTTCTCGTAACTCAGTTCCAACTCTTGCTCGTACACCCGGCCCGTGTTGGTTCGGCCGCGAAAATTTCGGGTTTTGAGCGGCTTGCCGACTAAAGTACCGTGCTGGCGCATGACGAAACAGGCAGGAGCCTTATCGATCCCGAAGAGGAATTTCAGCGTGCAAAAATTGCTATCGGCGATCCACAAGTCTTGCGCTTTGACGCTCTGCAGCACGTCATCGAGCAAGACGCGTTCGTTGTCGTAGGCATCCGGATTGAGAAACACATCGGTCACCAGGTCTTGCTGTTGGTCGTAGACCGCGAGCACGCGTCCTGGCAAGCCAGCCGCCCATGTCTGACGCAATTCCTTGACGCGACGCTGGGTCTTCGAAAGTAAGTTCCCGTCGAGAACGCGGATGCGAAACCCCGGTAACCAGGACGGCAACCTCGCCTGCATGGCATCGATCACAACCCCCACTTGAACTGCCGAGTCGGCGACCAGAGCGCTGGAAATGCCCGGTTCCATGCATTGCAGCTTGTCGTAGATCGCTTGATCGGTGACGGACAATTTCTCTTCGCGTTTGCGATAGGCTTTATGCACGCTCGGATCGACGCGCAACACCACCGACATCATTAATTCCATAACTTCCGAAAAGAGCAACTCCCTCTCGTACTGCCGTTGAGCGGCCTTCGTGAACAGAGCGTCCAGACGCTGGGGCAGGAACAAACGTTCCAGAGTTATCCGCGTCATCACACAAAACGGCGCCTGCTCCATGAAGGGGACGATTCCAGCTGGCATCATGCCTTTCCCTCTCAGGTGTCATTCATAACAACTGCTTCAATAATAATTTACGAAGCAGCTGACACCTTGGAAGCCCTGCCCTGGTAGGGGTCGTAGCTTAACCCATGCTGCGACCCTTACCAGGGCAGGGCTTCCAAGGTGTCAGCTGGGGGGCTTTCGGCGTTGTTCTATGAGCCTTTGCGTCGAAACATGTCCGCCGTTTTTGTACCGGTCCTTGGGAGTTGGCGGATTCTTCGGCCCGCGATGGGCTTTGCGGTAGCGCTTCGGGACGACTTTTGATGCGATCTCGCACAGCAAGCCTGCCAACTCCTTGGCGCTGAGGCTTTGGAATCTCACCCACTTCGATGGCGGCAATGCTACCATCATCCCGACGTACGTCTCGCGCACCTCGGTGGCGATGTAGTAACGCGACAGATTCTCCACGATCTCGGGTCCATGAACCTGACGCACCGAGGCTCGGATCAAAGCCATCGCGTTGGAAGCTACCAATGCCAAGCAGAACGCGAACAACGCCGCCTTCGGATAACCCAGGGTGTTGGGCTCGCCGTTGAGGGTCTGTGCCAGTTCGTAGAAACGTCCCTCGATGGTCCATCGCTTGCGGTACAGTTCGGCAATCTGCATGGCCGTCGCTTCTTTCTTCTGCAGGTTGCTCAGAATATGTATCTCGGTATCGCCATCGCGCGTCGGCTCATCCAAGACCAGCGTGATCCGCCGCACCGTCTTCGTTTTGTTCTCGTAACTCAGTTCCAACTCTTGCTCGTACACCCGGCCCGTGTTGGTTCGGCCGCGAAATTTTCGGGTTTTGAGCGGCTTGCCGACTAAAGTACCGTGCTGGCGCATGACGAAACAGGCAGGAGCCTTATCGATCCCGAAGAGGAATTTCAGCGTGCAAAAATTGCTATCGGCGATCCACAAGTCTTGCGCTTTGACGCTCTGCAGCACGTCATCGAGCAAGACGCGTTCGTTGTCGTAGGCATCCGGATTGAGAAACACATCGGTCACCAGGTCTTGCTGTTGGTCGTAAACCGCGAGCACGCGTCCTGGCAAGCCAGCCGCCCATGTCTGACGCAATTCCTTGACGCGACGCTGGGTCTTCGAAAGTAAGTTCCCGTCGAGAACGCGGATGCGAAACCCCGGTAACCAGGACGGCAACCTCGCCTGCATGGCATCGATCACAACCCCCACTTGAACTGCCGAGTCGGCGACCAGAGCGCTGGAAATGCCCGGTTCCATGCATTGCAGCTTGTCGTAGATCGCTTGATCGGTGACGGACAATTTCTCTTCGCGTTTGCGATAGGCTTTATGCACGCTCGGATCGACGCGCAACACCACCGACATCATTAATTCCATGACTTGCGAAAAGAGCAACTCCTTCTCATACTGCCGTTGAGCCGACTTCCTGAACAGAACGTCCAGACGCTGGGGCAGGAACAAACGTTCCAGAGTTATCCGCGTCATCACACAAAACGGCGCCTGCTCCATGAAGGGGACGATTCCAACTGGCATCATGCCTTTCCCTCTCAGGTGTCATTCATAACAACTGCTTCAATAATAATTTACGAAGCAGCTGACACCTTGGAAGCCCTGCCCCTACCAGGGTCGAGGTGATCGACGTGACCGAAAACCGGGGGTATCGCTGCGCTCAACCACCGGCTAATGGCTTCGACCCCTTTCAGGGGTCCCAGAGGGGGGTACCCCAGGGGGCCAGGGGGCCATGTTTTTAAATGGCCCCCTGGCCCCCTGGGTCGGCGTCGTTCATTTTAGGCTAACCCGACCCCGGATAGGGGTCATAGCAATTAGTCGGTGGTTGAGCGCAGCGATACCACCGGGTGCGCTGGGCATGGTTGAGCGAATGGAGGTGGAAGTCCTCTGTGGGGCCTGTCGGAGGCAACCACGAGCTGAAGGCAACTGCACGAGATGATCGAGGACCAATGCACCAAAGTCATCTTCCCCGCGAGGGCGTGTGGGATGGAAGCCGGAAGCGTAACGCAGCACCGAACGTCAGTGAACCCTCAAGAAGGCTTCCGGGCCTGGGTTAGTGTGCCCGGTAACACGACACCCGGTATCCGATGGTGGTTCGGGAGTAATGAGGGCGGCGGCGGCGGGATGTTGCTCAATCTTACCCCAGGAGATCTCTTCAGGTCCGGCGACGGTAGGTCACGAGAAGGCAACGACGAGTGACCGACGCCTGGGGAGAAGTCGGATTGCCCTATAGTAGCGTGGAAGCGGAGTAATTTCCGCGGAGCGAAGAGGGTGACAAGTTGTCAAAGGCTGAATATCGCCAACTGACTTTTGCGTTTGCCGACAGCCCGCGAGGGGATGGTCCGGCTGCGTCCACCGACCTATCGGTGGGCAAGGCTTGGCTAGCGCTTAGAGCGGAAGTCAAGGAGGTGAAGGATTCAGCCGCCTGGACAGCCGACACGGGTCGGCTGTTGGAATCGGTAGCGTCGGTGTCGAATCTGGCACAGGCGTTACGGAATGTCGCTCGGAACAAGGGAGCGGCTGGCGTGGACGGACGTAGTGTCGATGAGGTCGTGGCCGCAGCGCCCCGGCTTTTGCCGTACCTACGACGTGAGTTGCTGGCGGGAACCTATCGACCTGGAGACATCCGCAGGGTTTGGATACCCAAACCTGGGGGTGGGCAAAGGGGGTTAGGTATCCCGAACGTCGTCGATCGTTGGGCGCAGCAGGCGGTTCTCCAAGTGTTGCAACCCATCTTCGAGCCGGCGTTTCATGCGAGCAGCCACGGTTTTCGTCCAGGCCGAGGTGCGCAGACCGCCATCGACGAGGCGAAGAAGTACCTGGCCGAGGGATTCAGCATCACGGTCGATATTGACTTGTCAAAGTTTTTCGACCGGGTCAACCATCAGCGCCTGTTGAACCGACTGGCTCAACGGGTTCCAGATGGGCGCATCCTGAAGCTGGTGCATCGGATGTTGAAGGCGAAGGTGGTTCTGCCCGACGGTGCACGGATCACCACCGAGGAGGGGACCCCGCAAGGCGGTCCCCTCACCCCTCCAACAATCTTGCGAACGGCCCCTCGCGGGGCCTGACTCAAAAGGGTGGGGGGTCACCTTGTAAACCACCCGGATTTCCTCAGTTCCCACTTCTACCTGTTTGATTAAAGCACGCAAGATATCACGACGCGTGTTCCAGTCGGCGTCGTTCAATCCTTCTCGGACGCGGAGGGCAAACTTCTCCAATTGATCGAGGGCCGCTTCCAGATTTTGCGACTCAGCCGCATGTGCAGCGGCGGCGCTGGCTTCCTTTTCCAGTTTCGCGAGGCGCTGTTTGGCGCTTTGCATACGCGGTTCGAATTCCACGCGCTCCAAGTAGCCGTCCTGGTAAGCGTCGATCAAGCGTGTAATACCGCGTCGAACCTGAGCCATGAGACTTTGCACATGCTCCTCGGGGCGTCCAATCTTCTTACCCTGGCCATGCAATCGACGCTTGTACTCTTGATGCAGGCGTTGCGGATCGGCCAACAGGGCGCACACGTCGGTCCACACCGCCTTGTCCAACTGATCGGTGCGGCATTGCTTGTTCTTGCAGATCCGCTGGCCCCCAAAGCGATAGGCGTCGCAGCCAACGCAACGATAATAGGCGTAGTCACGCGGCTTGCCTTTGCTGGCCGAGCGACTCAGCGGTTTTCCGTAGTAGGCGTAGCCGCATTGTCCACAAACCAACAAACCTTGCAAAAGGTAGCGGGCGCCGCGCTGGCTTTCGCGTCGGCGGCGGCGATTCTCACCCAATTGCTCGGCGGTGGCCGCGAACATAGCTTCCGCCACCAGAGCCGGCACGGCAATTGGGATGCGCTCCTCTGCCGGTGTATCGTGGACCGAGACAGGCGCCGTGGTTGCGTTGGCTTGCCCCGTTGCGGACGCAAGCGCGGTCGCGCTGGACCGACACGCGTTTTGCCGAACTGCGCCTTACCGATGTAGGCAGGATTCTGCAAGATGCCCCATACGGTTGAACGATCCCAGTAATTCTTCCCACGCGGACTGAGAATGCCTTTCTCTTTCAGACGGCGACAGACCGCAACGATAGAACAACGCTCCAGTGCAATCCAGGAAAAAATCAGCCGCACTACTTCCGCCTGGCTTTCGACGATCTCATAGTGGGCCTGGCCACCTCCTTCGTACTTGCCAAGGTAACGGTAGCCATAAGGCGCCCCACCAAGAACGTTGACCGAGCCGCTACGGGCGGCATGGCGTTTACCGCGCCGACTCCGTTCGAGGATCTTGGCCCGTTCGTATTCGGCCATCATGCCTTGGACCTGCAAAAGCAGATTCTCTTCGGGTGTTTGGCCGATGGCGTGATTGAGGAACACGATGTCAATGCCTTGTCGCTGCAATTCCTCCACCAGCAGGACCTGATAAGGATAGTTGCGCGCAAGCGGTCCGGCGAATGGACATACAGGCGATCGAAGGAGCCGGCCGTGGCCTGGTCGCGAAGACGTTCCAGCGCCGGCCGTAACAACGTGCCGCCACTATAGCCTTCGTCGATAAATGTCAGTTCCGTTTCCACCTTCAGCCCATCGGCGCTAATCCGTGCCTTCAAAGCTTCCAACTGACTGGCAATCGTGTTGGCCTCGGCCCGCTGCTTCGAAGAAACTCGGGCATAGAGCGCGCCACGCCACTCTTTCGTTCCTGCCGAACGATGACTGTTCATGATCGACCTCCTGTCGCAAGGATTTCCAGAGCATCTTGTTCCGTGTTTTCATCCCCACAATCGCACTCGCCGCCGGAACTGCCTCGCTCCGGCAACTTCTCTTGCCGTTTTCCTGTTCCCAACAAGCATTGATAAACCCCCGATAGCAAATCCTCAGACACACGCGAGGGAACAAACGAACGAACCACCGGTGGCACCGACGGCCGCGCCAAACCTTCCATGGCGGGATACCTCCTTGAAGACCGAGTAGCAAAACGCGGCCTCAGATCCCGCCTGGCTTCCATTCCTGCCCGTAGCGCGGTCGAAGCCGCGAACGAGGTATGATACTGTCCAGCTGACCAGTCTTCGCAAGATTGTTGGCGGAGTGGTATCGCCGCTTCTTTCCAACATCGTCCTGGACGAGCTGGATGGGGAGTTGGCCCGACGTGGGTTGCGATTCGTGCGTTATGCAGACGACTTCAGCGTGTTCGTGAGTAGCGAACGTGCGGGTCGGCGGGTGATGGACTCGATCCGTAAGTTCATCGAAGGGCGCTTGCGTCTGAAGGTGAACGAGAAGAAGAGTTCGGTCAGTCGTCCGAACGACTTGACTTTTCTCGGCTTCCAGTTGGGAAAAACTTCGGCTGGAAAGGTGACGGTTATACCCTCGACGCGGACGGATGAACGGCTGGATACTCGCCTCCGGGAGCTTACACCTCGGTCGTGGGGACAATCCGTCGCCGCCTGCATTGCGAAAGTGAACAGTTACCTGCGGGGTTGGTTCGGGTACTTTCGGCTCTGCACCAAGGAGGGGATCGTTGCTTTCGGCAATTTCGACGCTCATATCCGGCGACGGCTGCGGGCGTTGATTATTCGCCAAAAGAAACATCCTCGGCATCTTTATCGCCATCTCTTGGCTCGTGGCGTCCCTGGGGGGCTCGCGGCAAAAACTGCTTTTGACCGACGTGGTATTTGGCGCCGCAGCGCCAGTTTTGGGATACACAAAGCGTATTCCAACGCCTGGTTTGCGGATCGTCTGGTATCGCTGAAGGAAGAGTGGCAGCGGCTGCATCCTCCTGAGCAGGTTTCGTACCAACAGCGTCTGCTGTTCGAGTGAACGGAGCAACGACTTGAAGAGCCGGATGTGTGACCCACAAGTCCGGTTCCGTGAGAGGTCCAGGGGCGAGAGCCCCTGGGCCTACTCGACCGGTAATGAGGACATGAGAACCGATCGACCCTGGTAGGGGTCGTAGCTTAGCCCACGCTGCGACCCCTACCAGGGCAGGGCTTCCAAGGTGTCAGCTGGGGGGCTTTCGGCGTTGTTCTATGAGCCTTTGCGTCGAAACATGTCCGCCGTTTTTGTACCGGTCCTTGGGAGTTGGCGGATTCTTCGGCCCGCGATGGGCTTTGCGGTAGCGCTTCGGGACGACTTTTGATGCGATCTCGCACAGCAAGCCTGCCAACTCCTTGGCGCTGAGGCTTTGGAATCTCACCCACTTCGATGGCGGCAATGCTACCATCATCCCGACGTACGTCTCGCGCACCTCGGTGGCGATGTAGTAACGCGACAGATTCTCCACGATCTCGGGTCCATGAACCTGGCGCACCGAGGCTCGGATCAAAGCCATCGCGTTGGAAGCTACCAATGCCAAGCAGAACGCGAACAACGCCGCCTTCGGATAACCCAGGGTGTTGGGCTCGCCGTTGAGGGTCTGTGCCAGTTCGTAGAAACGTCCCTCGATGGTCCATCGCTTGCGGTACAGTTCGGCAATCTGCATGGCCGTCGCTTCTTTCTTCTGCAGGTTGCTCAGAATATGTATCTCGGTATCGCCATCGCGCGTCGGCTCATCCAAGACCAGCGTGATCCGCCGCACCGTCTTCGTTTTGTTCTCGTAACTCAGTTCCAACTCTTGCTCGTACACCCGGCCCGTGTTGGTTCGGCCGCGAAAATTTCGGGTTTTGAGCGGCTTGCCGACTAAAGTACCGTGCTGGCGCATGACGAAACAGGCAGGAGCCTTATCGATCCCGAAGAGGAATTTCAGCGTGCAAAAATTGCTATCGGCGATCCACAAGTCTTGCGCTTTGACGCTCTGCAGCACGTCATCGAGCAAGACGCGTTCGTTGTCGTAGGCATCCGGATTGAGAAACACATCGGTCACCAGGTCTTGCTGTTGGTCGTAAACCGCGAGCACGCGTCCTGGCAAGCCAGCCGCCCATGTCTGACGCAATTCCTTGACGCGACGCTGGGTCTTCGAAAGTAAGTTCCCGTCGAGAACGCGGATGCGAAACCCCGGTAACCAGGACGGCAACCTCGCCTGCATGGCATCGATCACAACCCCCACTTGAACTGCCGAGTCGGCGACCAGAGCGCTGGAAATGCCCGGTTCCATGCATTGCAGCTTGTCGTAGATCGCTTGATCGGTGACGGACAATTTCTCTTCGCGTTTGCGATAGGCTTTATGCACGCTCGGATCGACGCGCAACACCACCGACATCATTAATTCCATGACTTGCGAAAAGAGCAACTCCTTCTCATACTGCCGTTGAGCCGACTTCCTGAACAGAACGTCCAGACGCTGGGGCAGGAACAAACGTTCCAGAGTTATCCGCGTCATCACACAAAACGGCGCCTGCTCCATGAAGGGGACGATTCCAGCTGGCATCATGCCTTTCCCTCTCAGGTGTCATTCATAACAACTGCTTCAATAATAATTTACGAAGCAGCTGACACCTTGGAAGCCCTGCCCCTACCAGGGTCGAGGTGATCGACGTGACCGAAAACCGGGGGTATCGCTGCGCTCAACCACCGGCTAATGGCTTCGACCCCTTTCAGGGGCAGGGCTTCCAAGGTGTCAGCTGCTTCGTAAATTATTATTGAAGCAGTTGTTATGAATGACACCTGAGAGGGAAAGGCATGATGCCAGCTGGAATCGTCCCCTTCATGGAGCAGGCGCCGTTTTGTGTGATGACGCGGATAACTCTGGAACGTTTGTTCCTGCCCCAGCGTCTGGACGCTCTGTTCACGAAGGCCGCTCAACGGCAGTACGAGAGGGAGTTGCTCTTTTCGGAAGTTATGGAATTAATGATGTCGGTGGTGTTGCGCGTTGATCCGAGCGTGCATAAAGCCTATCGCAAACGCGAAGAGAAATTGTCCGTCACCGATCAAGCGATCTACGACAAGCTGCAATGCATGGAACCGGGCATTTCCAGCGCTCTGGTCGCCGACTCGGCAGTTCAAGTGGGGGTTGTGATCGATGCCATGCAGGCGAGGTTGCCGTCCTGGTTACCGGGGTTTCGCATCCGCGTTCTCGACGGGAACTTACTTTCGAAGACCCAGCGTCGCGTCAAGGAATTGCGTCAGACATGGGCGGCTGGCTTGCCAGGACGCGTGCTCGCGGTCTACGACCAACAGCAAGACCTGGTGACCGATGTGTTTCTCAATCCGGATGCCTACGACAACGAACGCGTCTTGCTCGATGACGTGCTGCAGAGCGTCAAAGCGCAAGACTTGTGGATCGCCGATAGCAATTTTTGCACGCTGAAATTCCTCTTCGGGATCGATAAGGCTCCTGCCTGTTTCGTCATGCGCCAGCACGGTACTTTAGTCGGCAAGCCGCTCAAAACCCGAAAATTTCGCGGCCGAACCAACACGGGCCGGGTGTACGAGCAAGAGTTGGAACTGAGTTACGAGAACAAAACGAAGACGGTGCGGCGGATCACGCTGGTCTTGGATGAGCCGACGCGCGATGGCGATACCGAGATACATATTCTGAGCAACCTGCAGAAGAAAGAAGCGACGGCCATGCAGATTGCCGAACTGTACCGCAAGCGATGGACCATCGAGGGACGTTTCTACGAACTGGCACAGACCCTCAACGGCGAGCCCAACACCCTGGGTTATCCGAAGGCGGCGTTGTTCGCGTTCTGCTTGGCATTGGTAGCTTCCAACGCGATGGCTTTGATCCGAGCCTCGGTGCGTCAGGTTCATGGACCCGAGATCGTGGAGAATCTGTCGCGTTACTACATCGCCACCGAGGTGCGCGAGACGTACGTCGGGATGATGGTAGCATTGCCGCCATCGAAGTGGGTGAGATTCCAAAGCCTCAGCGCCAAGGAGTTGGCAGGCTTGCTGTGCGAGATCGCATCAAAAGTCGTCCCGAAGGCGCTACCGCAAAGCCCATCGCGGGCCGAAGAATCCGCCAACTCCCAAGGACCGGTACAAAAACGGCGGACATGTTTCGACGCAAAGGCTCATAGAACAACGCCGAAAGCCCCCCAGCTGACACCTTGGAAGCCCTGCCCCTTTCAGGGGTCCAGAGGGGGGTACCCCCAGGGGGCCAGGGGGCCATGTTTTTAAATGGCCCCCTGGCCCCCTGAGTCGTCTCTTCGGCCGGTTGCTTTGCCGTCCCGGCCGCTTGCATGTCGCTCCGGCCGGCTACAGAGGTCTGCGACGTTCTTGCCGCGCCGGCAACGCGGGCCGCGCTCGCGTCTCTTGTCAACAAACGCGGCTTCGGGTAAAAAGAGACCTTCTGGGAGATGTCCTCGATACCCGGTAGTGTAACGGTAGCACAAGAGATTTTGGCTCTCTTTGTCCAGGTTCGAATCCTGGCCGGGTAGTTTGCGAACCCCTTGCACGGTAAAGATTTGCGAGAGGTTTCATTTTTGACGTGCGGCCGAAAAAACGCCAGTGCGCGCGCAACCGCGCCGCCCCGAGAAAAAGATCTCACTCAGGATCATGCCCGTCTGGATACACGAGCCCGGCTGGGCCGAGACGGTTCCCGCCCATTTGGCAGACACATTGTTTGCGAAACATACGGATTATCAAATGGAAATCAGCGCAATTATTGGCGCTGAGGGAACGTTTCGCCGAACCGTCGGGTCGCCTGCTCGGCCAGTGAGGTAGCGGGCGATATATGAGTTTTCGACGACATGCACTGGAAGGAATTCAAAGGCTAGCGTTGGCCAGAAGCCCCCAGCGAACAATCGCCAGGGGCTAAATGTTTCCAAAAGGCATAAGCAGTTTTGGTGGGAGGGTCGACGGGACCGGTGCGCAACGGGCGTAGGCTTGCGCGTGTGTGTGGATGTGACCCCCAGCGAATGACATAGTCCGCTGGGAGCAATTGGCGCGGGCCGCGGTGGGGGGGCCTGGTCGGCGCCCCCATTTTCTTTCAAGCAGACATTCACCTTGAGCGCGGGACACGAGCGGCTCGATTGATTAAGCGCTGCGACCGAATTGGGCCGGTGCGCGGGCGTTGGCATCGAGGTGCGCTAGAACTTCCACTGCACCTGCATTTGAAAACCGACGCCATCATTGTTCGGCAGTCCTGTGTAGGATGTCTTACGATAGGTCAGTTCCCCGCCAACCCGTAATGCCTGCGTCACATCCCAGATCAGGTTGGCAAAATAGGCCTCGTTGCGCAGTCGCTGGCCCGGAGCGAGGTCGCGATCCCGTGGGTCATCAATCCCGTAGCCAATGTGACTGTGCAGTTTGTCCGGGCATAGGTAGCAGTAGACTTCGCACCACCCGCCCGCGGAATGGACGCCTCGGAACGTTACGGAATTGACGTCTTGGAGAATCCCGCCACCGTACGTGCCGAGCGTCTGTCCTGCGTAGACTTCTCCCTGGACACCGAAACGGTTGGTGATCGCCCAGCGCAGATCGGAGCCAAGGCCCCAGACACTTGCCACCACTTGTGCCTGAGCCGGGACTGTGGTTCGGATCTGACCGATGACACCGGAAATTCCGACCTCGAATGGTCGCCTGGCGTCCTGCCCTTCGCCCAGAAGCGGTCCCAAGGCAAGGCCCGCGCGTCCCTCCACGTTGGGCCAGCCGTTGTCTTCGCTAATTCGGAACTCCTCGCTAACCAGGGTAGGAATCGGCTCACTGACTCCGAGGGTACAGGTAACCTGCGATTCATCGGACGGATAGATAAAGCGCTCGATCCGAGCTTGGCTGCGTATTAAACCAGTATTGCCGGTAGCTATGAGGCCGGTGAAAGGTAGCACGGTCGGGTTGAGCGGATTGAAGATATCCGGCTGCAAGCCGGCTGCGAACCTCCAGTCGCCGTTTTTCAGGTAGCCGAAAGCCTGAAGGGGCAGGAGTCCGTACTGGTCGGCGATGATTGGGTTGCTGTAAAGGTTTGCCTTGACCTGGGCGCCCGTCTCGAAGTCACCGATTTTTGGGCCGGTGATTTGCGCGAGTAATGCCGTTTGCCGTGCGGACGCATCGAAGGTGTTCTGTCTGATCGCGGAGACTGGTCCCGGAGTAAGGTAGTAGGGCGTGGCGGGAGCGACGGGCCGAGCGCTGTTAAAGAAAAAGTCCGCCGTGAGGGCGCCCCCGAGCGTGAGCTTGAAGTTGTCGTCCAGCAAGGTGACCGTGAGTTTCTTGGAAAGCCCCGTTACCGACTCCTCGATCATCGGCAATTTTGCCTGTTCGACTAGCTCCTGCTTCTCTTGGCTATCAGGCTTGCCATTCTCGGAATTACCCGTCACAGTCGGCGCTGCGAAAGGGGTGCTTCCGAAGGAACTGACGGCCATCCCCGGCCGTTGGCCGGTGGTGGCTGCCGGCGCATAGCCGACGTTCGGCGCTACTGGCGGTGACTCAACACCGACTTGTGCAGTCGATCGTACCGCACAAACGAGCAAAGCGGCAACACAACAAGCTTTGACCCGTGGCGTCATCCCGTTCCCCTGGGTTGTCCTCGGAATCTTTTGCGCTAGGAGAAATGGCAAAATTTGCCGAATCTGTCAATTGGGAGATTGCCCGGACTGGCTGCCTTGCAGCCGCGCAGCGAGTCCGGGAAACTAGGCGGCAGTCGGCGACCGGGCAAGCGCGAGAACGGGCAGGGGCTGTTGGCGAAATCGTGTGTAACGGCTTCAAGGTCGGACCGAACTACCAGCGTCCCCAGGCGCCGGCGTGGATCGACGTCAACAATCCTCAGGTCAAGAGCGTGCCTGCCGACTACAGCGCTTGGATAAGCTAACCGGCGACGGCGTCGATGACTTGTCTCGCAGCCCTGTCCTTAAATAGGAATAATCGAATCGAGCTCGAACTGCCGCTCCCCGCAAGATCGAGGAGATTGGCGGGGCGCGCACCTTGTCGGCCGACGGCGTCCGGAGTAGGTTACACCTCAACTCATTTCGCGCCTTACAAGTCGGTCAGGCGGCATGCGCAGCCCGTCTTGAGTTCGAGGAACCCACGCCATGGATCTGGTCTCGACCATCAAGGAAGTGCTTGGCGACGATTTTGCGTTCGCGCAGTAATGGAGCGTGGTCGTTCCATGGAAGACGCACTCAGGCAAGCTTGGGAAGATATCTTCGGCCGGATCGATGGGCCGATGAGTTTTCGGCTAATCATCCAGCCCGTTGTTGCGACATTTCTGGCAATTCGAGCTGGATGGACGGATGCCCGTGGTGGTCGACCGATCTTCTTCTGGACCCTTGTACGGGACCCGAGTCAAACGCGCGTGATGCTCAGAAACCTGTGGAGAATTGCCGGCAAGGTATTTCTCGTCGCGCTCGTGCTTGATGCAATTTACCAGATTATCGTCCTTCATTGGATCTACCCAGTCCAGGCCCTGATCGTAGCCGCGCTACTCGCACTTGTTCCGTGCATGGTCGTTCGGGCTGTCGGGAATCGCATAGTGACGATGGGACGTAGGAGCCGGCTTAGGGACAACAAGGAAGTGTCGTGCGTTGACTCGAGTGACAACAGTAGTAAGGCCCGGGCCACTCATCATCACGACAATCAAACAGGATGCCTCGAAGACAGATAATAAGAACGAAAGGAAGGCTAATATGCAAAACGACTGGACGAAACCCACGGCCATGGCGATCCCGAAGGGCGGCTATTTTGCCGACAAAGCTGAACAGGGCCGCTACGGCCCCATCTTTCCCCAAACTCCAGCGTGCTACGGCTTCTCGATCGTCGCGAAGGTGATCCCTGGAAGGGAGGAGGCCTTCTACAAGCATGCCAAGGTCATAGAGAAGGCAATCGCGGACCAGCCCGACGTCCTCGCCGTTCTCAAGGCGCACTACCTGAAATGGGTACTCATACCCATCAAGGATGAAACCTACATGATGTATCAAGGCATCTTCGACACCGACTTCGATAAATACACTGAGGATGCCGTGGAGATCTTCAACCAGACCGGCATCAATACAGTCTTTGAAAACCTCGAGGGCTGGCCGAAAGACTGGCGGACGAACCCGGCGGCCTGCGTCAAATTCTTCCGCGATCACCACTGCCCGAGCTTCCTCGAATACAGTGAGCATCCCTACGTGACTTGCGAAGAAATCAAGAAGACCCTCAAGCTGAAGGCCGCCTTTTCCAACATGCTGGACCAGATGCAGTGACTTCGGCCTGATCTGTGTTCTTACTTGGACGCAGACGCGACCATAGGAGTGAATGCTATGGACACAACAGGTCCGAGGGCGATAGTCCTTCAGTACATGGAAGCTTTCAACAGAGGCGATTCGGAGGCAATGGCGGCGAAGTTTGCCGTGCCGGGCTTGATCCTTGACGGCATGGCTCCGCACGTGTGGCATGGGCCGACCGCCACTCAGGATTGGTACCGAGACGTGCTCGTTGAAGGCGAGCATGCGGGTGCTTCAGATTATGTGATCACTCTCGGCGAGCCGCGGCATGTCAACGTGACCGGGGATAGCGCGTATGTGGTTGTTCCCGCGTCCATGACGTTCAAAATCCGAGGAAAGCAGGTTACGCAATCCGACGCGATCTTTACGGTGGCGCTGCGCAAACTCACCGAAGGGTGGCGGATAGCGGCCTGGGCGTGGGCGAAAGGCACTAATGCTTGAACTCGATGACATTCAGCACTTTCTGTTGACGCGCCCCCGGGCGACGGCGGCTCGCTACGGGTTCCTCACATTTCGGAACTCGGCGGAGGGTCGCGCCTGGCTCGCCGGCATCATCGACAGGGTAGGCACGGGCAAGACCGTAGCGGCTGGCGCTGCAGTCGATGCTCGATGGGTATCGGTGGCATTTACCTGGAACGGGTTGCGAGCACTCGGGGTCGATGAAGCTTCGCTCGCTACCTTTCCTGAAGAGTTCCGCCAGGGAATGACCGCACGCGCTGAGATCCTCGGGGACACGGGCGCCAACCATCCCGATCGCTGGGTCGGCGGTCTGGCGGGTCCCGATCTTCATGCGATCGCGGTCCTCTTCGCCCGCGATGTCATCGAACGCGACCGCTGTGTCCGGGAGTACGAGCAATACGCCGCGAAGTTTCCCTCGGTGCAGACGCTCTCGACGCTGGACCTGGAGGCGACGCCACCCTTTGATCACGCGCACGACCACTTCGGCTACCGCGATCGCCTTTCGCAGCCGGTCGTCGAGGGCACAGGCGAAGTGCCGACACCCGGTTCCGGTGCGCCACTCAAGCCTGGTGAGTTTTTCCTTGGCTACCCCGATGAGGCGGGCGTCACACAATTGTTTGGGCCTGAGGTGCTGAGCCGCAACGGGAGTTTCTTGGCCTATCGCCGGATGGAGGAGCACGTCGGCGCATTCCGCCAGTTCCTGCAGCAGCATGGCAGCACACCAGAGGAACAGGAACTGATCGCGGCGAAGTTGATGGGACGTTGGCGCAGCGGCGCTCCGCTCGTTCTTTCGCCAAATAAGGATGATCCAGACCTCGGCGCAGACCCGCAGCGCAACAATGACTTCAACTACAAGAAGATGGACCCGTACGGCTACGCGGTGCCGCTTGGGCTCGCACATCCGGAGGATGAATCCGCGTGACACTGCCGCTAACATGAATCGCCGCCGGATGATTCGGCGCGGCGGCACCTATGGGCCACCATTGCCCGAAGGCGCGCCGGAAGACGGCGTCGAACGGGGCATTGCAGCCTTCGTCGGTTGCGCCAGTCTCATCCGGCAGTACGAGTTTGCGCAAAATGTGTGGGCCAATGACCGGACGTTTCATGAGCTCGGCAACGAACGCGATCCGATCATCGGCACCCACGATGGCACGCTGGAATTCAAAATTCCAAAGCGGCCGATCCGCAAAGTAATCAACGGATTGCCGGCCTTCACCACGGTAAGAGGCGGCGCCTACTTCTTCCTGCCGGGCATCAGGGCCCTTCGGTACCTTGCGGGCTAACAACAAGGGGATGATCCAATGAGCGCACCAAAGCAGCTTGGGCGAACATATAACCAAAACCAAATTTCGCGACCGTACACGGCAGGCAAGCGCCGTTTTAGCATCTACTGGACCTGGAGCTATCCGTGGGAAGCGAACCGCGAATTGGCTGACCTGGACAATCGGTTTTCGACCATGACCGAGGTCCGTCGGGTTGCCTGGCCAAGCTTTGAGGGCTCTGAGTGGGACAAGATGAATTTCCTGCAGGGCATCGCCGGTACGTTGGAGCTGTTCCATCGTTCCACCCTCGCCTTCCAGCAGATCGTCGGCGAGACGACTGGTCATCCCGTGGCTGTTTATCAGCGCATCGACCAGGCAGGGTACAAGCTGCCCATTGACGAACGAGTTCTCGCGGATACCGACACCTTGATGGTGTTCGGCCTGGACCACCTCGTGTCGGAGCAAGAAGCGGACAAGGGGGAAATAGACGCCATCCGGGACTGGCTCAAGCGGGAAGGCACGTGCCTGCTACTGGCGCCGCATCACGACGTGGGCTTCACCGCCGACATGAAGCAGCGCCAGATGGAGTACAAGCACCATGGCGATGAACTCGTGCCACGCCAGCAGCGCTTCAGCCAGTACACGCGCTCGCTGATGAAAGCACTCGAAGTGCCCGTGCTCAATCAGTTCGGACTGAGGCCTGCCGTCGTCGAGGGAACCAAGGAGATTGCGCCCTTGACCGTCAATCGAGAGCTGGACAAACTTGGCTTGCTGAACGGTGTGACCACCTTCAACTTTCATTTGCATCTGCCCCACTATGCACTGACGACTGCGGACACGAAGTCAATTCGTTTGCTGGCCAGTCAGCCCGCCGATCTGTCTCGGCCGCACCCATTCACAGCGGCTGGCAATCGGGAATTCAACTGCTGTCTCTGGATGCCGCCAGGCGGCAAGCGCGGCGGCGATGTCCTGCTCGTGGACTCAACCAACTTCACGACCTTGTTTGGCGGCACCGAAAGCTTGGCGCGATTCTGGAGCAATATGGCGAACATGTGAGGCGCTCCATCGTCGGGAAGTGTGCCGCGCGCGTGAGTGATCTCGCCGAGGGAAACATGATGCCAGAGCAACTGAAGCAACTGACTAACCTTGTTGCCTAGGTTACCTTGTTCGAGATGATGGTGGCCAGCGGGCTTGGCGTAACATTTGCCGATGTGCTGTTGGTCGCCAAGGATTGGAAGTCGGTAACGAAGGCGGCGCTCGCAAGCTATCTGTTGGTTCCGCCAGTCGCGGTCGGCCTGTTGATTCACTTCCAAGCGGATCCCTATGTTGCCGTGGGAACCTTGCGGATTGGACAACACGGCTTCTTCCCTGATTATCCATACAGTCGATACTCCTCCTTTTATCGGATATTCGCTGGTTCACGCATTATGCGCACTATCCGTTAAATTCGATTCGACAAAGTCCCAAAAGGGCGCAGAAGACGGAAAATAGGCCGCAGCCCGAGACCTACAAAGGAGTACATTTATGCTCGCATTACGGAGGTGTGCCTTTGCGCTGTTTGTTGATCGTTCCAATCAGCAATGGATTGTGCTCGACCCGGAGGGAAATCTCTGGGCAGTGCCGAGTTTCGACGAGAATCCCTGGAACCAGCGACAGCCTTATTACCCAAATGACGAGACCGAGCTAGAGCCCGTGCCCGGGCATTACAAGTACATGCTCGGTCTGCCGACCTGAACAAGGTGAAGCATGACCGCTGAACAAGCCCGACTCGAAGACGCACGAACGCAAAAAACCCTGTGGAAAAAGTGGGGCCCCTACCTGAGCGAACGCCAGTGGGGAACAGTTCGCGAGGATTACAGCGAGGGCGGCAACGCCTGGGACTATTTCACCCATGATCAAGCCCGCAGCCGCGCCTATCGCTGGGGCGAGGACGGCATTGCCGGCATCTCCGACGACAAGCAACGGCTCTGCTTCGCACTCGCCCTTTGGAACGGTCGAGATCCCATCCTCAAGGAGCGTCTTTTCGGCCTGACCAACAGCGAAAGCAATCACGGCGAAGACGTCAAGGAGTACTACTTCTACCTCGACAGCACGCCGACGCATTCGTACATGAAGTACCTTTACAAGTATCCGCAGGCGCCGTTCCCTTACGCAAGCCTCGTTGACACCAGCAAGGGCCGCAGCCGTAACGAGTTCGAGTATGAGCTGCTCGACACCGGCGTCTTCGACGAGAATCGCTATTTTGACGTGTTCGTCGAATACGCCAAGGACTCTCCCGAAGACATCCTGATTCAGATCACCATCCACAATCGTGGTCCGGAGGCGGCCGAATTGCACGTCCTGCCGACGCTGTGGTTTCGCAATCAATGGTCTTGGGCGCGACGTCACCGACAGGCCGAGCTTGCAACGCGTCGGCGACGCGATCAAAGCGGTCCATCCGAAATTGAGCGAACGCTACCTTTACTGCGAAGGGACGCCGACGCTCCTCTTCACGGAAAACGAGACCAACACGCAGCGCATCTTCGGCGTTCCCAATCGCACTCCTTATGTCAAGGACAGCATCAACGACTACATTGTCCATGGCCAAAAAGACGCCGTCAATCCGGAGCAAAAAGGGACGAAGGCTGCTGTGCATTATCACGTGACCGTTCAAGCCGGCGGCAGCCATGTGATTCGACTGCGTCTGTCGCGACTCTGACGCTCGCCGGCAAGATCGGCACCTTCAGCGATTTCGACGATGTTCTCGCGATCCGTCACAAGGAAGCCGACCAGTTCTACGACACGGTCATTCCGCGTTCGCTCAACGCCGACCAGACCAACGTCATGCGCCAGGCGCTCGCGGGCATGCTTTGGAGCAAGCAGTTCTATCACTACGATGTGGACAAGTGGCTCGAAGAGCGCGGTTCCGACCCGTTCAAGGCACAATCGCAAGCAGGCGCCCGCGCAACGATCAGCTGGCACCACATGTACAACGGCGACATCATCTCCATGCCGGACAAGTGGGAATACCCCTGGTACGCGGCATGGGACCTTGCCTTCCATGTCATCGCGCTGACGCTGGTCGATCCCGATTTCGGCAAGCAACAACTGAAGCTGATGCTGCGCGAGCGCTACATGCACCCCAACGGCCAAATGCCGGCCTATGAGTGGAATTTCGGCGATGTCAATCCGCCGGTGCATGCCTGGTCCACGATATTCACCTATACGCTGGAACTGGCCAAAACGGGGCGAAGGGGACAAGGAATGGCTCAAGAGCAGCTTCCAGAAGCTGCTCCTCAATTTCACCTGGTGGGTCAACCGCAAAGATCGCTCTGGGCGGAACATCTTTGAAGGCGGCTTCCTGGGCCTCGACAATATCGGCGTCTTCGATCGCAGCGCCCCGCTGCCGACCGGCGGCTACCTGGAGCAGGCCGACGGCACCGCCTGGATGGCCCTGTTTTGCCAGAACATGCTCGAAATCGCCGTGGAATTGGCGAAAACCGACGCGGATTATGCCGAGATGGCGGTCAAGTTCGTCGAGCACTTCCTGTGGATCGCCTCGTCCATGTCTCAGTTGGGCGGCGACACGGGCATGTGGGACGAGGAGGACGGCTTCTTCTATGACGTGTTGCGCTTGCCCAACGGACAAAGCCAACGGCTCAAAGTGCGGTCGATGGTAGGGCTGTTGCCCCTGTGCGCGGCCTCGACCTTCGACGGGGCCCTGTTGAAAAAATACCCCGAGCTTGCGGAGCGCCTGCAATACTTCCTCGCGGCACGGCCCGAGATTATCGAGTCGATCCACGACCCACGCAAGACCGGCGTCGCCGGACGCCATCTCGCCTCGATTCTTGACGAGCACAAGCTCCGCCGTGTGCTGGCCAAAATGCTCGACGAGAACGAATTCCTCAGCGAGTTTGGCATCCGCTCGCTGTCGCGGTTCCATGCCGAACATCCGTACGTCTTCAACGCCGGCGGCCAGGAATATCGGGTCGCGTATCTGCCGGCCGAATCCGACACCGGTATGTTCGGCGGCAACTCCAACTGGCGCGGTCCCATCTGGATGCCGGTCAACGGCTTGATTATCCGAGCGTTGTTACAGTACTACGGCTACTACGGCGACGATTTCAAGGTGGAATGTCCAACCGGCTCCGGGCGCCTGATGACTCTTTACCAGGTGGCCGAAGAAATTTCCAACCGACTTGCCAACATCTTTCTCAAGGGCAAAGACGGACGGCGGCCGGTTTATGGCGGCTCCGCAGAAATTCCAGAACGATCCGCACTGGCGCGATCTGATCCTGTTCTACGAATACTTCCACGGCGACAACGGAGCAGGCCTTGGCGCCAGCCATCAGACCGGCTGGACCGGCATCGCCGCACGCGGCATGCATCTGTTCGCGACGACCACGGCCGAGCAAGTGCTCCAACTCGGCAAGATGGCGGTCACCGACGTGAACAAGACCAAGAGTAACCAGTTGGCCGGCGCCGGCAAATAGCTTGGACTCTCGGGTAATATGCCGGTATGCTGGTTGAACCATCCAACGAACAGCCGTCTCCCACACGCGGCTGATTCGCACGTCCTCGCAGTGCATGAGTTTCCCATGAAGAAGATTGGGCTCGCCCTTTCCGGTGGTGGATTCCGCGCGAGCTTGTATCACCTCGGCCTGGTCCGCTTTCTGCGCGACGCCAAGATTCTGCCAAACGTGACCCACATCACTTCGGTGTCGGGTGGCAGCATCTTCGCCGCCCATCTTGCACTCAACTGGGGCCGCTACAACGGCTCGGACAGCGAGTTCGACTGCGGTAGCGTCCGAGCTGCTGGCCTTCGTTCGCCTCGACGTTCGCAATCGGATCACGCGGCGCTTTCCGCTGGCCTACGCGTTGCGCTGGCCGCGCAGGCTTGCTGGGGTTCTCGAATCGCAAGCTGACGCGCACCGGGCTTCTGGAATACCACTACGAGAAATATCTCTATGGCGACACGACTTTGTTCCAGTTGCCTGAAAGCCCGCAACTGCATCTCCTGACCACCAACCTGAGCGAAGGCTGTCTGTGCTCTTTCAATCGCAACGGGCTATTGATGATCCGCCGGCAACCGGGACGCGCCTTTCGCATGGACCACCTTCACATCGGGCTGGCCACGGTGCCGATGGCCGTCACCGCGTCGTCGGCCTTCCCCGGCTTCTTCCCGCCGGTCGAACTTACGGGAGCGGTTGTCGGAGCCAGCGACGGCGAGTTCGGCCGCCAGGCGTACACCGACGGCGGCGTCTTCGACAATCTCGGCGTCCGCATGTTCCGCTGCCTGGAGCCATTGCTCCTGGCTGAGAAATGTACGCTTGATGGCGTCCTCGTCAGCGATGTCGGCAAGCCGTTCGAAATTCAGGGCAGCCAGCGCGCGGGCGGACTGATCCGCACCGCCATGCGCGCCAGCGACATCCTGATGGATCGGGTCTGGCAACTGGAGAACGAAACGTTCAAGGATACTACCGGCTTCGTTTTCGCCCGTATCACCGAGGTGGTGCAGCCGCAAGACGATCCGACCGCCTTGCATCCGGAGATTCAGCGGCACACGGCCAAGATTCGCACCGACCTTGATCGCTTTTCGCCGCTCGAAATCAGCAGCCTGGTCCGGCACGGCTATTGTGTCGGCCGCAAGGCCTGTCGAGCGCGCCTCCGACCTGTTCGGCGCCGATCTGCCGGCTAACGCGCCGTGGGATCCGATTCCCGAGGCGCACGGAGCGGCATCCGCCGTGTCGGCCGCCATTGGGCCTGGCCATGAGCCGGCACAGGTCACGCGCAAAGCACGGACGCTCCAGCGCTCGGCGCCGCGGCGCATTTGGAGCACCTTGCTGGATTACCGCGATTGGACGTCCTATGTTTACGTGCCCATTTTGGTCCCTCTGCTGTTTCTTTTACCGTACCTCGTGATTCGACAATACCAGCATTCTCATCGCGCCAACCGACTCATCCAATCGATCTCCCAGGGGAGTATGGATTTCGAGATTATGACACGCCTCCTGGATGGCCCGATGCCGCTCTGGAAAGGCGAGGCCGCCACGGAAGTGAACAAGCTCGACGAGTTGGATTTCACGGGTTTCGAGATCCTCCAGGATTCGCGCATCCTGGACTTGCGGCCTTGGAACCCCGACGGGACCGGTATGACTGACACCGCCTCCTTGGTTTATGGCTATCGGCGCGTGAAGGTACTCAAGAAGCCCGAGAACAATGGCACCAACCAACTTCGAATCGGTTTACTCGCCACGAGCCCCAAGACGCAAGTGCGGTTTCCGCGGCAGCCGCTCCAGCCAAAACTACGCATGACGTATGTGGACAGCCCGATCCCGGGGGAGAAATTGTGTCGCTTCGAGGCAAATGTGGATTTCCAGAAAGTTCCGGCTGGTGACATTGTGGATGTCATTTACGAACATTATTCACCGGGCCTATTTTTGCAACGCGCCGACGGTTCGAGTACGATTTCATTTCATTCCGACGCTGACACCGCGGAAGTGACTCGGTGGTTCTTGATGCCCCAAGGAAAGGACTACCTGAGCTTTCGCATCCTTCGATACGAAACAGGAAAACCCAGAACGGCGGAAGCGGTCAAGGGATTCACGGAGTATCTGGCGGACGATTCCACGATCCTCGCTTACAAAATGGTGTCCGAAAAGGCCGGCTATACTTATGAAATCACCTGGTTCTATCGATAGACCTGGCAGTAGTTAAATGCATTTTATTCGTTTCATAGGTTTGTAGAGGGAATTCTTGCAATGAATGAAAGGGGCGATTCTGTTTTTGATCTGGGCAGGCGCGTTTGCCCGATTGTTCATTTGAGCGGCGAACTATCTACAAAAGGTAACCGCAATGAAATCTCTTCGCTATCCTGTGCTTTACCAGATCAATACGTGGGTCTGGCTTACCGAGGTGTCGGGCGTCCTGGGCCGCCGCGCCACACTGGACGACATTCCCGACGCCGAACTCGATTCGCTCGCTTTGAAAGGGTTCGACTGGGTCTGGTTCCTGAGCGTATGGCAAACGGGCCCCGAGGCGCAGAAGATCTCACGCAGCAATCCCGAATGGCGCCGAGGATTCCATGAAACGCTGCCCGATTTGTCCGATGAAGACATTACCGGCTCCGGTTTCGCCATCACCGGGTACACGGTCCACACCGATTTTGGCGGGGACGCCGCCCTCGCTCGACTGCGCGAGCGCCTGAAGAAACGCGGTCTCAAGCTCATGCTCGATTTCGTCCCCAACCATATGGGCTTAGGGCATCCTTGGATCGAAACCCATCCCGAGCACTTCGTCCGCGGCACCGAACTCGACCTCGCCCGCGCACCTCAGAATTACATCTGGGTCAATCGCAAGGCCGGCAACATGCTCTTCGCCTACGGTCGCGATCCGTACTTCTCCGGCTGGCCCGACACGCTCCAGCTCAACTATGCCAATCCAGTCACTCAGGAGGCGATGATTGACGTACTCCTGAAAATCACCAGCCAGTGCGACGGCCTCCGGTGCGACATGGCCATGCTGATCTTGCCAGAAGTCTTCGAACGCACCTGGGGTCAGCGTGCGCCGCTCTTCTGGCCGACGGCAATCCAACGGGTGCGCGAGCAAGTCCCTGGCTTCCTCTTCATGGCTGAGGTCTACTGGGATATGGAATGGACACTCCAGCAACAGGGTTTCGATTACGCCTACGACAAGCGGCTTTACGACCGCCTGCGCGAGCATCACGCCCGCCCGGTGCGTGACCACTTTCACGCGGGTCTCGACTACCAGGACAAGCTGGCCCGTTTCCTGGAAAACCACGATGAGCCGCGAGCCGCCGCGACTTTCGCTCCGGACATTCACAAGGCCGCCGCCGTCATTACATTCTTGTCGCCGGGACTCCGATTCTTCCACCAGGGCCAATTCGAAGGCCGAAAGAAGCGGATCTCGCCCCATCTCTCAAGAGGACCGAACGAACCGTTGGACCAGGATCTGAACGATTTCTACGAGCGCCTTCTCGCGATATTGCGTCAGCCACCGTTTCGCGACGGACAACCGCAGCTTCTGGAATGCACTCCGGGGTGGGACGGCAACTGGACCCATGATTGCTTCGTGGTCTTTGCCTGGCAAGGCGCCAAGGGCGAGCGTCTCGTCGTCGCCGTGAACTACGCTGCCAACCAGAGCCAGTGCCATGTCCGCGTGCCGTTCGCAGACCTTGCGGGCAAAAAATGGCGCTTCCAAGATCAGCTCACCGCCGCCTCGTACGATTGGCATGGCGATGATCTCTTGGGCCGCGGATTGTTTCTCGATCTGGCATCCTGGCAGGCCGCAGTTTTTTCTATTGCTTTGTGTCCGTAAAGGTTTCATGCCTCCGCTCTCCGGCACGAATAACTCGGACACGGCCGCGGCATATCGGAACGCAATTGACTGAGTTCTTACTACCTATACATTATAAACGCTCCAATCGGCATCATAAGGGTCGTCTTAAGATTTTTTCAGGATCACGGATTAACACGGCAAACCAAATCACCCTCTCCCTGCCTGCGCTGCGTGCCCGTGAAAACGATATGTTAATGTGAGGCCAAAAACTTGCGCCTGCGTCAAACAATGGGGAGAAGTTACATGCGAGCCATCCTCTTCGCCGGTCTGATCGTATCGGCTATGCTGCTGCCCTTTACGTCGAGCATGGGCCAGGAGAAGCCGGCCGTCGGCAAAACGCAACCGGCTAGCAAACCGATTCGTGCCTTGCTGGTGATCGGCGGCTGCTGTCACGATTACGCCAAGCAAAAAGACATTCTGAGTAAGGGCATCACGGCGCGGGCCAATGTGGACATCACTGTCGCCTACGACCCGGACACCACGAAAAAGCACCTCAATCCGGTTTATGGCGATCCCGGCTGGGCCAAGGGGTTTGACGTGATCGTGCATGATGAGTGCTCGGGAGACGTGAAGGACCTGGCCCTCATCAACCGTATTCTCGAACCGCACCGCGCTGGCTTGCCGGCCGTCGTCCTGCATTGCGCCATGCATGCTTACAAGAGCGAGGGTTTCCCCAAGGTTACGCCGTGGGTGGAGTTCACGGGCCTCCTTTCGACCGGCCACGGCGCGCAGTTGCCCATTGATCTGGCCTTTGTCAGCAAGGACCACGCCATCACCAGGGGCATGGAAAACTGGCAAACGATCAAGGAAGAGCTCTACAACAATTTCAGCGGCAAGCTTCTGGATAGCGCGGAGCCGTTGACGCGTGGGAAGCAAGGTAAAAATGATTGCGTGGTGACATGGACGAACACCTATAACGGCAAAACGCCGGTGTTTTGCACCACGCTGGGCCACAATAACCAAACCGTGGAAGATGAGCGCTATCTTACCCTGGTCACGCGCGGGTTGTTGTGGGCAACCAAGCATCTGGCGGCAGACGGCGAGTCCGGCGCCGGGATATGGACCGGCGAAGTAGGTCGTAGCTACAGACCTTTGTTTCCTGCCGGGCAAGCCGGCAGGGGAACGCGTTTTTGTGGGTTCACGTTTTTTAGCTACCGACCTTTGTTTCCTGCCGGGCGAGCCGGCAGGGGAACCGGGGCTTGTGGGTTCACGTTTTTTAGCTACCGACCTTTGTTTCCTGCCGGGCGAGCCGGCAGGGGAACCGGGGCTTGTGGGTTCACGCTTTTTAGCTACAGACCTTTGTTTCCTGCCGGGCAAGCCGGCAGGGGAACAGGGGCTTGTGGGTTCACGCTTTTTAGCTACAGACCTTTGTTTCCTGCCAGGCAAGCTGGCAGGGGAACCGGGGCTTGTGGGTTCACGCTTTTTAGCTACAGACCTTTGTTTCCTGCCGGGCAAGCCGGCAGGGGAACAGGGGGCAACAACAGCCCCGTAGGTTAGGTTTCCAACCTGACCGGCTTTATTTCTCCCATACGGTCAGGTTGGAAACCTAACCTACGGACTTGTTCCATTCACTTCTTTGCTCCAGCTGCAAGAGCTGGGTTTTTTAATCTCTTTCGTAATTAGTTTACTTGCAAAGTGTTATGCCTATTTTTTCCTGAAAAAATGGGCATTTATTTGCTTATACTGAACATAAGTATACACTTTATCAGGCCTGCACTTTTCGAGGGGCGGCGCCAGCAAACCAAGGGGGTCATTATGGTTGGCCCACAAGAGACGGTTCGTTTTTTGGCGGAACGTATTCGCAAGCTGGAAACCTCGATGCGCGCGGGCGCGCCGGCGACGATTCCGCTGGGCGCGGATGGGTTGAGCGCTCTTTTTCCCGGGGGCCAACTGTCTTCGGGATCGTTGGTGGAATTGTTGCCGCGCGTGCCTGGGGCAGGTGCCTGGAGCCTGGCGATGCTCATGGCACGTTATGCTTGCGGCGAACGCAAGACGCTTTTGATCGCCGATACGGAACGATGTTTCTATCCGCCGGCGGCGAGCAAGTTTGGCATCGATCCGGGGCGAATTATTATCATTCGGCCGCGAACCATCCGCGAGGCCTTGCTGGCGGTGGCGCAGGCGCTGCGCTGCCCGGCGATTGGAGCGGCGCTCGGCGCCTTCGAACGGTTGGCGGACCGGGATGGCCGGCGGTTGCAACTGGCGGCGGAATCGGGAGGCGCGATCGGCGTCCTGTTGCGTCCGCTGCTCGAGCGCAGCGCGCCTTCCTTCGCCTCGGTGCGTTTGTTGATGGACCCGCTGCCCGGGGGGCGCAGGCCGACGGCGTGCGCGCCTGGAAGTGCTTCGTTGTCGAGGAGGGCAAGAAGGAAAAACCACGGGCTTGGAGATCGACGATGCCACGGGTCATGTGCGTGCATTTTCCCTCGTGGAGCTTGCAGCGGCGCCGGCAGCAGCGGTCTGAGCCGCCGAACAGGCCGCTGGCAATCACCCGGCCTGTCGCCAACAAGGGACCTAAAGTGATTGCCTGCTGCGCCCTGGCGAGCCGTCATGGCATTCAGCCGGGGATGCTCCAGGCCGAGGCGCTGGCGACGCTGCCGGCCTTGACATGCGTGGCCGAAGACCTGGATGCGGATCGGCAAGCCCTCACGGAGCTGGCGCAATGGTCCTGGCAATTCAGCCCCATTGTCGGGCTGGAGGACGTGCTGGCGCCGACCTGCTTGTTCATCGATACGGCTGGCTGCGCCCCTGTCTGGGTGGCGAGGAACGCATGATTCAGAAAGCCTGCGCGGCATTTCACCAAAACGGTTGGACGGTCGTCATCGCCCTGGCCGACACCATCGGGGCGGCCTGGGCCATCAGCCATTTTCCACGCCGCGTTCGCACCGGCGGCGTGCTCCAGGGCCAGTGCGGTTCAAGCTGCTTTTTCTTGGTTCCCACGGAGGTCTCACGACCTCCGCTCCAAGGAGGTTCAGGGGCGCCTACCTTCTTGACTTGCCGGTGGCCGCCTTGCGCTTGCCGGCAGAGACGCTGGCCCTTCTGAGCCAGCTCGGCATCGACCGCCTCGAGCAACTGGCGCGGCTCGAGCGCACGCAGGTGGCGGATCGCTGCGGGGCCGAAGTCTGCCTGCGTCTGGATCAGGCATGGGGACGGGCCGCCGAGGTGATCGCCCCGTTTCACGAGCAGCCGGAGGCCGCCGCCAGCTGGGTGTTTGAGGACCCGATCGAACGGCGCCACGTCGTGGCCAAGGTGCTCGATGAGTTGCTGGACCGCCTGGAAGCCATTCTGGCCAAGCGTTGTTGTGGCACGCGGCTGCTGGAATGCGTGTTCGAGCAAGAGGGGGCGGCGGCGCAGCGCTTTGAGTGCGGGTTATCACGCCCCGCGCGGGCGGCGGCTTACCTGCGCCCATTGCTGCACACCGGCCTGGAGCAAATGCGCATCCAGGGGCCGATCCGGGCCATGTGCTTGCGTGCGCTCGTGCTCGAACGAATTCCCGATGGCCAAGGAAGCTTGTTCGATGGCGACAGCGCCAGCAACGAGGCGGCGCTGGCGCAATTGCTCGATAGTCTGGTTTCACGCCTGGGCCCGGACGCCGTCACCAAAGCGCATTGGGTGGCCGATCCGCAACCGGAGTTGGCCTGCCGCTTCGAATGTGCTCTGCAAAGCGACTCGGCAGCGCCTGCTCCCCCGGCCCGCGCCTCTCACCCCCCGCCGCTATTTGTTCATCGTCCGCTACGGCTATTTCCCCGGCCGGTGCCCGTTCAAGTCGTGGCGCTGGCCCCCCTGGGAATGCCTCAACGCTTTCACCATGCGGGCCTGGACTATACGGTGGTCAGCTGCCGGGGACCGGAACGAATCGAGACCGGCTGGTGGCGTGCCGCCGACATACGGCGTGATTATTACAACGTGGAAACGTCCGAGGGAACACGTTGGTGGATTTTTCAGCGTGTAGATGATGGCCGCTGGTTTTTGCACGGCTGCTTCGATTGAAGTCAAGGTAGCGGCAGCCATGGTGAAATACGCGGAGCTATGGTGCAAGACGAATTTTTCGTTTTTGGAAGGGGCGGCGCATGCCGACGAGTTAGTCGGGCGGGCCAAGGAACTGGGCTACGAGGCCCTGGCAATCACCGACCGGAACTCGTTGGCCGGCGTCGTGCGCGCGCATCAGGCGGCGCGGACGGCGGCGCTCAAGCTGCTCATCGGCGCGGAGATCACGCCCAGCGATGGAGCGGCGGTCATCTTGCTCGCCATGAACCTGGCCGGCTATCGCAACCTCGCGCTGCTGATCACGCGCGGGCGGCGCAGCGCCCCCAAGGGGGAATGCCGGCTAACCCTGAGCGACCTGGCCGACCATGCGGACAACTTGCTGGCCATTATTCCCGCCCACCCAACGACCACGCCCGTGGCCCTGCAAACCCACAGGGACATTTTTCGCGAGCGTGCCTACCTGGCTGCCGCCGTCCATCTGGGCCCATGCGATGAAGACGAACTGGCGCATTGGGCCCGCCAAAGCCGTCTCTGCCGGCTGCCGATGGTTGCCAGCAACCAGGTCCACTACCACCTGCCGGAGCGGCGAGCGCTTCATGACGTGCTCACGGCCGTAAAGAACCACACCACGGTCGCCAATCTGGGCGCGCTGCGTTTCGCCAACGGCGAACGCTACCTGAAATCCCCGGCGCAGCTGGCGCAGCTCTTCGCGCGCTATCCCGATGCCGTCGAGCGCACGGTCGAGGTGGCCGGGCGCTGCGCCTTTTCGCTCGACGAATTGCGCTACGAATATCCGGACGAATTGTGTCCTCCCGGCAAAACGCAGGCCGTTCATCTGGCGGAATTGACCTGGGCAGGCGCGCGGGCGCTATCCGGCCGGCATTCCAGAGAAGGTGAGCGGCCTCCTCGAACGGGAGCTGATCTTGATCGCGGAGCTGCGTTACGAGGCGTTTTTTTTGACGGTCTGGGACCTGGTGGTGTTTGCCCGCGCACGCGGCATCCTGTGCCAGGGACGCGGCTCGGCCGCTAATTCGGCGGTTTGTTACTGCCTGGGCATCACCTCGGTCGATCCCGAGCGTGCCGATTTGCTTTTCGAGCGTTTCATCAGCAAGGAGCGTAACGAGGCGCCGGATATCGACGTCGATTTCGAGCACGAACGGCGCGAAGAAGTTTTTCAGTACATTTACGGCAAATACGGCCGCGACCGTGCCGGCATCGTGGCCGAGGTCATCACCTATCAGCCCCGTTCGGCGGTGCGCGACGTGGGCAAGGCCCTGGGGTTCTCGCCGGACACCGTGGACCGGCTCGCCAAGGCGATCGACTGGCACGCCAACCCGTCGATCATCGGCGAGCGCATCCCCGAAGCCGGCCTGGCCCCGACCGCGGCGAGCGTCATTCAGCTGGTCGAGCTGACAGGCGAATTGGTGGGCTTTCCCCGACATCTGTCGCAGCACGTCGGCGGTTTTGTCATCACCGGCCGGCCCCTTTCCGAGCTGGTGCCCATCGAAAACGCCGCCATGCGGGACCGTACGGTCATCGAGTGGGACAAGGACGATCTGGACACGCTGGGCATCCTCAAAGTCGACTGCCTGAGCCTGGGAATGTTGACGGCGATTCGCAAATGCTTTGACCTGATCGCAGTCCACCATGGGGTCGAACTGACGCTGGCGACGATTCCGGCCGAGGACCCGGTCGTTTACGACATGATCTGCGCGGCGGACACGATTGGGGTCTTTCAGATTGAAAGCCGGGCGCAGATGACGATGTTGCCGCGCCTGAAGCCACGCTGTTTTTACGACCTCGTCGTCGAAATTGCCATCGTTCGGCCGGGACCGATCCAGGGCGGCATGGTGCATCCCTTCCTGCGCCGCCGCGCCGGCCAAGAGCCCGTGAGCTATCCGCACCCCAGCATCGAACAGGTGCTGGGAAAGACGCTGGGCGTGCCGCTCTTTCAAGAGCAGGTGATGCGGCTGGCGATCGTCGCGGCCGGCTTCACGCCCGGCGAGGCCGACCAGTTACGCCGCGCCATGGGGGCCTGGCGGCGCCAGGGCGCCATCGCCAAGTATCGCGACAAGTTCCGCGCCGGACTGTTGGCGCGTGGCTTCCCCATGGAATTTGCCGAGCAGATTTACGAGCAGATCAAGGGCTTCGGCGAATACGGCTTTCCCGAATCCCACGCCGCCAGCTTCGCGCTAATTGCTTACGCCTCGGCCTGGCTCAAATGCCATTACCCCGCCGCCTTCACGGCCGCGCTCATCAACAGTCAGCCGATGGGTTTTTATGGGCCCGCGCAGCTCATCTACGACGCGCAGGCACACGGCGTTGACGTCCAGCCTGTCGACATCAATAAAAGCGACTGGGATTGCACGTTGACCAGCGCCGGCCGGGTTGGCCAACCATCCCTCCGTTTAGGTTTTCGGCTGCTGAAAGGCTTGGCCACGGCACCAGCGGCGGCCCTCTTGAAAGCGCGGCAGGAAGGGCTGTTTCGCTCCATCGCGGACGTGGCCCGGCGTGGCCATGCTTCCAAAACCTTGCTGCTGCGCCTGGCAGCCGCCGACGCCTTTGGCTCGATCGGCCTGGAGTGCCGGGCAGCGCTGTGGAAGGTACTCGCTACCGGCGAAGATTTACCCCTCTTCGCCGGGCTGGAGGATGACGACGTGCCGAGCTTGCCGACGATGGCCCCCGCACAACAAGTCACGGCCGATTACCAGACCACGGGGCTGTCGCTCAAAGCGCATCCCATCGGTCTGCTGCGTGCCGATCTCGACCGTCTCCAGGTCGTCACGGCCGCGGACCTGGCGCATATGCCCGACAAGGCCATGGTGCGCGTGGCCGGGCTGGTCCTTGTACGTCAGCGCCCGCCGACCGCGAACGGCACCGTGTTCATGTCTCTCGAAGATGAGACCGGCCTATTGAACCTGATTATCTGGCGACGAACCTGGGAGCGTTTCCGCACGGTTGCCAAGGCGGCCGTCGCGCTGTTCATCGAAGGCAAAGTCGAGCGCGCGGAGGGCGTCGTCCATGTTTGCCCCACCAAAATCGACGACCTGTCTCATGCGTTACGCGGCATCACTTCCCGGTCGCGCGATTTTCGCTGAACCTTAAAGATGCCGCAACGCCTCGATCGGGTCCATGCGGGCGGCACGCAAAGCGGGATAGGTGCCAAAAACCAGGCCGACCACGACGGAGACGGCAAAGGCGACCACCGTGGACCAGAGGCGCAGAATCGTCGGCAAAGTGAAGAAGTGACCGATGACAAAGGACAGGGACACGCCCAGGATAACGCCGACAAACCCTCCCAGGCTCGAAAGCGTGGTCGTCTCGACCAAAAATTGCCAGGCAATGTCGCGGCGTTTGGCGCCGACGCCCGGCGGACGCCTATCTCCCGCGTACGTTCGGTCACGGTCGCGAGCATGATGTTCATGATGCCGATGCCCCCGACGATCAGGGAGATTGAGCCAATGGCGCCGAGCACCAGGGTGAAAATGCGTTGTGCCCTTTCGGCACGCTCCAAGAGATCGAGCGGCACTGTTATTTCATAGTCCTTGCGCGGATGAAACTGGTCCAGCGTCCCCTGGATGAGCGCGGCGGTACGCTGTACGTTCTCCATGCCGGCCACCTCGACAGTCAACTGGCTGACTTCGAGCCGTTCCGCCGTGAGCGTGCCCACCTTGAAGGAGACCAGGACATCGCCATTGCGTATACGATCCGTCGAGAAGGGCATGTACATGTCGCGGTCATAAGACTGCCCCGCGGCATTCGAGCCGATACTGATCGATGCGCCGCGCCGCGCCGTGATGCCGATGACCCGGTAGTAATAGCCTTCCTCAATCGACACCGTTCGCCCCAACGGATCTTCCAGGGGGAAAAGTATGTCCGCCAGCTCCGCGCCCAAGACCACGACGTTCTCAAAACGATCGCTGTCCGTCTGGCTGATAAACCGGCCGCTCGCCATGTTCAGGCCATTCATGGTCTGATAGTTGGGATAGACGGCCACCACGCGGCCTTCGATCTTTTGCTCGCGGCGGCGAATGTCCTTGCGAAACTCGCGCTGGGGAGTTTGCGCTTGCACCGTCGGCAGGGTACTGATGCGCTCAAGGTCGTCGCGTGTGAGCCCATAAGTAAGGATGTACTGGTCCGTATTTTCCTTGCCGTCGCTGGGAGGTTTGACGCTACGGATAATGATGTTGGTGGCGCCAAGTTCCTGAATTTGACGTACCGCTTCGAAACGGGCCGCCTCGCCGATCGCCAGCATGACAATGACCGAGGCCACGCCCAGCACAATACCGAGCGTGGTCAGCACCGAGCGCAGCCGGTTGACGACCAGACTATGCCAGCTTAGACGAAACAGGTGGGCGAAGCGGTGCCAAGACATAAACCCGTTATTCTTTCAGCGATTTCAGTGTGTGCAGACTGTTACCGCGGGAGCGTCCGAGAAAATGGTGGTCGGCGCTTATAAATGCCAGGGTAGTGTCCCCATTTTCCTGGGCCTGGCAAAGAAGGTTTCGATTTGTCCGGATGCGAGACGTTTGGCCTCCTTGTCGCCGGACTGAAAATCGCTGTTGACGCGTGCCCGGGCATCCAGGAAAACGGACTCACCTTCCACCACGCCGCCGCGAACTTCGACGTACTTCTCGTTATTCTCCCCCACGGTGACTTCGCGGCGCTCGACGCCGGCCGCGGCAAAGACATAAGCGTAATGTTTGCCCTTGGCCTCGGCGACCGCTTGAATCGGAATGGCCAACACGCCCGCCAGATGATTTACCTCAATGCTTACCTCGGCGGTGAAGCCGGGCTTGAGGCCGATGCTCGTGGGCAATTCATCGATTTTCAGGATCGTCTCGAACTCCTTGGCGCCGCCCCCGCGCCAGCCCCCCTCGGAATCAGCCAGCGTGGCGACCTTTTCCACGGTGCCTTTCAGGACCAGGCCGGCGAAGGCTTCCACACGAATCGTCGCCTTCTGGCCGACGCGAATCTTTTTGACTTTCGACTCGTGCACCTTGACCTTGACCTGCATGAATTCCAGGTCCGGCAGCAGAAATACCGGTTGTTGATAATAAATCATGGCGCCTAGCTGGATGCGCGAATTGGGGTCCCAGGAACGGGTCTGTTCATAGACCACGATTCCCTCCTGGGGCGCCTCGATGGCGACGTGTTCGAGCTGCTTGCGGGCCCGCTCGAGCTGTTCTTTCTCGAGATTGCCCACCGCCTGGGCGGTATCGTAGTCGGTCTCGGCCTTGGCGACGTTGGCGCGGGCGGTACTGTGCGTGCGCGCCAGATCGCGCTCGGCGTCCTTTTCCTTCGCGGTCAGTTCAACTTCCTGGCGACGCAGGGTAAATTTTTCGAGGACCATCAGCTTGGCCTTGTCCCGTTCCAGGTTATTCTGGGCCCTGGCCACTTCGAGCTCCTTGAGCGTCAATTGCTCCGGCGTGCCGAAGCCTTTTTTGACGAACGTGCGAAAACCTTCCAGCTTTTCTTGAGCTTCCTTGAGCTCGCGCTCGGCCAAATTGATGGCGCTGTTTTTGTCATCCACCTCGACCTTGTATTCCCCTTCCAGATACTTTTCGCGGTCAAGCTTGGCGAGCGTCAGCGCCAGCTCCGCCTTGGCGACCTCGCTTTCAGCCTTGTTCTTTTGAACGTCCAGCTCCTCCTTGGCGGCTTTGGTCTTGCCTTCCGCGGTCTTGTACTTGATTTCCTGCTCGGCGACGGCGCGGCGTATTTTGTCCGTGTCGAAGCGGACCACGACCTCGCCTTTCTTGACGCGCACGCCCTCGGCCACCAGAAAAACAATCTTGTTGGCCTCCCCCTCGACCTCGCATTTGGCCTTCACGGTACGAGCACTCTCGAGCTGGCCGCGCTCCGTCACGATCACCGGCAAATCGGTCCGCGCCACCAGGGCGGTGATCTCATGAGTCACCGCGGGCCCGCCGACAAGCCAGCGCCAGCCCAACCAGACCGCCACGAGGACCAGCGCGGCGCCGGACCATGAAAGCACGCGACGCATGGTGAAACGCGCTTGAGTTTTGTCCGCCCCTGGCGTGGGGCTATGGTTGGAGCTGTTGCGGATCGGCGGGGAGAGGTGTGGGTGGGGACCAGCTGGGGTCGCCGACGGGGACGCCGAGGCATGCGGGAGCGGAGGTGTCGCCGAGTTCATGATCGGGCAAGCCTTTTGAAGTAAGTTTCAGGGCATCCATATCCAAAAGTAGCTGGGCGCGATCGGTTTGATAATTAATCCAGGCACTGATCAGCGTGCTCTTGGCCTGGAGCAGCGTGCTCAAGGCATTCAGCACGTCCTGGGTGCCCGTCGTGTCGGCGGCATTGGGTAAAACAAGTAGCCGGTCGCGGGCGCCTTCGACCTGGCGGGCGGCCGCGATCAGGCTTTGCCGGGCGATGCCGAAATTCGCGCGTTCCAGTTCCAACTGGCGGATATCTTGACGCACAGCGGCCTGAATCTGGTCGTCAAGGGCCATGTAGCTGCGTCGCGCTTGCTGGTAGGCGATCAGGCTGGCACGGTAGGCATTGCGTTCGGCGAATCGATTGAGCGGGCTGTCGAACGCCAAGCCCACACTATACTGACTTGCCGCGGCGCGAAAGTCAAACGGATTGTTGGCGCCGGGCGGCGTGGCGATGTTCGCACTCATTTTGACATCCAAACCCGCTTTGAGGGCGTTGGCCGTCACATCGATCTGGCGCCAGGCATCCACCACCTGGGCCCGTTGATTCATGAGATCGAGCCTGTTGTCACGCGCATAGCTACAGGCCTCGTCCAGGGCATAGGGAATAGGCTCCAACTGGATGAGCGACACGCGCACCTGCGTTTGCACGACGTAGAGCTGCGCGGCGTCCGCGATGAGTTGCCGCGCACGTTTCTGCAGAACCTCCCAGCCAGGGCCGCGGGTTGCTTCCGTGAGCCCCACTTCTTCCTTGGCTAATTCCCTGGCCAGGGCGGTCAGCTCGGCGTGAAACTCCGGCATTTGCCTTTCCAGGGCGGCGCGCGTGCTCTGTTCCCGTTTCCGCTGCGCCTCGTCTTGCGCCACCGTCGACGCTTCAGGACGCCAGCGGCCCAACTCGCCGACCACCTCTTCCGTCAATTGACCAAGCACCAGGAGGAAACTCTTTAGCTGCTTGAAGCCTGTTTGCAATTGCTCCAGTGGCGGCGCCTTGTCAAGCTCCCGGTAGGTGGCGAAAAAACGGTCAAGGTCTTCCTGAAGTTTTTCCAGGTTGGGAGAAGCAAGTTGAAAGGGATTGAGCAGGGCATCGTCGAGCTTCAAGCCTACGTCGGGGGGCAGACCCAAATTGAGCTTGTAGCCGTCCAGCGCCGATTCCAGGCTAGCCTTGGCCTGAATTAAGCTTTGCCGGCCTTGTTGATAGCTCTGAAACGCTTGATCGGCCTGAACCAGCGACACAGTTCCGCGCGCGTAGAGGGCTTCGTGCAGCAGAAGGTTTTGTTCCTGGCTCTTGAGGTTGGATTCGAAATTGCGGATGTTCTGCACCTGCGCGAGCAGCCCCAGGAAACCATTGCTGTTGCCGAACGTCAGGTTGACGTAAAACCGCTCACGCGTGCGCGCGAAACTACGGACGGCATAGAGAAGATTGCGCTCTCCCTGCGTCAGCGCTTCAAGGCGCACCCGACGGCCGGCATGACGAAGCAACGGCTGAATAAGCGTTGCCGTAAAGTTCGAAGTCACGATGGTCTGGTTGACGCCCGAAAAGGCAAACACAAAACTGTTCGCGAAATCGACGATGAGCTGACCGCCGCTGGCGAGGTTCCGGGTGAAACCAGCGTCAGTGGTCGTGGTCAGCGTGTTTACCCCAATCCCTGGGGCGCCGAACAAATCGGCTACAGTGTTGTTAGTCCCGTACCAGTGCAAGGCGAAGTCCCAGCGATTCAAGGTTAGCGCCAGGGCCGTCGCATAGAGATTTTCGAGCGCTTGTTGATACTCACGGCTATTCAGTAGGCCCAGCTCGATAGCTTTTTCCGGCGTGAGCACCAACTTGCCGTCCTTGTCCAGTTCGAGAGTGTCGCGCCAGGCCGGGTCCTCGATGAAGGGCGCATCGCCGTCGCGATGGTAGGTACGCACCGGCCGCTGATTGGCGGGATGAAGCATGTAGTAATAGGCTGCCGGATCGTCGGGCGGCATGGGTGGGTAGTCTGAGTTGAAAGGGTCATACAGCCTGGACCGGGGAGATGGCGTAATCGAGGTATCGGCCACCGGCCAGCGCGCTTTGTTTTCGTGCTCGCGCTCGACGGCGTAAGTCTGGCGATCGGCGTCGCGACGATACCAGGGGCGCTGGCAGCCGCCCACGGCAAGCATAACCCCAAGAAATAGCAGCCAGCGCAGCATCTCGTCTCCGGGGAGCCGGTAGCAACAATATCCGCGAAATTAATCGGTAATAATGGAAACGGCCTTGTAAGTACCCGGGGCGAGTTCGTCAAGTTCAATAGTGTCGCCAGATGTCCCGGGTGAGCCAGCGCGGTGTCGTGCCTGAACGAATACTATCATGGTCGGCCTTGTTGAAAGACCCTCGCGGCCGGCTTACAATGTGCCTCCGTAGCGATATTTAGCTTTCCCCAGCTCCCGGAGATCAACATGAAAAGTATAGCCGGTGGGACGTTTATGGTGGCCTTTGTCCTTCTCGCGAGCGGACACACGCGGGCGGAGGGTGAAACGAACGCCCTGGCGGTTCTCGACAAGGCCATCAAGGCGCTGGGCGGCGAGGAGAAACTCAGCAAGGTCAAAGCAGTTCGCTGGGAAGCGAAGGGTACCATCACTTTGGGCGATAACGAAAATAAGTTCGCCAGCCAAACCACCATTCAGGACCCGAGCCATTTTCGTCGCGAAGTGGATGCCGAATTCGACGGCAATAAATTTCACGGCGTGACGGTCCTTGATGGCAACAAGGGCTGGCGTGCGTTTGGCGATAACAAGTTGGTTCTGGACGATAATGGCCGTGCCAACGAAAAACGCAACATCTACCTGCAAGTCATCGCGAACTCGATCCTGCCTCTGAAGGGCAAGGACTTCAAAGTCGCGCTGGCGCGAAGAAAAGGGCACCGTGCTTCTCAAGGGCACCGGTCCGGACGGCAAGGATTTCCAGATGTACTTCGATAAAACCAGCGGTCTGCCCGTCAAACAAGTCGCAACCGTCGTCGGCTTCGACGGCAACGAGTTCGTGCAACAAACGACCTATGAAAACTACAAGGAATTCGACGGCATCAAACGAGCCACAAAGATCGCCACCATGCGCGACGGTCAAAAATTCATGGAACAGGAAATCTCCGCTTTTACCCTGCTGGGCAAGGTGGATCCAAAGACGTTTGCCGAACCCGAGTAGGGCTGGAGAGACGGTCGCCGCCGGCGAAACCGCCTCAACGCTTTCTCGCGAAGGGGTACGAAGATGTGCCACATGCGTGAGTTACTGGAGGCGGGTTGTCAGCGCGTCGGCGGGCGAGCTGAGGATATTTATCACATCCTCGACTTGGAAGTCTGGAACCAAACCGTGAAGAAACTGGCCGAACTAAAAAAGCTCAAAGAGGTCGAAAGGCAGCGCGACCAGGAGCGCGAAATGAAAAAGGTACACCGGAAGACGCCCGAAGAAATGAAAGACCACAGCCCGCATATGGACCCGGCATGATGAGATGGGCTGATGGAGGAAGATATCGAGGACAAACCTGGTTAGTCGCACCTTCAATCACTTCCATCCCGTCCCCGCGTTACACGTGGAAAACGGGGCGGATTAAGGGCAATTGGCGAACGGATGGTAGTAACTGTTTGCGTTCCCGGCGATCTTTTGGGCGGGCACAATGAAGCCAAAATCAGTTGCTTCGACGTGACTCGCCTGTTTTTCCAACCTACCAGGCCTTTTTCCAAAACGGTAGATACGTGGAACCCATGAGTTGCGTCCCCTTACTCACGCCTTCTTCACGCTGACCGAAGTAGTGTGTTTTTGATCCATCGCAATCGCCGCCCAGGGATCATAATCTCGTTCTTCCGGGTTCTTAATGGGTGACGGAGGATTTCCAGGGATTCTGAGGGATCGCTTGATCGCCAGTCCGAAGGAAATCGGGGGGTGGGGCGTGCGTCATGCCTTCAAAAACCCTGTCTTTTATGCAACCCAACGTCATCCCTTAAGGCTTTTTTCCTCCAAGGGCATTTTTTGGGGAAATCCACCCACTGAAAACCCAGAAGAACCCATAATCTTGGCAACTGCAACGTCCTGGGCGGCAGGGACGCCGTCAGTGGCATGGGACGTCATTCAAGCTCCGCTTGTTCATCAAATCTTGCAAATCCGTTCTGATCGCAATCTTCGTAATTCCAATTCATGTTGAATTTTCCGTTCGAATGTAATTCAAATCTGGCACGGCACCAGAGAGGCTTTCCTGCATTTTTAAAGAGTTCACGAAGCCTTTCGAAGGCGCGGCGACCGTTGCGACCGCTTGCGAAGCTCTTCGGCGGTCCCCCAGCCTGCGGTTGATATTCCGCCGAATAGGAGGTGTGCTCCGTGAAAAAAACGCCCTCCATCCAGGCCACAGACCAAGGTTCGTGGATACTCTCATCAATTGAGTCGGCGATTTGCTGATACACTGTTTCAATTCCCTCAATCACGTTATACCTCTCCAAGGGCCTACGGATTCCTGAATGTTTTCGTCGAGGTAACCTGCATACCACTTTGAGGGTTTGACTTTGTATAGGTTACATCAAAGCTAGCAGGTCGATACGTAATATCTCCCTTTCCCAAGAAAATGATCCCCTCCCACTCAATTTCAATTGCAACTGACACGTTGTAGCCTTTCTCAGGATCAAGAGCCTTTGCCCACTCTCGCTCCATCGCCGTCCATTGCGACCCTTTTCCCCGATTGAGTTTCATTGCTTGGGCAACCATATGGAGTTTGCCTTTACCCCATCCATTGAATTCGTGCGCCGAATCATGTGGCCACCTTCGTCACCTGCGATGCCGGATGATTTTCCTACAATTCCTTGCTGATAACTATCTCGATCTGCTGTTTTTAATACAAGGTCACCAAATGCTTTAGAAAGCATGCCAACTTCGTTGGTTTGATAATAATATCCGTTCGACTCGTATAGAGTGTTGGCCTGGGGATTCGTGTAGTCCGCAGTTGTTGCCTTTACGGCGTTTGCGGTTGTTAGCTGCTCGGGTGTTTCAATGAGCTTAAGAGCAGGTGCTTTCAGCAGGCATTTCCACTAATCGGATGTTCGATCGGTCAACCAGCTTCGTGGGTTTGCCTTTGAATGTGCAGTCCACCCCGTTCATATTGTGCGACCAGACAGACAGTGAGCCGCTCTGGCCGGCCACGAAATAGGTGTGAGAATCCTGAACCGTCAGGTTGAAAACCGGTTCGTAGCGTCCCGTGTCGATGAGATCAATCACCGGCGTCGTACTGCCGTCAACGCTTACAAGATCTTCACCTTGCTGAAGTTCCCCGCAGTTTACCCAACCGCGCTTTGGCGTGAAAAATGCATGCTCGGCGGTGGTACGTATGATTTCTCCGCCTACGTGCAGGTTCATGATCCTACCAGTTCGAATGTAGACCCTCTCGACAATCTTGACTTGCAATGGCCCCTGCGAATCCTCTTCCGGTTTAGAGATGATGACGTGGCCCGAGCGGAAGTCCTCAATTGCTCTGCTGCCCGTTGGAGTAAGTAAGCGTGTGCCGCGAGCGAAGCAACCGCCGCCATCTAGCGAGGTACTAGGTTGGTCCACTGGTTCGGTTTCGGATAATATCGGGTCATTTCCCAAACGCATTGGCCGGGGCATTTCCAATGTTTGCGGCATTTCGGGGTTGAGGTCTTTGATACCTTTGGAGGAACCGGACGATTCGAGCGATCCAAACGGGTCGATACTCGAGCTTCCGGCGACCTCGCCTTCGTTCGGCGCACCTGCGGCGCAATGGGCTCTTCGCCCACATGTGCGCCGCCCGCTTTAAATCCTAATAACGAGCCAAGCGTGCCGGCGAAGTCCAATAGACCCAGGGCAAATTCGCCCGCCGCGAATTCTTGACCGGCCTTGTAAGCGGCGGGAAGGCCATATTGACCTACGGAATAGGCCCCAATAAGGAGCGCCGGAGCACCTAAAGCTTCCGCCACGCCAAAAAGGACCGCGGCCTTCCCGCCCTCAAGCTGGGTTTGATGGAATTCGTCGCTATTGAAAGGCTTGGGATTCTTGGCCAATCCCTGGTGCAATATGTCGTAAAGGCCGCCACCGGCAACTCCCAGGCCGATTACCAGGCTGGCGCCGCCAGTTTCGGGCGCCAACAAAACCGCGATAGTAAGCTCGGCCGCTACTTCCATGGTAGGTTCGATATAGGAAGAGTACTTGTCCATAAAGCTGTTGACACTGTCACCAATCTTTTTGAACAACTCCCCTACCGCGGGATCACTCGCCGTATTGGCGATAATCGCAACATCAATCAACGGATTGCCACCCAGCGCCTGGTTTGCCGCATACTGCAATGCCCCTTTCAGAATGGCCTGACCGGCATCGCTATTTACAGCTGCATTGAGTGCCGGATTATCCTGGACAATCGAACTGTTGGAAATCGCCGTGACCGCTTGCTGTTCAATCTGCGCCAGTGGCTGGACAAAGGTGTCATTAACGTAATTGACAAACGGTTGAACAAAGGTTTGGTTCAGATAATCCAGTCCTTGCTGCACCCAGTTGCTGTCATTATGCACCAGGACGGCCGTGTCCTTGGCTAGCAGTACGAAGTACGTATGGTGCCCTTCTACCTGGCAGTTATAGACCGGCTCAACTTCGTCGTTGCCGAATAGATCGGTAACGAGCACCCAACCGCCGGTCGCGGTGCGCAGCGCATCGCCGTTGCGTAGCTCACCAGCAGGGACCCAGCCACGGCCCCGCGCGTAGAACGGGTGGTTGTAGGTGCTTCGAATTACGTCCGTACCGACGTGGAGTGTCAGGATGGCTGCCGGTGCGTTGTGGTATGTTTGCACGACTCGGCGTGGCTCGGGCCTGGCTGTCGGGGCGCCGTCGGGCGCGGACAGTACCAGGTCCCCTGCTTGAATTTGCTCGATTGGTTTTGTCGCTCCGTCGGCCAGTAGAACGAGCGTGCCGGCAGCAAAGCAATAGGTATGGGCATTGACAATGCCCTGTCCCGAGTAGCCATGGACGGACGTGGCGCCCGACCAGTCAGCCCCCGCGGCGACCGAACTCAGGCCAACCGCCTCTGAACCGCGCAGGTTGCCGTTGGCCGAGCTGCCGGCAGGCTGCGTGATGGACGAACTGATGGCACTAACGGCTTGTGGGTTTAGCGCCAGCGGAGCGCCGCCCGTGGGCACCTCCGGCCCCCGGCCGAGGAACAAGGGAGTTCCGATCGGCGAGAAATCGAGCGGTCCAGCGACCGCCAGTCCAGCGTTGCTGGTGTCCGCATAATGAGTCAGTGCGCCATAGCGATCGGTGCCGGTTATGGTAAGTGTCGTCGCACCATCCAGATAATTGCCGCCCTGGCTCGTGGTGTACGAGATGGGCACCGTCGCCGTGGTGGTCGAGCCGCGCGTCACGGTGCGGCCATCGGCTGCCGTGCCGGTGGTGGTACGAGTAAAGTTCCCGGTCGATGTATTGGTCGTTTCGGCCTGAGTGTACGCTTCCGAGCCGTTAAGGACGGTGGTATAGCCACCCTGCAGGTCGGCACCAGTTTGGGTGAGTGTATACACATCCGTGCCGGCGGTGGTTTGCGAATCCTGGCCGCTTACCGAATCTTGCGTGCCGCTCTCGGCTGACACGTTAATTCCGCGCCCGGTGAGGTGATAAGGCTGGCTGCCGCCAACGTTTTGGTCGAAGGAATATGCCTGCGTGGCGTTGATGGTGGTAGTGGTGAGGCCGCGAACACTGTTGCCGCCAACGCTTTCCTCGCCGGAATCCGTGGAGACGTCGGCATAAGTGAACGTTCCGGTCACGTTCTGGCCTGTTTGAGACAGAGTGTCGCCGCTTGCGAAGGCGAGGGCACGCGTAAAATCGCCCGTCATCGAGTTACCTGCCTCGGTGGTCAGGCTGGAACCTGTCAACTTATCGAGCACGCTAAAGGCGGTTTTGCCATCGGTGCTGGCGGACATTTGCGTGGTCGTCGCCGACATAGTATCGGTGGAAGTCTGGGTATAGCTGCCCGTAATCGAGTTGCCAATGGCCGCGACAGTGGAGTGATCCGTCGTAGCCGCGGTCAGCGTGAAGGAGCCCGTCGTTGAAGTCGGCACGGTAGTGATGTCGGTCGTGGTATTCGCAGCCGTGTTCAGCCGGGTGAAGGTTCCGGTGATTGCATTGTCGGTGTCCGTAGACGTCGAACTGAGGCTGGTGACGGACGACACGGAATAGACATTGCCGCGATTGCCAGTCTCGGTCACGGTGGTTTGGCTTGAAGAACCCGCGAATATTGTAAAGACACTGGTGATGGCGTTGCCGGTTTGGCTGTCCGACGAGGTACCGGTGCGAGTGACACTGTTCGTGTCCTGGCCATCGGTGTAGGTGGTGGTCTGATTCGAAGTGTAGGTGTCGGCTCCATTATCCGCCATGTTAATGGCGCCAGTAATTTTGTTGCCGCTGCTCAAACTGCTCGACGTCGAACCAGCAGTTTCAGTCGCGGTGAAGGTATAGGTGCCAAGCGTGCCTGTTTGGGCCGTCGCCATCGTGTGCTGGCCGGTCTGGGTGGTGGTAAAGTTGCCCGTGATATTGTTGCCGGTACGTGTTGAGGTACTGGTGCTCGCGTCTATTTCAGAAGCCGTTACATCTTGGCCGGTATTGGTATCATGCTCCGCCAGTGTGGTGCCGCCGGTCGACACACTTGTAATTGTGAAGTCGCCGGTCACGCTGTTGCCAGCCTCGGTGCTGACTTGATGGCTAGTCTCGGCCTGGGTGCTGCTGCTGAAGCTAGAGCCATTGGTTGAGGTGCCGCCGACCGTCGTGAAGCTGTCATCGACGCTGGTGGTGGTGTAGGTGCCGCTCGCGGCGTTGCCGACATTGGTCGTTGTGGCAACATCGCGCGTCACCTGGTTGCCGCCCGTTTGCAGAGACTGATTTAATCCGCCCTGGCCTGTGGTCACGGTTGAGCTGCTGGTCGAGGTAGAAGTGGACGTTTGGAAACGTGAGTTGCCGACTTCGATCGAGCCGTCTGTGGCGGATTCAGTTTGCGTCGTCGAGGAAGACTCGGCCTGGTTGTTATCTACCTCGCCCGACTGAGACGTATGCGTTCCGGTGGTAGAGGTAGTGTAGGCGCCGGTTATGGCGTTCCCTGTGTTCGTGCTGGTAAATGATCCGGTGGCAGCCTGTATGAGGGTACGAGACGCCGTCTGGTTGTTGCCCGTTTCGATCGAGCTTGAGCCTGTCGTGCCGGTTCGCGTGGAACTGAACAGACCGCTGATGCCGTTCGCCGTCGACACACTCGTCGCCGTGGAGAAGTCGGTTGCCAGGTTAGTTGTGGAGGAGGTCTGGTTAACGTCGGTTTGCTGCTGCACGGACGTCGTGGTGGTCGTGGCCGTCGTTGTCGAGACACCGGTAACGGCATTGCCCGTCGCGGACGAGTTGCTCTTACTATTAGAGACGCTGGTCAGATCGGTCCGTAGCGTCTGGTTGATGTCGGTTTCGAGGGACGTGGCCAAATCGCTGCCGTTTTTGGTCGAGGTGTAGGCGCCTGTGATGTTGTTGGCGATCTTGACACTGGTGCTGCCGGAAACATCTGTTTGACTGAGTGTAACTGTCAACCCCTGGTTGATGCTCTTTTCGGTCATGCTGGAGGCGGTGCTCGCTATTTGGGTTAACGTGTCCGCGCCTGAGAGTGCGTTGGAAATTTCGGTGGCCGTCACCGTGGCCGCCTCGATCTGTGTTTGCGTGACAGCGAGCGTTTGGTTTGATTCGACATCCACTACGGTGCTGCGGGATGTCGTCCGACTGGAGGACGTATCCGTTTGGACAATATCGTTGCCGGTGTCTGTCGTGGTGGCTGTCGTGGCGCCCACTTGGGTCGTGTTGACCGTGAGCGAGCCCAGCTTGGAAAGCTCCTGGCTGGTACTGGAGCCGGCATCCGTCGAAGTTGTCGAGAACGTTCCGGTGATGCGGTTGCCCGTCTGGGTTGTCGTTCCAACGCGATTGCTTTGCGTGATAATGGTGCTCGCCGGCGTCGAGTTATCGATTTCCAGGCCCGCTCCGTTGCCACTCGTGGTGACGGCTTGCGCGTAATCGCCGGTGACGTGGTTGCCGGTTTCGACCGTGGTCGTGGTGCCGGTATTCGTCGAGGTCAACGTATCGAGCATGGTTTGATTGGTGTCCGTCTCGGTCATGGTCGAGAAGGAGACGGTGATGGTCGTGGCCGTATAGGTCCCTGCAATCGAATTGCCGCCATCAACCATGGTGACGCTCGACGAGCCGCTATCAGCGCCGGTGACGCTTAAAGTCTGTGCCTGAGCGTTGGTATGCGCCTGTGTGGAGGAATAGCCGCTGTTCGAGTTGGACTGGATGGCATAGCTGCCCAGGATGGCGTTTCCGGTGTGGGTCGACGTCGAGCTGTCGGCATCCGTCTCGGTGCGGGCAAGCGTATCGGTCTGGTTTGACTGCACCTCTACTTTCACGGTGGTCGAAGTCGCCGTCTCGGTGCGGGTGGTCGTGGCATTGATGCTGTTGCCAGTTTCGGTCGCGGTGCTGGTGTTTTGTGAGCTTGAACTGAGTGTCGAGGCCAAAGATTGGTTGGTATCGGTCTCGTTGCTGGTACTGGCGGTGCCATGGTCCGTTTCAACTGTCGTGTAGTCTCCCTTGATTACGTTGCTTGTCGTCCCAACCGTCTGCGTGTTGGCGGCCGCCTGAGTTATGGTGGCCGTGAGCGCCTGGTTCACAATGGACTCGCTGACGGCCGAGAAGGTGGTCGCCGTCGCGGTCAACGTATCACTGCCGGACACCGAGTTACCGACATCGGTGCTCGTTGTGGTGGTGTTGATAACAGTCCCTGTAGAGTCGGCAAGGCCCTGGTCGAGGTCAATCTTGTTCTGAGCGTAGCTTTGGGTATCCAGGGTATGGATCGCGTAATCACCGGTAATATTGCTGCCAGTATTCGTGGTCGTGGCCGTGTCGGTCGTCGTTTCGGTATAGGCCGAGCTCAAAGTTTGATTGTTATCGGAACCCATGAGCGTGGACGTGGAAGTGGAGACGCTGGTGGAGGTGAACAAGCCCGTGATGGAGTTGCCGTCTTCCGTGCCATTGCTACCGCTGGTGCCGGTGTCGCGCAACGTGGTCGTAAGGAGTTGGTTAATGATCTTCTCGGCACGCGTGCTGGACCCGGAGCCGGCCGAGTTTCTGTGGTAAAGTCCGGAAATGTTGTTGCCGATGTTCGTCGCGGTCTCAGCGGATTGCGCGGTTATGGTTTTATTGGTGTGGATGGTCTGATTCGTCAAGCCACTGGTCGCGGTGCTGGTGGACAGGGCTGTTGTCGTAGTTGCCTGAGCGCCGGTTACGTTGTTGCTGGTGGAGGTAGCAATGTTGGTCGCGGTCACCGTCGTAAGGGTGCTGACTGTCTGGCCCTGGGTAATCGCTTGATCGGCAGAAATGTTGACGGCGGTCACAGTCTGCGTGGTCGTAACTGCGCCGGTGATCTGGTTGCCGGTCGAGGAGGCTATCGTGGCGGGCATCGCATAGGACGTCGCAGTGGTTTTCTCGGACTGGTTGTTCGTGAAACCAATTTGGGTAAACGTCGCGGTCGCGTTGCTGACAATGGTGAAGTCGCCGGTGACATTGTTGGCGGTGTTGGTGGCAATGGCAGTACTGGTTGTGGTACTGGTAGCACTATTGGAGCGCGATTGATTCGCATCCATTTCGAAAGCAGTCGACACAGAAGTGTCGGTGGTCGTCGTCGTGGCGCTGCCGAGGACGGAATTGCCGGTCTCGGCGCTGGTGACAAAATCAGTGGAAAAGGTAGTGACGGTCTGGGCGTAGGAAAGGTCCGTACTGGTCGCCGTGTCACTGTTGAAATCGGTGGTGGTTGTACCAACGACATAGGTGCCGAGGATCGCATTGGCCGATTGCAAGCTCGTGCGGCTTCCGGAGCCGCTGCTCCTCGCGAAATCTGTCTGGTCCTGGTTGGTGGATCGCTGGGTCGAGGTCGTATTCGACGCGGCCCGCACCCTTGTCACGGTAGTGCTGAGGACCGAGTTGCCCGTTTCGATGGTTGTCGTATTGTCCGTAGTCGTTGTGGAGGCGGTGACGGCTTGGCCCTGGTTGGTTGAGGTCCGGCCGGCAGTCGACGACGCGATCGCGGCCATGACGACGGTATAGGTACCGACGATTTGATTGCCCGTGCTGGTGGTGGTTTGCGTGTTGGTGGCGCTGGTGGTCACCTGGACGATAAGGCCCTGATTCGTGGTGGTCTCAAACGAAGTAGAAGTAGAGGTCGCCGACAGGGTCGTCGTGTTGTCCCCGCTAATCGAATTACTCGTGCCAGTGGACCCCTGTACAGAATCGTCCGTGGTGCTCGCGATGACCGTTTGAGACTTGTTGGTGGACGCCTGACTCCCGTCGTAGTTCGAGGTGCCGGTCATTGTCGTGGCATAGCCCCCAAGGATTTGATTGCCGATTGAAGTGCTCGTCCGATCGCTGAAGTTACTGGTTGTAGACCGGACCGTGAGGCCCTGATTTGTGGAGGTCGCGTACGAGGTAGAATTCGCGGTCGCGGTCGTCGTCGTCGAATTACCGCCCTGGATCGAGTTGCCCGTTTCGGTCACCGTGCTCGCACCATCGGCGAAGCTCGTGGTCGTGATCTGTTGCGTCTGATTGGAGGAAGTCTGCGTGGCCGCCGAATTGGATTCGTCGGTAGTAAAAATCGTATACGTGCCACTAATCGCGTTGCCGATGTTCGTACTGTCGTGGCCGGTAGTGGCCGTCGTTGTGGCGACGACCTTGAGAGTCTGGTTGAGCGTCGTCTCCAGGGACGTGGTCGTCGAACTTGACGAGTTGGTCGTGGTGTCGTCGGCGGTAATCGAGTCGCCGGTCTTGGTCATATCGCCGCTTTCGGTCGCGTAGGAGGTTGTGACGATGGTCTGGCCCTGATTCGTGGCTGTCTGCATCGCGAAGGACGTGGTTCCCATGGTGGCATCGCCGGCATAATCGCCAACAATCTGATTACTGGAATTGGTGCTCGTCTGCGTGCTGGTGGCCGTGCTGGCGGCGTTCACGGTGAGAGCCTGATTGATGGTCGTTTGAAATACGGTCGACGTGGCCGTGTCGGTCGTGGTCGTGTCGTCGTCACCGGCGATCGTATTGCCGCTGTCCGTCGTCATGCTCTTATCGCGCTGGAAGGTGATGACCGTGATGGAGCTGGTCTGGTTCGCCGTGGTCTGAGACATACTTGCCCGGGTCGAGGCTCTAATGTCGAGGTCATAGTCGCCAGTGATCTGATTGGCGGTATTCGTGGTTGTTTGCGTACTCGTGGCGGATGTCGTGGCAAAGATATTGAGGGATTGGTTGAAGTTGGATTCAAATGACGTGTTCGTCGAGGTCGCGAAGGTCGTGACACTATCGTCACCGCCGACTGTGTTCCCCGTGTCAAAGCCGGTGCTGGTGTCGTTTTCGAAAGTCGTGGAGGTGGTACCCTGGAGCTGATCATTCGTCTTCTGGTTCGCGGTGGACGATGCCGACGAGCTCAGATAATAAGTGAAATCCCCAGTAATCTGGTTGCTGGTGCCATATTTGTCCTGATTGCTGCTCGTCGTGCCCGATGCCATCAAGGTGAGCGACTGATCGGTAGTCAATCTGGAAGAGGTCACCGTTGATTCAGCGAGCGCGGTTGTCGTCACGTCACCCGTAATTGAGTTGCCGGTGTCGGTGTTTGTACTGCTCGCATGCGCGAAATCAGTGACCGTGGCGGAGCGGGCCTGGTCGATGGTGGTTTGGGTCGTCGTGGAATCCGAGCCTACCGTCAGGGTGGCGGTGTAATCGCCGCCGATGGAGTTACCGGTCCGATAATTCATCTGCGTATTGGTTGAGTCACTCGTTACGAAAACAGTCAAGGAGCGGTTGGTCGTTCGCTGGAATGCATTCACGTTATCCAGGACGGTCTCGGCCAACGTATAGGTGCCGACGACGTCGTTACCCTTCTGAGTGCTCGTGGCGGTGGTACCCTCGGACGTGGAGGCCGCTATCGACATGCCCTGATCGACGCTGTCCTGGGTCGTGGTGCTGGCATTGGTCTCGGTGCTGGTTGCGGAATAGGTACCGCTAAACGAATTGCCGCCTCGAACCACGAATTGACTGGCCGTGGTGGTTGCCGTTGACGACATGGTGAGCGCTTGATTTTCAGTATTCTCAATGGCGGTGGAGGTCGATTTGGCAGTGGTCGTCGTCGAGTAATCGCCGACGACCTGATTGCCCTTTTCCGCCACGGTCCGCGTCGCGTTGGCGGTGGTGGTGATGGTATCGAGATCGTCCTGGTTGGTGGAGTTTTTGAGGGAGGAACTCTTGGAGGTCGTGGTCGCCGTGTTAGTGAAGGTACCTCCGATGGAATCGCCGGTTCCGGAACTGGTCGAGTTGTCGGTTTGCGTCGTCGTCGCGGAAGTGGTGAGCGACTGGTTCACGGTGTTGTCCACGGTGGTGGTCGTTGCGCCGGACTTGGACGACGTTGTGTAGGTGCCGGAAATCGAGTTTCCGGACTGGGTCGTGGTCTGGCCCGAAGTAGTCGTGTTGGTCGTCGTGGAAGTCAGACTCTGGTTGGTAGAAGACTGGGTGGAGGTGCTGTTATCGGTGCTGGTGGCCGTCGTGGTAAAGCCGCCGCCAATGGTGTTGCCGCCGCCGAAGATGTTCGAAGTGCTCGTGGTCGTTGTCGTCGCGGACGCCGTGAGCGATTGATTAACGCTATTCTCAACCGTGGTAGACGTTGAGCCGGACGTTGACGTGGTTGTGTAGGTCCCGGAAATCGAATTGCCGGACTGGGTAGTCGTTTGTATCGAATGGGCCTTGCTGGTGGTGGTAGCCGTCAGGCTCTGGTTGGAAGAGACCTGGGTCGTGGTGCTGTCGCCGGTAACGGTGTTGGTGGTGCTGAACGCGCCCTTGATGCTGCTGGAACTGCCGGATGTGGAGGCGGTATTGTGGGCTGTGGTCGTGGCGGAGACGGTCAGCGATCGGTTCACGGTGGTCTCAATGGCCGTCGAGGTCGAGGTGTGCGAGGCGGCCGTGGTGGCGGTGCCCTGGATATTCTGTCCGGTGACTTTGTTCGAACTCTTGTCCGTGGCGAAAGTGGTCGTTGTTACCAATTCGCCCTGGTTGGCAGAGGTGCGTACCGCAGTCGACGAGGCGGCGTCGACGGAGGCGATGGTATAGGTACCTGAGATCGAACTGCCCGACTGTGTACTGGTCTGCATATCGGTGGTAGTTGTGGAGGCAGTGGCCGACATGGATTGATTAAAGGTTTTCTCGACGCTGGTGGTGGTGGATGTCCCGGTCTGCGTCATCGTGTAGCCGCCGTCCTTGGTGGATCCACTTCCCTGTATGCGCGTTTTGGAGGAACTGGAGCCGGATACGGAAATTGTCTGGGGGCCGTTTGTGCTGACTCCCACGCTGGTGGCCTGGGTAATCTGGACCGAACCGCCTGAGCGCACGGTGTAAGTTCCCAAAGACAAATCACCCGTCTTGGTCGTCTGGTCCGTGACGGTTGCGGCCGTTGTGACCGTGGATGCTTGCGATTGATTGGTGTCGGTTTGCGTGGTTGTGGTGGTGTTGGTGCTCATGGCCACCGCGGTAAAGTTGCCTGCCTTGCGGTCGCCGCTATCTTTTTCCAGTCCCGTGCCGGTGCCGTTCGTGGACTGGACGCTGACGCTCTGCTGGTCGGTCTGAGTCTGCTGGGCGGAATTGTTCGAGGTTGACGTATTGGTAATCGTGTAGGCACTCGTGAAGAGCGTGCCAGTCTGGCTTTGTGTTACTGTTTGCGTGTTCGTTTGCACGCTTTGGATGGTCTGCGCCTGGTTTGTTTGTTTGCTGGTGGAGGTGGTTTTCGCGACCGACGTCCCACTCAGGGCAAACTGGGTATCGACGGCGGCAACAGCGATTTGCGTGAGTACGTTGGTGGAATTCGTGGTTTGAGTTACCGTCGACGACTGGTTCGTCTGCGTCTGGACGGTTTGCGCCGTGGTCTGGACCATCGCGGTGGCCGTGTAGCCGCCAAAGGCGGTCGTGCCGAGGAGGTCCTGACCGGTTTTAATGAGGGTCGAGGCGACGGTGGTGCCACCGGTTTGGGTAACCGCGAGTGTTTGATCCTTCGAGTTCTGGCTTAGAACCATGTCCGTGGTATAGGATCGCACCGTAATCGAGTAATCGCCGGTTTTGAGATTGAGTTGGCCCTGACTTTCCGTGATCGTGCTCTGCGAGATAGCAGTCTGGCCCTGGGTCAAGGAGCTCAGTGTGGCCGTCTGAGCACTCGTGCTTCCTGAGATCAGGCGGTAGTCGCGGGCTATCAGGCCCATGGCGGAGCCGGTCTCGGTAAGGCTGGTTGTCGAGGTAGACGTCACAGTCGTGGTATAGGTGCCGACAAGGGACAAGTTGGAGAGCATCCCGGCGAGGACGCCGCCGTCCTGGTTCATGAGTCCGTTGACCTGGCCACGTGTATCCTGGTCCGTGGGCCGCACGCCGATGATTTTCGCGGAGCTGGTAGTGCTTTCCGTATGGGTCCAGGTATAAGCGGTGCCCGCAATCGTGTAATCCTTCTTGTCATAATCCTTCACGGTGCTGGTATCGAGCGGCATTACCGTGAAGGTATCGCCCATTTCAATGTGAGTTTGAAACGGTTGCTCCTTGCCCGTCGAGGTCGGCGGTATCTCCTGGTGGCTGTTGGCCTCCATGGCGTAGCTGGTCACCGTGAATAGTTTCGGACTGAAGTTGACGAGGTCCATTTTTCCGGCCGTATCGAGGGTTTGAATGGTGAGTGTGCCCCCCTGACCCGCTGTCGTGTCATTGCCCTGGCCAGGACTGTCGCCGTTGTCGGTGCTCAAGGAGTATTGGTAACTGTAAATTCCTTCGCCAAAAACGGCTGCGCTATAAGTCCCCTTCTTGGGATCGATGGATATGAAAGGGATAAGTCCGGCAACGCCCCGGTCGGCCCTGCTGAATAGCGACACGTCCGCCTTGGAGTCGAATACCTCGGTGTTCTCCTCCGTGGTAACGTTGATGACGTCGGCAAGGGCGGCGCCGACCCCGCCGAGTTTGTCCCGGGTGTCCGTGACCATGACACTTATGACATAGGGCCCCTCGTGCGTGTAGGTGTGGTCGGCAGTGATAACGAAGGTATTGGGCAGCGGCACCACCTCGCTGTTTACGGTGGTAACGGTAGCCTGTTGTATGATGCCCGGCTCTTGCTTCGAGCCGTCGCCCCAATCGATGGTGGCCTCGTAATCGGACATCTGGGACATAGGATCGCTGCCAACGAAAGACGCGATCACCGGGCTCTTTCCGTCAGGAGACAGGCCGGTAAGGCCAGTGTTGAGCGTGAGCGGCAGATTTTCCAGCGCCACGACAAGTTGTCCGCGCGGCCGCAAGGGCGGGTCGGCACGAACGATCACCTGGCCACGATTGGTGGTGGCCCAAAATACAACCTGGCCGGACCTATTAATCGGGTCGTAGGTTCCGATATTTCGCGGTCCGCCGTTGCTCATGACCACAGTGCCGGCGCCGGGGATGTCGTCTCCCTCGCTGATGACGGTGGCGAAACCAAGAAAATCCCCCCGCGGTAAAATGTTCGTATCGTTGCGGGCCGGGTCAGGCAGCGGTTGCCTTTTTTGCAGGTTGCCGTTGGGCAAAACTGGAATTGGGGTCTGTAGCGGCAGTTCTTGATAACGTTGGGTCTCTGGGGAAGCGTCGGCGGATGGAGGAACGAACTGCACTGTTTCCAGGCCATAACGCGTACTGTTGTCCGGATACAGGGTCGTGCCGAAGAACGAAATCGTGAATTCGTTGAGGACGTTTCCATTAATGCCAATGGTGGCATCAAGATCGATGCCGGTGAGCGCGCTTTTGTCTTCGCCCTTGCTGATTTGGTCGTTTTGATCTTTGTCGATCCAAACTTCGTTGGGATCAAGATTGCCGTCGTCGGCGACACCGGCAATTTTGTACCACTGGCTTGGATTGGAGGCATGGGCCGCGAAGATGCCATCACCCAGCTTGGTACTGTGAGCGGCAAAAGCGACCCAGGGATCGCTGCCATCGGAGATGGCCGGTGCCAGGCCGATATAATTGAGTTCCTGACTCTGTAATTTGTTGTCCTGGCTGAAATCCGGGCTGAGAATGTGTAAAGCATCGCCGGTAGACACAATCGTATCGCCATTGTCGCCGATCTTGGGCTGAGCCACGAAATTAGTCGTCTCGATACCGAGTTGGCGCACGGCAGCGAGGGCCGGACTATCGCCGTGGGGCTGATTGTCGTTAGCAGTGACCAGGAAGGTCTTGCCGCCATTTTTCGAACTGCCCATGGCTTCAAAGGCCATGTACCCCGGATCGAAGCTGCTAAAACTAGGCACATTTGTCTTGGGCGCATCGGCGCCCCACCCGCCCCGGTGTCGGGGGCGCTGGCGGCGGGTTGCTGGGCGGCGGCGGGGGCGGCGACGGCGGTGGAACATTACTTAAAGCAACAAAGGGATAAATAGCGGCGAAATCGTCCGTATCCTTCAAGCGCAGTTCGATAGCGTTGGGGCCAATGGATAGAGCCAAGGCAAACGACGATGTCAAGTCCGCCGCGTTGAGACCCGGATAGCGGTTCAAGTTCCAGAAAACGGAGGTCCAATTCTGGTCGACTGGTGTCGGGAAGAGGCTAGCCCAGATGGGATTGGCAATCCAGGCACGTGGCAACAGCATCAGATTGGTAAGGGCAGCCTGGCTGGAGCCGAAGCCTACAAGGCCGAGGGCCGGCGTGAGAGCGCCCATCAGCCCGGCCAGAATCATATCCTTGAATTCAGGGTTGCCCCATTGCACGCCCGATGCCGAAATTCCGGAGTCGCCGACACCTGCCTGATAAGCCGCGGCAGTTGCATTGCCGGCGATTGCATTAGCCCCGAAATAGATTTCCGAATAGGAAAGAAGAAATTTTGTTTCGACTACGTCAGGGATGCCGCCCGGCAAGGCACCAATCAGGCCCTTGACACCAATCTCGCGGGAGGAAATAACAAAATCGGAGTCATTAACCTGCACGCGCTGGCCGAATTGTTCGAATGGCACCTGCGACGAGTCGCTTGACGGCGCGGAGTTAGCCACGAAACTGGGGTCAAGAATGGAATAGGCCGTCGGCTGTGCGGTCGGCGTGGGACCCGAACTGGGTGTAGTGGCCCAAATATAAAGATCACTTTTTCCAGCACCGTTAACGCCTTCGTACGCCACTGTTCCTCGATTATTGATGCTCGGGCCAAACCCAAGGCTCTTGTAAGTGCCGGCGGCGTTCGCGGAGGATGTGGAGGCCACGATATTGTAGTGGTATGGCGACTGCCCGCCCTTGATGACGATCGTCACCTGCGGATCAACCGTCGGCCCAAACGGGTCGGCTACGCCGTAATCGAAGCTGTCTTCGACGTCTTGTCCCTGCGCCGTCAATTGCTGAATTGCTGCCGATGTCGTCGGATCGTAGATGAAGCTGCCGTCGGGGTTGACGGTGACCGTGGCGCCGTATTTGGAGTTGCCTTTGCCGAAGGCAGTTAGCTTGGCGGTGGCGCCAGCGTCGGGGCTGTAGGCCTTGGAGAGCAGGCCCTGGGAGGCGGGTACCGTGACGGCCTGGCCGGGTACGGTCCAGAAGCCGGCGGAGATGTCGTAGTCCGGGGCAACGGGCAGGTCTTCGACGCCAGTGACGGCGATGTGCACCGTCGCCTGCGCTGTATTGCCGAACGAATCGACGACCACGTAGGTGAAGGTATCGCTGTAAGGCTGTCCCTGGCCGAGAGTCGGAAAGGCTTGCGTGGGGTCGTAAAGGAAGCTGCCGTCGGTGCGCATCAAGATTTTGGCGCCGCCGGCGCTCAAGATGTCGGTTTGATTGGTATCGACAACGAGCACGTCGCCCGCCGCCGGGTTGGAGTCCAGACTCAAAACGCCGCTGTTCGCGGAGACCGTCAAGATGTTCTTCTTGCCGATGGCAAACGAATAATCGACCGCGACGATCGGTTGCGGCAGGCCAGTGACATTCAAGGTGACCGTACCGGGGCCTTGAAGGCCCTGGTAATCGGCGGCGTTCCAGGTGAAGCTATCGTTAGCTTTCTGGCCGGGGTCGAGAGCGCGAATCGCGGCGGCATTGGTGGCATCGTACGTGAACGTGCCATCCAAGGCGATGGTGACGGTGCCGCCCTGGCTGGTGGTAATCTTGCCAGCAACGGCTTGCAGCGCGGGGTCGCCCGGCAGGGCGCTTGGGTCCGTGGCGTATTTAAGCAGGCTACTACCATCGTAGGCGCCATTTTCAGTGATCGCGATGGTCGCCGCTGCCACCACAGGAGGCTTGTCGAGCGGGCTCTGGACAATGACCTGAACTTGGGCCGAGGCGGTCTGGCCCAAGAGATCGGTAACGGTGAAGCTGAAGGTATCGGTGACGCGCGTGCCGGCCGCCAGGGCTTGCAAGGCGGCAACGCCGGTGGGGTCGTAGATGATTTTGCCGCTGACGATATGGACGGCGGCGCCGTCGGCACTGGTGGTGGCAATGCTCGCTAGCGCCAACACATCGTTGACGTCGGGGTCCGACGCGAACGAGAGCACGAGGGACGGATCGATCTGGGTAGTTTTGTTGGCCCGGTCGTAAAGGGACGCGTGGGTGGGATCCGGCACCACGTTGGCGGCGCTCGGCGCGTCTTCAAGGCCTGTCACGGTGATGGACACGGTGGTCTGGCCGCTGTGACCGGCGCCATCGGTGCTGGTGTAAGTGAAGCGGTCGATGACGCTTTCGCCAGCGCTGAGGCCAAGGAAGCGGCTGGCCGGCGTGTAGGTGAAGCTGCCATTGGCATTGACGTGCACGGCCACGCCCCAGGTGCTCAAAGTGGCAGCGGTCGCGACCGTGAGGCCGGACCCGATGTCGTTGGCAAGCACGCCGGCCGCGGCGCTGACAGCAAGCGGCGTATTTTGATCGGTCGTATAGGTGTCGGCGACGGCGGGGCCGTTTGGAGCGATTGGCCCGGTGGGAGCCGTGGTGAGAATGGCGGTGAGGGTAAAGGCGACGTCCGTGACAGTTGACGCCAGGCCACGGCTATCAACGGCGACCAGGTGCAAAACGTGCGGACCGGTACTTAGCGGCGCCCCGTTGATGAGCACGAGCTGGTCGGGAGTCAAAGTGAAGTTCCCGCCGCTCAAATAGGGCAACACGCTGAGGAACTGAGTCTGGGCGCGGCGGTCGAAGCCGGCGCTGAAGGTGGTAACGGACGTCTCGCTGCTGACAGAGCCAAAAACGGTGGCAGTGGGACCAGTGGGACTGCCGACAGGGTGAGCGCTGATCGCCGGCGGCAACAGCTGGCCACGCGTCATGGTCGCGTGAAGCTGGCTGGTATTGCCGGCCAGGTCAGCGGCCTGGACGGTAAGCAAATTGTCGCCGACAGCCAGGGGAACATTTGCGAAGGCGAAGTTGCCGCCGCTATCGGCGGTGACGGGAACAATACCGGCGAAGCCGACCAGTTGCACGGTGGCCCCAGGCTCGGTGGTGCCGTGCAGTGTGACCTGGGCCGCTACGGTGTAGTTGGCCCGCACGGGGTCCTGCTGCGCGGCATCGAGCGTGAGCGTCGGCACCGCGGGGGCCACGGTGTCGATAGTCAAGGTCAGCACGGGGGTATGGCCGCTGACGTTGCCCGCCTGATCTTCGATGGTGGCGGTAATAGAGTGCGTGCCATCGGCGAGCGGCGTAGGTGTTATGGTGGCGACACCGGTGGAGAAGGCCTGGCCGATCTGGGTGGCGCCTTCGTAGAAGGTGACCAACGAGCCGCGCTGCGCGAACAAGCGAATGACCGGGTTGGCGAGCCTGGTCACGTTGTCGAATGGGCTGGCGCCGTGTCGCTGGAGGATACCAGGCTGGGCGCCACGTTGGCGGGTGGCGGCGTGCGCGTCAGGAGTACTGGTAGCGTGACGGTCTGGGCCACATTGCCGGCGGCATCGCCAGCCTGAATCGCGATGACAAGCTGCTGGTCGGGCAGCGTGCCGCCGTTGATCTGTGTCAACAGGGGAATGTCGAGCGTTACCACATCGCTGGTCAGGCGGGTGAGCACGTTGAGCCAGGGACCGCCGTTGATCGATGCTTGGAGAAGCGTGATCGGGCTGGCGTCATCGACAACAACCCTCGTTGTCGGATCATTGGTCCAAACGTCATGCGCATCGAAGCCCGTATCGTTCACGAGCGTCAAGGAGACAGTCGGCGGCGTGATATCGTGCATGGTGACGACGAAGGTGCTGTCGGCCATGTTGCCCGCAATGTCGGATTCGCGCACGTCGAAGGAGTTGGGGCCGGGCTTGACAGCCACGCCCGTGATCGTGAACTTACCGGAGCTATTGGCCGTCGTGAAGAATGGCGTGCCGACCAGGATAACGGTTGCTCCGGGCTTGGCGGTGCCATCGATTATTATTTGATTCAGCGTGGTCTGGGCCCCGGGCCCGAAACCGGACGCACTTGAGGTCGGATCCAGGCTGACGATGGGAGGCGCCATCGTGCGGTCGAAAGTGATATCGACCGGCCCCGTAAAGAAGCTCACGTTGCCGGCGGCGTCCACCGCCTGGGCGACATATTCCACCTGACCGTCGGGCGGGCTGACCGTGAAGGTAAGAGGCTCATTGCCGGGCAGCTGGCTCACCGGGGTGCCGTTGGCGTAGAGCACGACGCTCGCCGAGGTGGTTGACAGGCCCGTAAGAATCGACAATGCCGGCACGTTGGTGGCAAAGCTGTTAAGGGACGTTACATGGACGGAGCCGGCCGGCATATGCAGTTGATCGGGAGTGGGCGGCCGAGCGGTGTCGAGCGTGTAATCGACCTCGACCGGAGCGGAGGTGGCGCCAGAGGCGCTGGTGGCGGTGACTTGTACACGGACGGCGCCGTCACCGAGTGATGAACCAAGAATCGTGCTGAGGACCGACCTGGTAAGGGCAAAGTTGGCGCCGCTGAGCGTACCCAGGATGCTGACGAAGGGGCCGCCATTAACGCTCGCTTGCAAAGCGGTGACGCGGCTGGCGGCGATGACCGTGCCCACAATCGTGGCGTCGTTGGTAATGCCATCGCTGGCGCTGACGCCCGTGTCGTGGTCCAGGCGTGCCGTCACCTTCGGCGGCGACGTGTCAGGCACCAGGCTGAAGTAAGAGCCGGCAAAGGACGCGGTATTACCGGCAGCGTCGGAGGCGGTCACGATGAAGCTGTTTTGGCCGGCAGCCACCGCGACATTGGTGAACGTGAAATGGCCCGTGGCGTCGGTCTGAATGACCGCAATCGGCAGGTCGGCTTGCGATGCCCTGCTAATTTGCACGCTCGCGAGAGGGTCGCTGGTGCCGGTGACGGTCACGGTGGCCGCGCCCAGGCCGGACGACGAAACCGTCCAGGCAGGCGTGATGGGCGGCGTCAAATCCACGGTGATTCCGAGCGGATCGGAGGTGGCACTGCGGTTGCCGGCCATATCAACGGTAACCGCGGTTACCGTGTGGAGGCCGGCCGAGAGTGGCGTTAGTGTCACGGTGAGCGCGCCGGTCGCTGTGTCGGAAGTGTAATTGCCAAGGATTTTGCCGTCGAGGGTTATCTCGACCTCGGTAGCCGGCGGCGCGGTGAGCAGGACGTCCACGCTGGTGAAGCGTGTCAAACCGTCGGCGGCAGACGGGCCGGTATGGCTGACTGGGCTCAGCCGTGGCGTGGTGGGCGCCGCCGGCCTGGCCGTGTCCAGCGACATCGTAACCTGGACCGGCGCGGATTGATTGCCATAGGCGTCCTGGGCACTCAGGGAAACCGTGTGGGGGCCATCGGGTAGCGGCCCGCCGTAGGCTTTTTCCAGTGCGGTTCGCGCCAGCGTGAAGGACGTACCGCTGATGGCCGAGGGCAGGTCAAACGCAGGCTGGCCGTCCACGGTGACGAAAAGATGGGTTACGTCGGTCGCGTCCTGAAGGGCGCCGACGATGGTGGGATCGGAGGTCACGTCATCGGCCGCAGATGGGCCGGTGTCATTTTGGAGGGTGGCGGCAACCAGCGGCGGATCGCTTACCGGCGCCGGGCGGACAACGGTCGTCTGGGCGGTCGCGGCATTGCCCAGTTGGTCGGTAAGCAAGATGGTAAAGACGGTCACGCCGTATTTGACGGGAACCATCGCGAAGTGGAAGGAACCATCGGCGACCGCGACGACGGCCTGGCCGGTGGCCAACAGCTTGACGTGGGTGCCAGGCAGTGTCTGGCCGACAAGATTGACAGTAGGCAGCGTGGTCGTGTTGGTACCTAGCTGCGGACTGGCGGAGTCGTTGGTGAGGCGGAAACTTGTCAGCGGCGGCGGCGTGGTATCGACCGTCACGATCAGCGGCTGGGAGGGGGCGCTGACATTGCCGGCGAGGTCCTCGGCGGTGGCGAAGAACGTATAGGTGCCATCGGGCAACAGGGTCAGGTCCACGGAAAACTGGGCAGGTGCTTTGGTTTCCCCAATATTTTGGCCGATCTGAATAGGGCCGCCGGGGCCCTGGCGATAAAGTTGAACCAGGCTCTCGGCACCAACCGTGGTGAAGATATTGAGGCCCTTGGTGGCGACCGTTCCACCAGTGACGTGTGCGCCGCTGGGAAGGACCAGGAAGGGCGCGCCCGGCACGGGTGGGGGTGTTGTTTTGATTTGGAAGGTCAGTTTAAAGGGCACCGCCGCATTGCCGAAGCGGTCGGTCGCATTCATGACAACGGTGTGGGAGCCGTCGGTCAGCGCTTTGTGGGCCTGGCTGGCGACCTGCGCGAGCGGCACCTGGAATATGCCATTGGCGTCCAGGTTTGGCAGAAGATCAATCGGTGCCGATCCATCAAGCGTGAGCGTGGCGCTCTGTAAGCCACTCGGATCGATCGCGAAAGCAGCCAGGTTGGCGTCGGCCTTATAAACCGTGGCAACGATCGAGCTGTCGTTAGCGGCCGAATTAACGGCGGCCCCGATGACAGGCGGCGATGTGTCCACCGTCTTGTAGAGCTGGCGCCGCCAGATGGCGTAGTCAAAGCGATCGATGCTGCCGTCGCCATTCAGATCATAGACAGGGTCATAGGTCGCATCGCCGACACGGCTATCGTTGTGGGGTTCCCAGAGATTGTAGTCGCTGTAATCGACATAATTATCGCCCGTGAAATCGGCTTGCAAGCGGAAGAATTGGAGCGGCAAGAAGCCATTCACGAATGGGAACGGCGCGCCGGAGGAAAGCGTGACCGCCAGATCGCTGGCGCTGGCCACGCCATCGGCGCGGATTTGCAGGAGGTATTGGCCATCGTCGCTGACCAGGCCATCGACATTCACTGTCAGCGTGAAAGTCGTCGCATTGTAGGAATAGCGATCCGGTGTCACCGGGATGCGGGCGCCGGCATTGGTGGTCACGATGATGTCGTTGGGCGTATCGCTAATAACGACGTTTTGGTTGAACGTCACCCGGAGCGTGCTGATCGTCGAACGCTGTGCCTGGCCGCCGTTGACGACAAAACCCTGAAGCGTTACCGCACTGGGTGTGATCGCATTGACAGTTACCGCCAGGGCCGCGCTGGCCGTGGCGATATCACCGTCGATCGTCTGGGTGGAGACAGCCTTGACCTTCAAATTAAAGGTGCCGGGCAGACCAGGCGGGGGCGTGAACTTAAGGTTGGCTAGTTGGACCGTGGTCAGGCGATAGCTCCCGACCGAGACGATGGTCCCCGCGGACAGCCGGGCTCCTGGCGGCAGGCCATCCACCTGAACGTAGAGAGAATTGTTCGGGTCGGGAATGGGCAACGACGCGGAGATGGCAAGCGGGATGGCGGTATCCTGGTTGCCGCTGGCGGGACCGACCGTGAGAGTCGGGACCTGCGCGACAGCCTTGATGGTAATCGCCACGGTGGCTTGATTGGAAAGGAGGCCATTCGTGTCGCGCACCTGGTAGACGAAGGTGTCGCCGCCGTAATAGTTGGCGGCGGGCGTGTAAAGTATTTTTCCCGTCGCCGGATCGTTCTTGGCGGTGCCATGCTGGGGCGTTTGCACGATGATGACGCTGGCCGGATCAAGCGCCGCGCTGGCATGCGTGTCGTTCTGCAAAACTGGGATGGAACTGGCCACATTTTCAAGCGTGGTGACGAGATCGGGAACCGCCACCGGCGTGTGGGGCACATTGGACGTGAAGGCAGCATTGCCGATGACAATGCTGCTGGTCGCGCCAAAGCCGAGCAAATCGAAGGAAAGTACGACCAGGGTATTAGCCGGGATCTGGCTGACGTCGAGCTGAATCAGGCGCGGGACCGCACTGCCTAAAATGCCCCCGTTTTGGTCCACATTGGCCACGGTGGCCTGCGGGCTAAGGAAGAACGTGCCGTCGCTTTGAATATTGAGGAAGGCGTCCGTTGCGGTAAGCCCGGCGGCCGTCTGCGTGAGGGGTTTGAGTGTGCGGGCGTCGAGCAGGGCCGCCTCAAACGCATCGGGGGCACGATTGGCGGCGGCGCCGAGCGTGGCCGAGTCGAGCATGAAGCTCAGCGTGGTGGCGCCAGCGGGAATGAAGAATGCCTGGGTCAAGGCGGTGTTGACCTGGCCGCCTTCATGAAGCGTGGCTGTCCCGCTCGCGACGGTGACCTGGCCGCGCACCGTCCAGCCAAAGCCGGGCTGCGCCGGTCCCGTGACCGCGAAATTGCCATTGGTAAGATCGAAAGACGGATTGGTTAGCGGCGCCAGTGGGACTGGGCCAGGCGTCTTGATCGTGGGCGGCGTCGCCGTCTGCGCTGGCTGCAGCGCTGTGCCGCCGGAGGAACCACCCGATGATCCGCCACCCGAGCCGCCTGAGCCACCGCCCGTGCCTCCACCGGAAGCAGGAGACCATACCGTGCCAGTACTGACCGTGAAATAGTTGGGGAATGCCGGCACGGCGGCGCCAGCGGTGAAGCCGTAGTTGAAGTACAAGAGTTGGCGATCAGCGGCGGCGATGACGCCGTCGGCGTCGAGATCGGCCGCGACGGCGTAGTTGGCATCTCCCTGGAAACTGCCAAAGGCAGTCGCGAGCGCCTGGCTGTCGGCGCCATCGACCTTGCCATCCGCGTTGATGTCGCCGGCAACGTCCAGGCTGATCGTGTAGCCCCCCTGATCGTCTGCCGTGGCGCCGCGAACGCGCAGGAGATAGGTTCCGCCATGCGTGACCTCGAACAGGGCTACCGTGCGGCCGCCATCGACATAACGGGCCAGCGGGATAAGGCCGGGCACCTCGGGCAGCGCCGCCACGAAATCGCTGCCATTTTGGTTGATAACAACGCGAACTATGACGTTGCCGGCATTCGTGCTTTGCACCTCGCTATCGGAGAGCACGAAGGAATAATCCTGCTCCCCGCCGGCGGGCATGTTCTGACTGAGCGGATGGCCGTCGAACTGGAGGGCAGCGCCAAAGTCCGCGGTGATGGGCACCACTTGCGGCGGTTGACCCGCCAAGTAAGCGACACTGGTGGCGCCGGGCTGGACCGCGACCGTGAGCGAGCCCACCGCCGCGTCGTAGCCATAGCGGTACAGGACGCCGCGCGTGCTGCTGACCACGTCGGCCAGGCGGCCTGAGGCATCGTAAACGTAGTTAATCGTTTCGCCGGTCGGTGCCTGGATGGCGGCAAGGCGACCTTGCGCGTCCTGGACGAAGCGAATGGTCGAGCCATCCTGGGCCGTGATGCCGCTGTCGCTGATGTGCAGGACATGGCCATCGGCGGTGATCTGCTCCTGAATTCCCCTGGCGCCGATGAGGGATTGCGAACCATCGGGCGCGGTGAGGGCATAATTACCCGGGCCGAAGAAGTTGTCGGCGGGATTATAAGGCCGGCCGGTGGCCTGGTCGTAAAAATCATGTCCACCGCGAACGAGAAGCGTTTGCACGGAGGTCAGCGTGTAGGACACGCCGGGGTCCGCCTGCCAGGCCGGATAATAATAGGTTAGTTCGTTGGGCTGACTGGGCAAATTAACGGCGGTGGGCTCGAACGTAAAGCCGGCACGGGCGCCATTGGGCAAGTTGAGATACAGGCGCGTCCCTTGCCGGAGGGCGGGGTAAACGCCGAAAGACTCAAGCCCTGTGGGCGTCAGATCAACCTGCAACGCCACATCGCGATTGGCGAGGGCCCAGCCTTGCCCGAAAGTCGCAACGGAGGCTGGCCCAACGGAGTTGTAGATACGCGTCAAATTGACGGTGGTTCCATCCAGAGTGACCGCAAGATCGGTAGCGGACGCCTGGATGGCGGCGGGCTTGGCGCTCGTGCGAACTTCGACTTCTAAGTGCGTGATCGACTGGCGCCCGGCTATGTCCGTCGCGGACAATTGGAGCACGTAAAAGCCGTTGGGCAGCGCACCGGGGTCGATTTGAGCCAGCGTGGCGGCATTGACCGGCGCGTTGCCGCTGCCGATTGGTGTGAAGTTATCATTTCCCAACAGCGCAAGGCCCAAGGACCAGCTATCGAGATTGGTACTGGCTACCGTGCCCGTAATGGTGGTAAGCGCCGTCAACGGCGCCGCCGCCAGCGTGGGGTCGAGCGCAACGCCAGGAGGCGTGGCGTTGAAGGGATCGAGGACTTTGAGGAACGTCGTCGTCGTGGCGGTGAGGCCGTCGGCGTCGATCACGGAAGCCTGGAAGCGCCATCCTGCCCGGCGGGCCGGCGGTGATAGTGGCCTTGCCGGTGGCATCAAGCGCGACCGGTTGGCCATTCAGCGTTAGAGTGACACTGGTAATGGGAGCGATGCTGGAGCCGAGGGCGTGCACAATAACCGCGGCGCTTGCGCGACCGGGAAGCTGGGCGTCAAGACGATAGTCGCTACCGGAGGCGTGGGGGTGACGGACGCGTGAATGAAGATGGCCTGGCTAGTGGTGAGCGTGCCGTCGCTAACCGAGAAGCGAACGACATAGTCGCCAGCCTGTGCCGGTCCCGGCGTCCAGGTAACGAGGCCGGTGTTGGCGTCCAGCGTGGCGCCTTCCGGAAGGCCCTGGGCAGCGAAATGTTGGACGTCGCCAACATCGGGGTCGGTGCCGGCCGCGGAAAACGTAAGCGTCTGTCCCAGGATTGCCTGATGGTTGGCAATGGCGAGCACGGGCGCACGGTCGACATTGTCGATATGGATCGGTACCTGAATCGCATCGGCATGACCGGCGGGGTCGGTGAGCGTGAAGGAGACCGTGTAATCGCCAGCCTCGGCAAAGTCGGGCGTCCAAACGAAAACGCCATTGAGGTTGTTGAAGAGCGCCCCGGCGGGCAGGTGTTGCACCGCGAGCTGAGCCGGATCACCATCTGGATCGGCACCCGCAATCGTAAAGGTGAGCAAGGTGTTTTCGCGGCCATATTGAGGCGGTTCAGGAACCAAAATAGGCACGCGATCGGTGTGCGTCACAACGATAGAGAAGGTGCCACTACTGGAAAGAACTCCGTCGCTCGCGGAAACGGTGATTGGGTAGGTACCCGTCTGGCCGAATGCCGGCGACCAGGTAAGCTTACCGGTCGCGGCGTCCAGGACCGCCCCGATTGGTAGGTTGGTGGCACTCCAGGTGACCGGATCGCCGTCGGCATCCGTGGCATGTAGCGGCAGCGTCAGGGTCGCGCCCTCGGCGAGGGTTGGCCCGCCAGGCGTGGTCGCAACCGGGGCGTTGTCACTGGTGCGCACCGTGAGATTGAATGTCTTCGAGTCCAGAACTGGTGGCGTGATCGCATTATCGGTCACGGTTACCGTGACCGTGTAGTTACCCGCTTCGGCCGCGGTCGGTGTCCAGCTGAGGAGAGCCGTGCCATAGGTCACGGCGGGCGTGAGCGTAGCTTCGGCTGGCAGGCCAGTGAAGCTAAACGTGAGCGGATCCTGGTAGGTATCCGAGGAATGAACCGTGTAGGTGAAGGCGGTCCCCGTCAGGGCAACCTGGCTATTGATGGGCGCGAGCACCGGCGGTTCGTTAGCCGAAACCACCGTAACGATGAACGTGTAAGTCGAGGAGAGGACGCCGGCCTCGCCGGCGCCGTCGCCGTTATCGGCCGCCCTGAGAACAATGGAATAATTTCCACGATCGCCAGTGAGCGGTGCGAAATGAAACACGCCGTTGCCATTGCCGTTATCGACGAATGTCGCGAAAGAGGGAAACGGCATGTTCGTAAGCGCGTTGGTGGCGGAGAGAACCACCGGGTCGCCGTCGGGATCGATAGCCGTCGCCGGCAACGTCAGCACCTGGCCGCGATTGAGGCTGACATTGCTTATCGTCGCGATCTGGGGCGCGCGGTTGATGTTTCGAACCGTGATCGGAATGGTGACCCGCGCCGACAAGGGCGGGTTGTCGTCGGCGACGTCGGTTGCCGTGACCGTGACGGTGTACTGGCCCGCCTGAATGAAGCTCGGCACCCAGGAAAAAGTAGCGGTTTGAGCATCGAAGGTGGCGCCGGCAGGCAAACCGCTGATGGCATAAGTGACGGGCGAAACGGGTGTGGGTGGATTGAGCGTGCCATCCGGATTGCGTGTTGGCAACTTGAAGCCGGGATTGTGCGGGTCGATGGCAAACGTTTGGAAAGTAAGGCTCTGCCCCTCGTCGACGGTCCAGCCCGTCTGGGGGTCAAAGACCGGTGCCACCTGCGTGGAGAGAACGGTGAACGTGATCGTTTTGGTGAGCGTAAGCCCGGTTGTGGAGGTGACCGCAATGGGTACCGCGACGGGGCCGGTCAGATCGTACGGAACGACCCATTGGAAGCGGCCGGTGTTGGCGTCCAGAACTGCGCCCTCGGGCAAATTCGTGCTGGAATAGAGGACCTTGCCGCCGTCGGGATCGCTGCCGGCCAGATAGAGAACAAAGCCATCGCCCTGACGAACGGCGCGATCGGGCGGCAACGAAAGGGCCGGCGGATGATTGGCGGGGGCAACGAGGACATCGAAACTTTGGCTCACCGTGCTCGTGCCGTCGCTGACATAGACGGTGACGCCAGGGTAAGTGCCGGAGGACCCGATTGGGGGCGTCCAGGAAAAGACATGGGTGTCCGGCGTAAAGGTGGCTCCAGGCGGCAAACTGTCCACCCAGTAGATAAGCGGATCGCCGTTCGCATCGGTAGCCGTGACGGGTACCTGCCACGCTTGCCCTTCGGTAATCTGCAAATTGACGGGCAAGGGACCGAATACCGGCGGATCGTTGCCGCCGGCCACGGTAACCGTCCAATGTTGTTTCGTCCAGGCGCCGCGGGCATCGAAAGCATAGAGGGTCACCGGCGCCACACCGGGACTTTGAGCCGTCGGGGCCCAGGTGATGACACCCGTCGAAGCGTCCACCGCCATACCGGGCGGCGCCTGCTGCAGCAAATAGGCGACCACGCTGGCGCCAGGGTCCGTAGCCACGGCCGCATAGGTGTAGGGCTGGCCGGCGGTAGCCGCGGCAACCGGCTGGGTGGTGAAACTCGGCGACGAGTTGGTATCCGGGACCCCGATGACGCCCGGTTCATAGTCGGCCGTTTCGAAGCCCGGCGTGACGATATGAACCGTGAAGCCACTGGTGGTTTGGCCAGGGGCGAGCTTCACGCCGCCGGGTATGTTATTGGCCAAATCAAGGACCCAGCGGCCATCGGGCGTCGCTTCGGCGGCACCCTGAGGAGCGCCCTGGACATACTTGGCGGGGTCGAGCGTCAACAAGAGTGGCAGCAACAAGTCGAAGTTGGTCGTGTTGGTTATCGTCACCTGATACGTGACCGTCTGCGTAGCTCGGTCGAGTTGGGTATCGACGATGTGGATCGACGCATAATTGGCAACGTCGATAACCGCATTGAAGGAGACGGCGAAGGGAGCTGCCAAAGAGAAGCCGGACACACCCATAATGGACGAGCGAATCGTGAGCGTGTATTTTTCCGCCGTCAGGTCCTTCACGGTGAGCAGCGCGGTGTGCGTGGCGCTATCGTAAGCGACGCTCACAAGGGTAGCTGCGTGGCCGTCGGCGCCCGTCAGGGTATAGTTCGCCGGATTGGTCGTGGAAGCCGCGTCAGCCGGGCTACCGGCGACCATATCCTGATCGAAAGTGACAGTTATCAGCGACAAGGGCAGCGCCACGATGCTCTGATCGGGCGGATTGGTTGCCAAAACGACCGGATTGGTGATGGGATTGAGTACGTCCACGTGCGCCGACTGGCTGATCAACAGGCGCCCGTCGTTCGTCGTAAGCACCACGTCGCCACGCGTGCCGCCGGTGGCTAGCGAGACCTGTTGCAGCGTCACGGAATCGACCATGGTGAGTACGCTGCCGCCATCGCCGCTGTTATGCGAGACGAACAAAAGGCCAGCCAGCGCGGTGCCCTTCTGGCCGAAGGCCAGGGAGTCGATCGGCGTATCGAAGGTGAGTTGCACCTGGGCACGGCGGTGGGCGTCAAAGAGGACGACCTGCGTGCGGTCAGGCCAGGTTGTGCCCCAGAGCGTGCCATCCGCGGCGAACGCCAGGCTCGCGACGCGCAGATTGAGGTCCTTGCTGTATTGCGAAAAGACACTTGTCGCCGGATTGAAAGTAGCGACGCCGGCGGCCGTGCCGACATAGATCAGTCCCGTCTTGGGATCAATCGCCAGACCAAGCTCGACGGCATCACCAAAGGCGCCGAGCACGGCGCCGGTGATCGGATTGAGTTTTAACAACGGCCCACCGCCGGTGGTGGCCCAAAGACGCGCCCTGCGGATCAAACGCCAGGTTGTAGATTGGGAATTGTTCAGTCGCGAGCGGCGCGGTGACGGCACCGCCGGTTTTGGTAACGTGGAACAACTGGTTGCGGAAGGGACCACCGCTGACGAGGAAGCTGCCATCGGGCTCTTGCGCCAGGGCCATGGGGCCGATGCCCCCTTCGCTCTGGCCGATGCCGGTGACAAAGGCCTGCGCCTGGAAAGGCGCCAGCACCGATTTAAATTCCGACGGGTGCGTGGTTTGAATGGCGGAGGGAATGCCTTTTTGCGCCTGGGTGAAGATCGGATTGGTCGAGGGGGTAACGACGGGCGGCGGTGGTTGGCCGAAGTTGGGTGGCGTTGAAGTGACCACCGGGGTGGTGCCCAGGTTGGAGCCAGAGCCGTCATCGGGCACGAAAATCGTGGACGGCGCCTGTTCCCGGTTGCCGGCCTTGTCCGTCGAGAGCGCCAAGAATTGGTATTTATGGCCTAGCAAGCCGGTATAGACCATTTCACCGGACGCGTCCGTCAGGTCACGCTGCCAGATTGAATAGTTACCGCCGTCCACCGCCACGTAGAGCGTGACGGATTTGAAGCCCGAACCGGCATCGTCGTCGGTGGCGGCCCACTTGAGGTCGTAGTTGCCCGTGCCGGCGACTTGCACCACGGTCAGGGTCGTGGTCGGGGCGGTATTGTCGATGGTGAAGGTTTGCGGTTGCGTATCTGCTGGCGGCGTATTGTCGAAGATGACACTGGCCGACGCGGTAAGGAGGGTGCCGCTAGCGGCGCTCGCGCTTGCCTGTACCGTGTAGCTGACGTAGCCGGCGCCATGGCCCTGGGAATCATTCGGCGCCAAAATGCCCACGTTGGGGTCTTGCTCGAGTTGCCCAGTCAGAGGATCGATCGCCTGGAGCAGCCAGGTCGCGGCGTGGCTCAGTAAATCCACGCCGGCGCTGACGCGCAGAATAAAGCCGCTCGATTGCGTGAAGTCGAAGTCCCCCTGATAGAGGCTGTGGCCCGCGGGAATGTGCACCGTGATCTTGCCAATTTTGATATCGCCCAGCTTGAAGGTCTCGGCATCCAGGCTGGAGTCAAGCGGCACTGTGATGCGCACCTCGTGGGTGTCGCTGGTCGAGGAAGGATCGTTTTGGAAATTGACGGTAAAGGGTAGCGCCTGGCTGACCGGTACAAAGCCATTGGTTTCGACCGTAAAAGGCCCCGTCATCGAGGCGGCGCCTGCGAAGGCGCCGGAGTTGGCGTAATATTGATCGAGGTTCAGGGGGAAGAACTTTTGCGAATTGTCGACGTTGATGCCGTCAATGGCGTAGTCCGCCGGGATACCGCCGCTACGCAAACCCCAGCCAACCCAGGGCACATAAACATTGAAGGCCTCGAAGGTCGTGGGCATGGACAGCCCGAGATTGAACTGGTTGAAGGTCGGCACGGCCGCGATGGCGTTGGCATTGTTGAGAAAACCGAAGAAACTAAGGGAGTTGGCATTAAAGCCGGTCAGCGTCGTACTCTGGGCGCGAAGGAGTTGGGATTATTGCCGTACCAGGTACGAACGTTGTTGAAGAAAGTGGTGAGATTGCCGTTCGAGAGGATCGCGTGGCCAGCCGGCCCGACCAGAACGCCGGAAGCCAAGGTGGCGACGGCGCTGATAATGGGCGGCTCGGTCCGAATCGGCGGCGTGGTGCCGTCCGGCAATAGAAGGCCTGCTTCTTCGAGAGAGGCCAGATACATGTTCTCCCAGGCGGTTTTGTCGGCGGCCAAGGTATAAAGCGCCGGAGTGGCCGTGTTGTCCGCGAGGATGCCGGTTCGCAACTGATCCGCCAGGGTAAGCTGCTGGGCGATGAACTCGGGCGCGTCATCGAGGTCGCAGACGCCACGATGTTGAATTCAAACGGAACAGCCGGGATCTGGAACTGGGCGGGCGCGGCGCCAAAGGCGTCCCAAACGCCGGAGAGGCCCTTCTGAATCTTGTCGAGGTCTTGCGGGCCGTCTTTTAGGAAATCCTGGGCGGCAAACTGAGGCTCGGCGGCGTAAAAGGCACTCTTGAAGTTATCCCAGGCGTGGTCGTTGAGGGCCTTGAGGCCCGGATAGGTATCGACGTTGAAGGTGAAACCGGTGAAGCCGGCCGCTGCCTCGTTGAGAAGGTAACCCGACGTGAGGTTCTCGCCGTTGATGTTGTTGTTCGAATCCAGCGTCGCCCAGGGCAGATTTTGCTGGCTCCCCGTAAGCGGGCCGCCGGCAACATTGGATTCGACAGCCAGATAGGGCAAGTTATCCAGCACGATATTGGTGCCGGTCTGTGGAATTTCAGGGACGCCGACGCTGAAGTAGGTATAAGGCGCGTCGATATTGCCCAGGTTTTGCAAGGCGACGCTGTAAGTGCCCGTATCGCCGGCGAAGATATAACGCGGCCCACCGACCCCAATCGTGACCTCTGGTTCCACGGTCTGGGTAATCAAGAAGCGGTAGGGAACGATGGCCTGGTTGCCATCGGGGTTGAGGACCAAAAGATCGTACAAGCCATGGATGGCGGCCGTGAAATCGAATTCGGCAATGATCTTGGTGGCATCGACCACGCGATAAAGGACCGGTTCAATTTCCTGGAAGCCGGGCCGAACGAGTTTCACCACGGCCTGCGCATTGAAGCCGGCGCCGGAGATCGTTGTCGTGACGAATTTGGTGTCGCCGCCCGTGTCCGTGTGGACATCGGTGATTGCCAGGGGCACAAGCTGCGCCTCGATGGTCACCGGTTCGCCCGGGACCGGCATCGTGAAGCTATCGAGCAGGATGTAATACGTGCCGGGTTGGGTGGTGGGCACGACCGCGGTTTGCGTGGCGCCCAACGCGCCGCCGCTCGAAGCATCGAACAGGGTCGTCGTGGGTGCGACGCCAGCCGAAGCGAAAAGCTGCATCGTGGAGGTGCGGTCGCGTGCCGTCGCTGTCACCTTGAGAGTTTGGCCGGCCGGCACATCGACCTGGAAGAGGCGCTGCTGGCCGCTATTTAAAGTGGTCGGGAAGGGCACGCCGAGCACCAGCGCGATGGCGGACATTTTGACGACAGCGGCCGATGCGGTCGTGTTGTTCGATTCGCCGGCGGCCTCGTAGACCTCGTTGAAGATATCGGTCCGGACGATGACGTGATATGCGCCGGGGTCAGGGAAGGCACGTTCGCCAGGAGGGTTTGCGTGTAGGATTGGCCCGGCAACAAGGTGCCCTGGAATTCGAGGGTGCCGATAAATGGGTTGGTAAGCGACCAGCTTGTCGTCGGCGAAAGGTAGAGGGCATCGGACCACATGCCGGAAGCGGGGTTGGTGCCGTTGTTGGTCACCGTCCATGTCAAGCTAATCGGCTCGCCCACGGTCGCCGTCACGGGAGTCGTGATCGAAGTCACCTGCAGATCGCTGGGGGGCGGATAATCGATCACCATCGGTACGTTACTGTGCGTGTCGTTATTGCGCTCGTTACTCTCGAAAACGAGTCCGCGCGGCCCGGTTAGCGGCGTATCGGCAATGACGAACACGTAATAAGGCCCCAGAATGCCACTGGGCAACGTCAGCAAATCGTCTATCGCGTAGCTCTGGCCCGCGCCAAGAAAACCAATGTGGCGCACGAAGCCCAGATAGGTGTCGGCCTTGATGTCGAGGTTGTCGTCGCGGGAAAGATAGACAAGGTCCTTCCATTCTTGCTGGCCCGTCACGGTGTCGCCGCCGGCGTTGGTGACCGTCCACTGGACGTCGATTTGTCCGCCCGCGTAAGCATGCAAAGGGGCGGTCAGGGATGAGACTTTAAGGTCCGGCGGCGGAGTCAAGGCAATGGGTAGGTCCACGGCCGTGATGTTGTTGCCTTCGCCCTGATACTCGGCGACGCTGCCGCGCGCCAGGTCGCGGGTCGCGGTGGACACAAGGTCCCAGGGGCCGACCGGCGAGGCCAGCTGGAACGCCAGGCCATACAGGTTGAAACCGATATTGCTGGGGTGGCCCGCGGGATCGGTGAAAGCGGCCGTGTCCGTGTAGAGGAGAAGGTGGAAATCGCCGCTGATGTCGTCGGGGATTTTGACGTTCGCGGTCACCGTATAGGAATCGCCGGCCTTCAGGATGCCTGTGTGGGTCTGCACCAGCAACCGCGTGTCGTCGGCATCCAACGAGACATCACGGGACAGGAAGATGCCATCGGTCCAAATATTAGCACGCGTGTCGCGAGCGCCGATGTTGGTCACCGTATAAGTAACGGGAACGGTCTGCCCCGAGGAAACACCTGGAGGAACTTGCAAATTGGTAATTTCAAGGTCGGCCTCGCGATACGTAATAGGCACGGTCGCGGCGATACGGTTGTCGGTGGGGTCCTCATAGGCCCAACCGGTGAAAAACGAAACCAAATCGGCGTTGTCACCCGTGTCAACCGGCCCATGGCTAAATGACTCCAGCAGGGGATCATCATTGGGCCCGCCGATGACGGCGCCAGGCCACCAGCCGATCATTTCCTGTTTGGCTTCCAACGGGAAAAAGAGAGGCGACACATCGTTATGCGCATCCAGATCGATCCATAGGTAATATTGGCCGGAGGTGCCGGCGGGGAGCCTGATCGTGAAGGTCGCGACATAGCCGTCGCCGGGATCGAGCGCGCCCTGGCGTGGCGTGACGACTGCGCCACCAGGGAGGCACGGGAACGGATGAAGGTGGCATCCGCGGTCAGCCAGAGCCAATCCGTCCAGCTCTGGGTGCCCGCCCATACCGGGAAGCTGCCGATGTTGATCACCGTATAGCTAAACGTCATCAATTCCCCGGAATAGTTGACCGACGGAATCGAGATGTTGGTCACTTTCAGGTTCGCCGGCACGGGGGTAACGTTCGTGGCCAGGGAGCCGGTATTGTTGGCTTTGGTGACTTCCTTGAGCGGAATGAATTGCTTGGCGGGGTCGGGAGGGGGCGGCGGGGTCAAGCCGGGCAGGTTCAAGCTCACGGCGACGGGCGGCGCCACGGACGAATTGGTAATCACGACCCAGTAACTTCCCTGAGCGGACGGCGACAAGGTAATCGTAATGCTGGCCGTGTAGGTGCCTCCAATGGCCAGCGTGGAAGTGTGTTTGAGCTCGCCCAAAAAGAAGGTGTTGGGGCTCGGCTTGTTGGGGTCGCCACTGGGATTGGGCACATTGGACAGGTAAACACGGTCTCCCCATCCGGGTTGAAGCGCATCGGCAATGCCAGCATTTTTCACAGTCCAAGAAACGGTGACGGTATTGCCGCCGCTGATCTTCGCCGGTGCCTGCACGCTGGTGACGATCAAATCGGGCAAGGCGCCCAGAATAATGATGGACTGATTTTTGTAGTTGTCGTTGTTGATTTGGTTGGGATCGTCGGGATTGACATTGATCGCCAATTCGTCTTGCAGCAGTACGCCGTAGGGGTCAAGCCAGGGCGTAATGTAGTAGGTGCCGGAGTCGAGCTGCGGCGGAACTTGAATGTTGACGGTCTGATCGTATCCAGCCTTGACCGCGAGCGCACCCGTGTGCGTGAAGGAGGACAACAGCACATCGCCCTGGTTGGGGTTGGGCCGTCCCTTGGTCTTCGTGAGCCAAACCGTCTCGGTCCAGTTGTCCACAAGTGTGGCCCCGGCACCAAGGTTCGTGACCGTATAGGTCACGGGAATCGTTGCTCCCGCGATCGCCTGCGTTGGCAGAATGACGTCGCTGGTCACCAGGTCGGGCAGCGGCAGTGGGTCGACCAATATCTGCTTGGCCACCTCGTTGAAGTTGCCGTTGGGCCACTGGTCGATTTGATGATGGAAATCCGCGGCCACGATGACATACACATTGCCGCGAAAGCGTTCGGGCACGATGAGGGGTCCGGTCGTCGATTCATACTTCTCGCCTGGAGCGAGGGCGGATCGGTTGGCCACCTCACCGATGAGGAGAGAGCCTGGATCGATCGTGGTGTCGAGCGACAGATAGACGTCATCCACCCAGTGCGGCACGTCCGTGGCCACGGTGCCCTGATTGATGACGTCGAAGGTCACCGACAGGGCAGAACCTGCGGGGACGTGGCTGGGAATCTGAATGTTCTCAACCTGGATGTCGGGCCGCGGTTGTGGGCTGACTGCAATCGGCGCGGGAGCTGCTTTCGTGTTGTTGAGCGTGGCGAGATCGGTCGTCTGGCCCTCATAGATGCCGTCCCCGGCCGCAGCTATGTAATTTGTCGTCACGTAGACGGTGTACAAATCTTCGATATGGCCTGGCAAAATGATCTGTTCGGTACGCGTGTACGTCTTGCCGGGGTCAAACGGACCATTGCGGACAAACTGGCCGAGTTCAATAGTTGGGCCGATCAGGTTGGCGGGGTTGCTGCCCAAGTCCTGCAAATACACGCGGTCGACCCACGAACCATTAGCCTCACCCAGGCCCTGATTGGCAACTGTCCAGGTGATGTCGATCGGCGTGCCCTCGAAGGCGGTGGTCGGCGCCAGCACGGAGGAAACTACCAGATCGGGCGTGACGGGCTGCGAAACCGGCACGGCCGCCGAGATGGTCGTATCGTTCCCTGAATAGATAAACTCAAACGGACCACCGCTGCCGTCGATGGAATTGTCGCCTCCTCCCGCGGTGGTGACGACGACATAGAGATTACCGCTCAGTCCATCGGGTACGGGGAACTGGGCCGTGCGCTGGTAGCCGCCACCCACCGCCAGGAAGCCGAGGTGCTCGTATCTGGGTTTTAACGGTTTGCCAGTGGCCGGGTTCAGAACGATGTTGCTGCCATCTGGGCTCTGCGCTAGATAAACGACGTCCAGCCAGTCGCCCGTGGAGGTCGTGCCGATGCCCTGGTTGGTGACCGACCATTGAATTGTCAGGGGTTGGCCGCCGAAGGCCGGCGCTGGCACGGTCACACTGGTCACGATCAAATCGGCATAGGCCACCGGCATAACATCGAAGAAACCGGCTTTCGCCGCCACGTTGTTGGCTCTGCGGCCATACTCGAACACTTTGTCCGTGGCGTCGGTTTTGACGAACAGGTGATAGTGGCCAGAGAATGCCGGTGGCAACGTGACCGTCGCGGACTGATTGTAGAAGCCGCCCGGGGCAAGCAGGCCATTGTGCACATAAGGACCGAGAATAATGTCATCGGCGCCGCCTGGCGCATTATTGGTCGTCAGGATGACTTCGTCGGACCACTGATTGGCTCGGCCGCTACCTTCGCCGATGTTGGTGACTTTCCAGGAAATTGTCACCGTTGCGGGATCGGCAATGGTCTGGTCCGGAGCCTGGACATTGCTTACCGCCAGGTCCGGCAGTGCTGGTAATGTGAGCGTAATGGGCCCAACGGAGGCCACCGTGACTGCGCCGGCACTTCCGTGATGAGCGACTTGTTGTCCGTTTTGACAATCAGGTAATAAGTGCCGGCGGTCTGCGTTTCATCGAACGGCAGATTGAAATTGAGCGGGACAATTTGCGAGCCGCCCGCGGCCAAAAGCGGCCGATTGCCGTTGCCATCATAGCTGGAAATCAGCACGGCATTCGCATCAAGCCGCCCGAGTCTTCGAAAGGTAAACCGCGTCCGTCCAATTCACAGGCACGGCGCCCGAGCCGGCGTTATGCACGGTCCAGGTGAGATTGAAGGGATCGCCGAATACGGCCGAAGCCGCCGACGGTACGAGAGTATCGACCACGAGCGCGGGCAAGGAAATCGCGAAGGAACCGTGAAACACATCCAGCGTCGCGTCGCCATTGATGCCATCCTGGTTCTGGTCCATCGGGTTGCCGGCAACGTCGTCAATGTTGGGCCCGATGGCCAGGTTGTAGGTGCCGTTGGCGTCCTGGGAGGCAAACGTGAACGCATAGGTGTTGCCGCTAATAAGGGAAGGAACGCCAACGCTCAGCGGCTGCCCGTGGGTATCGGTCAGTTGGATGCTGCTTGTCGTGAAAGTTAGTGGATTGATCGCCTTGCTGAAAGTGACGTTGATCGAGGCAACCGCCCCATTCACCGTCCCCGTGGGTGTCGTCGCGATAATGCGTGGCCCGGCCTTGTCGATCGTGAATGACGTTTGGTAAGGAATCAGCAGCCCATTGCCGGACAAATCGGTGATGCCGGTGGCCAGGGAGATCGCATAAGCCCCTTCTGCGGATTGACTGGGAAATGCAACCGTAAAGGTGCTGGTCGTTACCGCGGTAATCGTGAGGGTGCTGGGGTCGAGAGCGCCGCCGGGCCCGATGATGCTCACTCGCGCCGGCGTGAAGGTGGCCGCCGCCATTGGTTTATTGAAGGTAACCTGGAAGGACGAAACATTGGCATTGAGCACACCGGCAGGAACAAACGCGGTCACCGAGGGCGGCGAGTTATCGACAACCTGAATCGGCGCGCTCACGGCCAAGGTCACGGCGTTGTCGGCTTCGGGAATGACCCCATTGAAGTCGGTCTGGACGATGAAGTAGTAGGTGCCGCTGGGATGCAGGCCGTCATACGGGATCGCCAGGGGCAACGGCACTTTCTGGGCGGCGCCGGGTGCCAACAACGGTCGTTGGGAGTTGCCGTCATAGCTTCTTAGCAACTCGGCCGTGCCGTCGAGGGTTGGCTTCGAAGATAGGTACACGTTGTCCGTCCAGTTCGCGGGTACCGCAGCGGTACCGGCATTGTGCACGGTGTACGTGAGCAAATACGAGCTGCCGAACGTGGCCGGCACTGCCTGCGGCGTGAGCGTATCGACCACCAGCGCGGGCAAGGCGACAAGAAAGCTGGCGTGGAAAACGTCGTTTGCCGGGTCACCGTTGGTGCCATCCTGGTTTTGATCCATCAGCCTGCCGGCGATGTCGGCGACGCCGGGCCCAATTGCCAGCGTATAGCTGCCGTTGCCACGAAGCGCCGGGACCGGCACGACATAGGTGGTGCCGCCAAGCAAAAATGGATTGCCGATTGTCACGTTTCCGCCGGGCCCAGTCAGCGTGGTCGCGGCCGCGAGTGTGTTCGGGTTGATGGGCTTAGAGAACGTAACGTTAATGGCCGTGACGATCGTGTTGAGGGTGCCGGCTGGCGTGACCGACGTGATGCGCGGGCCTGTCGTGTCAACTGTAAAAGAGGAATGAAACGCGCTAACGAGAGCATTGCCGGAAAGGTCGGTGATGCCGGTGCCCAGGATGATGGCATAGGCCCCGTTCTGGGATTGCGGGGAAACTAACCGTAAAGTCCTGAGGATCCGTGGCTGTTACCGTCAGGGATGCCGTCGGCAGCGTGCCTCCCGGCCCCGTGATAGTAACTTGACCGCTCGTAAAGCTGGCCGCCGCGATGGCCTTGTTGAAAGCCACACCAATACTTGTGACGGCTGACGCGACAATTCCGGCAGGCGTGACGGAACTGACCACGGGAGGCGTGGTGTCGGGAATTAACTGGAACGAATCCGTGACACCGCTGCCTGACGGATTGCCCGCGAGATCGGCAATGGTGGACGCGAGTTGCAGCGTGTAGAAGCCGCCCTTGGTAAGCGGGTTGCTGAAGCTGACGGTGTACGTGGCACCCCCGCCAATGACCTGGGCGGGGTTAATCGTTCCGGTGATGCCAGGCCCGCTCACCAGAATGGATGCGGCGCTGATGGTGGACGCGTCCATATTTTCGCTGAAAGTCAAGGTGCGCGTGAATAGCGGGCCTTGCGCAGCCGCGCCGGCACGTAGGGTAGGAGCCTGGGTGTCAACGGTGAAGGTCAGGCTGGCCGAAACCGCGGTGCCCCCGCTGGGCGTAAACTTGGCTGTCGTGGTATAGGTGCCGTCCGCAAGTCCAGGTGCGGTGAACTGGTACGTGCCCGCTGCCGCGACCGCACGCGTCGCGGTGCTGCTGCCGTTGCCCTTGTAATCGACCGTGATCGTTCCGGCTTGATTCACAGTAACATCAAAGGTTGGCGCCGCGACGTTGGTGCGGCCGTCCCCCTTGGTCCCACTGTCGCTGCCCGCATCAAGGCCCAGGCTAACTTGTCCGCGCAGGCTGCCGACAGCCGTAACCGTGATGGTAGCGCTGTTGGTCACATCGGGAGCCGTGCCGCCGCCGAGCAACACCAGTTGGGGCGTGCCGGATGTGGTGGCCACCGTCGCGGCGGTGAGAAAAGGAATGCCTTGGGGGTTCCCGCCAACATTGGTCAGGATGATGTCCGTGAGGGTGGCGCTGGCAAATGCGCTGGGCAACACGAAGGTTTGCATGTCGAACCTGGTCGCGCCGTTGTCGAAGGTGGCCGAAGGGGTACCTCCGGCGATCGCAGAGTTGTAACCGTCGTTGACCCAGTCGCGAATGTTGGTGCCCTCGACCAGGTTAAAGGTCACATCCGCCCCTCCAGTCCCTCGAAACTCCACCGTGCCGACCTTGTCCCCCAGTTCGCCGTAGGCCGAGTTGATTAACGTGTAAACACTGGCCGCGCCGACGATATTGACGGGAATATCAACCGCCGAGCCCGTGGTTGCGGGAGAAATGACGCCGAGGGAGTTGGTAGCTGTGCCGCTCGGGACCAGTGCGAAATCCACTCCACCCACCGCTAACATCGCGGGCGCTGCCGGCACCGAGCTTCGGAACGCGCAGGTTCACGTTCGTCAGGATGCCGGGTTGCGCGAATCCCGTGTGGTAGGCGTTCGTGGTGACCGTTATTTGAATGTTGCCGCCACCATCGTTGCCGACCGGCAGCGCGAACGGAAGTTGCCGCGCCACCGAACCACCGGGAGCAATGGCCCCCAATTGGTTGGGATTGTACGGCACGTCGACGGTGGCCAGCGTGTGGCCGGTGGTGGTGTTCGTGACGACGACATGATCGCTCCAGGCGGCACTGGTCGCGATGTTCCCGTTGTTCGTGTCGGTCCACGTTATCAGTGAGGGTTTGGCGATCTCGACGGCCAGGCCCGTGGAGAGATTGTTCGGGCTCCCCGTGCTCGCCACAATGAAGTCGACCGTGTCCCCCTGGTTGAGGCTCAAGTTTGGATAATTGAAGGGGACCTGCTGTCCATAAGCGTTCAAGGTGGTTGGGCCGAGGACAAAGGTCGTGTTGTCTACAACGATTTCGACATTATGGAAGCCTTCCCCGGTGTCAATTCCCTGAAAGAGACCGCTGACCGACCAAATCCCCGAGCTGGGCGCCGTCCAGCGTGACGTCACGCTCTGGGATTCCGGGTCCATCACCAACATGTTGGGTGGTAACACAATCGTCTGGTAAGTCAGAGTGGCCCCGGAAGTGTTCTGACCCACGAATGGGTAATTCGGCACGGCGGCACCCTGCACGGCCCAGCCCTCCAGGCCGTTTAGGGGATTGATCGCCTGGTTCAAGGCCGTCGGGCCGGCACCGCTATTCGCCAGGTAAGTCCACTGCCCGTTGGGGTTGGCAGCAACGGAAAAATCGTTGACCGCATCATTCGTTGGCTGGGCAACAAGCGTGGACCCATTGATCGGCTTGATGGCCAGGTTGCCGGTCTGGAGGTTCCCGGTCTCGTCAGGCAGGTTGATGAGTGAAAGTGGTGCGGGCGTCAGGCCGTTGTAGTTCGAGTCGCTGCTGACGGCTGCAGCGAAGTTAATTTGATAGGCGCTGGCGCCCGCTTGACCGTCGTTGACGCCAATAACGGTGACGGTTTGCGGCACGTTCGCGTTGCTCGGCGTGAATGTCAACGACACTGAGGGCGATCCCGTTCCAAGCAAACCTTCACCGGGATTGCTGGAACTAATGCCGATGGTCACGTTCGCCGTTGGTTTCGTGGCAAGCACAACCGTGAAGGTGGTTTTGTCTCCCTGCTTACTGGAAACCAGGCCAGCCGTCGGGTTGACGCGAATGGCGGCCGCTGCTGTGGCCAACGTCAAGTCCGCGAGGTTGAGAAACGGCTGGAAGACATGGCCCGCGCCGGCGGACAAGCCGTTGTAGGTCTGAAAATCGGCGCTTAGCGAGGTAAAAGTCAACACCTTGAAGGCGGCAGCCAGGGCTGGAATGAACCCGCCCGTCAAGTTGACGTTCAATGTCCCCGCCAGTGCCGCGCTGCCGCCAATGGCCAGTTGGTCATACTGCGCGCCAGGCGTGGCGCCTCCAATATTGATGTTGAGCGCGCCATCCGCGAATTGGCTGTAATTGCCGGTGACGCTCAGTATGGCTGCCGACGAGTTGGTGCCAGGCTGCACGGTGCCGCCGTTTTGGAGGTCGCCGATGATGGTGCCGTCGCCCTGGAGAGTGCTTTGCTGGATGAGCTGGAGGTTGCCGACGATTGTGCCGGCGGTTTGGACCGTGGAGATGACTCCTTGCAGCACGGCGGCGCTATCGGCACCCGCGACGACCACCGCCCCGCCATTCTGAGAGGTCAAGCTGGATGACCAGTTGTCGGTGTTTTGAAGTCCGCCGGCATAATTGTCCACGAAACTGATCAGACCGGCGAGGTTGACGGTGCTGGAATTGCCGTCGGCCATGACGTCGATCGAAGCCTGCCGCTGGTCGCCGAAGTCTGGCACGGTGATGGAGGCAGTGCCGGCGAGGTTGACGGTGCCCCCGGCCAGGGCGGCCACACGCAAGTGCGTGCCGTAAAAGCCACCATCGGAGATAAACGCCAGGTTATGCAGATCAAGAAGGCTGCCGGCGCCGCTGGCTTGCCACACGCGCGTCTGGTTAAAGATCGATGACAGGTTAGTGAAGGCGTTAACCGCGGGCAAACTCAGGGTAGCACTGCCGCTGACTGACAAACTGGAGCCATCGACGTCCGCCAACCTGGCGAACGAGACCGCTCCGCCCGTTACATTGATGGCGCCGATGGTGTCGAAGGCGAGATTGGCCGCGGCAAACGTACTTTCGGCGTCGATGTTTAAAGAAACGCCTTGCAACAGCGTAAGGGAGCCGGCTTGTACCGCTCCGCCGTTGCTCACGGTGATCGAGGACGACCAGTTGTCATTATTTGGGCCGGCCCCGCTGTAGTTATCCACGAAACTAGTAAGTCCGGCGAGGCTAACGGTGCTGGACGTACCGTCGGCTGTGATGTCGATGCTCCGCTGGCGCTGGTCGCCACTATTTGGATCAGTAATCGAAGTGACGCCCGTCAGGTTGATCGTCCCACCGGCAAAGCTGTTTATCTCCAAATGGCTGCCATAGATGGCGCCATTGGTGACTGAGTTCAGATTATGCAAATCCAGCGTGCTGCCGACGCCATTTGCCTGCCAATTGTTCGTCTGGTTGATATATCCCGTCACGTTGGTGAACGCCTGCAGCGCCGGTAGGGCCAGCGTGGCGCCGCCCGTAACGTTCAGGTCGCTGCCGTCGATGTTCGCCAGTTTGGCGAAAGTCACCGAACCGGCCGTGACGCTGATCTGGCCACTGGTGGCGCTGGCCAGATTCGGCAATTGCAAACTGCCCCGGTCATCCATGCTGATGAAGACGCCGGCCGTTGTAGTCAAAGCACCGGCTTGCAGGGAACCGCCATTACTCACGGCCATCGTGGACGACCAGAAGTCGTTATTTGGGCCATCGCCCCCCTCGTTGTCCACGAAGCTGGTAAGCGCGGACAGGGAGATAGCGCTACCGATGCCATCCGCCGCAATGTCGATGCTGCGCCGGCGCTCGTCACCGGTGGTTGGGTCAGTGATCGTGGTGATGCCGGCCAAATTCATGGTCCCACCTGCCACGGCGCTTATCTCCAGACGACTGCCGTAAAGGATTCCGTTCGTGATCGTCGTGAGGTTATGCAGGTCGAGCGAGCTACCTCCGCCGCTGACCTGCCAGGTGTTTGACTGATTAAAGAAAACCGTAAGGTTCGTGAAGGTATGGAGTGCCGGCAAGGCAAGGGTGGCACCGCCGCTGGCATATAGATCGCTGCCGTCAATATCGCCAAGCTTCGCGAAGGTGACCGAGATATTGCTGATCACCAGTTGACCGGATGTCGCGCTGGCGAGATTCGGCGCGCTAAAGATGCCGGTGCCGTCCAGCGTCACTGCCACACCCGTGAGCGCCGTGAGCGCGCCGGCCTGAATGGAACCGCCATTGGCGGGAGTGATGGTGGAGGAACGTGTGTCGTCATTAACGCCGCCACCCGCGTAGTTATCCACGAAATTATTCAAGGCGGCCACGTTTACCGTGCTGCCAGCACCGTCGGCGGCGATGTCGATGCTTTGATGCCGTAGATCGCCGGTGGTCGAATCTGTGATCGTGGTGGCGCCCGCGAGATTGATTGTGCCCCCCGCGTTCGCCTGGATTTCCAAGTGGGTATCGTAGTTGGTGCCGTTGGTAATGGTCACCGCATTGTGCAAATCCAGCGTACTGCCGGCGCCGCTTGCTTGCCAGGTACGAAACTGGTTGTTTGCCGTCGAGATATTGGTGGCCGCCAACACGGCCGGCAAGGCGATCACGCCGCCGCCGCTGACGAAAATGCTGGTTCCATCAATGGTGGCCAAATGAGGAAAGAGCGGCGCGCCACCCTGGACGGTAAAAGTACTCTGGTTCGCGCTGGTCAAGCCGCTGAAATCGTAGTTGGCGCCGCCAAGGTTCAACTGGCCCGACGTCAGAGTTTGGATCTGTGCCGTCGCCAGGGTACCGGTACCGTCGAGCGTAAGGGAGACGCCGGTAAGTGTCGCCAGCGCGCCGGCCTGAATGACACCGCCATTCGTCGCCATGAGGGTCGAGGAGCGTGCATCGTCATTGACTCCCCCGCCCCCCTCGTTGTCCACGAAGGTGGACAAGGAGGCGAGATTGATGGTGCTACCGCCATCCGCGGCGGCAATGTCGATGCTGCGGTGCCGGGTGTCACCCGCCGTGGGATCATTGATCCCGGTCAAACCAGCGAGATTGATGGAGCCGCCCGCAAAGGCCTGGATCTCCAGATGCGTGTCGTAGTTGGTGCCGTTAGTGACCGTTACGACGTTATGCAAATCCAGGCTGCTGCCGGCGCCAACGACTTGCCAGCTACGGTACTCGTTGTTCGCCGTGGAAGTATTGGCCACCGCCAATACTGCCGGCAAGGCGACGGTGCCGTTGCCGCTGACGAAAAGGCTGGTACCGTCGATGACCGCCAAATGGGGAAAGAGGGGCGCTCCACCCTGAACGGTAAAAGTACTTTGTGTCGCGCTCGTCAAACCGCTGAAGTCATAATTGATACCGCTCAGGTTCAATTGTCCCGAGGTCAAAGTTTGCATTTGGGCAGTCGGTAGCGTGCCGGTGCCATCAAGCGTGATGGACACGCCGGTCAGTGCTGTCAGCGCGCCAGCCTGGATGGCGCCGCTATTCGTGGCCGTCAGCGTCGATGGGCGGGCATCGTCATTGACGCCCCCGCCGCCCTGATTGTCCACGAAACTGGTGAGCGCGGCGAGGTTAACGACGCTACCCGCGCCGTCAGCGGCGATGTCGATACTGCGGTGCCTGGTATCACCGGTCAGTGGATCGTTGATGCCGGTCAGGCCGGCCAGATTGATGACGCCGCCGGTCTGTGCCTGAATCTCGAGATGGGTGTCATAATTCGTGCCGTTTGTAATGGTCGCGGCGCTGTGCAAATCCAGGCTACTGCCGGCGCCGCTGGCTTGCCAGGTTCGGTACTCGTTGTTGGCCGTCGAGGTGTTCGTGACGGCCAGCACGGCCGGCAGCGCGACCACGGCGCCGCCACTGACGAATAGGCTCGTTCCATCGATGGTCGCCAGGTGAGGAAAGAGGGCGGCTCCCCCCTGGACCGTAAAAGTGCCCTGGGTCGCACTCGTCAAGGCACTGAAATCATAGCTGGCTCCGCTCAGATTCAACTGGCCCGACGTCAACGTCTGAATTTGCGAGGTCGGCAAGGTTCCGGTGCCGTCCAGGATGATGGATACACCCGTAAGCGCCGTAAGTGCGCTTGCCTGAATAACGCCGCCGTTGGTGGCCGTGAGGGTCGAGGAACGCGCGTCGTCGTTGATGCCACCACCGCCCAAATTATCCACAAAGCTGGTGAGCGCCGTGAGATTAATCGTGCTACCGGCGCCGGTGGCCGCGATATCGATGCTCCGGTGCCGTAGGTCTCCGGTGGTCGGTTCCGTTATCGTGGTTACGCCGGCAAGATTGATCGTACCGCCGGCCTGCGCCAGTATTTCCAGGTGGGTGTCGTAATTAGTGCCATTCGCGATGGTTCCGAGGTTGTGCAGATCCAGCACGCTGCCGGGACCGAACGCCTGCCAGGTTTGCACCTGATTGTTGGCGGTCGAGGTGTTGATATAACTGCTTAGCCCCGGCAAGGCGAGGCTGCCGCCGCCCGCGGCATAGAGGCTCGAGCCATCGACGGCAACGACGCCCGTGGTTGAAAAAGTCACGCCAGCGCCGGCCACGGTTAAGGACGAACTCGCGGTAAGGCTCAACGCCCCGCTTACGTTCGACGCCCCGGCCGTAACGGTCACGGCCACGTTCGAGAACGTCAGCGCCGCGGCGCTGGTGATGTTCGCCACGTTGATCGTGCCGCCCGCCTTCGTGATCGTGATGCCGGTTTGTGGAATAGCTACTTGATCGTTGGGGCCAGGCACCACGCCTCCGGACCAGTTGGCGGGCACGTCCCAGCTGCCGCTACCTGCGGCGACCCAGGTTCGCGCACCTTGTGCCGCGCTGTGGTTGATGACACTATTTGCCTGCGAAGTGATCTGCGCGGTGTTAACGGAACTGGTGGGATCCACGTCAATATAGATGCCATCGATCGTGGCCAGCTTGGGCGTTTGCAAGGCGCCGCCCGCGTAGGCGTCCAGGCGGGAATAGGCGTTGTTGCCCGCCAAGTTCGTGTCACCGCCCAGATTGTCGGTAAAGGTCGTGAGGGAGTTCAACTTGACCGTACTTGGTGTGCCCGCCGCGCTACCCGTCGCGGTGATGACGATCGCGCGTGCCCGATTGTCGCCACCCGTGCCGTCGACGATTTGCGTGACACTGCTCAGGTCAATCAAGCCGCCAGCCTGGGCTTGTATATAAATCTGATCTCCAAAGCTCGTCCCGCCCGTGACGGACGTCAAGGACGCCAGGCTCAACACGCTGCCGGCGCCGGCTGTCTGAAAATAACGGACCTGGTTACTATTGGTGGCCGCATGACTGTAACTCGCTGCCACGGGGAACGACAGGTGCGCGCTGCCGGCGACGAAGAAATTGGCACCGTCGATGTTGGTTGCCTTGGAAAACGTCGCCACCCGACCCGAGCCGGAGACGTTAATAATAGTTCGTGCCAGGTTGGTCACGTTCCCCAGCGCGTAGGTCACGCCGCCGGTGAAATCGATTTGCCCATCGGTCAGCGTGGTGATCTGGTTGGTGCTGATGGTGCTGGACGCATCCTCATCGATATAAACCCCGTCGAGGGTAATGAGGGCCGGCGTCTGCAAGGTGCCGCCCGCATACGCGTCCAGGCGCGAGAAGGCATTGTTATCCGCGAGGTTGGTGTCCCCCCCAGGGCATCGGTGAAAGTGGTCAAGCTATTGAGTTTGACTGTACTGCCAGCACCCGCCGAGCTGACGACAATGGCTCGACCACGCGCATCGCCGCCACTGCCGTCCGCCATGGTCTTGAGGCCGCTCAGGTCGATGACCCCGCCACCCGCGGCTTCAATGTAAATTTGGTTGAAATTACTGGTGCCGTTGGTAATGGAGGTCAGGCCGGCCAGGCTGAGCGCGCTGTTCGTGCCCGTGGCGTCAAAATAGCGACTTTGATTGTTGTTCGTGGGAGAAGACGCATACGAAGTGGCCGCCGGCAGCGACAGGCTGGCTCCGCCGGAAACGAAAAAACTGGCCCCGTCGATGATGGTCGCTCTGGAAAAAACAATAGTTTTGCCGATACCCGCGACGTTGATCGTGGTATGAGTCAGGTTGACCACGTTGCCCAGGGCATAAATGAAGGCGCCGGTGAAATCGATTTCTCCATCGGTAAGGGCGGTAATCTGCGCCGTACTGATGCCGCTTGACGCATCTTCGTCGATATAGACGCCGTCGAGGGACGTGAGTGCGGGAGTTTGTAAGACGCCGCCGTTGTAGGCGTTTAGACGTGAGAAAGCGTTATTGCCCGCCACATTCGTGTCGCCCCCCTGGGCATCCGTGAAGGTAGTCAGCGCGTTCAGTTTGACGGTGCTGGCGCTGCCATCGGCAGTGATGACTACGGTCCGGCCGCGCACATCGCCGCCGCTGCCGTCTGTGATTTGCGTGACACCGCTAAGATCGATGACGCCGCCGCCCAGGGCGTTAATATAGATTTGGTTAAAATAGCTCGTGCCATTGGTGATCGATTTGAGCCCCGCCAGGGCCAGAACGCTGCCCGTGCCGGTCGCCTGGAAATAACGATTCTGGATTTGACTTGTCGGCGCGTGACTGTAGCTGGTGGCCGCCGGCAGGGATAACGAAGCGCCGCCGGAGACAAAGAAACTCGCCCCGTCAATTACCGTGGCCCTGGCGAAAACGATGGCTCGGCCGGCCCCGGCCACATTGATCGTGGTATGAGTCAGGTTCGTCACGTTGCCCAGGGCATAGGCGATCGTCCCTGTAAAATCAATTTCACCGTCCGTGAAGGTAGTGATCTGGGAGGTGCTGATGCCGCTGAGGGCGTCCTCGTCGATAAAGACGCCATCCAGGGTGGTGAGCGCCGGGGTTTGCAGTACGCCGCCGTTATAGGAATTCAGTCGAGAATACGCGTTGTTGTCCGCCAGGTTCGTGTCGCCACCCTGGGCATCGGTGAAAGTGGTAAGAGCATTTAGTTTGACCGTGCTGCCACTGCCGTCGGCCCTGATGACGACGGCGAGGCCGCGCAAATCGCCGCCGTTGCCGTCCGCGATTTGCGTGACGCCGCTAAGATCGATGACGCCGCCGCTCAGCGCATCGACGTAGATCTGGCTGAAATAGCTAGTGCCGTTGGTAATCGACTTGAGCCCCGCCAGGCTCAGAACGCTGCTGGAGCCGGTCGCCTGGAAATAGCGGTTTTGAAGTGGGCTCGTGGGGGCGTGATTGTAGCTGGTTGCCACCGGCAAAGACAAACTGGCGCCGCCGGAAACATAAAAATTCGCCCCGTCGATGGTGGCGGCCTTTGGAAACACAATCGTTCGCCCGGCGCCGGCTACTTTGACGGTCGTGTGCGTCAAGTTCGTGATGTTGGCGACGACATAGGTGCTTGGGCCGGTGAAGTCGATCAAGCCATCCGTGAGCGTGGCCAGCGCACTCGTATTGATCGAACTGGCGGAGTCCTCGTCGATATACACGCCGTCCAGCGCCGTGAGCGCGGGTGTCTGTAAGACGCCACCGTTGTAGGCGTTCAGACGGGAGAACGCATTGTTATTCGAAAGACTGAGGTCGCCGCCTTGCGCATCGGTGAAGGTTGTCAGGGCAGCCAGGTTGATCGTGCTGGCCGTGCCGCCAGCACTACCATTCGCCGCGATGATAACGGCCCGGCCGCGTAAATCACCCCCATTGCCGTCCGCGATTTGTGTGACGGCACTTAGATCGATGACGCCACCGCCCAGGGCACTGATAAAGAGCTGGCTGAAATACCTCGTACTGTTGGTGATCGACGTCAAGCCGCTCAGGCTGAGCACGCTGCTGGAGCCGGTCGCCTGGAAATAGCGGTTCTGATTATCGATCGTGGCGGCGTGGCTATAGCTGGTGGCGGCCGGCAGGGACAGGTGGGCCCCTCCCGTGACAACAAAACTGGCGCCGTCGATATTCGTCGCCCTGGGAAGGTTGACGACGCGGCCCGCGCCGTTGACGCTCACGGATGTGCGCGCCAGGTTCGTGACATTGCTCAAATCGTAAGTTGCAGCGCCGGTGAAATCGATGGCGCCATCCGTCAAGGTGGTGATCTGGCTGGTGACGACGAAACTCGCGGCATCGACATCAATAATTACGTTGTCCAGCGTGGTCAGGGCAGGCGTTTGTAACGAGCCGCCGGCATAGGCATCCAGGCGCGAGAAAGCGTTGTTGCCGCCAAGATTGGGGTCGCCGCCCTGAAGGTCCGTGAAGGTAGTCAAGGCATTTAACTTGATGGTGCTGGAAGCACCGGACGCGGTCAGGACCACAGCGTGACCGCGGTTGTCGCCGCCAAGACCCTCGGCAATTTTGGTCAAGCTACCAAGGTCGATCTGACCGCCGGCATCCGCCTGGATATGAATCTGGCTGAAATAAGCCAGTCCGTTGGTTATAGATGTCAAACCCGCGAGGCTCAGCACGCTGCCGGCGCCCGTAACCTGCCAGGTGCGGACCTGATTGTCGGCGGTATCGGCATGATTGTAGGTCGTGGCGGCGGGCAGCGACAGGTGGGCGCCCGTGGCAACGGAGAAGCTGGCGCCGTCAATGTTCGTCGCCTTGGCGAATGTCACCACGCGGCCGGCGCCGGCCACGTTTACCGTGGTGTGCGCCAGATTTTTCACGTTGCTAACGTCGAAAAGAACTGGCCCCGTAAAATCTACCAACCCATCGGTCAAGGACACAACCTGCGTGGTGTTAATTGTGCTGAGAGCGTCCTCGTCTACATAGATTCCGTCCAAAAAGGCCAGGGCCGGCGTCAATAGGACACCGCCCGCGAAGGCCTCCAGGCGGGAGAAGGCATTGTCCGCGGCGAGATTGGTGTCGCCAGCCTGGCGGTCCGTAAAAGACGTAAGGTTTGTGAGCTTGACCGTACTCGGCGTGCCATTGGCACTGCCGGCGGCCGAGACCACGATGGCGCGGAGGCGTGTATCGCCGCCATTGCCGTCCACCATATTCGCAACCTTACTAAGGTCGATGAGGCCGCCGCCCTGAGCCTCAATATAAACCTGGCTGTCATAATCGGTGCCGTTGGTGATGTTCGTCAGGCCGCTCAAGTCGAGCAAACTTCCCGCGCCCGCGGCTTGCAAGGTGCGTACCTGTCCACTGTTGGTGGGCGCCTGGTTGTAGTCGGTGGCCTTTTGAAGGGACAGATGCGCGCCCGATTCCGCGAAGAGGTTGGCGCCATTGATGGTCGTCGTACCGGTTGCCGTGAAGGTCGTGTTAGCCCCCACTGCCGTCAGGCTGGCGCCTGCTTCGACAGTCACGCTACCGCTGACCGTCGAGCCACCCGACGTTACCGTGAAACTGCCGCCGGTAATATCCAGGGCGGCCGCGCTCGTGATTGCTTGAATGGGCGAGGAGCCGTTGTATTTGACAGTGATCCCGGACTGGTTGATGATCGCCACATCGTTCGGCCCTGGAACGTGACCGCCCCAGTTTTGCGGATCGGCCCAGGACACCGCGTCGCCATGGCCGCTCCAGTTCACCACCGAGAGCAGCACGCGATCCTCGAGCGGCTCAATCTGCATATGTTGGCGCCGCAGGGTGCGCTGAGGGTGCGGCCTGAAGGCTTTGGTAAATAGGCGCAGCGCCCACTTCCTTAGCCAGGTCAAGGGAATCATCACGCTTTCTCCGCGCAGGGGCCTATCTCAGTGGTAACAAAAATGCCAACCACCGTAACTTTGGAGTATCTGGAGAGTCTTTTCCGGTTTTGCAAACCAAAACGAATATTCTAACGGCGCGAATTGCCCGACGCAACAAGCATCTTTAACAGATTTCCGGCATTTACCTTAGGGCTAGAAGTGCCTTGATCCGCTGCCCAGATAACGCCCTTTTTGCCAACGAGTTAGTGGCCTGGCGGAACGTTAGTCCCAATACATCTCGTTGGTAGAACCGCACCCACGATTGCTCCAGGTGTGCATTTTGCCGGCCCAGCGGCGAGGCATCACCCAGTAAAATGGGGAATAGTTCTCGGTTGCCAGGGCTGTAGCGGTTCTTGGCGCTATCGATGACTTATAGGTCGCCTAAACGAATATTGCGAAAGCTGATATCCGTGGTCGGATCATGGCCTTGCAAGCTGAGTGCTCCCTTGCCCTCCTTCGAGCCGTTCCGAGGATTATTGTTCGCGGGCCGTTCATCCTTCCAGTCCACGGTCGGATAACCATTGACCCAGGTAGCGAGCTGTTTGCCCTGGGCCGCCACGGTCATGGTGAACCACTCGTTATCATTGGATACGACCTTGCGCGCGGGCACGCGCCGGTAGATGGCGCCGGTGCCGAAGTCGATCGGCTTGGTTCGGTCGTTGTCCTTGTAGCCGTTTTGAACCTGGGCCTCGTAGCCGTTTTGATAGTCCCCGGGAATACAGCGGAAAAAGATGCCGCTATTGAGCGCCTTGCCATGAGTTTTAATCTCGGCCTGCAGCACGAAGTCAGCCCACTGCGCATCGCTCTGCAAGTCGCCCGGACCGTTGCGCATGCGCAAAAGGCCCTCTTCGACAGTCCATTTGCTGGTTTTCTTGGTCGCATGTTCGTGCCAGCCCGCCAGGCTCTTGCCATCGAAGATCGCTTTCGTTCCCAGGGGGCGCAATTTGAGTGAACGCACCTTTACGCTGGCTCCGGCCGGCGCCATGATTTCTAAGTCGACACTATTCTTCGCGGATGACAACACCATGGTGCCGGCGGGCGCCGTGGGGACCACCTTGCGGCCAAGCAATTGAACTTCGCCACCCGCAACTTCGGCATATTCAGCGTGTAACTCGAAATCCCGAAAGCGGATATCATGACGGACCTTCGAGACCGTCGTTCCACCCACGCGCAGCCAGCCGTCCGCAACCTTGGAGTCCCCCTCGACGCGCCAACCAAATGTCGTTTGGCCGTCAAAGAGCAGTATCCACCCGTCGGCCACTTCCTGAGGTGTGAGCCCATTGGCGCCTGGCGCATCCTGGCGCCTCCCGACCACGTCGGCAGCACAGCGAAGAACAACACGACGAAACAAGCAGCCATTCGGACCATAAAAGCTCCCTTGCATTTCAGAACGGGAGTGCAAGATTTCTCCGCAATGACAATTTGCACTCTGCAATTTGAAATCCTAAATCCTCTTCGTTCCTTCGCTAACGATACGTTCGAGTAGCCAGTCTTGCCAGGGCTCTGCCGGCCCGGGAAGGGGTGCCAGACTGCTTACCAGATCGTGCAGCCAACTTGTCATCCCCACGACGGCTTCCGGCCCGACGCCACATGCGGGCAGTAAACGCCGCGCCAGTGGGATAATGCCGTCAAGATCGAACGCCATGCCACGGCGCTTGTATATCTCATGCAAATCACGAATGATCGTCGACCAGGGCATCAGGCAGGTAATGCCCGCGATCTGGGGATAGGGACCGTCGACGACCCGCCCGCCACGATAGGTGTCCCAGATCCACGGCAGGCGCCGCCGCGCCCAAATCTCGTCGGAGTCGAAGTCACCAATGGTATCACCGGGGTGAAACGTCCAGTTCCAACAGCCACGCAAAACCGACTCCAGCGTATCACGTCTCAGGTGCCAAAGCTGACACGCTGGCGAATAGAGCGTCCGACCGCCGGCCTGCCGTATACGCACGGTTAAATCAAAGTCCTCATAATTGGTTTTGAAGCGTGGGTTCCAGCCACCCAGGCGCTGGAGCATTTCCACGCGGTGGGCACTGGTGCTGCCGAAGAGGCCAGGCGGGTCGAGCAACTCGGTTTTGCCATAGTGCTGGGGCATATGGACCGCCCGCCACAAATCGGCAGGCGATTCGTCCCGGTATTTTTCATCGAGCCGGCCGCACAGGCCGCAAATGGTAGGCCGGCCGATGAAGAGGGCTTCCAGCGTCGCCAAGAAGTTTTGCTGCGGCACGACGTCCGCGTCAAGGCCTACGAGAATGTCTCCCCGCGCCTGCCGAAGCGCCAGGTTGCGACCGGCGCCCAGCCCGGATTGCCCTTCGGCCGCGTCGGCCACTTCGAAGCCAAATCGATGGGCGATCGCCACGCTGCCATCGGTCGAATGATCGTTGATTAATAGGTACTGGTCGGCCTGTCGCGTTTGCGTCCGCAGCCCCTCCAGGACCTCGGCCAGGGTCGTTTCACCGTTGAAGCAGGGAACGTAAGCCGTGATTTTCATCCAGGGCCCTTGCGCAGATAGCGGAGCGCCGATGGGAGCCAGGCGGTGCCGCTCCGGCGGCGTCAACTCGCCAAAGGGCAGAATCAGTCCCCGGCAGCGCGGGGACTCACAAAGGCAAACGAGGCTCCATCCTGGCAGAGAGATCGACGTCGAGTAGTCCCAGGACAACTCCTCCCCTCGGGCAATGTCGCGCAGCGCATAAAGGACCGGATCATTCTTCAGAAAGCCGACGTTGGGCTCGCAAGAGTGATTGATGCAGTCGTCCAGAAAAGCCCCGTCGGAGCATAGCCAAAGGTCGTCATCGATTTGCAGGGCCAGTGCGTCGGCCGGCATGTCCTCCGCCTTGAACTCCTGCCCTTCAAGCCGCAGGAGGCGTTGGCCGGCCATCAAGGGCTCGATCGCGAACACGCCACGGCCCTTGTGCCGCGTGGCGCGGATTTCGACGGCCGGACCGTCATGTTGGCAAATCTGAGAATTCATCGAAACACCTTGCCGCGTAATGGTTAAGCAAGGGTAGCTAACCGCTGGGTGACTGTCAACCATCAAGCACCCCGAGGCGCGCCAGCAAGGATAAATTCACATTTCGCGCTTTCGTTTTGCTTATTTTCACGGTTTAATGGAGCAAATTTAAATGAAGGGCAAAGTGTGAAGGTCCATTACATCAATCTGGAAAGGCGGAAAGATCGCAACGAGCGCTTCTTGAAGCAGAATGCCGGTATCGCCGACTTCGAGCGCTTTCAGGCTGCCGACGGCAGAGCCTTGCGCGTCGACGAATTGATCAAGGAAGGGATTCTGCAGGAGCCGATCAAATCCTTCACTCCCGGTAGCCTGGGAGCAGCCTATTCTCATCTTCAGCTATGGGACGCCTGCATCGCCGACGACCGCGTGGTGACGATTGCCGAAGACGACGCGGTGTTCAATCACGACTTTGTGGCCAGGGCAGAGCAATTCCTGGCAAAACTGCCCACCGACTGGGACATCGTGCTTTGGGGGTGGAACTTTGACTCGACCCTGTGCGTGCGGATCATGGGCGGTTTGCGCCAGGCCGTCTTGTCTTTTGATGCCGGTCAACTCGGCAGCGCCGTGGCGGACTTTCAAAAGCAAGATCTGGATGCCCAGCCCTGGCGCTTGTTGGGCGCGTTCGGGGTTGTCTGCTATTCATTATCCCCGCAAGGCGCGGCCCGCTTTCGGCGTCTGTGCTTTCCACTCAAAAACGAATTGATCGATGTTCCCGGCTTTCCTCGTCCCCTGCCGCCGCTGAATATTGATACGCCGATGAACAAGTACTATCGCGACCTAAATGCTTACGTGTCGTTTCCTCCGCTGGTTTGGACTGAAAACGAGCGTGCCGATTCGGACAATTTACCGGACTCCCAGCGCCCCAGCGACAAGCAGCCTCCGCCCAGGGAAGAGGCAAAACGCCAAGATCCATCGACCAACGGCGCCGCCTTACCACCATTGAGTGAAGCCGACCAACAGGCCGAGCGGATCATGGAGGCGCGGCCCGCGGGCCAAGATTCCATGAAGGGCAGCTCGGCTGTTCTGGCCACCACCGAAACAGGCGAGAACTTCAACACCTTTGTCGAGCCCGCGGCCGATGCTGGCGCCACCGCCCCCTCCCTACCGCCGGATGGCCAACCGGAAGAACTGCACACGCGCGGCCTGAAACTCATCAATGAGGGCAAGCCGGACGAAGCCATCGTCCTCCTGCGGCGGGCCGTGGAGCTCAAGCCCGACTCCGCCGATTATCAGCACAATCTTGGCGTCGCTTTTGCCCATCGCAATCGCCTGGATGAGGCCATCGCCTCTTTTCGCACGGCCCAGAAGCTTAAACCCGACGGCACCTCGGCGTTTTCCAACATGGGCCTGGCGCTGGCCCAGCAGGGCAAATTCGATGAAGCGGCGGCCGCATTCCAGGAATGTTTGCGCCTCGACCCCAAGGCCGTCGATATCCGTCATCGCTTCGCCAATGTGCTGCGCAATGCTCGCAAACCGGCGGAAGCACTCATTCAACTGCAAGAGGCGGTGCACTTGCGGCCAGATTCGGCTGAGTTGCAGCATAGCCTTGGGCTGACGCTGGCCGACCTGGAAAAGAATGAAGAAGCCATCGCGGCGTATCAGGCAGCGCTGGCCATCGAACCCAAGTACGCCGATGCGCTGAACAACCTGGGCATCGTGCTACAAAACATCGGGCGGTCGGACGAAGCGATCGATTGTTACCGCAAGGCCCTGCGTATTCGCCCGCATTCGTCGGAAACTTACAATAATCTTGGCGTCGCCCTGGCCGCGCGCGAGCGCCACGATGACGCCATCATGGCCTATCGCTCCGCCTTGCTCCTCTTTCCCGACTCGGCAGCCGCTTTCAGCAATCTCGGCAACGCCTTCCGCCAAATTGGGCTGGTCGATGACGCCGTGGCGTCCCTCGACAAGGCCCTGAACCTCAATCCCCATTATGCGGAGGGTTACAACAACAAGGCGGTAGCGCTGGTGCAGGCCGGCCAGCCTGGCGAAGGCGTTGCCTGCTACAACCGTGCCCTCGAACTCAAGCCGGACTACCCGGATGCCTATTTAAACCGCGCACTCGCCCGGCTTCTCACCGGCGATTATGACGCGGGGCTGGAAGACTATGAATGGCGCTGGAAGCGGTCGGGCCGGCAGATGCCCAATTGGGGCCGCCCCCTCTGGAGTGGCGACGATCCCGTAGGGCGTACGATTCTTCTGTGGGGTGAGCAGGGCCTGGGTGATACGCTGCAATACTGTCGTTACGCCGCTGTGCTGGCCCAGCGCGGCGCCATGCCGCTCTTGTGCGTGCCGGAACCCCTCGTGCGTCTGCTGCAGACGGTACCTGGCGTCGTCAAAGTGGCCTCTTCATCAGATAAACTGCCACCCTTCTCGGCCCATGCGCCCCTCATGAGCTTTCCGCGACTCATTCGCATGACTTCCCTGGATGACGCGCCGGCGCCAATTCCTTATGTTACGGCGGACAGGGACGCCGCGGCGGCCTGCCGAGAGCAGGTCAGGGCCGGCGCGGAACTGGTGGTGGGCGTGGTGTGGCGCGGCAACCCTCAATATGCGGGCGACAAGATCCGCTCGGTGCCTCCCGAATTGATCACCCCGCTGTCAAAAATCCCCGGCGTGCGCCTGGTTTGCGTTATGAAGGAGTCGGATGAAAAAGAGCGCGCCATTGCCGGCGCCGCCGACGTCGGTGCCCAGGCGTGGGCCGACTTCGCCGATACGGCTACCGTCTTTGTCAACCTCGACCTGGTGATTTCCGTTGACACCTCGACAGCCCATCTCGCCGGGGCGCTTGGTATTCCACTGTGGCTTGCTTTGCCCTCCGCTCCGGATCAGCGCTGGGGCCTTGAACGCGAGGATTCCCCCTGGTACCCGACCGCACGCCTCTTTCGCCAGTCTGCCGCGCACCGAGTGGAAGCCGGTATTCGATCGTATCGCCGAGGAACTGGCCCTGCTTATGCGCCGCGGCTTGCGCCCCGGTCAAGCTGTCGGTAAAGCGACGCTCGCCGACGCGCTCCATGATCGCGGCCTGGCCCTCCTGCAAGGAAATCAGCAGGAAAAGGCAATTACTTATCTCGAGGACGCGGTACGGCTCAAGCCGGACGCCGGGGCCATGCGTCTCAACCTGGGCGTGGCCTATGCGCAGGTGCGGCGCCTGGACGAAGCGATGCGTGAATTTCGCAAGAACACGGAGATTTATCCAGACTCTCCGCTGGGCCACGCCAATCTTGGGCTGGCCTGCGTCCAGGCGAGCCGTTACGCCGAGGCCCTTCCCATACTGGAAACCGCGGCACGTCTCGATCCTAATTCAGCCGACGTTTTCAATCATCTCGGCATCGCGCAGGCTCAGCTAGGCCAGGACGACGAGGCGGCGCGCAGCTACGCCCGTAGCATTGAGCTCAAGCCGAAAAACCATGCCACGCATACCAACCTCGGCAATCTGCTCCGCTCGCGGGGCCAGCTCGAAGAGGCGCTCGCATGCTACGAAAAAGCTCTCGGTCTGTGTCCCTCCGAGCCGGACATCTATAACAACCGCGCCATCGCCTACGATGGCCTGCAGCAACTGGATAATGCCCTCGCTGACTATGACAAGGCGTTAGCCCTCGACCCCGCACATGCGGAAACACGCTTCAATCGCGCGCTGGCGTATCTTCTCAAGGATGACTATCCGCGTGGCCTCGACGACTATGAGTGGCGCTGGCGCCGTCCGGGACGCGGTATGCGCCCTGCGAATGCGCCGCTGTGGGACGGTGTTATGGTGCCGGGCAAGTCGCTATTAATTTGGCCGGAACAGGGTCTGGGCGACGTCCTTCATTGCTGCCGGTTCGCACCGTTGCTGGCGGCACGTGGCCTGCGCGTCCATTTGGAGGTGCCGGCACCGCTGGTCGCCCTCGCGCGAACTTTGCCCGGTCTGGCCGGAGTCGTTGGCCCGGGTGATAGGCTGCCCGAGGTCGATGCCCACACCCCAATAATGAGCTTGCCCAAGTTTTGGGGAATGACACGCGTGGATGACGCGCCCGGTCCGGTCCCTTATCTCAGCGCCGATGGCGCTGCCGCCCAGGCCGTCCGCCAGCGCGTTCGGGGCGGAGCCGCATTTGTTGTCGGTATCGCCTGGCGCGGCAATCCCCAGTACGCGGGCGACCGCACCCGTTCCGTGCCCGCAAAGACCTTCGCCGAGCTCTGTGCCATTCCTGGAATACGGGTTGTCAATCTCATGAAGGAAGCCTCAGCCGCCGAGCGGGCCGAGGCGAAAGCTGAAGATATCGGCGCCGCATCGTGGACCGATTTCGCCGAAGCTGCCGCTGCCTTCACCAATCTTGACCTGGTAATCTCCGTGGACACCGCCGCCGCCCACCTCGCGGGAGCCCTTGGCCTGCCCGTCTGGATTGCTCTGCCCGTCGCTCCCGATTGGCGCTGGGGCCTGGAGCGCGAAGACTCACCCTGGTACCCAACCGCACGCCTATTCCGCCAGCAAATACGCGGGGATTGGCAAGAAGTGTTTGGCCGAATCGCAGAAGAGTTGCGGCGCCAGATCGCGTCGGGCGGTCCTTGAGGCCCTTACGTGTGAAACCGCCGGCCCTTACCAATGGTGCACGTCGTCCCCTGCATTTCCCTTGCTCCCAATCCGCTGGCGTGCAAGAATAATGCAAGCTTCGAACGATTTGCGGAGGTCAGCTTCATGAAATGGCGTATTGGCGCAGTGGCTGTGGTCGTTTTTCTGGCGCGGGCCATGCTCTTGCCGATTATTTGCAGCTCATTGTGGATATCAACAATGCCACGCCGAGCCCAAAATCGCTGACCGCAGGCAACCAGGGCGCACCCGGCCAGCCAGGCGGCGCGCCACCACCTGGCGTCGCGCCCGGACAAGGCTTTCCCGGTGGCCTTCCAGGTGCGGGCTTTCCCGGTGGCAAGGGCAAGAAGGGGGCCAACCAGTTTCGGCCGCCACCGCAAATTGCGCAGCCCATCATGCCGGTACCCGGCAATCCTGCCCTCGCGACGGACGTCTATCGTGAGCCGCTTTGGGCTATCGTTTACCTGGAACTCAAGTCGAAGCCGGACGGCACAGGAGCCGCAGCCGTGAAGATAGACCACCAGTTCGGCAAAACGACCTACATTCCGGTGTTGCCCTGGCGAGACACCGATCCGCCGCCTTTCCTGCAGCCGGAGAAAATCCAACGGGAAACCCTGACGTCTGAGTTTTCCAAGAGATTTAACAAACTCAAGGATACGCCCAAGACAAAAGAGATGGTCGATCTCGCGGGCTGGGCCTGGTCGCATGGAATCATGAAAGATTTCCATATTGCGCTGGACGAACTCAAAAAACAGGACGCCAAGCACCCAGTGGTGACGGCATATCTCAAGGTACAAAAACAACTCAAAACCCAGCTAACGGCCGATGATCCCGCCGTCAAAGGCATCCTGAAAGAAGCGAAGGCCGACGGTTACCGCATCTTGAGCAGCGACCGAGGACATTATGCGTTGCTCACCAATCTGGCCCCCGGCTTGGATCACGACACCCCGATGAAACGCCGCCTGACGCGCCTGGAAGATGCGCTGGAGTCCTTTTATTACTGGTTTGCCATTCAAGAAAACGTGCCCATCCCCGCCATGCCGCGTTATCGGCTCCTGGGCTTCGTCATCAGCGATCCAGCGGAATTCGTCAAGAAAAGCAAAAGCTGGGGCTCGCCACCCATGCTCGGCGATGGCTTCACGCCGCGCCGTGACAATATCATGATCCTCTCGGCCAAGCGACTTGACGAGACTTATGCCGCCCTCGAGCAGAAGAACAAGAACTGGCAGCAAACGATCCAGGCCAACCCGGAGGAGCTGTTAAATGGCAGCATCTGGCGGCGCCCGGACGCCAAGGGCCCAAACGCCATGCCTTACGCGATTATCCAGACGATGACCGTCGTGCAAAAGGCGATGGAGGATGAGGCCGAGCGCACCACGCTGACGCATGAGGCCGTACGGCAATTGATCGCTGCCAGCGGGCTCTTGCCAAGTAATGTCGCGGCGCCGGCCTGGATTGAGGAAGGCCTGGCGAGCTACTTCGAACGGCCCTTCGGAGCGGTTTATGGCGGCGGCGGCTTGCCAAGCTGGTCGAACCTGATTGCGTACAAGTATCAGAAAAGCCAGGGCCTGGGCAAAGGTCGCGATATTTTGCTCAATGTCATCACGGACCGTTATTTCCGCTTGGCGGAGGACGTTTCGACGGACATTGACGAACCGCGTGACAAACTGCCCGAGAAAGTGCGTGACGCCTGGGAGCGGGCACGCGCGACGTCCTGGGCCCTCGTCTATTATCTGGTCAAGGAACAGAAAATGGACCGTCTGCTCAGCTACGCGAGCGAGGTTGCCGACATGCCGCGCGACCTGGACCTTGACCTACGCACGCTCGAGGCCACGTTCGCCAAGTCCTTTGGTCTCGGCGATGGCAAGAATGCCTTGAAGTTGGATCAAGGCCGCTTCGAAGCATTCGCCGACAACTGGAGCGAATTTATGAACGCCGTCAACCTGGAGCTACCCGAGGTGCAACGCGTGAGCATGGAGTTCCGTCAAAGTCTGTCGTCGCAACAAGGCCCGCCAAGAAAAGATGGTCCGCCGCCCGGCAAGTTGCCTCCAGGAAAAGGCCCGCCGCCTCCACCACCACCCGGACGGTAGTCCCCCGGACGTTAGGCGTGCTTGAGGCCAGCGCCTTGACAGCGCGGCTGCGTCCTTCATAGATTACATCAAGAAGGTCGGACAGACGGAACAGTCCTTCATGCCGAAGTGGCGGAATTGGCAGACGCGCTAGCCTCAGGAGCTAGTCCGGGCAACCGGGTGCAGGTTCAACTCCTGTCTTCGGC
>CAWKFA010000004.1:0-249018 GCA_963848825.1 uncultured Planctomycetota bacterium | reverse complement strand
CGGGCTCAAGTTCGTTAGCTTGAAGCAGGCTTCGCCCGCAGGCGGAGTGTTCCCAGGCGGTTTTGGGTTGTCGAGAAGTTGCCGGCAGCCCCGGAAGCTTTAACAATTTGCGCAAGCGGTCGCTTTCCTGATGCAAGATAATATTGGGACCAAATAAATCTTCCGCTTCCTGCAGTGCCAGCAAGCCCTTCTGAACTGCCTCGCCTTTGTCCTGCCCGGAAACCAGTTGAATCTGGACTTCATTCGCGAAGAGGGCCACATCCAGCAAGTCATTGGCTGCTTCCGGTGTGTGCGAATTCCAGCCACTTGGAGATGAGCTGGCGTTTGTCCCAGAACGCCCTGGCAGGTGTCGGCCAGCCTGTGCAAGGATGAAAGGCTCTTCGCATCGGTCCGCGAGCAGCGTTCAGGTCGCTCCCCAACAAGGGACGAACCGGCCCGGCCCAGCGCGTGCAGCCCAACCAATAACTGAACGCGGCGGGAGGCGGCCTGGGCGGCGATTTGGCAGGCCCGGTTGTGCCCGTTCCGGAGCCGGTCTACGAGGTCCCTTTGCCAGGGCCAGGGGACAGCAAAAGCCGCATCGTCCAGTCCCTTGTCCAGGTTTGCGCGGGCCTCGTCGAAAAGATGACGGTCCTTCCAGTTCCTACGTGCCTCGAGCAAGGAATAGTCCGCGTCCGCCGCCAGGTGCCGCCAGTTGGCTACCACGCCCATGCCGATTGAACTCGACAGCGCCGAGGACGACGGTCAAAAGAATGAGCGTGTGCAGGGCGGCGGGACGGCGTCGCCGCCATTTAAGATATGCCCTCCGCCCAGTCGTGATTGCCGACGCCCACAAGCGGCTGATCGTGGATATGCCGGCGGAGATCGTTGGCCATCGCCTGGGCGTCCTGATCTGCGCGGCGGCCGACGGCGCCAGAGATTTTCCGACGATTGCCGACAGGCCCTTGCTGATGTGCGGGTTACACTTCCACAATGGCGTTGGTGCGGCTGGATTGAGCCGGTAGGCGGCCGCCAAAAGTTTGATAGAGGAGGGCACCCAGCGCGATAAATATCGACGCGGCGATCCACCGGCACTGCAATCTTGGTGCCGGCGACGAGAGCCGCCAGGGCCTTTTCCTGTTCGGGTGGCATGTATCCGGGCGTACCGCCCAGGTGGTCGGGCAGCGGTCCCGGCGTTCTAATAGGTGGCCTGGCCAGGTGAAAATCTAGAAGCATGGGCTGGCCATCGGCTGCAATCAGGACGTTGGATGGCTTTAAATCGAAATGAACCAGGCCGGATCGTGAGCATAGTGCAGGGCTTCGGCGAGATTCAGGCAGATCCAGCAAATGCTTTTTTCGAAGGACAATTGTTCGAGAATCTTGGTCGCCGGTCCGGTCGCCAACGCGCTGGCCGTACGCAGGTTGGCGATGACATGGGGCAGATTGCGGTCTCGGGGAGGCAAATCCGCGAGCTTGTCAAGCAACACATCCAGCGTGACGCCGCCAAAATACGGCATGCACAGGATCCGTAACTTGCGCACCGCATCGTCGACCACCGCGTAAAGCGGCACGATGTTGGTATGCTGTAGACGGGCCAGCGTCAGATGTTCCTGGCCGTGAAAAGTCGTCAGCTTCACGACAACCGGCCGATCGCCCAGGCTGGGCTGGCTGGCCAAGAAAACGTGGCCGGCGCGGGCTGCGCCCCAGATGCTTGAGCAACCGAAAATCGCCGAGCGTTTCACCAACAACAGGGTAACGCGGCGGCGTGCGCGATGGGTTCGAGCAAGCGATGGCATTCGCGCATCACGTCGAGTTGATCACGCCATTGGGGAAAACGTGCCGGCAAATCGGCAAAGGTGTCGGCTGGATCACGCTGCAGGGCGCAGACATATTTCCTCGTAGATTAGTTCCATCGCTTCCTCGGGTTTTTCCCAAAGATCGGGATGGCGATCCAGTAATTCTTCCGTGTTTATCCGGTCGCCCTTGCTCCAGCGCCGTCCCATTTCATCCGCCAGCGAACCGATTAGTGAACTTTCGGGCTTGGGACGGGCCCGCATCGGCCATATAACCGTGCTGATGGGTGAAACGTCTCGTTCTGAAGAAGAGCTCATAAGCTATTTGGTGGACGGCCCTGTGACTGAAATCTGGCTAGCCAGGTTACGCAAGATCCGCCTTATACTTCCCGGATGTAAATTGGTTCGTCTTGCGATGTCTTCGATCGCCATGCCTTGATGTTTAAGCAGCAAGACAGGACGATATTCCGGCGGACATAGGGCCGAAATCTGCTGCCAAAGATCATCCGCTCTCATGTCGGCGCTGGGCGAAGGTTGGATTGAAGCGGGGACTTGCTCCATAGCGAGCGGCCCGACATTTTCCTCTCTCCCGCCCACTTGTCCTGCTGACGAAAGCGGTCGATGAAACGGTTTCGAGCCGACGCGACCAAAAACGCGCGAGTTGATTGGCGTTCGCGAAACGGTAGCCCGCTTCACGGAACCCTTGGAGGACGTCCGTCCAGACGGATTGCACGATATCGACGGAATCGAATTTACTACGTAGTCGCTCGGGCAGCAAACGGCGAACAACTTTGCGGAGATAGGGCTCATACTGCTTGAAGACTTGCGAGGCGGCCTCATCGTCGCCGCTGCATAATTTAGTTAACAGGGCATCCAAAGGAGTGCTGTTCATGGGCAAATGCCCGTCGGGGCTCTATTACTACATCGCGAGCAGCTAGTTGAGTCAAGGCGTCTGGACCTCGGACGGGGCAGACATTATCATTCCGCGTCTACGGGGTATCGCGTCCGGGACTCGCGGACGCCGGCCAGTGCTGGCAGCAAAACCTGTGCGGGGGCTAGTTGTTGTCGACTCAATTCAAAGGCTCCAGCGCCCATCGCGGCTGCCACCAGCCACGGAGTCCATCCGGTGGCGGCCGGGGTGGTAAGTTCCTCTTTGGCGCCAGAGTCAAAGCTTTCGAGAAAGAGGGCCAAACCCGCATTCAATTCGGCAGGGTCGAAGGGCATGGCCTCAGATACCAGGCCCGCTACTTGGGGGAACGAATCGCCAAGGTTTACCGCGGCCCGGGAGGGTGCAGGCGGTGGGCTATTGAAGCTCCGCTGCGTGCCGGATGCACTCGCCGCCGCGAGCCCAGCGAACAAAAACGGCCGGTTCGGTTGCGTGAACGCTGGATGCCGGCCGGAAACAAGAACGACGCATCCGTATCGCTGATGGCTCGGATAGGCTCATTCAGGCGGTTTGCCAAAAGAGTATTCGACGCGGGCGAATATCGCCGATGTCGCCCAATGGTAACGAACATTCTGGCCGAAGTTTTGGATGTTGTTATTCAAAAATCTCGCCGAACACATTGACAGGTTCCGGAGCATTAAATACCCCCGTCGATCCACTGCCCGCAAAACTGCCGCCATTCTGCCCGTTACTGAATCCTGCCCCGGGCGAGGCACTGGAACCGTTTTCACTTACGGCCGGCGACGTGGTTTCCCCGCTTTGGGCCGCGCGGGACCAGCGATCTCGGTGCCGTTACTGTTCGGCGGGGACGAATCGGTGATGCCAGGCTGAACGTGAACAGAGGTACTTGCCTGTGGCGTCGACGTGTCCATCGGTGCGCTTGTCGATATTGGCGTTGTGGCCGTTTCTTGCTCGACTACTATGGGTGCCGAGTTGTCCTGGGTGCTCGCCGGCGCTGTAGTCGGCATAGGCGCCGAGTTGTTCTGGCTGCTCGCTGGCATCGTGATCGGCGCCGTCTCCGGCGGGGTTATGATCTCGATTTGGGTAGGGATCTCCACGGCTACCGCAGGCGGCGGCGTCGCCGTGTCAGTCGGAGTGGGTGCGGTGTTTGGTGGGCTCGATACGGGTGGCGACGGTGCGGTAGCGACCAAGTCAAGCGGCAGGATGTTAGATACGACTTGAAGCACGTCCGTGACCGGACTTACATTATTAGCGGCCGGGCTGACAGGCACAGTGGACGGCGTCGGCGTAGCAGCGACCGGCATAGGAGCAACGGCGGTTTGCGCGACGGCGGGTTTCGTGGGCAATATAGTGTCCACGGTTTGCACTACGTCCGCCACGAGCTGGTTAACCGGCGAGACAAGTGAGCGAAGCAAATTCAGGCTCAGTAATGTGCTCAGGACTTCTCGGTCTTCGAGACTTTCCACCGAAAGTTTGATGCGCGTTTTTGACGACTTCGGAGCGCCGCGAAACCATGCATTTATCTATCCTCCATCCCTCATGGGATTTATGGTTTGAACTTCTCTGCATCCAAATCTTCATATAAGCGAAAAACATGCCGTCCGGATTAATATGCTCGTATTAAGTGAAAAAAGTTAGGATGCGTGGCTTGGGAAGGGTTTGCGTTTAGAACATAAGTCCGCGCCCGCTTGTCCTCGGTAACGAGAAGCTGTTTGCCTAATGTGTTCGGCACCACGGTAAACACGTGGCATTCCAAATCAGCCAGTGTAAAAAACGACTGCCTATTAAAGAGAACGGAAAAACGGCGACGAGCGAGCGCAAGGCGGTATTTTCCAGCCATTTGGTGCTGACCATAAAAAGGGCCGGGATGTTGTAGCAGCAGCCGCGAAGAGGGGTTGCGGTCGCCTGCTCATCCGGCCCCGCGCCCGGGAGCGTTACACACCCGCCGATAGAGCGCCTCATACCTTGGCACGATAACCTCCGCGGAAAAGCGGGCGCGGGCGTCTTTTTGCCCCGCCTGGCCCAGTTCGCGCCGTGCGCCGGGTCCTGGACAAGAGTCGTGACTGCGCGTGCCAGCGACGCGGCATCGCCGAACGGCACCAGCGCCTCCGTGACTTCGTTTTCAACGACTTCGGGGATGCCACCGACAGACGTCGATACGCTCGGGCAAGCAAATACCATCCCTTCCAGGATGCTCAGGCAAAAGCTCTCCGTTTCGGAAGTGAAAAAGCCGAGGTCGGCGGCCTGCCAGTAGTCCTCGATGTCGTTGACCTTATCGCGGACGATGATGCTGCCCTCGAGGCCACGGTGGCGCATCCTCGATGAAGGGTGCAAAACTCTCGCCCGCGAGAATGACCAGCTTGAACGACGAGCGCGGCCTGGATGCGCTCAGCCGCGTCGAGCAACAAATCGATGCGCTTGACGGGACGAAGGTTGGAGCAATGAAGAATCAGCACCTCAGCGCCGACGCCCAACTCCGCACGGACCTCGGCACGCGAACGCCGCGGCGTGCGTGGCGCGAAAAAGTTGTGTATGACGTCGATGGGCCGGTCGATCGCGAACAGTTTTCGCGTCTCCTCCTTGAGAAAGGCCGACACGGTCGTGATCGCGTCGGATTGCAGGAGCGCATGACGAATGGCGGGCCCATAACCCTTGTCGTGGCCCAGGAGCGTGGTGTCGGTGCCGTGGAGGGTCGTAATGACACGTGGCTGGACACCGGGCGGCAGCATGGAGTGCGCCAGGATCGCAGCCGTCGCGTGGGGGACGGCATAATGCACATGGAGAATGTCGAGATTGTAGGCCCGGCTAACTTCCGCCATCTTCACGGACAGGGGCAGCGTGTAGTCCGGGTATTTGAACAGCCCATAAACATTGATCGTCACGGGATGGTAGAACAGACGCGGCGCGTCGGCCGGCAAACGAAAAGGCCGCTCATAGCTGATGAAGTGCACCTCATGTCCGCGCTGCGCCAGTTCTTGCCCGAGGGCGGTCGCCAGGATGCCGCTGCCGCCGACCGACGGGTAACAGGTGATGCCAATTCTAAGCGGCCGCGCTTCATCCATGCCGGTACTCCGTCGAGATCATCCCTAATTGCCGAATTCGTGAAAATTTGGGCGAAGGTCCTGTAAAACCTTTCTCCAGTCTTCCCCTAATGCATTCCCGTCGTTAGGCATGCAAGCCATATTCCACGTTCCTGAGGAAATGGTGGGCGCTACTCCTTTAACTGAGGTGTCGCCGAGCAGGACGATCATTACGTCGGCATGCGGCGTGGCGGGATCCGTGAGCACGCATTTTTGATCGTAGGGGTCGGGTTGAACCTGAAAGGGCCTGGCGCCTGGAAGGGCCATGTAGGTTTGTTTGAGATAGGAGGCCCGCGACCAGGGCTGAAAAGTATCGAGTTCGGCCGGCGCCTTGCCCACGCCGGCGCGATAGCCCCATGCCGAACCCTGGTTCTTGGACCCGCACAGGGCGTAGGTGTGGATAAACAAGATGGTATTGCTACTGCCGTCGAACATGTGCGAGATTGCGCTGCCCCGATCAGTGAAATTGTTGACATTGGCTGGCTGCATCTGGCCGCCGTCGAGGCCCTCATTGGTCAGGGGCGCGAAGACTTGTGCATTGGCCGCATAGCTGGCACCGCCGAGCTTGCCACCGCTGACGATGCCGCCCTTCATGCTCGGGTCCGTTGGACAAACATAAACAGAAACCGCTTCGGTATTCCCCGGGCTGCCGTTTACGCTTGGATCCACGTTGGTGGGGATGGCGTTATCGCACAGACTTTTGTAAAGGGTATCTTGCTCCAGGTAGGGAAGTAAAAAAACGTGGCTTGATCCCCACACATTGGCGAATTTCTGGGAGTTGCGTGCCGCCACTCCGTCGAAACCGCCGTACAGGGGCGGCAAGCGCTTGAAGACGCCTTCAAAATAGTGGCAGGCCAGGCCAATCTGTTTCAGATTGTTCGTGCATACTTGCCGGGCCGCCGCATCGTCCAGCTTTTGCAGCAACGGCGGCACAGGCGCCACGGCCATAATAACGATGCCGAGCACGACCAAGACCTCGACCGCGCTGAAGCCACGGCGACGGATTGGCCGACAAGCAGTGGTCATGGAACACTCCTTCGAGATTTAAGTTGCTTGGGCACTATTATAGGGGCTGGGAAACATCTTTTGACTCCGAAGCAAATTCACCCAAAAAGCCATGCGGCCGCTGGGGACCGACGCCGGCGCAACCCTGCAGTTCGGAAGATTCGTGGAATTCGTACTATCGCCAGACTATATTCACTTGATGAACCGCGTTAAGCAGTCCAGCGTGCCGGCTGATTTGAGGCGAATGACAAATCATCGCACCAGCGGCGAACAAAGGAGAACGGCAAGAAGGGCTAGGGAAACTCAACGAGCGATCCAATGCGATTAGCTGTTTTAAGGGCCGTTAGCGTTTTTCGAGACCACACCAACGCCGATAATGCGACCTTAACCGCAGCGCTTGTCAGATCAAACTTCAGCCCCACGTTGGCCCGACGACTCGTCGAATTCATGCCGATCGCATTTTGTTTTATTCTGTTCCAGGGGACAGGCGTTAGACTTACATCCACCTATCGCCGCATACAGTCAAGCGGCGTACTGGGGCCACCACGCGAGCTTGCGGATGTGCCCGAATTTGCTGCCGCCCTCGAAGTGGCACAGAGCGGCCTTGGTAAGGACGAAATCTTAGCGGTGGCCGCTCGCAGCGCGGAGTTTCAGGCGATTAACAAACTTCTCAATAATGGATCAAAGCTCATTAATATCGCCTGTACTTATCCAGTATTCACTCAGGTAGATGAAACGGAGGAAGCAAATGGAACGGAGGAAGCAGATTGGTCTCGGCAATCCTCCTTGCCAAGCTGGTTGACGACAGGCACCAAAGAAATAAAGGGTAAAGACCAGCGGCAAACTGTAAAACCATGGTGGCGGTTTTGGAAATAAAAACCTTGTGACGCTGGCGAGAATCCGCAGATTTCCACCGACCCTCAACCAAATCCAACGCCGGGCCGGCCCCCTTTTTCTTCAAACGCTCTTACCAATCTGACGAGGTTTCCGCGTTGTTGGGCAAGCAGACATCGTTCCACGCTTCAGCTGATATGGTTGGCGCGAACTCGCGAACGGAACCGTCAGCAAGTAAAACGACCATTTTTCCCGGATGGGGCGAGGCGGGGTCAGTCAGGACGCATTTTTGGTCGTAAGGATCCGGCTGAATCTGAAAGGGAGCGGCGCCGGGCGCAGTCATGTAAGTTTGCTTGAGGTAGGATGCCCGCGACCAGGGTTGAAAAGTGTGCACCGCAGAGGGCAAGTTGCCAATGCCGGCGCCATAGCCCCAGGCGGCGCCCTGGTTCGCCGACCCGCAGAGGGCATAAGTGTGGGTGAAAAGGATGGTATTGGAGGCGCTGTCTAAAATGCGGTTGATTGCTGCGCCCGGTCAGTGAAATTGGCCACGTCGGGCGGCCACATGGCGCCGTCTTTGCCATTCGGAAGCGAACTGAGTTGTTCCCCCTGGAGAGGCGCGAATACCTGGGCGTTGGCCGCGTAACTGGTGCCCGCGAACGTCCCTCCGATGACGATGCCGTCGCGCATGCTTGGATCCGCGGGGCAGACGTATTCTGAAATCACTTTTGTAATCTCTGGCACAACAACATTAGGCCCTCCATTAACACGGACCGGGATGGGATGATATAGGCTATCCTGTGTTATGTAAGGTGGAAGAAACAGATGAGTGCATCCCCAAACGTTGGCAAATTTTTGCGAGTTGCGGACATTCCCTTCGAAACCACCGTATAGCGGCGGCAGGCGTTTGAAAACACCTTCAAAGTTGTGGCAACCCAGCCCAATTACTTTCAAATTGTTGGTGCACTGGAGGCGATTGCTATTTTCGCGGACGGCCAAGAACAAAGTGGGTACGATCGCAACCAGCATTCCGCCCAATGCGAGCAACATGATCGCTACGAAGATTTTCACCCTGCGGCTTCTCTTTTCCTGACCATCGGTTGCCACAAGACACCTCTTGGAGGAAAAACGCAAGCGCACGTGCGACAGTGTTTACACCAAAGGTGTTATATCCCAAAGCCCAGGGTCGCGTCGCGCACCCTGGGGAGTCGTCAGCGGAGCCACCCCATACCCCGCAGGGGTTAGATCACCGTGTCGAGCAGGCGGTGATGTCACAGCTTCGGTGTAAAAATGAGGTCGCAGGCTGGGAACCCAGCGTGCGCTATCGCGACGCTGGGCTTTGGGATGTAACACCTTCGGTGTAAAAATACAAGCAACCGCATTCGCGTTGCGCGGAATGATGAAGCGGCACCCATATCGGGCTTGGTATGCCTATCGAATAAGTGCCTCAATGGCACGACACGCCTCCATAAGGGGATCGGCACCATCGAACAGCGCAGCGACAGATCGGCACCGCTTGGCAACTTCCGGTGAGTCGAGCAACTCGCCTAGCATTTTTGCTACCGTCGGCGCACGGAAGGCTTTCGGCGAGATCGGTCTGCCGACACCCAGGCGCAAGACGTGGGCGGCATTATCGGGCTGATCGTGAGCCATGTACATGATGAGTTGCGGCACCCCGGCGGCCAGGGCCTGCGCCGTCGTGCCGATGCCGCCGTGATGTACCACCGCTGCTGCCCGCGGAAACACCTGGCTGAACGGGACATAATTGAAGTGGCGGATGCCCTCGGGTAACGGCGACGGCACTTGTTCGGGGAAGCGGGTGAGGAGCATGCCGCGCCGACCTGACATCGAGCATGCCTCGACGGCGGCGGCAAAAAACGCTTGGCCCTGCTTCATGGCCGAACCCGGTGTGAACACGATGGGGGGCGTGCCGGTACCGAGGAAGGCATCGACATCATGAGGCAGATCAGCCAGGCCAGATTCGTCGTAGAGCGGGAAGCCTGTCAGGATGACATTGGGTGGCCAGTCGGCCTGCGGCGGTCCGAACCAATCCGGAAATAAACAAATCACGCATTGCGGTGAATGAATCCAACGGTCCAGGATGTGGCGGACCGGCGGGAGCCCCAGTTCAGCTCGAAAGGCGTTCGTCTGCGGTGCGACGGCCGGGTCGATCACGAACCGGTAGCCGATCGAGAATGCCATCCGCCGGATTATGCGCGGGAAGAGCCAGGGCCGGAGTACGCTAGGCGATAAATGAGGCGGTGAGTGCTTGCTGTACAGCATCGACGGCTGCAAATGAATCGTGGCCAGCGGCACGCCAAGGTGTTCGTGGGCGATACGCGGACCAAACCCCAGCGCCGAGGAGACAACCACCGTCTTGCCAGGAACGTAACGATCCACCACGAGCTGGTAGGCGGTACGCATCCAGGGCAAGACGCCCCCGTCAACGATGGCGCGAAAACCACGCGTCGGATGCCACATATCGGGATGATCGAGGCACGCCTGAAAATCCGCCGCTGTGCCGATGCCGACAAAGGGCAGGCCGGCCTTCTTCGCAAGGGATTCAAAATAAGCACTGGTAATTAGAGTTGCATCATGACCCCGGGCCTGAAGTGCCTGGCCCAAGGCCACAAACGGATGCACGTCGCCATGACTGCCGACCGGCATGAGCAGAATGTTAGCCATTCAATAATGGTAGGCAGAAGGGAGACCGTGGGCAGGTGCGTGCTCGATACGTCGGTGCGTCGGCATCGATGGGCTGCATCTAATTCCCGCGCCTCTTGCCTTCAATAACTCCCAAATCTACATCCGCGGGCTGCTGAGCCGGAACCTCCGCCGCGATTTCTACCCAGGCAAATGCCCCATAGCCCGCATCTCCTGGCGTCCACGCGGTCAGCCGATATCTTCCCGGAAGCACGCCTTCGATGACGAAAGAACCATCAGCATTTACGGGCACCTTCTTCCGAAACAGAATCGGCCCGATAGCGCTGCCTGCAAGTAGGTCGAACTGTTTCCGACGCTCACCATCGCCGCGAAGCCCGATGCGTGGGGCCGGCGGAGAAAGGTCCAGGGTCACATCCTGCCAGGAATCCAGGCCAAGCAGCTTGCCACTTACTCTTCGCCCTTGCCCGCCGAGGACAACGGCCGTAGGCGAGCCTGGCTTCACGTCAATGTGGGTGTACATCCGCGTGTCCACCTTCACAGCCGGAAGGTGCGGCGTGGACGCATTAGCGACCTTTACATGAACATTGAGCTGGGTCTTCCCCGGCAGCACCTTTTCGATGACAAACTTCCCCTCCTTATCCGTTTGCGTGATGGCGTGGGAGCCGATCATGCCAGGATAGCCATACACATCCTCATGACGGTGAATGCTGAGGGAGACTTCTTCATTGGCGCCGGCCTTGTCCTGCCATAACACCTGCCCGTCGATTTTTTCCCACAGGCTCCAGCCTGACCTGCGGCGATTTTCGCCAGGCATCGTAGGTCAACTCGCGCACACCAGTATCGTGGACCACGAATGGCGGCCGGCTCAGTCTCGGTCGGCAACCGAAAACGGCCATCCGCGCCGCTCTGCACGACAAGCGGACATCGCCAGCGGTCTTTAGGATCATTCGCTGGCGGCCCATCGGCGCCGTGCAAACGCCCGTTTTCAACCACGATCTCTTTCAGGGGCACCGTCGAGCGCAATATTCGCGCCGGCAATTGGCTGGCCGTTCGGGGACAAGACTTTTCCCTCTTGACCCTTGTCTTCCACCAGACGGAACACAAACTGTTGCTTGACATTGACCTCTTTCACCCCGTACACGGCTTGCGGGATATATCCGTCCGCTTCGACGCGATAGGCCGTCTCCTCCCACCCTCGTCCGGCCGGATAGATGAACTCGCCCGCTGTGCCTATATGCAATGTGTGCGCCTGCCAGACGACCACCTTCCGGCCGGTCCGCTTTTCAAACGCACCAGCAATGCTAGCGTGGGCAGGCACCCCGGCGATCACGCGAAAGATGGGAACCTCCTTGTTAGTTTTTTGGTCCAGCACCGAAATCCGAGTCTCGTTCAAGTCGAAATTGCCTTGAGCCAGCGCCGCGGGCCCATAAGGGATGAAGATAGCGGCGATGGCAATCACGCTTAGCAATCGGCCTGGCATTAAAGTGAATCGGCGCACGGGGGTCACGACCTTTCCCTGGGTAGGCATCAAGTTTCTCGCCGCATCTTACTTGAAAGCAACATTTTGGCACAGATTTCTTTCGCCTGGGGCCTCGGGGCTTAAGCTGCCGTCAAGAAACAGGTCGAAACGCAACAGTGGCATCCATCGATCACGCGGCCGGCGTGGTCGTGACCACGTGCTGTTTTACGGTCACGGAGCACGGAATTCTTAATGCGAAAAGGTTAAAGCTTTAGAAGGCCGAAGCGAATAAGATGAGATGGAAAGGAGCACATGCCATGGGCTTTCAGATCGAAAACGCGGAAGAACTTCAGCACTTGATTAGCGAAAATGGCTTGACCATCGAGAGCGTCGATCAATTGCACGATCTGCTGCACAGTCTCCAGGACAAAGATCCCGAGCAGCAGAAAGAAGAGCTGGCAGCCAAGGAGCGGCGTCAGGCCTGCGAACATGCGCACCTGGAACGAATGCGCACGATGGAACACACCGAGCGTCTACGGGCACTGGAACTCGGGCAATCGCCCCCTGATCCCGCGGCAGCCGAGTGTGGCCGATCCGCGATTCGCGCGGCCACCAGCATCGGGATCGTCGTATCCGTGCTGCTGACAGTCGGGGCCACCGGACTGAGCCCTATTCTCTTGCTGTTCCTACCCACTTCGCACGAAGTGATTGCATTTGGGGTTGTGACCGATCTCCAGGTGGCACTCTTTACCGTCCTTTGGGGAGTGAGCGGGCTGGTCACGCTACTTACCGTTTGGAGTTGCCTTCGGACGGTGCGGAAGGCCATGCACGGCTTGGCGACACAACAGCAGCGCGCCCCGCTACCTCAGAAATTCTAAGGCCGCCGTCTGTCACTTCAGAAGGTGCGCCATTCAATAAAGTTAGGCAGAAGAGACACCGTGGTCTGGTGCGTGCTCGATACGTCGGCATGTCGGAAGCCATGGGCTGCATCTATTCTACGAATCACCGAATTCGCCGGTGTCGTTGGCGAGATCGGCAAAAGCCTGATCCGCCACAGCGATAATCGCAAGGTCTTGTTGAATTGCTGCCTGGTGGGCCGGCTTTTGGGCAGTGGTATCGGGCTCCGCTTCAACCGCATAAGATTGGTTCGTGGATTCCAGCCAGTCCAATCCGGGAACCTCGTCCCAAATCATGCCAATAACAGGCTGCTCCGCCGGCCGGCAGTCGTTCCGCGTGTCGGCATAACGAGCCAGGGTCTGGAACAATTCTCCCGCCATGACCTGTGCTGGGCTATTCCCATAGAGCAGGGTGTTAAGCAGCGGCAGGCTGCCAATCTGGAATGTTCGGCTCCCCGGTGGTATCGCCATGTTCGCTGGGAAACCCAAGGCGCCGATTACTTCTGCTCTTGCTGAATGAGTGTGACCTGTTTCCGCGCCGATCGGAATGTTCTTCACGACGGCGTCGGGAACCACTTCTTCGGAGCCTACAATGCCAGATGCCGTCTCTCCCGGTTGCTTCGGAAAATCTTGAACGAATGCATCGACCGCTACCTGCCGGCTGGCTGGGCGTCTCACGTCGGTGCTCTCTGGGCTGACGGAAGCGGCCGCGGAAACAATGTTGAAACCGGTCGGCAACAGCACCTGATCCACGCCGGGGCCAAGGATCAGACCGCCCTGGGCATCCGCCAAGACCGTGCCGAACCACTGGCCATTTGGGGCCGCCGCATTCACAAGCTGCACGCCCGACGCTGGAATCATCGCGCCCGGTCGAACGTGAAAGGTAATATTCACCAGGCTGCCTGCCTGTGTGGCGGTGATCGGCGTGGCACTGTAAAGCTGAATGCCAATTTGCCCCTTCGCCTGATCCACGACCGATGTTATTTGCCAGCCACTGCCCGCGCTGAGGATCGAGCCTAGCGTAATGTCTGTTGGTGTCGACGCTCAGTGCCGATGGAATCATATTGCAATGCGAGTGTCGCGGAGATCAAGCCGGTGCTGCCCATGGGGTGCGGATCGTCCAGGTTTATGGGCACGACCTGCGGAGCGGCACTCACCACGCTTAGCGTGGGATCGGCAGCGATTGGGGATGTCACCTTGACGCCAGGCGGCACCGGTATTTGTGCTGGATGGAGTTGAGCCACGAAGGCGTCGAGGATTGATACGTTCCCGGCGTCCACGTTCAAATCAGCCGCGACATCACCCACGATGGCGGGGTCAAGTTCCGCGAAGGCGCTGAAACCGGACGCATTCCCCGTCGCGACCCGATTGGCCGACAATGTATCCAGACCGTTGATAACGCCATCGCCGTTGACATCGCCGAAGTAGGCATTGACGTGGACGCCGTTGGCCGCCACCGCGCCTGTGACGCCACCGTTGTTGATGACGATACGGCCAAGCTGAAGTTGTTCCTTGACCTGGTAGAGACCGAGGGCGGCGGCGCCGGTGCCGGACGGGACGACGGCCATGATGTCCCCAAGCACGAGTGGGTTAGTTGGTGTAGCGGATTGTGGATTGGCGTCGGTGTAGTGGAAGGTGGCGGTGCCGCCAGTGTTGGAAACCAGGGCAAGCGTCGCCGCCGGATCAGTGGCATCATTGCTGGCGCCGGACACAGTGCCAAGGATATTGAGCAGCGAGGCGTTATAAGTGAGCGAAAAGGTCACGTCGGTGACGTTGGCGGCGTTGTAGAGAGTGATCGGGATACCGCCGGCACCGTTATTGGGCACTTCGATCGGGGTGTTGCTGTCGGGGCCGCGCGCGAAGTCGGGGATGCCGAGGACCGGTGTATGCTGTCCCTGGTAATGCGTCGAGAAGGTGGTGACCCAGTTGGCGGGGCCGGCAGCTGCTCGTGCCGCTCGCATCCACAAACCCATGGGTGCCGGAACCAAGCACCAGTTGGGCCGTATAGGTATCGTCGGGCAGCGCCGCGGAAACGTTGGCGGCGTTAGCCAGGCTGTTTAACTCCAAGAGGTAGCTCGAGGTCGCCTCGAACCTCACGCTCATATCCGAGGGGTCGATAATCAGCGAACCGTGGATCGGGCCAGAATCGGGCGCCGACCAAAGTAACGTCACTGAGTGTGTTGGCCTGCGCGCCGTAAAGCACCAGGTCAGCGGGTGCGAATGGTTTATTAAACAGGGCCGAGAAACCGGTCGGCGACGACGTGAACGAGGTGACGGTCAAGCCCTGGCCGTGATTGTGTTGCTGCTGCCGACGATAAGAGGGTTTGTCGCGCTCATGTCGGCGGCGGTAATCGTTTGGCTGCCGATGCCATTGAGGGTGACGGTGAAGGTATGCGAGCCGTCATCCTTGCCCGCACCGGTTGTGAAGTTATAAGGCGTGGCCAGCAATGCTCGCCGCCCACGCCGGTGAGCTGAACCGAGCCGCTATATCCGGTGGCAATGTTGCCATACGGATCATAGGCCGTCACAGTGACACTCACGGCGATGCCGGTGACGAAAGTGGCAGGCGCGGATACCGTAAAGTAAGCGGCATTCCCCGGCACTACGGTAACGGTGCTACTCGTGCCGGAAAAGCCACCGGCGGCTGAGTTGAGCGTATAGGTCCCGGCCGTCTTCAATATTCCCAGCAAGAAACCGAAACCATTAGCCAATGTGCCGCCCTGCGGGAAGTCTCCCAGAGGATCGACCGGGGTCGTCGTGGCCATGACACTCGTGGGACCCGAATAACTATTGACAGGGTTGCCGTACTGATCGGATGCCTGCATGGTCATAATAAAGCCGGAGCCCGCCACGATCGTGTTGCCCTGGAGGCTGTTATCGACATATTTGCTAAACGGCCCAGGGTTGATGACGCCGGTGGCGTCGTCGACAGTAGACACGAAGTAGTTGTTGCCGCCGTTGCCGTCATTAATCGTATAGCCGCTGACGGCAAGGACCTTGCCCGAACCGATCGAGGGGTCGCTGTAAAGTTCCACGAGGCCGGTAGCCGTATCGTTGCCGACAAGGCTGAAAACCGCGGGCGTGGCTGCGGCTGATCGCGTGGCATCGTAGATTTTGGTGTTGGTTTGAGCTGCAATTGTCAGGGTACGCCTTATTTATTACACCGAATGGATTGCTCGCCGTAGCTACTCCATAATTATTGCCGTTGTTGCCATCGTTAATGGTGTATGCCGTTACGCTCAATGTCCTGGCGGCCCCGGTATTTGAGTTGGTGTAGACTTCGGCCAAGCCTGTTGCCGTGTCACTTCCCTTGAGCCCCGATACTGTCGGAATGACCGACGCATTCGTAGTGGAGTCATAGGTCTTCGTATTCGCGCTCGCAGTAATCATCAGCGCTGCTTTATTGATCACGCCCGTATTGTTGCTGACGGTGGTTATGGCGTAGTTGTTGCCGCCATTGGCGTCATTTATGGTATAGGCGCTGACGGAGAGGGTCTTGGTCGTGCCGGCGTTGAGGTCGGTATAGGCTTCTGCCAGGTTCGTGACGGTGTTGTTGCCCTTCAGGCCCGCTACCGTTGGCGCGGCCGTGGCGGATGTCGCGGCATCGTAGGTCTTGGTGTTCGTCTGGGCGCTGAGGGTAAGCGCGGCTTTGTTGACGACGCCGGTGGTCGCGGGAACAAGACTGATAGCGTAATTTTTCCCGCCGTCGCCGTCGAAAATCGCGTATGCCGTGACGTTGATTGTTTTGTTCGTGCCGGCATTCGGGTCGCTAAACATTTCACCGAGACCGCCCACGGTGTCCGTGCCGACCAGGCCGGATACCGTCGGCGCGGCCGCGGCTCCCGTGGATGCATCGTAGGTTTTTGTGACGGCGGTCGCGGCAATCGACAACGGAACCGTCGTAATTATGCCTGCTGTATTGGTTACCGTGGTCACGAGGTAATTATTGCCGTGGTTGTTATCGTTGACCGTCAGGGCATAAACGCTGAGCGTCTTGTTCGAGCCGACATTTTTGTCGCTGAAAACCTCGACCAGGCCGGTCACGCTGTCGGCGCCATAGAGGCCCGTAACTGTCGGCGTCACCGCGACGGTCGTGGTCGCATCGTATTTTTTCGTGTTTGCCGTTGCCGTGATGGTCAAGGGCGGCGGAGTGATGAGACCCGTCGTGTTGACCACCGTGGTCACTGCGTAATTGCGGCCGTTGTTACCGTCGCTCACCGTATAGCTGCTGACGGTTAAATTGATGTTTGACGGGGCGGCGGGATTGGCAAAAACGCTTACCGTGGTGCCGGAGTTCAAGCCTTGATTGGTGACGTAAAGGTTGCCGGAGGAGTTGAAGGCTAGCTGCCATGGCGCGTTAAGTCCCGTGAGCGTGGCCGTGGGCGTGGTAGTTCCTGGAGCGAATTTGCTCACGGTGTTGGCGCTCCAATTGGCGACATACAGATTGCCGCTGGCATCGACGGCCAAGCCATTTGGATTGCTTAGCCCGTTGAGCGTAGCGCTGGGCACCGTGGCGCCCGGTGCGAATTTGCTTACCGTGTTGCCATTATAATTGGAGGCATACAGATTGCCGCTGGCGTCGAAGGCCAAATCAATGGGATAATTTAGCCCGGTCAGCGTGACACTGGGCGTGGTGGCGCCCGGTGCAAACTTGCTTACCGTGCCGGTTTGGACTTGATTAGCGACATAAAGATTGCCGCTAGAGTCGAAGGCGAGCGCCGTGGGATGACTCAAGCCCGTGAGCGTGGCGCTCGGGGTCGTGGCGCCGGGAGCGAACTTGCTTACCGTCGAAGTAACGTCCTCGTTGGCGACATAAAGATTGCCTTGGGCGTCAAAAGCCATGGCGACCGGATAACTCAAACCGGTGAGCGTCGCACTGGGAGTCGTGGCGCCGGGAGCGAACTTGTAAACGTCGTTGGTATGGCTGTCGGCGACAAAGAGGTTGCCGCTGGCATCGAAAATGATCGCTTGCAGCCGACTCATCCCATTGAGCGTGGCGGTCGGTATCGTATGGCCCGGCGTGAATTCACTCACTGTAGAGCCACTATTGCCGACAAAGAGATTGCCTTTTGAATCAAATGCCAACGCAATTGGCGTGGTTAGTCCGGTGAGTGTGCTGACGGACGTGGTGGCAGGGTTGGCGTTCGGATTGGCATAAGCCTCGTGCAAATTCACAATTGTGTCGGTGCCAACAAGGCCAGTTACGGTCGGTAGGGCGGCCGCGCTCGTTGTCGCATCGTACGTCTTCGTGTTGGTGGTGGCTGTGATCGTCAAAGGCGCACGGGTTCACCTTCAAACCCCCGGCAAGCGTGACTGTGCTGCCCACAAACCCACTACCGGGCGCATAAATTGCCGTGATCGTGTGGACGCCGCCGCTGCCGAGAATGACTGGCAACTGCGTCGGCGTGGTGATCAACGTGAAGACGCCATTGCTTCCAGAAACGGTTTCCGAGGCGATCACGCCAAGGTCCGTGCCCCCATCTTGGAAATCGACGGAACCGGCCGTGGGTGGCCCCGTGCCGGATGTGGCAGAGATCGTAGCGACCAACGTCACCGCCTTCCCATAGGTGATGGCGGAAACCGGTGATCCGTTTACCGATGCTCTGAAACTGATGGACGTGCCGATGCCTATGTAGCCGGTTGCGTTGCCCACGGTGGCGACGCTGTAGTTGTTGCCGCCGTTGGCGTCATTGACCGTATAGGAGTTCACGCTCAGCGTTTTGTTCGAACCCGTGCTACTGTCCAGGAAAACCTCGGTCTGGGCTGTCACCGTGTCGTTGCCTTGCAATCCCGCGACAACCGGAGTCGCTATTGCACTGGTCGTGCCATCAAACGCTTTCGTATTGGTGACGGCGGTGATAGTGAGCGATGCCGGGGTGATGACGCCCGTCGTATTGGAAATCGTGGTCACAAGGTAATCGCTGCCACCGTTGCTGTCGTTGACTGTGTATGCGTAAACGCTTAGCGACTTATTGGAGCCTGCGTTGCGGTTGCTGTAGGCCTCCGCCAGACCGGTCACCGTGTCTCCCCCAATGAGACCGGACACCGTCGGCGCTGCCGCCGCGCTCGCCGTCGCATCATACGTCTTCGTGTAGGTAATCGCGGTGATTGTGAGAGACGCCGGCGTCACTTTCAGTCCACCGACAAGGATGGCGGTGCTGGCGTCCGAACCATCGGCAGGTGAATAAACCGCCGTGACCGTATGCACGCCCCCATTGGCCAGAAGGACCTGCAGTTGCGAGATGGTCGTGACCAGGGTGAAGATGGCATTGCTTCCTGAGACGGATCCTGTCGAAGTCATGCCGAGGTCCGTGGTGCCGTCCCGGAAATCGACAGTGCCGACGCTGGGAACACTCGTCCCCGTGGCGGGAAACACGGTCGCGCTCAACGTCACCGGGGTCCCGTAAACCGTGGTTGAAACCGGCAAACTACTCACATAACTGCTGACGATTGTCTCCAAAGTGATTACGCCGGTGGCCTTGCTCACCGTAGACACAGCGTAGTTATTTCCGCTGTTGCCATCATTGACGGTATAGGCGATCACGCTCAACGTTTTGTCCGAACCGGTGTTGCCGTCTGCATACGCCTCCGCCGAGCCCGTCACGGTATCACTGCCTTGCAAGCCCGCCACCGATGGCAGCACCGCCGCAGTCAGCGTCCCATCGTACATCTTCGTGTTGGCAACTGCCGTGATGGTGAGCGGCGCCGCGGTAATCACTCCCGCCGTGCTGGCCACGGTGGTCACGGTATAGTCGGTGCCGCCATTGCCGTCAGCGATCGTGTAAGCGCTGACGGAGAGCGTCTTACTCGAACCAGTGTTTCGGTCGCCGTAAACCTCCGCAAGCCCGGTGACCGTGTCGCTACCAACGAGTCCGGACGCGGTCGGTAGCGAAGCCGCGTTCGTCGTCGAATCATACACCTTCGTGCTGGCAGTCGCGGTGATTGTGAGAGGCGCCGGCGTGACGCTCAATCCTCCGGCGAGGGTTCCCGTGCTGCCATTGAAACCATTGCCGGGCGCATAAGCTGCCGTGACAGTGTGTACTCCTCCGTTGGCTAGTAGGACCTGGAGTTGACTTGGCGTGGTGACTAACGTGAAGACCGCGTTATTTGCAAAAACGCTTGCCGTGGCAGTCGCTCCGAGTTCCGTGTTGCCGTCGCGGAAATCAACGGACCCCGCGGTGGGCACTGCTGTACCTATCGTGGCGGAAACGGTCGCGCTTAGTGTTAATAAGGTGCCATAGGTGATGCTGGACACTGGCAAGCCACCTACGGATGCGCCGATAACCGCAGCGGTCGTAATGAGGATGACGCCCGCTGCGTTGCTGACGGTGGAGGCCGTGTAGTTGTTGCCGCCGTTGCCGTCGTTGACGGAATAGGCGCTCACGCTCAACGTTTTGTTCGAGCCGGTGTTGCTGTCTGCATACACTTCCGCCAGGCCAGTCGCCGTGTCGCCGCCGAATAAGCCGGCGACCGTCGGCATTGCTGCCGCGCTCGTCGTGCCGTCATACGCTTTCGTGTTGGCAACCGCGGTGATGGTCAGGGGCGCTGCCGTGATCGCACCAGTTGTATTGGCCACGGTGGTGATGACGTAGTCCCCGCCGCCGCTGCCATTATTGATCGTGTAGGCGCTGACGGACAGCGTTTTATTCGATCCCGTATTCCGGTCGTTGTAGACCTCGACCAGTCCCGTCGCGGTGTCGCCTGCAACGAGCCCGGAGACCGTCGGCACTGCCGTCGCGGCCATCGTCGCGTTATACGTTTTCGTATTGGTCGTCGCCGAGATCGTGAGGGCGCGGGGGTGACCTTCAACCCACCGGCGAGTGTGCCTGTGCTGCTATTGAAGCCAATACCTGATGAATATACCGCCGTGATTGTATGGAGCCCGCCGTTGCCCAGAAGAACTTGCAATTGATTCGGTGTGGTGACCAGCGTGAATACGGCATTGCTTCCCGAAGTGGTTTCCGTTGAACTCAGGCCCAGATCAATAGCGCCATCTCGGAAATCCACGAAGCCTGCGGTCGGCGCGGTGCTGCCAAAGGCAGGAACGATCGTGGCCGCCAATGTTACCAGAGTGCCATAAGTGACCGTACCTACGGGCGTGGCGCTGACCGAGGCGTTAACCGTTGTGGTGGTGTCGTTGAAGGTGAACTTGGAGACAAAGGCATCCGCGCCACCCCCGATCGTGGTCTGAACGGCGCCGGTTGTGGTAGGGAAGTTGGCACCGAAGTAGCCAACTATATAAGCGCTACCGAAGCCGTCGACCGCGATGCCGACGCCCTCGCCGCCCAGGTTTGTTCCTTCGTCAACCGGGCCGAGGTAAGTGCTGTAAAGCAGGGCCGAACCCGCGGCATTGAACTTGGTGAGAAAGGCGTCGCCCCCGCCATTGAAGCTAGTCTCGAAAGCACCCGTGGTGGTTGGGAAATTGGTGGACTCGTTGTCTCCAGTGACGTAAGCATTTCCAAAGGAGTCCACGGCAATACCGAGGCCGAAGTCGGTATTGCTGCCGCCCAGATAGGTGCTGTAAAGAAGCGCCGAACCGGTCGCGTTCAGCTTGGTCACGACGGCGCTTTGGAATCCCGCCAGAGTCGTCCGGAAGGCACCGGTCGTGGTGGGGAAGTTGGTTGAAGCGGTGTAGCCGGTGATGTAGGCGTTGCCGGACGCGTCCAGAGCGATGGCGTTGGCCCCATCGTAACTGTTGCCGCCCAGGTAGGTGCTGTAAACCAATGCCGAACCGGTGGCATTCAGCTTGGTGACGAAGGCGTCACCGCTGCCGGCGGGGCTGGGGGCGCTGCTCTTGAAGGCGCCGGCGGTGGTGGGGAAATTGGTGGAGTAGGTCTGGCCAGCGACAAGGGCGTTGCCGGCGCCATCGACCGCGATGCCATAGCCGACATCCGCGCCATTGCCGCCCAGATAGGTGCTGTAGACTAGCGCGGATCCCGTGGCATTTAGTTTGGTCACGTAGGCATTGGTGTTACCGCCGCCATAAACTGTCTGGAAGGCGCCGGGGGTGGTTGGAAACGCCGTGGAGCTGGTTTTACCGGTGATATAGGCGTTGCCGGAGCCGTCCACTGCGATGCCGTTGGGCTGATTGGTGCTGTCAGGACCCAAAAAGGTGCTGTAAAGTAAGGCCGAACCCGTGGCATTTAGTTTCGTCACGAAGGTGCCCGTGCCGGCATATTGCGTTTGGTACGCTCCGGGCGTCGTGGGGAAGTTGGGGTTGGAGGTGTAGCCTGTGACGTAGGCATTGCCGGAGCCGTCCACTGCGATACCGTAACCGGTGGTCATATTCCCATTGCCGCTGCCGAGAAAGGTGCTGTAAATGAGGGCCGTCCCTGTCGCATTCAGCTTGGTCACGGAGACAGCATAGCTCCCTTGAAAAGAAGTGCGCTGGTAGGCACCGGTTGTGGTGGGGAAATTGCTGGACGCGGTCGTTCCTAAAATATACGCTGCGCCCGAGGCGTCAACCGCGATGGCGGCGCCATGATCATAAGCACTGCCACCGAGATAGGTGCTGTAGGTGAGTACCGGGTCGATGATCAGGGGCAGGCTGGCATTGTAGGCGCTAACCTGGAAACCGACTTCGTTCTGCCCAAGCAGCACGAACTGGCCAGGGACGGCCTGTCGCACGCCGCCAAACTCCTGGTAGATCACCGGGGCGTGTTCCAAAACATCACCCGACGCGGTCGAAACGACCAGGTTCCCCTGCTCATCCAAACTGACACTGTCCGCCCCTTGCACATCAAATCGAATGCGCCGCGGATCGGCCCCCGGAGCGACCACGAAATCGTATTCAAGCTGCTGCTGGTTTCCATAATAAATCAAGTTCACGCCGGGATACACATCCTGGTAGGCGACCTGGCCATAATTGACGACGTTGGCGTGCCACTGGCTCGCGTCGTTGCCGACAAAGTAATTGCTGGCGTCTGGCAACTGGTCTTGGCCTGTGACTCTTGCGTGCGGGTTGGCTCCCACCAGGTTCATCGCCAAGGCCACCCCGGCGACGGCGGTGTCATCGTAGGTCAGGTTTCCGTCTTGACGGATTTGGCCAGGTTGGAAACCTAGCCTACCAGGCGTTTGCAGGCTCAGTACGGCGCTTGTCGACGTGAGGAAGAGGGCATAACCGCTGCCGCGCGCCAGGTATTGCACCTGGGCCGCGGTTTGACCGACGTTGGCCTCGAAGCTGAGTTGCTTTTGGCCGTAGGCTTGCAATAAATGGTCGTTGTTGCCGGATAAGCCCGTGGTGGGGGCCAGCCGAACTTCGAGATACTCCAGCCACAGAGGTCTATTACACGGTTGGCGGCGGACCGGCTCCTTTGGCCGCGGCCGGAACCAAGCCCCAATAAACTTTCTGAAAGACTGGAGAGTTCTTCGCATAGATGGCGGGGGGCCTTGGGAAAAAGGACGTAACCAACAGAACAGACCATCGTACCCGTCAGGTATTTATACGCAACAAGAAAAAATGAACCCGCGGCTTGGAGCGCTGGGACAGCATTTCGTGCGCAAAGGTCGGCGGCGACTTATCGGCCACGCTCCAACCAAAAACCGACCCGTTAGCTTCGGCCGACAAGAGCGTCTTGCCATTGGGCAAAAATGCCAGCTGGTTGACTTGAGACGTGTGGCCACGGAATTCGGTAGGGGCCGACGCGGCTTCTTGTGGTTCGCTGGTCTCGCAAGCAACGACGCGTCTTTACGCTTGCAATTTTGGTTCGCGTAAGTCTAGAATCGTATCGCACCTTAACAGCCCGTTGAAAAAGGGGTCAGACCCCTTCAATACGCTGCAGAACGTTGAAAACTCTGTTGGCTTCAAGGGGGTCTGACCCCTTTTTCAACGGGCTGTTAACCATTACGGAGAATGGTCCTTCACTTTGCACGCGGTTTCGGCCGCTCTTGTTTCAGCGTCAATCTTTCATCTTTGAAAGGAGAACATCATGGCGGATCCCAGGTTCTACTTCAAAAAAGGGCGAGCGCTCAAAATGCTCATCCTCCCCCTGTTGATGGGGTCTGTGTGGCTGGCAAGTTCCATGGCCGTCCGCTACGTCGGTGGACAAACGCCAAATGGTCCGCCCCCGCCCATTCCAGCCAACAAGGAGATTTTTTCGCAGCCCATTCCTCCTCGTATTCGCCCACCGGCGGTGCCTGCCATGATGCCTCCGCAAGCCCCACCGGCTCGATTTCAGTTTACGATCAAAGCCGATACCGCACTGACCGACCTTTTACCGATCCCGCCGAAAGGCAGCGGCCAAACGTCTCCCCGGCTGATCGATAACATTTCCCAGGTCCCGGAAGTCGGGTTCCAGGAACCTCTGGCGAAAACTCCAGACGCACTAAAGCAGACTGCTCACACCATCGCCAAAATCAACCACCTAAATCGAACGAAAGCCGACGGCTTCATGGAAGCCCTGCTCGGCGCGCGTCCCGACCTGGCGGGCTTGCCGGTCGCCATGGGCGACAATTGCCGGATGCCAGGGGATCGCACCCAATTCTTTACCCAGGCGCTGAACACCATCAAGCAGGCAAGGGGCCAGGGAGCGAACTCCCCGCAAGCGTTTCATCTGCAGGAGGCGCTGGACAGAAATCAGCAAAGTGAAATGGCCATAAAGGTGCGCAAGGGGGCCGTCAAACATGCGCAGTCGGCAGAAATCAAGGCGGCGCCTTCGGAACCGTTGCCGCCCCCGGGTTCACCGACACCGGTAGACGCGCCCTCTAACACAGATTTTGTGGTCCAGTCGATAAATGGGAGTGTAACCTTCACTGGACTTGTGCTCGCCCAAACGAATGTGGAGCCGGATGTCTTCTGGCAACAATACGCCAAGCTGTGTGCGGACGAAGACAAAGCCAACGCCAAGCTCGACCCGTGCCAGCTCGAATATGTCATTACGGCCCGGATTGCCGCCCTCATGCAGGTACTCGCCCCCGATTCCGTCGCGATGCGCAAAGGCCTGGTCAAGTACCTGGCTGCCACTTCGCATGCCGAAGCGACACGCGCTCTGGCCAAGCTGGCCATCTTCTCGGCCGACGACGAGATTCGCAACCCGGCCATCGACGCCCTCAAGGTTCGCCGTGAAAGGGACTACACCGAAATCTTGCTGCGTGGCCTCCGTTATCCTTTGCCTGCGGTGGCCAAGCGCGCTACCGAAGCGATGACCAGGCTGGAACGGACGGACCTGGTCCCAGAGCTGGTGAATTTCCTGGAGGAGCCGGATCCCCGTAGCCCGACGCTGAAGGAGATGGGCGAGAAAAAGGTCCCTGTCATGCGAGAGTTGGTGCGTATCAACCATCACCGCAACTGCCTGATGTGCCACGCCCCTGCCGTCCCCAACGAATTCCCCACGCAGGTGACAACGGCCGAGGTGCCCCGTCCCGATCAACCATTGCCTTCGCCGTCCGACGGCTATAGCAACTCCCTCCAGGACCTCCTGGTCCGCCTCGACGTGACCTATCTGCGCCAGGATTTTTCGCTCCTGCAACCCGTCGCGAATGCGAACCCCTGGCCAGAAATGCAGCGCTTCGACTACCTGGTCCGCACGCGCGTTCTGACAAACGATGAAGCGGCAACCATCCCCACTCCGAAGGCCGGGACGCTGTCCCCCTACCAGCGCGTGGCGCTGACCGCCCTGCGCGAATTGACCGGCAGGGATACGGCACCGACGCCCGCAGCATGGCGTGAACTCCTGGATTTGCCGGCACGAGAGATGGGAACGTCGTTCGAATGACGAAACAGTCTGGATGAAATAGAAGGCCCGGTTAATCTTTTAGCACACGCAGGACGCGCGGTGCGAAGCGATTAACCGGGCCTTTTGCGTTGCGGTCGGGAATAGGGCTTACCGGCGACCAGGTTTTTCGGCGCAAGGGTCCGATTGCGTCCTCCGCTCAAAGATGCAAACTGTTCTGCCCACAAAAAATGACCGGCCCGTTGTTCGCTATTCCTGGTTCGCCTGCCACTGTTGAACTATGACCCAGCCATCTCGTCGCTCATATTGATGATCTGTTTGTGTAGATTGGTCGGGCCGCGGCGGCGCTAATGGTCAATAATCGTAAATATGCTCCAAGCGGAACGGAGGCTTATCTCGCTGGCGAAGCATCCCGGCGAGGTCCCGGACAGGGATGGTTACAATGATCCGTCGCAACCCGGGTCGGGTCAGAATGGGCTCCGTCAGAAACAGCGTGAGACCGGATTCATCGTAGTTCACCGGGACCACGGCGCTTACCAGAATCCCACTCTCGTTGCCGGCAATGTCCAAAAAATTAACCCCAAACTTGGACAGTCGTCGCGCGTACGTGGTGAACGCCTGGTAGCGCGGCACGATAAGCAGCACAGAGCCGTCGGTATTTTCTGTGAGTACTTTCACCTCCGGCATTTCCTTACGTGCAGCCTCCGGAAAATGATCCAGAACAATGGCCGTGACCGGTTTTTCCTCGTCATAAACGGATTCCGAAGCCTTCTTAATGAGCCAGCCGTAGAATCCCTTGACGAGATATTCGCTCGTCAAAAGGTATTTGCGTTCCCATTTGCGTATCAGGTCTGGCCCCCACAAGTCCGTAGTCCACACATCCTCCAGGGGTTTCATGAAGTCAAACTTGTACCACGGTTCGACACTGATAAAATCGACATAGGCGCGCGCCGTGCTGGCGGCAACACGATCCTCGTCCGTCATACCGCCCAGCATCGTCGCTTCACTGACTCGGCCCACTATTTTCTCGTAGGCCCATTTCAAGCCGTATTCAATGGTCGTACTGACGCCAATCACCATGATCATCATGTGGTAGTCGGTATTGAACGGATACTTCTGCGTCGCATCATATACTTCGCCATAGCCATGCCAGAATTGCATGAGATGGCCCAGGAAGGGAAAGTCGCTAGGCGGCTTCTCTGCCAGGAAATCCGCATACTCCTCCGGGCTCCACACGAGATACCACTCGGGAATCGTCAGGTAAGTGTACTCGCTCGAGCGACGGTGTTCGGCGGGAACACGGCTTGTGTGAGCGGTTCGTTGCGACTCAGCCTGCCACGCTGTGGCGTCGGTTTCGCCGCCGTGGTACCAGGCGCGAAGCGATAGCGCAAGGAGCGCACTACCGACACAAATCACGGACAGCCTTCGCAGTTTCATAATGTCTCCGATTTCTCTGTCTTGACGAACGCCATCAGTGTGTTGTCGGTTGGGTCATTTTGCTGCAAGAGACGCGCCCCCTGGTCGCGAAAACCGTATCGGGTGAGGTACCCGCTCCACTCTTCGACCGAGCGGAATCGCTTAAACTCTTGCTGATTGACGGCCCACGAGGCACCCAGGCCCAGGTTGAATACAGTGTGCACAAGAGAAACGAAGACGTGCATGTCTTGATCGCGGACATCGTGGTCGCGCATGATGAACATGCCACCAGGGCGAAGGATGCGGTGGATGGACTTGACGAAACTTTCGAGCTGTTCTAGCGGCGCATGGTGTAGGCCGATAAAGCAAGTAATCAGATCGATGCTACCGGGAGCGATGCCTTTGGTGTCGAGCGGTTTATAATCGAGCTGGAGAAACTGTCCGATATGGCGTAGCTGCCCGCGCTCCATGACGTCGCCCGCACCGTTTCCTGGGGCCACGTCGTTGACGATGAAGATCGGGCCAGTGATTTTCACGGGCTTCCGCAAGACGCTGATGTAGCGTCCCACAGTGCCGATTTCGACGTAGCCATCAAAGCTCCGCCGGTCCCCCAGGAGCTTTAGTGTCTGCGCCAGCATCTCGCGTTTTTGTTTCTTGAGAGCCGGCAATGCATACGTGAGCGGGGCGAGGAAAGGTTTGATAGTAGGTAAGGAGGCCTGGACTTGCTGGTATATCTCCTGGTCAGTGGGTAGACGGGCGCTGGTCTCTTTGAGGAGGGTGTGAAATCGGTCCTCGGGGAATAGATGAAAGATGTTCTGCAGAAAAAGGTAGAAACGGTCCGTGCGATAGGCATCGGAGAATACCCGTTGGAATTCCCCCGTGCCCGGAATTGACAAGGCATTTACAGGCTCATTTTTTGATACATCCTTCATTTTTTTTCCTTCATCATTTGGATAATACTTGTCCCAAAGGGCATTGCGAAAGCGGTACTCAGGGTCCAGCCGGCGTTTCAGGGCGAAGTACTCCCTGGCACGCGGGTAAGCGCGATGAAACTGCTCTATTGTGGCGTGGGGCTGATAGGGGAGGTAGTAGGTACCACCGACAGATAGGACTGCGTCAATCAGTTCTCTAGTCCAGACGCCTACCTGGTTGCGATGGTGTTCACCGGTTCCTTGCTTGTAATAAAGTACAAAGGCGAAGACTTCCTCTCGTGCCCAGGCTAACAAGGAGCCCGAATCGGGGCGGGCGTGGCGAATTGAGACGTTGATCACGTTCACCCCATGCCGCTGCAGAACCTCCGCCATCCGCGGTACAAACTCGTCGAATCGGTGCACCGGCGCGAAATATTCCTGGAGCACATACGTCTTACGCTCTCGCGAAGAGGGCTCCAGCTCGGCGATGTCATAACTGGCTTCGTAGTTGCGCCAGTGGACCTTTTGCCGAAAGAAAAGGAGCGGATCGACGATGTACTCGCGGCGCCATTTCCCAAAAGGCGTTTCCGTGATGGCCCAGAAGAAATAGCGTTCCAGCACAAAGTTCGAGCGCAAAGCCATGAGTCGGTTTGTCTGTGTCACTGGTTTCTCGGTCTCAAGCCATGTTTGCGAAAGAGTTGCCGAGAAATGCGGAGGGTATAGGTCGGCATTGTGAAATACTGCCTTGTCGTTATCGCGGACCGTGGCGCGAAAATGGGCCAAGTAGGCGGCCGTGGGCAATTTTTCAGTTACACAGGCCACACGCTTGTTGGGCACGACATCGAGTTCGGCCTCGACGATCACGCCGAGGCCGCCGTAGCCACCGATGGCTCCATAGAAGAGCTCGCTGTTTTCGCTCGAGCTGGCAGTCTGAAGGGTGCCGTCAGCCAACACCATGGATATCGAGCGTACCGAAAGTATAACCGGCCCGAGCCCGACATAACGGCCATGAGAGTTGACGTTAAGCGAGCCTCCCACCGTGAAGTTAGCATAGGTTTGCATGATCTTCACCGACAGATCGTGCGGATCGAGAAAGCGCTGGACATCGCACCAGCGGATGCCAGCTTGGAGTCGAACCCAGCGCTCGACCGGCGAAAAGCTTAAAATCTGGTTCAGGCCGCGCATGTCGATGTGTAGGCTGCCGGAACTGGCGATCTGTCCTCCCATGCTAAAGCGCCCGCCGCCGATAGATACGGGCCCCTTCTCCTCGGTCAGGGCTTTCTGAATTTCCACGATGGAGGTGGGCCGGATAGTTCTCCGCACCTCGACCCGATAGAGTCCGGTGACATCGGCAACGAAAGTCCCGTCCTCTTTACTGTACTCACCTACCACCAAGTAATCGAATTCCTCACGGCCGGGCACGGCGCCATAACGATTTTCAGCTTGGATTCCCTTGCGAAAGCCGAGCGACCAGATAACCCATAAGGGACCCAGCACCGGAATCAGGAGCAAAAGGAGCCAAATGCCCGACCGGCCGATGTCGTGATAGCGTTTGATGGCAAGTGCAAAAAACGCCCAGTAAAGGGGCACATGAAGAAGCCAGGCCCCGGTTCGGCCAACGACTGAATCATAGGCAATGGATAGCACGATGAAGACGGACAGGATGACAAGCACCGCATACCAGAAATCGCCGCGGGCGACACGACCGCGAAATGAAAAGAAGAGCGAAAGCAATGACATGGGCATCCTCGCGCGTGGAAACCTACCCCGTTATGCGGAATTTTTGCTTTGAAATTGGTCCCATTTGGTCACACTCTCTCACCTTTGGATTCGGATTTATAGGAACCTGAACGCGGACTTTTCCTTACATCCCAAAGCGATGGGGGTCGCCCCAACCACTTTGGGAGATTATCTTGTTTGGCAGCGACTTTTTCAATGTGGCGGGCTTTTAGCAATTGGACGGGCGGTGCGGAACCTGAGGAAGGAAACGGGGAAATGCAACCGGGAAATGCAACTTTATTGGTTCTTCTGCGAATTCGAAAAGTCGCTGCACCAGGACGCTGCTGTCCTTATAACGGCCGGAGGCAACTTCGCGATCGAGCCGTTCCATGAGTGCGTGGGAGATTTGCACGGTCAGAGTCCCATGATCTTTCCTCCTGTTGGCTGAGAGAAGCCCGGAGGTTTTTGACGGCGCGAAAGCACACCACGAAGCCGTGTCTCATGACACCGTGAGACACGGCGGCCAAAGTGGCGAAAAACGTGATTATTTCCACGCCAGTCACAGGGCCGCGCGGGTGCCAGCCGCCGCGAGACGCGGGACGACTCTGACTGGCCGCGTTCAAGCAGCACATCAGCTTGTTGCCTCTGGCGCCGAGCGCATCGGCTATATCGGCAATGAGGCCTCGCGCTGTTGGGAAGGAAAACGGGGGGAAGTGCCAGGCCAATGCCCGCGGCATGGCGTGAACTCCTGGATTTGCCGGCACGAGAGATGGGAACGTCGTTCGAATGACGAAACCGTCTGGATGAAGTTAAAGGCCCGGTTAATCTTTTAGCACACGCACGGCGAACGGTGCGAAGCGGTTGACCGGGCTTTTTTTGTCAGCCGCGCCGAAAAGCAGCCACGCAGTGGCCTCAACTGGCGATGTAGCTCCATGGCGGCTTCTGTCGGCGTCGCTATAATCTCCAGGTGCCTTTCGATAAACCACGGACCCCGCGGTAGGAATGCATTCAGGAATTATCACCATCGTTGGCGCCGGGCTTATAGGCGGCTCACTTGGTCTGGCGCTCAAGGAGCGTGGTCTGGCGCGGATTGTGCGTGGCCTTGGGAGGCAGGAAGCCAGTTTGGAACGCGCCCGTAGCGTGGGGGCCATCGATGAGGGGTATCTTGAGCCGGCGCCTGCCCTCAAGGACGCGGAATTCGTGGTCTTTTGCACGCCCGTGGATCGCATCGCCGAGCAGATTCTAACTTACGCGCCGCTTTGTTCACCGGGAACGATCCTGACCGACGCGGGCAGCACCAAGGGCACTATTGTCGCCGCCGTCGAAGCCAGGACATTGCCGGGCGTCACCTTCGTCGGCAGCCATCCGCTCGCCGGCTCGGAGAAGCGCGGGCCTGAATACGCCGACGCCAATCTCTTCGAAGGTCGCCTCACGATCGTGACGCGTACGCCGCGCACCGATGCCGTGGCGGTGGATAGGGTCGTCGCCTTCTGGAAGAGTGTCGGCGCTCGTGTGCAAATCATGGCGCCCGCCGAGCATGACCACGCGCTCGCCATGACCAGCCACTTGCCTCATCTTTTGGCCGCGGCGTTGGTCGGTATTCTGCCGGCGGAACTGGCCGGACTCACGGCCACCGGCTTTCGCGATACCACGCGCGTGGCGGCGGGCGATCCGTCTTTATGGACCGCCATTTTCGAGCACAATCGCGATGGGCTGCTCGAAGCCCTCGCACTTCTTTCGCGACGCCTGGGCCAGTTCGAACTGGCTCTCCAGTCGCGCGATGGGTCCGTTGTCAAGTCCCTATTAAGCCAAGCCAAAACGGTGCGCGATGCTCTGGGAAGTTGAAATCCTGCCAAGAAACCATGATCCTGAAGCGGCACGGGTCCGCCAGGAAGTGGCGCTGCTCACCCATGGCCATGCCGAAGCCGGGCCAATCGCCATGGCGTCGCGTGGGTTTTTGCTCGAAGGCAGCTTGTCACGCGCGACGGCGGAGCGGCTGCTGCACGAGTTGCTGTTGGATTCCATCGCGGAAGAAGGGCGGCGTGGGGGAGCTCAACGCTTTCACGACGGCAGAGAATAAAAGCGGGCCCCTTCACAAGGTGGCCACGGTACTTCTCAAGCCGGGGGTGATGGATCCCGTGGCCGAGAGCGTCGAACTGGCGGCGCGCGACCTGGGCATCGAGCTGATGTCGGTGCGCACCTTTCGCCGCTACTACGCCGCAGCGACGCTCGATCAGGCCACACGCGAGCTATTATTGCGCAAGGTGCTCGCCAACGACGCCATCGAACAAGCTGTCGAGGGGCCATTGCACCTCGATCATCTCGCCCTTGGCTCCACCTATAACTTCAAGCTCATCACGGTGCCGCTGCGCGGCCTGGACGATGCCGGGCTGACGAAGATAAGTCGGGAAGGGGGGCTGTCGTTGAGCCTGGCGGAGATGAAGGCGATCCAGGCGCATTTTCAGGCGGCTGGGCGCGATCCCACCGATGTCGAGCTGGAAAGCCTGGCGCAAACCTGGTCGGAGCATTGTTCGCACAAGACGCTCAAGGGACAGATCGAGTTTGAAGGCAAGCTCATCAATAACTTGCTCAAGGAGACAATCTTCGGCGCCACCCAGGAAATACGCCGCCGGCTGGGCACTGACGACTGGTGTGTCAGCGTTTTTGAGGACAATGCCGGCGTCATTCGTTTCGACGAGCAGTTCCACGTCTGTTTCAAGGTGGAGACGCACAACCACCCGTCGGCCATTGAACCCTACGGCGGCGCCAACACCGGCCTGGGGGGCGTTATACGCGACCCGCTCGGAACGGGACTGGGGGCGAAGCCAATTTGCAACTCCGACGTCTTCTGTTTCGCCCCGCCCGAGACACCTCCCGAGCAGCTGCCGCCCGGCGTGTTGCACCCCAAGAAAGTAATGCAAGGGGTCGTGGCCGGCGTGCGCGACTATGGCAATCGCATGGGCATACCGACGGTCAATGGGGCCGTCTGTTTCGACCCGCGCTACCTGGGCAATCCGCTCGTTTTCTGCGGGACCGTGGGCTTGCTTCCCGTCGATCGTTGCCACAAGGAGACGCTGCACGGCGATTTGATCGTGGCGGTCGGCGGGCGTACCGGGCGCGACGGCATCCATGGAGCGACTTTCTCTTCCATCGAACTCACGAGTGAATCGGAAAAGGTGTCGGGCGGGGCAGTGCAGATCGGCAATGCCATTACCGAAAAGAAGCTGCTCGACGTCATTCTGGAGGCGCGTGATCGCGGCCTCTACCATGCCATCACCGACTGTGGCGCCGGCGGTTTCAGCTCGGCGGTCGGCGAAATGGGGGAAAAGCTAGGCGCCCTGGTTCATCTGGACCAGGCGCCGCTCAAGTATCAGGGACTATCCTACACCGAAATTTGGATTTCAGAGGCACAGGAACGTATGGTGCTTGCCGTGCCGCCCAAGCACTGGGAAATCCTGCGGATGTTATGCCGGAGCGAGGACGTCGAAGCGACGGTGTTGGGCACGTTTGAAGCCACGGGGCGCTTGACGCTGGTTTACCAGGGCAGCCAAGTCGCGGACCTCGACATGAATTTCCTGCACAACGGCCGGCCGCCAGTAGTACGGCAGGCCGTGCTCGCCCCCAAAGATTCGCCAGTGCCCGCTGTGTCTGACGCGGCAGCCGCGCCAACCGGAGATTTTAATGACATCCTCAAGAAGATCTTGGGCAGTCTGAATGTATGCAGCAAAGAATGGATCATTCGCCAATACGATCACGAGGTGCAAGGCGGCAGTGTCATCAAACCACTGGTAGGAGCGGCCAACGACGGGCCTGGCGACGCCGCCGTCATCATGCCGCGTCCTGGGCTCCTGGCGAGGAATAGCGATTGGCTGCGGGCTCAATCCGTACTATGGCGACCTTGACCCGTATCACATGGCGGCACTGGCCATCGACGAGGCGGCGCGGAATGTGGTGGCCGTCGGCGCCGACCCCAGCCGTATTGCCTTGCTCGATAATTTCTGTTGGGGCAATACCGATCGGCCCGAGGTCCTGGGCTCGCTGGTCCGCGCTGCCCAGGCCTGCCGTGACGTGGCCCTTGCCTACATGATGCCATTCATCAGCGGGAAGGATAGCCTCAAGAACGAATTTCATGCACGCGCCGCGTCGGGCAGCGCTCCCGTGCATATCACGATCCCTCCGACCCTGCTCATATCCGCCATTGGTATCGTTCCCGACGTACGCCAGTGCGTGACCATGGATCTCAAGGAAGCGGGCAATGTGCTGCTGTTGCTGGGCACGACCAAAAACGAGCTGGGAGGTTCGCACTTCCACCTGGTAACCGGCCAAAAGGGGGGCACGGTGCCCAGTATCGATGGGGAACTGGCGCCGCGTCTGTTCGCGAAATTGCACGCCGCGCTGCGCGGCGGCTTGGTGCGCAGTTGCCACGATCTAAGCGAAGGGGGCCTGGCCGTCGCGCTGGCGGAAATGGCCTTCGCGGGCAATATCGGCGCCGACATCGTCACGCTGGCGGACGCCGACCTGGCCGATAGCCTGGCGCTGTTCAGCGAATCACCGACGCGCTTCGTGCTGGAGGTCGAACCAGGCAAGCTGGACGCACTGACGCAACTTTTCGTCGATCTGCCCCTGCGTCAACTTGGTAAAACTTGCAAGGAGCCGCGCTGCGCATCGCCGGGAAGGTCGGCGAATGGCTGATTTGGGCACCGCTCGAGCAACTGAAATCCGCCTGGCAATCGCCGCTGAAATGGTAACGCTGCCCCGACACGTGGCGCGGCCTTGCCGCTCCGCGCCACGCTAAGGCCTGCCTTATTCGAGTCTCCAAGGTATCGTCCTTCCTCAATGGCCATTTCTCGCGGTAGAGCATAAATCGAACATGGACGGATAACAAAGGTACACCTATCCATGCCTGTGTCTCTCGACAATTTGCGCCAGGTCATCGAACGTCACTGGGGATATCGCGCGTTTCGGCCCCTGCAGGAGCCGGCCATGACGGCGGTGCTCGCCGGACGCGATTCCGTGGTCGTCTTGCCGACCGGCGGCGGCAAATCGCTTTGTTACCAGGCGCCGGCCGTGGCCCGGGGAGGCACCACCGTCGTGGTCTCGCCCCTTATTTCGCTGATGAAGGACCAGGTCGATGGTCTGAAGGCTTGCGGCGTGCCGGCCCTGCAAATCGATAGTTCGCTTTCTCCCTCGGAGCGCAGCGATTATGAGCTCCAGCTGCTCAATGGCAGCGTCCGACTGCTCTTTATCTCGCCAGAGCGATTGGCGCTCAACGACTTTTGCAACCTGCTCCGCCGCATTCAGGTGCAAACCTTCGCCATCGACGAAGCCCATTGCATCAGCCACTGGGGCCACGATTTTCGCCCCGATTATCGCCAGATGGGCAAGCTCAAGGAGTTGTTTCCCGGCGCCGCGGTACATGCCTACACCGCGACGGCGACCCAGCAGGTGCGCCAGGACATCTGTAACCAGCTCAAGCTAACCAATCCGCAGGTGCTCGTCGGCAATTTTGATCGCCCCAATCTCTGCTATCGTGTGTTGCCGCGCTCCGACCTTTATCGGCAGATCCAGGAGGTGCTCAAACGCCATCAGGGGGAAGCCGGTATTATTTACTGCCTCCGCCGGGCCGACGTCGATGATGTCAGCACTTATTTCCAGCAGAAAGGGGTGGTGTGTCAGGGCTATCACGCGGGCATGTCCCAGGAGGAGCGGCGCCGCGCCAGGATCTGTTCGCCGAGGAAAAGTGTGATTTGATCGTCGCCACCGTGGCGTTCGGCATGGGCATCGATCGGTCCAACATCCGCTTCGTCCTGCATGCCGCCATGCCCAAATCGATCGAGCATTATCAGCAGGAAACGGGACGGGCGGGGCGCGATGGCCTGGAAGCGGAGTGCGTCCTGCTTTATTCCGCCGAGGATGTCATGGTCTGGAAGAAGATCATGACCAAATCGGCCGCCAACAACGAAGTACCCCGCGATTTTCTGGTCAACGCCCAGAAGCACCTGGATGACATCGACCGCTATGCACGCGGCGCCGTGTGCCGTCATGGATCGCTGGTACGCTACTTCGGCCAGGAATATGAGATCACCAACTGCGCGGCCTGCGATATCTGCCTCGGCGACACCGAGCCAGTCGAGGACGCCGTCGTGATCGCCCAAAAGATCCTCTCATGCGTGGCGCGTGTTCAGGAACGTTTCGGCGTCAATCATGTGATCAGCGTGCTGCGCGGCGACAACACCGACAAGATTCGTAGCCTGCGGCACAACGAACTGACGACCTATGGCCTGCTGGGGGGAAGCTCCAAAACCGAGGTGCGCAACTGGATTTACCAGCTCATCAGCCAAAACGTCCTCGTTCAGGAAGGGGACGAATATCCCGTTCTCAAGCTGAACACGGCTTCCTGGGAAGTAATGAAAAAAGAACGCGGCATTCGTTTATTGAAGCCGGTTGAACGTCAAAAGGATGACCGCGGCGGCAAATCGAAAGCAGATACACAGTCGTGGGAAGGCGTGGACAAGGATTTATTCGAGGAGCTGCGCGTCATGCGCCGCACCGTGGCGGATGCCCGCGGCGTGCCCCCGTTCATTATTTTTAGTGACGCCACGCTGCGCGAGTTGGCCAAGGTGCGGCCCTCGACAAGTGATGGGCTGCGGCTGGTCTACGGCATTGGCGCCTCCAAGCTTGCCGAGCATGGCCAGGCATTGTTGACATTAATCGCGAAGTATTGCCACGCTCATGGACTGAAAATGGACCAGGGTCTACGGCCGCCCGCGCGTGAGGGTCAGGAACGACCGCCGCAGCGCCCGGAACGAACGCATCAAATTGCCGGGGCCCGGGAAAGCGCTTTTGTTCTGTTTCGCGAGCAGGCCGCCATTGAGGATGTCATGCACCAAGTGAAGCGTGCCCGTGCGTCCGTCATGGACTACCTGGCCGATTTCATCCAAATCGAAAAGGTCGACGACGTCAGCGGCTGGGTGCCGGACGACGTTTACAAACGCGTGGCCGAGGCGGCGGGCAAGGTGGGCATCGATCGCCTCAAGCCAATATTTAGCGAGCTGAAGGAAGATGTGCCGTACGACGTGATTCGAGTGGTCGTGGCCCACCTGAGCCGTTAATTGCATGTCAGGGGCGGGCCGGGCCCTGGTAGCCCGTTTGCTGGCGTTGCTGAGCCATGTTATTGCCCAAAAGTTCTTGCGCGTCGATTTCCATGATGGCCATTTGATGGCGCTGGGCGATGTCCAGCACGGCCCGCGCCAGGGCGGCAGCCTCGTCTGGCCGGCGCCTTGCTATCAACCAACGACCGTAACTCAAGCGGGTCAGGCTGCGCTCGAACGGCAAGCCGCCGCGGTCATAAGCATCGACAAGTTCACGGTATTCCGCATCGAGTTCACTGCCATTCGTGGTTAGGCGCAAGTAATCGGCGCGCATGCGCCGGCGCGCCAGGGCCGTCCAGCGCTGTTCGGCGTCAAAGGGCTGGCGATAAAGAAGGCTGGGGAGATCGAGCAGGTCGAGTCGGCCCAGCCGGAGCAGGCATTCGAAGACGTGGGCCCATTCGTAAATGTCGATGGCCAGCGTGGCCTGCGCTACGGCCAGCGCCTGCTCGCGCTGGCCCGCCAGACACAGGGCATGCGCGCGATAGGCTTGCCACAGCATTTGCCAGGGGTGCGCTGCGGAGGCAACATCAAGAAGGGGGCGTAGCTGCCCCAGCGCTATCAGGGCATCGCCACGCAAGGCGCGATCAGCGGGGCGATAGGCGTCGAGTGCATCGTCGAACTGGCCAAGCAATTCCAGGCAGATAGCCAGGCTGCGATAGCGGCCAAAGCCGGCCCAAAGCGGCGGTTGCCGCCAGTCGCCAGCCGGAAAGAAGCGCACCAGCAGATCGCGTTCAAACGCCGGCGCCAAAAAGCGGTGCTTGGGGTTATCCAGGGCGACAAAGGTGCTATCCGCTTCGTTCCACAAGCCCGCATCGCAATAGGCATGAAACAGCTCGACCTCTTCGCGGGCCGCCTCGAGCGATTGCGGTGCGCGCCGATCCGGCCGGCCGCGTAGGAACCCGGCGCGGGCCGATGCACCAAGGCGGTGTTCCTCCGGCCCCAGCACACTCTCGAAGCCGCGGCGCACCAGCGGGTGCGCGTCGAGCACGGTGTCGTCGCCGGCGCTGACCGAGCCGGCGCTCAGTCCGACTCTTTCCAGCAAGCGCAAGCCCACCAGCTCTTCGATCTGCTTCCGGCACCAGGTTTCGCCACGCTCGGCAAAGGATGGGTAAGTTCGGCCCCACACGTCGCGCAACAGCTTCGTCACCGGTGCACTCGCCAGATATTGCAAGAGCCGCGCTTCCGTTGGCGGTTGGCGAAATGCGGTCGCCAAACCAAGAATGTCCTTCGTTTCCTCGGGCAAAGCCAATTGAAAGGCCGCCAAAATGCGGCCGACGTGGACTTCTTCGGCGCTCGCCCCCGGTTCGGCCGACGCCGGTCGTACCGGCGACGTCAATTCCTGGTGACGTTCCACATCGCCGCCCCGAAAACGGCTCAAGAATGTACCCAGGAGCTCAACGGCCTTGGCATGGAGGCCGCAGGCGGACGCCGCCTCCGCCAGCGCCGCGGCGCTGCCGCGCACGCCCAGGCTGGCCAGCAAATGCCGTCCACTGGCCACGTCAAGCGTGCTGAGCGACAGGATGTGTGCGTGCCGGCGGGCCTGGAGGGTCGGCAGCGGGAAACGCGTGGTCAACACGACCAGGCCGGGCATCGGCGCGCGCGGCCAGTTCCTCGAGAAGTCTGCCAAGTTCTGGATGAACAAAGCGCCCGTACCAGGTACCCTCCTCATGCTGTACGACCTCCGTGCCGTCCAGAATCACGGCCCAGCGTTCCTGTCGCAGAATGGGCACCAGGCGATCAACGCAATAGCTGGCCGAGACTTCCGGAGGGTCGGCGAGGCCCTGCGCATACGCCAGGAGCTGCCGTAGACACAAATCGCTGTCCTTGCCTCGGTAGAAGCTCCAAAAAAACAGGCCATCGAGGCCCGACGAGCGCACATGATCGAGCCAATGCTGCACGATGGCGGTCTTCCCTTGCCCTCCAGGCCCCACCATCGCCACGAGGCTGTCAGCGCCACCGTCCAGGGCACGATCGAGCAACGTGATTTCGCCCGTGCGCCGAAAAAGTGCAAGGGATGCGACGTACAGTGGTAAACGGCCGGCCTGCGCTGAGCGGAATTCATGAAGGTTGATATAGTGTTGACGCTCAACCGATTACAAGTAGAATTCAGAAATGCAATCGGGGGGCCGTAGCTCAACTGGGAGAGCGCAGCGTTCGCAATGCTGAGGTTAGGGGTTCGATCCCCCTCGGCTCCAATACTTAAGCATCTTAACTACATATATGACAGATGCTTACGACAAAGCAAAAACTGGATATCTGATAGAAATCTGTTACAAACAGGACTTGAGTAGAATTTGCGTTCCAAAAATTCCCTTCGCCGAGCAGACGAGCATTAAACATCTATGTCTGTGTTTCGAAAATGCCGTATAAGGAAATTGCGCGAGAAGAACAAGCGTTACCGAGAATATGTAAGACTGTTCCGAGAGCGTAACGTTACTCAAGCCGATGCGGATTTCGCGGGAAGATGTTTTAATTCTCCAAATAACGCCGAAACCGTGATAGCTCTTGCAGTGCGGCGCGCTATTGCGCGATTTGGTCGTATTTCGCCCGATTACATTCGGGCGGAAATTACATTTTTCGAGCTTGAAGGTCTTCCGCGCTGGGGGGAACGGTGTGACGTTTTTTTCGATTACACACACTTCATTAAAATACTTGAGTTGGAACTCAAACGAAAAATCTCGGATAAGGAGGCCGAATCGCTTCCAGATGTTGAAAATGGTCTTAAGCTAACCGTGAGGGAGTTCGTGCTGGCCGTGTTTAGGAAACTCGGTACTGTCCCAGAATAACGGGTCAGGTGTCCTGATTTAGCGTGGCAGTTTTCATGTGGACGCATTTTTTGGACGGCTCGTGGGGCGGGAGAGAACGTCATGCCTGCACTTTTCATTGTTCTTGAAAAGCCGATTCCCGGTTTCGATTCATCTGTCAACGGAACGGCACTCTCTGCATCGGAAGAGAGACTGGACCGCCTTGCCAAGAAACTTAAAGTGACCTCACTCATGGATTTTTTCAGCATTAGTCCGCAGGAGGCCATGGACTTTCTGGAAGGCGAAGCCGAAGCGACCGGAACGCCTCTCAGCGACATTCCCCGTTTGGAAGAAGAAAAATGGTTCTCGGCGACCGAGGGTTTGACCGTCGTTCGTGCCTTACATCAAGAATTGGTCCGAAATCCTAAGTATGCGCCAAAATCAAAGGCTATCATCAACGACTTGAACGAATTCGAGAAAGTGCTGAAGCGCGCAGCGGCGGAAGATGTGCGCTGGCATCTAGCGGTTGATTTTTGAGCACAATGAATGCCACGCGATCTTAGGAGACGTGACACGTTATTTCAGGACAGTGCCGGAAACTCTATCGAGTAGAAGAAAGTAGAGCCTGAAACAATCTACTTCTGATACAACCAATTCTCGTATCAGATTCTCGTCAAAAAAGTATCAGAAAAGTATCAGATTATGGCGATTCTCGGAGAAAGACAGGATTTCGGCTTTTTCATAAAGCGAAGGGAAATAAGGGAATACAAAGGGGAGCATTTCCAGAATTCTTCGCCCCCTCAGCTCCATAAATAAAGCCATAAATCATAATGATTTATGGCTTTTTAATTTTGTAAACCAATGTTATATCATATTCTGTAAACCGTTTTGAAACTCTAATCCACAACTGGCACGTCGGGTTAGGCCACAAGCGGTGGATTTGTCTTGGTCGGTAATAAGCAAAATGCTGTAAGAGCGTTCAAAAAAAAGGGGTCAGACCCCTCAATAATCTGCAAAAGCGGTGAAAATCTGTTCGCTTCAAGGGGTCTGACCCCTTTTTTTCGAACGCTGTAAACAGATTCTGTAAACTTTTTGCCTTGAAAAAGCCCTATTCGGTGTACCTTCCTGGAGTTTCCGGCGCCCGCTGGTGACATCGATCTTCAACCTGAATAAACAAGCGTAATGGACCGATCACGCATGTTCTTGACGCCGGCGAGTCTGTTGGATCGGTTGCAAGATTCGGGCGCGACCACGGCCTGGGACCGGTTTGTGGAGCTTTACACGCCCCTGTTGTTTGAGTGGGCACGACGGCTTGGCCTGCAAGATTCCGACTGTGCCGATCTGGTACAAGACGTCTTCCTCCTCTTGTGGCGGAAGCTGCCCGAATTCCGCTACGATGCCACGCGGAGCTTCCATGCCTGGCTGAAAACGCTATTTCTCAATCGCCACCGTGACCGAGAGCGGGCACGGGGGCCTGCGGCCGTGGAAATCGACTCGCAAGTGCTGGCGAACGAACCCGGCAGCAAACTGGCGGAGGCCGAGTATGAGCGCTACCTCATTCGCCAGGTGTTTCGCCTCGTGGAACGGGAATTCGCGCCGCTGCATCAGAACGTCTTCCGCGCCTATGTCCTTGAAGAGCACGCGCCTGACGAGGTAGCGCCGCGCGTTTGCCATCAGCCCCGGAACCGTCTACAGCATCAAGTCCAAAATCCTCAGCCGCCTGCGCCAAGAGTTGCAACAACTTCTCGATTAATCCCGACCCGCACGCTTTGTGGGCGGCTCGGAAATTGCGCTGCGTGCGCGGTCAGGCATTCCGCAGCGTGCGTGGGTCGGATGGTATTTCGGGAATATTTTTCCTTTTTTCCGGAAGAAATCGGCGTGAGCTGCGTACTCCTCCCCGATGGCCCTGCGCATTTACTCGCAACGTTCGCATTCGCTCTTGAGGAGAAAATATGACCCGCAATTGGTTCCGCACGCTGTTCGCCCGCCCAATCGTCCGCAAGAGTCCCAAGAGCCGCACACGGCCGGCGCTGGAGATTCTCGAAGACCGTACCGTCCCCACCACTTTTACGGTCGCCAACGGCCTCGATAGCGGCGCCGGCTCGCTCCGCGCCGCGATCGCGTTGGCGGATGCCAACCCTGGAGCCGACACCATTAACTTCGCGGCGGGGGTGAACTCCGTAACGCTGACGTCCGGCGAGCTGCTGCTCTCCACCGACGTCACGATCGCCGGGCCGGCGAGTGGGACGGTCACAGTCGCGCGCAGCGCCGCCGTTGGAACACCGCAGTTCCGCATCTTCGAGACCGCCGCCAATGCGACCGTGCAGATGTCGCACCTCACGATCACCGGCGGAGTCACTGCCGGCGATGGCGGCGGGATCCTGGACCACGGCGTTCTGATGCTCACCTCCAGCACCGTTTCCGGGAACTCCGCGAGCCATGGCGGAGGCGGGATCGCCGCGCGGCTGGCGGCGACGATCACGTCCTGCATCATTTCCGGGAATTCGGCAGACATTGGCGGCGGCGGCGGGATTGAGTTTGAAGGCATCAACTTGTACGTACGATCGAGCATAATCTCGGTAAACAAAGCCCTATCTAGTGAGGGTGGCGGGATCAGTCTGTCCGCGACCGGGGAGTTGGTCGTTGAGTCGAGCACGCTTTCCGGAAACTCCGCTGGTTCGAACGGCGGCGGCATTGACATAAAGAGTTCCAGCAGGGCAACGGTGACATCCAGCACCCTCTCCGGCAACTCAGCCGCTACATTCTTCGGCGGGGGTATTCAGGTTGATTTTAGCGGCGGAGGCGCTGACCGTGACGCAAAGCACGCTGTCAGGCAATTCGGCTGAGGGTGGTGGGGGCGGGATCTCTTTCTTTTCAACCCGCCAGTTGACGGTGACGTCGAGCACCCTCACAGGGAATTCGGCAGTCGGCAGCGAACCGGGCCGCGGCGGCGGGATTTGGGGCTTCAGTCCAAACATGATGCTGACCGACACGATCGTGGCCAACAGCCCCGCTGGGGGTGATTTGGTCGATAATGACGGTTTCGGCACCGTCGGCACGTTCAGCGGCTCGGGGAACCTGATCGAGGACGGCAGCGGCGGCGCTTCGCTGGGCAAGATCACCGGCGACCCCAACCTCGGGCTGCTTGCGGACAACGGCGGGCCTACCCTCACCCACACGTTGCTCCCCGGTAGCATCGCCATCGACACCGGCGTGCCGGTCTCGGGCGAGTTCGAGGACCAGCGCGGCTTTGCCCGTCCGATCGGCGCGTTCGACATCGGCGCCGTCGAGTCCGGCGGCAGTACCGCCAGCCTGGTCGTCACCCGCGCCGACGACGTGACCGATCCCAATGACGGGCTCACCACCCTCCGCGAAGCGGTCAACACCGCCAACTCCAACCCCGACGCCAGCGCCATCACCTTCGCGCCCGGCATCACCACCGTCACCCTGACGCAGGGAACGCTGGCGCTGACGACGTTCGTGACGATCAGCGGCCCGGCAAACGGGACGGAAACCATCACCCGCGCCGCGGCGGCGAGCAACTTCGGCATCTTCTTCGTCGATACCACCGGCTCGGCGAGCTTGTCGAACCTCACGATCAGCAAGGGCCGGGGCGCCGGTGGGATCGCCAACTTCGGTGCCCTCCGCGTCAACGCGAGCACGATCACGGACAACTCCGCCGACTTCGCCGGCGGCGGGATTCGCAACGAAGGGGCGCTGACCGTCGTCGCCAGCACGATCTCGAACAACTCCGCCGCCTTCGGCGGCGGCATCTCGTCGGGCGTCCAGACCTCCGAGACCGCCACCGCGAAGATCATCAACAGCACGATCTCGGGCAACACCGCCACGAGCCTGGGCGGCGGCATCTACAACGGGAACATTACCGACGAATCGTTCACGATCCGTTCCAGCACGATCGCCGGCAACGGCGCGGCGCAGGGCGGCGGCATCTACTTCGACGACGTCATCGACCACATGGAGCTGGACAACACGATCGTCGCCGACAGCACCAGCGGCGGCGACCTGACGGCGTCGGGGACGAACAGCTTCACCGGCTTCGGCAACCTCGTCGAGGACAACAGCGGCGGCAATGCCCTGGGCAAGATCAGCGGCGACCCGAAGCTCGGGCCCCTCGCCGACAACGGCGGGCCGACCAAGACCCACGCGCTGCTGCCGGGGAGCATCGCCATCGACGGGGGGGACAATGCGCTGGCGGCGGGGCTCGCCACCGATCAGCGCGGGCAGAGCCGGATCGTCGGCATCGTGGACATCGGCGCCTTCGAGACCCAGAACAAGGCGGGAACTGCATTCCTGCAGCCCGACCCGCTGCATCCGGGCCAGAACATGCTGATCGTCCTGGGCACGCCGGACGCTGATGCGATCGGCGTGGACCGGTTCGGCAATGACCGCTACGCGGTAGGCATCCTCAGCTTCCCCAGCGGCAAGTGCCCGACGTTCTTTGGCGCGACGTTCGCGGGGCCGATCAGCCGTGTCGTGGTACACGGCGGCGAAGGCAACGACCTCATCGCGGTCGATAACGACCTGAAAGCCGACGCCTGGCTGTACGGCGACGGGGGCAACGACGTGCTGATCGGCGGCGGCGGCAACGACCTGCTCATGGGCGGGACTGGCAACGACGTGCTGACCGCCCGCGGCGGCCGTGATATTCTCATCGGCGGCACCGGCGCGGACGTCCTGTTCGGCGGCAGCGGCGGCGATTTGCTCATCGCTGGCTCGACCGCGTTCGACCTGAACGAGGCTGCCTTGCTCAGTATTCAGCTAGAATGGACCTCCAACCGCGACGCCACCACCCGGGCGGCCAACCTGCGCGGCACGGGAACCGGCCCGTGCGCCAACGGCTCAGTCTTCTTGAAGGCATCCGGCCTTGGGGCAACGGTGTTCAGCGATAGCTCGATCGACATTCTGACCGGCGGCAGTGGCCGCGATTGGTACTTCGCCAACCGCATCGGCGGCGGCGTCCTGGACGCCATCTTCGGTCTGCAAGGGAACGATTTGCTCGACGAGTTGGCGTAAACCAGCGTACGTCCGAGCCGCGCACGCGGCGTACTGGCGGAGTAAGCGGTCTGGAACATGTACCAGGCCCCGACAGATTGCTCCGCTGGTACGCTGCTACGTTGATGCGAATACGCTGCGTGTCGGCCGGACAAAAAATCGCTTACTCCGCGAGTACGCTGCGTGCGCGGCTCGGACGTTTCTTGTGCCGTTTGGATTTGCTACGATGACGTGTATTCCCTTTCGCAGGAGCACGATCGCCGTGGAAACCCCGTTGGCCTAGGCCTACCAAGTAAGAGTTTTGAGAAATTGTTTGAAGTAATCGTTTCAGGATGCGGTTTCGGTTTGACCGCTTACTCCGCGAGTACGCTGCGTGCGCGGCTCGGTCAGGCGGTTGGAATATGATCAACAAACTGGAATGCCCCTCGCCTGGCGTATTGGCTGAGCTGATTCAGGGGCGCAAGGTCGAGCCGGAATTGTCCGAGCTTTCTCAGCACCTGGAGCAGTGCTCGGCCTGTCAGGAAAAAGCCAGGGCGCTGTCGCCCGATGATGCATTGGTCCAATCGCTGCGTGGCGAAGCCCCCGCGGAGGACAAGATCGCGCGTGGTGCGCCTCGCCCGCTCATTGAGAAGCTGAAGCAGATTCCGCGTCGCGATTTGAGGGGCGCGGTGGACGCCTTCGAGCTTTACCAAGATACCGTAGCTGCGCCGAGGAGCTCGTCCTCGGTTTCCTGGCGCCTGCGCAGGCCGCGGACGAAATCGGCCGCCTCGGGCACTATCGCGTCCTGAAAGTCCTCGGCAGCGGCGGCATGGGCTTGGTCTTGCTGGCCGACGACCCGAAGCTGGAACGCCGGGTAGCGCTCAAGGTGATGCTGCCGAGACTCGCCGCCAATCCAACAGCGAAGGAACGCTTCTTGCGTGAAGCGCGGGCGGCGGCCCGAGTGAAGAGCGATTACATCGTCACCATCCACTACGTCGGTGAGTTTCGCGGCGTGCCGTATCTGGCGATGGAGCTGCTCGAGGGCCAATCGCTCGAAGAGATCTTCCGCGCTGGGCAGCCATTGCCAGTCGCCCGGATCGTGACTATTGCCCGGGATATCGCGCGGGCTTGCGGCCGCCCATGAGAAGGGCCTGATCCACCGCGACATCAAGCCGGGCAACCTGTGGATCGAAGGCGAGCCGGGAGCGTCGGCGCTCCAGGGACGTGTCAAGATTCTTGATTTCGGCCTGGCCCGCGCCGACCAGGAAAACGCCCAGATCACGCAGTCCGGCGCCGTCCTCGGCACGCCGGCGTACATGGCCCCGGAGCAGGCGCGCGGTGATAAAGCCGTGGACGGGCGCGCCGATCTCTTTTCGCTGGGCTGCGTCCTTTACCACCTTTGCACCGGTCGAGCCCCGTTCCGAGCCGAGACGACCATGGGCACGCTGCTGGCCGTCGCGTTGAACCAGCCGGACCACCCCGTGCGGTTGAACGCCAACGCCGACATTCCGACGGCATTGTCGCAACTGATCATGCAACTCCTGGAAAAGGACCCCAATCGTCGCCCGCGATCCGCCAGGGACGTGATCGCACGGTTGGAAGAAATCCAAGCTGCGCATGCCGATGGTAAACCACTTACTCCGCGAGTACGCAGCGTGCGCGGCTCGGAATCCTCCGTGCGCGGCCTGGCTATCGCTGGCCTGCTTGTCGCCGCCCTGGTGGTTTGCGCGGGGGCAGTCATCCTCTGGCAAACGCCCGATGGCAGAGTGGTACGCATTGAGTGTGACGATCCGTCAATCAATATTGCCTTTGGGACGGGCGAATTCAAGGTCGCCGGCGCGTACAAGGAGCCGCTCTCGTTCAAGCCGGGGAAGGTTGGCCTGAGGGTCGCCCGGAAAGGCCAGGAGGGGGATGACTTCGAGTTCGAGACCGACAAATTCATCGTGAGCAAGGGAGACCAGATCGTCCTGCGGATCGAAGCCGTCGCGGGCAAGGTCCAAATTGTGCAAGCCGGCAAGGGCGTGTTGGATTCCAGGGACGTGCCTGTGACGCCAAGGTCAGTGGTCGCCGACGTGGAACGCAAGGCGGCGGAGTGGGTGCTTGCGATTGGCGGAGTCGTGCGCGTGAATAACGGCGACCGCTCCATCGAGGCCGCGGCCGAGTTGCCGGCGACGCCCTTCACCCTGACAACGGTGCATCTGACCCGCACCGCAGCGACGGACGCCGGGCTGGCGAACCTCAAGGACCTCAAGGAGTTGATGAACCTTCGCCTGGACCACACGGAGGTGACGGATGCCGGGTTGGTTAACTTCAAGAACCACAAGGCGCTGAAGAACCTCTTACTGACGGGTCCGGGGATAACGGACGCCGGGCTGGCCTATTTCAAGGACTGCAAGGGGCTGATGCGCATCTACCTTGAACGCACGAAGGTGACGAATGCGGGGCTGATCCACCTCAAGGGCCTCGAGGGACTAACCCAACTTACCCTGATCGGGGCGAAGGTAAACGACGCCGGGCTGGTCCATCTCACGGGACTCCAGGGACTAACGTACCTCAAAGTGCTAAACACCAAAATAACGACGCAGGGGCTACAGAGGTTTCACGCCGCGGTCCCGACGTGCAGGATCGAGCACGATGGCGGCACCATCGCGGCGAAGGAATGACCGCGGGCGGCACTGCATGGCGTCTTAAAGGTTCGACGGGCTTACTACGCGGGTTCGATCCCCCTCGGCTCCATAAATAAAGCCATAAATCATAATGATTTATGGCTTTTTAATTTTGTAACTTCGGCACACCAAAACCTGTAAACGGTTTTGTAAACAATCCACGATCGGCACAACGCGCGGTTGCCGTCAGACGTCCTCGACCGCCAGGGAGACGTAATGATATCGTGCACGGCCCGGAGTGACTCGGTCGCCCGGATGGCGGGGCGTCCAGACTGGGCTGCAAAGCGGTTTAAACTGTCGTACGGTGGTCAGATGGAAATCAGTGAGAAAGGCCGGGAATGGTTTTGAAGCGACGATTCTTTGTGTGACGGTACACCGAGAAGTCGCGATGGTCGAGGGTGAACACGGTGTCAATGCCTACGCTTTCCCCGAGATAAACGAGGCACGCATCGGCCAGTTGCGTCTTTAGTTTGGCATAACGTTCGAGAAACGACTCCAGCCAGGGCATTGCCTCCGGGCCTATGGGCGCCAGGGCCCAGAGGTTCTCAGAAAAGCCGCGAAACAGCCCGGCGATGGCATCCGGATTCTGACGTACCAGCCAAAACGCTTCCGCCAGCACGGGCCAACAGGTCAGAAGCGGAGTCGGGAGTTCAGCCAGCGCAGCAACGCAGCGCTGGTGCTGCGAATCCCGGCGAGACACAATGGCAACCAGAGGGCCGGCGTCAATCAGGACCTGGGAGCCCTTCACCGGCCAAACCCCTCCAGGTGGTCTTTATTGGTGCTCAAATCGGCGGGCAGGCCGTCGGCGCAGCCAATTACGCCGGCCCGGCGCGACGTCCAGGGCCGTGGCCGTCTTGGGTGAGCGGCTGAAATGGGCGGCGAGCACATCGCGCACCACTTCCGATTCGTTTTTGCCGCTCGCTAAAGCTTCTTCCTTCAAACGTCGCTCGGTTTTCGGGTCGAGGCGAACGGTAATCCGTGCAGAATTCATGGTGACATTCCTTTCCCGTAGCTATGTCTGACATAATAGCATAAATGTCGGACATTGTCCAGCGCGGTGCGGCCCCGCATTTCAGACACGTTGCAGTCGGACGGGCAACGTTGTTGCCAGTTTGTTGCCAAGTTGCCGAACGCTAACGCTCAGTCGCCGGGCCGGCTTGCTGAGACGAAACGACACCAGAAACCGCGTTGGCCGACTCGTTCGGTTGCGCGTCCTTAACAATCTTGCGGATATCGAAATTGAATTGGCCCGCGAACTGCGCGCGGATAGCCCGAACTTCCTCGACAATTGGGTCATGGAACATTATGAACTCTCCATCAATTCTTCTGGCGTGCAGATCACCGGACATGAAAACCCGTTTTGCACGCAAATCGCTTCAACCTTCTTGTTGCCTGCGGAACGCCAAAACGCCCGCTGCCGCAACTTGGCCGGATCAATTATTCAGAATGCCTTCTTTTTCCTTAGTCCTTGAATCATTTTTTTGCACCAGCATTGGCGAGAATTTGCTGGCATTGAGGCTCGATATTAACTTCTTCGGCTATCGCCAATATCGTTTTGCCTCGGTAATCCGCATGCGCGTACCGAAAATTACTTTCGCACAGCGACTGGGTTTCAGAGCGAAATCAAGCTGGCATGCCTCAAAGCTCAACGCCAACCCAATGCCGAAGGTGTCGCCAAGACGAGATATAGGCTCGTTTACATAATCTCAGGGACTTTCGTGACCTGTCGAGGCCCCATGTTCCTTGGCCTTCTGCAACGCCGGTTTTATACGGTTGCTAATCGCTTTGACTTCCGTTTCGGCAACGGCAGCTAGGAAATGGAGAGCAAGACGACGGGATTGTCACACGCCACGAAATCAACTTCAAAATTCATTACCTCGGCCAATAACTCGTCGGGCTTGCCGCTCAGCTACGGGACCACCGAAACAGTGCCGAACTGGCGGAAGTGGTCGTCAAATGCAAACGCCTGAACGATGCCCAAGCGCTGCATGGCGACCCGGCTAACACAATCGGTGAAGCTCCATGCTTTGTCCCGGTAAGTCTGAAAGACAAGCCAAGCCTGACGCACATCCTGGGGCAAGACGAATTCCAAAGCTGCGACGGATTGGTCGAGGGAAAAGAGGGCCGATCTTCATTGCAATGGGAATCTCACGGCGGACAAGGAGCAACGTGAACAGCTCGTCGAGGATGTAATCAGTGGTGAACAGAGGCGAGGTGTTACTGCGGAACCAGGAAACTGCGGCGGCATGGTCGGGATCACTGGGCACGAAGGCGGCATACCAAATGCCGGTATCGACGAAAATCACGAGCGTTCGCCATACAAGATGCGGTCGTGGTCACGGTTAGTGAATCGGTCAGTCGGCGGTGGCCCAGCAAGCGATTCGCACTGATCGACCAGTTGCAAAACTCTGTCCCGCTGCTTGGAGGCCAGTTCTGCGAGGCTTGACGTCGGAGCATCACCAGCGCCTTTGGAAGCCTTTCTAGCTTCCACCAGCGCTTCAATGACTTCGGAGACAGAACGGTACACACCCAGGCTGAAGTTGCGCCTCAATGAACCGTTGGGCCTCGGGGGATAGTTGAACGTCCATAATGCATTGATATTAACCCAGACAATATGCCAAGTCAACCAAGGCGTCCGTGATAGCTGCAATCGGGTGTGGCCACGGATTCTGGGGGGTCAGGCTTTGGACCAGTAGGCCGACCACTGGCTGGCATTTCGTACACATATCAGTGCCGACATGCCTGAGATGTTCTTGCGACGCCATCGCGCACCGCGTGCTTTGAGTCTTAAACCCAGAGTTTTCGCCCAGCCTTCGACGCTGCCGCTGCCGATCGCTTGGCCCGCCGCCAACCGCTGGCGATATGCCAAGCGGTGGGTATGCTTGGCGAAATAACCCACGAGTTTCTCTAAAGCCGAGCGGCGTTCTGGCGTGTCCCCCTTGGCGTATTCTTCGGCCACGAGTTGACAGATGCCGGCCCAGCCGGATTCCAATAATAATTTGCGGCCCTGTTCCAAAAAGGTCTGGGCCTCCTCGCTGTCCTCGCCGTAGATACGCTTCCCCGCTTGGCCGATATGCCCGCAACCATGGAAGATATCAAGTGTCTGCTCGCAGCCGGTGAAGACACGCTGCACGGAGCGCCAAATCCACGACGCCCCATCTCCCAGCGCGTGTAAGGCACTGGTTTGCGATACGCCCAGCCGCCGGCTCCAAGCACGCCACGTCCGTCGAAATACCTTCGCCGGAGCAATCGCCGCCCAGGCCACCCGTGCTGTCGGGGCCGGCAGCGTGCGCTGTCGCCATTGAGCCGGTGTGGCCGGCGTGGCACGCTTCCGCTTCTGAAAAACCCCGATTTTCAAGTCTTTCCAGCCTTCATCCAGCGTGTTTACTTTGCCCGCATCGGTCGTGAATTCCATGTCTCCGGCCGCAGCGGTGAACGCTTGCGGTGTATGCATCTCCGTCGTTTGCCATTGGACCATCCGCTGGCCTTGCCGATGGCATTCGCGACGCAGCGCTTCCTTGCTTAGCTTGACCCGCAACAACGTTGTCAGGTGTTCCCGCGCCTTGGCGAAGGACACATCGGCTGCCAGTCGACTCAGGTGCTGCTGCAACGTCCGCGTATAGGCACCGGTTAGCCCCAAAACCGCGTCAGCGCCATACCCCAACGCTTCGCAGCCACAGCGGCTACCCCACCAACGGCGCTGCAAGCGCAAAGCACCCAAACAACTCACGATTTGCCGCGTGCTTTTGCTACGATTGAGGCGCGGTCGACCACAGGCGCAACTCCGCAGCGGGGCACTTTTTTTTCAAGCACCTCAATACGCATTTGCACTGCCTGCTCAAGCACCTGACGATTGATTTCCTGGCCCTTTTGCAACACTGCCACCTCGCAGGTATCAATAACTTCCCCCTCGGGAGCCACCAATGCAAGCTGCTGCATCTCCTGAAGAAAGACATGGTACCGTCGTAGCAAGGTCTCTTGGGCTGGCGATTCTACTTCCAGACTAACGGTAATACGTGACATGATCGGCCTCCTGCCGTAAAAGAGAAGGCCCCAGATTACCCGAATCCTCCAGCTGCAACCAGACTATTTAGCCACACCCGCTGCAATCCTTTTGACGGAAGATGACACGCCTGTCCGTCAAATCGGCAGCACCTCAAAGGAAAAGTTTGGGAATCCGAAACAATCATCCGCGTTGGCCGACTTGCCGACCTGGAAATTGTTCTGGACGATACCTCGGTGAGCCTCTGCCACGCTCAAATACGCTCCACTCCCAATGGTTGGTACGTTCGCGATTTGGGCAGCACCAACGGCACTTTCCTCAATGCTTTCCGTTTGCCCGCCGGCGAATGGCCCGTCCGGATTTCTGACATCCTGCGATGCGGCATCATGACTCTGGTTATCGGTTTTTCTCAAGAAGGGCGTAATGAGGGTGACACCCACAGCCTCTGTCCGTGGGAATCCTTGGCCGATGTACATTTGCCTAGCCAAGCACCGCCAATCGGTCCGCCGGCGCTTAGGGCAACGGCTCAAAGCTCCAGTGCATCTTCGACGGAAAACCTCCAAATTGATCCCGAATTGGCACAGATCATGGGAGTGTGGCCGACATTACATGAGCCGTTTCGCCGGGCCATTATCGCCATAATCGACGCGGCCCGCGCGGACGAATAGAAAACAAGCACTGAACGATCCGCTTGGGCCAGTTCCCTCGGCGTCCCCCGATGCCCGGTCGGTTTGCAATGGATTTTGGAGTTTTTCTATACTCGAGACCTGGTGCCCACGTTAGCCTTCGCGGTGTGGCCTGACAATCGTTGGCGGTGTTGTGGCGGCCGGACTCGTCCAGTCGGTTGGCTCGGTCTGGTTCGCCCGGCTCTCTTGGATAAAGAACCATCAATCACCTTGTCCAGAATCTTCATTTTGAGACTCTATGGACCCCGGCACGACTCTGGGCTCAACGCACGGAAACAAAGAGAGCCCCGCGGAGAAAACCGCTCGGACGGGACATGGAGCGTGTCATTACGCCTGATCCGTGGTGCGTGCGGAAGTGTTGTGGACCAGAGCGCGTAACATGCCGTCGGCAAGGGTCGTAAGCCGCTGAAAAAAGGTGGTGCCGCCCGCGGTCATTCGTTCGCTGCGATGGTGCCGCCATCGTGCTCGATCCTGCACGTCGGGACCGCGGCGTGGAATCTCTGTAGCCCCTGCGTCGTTATTTTGGTGTTTAGCACTTTGAGGTACGTTAGTCCCTGGAGTCCCGTGAGATGGACCAGCCCGGCGTCGTTTACCTTCGCCCCGATCAGGGTAAGTTGGGTTAGTCCCTCGAGGCCCTTGAGGTGGATCAGCCCCACATTCGTCACCTTGGTGCGTTCAAGGTAGATGGCGCATCAGCGCTTTGCAGTCCTTGAAATAGGCCAGCCCGGCGTCCGTTATCCCCGGACCCGTCAGTAAGAGGTTCTTCAGCGCCTTGTGGTTCTTGAAGTTAGCCAACCCGGCGTCCGTCACCTCCGTGTGGTCCAGGCGAAGGTTCATCAACTCCTTAAGGTCCTTGAGGTTCGCCAGCCCGGCGTCCGTCGCTGCGGTGCGGGTCAGATGCACCGTTGTCAGGGTGAAGGGCGTCGCCGGCAACTCGGCCGCGCCCTCGATGGAGCGGTCGCGTTATTCACGCGCACGACTCCGCCAAGTGCAAGCACCCACTCCGCCGCCTTGCGTTCCACGTCGGCGACCACTGACCTTGGCGTCACAGGCAGTTCCCTGGAATCCAACACGCCGGCAAAGCGCTTGGGCCTGGAGTACACCCTGCGCGTCCGCGGGGCCGGTCGCGAAAAGGAGAGGGTGGCTCGTTTTTGCTGAAGTATCATGGATGGCCAGCAGGGGGATGACTTCGAGTTCGAGACCGACAAATTCATCGTGAGCAAGGGAGACCAGATCGTCCTGCGGATCGAAGCTGTCGTGGGCAAGGTCCAGATCGTGCAAGCCGGCAAGGGAGTCAGACCGCTTTGCACAAGGAGCGTAACGATCGGTGCGTAGCCTAACAGATGTCCCAGCCGCTTGTAAACTCCTTCCGCGATGGAATATTTTCTCTCTGCGGACTGCGCTCGGGCGTTCCGACCCCACCACCAAGGTACCCGTATTTGTACTGATTTTTTGCCCAAAGTGACTTTGTAAGGTCGGCGAGTTCATTTTTGGCTCAGGTTCGGTTATAATTCATCCTTGTCGGTACACAACCGAATTCTAAAGGTGACCCTGCCGATGCTGCAGTTCTGGTTACGAACCCTTCAACAGAAATTGCGCCGCACTTTCGAACGCCCTGTGATGCGGCGTGGCAAAAATTCGTCGTTGCTTACTCTTGAACTATTGGAAGATCGCATCAATCCCGCTGTTTCGCTCAACAATCTCGGCAGCGGTTTACAAATCTTGATCGCCGGCAACGACACGGTCAACCTCAGCACCGTCAACGGCAACCTGGTCATTGCAGAGGTGAGCGCGGGACAAACGATCACCGACAACACTGCCAAGTTCGCCATCATGGGCAGCGCGGGCAGTCAAACGGCCACCGAAAACGCGCCCCTGGTCGCTGACTTCGCAGCCATCACCATTTCCGGCACAGGCGGCGGTCAGAACGTTAACTTTTACGGCGGCACGTTCGTCGCGACGAATGTGAACGACGGCACGATTGCCGCTGTAGCTTTCGCTAACGCACAGTCAACGTTTTTGGGCAATCTCAACATCGTCACGGCCACGTCATTTGCCGCCGACGCAAGCATTGCTGGTACGGGCGTTGTCAACATTATTGTCGGGGGTACGAATGCCGGCCTTAACATCAACAATAATATCACCAGCCAAGCCGGGCCCATTACATTGCAAGCTACCGGGGCCATCAACGTTGGTACGGGGGTGGCAGTCATTAGCACATTCGGGACGCTGGCCCTGGCTGCGGACCGGACGATTTCAGGGGGCGATGATGGGGTCGGAACCCTGACCATCGGGCCGGGAGCAAGTATTTACGGCACCAGTATCACCATGAGCGGTGCGGACGAAGATATTGCATCGACCGCCACGGTCGGCGCGGCCGTCGCCACCGAAAATGTCGCCAACACTTATGTCGATTTCTCGCAAAACCCTCGCACTCCTCAAGGCATCGCCTTCGATGGAAGCGGCAACCTTTATATCGCTAGTTTTAATGGCAATTCCATTAGCAAGGTAACTCCTGGCGGCGTCCTCACCACCTTTTGCACGAGTGCTCTTCTTGACAATCCGTATGGGCTTGCATTTGGAGGTGACGGTGAACTCTATGTGTCCAATTACAACAACGGCACTATTTGCAGGATAACGCCTTCCGGAGTAGCAAGCGTTTTTGTCGATAACACCCATGGCTTGTCTGAACCTGAAGGCCTTGCCTTCGACAGCAGCGGCAATCTTTTTGTGAGCAACACAAATTCGAATACCATTAGCGAGGTCACGCCCACCGGCGCAGTTTCCACATTCGTCAACAACACCCACGGCCTGAGCGCCCCCAGTGGTCTGGTGTTCGACCAGGGCGGCAATCTTTATGTCGCGAATATTTTGACAAATGCGGTTAACAAGATCACGCCCGCCGGCGTAATAAGCACCTTCGCGTCGGGCTCAATTGTTAGTAATCCAACCTACCTGGCGTTCGACGGCAGCGGCAATCTTGTCGTATCAACTAATAGCCAAATAATTAAAGTCACGTCCAGTGGAACAATATCGACGTTCATCGGTTCAGTTGCCAACTTGGGAATCCCCGAAGGTCTGGCATTTGACGGTAGCGGCAATCTTTACATCGCGAGTTTTCAGCAAAATGTGATTTTCAAAGCTACCCCCGGCGGGTCGGTGACAACGTACATTGGCAACACCGGCTTGAGTAATCCTGTCGGTCTGGCATTTGACGGTAGCGGCAATCTCTATGTCGCCAACGCCGGGAATAACACGATTGGCAAAATCACGCCCGGAGGCAGCTACACCACGTTTGTTACTGGCGGTCAAAGTATCAGCAGCCCAGTTGCCTTGGCGTTCGATAGCCACAGCAACCTGTATATAGCGACGTCGGACAACAACTCCGATATTTATAAAGTGACGCCGGCAGGTGTTGCCAGTCTGTACGTCAACAATGCGCAAGGCATCGGCCAAACGCAAGCATTGGCGCTCGATAACGCCGGCAACCTTTATATCGCAAATCTCAAGACGGGCGTTGCGAAAGTCACGCCCGCGGGCGTCGTTTCTACCTTTGTAAGTCTGAGTCAGGGGCTTTCCCATCCAAAGTCGCTCGCCTTCGACGCCAGCGGCAACCTTTACATTAGCGACCTCAGCTTGCGAACCATCTTCAAAGTCACGCCCGTCAATGAATTGTCTACCTTTCTCCCTTCGAGCGGGAATGGAGCCTATGGTAACCTGGCATTCGACATCGATGGGAACCTTTTTGCTACGGCCTCTAATCGCATTGCAGAAGTTTACGCCCACACAACCGTGCTGACGACTTTTTACAGCGGCAGCACTCCGCTGCAGGGCTTGGCCGTTGATGCCGGCGGTAATGTTTATGCAGCCAGCGCCAACAACACGCTCAATACCTTTTCGGCCAGCCTCGTCCCTGTCACGACAAATTCGCTTTCGATCCTATCCTCCGTGGAATCGCGGCCCATGCATTTCGGAGGAGCTAATAACGCGGGTGTAGCCGGTATCAACTTAACGAGCCCTGAATTGAGCCGCCTCAGCACCATGTCGTCGGGTTCCTTAAGTATTGGAGATTTTAATCAGACGGGAGCGATTATCTTCGCAGGCGCGACCATGGAGACTACTCCAGGTGCAGTCATTTTCATTTCACAGTTGGAAAATGGCCCAGGCCAAGTTGTGTTCGATGACACGAGCGGAGGTCTGGCAGCCCTCAACGGCAATGGCGGCAACATCACCATTTTTGCCGGCATGGGCGGCATCGTCGCGCTTAATGCCACTAACAACAGCGCGGAACTCGCGACCACAGGATTGGTTTCGTTAGAAACAAGGGGAGCCATCGGCAGTTCGCCTAATCGCATCCAATTTGCGGACAACGGTGGCAACTCCGCGCCACCAACGGTTACGGTGGGGATTCTGGATAAGACTCTGGATGTGCCAACGGGAGTCTACCTAGATAGTTTCGGAAGTCTAAATCTAAGCACAGTCGAAGTTGCCGCCGCGGCGCCGATCGACGTGGTCGCGAGCGGCAACGTGACCATAAACAGCGCCAGCATTATTGCCAGTTTCGGCGGTAGTTTTTCATTGGGGGCGGACCTGACGCCCTCGGGCGGCGGTGATGATGGCGTGGGCACGCTCTCCGTTTTGCCGAATGCGACGGTATATGCTGCCACCATCAATTTGCGCGGCGCTGACGTCGAAATCGCGCCAACGGCTGTGATCGGCAATGGTCGAGCTATTCAAGCCACAACACTCGCCGGAATTAATGGTCCCTTGGCGCTGGCTTTCGATAAGAGCGGCAATCTTTTTGTCGCCAATCGGGATGACTCAATCAGCGAATTTGCACCGGGCGCGACAACGCCAACCGCAACTCTCGCCGGTGTTTCTGCCACGCCGGCTGGGGGCGCCCAGAGCATGACGATTGGCCCTGACGGGAATCTCTTTCGCATAAACTCCGGCAATAATACGGTATCTGAGTATGCCCGTGGCGCAATCAGTCCCACAGCGATCTTGACGGGCCTAAATGGTCCCGTTGCCCTGGCGTGCGATAATGCAGGCGATCTGTTCGTGGTCAATTCTAATGCCAATACCGTCAGTGAATTCGTTCCCGGAAGTCTTACTCCCACTGCCACGCTGACGGGTTTATCCAATCCTGACGCGCTGGTGATCGATGTGAATCAGAACGTTTATGTGGCCAATTTAGGAAACAACACCATCAGCGTTTTTGCTTCAGGGAACACGAACCCCACGTCTTCGCTTACTGGAAGTATTTCGCAACCCGTGATGCTTGCGGCCGACCCCAGCGGCAATATCTATGTCGCCAATTTCATAGCTGGAATCGTGAAATTTGCGCCGGGCGCCACCACGCCCACCGCGATATTAAGCGGCCTGAACCTGCCGTCGGACCTGATTTGCGACAGCCAAGGGGATTTATACGCTTCCTTCATTAACGGCACCGTTTATAAGTACACTCCTGGAAGCACCACTCCAAGTGCGTCCTATTTCAGTGGAGCTCTTCTGGATCCTTTCGCCATTGCGATTGATTCCAGTGGCAACCTTTTCGTGGGCGGCTTTGGCTACAACATTGTCGGCGAATTCTTGCTCAACGGTCCGTTCACCACGACCGTGTTGGTGCATTCCTCAATGCCGTCACGTCCCATGAGCATTGGCGGGACCAATGACACCGCGGTGGCGGGAATCAATCTGACCAACTCCGAACTGGCGACAATCGTCACGGCCCCAACGGGCTCGATCGTCTTTGGCGACAACAATCAAACGGGCAACATCACCTTCAGTACCGCTACTCCCGCGACGACACCTGGCGCCGCGGTGGTCGCGGTTGAGTCGGCGACTGGCCCCGGCGCCATTGTTCTGGACGATGGCGCCGGCAGTGGCGTAGCGCTCGACGGCGACGGCGGCACCATCAATCTGTCAGCGGGTTTGGGAGGCATTCAGGCGCTGTCGGCGCCCAACAACGTCGCGGAAATCACCAATGCCGGCCCAGTAAACCTTACCAGCGCCGCGGGACTGGGCTCAACCCAACCGGTGGAATTGATGGCCGTCAACAATCTGACTACCGATACCACGACGGCGAATGGTAGCCAGTTTTTGAACGCCATCGGAACTCTTAATCCGGTGTCCTTGAACGCAGGCGGGGGCACCATCATTGTTGGAGGGTCGGGCACTTTTTCGATGACAGGCACAACGTTCCATGCCACCAAAATTGTCGACAATGGTGCCGTTGCCTCGCTCACGGTCGGCAGCGGACAAACGCTCCAAGGTTCGGGTGTCGCAGGCTCCGTCACGGTTCAAGCCGGCGGCAATTATGGGTCGATCACGGTCGTCAATGCGTTGGCGGAGCATTCGCTGGCAATGCAAGCGGGCTCAAATTTCAATGTCGCCTTGAATGCTACGCTCAACTATTCGCGCGATACCATTTTTTCGGGTGGCCTGCTAAGCCTCACGGGCAGCAACCTGGTTTTGGGTGGGACATTGACGCCGGCCAATGGCCAGTCCTTTACCATTGTCAATAACTTCGGTTCGCAGCCCATCGACGGTACGTTTAGTGGTTTGCCGGAAGGCGCCGTCATCCCAAATTTCCTCGGTTCCGGCTTGAGCGCGACCATTACCTATGCCGGCGGCGACGGCAACGATGTTCTGGTCTCCGTTGGCTCGGCACCGACAACTACGACGACGTTGGCCACCTCCTCAGCAAGCGCGGTCTACGGCCAAGGCGTCACGCTCACTGCAACGGTAACCGCGAGTACGACCACGCCCGCAGGGAACGTCGAGTTCTTTGATGCCACCACCGGAGCGGAACTGGGTGTCGGTACGTTGCTGTCAAGTGGAGCGAATACGGCTACCTGGACCTACGTGACGGCGCCCATGCAAATCCAGGCGACTGGCGCAAGCGGCGACCTTGTTGAAGCCATGTATGAGGCTGACGCGGGCCTTTTCGGAAGTGTGGGATCGTTGGCGGGCGGGCAAATCATTACGCCACGAAGTGTCACGGTCACCGGAATAACGACCAACACAAAGATTTACGACCACACGACCACGGCGACGTTCAACTCCGGCGCCGCGGGATTGGTTGGGGTATTCGGTGGTGACGTGATATCGCTGGTGGCAAGTGGAGCGACAGCGAGTTTCGCAAGTAAGGACGTTGGCAACAATATCCCGGTGACGTTGTCCGGCCTGACGTTTGCGGGGCCTCAAGCCGGCAATTATGTACCGATCCAGCCGACGATTGCCGGCACCATCACGCCGGCCATAGCCGCGGTAACAGGAATTGTGGGTGCTAATAAAGTTTTCGACGGCACGACGTCTGCCTCGGTAAATACGGCCGGCATTACCCTGGCTAACGTATTTAGTGGCGATGTTGTCAATGTGACCGTGACGGGATCGACGAGTGCCTTCACAACGAAGAACGCGGGAAATGCGGTCCCCATTAACGTGACGCTCACGGGTTTATCCTTGAGCGGCCCGCAAGCCGCGGACTACACGGTGGCGGCAACTGCGTTAGCAACTGCCGATATCACGCCGCGTAGCCTAACTATCACCGCCAATAAGTCTACCAAAACCTACGATGGCACGACGACGACGACCGCCGTGCCCACGGTTTCCGGCTTGCTGTCCGGGGATAGCCGCGACGAGCGTGGTCGAAGCGTTTACAACCCGAAATGCCGGTTCGAATGTCACGTTGAGTGTCACCAGTTACACCATCAATGACGGCAATGGCGGCAACAATTATGCGGTTTCCAAAATCAATGCCACCGGCGGTCTGATTAACAAAAGGGCGGTGACGATCAAAGCGATCACCAGCACAAAGATTTACGATGGCACAACCCTCGCCAATAGCGTGCCCACCGTCGCGGGCGTGGCCAGCGGTGACACCTTCAACGGAATGGTCGAGGTTTATAGCGATCGTAACGTGGGCGCGGGCAAGTCTATCAGTGTCAGCGCCTATCAGGTCAACGACGGCAATGGCGGCGCCAATTACACCATCAGCACCGCCTCGGTAGCGACCGGTCTCATCAATCCAGCACCCTTGACGATACAGGCACTCGCCAACATCAAAACCTACGATGGGACAAAGACCGCTGCCGTCCAACCGACGGTAACGGGATTATTCGGCACGGACACCGTGACGGGCCTTGCGGAAGTTTACGCCGACGGCAACGCTGGTTCGAGCAAGACGCTGAGCGTTTCGAGTTACTCTCTCAACGACGGGAACGCGGGCAAGAACTATGCGGTATCGCTTGCATCGGCCACTAACGGCATCATCAATCGTGCAGCGCTATTGATCACTGCCGTGTCCAACACCAAAACTTACGACGCCACGCCCAACGCCACAGCCGTGCCGACATTTGCCGGCCTTATGGGTACAGACAGTGTGAACGGCCTGGCGGAAATTTACACGGATATGTCCGTCGGTTCGAGCAAAATCTTGAGCGTCAGCGCCTACACCGTCCACGACGGCAAGGCCGGCAACAACTACAGCGTAACCACCATCAATGACTCCACTGGCGTCATCAATCCCGGTATATTCAGCAAATACATGGATAGTATTCTAGGTAGCAACACGATCGTTGCCGGTACCTCCTTCATCTTTACCGTGCAAGCAACCGATTCCTACGGCAACCCGGTTAGCAGCTACAGCGGGCCTTCCGCCGTTACGACCACACTCAGTCAATCCGATCCCTTGAGCGACTTCCCGGTCCCGAGCACGCTATTCGGCAGCGGGTTTGGCCTCGGTCTGGGGACGTTGATGAATGCGGGCACCTACACGCTGACCACTGCCGGCGGTCCCTTCTTTGGAACCAGCGCACCGGTTACGGTGACTCCGGCGAGCGCTTCTTACTTCAACGTCGCTGCCCCCGCGACAGCCACCGCAGGCATATCGGTCAGCGTAACAGTGACGGCCCATGATTCGTACGGCAACGTCGCCACCGGCTACACTGGCACGGTCATGCTCACAAGTACCGACCCGGCCGCCTCTCTGGGAAGTACCTACGCCTTTACCACCGGCGCCGGCCAAGACAATGGCGTGCATACCTTTAGCGTCACCCTCAATACGAGCGGCAGTCAGAAGATTACCGTCACCGATACCACGGCATTATCACCATCCATTTTCGGCGTTAGCAACACCATGTTGGTAAACGGCCTCAACATTGCCGCCTTCGCGCCAACTCCAACGGGCTTCACCGCTACCTTCAACAAACCGATTTTGCCGGCTAATCTACGCCTATACGGGTCCGCAAACGCGGTTGCTGACGTCACCATGACCGGGGCCGGTCTTGGTGCCATCCATGGCAGCTTGATGATTGATCCGACTAGTAAAATCGTCACTTTCAAGACGACATCTGCCTATTTGGAACTCCTTAATAGCCTGCACGGCGGTAACGATTCCTTGGTATTGCCCGACGGCACGTACACGGTCACGCTCAGGAGCGGTACGGGGACAAGTGGCTTCGTCGACGCCCTTGGGGCGAGTTTGGATGGCGCCAATAACGGCGGCCATGGCAACTTCACTACCACCTTCACGACGCATTACCAAGCTAACAAGACGCCTGTCCTCGGCATTCCCGATTTTGCCCGCGGTCCTGACAGCAATACGCCGATTGAAGTGCCCAATAACGGCGCCGCCGGTATCCCGATCACTCTCTACAACGCCGCCAACGTGACCGACGTGACCTTCACGCTAAATTACAACGCCTCGCTGCTCAACATTTCCGGCACCGTCTTTGGCGCCAGCAGCGATGCCAGCGATCCAGCGGCGACGCTTACGCTGGTTTCCAATACTGGCGGTGTGGCCACTTTCCACTACGCCGACGCCAATCCGCAATCCGCGACGCCGACAAGCCCGCTTGTGCTTGGGGACATCACGGCCGTGGTCCCCTCCGGCACCGGCGCCGCCGCACTCGGTCTTTACCAGGCCAAAGAGCAACTTCAGCTTGGCAGCATTGTCATTAACCAGGGCGCCGTCACCGGCGCGGCGGCCGCCAACGGTGTTCATGTCAATGCTTACTTCGGCGACGTGAATGGCGACAAAGTCATCAATGGGCTAGATAAGCTTGCCGCCAACACAATCGCAACCGGTGGCGGCACGGGCTTCAGCGCCTATGCGCAACTTGATCCAGCGCTCATCGGCGACGTTGCCGGCGATATCTCAGTGGATGCCGGCGATGTGAGCACACTGGATGCCTACGTTGCGCAACTCGCGCCAGGCCAGATTCCCATGCCACCCACGCAATTGCCCCTAAACAACCCGAATTACGTAAACCCGAACACCATTCATTCGCCCAATGCCGCCGATCCGACGTTGAGCCTTAGCCAGACCCATGTGCCCAGGACCGCCGACTCTTCGTCCATTGTCAACGTAGCCGTCATGATCGACGATCCGCATCCCGGCGGCAGCACGGGCTTGTCCGAATCAACCCTGGCACTGACCTATGATCCGTCCATCGTGAGCGTAACACCGGGGGACATCACGCTGGGAAGTGTAGCCACCCAGGCCACAGGCTGGCACATCTCCTCAGTGGTAGATCAAACAACTGGTCAGATCGGCATCCAGCTTTACAGCGCGACGCCGATTACCGTTACAGAAGCGGGTAGCTTGGTCAAAATCGCCTTCCACGTTGCGCCGAGCGTGACGGTTCAAGCCACTGCGGTGCAGCTTGTGAACGCGGCGACACCGTATGGCCAGTGGTTCGGCACAAGTTTGGCGGATTCTCAGGGCGGATTGATTCTTGGCTCAGGGATCGATCAGTTGTTTTTGCCGACCGGCTTCGGCCCGGTTTCCGCGGCCACTTCCAACAGCCCAGTAAGCACCGACGCGGCACGTCGAACCAACCAGCCCGTAGTGGTCGATGCCCTGGTCAATAATGAATCCCTGGGGACGGCCGATGCCCCTGTTATTACCGACTTCGAGGACAGGCGAGACAGTCCACGGTATTTCAGCTAGCCTCTTGGCCAACCGGTCCTTGGGGTTCCCAACGAATGTCGTCTCACCACCTGGAGGCCAAACATTCCTCATCGGCAACCTGCCGTTGCTCAACACCCTACTCTATTGGGATAGCCCAGCACAGCTAATGACGGAGCAAGTGTTTCTGGCCCTTGCTCGTAGCACGGTTGCTTCCGCGTACGTCGATTTAGTAAGGCAGTCGCTCAGCAACATTATTTGGAATGGGGCATCTGACCCAGATTGGCTGGATGCCTCAAGCCAACCCCAGGCAGTTGGCAGGGAGATTGATCCCTTCGCCGGAGAACTGAAGCAAGCAATCAATCGGCAAGAACCTTCACATATTGATTTGGTGGACAAAGCTTTTGCAGACCTGGCAAACGCCAGGAACGAAATGGGCGACGATTGAAAAAGAGAATCTTATAGAAAGTCGGCGGCGAAATTCACGTACTTGTACACACAAGGTCGGCTGTTTCACTAGTATCAAGGAGAGCTACCCATGAATGGCCTTCGGAAGCACGTATGCCGTCTGGTAGTGTCTCCGCAATCGCATCACTGAACACGATTATCCAGAGTTTGAATTGGGCATGGTTTTGTGCCAGATCATTAAAAACCTTCTGCTGATCGCCCGTCCAGCGTGCCCATGCAAGGCGTGCAAGCGAGCAAAGTGGAGCATCGCATGCTGTACACGGCGTTGCTCTATACGCCCGAGAAAGAACACACACGCTACCTGGTTGATTTCAACTTGATGCTCTGGCAGAACAAGTACGCTCGCAAGCGCGGGCGCTGGGCATCGGCCAGGTGAGCGACCTGATCGCGATAACAGACGGCGGTCCCAGCGCGTCGTCGTAGGGAAGGAAGCTCTGCTTGCACCGATGGCAGTAGTAGTAAGCCCGTCGAACCTTTAAGACGCCATGCACGGTCACAACCGACCGCTGTTGGTAGGAGTGAAACTTCGCCGCATATTGGCAGCATGGGCAGGTCAGGCTGCACCCTATGTACCCCTTTTTTTCCGGCTCACCACGCTGGCTTGCCGGACATCGTTAGCTAGCTTTTGTCCCGCGTCGCGGAATTGGAAGTCAATGGCCCCGAATTCCTCCGCTTCGGGCACATCCATGGCCCGCTCCACCATCTTCCGAACTGCCGCCTCGACCTTCGGGCGAAGTTCCTTCATAAGAGCTTCGATGCGTTCCTCGCGGGTTTCGTTGGCAGTAGCGGGCAGAGGACGTGCGGCCATGGTCAGCTCCTTGGTGAAGAATCGGTGTCGATTTTCAGGTCACCATCCAGCCTACCAGTCAATTTCCCACCCAAGTAACAGCTGCACACCCACGTCCGCTTTTCCTGACGGAAATTGCTGTCAAAACGCAGTAGAAATGTCCTCATTTTGGACGCAATAGAAGTGTCCGCCAAGGGTGATTCTTGGCTGGACGACACAGTTTACTTCCCTTATTCTTCGCCTTGCCGTTCGGAGGACAGGGCTCCGCAGGAGTGCGACCCGAGCGCCGAACGGTCGGCTGTACGCCTGGGGACCGGACTTCGGTCCGGTCCCTGTTTTTTGCCACAGGCGTCGGCCGCAAATGCGCTAAACTCCGGGGGGTCTGGGGGGCAGAGCCCCCCAGGGCTGCGTCCCACGCGGATACTTCCTTGTTCGGCACAACCCCATTTTTCGCAGCGCCATTTTTCGGCAAAATCTCGTGGAAGGCCAGATAACGCTCGCCAAAGCGGATCAGTAGCTTGCCGTCCACGCGTTGCTCCAGCACCACCTTGCCGCGGCGCAGGCCCGGCCAGGCCGGCGGATGGAGTTGGTAGCAGCGATTGCGGAAACGCACGGTGTAATCGTTGGCCACGCTACGGACATCCTGCACGCTCAAAATTCGCGGCAAACAATGCTCTGGGCCCAGATCGCGATGGGCATCGCGGCTTCGAGCCGCTGCTACCGTGAAGCGGCGGTTAAACTCTGGTAGCAGCTTCTGACGGAGCACCTTGTTGGCCTGAGCCATGGTCGTGATCCCTAACAGACGTAGTTCCTTCACCCAGCGATCTTGGGCTGTGCCGAAAAACCGCTCCACCCGGCCCTTGGCCTGAGGACTATAAGCCGGGATCCGCTCAATCGCCAACTCATTCAAGGCCCGACCGAATTGTGTGGTCCCCGCCGGATCCGGACGTCCTTTGCTGGCGACCTCGTAGATGCTGTCTCGGTCGGTATATAACGCCAGCGGTCGTCCATTCCTTTTCAGCCAACGACCCAACAGGTCGAAGTGAGCAATCACGGTTTCTCCCCGATAGAATCCCGCCAGCACCCGTCCCGTAGCATCATCGATCATGGCCACCAGTACCATCGTCTCGCCTCGGCTCTCCAACCAGTCGTGAATCGACGTATCCATCTGCACCAGCTCGCCAAAGCATTCACGCCGCGGCCGTCGCTGCCGATGCTTCTCGCGTTTACGCTTCCCCAGCCACAGGTCTGCTGCCATCAGCCAACGCCGCAAGGTGTCAGGCGAGACATGCAATCCCTGCTCCGCCAGCTTCTCGCTTGCCAAAGTGGGGCCAAATCCCTGGTAGCAACATTGATACTCCGCCAAGACCTTCTGTCGCAATTCAGGCGCTAACCGTCGGTTCGAAGCCCGACCACGCAGCCGATGAATTAAACCCTGATCGCCTGATGCTTCCCATCGTCGCATCAGCCGACGTACTTGACGGGTAGTCAGCCGCAACAGCCGTGCCGCCTCCTTTTGCGACCGCTCTTTTTGAATCACGCCATATAACACCTTCAGCCGATCCCGTTCTTGACGATTCATCTCGATTCGATCGCTTTCCTCGCTGGAGTTCATTAGATCCTCCTTGCCAACGGCAAAAAGGATTTTCTATCTCCAGCAAAAAAGCGGACATTTCTATTGCGTTAAAAGCGGACATTTCTAATGCAATACAACATCCTGACGGAAATTGCTTGCAAAGCATTCGGCATTTGTTAGTCTACGCCGATTGTAAGGTCGTGCGGTGTTGGAAATGCGACGTGAACGGCATCTTGTCCACCCGAGTGCGGACCTAAACAATCCGGAGGATTTATGGGTAAAGGCTGGGATCCTTACGTTCAGAAAGCTCTCAAGATTGTTGGCGGCAATGGGTACGTCCCCGACGAGCCAGATTCCCTTCAAAAGGCCATCAACGATGTGGAAGATGCCATGGAAGAGTTCGACAATGGCCGGAAGGACCTGCAGACGAAGGTCAAGGCCTTGAAAACTCCTGGCAATGAGGCTCTACAAGGTCTAAGGCAGTATCTGGCCGAAGTCCAAAAGTCGGATTTCGGGCTCGATCTCAAGAACAAGGACGACGCCAAAAAAGTCCTGCAGGCACGAGCCGTTCTCGTAGGTCCAATCAACGAAGCCATCACCGTGTTCGCGAAATACAGCAAGGATGTGGACGAGCTCAATAAGCACGTGGAGGAGCTCGGCGATTACAAGCCGCCTAAGACAGGGCGCTAAGGGCCGGGTAAGAAAATCTAAGGGGACGTAGCTCGATTCGCTTGAGATCGTCATGGTTATCCGGCTTGGTGTTCGGTGCACGATTCACTGTGTATAATCGCGATGCGATTCAGTTCGTTTAAGGCGGCGTCAGTTGGAGGAGTGCCATTCCCTGTTGACGTTACTAGGTAACATTCTCAACGAACCGACAAGCAATAATCCAGATAGCCGGACTCGTCCAGTCGGCGTAGGAGGCGAAACGAGCGGCCAAAGACGCGCGATTTGATCCAACCGGCAGCCACGATAACATGCCACCGGGCGCGACATCCTTCGTCGCCGGTGCATCATGACCAGCGACCATGGCAAGTGTATTCCTCCTCCAGGTTGAAACCCGGAGGTGAATATACGATCAAAATCAAACTCCCTCAAAGTGGCTGCTTTTCAAGCGCCACCGGGTGGCTGCTTTTGGGCGTCCGATGACATGCTTTCATGATGCCAATGAAGGCACCGGCCGCCAGGAGAATGGTGCTCTATCGCTCTGTCTGCGATGTGGTCCGCGACTTCCTCCACGACGAGGCCTTCGCGGAACATGATCGAATCCTGGCCAAGTATCTCAAGCCCGACTTGTTAATCATTGACGACATGGGCATGAAGCAGCTACCCAAACGCTCGGGTGAATACCTCTTCGAAATTGTCATGCGTCGCTACGAGACCCGTTCCACGATCATGACCAGCAACCGCGACCGAAGTTATGTTGGCGCAACGCGCCCAACGACACCACAGCCGGGTGAAAACACCCGGGGTGTGTTTTCGCCCGGGCGAAAAAAGGGGGCTCGATTAGAAGATGTGTGGCAATCGAGCCCCGTCCTCTTTTTCTCTTCGACAAACGCGGACGGCAAGACTGCCCTTATATGACGACTATCTTGTCATTCGGCTTTTTGCCAAAGACTGCATCCGCCAGGCTAGCGAAAAATAGGTCGAGGCCTGTGCTACCGAGCAAGATATTTGTTGCGCCATCCCTGTGAACGGTCGTTGGGTTGAGGTAATAAGATTCGTTCCGCCCGCCGGACATTCCGCCGGCGCCTGGGCCGAGGAGGTCATTCACGCGCGTTTGGTAATTGGCGTCGGTCCGTCCCCATTCCGCCATGATAGCATCCAGGGCCGCGACATTGGTGTCGTAGCTGGTGGTGCCACTAATAAGGACCGCTTCCCCGCGAGCTGCCAGCAAGTCGCCTCCACCCCCGCCGATGATTACGCTGCGAGCCAGGGAGCCGACAAGAATGTCGGTTTTGGCACCGCCGACCAATACGCTCGTGCCGCCACCGCCTTTGATATAGTTGTTGCCATTGCCGCCAATCAGCACGGCAGGTAAGGTTACTGCATCATCCACGGTAATGACGTTGTCGTTGGCACCGCCATAGACCACGAGACGAGCCAATCCGGCTACGGTGAACGTCCCGGTGAAGCTAAAACTCCCTCCCGTCTTTTGAAGAACTTCGACGGTCAGGTACTTGCCGCCGCTCGCGCTTTCAATCTCGATAAGATCAGCGCCAGCCGTGCCTCCTACCACCAAGTCTTGCTGGGCGGGGTTCAGTGCATCGCTCTGGAGCGCACACGTCTGCACAACCTGGCTTAACGGCGCGGAAGCGCTGCTTGCGAAATTGCCAGTGCCGCTGAACTTTACCGTGATGATGTGGGTTCCGCGGGAAAATGATGAGGTTGTCATCAGGGCAGTGCCGTTGACAAGCGGGACAGTTCGCAACGCACTCGTTCCGTCATAGAAAACAACCGATCCCGTAGGTGTTCCGCCTCCCGAAACATTCGCAGTTACCCTGGCGGTAAACGTGATCGCTTGCCCAAAGACGGAAGGATTGACCGAAGACGTGGCCGTGGTGGTCGTCGAGGAGGCCGTCCCCACGGTGAGTGTTCCATTGGCATAAGCAATGGCGTAGTTGCTCAGGCCGATGCCGACTGCTGCACTGGGCGTGATTGGATATGTCCCGGCCAGGGCCGACGTCCCGGCGCCCGCGCTCGTGAGGGTCACCGTGGTCACCATGTCGCTACCGAGCAGTCCGCTGGATGTGAACTCCGTGCCGGCGAAGACCAAGGTCTGGCCAAGGATCTTGGTCAGGCTCTTTCCCGTGATGAGCAGCGGGGCCGGAGTGATGGTCAGGCTGTTGCCGCTGAAGTTGATTGTGTAATTTGTAGTTGCCGCCAGCGTGCCCTGGTCGATGGGGTAGGGACCAGACGCCACCTTTTCACCGGGGGCACGGTGCAGGTTGCCACTCAAAATCGCGCTGGTGTCGCCGTTCTTGTACCCGAGTGCCAAGTAGCTTAGTGTCGGGTCCGCGGCGCCATAGACCTTGCTCTGGCTTTGGGCGCTGACCGTCAAAAGCGCTGGTGTGATCGTGAAGCCGGCGCTGTTGTAGGTGATGGTGTAGTTGCCAAGCGTCGCGGCGGGGCTCAGCGCGGCGCTAATCGTGTACGGCCCACCCGTGACGGTCTGGCCCAGCGTACGGCCATAACTTGCCGACACATTATCGCGGGCAAGAAAGCCGCTAAGTGTTCCGGTCAAGATCGGGTCGCCGTCGCCATAGACTTTGGTCTTGGCGTCGGGCGTCACCGAGGCGGTCTTCCTGCCCACGTCGATGGTGACGGTCTTGGTGGCAAGGTTATAGTCGGTCGTGGCCGCGGCGGTTACCGTCAGAGCCTGGCCCAGGCCGGCACCGAGGAAGGTTCCGCTGGCCGGGCTGTAGCTAAGTGTGCCTGCCGCCGAGCCGCCGCCCACGCCCAGGACCGTGGCATTGAGTTGGGTGCTGCTGAGTGCCGTGCCGTAGATGATCCCCGCCGGATTGCTCCAGGTGATAACCTGATTGGCCTTGTTGACGATCAAGGTGCCGCTGTTGTTGATGACCGTATAGTTGGATAATTTGCCATCGGGGTCAGCCAGTGAGACGGTGATAGGGTAGGGGGCGACGTCGCTGAATTGGCCGGCGGCGGTGGAGTAACTCTCCATAATGTTGTCGCCAGTCACCTCGCCGGTAATTGTGCCGGTCAATGGCGGATTTGGGTCGCCATAGGTCTTGCTCTTGTTAGCGGCCGTCACCGTCAAAATCGCAGGCGTCACCGCGAAAATCGGCGGGCTGGCGGCCAGCGCTAGCGCGTAATTGGCGCCGGCATTCAAAGTGCCGAGGGTGAATGCGTAGCCGCCGACGGCACTGCCGGCGGTTGCGATTGTGGCCAGATTCCCCGTCAGGATCAACGCGCTGTCGCCATTTACGAAGCCGTTCGGAGTGTATGCCAATACTGGAATTCCGACACCATACACCTTGGACTGGCCAGAGGCCGGCAGGATGGTCAAGGGCGCCGGAGTGACATTGATGGTGACCGTGGCTGTGGCCGGTGTGTAGATGGACGTATCATTGGGAGTGAAGGTTACGCTCAGGCTCTCGCCAATGCCCGCCGGGAGTGTCGTGCCCAGGGCGAGTGTGTAACGGAACGTGCCCGGCACGTTAGCCGCTGCATCAAGCTGCAAAGCGCTCAGGGGAGTGCCATAAATGATATCGGCGGGGTTGCTCCAGGTGATGACCAACGGCGGAGCCGCCACGTCAATTACGACCTGGCTCACAGCAGCGGACTGGCTGCCCGCGTAGGTGGCGTCGCCGCTGTAGGTTGCGAAAAGACTGTGCGTCCCGACGCTGAGGGTTCCCGCGGCCACGGTGAGAGTAGCCTGGCCGCCGCTGAGTGTGTTTCCGGTCGTGGATACTACCGCGCTGCCGTTGCTGGCGTCTTTGAGCGTCACGGTTTCGCCGTCCGGAACCGCCGGGGTCACGCTCACTGTGAGCGTCAACGCCTGAGACGTGGTGGCGGGATTGGGAGAATTGGAGGTAATCGTTGTCGTCGTCCCCCGCAAGATTGTCGTTTGCGTGTCCGGCGTGGTCTTCGCCGCCTCGACGTGGCCGACGTTATCGGTGGCGATGCAGAAGAAGCTATACGTGTGGCCCGGCAAACCGGTAAAGGTGGCCGATGTCTGCGTGGTATCCTGCAAGAACGGCGTCAAGGGCCCGCCGTTGTCGGAGACGCTCACGGTGAACGAGGCAATGCCGGAGCCGAGGCCGACCTCGTCGGTGCCGGCCCAGCTCACGGTGAAACTCGGCGAAGCCGTGACGGCGGGCAGCGCGGTCACCGCGCTCGTGGGCGGACCGATGTCGAGGGTATTGGTGAAGACGTTCGTGTCGATCGGCGCATTGGTATCGAAGACGATGGTCGCCTTGGCGTCAAAGCGCGTGCCGGTGGGCAGGCCGGCTTTTGGGCGAACGGAGTAGGAGACGTAGCCTTCGCCCTCCGGCGCGGTCTTGTCGGGCGGCAGGAAGCCGACCGTCGGATCACTGGGCAGGTCCATAGTCTCCGGGTCCAAAGCATCGAACTTCCAGGTGGCGGTGCGGGTCGCGCGATCGAGCTGGGCGGTGACATCGACGAACACGCCGCGCGTGGAGCGCAGGTCGATGCGCGTGCTGTAGAATTGTCGGCCGGCCGGCACCGTGACGTTGACGGCGCCGAAACCGAAGTCACTCAGCTCGAAGGTGTCCAGGTCCAGGTTCGGGTCCAGTTTCTGGGTAACGACGACTTCCTCGGCGGGCCCGACGGCATCGGGCTTGTTGAGGAAATTAATTTGATACGACAGCGGGGGCTGCGAAGTGACGAAGTTCTCGGGGCCGAATCCCGCCGGGCCGACGATGTCGTTGGGGTCACTTGACGGCGTGACCTCCTTGACGAACAATTTCATCGCGGACTTGACTCCGCCGAAATTCTCGACCAGGGTCTCGACAAATTGGGATCCCGGATCCTCGCAGGCCTGGAGGGAATGAGGGATGACGGGAGTACATGGTGGGATTTGCCCTGTAGCGAAAGTATACAAGAGCTGGTCCTCTGCATGCGCGATAATGGCGAGCTCAGCAGTGAGGAGCGCTAATAGAGCCACCTGAGGAGATGACAGTTTTTTGGCGGCTTCCCTTGCTGCCGCCCGCTCGGCTTGTTCTGCCATGAGGGATCGAGTTTGGGCTTCCAACGCTTTGGTAGCTGCGCCATTTGCGAATCGTGTCTCTGCTTGATTGATCGCATAGTTACGGATCCCGTTGAAAAGGTTTTGCTGCGGTGTGAAATTCGTCCATAGGGGAGGCGCGAGCCCCGCCGGGTCGCTGGAAGTGAGCGGATTATTCGCGACGTATGCATACAAATTCGTGCCCCCCGCCAGTCCGATGGGGTCCGCCTGAGTGAACCTTCCTTGGGCCGGTGCGTACCAGCGGTTCCGCATGTAGTCGAGGCCGTTCCCTTCCCGCATGACGCCGAATTGGCCGACATACTGGAAGGGGTTGGCCACTGTCTCGCTCGTTCCCAGACTTTCGCCGAAGGGAAGGTAGCTGTAGGTGTTGAGAACCACACCGCCGGATCCCGTCAGACGTGTCGTATTGCCGGCGGCGTCGAATTCATAATAAGCAGGCGTGCCGGTCGCATCGACACGGCTGGCCAAGCCGATTCCATCGATGTAGTGCGCCTGCAGATTGCCTGCCCCGTCGTACTCGCCGACCACGTTGCCGAGCCCAAGTGGATCGACGAGATACGCCGTCCGAACGCCATCGTGGGTGCTGGAAATACGGTTGCCCAGGGCGTCGTATTCGTAGGTCCACGTTCCTGCTGGTGTGATCTGGCTTACCAACCGACCCTCCACATCGTAACGGTAGCTCGTGCTGCCGGCGGCGCTGGAGGAAGAAAGCAGATTGCCGGCCGCGTCGAACGTTTGGGAAGCTGACCCGATGGCAACGTATTCGTTTAAATCGTTGACGGTATAGTCTGTAGTTTGTAAGCCGTCTTTCGCTATGGTCCGGTTGCCTGCGGCGTCGTAGGCGTAGGTTACGGTCCGTCCGGTCGGCAGCTTGACGGTGGTAAGTCGGCCCGCCCCGTCGTAGCCGTAATTCGTGACCCCGTCCGCTGCGGTCATGCTCGTCTCGCGGCCAAGGTTGTCGTAGGCATAGACGAGTTGAGACTGGGTGGCTCCGCCGGGAGCGCGATTCAGGATCGTGGTAACCTGTCCGGCATTGTCGTAGGTGTATTCCGTGACGGTTCCGTTGCCGTGGGACTCGCGGACGAGCCGGCCGACCGGGTCATAGTCGTAATCCACGATCAGGCTGCCGGCATCGTCAGTCAACACGTTCAGCCGCCCGGCCGCGTCGTAGCTGTAATTGACGGCGAACCCGCTTTGATCTGCCATCCGCGTACGCTGGCCGTTCGTGTAGGTGTATTGCAAGAACCGACCGGTCGGATAGGTGATCTTGGTGAGGAGGTCGGGGTTCTGCCCGTCGAGATACTCCAGCCGCGTCAGTCCCGTCAGGTCAACGACCGATTCCAGGTTGCCACGCGCCGTGTAGGTGTAATCGACGTGCGTGCCATCTGGAAGATCTTTGCGCGTCATCAAACCGCTGCTGTTGTAAGTGAATCCGACACTCTGGCCGAGTGGGTTGACGGCGCTCACGACGTTCCCCTGGGCATCGTAAGAAAACTGCTGGGTCGAGCCATCCACCTGGGTCGTACTCGTCAAATTCCCCTTGTCGTCGTAACGGTACTTCGTCTCATGGCCGAGCGCATCCGTCCAGCTAGTGAGTCGGTTTTGGCCAGGCTCGAACGTGAAGTTCTGAGCTTCTCCGAGAGGATCTTGTACGGACGTGAGGTTTCCGAGCACATCGTAACTGAAGGTGGATTCGACCTCCGCTGCTTGCACCTACAATCACGGGCAGATTGGAGGAATCGTAGTCGATCTTGGTGGCACGTCCGAGTGCATCAACCACGCGGCGAAAATGGAAGCTACTGTCGTAGAGAATTGTCGTGATCTGACTCTGTGCGTCAGTCACGGTGAAGCTGGCAATGTCGTAGGCGTAGCGGAGGACGCCGGCGCCGCCGTCGCCTTGCTGGCGTACCAAGCGGCCCTGGCTGTCATAGTCAAAGAACAGGTGCGCGCCGTCGATGAAGGTGATTGACGCTAGGGCGTGGGCGCGGGGGCCGTTGGCGTCCGGTGTGTAGACATACTCGGTCGTGCCGGCCGTGGTGATGACCCGGATCAGATGCTCGCCTGAGGGATCATATTCGTAAGTCGCCAAGCCGCCGGCGGGATCAGTGACCTGGTGCAGTCGTTCTCCTGCGTAGCTCAGGGTCAGCGCCGCGCCGTTGGAGCTGGTCAGGCTGGTCAACAAGGCGCCAGTATAGCCGGCAGTGATGCGATTACCGTCGGAGTCCTCGAGATAGTCCAGGCTACCGTCGGCACGAAACACCGTCAGCTGCGCCGGTCGTTTCGCGCAGTTGGAAGACGCCGTTCTTTTTCGTCAGAGTGGCGAATTCTCCCAGAGCGTTTGTGTACGAGCCATCGTCCTGGCCTTTGAAATAGCGTGCGCCGCCGGACGTGGAAAGGGTTACCAGGTGGGTGGTGCTGTCCTCGCGAATCGAGATGTTGTAGTTATCCGTCCAGCCGCGTCCCAGCCGGCCCAGCTGGTAACGTCCGGCAATCGTGTCTCCCATGCTGCGCGAAAAGACCAGCGGCAGGCCTGGCGCGGGGAGCGAAACGTCCACGACCGTCGCAGCGACCGGCAAGGCCGGCAGGTTGTTAGCCTTCTGTATCTCGAAATTCAACAGGTCGTCGATCGCGTTCAGGCTTTCTCCGGACGAGGCGAGTTTTTCCGAGTCCGCCGTGAGAACGTTCCAAAAGTCGGCCAGCGTGTCGCCGAGCCGGGGCCGAAGATTTTGCCAGACAGCATCCCAGGCGTCGAGCGGAATCATGCTGGGCCGCAGGCTGGCTTTTTGGGTTTCCCAGTCGATCGTTGCTTGGGTGGGCTGGACGACGAATAACTCGTATGTGGTCGTCACGTTATCGCCGCCGACGGCGGGCTTGTAGGACACAATTTGCACGTCACGTTTGTAGTAGTCGCCTGCCAAGAAGCGCGGGGGAACGGTATCCGAGCCGAGGGAACTCTCTGTTTTCTGGTCGGGCTGTACGTTGTCTGCTGTGATGACATAAAGCGGCGCGGGCAACGGGCTGTCGCTGCGGTTATACTCTCCGAAGGCCACCATCTGATTTGCAAAGGAGCGCGTCTGCGCCCTCCCCCCGAAATGCTACCAGGCAGTTGGACAATCGACAGAGTCTTGAGCCAAATGAAGGCACCCGTATCTCCGGGCGGATTCGACGTGACTGTGAACGTGTCGAATGCGAGCGCCGTCTTGCCCGGTTCGTCGGCCACGACCTGATAACTGCCGGTCGGCAGGTTGGCTAGATCAACCAGGGCCACGATGTGATTGGCGTTGAGGAACAGAACGGACTGCGCGGCGCGCGATTGGCCGCCGACCATGTGCAGATGAATCTGGGTTTGTGCCGTGAACTGGGAGCCTTGCAAGTCGAGGACCGCGGGTTGCCCGAGGTTGCTCCCGCGCAAGGGCGAGACACGTGTGATCTCAAACCCAGAGGCCTCGGCCTTCAGCGTGAATGCAACCGGGCCAACAGCATCCTCTTGCCCGCGGAGATGCAGGTAATACGTCCCTCCCTGGGCGTTGGCCAGGAGCAGCCGCGGGTTCAACTGGCCGGGCTGCGAAGCGTCGTCGAAGGTCGTCCGGTCAGGCAGGGCGCCGTAGCGGACGGCGAGTTCGGCGCCGGGCAGCGCGGCAAAGTCGGCGCTGACGGTGACATCCTGTCCGGGGGGCACGAGCACGCGGTAGTAGAGGTCCTGGGCCGGTGCGATCGACCCGGTCACCGGCGTGCCGAGCACAAGCAACGGCACCGTGACGGCAATGCCTTGGCTGGAGACGCCCGTGTTGTTGCCGCGGTCGGCGTCCGTCGCCAGGCCGCGGCTGTCGACCAGCACGATGACGCGGTAAGAACCATTCGCCAGCGGCGGCACCGCAGCGGTCACCGTCGCGCTGTAGCTCCCCATGCCGGCCACGCCCCCGGAGTGTTGGACGCGCGCCAGCAGCGTGTCGGCCGGGTCGAGCACACCGTCCGCCGACAGATACACGGAATCGATCCAGTCTCCGTCCGCGGGCAGATCGCTCAGGTTCTTGACGTGGTAAGTCAGCGTCAGGTTCTGACCAGATACAGCAGTGGTCGGAAACGAGGCGGCGTCGAACGAGTCGAAGGCCAGGTCCGCCGTGCTGGTCAGCGCGCTCAGGAGCAAGCTGGTGTCGGTCAGGTTTGCGTCGAACAGCGGAAAACGCCCGAAGCGCAGCCCGGTGAAGGCGCTGAAGCCGCCTGTGTGACTTGGGAAGCTCATGACCTCAAAGCTTTGACCGATGGCGGGACCAAAGCCGTCGGTTAGCGCGACGTCGAACGTGCCGTCCAGGGTGGCGGCTTCGCTGCTGACGAGTTGTCCAAACTTGCCGGAAGCCGGGTCGCCGCCGAGCTGCACCGACAGCGTCGCGCCCGCCGTCTGCGTATAGGTCCCTGTGACACTCAGCGTGCTGCCGGCGCCGAGGGTGAGGCTGCCGGAATTCGTCAGCGGGCCTGCAGTCGTGAGATTGCGGCCATTGAGCAGGCTAAAGCTGCCGGAGTTGCTAGCCAGCGTGTCGAGCTGAGGGATACTTGATCCGGCGCCGTCGAGGATGACGTGAGCGTTGTTCTTTGTGAGGGTGCCCGCGGTGGCGAGATCGATGCGGCTTCCCGCGGAAACCTGCCAGGTGCCGGCCGTCAGCGTATCGCCCAAAGCCTCCAGGATCGTTGGCCCGTCGATGTTGGTCGGCCTCTCGAACCGTACGGTGCCGGCAAGGGCGGCCAGCGTGCCAGTATTGCTAAATACGGGCACATTGATCGTGGCCGTGCCAAGCCCGCTGGCCTTGCGAAGCAAACCTTGATTGATGAAGAGCGATTCATCATCTCCTCTGTTGATCGCCTGTGAGGCCACCAGACCTTCATCACCCTGGAACTCAAACAGGCCGTCCGCCAAATTGGTGATTATGCCCTTGCCTCCTCCTACTCTTCCGACGGTCAAGGTTGCCGTGCCCTGCATGATGATTTGCCCGGCGTTGTTCAAGGCTCCCGCCAGATGCGGTTGCAGAGCGAAATCGGGCAGCGTGATGCTGCCGCGATTGGTCAGCGGGGCCGTGCGGGCGTCGATCGTTCCGCCGGTCCACTGGAACATTCCGGGCGGGAAGTTGAAGGTAGCCCCGCCCGCGCCGACCTGCATGACCCCGGTATCGAATTGCACGAAGCCCTCACCCGAGCCGCTGTAGGTGCCACGCAGTACCATATGCTCAAACGCATTCGCCCCATTCAGACCGAGCAGCGCGTTCTTGGCGACGAGGAATGTGCCGCCGGTACTTGCCGAAGCAGGGTTAACGGACGCTTTTAGCTGGAACTCGCCCGTCCGCACGTCGATCGTCCCGCCGATGTTCTGGAAATCGACGCCGTTGTTCGTCGAAATGCCCGCGCCAGCACTCTTGCGCAGGGTGCCGGCATTGTTGAAGGTGCTGATAAAGGCGTTTCCGGAAAAGTTCACGTCCCCTTGGAGGTCGTAGAGGCCGCCGGGCAAGTTGTTGAGAACGCCGTTCGCGGTAACCAAAGTCAGGTTACCTGTGCCGGCATGCACGATGGTCCCGGCGTTGTTGAGCACGCCACCGAGGCCTTTGAAGTCGGCGCCGGCCAGCGTGATGAAGCCGGTGTTATTGAAGCCGGCCGCCCCGCCATCAAGGGTGCCGCCGAGCCACTGGAACAATCCGGCGGGAAAGTTGAACGTGGCCCCGGCGACGTTCAGGCCGCAGCCCTGATCGGAAAAGCCGAGAAGCCTCAGCCGCACGGCCCCGGCACCCGATCCGGTGTAGGCGCCAGTGAAGGTCAGCGCCCTTTGCGAGCTCAGGTCAAGCACGGCGTCCATGGCCACGGTGAAGATGCCGCCGGTGGAGCTGCCCCCGTTCAAGGGGTTCAAGGCAAGGATGCCGTGCTGGACATCGATCACCCCCCCTTCGTTCTGAAACACGCTTGGGCTCATTGAAGAAGTGCCCGTGCCGCCCGACTTGCGGAGGGTGCCGCGGTTGATGAAGGTGCCCCCGTCAAAAACGCTTTGGTCGGCTTGAAAATCATAGACGGCGCCGACCAGATTCGTCAGAGTGCCGCCGGGGCTAACACCCAGATTGCCGCTGCCGGCATGAAGCATCGTGCCAGCGTTGTTGAAAGCGTTCGCGATCTCGTTCGATGCCCGCGCCGGCCAGTGTGATGCTGCCCAGGTTCGTCAAGTCCGCCCCCGAAATGGTGCTCTGCCCAATTGCAAGCCACTGGAACAGGCCCGGCGAAAAGTTGAACGTGGCGCCCGCGGCGCCGACGATGAGTGACGTGCCGCTGAACTGGACAGCGCCCGCGCCAGAGCCGGTGAAAGCGCCGCTCATCGTGGTGGGTTGGAATGGGCTGCCGGCGAATACCAGCGTTGCGCCGGCGGAGGCGTTGAAGATGCCGCCCCCGGTGAAGACACCGCCACCAAGCAAGCTGAAAGTGCCCGAGCGGATGTCGAAGATTCCTGCTGTGCTCGTGAAGTTGATGGCGGGAAAGATAGTCGAGCTTCCGGTGCCGGCCGACTTGCGAATGATGCCGGCGTTATTGACGTAATCGAGCGGAGCGTTCGTGCCGTTGCTGAGATTGGAGTCTGCCTGGAAGTCGATGACCCCGCTGGTCGTGTTGTTCAGCGTGCCTGGATGATCGCTGAAGAAGTCCAGGTAACCGACCTGCAGGTCGCCGGTGGCGCGATGAATGAAGGTGCCGGAGTTGGTGAATAGGCCGCTGAACGCCTTGTTATCGGGGCCGGCGGTGGCCAGCGTCCCGCTGTTGGTCAGCCCGGTGTCTCCCAGGATCCAGGTCCCGTTCACCCATTGACCGTTGAAATTGAACGTGGCCCCGAGAGGTCCCAGCGTCAGCCCGTTCCGGAGGCGAACCAGTCCCGCTCCGAACCCCGTGAAGCTGCCGGAGAATGCGATGTGACTGGTATCCAGATCGAGAAAGGCCCCTGCCGTGGCGCCGAAGACGCCACCCGTGAAGGTGCCGCCGCCCGTCAACGATAGGACGCCGGTCTGGGCTTCGAGGGTGCCGCCGGAATTATTTACCGGGGCACTGATCGTCGAAGTGCCGGCACCGCCGGACTTGCGAAGCGTGCCGAGATTGACGAAACTGCCTTGGTTAAGAACGTCAATCCCGCTGTCATTTTGGATATCGTACAGAGCTCCCTGAGAATTCGTAAATTTGCCGCCGATCGTTAGGCTGCCGAAAACCTGCTGGACGATGGTTCCGTGATTGTTGACCGTGCCCGAGGTCGTCAAGCTGCCGTTCAAGACGAGTGATGTGCAGCTGAAATCGCCCAGCTCCGATGTGGCGGCAATCGTGAGGGCGCCCCCCGCGACGACCAGGGCATCCTTGCTGGCATGAATGCTGTTGACCGCGAAGTCCGCGGCGCCGTGGGTGATCGTGAAATTCCCGGCGGGCCGGTCGAGAAAAACATCATCCGCGGCGCCGGGCACGGTGCCGGTGCTCCAGTTGCCGGCCACCTCCCAGGAACCGTTGGCGTCCACGTTCCAGAAGATGTTCGCGAGCAGCACGCGATCCTCCAGAATCTCCAGGCATCAAACGCGGCCAGCGACTTTTCAGGATCGAGGCCGGCTTTCGCTTTGCGCGACTTGTCGCGACGTCCGATCGAATTTCGCAGCCATAGTCGGCAACTTCATGGGATCTCCTTCGCGGCACCAGCCGCCATATAATGGAACTGCTGACTCTCGGCGCGCAAACCGAGCGCGGGCCGAGGCTGGGCTGGTGAGGAACTTGCTTGGCGGTAAGGCCTCACCGGCCGCTTTCTTGCATACTGATGAATCATCCATACTGATGAATCATCCGCCCTAATTGGGCCGCGGCCCAATCACTTTTCCGGGCGCGGCTCGTTTTTGGTTCCCAGCAATTCTTCCGCTTCAGCGCGAAACTCGCTCAGTTCTTCGACAAACGCGGCGGGCAGGTCTCGTTGGGCTTTGGTCCAGCGAACGGCCCACGCCAGGTAGTCCCGGGCCTGCTCGCTTTCCCCGAGGCGGTGATGGCTCATGGCCAGGAAATAGAGATCAAACGCCAGGTATTTGGTGTCTTGTTGGTCGAGGTTGGGACGGAGGGTATCCACCGCCTCGCGGTAGCGGCCGACACGGTAATAGGCCACGCCAAGCGTATTACGATGGTTCGTATTCGCCGCGGCCAGGAGCACGGCCTTCTCAGCAAGGGGCAGAGCGGCCTTCACGTCGCGGAGCGGCACGGGAGCTGTCAGATACATCCAGGCCAGGCTGTTGAGGGCTTCCACGTTGTTTGGATCCGCTTGGACATTACGGCCGTAGTGCTCAATGGCCTGGCGGGCTTTTTGCTCGCGCAGTCGGGACGGGCGTGACGAGATCGCCGAGTAGAACTTTAATCTTGGCAAGCTCGGCCGGTTGCGCTTGGCGATCGACCGGAGGGAATTCGGGCCAGTCCCAGTCCAGGCCCATCACCTTGAGCCGCTGGCGGATGGCACGCAGGTCCCACACGTGGATCGCCTTGGCATAAGGAGCCGCTACAACCAAGCGCGTGCCGTCGGGAGTGAAGCCCATCCAGCCGGCCCGGTCGCCGTGCGGGTCTTCGAGCTTGGCGACCGTTCGTCCGGTTGCGACCTCTTTGAGATGAATGACGGCCGGCGTCATTTCAAGGGCCATCAGCTTGCCGTCCGGGGAAAACGCCACGTAGCCGGGGTAGGGCGCGACGTCTCGGTCCAGTCGGCGGATCGACTGCAAGCGCGTCCACGTCCCAGAAAGTGAACGCATCGCTCCGCGAGATCACCAAAGTGCGGCTGTCCGGAGTGAAGGAGACCATCGTCATCGATCCCAGAACCCATTCGTGGACCATGGTTCCGGTTTTGGCATTCCAGAGCCGGACGCGGTCCGAATGCCAGCCGCTGCTCGCGAACCACCGGCCATCCCGACTGAGGGCGACGAAGCAGGATTCCGGGTGCGATAGCAGCCGGCCACCGCCCCTTGAGGAGTGGCGACGTCCATGAGCAGCCCGGCACCTGCCGCCTCGCTGATTCAGCGCCAGCGTCCGGCCGTCCGGACTGCGTGCGGCCCGATGCGGAACGACGGGAAGCGCGATCTTCTGAGGCGGCCCCAAGCGAAGCTCGTTGTCGGCCTCACCCTCCTGAATCGGCCAGCGCTGCAGTCCGGTAGGGTCACAGCTAAATAATTCGCGACCGTCGGACTGAAAGAGGACACCGTGGCTTCCCGAAGGAAGCAAGGCGAGTTCCCGCCCGCTGGACAGATCCCACAGTCGGTCGCCCTCGCCGCCCATGCCCAGCGCCAGCAGGCGGCCGTCGGGACTGATGTCGCCGTCGTGATAATGCCCTCGACCGGCGCCCAAGCTGCTGACGATGGTTCGGTATTCGCGGCTGGGCGTGACCTCCAGCAATTGCCACTGCTCGCCGCCTTGCCACGCGGATCCCAGCCAACGGCCGTCGTTGCTGAATTGCGGGTATCCCTGCGAGCGGCAATTGCATGAGTTGCCGTCCCGTCGCGGAATCCCAGAGGCGCAAAACACCGTCCCACGAGCCCGACGCCAGCAGATCCGCCATCGGGATGGAAGCTCAGGCCCCTGACAGGCTCCACGTGCCCTTCAAGCATCGCCAGCCTACGCTTCGCCGCCACGTCCCAGATTTGTATGCGCGGGTCGGTTCCCGCCACGGCCAAACGGGCTCCGTCAGGATGCCAGGCGACGACCTGATCGTTCATCAAGCCTACCGGCAGGTCGGCGACGTGGCTGCCCTGGGCGGAGTCATAAACGGAAGCGACTCTGCTCTCTGAGTAGCCCACGGCCAGCCTGCGGTCACGTGGGTGAAAGGCCAGCGTGTAGGCCTTGGAGGGCAAGCGCCAGCGGTTGGTTTCCTTTCCGCTGGCGAGGTCGATGGTGAGGATCCGATCGCCCTGGCCGAACGCCAATTGCCGGCTGTCCGGACTAAACACGGCGTCCAAGCACGGCCTCGGTTCTTCTCGGAGAAGCGGCGTCCCATCGGCAACGCGCCAGATTTGCACGCGCGTGGTGTTCGTCGAGCACAGCCAGAAACTTCCCATTCGGACTCAACCGAAGATCGCTCGACACGGTCTTCTTGTTCGTTTTGATGGAGCGGAGCTCCTCATCGTTCGGGATGCCGCGGATGCTGATGATGCCTTGATCGTTGATCGTTGCATAAGTTTGGTAGAGCCCATCGAAGGCCAGGCCCTTGGTGCCGGCGCGCATGGCATGCAGGCTTGGCCCGCGGCGGATGTCGGGCAGAGCCAGCGCGGCGATGGCTTCGTCGCGCAGCCGCTCGTCGGGGCGGATGCGGGCGGCTTTTTCCAGGGCGGCCAGGCTATCCAGCCGCTGGCCCATCTGCCGGCTGAAGCGGCCGGCGCGAGCCTGGTTCAGCAGTGCCAGAAAGAGCTGGTCGTTGGCACTCCGCTCGCTCTGCCGGGCCGCCGCCAGAGCGGTCTCTTTGCCCTTAAGGGCGTGCTCCTTTTGTCCCGCTTCGTCCACGGCCTCGGCTTCCGCGTTTGTCGCGCGGATCATGCCCCAGGTCGTCCCGATGATGCCGCCCACCAGCGCCAGCACAACCAGCGAGGCTGCCAGCACCGCGCTGCGCTGCCGGCGGAAGATCTTGCCCAGACGGTAGCCCAACGACGGCGGACACGCTTGCACTTGCTCGTCTTGCAAATACCGCTGCACGTCGGCCGCGAAAGCGCTCGCGGTCTCGTAGCGGCGGTTGCGGTCCTTCTCGAGCGCCTTCATCACGATCCAGTCCAGCTCGCCTCGGAACAGTTGACCGAGACCCTTGGGATCCGCCTTGCGATTGTGCCGACACCTCCGTCAATGTGGCGCCCAACGTGCTGATGCGCATGCTGGGCCGGGGCGGTTCTTCCTCGCGAATGATCCGCCGCATTTCGTCGTAACCCGCTGTCTGCGAGCCGTTCCTTGGTCGAACGGCGTCGTGCCGGTCAACAATTCGTACAGCAGCACGCCCAGTGAAAAGATGTCGCTGCGTGTGTCCATGTCCAGGCCGCTCATCTGAGCCTGCTCGGGACTCATATAGGGGGGCGTGCCGATCATCTGCGCGAAGTTCGTGAATAGTGTCTTTTCGGTCAATACCTGGCCCGTGGCTTTGGCGATGCCGAAGTCGATCACCTTCACCACCGCTTTGTCGTCGTGCAAGGTGACCAAGACATTGGTAGGCTTGAGGTCGCGATGGATGATTCCCTTTTGGTGCGCGTGCTGCACGGCCTGGCAGACGCTGATAAACAACTCCAACCGCTCACGGACGAGTAGATGATTTTGATCGCAATACTCGGTGATGGGGATGCCGCGGACCAGTTCCATGACGAAATAGGGCCGGCCTGTGGCGGTTTCCCCGCCGTCAAAGACACGGGCGATGTTGGGATGATCCATCAAGGCCAGGGCCTGGCGCTCGGCCTCGAAGCGGGCCACTACCTGGCGCGAGTCCATGCCGGGCTTGATGACCTTGAGAGCAACTTTTCGCCGAACGGGCTGCTGCTGCTCGGCCATGAAGACGACGCCGAAGCCGCCTTCGCCGATTTGCTCCAAGAGCTTGTACGGGCCAATCACGGAACCAGGGGCTTCCGTGCATGGCGCATCGACGGCAGCACCGCGGGCGACCGGCGATGCTTCCAAGAAGCTCCACTCCTGTTCGTAGACACGAAGCAACTCCAGAATCCGCTTCAAGGTCGCCGGATCCTGGTCGCACGCCTCTTGCAGATAGGCCATGCATCCTCCGATGCGGCGATTTGCCGTGCACCATTGAAGACTTCTTTTTCGTTGATTGGCCTGTTGAGCATGGTTCACTCGCAATGCGACGCGAAGTCGCTCTATTAATCAGTGCGTAATTCGCTCCTGATTCCCCTAACGTTTTTGTGTAAATAATTGGCGAGGGGTGCTGGCTCAGAGGCGGCTTTCGGAGTCGGAGAGCTGAATCCGCAAGTACGATTTGGCATACGCCCAGTCATTCTCGGCGGTAGCAAGCGACACACCGAGCGCGCATGCGGCCTCTTCGGTTGTGAGGCCCGCGAAAAACCGCACCTTCACAATCGCTGCCGCCCTAGGATCGACCTGCTCCAGCTTTTCCAGCGCTTCCCCCAGGGCCAATATATCGACTCGGGGTCCCGGAATGGCGGGCTCTATCTCCGAAAAGTCTACCCGTTGGAGCTTTCCGCCCGCTTTCGCGCTAGCCTTGTGTCGAGCTTGCTCAATCAGAATTCGCCGCATGGCTTCGGCTGCCGCGGCAAAGAAGTGCCCGCGGCTATTCCACTGTTGCGTTCGCTTCACTTCCACTAGCCGCAGGTACGCCTCGTGAACCAGTGCGGTGGCTTGAAGTGTTTGGCCAGGTTTTTCGTTCGCTATCTTCTCGGCCGCCACCTTGCGCAGTTCGTTGTAGACCAAAGCCAGAAGTTGTTCGGCGGCGTGCGGGTCGCCTTTCTCGATGGCGCTCAGAATGCGGGTGACCTCGTTCATTAGGTCAAGGATAGCCGCCAGGCAAATGAGCGGCAAACAGGGATCGGAGTTGCTATCATTAACTTAGGCTCTTCGTGAAGTCGAGTGGGTAAAAAAGTAGATCATCTTACCTATTTCAAAGCTTTGGGAGCATGCACGTGAGGATTTTCAGACGTAGATATTCCTCATCGCGGAAGCCGTAGGCGCGTCGCTGGATGACGCGTATTTTGTTGTTGAGACCCTCGACGAATCCCAGGGCCACTTTGTTGTTGGCATGACAATAAGCCACGATGCCGTCCCAATGGCTCTGGATCAAGTTCGCGAATTCCTCGTAGGGTTTTAAGCGTTGCCACCTGAGGGACTCCACCCAATTGGAGAAAAAGCGTAGGGCCCAACCGGGAGACTCGTAGCTCCAGAGCTGTTCGAAAGACTCCTTGAGGAGGTAGGCTTTGTATAGTCGCTTGTTGGCGTTGAATAATAGCTTCAACGCTTTTCTACCCTTCAGAGTGAGGTTGCGCAACGCGACAACAAAGCATACTTTTGCCCCTTGATATAACGTCGGCCAGGCCCCGTCAGCCGGCCGTATTCTTTCTTGCGAACCGTGTCCAAAGCATCTTGCAAATGGCGCAGCACATGGAACTTGTCGTAGATAATCAGGGCTTGTGGGGCATTTCCTTTCTTGCGGGTGGAACTGTGGAACGCCTTCCACATGTCCATGACCGCCAGGCGGATTTTGCTGGATTTTTCGGGGCCCAGCCAAGCAAAGAAGGCGTCCATGCTTTCCTCGGAGCGATCCTTGCCGCCGAACCATATGGGCCGCCCCCGAATCAGGTCGCTGACTACAATGCGGTAGCTGTGGCCTTTGCCGATAGCAATTTCGTCGATGCCAATCGCCCTGGGGGCAGGTTGTTTGGCCCGTCGAAGTTGCTCGGCCATGTACTGCTTGTCCAACTCCTTGACGGTATGCCAATCCAAGGTCAGTTCGTCGGCCACGGCCTTGACCGAACTGTCCCGGCAACGCCGTCCCACGAAGTAGGCAAACCGTTTCGTGTAAAACGGATTGTCGGCAAGCCAGTCCAGACTTTCGGTCTTCACGCCAGCGCACCACGAACACGCTACTCGACGAATCGAGAAATCGAGGTAAACGCGCTTGTCGCCACAGGAAAGGTCGCGGACACGGCGTGACCTTTGATCGTAAAACGCGGCAGACACCTGACCACAAACCCCACAGGCCGTTTTTTTCGGCGCCGCTGGAGGGTGACGACCACAGCGACCGGATCGCCAAAGATCCCATGGACGCTGGCCAAAGGATCGAACCCAGGGAACCGATAGACATCGCGTATTTGTCGAGTTGATGGCATAGGTCCATCAATACAGATTTCCCCTCGAAAGAAAAGAACGTTTTTGCAGCAAATAATCAGCTCTCAGGGGGTCTGGACGCCTGAATTCACCCACTCGACTTCACGAAGAGCCTCAATAACTAAACTCGCCGGGTGCCCGGATCATGCAACAATTAGTCTGATGTGGCAGGGTTATCCGGTACTCCGGATGACCCTGCTTCACCGTGAAGTGACCTTTTCCCTGAAGACCCCTTCAGCTTCTTCGTGAGTTTATCCGTGGCACACTCTCCATTTCAATCGTGAGAAATATGCCCCATTTAGGCGGTGGTGTGATCTATTCACCGCAGTCAGGGTCATGCACGAGTACATGCATAACCCTGCCACAACGCTTCAATAACTAAATTCGATCATTTTAATCAAAAAGTAAAGTCATCGCTACAGCCGTTCCTACCGCAGTCAGGGTCATGCACGAGTACATGCATAACCCTGCCACAACGCCTCAATAACTAAACTCGCCGGATGCCCGGATCATCCAACAATTAGTCTGTTGTGGCAGGGTTATCCGGTACTCCGGATGACCCTGCTTGACCGCGAAGTGACCTTTTCCCTGAAGACCCCTTCAGCTTCTTCTTGAGCACGATGCCCTTTTGCCGGGGCGCCCCCGGCAACAGACGTGTTTGCTCTAAGACCTCTAGCTGGCTCAGTTCGGTATTTCGTCGGATCGCGACGAAGCCTGCTCATTCTGTGTCTTTTTTCTGAACAGGAACATTAGAAAAAAAGGGCAAAAGCAGATCAGGAAGACAACGATTGATGGGCCGATAACAGATGCCAGATTTTCCATATCGCTTATTTTGTATTATTTCTCCTTGCCCGGTGCTACGCTAGGATGGTTTCCTGCCCCCCGGTTACCTTTCGGTATCTCCACGCATGTTGGCTTGGCCCCTGCATTCGCGGCTCTCTCGGCAATGGCCCTACCTGATGCTGCTCCTGGCATTGGTGGCGGGCTGCGGCGCCGCGGCACAACGCCTGAACACGTTTGGGGCAAACGGGGCGTCGCCGACGGCGAACTCGTCAAGCCGCGGGCCATTGCCATCGATTCCCAGGATCGGCTTTATTTGGTCGATTGGACCGCACGGATCCAGGCCTTTGATCGTGACGGCAAGTTTCTCGGCTATTCCTGGACGCCGCCCGATTATCGCAATGGACGGCCCAGCGGGTTGAGCATCGACAAAGACGACAACGTCGTGGTCAGCGATTCGCACTATCACTGCGTGCGCATTTATTCTCCCGAAGGCAAGCTGCTACGGACCATCGGCGGCACCGTCGGCACCGAGCCGGGCCAATTAAGTTACATCAGCGATTGCCTGCGCGACAAGGAAGGCAACTTTTATATCGCGGAATTCGGCGACAATCAACGCATCACCAAGCTTGACGCGCAGGGGAACTTTTTGAAGTGCTGGGGCAGTCCGGGTTCGGACGTCGGCCAGTTTGCGCGGATTCGGGCCATGACGCTGGGGCCGGATGAAAACCTTTATCTCGCCGATGCCTGCAATCATCGTATTCAGGTTTTCACGACGGAGGGTGTTTTCGTGCGTACGTTGGGTGAGGCCGGCACCGGGCCGGGCCAGCTTTCTTATCCCTATGATCTGGCCTTTGGGCTTGGTGCATCGCCAGCGCTTTATGTGGTGGAGTATGGCAATAATCGCGTGCAGAAGTTCACCATGACCGGCAAATCCCTGGGAGTCTGGGGTGCGTCGGGCCGGGAGCCGGGTCATTTGGCGAACCCGTGGGCGCTGGCTGTCGATAGCCGGGGCAGGGTCCATGTGGTGGATAGTGAAAATGACAGAGTGCAAAGGATTGATTTCTGACGCGGGAGCGTGCACAATCGGGGATCGCTGCCCCGTACGTCCCGCCGGTCAACGCTTCGAGCCTGTATGGATTTTGTGCACTTAAATTGGTTGGCCTTATCCATTCTTGTCCTGGCCCTCGCGCTGGCAGGCTATCTCTTTTGGGTACGACGGGCTCAGCGCCCTGGTCGCTCCCTTTGCTGCTCACGGCTGCGAGCTTATTTTCGTTGGGCCTGGGCGGCTGCTTTGCCGAAGATTGGGGCTTCTGGATCGCCGCCATGGCCCTGGCAGCGCTGGCGCTGTTGCTTTTGAATGTTATCGTCACCGGTGCCTGGTATGCTCCGGCCGGCTATTTTTTGCGGGGCGGCGTTGCTTTTTGGCCTCGGGGCGTGATCCTTGAACCGCTGGCCGATGCCCTGGGCGTCGCCGGGCGTTTTCTTTTCACCATCGAGCCGCTTGAGCCCTGGTGGCTGCTTCTGTTGTTACTGTTGCCGCTCATTGTGTGGCTCAGCTTTCGCAGTCTCTCCGGGCTGGGGCCGGTGCGGCGCTGGGTCGCCATCGGCCTGCGCTGCCTGGGCATCGCGCTTCGTGACGCTGGCCCTGGCGGAAACCCATGCCCGCAAGCAGGATGAAAATCTTGACCGTTTTGTTCGTCTGGGACCGGTCGCTGAGCATTCCGCCCGATCCAGACATGACGCGGTGAAGATCTGCGCAAAGAACGGCTCATGAGCTTTATCAATGAATCGGTCGCCAAACGCCGGCAAGCAGGAGGACCGCGCCGGCGTCATCGTCTTCGGCCGCCGCCCGCGCCTGGAACTGCCGCCCGCCGTCGTGCAAGCTGCGTTTCCGCAAGATCAACAGCCCCATCGACGACACCTATACCGATATCGCGTCGGCCATCAAGCTCGCCCTGGCCTCCTTTCCGGAAGGCACGGCCAAGCGCATCGTCCTCATCAGCGACGGCAACGAGAACATCGGCCAGGCCGAGGAGCAGGCGCGCATCGCCCGGCAAAACGGCGTGCAGATCGATGTCGTCCCGCTCGCCGCGGGCAACCGCAATCCCAACGAAGTGCTGGTCGATCGCGTCGAAGTGCCGCCGCATACCGACAAGGATACGCGCCTGCCCATTCGCATCGTCCTGCGCAGCTTCCATCCGGATATCGTCGTCGGCAGCTTGCAACTGACCAAGACCAGCCTCGACATGATCGACGATCAGCCGGTTTTCGAGGGCATGCCGATCTTCGAAACCAAGGTCAAGCTGCGGCCGGGCCTCAACGTCTACTACTTCCAGCAAGCCCGGCTCCAAGAAAGAAGACGCCTTCACGTACGAAGCCAAGTTCGTGCCCATTCATGTGGAAAACGCTCGGGGCCAGGTCATCATGGATAAGCTGCCCGGCGACCGCGTGGAAAATAACCGCGCCAGCGCCAGCGTCATGGCACGCGGCCAGCGAGCGCTTCTGGTCATCGAGCCGAAAGCTGGGCGATCATCAAGCTGCTTCGTGGATCGCCTGCAAAAGGCCAAGCCGAGCCTCAAGATCGTCACCGTCGAGCCGAGGAGCCTGCCGCAGGACCCCGCCAAGCTCGCCATGGTGCTGGCCAAGTTCGATGCCGTCGTCCTGGCCAACATTCCCGCCGAGGAGCTCACCGAGGAGCAACAGAAAGTCCTCCGCGCCAACACGCACGATCAGGGCGCGGGCCTCATCATGATCGGCGGCCCGCAAAGCTTCGGCGCCGGCGGCTGGCAGGGCACCGAGCTGGAAAAGGCGCTGCCGGTCACCAGCGATCTCAAGTCGATCAAGGTCGAAGGCAAGAGCGGCCTGGTGCAGATCATGCACGCCTCGGAAATGGCCGACGGCAACGCCTGGCAGCGCAAGATCGCCAAGCTGGCCATCGAAAAGCTGTCGCCGATGGACATGGTCGGCGTCGCCTATTACGACCACGGCTCAGCCGGCGGCGGCCGACCTGGCACATTCCCTTCCAGGAGATCGGCAACAACAAAGCGGCCCTGATCGCCAAGCTGAATGACATGATGCCCGGCGACATGCCCGACGCCGATCCCGTTCTTCATCATGGCTCACAAGGAGCTGACGAACCCGCTCTATGGCCTCGGCACCAAGCACATCATCTTCATCAGCGACGGCGATCACTGGGGCCTCAACCCGCCGCTGCTGGCCAAAATCAAAGCCGCCAAGATCACCTGCACGACCGTGTGCATCACCACGCACGGCCAGACGGAGTCCAGAAGATGGCCGCGGTCGCCAAGCTGACGGGCGGCCGGGCCTACCACATCAAGGACCCCGCCGAATTGCCGGCCATCTACATCAAGGAAAGCCGGCTGGTCAGCCAGTCGTTCGTTCATGACAAGAAGTTTCACGCCCAAGCTGCTCTTTCGCGGCCGGGCCCGACCGAAGGCATGGGCGACCTGGAAGACCTCTACGGCTTCGTGCGCACGACACGCCGGCCATCGCCGCTGGTGGAAGTGCCCATCGAGACGCCGAAGATCGGCGAAACGAACTTCCCGATCCTGGCGTACTGGCAATATGGCCTGGGCAAGGCCGTGGCCTTCACCAGCGACGCCCGTTCGCTCTTGCGGAGAAGGAGAATTACTGGGACAAGGACTGGGCCAGCTCCGACATGTACGTCAAGTTCTGGGAGCAGACGGTCGATTACGCGCTGCGGACGGGCGACACCGGCAAATTTTTGCAACTGACGACCGAGCAGCGCGACGGCAAGGTTCGCGTCATCGTCGAGGCCAACGACAGCGACGCCGACAAGACGCCGCTGACCAACGTCAAGCTGAAGGCCGGGCATCATGTCGCCGACGTTCAAGGGGCCGGATAGCCGCAAGGTGGACATCGAGTTCGAGCAAAAAAGCGCGGGCGTCTACGAAGCGGAAGTTCCCGCCGATGAGGTCGGCTCCTATTTCCTCAACATCCAGGCGACCTGGAACAAGGGAGGCAAGGAGATTCGTCGATAACGTCCGCGGCAGCGTGACCATTCCGTATTCGCCTGAGTTCGCCGAGATGGAAAGCAACGGCGCGCTGCTGGAAAAAATCAGCAGCGATCACCGGCGGCAAAGCCTACGCCGAGGACGCCAAAACCTTGCAGCAGGCGGCCCTGTCCGGCGACGTCTTTCGCGACGAACCCGATCAGCCAGCAGAGTCTTCAGCCGCTGTGGTTCTGGCTCGTTGTGCTGGCCGGCATCTGCTTGCTCCTGGATGTGGCCACGCGCCGCATCGCCGTCGAACCGGAGGCAGCCTGGGCGCCGGGCGTCAGCCTTGTGGAGCAAGGTTCGCCGGCACGAGTCGCTGGCGCCGACGACCGTGTTTCTCGAGCGCTTGCAATCGCGCAAGGCCGAGTCGGGAGAGAGTCTGGAAAAGCAGAAAGCCGGCCAGCGCTTCGAAAGTAGCGAGTCGGGACCGGTACTGCCCCTGGCCGACGCGGCAACCGTCGCCGGCAAAGCCGCGCCAGAGCCAAAAAAGCCAGCGCCGCCCAAGCCCGCGTGGAGCAAGAGGCGGACTTCGCGACCCGGCTGATGCGCGCCAAGAAAAAAGCCATGGAAGACCGTGACAAGGATAAACCGAAATAACAGCATGCCTACCGGCGACGTTGCGCCCGCGAGACCTGGGCACGTTGCTATCTCTATTTACGAAGGACGTCGCATGAGTTCGCCGATTCCGCTTCAGGAACGTGCCGGTCAATTTCGCCAGGAATACGACAAGGTCTTTCAGGAGATCGCCAAGGTCATCGTCGGCAGTCACGACATCGTCCATGGCATCCTGACCTGCTTGTTCGTGGGCGGGCACGCGCTTGCTGGAAGGCGTGCCGGGCCTGGGCAAGACGCTGCTGGTGCGGACGCTGGCCCAGGTGCTCGACCTGAAGTTCAATCGCATCCAGTTCACGCCGGACCTGATGCCGTCGGACATCATCGGCACCAACATCATCAACGAGACGCCCGAAGGCCAGCGTGTCTTCAGCTTTCAGCCCGGCCCGCTGTTCGCCCAGATCGTGCTGGCCGACGAGATCAACCGCGCCACGCCCAAAACGCAGTCGGCCCTGCTCGAAGCCATGCAGGAGCACAGCGTCACGGTGGGCGGCACCATCCATCGTCTGGAAGAGCCGTTCTTCGTGATGGCCACGCAAAACCCGATCGAGCAGGAAGGCACCTATCCCTTGCCGGAAGCCCAGCTCGATCGCTTTTTTTTCAAGCTGGTCGTCAATTATGCCTCGCGCGCGGAGATGCATCTCATCCTGGATCGCACCACGAAGAAGGAGCAGCCAACGGTCAGCCAGGTCATGGATGGCGAGCAAATCCGCCACTGGCAGCAACTGATTCGCGAGGTGCTCGTCGCGCCGCCGGTGCAGGACTATGCCATTCGGCTGATTCTGGCGACGCATCCGCAGGGCGAGTTCGCCGCCGCCATCACGAATAAACTTATTCGCTGCGGCGCCAGCCCGCGCGGTGCCCAGACACTGGTCCTGGCGGGCAAGGTGCGGGCGCTGCTGGACGGCCGTTACAACGTCAGCTTCGAGGACATTCGCCAGGTTTATCTGCCCGCGCTGCGCCATCGCATTCTGCTCAACTTCGAGGCGCAGGCGGAGAACATCGCGGCCGACACGATCCTCATGGACATCATGAAAGAGGTGAAGGAAAAGGCGGCCGAGACAGGCGCGAACATACGAACCGGGTTAGAACCTCAAAATGAATCCCATCATCCACGCAACCGCTGGCTCGATCCGCAATTCCTGGCCCGCCTCGAACAACTCGAGCTGGTGTCGCGGAAGATCTTTCTCGGCGTGATGAAAGGGGAACGCCGCAGCAAGCGCAAGGGGCAGAGCGTCGAGTTCGCCGACTACCGCAACTACGTCAAGGGGGACGACCTGCGCTTTCTCGACTGGAACCTCTTTGCCCGGCTCGACCGGCTGTTTATTCGCCTGTTCATGGAAGAAGAGGACCTGCATTTTTATGTGTTGATCGATAACAGCCTGTCCATGGATTTTGGCACGCCCACCAAACTCCATTTTGCCAAGCAAGTGGCGGCGGCCCTGGCCTTTGTCGGCCTGGTGAACATGGACCGGGTGGTCCTCGAAGCGTTCAACGACCGGCTCACGCAAAGCCTGCCGGCATTGCGGGGCCGCAAAAGCGTCGGCCGAGCGCTTAAATTCCTGGAAAATATCCAGCCGGCCGGGCCAAGCAATCTTCGTGAGGCGTTGCGGACCTTCAGCATCAAATCCAGCGGCAAGGGGATCGTCGTCCTGCTCTCCGACTTCATGGACAAGGGCGGCTACGAAGATGCGCTGCGTTACCTGGTCGCCCGCCAGTTCGACATCTACCTGATTCAGATTTTGTCGCACGAAGAGATCGAGCCGGAAATCGTCGGTGATCTCAAGCTCATCGATGTCGAAGATGAAGATGAAGCGGAGATCACGGTGAGCGGGCCTCTCTCAAAAAATACAAGCAAAACCTGGCGGCCTTCCAAAGGACGCTCAACGATTTTTGTGTCCGCCGCGGCATCACGTGCCTGTTCACCAGCAATCAGGTGCCGTTCGACCGCCTGGTCCTCACCTACCTGCGTCAGCGGGGGCTCGTGAAATAATGCTCGCGTGGCTAAGACGTACCTGGTTTCCGCTGGCGCTGGTCGCTCTTTTTTTGACGGCCCTGCCGGGGGTCGTGCTCAGCATTCTTGGCCTGGTTGGCATAGAGAATGACGTCAATGCCTGGCTGCAGGACAACTTTTCGCTCAGCTATCATCCGGCCTTGCCGCCGGTGGTAACCGTGGTCTGTGCTCCTGTTGCCTCTCGCCATTATTCTGCTTTACTTCCTCAAGTTGAAGCGTAAGCCGTTGCAGGTGCCGAGCACGTTCCTCTGGAAAAAGAGCATCGAAGATTTGCACGTCAACAGCCTGTTTCAATGGCTGCGGGAAAACATCTTGTTGGTGTTGCAGGTTTTAATCGTGCTGTTTTTGATCTACGCGCTGCTGGGAATTCGCCTGCACGGCAGCACCAGCCAAAGCCGGCACTACATCCTCATCGTCGATAATTCCGCCAGCATGTCCGCCACCGACATCCTGCCGAGCCGCCTCGACTGGGCCAAGGAAGAAGCGCTCAAGGAAATCGACGCGGCCGGTGAGGACGATTACGGCATGGTCCTGGTGTTCAATTCGAAGGCCACGACCCTGCAGACCTACACCAACAATCGGGGCAAGCTGCGCGAGGCGATTCGCGGCATTGAACAGACGCAACGGCCGACCCGCATCGAAGAGGTGCTTTCCCTGGCGGAAAGCCTGGCCAATCCGGTTCGTTCCACCGAAGACACCGCCGCGCAGCCGGTGGACAACGTGCCGGCCGGCCAGGAAAGAACGATGGTGCCGACCGACAATAAATACTCCGCGGCGGTGCATCTTTTTTCGGATGGGCGGTTCGCCAAGCTGACGGACGCCAGCCTCGCCAATCTCAATGCCAGGGAAACTGGCAACCGCCTACTTGGCAATTTGAATCTTCGCTATCACCGCGCGGGCCAACCCGGCGCTGCCAAGGTGGACAATGTCGGCATCACCGCGCCTGAGTGCCGTGCGCCTGCTGGATAAAAAAGCGCGATGCGAACCTCGACGTGGGCAAGCTCAAGGTCCTCGTCGGCGTCCATAACTATCGGGCACAACCGGCGGTCGTCAAGCTGCACCTCGATGTCTATTCAGGCAACAAATTGATCCATCCGGCGCAAATGACGTTGCGCCTGGCGCCGCGTGTTATCCGGAAAGCTGACCCCGATACGGACGAGGACGATAAAGACATTCCCGGTGACGTGCTCAACTCTGAAACCGGCAAGTCCGATCCTCCGATTTTCGAGTTGCCGCCCATGGACCTGCGAAGCAACATCGTCCTGCACGCCTACCTGGCCGATTCCAAAGATGACTTTCCTCTGGACGACAACGCCTGGCTGGTGCTGGGGACCTTGCGCAAGGCCAAAGTACTCATCATCGGGCCGGAGAATGCAGTCCTGGACGCTTATTTCAATCAGGAAGCGACGCAAAAAGTCGCCAGTGTCGAGCACCTGTCGGCCAAGAACATTGGTGGCGAGACTTATCGTAAAAAAGTGGCCGCTGGTGAAGTGGACCTGGTCATATTTGATCGCTGCGCCCCCGCGGACGAAAGCGACATGCCGCAGGCCAACACCATGTTTATCGATCGGCGCCACCCCCCTGGAAACGCCCCACCCAGATGCTGAAAAACCCAACGATTTTCGTCAGCAAGAGCAGTCATCCGTTACTCAGATTTCTGTCCACGCTGTATGACATCGGCGTCAACGAAGCGTTCGCCCTCGACCTGCGGAAAGACCTGGATGAAAAGGTCAAACCGCTGTTCGATCTGCCCGACACCGACCCTCGGCGCCGAACCGTACCGGCCGTGACCAAGCTGCTGGAGACGAGCCAAAATGTGCCGGTTCTGTTTACGCTTGGACGAGGTGCTTACACCGACCTGGTCATGTCCTTTGCCCTGGTCTCCGATGAAGGTGATTTGCTCACGAACTGGCCCCTCCAGCCAAGCTTCCCGTTATTTATGCGGAATGTCATTTATCTTTTGGCCAATGTTGACGACGCGGCCCGATCCGTGTCCGTGCAGCCTGGCGAGCCGATGGTATTACGGCCCGAAGCGGGGGTGCAAAAACTAACGGTAACGCCGCCGGTCGGCGCCATGGTGGAAGTGACGCGCGGCCAGCGCGGCCGAATTTGTCTACCAGGATACCGACCGGGTAGGTGTCTATGGGCTGCGCCGTGATGATCAGGGTGTCGGTCATTTCGCGGTCAATTTGCTCGATGCCAACGAAAGCAACATCGAACCGCGCGAAGAAATCCGCATCGGCACCGAACGCTTCGTCACGGGCCGCGACCTGTCGCAGCCGCGCGAGCTGTGGAAAGTCATTTTGGTTTTGGCCGTGGTTTTATTAATGGTCGAGTGGTACATATATAATAAGCGTGTTTCCCTCTGACGCGGCCGCCTTCCGGTTGTGGCCCGAGCGCTCGATGCGATTGAGTCGTTGGCCTCTTGAGAGATGACATGAAATCACCGCACGTGCTGCAGCCATCGGAACGGACGGAACTTTCCAAGCAGCGCGGGCTCAAAGTGCGCTTGCTTCCAAGAAATTGAACCGTCAGCCCTATCGGGAATATCGCAACTTTATTCAGGGCCATTACGACGGCATCGCCGGCAAGCTGACCGGCATCACCGGCCTGGTGACGGGACATGAAGCGCTTGCCGGCCGGCTCATTCGACCCGATGCCTTTGACGTGCGTGGTTGCAAGCGCATTCTCGACGCCGGCTGCGGCAATGGGCGCGATTCGAGGTTCTTGTTGCGCTGGGCCGATGATGATGCCTTCATCACCGGTTTCGATTTATCACAGCGCATGCTCAAGAGGGCCCGGCGCCGTTTGCATTCCTCGCGTATCGGCCACGTGGCCGCCGATCTTACCAAATTGCCGTTCGCCAGCGGCTTGTTCGATGCCGTCGTCTGCGGCTATGTGCTCGAGCACCTCCCCGATCCCCGTCCGGGCCTCATGGAGCTGGCACGGGTGATGCGGCCAGGCGGCAAGATGCTCCTCCTGGCCACGGAAGATACCTTTACCGGCTCCATGTGCAGCCGGATGTGGCATTGCCGCACCTACAATCGCCATGAGCTGCGTCGCGTCTGTGGCGAATGTGGTCTCCAGTGGCGGAAGCCTCATTATTTTTCGAGCTTGCACGCCATGTTTCGACTCGGCGGCATAATCATTGAATTACAGCGCATCTGACGGCACAGGTGTCCTCTGTAAGTCCAAGGAGCGGTTTGGTTTCTTCAACGGTGTTCCATGGCCGCCCATTTCAATGAAGATGGTATTCAGTTTCTTTATCCCGAAAATTGGGAAATCCAGCGCGAGGAAACGGAAACCGGCTGGACGATTGCCGTCCAAAGCCCCGAAACCGCCTTACTGGTAGTATCGCTGGATGCCGAAATGCCGGAAATGGAAGAGATGGCACTGGCTGCCCTGGATGCTCTCAAGGAAGAGTATAAAGACCTCGAGGCCGATGAGTGCTCGGATACCGTGGCTGGCCAGCCCGCCCTGGGTTATAACGTCCGCTTCTTCAGCCTGGACCTCACCAACACCGGTTGGATCCGCAGCCTTTATAGCGGCGGCGGCACCCTGCTCCTGATGTGGCAAATCAACGACCTCGAAAGCCCTCGCAACGAACCTGTCTTGCGGGCGATCTGCCATTCTCTCAAGATCGAAGACGATTGAAAGGTGTCGGGATTAGGGTCAGGCCCCTTTTTCTCTCGAACGTTCGTACGTTAACCAACGTTTGATAGGCGCTGGCCCTCTGGCTAAAAAGCGGAACCGAGCGGTCCATTCCCCGATTCCTGATCGTGAATAAGGAGTCCGCCTGTCCGTCAAATCGGCAGCACCTCAATGCTAAGCCGCCGCTCCCCGTCCCCTGCCACCTCGCGTGGCAGGAACGAAAGGTCTATTGCTAGAAAATCAAGCTACCCGGCCCCGTCCCCTGCCACCTTGCGTGGCAGGAACGAAAGGTCTGCACCAAAAAACCAACATTCCCCGCATCCGTTTTACGGTCGCCGCCATCTTCTCTAGCGGGAGACCTTTCGTTCCTGCCGCACAAGGCGGCAGGGGACGAATACGACTGCTCTCCCACCTCTAGCGGGAGACCTTTCGTTCCTGCCGCACAAGGCGGCAGGGGACGAATACCACTGCTCTCCCGCCTCTAGCGGGAGACCTTTCCTTCCTGCCGCACGAGGCGGCAGGGGACGAATACCACTGCTCTTCCACCTGTATTTGTCATGCCAAATGCCAGGCAAGGCAGCGCCGCCACATAAAAAAATGCCATGCAAATTGCCATGCAAATTGCCATGCAAATTGCCATGCAAAATGATATGCGTCGTGAAGGGGGGTGCCCGGTGCACGCATACATACCATTTTTCGCCCGGCATCCCCTACTGCCGACGCCACTCCGGATTGGTCGTGACGTCTGCATCCGAAGCTGGCGTTTGGCCAGCTGTTGGCGTTTCCTGACATTCACTCCGAAAGCCCCTTCATGCAGGTGGCTTCGCTTGCTTGGGGGGTTAAACTACTTTGAAGCTGACTTCGGATGTGTCTTCGGGGTCGCCGTTATAGTTAATGGTAATCTCCTCGTCGCGGGCGATATCGCGGAGAGCCGTATAGATGATCGTCATGGGCCCAAAGTCGTAATCGGCGTTTGGGGTATAAGAATGATTGTAAAGTGATCCATAACCTAGACTTATAGCAACATTTTTCTTGTCCCATAGGTACACGAACCGGGCCAGTGCGGGGTTGTGCAGGCCACCCACCAGGTTTTCGGTAGGCACGAGAAGCACCGGCACCTTTTCGATCATTTCTCCTTTCTTGATTGGGCGAAGCGCGAAAACGCCTCGTCCTTTGCCTTTCACCCGGCGTACGTAGACCATTTCGGAATGCATCATGGGGGTATCTTATAAGGGATTGGGAGGTTTTTTGACAATTGCCGGGCATAACCTATGGTTATTTGGAGGAAACCATGACCGTTGCCACGTCCCCAAAAGTCTCGAATCGCCGCAAAGCGGGTCGCCGCCTGCCTCGTGCCATCGTCAATGTCGAATGCCGCCGTGGTACGATGGGCCTGGGTAAGAACATCGTCGCGCAGTTCCTGGATGTCTGTGAAGGCGGCGTGCGGATCATCGTGTCCGAACCTTTGGCCGCCAAGGATGAAGTTGAAGTCACCCTCAATGTTAGCCACCTTCGCAAAGCCATCAAACGTCACGCCAAGGTATGTTGGGCGCTGCCGCTGGAGAATAAAACCTTCTGCGTCGGACTTGAGTTTGAAAAACAACTGACCTACATGGAAGTCTCTCATATCGCCCGGCCTTGACAGCGGCCCTTCCTTCGTTATTATCCTCCGTCTCGCTTTAGCAAAAGTTCTGGGCCGGAGGTTTATGCCCCATGCACAACCACCTATCGCGGGCGGTATCGCCCTGGCTACGCGCCCTGGCTTTGCTTGGGGCCACGACCTTTCTCGGCTTGACGCTGGGGTGTATGAGTCTCAATATTGGAGGCCGCACCGAAGTTGTCGAGCCGGCCGATCCGCACCTTGAACGCGGCTCCCTGACCGTTCCGGCCCATCAGTCAATCGACGTTTATTATCCTAATCCTTATGTGGCGACCCCGAACTTGACCGTGGAAAATGCGTGGAATGACTGCAAGATCGAGGAACAGCAGCCCAACCACTTTCGTATTTACAATCCTGGCCCTTTTTCGCGTGACATTAGCTGGAAGACGCGCGGGGAGAAAATGCCCAAGGACGCCTTGATGCAAACTGCCAAGGCCGCACTTGGTACCCCGACCGAAGTGCCGCCAACCGTTACCGCCAAGACCAACACCACCGTTGCCGTGGAGCGCTGATCATCTCGTTGTAGTACTGGACTCGAAAACGGGCTTAGAGAAAAGCTGCCGCATTTCCTTACTTGCGGAACGATAGGCCGGATCGTGGGAACCGCTTCCGGCGGGAGGCGACCAGGCCACCGGCACCTCGGCCATGAGGCACTCAAGATGGTTTGCCTTGGCCAGAATCTCAATTTGCGCGACGGGGCCATCGCTCTGGAGCACTATTCGTTTGAAGATGGCACGGCGATAGACGCGCAAAGGGCACTCGGGGTCCTGGACGCGAATGCCAAAAACCCATCGAGCCTGCCATCGACGTCCCCACCCTGTCCAGCCAACCCAGCAGCTACGGGGCTCGCGCGCTGCGCCGAAAAGAACCCGACTCAGCAAACGCTGGCCGGCATCCCACCAGCGCACCAGTGCTGGCCGTTGCCAGCCCACGCGATAGCCCGTAACCAGGTCGACCTGATCGACAGCTTCCAGTAGCCGATAGAGATCGGTGGGCTCGAACTGTTTATCGCAGGGGGCGGTGACTAGTAGGGGATACTGCGCCATTTGCAGTCCCGTGCGCAAGGCCGCGCCGGTGCCCCTATGTTGATCATGGTGCTGAAGTCGCACGTGCGAGTTTTCGCTGGCAAGGCGGTCGGCGCGCTGCACGAGTGTCATCTGAACTGCCGTCGTTCACAACGAGGATTTCGTAGGAACGCGCCAGCCCAGCGAGATATTTGTCCCAGGCGCCGATGACCGCTTCCAGGCCGTCGCCGGCGTTAAACGCGATCAGCAAGACAGAGAGGGGCGCCTGTGCCATCGACAGGCGTTCGAGTGTTTCGGACATGGATCATTTTTTACGGATAGCTTCGCAATACCACCAGAGGGCGTTCTTGCTTTCCCCAGGCATGGTCGGACGTGCGAAAAACCTCCTCCAGTTTGCCCTTTGCCAAATGACGGGGCCAGTCGTGCGCACAATCGGGCGGCATCACGAAATAAACCGGGAATGGCTGGCTGGCCCACACATCGAGGTTCTCCCACTCCAGAATCGTGTCGAGGGGCCGGCCTACATGAAAGGCAAGCACGTGTGTCTCGGCCCGAAAAAAGATCACGGGTTTATCGGTGTGAGCACGGATGTCGCGCGCAAGTTGATAGTAAGGCCAGTCCGCCTCCTGTCGTGGGACGACCCAGAAATTATAAAGTCCCCAACCGAGACTATAAGCCGTCAGGACCATGGCTCCCACTCTCAATAGGGCCCGGGCGGATGCCGGAGCAGCCAGGCGGTGCGCTTGCCAGGCTCTTTCCGCGACGGACCCAAGGAACAAAGCTCGCCGGGGTAGGCCGGCAGCAAGTAGTCTGCCCGTTTGAAGCGCATGCAAGAAAGAATGCCGAATACGACGAGAAACCACAGCCCACCAAAACAGGCCAGAGAATCGCCCCGCCAGTCGGTGCTCCGCCAAAAGTACCAGAGCGCCGGCAACAACAGCGGGCTCCAGGGCAACAAATCGAGCGCGCTGCGTGGCCCGTAAAACCAGAAGGGATGGGCAGCCAGCGTTTCGGCGCCTCCCAGGCCACGTTCGACGTTGTGATACCAAAAGAAGATATCCCAAATTTGGTTATTCGTTTCTATGTTGGCCCACACAAACCATGGGGCCGCCACCAATATCACCAGCGGAATTCCCCAGCAAAGGGACCTGCCCAGGCCACTCGCGGGCGGGAGGTTTACCTCGTCGCGCCCAGGTGCCGCCGGACAACTGCCCAGGTAGCGACAATGGCCATGACGAATACAAGCGCGATGGGCCCCTTCAGGAGAATTCCCACGGCAATACTGATGTACCCCAGGAGAAACCAGGGCCAGGCGGACCTTGCTGGGTTCACCGTGCTCGTGTGGAGGCCCACAAAGAAGCTGCCCGCCGCCAGACTGACCGCGAGTGTCAGCGGCATGTCAATGCGGCCAATGCGCGCCAGCGAAGTGAAGTGCAGGCAACTGGCGAGTACGATGGCCGCCACGCAGCCGGCCCCCGCGCGGCCTACTTTGCGGGCAAAATAATAAACAAATAGCACACAGCCCAGCGCGGACAGCGCCGCCGGCAAGCGCACTGCCCAGCGCCTACCTGACCACCCGCCAACTTGCCCAGCAGGGCCACCAGCCAGTAATAAAGCGGCGGTTTTTGCAGTTCCAGATGACCGTCGAAGAGGCGCGGCAAGCCCCAGCAACCCTCGTCAAGGATCATTTGCCCATTCTGGGCAGTGCGCGCTTCGTGGCTACTCAATAAATCACGGTCGCCCAGCCCACAAAAAAAGAGATAACCGCAGAAGAGCAGCAAAACGGGCAGGGCAAGATGAGACTTGTTGAAGGCGGTGGAGGCCGCGGGACCAGGCACGCTCATGGATCACTCCGCACAGCCCACGTCAGGCGACCATCCGCTGGAACTGAGCTTCATGCAGGCGCTGGTAGATATTGCAGGTTCGTAGCAATTCAGCATGGCAACCGACGGCGACGATGCGTCCCTGATCCAGAACGACGATGCGGTCCGCTATTTCGAGCGTGTTGAGGCGATGAGTAATCAAAAACGTCGTGCGTCCCTTGATAAATTCCCGTAGAAGGCGATGCACTTCCATCTCTGCTTCGGCGTCCGCGGCGCTGGTAAATTCATCGAGGATAAGGATGCTTGGATTGCGCAGGATGGCGCGGGCAAGCGCGATGCGCTGGCGCTGACCCCCCGAAAGCTTCGAGGCCGCCTCGCCGACGCGGGTGTCGTAGCCGTTGATCTGTTTGAGGATAATCTCGTGCGCCTTGGCTTGCATGGCGGCCTGTTCGATGCGCGCACGGGTGACGTTTTTGCAACCGTAGCCGATGTTGTTGGCGATGGTGGTATCGAACAAGAAGGTGTCCTGGGTCACCAGCGCGACCTGCTTGCGCAGCGAACGCAAATTCGCGACGCGCAGATCAATGCCGTCGATCATGACGGAACCATGATCGGGGTCATAAAACCTTGCCAGAAACCCGAGCATGGTGGACTTGCCACAGCCATTCTTGCCGACCAGCGCGATGGTTTCCCCATGCTTCACCGAGAGACTCACGCCAGTAAGGATGGGGTGTCCGGGGGTGTAGGAAAAACAAACATTTTCGAACACGATGGACGAATGATGGCGTTCCAGGTAGGGGCCGGCGCTATTGACCAGCACCTTGGGTTCCTTGTCGATGTAGTGGAAGATGCGGTCCGCGGCGGCGCAGCCCGACTGCACGCGGGTGTAGACGTTGGAAAGCTTGCGCACCGGGTCCGCGATCGCGGCCAGCAGAGCGTAAAGCTGCAATAGGGACTCGGGCTCCAAAGGATAATTAGTCATCCGGATGCCGAGGAGGTGCGTTTGTCTTTCGATCACGAGATAGGCGCCAGCGAGAAGAGCACCCACGATCGCCACCATCCCCAGAAGCTCGATAATGGGGCCGGCCAACGCGTCCAGATTAATGACGAGCATGGCCTTGTGATAATATTCCTTGAGCGCGGCCCGAAAGCGACTTCTTTCGGCCGCCTCGTTGGTAAATGCCTTGACGATACGGATGCCAAGAAAGGTTTCTTGGAGGATCCTGTAAATATCCGACATGCGTTCCAGAAGCCGGCGCGTTGCGCGCTTCATGACGCGACCGATCTTCGTCAACACGAAGAGCGCGATTGGCACCAGGACCAGGAACATGAAGGTCAGCTTCCAGCTAATCCAGCACGCGAAAATCACGCAGGCCATGGCCCGCAGCGGCTCGGCGATGACTTTGCCGAGCAGGGTCTTTTGTCCGGTGCCCAGGAGCTCCATATCGTTCGTGAAGCGGGCAATCATCTCACCCGTGCCGGCCTCGGAAAAACTATTGGCGTCGAGGCGAATGGCGCGGCGGAAGAAGCGATTGCGCAGGTCGAACAGGATACGATTGACGACACTACCTACCAGCGACTCCTGGCCGAACTCAAAAAAGCCTTTGAGCGCCACCGCCAGCAGAAAGAGGCCCAATATCATCGCCAGGGTCTGGAACTGCCCTGTCGGACAAAGCATGAAAATGTAGCGCTTGAGCACCTGGAGGCGATAATCGTCCTGGCGCGCCCCTCCAATTTGCTCTCCACCTTGGCCAGTTCGCCTGTTATCTGCCGATTGTCACGATCACGATCGTGGAGGTCCTGTTCGGTGCCGCCTGCCCGCTTTTGGTTTTTTTCGAGCTTGGCCGTGAGCCGGTCCACGTCGGCCTTGAGAGGATCGATTTGATCCTTGTGAACGTTGTCAATGCAGTTGGTGACCCATTCCTGCAGGTTCTGTTTACCGCCGACGATCTTCAAGATGGGGTAAATGGCCGTGAAGTTGAGGCCCCAGAAAACCGCGGCCACCAAGGCGCATATTACCGAGAGAACGGTACGATAGCGGTAGGGCCAGGCCATACGCATGGCCCGCAAAAAGTTTTTCATGACGCGGCCTTCCTGAATCCGTTCAAGAACCGGCGGAGGTTTTTCCCATGGGCGCCTTGTTTGGCGCGGGCAAATTGCAGACGCCCCGGTTTGTAGCAAAAAGCGCCAAACAGGGCAAGGCGTCAATTGTCTTGCATGGCGTATCGGGGCACCTTAAAATAGAATGGCACCAAGGCAACTGGACGCCTGAGGAAAGAGATACTCTCCCGAAATGAACGCCAAGATACTTTGCAACTGGCTGGACATCAAAGACTGGCCACCTGATCACTATGCATTGCTTGGCCTCAAGCAAGGAGAGAAGGACCTCGCCAGCATCGAACATCAGGTTCAGGAGCGAATGGCCAAGCTCCGTTGCTATCAACTCTGCCATCCCGACGAAGCGACGGAGGGGATGAACCGCGTCGCGCAAGCTTTTATCACCTTGACCGAGGCTATTTCCCGACCGCCATGCTCTGCGCCTGGGCGTCCGGCATCGGTGACCGCAGAAAGGCCCGCGGCCCTCATAGAGACGCAACGTCTACTCGTCTCTGGCAGTAAAACCGAGATCGATTGGAGCAGTACCCCGCCTCCCGTGCGCGTTGCCGCGGTGAGCGATAGCCGTGTAGGCGTCGTGGCGGAACCTCCCGTAGAAAAACAGCTATCTCCGCCGCCCGCGGCGCTGACCCAGGCACGCTCCATCGATGCCGTGTACGGACTGGCACATGAATGTCCGGAAGCGCGGCGTGGCCTGGGTACCCTGCCGGCCTTGATCGAACGCATCAACCTGACCCGCAAGCTTATTTGCTCCTGGAAGCAGGTCGGTAAGTATTTAAGCAGCGCGGGAGAAAACTGACCCGAACAAGCGAAGAGACCGAACTGACACGTCGTCTTAATCAAATCTTCGAACTGACCAATGAGTTTCCCAAGATCGTGGGTCACCCCGGCCAGCCCGGCTATCGCGTAGTTGCCATGGCGCGGTTGGAAATGACCGCGCAGATGTTCAAGATGCTCGATGCCGACCGGCGCGGCGATCTGCGCGCGATTGGGAGTCTGGCTACCGCGTACTCCTGGGTTACCGGCGTTTCTTACTTTTGCAGTTCAAGGCCCTTCGCCGGCGCGGCGTTATGCACCTTTTACTCCAGGCCACCCGTGGGTTGATCAACGACCATTCTTTTTGGGTGTGGGGCGGCGTCTGCGCGGTAATCGGCTTCTGTGCCTATTTCTACTGGAAGGTGCTCTGATCTGCCCCGTCCAAAGCTGCCACGGCTTTGCCCACATCCGGATAGAAAGTGAAAAACTTGGCCAGGCCGCTGACTTGAAATATGTGATACGTGGTAGCGCTCAGGCCAGCCAGCGCCAGGCTGCCGCCGGCGGCGGCGAGATATCTTTGCAATTTCACCAGTTTGGCAAGAAAAACACTATAGAGGCAGAGCGTATCGTCCGGGCCCAGCGACAATACCAGCTTGCGGCAGGCTTTCTCGTCTATCAAATGCGTAATTTCCGCGTTCAAGCGTTCGAGCCCGTTTTCGTCTAACTGATTTTGCAGGAGACGTACGCAATAGACCTCACCATGTTGCTCAAAGGCGATGTGCTGGTAGAGGTTTCGCATAGCTTTACTCGCCGCGTTCCTATCACGCCAGCAGCAACGGTAACATAATTCGGCGCGCTCCGCGACCAGATAACCCGGCCATTCTCGGATCCGGCAACGGCGCAGCCGATAACGCCATCGTCGCTGGCCGCCACGGCTGCCACGGATACTACTTTGCCTATAGAGCGCGGGCGCGTGGCCTGGAAAGGAGACGGGTACATAGCGGCAGGACGTTCCTCGCGAATATCCGGGCCGTTTCGGGTCTTCGCCTTCCACCATCACGTCAAGCCGCCGGCCCACCAGTTCCCTGTGGTAGCGCGCCGCCAAGGTTGCGCCGAGCTCGAGCAGCCGCTCGCGGCGGTCGGAGATGATGCTGGGATGGATTTGGTCCAGATAATGGGCGGCTGGCGTGCCGGCGCGCTGACTGTAGGGGAACACATGCACCTTGCAGAAGCCCACGGCGCTCACCACCCGGCAGGTCGCTTCGAAGTCCGCCTCCGTTTCGCCCGGAAAGCCGACGATCACATCGGTAGTAAACGCCGGTTGATCCAGCGTTTCTTGAATTCGTCGGCAACGCTGCAGAAACCCCCGTGAGCGATAGCGCCGACGCATGGCGCCAGGATATTATCGGACCCGCTTTGCAGACAGAGATGTAGATGCGGAACGATGCGCGGCGACGCAGCCATGACTTCGAGAAGATCGTCGCGTGCCTCGGCTGCCTCCAGGCTGCTCAGTCGAATGCGAAACTCCCCAGGCAATAGGTTCAACATGCCCAGCAGGTGCCACAAGCGCGTCCAGCTTGTCTTGGGTTTACCTTTACACAGGTCTATGCCGTAATGTCCCAGATGGATGCCGGTAAGGACGATCTCCTGAACACCGCGCCTGACCAGTCCGCCGACTTCGGCGACAATTTCAGCGGCCGGCCGGCTACGCAGGTTGGGCCGCACCTTCGGAATAATGCAAAACGTGCAGTTGAGTAAACAACCGTCCTGAACCTTGACGAACGCGCGCTGGTGGCCGTCGAAGCGGCTAATGCCACTGGGCATGGAGGTCACGCCGAAAGGCTTTAGTTCCTCGCCTAGGCGTGTCTTGTCCGTGATGACATGGACGACGCCAGGCAAACGCGCCACGGCCTCCGGGTGCGCGTCGCGTAACACCCCATTACGACAATCGCGGCGCCGGGGTTGCGCTGGGCAAGGCGACGTACCGCCTGCCGGCTCTTGGCATCTCCCTCCGCCGTGACCGTACAAGTATTGACGATGCACAAATCGGCGTGTTCGCCGTCGCCGGCTTCGCGGTAGCCGTTGTTTTCCAAAGCTTCCTTGACGTACTGGGTCTCGTACTGGTTGACTTTGCAACCGAGCGTCACCAATCGGCAGGTCTGCATGGATTTCATGCCGTCATCTTATCGCCGTGCGGCCCTTAGACCACTAAAAGTAGTAGCATGAAACTTCTCATTCATCCCGCAGTATCGGAGGCCCGCCTCGCCAAAATCCGTGCCGCCGCCGTGCCAATGGCAGTTGTCCAGGCACATAGCGATGCCGAAGCCCTGGACCTCATCGCCGATGCGGACGCACTTTTTGGCTACCTTACGCCGCCATTGCTGAAAGCCGCCCGCAAGCTGCGCTGGGCCCAGGCGCCCACGGCCAGCATGGAGAAATATCTTTATCCCGATCTAGCCGCCGCGCCCATCGTGGTGACCAACATGCGCGGCATCTTCAGCGATGTCATCGCCGACCATGTCTTCGGGTTCATTCTTTGCTTTGCCAAAAACTTCCACATTTACATCCGGCACCAGGCCCAGGGGCTATGGCAAGCGCTTGGCCGTGAAGCAGGCGAACTGCCCGGTTATGGGGGCCCAGGGGAAGTTCACCCATCCGACCGTGCCGCCATGACACTCGCGGATTGTACGCTGGGCATGTTCGGACTTGGGGGCATTGGCCTTGAGACCGCCCGCCGCGGTCTTGCCTTTGGCATGCGCGTCGTGGCGGTCGATCCCAAGGTAGCGGCACCACCGCCAGGAGTCACCCTGCTGCGACCCGACCGCCTTGAGGACCTGTTGCGGGAAAGCGACTTCGTGGTCATTGCCGCTCCGCACACGCCGGCGACCGGCCATCTCTTTAACCGGCGCGTCATTCGACAGATGAAGAAGACGGCTTACCTCATCAACGTGGGTCGCGGCGTGATCGTCGATCTGGCGGACCTGACAGCTGCCCTCGCGGCCGGCGACATTGCCGGCGCCGGCCTGGATGTGGTGGAAACCGAACCTTTGCCTGGCAAACACCCGCTCTGGAAGATGCCGAACGTGATCATCACACCCCATACCGCGGCCGCCTCCCCGCGCGTGGCGGAACGTCATTTGCAAACGTTACTCGACAATCTAAAGCGATTTGTCGGCGGCGAGCCGTTGCTGAACGTGGTCGATAAGACGCAATGGTTTTGAGATTCACCCAGGAAGCGATTGGCGGCGGCGAACCTGCCGCGTTCCGGGTGGCGTTCGTGCCAAGGGAGATCGCCAATGAGTGACGATAGTACCGCCCCTAATCAGCCGGTTTCAGCTATTTCCGGCGATGACAATAACTGGCCCTATTCACAAAGGAATCGCGGCACTCTCTTAGTCTTGGTAGCCCTGGCAAGTTTGATTCCAGCTGGGTTAAGCGCATGGCTACTTGGTAGAAGCATTACAAATGAACCGTACATACCAAACTTGTATTTCCTTCCGACAACAGTTATAGGAGTCCTTACATGTCTATGGGTTGCAAAAACGGCGAACCGTGACGTTGCCGAAATGAAACGGAATAAAAGCAATCTGCGAGACCAAAACCTTACTGGTGGTGCGATTGCTGTCGCTGTCCAATGTCTCTTTACTAACATCTTGCCTTTAATTGCTTTCCTGCTGGCAATTCTACTTGGGATGTTCGTTGACCGCCCTGTTAGCCCGCTGAACTAGCCAGCAAAGTCACGGTGTGGCGTACAAAAAACCATGACCGACCTAAAACGTGGCTTGTGGGGTGTAAAAACCACGACCAGCCATAAACGTGGCCGGAATCAAGTAACCCAATCGAATGGATGGTTCCGGAATGTCCGCGGTGGTACCTCGAATTCTGAGCGGGAAGGCCTCGGCCAGGGCCGAGCGTATTTCGTTGATCATCCCAATGTTTTGCGGCACCGCCACCGTTGGTACCAAACTTACCTGGCTCAACAACGGGTCCCTCGAAATCGAGGAAATAAGAACCGGCAGGATTATCCTCACCAAACCCGGGCACGATGGACGAGGTGTGTAACAATGTTGAAACCTATTGAGAAATTAAGCCGCGAGATTATGAGGAGTTTTCCCAAAGCGCGCTGCACTCTGGACCCTCCGGAAGGCTCTACCGGATCATGGTTCTTAAATGTCGACTGTGCCGGTTTTTCGATAGTCGTCGAATGGCGGCAAGGTGGTCTGTTTGGCTTGAACGCCGGGCGCGATGGAGCGTATGGTGAGGGGGCCGATGAGACTTATCCCGACTTGAATTCGGCCGCACGCAGAGTGGTTTGGCTGCTTGAACATCGAACCCCTACGGCGCCGCCTTTGGCGGACAAACATATCCTTGGGAGAAATGCGGACTGACAAGCGGTCCTAGAGTCAACAAACATTAGCGGCAATGAAACCGCCAACCCTCACCGCGGGGGCGTCGCCTGCGCTTGCAATGCCCCGTTGCTGCCGGATGGCAGCAAGGGCTCGATACGCACATCGTCAAAATAGACGGCCCCGATGCCCGTTTGGGCCAGCGTAACGCTGATGGTCCCTGACGCGGGAACGCGGCGGTAGAGGGTGTATTTCTTCCATGCGGTCGCGTCGATGAGGCGGATTGCCAGCGGTTCGCCGCCCGCGCTGTCATAGAACAGGGCGCCGTCCGGAGAGGCGGTGATCGTTTCGGGTATCCGAATCCAGGCGCTGATTTGCACGAGGGTCCCTGGCTGTAATTTGACTGCCGGGCTCGTAATGGCCAACAGAGTTCGCTCCAGTGCAAGCGGGCCGGGTAATTTCTTTGGCTTGATTTGCAGCATGGCACATTGCTTGCCCTGGTGCGGCAACTCACCCGCCACGGACTTGATGTCCTTGTCGGCCGGTTTCTTTGTGGCCGTGGACGATTTGATCTCCGTGACGCGTCCGGCCATCAGTTCCACGTCGTCGAGTGTTGGCTCCTCGACCTTCCACGAATCCTGCGTGCGTTCGGGGATGATCTCGAAATCACCACCGGGGAGGACATTGGTCGTCGCGACACAGCGTTTGACTTCGTCCATAAATTGCCAGTGCCGAGGCAGGGTATAAAAGGAGACGGCATAGGGGCTGGCTGCCGGCGAATCCAGGCCTTTGATGGCTTTTTCCCACTGGGCCCGCATCAGGATGCGGACCGGACGCAAGGCGCGCTCGCCTTCGCGATAGGCCTCCGCGAAATCGCGATTGTCCCAGCGCTCCTTGGCCGTTTTCAGACGCGTCTGGGCATTGTTGATTAGTTCGCGAGCATCCGGCAGGGTATGACCCTGGCTCTCAAGTTTTTGCTGGACCTTGAGCACCTTTTCCAATTCGTAAAGTGCCATGTCGTAGGAGTATTGGGCGGCGGTTTGCCGTCGGTTGCGCGCCTGTTCTTGAAAATGAACGATCAAGGGCGTTTCGGCCGTGAACACAATGGCTGCTGTCAGGCCAAATTCCGGGATCGTTATTTTCGTACCCCCCGCGACGCGTTCGCTCTTTAGTCCGCGTACGTCGGCCGGAGTGATTTCCCACGCCTGGTTGCTTTGCGGCACTTGCGGGATGACCAGGGATAGTTTGCTCACCGCTGCCTGGCCGGGCACGAATTGGGCCCCCTTGCCTTGCCAAATGGGCACCACCAGCAGGCCTTTGGCGGAGCGCATGACGGCTGCCTTGACGTCCGGCACCGAAGTATCGATCCACTGGGTGTCATCGACGCCGACCAGCAACGGTTCGAGCATCTCGAGTTCCTGGTTGAGCAACGCGCAACAGAGCAGCCGATCACGGCCCTGATGGCTATCCGCCAGAAAACGGTCCGACCAAAAACCCAGCCCCTTGCAACCAGCCGCCAGGGCCGAGTAGGTTAACAAACGAATTTGTTCGGGCTGAGGGCCGATAGGTTCAGCGAAAGCGGCTGCCGAGGAGCGGTCATAAAGCAACTGAGTAAACCACTCAGGCACATGAGTCTGAATCCACGTCCAGGTAAAGGTGCCCGGGTTCGCCAGGCTCCGGCGCTGCTCCATCCATTCGCGATAGCGCGGCAATTCGAGAGTGGTCATGAGCGGCCAGCGATGCACGCCGACCATGTTGAGAATGCGCGAGTAAGGCCTCAGGCCGTCCCAGACATCGGCAGTGACGGGCCTGTCCGGGTCCACCTTGAGGACCACTTCCTTGGCGCGCGACATCAGCGGCGCCTGCTCAAAGCTCAGGGTGCTGCTCAGGTGCCAAAACAACACGGCATCATTTTCGGTAAAGCGAGCCATCTCACTGGTAATTCCTTCGGTGGATGCCAGCCGGGTATCGTCCGAAAGGACCTGAAGCTGCGGCACCACGAGAAAGCCAAGGTCAACTGCTTCTTGCAAAAGCGCCGGACTCGATCCCGCGTCCAGAAATACCGTGTTGAAGCCAGCGGCCCACAAGGAACGGAGCGGTGTGTCCGTTTGGCGGATACCGTGGAAGAAGACGCGTTTGCCGCCGACAAGAAGCTGGCTACCGTTGAACTCAACGATCATGTTGCGTCCGTTCGGCCGGGGTGTGGCCGTCGCCTTGGCCACCGGCACTCCGCCGGACGGGGCGGGGGAGGGCTCCAACGCTCCCTTGGTTACGGGGCCGACTTCAAGGTCGTCGATCCAGACTTCGGTCGGCCCCGGCCCCGCGTACACGTTTAGCACCAGGGCGTCGACATAGGCATCCGCGAAGTTGACGGGTCGCTTGAGCTGGGCCTGCATCAATTGTTGCTGCTGCTTGGCGAGTTGGGCACCCCGGCCAATTTCCAGTCGCTCCCAGCGGCCCGCGTTGCGATAGGCATCTCCGCGGATAAAGGTTGTGAGGCGATTGTCGAGGTTGTTGGGATCACGTTCGTTGGGCAGCACGATACGAGCCAGAATCTGCACGCCGGGGCGATTGCTTTTTAGCCACAGCCCCGCGCTCATTTCCTCGCCCACGAGGACCCGGCCCGTTGGATACTGGTAGTAAATGAAGTTGCCCGGTTCCTTGATCTGGAGGCTTATGTACTCAGACCGCTGACCGTCATGATAGACCTGGTCCGTGGTGGCATGGAGCACTTCATCGAAGGGGGCGTCCGAGCCGCCTTTGACCCAGGACGGCTTCAAGGATTCGAAGGCATTGCGATGAATCTGTTGGCCGAGGGCCACATGCGGACATAACATCCCAACCAACAAAACACCGAGAAGAACTTTGCTTCCCATGGCAACGGTCCCTTCCTTGTTGAGCCCGGGTCCGCGTTTCGGCCGTGTGCTTGGACCTTGGCGCTTGGGCTTTTACCACAAGCTTTGGCAACGGAAAAGGCGACTTTTGTTACCGAAACTGAACACTGGGCAAGTTGGGCGAAGCCTCAGGTCCCGGCGTAAATTGCTGAGGTGTAAATGTTTAGGAATTTGCCTGAGTAAATCAAAATTGTGGCGCGGTTTTTGCGATGACTTCTGGCGGTTTCCATCTATACCCCTGGTTTTGGACGGCGCGGAAGGCGGCAGATTATGGCACAACCTCTCTCGGTCGAATGGCGTAAGGATCAGTACCCCCAAGATCTTCTGGATTTGCGGGGCCATTTGGACAGTCTTCCCTTGCACCTCCGCGAAAAATTGATGCCGCTGTGTGAGCGCGTGTGTCACTACTCCCGCCTGCAAACGAAACTTGTGCAAATTGCGCAAGATGCCGTCGACCAGCTTCAGCTTGACGTGAAGTACCTTCTTTATGACCTTGAGACGACTCGTCGCGAGCGCGATGAACTGAAAGACATCCTTGAGACGTTGGAAGAAGAGTAGAAGCGCCGCGTTATCCAACGATTGCCTTGAGAGCTTTTGCCACCGCTCCCGTATTTGCTCCGGTGTGGCCGTGCCCGTGGTCCCCAGCTGCTTGATGGTTATCGACGCCACGAGATTGCCGAAGGCGGCCGCGTCATCGAATGAGTGGCCGCTGGCCAATGCACTGGCAATTCCGGCACTTGTGCTATCGCCGGCCCCGACCGGGTCAATGGGCCCAGCCACCGGGTAGCTCGGCACCTGCCGCACCGCCAACCCAGGTTCAGCGACCAGCATGCCCTTATCACCTTGTGTACAAAACACGGCACGACCTACGCGTCTGGCGAGTAGGGCCGCTGCCTCTTCGACGGGTATTCCTTCCGCAGCTTGCCGGCATTCGCGTTCATTTGGCTTGAGGCAACATGCCCGGAACTCCCCAATCCGCTCGCGGCTATCCGCCAAGATCAAACGATCTGGGCGATTTTCGCCCATGCTTTGTAAACAGTCGCGAATCCTGTGGGTCACCACACCACAGTTTGCCTCGCTTACTTGATCCAGCACCAAGAGCGCATCCAAACGAGGCCAGATCGTCGTCAATGCCTCCAGGACATGGTTCTCGAAGGATACCGACAGGGGTTTGCGGTTCTTGATGTCCATCCGGCTTAGCTCACGCGGACTGGCGGTATTTTCGGCAAGCATCGGCTTGGTATAGGTGGGCGTACGCCGATCTGGGTCCGCGAACAACAAGGAACTGTCCACCGCCGGCAATCTCTCCAGGGCCTGGCGCAGCTCATATCCCTCGCCATCGTCTCCGAGGACGGCAATCGGATGTACCTTGCCGACGCCCAGCGCAACCAGATTGTTGATGACCGTTCCCGCCGCTCCTGGATAGGAGCGCACCCGCACGACTTGATAGGCGTCGAGCCCCGTTTCAAGGGACGGTTCGGTCAGGTTGCCGTCAATGTCCAGATACCGATCCAGAAAAAGGTCGCCCAGGACACCGATGCGCAGTGCCGGCAGGCTTGCCAATATCTTTTCAATGATCTGGTCGGACAACATGGGCTTTTAACGCACTCGGCGCCCCTCGACATTCTCTTATTGGGATGGCGGAGTTCGGTTATTCGAGATTACTCAAGCCGACATCTTTCCAGGTAGCGGGCAAAGGCGCGGTGACCGTGACAGGTTCATAGCGCAGCGGGTGCAAAAAGGTCAAACTTCGTGCATGTAAGCCGATAACGTGTTCCCGGGGCAAAGCGGCCTTCGGACCAAAGGCTAGCCGAGCGCCATATTGTTCATCGCCCCGGATCGGGTGCCCGCGCAGGGAAGCTTGCACACGGATTTGATGCATTCGGCCCGTTTCCGGTTTGAACTCCATCAGGCAGCCACCCTCGCAGGCTTGCAAGCGGCGGTAATGCATGACCGCATGGCGAGCACCCTCATCCCCCTCGGCCGCCTGCTCGGACCGCGATTCCTCCTTGATCTTGCGCAGCCAGTCCGACCAGGTCCCTTGTTCTGATGTGACATCGCCTTCGACCAAACCCCAGTAAATCTTGGTAACTTGCCGCTGCTGAAACTGCTCCGCCAACCGGCCGGCGGCCTTGGAATTGCGCGCGAAAAGCACTACGCCCGATACGGGCCGGTCAAGGCGGTGGGGGATGCCCAGGTAAACATTGCCCGCCTTGTTGTATTTAGTTTTGAGGTAATTCTTGACCATGGACTCGAGCGTCGGAATACCCGGGGGCACGCCCTGCGTAAGCAGCGGCGCTGGTTTGGCAACCGCCAGGCAGTGGTTATCCTCGAACAGAATTGTCAGGTCGTCCATGTTGTCATCTTAGGAACGACGACCCCGGCGGACCGACAGATATTTCATCTTCAGCAAAGGCCGTCGCCATTCTTCGTCCTCACGCTTCCGTTTCATGATCAGCCGGCCATCTTCGGCGAGCAAGCCCAATATTTCGTAAATTAACCCTGCGGAACCCAACCCAGAAGGAAATCTGCATGCTTCGACGAACACGGATTGTCGCGACGTTAGGCCCCGCCACCGATCGGCCGGGCGTTCTTGAGAAGATGCTTCAGATTGGTTTGGATGTCGCGCGGATCAACTTTTCGCACGGCACGGCCGAGGAACACCTGGCACGTGTCGCCCGTCTGCGGGAGATGGCCAAGAATACCGGCACGACCGTGGCCGTTATGGGCGATTTGCCCGGGCCAAAATTACGCGTCCTGTTAAAAGAGCCAATGCAGTTGACGGCGGGACAGCAAGTCACTGTCGCGCTCAAGTCAGACGTAACGAGCGATTTTCAGCTTACCGAGCCTGAGCTGATGACCAAGGCCAAGCCCGGACATCGGGTTCTTTTGGACGATGGCCGGTTGCAAGCCCGCGTGATTACGTGCGCTCGCGAGCAAATCACGCTCAAAGTTGAAGTTGGCGGCAAGCTTCTTCCCAACAAGGGGATCAACTTGCCCGACACGGAACTCAACATTCCAGCCGTCACGCGCCGCGACCGTGATGCGATTGCCATCGCCGCGGCCGCCGGCGTCGATTGGCTGGCCTTGTCGTTCGTGCGCGACGCCTCGGCGGCCCATGAACTGCGGGCCGTGGCCCGCGTCCACAATCTCGAAGTCCCCATTCTGGCGAAGATGGAGCGTCCGGAGGCGGTGCGTAAAGCGGCGGACATCATCGATGCTTTCGACGGCATCATGGTCGCGCGTGGCGATCTTGGCGTGGAAATCGCTTTGGAAAAAGTGCCTCACGTGCAAAAACGCTTGATCTCGCAGGCTCGCATCGCGTCCAAGCCCGTGGTGACGGCGACCGACATGCTCGATTCCATGCGCCATAATCCCAGGCCGACACGCGCGGAAGCGAGTGATGTCGCCAATGCCGTTTACGATGGCACCGATGCCGTGATGCTTTCCGGAGAGACCGCTGTTGGTGATTATCCCTGCGAAGCGATCGAATGCATGGATCAGATTCTGCGTGAATCCGAATCCCACCTTGCGGAAGATGGCTCGCGTCTGGTCCTGGTCCCCATAGGCGAGCTCAACGATCATGTCACCCATTTGACCTGTTCCCTGGCAACTGACGCCAACGCGGCGGCGATTATCGCTCCCACGCACACGGGCCGCACTGCCCGGCTGGTGGCGCGGCACCGCGTCAAGCCTGCCATCATCGCGGTTTCATCGCATGAGGAAGTGCTACGGCAGCTAGGCATGGTCTGGGGCGTCCGGGCTGTGCCGCCGGCCGGCCCCATACAACGCGGCGACGATCGCATTGAAGCCGCCGTGCGGGCCGCCTTCGTTGCGGGTGCCGTGCATGCGGGCGACCGCGTTGTCGTACTGGCCGGCCATCCCATCGAGGGCGGGGAGGGTTTTCCAACGATTCGCGTGGTGCGCGTCGGCGACGAGGGGAGATCGTGCGAGCCTTGACTTTAGTTATGCGAGCGTTAGGCGGATCTTATTCAAAAACCTGACTGATCACCTCGCCGAAATTGTCCGTCAAACGTTCGTTGCGGCCGTTATGGCGAAACGTGAGGCGTCGATGATTGAGGCCAAGGAGATGGAGGATGGTAGCGTGGATGTCGTGGACATCAGTGACATCCTGTTCCGCGCGTAGCCCGACAGCGTCAGTGGCCCCGATCACCTGTCCTCCCTTGACACCGCCCCCCGCCAGCCACATCGAGAAGCCATGCGGATTGTGGTCGCGACCGGTGGTGCCCTCGGTCATTGGCGTCCGTCCGAATTCGCCTCCCCAGACGACGAGCGTGGAATCGAGCAAACCCCGGCACTTCAAGTCCTGCAACAAGCCCGCGATGGGTAAATCACTCTGAGCGCAGAGTTGGCCATGATTGCCGACAATGTCCGAATGCGCATCCCAACCATTCGTGTCGCCGCAATAGACCTGTATGAAACGGACGCCGCGTTCGACCATGCGCCGGGCAAGCAAACACCGTGTGCCGAACTCCACGGTTTCCGGCTGGTCCAGCCCATAGAGGCGCCGCGTCGCCTGGGTTTCCCCGCCCACGTCGACTACCTCTGGGGCATGGGCTTGCATGCGAAACGCCAATTCGTAAGCGGCGATGCGGGCGGCCAAGTCCGAATCTTCTGGCCGAGCTTGTTGGTGCAGATTGTTGAAGCGATTGACGAGATCGAGCGTCTGACGTTGTTGTTCCGTACTCACGCCGTTGGGGTTCGCGAGATGGCGAATCGGGCGCCGCTCCGCCGGTCATCATCGTGCCTTGAAAAGTGGCAGGCAAATAGCCATTGCCCCACGCAGGCGCCCCGCCTTTCACCCAACCATGCGGGTCCGGCATAACGACAAAAGCGGGCATGTTTCGATTTTCGCTGCCAAGTCCATAGGCCACCCAGGCACCTAAACTCGGCCGGCCCATCAAAATCGAGCCAGTATTCAGCAAGTACACAGACTCGGGATGCGTGACGCTGGTCCCCTTGCAGCCGCGAAGCAAGCAAATATCGTCCATGCAACGCGCTGTATGAGGCAGCAGGTTGGAGACTTCGATGCCGCTATGACCATATTTGTGAAAGGTCTGGCGCGTGGGCAGTAGTTTGTTGCGATCAACCGCGCGGCGCGTGGCGACCCTGCCGAAGGATGGCGGCAAAGATTGGCCGGCCAGCCGTTGCAGTTCCGGCTTGGGGTCGAAGAGTTCGAGGTGGCTTGGTCCGCCGGACATGAATAAAAAGATGACGGACCTGGCCCTGGGCTCATGGTGGCTGCCGCGTGGCGCCAGCGGGTCGGCACCGGGTTCATCCGCGAGGAGACCTTCGTCGGCCAGCATGGCCGTAAGCGCCATCAGGCCGAAGCCCCCACCGGCGTTTCGTAAGAAATCACGTCTGGAATTCATCAGGGGCCCCTTGTCATGCCGCCGTCTTGATAGCTCGGCGGAGGGGAGAAAGTTCAGGCCCGGCCGCGGAACTCGCCATCCTCCACGCGGAGCTTGATCCGATCGCCTTTTTTTATGTGGGCCGGGACCTTGACCTGGGCACCGGTCTCGATGGTCGCTAGTTTGGTCACGGAGGTTGCCGTGTCGCCACGCGCGGCATCGGGCGCGTCCGTCACTTCGACTTCCACATTTTGCGGCATTTCAACCTGCACGATCTTTTCCTCGATCATGAGCAGGCCGATCTTCATGTTCGGCACCATGAATTTGTGTTGATCCAAGGGGACCATGTCGGTTTTGACATACAGCTGGTCGTACGTTTGTGGGTTCATGACGACGAACATGTCGCCGTCCCGGTAGAGGTACTCATACTCCTGCCGATACAGAATGACCTTTTCCACGTTATCGTCGGGCGAAAAGCGCTGTTCGACAACGCTGCCGCGTTCCAGGTGTTTGAGCTTGATCTGCCAATACGTACGCAGGTTGCCGCGCGTCTGTTCGTGGCGGTCAAAAATGACCCAGACTTCGTTGTTGTACATAATCGCTTCGCCAACCTTGACGTCGCGCATCTTCATCATGGGCATTGCCCGACTCCTTTGCAGTTCCGCTCCTTGATCAATCCAAATAGACAAACTCATTGATATTGAACATTGTCCGACAAAGCTCGCTGAGCGGCGAGAGGGTCAGAAATTCTTGAGCGAAAATCAGCTCCCGCGGCGACGGGTTGCGCCCGAGCGCCAGGCGAAACGTCAGGCGTATCCGTTCTTCAAGGGACGGCGCGTCGTTGGTCACGCGGTCAGCCAGGGCCTGCGCTGCTGTGCTGACCTCCGCGCTGTTGAGTAGTGCGAGGGCCTGTGGCGCCGTCGTCGTACGGTCCCGTTGCGGGCAGCTCTAGTTCGTGTCTGGTAAATCGAATGCTTCCAGAAAGGGAAAATGCAGGTTTCGTTTGGCAAAAATATAAACACTCCGGCGCCGGTGTTCCGCCGTATCGGAGTTGACCTTCCAGTCGCGGATGGCGACCTCTGGCGGCAGAGGTGGGAAGACACCGGGCCCTCCTATTTTCGGATTGAGACGATGGCTTATCGCGAGCAAGCTGTCTCTGACCACTTCGCCTTCCAATCGTAGCCGGTTCATTCGACTGAACAGCTTGTTGCCCGGGTCCTTGGCGATTGTGTCCTTCGAAGCTTGCGTGGATTGTTGGTAAGCTGCCGATAAAAGCATCAGTTTGTGGAGACGTTTGACGCTCCAGCCGGTGTCGGCGAATTCCCTGGCAAGCCAGTCAAGTAGCTCCGGGTGAGAAGGGGAAGCGCCCCGTATGCCAAGGTCATTCGGAGTGGCCACGATGCCTCTGCCGAAGTGGTGCTGCCAAACCCGATTGACCATGACGCGAGCCGCCAGCGGATTATCGTTGGCCGTAAGCCAGTGCGCCAGCTCCGCCCGCCTCGTGTGTTTTTGGAGAAGTTGATGGTTGCGCCGTAGCTGGTGTGGGCCTTGAAGCCTGGAGACAAGATGAGCGGAAAACCTGGCTGGACTTCTTCTCCAGGATGGCCGAGTTGGCCGCGCACTAGAAGTACCGTCTTGACCGGCTTCGCGCCATCTTCCAGGCCCATGGCGACTGGCAGTGGACTTGGTTTTTTACTGGCAAATCTCTGGAGTTCCTTATTGAGCTGCTGGACCTGGTCCCGGTCGCTTTTTGAGAGCGCACTGGTTACTTCTTTGTCGGTCACCAATAACAGACGTGCTGTCTTCTCGACTAGGGCCTGTTGCTCTGGTGATCGTTGAGCTGGATCGAGCCGCTGCGCGACCTGGGCCGCCTCGGCAAGTCTTTGAAAACGAGACTCGTAGAGCTTCTGGCGGTAAGGCTGCTCGATTTTCGCGATGGCACTGGTGATTGGTTGGACCAACCGACGATATTCTTTTTCCGCTGCCAGGTGCCTGGCAATTTCGTCGGGCTGGGCAATCGAAACATCCTTGCGGAAGAGGGCGGCTGCGAAAAAGGCCTGCAAGCGGTAAAAGTCCGTTTGCGGGATGGGCTCGAATTTGTGGTCGTGACAGCGCGCAACCAATCGTCATCCCCAAAAAGACCAGGCCTGTCGTGTCGGTCATGTCGTCCAACGTGTTCTGGCGGCGCTGGCGTTGGTCGGCGGCGTCCGTCATGTCCGGCCCAAGGAGATTAAAGCCAGTCGCGATCCGCGCTTGCGTGCTGTCTGGAAAGAGCTCGTCACCGGCAATCTGCTCTTGAACGAAGCGGTCATAAGGCTTGTCATTGTTGAATGCATCGATCACGTAGTCACGATAACGCCAGGCGTCCAGTCTGGTTTCGTCCATCTCGTAGCCGTTGCTCTCGGCGAAACGGACCAGGTCGAGCCAGTGGCGTCCCCAGCGCTCGCCATAATGAGGTGAAGCCAGCAAACGCTCGATGACTTTTTCCCATGCATCCGCGGTGCTGTCGCCCGTAAAGGCAGCTATTTCGGCCGGCGTGGGCGGCAATCCGATAAGGTCGAAGGTCGCACGCCGAATCAGCTGCTCCCGCGTCGCGGGTGCGGCCGGCCGGAGCCCAGCTTTTTCGATTTGAGCCAGCACGAAGGCGTCAACCGGATTACGAACCCAGCCTTTATCGGCTGGGACGGGCACCGGAGGTCGGACCGGCGCCTGCCAGGCCCAGTGGGCCGCCTTTGCCGGCGCGGGCACGTACTCATCAGCGCGTACGGCTGTGGCCGCGAGAGCCAAAAGAAGCAGGGAGAGGCAACGCATGGCGAACAATCCGGTGGGAAAAAATGATCGCAATCGGTGCGAATATCGGTCCATCATAACCCGGCGCCAATGGGATTAACAGAGTCCGGGACGAAAACAGGCAAAGATTTCTGGCGAGGTATTGCCACTTTGGAAGTTCGTTCTAGAATGTTCCTTCCCGCATCCCTGGTGCGGTTAAGTTCTTTGACAATTCGGTAGTGGTATAAGTTGCCTCACAAGAATGAAATGTGGCCGGTTAGGCGTGTAGGTCGATAGCGGCGGCATGTTTGATCGGTTACAAGTTCAGTTTTTGCGAGATAATCTCTGCATGAGCTTAATTAGAGATAAGGGTTATTGTTACTCAATCTATTTCGGATCAGCCTGGTGAAGACAGCGTATGGCGCGAGCCATGGGTTGTTTAGCGAGGTAGAGATAGATTAGGTAGCTGGCCGATCCGAACTTCAAGGTGAGCCAGGGGCGAAAGTTTCTGGAGTTCTTTTGGAGAGCAGGATCAATGCGGCCAAGCTACGAAGGGCGTGTGGGGGATGTCTTGGCGCCAGGAGGCGAAGAAGGGCGTGGAAGACTGCGATAAGCCCGGGGGAATGGTCAAACGCGTGTTGATCCCGGGGTTCCCGAATTAGCGTGTAGTGAATACATAGCTACACGTGGCGAACGGGGGGAACTGAAACATCTCAGTACCCCTAGGAAAAGAAAGAAACCTCGACTCCGTAAGTAGCGGCGAGCGAAAGCGGATCAGCCTAAACCTCAAGGACATGTCCTGGAGGGGTTGTAGGGCCGGTGTTTAGAATGCGAGTAGCCTAGCAGAAGTGATCTGGAAAGTTCCACCAGAGTGGGTGAAAGTCCCGTATGCGACAGGTGAAAGCGGACGAATCGGTACCTGAGTAGGACTCGACACGTGGAAGTGAGTCTGAATCCGCGGGGCCCATCCCGCAAGGCTAAGTACTCCCTGGCGACCGATAGCGAACCAAGTAGCGCGAGCGAAAGATGGGAAGAACCCCTACAAGGGGAGGATAGTGAACCTGAAACCACATGCCTACAAGCGGTCGGAGCCCGTTTAGACGACGTTCCGCCATTGGCTCGGAATTGATTATCTACAGAATGCAACTTGAGGAAAGCGGCTTTGAAGAGATTCAAATCCGCGATCTGCAAGTCTGCAAACCAAGATAGTCGTAACTGGAGTCTGTGGCGGAGCGTCGTCGAAGGGTGACGGCGTGCCTTTTGCATAATGATCCGGCGACTTACCGTCACCAGCAAGGTTAAGTGATTCTGTCACGCAGCCGAAGCGAAAGCGAGTCTGAATAGGGCGTCAAGTTGGGGGCGGTAGACGCGAAACCACGTGAACTACGCATGGGCAGGTTGAAGTGGGGGTAATACCTCATGGAGGACCGAACACACGAGTGTTGAAAAACTTGGTGATGACCTGTGTGGAGGATTGAAAGTATCATCAAACGTGGAGATAGCTCGTTCTCTCCGAAATAACTTTAGGGTTAACGTTCGGTGTTAAGTGTTGGGGGTAGAGCGACTGAATTCGATAGGGGGCCTACCCGGCTACCCTTCGAAACCAAACTCCGAATACCAACATGTATTACCGGGCAGCTAGACGGCGGGGGATAAGCTTCGTCGTCGAGAGGGGAACAACCCAGATCGCCTGCTAAGGTCCCTAAGTCATGCTCAGTGCGAAAGGAAGTTGGATTCCTGAGACAGCCAGGATGTTGGCTTAGAAGCAGCCATCATTTAAAAAGTGCGTAATAGCTTACTGGTCGAGGAGTCCTGCGCCGATAATGAACGGGACTAAGCATGACACCGAAGCAGCGGGTTTAAAGGGGAGAGAGAAAAGGGGCGAGTGCGGAGCAGGGGCGAGGGACGCGGGGTGCATGGCGAATGATCGCCCACCAACGACGATTCCTTGCTCGCAAGCAACGAGAGATTGCCAGGACGATACGGTATTATCTGTTGAAGGTATCAGACATTTCCAGAAGAACAATTCTGACTGACCGCCAATAAGACGGTCGGCAATTTCTCCAAGCGAAACTAGTAAAGAGGAAGATGGCGGGACGAGTGTTAACTCGTAGCCCCTCATCCCTCACCCCTGCTTCCAACTCGCCTTTTCTCTCTCGCCCCTTTAAACGGTAGGAGAGCGTTGTAGTAGCCATAGAAGGGAGACGGATAACGACTCCTGGAGGTCCTACAAGTGATCATGCCGGAACGAGTAACGATAAAACGGGTGAGAATCCCGTTCGCCGTAAGCCTAAGGTTTCCTGGGGAAGGTAAATCCGCCCAGGGTTAGTCGGGCCCTAAGACGAGGCCGTAAGGCGTAGTCGATGGATGGCAGGTTAATATTCCTGCACCACTTCTGGAGGTTGAAAGCATCAGGACACTTTCTGGAAAGCGATCGTCCTGTTAGACATGGACGTGCATCCTTGTTAGCTCAAGGGTGCCGAGGACACATATGATTCCGAAGTCGTTGAAAAGAGAGACAAGAAAAGCCGGTGCTGGACAAGAGAAGTGTCCGTACTAAAACCGACACAGGTAGGCGAGATGAATATTCTAAGGCGCTCGAGAGAACGCTCGTGAAGGAACTCTGCAAATTAACCCCGTAACTTCGGGAGAAGGGGTGCCCTTGGAGGTGTTAAAGCCTTTGGGGGCCGCAGTGAAATGGATCTGGCGACTGTTTACTAAAAACACAGGTCTCTGCGAACACGTAAGTGGAAGTATAGAGACTGACGCCTGCCCGGTGCCGGTAAGTTAAGGAAGAGGGTTAGCCCCTTAAAAGGTGAAGCTCGCAACCGAAGCTCCGGTAAACGGCGGCCGTAACTATGACGGTCCTAAGGTAGCGAAGTTCCTTGTCGGGTAAGTTCCGACCTGCATGAATGGCGTAACGACCGGATCACTGTCTCCACGAGCGACTCGGTGAAACTGTAGTTGTTGTGAAGATGCAACATACCCGCAACTAGACGGAAAGACCCCGTGAACCTTTACTGTAGCTTAGTATTGGGTTTAGGCCCAGCATGCGTAGCGTAGCTGGGAGGCTGTGAAGAGAGTTCCCCGGAACTTTCGGAGCCGACGCTGAAACACCAGCCTTGTTGTGCTTGAATTCTAACCCCGACCCGTGAATCCGGGCGGCGGACAGTGCTAAGTGGGCAGTTTGACTGGGGCGGTCTCCTCCTAAAGAGTAACGGAGGAGTTCAAAGGTACCCTCAGCCTGGTCGGCAATCAGGCTTCGAGCGCAAAGGTAGAAGGGTGCTTGACTGCGAGTCCAATCAGACGAGCAGGTGCGAAAGCAGGACTTAGTGATCCGGCGGTGCTGGATGGAAAGGCCGTCGCTCAACAGATAAAAGGTACTCCGGGGATAACAGGCTTATCTCCTCTGAGCGTTCACAGCGGCGAGGAGGTTTGGCACCTCGATGTCGGCTCATCGCATCCTGGGGGTGGAGAAGCTCCCAAGGGTTTGGCTGTTCGCCAATGAAAGCGGTACGTGAGCTGGGTTTAGACCGTCGTGAGACAGGTCGGTCCCTATCTGTTGTGGGCGCAGGAGACTTGAGCAGTTTTCTCCCTAGTACGAGAGGATTGGGAGGGACGCACCTCTGGTGTGCCAGTTGTCCCGCTTGGGGCATCGCTGGGTAGCCATGTGCGGCCAGGATAAACGCTGAAGGCATATAAGCGTGAAACCCTCTGCAAGATTAGGTCTCCAGCTCTTTAAGAGCATAGGCTCCCGGAAGACTACCGGGTCGATAGGCCGGGTGTGTAAGACCAGTAATGGTTTAAGCTGACCGGTACTAACAGCCAAACGCTTGACCGCATTGATCCTTTTCTCTTAAGGCCAAAAAGAACTTAGATTGTTGAACGGAATTGCGGATTTACTCCGCAAAACTAAATTCTCCAATCGAAGGTTCCTCGGCGGGACATGCCCCCGCCCGTTGCCTTGAAGAATTGGCTCATGTAGAGTGCAACTTATACCCCTACCAATTGATACAGCGGAAACGCCGATTAGCAGCAAAACTGCTAGTCGGCAATTCCCGACGATCTTTCCGGTGACCATACCTGGCTGGATACACCCGTTCCCATCCCGAACACGGCCGTTAAGCAGCCCGGGCCAATGGTAGTGCGAACAGCGCGAGAGTAGGTTATCGCCGGATTTTTAAACAACCCCCTTCCTGGGTAAACCAGGTCGGGGGTTTTTTTTATTTGTCAGAAGGCGCTGTTTACTTCAAGGAAGCCGTGGCGGCGGGAATTTCATAAGGAACCAGGGCGAGCGGTCCGTCGTCCAGGGTGAGCAGCCAGTGCTTCCTTGTCCCGAAATGATGGAGTAGGGGCTCATTCGCCACGGCTCCGAGGTCGCGAGCCCATACAATCCTAGCCGCGTCGATGTCCGCATCGTTATAGACCCATTCCTGATGGCAATCGTGGGAGGGGCCGTAACGGACAACGACGAGATGTTTGCCATCCATTTTTTTCAGGTTAGCTTGCACATTCTCCCTGGCGGTCGTACCAGCGGGGGTCATGCAAAACTGAATCAGCCCCACGCAGGACAGGGCCACCGCGCCGCCGACAAAAACTCGGCCCGCTTTACCGCCCTTGAATGTCCATAATCGTATTTGCCGCAGACCTTGAACCAGGAGGACCAACATCAGGCCGGCGATCGGCGCCGCATAATGGGGAAAGAAGTAGAGCGTTTGCGACAGTGCCAAGAATTCCACCAGGCACACTACCGCGGCAAAGCGAAGCCAGGACCCGCGATTGAACCTTACTAGAAGCAAGGCTGGCACCAAGAAAAACGGCCCAATAAAAAACTTGCCGAAGATATAGACTTTGGTGGCCAGCGATGAGTTGAAGCCCAGCAAAAAGCGCTTTCTTAAAAAACGCGGCAATTCGTAGCCGACGTAATAATCTTGCATCGATTGGTGATGGTAGGTGGGCGTGCTGGTGAAAGGCGCCTGCCAGAAAAACAGCGGCGCTGCCGCGTAGGTGGCGTCGTGCACCTGATAGGGCATTCGCCATGGAGTGCCGGTAACGCGGTAGTTGTACCAGAACATGCAGCCAGCTGTGGCGGTAAGGCAGATCAACAGCGGAACGACCAGCCGTCCCCAAAATTGCTGGCGGCGCCAGCCGCCGCCGGGCAGCAAGAGGAACCCCAGGCAGCCAAGAGCAGCCAGCGTTACGATCAACCCTTCGTAAGGGCGAGTATTGGCCAGAATCGCAATGCCCAAAGCGAGCACGAGGGCCCACCGTACGCGCAGGTCCGTGACCAGACGCCGCACGGCGCCAAATACCAGGGCCCCGCCCAGCGCAGCCACGGCGCCTCCCCAGTAACTGTTGGCCCAGGTCGTGGGCCCAAAGAGCAATATTGCCAGTACGCCACCCAGGAATGCCCAGCGCAATGGCAGCCAGGCTTGCAGCATCCAACAAATGGCGGCACAGGCAAGCGCGTAACTGAACCAAACGCCCGCGATGGGATGGCCGCATAAAATCCACCCCAGCGCCAACAGGACTGCCTGCCCGGGCGGGAATTTCGCCGTATAGCTGGGCTGCTGAATAATATGGATGCTTTCAAAGTGCATCCACAAAGGATGGGTAGGATTGGTAAGGCGGCCGTGCGCGAAGGTATCAGCCTCGAGCAAATAGCCGAATTCATCGTGGGTGCCAGGCGACGGCAACGCCCCGCGCTGACTCAATCCCCAGCACGCCCCGCACGCTAGCAGAAAAATGGCCACCGTGGCGAACCAAGGCCGGTTCGCCACAAGTCGGCTAACTCGAGAAATGAATCGCCCTAGCGGCGCGGAATAGATGAAACGGCTGCCTAAACAGCCTACGCCCAAAACTAAAGTCCCGACCAGGTAAAATAGGGGACCCATAGAGCAGCCAAGTATTGAAACTATCGTTGGTAACCGAGCGGACGGCTGGCCACGTCATAACCTAAATGCCGAAAAAAACAACCATCAATGGGGCGATTTCGGAGAGATGAAGTGGTGGAAATGAATGTCGCGGAGGCTTCGAGGCCCCCGCGACAGGTGAATGTTACTGCTTGGATGTGGTGCCGAAGATGTCGTGGAAAAGGCGATTCATCGCTGCCCAGGAGCGGTGGTCGGCATTCGCGTTGTAGGCGATGCCCGCCATGCCTTTTTTATCAGCGTCCGGGTTCGTGAAGCTATGCTGGGCGCCTCCATAGTAATTCATTTCGTAATCGACGTGGGCATTGTCCAGAGCGGCACGAACTTTTTGAGCGGTTTCCTCCGGAATGAAGGAATCGATGGAGCCGTGGCAAATCAGGACCTTCGCCTTGACGGCCTTGGCTTGTTTTTCATCGGGCACGAGCAAGCCGCCGTGAAAACTCACGGCCGCGTTCAGGTCCGCGCCCGTGTAAGCCAGTTGTAGAGCGGTCGAGCCGCCAAAACAGTAGCCGATAGCGGCGACCTTCTTGCTGTCCACGAGCGGGTTATCACGTAATACTTTGAGTGCCGCCGTGGCCCTGGCTTCCCATTCCTTGATATCTTTACGCACGGCGCCACTCATTTCGCCGGCCTCTTTGGGATGTTCGGTGGTTTTTCCCTCGCCGTACATATCGGCTGCGAAGGCGACGTAGCCAAGGCCGGCCAGTTGCTGGGCACGCTTGTGGGCATATTCATTGACGCCCCACCATTCGGGAAAGACGAGGATGCCGGGCCGCTTGGTCTTGAGCGCGTCATCCCAGGCCAGGTAGCCCTTGAACGCCTTGCCACCGACTTGGTAGGTTACGACTTCAGTTTTCACGGCTGCCTCCCCACGACCCTCAACCAGAAAAAGAACCGCCAGCGCAAAAAAGCATTTCTTCATGGCGTAGCCTCCTGATGTTGCCTGCCCGAACGAGAAACGCGCGCAGCACTCCCACGCACGTCGTTATCTGGAGAAATATGGAAAATGGGCGAGTGGGCAAACCCTTCGGTGGTTCATCTTGCACCAAAAGCGCGATGTCCGTATTTCTTCTTGCCTGGCGGCCAAAGCACCGTCTTCATCGATCACGGAGAATTAGCATGCGAACGACTGGAAAGATCGCAGCGGGTTTGGCGGCAACTCTCCTCATGGTTGGAGTCGCCAATGTGCTAATGGTTGAAGCCGGCAGCGATGAAAAACAGCCTGGCGGCCCGTTTGATGACCTTAACGTATCCCGTGGCCGATCTGGTATTCCCCGCTGAAATGGAACCCGGCGAAAGGAAAGAGCTTGCCAGCACGCGGGAAGAGGAGCTCATGAAAGTGATCCGATCCACGGTTGCTCCACGATCCTGGACCGAAAACGGCGGCCCGGCCACCATGCAGTATTATTCAATTGGACAAAGCCTGATTATTCAGCAAACACGGGAAAAGCAAGAAGCAATCAGCAAGCTACTGGCCGACCTGCGGCAAATCCAGGATATCCAGGTTGCCGTCGAAATTCGCATGCTCACTTTACCCGAAGGATCCAGGGAGCCGCTGGATGTTCTGCGAAAATGCCAACAAGGCAATGTCACTTTAAGCCAAACCGAGTTGCTGCAGCTCGTGAAATTCGTGCAACAGGATAAAAACACCCGGGTGATGCAGGCGCCCAAGTTGACCATTTTCAATGGGCAGAAGGGGATGTTGTCCGTCATGGACTATCAGACCTTTTTGACGCTGCCTCCCGCCAACGGCGAAGCGAAAAATCTGAATCGCCAGCCGCAAAATGAAACGATTCCGCTTGGTTTCCGCTATTATGTGCGACCAACCGTGACATCGGACCAGAAGCAGGTGACGTTGAGTCTTGGCTTTTTACTGTCCCGCCTGGAGGAGCCGGCGCCGATTGTCACCGTCGACATGGAGGATGCCAATCTGAAGCGGGTAACGCGAAAGTGCCAGCTTCCCAGGGTCCACAAGCTCGAATTCGAAAAGATGGTGCGCATCGCCGACGGACAAACCGCCCTGTTTCATCTGGGCAAGGAAACGCTGCCAGATCGTAGTGAACCAAAGGGAGTCCTCGCCGGACTTCGGAATTTGCAATGGCTGGGGGGCCCTGCGAAGCCGGACTTGCCAGCGGACTTGTTTTTGATGGCGACCGCACACATCATCCGCAATGCCAGCACGGACTTGCCAGCGTTGAGCAGTCGTTAAACTCCTGCAGACGGCGATATAATCGCCGGGTTTTGGACGGCTCGATCGTTGCTGGCCAGATTAACGCCACGTCCAGGACCGCATCTTTTCCAGCGCCGTGGCGTGGGTGAGATTGAACTGCAGCGGCGTCACCGTGATATAGCCTTCGGCCAGCGCGGTGGCATCGGTGTCGGGGTGAGGGTCGGGACAGCGGAAGTCGGGGCCATTCCAAAAGTAGACACGACCGCGCGGGTCGATGCGGCGATCATACTTTTCGGTGTAGACGGCCACGTTTTGGGGCACGACGCGAATCCCCTTGATTGGGCCCTTTTCCAAACTGGGAATATTGACGTTAAAAAGTGATCCTTCCGGCAAGGGATGTTCGAGAATCTGCTCGATGACATGGCGCGCCAGCTCCGCGGCCCGTGGGAAATTCAAGGGCTTGGGTTTGGTATACTCCAGCGACACCGCGATGCTGGTTTTGCGAAAAAAGGCGCCCTCGACCGCGGCGGCGACCGTTCCCGAATAGAGGACGTTGATCCCGGCGTTGGACCCGGCGTTGAGCCCACTGATCACGATGTCCGGTGGCTCTTTTAAAAGCTCAAGCAGCGCCAACTTCACGCAATCGGCCGGCCTTCCCTCCACCGCCCAGCCCATGGGAAGGTTTTTCTCGTCGAGTACTTCTTGAATCAACAGGGGCGTGAGTAGCGTAATGGAATGGCCGACGCCGCTCTGCTCGCCAGCCGGCGCCACGACCGTGACGTCGCCCATTTTTTGCAGTTCGGCACGAAGGGCCCGCAGACCGGGGGCATAAACGCCATCGTCATTGGTAAGCAAAATTCGCACGATCAATTTCCTTCCTGGAACTTTTTCCGCCGTAACAGGTGATGGTAGTGTTGCGCGAAGCGGTGAGCCTCATCGCGCACATACTGGAGCAGCCTTAACGCCGCGGAATGCCGGCTCAGGTGAATCGGCTCCGCATCGCCCGGGCGATAGATCTCTTCTTCACGTTTGGCCAGTGAAATCAAGCAGGGCGGCTCCTTGCCCAGGAGGCGAAATACTTCGAGGGCTGCGTTGAGCTGACCCTTGCCTCCATCAATGAGGAGTATGTCGGGAAAGATTGTCTCTTCGCCGGGCTTCGGCATGTCCGCATGGCGAAATCGCCTCGAGATTATCTCACGAATGGAGGCGAAATCGTCCACGCCCGTCACCGATTTGATGCGGTAACGGCGATAGTTCGGTTTGAAGGGCAGGCCGTCGATAAAGGCCACCAGCGAGGCGACCGTCTCATTGCCGCCGAGATGGGCGATGTCCACCCCTTCGATCGTGCGCGGCACCCGGGCCAGCCCAAGAATTTTGCGTAAGCCTACCAGGCCCTTCTTTGGCTCGATCTGAAACACCTCCGGCTGCACGTCCTTATCGACCTGGCCGCGCATGCTGAGGTTCTTGAGGGCCGCTATTTCATCGCGCAGGTGCGCGGCCTTTTCAAACTTGAGGTTGATGCTGGCTTCGGCCATGTCGCTTTCCATTTCCGCGAGCAATTTCCCCTTCTTCCCTTCCAGCACGAGACGCAGGCCGCGAATCTGTTTGCGGTATTCCTCCCGCGTGACCCGAAAATTGCACGGTGCCGTGCATTGATGAATGCTGTGGAGAAGGCAGGGGCGGAACCAGCGCCAGCGTGGATCGTCCTGGGCGATGTCCAACGTGCAGGTGCGGAACTTGAAGATCCGCTGCAACACCTGGAGGGCGGCCCGCAAGCCCTTGGCACTCGTGAACGGGCCGTAGAGCTTGACGCCGCGCCGGCGGGGGGATCGTGTGAATTCAACACGCGGAAAGTCTTCGCGCATGCGAATTTGCAAATAGGGGAAAGATTTATCGTCTTTCAAATCGATGTTGAAACGGGGCTGAATGTCCTTGACGAGGCGTGCTTCCAGCAGAAGGGCATCGACTTCGCTTTCGGCTTCAACGAAGTCGATGTCCTCAATCAACTTCACCAGGTCGAGAGTCCGGGCGTCCAGGGCCGCTGCCTTGGTAAAGTAATGGCTGGCCCGATTACGCAGGTTCTTGGCCTTGCCCACGTAAAGCACCCGGCCTTGCCCGTCCTTCATGATGTAAACGCCCGGGGTCGGGGGAAATGTTTTGGCTTTCTCTCCGGGAGATATCTTTTCCTCCGCCATCAGGCCGCCTCCAGCGCCGCAAGCCGAACCCTTCTCCTGTCGTGCTCACTCAAACTATTGTACACATGTGCGGGATCAATTGCGTGCTGGGCCTGGTCGGCGTTTGGGATTGAAATAGGCGAGTGCTTATCCTATCATGACAGCAAATAGATCGAAACACCTTTCACCAAAAGGGGTTGCGATTGCGAGCCTGGCGAAAAAAGGGACGAGGCCTTTGAGTTGCCGGCCCGGTTCCGCTGGCGGTTGAGGGTTGGATGCCGCGTCTGCCGATTTATTTGGATAACAATGCCACGACCCGCGTTGATCCTCGCGTGGTCGAGGCGATGCTGCCCTACTTCACCGAAGATTATGGCAACGCGGCGAGTCAAACGCATGCTTTTGGCTGGAAGGCCGCGGCCGCCGTCGATGAAGCACGCCGCGAAATAGCGGCTCTGCTCGGCGCCGATGCGAGGGAAATCATCTTTACGAGCGGGGCCACCGAAAGCAATAATCTCGCCATCAAAGGCGTGGCCCGTATGCATCGCCAGCGTGGCAACCATATTATTACCTGCTGTACCGAACACCGCGCGGTCCTCGATCCCTGCCGACGGCTCGAGCATGAAGGTTTCCAGGTAACGTATTTGCCGGTCGATCCGTATGGCCGTGTAACAGCCCGCCAGGTCGAGCAGGCATTGACCGATCAGACGATACTGGTGTCGATCATGGCAGCCAACAACGAAATTGGCACGCTGGCGCCGATTGCCGAAATTGGCGAGGTTTGCCACGAGTGCGCAGTGTTGTTCCACACCGACGCGACGCAGATCGCCGGCAAGTTGCCTATGAACGTGGAAGCCTGGAATGTCGGGCTGGCGAGCCTGTCGGCCCATAAAATTCATGGGCCCAAGGGCGTGGGCGCCTTGTATGTGCGTCGCCGCGATCCGCACGTGCGGCTCGAACCTTTGTTCGATGGCGGCGGTCATGAGCGTGGCATGCGCAGCGGCACACTGCCGGTGCCCAGCATTGTCGGCTTCGCGGCGGCATGCCGGTTGTGTAACGAAGAAATGCCGGCTGAAGTGACTCGTTTGACCGCCCTGCGCGGGCGTTTGCATGACGGGCTAATGACGGCGCTCGATGATTGCACGCTGAATGGCCACCCCGAGGAGCGTTTGCCGGGCAACCTGAACATCAGCTTTGCTCACGTGCAGGGCGAGGCGCTTCTCATGGCCATCAAGAATGTCGCCCTGAGCTCGGGCTCGGCTTGCACCTCGGCAAGCGTGGAACCGAGCTATGTTCTGCGTGCCCTGGGCGTGCCGGATGAACTCGCCCACGGGAGCCTCCGTTTTGGCATTGGCCGATTTAACACGGCAGAGGAAATTGATTTCACGATCGAGGAAGTAGCCACTCAAGTACGACGTTTACGAAGTATCAGCCCCAGCTACCAGATGGTGGCGGGGGCCGTGTAACGCCTGGCCGGGACAGGAGGGACTATGTTGGCCCTTCCCATCGCGGCAAGGCACTATTTAGGAGCTTAACCATGTCCATCGTATTGACCGAAAAAGCGGCTGGCGAAGTCAAACGCATTATTAGCGAACAGCAACAAGCGGGCGGTGCCCCGGAGAAGATTTACTTGCGCATCCGCGTCGTGGGCGGCGGCTGCAGCGGCTTTTCGCACAAGCTAGACCTTGATCCCCAGGTTAACGACAAGCTTGACGAAGTAAGCGAAATGCACGGCGTCCCGGTGGCCATCGACAAACGCAGCCTGATGTACCTCGACGGTGTGCAAGTCGATTTCCATGACGAAATCAACCGTCGCGGCTTCAGCATCACGAACCCCAACGCCAAAACCACCTGCGGCTGCGGCAGCTCGTTCTCGATGTAAAAAAGCAGAGCACACGATTGCGGCGTAGTTGGCGTCGCAATCGCGATAACTCGGGGCGCTTAGCTCAGCGGCTAGAGCACCTGGTTTACACCCAGGGGGTCGGGGGTTCGAAACCCTCAGCGCCCAGTTATCTTTAGGTGACAACGATGATTGAACTTACCGATCAACAAGGCGCGGATCGTCGAGCAAGATGGCGTAATACCGGTGCGCGTTGTAAATCCCCGCACGAAGGAGACATTCGTCTTGCTTCGCACCGATGATTACGAGCGTTTGATGCTAGAGTACGACGATAGCCCGTGGTCCCGAGAAGAGCTCCAAGCCCTCGCCTGGGAAAGACTCAAGGACGAGGACTGGGATGAATACGACAATCTTCCGGAGAAACCATGAAACGAGGCGACGTGGTCCTTGTCCGCTTTCCCCACCCTTCCGGTCAGCGCGGCAAGAAGCGCCCTGCTGTCGTAGTGCAGTCGGATTGCTATGCCAGCGCTCTCCGCACTGTGGTCGTTGCAGAAGTCACCAAGAACCTGACGATGAAAAAATGACCCGGGCTGCCTGTTCATCGATGTGAGCAAGCCCGAAGGCAAAGCGACCGGACTGCTCACCAATTCGGTCGTTTCTGGTTTGGTGCTCGACACGGTTTACACGGACACTGTTGCCCACGTGCTCGGATCGCTCTTGCCTTCTTTGTTGCCGAAATTTGACGACTGCTTGAAGGTTAGACTGGGATTGCCTTGAGCCGAACCAACGGCTGAATTTTCTGCTTGGCCGCGAGAAGTAACGGCATACGGCGGGAGATGCGTTGCGATGGCCAACATGAAGCGTTTTCTCTTCGGTTGGATGAATGGTATTGGGGCAAGCTTGGTAATTCCGCTTAGTATCCAACTCGGACTTGCATTGCGGGGTATTATTGATCGAGAAGATTTCACTGTACTCGTGTGGGCCTTCTGCGTTCCCGCGGTTGGTGCGGCCTTTGCGGGGGCGCTGCTGGGACTTCGACGCTGGTTCACGGGTGCTGCTTGTGTCGTGGGGGCCATGTTCTTAGCCACATGGGCATTCGGGGCATATTCAGGGAAAAGGGCAAATGTTCATACTAATGGGTATGGGCAACGCTGAGTGGGCTTTTATTGCGGCCCTTGGCATAACTTGGAAACGGCATAGCGCTTCCGCCAGGACTACCGTTACAAGATGCAGTCCGGCCGACCGAAGAAGTCTCAATCAAATGATGTCACCAAACTGTCACCAATAATCTTCCAAGTCGACACAATCCGTGGAATCTGGCATCGTCGTAACTTCTTTGTTCGCCCAATGTTTATGGAATTCGGAGCAGAGACCTCCAGTCTTTACACCCAGGGGGTCGGGGGTTCGAAACCCTCAGCGCCCAGTAATTGCTGCAAATGAATCTGTTGAAAGCCGCAGCGTGTCTCACGCGGGCGCGGACGCGCGGCGCCTCGTGCTAATCCTGGAAATAATCACGTTTTTCTCCATGTTTCGGCCGTGTCTCATGGTATGGTGAGACGCCACCTTGTGGTTTCGTTGTTGGCTCCTGCGCTGGGATTTTGCTGGCGGATGCCGCGCGCGGAGCGAGTGTCTGAAATGCCAGATGGGTCCGCAGGCGCTGGTTCTGGCGGCGCTTGATTCAAAACATCTCAAAACCGCATGAAGAAATCCCAGGTCTCCTTGTAGATCCAGTTGACATCGGATCCCGGATCCCGTGAATTGTCCGTATGCCCGCCCACGAAGGAGCCAAACAGCACGGGATATCCTTCCTTGGTACCCTTGAACTCGGTGGTGACGTGGGTGGCGCTCGTGGCGAGCGGTATTTCGGGCGGCACAGCAACCCCGTTGTCTTCGAGGTGCGTCAGGACGCAGTATTTTCCGCCTTCCTTTCGCGCATCCGAGTTGATCCACTTGCAAGTGCCATCCTTCGTGCCGGTCGTGCTGAAAAATGCAATCGGTTCGTGCTTATTGGTGGGGAGATAGATGTTCCAATTGGCCGGAGCATGACAGGCCACGGTGCGCAGATCCTTCTGGAAATCCAGCGAGAGGGAGTAGGTGACCATGGCGCCGAAGCTGAAGCCGGTGCAAAATACCCGCGAGGTATCAATGCTCAGCTTATCCTTGAAATGGGCCAGCATGTCGGCAAAGAAAACGTGGTCTTTATCATCGCTTCGCCGCCACGGCGATTTGTCGGTGTATCCCTCGGGGGCGACGAAAATGACGGGGACATTATCACTTACGGCATAGTTCTTAAGTCCATAAAACTTACTTTTCACCATGGTATCCATATGCCCACCCAGCATGTGCATGCAGAAGATCAACCGGTAGGGCGTGTTCTTATCGTAATTCGCGGGAATGTCGATCGTGTATTGACGCTCCAGACCGGCACTGGTCATCTTGTAGATTCCGCTCTTGAAATCCCCAAGATCTTTGCCGTGACCGGCGCTGAAGAACTGGACGATTCTTCAATTTGCGAGCGTCATCAACTGCAGTGGCCGCTGGTTTGGCGTCAGAACCGCCCGGCCCTACCTGGGGTTGAACGGCTGCTCCCGCCGCTTGCGCACTGCTGGGTGGTGGTGAAAAAAGCAGACCTAGTGCGCAAACCGCCGCGAACGTTGTCACCATAACCACTGCAAGGAATCTGGTCTTAACCATGGGTTGGCCCCTGTTCTACGTTTTAATTGTCGCCCTTCGGACCGCCGGACGCGGACCGGCCGCAAGGCGCATGTCAACGAAAATCGATGGTGTCAGAACCGCGTGGCACTGCCTCCAATACCAAGTCTATGCCCCGAATTGGTTTTTGGCCGCTAGGCAGTTTCCATCCCGATCCGAGATTTCAGCCGCAATAGGCCGCCTGCCGAGAAATCCGAGGCATGTCCTCCAACGTCTTATATTCGAGGTGCTTCTATGAATGTCGCGAGATCTCTTGGATTCGTGGCCGCGCGTTTGGCCCTTCCATTCTTCATCCTGTTCCACGGAACTGTCCATGCGGCACAACCGCCATCCAAGCCGGCAACCGCACCGCCGCTTCGAGATTGCAAGGTCACTGCGACCAGCGATCTCGGGCTGTGGGACGATGCCTTCGTCCCTCACAACCAGGACTTCATCGTGTTGCGGCGCGGCGACGAACTCTTCTCGCTGGCGATGGCCCCGTCTTCCGCGCCGAAGAAGGTCACCAAGGCGCCGGCAGCTGAGCATAGTCAGATCGTTGCCGCTGCGGTCGTGGACAAACGATGCTGGTTGTTCCTTAATTCGACCAAGGCGGCCCCCTGTGCGGTGGATGCGTACAGCGGCACGGTCGTCACATTCGAGATTCCCGGTCTCAAGGTTTCGGAGAACCAGACTCCCGGCATTCAGTCGTCGGTTATTGTGCCGCATGCGAAGGCGGCGATTCTGGCGGTTTCCGGCGGAGATCGCGATACCTGGCCACGAGCCGGGAATCACTGCGTCTATTTCTGGTTGGATCTTAGTACCGGCAAGGTGGCTCGATTTCCGATCGGTTGGGACCTGGATCACTTCTCCGCGAACGAACGAGTCGCCGTGTTCGCGATGCCGTCGGAAAAGCGGTTCGAGAGACGCCCCTTGCAGGCGGTCGAGATGAGCACGGGTGAGCGGAGCGACGCGTTGCCCGACCGCGGCAAGGAGTGCTGCGTCCCCTACGACTGGACTGACAAGCAAACGGTGAGGCCTTTATACACTCGCCGCGTAGGCCAAGGAGACGCCGACTTCTTCGCCGGCCTCTCGGTCGGCGGACTCATGTTGCCGGTTGACCTCGGTCTCCAAGATGTGCGTTACCTATCGACGGCCAAGGCGGACGACGGTTTCGCCGGATTCCGCCTTCGGCGTTCGGGGGCCTCGAAGGCGCAGCCGAGTTCGCTCTGGATTGTGCCGTTCAAGGATTCGCGGAAGGTCGAAGCGATCGCCACGGACGTCACCGACTTCACGATGCTGGGCCAGGGAAACGCGGTCTATGTGACGGTGGGACAGGGACGGAAGGCTTCGTCGGAGAACCGTCGTTATGCCGAAGCCTTCTTCCATGTGCGTGCGGACAAATCTTTCTGGAACGTGCTGGACGGGGTCGAACGGCTGCCCAAACTCGACAAGGCGTTTGCCGGCGCCGATTTCATCACGGACAGCATGAGGGTTCACCTGATCGAGGGATTTGGCTTCAGCCGGCACGATTCGCTCGTGATCTGCCTGTGCGATCACCATCGGGGAGACGATCGCGCTCTAACCCAGGGCATGCGAAGGGTGCTCCAACCGGTCACCTGGCGTCGTGCGACTCCTCATCACCCACGATGGCCGACGTTGTCTGACCCCTCTCTTTCGCGAAGGCAACCTGCCTGACCAGATCTGGCTGCACAAGTCCGGGAAACTGATTACAGCCGCCTATGTTTGGCACGAATCGGATTCGGGCCGAAAACGCCGGGTGCAACTCTCGGAGAGCACGCTGCAGAAGCCGTAATGCCGACAAGCGGTCGGATGCCTTCGGTTTGAACCTGAGCATTGGCTCCGGGGGCGAATTGCTTCGGTTTGCGGAACCTGTAATGGCCGAGTTGTTGCGGCTACGGGAGCGTTCGACCAGTCCCTGGTATCCGACGATGCGTCTGTTTCGCCAACCGCGGCCTGGAGAATGGGGAGAAGTCTTCGAACGCATCGCGGCGGAAGTGCACATTAGCCCTCTGTGCGAATCCGCCAATACATGTTTGACAACTTCCGAACTTATTTCTCGATCTGTGGATGACACTACCTTCATCGGTCGAGATCGCCGAAAGTGGCACGTTTCCTGGACGCAACGGAGCGGTGTCCGCGTCCACCTTTACGGGGTCGTCCAGGCTATTTCGGGTCCAACAGAACGGCTCGTTGTTTTAAGATTCACCAATGAATCCGCCGTATCGTTCGCCAGATCGGCAAAGCCTGGTTCACCGCCGGGTTGTCGGGTACGCCATGTTTATCGTTTGCTTGCTGGTCCGGCTCTTCGGCGACGGGGTAGGGCTGCGTTACAACCGCTTGGGACGGAAGCTTGGGACATCCAGCCAATCCAACGCAGGACCCGCGTCCCTAAAAATGCCGTTGCGAGACTGGCCCAAGAAATCATCGGAAGAATCTACACTTCGAATCAGAGCCAGGAACAACTGTTCCGCCATCTTCTGTGCGGGGCTATTCCAATAGAGCAGGGCGTTCAGCAGCGGCATGTGGCCAATCTGGAATTTCTGGCACCCCGGTGCCTCTGCTATGTTCGTCGGAAAACCCGTGGACCCATTGGCCACAACGCTTGCTGAAATGCGTACCGGCTTCCCAGGTCATCCAGACGTTCGTAGGTGGCCCGCTCCTCAGTGCCGCCGACAATGTGCGAAGTCACGGCCGTTTCTGCGGGTCCTTTTGCCTCGTAAGATCGACCAATACCTGCTGGCTGGCATGGCCTGCACTCCCGTAAGTTCTGGGCTAGCGAAAGTCGCTGCGGAAATATTGTTGGAACCGGTCGGCACCAGCATCTGATCCACGCCTGGGCTAAGTATCAGTCCGCCCTGGAATCCGCCAAAACTGTACCGAACCACTGTCCATTCGGGTTCGCCGCGTTCACAAGTTGCACGGTTGTCGAAGGGAGGGAATCGCCCGGCATAACGTGGAAGGTGATATTCACCAGGCTGCCCGCCTGCGTGTCGGTGACCGGCGTCGCACTGTAAAGCTGGATGCCGATCTGTCCCATCGCTTGGTCAACTACTGCTGATAGCTCCTGCCAGCCCTACGCCGTGCTCAGGATCGAGCCCAGCGTTATGTCCGACGGCGATACGCTCAGTAGTGCCGGATCGTACTTTAGTGCCAGGACCGCTTCTGTAAGGCCAGTGCTACCGTCCGGATGAGGATGGTCGATCATCACAGAGACATTAGCATCCGTCGATGAACCAGTGGTCGTTGGCCCTCCGTCGACCAGGCTCAGTGTAGGGTCGGCCGCATTTGGGGAGTGAATAGTATTTGGATTCAGGTAATTCGGATTGCTAGGGGCCAATTGCGTGGCGGTAGGGGAATCTGTCCAGGCTGTAGTTGCGCCGTGACGGCGTCAATGATACTGACATCGCCGGCATCAACTGAAATGTCGCTCGCGACATCGCCGATGATCGCCGGATCGAGTTGTGTGAATGCGCTGAAACCCGTGGCGGCACCGACCGCGACGGCGTTGGCGTTCAATTTATCAATGCCGCTAATGATACCATCACCGTTAACATCGCCGAAGTAGGCATTTACATGAACGCCGTTTCCGCCAGCGCACCCGGAATACCACCCTGGTTTATCACGATGCGCCCATCTGCAACAGTTCCTTGGCCTCATACAATCCCAGGGCCGCCGCACCCGTGCCTGACGGCACAACAGCCGTGATGTCCCCAAGGACTAACGGAGTCGCTGGCGTGGCGGATCGAGGAGAGGTATCCGTGTAGTGGAAAGTAGCCACACCGCCCGTGTTGGATACCAGAGTGAGGCTTGCAGCCGAATCGGTGGCATCACTGCTCGTGCCGGACGAAGTCCCCGTGACGTTGAGCAACGCTGTATTGTACGTCAGCGAGAACGTGACATCCGTCACGGCCGCTGCATTGTAAAGAGTAATAGGGATGCCGGCAGCACCGTTATTGGGCACTTTGATCGCCGCATTGCTATCCGGACCGCGGGCAAAGTCGGGGATACCTAGCTCCGGCGTCGCATTGGCCTGGTAATGTGTGGTGAAAGTGGTAACGAAAGTGGCATGGCCGCCATTGTTGGTTCCGTCTAGGCCTGCCCCAAGCGAATCGAGGAACCCGTTCGTGCCTTAGCCAGTGACGAGCTTAACCGTGTACGTCGCGTCGGGAAGAACGATGGAGTTAGTGCCATTGTACCATTGAGCAACCCAGATAAGCAGAGGTCGCCTTGAATGCGAGGGACTGATTCGATGGGTCGATGAGCAGCGAACCGTGGATCGGACCGACGCCGTTACTGCCGGTGATCACGATGTTAGCCGCGGTATTCGAGTTCGTATCGTAAAGGGCGAGGTCCGCCGGGATGAACGGTTTGCTGAAGTTTACCGTGAAGCCATTCGCGTTGGGACTAAAGGATGAGACGACGAGGCCACGGACGGCGATTGGCCCACTTATGCCAGCGACTGTCGGGTTGATCGAGGTCGTGTCCGTTGCCCTTATAGTTTGACCGCCGCCCGTTGCCAGCGCGACGCTGAACGTGTGCAAGCCGTTGTCCTGCCCGTGCCTGTCGTGAACTGATAACTGTTGATCAGGTTGGTGCGCGCCGGGTCGCTGCTGGTGATGGTAACCGAGCCTTGGTAAGCAGTGGCGATGTTGCCATATTGGTCAAAGGCCGTGACCGTGATATTGAACGCGGCGTCTGTGGTGGCGGTTGCCGGCGCGGAAACCGTGAAATAGTTCGCATTCGCCGGCGTAACTGTTATGGTGCTGCTTGTCCCTGAATAGGAACCAGCCGTGGTGTTTAGGGTGTAGGACCCCGCCGTTTTTAGGCTTCCTTGGAAGAAACCGAAGCCAATACTACTGATTTGCAGGGGACCGGCGATCGGGAAACTGCTCTTTGGATCGCCCGGGCTCGTGGTCGTTGTGACGCTGCCAGGTCCGCTGTACCGGCTGACGGCGTTTCCAAACGCGTCGGTTGCCTGGACAGTGAGTTGAAAAGCCGTGCCGGCGGCGAAGGTGTTGCCGCCCAGGACTGTCCACGAATTTGCTGAACGGCCCAGCCGCAACCGTAACCGAATTGGTCGTAGCGGTGAAGTGATTGACCGCATCCGTGGCGGTAATGGATTGATTGCCGGCGGTTCCAAGTATGATTGTGAAAGTATGCGAACCCGCGTCGTTGGCTGTAAAAGTGTAAGAGATCGGCAGGCATTGCTGCCCAAGGCAGCCTGGCCGTCGCTGCTGGTGAGTTGGACAGTACCCGTGTAGTTCGCGACCGGCTGGCCTGTGCTACTTTCGGCGTTCAATGTGAAGGAGACGGTGCTGCCCGCCATGATGTTTGTGGAACTGAGGTTTGTAATGACAAATTGGCTCACCGGCAGCGCGGCATCGAAGGTGCCCTGTGGCAATGTCTGCGACACGCCGACGCGATCGGTCAAGGTCATTTGATAATTGTATGCCTGCGTCGGATCCACGCCCGCCAGCGCGAAGTTGAAGCTGCTTTGGTCAGTCAGACGCACGGCTTGCGTCACGGAACTGCTCATCGGTTGGCCGACTTGCCAATCGTCAGCGCGGCGACCAGAATGGGTTCGCTCGCGGCAACGATGATATTCAGCGAGGTCGAAGACGCTTTTTGAGCGTTGACGGTTGCGGCGGGCAGAGCGTTGTTGCTTTCGATCATCGCTGTCGGTTGCCCCAGAGCGTCGCTGGTGAACGCGGTGCGGTCGCCGTTGGGCGCGATGAGCAACACCAATTGGCCACGTCGGTCGTACACTTCCTGCGTGACCGCGTTGCCGCCACTGTGAACCTGGGTGATGCTTGTCAGCAATCCCGAGGCGGGATCGTAGCCATACTTAGTCGTCGGCCGGTGAGGTCGGTCACGGACATTAGACGGTGCGTGGCGGGGTCGTAGACGTTGGTGATGGTTCCGGTGGGCGTGGTTTCTTGGGTCACCTGGTCGTTGTCATTGTAGGTGTACGCGATGTAGTTGATCGGCGCCCGTCAGGCGTGGGTCGTAGACCCGGTGAGCCGGCCGAGGGTGTCGTAGACGTAGGTCGTCGTGACGTTGTCACCGTCGGTCGTTGTCAACACGCGGCCCATCGCATCGTAGGTGTAGCTGGCGACCGTGTGGCCGAGCGCATCGACGACGCTTTGCAGCAACTTCTGGGCGTTGTAGTTGTAGGTTGTCGTCTGGGCCAGCGCGGTGCCGAAACCCACGGTCACCGTTGCGACATCGTTCCATGTGGTATAGGTGTATTTGGTCACGAGGCCTTTTGCGTCGGTCGTCTGCGAGGGCAAGTTGCCGGCATTGTATAGGATTTGGACGGGCGTGCCTCCCGTGTTGGCCGGGTCATTGATGACCGTCGGCAAGTTGGCGGCGTTGCGCTGGATGCTGATCGCCGGCCGGTTTGACGTCGGCAGGGTCACCGTTGTCGGCAGGAGCGCCGTGCCGGCATAGCCGTATGCGTGGTGTTGCCCAGTGCGTTGGTTGCCTGCGTCGTGCGGGCGGTGCTGTCGAACTGGGTCGTGCTCGTCGGCCCGATGCGAAATACTGTAAAGCGGCTATGCCCTGTGCCGTCGGGTTGTTGGGCCCACGGTCCCCATGTCCGTTGTTTGCGTCGTGTGGTTGCCGCTTGAGGCATCCTGGGTGAAGCTGTTGGCGACAATGTTCCCCAGGACTCCTGCTGCTGGGCGGAGCGGCCGCGGAGGTCGGGAGTGTTGGTTAGCGTGGTCAAGCCATCGGGTCCGATGAAACCGCTGATTTGATTGCTCGTGTTGTACTGATATTTGGTGCTCCTGCTCGGTGCTGTAGGTGCCGCCGCTTGCAGGGCCTGGGTGTCCACCTCGATGAGTCGGCCACCGGCATCGTAGAGGTAAACGATGCGCCGGGAGGCGTTGCCGCTGCTCTCCGGCCCAGCAACATACTGAATGCGGCCATCGCTGCCGTAGGAGAGCGCGAGTTTCTGGCCGGAGCTATCCGCGATCTGCGCCAGTTTGCCGTTCGTATAGCCGTAGGTGATGCATTGCCAAGCGTATTGGTCGTTGTGAGCAAATTCCCTTGCGGATCGAACACCAATTTGCTGCCGTCGAGATGCGTCAGCGTGTAGTTGTGGGTGCTCGGATCCTGCGTGAGCGTGCTCCCGTCCTGGTATTGGCCGGGCGTGAAGGTCGGCACATCGCCGCACTCAGTCCGGAGGTGGCGAGGATCGGCTTGGCCTGGTCGTCCAGCGCATAGCTGGTCGTCAGCGATGAGAAGAAGTTGAGCAACTGGCCGGTCGAGTGATCGACCAGCCGAATCTCACCAGAACGCAACAACGTGTCGGCCGTCGCCCCGAAAATATGAACCGATTGCCGCTGCCGTCGCGCATCAGGCGGTAATCGTCGACATAAGTCGGCAGCTGGAATTGCAGGTCAGAACGGGTGGGCTGCCAGCCGGGGCCGAGGTTTTTGTTTCCCAGGTACGCACTGTCGTAATAGCGCTCGAAGGTGAGTTGCTGACCGCCGGGGCTGGCGAAGCTAAGGTCGGTCGAACCGAGAGTGACATCGCGCTCCTGCTTTTGGGCCGCCAGCGACGCGGCGACGGCGTTGAGGTTGCCCATCGCCGTGTTGTTCACGTTCCACATTTGCACGGCCAGGTCGCCGGAGCTGGCGTGCGTTGGGCATTTACCGCCGCGTCGATGGATTGCGCGCCGCGTCCGGCAAATACGTGTTCGGCGTCTTGATCGATACCCCGCCGTAGAAAGTGACCGTGACCGAGCCGTTTTGCAGCGAATTCGTCAAAGTAGGGATCGTTGCCGGAATGTACGCGGCCGGCGGCGTCCAGCTATTGATCCACCAGGTATCGAGTGGGATGTTGTTGTCGTGGAAGAAGCGTGCCAGGGCCACCGCTTTCATGGCGTCGGCAAGATCCTGGAAGATCTTCTCCTGGACAACGGCTGTGCCGGTCGGATCGTTGGGGTCGTGGACCGGGAAGCTGATATTGGCCAGCGCGTCGTAGTTGGCGTTGAAGAAATCGGCGAAGGCCCGGGCCGTCGGGTCTTCCGGTTGGCCGAGGATCAGACTTCGGTGTTGAGCTTGACGGATGACTGCGTCGAAAACCACCGTCGCCTGTGCCGGTGACTGGGTCGATGTAGCGCTTGAGCGTCTCGTAATTGGGTGTGAACCAGAAACGGTTGCTGAAATTACCGCTCTGGTTATTGCCGACATCGCGTTCCAGCGCGTTCAGAAATCCCGCCGGCAGGTCGGTGTTCTGGCTGTTGTAGAGTCGCGCCGGTGAGTTGGTCCTTGCCGCCGGCCAATTCCTTCATGACACGGTCGGCCTCTTCCATGATCCAGCCGAGCTTTGGTGTTATCGACCCGACCGCCGAATTTGCGTTGCTGCAGGTCGGTGACGAGATTCAGATTCGTGACGGTGATAGCGGTTCCGCTGGCATTATTGAGGCCAAAGAAGTAATTGGCTTGTTCTCCTTGAGAATTGATGACCATGTATATCCAACACCATCAGCAATCGAAAGAGTGCCTGTTGCATTTGGTACATCTATTGTGACTCCAGGTTGCCAGAGGAGTGAGTGTGTCGGATTTGTTAGCGTGATCCCGGCAGGAAGCCTGTTACCGTACCAAGAGTTAGGAGAACAAGAGATCTTCCGCCAATTCTGATGGTAACATTTCCGGGAGCCGTACCGTCTTGAACCTGGGCCGAAATGCGAGCGGTCACCGGCGAACCGTTTACATTGAATGTCAACGTCATGTCGTCGGCGTTGGTGGGCGTGTACGGCGTGTAATTGATCGGGATACTGGCCGATTTGCCGTTGAGGAATGACGCCGTTGCCGCTGCCGATGTCGAACGTCTGTGCGATGAGTTTGGCCGACGGATCGAGCGTGACAAACGGCGGCTCCGCGGAGCCATAGACCGACTGGATCGCGGTGGTGAACAGATCGAGATTGACGTTGTGCAGCGTGGCCGGCGCTATCGCCGAGGAAGACGAGCTGCTGCGAGACCGGATCGTAGGTGGCGCCGGCGATGTCTTTGACGTTCGCTCCGACCAGGGTGGCGGCTTGGTCGATGAGGACGCCGCCAGGCATGAATGGCTCAAAATCGCCTATGTAATTGCTAGTGTTTGTAGCTGGGATAGTTGGTTTTGTCGTCACGTCAACAAGCAACTGTGTGGGGATTCCGACAGCCTCTTGAAATAACAGTGTGCGCAGCAACATTTGCAGTGACGCCACCAAGCTCTGGAATCAGGTTTTCAGCTCCTGCAAGTGCGTTTTCGGTGAGATTGCTTGGCGTAGGAGAATAATCCTTGTGAAACTGGGCAGATGCTGCCCAATTTGCGACGTAGTTAGCTCCGGCCCCAATTGCAAAGAAGCGCCGCCTACCGCAAGGGCTGAGAGCTCCAATGGCGCCGCGGCAATGACTAGCGCACCGCCAGCTGCTCCGGCGGCCACGCCACCGATTGTAGTGTAAGAAAGCTTCGCAGCTTGAAACGCGAGTTCATTCGAGTCTTCCTTATGCGCAGCGTCGTTGATGCCAGTCACTAACGCGCCGGAAGTAACACCCACTACCGCTCGCCGATAGAGCTTCCGACAGAATTCCCAGTCGGATCTTTGCCATTGACAGGATCACCAGAAGCATAAGCATATCGACTCGGTCCATCAACAAAACCAAGACTGTCTTTGCCAAGAAAACGTCCATTGGCCATATCATAGAATCGTGCTCGGAAGTATGCCAAACCGGTTAATGGATCGACGCTCTCGCCAACGAATTGGTACGAATTCGTCACGCCAATCGGAGCGGTCCGGGTTGTTCCGAACGCATCATAGCTGTAGTGTCCGAGATCTGCTCCCGCACTGTTAGTTAGCCCCCCGACTGAGCCGAGAGCATCAGTCAAATAGAACGTCAACGTACTCTGCCCAGGCAATTGACCGCTGACGCGTTGCAAGCCGTATGCGTAGGCCGCAGAAACACTGCCCGCAGAACTGCGTTCCTCAAGTGTCTGGTAGACCGAGTTAGATGGGTCAACCACGAACTTTGTTGTGACGCCGTTCTCAATTTGGCCGACACGTCGTCCTGGCACCGTCGTACCGGTACTCGATGTGGTTCGTCCCATCATCCACCGCCACCAGCAGTTTGCGGCTATCATACGAATACCGCGTCGTCCCCGTCGGCGTCACCTTTGCGACCTGGTTGCCGCGCCAGTCGTAAAAGTACTTCGCCTGCACGACGCTGTTCTGGTCGGTCACGCCCAGCAGCCGGTTCTCGAAACCGTAGGCGTACGTCAACGTCTGCGTCGCGCCGGCGGCGATGCCGTTGTTGTAGGTGGTCATCGTCAGGCGGTTGCCGTTGCCGTCGTAGGTGTATTGCACGACCTGGTCCGTCGGGTCGATGGTGCCGTTGTCGTTCGAGTAGGTGACGTGGATCAGCCGGTTCAGGTCGTCGTAGACGTAGGCCTGGGCAGCCACGCCTGTGGGCGTCGTGATCACGACCTGGGTGTGCCGGCCCGCGGCGTCCAGCGTGTAGTGGTACTGGAGGATCAGCGCCTGCGTGGAGGTGCGGCGGTGCAGGATGTCGATGAGCTGGCCGTTCGTGTCGTAGCCGTAGATGGTCTGCGTGTCGTTGGGCCGGGTTTCGGTGGTGAGCAGGCCCGTGCTCGAACTGTAGGCGTAGGTCGTGAGGAGGTCCGCTTGGCCCGAATTCTTCTCGGTCACGCTCGTGAGCTTGCTGGCGTTGTCGTAGCCGTAGAGGACCTGCTTGCCGCTTGGATAATCGAGTTCGATGAGGCGATTGTCGGCGTCGTACTGGTAGCCGATCGTCAGGGCGGCCGGGTCGCTGGGATTGTTGGCCGGCGAATAGGTGACGCTGGTGAGGCGGTTGAGGACGTCGTAGCCGTAGAGCTGCCAGCCAGTGGCGTCGTGCATGGTCAGCAGGTTGTTGGAGGGGTCGTAGGTGTAGTCCACGGCGCTACCATCGGGGTAGGCGACGTGCGTGACGCGCGAGACCATGTCGTAGGTGAACGCGGTCGTCTGGCCATTGGCGTCGGTCGTCGTCGCGACATTTCCCAGTGAATCGTAGGTGGTGTTCTCGGTGTCAACGAGCGAGGCCACGAGGAAAATGTGGTGTTCGTGCGTGACGCCGCCGCCGGTCGGATACAGCGCGTTGTCGCCGACGGAAAGCGTATAAGCGGCGGTGTAGGTAGTGCCGTTGTAAACGTACGACAGAGAGTAAGCCGCGGTATCGGTCACCGGGGCGGAGAGCAGGCGATCGCTGTTGGCGGGGTCCACCGTGAGGCTGCCGGCGGCGTAACTTCCGGTGGAGACGGAGCCGTCTTGCAGCGTGACGTAGATCGTATAGGTTCCGCCCACCAGGTTCGTCGGCACTTGCCAATCGAAGGCGGTTTGCGTTTGCGACAACCCCGTGGCGATGACGGCCAGACCCGCCGCCGGATTGCGATCGGTGTCGTAATAGAGCGAATACGTGCCGGTGCCGGGCGCGTAGACGCCGTTCCAGGTGATATGATATGCGGGGCTGGCCGAGGTATGCACGGCTTGTGCCGGATAGATCGCCGAGACAGTTGGCACGACGCCCTGGCCATTAAGGGCGACAACCATTGTCGGGTTGACCGGGTCGTTGCTGGCGATATTCAGAGCGTCCGCAAGCGTGACGGCCTACCCGGATCGAAGGCAAGCGTCACCGTCCATTTCTCCGCACTGACGGGCGCCAGCACGCCGGTGGCAGCCAGATTCAATACACCCTGCGTTGAGGAAACAACGGTAACAACGTGGAAGTTTGTGCCGTTCGTCAGTGTCAATCCGTTTTTCGCCACCAGTAGAGGCTGTGTGCCGACATTCGTCAGCTGCACTGTCTGGATTGAGCTCCGTCCGCCGGAACCGTCGTCCAGCGTGGCGGGGAAACCCAACGTTAAGTTGTTCGGGGCCGCTGAATCGGTGACCACCAGAATCGGCTGGTTCGAAACCGGTGCCGTTCAGGGCGATGCTCGTCGTCGGGTTGATCGGGTCGTTGCTGGCGATGAGTAGCGTGTCGGACAACAGTCCGGCGGTCAGGGGATCGAACTGAAGCGTGCTGGTCCAGGTTTCGGCACTGCTTGCGCGAAGCGTAGCCGACCCCGAGGCCAGATTGATCGTGCCCTGGGTACTGCTGCTCACGCCAACGATCTTGTAGTGTGTGCCGTTAATCAGTGTGATGCCATTCTGATTGACCTGAAGTGGCAGTTGACCGGTGTTGGTTAGCGTCACGGTCCGTGTCGACCAGCTGATTGCCTGGGCCATCAGCGGAGACGCTCCCAAATGAAACGGCGTTGGGACTGGCCGCCAAGGATTGCGGCGTCTGGCCAGTGCCAATAAGGGTGACGACCGATGTTCCGTCTTGGGGTGCGTTGCTGATGATCGTCAACGGCACCTGGAAAAGTCCCGTTACGGTCGGGTCGAATCGCACGCCAATGGTCCACGTCTCGGCGCTGTTGGCGGCAATTGTCGCCGTGCCGTTAGCCAGATTGACGCTCCCCTGCGTACTGCTGATGATGCTGGTGATCGCGAACGGGCGCCGCCAACGGTGATCCCGTTCTGGTTGACCGTAAGGGGGCCGCTACCGTTGTTCACCAACGTCATGGTAGCGTTACCGACAGCGCCGCCCGGACCATCCGTAGCGACATTACCAAAGTTTACAGTACCGCTTAGAGGACTGGTAACCGCGAGATTCGCCTGTGGCGTGCCAATTCCGCTCAGTGCGATGTTTATCGTAGGATTGGAAGGATCGTCGGATTGGATCACCAGTGTATCGGAAAGATTTCCGGTCGCGACCGGGTCGAACGAGACCTGGATGGACCACGTTTCGGCGCTATTGGCTGCGAGGAGGCTAAAGCCGCCGGAAACGTTCACTGGCTGCGACAGCTTATTGCTGAGTATGCTCTGGATGTGGAAATTGGTGCCGTTGGCCAGGTGGATACCATTTTGCAGGACTTTCAAAAGTGAGCCGGAAGTGCCGTCACTGAGGGTCACCGTCTGCGTTGTCTGGGCATTGCCCGGCCCATCATCGACGATTGACCCGAAACTGACGGCATGATCACTCGATGAACCCGAGGAATCTGTGGCGACCGCAACGGGCGGCTGAATGGCCACAGCAGTCAGATCCTTGCCGTTGCCTTGGTTGTCGTTGTTGCCAGAGTTGGATTCCGCCACCGTGTTGTCGGAATTGACCAACATGCCGATGGTGAACGGGCCGGCAGTGAGCGGGGAGAGTGGGTTCGATGCCGGCAATGTGATCGTAGCCGAGGAGACGGCACCGCTACCGGATGCAGGGACCGAGAAGCCGGTCAACCGGCCGAAGCCGTAATCCCCTGCAGGATTGATGGTGGCGTTGGTGGTCAGATAAAAGGCGATATTGAACGTCTGTGAGCCCGATGGCGGGCCGCCAGTGTTGGCATACGCGAAATCGAGGTGGATTTGGCTGCCCCAAGATGGCGATGACTCTTCAACATGGAAGTATGCTGTTGGGTGACCGGGCCGAAAGTCAAACCCGACGAGATCTGGCAAAACGGGCCGAGGCGGTCTTCGAGCAACTCGACCGCTAGTCGTAAACGCGGCGCAGGATTTCTGCGAATCGGTTCGCGTCGCGAGACCAGAGAATTTGTCGAATAACCTATTCCAAATTGAAGGCGGCATTGGCAAATTTCCAGCATAAATAAAAAATTAATCCGATGTCTTTTATGATTAATCGAAAGCGTAGTCGTGAGGATAGCCAATGTCAAAGTATTTCTTTTTCACGAGTACTTATGGACCTTTTTCATTTCTGCTGTTCGCATTCGAATCGTTCGTGGGATTTCGCTCGGCGGGTCCGGCTTGGGGAACCCGCTACGTCGCCACGGACCAATGGTTCTGGACGTTTACCGGACGGTGGCAGTTAACGAAGCCGATCCCGACGACGCATTCCACGCTACCTTCTGCTTTTCGCGAGAGGCTGGCTCGATTCGCAAGGCCGCAGCGCTGGGCAGTTGGCTGCCTGGTGTCGTATACCGGACATCGCTCAAGTCACGTAAAGACTAGAGCCAAACGCCACAATCACGAAAGCTTTGTGCCTCGGCGGGCATTATTGACCGCTGCGCGGCCAAAACGACGTTAGGCGACTATGGGGAGGTTTGTTTTATCCAAAAACGACGCTAATAGTTCCGGATGTTGTTTCAAATACGTCAGTTCGTCAATGATGTGTTCAGCCAGTTGGTCCGTGTCGTGCGCCGCCAAGTTGGAAAGACGACCATATTTGCTCCAGCCCCAGACCAATTCGTCAGGGTTCAGTTCCGGTGCGTAAGCAGGCAGTTTTTCGGCCACTATTTCCGGATGCTTCGCCAGGAACACTTTGACGAGTCGGGATTTACTATGAACATTACTTCCGTCCCACAACACTGTCATGGAACCGCCCAAACTACTCTTGAGGTCTCGCAAAAAATCAATGATGTCTTCCGCATGAACATTGTGATCCAAAAGACGAAAAAACAAGTTCAAGCGATTGGCTTTGGGACTGACGGTCAAGCAACTGATTGCTGACAGGCGGTCTCGCCGGTCCCAACAGGTCAGGACTGGTTTACTTCCACGAGGCGCCCAGGTCCGACGAACGGTCGGAGTCAACATGAAGCCGGATTCGTCGAGAAACACGAGGTGAGCGTTGCGTGCCCACGTCTCTTTAGCGATGGCGCGAAAGCGCACCTGTTTCCAAAACTCGATGTCAGCCTCGTCTCTTTCGCGAGCTTTGCGGCGCGGTTTTTGGGGCGACCAGTTTAAGCGATTACGCAGGAAGCGGCCCACGTGATCATGATGAAAAGAGACGCCGAAATGCCGGCGTATCAGTTCGACGACCCGAGCACAGGTCCATAAACTGTTGGACCAGCCATGAGCTTTTGCACCTTCAAGCAGTAGAGCTTCGAGGCGCTGGTGTAGTTCGTGGGATAGTCGCGGTGCAGGGCCTGGATGTATTTTGGCGGCTAAACCGCCTGGCTGTCGCGAAAGGTTGAGCCAACGGTAAACAGATGAACGATTTACGCCAAAAACGCGTGCGACGGTTTCCGGGCTTTCACCCTCTTCAACAACGCGCACGGCTTGTTGTCGCCGCCGCTCCAAATCGATCGAGGATCCAACTGGCCTACTCATATGAAGTTAGATGCTTTTCAGCGGAAAATGATTCATTGGCCGCGCACTGGCAATAACTCGGCCGACGCTCTATCCTGGGTCGAAGTCCAGCAGGTTATCGACGCCGACTTGACTGCCTCGGAGGAAAAAAACCTGCGGGTCGCCATGATCTTTCCACCTGTTGGCCAAGACAAGGCCAGGAGGTTTTCGACCACGCAAAAGCGCACCACGATGCCGTGTCTCACGACACCGTGAGACGCGGCCGCCAAAGTGGCGAAAAACGTGATTATTTCCACGCCAGCCGCATGGCCCCGCGCGTGTCAGCCGCCGTGAGACACGGGGCGACGCCTTACAGGGTGTGCTCATGCCGGACAACCAGCTGGTGCTGTCCACGAAATCCGCTTGGCCCGTTCACATCTCGAGCGCGCTCAAATTGGGAAGACTCCAAAGATGACGCAGGCGATTGTCATCACGACCGATGCGCCACAGAGAAATGGGATCGAAAACTTCTGGTGATCGCCAAGCTCAATGCCGGCCAGGCCGACGATCAAATACGTTGCGGGAGTAAGGGGGCTCACCGGAAAGCCGGTAGTCATTTGGCCGAGGAGAGCCGCCTGGCCCACTTGGATAGCAGGCACGCCATGCACTTGGGCTGCCTCGGCCACCACCGGCAAAACGCCAAAATAAAAGGAATCGGGGTTGAAATGACATCTTGCGTTTCAAAACCAGCCACGAAGTGGCGCCTCAAAACCGGCCAGTCCATGGTTTGTTGAACTCTTGCTTCGGGACGGTCACGGGGCAAGCGACGGCGACTCACGGGGTCGCGGTTTCCGCCGTCGGCGTGAGGCTTTTGATTCCTTGGTTGTCTTTTCCTCCTCCGGGGCTTTCTCTTCCTTGGCGGGTGGCGGCGGAGTCGCTGCGTTCGGCGTCGCACGGCGCCGGCCGACGCATGAGCCGCTCGCAAGCCATCAAGACGCTCGACTGGGATGCCTGGACGAGCGAGATCAAGAACCGCGGCGTCCGCGTGCTGTCATGCGGCCTTGACGAGGTGCCGGAAGTGTACAAGGACATCCGCAAGGTCATGGAACAGCAGACCGACCTGGTGGAAGTTGTTGCGCGTTTCGATCCCAAGCTCGTGAAGATGAGCGATGACGGCAAGAGCGAGGATTAAGGCACGCGAGCGGAACCTCTCGACTCGTTGAAATGAAACCGCGGCGGCGTGTCGGACCGGAACGCGAAAGGAGTTAGGAGTCGGCCAGCGCTGGCCTCTTGACCGCAGGTTGAGCGCTTCGTTGAATGACCGATGGTTTGCTTAACGTGGGTTCTTGCATGACTATGGCTCGGGAAGACCTCGTACGTCGGCGTCTCGTCTGGCAAGCTGTGTCGGATCTCTTTTTGGACACGGAGATAACTGAAGCGTTCTATCGCTTCATTGCTCGGACGGTCATTGAATCCGGATACAGCCCGGCGAAGATTCGTTATATCCTTTGGGACGAAGTTTTCCCTGTCATCGAGTTCAACCTTCGTCATCCGGCCGGCGTCTGGGATGGATTTATGGTCGAGTGGTTGGAGGAAAAAATCCTCGGCCCCGGCGAGCGGCAGACAGCGGAACAGCAACCCGTGACTGCCAAGATTGTCCGCGAGGCGTGGGGCGAAGTCTGCCGGAATCTGCCGAGCGAATACAAATAGACGGCGAGGATTGGCTGAGGAGACCTGGCCGACTTGTGGTTCTACGGCCCCGAGAAGCCGCTGTTCGATAAGACGTGGAAGCTGCCCGACATCGAGAAGCTCCCCTGAACGATGATCGTGTCCCTTAGGAGCATCGTCATGAACAAGATGGTTATCGCCGCCGCGTTTCTGGCTGGATTGGCCGGGAGCGCAGGCAGCCAGGAAAAGCCGACTCTGGCCGAAGTCCGCGCCATCGCCAAGGAAGCCTACATCTACGGCTATCCGATGGTGGACCAGTACCGCATCATGTACGCGTTTTCGGTGGATCGTGACAACCCAGAGTACAAGGGGCCGTTCAACACCGTGCTGAACGTCGCGCGCGTGTTCACGCCGGCAGACAAGGCGTTCGTGACGCCGAACTCCGACACGCCGTATTCCTTCATCGTCCTGGACCTCCGGGCCGAGCCGATCGTGCTGACGGTGCCGGCCATCGAGAAGACGCGCTACTACGTCTTCCAGATGATGGACCTCTACACCTACAATTTTGCCTACGTCGGCTCCCGCACCACGGGGAACGGGGGCGGCGAATTCCTCGTCGCCGGCCCGCGTTGGAAGGGAGAAACGCCCAAGGGGATCACGAAGGTGATTCGCTCCGATACGGAATTGGTCTCGATCGTCGGCCGAACGCAGCTGTTCAACCCGGGCGATCTGGAGGCGGTCAAGAAGATCCAGGCCGAGTACAAGGTGCAACCGCTGTCAAGGTTTCTCGGCCGATCCGCGCCGGCAGCGGGCCCGAATTTCGCCTGGCGCCAACCGCTCTCGGCGGCCGACCAGCGAAAGTCGATCGAGTTCTTCGGCGAGCTGAGCTTCCTGTTGCAATTTTGTCCGACTCCGCCCGACGAAACGGGGCTGCGCAAGCAGTTCGCGAGCATCGGCATCGCGCCGGGCAAGGGGTTCGATGTCGCGTCCCTGCCGGACGACAAGAAGAAAGCCTTCCAGGACGGCATGACAGATGGACAGAAAGAACTGGACAAGCGCCGGGCCGAGCTCGGGAGCAACACCGCCGACCTGTTCGGCACCCGGGCGTTTCTGAAAGACGATTACGTCAACCGAGCCGTGGGCGCTCAGGTCGGCATCGGGGCGAACTCGAAAGACGAAGCCCTCTATCCCATGTACCAGAAGGATGCGGACGGGCAACCGTTCGGTGGCAGCAAGCGGTACGTGTTGCGCTTCGCCAAGGGCGAGTTGCCGCCGGTCAACGCGTTCTGGTCGCTGACGATGTATGACCTGCCGGGGCAGTTCCTGGTGAAGAACCCGATCGACCGTTACCTCGTCAACTCGCCAATGCTTCCCGACCTCAAACGGGACGCCGACGGCGGCCTGACGATCTACATCCAGAATGAACCGCCGGGCAAGGATCGCGAGTCGAACTGGCTTCCCGCTCCCAAGGGGGCCTTCATGCTGGCGATGCGGCTGTATTGGCCCAAGCAAGAAGCCCTGGACGGCAAATGGAAGGCACCACCGGTGACGAAAGTGCCGTGAGCCGACAGGTTCGACCTCGCTGCCGCCTTTCGTCTTCGCGCGCCCGCCGGCTTCTTGTTGCATGGTGAATCACATCGAGGCTGTGTTGGAACGCAATACGATCCATACATAGGGAACTTCAGCCTATCGGAGACTGCGTCATCACTGTCGCCGCGTTGTGTACCTATTTTAGGTAGGAATCTATTGCTCCGGAACGCCACAGGATCTCGCTGCCGTGCGCGATACAGAATCAATTCAAGCGGGCAAAATCAACAAGGGACTGCGGGGTAATTTGTTCAGTGACGCACCGATGGGTTACGTGAAGTTGTCTCTGGAGAAAATCACCCGCGATCCCGATGAACAAATACGGACCGCGGTGCAGTGAATGTTCGCGAAATTCGAGCAACTCGGCTACGTTGCGGCCCTACTCAAGCATTTCTGGATCGCTCCCCCGGCCCGCGCATGAACAACCATCTGGTGCCGTCCACGAAACCCGCTTGGCCCGTTCACATCTCGATCGCGCTCAAATTGGGAAGACCCCAAAGACGACGCAGGCGATGGTCATCACGACCGATGCGCCAAAGAGAAATGGCATCGAAAACTTCTGGTGATCGCCAAGTTCAATGCCGGCCAGGCCGACGATCAAATAAGTTGCTGGAGTAAGGGGGCTCACCGGAAAGCCGGTCGTCATTTGGCCGAGGAGAGCCGCCTGGCCCACTTGGATAGCAGGCACGCCATGCCCTTGGGCTGCCTCGGCCACCACCGGCAAAACGCCAAAATAAAAGGAATCGGGGTCGAATAGCAAACTCAGGGGCATGGAAGTCAGCCCCAGTCCAAAGGGAATGTGGCTAGCGAACTCAGGGGGCAGTTGGCCGACTGCGGCTTGGGCCATCGCGGCCAGCATGCCCGATTCTTTCATGATGCCAATGAAGGCACCCGCCGCCAGGAGAATGCCGGCCATCAGCAGCGCGGGCCTGGCATGCGCATCAACCCGGGACCGTTGTTGGTTGGCATGCGGGTAGTTGAGCAGCAGCGCCAGCACCGTGCCGAGCATGAACAAGACCACAGGCTCGACGGCCCCGCTCACCATGCCGCCCATCAGGAGCAGGGTCAGGGCCAGGTTGAGCCAAAATAAGCGCGGCCGGCGCAGGTCCTTTTCTTCCTCGGAGATGTGACGCTGTACAACCTGTCCTTCGGACAAAGAACCTGTGAGTCCCAGTCGTCTTTCTTCCCTTTTGCCAAGATAGTAGGCGACAACGAATACGTAGAGCAAGCCGACGGCTTGAACGGGAATGAGCGCGCTAAAAAGCTCTGCCACCGGTACATGGAGTGCGGCCGAGGCTCTTAGTGTCGGACCCGTCCAGGGCAGGAAATTCACGCCGGCGGCCAGTGACGCGGCGCAGGCAAGCACGCGCCGGTCCATGCCCAACCGGTCATACAACGGCCGCAACGCCGGGACTGTGATCAAAAAAGTCACCGCGCCGAACCGTCCAGGTGAACCACCAGAGCAAGCAGTGCAGTGCCCATCACAATGCGCGGTGGGACGGGTGCCAATGGCGCGCAGGATGGCGTCGATTATCGGATCAAGCAGCCCGGCATCGCTCACGATCCCGAAATAAAGGATGGCGAAAATGAACATCCCCGCCACGGGCGAGATTTCCCGGATGCCGCGCACGATGAACTTGCCTGTCTCCTCCAGCCCAAAACCGCCGATGAGCGCGGCGGCTGTTGGAACCGCGATCAGCGCCACCAAGGGTGACATTCTTTTGCTAATGATGGCCGCCAGGAGGACCAGGACGGTCAAAAGCCCGAGCAGGGCAAGCATGGTCGGCTCCTAACAGCCCGTTGAAAAAGGGGTCAGACCCCTTCGATACCCTGTAAAAACATGGAAAACTCTAGTCGCTTCTAGGGGGTCTGACCCCTTTTTCAACGGGCTGCCAGTGACGAGGGGGCAGCGATTTGGCAAATCGGGATGGCACCTCGACCTCCATACTGAGCAACAAGAACGCAAGCGTTTTGCCGTGCGTATCCAGATTGAGGGATTCGTTGACGCCGCCGTCGAGAACTCCCGTCACGACGAAGTTCAGCGCACCAAGTTTAGGCAGCACATAACAACGAACAGAGGAGGGCACGCGCTCACGGAAGACGTCAGCCACGCGCTCTTCGGTCACTTGCTCAACCAAAAGCGGGAAGAACTCCGGACGATAGGCGATCACGCTAATATTCAGGGTGTTGCCCTTGTCGCCGGCGCGGCCGTGGGCGATCCAGTGGAGCGGGATGCGGGTACTTTCCATTGCTATTCCAGGAAGGTGAAGGTGGACGGTACGAGCTCGCGCGGCACGAGACAGGAAGCGGAATTGAGCCGCGGGGTAAGCGTCGTCCTCACACCGCCGCCGCCTGCCGGCCCACAGGTATATAGCGCAGCGACCTCGCGGAGCAAATGTTCTACCCGGGTTCGGTCGGCGTGAGTTCCCGCAACGCGCAGCCGCACGTCCAGGGCGTCATCAGAAGGCCGACGTCCTTGCGCACGTCCGCCATCATCGGCAAATACACTCAAGACACCGATAAGATCGCAGCGCAACGCCAGGCCAGCGCCGACACGCCGCCTGATAATCTCGCCCGCCAACCGCGCGCCCTCGGCGTTTGGGCCGGCATAGGAAATTTCTCCCTCGCCTAGCCAGCCGCCGCTGAAGCAAACAATCGTCTTGAGTGTGTCCGGCCGGGTATGGCCGCGAATACCTGAAATCGCGACACGATTTGGTCCGATTTCAGCCACTGCCGCCTCGGAGATGTCGGCGACCACGTCGGGAGTCAGGTAGGCCGCCGGGTCATGGATTTCGTAGAGAAGCTGCTCCTTCACGGTGCGGCAATCCACCAGGCCGCCGGTGGCATTCGCTTTGCCAATGACGAGAGCGCCGTCCGCTGCAATCTCGACGATGGGGAAACCAACCGCGTGAAGGTCAACAACGTCCTTGAATCCGGGGTCGGCAAAATAGCCTCCGGTAACCTGTGCCCCGCATTCGATCAAGTGACCGGCGACGGTGGCGCGAGCGAGGAGATCCCACTCCGATTCGCCCCAGTTGAAGTGGCCCAGCGCCGGCCCCACAACCAGCGATGGGTCGGCGACGCGCCCCGTCACCACTACCTGTGCCCCGGCTCGCAGCGCAGCGGCAATCGCCGTCGCGCCCTGGTACACGTTGGCGCTCACCATCTCTCGGGCGAATTCGGCAGGCGGGAGATACCGTCGTAACAATTCCCGGCCATGGCTATCGGAGAGGTCATCTCCCTCGACAATTGCCACGCGCGGCTTGGGTAGCTTCTCCTGTTCCGCGATCCGTCGGACAAGGCGCGCGGCGGCGGAAGGATTGGCGGCTCCGAAGTTGCTCACGATCGGAATCCCGTGATCGAAGCAGCGGCGAAGAATCGGCCTTACCATCGGCTCCAGGAGCAATGCATAGCCACGCTCAGGGTCGGCGAGCCGCTCCAGTTGCGCAAGCGCGAGCGTACGCTCGGCCAACATCTCAAAGACCAGCACGCCAGGTCCGCCCCGCGCGATGAGCGTGTCCACTATCGGGCCCGCCGCGTCGGTTCTGTCGCCACCGAATCCAGCCGCACAGCCAATTGCCAAGGTGTCGCGAGTCATGTCATTTCCTTGGCCCGTCAGCGTAGAACATTACTCGCCTCGGCTGCCTTGATGAGCCTGACGGCGTCTTCAGGACGGAGCCAGCGCTGCTTTACCTGGCGTTCAGCGGCTGCTTTGACCACCGCAACATACCCGGCGTGATCGCGATAGCGCTCTTCGAGGGATAGCCGCGGGTCCTCCTTGGCCAGGCGCTCCTCCTTGGTATTGGTGAAGGGAATAAAGCCGCCCGCATAACTTCCGTTCGGGGTTTGGACATTCCAACCCAGGTAGGTGCCAAGCGGCGCCTGATGCAGAACCGAGGGAACGCCGCCGACCTCATTGCCGTCGGCGTCAACCTTTGGGACAAGGCTGGGAATGACCTGTTTGATGGTTGGTGGTGAAGTAAAGGTAAAGTGCCCCGACAAATCGTTGGCACGGAAGCCGGGCCCGAAGCCGTAATCGTAGATCAGGTTTACTTTTTGATCCGGGAGCGGCATGCCCGGTATCCGTGGAAAGCCCATGCTGACATGATCCGGTGGCACCAGCTCGCCCCTGGCGAGAAGCGGGTATTGGCTCGGCGGCGGCTCGATGTCCCTCACGACCCAGTCGAGCAGGGCAACCCGCAGCGCTTTGATCGTCTCTTGTTGCGGGTTGGGATTGCTCGCCAGACCACCGATGGCACCCCTCGCCGCAACGTTAAAGCCTCCGCCGCCCCCGCCGTGGGTTGTACCCGGGAAGTAATAGCGGCGGACGTTTGCCGGCAACGGAATGTCCGCGTCGGCCTTGGTGCCCACCAGGGCCGGCGACATGCGCAAGCCCCATATTTCCGCTGCTCCGAAGGTTTCGAATATCTTCGGCATAACGCCGGCGGCGCCGGCGCGGGCCAGCAGGCCGGTGGTCTCTCGGCCACGCGCCGTGTCCGGATAATCACTCCACCACAGGACGCCTTCGCTGCCGGGTTCAAACATTTTCACGGCGCCCCCGGGGATCGCGAACCGGAAATTGAGGGGCTGTTGCCGTCCGGCAATGTGGGGGTTGGCCCCGTCCCAGACAATCCGCCCGGACATGTCTTCGTTAAAGCCGAGGTGAATGAACGACTTGATGAAGTTGCCCGCTTGCGAATCGCCCTTGGCAATCACGTGAGAAATGAGCCCGCGCACGGGGTTGGCCGTGCCGCTTTCGTCCTTGTCGGCATGCTTGAAGAAAGAGATGATGTCGCGCGTGGCCGCATAGCCAATCCCCAGGACCTTGGGGTCTTTCACGTAGTAAACCACGTCATAAAGGTACTTCGGCTCAAAACCCCCTTTGATGGATACCCTTGTAGGGTCCGGCGTTCCAGGGAAAGCAACCTGGCGACAGTCAGAAAAGGCCCAATCCGCACTGGCGATGGGAATAGGCAGGCCCTCCACAGAAGCCCGTTTGGTCAAAGTGGCTTTGGTGGTATCATTGTCTGCCAGTGAGAAATTGCTCGGCAAAGAAAATGTCTTAGTTCCAGCCTTAAAGCCGGCATAGCGATACACCACCGGCCCGGTGATGTTCGAGCCATCTTTATTTTTTGACACGGGGACGGAGATAGTCTCTGCGCCTCCTTTTTCAGCGACGTCGCCTTGCCAGCCGCTGGATAGGACAATGTCGCCCCGCGCTAGCAAGTCGCCGGGTTCCCCAGGCCGGCCGCCTCGGTTCGGCACCAAATAAAAGAGAACGCCGCTCGCCCTGGACAGGTCCTTCGGCACCGAGAGTGAAAAAGTCGCCACATACTCCACCATGCCGCGCACGTTGCGGGGTGCCAGTTCGATGTCGTTGATGATGACATTGCGCCGATCGTTGGGATCTAACTCGCCGTAAGCCTTGCCGCTGATGCGCCGATACCCGTCAGCGCCTGACTTGTTCTTGCCCCCAGCGGCCGCACCCTCGTTATTGTCGATAACGATGCGTTTGACCTGCCGCCTGGCGGCGCTGGCCAATCAAAACCAGCAGGAACAAAGCGGTCAGACCAATAAGGATTGGTTTTCGGGGGCAAATGGAGTGAAGCATGTTCATCGTGCGACACCACGTTGCGATAGGGGCTGGTAGCCGCAGGCTTTAGCCTGCGGCTACCGAACTACCGAACAAAGGCAGATGGATCTCACCGGAACAACTGCGGCGCGAAGTCGTTGAGATACAGTTGCCAGTTGATCCAGGTATGGCCGCCAGTGGTTTCGCGGAAGACGGGATCGTTGCCGCTGTTCTTGAAAAGCGCCACGGTGTCACGGGTTTGCTTGAGCAGGAAGTCATCAGACCCCGTGGCGAACCAAAACAGCTTCAAACCTTTGCGGACTTCCGAATCGGCGATACCCGCCTTGATCACTTTTTCGGTGTCGGGCCCCTTGCCGAAGAGCAATCCGGAACTGTAGACGCCAACATACGCAAAGTCCTTGGGTCGAGCGATGGCGATCGTCAGCGTCTGGGCGCCCCCCATCGACAGGCCGGCAATGGCACGGTTGGGCCGGTCGTTCAGGGTGCGGTAGTGTTTTTCGATGTAAGGCATGATGTCGCTTTGGAAGTCTTTCTCGAAGTCGCCGCCGCCGAGGCCCTTGCCTGCCTGGGGGCCGGTATGTCCCGCCGGCATGACGACGATCATCGGCCTGGCCTTCTTGGACGCGATCAGGTTATCCAAGATGAAGTTAGCTCTACCCACGGAGGTCCACGAATCATCGCCATCGCCGGCGCCGTGCAGCAGGTAGAAAACGGGGTACTTTTCGGTGCCCACCTCGTAACCGGGTGGTGTGTAGACGTGCATTCGGCGGGTGCGATTCAAAGTCGACGAGGGATAATACACCTGAGCGACGGCCCCATGAGGCACGCTGGTGGTGTCCATGAAGTCCGAACCCGGAACATGCACGACGCTCCAAACCGTGGCGTTGGATTCGCTTACCGCAGTGTTTCTGGAATCGGCGACCGCCACTCCATCCACATTAAACACATAACGATATGTGCCCGGCTCAACTGGCCCCAAGCTCAGTTCCCAGACTCCCGTTTCGCTCTTCTTGAAATCGCGCGGCTTGTACTTGCCCGGCAAGTCCGACGAGTTGATGGTGACCTGCTCGGCTTTGGGAGCGACAATGCGCAAGACGATCGTGCGGTCCGCCTTAACTTCGGGCGAGACGACCACCGGCCCTTTACCTTTTCCCTTGCCCTTTTCTTGGGCAGCAGCGCCGCTCGCCAGGACGAATGCCGCCAGCAGAGCACCGGCGATGGTCGTGGCTTTTAATTGAGAGAGTCGCACGTCATTGCTCCTTTTCTTGGGTTGATCTTTTGCGGAACCTATTTGTTGACTTTGAACGCCAGATTCATCGTAGTCTGTCCACCAAGATTGCTTCCGGTCGGCGCTTCTGCGATGACCTGAACCTGCTTGACATCGCGTGGGATCGGGATCCTCGACAACTTCCAGGTCGGACTAATGGGGCCGGTTGCGGGATGCGGGTTTTCCATGGTGCCGTAAGGATAGGTTATGAATGTGTGGGTCCCCGGAGACACTTTGCCGTTCAGTTTAAGAATGCTGGGACTGTTTACCTCCACGATGTCATAGTAAACGATGCCCATATCGGCGTTCCGGTTGGGTATCCCCAGGCGTTGGCCTACATAAGTCTTATCGAACGACGACGAGGCGGAGACGAAGGTCGTCGTGCCGTCGCCAACACCGTCTGACCTGGAAGCGGATTGTTTAATGGCGCTGGTACTCCAGCCGACACGCTTAAAGTTCGCCTTTTCCGGGACCTCACCGGAGAGCGTCAGCATGCCATTCTCGATGGTGGAGCTTTTGATGGAGAGGCCGGGAATTCCCTGTTGCGGCTGCCCGCGGCGTTGCGCGAACATCCAGGACAGCAGGAGGGGATGTTGATACGCAGTCGTCCAAATGGCATGTCCGCCGCTATCATAGCGCGTGTAGATGATCGAATAACCCTGTGGCGCAGTTTGGGCACGATCACGTCAGAGCCGAGTTCACCGGGACGTCGATTGCCGCGGTAGATTGATTCGATCGGATCGTTGACCGCGTGGAAGTTCCAGATCGGAAGTTTGGGAGTCGTGTCCGGGTAGATGGAGAAGGCACAAATCGGAACAATACATGCAAATGGAGTGGGATTGAACTGCGGCGGCAAATTCCAGCTGCCCATGCCGCCGCTGGATAACCCCGTGAGGTAGAGGCGGTCGTCGTCCACCGCGTTGGGATACTGCGTCTTGAGAAGGGTGAGTAGGTCTTTGATGGCTTGAACGCTGGCCGCGTTATACCAATTGTTCACGGGCATCTGGGGGGCGACGAATATGCAAGGATAATCCGCTTGATTGTTTGGGTCGGCCGTCGCAACGAGGGCGAGTCCGCCGTTGGCGCTGTTTTTACCGGCTTTTAATTGCTTCTCGTTGTCATTGCCCGTTTCGCCGCCCCCATGAAGATAGACGATTATGGGGTATTTCTTCCCTGCATCAAAGTTCGCCGGCAAGAGAATGCGGAAAGGAAAACCAGGGCCTGGCACGAACGACTTCTCGGGCGGTGCATTGACTCCCGTATTGCCGTAAAGAAACGAACTCAGGGACGGATAGGTAATGGCGGATGCCTTGCAAGCCATGAATAGGAGGACAACCATGGCTATCAAGGCAACGCCCGGTCGTGATACTTTTCCCTGGTTTTTCATCAGATAATCTCCTCGTTGGGTCTTTTTTTACTTCGTCGGCAGATAGGGACGGACACGCTCGGCTAGGAGTTTGTATCCCGCCTCGTTGAAGTGCAGCCTATCGGGGCCAAACAACTCGGTTCGCGACTGGCCGTCGGAACTAAGCACCATGTCGCTAATGTCGAGGAAGCGCACCTGCGGCATTCGTTGGATTGCTTCCTTGATAAGCTTGTTGGCCGCATCGTCCTTGTCCTTTTGCGCCAGCGCGATGGGATCGCGTTCAGAGACATGAAGACGATTTCGGTCTTTGGCAGCTTCTCGCGAACCTTGCTAACGAACGCCCGGAAGTCCTCCAGAACTTCAGCCGGTCGCTTGCCGCTGGAGATGTCATTGCTGCCGCAACGCAGGATGATCATTTTCGGTTCGTACGGAAATATAATGCGCTCGGCGAAGTGGGTCGTGTCGACGATCTCAGAGCCCCCAAAGCCTCGGTTGATGACTTTGTGGTCCGGAAAGTCACGCGCCATACTCTTCCATAATGTGATCGTGGATGCGCCGACGAATAGCACCGCGTCCTTGGGCGGCGGGGCAGTTCGGTCGGCCTCCTCGAACGCTGCGATATTCTTCTCCCAGCGCAAAGTTATGCGGCTTCGTCTTCGGAACCTGCTGGCCCGCCACGTTGGACGAGGAAGCAGCGAAACCGCCGGCAATCATCACAGTAGCGCAAAGCAGCGCCTTTGCCGTTGAGCAAATCTTTAGGTGGTTCACCGGCACCCTTTCCCTGGAGGTCTTTTGGGAGGATTGTTCCCGCACTTGATTCTTGCAAGTTATGCAGAATCCTATCAGCCGTCTCCTATTTCGGAATTGACATTTTGATATGAGACTAATAACCAATGGGAATGAATCCATTTGATTTAAACCTTCGGCATTTGCAGGCGTTCATTACGGTCGCAAGGCTCAGTAGTTTCACACGGGCCGCGAAAATCCTCCACCTTTCTCAACCTGCCCTCACCAAACAGGTGCGTCTACTCGAGAAGACTTTGGGAATACGACTCTTCGACCGCGACACCCGAACCGTGACCCTGACCCGCATTGGGGCGGAACTCAATCCCGTGGTCGCCGACTTGTTGCGCGATATCGAGGGGGTTGTTTTCAATAGCCGGGAACTTGCCGCGAAAGGCCGCGGCATCATTCGCGTCGCTGCGCTACCGTCGCTTTGTTCCACGATCCTGCCCAGAGCGCTGGCCCGCTTCCGCGAGCAACATCCCGGAGTGTCCGTAGTGCTGCGTGATGTCGTGGCGCAGCGTGTCGTCAGCATGGTGAAAGCCGAAGAGGTGGATTTTGGCATCGGCAGCGCTTCCGGCGGAGACCCGGAAATTCGCTTCACAACGCTCCTGTCGGACCGGATGGTTGTGGCTTTTCCTGGAAGACATCCGCTTCGGCAATGCGAATCCGTGAAGCTGGATCAACTCGTCAGCGTTCCACTCGTGCTCATGGCACCTGACAGCAGCGTCCGGAAGCTTGTGGATGGTGCCTTTGCCTCGATCGGCCAACTCATTATGCCTGCCTATGAAGCGACTTATATGTCAACCGCCGCGGGGATGGTCAAAGCAGGATTGGGAGTAACCATCCTGCCATCATCCGCCATCCAAATGGGAGAACTTGCAGGATTGGTCACTCGCCCGATTTCCCACCCAGCGATCACAAGGGAACTGGGAGTTCTCGAGAAATCCGCTCGTTCCCTTTCTCCCGCCGCGGAAGGTTTTCTTCGCACCATTAAGGCAGCCGTGTCTGCCGCATGACGGAATAAAAAGGGACGAGACACTTCCACTCCAGAAAAACTCAGGTGGTTTTCTTGTAGCAGATTTGTAGCAGATTTGCAGCAGATTTGTAGCGGAAACGGTGATAAACAGGGCATTAATAGTAACAGAAACCGCGGCAGGAATGTTCGGCGCATCATTCACCCCGCCATGATTTCGGAGAACAGGACGCGGGAGTTGTGGAAACCTGGGCGGGAGCTTCACCGCTCCCACCAAAGTTGGGAAGGATCATGGACACACGACGCTGGTAAGCTCTATACGCGTCACCGAAGTGGCCCACCAGGTCCCGTTCCTCGATGCGCACGGCAATGGCCATGTAGAGGGTCAGGGCTCCGGCAAAGACCAGGTGGCCGAGAGTCATTGTCGGCGTGGCCCAGAACGCCAGGGCCCAACCCAGGTACAACGGATGCCGCATGCGGCCGTAGAGCAGCGGCGTGCGGAAGGGCAGCGCCGTGTAGGGCCGACCACGCAGGTAGAGCCAGACCTGCCGCGTGCCGAACAGGTCGAAGTGGTTGATCATCAGGGAAGCGGCGGGTACCAACAGCCAGCCTGCGGCGAATAGTCCCCACAGCAGCCCGCGCCCGACCGGGCCCTTTACATCCCAAATGACAGCGTCGAGGCCGTGCCATTGCCACATCAGGACGAAGGTGAGCACACCGGAAATCAGAACATAGGTGCTGCGCTCGATTGGTTCCGGGATTAGCCGCGTCCAGAAGCGTTTGAACCATGGCCGTGCCATGATCGAATGTTGCAACGCCCAGAGAGTAATCAGCAAGAGATCGAAGGCGACGGCGCCGCCGCCGCCTGCCGGTGCCGAGTCGATCGACTTCGGCACCAAGAGGTCAGCGACGAATCCGGCCATGTAGGCGAATGTGACAAAAAACAGTAAATGGCTAAAGACACCATAAACAAAAAAGATCCAGCGTTTCATGAAAATGTCTCCTGTTATGGTTGGTTGAATCCGCCGTGCCATCAGCGGCTGGAAGGGCGCAACCGGCATGCTTCTTTCCCGTTGGTCGCCCTGCCGAAATTCTCATGGCGGCCAGCCTTCCCAAACTCTGGCGGAGCGAATCACGCGTTTTACGATCCGCAGTGAGGGACACCGGTCCCAGCAGCAAACACTCCACGTTTCGCACATGGCGGATGAGCACGCCTGGGAGTCGCAGCGCTGCGCCTCGCGACTCCCGGCGCGTGGTTTTCCTACGGAATCAGAATGTTGTTGCCGGGCCCGCCGTCGAGCGTATTCTGCGCCGAACCAGCGATCAATACATCGTCACCAGCACCGCCCAGGAGAACGTCGTTGCCTGGGCTGCCGATCAGCACGTCGTCGCCCTCACCGCCGTCGGCGGTCAGTCGGATCGCGCCGGCCGGCAAGGTTGAAGCCTCCACCACGTCGTCGCCGGCGCCGGCGTTGATATGGAGCTGGTCGGCCGCCTCCGAGCCGGCGATGTGGACCCGTGCCGCCAGTCCCAGGACCGCGACGCCGCTCCCGTCATTCGTCGCGGTTATCACATCGTTGGCGGCGGTGCCGTTGACGATAATTGTGTCTGCTTGGTTATCGCCGACCCCGCTGCCCGTCGGCGACGCAAGATCGATATTCACCTGGGTTGTCGCGGTGCCCGTCAAGTCATTGACTGTGATGGTGTCAGCGCCCCCAAGGACGTTGACCTCCACCCTTTCCACATCATTCAAGTCCATGGTGACATTGCCGACGTCGCGGGAGAGACGCACCCGCTGGCCGTTGGCGGAGATATTGAAGTTCTCAGCAACGTTGGCGCCGTTGAAGATCAGCGCGTCCTGACCGGCCTGGCCCTCGACCGTGTCGCTGCCGTCGCCCGGGCTCCAGACGAACGTGTCGTCTCCCGGTCCCATCAACGCGACGTCATTGCCGCGTCCGCCGACGATGAGGTCGTTGCCGTCGCTGCCGTTGATGGTATCGTCGCCGTCGCCGCCGTTGATCGTCAGAATGACGCTGTCGGCTTTCAATGACCTGGCGTCGATGACGTCGTTACCTCCCAAGCCGTTGAGCGTAAGCTGGTCCAGGGCCGGATCCTGATCGAAGATGTTGATGGCGGTGTGCAGGCCGAAAACGCGCAGCCCTCCTGTGTCGCCGGCGACGCCGAAATTGTCAGCGCCTTGGGTGGCATTGACAATAATCGCATCGGACTGGACGTCGCCGCCGCCGTTCGGGCCGCGCAAGGCGATTTCTATCTGGGTCAGGTCGGTGCCGGTCAGATCGTTGACGGTGACAGTATCGGCCCCGCCCAGAGTGCGAAGCTCGATCCGCTCGGTGCCGTTGAGGTCCATCGTCACATTGCCCACATCACGGAAGAATCGGACACGGCTGCCATTAGCTGAGAAATCGAAGTTCTCGCCGACGTTGGCGCCGAAGAACAATATCTGATCGTTGCCGTCTTGCCCCTCGACCGTGTCGCTACCGTCGCCGGGATTCCACTGGAAAATGTCGTCGCCGGCGCCCATGAAAGCGATGTCGGCGCCTTGGTTGCCTTGAATGACGTCGTTGCCGTCGCCGCCAAGTAGCATGTCGTTCCCCTGGCTGCCCTGGAGCATGTCGTTTCCCGCGCCGCCGTCCTCGGTCAATTTGATCACGCCGGCGGGCAGCGTGGCGGCATCGATGCCGTCATCGCCCCCCAGGGCGTGCACGATGAGTGAATCATTGGCCCCTTCCGAGCCGGTGATATTGATGATGGCCGGCAATCCGACCACGGAGGTGGAAGTGCTCTGGCCAAAGACCTTGATGACATCATTGCCGCTCGTGCCATTGACGACGACGGTGTCGGCCTGACCGTCGCCGGTGCCGCTGCCGGCCGGGCTGGACAGATCGACGTTGACTTGGGTCACACCGGTGCCAGTCAAATCACCGACATTAATGGTGTCGGCGCCGCCGAGAGCGGCGACGTTGATCTGCTGAATGCCGTTAAGATCCATCGTGACGGCGCCACATCGCGCGAGCAGCACGCGGCCGCCGTTGGCCGCTATATTGATCTGTTCGTTGACATTGGCGCCATTGAACTGCAGGGTGTTGTAACCGCCCTGGCCTTCCACGATGTCACTGCCGTCGCCGGGATTCCAGACGAAGTTGTTGTTGCCCGCGCCGAGGAAGACGGTGTCATTGCCGCGCCCGCCATTGATGAAGTCGTTGCCAGCACCGCCGTCGAGGCGGTCATTGCCATCACGGCCGTTGATGATGTCATTGCCATCGCCGCCACTGAGGCGGTCATTACCGTCGCTACCGGTGATATTGTCATTGCCGGCGCCGCCGTCGACGGAGATCTGGATGAGGTTGGCCAAGCCGTTGCTTGCAGTGAATGTGTCGTCGCCGCCATTCATATTGACCAGGAGGTTCTCTGAGTTGCTGATGTCGATGGAGAACGGAGCCGGGTCGGTGCGACTGAAGAGGATTCGCATTCCGTTCGGCGCTACCGTGAAGACCTCGGACCCGTTGCCACCGTTGACTTCGACGCTGTCGATGCCGGCGCCTCCTTCATTGAGGTCCGTGCCGTCACCGGGGCTCCAAATCATGCGATCGTTGCCTGCCTCGCCGAACACTTGGTCGCCGCCGGCGCCGCCGGTCAAGACATCGTCGCCGGCGCCGCCGAACAGGAGATCACTGCCTCCTTTGCCAAAAAGCACATCGTTGCCGTCTTGGCCGAAGAGCTGGTCGTTTCCGGAGCCGCCAGTCAACGTGTCATTACCGGCGCCGCCAAAAAGCAGGGCTTTCGGCAGGGCGCCATTGGCTTCGTCCAGGGTAATCGTGTCATCTCCGGCAAGGCCAAACACGCTGATGGTTGCGGTGTTGCCGACCGTTGCTGCGCCGCCGATTACGCAGACGGCGCCGCCGTTGACCAAGATAGTCCCTGCGGCATTACGGCTGAGGACGATGTTGTTATTGAGGTTGTCGCCAATAATCGTCAACAAACCCGCACTGCGAACAAACGACGCGGACACAGACGGAAGAATGCGATCTCCGAGAGCTTCCAAGCCTGGGACAAACCGATGGTTCCGGATTTTCTTTTCGGCGATGTTAAACTTCCCCTTCAGTATTCGTTTCAACCACGACATTGCCATGAGAGTGACCTTTCAAGTAAGAATTTCAGGACGAACACTCCAACGAAAGAGTGCATGCCTTCGAGCGGAGATCCGGCTTGGCGTTTCGCGCAAACGAGCGAAGCGACGGACACGGCTGCCGACGACGCTTGTCGTGACCGGGGCCGTGTCTTAAAATGAGGAGCGCGATAGCTCGAGTGCGGAGCCCAATAGCGGGGCTTCGCCATCCGGCCGGCTGTCGCGTCTTGCTCCTCACAGCGCCAGGTCTCTGCCGAATAAATCTGGGCCGGTCCCGAAATCGGCAAAAAACATCAGCGGTTTTTAACGAGCCCGCGACGCGGGAATACCATGGCTGCCAACCAGTCTGATTCGTTCGCGGAGTTTTTGGCCAAATTGCACGGCAATAACGACGCGGCGGCCCAGCAACTCTTTGGGCGGTTCACCCACCAGCTCATCGCCCATGCGCTCCGGCACATCGACGCCAGGCTCCGTCACAAGGTGGATCCCGAAGATGTCGTCCAATCGGCCTACAAGAGCTTTTTTTTCCGCTACGGCGCCGGCAATCTGGAGCTCGTCAACTGGAATAGCCTGTGGGGGCTGCTTACACTGATTACTGTGCGGAAATGTGCCGAACGTGCTGCCTACCATCGCGCCGAGCGACGGGACGCTGCGCGAGAAGTGTCTTCACCGCGTGGCGAGGAGGGGGCGCTCTGGTTGGAACCCCTGGGGCGCGAACCGACGCCGGTGGAAGCGGCGGTGCTGAGCGAAACGGTCGAGCAACTTCTCGCCGGTTTGGACGCGGAAGAGCGCCCCGTCCTGGAATTGAGCTTGCAAGGCTTCACGACAAGAGAGATCAGCGAGCGGCTCGGACGGGCCGAGCGCACAGTCCGCCTGTTGCGAGAAGGAGTCCGCCATCGACTCGAACGGATGCAGCGCGAGGGCTTGTAGGTTGCGGCACCAAGCGGCGCGAACGGCCGGGTTGGGGCATGAGGTACGGATTCGACAACGAGGTGGCCGATAATGTTTTCTGAGTCCGCCACGCCGCCGCTCGCCGGGGATTGGTTGGCGCTGAAGGACTCCGTCAAGCGCTTTGAGCACGCCTGGCGTGAGGGGCCCCGGCCCCGGATCGACGATTACTTGCCGACTGCCGATGGACTACGCGGACGCCTTTTAATCGAGCTTGTCCACATCGAACTGGAACTGCGCCTGAAGGCCGGGGAGCCCGCCCGAGTCGAGGAGTACCTGTCTCGCTACCCCGAACTTGCCGACAATAGGGTTACCGCGCTCGAACTGATCGCCGCCGAGGGCGAATTGCGCGGGCGGTGCGAGCCCACTCTCGGACTTGATGATTATCTGCAGCGATTTCCACAATTCCGCGCCGACTTGCGGGAACAGTTCGCCCGAACGGTCATCGACGGTCGCGACAGGCCGCGCGGTCCGGTGGACCAAAGGACGGAAGCCCTGCCTGAAATCACCGGCTTCGAAGTCGTGGCGCTGCTCGGCCGTGGCGGTATGGGGGTGGTCTATCAGGCCAGGCAATTAGGCCTTAACCGCACCGTGGCGCTCAAGATGGTCTCGACCGGATTTCATGCCGGTCTCAAGGAATTGGCCCGCTTTCGCGCCGAGTCCGCCACACTCGCGCGTTTGCAGCATCCCAACATCGTGCAGATTTATGATGTCGGCGAAGCCGGCGGACGGCCTTATTTCGTCTTTGAATTCGTGGCCGGAGGCAGCCTGGCCCAACAACTCCAGGGCGCGCCTCAGCCGGTGCGTCCGGCGGCACAGCTTGTCGAGACCGTGGCACGCGCCGTGCACGCCGCCCATGCCAACGGTGTGATTCATCGGGATCTCAAGCCGGCCAACATTCTTTTGAAAGATGAGGTGGAAGAGGCGAGGGGAGCGTCTGGGGAGTGTACGCCTCTCGCCTCACGCCTTACGTCCGTGGTTCCAAAGATTACCGATTTCGGCCTGGCCAAGTGCGTTGGCGGCGGCGGGGAGGCGCCGCACCCTCAGGGCGCAACGGTCACGGGCGAGCTACTGGGCACTCCCGGTTACATGGCGCCCGAACAGGCAATGGTACCGCCAGCCGGTTGGCCCGCCCGCGGATGTCTACGCCCTCGGTGCCGTTCTCTATGAGCTTCTAACCGGCCGGCCCCCGTTCACGGGACAGACGCCACTGGCCACCGTCATGCAAGTGCTGCATAACGAGCCAGTATCCGTGACGAGTTTACAGCCCGCCGTGCCGCGCGATCTGGAAACCATCTGCCACAAGTGCCTCCGCAAGGAACCCCGCCAACGCTACAGTAGTGCCCTGGAACTGGCGGAGGATCTGCAGCGCTTCTTACACGACGAACCCATCCGGCGCGACCCGTCCGGGCGGCAGAACAACTGTGGCGCTGGGTGCGCCGACATCCTGCGGCAGCGGGGCTGTTGGCAGCCGGCGTCCTCGCGCCGGTGGTTGCACTGATCACCCTATCAGTATTGTCGGGCCGGCTGGTGCGATCCAACGCCCTGGAGAGCGCGGCTCAGCAGGCCGAACTGTTGGAAGAGGCCACCAAGGAGTTCAGCCGCAATGTCCAGCGTGTGGTGCGGGCGAATTTCCCGGTCAACAAAACCGTCCCACCCACGCCGGATGCCGTGCCGCTCAGCATTCCGGCCACCTTCCTGCACGACGTCGGCGAGCAGTTGGGTCAGACCAGCCGGACGGGCGTCAAGGTGCGCCAGTATAGCGACTACCCATTTCCCTGGAGAACCGACGGCGGCCCGCGTGATGACTTCGAGCGCGCGGCGCCGCTGCGTGTGCGCGAGAGCAGGGGCCAAGAGACGTTCCATGAGTTCACTGAGATGAACGGGCAACGCGTTGTACGCTACGCGCAGGCGCGCATCATGGACCGCACGTGCGTCGAGTGCCACAACACCCACCCCCAGTCGCCGCGGAAGGACTGGCGCGATGGGGACGTGCGCGGTGTGCTGGAGATCATCCGCCCGCTTGACAAGGATGAGGCGCGCGTTAGCGAGGCCCTGGGCTTCGCATTGCTTCTAAGCGCCATTGTCTCGGGGCTGCTTGTGGGTGGAAGTTTGCTCGTGGTGTTAGCCGGCAGGCGCACCCACGTTGGGTCGGAGTGTTGAACGCATCGGTGTAACGAAGCTCGCCGCTGCTTACCGCAAGGCGGTATCCGCCAGCGAGCAGGATTCGATGTCGGGTGGTGTCCGCTCCTCCGGCGCGAGCCGAATTACGCCGTTCCTATCATTCAATTCCCGGTCGATAGTCGCGCTCGTAATATTCGAAGTAATCGAAATCAGCCGACCGGCGTGTTCCTGCGAGGTCCTGGCAGCAGACACCGGTAAAAGTGCCCGTGAAGTTGGGCAAGGTTGGCGGACCGGCTTCGTCGGACACAATGCTCGCATCAAAAACCTGCGGCAACATTCGCCAGGCATCTCCCGGCAGCCGATAGGCAAAAATCAGCCTGTCGTAATCTACCTCCATACGCATCTCGATATTTCCCGTTTCCGCCGGTAGCGGGATCGGAGCGCTGGAGCTGTCACCTACATCCGTGACGCAAGACATGACTCGCAAATGGCGCCCGTTCGTGTCGTCCTCCGTCAGAAAAAAGTAATGGAACTTCGTGGCGTTGTAATACAGGATAAGGCCGGCTGCCTGTTGAAAGTGCTCCGGCTGGAATTCCATGCGCGCCTTGGCCGTGAAACAATAAGCCTGCTGCCGGCGAGCGACCAGCGCCTGCTCAAACGGGCTCCCCAAGGTTTCTCGACCGAAGAGGCGCAGAAAGCCGGGCCGTTCCGTGAGGCTCCAGAGGTGCTCGGGATAGGGCGTGCGAAGCCACTGAAAGTCGATGGGCAACTCTGGCGCATCGAAATCCTCGCGGCTGGGCGGGGAAGGGAACGGGTGAGTCGGCAGCTTCGGCGCCGGAGAACAATCCTCCGGCACGCCCTGGCCGTCGGCGGTACGGAGCCAGTCATCCTGCGACCAGACCATCTTCTGGATAGCAGTCTCCCGACCCAGGACACAGCGTCCGCGATTAGGAAGCGGCCGGCCGCACAGATAGACCATGTAGGTCTCGCCGTCTTGCGTGTCCACGAGTGCGGCATGACCCGCCCGCTGCAACGTGCAGTCGGGCCGAGCACGCGCCGTCAGAACATAAGTTTCGGGATGCACTTCGTAGGGTCCGTCAATCTTCCGCGACCGTGCCATCGTGGCGGCATGGCCCCAGAACGTGCCCCCCTCGGCCACCAAGAGATGATAGTAGCCGCCGCGCTTGTACAGGTGCGGCCCTTCGGTGAAGCCGATCGACGTGCCACGGAAAATGTTGTGCCTTGGTCCGATCAGCTTTTGTTCGCGAGGCGCGAACTCCTGGATCACGATGCCGGCAAAACGGTTCTGGCCCGGGCGATGGTCCCAGAGCATGTTGAGCAGGTATTTGCGGCCATCTTCCTCATGAAACAGCGACGGATCAAAGCCGCTGCTGTTCAGATAGATCGGTTCCGACCAGTCGCCGTCGATGCGCTCGGCGGTTACCAGGTAGTTATGAAAATCGCGCAGGGATGCGTTGGCCGTGCCGCCGCCCGAAGCCCGGCCATAGCGTTTCACGTCCGTGTACACCAGGTAGAAAAGGCCGCCCGAATAGGTCAGGCAAGGCGCCCAGACGCCGCACGAATCCGGATCACCCCGCATGTCCAACTGGCTGGCGCGCCGTAGCGGCCGGGTCAGCAGCCGCCAGTGTACCAGGTCTTTTGAGTGGTGAATTTGCACACCGGGGTACCACTCGAAAGTGGAGGTAGCGATGTAATAATCGTCGCCCACGCGCACAATGGACGGATCAGGGTTAAAGCCGCGTAGAATTGGATTGGTGATATTCATGTCTTTGGTGCTCACGAACCTACGGCCCCAGGTCCAGGTGTGACGACGGGGAGCCCGCCCGTCTGCTCTACGCGAGGCTCGCGCACCAGCGTCCACAATACGATGGCCCCGATGATGTCCAGAACGCTCAGGCAGACGAAGAACGGGGAATAACCGATGTGCTTCACCAGCGCCCGACCAGCAGCGTAAAGATGAGCACTCCGGCGTTGCCCATCGTTCCCGCCATGCCCGCCACGGTCGCCACCTCGCTCCGCCGGAAAAGATCCGATGACATGGTGATGACTGTCACTGACAGAGTCTGATGAGCAAAACCGGCGAGGCTCAGAAGCAAGATCGCCAGATACGGGTCATCGACAGAACCGGCAAACGCCACGCCGATCATCATGGCGGCGCCCGACGTAAACGCCAGCCGTCGGGCGTTGATCAGCGACACGCGCAAATACTTCTGGAGTGTCGCGGCCAGAATTCCCCCGAAGATGCAGCCGAAATCCGCCGCCAGGAAGGGTAGCCATGCAAATAGTGCGATCTCCGTGAGATTAAAATGCCGCTCATCGTTCAAATACGACGGCAGCCAGAACGACAATGTCGCCCAGGTGGGGTCGGCCAGAAATCGCGGGATCGCGATACCCCAGAAATTCCGCTGCTTGATGATCTGCCCAATTGAGGGTTTTCCCACATAGCTCAGCGACTTTTCCTGCCCCGATTCGATATAGTCGCGTTCTTTCGTCGATAGCCACGGATGCTGCAAGGGGGACCGATAAAACAGCAGCCAGAAAACTACCCAAATCAAGCCCAGGCCGCCGCTGATCACGAAGGCGCTTTGCCAGTTCATGTAATAAACTGCAAAGGCCACCAAAGGCCCCGCCAGCATGATCCCGGCCGACGCCCCAATATTGTAAACTCCCCCCGCGAATCCGCGCTCCCGTGCGGGAAACCACTCGGCAGTCGCCTTCATCCCCGCCGGGTTCGCCGATCCCTCCGCAAAACCCATCAACCCTCGCAAAAACGCCAAGCCTTTCCACGACCCCACGAGCCCGTGTGCCATGTTGATGACGGACCAGGCCACGACGAAGACCGCCAATCCGATCCGGAGTCCAACCACATCGAGAACATATCCGCAGATCGGCTGCAACATGATCGTGAATTGAAACACCGCGGTAATATAGGAATACTCCTCCGTCGAGATGCTCAGGGTGTCCTTAAGTTGAACCTGGGCCACCGAAAGCGTTTGCCGCGACAAATAATTCAAAATTGAGCCCAGCATGATCAGGCTAATCATCCACCAGCGCAGCCCGGGAAGCTTGAAGGTTGATGTCTTGCCTGGCGTGGATTCGCTAATGTCGCGACCGGCGTCATTTTGCATAATTCTCGGCTCCGCCTACGCATTGTGGCTGCGGCGCGAAAAGTCGGTGAATTGCGCCGCGTTTAGCGTATTTGCAGAAAGTGTAAAGTCAATCGCCTTCTTACGAAATGTAAAGTGGGAAAGGACACAGGCCAGCGCGGGCCGGACGGCTCAATCGCCACCCTCTGAATGGGGTGTGCGGAAATAACGTCGTCGGTCGCCAAGAGGTTGGCGTAATGCTAGTCGGGTTCCGATGACGCGAGTGCGAAAGTCCCAACAACCGATCTCACCACGCGTGCCGCCCCCGGTTACACTTTAGCGGAAGTCCGCGCCGTGTCTCACGCAGGCGCGGACGCGCGGCACCCCGTGTTTGGCCTGGAAATAATCACGTTTTTCTCCATGTTTTGGCCGTGTCTCATGCCATGGTGAGACACGAACACGCTTTGCCCACGACTGACTCTCTTTAGATTTTCATGTTCCATGGATTACATTTCCTCATTTCTTCTTCTTTGCCTCCCGCTGGATCGACAAAGTCTGTTCGTTCTGATCGCGCACAATCACCAGCGAAAGCATGCTCCCAACGGCAGCATCCTCGTAACGGCGCAAGAACGAATCCCGCTCCCTTACCTCCTTGCCTTCAAGCTTCACAATGACATCCCGCGCCCGCAATCCCGCCTTGGCCGCGTCACTCCCCGCCGGCGCCGCCACGATCACCACGCCCGCCTCTGCTGGCAATCCCAGCGCGGACACTTCGCCCATGCCGACCACGTTCTTGATGCGGGCGCCCAGCCAGTCAACTTCCGCAGGGTCGCGCTTGCTTGGCGTTTCCGATTGGCGAATGTCAATCTTCGGCGTTCGGGCCAGGGCTTTGAGCCGCGGGTTGACAACGCCGAATTGGTCCATGGCGAAATTCTTGAAGCCCAACTTCAGCGCCGGCGACCCCTCCTTGACACGGAAATCGCCCTGCGCTGGATTGATGAATTGCGGATCACCGGTGGCCGAGTGTACGTCGCGCCCCACGCCCTGCGCCTGTTTCAGGCCCTTGGCATCGATGAATAGATTGAAGTCCACTTCCTTGCCCCAGACTTTCGGCATGCCGATGGGACGATACTCGGTGGAGCAAATGTTGCGAAGCACTTCATCCTGACTTTCACGAAACCAAACGTGCGGATGAAACGAGTTGTTGAACATGATGCAATTGATTAGCCAGCGCAGAAATCCTTCACGAAACTTGATGCCTCCCTTCAGACACAGGTTGTTTTCGATGCGGTAATTGCTGGATCCATCATCGAGGTCAATATCCCAGCCATGATCGCAGCGCCAGCGATTGTTGCGCAGAATGATCGGCTCCACGGTGTCGAGCAGCGGCAATGCCTTGTTCTTGGCGACGCGCCCATTCACCTCTTCGATGTTGGAGACCCAGTAGCGATCCCGGCCCCAAGAGTTGAAGGAACCGTGGTCGCCGGTTTCCTTCACCGTGTCGAAGACATCGCAATATTCAATGATGTGTCCACCCCAGCAGCCGTCCCCGATATTGATACCGGCCCGAGGGCAATCGTAGATGCTGCAATGCCGCACCGTGATGCGCATGGCCATGGCGATCTGCACGCCGGCCGTCTGTTTCTCAAAACGCCCATTGGCGACCAGCAGGCAGTTTTCCACCAGGCAGTCGGCCGGATAATTCGCGGTTTTCGGCCCCGGCTCCAAGTCAAGCTTGTCCACGGCCAGCTTTTGGCCATACTCGAACAGCGGCGAGCGCACGGCCGCGGGGTCACCAACAAACGCGATGCTGCTTGGCCCCCGCCTGATCGATATGGCACCCGCGCAGAACGATGCGACGATTGTAATTGCTCACGAAGATCGCATTGCCGCCCAGCTGATCCAGGGTGCAATCTTCAAGAGAGCAATCCTCGGCCCCCTGAAAGAAAATGGCCCCCCCCCGGTAAATCGTCCAGTCGCTGCGCAGCAATGGCTCCTTGGTATCCATGAAGGTGCGGCTACTGTGACGAAAAAGAAACCCTTTGAGATGTACGTGGGCGACCGGTTCCTGCTGGTCGCCGCGGAACTCGACGAGATTACGTTGCTGCACGGCCTCGACCACGGCCGATTTCAGATCGACGTCCTTGGGCGGGTAATAGTACAGCGTGCGTTTCTTGGCGTCGAGGAACCACTCCCCAGGGGCGTCGAGTTCCTCAAAAATGTTCTCGACGAAGCGAAATTGTTTGTGCATGCCGGATTGGCGATTGTTCTGCCAACCGCCTTCGAACGTGACGCCGCCATTTGCATCCTTGCCGGTGATGGCGTAATGAAAATCGCCCCACATGGCTGCGTGCATGACATGAATGTAACCACCTTGCGGGTCGGCCCAGCGTGTGGCTCGTTCCTTGCTAAACGCGTCCGCCGCTGTGCCGCCGAAGTACTTGGCCTTGGCGTCGAAGTTCGGGTAGCGCGCCAGGTGCATGCGCCGGCCGTTGACGAAAAGTTGGTCGGTCTTAAATCCTTCGGGAACCGTGGCTTTGAAGATTCCGTCCTTGAAGGGTGTCCACTCCAGTTGCAGAAGGCTGCCGCCGCTGATGACGACCTCAGCCCCAGTCGCAGCTTGGTAGGTGACCGGCGCCGCGGCCGTCCCCGAGTCGGCCGCCTGGAATATGACCGGCGCGGAGTATGTTCCCGCGGCAAAGTGAACGTAAACGGGTTCCTTCTTATCGGCAAGCTTGCGCACCTGCCGCCCGCGCCCGTCGAAGGTGCGCAGGGGTTTGGCGCTCGTGCCGGGATTGTTGTCATCGCCGCGAGGATGGACATGCAACTCGGCGGCGGCAACGGCATGGGAACAGGCGAGGAGGAAGGGGAGCAAGGTGAGGAGTTTGAGGAAGCGCATCGGGGTGGATACTCCACGAAAAGAGCGGTAACAAGTTCGTATTGGGCTACCGGAGCCGAGGCAGGATAGACGCCCACACGGCAAATAATAGCGAAAGACCTCCCCGGTGGGGGGGACCAGCCATGGAAAGGGTGCGCGTGTCCCGTGCGTTATCGAATGCGTTTGCGAACTTCCTTGAGCACGTCAACGGCATGTGGATCCACCGTGCCATCCTGATAGATACCGAGATTGATCGTCACCGCGCCGCCGTTGGCCTTGCACTGGGCAATGTAATCCCCCAACTTTTGGGCCGTGAACTGAGGTCTTGGCATTTCAACCTTCTGCTGCACCCAATAAGGCTCCATAATGAGCAGGGCGTGGTAGCGCAATCCCGCGCCGGGGCCGTTCTCTTGGGTCGTGCCCTTGAGCGGCAACCCGACGGGGTTGGCGGTTTCCCCAGCCCAATACTCCTGCCATTCGGAGACGTTCGGGTAGATCCAGGAGTTCAGCGCCACGATGCGATCTGGGTTGCCCGCTTTGCAAGTCTTGAAGAACTCGCGGAAGGAGAAGCCGGGGTATTTCTCTTTGGCTTGATAACAGCAGTCGAACCAGTAGCCGGCCACCTTTTCCTTGTAGTGCTCGCCGAACTCCGTCACGACCTCGGTCATGATCCGGCTGAACTCCTCTTCGCTGGCCTTCGGGTATTTGGTGAGACTGGCCGCGTTCAAGTAGCACATCAGCTTGATGCCTTTGGCTGCTGAGCGCATCGGCCATTTCGGCAATCAGGTCGCGCGCTGTTGTCTTGCCGGGGTGGTATTTCTCCCAGGCTTTGAGCGGTGCCGGACAATAGGACTGGGCGTGGCCAATCGTGAAAATGACGTAGCCCGCTCCCGTCTCTTCCACCATGTCCGCAAAGCGCTTGACGTCAAAGTCGTCAACGGCCTGCGCATACGGCTTGTGTGTTCCGTCCTTGCCGATGCTCTGCGAGGTCCAATGGAACATCAGCCCGTAGCCGGCTTTGGCCAGCCACTCCGTGCTGGCCCGCGCCTGCTGCGCCTCCTGTCCGCTCTGCCTCGATGGCCGCCTTGGCGGCGACGGGAATCAGCTCCAGGCTGCGAAACTGGAGCACAGCCAGCGTTTTCGGCGCGTCCGGGATGCTCAGCGTGATCATCTGGGTTCCCGCCTCGAGGCGGAGCCGGCCCTTGATCGGCGTCATTTCATACGACTTGCTCCCGAAGACCCCTTTGGTCATCGCCAGCTTGTACTCGACCTTGCTGTTGCCACTGCTGATCTGCAATTGCTGTCCAACCGCGCCGGGTTCCGCGGCGTGGTTAAGGGCGACCTCGTAGTCTCCCGCCCGGTCGACTTGCACCTTCCAGGTAATCTGTCCGCTGCCCGTCCACCGGAAGCTGTCTCCGGCTTGCTTCTTGACGCCATCGTCTCTTGAGGCCGCTCCGCCTCCGTACAGGGATATGGGGGCATCGCCTTTGACCGGAATCGCGGTCGAGTTGGGCTGGGCAGCCCTCTTACTGGCGTTCTTCTGCAGATTCGCATCCAGGAACTTGAGCACCGCTGCGTCCACTTCCGCCGGAGAAGGGTCAGCGGGCGGCGTCTTTCGAGCCATTGAACACGTAGCCGTGGCCGGCGTTCTTGACGACGATCAATTCGGCCGGCACGTTGACCTTCTTCAGCGCCTCAACCATGTGCTCAGCGTGGAACAACGGGACGATCGTATCCTTTTCGCCATTCACGAAAAGGAATGGCGGCGCCTTCGGGTTGATGTACTCGAGCGGACTCATCTGCTTGTAGATGTCGGTCTTCTCTTCGTAGGTGCCGCCCGCCATCGCCTTGGTGGGGGCGATGTAGGCGGTGCCCGTGAACCGGGTCGGGCCGCAGAAATTGACGACGGCCTGCACGGTGCTGCTGAAGCCCTCGGAGCCGCCCTTGCCCTCCAGTTCGGGCCGATCGCTGGTCACGCCCATGAGGGCCGCCAGGTGGCCGCCCGCGCTCGTGCCCCAGCAGCCGATGCGATCGGGATCGACATTGTACTTCGCCGCGTTGGCCCGCAGCCAGCGCACCGCGAGCTTGCAGTCTTCGATCTGGGCCGGCCACATCGCTTCCTTGGGGAACCGGTACTCGACGCTGAGGACCAGGTAGCCGTGCCTGGCAAGCTGGATCGTTTGCTGAAACTCATGATGCGAGCCGGAGGTCCAGCCGCCGCCATGAATCCAGATGACGGCGGGCATGAGGCCGACGGGGAGCGTCCTGGGCCGGGCGATGTCGGCGTGCATAGCGCGGCCGCTGCCCGTGCCGACCACGACATCCCGGAGCAGTTCGACACCGTCCGGCGCTTTGCCTTGTTGGGCGGCCCCTCTAGTCGCGTTCTTGACCCAGATTTCTTTTATGGTTTCCTCCTGGGAATAGCCGACGGGGCAGGTTGAGCTTTTGGTGTTGGCAAAGTAGCTGCGCAGGGTTTCATTCGGACAGGTGAGCATCCGGGCTCCCGGCATTTGGAGGTGGCCGTTAGGGTCGGTCCGCTTGATCCAATCGTGGGCATAGTGGAGCCATTGGTTTCGGTATTCCTCCGGTTGCTGCGCAAACCAGGAAATCTCATCCCAGCCCCAGCAGAACATGGATTTGGGGTCGGCCACATTGGGCTTCGGCCCCCGGCCAAAATTGTCAAATTCAACCAGGTAAGGCAAACTATCACATTTCCAGCCGCTGGGCGAAATGCAGCCCTTGCTTCTTTTGAATAGGGAATCAAGGTGGCCGACTTCCAGGATGGCCTCTTGCGGCTTGCCTGGAACGTGCGGCTTGCCGGCAACCGCCTTGATGCGCATCGGAAACGAATTGAAATCCAGGAGACTGACTCCGTCCTTGACCATGCCGCCGGAAGGCACGTGACCATCCAGCAGCACCAGATGGCGGCGGGCGTGCTGTTTGGCATAGCTCCGCACTTTGGCCAGAAACTCCGCATAGACTTTCAGATCTCTGTCGTCCGCGCCAATGAGTCCGACCTGGCCCAGGTGGAGGGCTTCACAGCCGATGTTGATGTAGGAGGCGGCAAGGTAATAGAACCAAAGCCGGGTTTCAAGATTGTTGATGATCGGCACTCCGCCGCGGCCACCACCTTTGCCAGAGCGTTTGATGATCTCAGCGCGGGAAAACGTCCGGTCCTCGGCGGGCAGGCCAAAGTCTACGAAGACCCAGGCGGGGATTTTCAGTTTGTTGACGTCGGCGCTGACATTTTCGAACAAGCAGCCCTGGAAAATGACTTCGGGGTCGGCGGCATGCACCCTTTCCACGAGTTTTTTGGCATGCTCCAAAAAAGCGCGGTCGCCGAGCTTGGACTCCTCGCTCCAGCGGTAGATGGCCCGGCCGATGAATTTGGCGCCGGTGTTGTGGATCATGCGGACATCGTCGTCCCGATAGGGAAACTGGTAACGCTCCGGCTGGCCGGGAACCAGGAAATAGCCCATGGTGATGGCACGATCCAGGTAGTTTTCCAGCGTCTGCCGCGAGATGGCGCCATCGAAATAGAAGGGGCTGTTTTTGTCGAAGGCGGGTGTGCCGGACTTCGCGGGGCCTTGCTGCGGGGCGTCCGGCTGGGGCGCTGCCTTGTCGGCGGGAGCCGACTTCGGTTCCACGCTCACCATGAAATCCACAACCGACTTCGGGTCTTTTGGCGACAGCGGAAAATGCCCTTCGCCCTCCCTGACGATCACCGTGATCTTGCCGCCGAGTTCCTGATAACGCTTCTCGACGGCGCGCGTTTGGCTATCCAACCAGGGATCCAAAGCGCCGCAGTCGTGCAGGACCGGCACGCCGGCTTTGGCGAGCGCCGCCAGGTTATTAATCGGTTGCTCTTTGCCCGCCATCAGACTCTTCATGAGCGGATTACGGGCATAAATGCAAGAGACCTTGTCCGGGTTGGCAACCGCCCAGGCGTAGGCTTCGCCGGCCTTCGGCCCGATCCCTTTCAACACCGGCCTGGTCGAGAAGCCATTGTCCACAAGGAGCTTATAGGCATCGTTCCACTGCTTTGACGTAAAACCCGATCCCAGGGGCGAGACGACCAGGATGTGGTAGCCCTTCGCCAACAGCGCCTGCTCGACGGTCGCATCCCTCTCGAGAGCGTCCCCGGTGAACACCCAGGGTTTTCCCGGCGCCACTTTCCTGGGCACGATGATCGAAAAGCCGCCCGTCTTGAATTTGCCCGAAGTGGGGCTGTTGTAGCGATCGTAACACTCCGCGTACCCTGGCCCGCGGGCCGTGGCGTAGCTGTTCTCTTCCTTCAAATAGATGAATTTCGGCTCGAGGCTGTAGTAATACGCCTTCGTGTACGTCGCATCCACGAAGGCCGGCTTGTTGGCGGTGGACGGCGTCATATGCCGCTCGATCCAATCCGCAATCGGCTGGGCGTTTTGCAGGCTATGGCGGTGATGGGCGTGGCCATCCTTGATGATCACCGTGATCTGGCCACCCAAAGTATGGTACATGTCCTCGACGACCCGAGTGTACCGGTCCACAAGGAAATCCTCGCTGCCGCAAACGTGCAAGAGCGGCACGTCATGCCTGGCCAGCGCCGAAAGTTTGGCGAAATCTTCGTCCCACAATGCGGGGTTGTCGGCATAGATGCACGCCACCTTCTCGGGATTAACGCCGCCCCAGCTGTACTCATTCACTCCGCCTTTGCTCATGCCGACGAAGGCGGCCCTCTTCGCGAGCCCGTGCTTCTCGGTCAGATACTGGTACCACGCGTCCCACGCTTTATCGCGGGCTTCCACGCCGCCGTCAGGTGTGATAAACGCAATATGGAAGCCGCGCTTGAGCAACTCGACTTCCGTCTGCGGTTCGTGATCCCAGTAGCAGGCCTGCCACGACCAGGGGTTGCCGGGCGCCGCCTGCCTGGGAACCACCACGATGCCGCGCCGCTGTCCCTTGGGCGGGTCCTTGACGTTATTCTTTTCATCGGCCGGCTTCTTCATTGGTTTGATGGCCAGGGTTTCGTTGTCCATCAGGAAGTCGTAGCGGTCGAAGCCATGCCAGGCGGATTTTTCGCCTTTTTCGGGCGGGTTGACCGGGGCTTGCTCCTGGGCGGCGACGGGTTGTTGGAAAGCGAGGAGCGCCGGAAACGCGAGCAAGAAGAGAGAGAGTTTCGTTTTCACGGGGTTTACCTTTTTTCGAGTTTCGTAGTCATCTGTCAGCTTGATAGTTGCGCGACCGCGTTTGTGGAGGGGACTCCTGGGGCACGAACTTTTGTGCCCGCTGGCCCTTGATGTCCACCGCGTAGATATTTCCTTGCGAATCGAGGGCGAGGCCATGCGCCAATTCAATTCGCCCGGTTTTTCTTGGCCGTCTTCGCCCTTGGGAACAGACCAGAGTTGTAGCAATTTGCCGGACGTATTGAATTTCATGAAGAGTTGGTCGACGGGCGGATAGCCCAGGACTTTATCACCCGCGCCAGGGCATGGGAGAAGAACCGCAGACCCAGAGTTCATCATCCCTGGTCATCCAGAAGGCGCACGGCACCACAATATTTGGCCATTGGTCCAGGAGTTTACCGTCCTGATCGAAGACCTGGATCCTGACATTGTTACGATCGGCCACGTAGAGCCGTCCCCTGGAATCCAGGGCGATGGCGTGAGGCAGGCTGAACTCGCCCGGTCCTGTACCGAGTTGGCCCCAGGCCTTGACGAACTTCCCGTTCTTGTCGAAATGGACCACGCGGGCGTTGCCATAGCCGTCGGCGACGAAAACATCCCCAGCGGCTGTGATGGCCATGTCCGCGGGCCTGTTGAAATGGCGCTCATCGCAGCCGGCGACACCGCGTGTACCCAGGGTGCGGATTACGTTTCCTTGCGGCGTGCACTGCAAAATGACATGATTGCCCGAGTCGGCCAGCCAGACATTGCCGTGGCGGTCGAGCTTCAATTGATGCGGGGTGTGGAGCAGTCCTTCGCCCCAGGCCGCAAGAACTTGCCGTCCGGTTGATAAACCTGGACCGGCGGATCGTTTCGGGCCAGCACCCACACGTTGTCCAGGGCATCCACCGCCACGCCGGACATAGGCCCCCAACGGATGCTTTTGGGCCGAGCGGGCCACGTCGTGTCCGCCTGGTACCAGGGGGACATGTTGCTCCGGGGATATGACGAAGTTTTCACGGATGGTTCCGATTTCAGCCCCACGCTGTTGACGCTGATGACTTCGTAGAGGTGTTTGCCAGCGTGGCCCGAAGTATCCAAATAGCGCATCTCCGGTAATGGTTGCGCCGGCGTGTCGTGATATGTCATGGATTGGAACAAAGGCCGACCGAATTTGCCGACCGGCTTTTGCGGCACCCTCGCCACCTCCTGGCCGTCGCGCAGCACGACGAACTCACGAATGCCGCTCTCAAAGTCTGCCTCGGCGCTCCAAACAATTTCCGCTCCGCCTTCGCCCTTGGCTCCCTTGGGCCAGACACGCACGTTGTAAGGAGCGGGTGGAGGTGTCGTATCGCTGACAGCGCCGGTTTTGACGTATTCCATCCAGGCTTTCGCCACCGCTTCGTTCGGCAACCAAACCGCTTCTTCCGGCTTGCCCTTGTAAGCCGCCGCTGGAACGGCCGTGTCGCCCATTACCGGCGCCAGCCAGGCCTTGCTCAGGTCCAACGGCTTGAGAGTTTGCGACTTGCTGCCCTTGTCCGGCAAACGCATTGCCAGGCAGGCATCGAAAAAAGGAATGGCCAAATAGCGGGAGTCGCCGCACTCGTGGCCGGTGCGCGGGTCCGGCGCGAAGCCGATGGGTGCGCCCCTGGCTCGATATTCCCGAAAGGTGGCCAAATTGCCCCACCACACGCCTTTTTCTTTTCCCTTCACGTCGGGAATCGTGGGATTTTTTTCCTTCACGCCAGGGTTCACCATGCTGGGGATCGCATAGACGGCGGTGGGGATTTGCGGTTGGGGGAATTCGTCGCGGGTGCGGAACATGGCCGCCGTGCCGGAACGAAACCAGATGGCGGCGACGCGGTCCGGATGTAGGGTACTCAACACATCAGACCAGATGCCGCCGCCCGAGTGACCCCACAGGGCCCAGGGAACGGTCGTAAGTTCGGGGTGACCGGACTTGGCGGCGAGTTCGCCGAGGGCCTTGAGGAAGGTCTTTTCCGATCCCCTGCGCAGATCGAACCAAAGTTCCGAGCCCCCTGGCGTGAGATCTGTTTTCTCGTTCAGCACATGGTAGCTTGGGCCAAGCAGGGCGCAATCCCATTTTTTCGCCAGCGCCTGCCAGTGCAGGTCATAGGCCGCGGTGGAACCTTCCTTGGAGGCGGTAGTTCCAGCGCCGTGCTGGTGAACAATGATGCCGCGTAGGTTAGCGACACCCTCGGGAATCCAAATTCTGTAAGTGACGGCCACTTGCAGCTCGTTCTCGGCGGTTGAGGCGGGGTACTTGACCTCCACATATTGTTCCGCCGCCCGCGTCGTTCCGGCGAGGCCAAGGATGACAAGCGCGAGCATCGCCATCGCGACGAGACGCGCCTGCCCCGCGAGTTTCCGCGATTTTAGGTGCATGTTTATCTCTCCGTGTGTTGCATCGTTCGCTTCCGCAATCCGGGACGCAACTCATTTTGAGCAGCGCCGCCAGGCGCCTCTGCGACCGGGCTTCGGGGTGACCACCGCGCCACGGGCTCTTGATGCCGTCGAGCATGCGGCCTATTATGGCTTGCTTGGTGGATGCCTGCAAGCAGGAATTATCGATAATCGATAATTCCCGCCAGTTGTTCTGGCAGGCTCCTCGAAATGTACCCATAATAACGAAAAACCTAGTCTCCGGGTCCGACCATGGGAATTCAAAAAGACAGCGTTCGCGACCAGGTCCGCCGGACTTTAACCGAACGGATTTTGGCGGGCCACTACCAACCGGGGGATCGACTCGTCGAGCTGCAGATCGCGCGGGAACTGGGCACCAGTCAGGGTTCGGTCCGTGAGGCGCTGCGGGAGCTCGAAGCCTCAAGGCTGGTCGAACTGCAGCCGCGCCGCGGAACGCGCGTGCGGGTGGTTAGTCTGAAAGAACTGCAAGATGCCTACTTCGCGCGGGATCCTGGAGCAGGCCGCGGCAACGACCGCGGCCAAGACTTTCAAGGGAAACGTCGCGAAGTTGAGACAGGAGGTCCAGGAAATCCTGGATGCGGCCGAGGCCAGGGATCTCGGCGGCCAGGCCGCCCATGTGTATGCCCTTCATCGGATGATTGTGGAAGCGGCCGGGAACAGCGTCCTCCTCCGCCTCTGGGACTCCCTGGCCTTCGAGACGCGCGCCGGGTGCGGTTGTGGTGTGCGGCAATCGATATGAAGCAAGTCAAGGCATCCTACGACGCGATCCTCGCTGCACTGGAAAAGGGAGACAGTCGAGCGTCTGCACGGCTGGTGCGGGAACACGCCGCGATATTCTCGCCGACTGACCCAGGGATAGAGTCTCAGGTGGAATAATCGAGTCCTGGCAACCGACCTCACCACCCAGGCCGTCCCCGGTTAAACTTGGCCTTAAAGCCGCGCCATGTCTCACCGTATGTCTCATGACATGGTGAGACACGACCCAGTGGTATGGCTTGGCGCCGGGAGAGGCTCGTCATGTCGTCCGAACCCCTGACGTCGACCGCGCTGCCGCGCTTTTTCCGTGTCCAGCCTGGGGCGCATGCGGCATCTCAGTCAGCGAGCATGGACTGGCTCTGGCAGGGCTATCTCGCTGCCGGCCAGATTACGCTCCTTACCAGCCTGTGGAAATCGGGCAAGACAACGCTCGTTTCGGTGCTTTTGTCGCGTTTGAGCGAGGGGGGCCAGCTTCTGGGTTTGAAGATCGCACCGGCGCGGGCCCTCATCCTTTCGGAAGAGTCGCCTGACCTTTGGGGAATGCGTCACCGGCGGCACGCCTTCGGTGCGGGCATTGAGATGATTTGCCGTCCTTACACCGCCAAGCCCGACGGCGCCGACTGGCAGGCGTTGCTCGATGACTCGCTCAGCATCCTGGGTGCGACAGGGCAGCGTCTGCTTGTCATCGACACGGTGGCAACCTTGATGCCCTCCGGAGTGGAGACGAATTCGGACTGCATGAGTCGCGCGCTGGCGCCCTTCGCCGCCTGGCAGAGCAGGGGATCGCCATCTGGCTCATGCACCACCCGCACAAGGGCAAGTCCCGCGTCGGCCAGTGGTCGCGCGGCACAGGTTCCTTGCCCGCCAGCGTAGACATCGTCCTGGAAATGCATTACTTCCGCCCCGATGACCTGGACGACCGCCGCCGCCTGCTCCTTGGGCACTCGCGTATCCAGGAAACCCCGCGCCGCCTGCTCATCGAATGGGCGCCGGACTGCACCGACTACGCCGTCTTGAGGGAAACTCCCGACGACGATTTCCTGCGCGGCTGGTCAGCCATCCGCCGCGTTCTGTCCGAGCCCAGCACAGCCGCCGAAATGCTCCGCTCCTGGCCCGCCGACTCCGCACCCCCAAGCCGCGCCACACTCCACCGCTGGCTGGCAGCCGCGGTGGATAGGCGGCTATTGTCCTACGAGGCCAGCGAACGCAAGAATCAAGGGTATCGCTATCGCTTGAAAGAGGGTGAAGGCGATTCGGCAACCGACCCCGATATGGGGTCATAGCAATTAGCCGGTGGTTGAGCGAGCGATACCCCCGGTAATAAGGACATGACAACCGACCGACCCTGGTAAGGGTCGCAGCTGAGCCCACGCTGCGACCCTTACTGATGCAACTGGATCAGGTTCTATTGGCCTATGACACGAATCGTGACGGTCCGCTTGACGTTGACGGATGGCAGCATTCTAATGGGAAGGGGAAAATTGGCTAATCGGGCCGCAACGGCTGGCCAGCGCGCCGCGATAGCGCTACCGGCCAACGATATGCTGACCGGGAAATACGCTGACTAGATGGTGATATGCTGACCGACTGGTCAGCTCAATAATAATGTTCGGCGAGGAAGGCTCACGATGCTCCTGATCTACCGCGGCTGGGGATTGCTCGCGGTCGTCACGCTGATCCCGCTCGCGGTGTCATGCAATCTGATCACCGTCGAGCCGACATGGATCTTCATGCTCGCGGCGTCCCTGGCCCTCGTGCTCGCCGGGGCGGTCTGCGTGTACTGCGGCACCCGGTGGAACCGGACCGGGGTCGAGCACTCGCTGTACTTCGTCTCGCTCGAGGTGTGGGGGTGGGTGTATCTAGCCGCCGCCGGCCTGTTCGCCCTCACCCAAATCGGCGACGCCGTCAAGCAGGGGCTGGACAAGCCGCAGTGGTTGCACCAAGGCATCGCCGGGGTAGCTGGTCTGGTCGTCGTCGTTGCGGCTGGCGTCGCGCTGTGCAGGTCAACGCGACCGGTAGCTGATCTTGCCGACTCTGATCGCAAATCAGAGCCAGGTAACCTATGGGAGCACCCTGAGCCTGAACCAGGCACTGCCGCAGGCCAGCGGGACACGGGAAAGACAATGAGCGGAAATCGAGTGACCAAATATGTTGCAGCAATTTGCGTAGCACAGTTGGAACGATCGCTAGCCTTGTTGCGGCCTGGTGGGCAGCACATCAATGGGACAATTTTAGCGACGACATTATATACGGGACATGGATTTTACCCCTTCTTTTGTACTTTTTTGCCTTCTGGCTCGTTGCAAGAAGAACCGGCGAATGGCCCGTTGAGTACCGCGTTGTGCGGTTCATCAATAGCGGTATCCTTGCCGTGCAGTGCGCTGCTTTGGGATATCTTTCTTTTGTGCTGGTCTCATTCACCTGGAATGAGCGTATTTTGCCGCCGGAAAAGGCGTCGATTGCATATCTCATTTTTCACCCACGCGAGATCCCACCGGTGAAAGAAATCCGGGATAAATGGGGTAAAAATCGAAAGGAAGAGTTTGTCTCATGGCAAAATGGCGTGTTTCTCGGCTTCGTGGTGGGTGCTTTCTGCGGATATGTTTATTCCCGGGCAAAGGAAACACCCTATAGCGAAAGGGTTCGCCGAACTAAAAGCTACAACAGACCGGACCCCAGGTAGCCTGTCTGGAGTTCATAGCTCTCTGAGCGGGCCCGGCTGCTGAGCTTGATCGTTCGCTAGTCTCAATCCCGTATTCTCAGTCCTTTCCATGGTAAACCGAAAAACCTCCGTTTTCTCGGAAATGGGCCGATGTTCAGCTCTTCATTCTTGCGCGCGTCGCTGACCGACGCACGCACGCCGATGTCGTTAGCGCGCTTTTGCGCACGTCGGTTCGCAACGCTGTCCGTAACACCTACGTCACTCCAGTCATCACCGGCTAAAAGAGAAATCCCAGAATAACCGCGAACTTTTCGCGGCACTCTCACGTCTACATAATGCCTGGCGACATTGACGTCATCCAGAGAATGGGCCTGCCGATCTTGCAGGCATGACGGTTGAGGCAATGATGAATTATTGGAGTTCAAAGTTGAGATTTAAACGGCTAGCCGAAAGCCGTGGCGCCGGCCAACCGTCAGCGCTACCCCTGTATCCAATGCGCTTGTGACGCCATACCCTTTATTGAGGTTGCCTTTTTTAAGGCCGGGCGTCGCGAGATGCCCGGCCTTTTTTCGTTTGGGCTGGTAGCTGAGACGGCCTAGCGGCGGTCTGAAGAACCGCAGACGAGGATTCGAGCGCTCCCGGCCCACTGTGCGCGCTGGCCCGTTCGTCTATTGGTCAGGATACCGGCCTTTCAAGTCGGTGAGAGCGGTTCAACTCCGCTACGGGCTACTGTTTGGTCTGGTGGTGTAACAGGAGCATGGCGATCTGATACGTCGCCGGTGGTGGTGCGATTCCGCCCCGGACTACTTGAGGAGAATGAATATGGTTCGTCGCTACCCGCTTAAACCGATACGTCCGCGACCGATTTGGGGCCGTGGCGTAATGGCAGCGTATCCGCCTTTTAAGCGGTAAGGTGTGGGTTCGACTCCCGCCGGCCCCACTTGGCCCGTAGCTGATGGCCAGAGCCGGCTCCTTATAAGGGCCAGACGAGGGTTCAACTCCCTCCGGGCCGAACGGGATCCAGGTGTTAGCGGCAGCATACCTGGCTCTTAACCAGCGTGGTGAGGGTTCAAGTCCCTCGGGTCCCAATTGCGGAAACGGGGTCAGGCACCGTTTGTGCACAGCCCTGGACCGTTCCGGCAAATGGTGCCTGACCCGTTTCCGCCTTGCGGACGCAATGTTTTGCACCCGTGATGTAACGGTAGCCTCCCTGCTCGCCATGCAGGATGTGCGGGTTCGATTCCCGCTGGGTGCTCTTGATTCTTGCGGTGTGGCCCAATGGTAAGGCGGCTCCCTGTTAAGGAGACGATTGCAGGTTCGATTCCTGCCGCCGCAGCTTGCGTGAAGAGGGGGTCAGGCACCATTTGTGCGCAGCACCCTTCGGGCCGTTCCGGCAAATGGTGCCTGACCCCCTTTTCACGCTAACAGCCCGTTGAAAAAGGGGTCAGACCCCCTTGAAGCGAACAGAGTTTTCAACGTTTTTGCAGGGTGGCGAAGGGGTCTGACCCCTTTTTCAACGGGCTGCTAAACGGAAGGGCAAGCCAACTGGCGATGGCAGCCGTCCCGAAAACGGCCGAGCGCTGAGCCTTGAGGGTTCAACTCCCTCTCCTTCCGCTTTTGTAGATGATCCGCGATTCCGGGGTCGTCTAATGGCAGGACAGCGGGCTTTGAACCCGCCAGTGTTGGTTCAACTCCAGCCCCCGGAGCTGACGTGGGAAGTTGGCCTGGTAGGCAATCGGCAGACCACCCTCGCTTAAAACGAGGGATGCTGTGGGTTCAACTCCCACCTGGGCCACTGGTGATTGTCCTCGTGGAGCAGCCTGGAGTGCTCGCCACCCTGTCACGGTGGAGATCGCGGGTTCGAGTCCCGCCGGGGACGCTTGAAGGATCCACGCTGGCACGGTACGCAAACCGGCAAAGCGGCCAAGCTCAAACCTTGGTGATTTGCGGGAAAAGGGGGTCAGGCACCATTTGCCGGCACGGCCCGGAGGGTGCTTCGCACAAATGGTGCCCGACCCCGTTTTCCCGCCGTTTGTGGGTTCGATTCCCACCCGTGCTACTGGACAACATGCGTCGGCTGGGCATTGGCGAGCCTCGCTGTCTGTAAAGCAGCCGCATTACGCTGTGCAGGTTCAACTCCTGCCCGACGCACATTCTGAAAAAGGGGTCAGGCACCATTTGCCGGAACGGCCCGAAGGGTGCTGCGCACAAATGGTGCCCGACCCCTTTTTCAGATGACGGCCCGTTCGTCTATCGGCGCCAGGACGCCGGCCCCTCAAGCCGGAAGGATGGGTTCGATTCCCATACGGGCTACTGATTGGCCAAGTGGTGGAACAGGTAGACACGCGACGTTCAGACCGTCGAGCCCTTACGGGCATTGGGAGTTCGACTCTCCCCTTGGTCACTGCGGAGTGGACTGGAGTCTGGTTTCCAGCACGGTCTCATAAGCCGTACGACGCCGGTTCGAATCCGGCCTCCGCAACTTCGGGAAAAAGGGGTCAGGTACCGATTGCCGGAACGGCCCGGAGGGTGCTTCGCACAATTGGTACCAGACCCCTATTTCCCGAGACGGCCGAGTACGCAAACCGGCAAAGCGGCCAGGTCGAGAGCCTGGTGAATGATTGTGGGTTCGACTCCCACCTCGGCTACATTCACACAGAAGGAGTCACCGATGACGTACCGGCGAGTTGGTGATGATGACCATAAACGAAGGCGTGCCTGGCATGAATGGATCGATCGGAACGCGTCGGAGCTTAGGGCAATAGGACTTCCTCCCGAAGTCTACCTCGATTCGCAACACTGGGACGATTTTGTTGAAAATGGGCATTTGCATTTTCACCCTGAAAGTTCTACCGGATTTGATTTTGGACAATTGTCGGCGTCACAGATGCGGGCATTGCTTGCTTTTCTTGAAGCGCAAGTGGAGTTTGTGCCAGAAAAGTTTCCGCTTAAAGGATGGTTACAAGTGCGCCTTGGCCGTTGTACTGACGGATCCGATGAAGGCGGTAAGTAAGGAAGATTTTGGTCCCGTGGTCCAGCGGCGAAGACACCTGGCCCACATCCAGGCAACGATGGTTCGAGTCCATCCGGGATCACATGAGGCGTGAAAAAGCGGTCTGGCACCATTTGCCGGAACGGCCCGGAGGGTGCTTCGCACAAATGGTGCCCGACCCCTTTTTCACGCCACTGGGCTGCTGGTCCAACAGTAGGGCGCCGGCCCCGCACGCCGGAAATGAGGGTGCGACTCCCTCGCGGTCCACTTCAGGGGGTAGGAAAGCGGGAATCCGCCAGCCTTGGAAGCTGGAGATCGTGGGTTCGATCCCCACTCCCCTGACTGGCGGGCTCATGGTCCAACGGGACGACACCAGCTCGGCATGCTGGAAATCCGGGTTCAATGCCCGGTGGGTCCACTGGAGGTGATCGATGTACTGGACGGAGAAAACCATCGAAGAAAAGTACCTTCGCTTTCGAACCGGATTGCGCTGGGCCGGGACTTCGTCGTTGCTGGGCGTCTTTTCCGCTGTGGCAGATCTTGAGGATTCCGATGCCCTGGATGTCTGGTCGGAGCAGCGGGTGAGCAAAACATGCGAGTGGTTTAATCGTCACCTGCCGGTTCCCGTGCTGGAGCGGGAACATCACCGGGCCTTGTTCTGGTTTCGAGAGAATTGCCGGGACATGGTGCGGCGCCTGTGGGACGTTGTCTATGTGCTGAGGGACCATGGAATTCATGTTGAACTCGTCCACACAACCGATCCCGGGCATTTCTGTTACAGGGACAGGTACCAGATTGCCGCCATTCCTCGGCGACGCCGACGCTGAGAGGATTTCTTGGAAGGTAGCCGGATACGGTTGGCCGGGCCGCTCTGCTAAGGCGGTTCTCCCAACGGAGATGAGGGTTCGACTCCCTTGCCTTCCGCTGCCGCTGAAAAGGGGGTCAGGCACCATTTGTGCGCAGCACCCTCCGGGCCGTTTCGGCAAATGGTGCCTGACCCCCTTTTCAGCGGCGATGCCCCGATGGTGAAATGGACCATCATACCTCGCTTCGAACGAGGCGTTCCGGGTTCGAATCCTGGTCGGGGTACTTGAACAGTCCCGTCGTTCAGCGGCAGGACATTCCCGTGACATGGGAAAGATCGCTGGTTCGAATCCAGCCGGGACTATTATGGTGTCTGTGGTGTAACGGTTTTGCATAGGGCCCTGTGAAGGCCTTGGCGGCGGGTTCGACTCCCCCCGGACACCCTGAATAGGAGCGTGCTCCTGGGAGAGCAGGCGGTCTCCAAAGCCGCCGCACAGGGTTCGAATCCTTGCACTCCTGCTTGCCGATGTGGCTCGATTGAGAAAGGCAGCGGTTCCGTAAACCGCCTCATGCTGGTGCGAATCCAGCCGTCGGCTCTTGATTGTCCTGGTGGTGTAACGGAGCAACATGAGACTCTTCTAAAGTCTCGATCCCGGTTCGAATCCGGGCCGGGATGCATTCTATCCTCGGAGTGTGGCGGATCGCACACGACCCTGCGAAGGTCGGGGATCAGGTTCGACTCCTGACGAGGATACTTGAACAGTCCCGTCGTTCAGCGGGCAGGACATTCCCGTGACATGGGAAAGATCGCTGGTTCAAATCCAGCCGGGACTATTATGGTGTCTGTGGTGTAACGGTTTTGCATAGGGCCCTGTGAAGGCCTTGGCGGCGGGTTCGACTCCCCCCGGACACCCTTTGACTTAGAGCGTTCGGAAAAAAAGGGGTCAGACCCCCTCGATACCATGCAAAAGAGCTGAAAACTCTGTTCGCTTCAAGGGGTCTGACCCCTTTTTCTCCGAACGCTCTTGGCGGTTCGTCATGAATCTCGATTACATACCGCTTCTGCAGGTTCAAAGAGACTTGCAGGCCATGCCGCGCGACCATGAGCGTTTCCAAGAATACTTGCGCATCATGACGAATGCGCATGGGGACCTCGGGATGCTGGTGCCCCTTCTGGCCGCGAACCCCATGGCCAAGGAGCATGTGACGGCCATTCTCGATGCGTACCTGGCGCTTGAAGCGGACACAATCGGGGCGGACGTGCTCGCCGCGGCATCGGCCCGGCTCAAGGATATTTCAGGCACCGGCAAAGTTACCTTGGTCGTTGCCGACGATATGCTGGGCGGCTGGACCAACCGCTATGACTACGAGTATCGGCTGCGCTTTCAATGTGGCGGGCCACCTGCGACGCTGCCGCACTGGCTGAACCATTTTTGGATTTACGGTGTCCTTTGGAGCAGCGAGACGGCCACCGAACGAGCCGTGCGTGAGGCCTTGTTGACAGCCATCTATCGGACGGCATACGTTTGTGCGCACGGTCCGGCGCGAAGTCTGCGCGACATGCTCGTCCAGGAAGGCGCTGTCATGACGATGGCCGGGTGCAGTGGGCCGGTCCTTGATGAAGAAGATATCGCCTACACACGCGCGGTCATCGATCCCTTCCTGGACGCCAACGACATGCGAACGGTCGTCGAGTGCATGTTCGGTGACGCGGCCGGCCAAACCTTGGGCTTCACTCCCCGTGGGCTCAGCCCCTGGGCTGGGATAGCCCTGGCCCTGCACGATGCACGGCCCGCTGGTTGCCCCTAACCTGCTGAAGATGACAGCTTGACAGGGTGAGTTTTGTTTTTCACGTTGTCAGCGTGTCGCCAAATCCTCGGAGTGTGGCGGATCGCACACGACCCTGCGAAGGTCGAGGATCAGGTTCGATTCCTGACGAGGATATTACGGGAAAAAGGGGTCAGGCACCATTTGTGCGCAGCACCCTTCGGGCCGTTCCGGCAAATGGTGCCTGACCCATTTCTCCCTTTTGACGCTGGCGCCAAATGGCCAGGCAACCGGCTGCAACCCGGTTTCAAGTGGGTTCGATTCCCACCGGCGTCTCTGACGGCCAACTGCCGGTTTGGACTACATCTTTACCACGATAGGTCTGAACCATTTTCTTCGTTGGCTGTCTCTTTTGAATAGTGATTTTGGCCGTGGCGACTGCCGGTTGGAGTACATCTGTTGTCGGTTCGAGTCCGATCACCCACCCTGTTGATCCGATGGTGGGTGTAGCTCAATTGGATAGAGCAATGGGTCTGACCACAACCTCGTCGCCCGGCCAATTAAACAACACGCCCGGCCATTGAAACAAGACCGACTGCCGGCTCGGAGTACATGCCTTGTAAGCCGGAGGCCGTGGGTTCGAGTCCCACCAGCGCAATTCCAAGTGTGTCGCGCTGTAGCTCAGTGGTAAAGCGCCGTAAGTCTCTGACCACAACTTCGTCGGTCTTTTTTGAATCTTGCCCGACTGCCGGCACGGAGTACATCGGCAAACAGCGAGTTCGAATCTCGCCCGGCTCTGGTTCTCCCAGAGTCGAGAACTCTGCCCATACTTTCGTCGGGCTTTTGTTTCTGGACCGACTGCCGGTTCGGAGTACATCGAATCCGATGTCCGCAAGGACGTGTGGGTGCAAATCCCACCAGCATCGCAAGATGCTGTGGCGAAATTAGCAAACGCGTCGGAAAAACTCTGACCACAACTTCGTCGGTCCATTTTTGTAGAAGGAGGCCACCGATGGCCAACAAGGGTTTGTTCGCTAGCCTGAAGAGCCTGTTGCCGCGGGCGGATGCCCGCAATGAAGAGGGCGCCTGCGCCTACCAGTTGCCGCCGAAGCACGCTTTGGCGCAACTGGCCGCGACCGGCTGCTTCAATGGCACCTTCTACGCGCAGGCCCAGGATCAACTGGCCACGCTGCTCGCTCTGGTGAACCAGGTCGACGACAACGTCTTCCTGGCCAAGCTGGCGGTTTATAGCCGTGAGCGCGCCTTCATGAAGGACATGCCGGCGGCACTGCTGTTGGTTCTGTCGAAGCGTGATCGGGCCTTGTTCCGCAAGGTCTTCGACCGTGTCGTCGACAACGGCCGCGTGCTGCGCACGCTGTTCCAGATGATTCGCTCGGGCCAATTTGGCCGCAAGAGCTTGTCGTACGCACCGCAGCGCGCGTTTCAGCGTTGGCTGAACGAGGCCAACGTTGGCCGACTGCTGTCGGCTTCGATCGGCAACGACTCCGAGCCTGCGCGATGTGCTGCGCCTGGCCCGGCCAACGCCGAAGGACAACGCTCGCCGAGCACTGTTCGGCTGGCTGACGGACAAGCCTGCCCTGAAGTGGGCGCCGGCTTCGGCAGACGACCTGCCGGCCGAGGCACGTTCGCTCGACGCTTACCGCAAGGCGGCATCGGCCGACGAGCAGGTCGCGCTCTTGGATGGTGTCCGTCTGCGCTGGGATTTGCTGGCGGATGCCGCTCGCGGACCGAGCGTCTGGAAGGCGATTGCCCGACAGATGGGTCCGCAGGCGCTGCGCATGAACCTGAACACGTTGCTGCGTCACGAGGTTCTGAACGATGCTGAAATGGTTAACTTCGTCGCGGCCAAGATTGCCGATGCCGAGGAGATCCTCAGTTCGCGTCAGTTCCCGTACCAGTACCTGTCGGCTTACCTGAACGCCGAGGATGCTGTGCCGCAGAAGATCAAGGCCGCGCTGTGCCAGGCGGCTGAGATTGCGTGCGGCAACGTGCCGGAGTTGCCGGGCCCAGTCGTCATTGGTCTGGACGTGTCTGGTTCGATGCAGTCGCCTGTCACGGGTCACCGTGGCCGTGGCGCCACGAGCAAGGTCCGCTGTGTGGACGTGGCGGCGTTGTTCGCGGCGGCCATCCTGCGCCGCAACCCGGACAGCGTGGTCATTCCGTTCGACGACAAGGCGTACCACGTCGAGCTCGATCCGCAGGATACGATCCTGAGCTTGGCGGAGCGTCTGGCCAAGTACGGTGGCGGCGGCACGAACTGCTCGCTGCCATTGGCGGAGGCCACCAGCACCTACCGCAACCGTCGGTTCGCCGGCTGTGTACTCGTGAGCGACCAGGAAAGCTGGATCGGCGCGGGTCGCCACGGCTCGACGGCGACCGATGACGGCGTGGCAGGAGTTCGTGAAGAACCAGGTGCGTTTGCAGGGACGCGAAGACACTGGCCCGAAGCTGGTGTGCATCGACCTGCAGCCGTACGCCACGACGCAGGCGCCGGATCGTTCGGACATCCTGAACGTCGGCGGCTTCAGTGATGCGGTGTTTCGGGTGGTCGCCTCGTTTCTCGGCGATGAGGCAGGACGCTTTGTCGGGGAAGTGGAGGCGGTAGAGTTGTAATGAAGACAGGGGCGGGCTTTTGCCCTGCCCCTGTCGTTTTGTTTGCAGTCATCGCCCAATTCCGCTGCTTGGTTGCTTCGACAACCAACGCCGTTCCATTTCGGGCATGCAGCCTACTCGCGAGTCTGTATAATTTGATCGTTGCCGTTCCCTTTTCGCCTCGATGATTTTGCATCGCCATTATAATCGCTTATGCAAGAATACCACGGCGAATTTGAAGTCCACATGACCGTCCGGCTGTCGGGACGCGACGGCTGGGAGCGCTTCCGGGACTGGTGTGGTACCCACCAATTCAACTGTGTTCATATTATGCTAGCCCGCGGCGAACACGTCGATCAACCGATGGCCACCTGGCGACGATCTCAAGCAAGTTTGTCAGCCGTTCTTGCCGAGGCAACGAATGTCGCGGCAAAACTTCAAAAAGCCAACTGCGCCGTTGTTCGCGTCAAAGCCGAAGCTGACTTGTCGAACCACGACGTGCCAAGGCATGACGAAGATGTTCCTGGACATGCCGCAACCCAGTATTTTGAACATCACGTTAAGCTTTTGCGTAATTGCGACGCGCCCTGCGATCGGCTATTGCAGGTTTGCGGGGAACACAACTCCCACCTGTCGCGTAACGCTCGGCGTGAGCTAGCTCGCGGAAAGGAAGAGCGCTTCGTGACACTCCGTCACTATCGTCTTGGAAGCGTATCCTCCCTGCGAGAATTGGCTGTGTTCCTCCACTCCTTGAAAAAACTCGGTGAACAGGTCATCGAAGTTGAATCGGAATATTGCGTTTTCGATTCAAACTTGGACTTGGATCGTGGCTGGTTAACTTCAGAATTGCCTTGATTTGAAAGCCGTGGCAGGGAAGCTGAACGCTTTCTGGCAGCAATCGATGGTGCATGTATGGCGGATAACACGACTCACCAGATTCCACCAGTGGAGATTCTCGTCGAGTTTCTTCGGCGCCTTAGCGTCACAGTAACTCAATATGATCCTGTCCTGGTGCTGCGAGGCAGTTTACTTCTGCGCTGCTGGTTTGACTCGCTGGCCAGACCGGCGGCCGATATTGATTTGGAGTGCTTTGAAAGATCCGCAGATCGCCGGTATTCACGTTCTACCGGCGCTCCCGTTGCCCATGCCAGAGCACTCTGTCTCTATGCGACCGAACAAGAGCGGGCGGACGGAAGTTCAGCGCACGTCGAGTTTGCACCCATCGATCCCGAGGATGGGACAGATCTGTGGGACTACGCTACTCCCGGTGAGCGGTGTTACACCTTATGGGTTGCGCATCATCTCAACGATGCGCGAGGCCGTCTTCAAATCGACCTTGCTCAGGCGGGTTCTTACGACCTCGACGCAATCGGCGTGGAAGAGGTGGAGTTGGGAACGCCGCCGTTTCGTTTCTTGGCATACACTCCTGAAATGTTGCTGGCAGCGAAACTGTCCTGGCTTATACGAAGTTTGCAGCGACCCGTGAGGCCGGACGGCGCACTTCAAACTAGATGGCGCGGCGAGCTAAAGGACCTCTTCGACGCTCATCTACTTGTTACCAAGGCGAATTTGCGGACCGATGGCTTACAAAAAGGACTGTACGCGGTGTTTGTCGAGGACAAGCTTGACTGGCTGGATTTAGACTACTTCTTCGAGGTGGCGACTGCTGCGCACGATAGCGATTTTGCCGACTGGGAAGACTTTCGCATGCGCCATGAGGCGCTCATAAATTCTACCCCAGCGGAAATGTTGCGGACCATCGCTGAACGATTAAAGCGAGCGCTTGGCGACCTTCGCGAGCACACCCCGTTTCTTCGAGCGCTCAATTCCCAACCTGAAGACGAGGGAGCCTACCTCATTTACGCCGATTGGTTGGAATCGCGTGACGACCAGCGGGGCCATTTGTTGCGGCTTTACAGCAAGTGTGCGTTCTCATTGAATAAGCCATCGCTGCTCGCCCAGGCGCGGCGGCTAATCACAAAAAGATTCATTCAAGAAGAGGATCTAAGCCCTACTCGTCAGGCTTTGCTCGCGGCTATGCGGTCAACGCACGCTGCCTGGCTTTACCAGGTGTTTGGCAGTCCTGAACGCTTTCGGCAAATCAGACAGCGAATTGAAGAAATGGAAGGACTTACGAGCAAATAACCCATCGAGAGCACATTGCTGCGTACGCGGCCTTGTGATTGAAGTGTGCAGGCGATACGGAGCAAGCTAAAACGAGGAGCCAGGCAATGGCAGCCAAGAATTCCTTGTCGAAGGCAACGGCCGCACGCCCTACGACGGTCGCCGGCTACCTGGCGCGCGCTCACGCCGGAGAAGCGGGCCGTGATCGAAGAGGCTCGCGCCTTCGTCCACAAGCACATCCCCAAGGGGTACGCCGAGTTCATGAACTGGGGCGTAATTAACTGGGGGATCCCGCTCTCCGAGTTCGCCGACACGTACAACGGCCAGCCACTCTGCTACGTGGGGCTCGGCGCGCAGAAGAACTACAACTCGTTCTACCTGATGTGCGCGTATGACGGCTCAAACGGCCGGGACCTCCTGGCGGATGCGTTCGAGAAGGCCGGAAAACGCCTCGACATGGGAAAGTGCTGCCTTCGCTTCAAGACGCTCGGCGACCTCGATCTCACCTCCGTCGCGAATGTGATCGGGATGAGCACCCCGAAGAAATTCCTCGCCTACTACAAGCGCACGAAGGGACTCACGTGTAGGGCTTAGATCAACAAATCACCGTTGGGGCATGCTCGGCACGTACCACAGCACGTCGTACCTTTCGAGGAGGCGCGAAGATTTGCCCTCTTTCATTTGCATTTCGCCGCTCGTCGAAACGATTACAGAACAAAGACCCACTATCGAGTGGTTTCGGCAACAACGGAAAACTGCCGCTGCATCGGGATCGAATTGCTAGCGAAGCGGAAACTGCTAATTGATTATGCAGCGGGCGTAGTAACAATTGACTAAAGCAAAGGACAAAGTTCTCACATGGCTAGCCGAACATGGCGGATACTGCGATTGCGAGGTGCTTGCGAATCTCACGGACCTTGATAATTCGCTGCAAGCACGGCTACGCCCCCTTCAATCGAAAATCGCCAGAAACCGATTCGCGTTCCCCGGAATCTTGAATCTCTCACTGGCTGGAACTTTTCCAACTTGCCCAAGCCGTGGCGTGTCGCGAATCCGTACGAGTCGTCCGAGCCTATCACATTGGAGCTTGGAAAGAGAGGCGGTTGCTCGATCAAAGTGGTCGAGTCACCGTTGCTATCCTGCGAGGAGACTTCGGATAATATTTGGTCTGACCTTTGGTACGCTCGATCTGAGGCGCCGCCAAGAGGCGCCTTGCAGGTAAGGCACGGTGTTTTAAGTCTTCCCGATGGCCTGATGTCAACCAGTGTCCAGTCGCCCTCATGGATTCCTGTTTATTGCTGGATCGTCCCAAGGACGAATTCTTGGTATTTAGAAATAAGGACAGAGTCAAGCCGATGGGTAGGGGATCAACCGCAGATCTCGTCTTTGATATCATACTTGGCGCGGAGCCAAACATGACATGTCTCGGGCTTTTACTTCTACGACGGCTTCATTTACCGGTGGCACGTAATGAGCATGAGTGAATCGGATGAACCTAGGGCGTTTCGCACGCTGAGGGGCTTTCTCAACGGCGAAGAACCGGACGAAGCAAACTACTTTCAGTTCAGCGCCAACCTTGCGCATTCACGGTGACAACGTGCCATTCGAGGAGATCAGTGAGCGGCTCGGAGTTGAACCAACGCACCTTCATCGTAAGGGTGAGCAACCAGGTCCACGTTCACCCTTGTGGCGAGATGATGCTTGGCAATTTGAACCAGCGATGCAGGAAACCGAGCCGCTCGAGCGACACATCGAAGCGCTGTGGCAAGTAGTGAGGCCCCATGTCGAGTATCTCAAAGGCCTCAAGAATCGCCTTAAGATCGATGTTTTCTGCGGGTATCGTTCGAATTGCGAAAGCGAAGCGGAAACTGCTAGTTGATTATGCATGCGGGCGTATTAATAATTGACTGAAGCCATGTAAAAAAACTGACATTCCTTCATTCCTTCACGCCATCGCGGCACACCTTTTGCCCATTGTCACACGTTAGCGCGGACAGGCACCAAGGACTCAAGGAGCATAAGATGGCGACGGAAAAAAGAGATAAAACCAAGGTTTCGCCGACGTCAGGCGCCGAGGAAAAGGACGCGGCCGCTCCACTCGAGACGGTTCCGCCCGGTAAGCCTGCTAATGCGACGACCGCCGAGATCCCTGGGTCCGGCGAAGTGATCACAGACATTGAAGGTAACGAGATAAAACGCGTCGTTACCACGTGATAATGCGAGTAACGAGACGCTAATGGGCGAAGACCGAGTAGCCTCAGGAACGAGGACAGTTGAAAACAAACGCGGCGGCATATTTTGCCGCCGCTTATTCGTTATTTATTTGCTGTGATGAGTCCCGTCGTTCAAATTGCTGGGCTGTTGACGGGAATGCTCACCAGCGCTTTCAAATGCGCCGAGCCGCCGCTTGGGATCCTGTTCCTGGAACGGTGCCCCGTCGCTCGTCGTTGGTTTCTGTTCTGCATCAATCCCTGATGGCGGTCCGGCTTTCGGCTTGTTTCCTGCAGGCACGCGAGCATTATGTTTTTTGTGGGTCATGTTCTATTCTCCTTGCGCCGTTTCCTGTGGCTTGTTTGCGTTCTCATGCCGGGCGTCGTCGGGGTTTGACATTTGATCCTGTCGCTTGTCGTGATCCGACCGCTCTCCGGCACCCTGGGTTGGAGAGCCCTGCTTCTGCTGGTTTTGGCCGGGCTGTTGTTTGCCCTTCTTCTGGCCACCACGGTTCTTTTGATCTGCCATAACTCATCTCCTTTCCCGAGCTTCCAAACGCAACACATGAATCGAATTTGCAAATGCCGTGCCAGGGACTTTCTACGTGAGGAAGCTTCGACAAAGCCCGTGGGGTGCGTCAAGCGTACTCGCGCTGACCCACCGCTACTTGAATTGAGGGATGGGTCTATGCCAACGCTCGGGGACGTGACGTCGGTGGATTTCGGTGGGTCAGCGCGAGTACGCTCGACGCCACCCTACAGGGAGGATGGGTCGATGCCAACACCCGGGATGCGCTAGTGCCTGGCTGCGGTGGGTTCGATTCAAAATGGTTGCCTCTTTGCTTTTCCGGTCTGACCTCACGCCGATCGCGGCCGTCCACGGCGCGGTTGGCTTGGTCGCGGATGCAGCGTGCGCGCAAAGGCTGCCAGATGGCCCAGGGCATCGCCGTAGGTCGTGTAGGGAACCTTGGTGCGAATCGTCTCGACCAAGGCGTTGCCGCCGATAGCGACGGCAACCCCTGCCTTTTCGGCTTGCCGGTACAACTCTCGGTAATCGCGTACGAACTCTTCCTCGGGCCCAAGATGGGACGCAGACAACCACAATAGTCGGGGCCGAAGATCATGAATTGCCTTGGCAAGGCTCTTGAAGGGCGTGTTTGGGCCCAGATTGATCGCCTCCCAACCAGCGTCGCACAACACCATCTGGGCCAGGAGAGTGGGCAACAGTGAGTGATCATGTTCCGGCGCGCCACCCACGGCTCTAGGCCGGCTTTTGCTGGCCCGTTCTTCGAGGATGGGCTTGAGTTCGTAGAGGGCCGCGGCACACAACTGCGAAGCGCGGTGTTCCTCCATCACGTCAATTCGCCCGGTTTCCCACTCATGGCCGATTCTCTCCATCGCCGGGGCTATTATCTGGTCCGCCAGGTCCTCAATGGAAACACCGCGTCGATAGCTCCCGACTACTAGCAGCCGGACCTGATCGACGTTGCCACTTAACAAAGCCCGATGCAATTCCTCGGCAAGCTCGGACTCAGCGGGGAGCTTATGCCCACTGCGGCGGTCCATGAGCTTCGCCAGATTAGCATTGGGGAGGTCGCCACGCCGAACCAACTCCAGGACGTCAGCCACCAGGAGTTTGCGGTGGCCACCTGCCGTCCTGTGGGCAGGGAGCACGCCGTCATCAATCCAACGCTTGATGGTGCTGACCCCCAGTCCGAGCGCCTTGGCCACCTCGGTCGTGCTGACGTAAGTCGATGTCGAGTCGAAAAGCATGGCCTGCTCCTACTTCCTAGACCTGTCAACACCGATCGTGCGCGCAGGGCGCCGTGTCGTCTCAGCACATTATAGTTATTGAACGTTTTGGACGCAAGCAGATTGTCATTCCTGGCCATCTAATTTAGTCGAATCGGACAGGCGCTGCCGACCGGCGCATGTTTTTCTGTCAGTATTTCCATTTTTGCAAGCATCATCTGGGCAACAGGTTGCGTTCCGCGCCAACGGTGGGGAGGGCGGGTTTGCATTATTATGTGCAGGCGCCCCTTGACATCTGCCGGTGTCTAGTTAGTATTAAGTGAACGATTTGGACGTTTTGTGGTTTGGCCATGGTGGCCGGCCAGAGAGGCGCCAATCTTCAGGAGGACGGTTCCATGAAAGTCTTGGGTTTTATTGCACTCTTGCTTGTGGTGGTTGGGGCCATCAATTGGGGTTTGGTGGGCATCGCCCAGTTTGACCTGGTCGCATTCCTGTTCGGCGGCCAGTCCGCGACGGTGAGTCGAGTGGTGTACAGCCTTGTCGGAATTGCCGGTGTGGCGCTGCTCGGTCTACAAATGCGGCCCCAGACGGCTCGCCTGCATTCGTAAGCGTGCGCTGAGGCGACTGGAGTGCCCGAAGGTAGTCACGGAATGGGAAGAGTTGGGAAGTTGTGAATAACTGGCTTTTACCTGTGGCCTTCTGAATTTTGGCGTGGTTGTTTCCACGTCCGGAGAGCCGATCAGGTGCGAGCACGAGGAGTCATCATGAAAGCGAAATATTTGGCAGTCGGCGTCGCGATGGTTGTGTCGGGGTTGATGCTGACGGCAGGTATGTCTTTGAGTCAGGAGAAAACCACGGGGAAAGACATCGTGGACACCGCCGTTGGCGCGGGCCAATTCAAGACGCTCGTCACGGCCATCCAGGCCGCGGATCTGGTGGAAACCCTGAAAGGGAAGGGGCCGTTCACCGTCCTGGCGCCCACGGACGAGGCCTTCTCCAAGGTCCCGCCAGTCAAGTTAGCAGCCCTGCTGAAGGACAAGAAGGCGCTGACCGCCGTACTGACTTATCACGTCGTGCCTGGCAAGGTGATCGCGGCAGACGTGGTCAAACTCAACACCGCCAAGACTGTACAAGGTCAGGCCGTCAACATCGTCGTCCGGGATGGCAAGGTGATGATCAATGGAGCCAACGTACTCAAGACCGACATCATCTGCACAAACGGCGTGATCCACGTCATCGACGCGGTCATCATGCCACCGGAGTAACCTGTTCAATTTCTGCCGGGAGGATGTCGGCTGACGACAACCATCTCCTTATGGCTCGACTCAAGCCAGGCTCCTCGCGTTGCGAGGAGCCTGGTCTTGCACAGGCGGCCATCGCTTTTCTGCCACGAACTTTGCATCTGTCCAGGACGTGTTTTCGGAGGAAACAATGAGCAGACTTCAACTTGCCAAAATCGCCTTCCTGGTAGCTGCCGGGATCTCTTTCTTGTTGTCCGTTTACCTGTGGTTTTCGGGAAGCAAGGAGCAAGGAGTCTTTGTCGGTATTTGGGTCCCGTCGATCTTGAGCTTGGGGGCGCTCATGCTGAGCGGTAAATCCAATGGATGACATCTTGATCGGACAAATAGGAGTGCTCGTCTTCGGCATCGCAATCACGGCTCTGTTCCTGGCTGTGTTTAGTGCGAACCCAGACAAAAAGGGATAGGCGATTGCGGAAATGTTAGGTGTCAATCGCTACATCGGAGAGAGGAATTGTTCGACAAAGCCTGTAGGGTGGCGTCGAGCGTACTCGCGCTGACCCACCGCTAAGTAAATTGAGGGATGGGTCGATGCCAGCACCCGGGGGCGTGACGTGGGTGGATTTCGGTGGGTCAGCGCGAGTACGCTCGACGCCACCCTACAGGAGGGGTTGGTCTAAGCCAACACCCGGGGGCGTGACGTGGGTGGATTTCGGTGGGTCAGCGCGAGTACGCTTGACGCCACCCTACAGGGAGAGGATGGGTCGATGCCAGCACCCGGGGCGTGACGTGGGTGGATTTCGGTGGGTCAGCGCGAGTACGCTCGACGCCGCCCTACAGGAGGGGTTGGTCTAAGCCAACACCCGGGGGCGTGACGTGGGTGGATTTCGGTGGGTCAGCGCGAGTACGCTCGACGCCGCCCTACAGGAGGGGTTGGTCTAAGCCAACACCCGGGGGCGTGACGTGGGTGGATTTCGGTGGGTCAGCGCGAGTACGCTTGACGCCACCCTACAGGGAGAGGATGGGTCGATGCCAGCACCCGGGGGCGTGACTGTGGGTGGATTTCGGTGGGTCAGCGCGAGTACGCTCGACGCCACCCTACAGGGAGAGGATGGGTCGATGCCAGCGCCCGATTGAAGAGGGATTGGAGTGAGGGAGTTGCCCTGAAGCCCGAGCGGGGCAATATAATCATCACCAGCGACTCGAGTAGGCAACGATCAACCGGTAGCGATATCAATGACGGACTGGTCCCCCTTCGATCTTTCTTTGAGCGATCCCCACCATCCCTTCCACCTGGAACACATGGACATGGCCCTGGAGGAGGCGCGGGCCGCGGCTGGCGAAGACGAGGTGCCGGTCGGGGCAGTGATCGTTTCCCTGGAGCGCGGCCTTATCGCCCAGGCGCATAATCAGCGCGAGATGCTCCGCGATCCGACGGCTCACGCCGAAATGATCGCGATCACCCAGGCGGCGCAGGCCCTGCAATCCTGGCGCCTGGCGCAATGTATCCTTTACGTGACGCTCGAACCCTGCCCGATGTGTGCCGGGGCAGCGGTATTGGCGCGGCTGCCGATGGTGGTTTATGGCACGGTCGACCCGAAGGCGGGCGCCTGCACGACCCTTTACCAGATCGCGTCCGATCCGCGCCTCAATCATCGATGCCAGGTACTCGGCGGCGTGCGCGCGGAACAATGCGCGTTCGATCTTGAGTCAATTCTTCGCCGGCAAAAGGCGCCTGGGCAAAGGCTAACATTGCCGACCGCCGTGACGGGTTAACATCTGCGGCGATTATTCCCGCCCGGCGCGGGCGAATTCCGACGCTGTGCCCGCGATCTCACCGGCAGGCAGGCCGGCCGCGTGATAAACTGGCGCTGCCGATTCCATTCTGTCATCCAGAGGCACATCATGAAAAGGTTTCTGGGCGCGACGGTGCTGCTTGTGCTGACCGTGACGAGTTTACTGTCTCAACCGGCGCTGCGGGTTGTGACCTACCCCAAACTTCCACCGGCCGACATCCTGGAGCGTCTTAACATGGCGCAGGCCTGGACCACCCGGCTGCCCACGGGAGGACCACGCGACGGCCTGTTTACTTTGCAACTTATTCCTGGCAAGAAAAGTACGCAACTGGTCGTGCAAACGCTCTTCGGCGCCGTGTTCATGCTGGACGCCGAAACCGGTGACGTGCTGTGGCGCACGCCCGTCGGCTTGCCCGGCTGGAGTGGTCAACCCGTTGGCTATAACGAACAAAACCTTTTTGTGACACGCCGCGATATGCTTTATGTGCTCAAGCGTTCCAACGGGGCCCAGCGCTATTACACCGTGAACAAGGAAACCAAGCTCCCCGACTACGGTTTTTCCCTCCCCAGTCCCCTGAGCGCGGCCCCGAGCGCCGACGAAGAGATCATCTTCTTTAGCATGGAACATCGTGTGCAGGCGTATCTGCTGCCCGACTGGCAGATGATCGAGGCCCCGATGACTTCCGTGCACGCCAAGGACCTTAGCGAACAGGAACGTCAGGCCCTCCAGGAAAAAACCGCCATCCTGCCGCTCCTGGTACGCTGGTCGCATCATGAGCCGGGTGTCAATTTCGAACAGCCCGTGCTGTTTGCCGGAGCGGACTTGAACGCGCAAGCCGTGGCGATCTCGACGGCCGGCAACGTGCTGTCCTTTAACAAATATGAGACTTCGCGGCCTGTTGAATTCCAGACCGGAGGCCACGTGTCGGCGGCCGCCGGGCAACATGGCGCCATGGCCTATATCGGCTCGGAGGACACGATCCTGTATGCCTTCCATATGATCAACCAGCGCGTGGCCTGGCGCTTTTTCGCCAGCGCCCCGATCCTCATGAAGCCCGATGTCACGGACCGCGATGTGTTCGTGACCGGCGAGCGGATGGGCCTCTATCGCGTGGCGCGGGACACTGGCCGGGCCGCCTGGCTTAATAAACAGGCAGACCGCTTTTTGTCCACGAACCAGAAGTATGTCTATGCACTTGATCGCAGCGGTCTGCTGCTGATTCTCGACTATGCCCGGGGCACCACGCTGGGGCAGTACGATATGCGCGACTGGGTACACTCCATTCCCAATGAACTAACCGATCGTTGCTATTTGGCAAGCAACGATGGTCAAATCCTGTGCCTGCGCAGTCGTCCCCAGACTGTTCCGGTACGCAATAGAACCCTCGAAGAAAAACTGCCGCTGAAAAAGGAACTGAAGAAGGATGACAAACTGAGCGAACCCAAGGCCCTCGACAAGGATGACGACAAAAAGGGGGACGATGCCAAGGACATGGATAAGGCGAAGGACAAAAATCAGCCATGAGAGCGTGGCGGCTGGGGCTAGCGGCTGGGCTGGTCGTTTTAATCGGCATACCGCTCGTTTTCCCGTTTGGCGAGGCCGTCCTGCAGGGGCCATTACCCTTCGCGCCTGGCGCCCAGCTACTCCAACTCACCAAAAACACGCTGCTCCTGGTGGCGGGCGTGCTGGCGCTGGCGTTGCCCGCGGGCATTTTGCTGGCGGTCCTTTTCTTTCGAACCGATCTTCCGGGCAGGCGCCTGTTTTTAGGCGCGACCATGTTCGCTCTGTTTATTCCGCTGCCCCTTATCGTTTCAGCCTGGCAAGCATTCATTGGCAGCGATGGGGCCTTTCCTCTCTGGTTCTGGGGGACGAATGTTGACCGCCCCTGGAGCGCCGGCATGGGCCCCGCCATCTGGGTGCACGCGCTGGCTGGCTTGCCCTGGTGCATTTTGATCGTGGGCTCGGGCCTCTGTAACGTCGAAACGGAACTTGAAGAAGAGGCGCTGTTGGCGGCCGGGCCATGGCGTGTCCTGTTATCGGTGACGTTGCCGCGCTGCCGAGGAACTTTTGTCGCCGCCGCACTCTGGCTTGGCCTGCAGGTCGCGGCTGATATCAGTGTCACCGACGTCCTGCTGGTGCCGACCTTCGCCGAGGAGGTCCACACGCAATTCACCATGGGGGGAAAGTATGCCGTGGGCCGCACCCTGCTCATCGCGGCGCCGGCCATCGCGTTGACGTGGCTCTTGCTCCTTTGGGTGGTGCCCATTGTGGAGCGGGCGCTGCCGTCCATGCAACTTGGCTACACCCGCCAGCCAGTCATTGTCCTGCGCAGGCCGCGCTGGCTCTGGCTTTTCGCTTGCCTTGGCGTCGCCGCCGCATTTTTCCTGCCGCTGTTAGCGCTCGTTTGGAAGCTTGGCCTGGGCGGCGTTCCTGCCGAATGGTCAGCGTCTCGGGCAGCCACCTATTTTATCACCGAATCGCGCCTTTACGGTCTTCAGGTCGGCGAAACGTTCGCGGTGGCGGTACTGACCGGCGCGGTTACGGCCCTGTTGGCGCTATTGGCGTGCTGGTGTGCCCTGGAAAGCCGCTGGTCGCGGCGGCTGTTGCTGGGCCTGGTCACGCTCGCGTGGGCACTACCGGCGCCGGTCGTGGGCATCGGGCTCAAAAATACCATCATGCTGCTGGTGAGCTGGTTTCCGGTGGAGCCGTTGCCCTGGCTTCTTTACGATGGGCCCTCCTTTGTGCCTGTGTTGTGGGCCCATGTCGTGCGGTTTTTCCCATTCGCCGTGGCCATCCTGTGGCCGGCGGTACGTCTGGTTCCGCTGGAGCTACGCGATGCGGCGCGGCTGGAAGGACGCGGCCCTGGGCCGAACTATGGTATGTCTATTGGCCCATGACGCGTCGGGCCTGTCTGCTGGCGCTGCTGACGGTGACCGCCCTGAGTCTGGGAGAAGTGGGCGCTGGCTACCGCGTGCAGACGCCGGGGTGGGAAACCTTTGCCAAGCTACTCTTCGACCGTATGCATTACGGCGTTGAAACCAGTGTCGCGGCACTGGCGCTTATCTTGCTCGCGGGAACCGGCATTGCCTTTGCCCTGGTGGGAATCCTGTGGTGCGCCCTCAAAAGGCGCGTTTAACAGCCCGTTGAAAAAGGGGTCAGACCCCTTCAATACCCTGCAAAAACGTTGAAAACTCTGTTCGCATCAAGGGGGTCTGACCCCTTTTTCAACGGGCTGTTAATCGTCGAGCGGCAACTCCACCGCGGTCCCCTCGGCGGCGCTTCGGGCCACCGCTTCCGTGAACTCCATATAGGCCAGGCCATTGGCGAAGTTGGTGAGGGTCACGGGTTGGCCAAGCCTTATCGAATCCACAAAGTCGGCTTCCACTCGCCAGGCGCCAGCCTTGTCAGCGGGTATCGGCATTGCCCCAAGTTCCTCTGCTTTCCTGCCGGTGCTTTTGCCGGCCGCCTCGATGCGATCGGTGAGTAGGTCATAGCGCAGCGCCCCCTCCGTGCCATAAAGATGGATGCCCATGGTTTGGCCATAGGGGGCGGCGCCGCTGAGGTGGTAGGTGACGCAGGCTCCGTCCGCCAGCGTCGCCAAAACCTGCACGCTATCGGGCGTGCCCACGGGCCGGCTCACGCCACTCTGCGGGTCGATGCGCGAGGCGATGTGCGCCTGCACCTGGGCCTGAACGCGAATGGGCGGTGCCACCCAGCGCCCCAGCGTTTCCTGCAGGATTCCCAGGTTGAGCATGTTGAAGCCGGAAAGGTGCACATCCTGGCGCCACGAAAGCGGCGTGGCCGGGTCGGCCAGCGCGGCGGTGAGGCCGAACACCATAACTTCGCGTAGTTTCCCGAGAAAGCCTCCGTCGATGAGCGAACGCATGAGCGCATGTCCCTTGAGGCCGAAAGGGCTGGGGACAACTTGCGTCACCAATTTAGGGTGGGCGCGGGCGGCTTCCAGCATGCGTTTGGCTTCCGCGGCGTTCATGGCCATGTGCGCCTCGGTAAGGACATGCTTGCCGGCTTCGAGCGCGGCCAGCGTGATCGGACAATGAAGATAAGGCCAGGTGCCGATCATCACCGCGTCCACTTCCGGGTCGGCGACCAGGTCCTCCCAGCGACTATATTGTCGCGGCACGTCATATTCCCGCGCGATGGCCTCGGTGGATTCCGGCCTGCGGTTGCATACCGCCGTGAGCGTCACGCCCGCGATGGCCTGAAAGCCCGGTATGTGCCGGGAGCGCGTGTTGGCGCCTGCGCCGATCAAACCGATGCGTAATATCTCGGACATGCCCGTTCCTCATGTTCCTGATGGGCCAATAGACAACCGCCGTATTCGTCCGGCCGCCGTATTCGTCCGGCCGCCGTATTCGTTCGGCCGCCGTATTCGTCGTGGGGACAATCCCGCCACTTGTTATAATAATAAAAATGATATTTAGGGAGCGTTTTTCCATGACCACATCGCCGCCGATCAAAGTCAGCGCCGCCAACTCGAAAGTCGCCGCGGCGCGGGCCATGACTGTGCCGGAGTTCGCGCAAGCCAAGGGTCGCGTGGCGCGGCTGGCTGTGCTGACGGCCTATGATTTCACGATGGCCCGCATCTTCCAGAGCGCGGGGGTCGATGCGCTTCTGGTCGGCGATTCGCTCGGCATGGTGGTGCAGGGCCACGCGAATTCCCTGGCCGTGACCATGGAGGAGATGATCTATCATTCGCGCATGGTCGGCGCGGTGCGCCGCGTTGTCTGGTCATCACCGACATGCCGTTCATGAGCTACCAGGTCAGCCCGCAGCAGGCGGTGGAGAATGCCGGCGCCTTCTCAAGGACGGGCTGGCCCATGCCGTCAAGGTCGAAGGCGGTCAGCGGAGCGTCGCGGCCATCGCGGCGATCGTGAAGGCCGATATTCCCGTCATGGGCCATATCGGGTTGACGCCGCAATCGGTCCATCGGTTCGGCGGCTTCAAGGTCCAGCGCGATGAAAGCCGGCTTATCGAGGATGCGCTCGCCGTTCAGGAGGCGGGTGCCTTCGCCATCGTGGTGGAGTGTGTTCCGGCCGAAACCGCCAGTAAGGTCACCCAGGCGCTCAAGGTGCCGACGATAGGTATCGGCGCGGGGCCGGGCTGTGACGGCCAGGTGCTCGTGTCGCACGACATGCTCGGTCTGCTGGACGACCTCCATCCGCGCTTTGCCAAACAATTCGCCGACGTGGGCCACTCAATCTTGCAAGCCGCCGAAGCCTATTGCCGGGAAGTGCGCGCCGGCACGTTTCCCGGCGCCGAACATTCATTTCGCTAAGAACTTCTCTCTTCTAGCCGTTCCAGACCGCGTACCAGGCCATGGCCTGGTAATCGCGCACGAAGCCGGCCGCTTCGAGAAGTTCCTTCCCGGGCGTTGTCGTGACAGGCCTTTCGTTCCAGGTTTCCACGACCAGTTTGTGTTTGATATCACTGACCTGACCTTTGGTGAGAATTTTTGGCAACATGGCCACGGCGGCCGTGACTTCCTTGAGGCCCGCGCTCGCCAGGGCGGTGAGCTTTTTACCGTGTTGTTCGATGAGCAAGACCGGGCGGCCCGCTTGCAGGATCAACCAGTTGCCTGGCCGGCGGAAAAAGGGGCGCGTACCTTCTTCCAGCAGGGGTATGTCCAGGGGGGCGCCGGTGCCGTAAAGGTTGGCGGGATCGAGACTGTGCAGCAACACCAGGGGCGCCGCCGCCTGGGAGGGCGTGCCGACTTCCTGTAATTGGCGAATGGCGTCGGGCTGAGCGAATTGCGCTCCGGACAGGCCTTCCACAAAGTAACCACGTCGCACCTCGCCGGTCAGTTCCAGCCGGCTCAAGACTTCGTAGAGCACGCGCCAGGGGGGAAGCAGTTCGTCCATCAGAGCAAGCTCACGCGCGACAATGCCGTAGCGGTTGAGCAGCAGGCGGGCGCCTAGCAGGACCTGATTTTCCGGCGTGGGATTGCCCCAGGGAATAAGGGACCAGCGGCCTTCGGCAACGGCGCCGGTGCGTGTCCGTCTGACCCCGCCGCGACATTGTCAGTGGGCCTGGCGCGCGCTCGGACGGACTGGGCGGGGCAGGGGGGATCTCCTTTGATTCGCCACGCCGTACCACCTCAAACGAGTCGTTCGTGACCAGGCCCAGGCGTACCAGCTCCCAGAGTGCATGGCGCAAGTGCCCGGGCGTCGCGTGCGCTGCCTCCACCAGGTCCAGAACGAACGACGCGCCACGCTGCGCAAGGCTTCCAGGACAGCAGTCGTCGCCTCCGCGACGGTAGCGCCCCCGGCCTGGCGAAACGCGAAATCTTGTACCACCTCACGCTTGAAAAAAGCCACCGCGCCGGCCCCCCGTTCCTCGCCCGCCGTTGCCGACCCAGAGCCATTCACCCGAGCGCAAGGCTTCATCCACGCTCGTTCGCCAGTTGGTCAGCGGCGTTGCGCCGCTGGCCGCCGGCGCAGCCGGGCGGGCAGAATGGCCTGTTCCCACAGGTCCGAAGGCAAAAAACATGCTTGCAGCCGCTCGAGTATGTCTGTCACGCCCTCCTTGGCGTGCACCTGGCTTGCTGCCGCCAGTCCCTGCCAGCGCCCGACAAAATCGACAAATTGAGTCGCCGGACAGGGCACGATCTCACGGCGCAAAACCGCCAGCGTGCCACGCTTGAGCTGCTCGTAGTTGGCCGGCGCAGACCATTGCAGAGCAGCGGGCGCCTCGATCCGCACGACGTGGCCCTGGTTGGCCCACTCGTCAAGTTTGCGCTTCGCCCACGCTGGCTCCAGCGGATATCGTTCCAGGATTTCCGGCAAGCTGACCAGCGCGTGAGTTTCCAGATAGCGAAATAGTATTTTTTCACCGGCCGCGGCTTGCCCCGCGGCGTCGCCACTCCCCGGCCCGAAGACTTCACGATAAGCGTCCGCTTCTTCCGCCAAAATCCAACGCTCCGGCTCACGCACGCGGGGCAACGTCAGGCGTATCACGCGGTTCTGGCTGACCAGCTCGCTGAGAAAGGCAGGCATGGGGCCTTCCAGATCGCTGGCGGCCGCATCGCCAAGCCGGCGCAGCCACTCCGCCATCTCGGCGACAGAACGCGGTGGCTGGCCCAGGCCGCGCAGGCGCCGTTCGACCTGATGGATAGCGCGGGGATCGATGCCTAGCTGGCTGCCCTCGGCGCGTACCAGGTGATCGAGCAGCTCCTGGTCCAGGCGCCCGAAGCCATGGCCCGGCTCCGATTCCACGTCGTCATATTGGTACATCGAGGCCATCTGGAAGCCAAACAAGAGGCCAGCGGCAAAGGGGGAGGCGACATCCAGACGGCTCGCCCGCACCTCGACACGGCCGGCGCGCAAGTCGGTGAGAAGTTCTTGCACGCGCGGCACGTCCAGGTGGTCGTGCAGGCACTCGCGAAAGGTCTCGGCCACGATGGGAAAATCGGGAAAGCGCCGGGCCACCTGCAGCAAATCTCGGCCGCGTAGCCTCTGGAGCCAAAGGGGTGCGCGTTTATGCGTCAGCCCGCGCGGCATGAGCAAGGCCCGCGCGGCATTCTGGCGAAAGCGCAGGGCGAACAGGGCGCTGTCAGCCAGCTCATCCAGCACCAGCGTCGGCACGGCCTCGGGCGTCAAGCCCTCGAAGATATCGAGGACGGGCTCATCGCTTTCCGTCAGACGGATCAAAATGCCATCGTCATGATGAAGACACTGGGGCCGATAGCCGAGGCGCTGCGCAGGACGTTTTCCAGGGCCAGACGCAGCGTTAAATGGGTGCGATTGCCAAAGGGACTGAGCAACACCACCTGCCAATCGCCGAGCGGATCGCGCAGGCCTCCAGGCCCAGCACCCGGTCGGTGGGCACGAAGCCGGTGCGATGGCGCTGGCGGCGGACATACATGCGTAGGTTGCGCGCCGCCGGACCGTCCAGAAAATAGTCGCGCTGGAGCCACTCCAGACAATCGGTGGCGTCGAGTTTCTCCTCCAGCGCCCGCAAAAACTGTCCCTGTGCCAGGCCAAGGTCATAGGTTCGACCCGTCATTTCTCCGCGCCAAAAGGGGACCAGCGCCGGCGCCCCTTCGGCCGGGTGCACGGTAACGCGGTCCGTGCCGATGTCGCCGATGCGCCAGGCGTTGGTGCCCAAAAGAAACGTATCGCCGATGCGGCGTTCCCAGATGAATTCCTCGTCCACCTCGCCGATGCGCATGCCCTTGGTGGTGACCACCGCGAACTGGCCGGTATCCGGAATGGTGCCGCCGCCTACCAGGGCCACCCGTTGACTACCCGGTAAGGCTTCCAGGCGATGATGGATTCGGTCCCAGCTGATACGTGGTTGCAGGGCACTCAGGGCCGTGGCGGGATTGGCCCGTCGCCCGCCGGCCTGGCCATTGGCCGGCGGGTTGGCGCTGGCATCCGGTTGACCAAGGCGGAAGCGGCCGGTGACCATCTCCAGCACGGCGTCAAAGGCGCGCGGGGTCAAGCCGCGGAAGGGATAGGCCTGGCGAACGCGGCGATAGAGGACGGTGACGTCCCAGTTCTCCATGGCCACCATGGCGATAATCTGTTGGGCCAGCACGTCCAGGCAATTGACGGGCACTTGCATCGCCTCGACGTGTCCGGCGCCCATTTCCGCCGCCAGCACCGCTTCGCTCAAGAGGTCGGCGATCGTCTTGGGAATGAGCCTGCCCTTGCTTTGTTGACCGACGAGATGGCCGGCCCGACCCACGCGCTGGAGAGCCCGCGCCACGTTGCCCGTCGATTCCACCTGGCAAACCAGGTCCACCGACCCCATATCGATGCCCAGCTCCAGCGACGCGGTGGCCACGACGGCTTGTAGACGGCCTTCCTTCAAGTCCCGTTCGGTTTCCTGGCGTACCTCGAGCGCCACGCTGCCATGGTGGGCCTTGACGGCAAGTTCTTCCCCCAGGATCTCCTGAAGCTGCGCGGTGATGCGTTCCACCCCACGGCGATTGTTGGTGAAGATGATGGTCGAGCGATGCTCGCGAACCAGCTGGGCGAGCAGACGATAAATCGACGGCCAGATCGTCTTTTCCGGTATCGCCCCAAACTCCTCGACCGGGCTAATAACGCGTAAGTCCAGGTTTTTGCGAATGCCGGCATCGATAATGGTCACCGGCCGCGCCTGGAAAAGCTCCCCTTCTTCATTGTGGAGGCCGCCCAGGTAGCGGCCGACTTCCTCCAGCGGGCGCTGCGTGGCGGATAGACCGATGCGCACAAACGAGCGTTTGGTGAGACATTCGAGCCGCTCCAAAAGCAGCGCCAGAAAGACGCCCCGTTTGTTGGGGCACAGGGCGTGGATTTCGTCCACGATGCAGTGCGTCACCCCGCGCAACGTTTCGCGGGCCCTGGAGGTGAGCAACAGGTGCAGCGATTCCGGTGTGGTGATCAGCACATGCGGCGGGCGCCGCAGCAGGCGGGCGCGTTCGCCCGCCGGGGTATCGCCGGTGCGTATCGCCACCTCGATGTTCGGCAACGGCATGTTCAGCGCCCGGGCGGCCGCGGCGATTCCTTCCAGCGGTATCTTCAAGTTGCGATAAATGTCGTTGTTAAGGGCCTTGAGCGGCGAAATGTAGAGAATGCGCAGCCCGCGCGGCAGCGGCGCCTGCCGCCACAGGCCGTCCAGGCACGCCAGAAAGGCCGCCAGCGTCTTGCCGGAACCGGTGGGCGCCAGCAGCAAGGTATTTTGGCCAGCGGCAATGGCCGGCCAACCTTGCCGCTGCACCGGCGTCGGCTCGCCCAACGTTTGCCGAAACCATTCTTGCACGGGAGCGAGAAACAGCCCCAGCGGATCGGATGAAGTCATGATGCTCCGGACAACTTACCAGTGCAACTACCCCCAACGGCACATCTTCACGATATCATTTCACGCCACCGGATAAAACGCGCTGTCCCTGGCATGAGCCAGGTTCGTTTGCCCAATCGTCAGGTTCCGAGTAAAAAAGCACCCGCTGGTGTAACCTCCCCTTTTTTTTCGAACTAAGGAGGCGGCTGTGACCCTTGCTCCCCTTGCTATTGGCGTATGCAGTTGGTCGCTCCAGGTCGGCAGCGTGCCGGAGCTGCGCGGGCTGATGAATCGACTGGGGCTCAACGTGGTGCAAATCGCCTGCGGCGATCCGCATCATGCCGCCTGGGAGGAGGGGGACGCCATGCCGCAGGCGGCCCGCGCCGCCGGCTTGCAAATGACTGGCGCCATGTTGGGTTTCCCCGGCGAGGATTACACAACGCCGCAGACCATTCAAAAAACGGGCGGCTTCGGCGACCCGGCCTTGCGACCCGAGAGACTCGAGCGCCTGCAATGGGCTCTGGCGCGCACCAAGGCGCTTGGCCTGACGGATTTGATGCTGCACGCCGGCTTTTTGCCCGAACCAGGCGGGCCCGATCGCAAACCCTTTCTCGATACGCTCGCCAGGGTCAGCGATCTGGCCCAGGCAAGCGGCATAACCATCGCGCTGGAAACGGGCCAGGAAACGGCGGACCGCCTACGCGGCACCCTCGATGAGCTGCGCTGCCCCAACCTCAAGATCAACTTCGATCCCGCCAACATGATTCTTTACGACATGGGCGATCCCCTCCGCGCCGTCGAGATCCTGGCCCCGGACATCCGTAGCGTGCACGTCAAGGACGCCAGGCGTACCAAAGTGCCAGGCACCTGGGGCCAAGAAGTGCCCCTCGGCGAGGGGGAAGTACATATTAAACTGTTTATCAAGTTGCTTATACGGGCAGGCTACAGCGGGCCGCTCTGCATCGAGAGGGAAGTCGGCAGCCAGGAAGAACGCGTGCGCGATATCGCCCTGGGAGCGCGCGTATTTGCAGGAATGCCTGTAGGGTGGCGTCGAGCGTACTCGCGCTGACCCACCGAAATGCACGCAATCGTGTTCACGATCCGGGGAACGGCGTTTGGGGATTAATTCAATGCGACCGTGTATTTCGGTGGGTCAGCGCGAGTACGCTCGACGCCACCCTACGGAGATAAGCCCAATGTGTTCGTGATTCGGGGAACGACGTTTGGTGATAAATTCGGCGCGACCGTGTATTTCGGTGGGTCAGCGCAGTACGCTCGACGCCACCCTACGGAGATAAGCCCAATGTGTTCGTGATCCGGGGAACGTCGTTTGGGGATTAATTCAGCGCGACCGTGTATTTCGGTGGGTCAGCGCGAGTACGCTCGACGCCACCCTACGAATCCCCGCAGCCAGCCGGTCCGTTTATTCATCGGATGTCCGCCAGTAGCCCGCGGGTAGGGGTAGGCGATCTTCGCCGTACGCTACCAGGCTGCCGTGGCCGAGGCGGGGTCGGCAGAGTGCTTTGCGGTCTTCGCCTTGCCCGACGCACCAGGTCAGGGGCACGCCCAGGTCCATGGCGGCCATTTCTTCGACGTCCGGCGGTTGGTCGATCAGCGTGATGCCATACATGAAGTGCATGTAGACCTCTCCCTTGAAATGCAGGTTCGTGCCGCCCATGCCCGGCCATTCTTCGGCATTGGCCCAGATCGCGTAACTTGCCGGCAGGCGTACGCGGTTGACAATGCGATTTCCGGAAAGGTAACCGTCGGGCACGGAATTCAGTTGGATGCCGATGACCTCCTGGGTGTTCGGAGAGGTGTTCACGATCCCGGAGATGATGTTGTTCTCGATGCGTGCGCCGGCGCCCTGGACGCGGAGGGCGGTGGGCCGGCTATAATCAGGGCCGCTGGTGCAGCCGCCAGTATCGAGTATCAGGTTGTTACGAACGATGCAGCCGGCGCTCTCGACCCAGAGGCCAAAATACCAGTTATTGAGAGCGCGGATGTTTTCGACAATGGCGCCGTCGCCGTGGCCCCGTTCCACCAGGCCAAAGCGAAAGCCGCGAATGGTCCCATTACGCACGACGACGTTGCTCTGGCCTTCGGCAACCATGATGCCCACGGCCTGGCTGGATGGTCCCGCTGTGCCGACGATGCCATAACCATCCAGGTCCAGGATCACGTTGCTGGCGTTGATTCGCAAGGCTTCGCCCGTGGCATTCTGGTAGAGAAGGTGATCGGCCAGCCGGTAATGGCCCGGCTTGGTAATGGTCTGTCCCGGCTGACGGATAATGGAACCGCCCTGGGCGATACGGGCCCTCTGATGCAGGAAGCGCATGCCGCCTTGCAGGGCGGCACCATTGATGATGGCCCCCCCGTAGATGACCCGCAGGCTTTCCGACGTGGCCAGGCGCGCTGCTTGACCGATGCTGTCCCCCACGTCGACGTACATTTCGCCGACCGCCTGGGCTTTGCCGAACAGGCTATCGCCGACCGACAGCTTGATTGTGTCGGCCCGCAGGTCGGCCGTCTCGCCGACGCTGCCGCTGGCCTTGCAGCCGAGCGCCCCACCGGCGGCAACGCGCCCATGAAGACTTCGCACGACCCACAGGTTGGTGATTTCTTCGCTCGCTTGAAACACCGCCGGGGGAGCCAGGTCGCCGATGACCGTCCAGCGGCCCGTGCAGCGGCCGCCGATCACCACCGTGCCCATCAGGTCTTGCGCGATTGTCGCGTTGCCCCTCATATGACGTCCCACGCGCAGGAGCGCGCGCCGGGATATGTTACCGCCTACTTGCAATTCGCCCTTGCAGTCGTTGCCGACGTCGAGAATGCCGTCGAGATCGTTGACGATGAGCACCGTGGCCTTCATATCGCCGTCGACGATAATCTTGGCGTTGGCGCCGAGCTGAGAGAGCGCCACGCCCAGGCCCTTGTCATTGCCCAGGATGTCGCTGACATGCAGGCCGCCGCCCGGGGTGAAGTCATCCCCCCGAAAGCTATCAAGCACAAAACGGGTGTGCGGCGACCCGACGGTCGTGACCGAATGAATCGTCTGCCGTGACGCGAAAATTCTGCCCAGGCGGACGATGCCATTGCCACCGGCGGTTTCGTCGCGACGGAACTCAAGGCGGAAATCAGGGCTGGCGTTGAATATGACGATACGGCCAATTTCACGCAGAGGGCGTTGCAAAAGATTGCTGGACCCCTTCGTCGCCTGCATGTTCTCAATGTTTTGAAAGGTGTCCAGGGCTCCAGACACTTTTGGCAACGGACTGTTGAGGGCCTGGGGCAACGCCTCGCCCGGGCGCTTGTCGTGCGGCAAGCCAAGCAGTCCCTCGGTGACATCGTCATCGCGCGGCAAAATCATGGCCTGGCCCGAAGCGCCGGCGATGGCAATAGTCACATGATTGCCGGAGGTATCGACGTACCGGCAGGTATTTTGTTCCTTGGTCTCCAGCAAGACGGCATGGCTCAATTCCAGAAAAACCGCTGCTTCCACCAGACGATCCAAACCCAGGGCCACGCTGTGGAAGGGTGATCTGGTCAGACAACGCCCACAAATCAGGTCCAAACGCAGCTTCGCTTGTTTGCCTTCGGCCTGGGGATTGGTACCAGGAAGCCCCTTGACCAGCGCACTTGCCTGGGAAACGACCAGGGGCGTCAGGGCGGGCACTCCCGGTGGGGAAGAAGTCCGAGCCCCATGACAAGGCAAAAGAGTAGCAAGCTACCTTCGAGCAGCTTGACCTTACGTATTGAGGGCGACGAGCGTTTCATAAGTGCCTCCGCGGCTGCTTTTACTCTGTCGAGCCGCTCGGCAACAAGGTCAGGCCGCTCGATTCAGGCCAAATGTAGGGCTAAACCAGCGCTATTACTTAGTGGAGTGCGAATTAATTCCATCGGAGGTGGAAATTGAGGCGCGAAGCTGGCTCTTTCGTAATCTTTTGCCTCTGACGCAAGTTGCCAGGATAGCCCGAATTAAAAGGCGTCAAGACAAGTGTCAGGACCCTGGGTCCTGACCTTTTAACTGCCTTTTAATCCCCGAAGTAGATATTGGCGAAGGTGCGGGAATACTGATCGTCCGACGTGAGATGGAGATGGAAGGAGCCGGGACCGGCCATACCGTGCACGAGAGCCTGCTGAGTAATAAAGGCGCCGAGCAGCTGCGCATCGGAAATGCCGCCAGCCCCAAAAATCACCATTCTGCGAATGGTCTTGTATACATCGACCTTTTGCCGGGCGGCCATGGAGCACTCCATTGGCGTGGAAGCGATACCTTCAAATAATACCTCCGCGGCGAGGGGGATTGCATATGGTTTTTTTGGAATTAAAAAGTGTCGGGACCCTGGGTGCCGACACCTTTTAATTCCCGGAGTTTGCCGCCCTCTCGGACCCCGAGAGCGAACGGTTACGGAATCGCCCGCATCAGATAAGATGGAGCATGGCAGGGACAGGGCCGTACTCCCCCTCCAGGTCGAATTGGCCTTGTCGCTTTATATTCAAGATGAACGTGAGGGGTAAAGTAGATTGTGCAGGGCAGGAATTGTGACGGCACTAAAGATTCGGTAATGGCGGTGGGAAAAACCGTCGGCAGCGACCAGCAATCGATTCAAGACCCGTGCTCAACTGACGCCTAAGGTTTCTGCGATTTTCTTGACGGGCGCGACGCGGGCTGGGACCATAGGAGAATATTTACGGAGGTCACGCATGACTGAGTCTTTCGTTACGCGCTGTCCTGGTTGCGAAACCAAGCTACGGTTGCCTGAGGCGGCACGAACCAAAAAAGTTCGCTGTCCGAAATGCACTAACCTGTTCAGGCCGACAGCTTCCAGTCCGCCTCAGGCAAGTCCAAGTAGCGTCACGCCGGCGCGCACCGCGCTTCAGCCAAGGTGCTACCCGTACCCAGGCGTGCCGTGCCCTCCATTGCAAAAAAGGGAAGGAGACTTCCCCGCTGGGCAGTTATAACGCTGATTTTGGGTGTCTTCGTCGTGGTGGGGGGCGTTATCGCCACGTACCTCGATGTCCCGCAGTTTTGGGGACAGATGTTTAGCAAAGCACAGATACCTGGTCCCGTGCGACCTCGGCGGATTGCTGTGCCCATGACCAAGAAGGAGCCACGGGTCCAATGGGTCGAAGACCTGGCGGCCGCCAAAGAAAAGGCAGTCCAGGAAAAAAAAGACATCCTCATCTATTTTCACGGTTCCGATTGGTCGTCTTGGTGCAGGCAGTTAGAGAAAGATATCTTTGATCACTGGATGTTCCCCGAGCGCGTCGGTAACCGGTTCGTCATGCTCAAAGTCGATTTTCCCTGGGGAGATGCAGGCAAGGCAGGACTTAAAGACGCAGAAGCCAATGAACAACTAAAAAAAGATTATGGCGTCAGCGTGATTCCAACAGTCGTATTGGCCGACGCGGATGGCAACGATTACGGCGCCTGGTACTATCAGGCTGGCGGGCTCGAACCTTTTGCGGCGCACATTGATTCGTTACGGAAAGAACGTACCGATCGAGACCGTGTCCTCAGCTCGGTGGATCAGGCGCAAGGCATCAACAAGCTGGCTGCAGCCAAAGAAGCCGTGCGGTTTCTCAAAGATCACCGTCTGGCGAAGACGTTCCAACAACGGCGGCCAGCATGGACGGAACTGGCGGAGAAATATGACGCCAACAACGAACAAGGACTGATGGAAATGCTTTTCGCCACCGACTGGAGTCGGCGCTACAGTTTCAGCTACAACACGCCGGCAGCATTGCCACCACTATTGCTTGAGTTCCAGGACTGGATGAAACAACACGGTGCCTTCAAGGATAACGAACAAGGAGCAACTTTATTTCTGGCGGCGGCGTGGGCGCAGGCGGAACTCGAAGACTACCAAGGTGCCTACAGCAGCATCGAGGCAGGCTTAAAGTTAAGCCCGAAGAACCAACAAACCCGCGCCCGGCTCGATATGGGGTTGCTTGGCTTGGGGTTGGGCAGCGGAACTGCTTTTGCCATTAACGATGCTGGCTATTTCCTCACCAACCATCATGTCGCGGGTGGCCCGGGCAAGGTCTTCCTGCAATTCCCCGAGCAAAAAAAACTATTGCCGGCCAAACTCATTGTGGATATGCCGGCACTGGACCTCGCCGTCATCCAGATCGACCCGGCAATGGCGCCCGCGTTCACGCCCTTGCGCATCGCCGACGATCAAAAAGTCGGCCGAGGCGAGCAGGTCGGTGCCTGGGGCTTTCCACTCGGAACGATGTATGGCCGTGGTTTAAAATTTACCAAGGGCAGCATCAGCGCAGCTCCCCGAGTCGGCCAACCGCAATACGTTTATGCTCGATTTGAAGATCAATCCGGGCAATAGCGGCGGTCCCTTGTGCAATGCGCACGGCGACGTTCTTGGCGTCGTATCTGCCAAGACGCCCCAGTTCTCTTGGACCGCCAGCGCCCTCGTCGAGTCTTACGGCATGGCCGTGACGAGCAAAGACATCATCCAATTCCTGAAAGAAGCCAAGATCAACTTCTTGCAGGAGGAGCCCAGCACTCCCATCAAGCCCTGGGAGGAACTGGACCGCAAGGTCAGCCCAGCAGTGGCCATGGTCGTGAAAGCTTTTCCCAAAACACCGGTGACCAAAGAAATCACCTTGAAGGCCGGGGCTTTCAGTGAGGAGGGTAAACTGGATTACACAGACGGCAAAGATCCGCAGCGCCGGCAATGTTACGCCAAGGCCTACGCACTCAAGCTCGAAGCTGGCAAAAAGTATCAGATCGACCTGAAGAGCCGCGAAATTGACTCGTTCTTACGCATCGAGGATTCGAAAAAGCAGCAACTAGCACAGGACGACGACAGCGGCGGCGGTCAGGATGCGCACATCACCTTCCAATGCAAAGCTGAAGGGACCTATATGATCTTTGCCTCCAGCTTCACGGGACCCTCGCTTGGTTCGTTCACACTGAAGATCGCTGACGTGACCGGCGGCGATTAGTCTTTACCGAATAGAATCTGCCGATAGTCGACTGACATGCCGCCGGACACATCGGCGCGACGGACGGATGGGCTGCACCAACCCATGAGTGCAATAGAAATTGCAATATTCTATTCGTGCCGACCAACATCGTCGGCCAATCACTCTCATTCGCCGAGGCGATCCGGGGAAGCTCCTGGTTTGCTTTTAGCTACAGACCTTTCTCACCTGCCGGTCGAGCCGGCAAGGGGTCGTGAAGTGGGGCGGGTTTGCTTTTAGCTACAGACCTTTCTCACCTGCCGGTCGAGCCGGCAAGGGGTCGTGAAGTGGGGTGGGTTTGCTTTTTAGCTACAGACCTTTCTCACCTGCCGGTCGAGCCGGCAAGGGGTCGTGAAGTGGGGTGGGTTTGCGTTTAGCTACAGACCTTTCTCACCTGCCGGACGAGCCGGCGAGGGGTCGTGAAGTGGGGCGGGTTTGCGTTTAGCTACAGACCTTTCTCACCTGCCGGACGAGCCGGCAAGGGGGCGTGAAGTGGGGTGGGGTTGCTTTTTAGCTACAGACCTTTCTCACCTGCCGGGCGAGCCGGCGAGGGGTCGTGTAGTGGGGTGGGTTTGCTTTTAGCTCCAGACCTTTCTCTCCTGCCGGTCGAGCTGGCAAGGGGTCGTGAAGTGGGGCGGGGTTCGCCCCGAACAGCCTAAAACGGGTGCTGCACGCCGAACCAGATTTGTACGGGGGCATCGCTGCCGACGGCTTTGGCGACGTCGAGGCGGAGGATGGTGCGTTCGATTAAGCCTAGCCAGGCGACGTCGACGCGCAGGCCCAGGCCGACGGCGTGGGCGGTGGGGCCGGTGGCGTGGCCGTTCACATAGGCGTCGCCGACATCATAAAATGGGGCCAAGTAGACGTTGCGAACGCCCGCCACGTGATCGCAGATATCCCAGGCGAGGTCCGTCATCAGGGGTACGCGCCATTCGATGCTGCCCACCCAGGTAATGCTGCCCTGGCGCTGACTCAGGTCGTAACCGCGAAACTGATCGCCGCCGCCGAGGGCGAAGAACTCACCGCGCAGCGGGACGGCCGCGGCGCCGCCGGCGCGAAAGGCCCAGCGTGAGGCGCAGCCAGGCGAGGATGGGACCATCGCCCAGAAAATCTAGGCGCGGCGTGTATTTCACCAGGGCTACTTGGCCGTAAACTTGATGGAACGGCGTGTCATTGCCGAAGATCGGCAAACCATACTGATAGGTGGCATCGATGGCGATGCCACCCTCCGGGTCCCAGTAGGGGGTCAGATAATTTTTGTGGTAATGCACGCCCACGCCGGGCCGGTCGTTGAAGGGATCGGCGCCCGGCACGGGATTGCGCGGGTCGGGCAGGCTGCGGTTTTGATCGACGGCGAAGGTTTCGATGTATTCGAACGGCGGCAAGTAGAGCGAGCTACTGGGTAACAAAATATAACGGCCATAAACCACGCCGCGACTGATGGGCGTATCGGTCCCCAGCGTGAACAGGCTTTTTTCCACCGTCATGCCGACCTGGGTGTTGGGAAGCGGCGTATGGTCCCACAGGGCATCCACGCCGGCTACCACATTGCGATCATTGGTCCGGTAGGCGACGAAGGCCCCGGCCACGACATCCTGGGTGCGGTAGACGGATGCCTTGAAGCCTGCCAGGGGCGAGCGCGTATACCAGGGATCGTTGTAGGCGGCGCCGTAAAGCCACGGGCCGACGATTACGTTCCAGCGGTCGTACGCGTTCGTCACGTCGGTTTCTTCAAGCTGGGTGTAGAGGGGGGTCAAGCGCCAGCGTATTTCCGGCTTCCAGGAATTGTTCGTTGGATTGCTATCGAGAAGGATGTGATCGGGATCGACCACTATCTGCAGAGGTTCTCTGGGCAGCATGATCTCGACGCGTACCGTCACGTCGCCGTGTGACGAGGTGGACGTGGAGGCGAAGGGGGGCGTGCTCACGGAGCAGTCCACCGTGGCGCCATATTCAGCGAGTTCCAGATGGGACACATCGGGCATCACGGGAATACGCAACTGATAGGCGCTGCCTTCGTCGAGGCGCACTCCCAGGACGGTCGGCTCGTTGATGCCGCCGGTTTGCTTGAGCGTTATCACGGCCTTGACGCGGTCACGGCGCTGGCCGCCGCGCCAGCCAGCCGGTAGGCGCGCCAGCGGGGAGGATTGGCCATCGATTTGCACGCTTTGCACGGACCAGTCGGTCATGCCGGTGCCGTACAGCCAGTGACGAAAGAAGTCTTCCCAGGAATGGCCGGTGTAGGCTTCGAGTTCGCGTTGAAAGGCGGCGACGCGCAGGATGCGGTATTGATACTTGTGATAAACGACGCGCATGAAGTCCAGAAAGGCGGCCTCGCCCAGACGTTCCTCGATCATGCCCACGATCTTGCTGCCGCGATCGTAAGCATAGGCGGACAGGTTGACGAGATGGCCATACTTCGGCATCTCCTGGACCGTCGGAAAGATCTGGCCGCGGGCGCGCACGCCGAGGTAGCCATAGTTGCGGAAATCCTCGCGCGCGATATTGGGGAGCCACTCCAGGTTGCTCGGGTAATCCAACAATTTGCTGTCGCGGCCGACCTTTTGATTAACGAGGCGATGGCTGAAATAGGTGGCCAGGCCCTCGTCCATCCAGGTCTCGGCATAGCCATTGGTGCCGACGACGCCATACCACCATTGGTGGCATAATTCGTGGGAAACGAGGTAATCGATATAGTTATGCGCCACGTGCGGCATGCCGAACATGCGATTGTCGATCATGACGAGGCTGCCGCACTCGTTGCCGTTCCAGCCGAAGTAGGCTTCGACGACCGTGAATTGAGGGTAGGGGTAGGCGCCGAACCAGCGATTGTAGGCGGGCAGGGCTTCGGCGACGGTGTCGACGATTTTTTTGGCATAGAATTCGTGTTCCGGCAGGGCGAGAACGCGAATGCGCGTTGCTCCCGCCTGCCCGAAGTGTTCCTGGAAGTGGGCGCTGCAAATAAGCGCGAAATCGCGCAGGCAAATGGGCGCGATCGTGTGCGTTTGCAGGCCGTCCGCGACATTTTTGCTGTCCGCAATCACTCCCGAACAGGCCAGCTTTTGATCGCCGGGCAGCGTGATCCGCGCCGAGTAAATGCCGGCCTCATTATAAAATGGCTGGTGCCAGGGAATGAACGGGGCGGGCTGCCAGCCGCGCGTCACGTGGTGCTGCTTGGCCGCGTCGGGCCCGTGCGCATCATCGTCGGCTTCATAGACAGCGACAACGGGCAGCCACTGGGCCAGGGTGGTCACGCCGTTCCATTGTCCCCAGCGCCCTTTTTTGGCCGGGAGCGCCAGGACAAGCTGCAATTCCACGGTCACTGACTCGCCTGGCGCCAGCGCTGTGGGCAAGGGGATGACCAGAGCGGTGGTGTTGTCGGCCTGGAAGTGAAAGGGTAGCTCGGTCGCGAGAGAAGCGGCACCGCTTCTTTGCTCATGAGGATTTGGCGCCGGCTGAATCAAGTTGACGCTTTTGATATCGAGGGCGGGCCCGTCGAAGCTCATGGCTTCGGTGGGCGACATGCGCAGGACTTCGAGGATTTTGGCCAGGGTGCCGATTTCGTTGGTCGGGATGGTGTAACGGGCGTGGGCGTTGAATACGAGCTGGCCGATGGCATGATCGAAGTGATTGGTCCAGGTAACGCGCTCGGTCACCTTGCCCGTTCGAGCTGCGGTATCCAGATGAATGTCGAGGTCGTAATGCGGCAACCAGTCTGGAGGTTCGCCGGCCCCGGCGCGGCCAGCATACGCGGCCAGTCCAAATAGCAGCAAACAAATTTTCAACAACCGCCGACCGAGCATCAACCACCTGGAGAAGCCGTTTGTGACGATCCTATCGATTCTTCGGCCTTTCCCGGGGAGGATGCTCTTCCTATTCAGAGGAAAAAGAGTCAGTGGGCCGTTGGGGCGGCAAACTCTACCTTCTGCGTGCGCCGGGCGTCAATGCGGATCGACTTGGCTGATAACCTGGGTGATCAAAAGAATCCCGGTATTTGGGGAAAGACATCTTGACAGGGTAAAGTAGCTCATTAAAATGTGGGCGCATGCACGAGGCCCCCCACCGACGGCATAGCCCTGCTGCTCCTTTCAGCAATAACCAGGGATGGGTGCTCAGAACGTACAAGGAGGATGAGCTCGGCAAATTGGCGAGTCCGAACCTAATCACGCCTGCAAGTATCTAATCAAACTAACAGCGACGACGCGGGCAATCTGTTCCGTGTGGGTGCTTTGGTGCGTGGGTAGCGATTGTGCCCGCCTGCACGGATTCGAAGGATGGGAAATGGGGTCCGGCCCGCCAAAAAAAAGCGTAGGCCGTATTTATCAGCTATACTTGCGAGAATTCTGAGAAGTAAAGAGGTTTGACTGAAGTTGCGGCTGTCCGCATGCTCAATAATGAGACGAGTTCACGCGGTTTATGCGGAACTGGCAGGATAAAGTGGTTTGTCGGCGGACCCTGCTTTCAGAATTGTCGATGTAAGTTGTTTGTTATGTGAGACTTGAGGAACTGCTGAGCCTTGGATGTCTTTTTAGAAAAACATTGGCATCCGAGTTGCTTGGTAACGTGAGCGGTTTTTGAGAACTTTGATCTGCAACAAGAAAGGTAGTGAGTCATGGCACGCACAGACGCCTTGCTCCGCCTGCATAAATCCTTGACTTCGCGGCGTGACGAATTACAACGCCGCCTGGGCGGCGAGCTTAATGGTTTACGCAATTTCCAGTCCAACGACACCGGCGACAGTGCCGATGCGGCTTTTGACGCCGGCAGCAACGAAGTTGCTTCGCAACTCGCTGAGCTGGAAGCCCGCGAGCTTTCCCAAATTGAACGCGCCCTGGCGCGACTCAAACAGGGTAATTTCGGGGTTTGCGAAGGCTGTCAGAAGAAGATTCCGGTGGCACGTCTGAACGCCCTGCCGTTCAGCACCACTTGTATTGAGTGCCAACGGGAGATGGAACTCTACGGTACGTACGGCGACGGCTCCGGTAACGACTGGGGCAAGGTGTCGGATGCGCCGCACTCCATGGATGACCACCACGAAGTGAATCTGTCCCAAATCGAGATGGATCTTTCGTCAAATCGTTGACCCCTGGTGGCGTGGTGCTACCAGGCCACGTTCAAGATAGCCACAAAGCTCGCGCTAAACCCGCGGGCTTTTGGCGTTTTTGCGGCGCTCGCGGCTCGTGCACTTAAGAAAAAGCTTGTTTTTTCTCATCTCGGCGACCTTCCTCCGTCTACAATTGCAGGCGAGCGGCGGGGCTTTGAGCTGGCCGCATCGCTCACGTCTCCCTTTCTTTCGGGGATAGTAGCCATGAAGCGTTCCTTTCTTTTCGGTCTGTTGGGTTTGTCATTTTTCTACGCGGGAACCTCCCTTTTCCAGATTGACGTGCCGTTCGGTCCCCGACTGTCAGCGCAAAGCAACTTTGCCGGCCCGATGGGGGCGGACCCGCTTCAGGTCATGAGCGATCGCTTCGAGGCCATTGCCGCCCGCGTGGGACCGGCCGTGGTGTCCGTGGAAGCCATCAAACCACCCAAACCCAATGCGACGGGCAGCTCCAAAAATCGTCCCGTCGAGGAATCCGGTTCGGGTGTGCTCTTGAAACTCGAAGGGCGCAGCGGCTTCTTCGTGCTGACGAACAATCACGTCGTCAGCCAGGCACGCAACGACCAAATTACCATTCATTTGGCGGATGGCCGGATCTTTCGTCCCGAGCAGGTCTGGGCCGATCCGGAAAGTGATATCGCACTCCTGAGCTTAAGCGCGACCGGCAATCTTCCCACCGCCACACTGGGCAACAGCGACCAGGCCAAGGTAGGACGCTGGGTGCTGGCCATCGGCAGCCCGTTTGGCCTCAATCAATCGGTAAGCCACGGCATCATCAGCGCGCGCGATCGCGGACAGGTGAGCCTGGGCAGCACTATTCGCATCAAGGAGTTTCTGCAGACCGATGCCGCGATCAATCCGGGTTCGAGCGGCGGTCCCCTCGTCGATATGCAAGGCGAAGTCATCGGCATCAACACCGCCATCGCCTCTCATAATGGGAGCAATAGCGGCGTGGCCTTCAGTATTCCGATCAACCTCGTCAAACGGATCGTCACTCAGCTCCTGGCGCAGGGAACAGTCCAGCGCGGCTACCTGGGAATGCAGTTGGCCAATACTTTCGAGCCGACCGAAGCTTTCAAGTTGGGGCTCGACCGGGTCCAGGGGGCGCTGGTTGAAAAGATTTACCCGGAAACGCCTGCCGCGGCGGCGGGGTTAAAGCCGAGCGACGTGATCTTGAAAGTGGAGACCGTGGCCATCCGTTCGGAAAATCACTTGATCAACTTGATCAGCAACTTGCCGATCGGCCAGCGTGTCCATCTGGAAGTGTGGCGGCAAAGGCAGTTGGTAACGCTCGAAGCGGCGGTCGGCGACTGGTCCAAGGCGCAAAACCGCTTTCAGGCAAGCCAGTAAAACAGACGGGTAAATGCGGCCGGGACGGGTAATTTACGTAAAACAGCAACAGTGGCCCTGAACTGAGACCCTGGAAGTGCAGGTTACGGGAGAGCCAAATGGACACCGATGAACTGGTCACCGTTTACACCGTCGCCAATCCAATCAAGGCGGAGATCATCAAGAACTACCTGGAGGACGAGGGAATTCAATGTTTTCTGGACGGCGTCAACCAGGCGGCCGAGCCAGGCCTGATCGCACTCAGCGTGAAGGTGCAGGTCCGCGCCGAAGACGCCGTGCGGGCTCGGGAGGCACTCGAAGGTCACGATGCCGGTGAGGAAGGTGAAACGGTCGGTGACGAAGCTGACGATGAAGATGATGAAAATGAGGAAGTCATTTAAGTTGCTGTTGCCCCGCCGCCCCCAAGCTGGCGGAGCGGGAGCTCCTACCAGCCCTGGGCAGCTTCAGCGCGGTCGGCCATGATTTCATCCTTGACGCGTCGCGACAGTTGCAACACATAGGCCATATCGCGAAGGACGTCTTCCGTCTCGGCCCGAAAGGTTTTGGCGGTTTGCCGCGCCGAGTTCACACCGTTCGCGGCCACCGTAACATTTCGCATCCCTGTGATTCGGTTGATATGGGCCACGGCGGTCTCCTTTGTTTTTGATGGCTTGTATTCTTTGTACAGTGAACCTGAATGCACCTGCCATGCCATGACCGCAGTTTTCTGCCCGGTTAGTTGCAATGCACTATCAGTCGGCTGTTTACGGCGGGGCCTGAGGACTTCTGTTCATTTCTCACTTGTAGTGTACAAATTGTAACTTCTCCATAAAGACCGGATAATTGTACAAAACTACCCTTTGCCGGGTACATTTTCCAAGCGGTGGGACAGAAGCGTAGGCAAGCTGGCGAAACCTTTCCGGTAATACCGAACTCCAGTGCGCGGTGCAAGGAACCCCCTAAGAGTAAAGTCGCCACCCTCCGCCGCCCGACCCGTCTTATATGATTCACCCAGCCTTGCCCCAGCCGGATACGCAAGCCGTCGATCTTTCGCTGCCGGTGGCGACGACATCGTTACCCGGCTTCGAGCGGCCGATGACGGTTACCACCCGCGACGTCAGCCTGTTGGCGAAGCCGCCGTGGGTGCGCACGCTTGGCAAGCTGGCCATGGAGGTCACGACCCAGGGGTGGCGCTTTCCCTCGCCGAGTGAAGGGAACGAAGGCGTGCTCCCACCTGCCAGGCCGGCGGCTGCCCGCCTTTACACGCCGCCGTCGCCGGCAACGCACAAACAACGCACCCGGCTGCAACCGCCGGGCGATATGGTTGTCTTCAAGGATCGCCTGCTGTATCTGTTGCAGCCCGCGCTCGAGGACATTTTTGCCGGCAAACAGGTGCAGTTGCCATTTCAACCCTATCCGTACCAGATCAAGGGCATTGCGTTCCTGATGCCGCGTCATGCGGCCCTGCTGGCGGATGAAATGGGCCTGGGCAAAACCGCCCAGGTACTGATCGCCTTGCGCTTGCTGTTTCAGGGTGGGCTCATTCGCCGTGCACTGGTGATATGCCCCAAGCCGCTCGTCATCAACTGGACGCGCGAGCTCAAGATCTGGGCCGAGGACATTCCTTTCGAGATCATCGGCGGCGATACGAACACGCGGCGTGCCCAGTGGTTCGGTTCGAAATGCCCGCTCAAGCTCGTGAACTATGAGCTGCTGACACGCGACGCGGCCTTCGTCGAAGATCCGCGCGTGCATTTCGACGTCGTCGTGCTGGACGAGGCGCAGCGGATCAAGAACCGGGAATCGAAGGCGGCGCAGGTGGCGCGCGGTATTTCGCGGGACCGGAGCTGGGCGATGACGGGTACGCCCATCGAAAACCGGGTGGAAGATCTTGTCAACATCTTCGCTTTTGTCGATCCGGACCGCGTGCCGGCGGACACGCCGCCGAGACTGCTGGCGGAACTAACCGGCGATGCCATCCTGCGCCGCGTCAAGGAAGACGTGGCCACCGATATGCCTCCCAAAGTCATTCATGATGCGCACCTGGAATTGACGCCGACCCAGCGCACCTCCTACACGATGGCCGAGGAGGAGGGCATTGTGCACCTCAATGAAATGGGGGACATGATCACGGTGCAGCACGTGTTCGAGCTGGTGATGCGCCTCAAGCAAATATGCAACTTTGATCCCGCCACCGGGGACAGCGCCAAGCTGGAGCAACTGCAAGCGGACCTGGCGGAGGTGGCGGAGTCAGGGCGCAAGGCCATCGTCTTTTCGCAATGGGTGGGGCCGCTGGAAAGGATCGCGGCGGCAGTCGAGCCCTATGGACCACTGCTGTTTCACGGCAAGGTTCCGCACCGCCAACGTCAGCCCATTCTCGATCAATTCAAAAAGGACAAGAGCAAGCATGTACTGCTGATGAGCTATGGCACCGGCAGCGTCGGGCTCAATTTGCAGTTCGCCAATTATGTATTTCTGTTTGATCGCTGGTGGAACCCCGCGGTCGAGGACCAGGCGATCAACCGGGCCCACCGGCTGGGCCAAAAGGAAACGGTATTCGTCACGCGTTTCGTGAGCCAGGGGACGATTGAGGGGCGTATCGCGGAAATCCTGGAGGCCAAGCGCCGCATATTCCAGGACATGTTAGGACAGAACGGGCCGCCGCCGCCCATGGGCCTGACAGAAGATGACATTTTCGGCCTCTTCAAGGTGAAAGCGCGTCCCAGGCGAAACGCGGCGTGATCATGGCGCCTGGGGCAGGACGCAGCGTGGGTTGACCAGATAAGGCAAGTTGACGGGATTGCGGACGGCCTCTCCGAGCACCAGGCGACGCCCCTCGAGGGCGCCCTTGGCTGCGCATTTCACTGAAGCCTTCCACCGAGTAATAGGCCGAGTGCGGCGTGAGCAACATACGCGGGTGCTGGCGAATGCGCTCGTCGTCCAGTGGCTCGCGTTCCAAGACATCCAGCGCCGCATGACTGACCTGGCCGCTTTCCAGGGCGTCGTACAGCGCGTTTTGATCGACGCACGGCCCGCGCGGTGTTGATCACGTACGCCCCGCGCGGCAACAGCGCCAGCGTGCGCGCGTTCAGCAGATGGCGCGTCGCGCTCGTCAAGGGACAGTGCAGACTGACGAACTCGGCTTGCCTGAGCAATTCGTCCAGCTGCTGGCAGCGCTCGACGCCCAGCGCCTTGTCGAAGCCGTCGGCTTTAAAGGGATCGTAAAAGACGACGCGCATGCCCAGGACCTTGGCACGCAGCGCCAGGGCCGAACCTATGCGCCCCAGGCCAACGATGCCCAGGGTGCGGCCGCGTAAACGGGGCGTGCCGGTATGGACCTCCCTGGACCAGCTGCCGGCGCGAATGGCGCGATCGGCGGGCATAAGCCGGCGGGCGCTGGCCAGCAACATCATCAAGGCGTGGTCGGCGACTTCTTCCGTGCCATAGTCGGGAACATTGCAAACGACGATGCCGCGACTGCCCGCTGCCCGTAGATCGACATTGTCGTAGCCGACGCCGCAGCGGACGATGCCCCGGCATTTGGTCATGGCGGCAATCAACTTTTCCGTGATCTTGGTCGTATGATACACCAGGAGCGCATCGAGCGTCCCGGCCAGGTCCAATACCTGTTCTTCGGAATCCCCTCCGAGCAACCGGACGTCGGCCACGTCGGCGAGGACGGCGAGTTCCTGGTCCTTCTCGGTCAAATAGTCAGTGACGCCAACAATACCGCGCTGTGTCATGAGAACTGCCTTGCTGCTGATTTAAAGGGTTGGTAGAGGCCGCCGGGAGCGCATACTGTCCATTTTCTATGGCTATCGCGAACGAGTTGCTCGCGGTCAGGTCCAACATAGCTTATGGCTGGAAAATCGCGAGAACAACCCGCTTGCAAGGTAGGCCTCGAAGCGATAGGCTCAAGAAGCATTACGCTCAACCTGGAACAGACAACCGCCGCCACGCACTCCCCGTCCAAGTCCCTGGAGAACGCATCATGATTGCTTGCCGCCGCTTAGTTTATGTCGCCATGGCCGTTCTGGCGCTCCTGGCCGCCGGTTCCAGCGCGGAGGAGGAAGGGTTTCGCCCGCTGTTTAACGGCACTGATTTGACCGGCTGGGTGAACGTCAATTGCCATCCGAGCACGTTTTTTGTCAGAGATGGCATGGTGATCACGACGGGGAAGCCGACGGGCTTTCTCCGCACCGACCGCCAGTACGAGAACTTTATCCTGGAAATGGATTGGCAGCACGTCAACAAGAAAGAAGTCGGCAATTCGGGCCTGTTTGTCTGGGGCGACCCGGTGCCCGCGCAGGGAACCGGTTATACGCGCGGCATCGAGGTGCAGGTGCTTGTCAATCTAACCGGGAAGAACAAAAAAGGGGACATTATCTACACCAGCCAGGGGGACCTCTTCAGTATTTGGGGCGCGCATTGCACGCCAGATCGGCCGCACCCCGATGGCGCGGAACGCTGCTTGCCGAGTGAAAATCGGACCAAGGGGGGCGGCGAATGGAACCATTATCGCGTCGAAGCCAACAACGGCGTCATAAAACTGCACGTCAATGGCAAGGAGGTGAGCGGGGTCAGCAAATGCACGCCGCGCAAGGGCTATCTCGCGCTGGAATCCGAGGGGGCCGAATGCTGGTTCAAGAACATCAAGATCAAAGAGCTGCCCAGCACGTCGCCAGCGCCGGACGAGATCGCCGACGTTGACCGGGGCTTTAAGAGCCTATTCACCGGGCTGGACCTGTCCCACTGGAAACAGGACCCAGGCCACGTGGGCCACTGGCGGCCGAGCGATTGGCGGCTGGTATATGATGGCAAGAGCCAGGCCAAGGAAAAGAACCTCTGGAGCGAAAATGAGTACGGCGACTTCGAGTTCATGTGCGACTGGCGCTTTCCGCGAGACTCCAAGAAGAAAAAACTCGTACCCGTGATCCTGCCCAGCGGCGAACATGAAAAAGATGCCAGTGGTAAAGAAAAAGAGGTTGAGATCGTCGATTTTGGCGATAGCGGCATTTACCTGCGCGGGTCCATCAAGAGCCAGATCAATATCTGGAGCTGGCCCATTGGTTCCGGCGAGGTTTATGGCTATCGCATGGACAAAAGCTTGCCGCCCGAGGTCCGCGCGGCGGTCACGCCCAAGGTAAAGGCCGATGCCGAGCCGGGCAAATGGAACCGCATGTTCATTACAATGAAAGGTGACCGGGTCACCGTGAAGCTCAACGGCACAACGGTTATCGACAACGCCCAGCTGCCCGGAGTCGCTCCACGCGGGCCGATCGCGCTTCAGGATCATGGCGATCCGGTGGAGTTCGCGAACCTGTTCATTCGGGAATTGCAATAGAATGCTGAGCCGAATTTATTTCAATGCCGTCTTTGGAGCCTTGGGGGGGCTGCTGGGATGGGTGCTGTTCGGCGTCCTGGGAGAAAAGAATCCAGGTGCGCAGCGCGTCTTCTTGTTTCTGTCCGCGCAAGATGTCAACACGCTGTTGGGCGGCGCCGTGATCGGCGGCCTGATCGGTTATTTCGTGGTGAGCGTGGAGGCCATTCGCGATCAGGCGCCCGTCCGCTTTGCGCGGCTGGCGTCTTACGGGGTGCTGCTCGGGCTCGTGGGCGGTGCGCTGGGCATGTATTGCGGCGACCAGGTCAATCATCTTTTCATCCGCCTGCTGGGCGCCAGTTTGGTCGCCACCATGCTGGCGCGGGGGCTGGGCTGGTGCCTCCTGGGCATCGCCATCGGCATGAGCGAAGGCATCGCGGCGCGTTCTTTAGGTAAATTTAGCTATGGAACGTTGGGCGGCGCGTTGGGTGGCTTTCTGGGCGGGGTACTGTTCGAGTTGTTTCACTCCTTCGCGCTGCGCCTCGCTCTCCACGACCTATTTCTGGAGCGCGCTTGGCCTCGTCATCCTCGGTGCCTGCATTGGGTCGCTGTCGGCGCTGGTGCAATCCGTCTTTCAGCCGGCGAATTTGCGCGTGCTGCGCGGCTGGCAGGAAGGGCGCGAATACGCGCTGGCCAAGCCCGTGATGTTGCTCGGCCGCGCCGAACATGCGGATATCGCTCTCTTCCGGGACATGAAGGTGGAGAAGCAGCATTGCCTCATTAAACGTAACGGCCCCAATTACGTGCTGGTCAATAATGGCGCGCCGCCTGAACAAACCCAGGTCAACGAGCGTCCCGTGGCGCAGGCGGCGGAGCTCCATGACGGCGACCGCATTCAACTGGGCAACGTGCTGCTGCGCTTTCAATTGCGGTCTGCCTCCCAGCGGCACAAGAAAAAGCGCCGCCCATGACCGCCAGCCCGGCGCCTGTAGCCGCGGGTGTTCTTGTCCCACCCGGCGCACCGCGGCGGAAGAAGTGAACCAATAATGCCAGTCCTTTTCTGTCCCCGCTGTCAGCGTGCCAACCCAGAAACGGCTGGTTTTTGCCATTTCGACGGGGCCGAGCTGCGCTCGCGTCAGGATGGTTCGTTTCATCGGCTGGCACGGGAATTTGTGTTTCCCTCGGGCCGTCGCTGCCCGACATTCGACGACTTCGCCCGCGGTTGCCGCGATGAGTGGCCCGCCGTGCGCGACCTGTTGCGCCAGGGCACCTTCGCCCAATTTTTCGGCGGCCTGGGCCGTACCGATCTTGCCAAGGCAGCCCAGGAAGCGGCCGCCAACCCGGATGCGGACATCGCGCTCACGCGCTTTCTGGACGCCCTGCCTGTCATTCAAACCCAGGCCCCGAAAATCGACATCAATCCGAGGCGCCTGCAGTTCGGCCATCTGCTGGCGGGGGAACAACGACAAATTCAATTATTCATCACCAACCAGGGCCAGGGCATTCTCCAGGGCACCTTGACGGTCACGGAGGGCAATGCCTGGCTGAAACTCGAAGGGGCCAATCCGAAGCAGTGCGCGATCGCCACACCGCGCGAACAACAGCTGGCGATACTGGTGGACACGCGGCATTTGCCCGCCGGCGGCACGTTCGGGGCCAAGCTTACCGTCATCACCAACGGCGGCGTGGTCGAAGTGATGGCCCGCATGGACCTGGTCGCCCACCCGTTCGCGAAGCAGCCTTTCCAGGGCGCCCGGACGCCTCGCGAAATGGCGGAACGAATGCGTAAGTTTCCCAAACCTGCAGTGCCGATGCTGGAAAATGGCGAGATTAGCCAATGGTTTACCGACAATGGCTGGAATTTTCCGGTCCAGGGCACCAAGGCCAAAGGCGTGGCCGGCGTGCAACAGTTTTTTGAAACGATGGGCCTCTCGAAGCCGCCGGTGGTCGAACTGGCTCGGACCGAGATGCGCGTTAGCTGTAGCTACTACGAAACCGTTCGTTCGCAACTTGCACTGCAAACCACGGCCAAAAAATGGGTCTACGGCGAAGTCGTCAGTGACAGTTCGTGGCTGCGCGTGCTGACGCCTCAAGTCGGCGGCCCGCAACAAGCCACGATCGCCTTTGAGATTGATCCACGGCAGGCCGCCAGCGGCGCCGCCCAGCCGTTGGGCGGGAACCTGCGGGTAACCGCCAATGGCGGCAAGGTTTTGACGCTAAAGGTCACGGCCGATGTCCGGGGCATGCCGGGACGTCATGAAGTGGCTGGTCCGGCGCCGATCATCGTCACGGGCGCAGCGCGGTCAAAGCAAGCGTGCCTCTTGCCTCAAGAGGCTGGTGGGGGCCTGTCCTGTCCATGGCGATTGCGTTTTTCTGTTTGAGGCTGCTGCTGGTACCGCTGGTGGACCTGGGAGGGCGGTCCGCGGTTGCGGCCGCGGCCGCCGCCAAGTTGGATATAGTTCCTTCCGGCGGCAGCCTGGCGTGGCCGACGGGCGCTTCGTTGCAATTGCCGTGGGTGGGGATCATGAGCGGGACGGAGAGCGAGCTGCCGGCGCGGCTGTTTGATCCAGCACGCGCGGGTAACGTCGCGGCCGGCGAATTTCGCCATTATTACACCAGCTATTTTTTGCGTTGGCTGGTGCTCTGGACCTGGTGGGTCGGCGCCCTCCTGGGCGGCGTGCTCATCTACACTTACGGTGGCGGTCTGGCCGAAGTCCCCTGGGGGATTGTCGCGGGGGCCGTCGCGGGGGTGGCGGGGAGTGTCACGCTGGGCAGCTTGTTTCTGGTGGTCGAGATCGTGCCCCAGGCATTATGGGGCCTGCTGTTCGCCGGACACGCCAGCGGGCCGGCCATGCTGGCGCTATGGGTGTTTGGCGTGCCCCTCTGCTGGGCGGCCTGCGGTGCGCTCGCCGGCCTGTTCCTGGTTCCAGTAGCGTCCTGCCGGCGCCGGTTGCTACGGCCCGTGCAGAAAGGTGTTGCCACGTTATGCCGGTGGTGCGGGCTGCGCCGGCTGGAGCATCTCTGTGGTGTCTAATATGACGATTTTGTGCCTTTTCCTCTGACTTTTCGCGACAAAATCCCACCGCCCTATTGCTGGCTCTTCCTGGGCAAGGTATGCTAAAAATCGGCTGAATTTCGTGCCGCGCCAGGTCTTCTCGGTTGTCCCCCGGCGGCCGCCGCTAGTAGACGAACCTTTGTTTTCCGAGGTTTTTGAACGATGACGGCAAAAATCCATGTCGAACGCATGATGCATCGCAATAGTATTGCGGTGGCCGGTGAATCGGTGGCCAGCTATGCACTTATCAAGTTGATCCCGACGGGGCTTGGGCCGGCCGGCCAGGCCATGGGCCTCAACGTGGCCCTGGTGCTCGACGTCTCCGGTTCCATGTACGAGGAAGATGGCACCGGCATAAGCCGGCTGAAACGGATTCAGGATGCCGCCATCGCGGCGCCTGCGCAAGCTAAAAGAAGATGACACGATGACCATCGTGGCGTTTGCCCACAACGCGCTCGTGCTCCTGCCTCCCACCAAGATTTCCGACAAGGCGCAAATTGAAGAAGTCATTCGCAAGATCGACATGTACGACGTTGACCCGGGTGGGACGGCCATGAACGATGGCTTGCGGCTGGCCCTTGACGAAATCGAGAAGCTGGCGTCGCCCGGCAAGCTATCGCAGGTCGTCGTGCTCACGGACGGCGAAACTTCCGGTGAGCAAGAATGCCGCGAACTGGCTGCGCGGGCTCACGATATCAAGGTGCACCTGACCATGATGGGCGTCGGCCTGGACTGGAAGGCGGCGCTCATCAAGGACCTCGCCAAGTTGAGCGAGGGCAAATGGTACTACATCGACGTCAACGACGCCGGCGAAGCGGAACGGGTATTCGTGGAGGAGTTCGAGACACTGGCAGCCTCGGCCTTCATGAACGTGGAAATGCACCTGCGGCCGATGAAGGACGTAAGAATCAAACGTTGCCGGCAAGTTGTCCCGGAGATTCAGGAACTGAAGATGGAGGAGCCGGAAGAGCGCCACCACCTGGTGAGCATTGGCACCTTGCAAAAAGACCTGTCCTCCCGCTATGTTTTGGATTTGAGCTTGCCGAAAAGGCCGGACGGCAAATTTGTCATTGCCCAGCTGGAAATTACCTACGATCTCGGCACGGGCACGCGTGAAACGTCCGGTCCCATGCCCCTGGAGATCACCTACACCGCGGCGGGGCACGGCTACATCAATGCCGAGGTGGCGCGGCACATCGACGAAGTGCAGATTTTCGAGCTCAACAACAACTTGCAAAAGGCGATCGCCGCGGACAACAAGGCCGAAGTGCAGCGGGTTGCCCAGGAGATCGAGAAGAAGGGCGAGCTGCTCGGGCCGCGCGCCGCGAAAAAGACCATGCTCGCCAAGCAGGTCCTGCAGGAATTGAATGCCGGCGGCCGCGTCTCCAAGAAGACGCAGCTGGCCATGGAAGATTCAGCGCGTCTCGCCGAGGAAATGCCCGCGACCCCTTGAATAAATAACACCCTGGCGCTTTAACGAAGAATACTCGTCTGGAGGTAATTGCCATCATGATGAAATGTCCCTTTTGTGGGTTCGATAATGAAGACGGGGCCTTGTTCTGTGAACAATGCAAGTCCGATTTGAGTTCGGTGCCCATACCCATGGTTGTGCCCGACGCTCCCGTCGAGGCGATCCCCATGGCGGCCGTCGTCGAGGAACCCATCCCCATGGCTGCGGTGGTTGAACCGTCGTCGAGCGAAATCACGCTGCCGATGGCCGGCCTGGTCGAACCCGCGGCTTCGCCGGCTCCGGCGCCTGCCGCGACGGAGACACCGACAGGTACGCCCTTTGCGCCGGGGGCCACTCCCAAACTGGCGGTCATTCGCGGTCAAAAGATCGGCCTGGAGTTTCCCATCTATCCTGATCTTAACTTCGTTGGCCGCGCCGACGAGAAACCGGTCGATATCGATCTGGAAGACCAGGAACCGCCAGACCGAGTTTGGTGTTCTCGCCAACACGCGGTACTGCACTGGGACGAGACCCAGGGGCAGCTCACGATTGAGGACCTTAACAGCGCCAACGGCACCTTCGTGAATCGGGCACGCATCCACCCGGGCCAAAAGCGCCAGCTATTCTTAAATGACGTCATACAGATCGGCACGGTTCATTTGAAGTTAAAGGTTTAGAGCCGCCAAGAAGGGGCCGCTGTACGTTCTGGGCCGCCTGAGTCCGGGGAGAAGAACGTCCCAACGGCAAGCTGAGCCCCTTGGAGACGCGCTGGCCGCCCGCGGCGGCCTTCGGCAAGGATCAAGCCATGACCCACGTTTGCAGACAGTGCGGGCGCGTCAACCCGCGCGACGCCGTCTTTTGTTATTGGGATGGCGCGATCTTGACCGGCGGCGCGGCCGGTCCCATTAACGCGGGCTCCGCTCCCTTTCCGCATCAATTCGTGTTTCCCGGCGGACAGATCTGCCGCAATTTCGATCAGCTGGCCACGACCTGCCAAAACCACTGGCGCGCGGCCATCGATCTGTTGAAGCAAGGCTTTTTCGCGAGTTTTCTTGGTGGCCTGGGGCGCGCGGACCTGGCCCTGGCCGCCAAGGAAGCCGCCAGCTTTCCCGATGCGGAACGGGGCCTCGATCAGCTCCTCGTCAAGCTACCCACTCAGGTGTTGCAGCCGCCCAAGCTGCATGTCGAGCCCACCATGCTGAGTCTCGGTGTCCTCCCCATGAACACCGACCGCAAACTCGATCTACATCTGAGCAACCTGGGCATGCGCTTGATTTTCGGCACGGTTGCCACCGATTGCAAATGGCTCACCTTCGGCGAGGGGCCGGCAGCGGCCCAGAAGCATTTTCAATTTGGAGCTGAATCAAGCATCACGGTCCATGTCAAAGGCAAGTTCTTGCGCGGGCAATCAGCCCCTGGAAGGGCGCCTGGTAGTCGATTCGAACGCCGGGACCGTAACGGTCGTCGTGCGCGCCGATGTACCCATTACACCTTTTGCCGAGGGCATTCTGGCCGGTTCCTTGACCCCCCGGCAAATCGCGGAGAAAGCACGCGCCCATCCAAAAGAAGCCGCCGCGCTGTTCGAGAAAGGCCTTGTCTCCACCTGGTTCACGAAGAATGGCTGGATATATCCGGTGCAGGGGCCAAACGTCGGCGGCCTCGGCGGCGTGCAGCAGTTTTTCGAAGCGCTCGGCCTGGCGAAACCACCGAAGGTAGAACTCAAGACGCCGGGACTCGATCTCAAGGGAGACCCCGGGCAAACGGTAACGGCTTCCATTGCTGTCGGCACACCGGAAAAGAAACATGTCTTCGCCTTTGCCATCAGCGATCAGCCCTGGGTGCTACCGGGGCTACAGCCGAAGGAGACCAAAAATCCGACGGTGGCAGCCATTCCCCTCACCATCAATGTGCCGTGGACTCCGGGCCGAACCCAGCAGGCGAAAATCACCGTGACGGCCAACGGTAATCAGAAGTTTCCCGTTGCCTTGAAGTTGAGCATCAGCGGGTCTCCGGGGGATTATGTGCCCGTGCACGCCATGGCGCTGCCAACCGGCGCCGCGGCGGGGAACGCCATACCCATCATGGCAACGCCCCTGGCTGACGCGGTCCGGGTCGTGCCGATTGCCGTGCCGGAACTGGTCCCGGCGCCCCCATTGAGTGCTCCGGTTCCCGCGCACCAGCGACCGCTGCCGCCGTCCGGTTCTGGGCCGGTGCCGGTTATTGATGTCAAGTTCCCGAAAAAAGAAAAACCATCGTGGCTTTATTTGGCTCCGCTCGTAGTTCTGACCGTCGTACTGCTGATCCTGATGCTTCGCGACCTCGTCGGTCAACCCACCGGTGTGACTCTTGCCGGCCCCGACAGCGCCGCGGTTGATCCGGTCCCGCGCCTCGCTGTATTTTTCGATCAGGGCACCAAGAAGGAGTTCAGGAACTCGATGAGTTTCGGTCTGGTAATGATCGATCCGTCCAATCCCAACAGGTCCGACCTCAAACGCCTTACTTTCGACCCTTATGGCCGGACCAACAACACCGTGGTCATGATCGACGGCAAAGCCAAGACGTTCGGTTCGGAGGACTTTGGCAAGTGGTCCACGAAGGGAACGAGTGTCGGCAACTACGGGGGCCAAACCGCGACTTTTCAGTTCGCCCCCGACCCAATCTTTGTTACGCAAACCGTGCAACTTGTGCCGGGCGAGGCCATCGAGATCGGCCCCGGCGATTACAAGCGCCCACTGGATACCTGCCTTGTCATGTTCAAGGTGGAGAACAAGGGGCAACGTAATCACAAGATCGGCTTACGATTGCTGATCGATACTTTTATCGGCGATAACGACGGCACTCCCTTTACGGTTCCGGGCGAGCGCGGTCTGGTGGCGACCTTCAAGGATTTTCCGACCGCGAAGGACGTTCCCGACTTCATTCAAGCCCTGGAATACCCCGACCTCGATCATCCCGGCACGATCGTGCAAATCAACCTGAAGTTAGCGGACAAGTTGGCCCCGGATCGGGTCAGCTTGACGCACTGGCCCGGATTCTTTTTCGGGGCGTGGGGGGTAAACCTTGAAAATATGGGCACAGACTCGGCCGTCGTGCTCTACTGGAACCCGGTCGACATGAAGCCGGGAACAAGCCGGGAGATGGCTTTCTCCTATGGGCTGGGCAACGTCAAGGGGGGCAAACTTGGCCTGACGGTCGGTGGCACGCTGGCGGTCAACCGCGAGATGACCGTGGTCGCCTACGTTGCCGAGCCGAAGCCAGGCGAAAAGGCGACGCTGCAACTGCCCAAGGGTTTCGAGTTGCTGGGAAACTCGAGCGCCACTCAAGACGTCCCGCCGTCCGCCCCGCCAGGCGCCGACGGCAAACGTCAGCCGGTGCCCATAACGTGGCGGGTGCGTCCCACCGTCGATGGCGCCCATATCCTGACCGTGACCACGTCCACGAATTTGTCGGTGGTCCAGCGAGTTACCATCCGCGCGAAAGGTATTTTCTAGATGTCGTTTCGCCGGTTCATTTACTATTGCGCGCTGTGCGGCGGTTGGTCCGCCTTTTTTGGGTGGGCGCTCGGCCGCCTGATTGATACGGGGACCAATGTTCATGGCCGGGATGGTTTACGTGGCATGATGTTGGGGCTGCTCGTGGCCCTGGGGCTGAGCCTGGTCGATTGCCTCTGGAACACGGGGTATCGGCAGGTCGGCCAAATCATAATGCGGGTGGGCGTCGCCATCGTGGTCGGGGGCATCGGCGGGTTGATTGGCGGCCTGGTGGGCAGCTTGCTCTACGGTTTTGCCGCTGTCTTCTTCGTGTTTGGCTGGACGCTTACCGGCCTACTTATTGGTGTGTCGATTGCCACCTTCGAGTTGCTGGTGAGCACGGTAAACGGCAAAAACCAACAGGACGCCATCAAAAAAGCGACCAAGACGTTCCTTGGCGGGACCATCGGCGGCGTCCTTGGTGGCAGCATCGCGTTGCTGCTCGGTGTCTTGTGGGAAAAGATCAAGCCCGATGGCGGCGACTGGCTTTTGAGTCCCACGGCCATGGGTTTTGTGGCCCTCGGGATGTGCATCGGTTTGCTGGTCGGATTGGCACAGGTTATCCTGAAGGAGGCGTGGATCAAGGTAGAGGCCGGCTTCCGCAGCGGCCGTGAAATGATCCTGGCCAAGGATAAAACCAGCATCGGCCGGGCGGAAGGGGTCGATATCCCTTTATTTGGGGACGCCGCGGTGGGCAGGCTTCATGCCCATATCGTCCGCGAGGGGGGCCACTACTTTCTTGAGGAGGCCGCCGCCACGGAGGGTACGTTCTTGAACGAGCGCAAGGTCAGCGGCCGTATGCCGCTCAGTTCCGGCGACCTCATTCGAATCGGCAAGAGTGCGCTCTCGTTTTTACGAAAAGGCGACACGAAAAAGTGCCTGATTGGCCAGGCGAGCTTTGTCTGTTTGGAAAGAACCTATGCCGCAAGTCATCCGCTGTCCCCACTGCACGAAATCGACGCAGGTGCCGGATAATGCCGCGGGCAAGACCGTTCGCTGTCCCGGCTGCGCCAAGCCTTTCGCCGTGCCCGCCGCGGTGCCGCTTATTCCGGTGCCCGCCGCGACACCGTCCCGAACGAGCCCCGGAGTTGAATCTGGCAACGGTGCGCGCGTCGCCGCTACCGCGCCCGCCACGCCGACCAAATGCCCCGCCTGCGGCTCGACGCTCCTCGAGGGAGCTGTCGCCTGCATGGATTGCGGCTTTCTTTTGCAAAGCGAGTCTGTCGAACCGGAGGGCCCGCCTAACTTGTGCGTCAACCCGGCGTGCGGCGTTGCCAACCCGCCGGGCGAACGGGTTTGTGGGCGCTGCGGCAACGCGCTGCCCATGGCGGGCGGCACTCTCCTCCACAACCGTTACAAGCTCGACAAGCTGCTGGCGCAGGGGGGCTTCGGAGCTGTCTATCTGGCCTCGGACACCAAACAGAACAATCGCGCCGTCGCCATCAAGGACATGCTGGGCGACGATCCTCAAGAATTCGCGATACGGCTCAACTTTTTCCGCCGCGAAGCCGAGATCCTGCGCTCGCTGGAAGTGGTGCCCATCGTGCCACGCGTCTTCGACTTTATCCACCAGGGCCAGACCGCCCACCTGGTGATGGAGTTCATTCGGGGCAAGGACCTGCTCAAGATCATGGAGGACAGCAACAACAAACCGTTCGCCATCCCCCAGGTCATCGAGTGGGCCAAGAGCATTTGCGACGTGCTCACGACGATGCACACGCAATCGCCGCCGATTATTCACCGCGATCTCAAGCCCGATAACATTATGCTCATGGATGATCAGCGCTCGATCAAGATGATCGACTTTGGGACGGCACGCGACCTGGGACGAACGGCCCGCGAACGCACCGCCGGTAAAACGCGCGTTTATACCGAAGGCTACGCGCCGCCCGAGCAAATCGTCGGCAAGCCTGAGGCGCGCAGTGATCTGTTCGCCCTGGCCGCCACGTTATACCACCTGGTAACCGGCAAATCCCCCGAGGGTTTTTACACCGCCAAGGAGCTGGAAACCCAGCTCGCCGAACCGACGTCGCCATGGCCAGCGCAACATCACTGGTTTTTTGAATTGCTCCGCATCAATCTCTCCGAAGACGTCAATGACCGTTATTTTTCCGCCAGGGAAATCAAAAACGATCTCGACAGGCAGCGCGTTACCAAGGAAATTCCGTGTCCGAAGTGTAAAACCGCCAATAAAGTTCGGACTCCCTATTGCACCAAATGTGCGGAACCATTAACCGATCCAACAGCGCCCTGTGCCATGTGCGGCAAGTTCAACCGCATGGGTACCCGCTGTTGCATTCACTGCGGCAATCGACTTCGCTAAGAGCGCTCGAAAAAAAAGGGGTCAGACCCCTTGAAGCGAACAGAGTTTTCGACGCTTTCGCAGGGTATCGAGGGGGTCTGACCCCTTTTTTTTCGAACGCACTAAATGACCGTCCGAAACGTGGGCCTGATCCCGTTGCGACAGGCCCTCAATGGAAATAAACATGGCAGATCGACTACCACCGAAGGGAGGAGGCCTATGGGCACGGCTATTCGCCATGGGCTCCGGCGCGGACAACGAGAAGGCAGCTCCCTCGTCTGCCGAGCCCGCGCAGGCCGAAGTGCCGCCCACCACGGCGCCGATGGCGGGTGCTCCCGACGAAATACTGCTGGCAAGCCCCGTAATAACGCCCGACAGCGGCGAAGCTGGCATTATCAGCTCCCAGACGCGACAGGAGCCGGACAGCGCTGGGACTCTCGAGCCCTTGATCGAACCAGCGTCAGAGTCGGCACCAGTTCAGCCGGCTCTGGCGAGTGAGCCGGCGCCGCCCGCGCTGGAGGCTACGGTACCTCAGGTTTGCGCCGCCTGTGGAGCGGCCCGCAAACCCGGGCATCATTATTGCGACGATTGTGGTTTCATGTTTCCTCAGGCCGGCGACCCGGTCGCCGTCGTCTCTTCTTCTTTGTCCAGGTCACGAGTTTTCAACATGCCCAATGCATCCGCCCGTATCAAGGGCCGCTATGAACTCGGCGAACTACTCAGCGAAAACCAGGGCATTTGCCGATATCGTGGTCTGGACCATGGCAGCGGCATTCCCGTCCCCGTGATCATTGTTTGCAATTACCAGGCGGGGGGCATGGAACCGGCGCTGGCACTTCCCGTGGCGGAGATTGAGGAAGAAATCCTGCCCGGCTTCGACGAGTCCGTGCCCATGGCCACGCCGGTGGGCAGCATTATCTGGCCAAGTTTGAGCCGTGAAAAAAGCTTGCTTGAGGAGGCCAGGCACCCGGCACTGCCCGCCGTAATCGATTATTTCGAAGACGGCAACGTCGAGTACCTGATCAAGGAGCGTCCCCAGGGCAAAAGTCTCTGGGACGCCTGGGACGAACCGGAAGCGGACGCCAATCACCGCTATGGCTGGCTCATGCAAATCGCCGAAGGCATGAATTGCCTGCACAAGGCTGGTGGGCTCATCGAGGGAATTCGGCCGGAACTCATCGTGGTGACCGCGCAGGGTAACGCCGTCATTGCCGACTTGACCGAGCTGTTACCATTGCCGTTGCCGCCCAATCCGTCCATCAAGGCCACGCTTTATACGGCTCCCGAGCTAATCCTTAATCCCATCGACGCCGACGCCCGCGCCGGCCTCTATAGTTTTGGCGCCATGCTCTATTCGCTGGAGTTTCTGCACCATCCGCTCGAAGATAAAAATTTCGAACGGCAGTTCACGCCCAAGCAGATCACCGACGAAGGCTTTCCGGACGTGCATCCGCTTTTTTTCCGTCTACTCAACAAAACATTCGTGCGTGACCTGCATACGCGCTTTCCCACCGACGAAGCCATCCGCGTCGATCCCAGCGGGTTTACGGAGCTCATCAAGGCCCTCGATGTTTGCCGGCGTAATTTCGACAACGTCCGCCTCGACATCGCCGCCTGGACGACGACGGGCATGGTCCGCTCCGGTAATGAAGATGCCTTCGCTGTTCTCCATGGTACCGAGGCCCGGCAAGATGACTTGTGGGAATATGCCATGGTCCTTTTGTGTGACGGCATGGGCGGCTATGAGGCCGGTGAGGTCGCCGCCGCGCTGGCGATCCAGGAGATGCGCAAATACTTACTCGCCCAACCGATCTTTGCCGCCCTGGCGGGCAAGGAACCACCCGCCGGCCCGGTCAATATCAAGGCCTATCAGGATGTTCTCACGGCCGCCCTCCGCCACGCCAACAAGGAGGTTTATACCGCAGCGCGCACACCCGGCGGCAAAGGTCGTCGCGGCATGGGTTGCACCGCCGAATGCGTGTATGTTGACAATCAGCATGTCGTCGTCGGTCACGTCGGCGATAGCCGTACCTACCATCTCAGCCAGGGCGCCTGCGGCAGCTCACGCGTGACCAAACGCTCGTCAACCGCCTGGTGGAGTTGGGCCAACTCACCGAGGGGGAGGCGGAACACCATCCACGCAAGAACGAGCTCCAGCAAGCGCTGGGAGGCCAGCCGGAGGTTCAGCCGGGAGTCTATCAAGCCAGGCTCAAGCGTGGCGACTGGGTGCTCGTCTGCTCGGACGGCCTGTCCAACCACATTCCTCTTACCGATCTCGAAAAGATGATGACGCGCGAGACAGCCTATTCCGCCGAGGAAACCGCCCGCCGTTTACTTAATCTGGTGAACTTGCGCGGAGCAACGGATAACGCCACCATCGTCGTTATCCGCGCATCCTGAGCCACGCCGCGATGATGTGCGGCGCGTAGGGTGGCGTCGAGCGTACTCGCGCTGACCCACCGAAATGGGCGCAATGATGTTCGCAATCCGAGGGAACGGCGTTTGGTGATCAATTCTTCCCCGCCGCTGGTTTGTGTAGGGTGGTGTCGAGCGTACTCGCGCTGACCCACCAAAATAAACACAATGGTGTTGCGATCGGGGCGCGGCGTTTGGTGATCAATTCTTCCCCGCCGCCGGTTTGTGTAGGGTGGCGTCGAGCGTACTCGCGCTGACCCACCGAAATAAACACAATGGTGGTGGTGATCCAGGGAACGGCTTTGGCGGTTAATTCAGAGCGAACGTGTATTCCGGTGGGTCAGCGCGAGTACGCTCGACGCCACCCTACGGCCTCAACGAGCACAATGGTCGTCGTCATCCAGGCACGGTGTTTGGCGGTTAATTCAGCGTGACCGTGTATTTCGGTGGGTCAGCGCGAGTACGCTCGACGCCACCCTACTCATGCATTTCCTACCGCCGTCTGGCGATGAAAGGCTGGCCTTCAACCATGTGGAACCAGGTTTCACGGCCGGTGGCGTCGAGCTCCGATATTCGGCGAGCGTTGTAGGAAGTCACCAGGGTATGGCCGTTGGGCAGGCGCAGCACGGAATTTGGAAACTGCGCGTGGAGACTTTTCATTTCTTTGCCGTCGGCGTTGTATTCCACAACGCGGTTTTGCTGAGCGTCGGCGACAAGCACGCCTCCGTCGGGGAGCACATCGATGCCGCCAAAGGGTAAGGGAATGTTGGCAACGGTGCTGAAGGTTTTGAGCACGTTCTGGGTCTTGCCGTCGATCCGGCTATAGGCGCCGGTGTTGGTGATAAAGACGACATCGCCATTACGAAGTTTGCGGGCACGGTAAATGTCGTTGTTTTGCCGCGGCATGCTGAATACTTCCTTGCCCGTGCGGTCAATTTCAATGAGGTTGTTGGGCATGGCCACGAAGGTGTTGCCGTTGGCCAGCCGCTGCACCCCAGTAGGGTTACCGCCGACAGCTTTTTCCCAGCGCACCTCGCCCTTGAAGTCCCGTTCGCTAATTTTGCCCCCCTGGTATTCGGCAACGAGGACGCGATCGGCACCATCGACTTTGACAATCTGCGCGTTGACGGCGTAAGTCGAGACCGGGAACTTCCAGCGGGGGTTTTTGGCAGCATCAAGCTCCAATACCTCGCCAGCGCCGGCTTGCCGGACACCATTCGCTATACCGGCATTCCGATTGGTCTGGACGATCAGGGTATAGCCGAGCATGACCTGGGCTTCTTCGAGCCGGGCCAGGTTGATGTTTTGCCCCTCCTTGTCGAGCCAGGCCTTCCAGGCATCGCGACATTGTTTGCGCGTTGCTTCGGTGGTGCCCAGGGAAACGGCTGGCGTTTTGTCCCCCGCGAGCCTGACCAGTATTTCCTCCACGGGCCAAAGCTGTTCAGGACTCAGGCTGCCCAGCAAGTCCACCAGCACGGGGAGGATGTCGTGCTCCTTGAGCGGGACCATCGCCAGGGCCACGCGCAGACGAACGGTCGGCTCGGGATCCTGCAAAAGCTTGCGTGCCTTGGGCAGCTGGTCCGGTTGCCGGGCGCGGACGATCGCCTCGCCGGCGGCGGCCCTTTTGATGGGCACCTTGTCTTCGAGCGCCTCGAGCAGACGGGGCTCCAATTTGCCTCCCGGTTGGGCAACGGCGCTCAGGGTTCGACAGAGCTCGTCGGCCACCTGTTGGTCCGCCGCGAAGGGAAGGTAATTGAGCAGCACCTGGGCCGCGCCGGGGGGCTTTAATTCGGCGATCAAACGCGCCGTGGCGGACTGTATCGCTGGCTCGGCCTTCGCTTCAATAAGGTGACGCAGTTCGTCGGCGCGGCGGCTGACTTCCGCATCCTTATTTTTCGACGCTTCCTTGATGCCCAACAGGGCACCTGGGCCGATATCCAATAAGCCGTCAAAGGCCCGCTCGCGTGCCGTGAAGTCGTCGTCGCCGAGTTGTTTGATGAGCGTGTCGACTTTCTTGGAGTCTGCCTCGGGGATCGTGCGGCTGCTTGAAATACTCGAGCAGGGCAGGGCCCGTAACTCCAAGTCCCATGTCGGCGAGTGTTTTTCGATCATCTCCCGATTCGCCTGGGCGGGCCGCGGCTTTCGGCGGGAAGGCTACTTCGGCGTCTTTTTTGATTGTTTGTTGTCCCAGGACGGGCGCATTCCAGGCCGCCAGGAGCAGCATGCCGGCCGCGAGTAGCTTACGCATAACTTGAATCCTCATTCGCTCGGCTTTATTTGGAAAAAGTCAAAAGCGTGGCAAAGCTTCAGGTGAACATGGCGGTCAAGGGTTTCCGCGCGGCAATTGCCGTCGATACCCAACTCGGCCAGGCGGCGATCGACTTCAGGCTTGTCCATCGGTTTACTGGGCATGGTTCCCAGCGCGCTGCGCAAATTCTTGCGGCGATGGGCATAGAGGTCGCGCAGGAAAATCCGAAAGCACATGGGGTCGGGTAGCAAACTGCGCTTCTGGGCATTGGGTTTAATGCGAATAATGGCCGACTCCACCTGGGGGCGAGGCCAAAAGACCGCCGGCGCGAGCTTGCGCAATAATTCGATGTCCGCGAGGCTTTGCATCAGAATCGCGAGGGACCCATAATCCTTGCTGCCCGGGCTGGCCATGAGCCGTTCCGCGATTTCCCACTGGACCGTGACGACCATCCGTTCTATCGGCAGGTCGGAGAGGATCAAGTTGGTGACCACGGGTGTCGCGACCGCATAGGGCAAGTTGGCCACGAGTTTGAGGTTCTTGCCCTGAAAACGAGCGAGCCCCTCACGCAACCGCTGCATCACGAAGGGATTCAGGTGGTTCTTGTTTTTGAGAATGTCGCCATGAAAAAATTGCAGGTGCTCATGGCGGCCGAGCGTTTCCTGAACGATTTCGTGGAAGGAGGCATCGATTTCCACGGACAGTACCGCCCCGGCCTGGTCCGCCAGCAAGGCCGTGAGGGTGCCGGTGCCGGTGCCAACTTCAAGCACCATGTCATGACGAGTGAGCTCGGCACTCTTGGCGATGAAATCGACCAGGTTGAGGTCGACGAGAAAATTTTGCCCTAACTTATTCTTGGGACGTAAGCCACGTTCTTGAAAAAGGTGGCGCAAATAGGTTTGGGTTTGGCGAACAGGTGTTTCGGGTTCGTGCTGCATGACACTATTGTATATGTTGGCCCTGGTTTGCGCCGGGGCGATTCCCGCCAGGTATTTCACGACATATTTCCCAAACAGGTCCGTTTCCAGGTTTACGGTCTCTCCTGGCTGCCTGAAGCCCAGGTTCGTCATGGCCAACGTATGTGGAATCAGCGCGACGCTGAAGCCGGCGGCCGTCACGTCGACCAGCGTGAGGCTGATGCCGTCCACCGCGATCGATCCCTTGCGTATCATCTGGCTGGTTAAGTCGCGCGGACAGGAAAACCAGAGGGTTTCCCAGTCACCCTGGCGCGTGCGCTGTTCGAGCCTGCCAAGTCCATCGATATGCCCCTGGACGATGTGACCTCCAAGCCGGTCACCGACTTTCAAGGATCGTTCCAGGTTGACTTGCATGCCCGGCTGAAGCTCGCCCAGGTTGGTCAGACGCAACGTTTCCGGGCCCGCCTGAAATGAAAAGATATGCTCATTGGTTTCCACCACGGTAAGGCAGGCGCCGTTGACCGCCACGCTTTCGCCGGGCGTCAACTCCTGGGCCATGCGCGGCAGCGCGATGGTAAGCAGGCGGCCTGGGCCCGCGACGGTAACCGCGTGGACAGGCGCCAGGGCTTCAATCAAACCGGTGAACATAGTAACGAACTGGCTAGCGCGCCGCTGGTCATGGAGTTGTGCTGGCCGTGGGCACGGTGTCGCGGCGGAGGTTTTTCACAAGCAGGTAGCGGGCCGGCAGCGCCAGCGCGTATACCCAAAATAGTACGAACAGCGATAGCTCGCGCATGACGACGATGATGAGGGAGCCCAGCAGCACCTGGATCAGGTGGCCGACGTGCCTGCGACCACGCAGGATTTGCTTGGTGACATGCGGATAAGGCACGTTGGAGACCATGAGGAGCGCGACGATAAGGGCGCCGGCCGGGGCGAGAACTTCAATCAGCCGTATCAACGTGTCGCGTGCCGGCCCGACGGCTCCTTCCGTCCAGATTTGAGCGAGCCGCTCGGGAAAGCTGCCGCGTAGAATGGCCAGCGAAGCCAGGCAACCGGCCGCCGCGGGGGAGGGCAGCCCGCGAAAGCGTTTATGGCTGGCCGGATCGGGCGTGTTCTCGACATTGAAGCGTGCCAAACGTAAAAGCGTGCACGCCATGTAGATG
>CAWKFA010000003.1:0-96009 GCA_963848825.1 uncultured Planctomycetota bacterium | reverse complement strand
AACTAAAACCCGTTAATGACGACTTCGATGCTTACCGCTTTTACCGCGCACCAGGTCCCCTCTTCATCTTGTTGGCAAGGCCCGACCGGTCGAAAAACGCGGCCATGCAAAATGCGCCGCTTGCTGTCGAATTGAAGATTGGACCATGTGTCGAGCAAGGCACCAACACACTTGACCCCGGGCCCAATGTGCAAAGAATAACGCTGGCGATCGATCTTCTCATATGCGGCCTGGTTATAGGGCAGCAAATCGGACGGATCGAAATCGATCGAGCCTGAATACAGCGTATCATGCGCGTCAAAGAAAATAATCTTGGTTCTAGTGTTCAGGAATTCTCGCCGCACTACGAAAAGACGCCGGCCGTCGGGCCACCAAAACGTCTGCGGGTATTCGGATTTCGGTTGGCAGATTGGAATGATCTGTGGGACCGACGCTTCGTTGCGAAAAAGGCTAATGCCCTCCGGGTGAGTGATCGCGAGCAAATCTCCTACTGGCGCCACTGTAATTCCGTCGGCCAGTTGTTCAAGGACAGCTCGACCAAACGGGAGTCTTCGGCATTGTAAAGGCACGTATTTGCATAAGGTTTATTGTTAAACCACCAACTGAGCGTAAGTACAGGTTTTTCATAACACCACGGCTGGTACTTATGGGGCAAACTAAGGCCCTCTAATTTCAATTTCTGGTGGCTAGAAGACACGTCCTTTTCGCCACAGATTAATTCTGCCCTCCAGGCAACCGCCCCCATATGGAATTCGACTGGATCGTGAAAAGTAATCCGCCACGCTCCGTCCCTCCACTTGAAAGTGCGCTCTTCTTGCCATTCGTACGACGGCTTTGGATCGGCAATGATACGGCTTACCGTCAAGTGAACGGGTGGCTGCCCCGTCGGCATCACGTATGGGCCGGTCTTGCGCAACGAAACCTCGACGCCGATCAGCTCATACTTGATATCGCAAATCTTGAAAGGCGTCTGGGCGACCATCTTCCTAAAATCATCTTCTGAATACGCACGCCTGCGAAGGCCGCTCAAGATCCATCGTGTGAGCAACGAGTTGATCCAGCCCAGTCCCATCGCCTGGACGGCAGTGTTTATTGCCGTGGCCGTGGCGTCTCTGCGCATGTCGCGAATCAAGGCAGTGCCGCCCGGTTTCAGCACTCGATATATCTCGTTGAGGGCCTGAATGGGCTCGGAGAAGTTTTTAAACGCGGCTCGGCAATAAACGAAATCAAACGAGGCGGCCTCGAAGGGTAACTGAGAGGCATTACCTTCCCGAAAAGCGACTTCTACCCCGGCTTTGACCGCATTCTCAGTGGCGATACGGACGAAAGTCTTGCTGATGTCCACACCGACGATGCAATAGGAGCCGAGCTTGGCAAGCTCGATGGCCAGAAAACCAGGTCCGGGGGCGACCTCCAGGACGTCGCTGCCGACAGGCATTTGACGGGCAATTTCTTGGGCCTCTTTGCGAAGGAGTTCGATACTCTTGCTGGTGTTGCCTGCGTACCAGCGGGCGATCAACCCCTCCATGCCCCAACCTTTGTACGGTTTCGTATTCAAGCTCGTTTGTTGCATTTCGTTTGCACGTCAGTTTGCATTTGTTTGCACAAAACAGATCTACAGTTCCTCAAACGGCGGCGCATATTGCACCCGGCCCACCACCCCAGCGAGCGCTCCCGGCACTAATTCCAGGGCCATCCAGGAGTCATCGCCGCCGTAAGGGGACGACAGGGTCGCGGCGAGTTTCGCTGAAAAGCCGAAACGCGGATAAAAAGTCGGATGGCCAAGCACGATAATAATGCGCTGGCCGCGGGTCCGGCACATTTCTAGCCCCGCGCGTACCAGCGCGGAGCCGATGCCCTGGTTCTGAAATTCAGGTAAGACTGCCATCGGGGCCAGGGCCAAGGCGGCAAGCGTGCCGGCCTCGGTGATAATGGATAGGTCACTGAAGAGGATGTGGCCGACGATTTGCCCGTCTTGCTCGGCTACCAGGGAGAGGCGTGCGAATTTGCCATGCCGTAGCTGGTCAACAAGCCGGGCTTCGTCGTCGCGCCCAAACGCCAGGCGGTTGACCTGGCGGATGGGGTCCTGATCACCAGGTGCTTCGAGGCGAATGTTCATAAATCCATTATTACGATAAAAGCTGGGGAATGCGCCGCCCTGGACATTCGTTCTGGAATGGATCGGGTTATCTTTTCTTCCGTGGAAACAGGAGCAACGTCCATGATGAAGCTGACCGGCCTCGTCGCCGCCACGCATACGCCCTTCGACCGCCAGGGCCAGCTGAACCTGGCGGCCGTCGGCAGGCAGGCTGAACACCTTGTCGCCAGCGGTGTGAGGACAGTCTTCATCGGCGGCAGCACGGGCGAAAGTCACTCGTTGACTGTCGAGGAACGCCTGGCACTGTCCGCGCGCTGGAGTGACGTGGTGCGCGGCTCGAAGTTAAAGCTCATCGTCCACGTTGGCTCAAATTGCCTGGCCGACGCGAGGACGCTGGCCGCCAGTGCGCAGCGCCTGCGTGCCGACGGCATCGCCGCGCTGGCTCCAAGCTATTTCAAGCCCAAGACGCTGGACATTCTTGCCGGCTGTTGCGCGGATATAGCGGGAGCGGCGCCGGCAGCTGCCATTTTATTTCTACGACATCCCCACGCTGACCGGCGTGCACCTGTCGATGCCCGACTTTCTGGAAATCGCCGCACGTCAGGTGCCCACCCTGGCGGGTATCAAGTTCACCAACTGCGATTTGATGGCGTATCAGAAATGCCTCCATGTCGCGGACGGGCTCTTCGACATGCCCTGGGGTGTGGACGAAGCCCTGTTGGCGGCGCTGGCCTGCGGCGCGGTCGGCGCGGTGGGCAGCAGTTACAATTTCGCCGCGCCCCTTTATAACCGCTTGATCGCCGCCTTCGTGCGTGGCGATCTCGATGCGGCGCGGGCCGAGCAGTATCGTTCTGTCCAGCTTATCGAGCTGTTGGCCAGTTTCGGTTACCTGGGCGCGGCCAAGGCAGTGATGGGCTTCCTGGGGGTCGAGGTCGGCCCCGCCCGGTTGCCGAACGCTAGCCTCAACGCACCAGACCAGGCAGCGCTGCGCGACAGGCTGGAACAATTAGGCTTCTTCGAATGGACCCAGGTGTGAACGGCGCTGGGCTAGCGCTAACCCCCATAAATCACGAACCTTTTTCATTTCACCTGGTGGACCGGGCTACACGTCTCCGGTAGAATGTTTTTTACATTCCCCTACAGATGCTGTTCAAAGGAAACTCTCATGTCGTTGTACCTTTCGGGCGCGGTTTTCCGTGCCGCGACCAAGCGCTTGGCGTTGTTTATAATGCTCGCGGGCGCCGGCGTGGCTCAGGCGCAGGCGCCGCAAGCCCTGGAACTGGCGCCCAAGGACCATATCAGTATCATCGGCGGGACCCTCGCCGAGCGGATGCAGCATGATGGCTGGCTGGAGACCTATTTCCAAAGCCGCTTTCCCAAGCTTGACCTTGTCTTTCGCAATCTTGGCTTTAGCGCCGACGAGCTGAAGGTTCGCCTGCGCTCCGCCAACTTCGGCCGCCCTGATGATTGGCTAACCAAAACCAAGACCGACGTGGTTTTCGCGTTCTTTGGCTATAACGAGTCCTTTGCCGGGGAAGCGGGCGTCGCCAATTTCAAACGCGACCTTCAAGACTTCATCAAGAAAACGACCAGCCAGAAATATAACGACAAGTCGCCGGCCCGGCTCGTCCTCTTTTCGCCAATCGCCCATGAGGACCTGCATGATCGCAATCTTCCCGACGGCAGCGCCAACAATCAACGGCTCGAGCGCTATACAGCCGTGATGGCCGAGGTCGCCCGTGAGAATAAGCTGCCCTTTGTCGATCTCTTCCACCCCACCAAGGCGGCGTACGCGAAGGCCAAACAGCCCTACACCATTAACGGCATCCACCTCAACGAGCGAGGCAACGAACTGGTCGCCCAGATCATCGACAAGGCACTGTTCGCCGCTAGCCCGGAGCCGCGCCGCGACACGGACAAGCTGGAGGACCTGCGCCGGGCCGTGCTCGACCGCAACTTCGTCTGGTTCAATCGCTATCGGACCGTCGATGGCTACTCGGTCTATGGCGAACGCTCGAAGCTGCGCTTCAACAATCAGACCAACAAGGAGGTCATGGATCGCGAGATGGAGATCCTGGACACGATGGCCGCAAACCGTGACCAGCGCATCTGGGCGGTCGCCCAGGGCCGCGATACCAAGGTCGATGACAGCAACACCGCGCCTTTCCTGGAAGTGAAGACGAACAAGCCCGGCCCGCTGCCGGAAGGCAAGCATATCTTCCTCGACCCGGACGATGCCATTGCCAAAATGACTGTCGCCAAGGGAATGAAGGTGAACCTGTTCGCCTCGGAGAAGGACTGGCCGGCGCTTACGAATCCGGTGCAGATGTCCTGGGACACCAAAGGCCGGCTCTGGGTGGCGGTCTGGCACACCTATCCGCACTGGAAGCCCAAGGGGCCGATGGATGACAAGCTCCTTATTTTTGAGGACACCAAGGGCACTGGCAAGGCCGACAAGATGACCGTTTTCGCCGACAATCTCCATTGCCCGACCGGCTTCGCCTTTTGGAATGGCGGCGTCATTGTCGCCCAGCAACCCAACATCGTTTTCCTCAAGGACACGACCGGCAACGACAAGGCCGACATGCGCGTGAGTGTTCTACACGGCCTGGACTCGGCCGACACCCACCACGCCTCGAACAGCTTTGTTTTCGATGGCGGCGGGGCCCTTTATTTTCAGGAAGGAACGTTCCATCATACGCAGGTCGAAACGCCCTACGGGCCGCCCGTGGCGCAACACCAACGCCGGTGTCTACCGCTACGAACCCCGCACGCAAAAATTCGAAACGTACGTGAATTTCGGCTTCGCCAACCCTCATGGCCATGTTTTCGATCGCTGGGGCCAGGATATCGTCATCGACGGCACAGGCGCAGTGCCTTTTCACGCGACACTCTTCTCCGGTCAGACCGATTTCCCGCAGCGCCACGGGCGGCCGCCGCTGCTCTACAAGCCAAAAACACGCCCCTGTGCCGGAACAGAGATTCTCTCAAGCAGTCATTTCCCGCCGGAAAATCAGGGCAATTTGCTGGTGTGCAATGTGATAGGCTTTCAGGGGATCTTGCAGTACAAATTTAAGGACAACGGGGCCAGCTTCGAGGGGATCGAAACCGACCCGCTGGTCTCCTCGAAGGACCCGAACTTCAGGCCATCGGACCTTCGCGTTGGGCCGGACGGGGCCATCTATTTCCTGGACTGGCACAATCCGATCATCGGCCACATGCAACACAATCTACGCGATCCCAACCGCAATCGGGATCATGGCCGTATCTACCGCATCACTTACGAAGGCCGGCCGCTCCTGAAGCCTACCAAGATCGCGGGCGAACCGATCAGCAACCTGCTGGAGAACCTGAAATCGTCGGAGGACCGCGTGCGTTACACCACGCGCACCGAGCTGGGGGCACGGCCAACGAACGACGTCATCGCCGCGACGCGTAAGTGGATCGAAGCGCTGGACCCCAAAGACGCGGAATACGAGCACCATCGGCTGGAAGGTCTTTGGCTCTTCCAGAACCATAACGTCGTGAACGAAGATTTGTTGCGGCAGGTGCTGCGGTCTCCGGATTTCCACGCCCGCGCCGCCGCAACGCGTGTTTTGTGCTATTGGCGCGACCGGGTCAAGGAACCGCTGGAACTCCTGCAGACGCAGATCAACGACGTGCATCCGCGCGTTCGCCTGGAAGCGATCCGGGCCATGAGTTTCTTCCATGACGAGGGCGCCTTGAATGTCGCGCTGGAATTGCTCACCCATCCGGATGATCAGTACCTTCAGTACACCTTTAATGAAACCATCAATACGCTCGAAAAGCGCCTGGGGGGCGAGGGCAAACTCGACACCAAGAATACCGCCAAGAGCCTGCTCAAGATGTTAGACAAGGCTCAAGTATCCGCGGCACGCAAGCCGGCCCTGATGGAAAGCATTATTCGCCTGGGCACGCCCGCGGAACTGGATGTACTTTGGCAACGGGCCGCCAAGGCGGGTGTTCTCACCCCCGCCGTGCGCAAGCAGGTTCTAGGTTGGCTGGCGGAAGCGGCCAGCTTGCGGCACGTGCAGCCCAAATTCACGGTGGAGGCTGTCCAAACATTGTTGGCCAGCACGGCCAGCGACACGGGCCTACAAGCGGCGGCTATCCGTCTGGCGGCGGCGTGGAAGGTCAATGACGCGGCAGGCGAACTGCGCCGCATCGCCAAGGACGACAAGGCTCCGTCCCAGGTGCGCCTGGCCGCCATTGACAGTTTGGCTGTTTTGACGGGGCCGGATAGCGCTGCCATTCTTCAGGAACTGGCGGCGCCGCCCAATCCGGCCGGCGTCAGGTTTCGGGCCGCGGTCGCCATTGCCAGGACAGACCTCAAGGCCGGAGCCAGCGCGGCGGCCGGCGCTCTCGCCATCGCCACCGAAAGAGACGATCCAGGGCCGGTGATCGAGGCTTTTCTGCAGCGCAAGGAAGGTTCCGAGGCGCTGGCAGCCGCCCTCGCCAAGGAAAAGGTTTCTACCGACGGCGCCAAGCGCATTCTGCGCGCGATGCTGCTGGCGGGACGCAACGACGCCGCCCTGGCCAACGTGGCCGGCAAGTTCGCTGGCCTGGAGGGCGCCAACAAACCCCCCACTCCGGGGGAGGTCTCCAAGATCGTCAGCGAAGTTTTGGCCAAGGGGGACGCAGCGCGGGGCGAGCGCGTCTTTCACCGTGCTGACCTGGGTTGCCTCAAATGCCACGCCATCAGCAAGGCCGGCGGCAACATTGGACCCGACCTCGGCCCCGTCGGCGGCGCTTCGCCGCTCGACTATATCGTGACTTCCATTCTCGATCCCAGCCTGGCCATCAAGGAGGAATACATCACCAAGGTGATCGCGACCAATTCGGGCCTGGTCGTCACCGGCATTCAGGTCGAGCGCAACAAGAACAACGTCGTGCTCAAGGACGCGACCGGCAAAATCCACAAGATTGCCCTGTCCGACATCGACACCGAGGAAAACGGTAAATCGCTCATGCCCGAAGGCATTACCAGGTTTCTGACGCACGGCGAGCAGCTCGACCTGATTCGCTTCGTTTCCGAGCTGGGCAAGCCGGGGCCGTTCCAGTTGCGCACGGCAACGACCGTGCAGCGCTGGAAGCGCCTGCGCGATGTGCCGGCGCCGCTGCTGGAAGGGATACCCAATCGCGAAATCGTTCGCGATAGTCTGCTGCATGCCAGCCCGGAAAGCTGGGAGACTATTTATGCCACGGTCGGCGGCAAATTGCTTTTGGACGGTTTGCGCCGTGCCGATCAGCCCAAGGTCCTGTATCTCCAGGGCGATATCCTGGTGAAAAAGGAAGGCCCGGTACAGCTCCTGGTCGAGTCCAAGGAACCGGTCACCTTCTGGGTCGATGAAGATGCCTTCGAGAAACAGGGGAAGGCTATTGTGCCGCTCAGCCAGGGCCGCCATGTCGTTACCGTACGCGTGGTGCTGGGCGATAATCCCGAGCCGACGCTGAGGGTGGAGTTACGCAGACCCACGGCATCCAAGGCCACTTTCGAGGTGGTGAATGGGGACTGACGAAGAGGTTACCCCCTCCGCCGCACCGGAACGCGTCAGCTCGGTGGATGCCTACCGCGGCTTCGTCATGTTTCTGATGATGGCCGAGCTGCTGCGTATTGGCCAGGTGGCGCGGGCCTTTCCCGATGAGCCCATCTGGGGCCTGTTGTCGTTTCACACCAACCACGTCGACTGGACCGGCTGCTCCTTGCACGACCTGATCCAGCCGTCGTTTTCATTACTCGTCGGCGTGGCCCTGCCCTTTTCGCTGGCCAAACGGCAGGCGCAAGGGCAAGGCTTTGGCCGCCTCCTGGTTCACGCCCTGTGGCGGTCGCTGCTGCTGGTCCTTTTGGGCATTTTCCTGCGCTCGGTGGGTGCCCGCCAGACCAATTTCACGTTCGAGGATACGCTCACGCAGATAGGCCTGGGCTATACCTTCTTGTTTTTGCTGGGCTTTTGCTCCCGGCTGGTGCAATTTCTTGTTCTCGCTGTCATCCTGGTGGGTTATTGGGGGGCCTTCGCGCTTTACCCGTTGCCGCCGGACGTCACCGATTTCACGGCCCACTGGAACAAAAACACCAACGTCGCCTGGGCCTTCGACCAGTGGTTTCTCAACCTGTTCCCACGCCAGCGCCCGTTCGTGGCCAACGGCGGCGGCTACGCCACGCTCAGCTTTATTCCAACCCTGGGCACGATGATTATTGGCCTCATTGCCGGGGGCTGGCTCAAGGGCAGCGGCTCACGTCTGGAGAAAATAAGTCTGCTGGTCGTCGCCGGCCTTATCCTTCTGGCGGCTGGCCTGGGACTGGATTACGCCGGCATTTGCCCCATCGTCAAACGCATCTGGACCCCCTCATGGACCCTGTACAGCGGCGGCTGGTGTTTGCTGATTCTCGCGGCCTTTTATCTGGTCATGGATGCGCTACGTTTTCGCTTTTGGGCCTTCCCCTTGATCGTCATCGGCATGAACTCCATCGCCATTTATTGCCTCGTGCACCTCATGGACAAGTTCATCCTGAGCTCGCTCAAAACCCACCTCGGTGCCGATATCTTCAAACCCTTCGGCGTCTATGAACCCCTGGCCGCCGGCGGCGCCGTGCTGCTTATCTTCTGGCTGATTTTGCTATGGATGTACCGGCAGAAGATTTTCGTGCGGATTTGATGGACCAGTCGCGGACTTGCCTACCAACATACCGTTTTACGTGGCCAGCTCGCATAGCTTGTCCACCGGACGAGCAACGCAGGGATTTCTCGCGGCTGCGCATTCGAAGCCCAAAGGACACCTGGCGGGCGAACTGCGCAGGCGGCAAATTGACATAGATATGTCAGCACAGGAAGATCGAAAGTGTTTCACGAACGGGCGCTATTTCTTGCCCGCCTGGACGTGTTCCCATTCCTTGCGGACCTGGCTCAGGCCATAAGCGCACATTTCGAATTGTTCGCTCAGCCGGCGCAAAACCGGGGCCTCGTCGCGGTAAGGTCCTTCCGCGAAGGAGCTGGCGATAAGGTAGGAACGTTTGCCCTGGTTGCAATAATCGACGAAATGATCTTTACGCATGACGGAACGAAGCCGTTTGAGGGCTTCGGGATACACGCCCGTCCAGAAGAGGGTGTAATCGCCGATATGGCGATGCACCTCGCGGCTGGTTCGGCCCGCTGGCATTTCCTCGGCCTGCATTAGCATGTCGGCGACTTCTTCGAGCGTCTTGCCAGAGTCGGCGTGCAGCCGGTGCAAGGCGTCGATGTGGACAAAACGAGCTAAAAGGAGCGATAGGTAATCGACGAGTCCCGGGTCGGCCACGCCGAGAGAATCAATGAAGGTTTGTTCCGTTAAGCCGGAAAAGTAACGGCGGAGAGGGTGATCGGCATCGTAATACCACATATCCCAGGCCTCCTCATTCTTCCCAGTTAATTCTAGCGCATAGTTCTCCGGTGTCAAATCCTTAAGGGGAGAGGCCTGTGCCGTCAACAGGCGGGATTCCGGGGGACCTGGAGAAACTATCGGAAAAACGAGAGAGGATATTTGGGAAAAAGTCAAAATTCGCGAAAGTAGCAGGTATGAGCCCATTGCCAGCCGCCGGGCCATGGCGTTAGCTTGATAGACCAACTGGCAAGAATTCGAGCAAAGAACCCGAATCCTTGCCAGGTCATCTGGGCGAAGTGCGCCCGCTAACTCGTTACGGAACCTTGGGCATGCCAAAGCCGCCCGTGGTGCCGGGGCCGTGACGCAGTTTCTGAATGCGCTCGAGCCATTCCTCCCAGCGTTTGTTGCGCTCGATGGCGACCGGATTATCGCCGTCGGTGTCACTTCGCGAGTCGCGTACCAGCAAGCTGCCGTCCGATGCCAGCACCAACATTTTGACGGTGCACTCGTCACGAACCTCGGTGAGCCCTAACTTGGCTTTCTTGAAACCGCCTTCGAAGTCAACCAGCAAGGGTGGCGGCAAGCCTTTCGCGAGGGGTGTGGCTTCATGGCCGGGCGGCAACATTGCCTTGACGAAATCAATCGGCAAGCCGGAGTCCGCCCGAGGCTGAGCCGCCTGTTTCGCTTTGACGGCCGCCACCTTCTGAACCTGAAAGCCGATCGTAAAGTTCTCCTTGGTTTTGCTCCAGACCGGGACCTCCGCCATGACGCCGCGCCGCCCCAGGATATCGCCGCGGCGGACCAGCAGGCGTTCGGCAATGGCCCAGTCGGCGACAACTTCGTCGCCGGCCTGGTCTTTGAGAGTGGCGAGCCAGCGGTGGACCTGAATCGGGGTCGTCCACAGTCCATACGCAATCGAACTATCGGACCTGGAGTCTTTGGTGTCGGAGCCTCGATCCACGCCGCCATCTCTGATCGGGTAGGAAACCTTCAGGCCCTGGGCATAAAGATCGGTGGCATAGACGAAGTATTCCTCCGGAATGGTGATTTCGGGAGTGAACGAATTGGGCGACAAGAGTTCCTTGATTTCGGCGAGTTCCTTGAAGGCGACTTCATCATTTTTGCCAAAGTTGGGATTGGCGATGCGTACGCGAAAGGCATACTGATAAGTCTTGCCCGGTTCGACACCGACATCAACGAAGCGCACGATTTTATCGACCACCTCGTTGGGATTGGGCGTGCCCGGCGGCGGGGACCCGCTGAAGCCCGGACCGCGCGGCGCGCGGATGCGTGGTCCCGTTCTAACGGTGGCCGTCGGGTCCGGGGGCGTCTGATCGCCGGAGGCATCGAAATAGTCGAACTTGCCCTTGAGCTTGTCTGCCAGCTTGGTGTCGGTCATGCTCGCCAGTGCCACGGGAACCCATTTAGTTTCGGCGGCAATGGTCCTGCCGCCGCCGGGTAAATTGCTGGCGGTGCCAGGTTGCGTCGAAGTCGTCGGCTGCGTTATTGGCGTCGGCACGTAAGGTTCGAGCTTGACGCCTTTCAGCATCGGCTTGGCATATTGCACGTTCGCCATCCAGGGCAGCGGCGCCACCAGGCCACGCTGCAAATAGTTGCCCAACATCTTCTGATTGTCCGGATCGATGAGGGCTTCCCTGTACATTTTTTGCAGACGTTCGGCCACGTCAACGGTGTCCGTCTTTTCGTTGTAGACGTACAGAGGTTCCCACTCGATTTCCTTGTCGGTCTTCTCGTCCTTGTCCTGGTCCTTCTTGTCATTCTTGTCCGTCTTCGCTTCCGGCTTGATTTCCCGCCGAAAAACCTCAAGCCCCAGCGGCTTGGGCTGGTCATCTTTCACCTTGATGAGATCAGGGAGCGTTGGGTAATAGACCGCCAGCGCCCGGCGATGTTGCTCGAATTGATCTTTCATCGGGAAGACCGCGGTCACGACGACCATGCGGGCCGGTTTCATGATCTTGGCGAGCTTATTTTGATCACCATTTTGCGTCAGCGGGTTGCCATTTTTGTCATGCTCCAAACATAAATAGCCCCCCTTCAAAACGTCGATGAACATGTGATCGGGATCGGACATCACCGCCAGAATTTCTGGGTTTTGTGGCTTATCCGGCGCGTCGCCGAGCGGCATGAGCTGGGCGGGATCTTTGAGCGTGACACCCCTGTCCGGCCATGGGTAAGCGGGTTTGGTGAACTCGATTGGCGGAAGCGGCGCGGCGGGCCGGAGCTGCTGACTTATCTCCGCGTGCTTCTTTTTGAACTGATCGGCGTAGGTGGTTCCGGCACTGACGGCCTTGATAATCCCCAGCCCAACCAGCAAAACCGCGATGGCGCCGAAGACAATCAGCCCCACCCGTTCTCCCTTATCGAACAGGTAGTCCTTGACCCCGGACAGGTCGATCTTTTTCATCTTCATCTTCATGGAAGCTCTCCCAGTCTACTAACTTGACCGTATTCATTACACACGGTTCTACGGCTACGCGTACGTTACTTGGTGGCTGGCGGCGCCACGGGGCCGGCGGCGGTAACCATGGGCGGATAGCGGTCGTAAAGGGTCACGACGCCGTAGATGACCATTTCGAAATTGGTTTCCATGTTGTCGGGACTCGTCGCCTGAGGGGCGGATTGCGGCCTGCGGCCCGTGGTAGGCCCGACACTTATACCATCCTTGGGTATTTGCGGTTGCAACGTATCCGCCCAGCGATTCAGCAACACTTGCGTGGTGAGAAAGCGAAGCTTGGAATTGTTGAAAGCTGCCTGGGTCCGAAAAATATGGTCCTGATCAACGATCAAGGTAATCGCCACCGGCACACGGCGAAATTGCGGCAACGGCGTTCCGGCGGGCCGGGGCGTGCCATTGTCATCGAGATAGTTCCAGAACTGGTTGCGGATAAGACCATGCTTGGTTGTCTCGTTGGAGCCCTGGTCTCTAATGGGTCTAGCTGGGCCCGTAGTCCGCCTCCCAGGTGTCCTTCGGTTAATTGGTGGCGCAACAGGCGGCGGAGCACCACCCGGCGGTGCATTGGGGGGCGGCGTCAGACCAGGAGGCGGCGCGTTGGGGTCCTTTTCCTTGAGCGGCTGCAAGCCGTCGGTAAAGGTACGGTGACTGTGAGCCGTTTCCGTCGAACCCATCGAGCCGACGGTGATGTAGTCGATGCGTTTGACCGCCGCGGTTTCCCAGGTAAGCACCTGTTCCACCTTGGTGATCGATTTCCGCGCCCGGTCCTCCGGCAAGGTGATGTCGCTGGTAACCTCGGCCTCCTTCGAACCACGGGGGCCTACCGGCTTGCCGCCGACCGCGATTTCGTCCGGTTCGATCTTATCGCCAAACCAAACCCGGAATTTAAGCAGGTCCCGTTTCTGCTTGTGGTCGAGCAGGTTCTTCATCGTCACCTTCAGTCTCTTGCCGCCATCCCACTTAAGGCCAAGTTCCCAGTAAGGATTCCTGAAGGTTGAAACGGTGTCCTTGGCACTGCCCCCCTTGCCTTCGAACACCGCGACGAAGTCGTTGGCCATGCGAATCAGGCGATAGACCTCAGTTTGGATCCACAAATCCTCTTGGGCCAGCCAGGCTTCCTCCGAGAGATTGCCGGTGGAGTCTTCGCTCCAGCCCTTGTCGAGGAAATTGAGGAAAAACTGTTCCTGCTTGCTCCAGGATGGCACCGCCTCGGAGTCCTTGTAGAGCCACTGCCCCAGTTGCACCACCCCGTCCCCCTTGTCATTGACGGGCTGAACTTGCAGCAAGATGGGCCTGATCTGGCTTTCATAGACACCAGGGCGTTTGTAGGTGTCCAGTTCGTTGTTGGTCAATTCCTCGTTGAAGTATTTGCCCCGATTATAAGTCACGGCGACATGGGTGCCAGGTTCGATCTTGCCGAAGCTCTGCACGTCGCCCCCCACGATACTGACGACGAAAGCGGGGTAGATGGTGTGAACTTTCTGGTCCGCTCCCTTGAGCTTCATGCTCGTGGCCAGTTGCTCGACCACCTCGCCATGGATGGTGTTCTTGTCATCCTTGGGGTTTTCGCCCCCCTTGAGGATTTGGATCTTCTGGGCGAACATGCCGGCCCGGAAGTTGAATTTATCTTCAACTTCCTTGGGCCAGAGAAACAGATCCTCCTGGTGAGCAAACGCCTGTTCCCAGAGCACGGCTTCCTGGCTCTTTTCGAACTTGGCGGCCTTCTCCATCTCCTTGATTTCCGAATCCTTGCGGATCGCATGGTTCTTGAGAAAAGCGGTCAGGTCTTTCTTGATGGCGTCATTGGTGGCGCTGATTTCGCCGCTCACGGATGTCACCAGGTAAAAAATGGCGATGAGCGACAATGGCAGGGTGACGATGAGCAACAGCCAGAATTTGTGCTTGAGGACGATTTCCTTGTCGAACTTCATGGCGGCACCTTGGGAAAGGTTTCATGTAGGGTGGGTCGAGCGTACTCGCGCTGACCCACCGTCATTTCCAGCTTCGGTGGGTCAGCGCGAGTACGCTTGACCCACCCTACAGGAGTTCACTTCTTTGGGTCGGCGACCGGCGCTGGTGCGGCCGGCGTCGCGGCCAGGGCTGGCGGCGTCACCTCAGTGCCAGGCTCTTTCCACACGAAAAACACGTAGAACTCCGTACGGGTCGGCGGTGGGGGCGGAGGCGCCGTTCCCGCGGGCGTCGGAGCGACTTGCGGCGGCTGCGCGGGATAAGGAAAATCTGGGAATGTCAGCGATGCCCGGTCGCCGATCGGCTTCCAGTTGTCGCGGTTGAGCTTGGGATCTATCGGGCCTGTCGGAGCGCCAGGCACCGCCGGTGTTGCCGGGACGCCAATTTCGGGCTTGAGGAGAAACTTGAGATAGCTGTCCTTGATAAACTTGAAGTTACCCGGGTCGAAATCCTTCACAGGGTCGAACTTGAGCGTCAGATACGAAATTTGGCCGCGCACCTTTTCAATCGTCTCCTTCATGTTGTCGTTGAGCTTGCTCTTGAAATACTCAGGGTTGGCCAGGTTTTCCACAAAGGTGTACTCGATGAATTTGCCGCCGCCATCGTGATAGGTATAGCCGCGGACCTCCACCACCCAGCCCTTGACGGGCAGGTCGGCGCGGGCCTTGGGATCGTTCTGTGCCGCCCAGCGAATCACCCTGTCCTTCTCATCGCGCACCATGGAGATGAGGCGATCGTTGTACTTGTAGATATTCTTGAAATAGTCGGCCAGATTATCGCAGTAGAGCGCGTTGATGCCCTCGATATTGACCTGAATCAGGTTCTTTCTGATGAACTCGTCGTCTTCCGGGCGAATGATTTGGTCCGGCGTCGGGAATCTTTTCGCTTCGAGCTTGGTCAGCGCCAGCTTGGCATTTTCCGTGTAATACTGCTGCTTGACGATATAATTCTCTTCCTTGGTTCGCTCCACCAGCCGCTCGCCATTGGGTTTCGGCAAGGCCAAGTTGATGTACTCATACAACCGTTGCCAGTTGAAACGCTCATCAACCCCGGCGCCAATGCGCTTGATTGCTTCCTCGGCCTTTTTCTTGTCCGCCACGAAGGTTTGATAGGTTTTCTCATTGGCGGCGATGGCCGCCAGCACGGCCTTCATCTTGGTCCGTTCCGCCGTTATCTCCGGGTTATCAATCGCCCTTTTTTCGACGCTATAACCGAAGTTCAGCCCGGCGACCGCTACCAGCAGCGCAGCCGCGGCGGCCACGGCCCACGGCTTCTTGGCACGCACGATGCGCTCCACGCGGATGTCGTAGGGCAGCAAGTTTGTTTGTATGCGGGTTAGCTTCATCCCCTGCAGCGCGAGGCCATAGGCAACCGCGAAGCTGAGGAGGTTCTCGGAGAAGGTCGGCGCCGCGACCACCTCCTCGCCGCCAACGCGATTGAGCTTCGTTAGCTTGCGAACCTCGAGTTGCAGCTTCTCTTGCAGATATTTCTGCAGGCCCGGCAAGCGGAAAGCATTGCCCAGGCCAACCATGTACTGGATGGTCGCATCGCGATGGGTATTCGTGAAATAGCCAAGCGAACGCTGCACCTCGCCGACAAAATCGTTGAGCACCGTCTTCAGCGAGGCCAGAATTTTCTTCAGGTCGGGCGATTTGACGGCATTCCGCTTCAGGTGCTCGGCCTTGGCAAATGTCAGCTTCATGTCCTTGGTCAGCGCCCGCGTGAAATGATTGCCGCCGAGGGGAATGGGCCGCTGCCAGATGATTTTCTCGCCGTCGGTGATGATCAGGTTGGAATTATCGGTGCCGATGTCAAGCGCTACCACGCACTCCTTGGTGTCGGCAACTTCAGCCCCGCCTTCGGCACCGGCAAGGCCATCCTTGTGCAAAAGGTCGTAGGCGACATAGTTGCAAAGGGCCAACGGCGCCATCTGGATGACATGGATCTCGACCTTCACGTCCTTGAATTGTTGAATGGAGCGGTGGACCTGGTCCTTCTTCATCGCGAACAGGCCGATCTCCGTTTCCATGGCGAAGCCGTCGGTCACCACGCCCTGGCCGATCTTTTGATAATCCCAGACGACTTCTTCAAGCGGAAAGGGAATTTGCTGCTTGGCCTCGAACTTGACGATATCGGCGATCTTCTTTTCCTCGACGGGCGGAAGCTTGACGAAGCGTGCGAGCCCGCTTTGGCCGGCGACGCTGATGACGATCATGTCGCCTTTGATATTGTTGCGTGAAAGGAACTGTTGCAGGGCTTCCCGCGTCAATTCATCCGGGTCGGCGTCCGGTTGACTCAGAATTTTGGGGTATTCGATATAATCGAAGGCGGTTGCCGTCAATTCGCCGTTGACGGACTCGAGGCGGATGGCCTTGACGGCGCATTGGCCCAGGTCAATGCCCCAAACACCATGTTGAGGGACGGCCATGTTAAACTCTCCAAGAGGTGCGCAAAAAGGCGGGCACAATCAGTAACCTCCAAACTAACATGGCGCTGAAGCACTTGTCAACAGGTTGCCCCTGGCTTTTTGCCAGCCCGGCGCGGTAAACTCCATAGTGCATTCTGAGCCCCGCCAAGCTCTTTCCACGCGAAAATCACGGCACTGCCAGACGTTCTCCTCTACGAGTCATCACCATGAAGAAGCTCTCCTCCCTGCTGCTCGCGGCGATCCTTTTTGCCGGACTATGTTTTCTCGGTGATCCACCGGTCAGTCTTTTGTTGGCCGACCCGTTGCCCATGGGGCTGACGCAAAAACAAATCGACGCGGCCATTGCCAGGGGCGTCAAGTACCTAAAAAGCAATCAAGACGGTAAGGGGACCTGGGGCAAGGAGGCGCAGCAAGCAATCGGCTACGCGGCTTTACCTGGGCTGACCCTGCTGGAATGTGGCGTCGACCCCCAAGACCAACTGGTGCAAAAAGCCGCCGCCTTTGTGCGAAAATATATTCCCAAACTAAATACGCATTTTACGACCTATGAAGTGTCGCTGGCGATCCTGTTTCTCGATCGCCTCGGCGACCCGCGCGACAAGGAGTTGATCCGCGTGCTGGCCCTGCACCTGGTCGCCGGCCAGACGTCGGCCGGCGGCTGGGATTACTTCCTGCCAATCCTGAGCAAAACGGACATGGACAAGCTTCACGTTTTTCTTGAGCGCAATCGGCCCAAGACCAGCTTTGGCGATCCCGTGGCCAATCAGAAAATGAATGCCAACCCGCTCGCGCCCGACAAGAACGGCAAGCTTGCCGATCCGTTTGCCGGCGACCGTCAACTCTTCGCCACGCCCCTTGCCGGCAACAAGACTGCCGCGGGGCCTGCCGACGTCAAAGCAGCCGCTGTTCCACCCAAGGAACCACAGCCTGACCCCATCGATAACCCCAAAATGGCCGCTCCGAAGACGCCAGATAAGGGCGGAGCGCTGCGACCTGATTTTCTGCCGAAGAACTTGCAGAACATTCCCGCCGTGGCCAGCCAGGGCAAGAAGAAAGGCAAGGCCAGCGCCAAAAACGCGCGCGACGACAATTCCAACAGCCAGTTCGCCATGCTCGCGTTGTGGACAGCGCGACGTCATGGCGTGCCCACCGAGCAAAGCTTGCTCCTGGCGTACCAGCGATTTTACACCAGCCAACTCGACGAGGGGGGCTGGGCTTACAAGACGTGGCAATTCGAGCAAACCCCTTCGATGACCTGCGTCGGCTTGCTCGGGCTGGCCCTGGGGCATGGCAGCGCACCGGAGGTACCGCAAGCCAAGATGCCGCGCGTCGTCGGCCAATCCACCCGGGAAGACCCGGCCATTCAAAAAGGGCTAAAGGCGTGGCGACGTATATTGGCAGGCCAACGACCGATCCGCAGGTCCCGCGCATGGAGAACCTCTATTTCCTGTGGTCGGTCGAACGGGTCGCCATGCTTTACAGTTTGCAAACTATTGGGGGCAAGGACTGGTACGGCTGGGGTGCTCAGGTCCTCGTGCCCAATCAGCAAGGGGACGGCAGCTGGGAATCGAGTCACTATCCCGGTTCGACGCCGCCCATCGATACCTGCTTCGCCCTGCTGTTTCTCAAGCGTTCCAACCTGGTACAGGACCTGACCGACAGCTTGCAGCTTTATATGGGCATAACAGATCCCATGGGAAAACGTCCGTAATGCAGGTCGCTACAATAAATCGGTGCGACTTTTCTCGACGCTAACAGGAAACGCCCCTCATGTCGGCAAACAAGGTGGTCTGCCCCGACTGCGGCGCCGTGCTCAAATCAGCAACTAACTTGCCGCCGCGAGCTCAGGTCAAATGTCCGAGCTGCAAAGCGAGCTTTCTCGTCCCGGGCGTCAATCGACCTTTACGCATCGCCCTCGTCCTTGCCGGCAGCTTCCTCTTTTTACTGGTGGGCGGCATCCTCCTGGCCTGGTGCCTGTCAAACTCCGCCGACCAGAATTCAACTCGCGCGGTAGGCCTGCCCATCGCGCCCCCGTCTGCCTTGCCCGCGCCGCGAATCAAGACCGTGGGCCTGCAGCGGCCGCTGGTTGAGCTTACCAAGGAAGAAACCACCCTGAGCGATGAGATGATTCGCAAGGGGGTAGACTTTCTCAAGAGCGCCAGGAAAAGGATGGCTCCTGGGACCAAAATGCGGACGTGAAAGAAAACTATGTCGCCTTTTGCGGCCTCACGCTCCTGGAATGTGGCGTGCCGGCAACCGACCCGGCCATCATCAAAGCCGCCGACTACGCGCGGGAGGCCATGCCCCGCATTAACCGCACCTATCCCGCCGCTCTCTTTTTGCTGTTCTTCGACCGGCTTAACGATCCCCAAGACAAGGGACACATTCAAGAGTTGGCCATGCGGCTCATCGCTGGCCAAAGCCCGAACGGGGGTTGGTCCTATCGAGTGCCGTTGCTCTCGGCCAAGGACGCCACGGCGATCGGCCAGGCCCTGCGCCAGCTCGGCCAGGAACCCATTGACAGCGCACGCCGCAATCGTCCGGAGTTATTTCGCAACATGCCCAGGTCGGTGAGCGAACTTGGCCTGTTCAAGATGGAGGATAACGCCGGTGCCGATTATTTTCGGGTAGGCGGCGATAACTCCAACACGCAGTTCGCACTGCTGGCCCTGTGGGCGGCGCAGGCACGGTTTACCGGTGGATCAACCCCTGGCACTGGTTGTGCGCCGCTTTCGCAACGGTCAGGGCGCCGATGGCAAGTTTTACTATGAAGGCACAAACCATCCTGGCGATTTTCCCTCGATGACCTGTGCCGGCCTCCTCGGTCTCGCGGTGGGCTATGGCATTGGCGACCGGAGCAGTACCGCCGGCCCCAAATATGATCCCGCCATTCAAAAGGCACTTAAAATCGTCAGTGCCGCCATCGACTATCCCCCAGTCGACAAAAACGCCCACATGCCTCTTACGGAAATGTATTTTCTCTGGTCAACCGAGCGTGTCGCGGTCCTTTATCAGCTGACAAAAATTCTGGACAAAGATTGGTTCCGCTGGGGCTTAACCATGCTGCGCCAAAATCAAAATCCAGACGGCTCCTGGGTCGCGAGTCGTGGCATCGGCACCGGTTCCATCACCGATACCTGCTTCGCTCTTCTCTTTCTGCAACGGGTGAATCTGGTCAAAGATCTGACCGATAAACTCGATGAGTTAAACGCCGCACTGGGCAATCCAACCCAGCGCCAATAGGAGCGCGCCCGACGACACCCACAGGGGCGGTCCCATAAGATACGCAGCAGCGATTGGGCGTTTTCGAGGAGGTGATGATGTGCGGCAGGGTTATCATTCGGTGTCCGGCCATGCCCATCCTGGCGACCAGAAGGCCATGGATCAGAGAATGCCAGGAGCTGTTTTGCCCGGACAACGAAATCATCCTGCCGGATGGGACCAGCATAAAGTTCAAAATCACCTTTCCGAAATCGCTCGTTCGCTGGCAGCGGCCCGGCAATTGGCTAGTTGACGAGGTGCCGGCCAAGGGGGTGACGGAAACCGGTGGACTGATCTTCGTGACCATGGAAAAGGAACGGGTCTTGAGCACATCCCTCTGGTCCATGGCCGCCCAGCCCTGTTCCGCTCACGGCAAGGTGGAATTGTTCGGAAAATCATGTCCAGTCGGCCCGCGCCTGTCGGCCAACGGCGAAGAACTATTTTTCCCCAAATGCACTGCCCGGGCCGCTGGCCTCGGACTTTTCAAATACGTCGCCGAGCCGGTCGAAGCCGAAGGCGTCGTGGAAGTCGGTTGAACGCTGCCACTTTGGATTGGGCAGTCTCAAATCCGCACTATCGAGAGATACGCATGAAACCATGTCTCAGTGAAGTAACCACCCTGCCGGCGAGTTTTGCCGAGGACGTGGCCCATTGTGCCGACGCTGGCGCTACCGGCATGGAAGTTTGGCTCACCAAGCTGGAGACCCATCTCGAAAGCCATCCACTCGCGGAGACACGCAAGCTTGTCGGCGACCGTGGGCTGACCCTTGCCGCCGCGGCTTACCAGGGCGGCCTGCTCCTTTCGCAAGGGGAGCAGCGGCGTGCTCATTACGATCATTTCCGCCGCCGCCTCGAAATCTGCCAGGCCCTGGAGATCGCGACGCTGATTGTCGTGGCTGATTTCGTGGACTCCGTCGACGCCGCCGGTCTTGAGCGCGCGGTCGTGTCGCTTGCTCAGGCCGGACAATGGGCTGCCGGCTTCAACGTGCGTCTAGCCCTCGAATTTCGCGGCAAGAATACGTTTTGCGCCAGCCTCGATTCGGCCCTGGCGCTCGTTGAACAGGCGGCCCAGCCAAACGTCGGCATCAATTTCGACGTGTTCCATTACTACACCGGCCCCAGCAAGTTCGAAGATCTTGCCCTGCTGACGCGCGACCGGCTGATGCATGTACAAATCTCCGATCTGGCAGGCGTCGCCCGCGAACTTGCCACCGATGCCGACCGGATTCTTCCCGGAGACGGCGATTTTCAGTTGCGCCCCCTCCTGGATCATTTTCGTGGCCTGGGCTATGAAGGGTGGATCTCGGTGGAATTGATGAACGCCACTCTCTGGCGCGCCAATGCCCTGCAAGTCGCGGAGGTTTCCTTCACGGCGCTGCGTAAACTTCTTGGCGCCGAGGCTCCGGCGCGCTACGCCGTCCGGTGTTACCGGTACCTGGGGGGAAAGTAGTTGATCAGGAACCAAACCGCCACGGCCAGGAATATGAAACCAAATAAAACCCCCGCCAGGGCGAACAGCCAGTATGCGGCCGGGTTGTCATAAACACGAGCGCTTTCCAGGCTATCCCGCAGGCGCTTTTCAACGGCCGCGCGTAATTCGTGTGGAGCGTGCAACCAACGGAGCGACACATTACGCATGGCGGGGAAAACGTTCACGATCAGTTCGCACGGAGGCGGCGAAGCATTGCCCAAATTCGTGCCCGCGCGCCTGATCGTGAGGTGGTCACCAGTGCGGACGCTGTCAAGGCCCAGGCTATCGAGACAACGCTGGAACACCTGGTCCCACATATCGACATCCACGTTGTAAATGACGGTTTCTCTTTGTCGCCAGCGTGCCATCAGCAAGACGCCCAGCACCATGAAGCTGAAATAAGCCGCCCAGCTCGCCCACCACCATTCCATGGCGAACGCTTCAAGGTACAGGTCCAGGAAGAAGCGACTTATCAGCGCCGGCGCCACGAACAAAAGAATTCCGCCAGCCGCCGCTGTTAGCCCGAGGAAGTCCCACAATCCCGGAATAATAGTTGGTTTTGAGCGGCGATTGATACAGGCCATGACCCAGCAATAGATAGCCGGCGGCACCAAAAGCGCCAATATACAGGGCAAAAGCAAGGAAAGATCCCCAGCAGGCCGACCGCGCTCCCGAAAGCGGCGTTATTCTAGTGAGGCCCAGTATTTCGGGCCAACCGGGAACTTTTCGCCTGCGCCATCGCTGCCCACGTTAGTTGCTATCCCGCAATTCAGCTTCTTCATTGTCCTCGGAATCTTACTCTCCGTCATTTATCAACTAACGCCAAAAACTCTCGCTTGACGCGTTGTTGAGGCTTGACTACCATCCCCCGCCTCGAACCAGGACAAGGAGACGGTCATGTACGCGTCCATCAAGGGCTGTTTGACATTGAGTTTCATCTTGCTGGCCACGGGTTGCGGCAAGAATTCGGAGGGTGCGGCCGCCCCGGCAGCGCCGCCCCAGGCGGTGGCGCCGACCCCGCCGGAAACGGTGGCGACGAGCTTCATGGCGCCGTCGCTATCCCCGACGAACAATAGCGATCTGCTCTTCAAGGACGCCGTGCTCACCGAACCGCCCGACGGGGAGCAGCGCCCACCCGACCGAACTTTTGCCGGCAAGAATGTAGCGGCAATCTTCGAGCAAATCAGTGGCGCGGATGGCGCCGGGCCTGTGGGACAAAATCGCCTTGACGACCTCCGATGGTAAACGCCTGCAATACGTCGCCTCGCTGAAAACCGACCTCGGGACGATTGAAATCCAGCTATTCCCCGAAGCTGCCCCCAATCACGTCCGCAACTTCATCGCCCTGGCGCAGTCGGGATATTATAACGGCCTGCCCTTCCACCGGACCCTGCGCGGCAATGTCGATGGCAACACCGTCGCCTACCTTGAAGGGGGCTGTCCGCTGGGAACGGGTGAATTTGGTTCCGGCAGTGTCGGTTACTGGCTCAAGCCGGAAATATCCGCCACGCTCACCCATGAAGAAGGCACCGTGGGCGCCGTGCACGGCGAAACCATGGAATCGGCGGCGTGCAAGTTTTATGTCTGCTTGACCCGCTCGCCCGGCATGGATGGTTCCTACACGATCTTCGGCAAAATCACCAAGGGACTGGACGTTGCCCATGCAATCCATAAAAGACCAGTTGTTGATGACGGGGACTTGAGTGATCGTCCCCGGGAACCCGTGGTCATCCGGACCGTGACGATTCACGCGAGTGCGACAGACAATGCGGTTGTCGCACGCACGCCGTGATGGCAAGGTCTGGGTGGCGCTTGCCGCCGCTGGGCGGTAACGCGAACCACACTGATAAAATGTTAGGAGTTGCATCTTGGCCGCCAACGTGAAAGCCAAAATCGAGGAAGTTCAGAAAACTATCGATTTTTCCAAGAACAATTACATCGTGGAGCTCGACACTACCAAGGGGCCTATTCGGCTGACCTTTCTGCCGGAAGTGGCGCCGGGGCACGTCAAGAACTTTATCGCCCTCGCCAAGTCGGGGTTTTACGACAACCTCATCTTCCACCGTGTCATCGCCGGGTTCATGATCCAGGGGGGCTGCCCGCAGGGTACCGGCACCGGGGATGGCGGCTACAAAATCAAGGCGGAGTTCAACTCCACTCCCCACGTGGCCGGGGTGTTGTCCATGGCCCGTAGCAGCGAACCCGACTCGGCGGGCACCCAGTTCTTCATCTGTCTGGGCGCCCACACACACCTGGACCGCAACTACACGGCTTTTGGCAAAACCGCGGATGAGGAATCCCTGAAGACCGTCAAGGCCATCGGCGCCGTCAAAACGAAGAGCGACCGGCCGGATGAGAACGTGGTGATTAAAAAAGCCACCGTAAAAGAAACGCCGAAATAACGCTGTGCGCGGCACGGGGCTGGGAGGGGACCCACGCAAAGGAAAGTTGTGAACCTGGTCAGGCCGGAAGGTGCAGCCATAAACAGCGACCCCTTGTGCAGTGGATCAGCCTCTCCCAGTCACCCTGCCGCGGACAGTAGTATAATGAAGCTCACGGGCCATGTTCCCGTGGGCTTTTTTCATTTGCCGCTCGGTGTGCGTGGTTTTTGAGTGCGGTGCGCCGACGTTGGCCGCCTCGACGTGGGCCGCGTCACGGGACAGACCGTCATGCCAAAGAAGAAAACAGCCGACGACTCTCCACCCGCCAGTCCGGCCCCCGCCGTCCGAATACACCGTCCTGGCCAGGCGCTATCGCCCCCAACAGTTTGCCGACCTCGTTGGTCAGGAACCGGTCGCCGAAGCACTTATCAACGCAATCACCTCCAATCGCGTGGCGCATGCCTACTTGTTCACCGGCGCCCGCGGCGTCGGCAAAACAAGTACCGCGCGCATCCTGGCCAAGGCACTTAATTGCGTCAAAGGTCCCACGCCCACGCCGTGCGACGTCTGCGACCTGTGCAAGGCCATTGCCGTCGGCGAGGACATGGACGTTTTGGAGATCGACGGGGCCAGCAATCGCGGCATTGATGAGGTGCGTGAGATTCGCCAGAATGTGCAGTTTCGGCCCAGCCGCTCACGTTACAAGATTTATATCATCGACGAAGTCCACATGTTGACGGGCCCGGCCTTCAACGCGCTCCTCAAAACGCTTGAGGAACCGCCCGCCCACGTGAAATTCATCTTTGCCACCACCGAAGCACAGAAAATACCGATCACCATCCTCTCCCGGTGCCAGCGATTCGATTTCACGGGCATCAGCGTGGCCGGCGTCGTGCAGCGCCTTCAAGAAATCGTCGCCAGCGAAGGGATGGCCGCCGCGCCGGAGGCCCTCGAAATCATCGGCGCCGCGCCGGTGGTTCCATGCGTGATGCCCAGTCGCTACTCGATCAGCTTCTCGCCTTCGGCGGGGAGAACCTTACCGCCGAGCAAGTCCACCGTCTCCTGGGTACGGCCAATGAAGATCGCGTCGCTGGCCTGGCCGGTGCCGTGCTAGAACATGCGCCTTAGCGCGCCCTCGAGATGTTGGGCCAGGCCGTGGACGATGGCTTGCAGCTCGGCGAGCTTCTCGATCAACTGATTGAATATTGGCGTGATCTGATGGTGGTGAATGCCGCCGGCGGTGCGCAACTGGCGCTGAGCGTCACCAGCAAGCTCCAGCCCTTCCTCAAAGAACAAGCCAAACGACTCAACGCGGATGTCGTCCTGGCCGGGCTGGATGTACTCGTCAGTGCCAAAAATCGCATGCGCTTTACGAGCCATGGCCGCGTGTTGTTCGAGATGGCACTGGTGCGCTTGTGCCGTCTGGAAGACCTGGTTTCGGTGAGCCAACTCGCACAATGGGTCGCCAGCCAAAGCAGTGCGCCCGCCGCCCCGCCACGGGCAAAGCCCGCAAGCGTACCGGTCAGCACACCCTCCGAGCCGGCCGAAAAAAAAAGCTAGCGGTTGAGCCCCAACCACAAATCCAATTACAACTACGGCCAGAGAGTCTTGACGCGGTCTGGCAGCAAGTCCTTTCGCAGGTTGGAGTTATTCTAGCCACCGAGCTACGAAAAATCCAGGATATAGCAATTCTTGGGCCAAACGCCCTGGCATTACGCGTTCCGGCAGGCTATAATCCCCCAGGCGGCCACTACCTCGACAACAACCGCCTGGCCAAAGTGCAGACTGTGCTTGGCAAAATTGTCGGCCAGGCTTGCACGGTTCGCCTTGAGGTGGTGGGGGAAGCGCCGGCGGCTCAAACGCCGGAAGCCACGCTGGATAACAGCGTCACAAGTACGGCCGGCAAACAGCGGCAGCGACTGGAAATCGCGCAACTGCCGCTGATCGGCAAGGCAATTGACGCCCTTGGGGGACAGATCGTGCAGATTGACGACGATTTCGGAGCGACCCCGACTGAGCCCTCGAGCGCCGCCCAGGCCGACGGGCCTAACCAGGGAGAATAACATGTTCAAGGAATTCGGCCAGCTGGCCGGCCTTATGAAGAACCTGCCCAAAATTCGCGAAGAAATGGGCAAACTGCAGGAACGGATGGGGCAGATTATCGTTGAAGGGGACGCCGGGGCCGGTATGGTCAAGGTCTCCGTCAATGGCCATCTGGATGTGCAGCACATTACCTTGAGTGACGAGGTCATGCGCCTGAACGACAAGGAAATGCTGGAGGATCTTATTGCCTCCGCAATCAATCACGCGTTAAAGAAAGCTCGGCAACAAGTGGCCGACGAAACCAGCAAAATGGCAACCGGCATGGGCCTGCCTGCCGGTATGAATTTGCCCGGCATGGCCTGAAGTCTTACTTTCCTTGAGGGACTGTACGGTGCTCGAGCCGCCCGCGGGAGCTATTAATCGCCTGATGTACGAGCTAGGCAAGCTGCCTGGGATCGGTCCCAAGTCGGCGGAGCGGCTGACCCACCATCTTCTGGCGGGCGCCGCCGCAGACGTCTTGGCCCTGGCCCAGGCGCTGCGTGACATCAAGGAAAAAATTCACCCCTGCCGGCAGTGCTTCAACTCGACCGAGGGCGAGTTATGCCAGCTTTGTAGCGACCCGCGGCGCGATGCCTCGGTGCTATGCGTCGTCGAGCAGCCGCGCGACCTGAATTCCCTGGAACGCGCCGGTACTTTTCGCGGCCTTTATCACGTACTCGGCGGCCGCCTGGCGCCGCTGGAGAACGTCGGCCCGGAAAAGCTCACCATCGACGGCTTACTCAGCGCGTTCATCAGGGAGGCGTTCGCGAAGTTATCATGGCCACCAATCCAACCATGGAAGGAGACGGCACGGCTCTCTATTTATCCAACTTGCTGGCCGGAACGGGCGTGCGTATCACGCGCCTGGCCCGCGGAGTCCCAAGCGGCTCCGTGCTTGAGTTTGCCAATAACCAAATGCTCGCCGACGCCCTGGAAGGCCGGCAAGCGTTTTAAGGTATGGAGTGATCTTCATGCGTTTAGATACCAGCATGTCGCAGCGGATGGAACAGAAGATGATTCTGGCCCCCCGCATGATTCAGTCCATGGAAATACTCCAGCTCCCCGTGATGGCCCTGCAGGAAAGGATCGAACACGAACTTCAGGAAAACCCCGTCCTGGAGCTCAAGGAAGATAACCCCGACGAAAACCCGATGCCCGCGGAGGACGCCGAAGAGGGCTCTCTCGACACCGAGACCGATCCCGTCGAAGGCATCAGCCCCGAGAAAGAGCTGATTATCGACGACAAGGGGGACAACGAACAGGATTTCGACCGCCTGGTCGCAATCAACGAGGACTGGGCCGATCATTTCAACGAGGAACATCGCTCCTCCAGCAACCGCGTCGACGAGGAAAGCGACAAAAAACATGACGCGATGGTCAACATGGCCTCGCGGCCGCAATCCCTGCAAGATTACCTGAACGACCAGCTCGCATTTCTCGACATTCCGCCCGAAGACGTCGAGCTTCTGCGCTATTTGATCTCGCATATCGACGAGCGCGGCTATCTCGCCGTGGCGCTGGAGGAGATAGAGCGCGGCCTGGGTGCCGCCGTCACCAGGGCACAACTCGAACAGGCGCTGACGCGCGTGCAAAACCTCGACCCGCCGGGCGTGGGAGCGCGCGATTACACCGAATGTTTGCTTCTTCAGCTCACGCCGGAAACCCGCCACCGCGAGGTCGTGCGTGCCTTGATCGTCAACCACATGGAAGACATCCGTCACAACCGGTTGCCTGTTATTCAAAAACGAACCGGCTTCGACCTGGAAACCATCAAGGAAGCCATCGAAGTTCTCAAGCACTTGAATCCCAAGCCGGGCAGCAAATTCACCGCCGACAACATTCCTTACGTGGTGCCCGACATCGCTGTGGAACGCACCGAAGCGGGCGAGTATGAAGTCAAGCTGCTCGACGATTGGACGCCGAACATTTATATCAGCCGCCGCTACATCGATCTGTATCGCGACAAGACGGCCGACCCGCGCGCAAGGAATTCCTCAAACGCAAGATCCAGTCGGCGCAATGGCTCATCGAAGCGATCGAACAACGCCGCAGCACGCTGAGCAAGGTGACCAAGGCCATCATCAAGCATCAGCGCGATTTTCTGGACCGGGGCCCGGAACACATCGAGCCCCTCAAGATGCAGCAAATAGCGGATCAGGTTGGGGTCCATGTCACGACCGTGAGCCGGGCCGTTGACGATAAGTGGGTACAAACTCCGCGCGGCATCTTTCCTCTCAAGCGCTTCTTTGGCGGTGGCACGCAAACCGCCACGGGCGAGGAAGTGGCCTGGGAGACCATCAAACAAAAACTCCTGGAGATTGTTGGCAACGAGGACAAAAACAATCCCCTCTCCGACGAGGACCTCGTGACGAAACTGGCCGAGTCCGGCTATCCGGTCGCCCGCCGCACCGTGACCAAATATCGCAAGATGCTCAGCATCCAGTCGTCGCGGCAGCGCAAGGTTTGGACGGAAGATAAGTAAAGGTAGGGCACGTCAAGTCGCGCGGGGAAAGCTAGCTGTCACCAACCTCGAGGAACGGTCATCGCCATGCGCAAACCCGTTGCCACCGTGGCCGACCCCTTCTCGGACCTCCGCCGCCAGGAAACTCACATCCGCGCTGGCGGCGGCGATGCCGCCAGCAAACGCCAGCACGACAAAAACCGGCTTACCGCGCGCGAACGCATCGCCCTCCTGATCGATCCCAAAACCGAGCTTTTCGAGCTGGGCCTGTGGGCGGCCTGGAACATGTATCAGGACTGGGGCGGCGCGCCAGCGCCGGCGTCGTCACGGGCATCGCCAGGGTCGCGAGCCGCCAGGTCATGGTGATTGCCAACGATGCCACCGTCAAGGCGGGCGCTTTCTTTCCGATGACCGTCAAGAAGGTGTTACGCGCCCAACGGATCGCGCTCGAAAATCGCCTCCCTCTGGTTTATCTCGTCGATAGCGCCGGTGTCTTTTTGCCTCTGCAAGACGAAATCTTCCCCGACGAAGATGATTTCGGCCGTATCTTTCGCAACAACGCCGTCATTTCCGCCGCCGGCATTCCGCAATTCGCGGCCATCCTTGGCAACTGCGTGGCCGGTGGAGGCTATTTGCCAGTCCTCTGCGACAAACTGCTCATGACGGAAGGGAGCGGCCTGTACCTCGCCGGGCCGGCGCTCGTGAAGGCCGCCATCGGCCAAACGGTGAGCCATGAAGACCTGGGCGGCGCGGCGATGCATGCCGCGATAAGCGGTACCATTGATTTTCGGGAGCCGGATGAACCGGCCTGCCTCGAACGGCTCCGGCGTCTTGTCGACACCTTGCCGCCCGACAGTCAGCGTGTTGCTGTCGATGTGCCCCAAGGCAAGACCCGCGCCGATGTCATGAGCCTGGCCAGTTCCGCGACCCGTCAGGAATACGATATACGTGATCTGCTCCCCAGCTTTCTCGACGAGGCGCCTTTCGATGAATACAAGGCCGAGTTCGGCCAAACGCTCGTCTGTGGCTACGGCCGGCTTGGCGGAGTGCCCGTCGGAGTAGTCGCCAGCCAGCGGCGGCGCGTGAAACTGCCCAATGGCTCACTTCAGTTCGGGGGCGTGATTTACGTTGATGCGGCGGATAAGGCCGCACGCTTCATCATGGACTGCAACCAGGGGCGGATGCCGCTCCTTTTTTTTCAAGACGTGAACGGCTTTATGGTTGGCCGGGACTCCGAACAAGCTGGCATTATCCGCGCCGGCGCCAAGCTGGTGAATGTGATCGCCAACAGCGTGGTGCCCAAACTGACCGTCATTTTGGGCGGCTCCTTCGGCGCGGGCAATTACGCGCTGTGCGGCAAGGCTTTCGATCCACGCTTCATTTTCGCGTGGCCGACCGCGAAATACGCGGTCATGGGCGGCGAACAAGCGGCCAGCACGCTGCTGGACATCACCGTCAGTGCCCTCAAACGTCAGGGCCATGAACCAGAAGCCGGCGAGCTGACGGACCTGCGCAAAAAAATAGAAGCTAGCTACCTGGAACAAACCGACGTACGCTACGCGGCCGCCCGCTTATGGGTGGACCAGATCATCGAACCGTCGCAAACGCGGGCCGCGCTGCTGGTCGCTCTACAGGCAGCGACGCGCCACGATGACGGCAGGCCATTCAAAACTGGCGTACTCCAGGTTTAATTGTCGACAGTGGCTTTAGTTTCCGTAATAATTCGAGGATTGTCGTCGAGGCGGCGAAACGCTGACATGTGCTTTCGTCGTGCCGCCGATTTTGCCGACTGACCGAGGAACATTCCTGTCCGTTTGGGGTTAATTCCATAACCCAATCCGCATACGCCGATTCGCGACTCCCGAGGTGTCTCTTGCTCTTTTTCTTCGCGTGCACGCTCTTTGTCAGCGCCACTCTACTTTTTCTTGTTCAGCCGATGGTCGGCAAGATGATGTTGCCCAGTCTGGGCGGCACTCCGGCGGTATGGAACACCTGTATGGTGTTCTTTCAGGCCGTCTTGCTCGTGGGTTACGGTTACACCCATACACTGAGTACCTGGCAAAGCCGGCGCCGCCAACTGCTGGCGCAATTCGCCATCCTCGCCCTGCCCTTCCTGGTGTTGCCGTTCGCTCTCGGCAACTGGTCGCCGCCGGCCGATCACAACCCCGTCGTGTCGGTTCTCTGGCTGCTCCTGGGAATGGTGGGGTTGCCGTTTTTCGTGGTGGCTACCAGCGTCCCCTCCTGCAGCGCTGGTTTTCCAGCACTAGCCATCCGGCCGCGAAAGACCCCTATTTCTTGTACGGCGCCAGCAACCTCGGCAGCATGCTGGCCCTGGTGCTCTATCCTGTTGTTATCGAACCTAATTTCGCGCTCGCTGACCAGGCCTGGCTTTGGACCATGGGTTATGGTGTTTTGGTGCTCATGGTGGTGGCTTGCGGCCTACTCGTCTGGCGGCAAAACACCTCCACGCCAGCGTGGGCCTTGGCCGTGGACATGCCCGTGCCCGCCTCCAAACCGGCCGCGGAGCTTGGCAGCGCCATCATGGCACATAAACGCCTCGGCAGGCCACGTCTCCATACGGCCCTGACGGCGCCTCGGCCCGTCCCGGGTATTGAAACGGCGGATAATCTCGGCACCAAAGAAGTAACCTGGGCGCGCCGCGTGCGCTGGATCGGCCTGGCCGCCGCCCCCACCAGCCTGATGTTAGGAGTGACCACTTATCTGACGACGGACATCGCGGCCATTCCTTTTATTTGGGTGATTCCCCTCGCGCTTTATCTGCTCACCTTCATTCTGGTCTTTGCACGCTGGCCGATTCCGTGGGTCGGCATGCCTCACAAAGTCCTCCTTTACGCCCAGCCCTGCTTGCTTATGGCCCTGGTCCTGTTCATGGTCGCCCACATCTCCTTCTCCAAAATCACTCTGGCGATGGAGTTCAGCCTGCATTTGTTGGTCTTTTTTACCACGGCGCTGGTCTGCCATGGAGAACTGGCCAAGGACCGCCCCGCCGCGCGTCAGCTCACCGATTTTTATTTGTGCATGTCGGTTGGCGGCGTCCTGGGCGGCATGTTCAATGCGCTCGTGGCACCGCAAATATTTTGGTTTGGCATCGCCGAATATTATCTCGCCATGGTCCTCGCCTGTTGCCTGAGACCAAGCATTTTGGGAAGTGTGCCGCTGGTCCCGGGTGATACCAACCAGGAAGAGACGACTCCGCTTGGCCGGGTATTGGATTTTCTGATACCAGTGGCGATAGGATTTGGATCTTTTTATTTGGCCAAGCAGGGCGCCAAGTGGGAGGTAAAAAACTACTTCCTGGCCGTCATCGCCGTAATTGTTTTGGCCATGGCGGGCAGACCATTGCGCTTTGGACTCGCTCTTCTCGGCCTGATTTTGGGCGTTGAGTATTTCAATCATCTGCAAGACCCCTTGCTCTTCGAAGGCCGCAGCTTCTTCGGGTTTGTCAAGGTGCGTTCGATCGGCAAAACCACGGAATATCACACCCTCGTACACGGCGTCATCAATCATGGCTCGCAAATCGTCGAGCCACCGGACCGGCGGCGCGAGACGATCACGTATTTCCATCCCACGGGCGGCGTGGGTCAAATCTTCAAAGAGTTCTCCTGGCCCGATGCCCGGTTGCCAGCGTCTCTGGTGGGGCTTGGGAACGTGCCCGGCGGTATTCTGGCCGGCATGCAGTCGGAACCGCCTTACGCCGTCGTTGGCCTGGGAATTGGCATTTTGGCCGCCCATGCCAAGCCCTGGCAACACGTCGTCTACTACGAAATCGATCCCCTGGTGAAACGTCTGTCCCTGCCGCCGGAGGGAGAAGAACGCTATTTCTACTACTTGCACGACGCAATTGAGCGCGGCGCCAAGCTTGAGGTCGTCATGGGAGATGGCCGGCAAACACTCAAAAAGGACCCTTATGGCCGCAGTTTCGACGGCTATTACCACATCATCGTTATCGACGCCTTCAGTTCAGACGCCATACCGGTGCACCTGCTCACGGGCGAGGCCATCGATCTCTACATGAGCAAACTGGTGGACGGCGGCATTCTGGTTTTCAACACCACCAATCGTTATGTCAACTTGCCCCCCGTCTTGGGCAAGATCGCCCAAGAGAAAAACTTGACCTGCCTCTACTATGGTGACTTTGGCAAGGATGATGACGGCAACGAGGTCGCGGACAAATTCGGTTCGGACTGGGTCGTTATGCAGCGCAAAAATTACGCGAAACCAGGTTCCGTACCGAGCGGCGGGCCTCCTCTTGACCAGCGCCGCCAAATCAAAGACTGGCAACCCGCGGAAATTCTCGATGGCCCCATGTGGACAGACAGCTATTCGAACCTCTTACGCGTGTTTCACTGGTAAAGCCAGGAATAGAGGCCCGCTTCCTTAAAAAGGTGATCCATTGAAGGACGAAGCCACTTATATTTGCGATTCGTGCGGCGAGGAAATCGTCGTGCCCATCGACCTATCGGCGGGATCGATTCAGGAATACGTTGAAGACTGCCCCATCTGCTGCCGGCCCAACACCATCCACATCGAGTTCACCGGCGACGGCGACATTCGCCTTTGGGCGGAGAGAGAATGACTGCGTCGCCCGACGTCCCCTGCGGCCGCTATCGCCACTACAAGGGCAACGAATACACGGTACTGAGCGTGGCGCGGCACAGCGAGACCCTTGAAGAGCTCGTTGTTTATCGTCAAGAATACGGCGATCACGGTCTTTGGGTCCGTCCCAAAAGCATGTTTCTGGAAACAGTGGAAGTCGATGGCAAGGTCGTGCCGAGGTTTCTTTCGCTGGAGCCAAAAGCTGCTGGCGGTCGGGCGCCAGACACAAATCTATTTGCCGATCTGGAGCGGATATTACCGGAAGAAGTTTCGCAAACCATCAACGCTGCCGCCGGCGTGCGCATCGAACGAATTGTTTCGCACGGACACGTCTCGCCCGCTGGCTTCTGGTATGACCAGGTGCAGCACGAATGGGTTGTCGTTTTAAAGGGAGCAGCCAGAATTCGCTTCGAAGGGGAAGATCCTATCGACCTGGGACCCGGCGATTACATCAACATCCCGTCTCACCGACGCCACCGTGTTGACTGGACGACGCCATCGGGGCCGACCCTGTGGCTGGCAGTGCATTACGGCCAGGCAGACACAACTCCGTAGGGTGGGTCGAAGCGTACCCGCGCTGACCCACCGAAACGCACGGAACGATATTTGTTGACTGGCTCACCCTTTGACTGGACGACGCCATCCGAGCCGACCCTGTGGCTTGCAGTGCATTACGGCCAGACAGACACAACCCCGTAGGGTGGGTCGAAGCGTACTCGCGCTGACCCACCGAAACGCACGGAATAATATTTGTTGACTGGCTCACCCTGCCGATTCCAATAACTCAGCGCGGCGGGTGCATCGGTGGGTCAGCGCGATTACGCTTGACCCACCCTACAGGTACATTAATGGGCATCGGTGGGTCAGCCGATTATGCTCGACCCACGCCACAGTTGCGGAACCCCCGAACTAGCCGCCAAAGCCATCCATGTCCTCGGCGATTAGCGCGAAGAGCTGGTCGACCACCGTTGTGTCAGTACCGGCATCCTGGCTTTGGGAATCGGCGTCATCATCGTTGGAGCCCACGGACTGGGCCGACGGCGCCTGGTTGAACAGCCAATCCTGCTGCAGGTTTTCCCAAACCAGGCTGAATTGAGATTTGTTCAGTGCGTCGGCGTCAATCACGGCGTCATTCCTGCGAGCGGTGGCCAGGAAGAGTTGGTCCACCATCTGCCTCGGCATATTAAGCAGAGAGTTTACCAGTGGCAGGTTGACAATTTGCACCACCTGCGCCGCCATTGCAGGCATGATCGCCTGGGCCATATTCGCCACGAGCGCCGGGGCACCACTTACGATAAGAGTGGTCGCGCTATTGCGTGTCGCTGTGGCCTCGTTTGTCGCTCCGTTATTGGACGTCGCGGAGACCGTCTCCTCGTTCACCTGGCCAACTGCGTCGGCCAGTTTGCCCGGCAAACTTACCGGTGCTTCGGCGTATGAGTGCTCCGCTGAGGTGAGGTGGAGCGTCGCTGTAGCCGTGATGACGTTCACGCTGCTGGCCGGCAGCTGGGCCTCGGCACCCGTCCGCAGCAACAATTGGTCGACGCCCTGGCCAAGAATCATGGCACTTTGAGCGTCTGCGAGCACCGTGCTAAAGGCCATGCCGTTGGGCATTACACTATCGACGAGTTGCACGGCAGTGGCCGGCATGCTGGCGCCCGGCACGACGTGAAAGGCGATATTGACCAGGCTCCCCGCCTGGGCCGAAGTGATTGGCGTGTCGCTATAAAGCTGAATCGCAATCTGACCCTTTACTGAGTCTACCACGCTCATAATTTGCCAGCCCCTGCCCTGGCTGGGCACAGAGCCCAGGGCAATATCCGCCGACGTGACCGAAAGTGCGGACGGATCGTACGTCAGCGCCAGCGTCGCCTGGGTGAGACCGGTGCTGCCCGCTGGATCGGGATGGTCGACCATCACGGAAACTACCGGGGCGGTTGACGTCTGGTGAGTGCCGGTCACGCTCCGCGGCGCACTCAAGCTCAAGTTGGGATCGGCGGCATTGGGAGACGCGAAACCCGTCAGCCCAGCCGGCGGCACAGGTATTTGCGTCGGTGCCAGAAGCACGATGTAGGCATCAAGCACGCTGACATCACCGGCATCAATTTGGAGATCGCCCGCCACGTCGCCCACGATGACTGGGTCCATGAGCGAGAATTGGTTGAAGCCGCTGACACGTCCCTGTGCCACGTTGTCGATTGCCAGTTTGTCGAGTCCATCGATATTATGGTCGGCGTTCACGTCGCCGAAATAGGCGTTGACGTGCAGGCCGTTGGCGCTGACAGCGCCGGTGCCAGCGTTGCCGTTGATGACGATGCTGCCGAACTGTAGCTGCTCCTTCACCTGATACTGAGTCTTGGCGGCATTGGGAACGACAGCACTCAAATCGCCGAGTACCAACGGCGCTGCCGGGGTCGCGGAAATTGGGGTGTTATCGTGATAGTGGAAAGTGGCCACGCCACCGCTGTTGGAAACAAGGGTCAGCGTCGCCGCCGCATCGGTGGCATCGCTGGACGCTCCTTGCAGGGCGGCTGTAATGTTTAGCAGCGCCGGATTATAGCTCAACGAGAAAGTCACATCGGTCACGTTGGCGGCATTGTAGAGCGTGATTGGAATGCCGAAGGATCCGCCGTTCGCGGGACCACCGTTGGGCACCTGAATGGTGGTGTTACCGTCCGGGCCACGCGCGAAATCGGGCAGGCCCAGGGCTGGCGTGTTATTGGCCTGGAAGTGGGTGGCGAAGGTGGTGCTGAAATTGGCATGGCCGGCATTGTTCAGCCCGTCCAGGCCCGCGCCAGCGCGTCCAGGAAACCATTCGACCCCGTACCACTGATAAGCTTGACCGTGTAGGTGGCATCAGGCAGGAGGACCGAATTCTTGCCCGACAAAATGCTGTTGAGTTCCTGCATATAACTCAACGTGGCCTTATAAGTAATGGACTGGTTGGCGGGATCGATGAACAGTGAGCCGTGAACCGGGCCAACGCCGCTGTTGCCTGTCATGACCACGTCGTTGACGACGTTCGGTGATGCCCCAAAAAGCGTGATATCCGCGGGCAAGAAGGCTTTGTTGAACGTTGCCGTGAAACCGTCCGGCGTCGGCGTGACCGACGTAACCAGCAAGCCGCGTGTGACAATCGTACTGCTGGTACCGATGATCGTGGCGGGATTAGACGGGCCGGGACCGGGATCGGTCGCCGTGATCGTCTGATTGCCAGCCGTTTTCAGTGTGGCACTGAAGGTGTGCGTGCCATTGTCCTGTCCCGCCCCGGTGGTGAAAGTATAGTTGTTGACGGGGAAGACCACGGCGGGGTCAGTGCTCGTCAGGTTGACCGTACCGGAGTAGGTCGTGACGGGATTGTGGAACTGGTCAAACGCGGAAACGGTGACACTGATGGGGGCGCCGTCACGGCGCTGGGCGGGACGACAACGCTGAAGTTGGAGGCGAAGGCCGCTACCACGGTAATCGTCCCGCTTGTGCCTGTGAACCCACCAGCCGACGCCGTCAACGTGTAGGCGCCGGTGGTCCTCAGCGTCCCCAGGAAGAACCCGAAGCCCGAACTGGATAGCGTTCCAGAAGCTGGGATGCTGCCCTGCGGATCGTTCGGGCTGGCCGCGATGGCAATGGTCGTCGGACCGCTATAATTCGACACGCTATTGCCGAAGGCATCCGTAGCTTGCACGGTGAACAGGAAGGTGTTGCCGGCAGTGATCGTGCTACTGCCAATGATGCTGACCACATATTTACTGAAGGGTCCGACAACGATGGTGCCGGTGTTGTTGTTCACCTTGGTCACGGCATAGTTGTTGCCGCCGTTGCCGTCGTTGATCGTATAGGCGCTCACCGAGAGAGTTTTGCTCGTGCCAAGATTGGCATCGCTATATACTTCGGCCAGGCCGGTCACCGTATCGCCGCCAACGGGGCTGGAAAACGTTGGCGTCGCCGCCGCGCTCGTCGTGCCGTCGTAATTCTTCGTGTTCGTCACGGCTGTGATCGTTATGGCTGCCTTGTTGATCACGCCCGTCGTGTTCGTGGCCGTGGTTACGGCGTAGTTATTGCCGCCATTGCCGTCGTTGACCGTGAAAGCGCTCACGCTTAGCGTCTTGCTGGCGCCCGCGTTGGCGTTGCTGTACACCTCCGCCAAGCCCGTTACGGTGTCGCCTCCCTTGAGGCCCGCCACAGTCGGTGCCGCGGCGGCACTCGTTAGCGAGTCGTACCCCTTGGTGTTCGTCGTCGCGGTGATGGTCAAGGCGGCCTTGTTGATCACGCCCGTCGTGTTGGCTGACCGTCGTGACCGTGTAATCCTTGCCGCCATTGCCGTCATTGACCGTGTAGGTGCTCACGCTCAAGGTCTTGCTCGTGCCCACATTCGCGCTGGCATATACTTCCGCCAGTCCCGTTACCGTATCCGTGCCGGCCAATCCTGCTACGGTTGGCGTGGCGGCCGCGCTCGTCGTTGCATCGTAGGTCTTTACGTTCGTGTTCGCCGTGATCGTCAAGCTTGCCGGCGTTACCGCCAGACCGCCCGCCAAGGTCGCCGACGATGGCGTGAAATAGCCCCCCGGTTGATAACTCGACGTGATCGTGTGCACGCCCCCGTTGGCCAAAATCACCTGCAACTGATTCGCCGTCGTCACCAGCGAAAACACGCCCGTGTTCCCGGAAAACGTTTCCGTCGTCGTTGTCCCCAAATCAATCAGGCCATCTTTAAAATCAACCGAGCCCACCACCGGCCCGAAGCCGCCACTCGCTGGCACTACCGTCGCCAGCAATGTCACCGGCGTGCCATATACCACCGTCGCCACCGACGAACCCCCCACGTTCGCGCTCACCGTCGAGGTCGTCGTGATCGGCACCGGGATACGTGATCAAGCCCATCCGTCACCCCCGCCGCCCCATTGAAGTTCGTGTTGTCTACCGGCGCCACTGCGAACGGCAACACCAGCGAGTTCCCCGACGTTCCCGTACCCGCCACGTCCAGTTCCGTAACCGCCGGATCAAGGCTCGAGATGTTCACCACGCTCGTACCCGTCGGGAAACCAATCTCCGTGAAGGTAATAAAGGCCAGCGATCCTGATGCCAGGTCACTGATCGGTGCCGCTCCCCCCGTGTTCGAGGTCGTGATGACGATCATGTCCCGCCGTGTTCGTGTTCACCGTGAAGTTCGTCCAGCCAGCCGCCGTGTTGAGCGAACCTTCCGTCACGTCCGCCGGACCGTTCGGCAACGACAACTTGCTCGCGTCGTAATTGATGCCGATCGTGGCATTGGTCAAGCCGCCGCTGTTGGCCGGATTGCCGCTGGCCAAATTCACCGGCACCACCACCAGATTACCCGCCGGCACTATGTTCTGCGGAATGCTCAGGTAACCCCCCACGTTGATCGTCACCGTCGCATTGACGCTCGCCGTGTTGCTCCGCGCATCCACCGCCTGGTACGTGAACGTGTCCGTGCCCAAATAATTGGCCGTCGGGCTATAAGCGAACGAGCCATCCAGAGCATTCAGCCACACCTGCCCATGCGTTGTCGGCGCGCTGTATACCGTCGTCGCCACCGCACTCACCGTGCCCCCCAGGGCATCAGGCATGGCCGTTAGCCCCGAGATATACGTGAATTGCGTGCTCGATAGCACCGAGGCGACCGCGTAATAACCGTTGTAATCCGTGTCGCTCACCCCCGTGATCGTTACCCCTTCGCCGACCACCAGTCCGGTCGCCGCCGACGTCGTCACCGTCACCACGTTGCCCGTCTCGCTGGTCGTCAACAAGCTTCGGCTTTGCGGGCCTACCGCCACGCTCGTCACACCGGCACCCGTCAACACCGCATCCATCGGGCCGTTGGCCGTGGCCGTGTCGTTGCCCAGCACGCCGCTGGCCAGGCCAGCGCTCGTCATCGTGGTGCCAAAATTGGCAGTGTTCGGCGCCATGCTGTACTGGTCCGCTCGCGCCGTCGGCGCCAGCGCCGGCGTCCCCGCCACGATCTGAATCGATGCATCCGTACTGTCGGTGTCCACGGGACTAAACTGGCTCGGCGTCAGAACTCCCGTTTGCGTCAATGTGCTCGTCGTCCCCAGGGCCGCATACTGCGTCGGCGCGGGCGTCAGGTTGTAAAGCAAGCCTCCCTTGTCATGGATGTTCGTCGTACGCACGCTACCCGTCGAGTCCGTGAAGGAGGTCTGCAAATCCAATAGCGAGCTGATGCCCAGCGACGTCGTTTGCACCACGTGGAAATCAAGCTCGAGCAGATGGCCCGTCAAACCGCCGTTCACAAAGGTCGAACCGGAGTGATTAAGGCCTATGGCCACCACGCCGGTCGAGAACCCTGAAGCCGTGGTCAAGTTGTAAAAGGAGGAACTTCCCGACAGCAGCGTACTCAACTTGATGTCGCTGCCGACGCCGCCCGCTGTCTCGCTGATTGACAAGACCGAGGGATCATAAAGGACATAAAACGAGCCGCCCGCCAAGCCGCCGTTGGAGCCCAGGGACGTTCCCGCCGCGGTATGATTGTCAAAATCGATGAAGACCTTGACCACGCTCGACCGCGCTGCCGTCACCGCCGTCACGCCCGCGCCCACATCCAGAGAAACCAGCGATTTGCCAGGCAGTGGATTGATGACGCCGCCATTGTTAATCACCGTGGCCACGCTGTAATTGTTGCCGCTATTGCCGTCGTTGACCGCGTAAGCGCTGACCGAGAGCGTTTTGCCGGTGCCGACCGTCGCGTCACTGTAAACTTCGGCCAAGCCCGTAACGGTGTCGCTGCCTTGCAGGCCAGACACCGTCGGCGTTACCTGCGACGTCGTGGTGCCATCGAAGATCTTGGTGTTGGGACGGGCCGTGATGGTGAGCGCCGCCTTGTTGATGAGGCCGGTCGTGTTGCTAACCGTCGTGACCGTGTAGTTGTTGCCGCTGTTGCCGTCGTTGACCGTGTAGGCACTGACCGACAGCGTTTTGCTCGCGCCCGCGTTGGCGTCGGCGTAAAGCTCGGCCAATCCCGTCACCGTGTCCGCGCCCTTGAGGCCGGCGACTGTCGGTGTTGCCGACGACGTGGTGGTGGAATCATACGTCTTGGTGTTCGTCGTCGAAGTAACTGTCAAGGCCGCCTTGTTGATCACGCCCAGTGAGCTCAACACCGTGGTGACGGCGTAGTTGTTGCCGCCGTTACTATCGTTGACCGTGAAGGCACTTACGAGGATGTCCTTGCCGGTGCCGGCATTCCGGTCACTATAAAGTTCGGCCAGGCCGGTTACCGTATCGTTGCCTTGAAGACCAGTTACCGTGGGTGCCGCGGCCGCACTCCTTACTCCGTCGTAGGTCTTGGTGTTGGCAACCGCAGCAATCGTTAGCCCAGCCTTGTTGATGAGACCAGTGGTGTCGCTGACCGTGGTAACAGCATAATCCAACCCGCCATTACCATCATTGATGGTGTAGGTGCCGATATTCAAAGTCTTGCTTGATCCCGCATTGGGATTTAAAAACACCTCCGTCAAGCCAGTCACCGTGTCCGTTCCAAGCAGGCCTGTCACGGAAGGCGTCACGGCGCTCGTGGTTGTCGAATCATAAGTTTTCGTGGCAGTCTTGGCCGTGATTGTCAAGGAAGCTGGCGTGACCGCCAAACCACCCGACAGCGTCCCAACACTGGGCAGGAAGCTGGGTGGCGGGCTATAAGTGGCGGTGATGGTGTGCACGCCCGAATTGGCCAGAAATACTTGCAGTTGCGTCGGCGTGGTAACCAACGTGAATACAGCCTGGTTGCCAGAGACGGTTTCGGTGGTAATTGTGCCCAATTCGTTGCCGTTATCCTGGAAATCGACAGAACCAGCCGCCGGAGCAATGCTGCCTGCCACAGGAGTCACCGTGGCGCTGAGAGTTACGGATGTTCCGTAAGTTATCGTGGAAACCGCCGTAACACCCACAGTGGCACTGACCATGGTGGTCGTAAAGGTTGGGAACGTAATGAGCCCATCCGTCACTCCCGGCGTCCCATTGAAGTTCGTGTTATCTACCGGCGCCACCGCGAACGGCAGCTGTACTGAATTGCCTGACGTGCCTGTGCCGGCTACGTCCAGCTCGGTCACTGCCGGGCTCACGCCGGAGATGTTGACCATGCTCGTTCCGAAGGGAACGCCAATCTCCGTGAAGGTAATAAAGGCCAGCGATCCTGGCGTCATATCACTGATCGGCGAGGCTCCCCCTGTGTTCGAGGTCGTGATGACGATCAGCCCGTCCGTGTTCGTGTTCACCGTGAAGTTCGTCCAACCCGCTGCCGTGTTGAGCGAACCTTCCGTCACGTCCGCCGGACCGTTCGGCAACGACAACTTGCTCGCGTCGTAATTGATGCCAATCGTGGCATTGGTCAAACCGCCGCTGTTGGCCGCATTGCCGCTGGCCAAATTCACCGGCACCACCACCAAATTACCCACCGGCACTATGTTCTGCGGAATGCTCAGGCAACCCCCCACGTTGATCGTCACCGTCGCATTGACGCTCGCCGTGTTGCTCCGCGCATCCACCGCCTGGTACGTGAACGTGTCCGTGCCCAAATAATTGGCCGTCGGGCTATAAGCAAACGAGCCATCCAGAGCATTCAGCCACACCTGCCCATGCGCCGTCGGCGCGCTGTATACCGTCGTCGCCACCGCGCTCACCGTGCCCCCCAGGGCATCAGGCATGGCCGTTAGCCCCGAGATATACGTGAATTGCGTGCTCGATAGCACCGAGGCGACCGCGTAATAACCGTTGTAATCCGTGTCGCTCACCCCCGTGATCGTTACCCCTTCGCCGACCACCAGTCCGGTCGCCGCCGACGTCGTCACCGTCACCACGTTGCCCGTCTCGCTGGTCGTCAACAAACTTCGGCTTTGCGGGCCTACCGCCACGCTCGTCACACCGGCACCCGTCAACACCGCGTCCATCGGGCCGTTGGCCGTGGCCGTGTCATTGCCCAGCACGCCACTGGCCAGGCCAGCGCTCGTCATCGTGGTGCCAAAATTGGCAGTGTTCGGCGCCATGCTGTACTGGTCCGCTCGCGCCGTCGGCGCCAGCGCCGGTGTCCCCGCCACGATCTGAATCGACGCATCCGTACTGTCGGTGTCCGCGGGACTAAACTGGCTCGGCGTCAGAACTCCCGTTTGCGTCAATGTGCTCGTCGTCCCCAGGGCCGCATACTGCGTCGGCGTGGGCGTCAGGTTGTACAGCAAGCCACCCTTGTCATGGATGTTCGTCGTACGCACGCTACCCGTCGAGTCCGTGAAGGAGGTCTGCAAATCCAATAGCGAGCTGATGCCCAGCGACGTCGTTTGCACCACGTGGAAATCAAGCTCGAGCAGATGGCCCGTCAAACCGCCGTTCACAAAGGTCGAACCGGAGTGATTAAGGCCTATGGCCACCACGCCGGTCGAGAACCCTGAAGCCGTGGTCAAGTTGTAAAAGGAGGAACTTCCCGACAGCAGCGTACTCAACTTGATGTCGCTGCCGACGCCGCCCGCTGTCTCGCTGATTGACAAGACCGAGGGATCATAAAGGACATAAAACGAGCCGCCCGCCAGGCCGCCGTTGGAGCCCAGGGACGTTCCCGCCGCGGTATGATTGTCAAAATCGATGAAGACCTTGACCACGCTGGAACGCGCTGCCGTCACCGCCGTCACGCCCGCGCCCACATCCAGAGAAACCAGCGATTTGCCAGGCAGTGGATTGATGACGCCGCCATTGTTAATCACCGTGGCCACGCTGTAATTGTTGCCGCTATTGCCGTCGTTGACCGCGTAAGCGCTGACCGAGAGCGTTTTGCCGGTGCCGACCGTCGCGTCACTGTAAAGCTTCGGCCAAGCCCGTAACGGTGTCGCTGCCTTGCAGGCCAGACACCGTCGGCGTTACCTGCGACGTCGTGGTGCCGTCGAAGATCTTGGTGTTGGGACGGGCCGTGATGGTGAGCGCCGCCTTGTTGATGAGGCCGGTCGTGTTGCTAACCGTCGTGACCGTGTAGTTGTTGCCACTGTTGCCGTCGTTGATTGTGTAGGCACTTACTGACAACGTTTTGCTCGCGCCGACGTTGGCGTCGGCGTAAAGCTCGGCCAGACCAGTCGCCGTGTCCGCGCCCTTGAGGCCGGCGACTGTCGGTGTTGCCGAAGACGTGGTGGTGGCATCGTACGTCTTGGTGTTGGTGGTTGCGGTGACCGACAGGGCAACCTTGTTGATTACGCCCGTGGTATTCACCACGGTTGTGGTCGCATAGTTATTGCCGCCATTGCCATCATTGATCGTGAAAGTGCTCACGCTCAGAGTCTTGCTCGAACCAGCGTTCTTGTCGGAGTAAACCTCGGCCAGGCCGGTCACCGTGTCACCGCCCAGGAGGCCCGCAACCGTCGGCGCCGCGACGGCCGTCGTGGTCGCGTCATAGGTCTTGGTGTTGCTCGTGGCAGTTATCGTAAGGGCCGCCTTGTTGATCGCGCCGGTTGCGTCCACCGCCGTCGTGACAGCGTAGTTGTTGCCGCCATTGCCATCGTTGACCACGAAAGCGCTGACACTCAGCGTCTTGCCGGTGCCGGCGCTGGTGGTCGCATAAACCTCGACAAGTCCGGTGGCCGTGTCGGCCCCTTGCAAACCCGAAACGGTGGGTGTAGCGCCGCGCTGACCGTGGAATCATAAGTCTTCGTGTTCGTCGTGGCGGTAATAGTCAAGGCGGCCTTATTGATGACGCCATTTGTATTGGTGTTCACCACACTCACGGCGTAGTTGTTGCCGCCGTTGCCATCATTCACGGCATATGTCGCGAAGCTCAACGTTTTGCCGGTGCCGGCGCTGGCAGTCAAATACACTTCGGCGGACGTGGATACCGTGTCGCTACCCTTGAGGCCCGCAACCGCGGGAGTGGCGGCGGCAGTCGTGGTAGAATCATACGCTTTCGTATTCGCCGATGCCGTGATTGTCAGTGCGGCTTTGTTGATGACGCCGGTCGTGTTGGTCGCGGTCGTGACGGCGTAATTGTTGCCGCCATTGCTATCGTTCACCGTGAAAGCACTGACGCTCAGGGTCTTGCTGGAACCCGCGTTCACATTGGTGTAAACCTCCGCGAGACCGGTCGCCGTATCCGCGCCAAACAAGCCCGCTACCGTCGGCACACCCAGGGCACTCGCATTGGCGTCATAGGTCTTGACGTTTGTAACAGCGGTGATCGTGAGTGCGGCCTTCGTGATAATGCCGGTGGTGTTCGTAACGGTGGTCACCGTGTAATCGTGCCCGCCGTTGGTGTCATTCACCGTGTAGGCAGTCACCGAGAGGGTCTTACTCGTACCCACGTTGCGATCGGTGTAAGCCTCCGCCTGGCCCGTGATCGTATCGGTGCCCACGAGTCCAATGGTCGTCGGTAGTGCCGAAGCATTCGTCGTTGAATCGTACGACCGGCTGTTAGTGACCGCCTTGATTGTCAAAGAGGCTGGAGTGACCTGCAGCCCCCCGCCCAGCGTTCCGGAACTATTGTTGAAATCGAGGCCCGCTGTATAAGCGGCGGTGATCGTATGGACGCCACCCCCGCTCAACAGAACTTGGAGCTGGTTCGGTGTCGTTACCAGGGTGAATATGGAATTGGTGCCGCTGGTAGTGTCTGTGGAGACCACTCCCAAATCGATGGCGCCGTCCTTGAAGTCCACGGAACCAAGGGAAGGTGCCAAGGTTCCCGCACTCGCGGCCACTGTGGCGGTTAACGTCACCAGCGTGCCGTAGGTGACCGTGGCTACCGAGGAACCCCCTACCGTGGCGCTCACGGTTGTGGTCGTGTTCGCCGGGAACCTGATAATTCCGTCCGTGGTGCCAGGAGCGCCATTGAAGCTCGTATTATCGACCGGCGCGATCGCGAAGGGTAAAGCCACGGAACCACCGCTGGCCGCGACATCCAATTCCGTGGCCGCCGGATTGCTGCCCGAAATGTTGACGACGCTCGTTACGCCCGTGGGCGTGCCGATAACATTGAACGTGATCAGCGCGAGCGAACCGCCGGACGTTGACACCAGGGCGCGGCGATGCCGATGGCAGACGTCGTGATAACAATTTTTCCGGCCGTGGCCGTGTTGGCCGCGAAGGACCAGTTATTTACGCCAGGCGAATTGGGGATCAGACTGCCCTTGCTCACACCAGCTACCGAGAACAGGGTCGAGTCATAGTTGATGCCAATCGTGGCACCGTTAAGGCCGCCGCTATTGGCGGGACCACCGCTAAGTATGTTGACCGGGACGACAACCTGGCCTCCAACCGGACGGAGGTTAAACTGCGGAATACTCAGATAGCCGCCCACGGTGATGGTCACCGTCGCGCTGGCGCTGGCAGTCGTGCTGGTCGCGTCGACAGCCTTGTAAGTGAAGGTATCCGTGCCAACGAAATTCGTGGCGGGAGTATAGGCAAACGAGCCATCCAGGGCGTTAAGCCATACTTTGCCGTTGGGGGTGTTCGCCGAGTAAACTGTGGTCGCCGCACTGCTGACCGTGCCGCCGTTGGAAGCGGACAGGTTCGTGAGCGTATCAATGTACGTGAATTGCGTGTTGGATATCACGGTGGCTACGGGGAAGTAACCATTGTAGCCGGAGTTGGCCATGTTCGTGATTGTCACACCGTCGCCCGGCACCAAGGCCGTCGCGGACGAAGTGGTAATCGTAACGACCTGTCCCACTTCCGTGGCGCTGTTTACGCCCACATTTACCGGGGCCACGACCGTGGTGGTGATGCCACCACCCGACAGAACGGCATTCATTGGGCCATTGGCAGTGGCGGTATCGTTGGCCAACACGCCGCCGACCGGCCCCGTGGCTGTCATGGTGGTCGTGAAGTTCACGTTGTTGGGCGCCATGTTAAAGGAATCCGCCACGGCAGTTGGGGTCAGGCTTGGCGACCCGGCGACAACCTGGATCGCGGCATCCGTGGTGTCGTTGTCGGGCGGACTGAAGGTGCTCGGCTGCAACGCGCCCGCTTGCGTCAAGGGAAAGGCGTTGCCGCTGACATCCTGGTATTGATTGGGAACCGTGGCCAGGGTGTAGGTCGTATTGTTCTTGTCATGGATATTCATGATGTGCGAATTGCCGTTGGCATCGACGAATATCGTTTGCAGGTCCAATAAGGTGGTGTTTCCCGGAGCGCTCGTCTGGACAACATGAAAATCGAGCTCGATCATGTGGCCCGTGAGCGGGCCACTGACGTAGCCGGACCCGGTGTGATTGAGGCCGATGGCCACCACGCCCGTGCCAAATCCGAACGCCGGCGTCAGATTATAATTGGCAGCATTTCCTGAAAGGAGCGAACCTAGCTTGATGTCCGCGCCCACGGCAGCAGCCGATTCGCTAATGGATAGTACCGCCGGATCGTAGACGACATAGAACTGCGCCTCCGGACAGACCGCCCACCGGCCCCGGATTGGTGCCGGCAGCCGTGACGTTGTCGAAGTCGATGAACACGGGCACCGTCTTGGAAGGCGCGCCGGTTACCGCCGTCACGCCAGCGCCCACGTTCAGGGAGACAATGCCCTTGGGGGTGTTCGCCGGCACGATGCGGTCCTCGAGGGACTCCAGAAGCATGCGGACAGCCTGCTTCCCGCGGCGAAACGTCCGATGCTTGGCCGGCATGGCCCAGGAGCGAATCGTCTTTCTGATGTTACGGAGAGAAAATTCCATGGTAGAACAACCTTGAAGGAAGTAGGCTCGCCCGGGCCGTTGGCTAGCAACGGCCCGGGCAATCCTTAGATCCACGTATTAATAACCACCGATATCGTTAAAATCCTCGGACTCATTCGCTAAATCCGCGAACACTCTTTCCAGGACCGCGTCCGGGTCGCCCTGGTCCGATCCCTGGACGCCCTGGGAAGCGTCAACTTGGGAATTCTGAGTTTCAGAAGTCGTGCCCTGATTCGAAGGGTTGGCCAGCCAATCTTGTTTTAAACCGTCCCATATCAAAGCATCCACGCTGTTGGAAAGTGGATCCAACCAGTTCAAATCGGCCACATTATCCGGGCCGTGTATCGATGCCGAGAACAGTCGATCCGCCGTACGCGGCGAGACAATATTCACGGCGTTCAGGTTGGACACCAGTGCCGAAGCAATCTGCACGAGCTGGTTCGACAGTTGTTGGACGGCTGAGCCTTGCCCGTTAGGCTGGAAAGCCAGCATACCCGTCACGGTCAAGCTGGCGGGCGACGACCGCACCGTGGCGACGTCACCCGACATGGCGCCGTTGCTGAGGGCCGAGAAAGAGGTTGCTTCGGACCCGACATAAAGGGCCACAGCGTCAACTGATTCGAAGGAACGTTCGCCTGGCGCCGTGGCGGTCTCGGGATGATTGCTGGTTTCGACGGCGTCGGTGTCGACCGTAATGGCACGGTTTGTCGGCAAGGCCGCCGAGATTGGATTTTGCATCACAAGCTGATCGATGCCGTCGCTGACGACCAGGGCGCCCTGCGTGTCGGCCAGGATCGTGCTGTAATGCATGCCGTTCGGAGTCGCCCCGCTTACGAGCTGGACTGCCGCGATCGGCTGGCCCGCGCTACTGTGACTGGTGCCCACCAGATGGAAGGCGATGTTCACCAGACTGCCGCCATGGGTCGCCGTGATCGGCGTCAGGCTGAACATTTCAATGCCGATCTGCCCGCGAACGGCATCAACGATCGACGAGATTTGCCAACCGGTGCCAAGTTCGGGCAGCGAGCCCAGAGTGATGTCCGCGGCGGACACGCTTAACTGAGTCGGATCGTAGTTGAGCGCCAGGACGGCTTCGGTCAAGCCGGTGCTGCCTTCCGGGTGCGGATGGTCCAGCAGCACGGGCACGGAGACAATTCCGTCGGCACCAGCCGTCAGCTTGGCCGCCGGCAGGCTCAGCGTCGGATCGGCCGAGTTGGGCGAGCTAACAACGACTGCGGGCGGCGTCGGGATCTGCGTCGGGTGTAGCTGAACGACAAAGGCATCGATCGTGGACACATCGCCGGCATCCACGGAGAAATCGCCCGCGACGTCGCCGATGATCGCCGGATCGAGCAACTGATAAGCGGAGAAGCCGGAAGCGGCGCCGACGGCCACGGTGTTGGCGGCCAACGTATCCAGGCCATTGACCTTACCATCCCCCGTTACGTCGCCGAAGAAGGAGTTGATGTGGACGCCGTTGGCGCTGACGGCACCAGTAATCGCCCCGCCATTGATGACAATGCTGCCGAGCTTGAGTTGTTCCTTCACCTGGTAAAGGTTCGTCGCACTGTTGGGCACGACCGCCACCAGGTCGCCGAGAACCAACGGATTGCTAAGGGTCGCCGACACCGGCGTCGCATCTTGGTAATGGAAAGTAGCCACGCCGCCGACGTTGCTAACGAGCGTCAAGGTTGCACCGGGGTCGGTCGCATCGCTTGGGCTGCCCGACAGGGTGTTGGTGACGGTGAACAGGGCCGGATTATAGGTCAAGGAGAACGTGACATCGGTAACGTTCGCGGCATTGTAAAGCGTGATCGGAATTCCCGCTGAGCCACCGTTGACCTTGCCGCCATTGGGCACCTGAATCGGGGTGCTCGCGTCGGGGCCACGAGCGAAGTCGGGAATGCCGAGCACGGGGGTGGCATTGCTCTGGAAGTGTGTCGTGAAGGTAGTGACAAAGTTGGCGTGACCGCCGTTGTTGGCCCCATCCAGGCCGGCACCAGGGCGTCGAGGAAGCCGTTTGTGCCCGAACCGCTGACCAGGGTAACCGTATAGGTCGCGTCCGGCAGGACCACGGACTGGAAGTTATTCTTGAGCAACAGATATTGCGAGGTCGTCTTGAAGGTGACGCTCGTGTTGGTCGGATCGACCAATAACGATCCATGAATCGCTCCCACGGGCAAAGGCGCCTTGAGGGTAACGTCGTTTACCGTGCTGTTATTGGAATTATAAAGAGCCAGGGTCGCTGGATTGATCGGCTTGTTGAAAGTAATGGTGAAGCCGGTCGGGCTGGTCGTAATTGATGACACCAACAGGCCGCGGGCGGCAATGGCGCTGCTCGTGGCCGTGAGCAGGGGATTGACGGCATTAATATCCGTGACGGTAACCGTTTGGTTGCCGGCAGTATTGAGCGTGGCCCCGTTGACGAAGGTATGGACACCATTGTCGCTGCCGGCCCCCGTCGTGAAGGTATAGGGACTCGCCGAGAATGTCGCCGCGTTATCGGTGCTGGTGAGCTTTACCGTGCCTGTATAACCCGTCGCGATGTTGCCAAACATGTCCTTGGCCGTCGCGGTGACCGTAAAAGGACTGCCAGTCAACGCCGTGGGCGGCGTGCTGATGAGTAGCGAAGACGCGGCGCCAGCAGTCACCAAAATGGAACCGGTGGTGCCGGTTTTATGATTGACGGTGTCGGTGGCGGTAATCGTCCAGCCCGTGGCAGTAGCCGTTTTGAGGGTGGCGACCGCTATGTTATTACCGCTAATAAACGTCGAGTCGGCGGCCGGTGAAGGTGCCTGCGGATCGGTGCTCGTGAAGTGGAGGGTACCCGTGTAACCCGGGATCGGGTTGTTGTACTGGTCCTGAGCGATTGTCAACAAGGGGAAGCCTACACCCGCCGTGGCGGTTGTTGGGCTGATGATGAATGCGAAATGATCGACACCCGCTGCCGTCACCGTGATATTGAAGGTTTGCGTGGCGCTTCCCTGAGAGTTGGTCGCCGTGACCTGGATGTTGCTGTAGACACCGGCCACTGTCGTCGTGCCTGACAATACGCCCGTGCCTGGAGCGAACGATAACCAGGCTGGCAAGTTGCTCGCGCTGAGGGTCGGCGTGGGCAGGCCCGCCGCGGAGAAAGTGAAACTGTAAGCCTGACCCGCCGCGACGGTGCTTGTCGGTATCCCGGACGTGAAGGAGGGGGGCGTCAAAACGACGAGGGCCGCGGTCTTGCCAATGCCAGTCAACGTCTGGCCGCCGATGTCGGCAACGTCAGCCGTGATCAGGTCATAATTGTTTGTTGAATAGGTATGGGTACCGCGTACCGAATAGACTCCACCGCTAAAGCTAACCGTGCCGGGCGTCGTATTGCCATCGCCCCAATGGATGTTCGCTGAAAAATCGGTGGCATGGTTGCCCGGGTTCGCATCGGTAAAGGTAGCCACCGTGACGGTACCGGTCGAAACTCCGACAGGGACCTGGATGATGGCCGGGGCGCTCGTATCCGTGAGTGCGGCGTCCGCCACGCTAAAGTTGTTGACACTTGCGCTTACCGGTGCGCCATGGTCAACGACGGAGACGCTGAAGGTGTGATTGTTGAAGAACTCCGCATAGGTGTAGGACAATTGCACGTCAAAGCCACCGCCGTTGGCCACGATTTGGCCGTTGGCGCTCGCCACGCCCGTCAAGGTCACCGTGTTGCCATCCCCCAGCGTCACCAGGGCTGTATAATCCGTGGCCACGCCCGCCGGATCGTTGTCCGTGAAGTGGAAAACTGTCACGTTGGTGAACGGTTGACCTTCCACGGCCACTGGCGGCGTCAAGTTGGCCTGTGTCGATGCCAACGCGGCGTCCAGCACGTTGACGCCCAACGTCGTCGCGGCGGTATTGGATAGTTCATCCGTAGCCGTTGCGATGATCGTAAAGCTGCCTTCCTCGGCATACGTGTGCGTCACCGAAGCTGGAATGCTGGGCGAGGACACGATGGTGTGTTGGCTGTCACCCCAGTTGATGTCCCATTGCGTCAGGGTGGCGTTGTTGGAAGTTGGGTTGGCCGGCACCAAGTTCAAGGTGAAGCTACCGCCTTCCGTGGGGGAAGCGTTCGGCGTGCTCACATCGACGAGGAGGCTGCTCAGGTTCGGCTGAAAACCGGGCGTGACCAGGTTCGCGTCGCCGGATGTCAGAATCGGCTCAAAGTTGACATTTCCACTAACCTGGCCGGCGACAGCCGCCAAAGTAAGAGCGGACGAGCCCCAGTAATTCTCGGCGGCGTCAACTGTCATACCGGAGTTGTTGTTTTTGACGGCCGGGGTAGCGTTGCCGGACAAATCGTTATCGTGGACCGTAACGACTGGCGTGCCAGTGTTGGCGACGAGCACTGCCTGGCCGGTATTGGCGGTGATGAAATTGTTGGTCGCGACAAGTGTGCCGCCGTTTTCCACCGCGATGCCCGTGCCATTGTTGAAAATGTGGTTGCTCGCAACCGTCGCCGAGCCGCCGTTAACGTCGATGCCGATCAAGTTATCATGAATCGACGCGATGTTGCCTGACACCTGGGCGCGGGCCAGAGCGCCCTTGACCAGGACGCCGGTGCCGGTGCCGGCGGGACCGCCGGTAGTAATCGTTGTGTTGTTGTTAATCGTGGCGGTCGTGGCCACGTCCACCGCCGACGTCCGGGATGTCTCCACTTTGACGCCCACGCCAGTGGTGCTGGTGATGGACATGCCGCTTACCGTCACCCCGATCACGTCGCCTGCGGCTGTGTACGCATTGGAAGTCAGCGGCGTGGTGTTGACAGGGTTGAATGTCAGATTATCGGTAAGATAGACGCCCGCCAGCTTGGCGTTCACAATGGCGTTCGTCGCCCCCAGCGTGATGGCGTTCGTCGTCGACGTGTTGGTCAGGCCGATACCGTAATCCGTGCCCGTGATCGTATTGTTCGTGAAGGTCGGACTCACGGTGTTTTGAATGGTAACCATCAAGACGCCGAAATTGTTGGCCACGGCCCCGGTGGCAGCGCTGATCTGGTTGTTGTTGATCGTCGCGCTGGTCGCCCCGCCGTACTCGAGCCAATACAGGATGCCGCCCGCGTAGCTCTGGATGTTGTTGCCAGAGATGTTCCAGCTGGCCGGCCCGCCGGCCAGGGAGAAATTGTTAAGATGAATGCCGCTCCACACGCGCGTCATCTTGTTGTTCGTCACATCGGCATAATAGTCCGCTCGCAAGGAGACGCCATAGCCGAAGTCGAAATTACCGATGCTGTCAAACCAGTTCTTGGTGATCAGACTGCCGCTGGCCACGCCATCGCCACGGAAGCCGACGAAGGTTTTTTCGATGATGTTGTTCTGAACGGTCTCGCTACCATAATTCGACGTGGGCCGGATGCCGTAGCTTACATTCGAGTCATCCCCGTCACCGAGCGCCGCGCCGGTCACTGCTGGATCATCGCCGTTGATCGTGAACCCGTCGATGGTCACGTTGCTCGAGGTTAGCGTGACGACCGCGCTCGCATTGCCACTGGTCAAAAGGACCGTCTCGCCGCCACGAACGCCCGAGCCCGCGATCCCGGCATTGGCGCCCAGCAGAGTCAACGGCTTATTGACGTTGGGGTTTTCCTGGAAAGTGCCGGCCTGGACGTGGACACTATCGTTGGCCACCGCGACATTGATGCCACGCTGCAAAGCCCCGTTGCTGGCCGTTTCACTGGCCTGGGTCACGTAATCGTGCCCGGTCTTCAGTTTCACATAACCCTGCGCCGCGTCATCCAGATAATCGGTAACCTTGTCTTCGATGCCATAGAACTGGCTCAAGGTCGTTGTGCCGACCGAGCCGCCAAGGCCGTCGAACGTGGCCAGCGTGGCATCGACCGTGTTGCCTGCTTCAGCTCCGCCGGCCAGGGTAATGTAATTGCCCGTTTGGCCGGTGAAGGTCGTGCTATCGATCGTGTTGCCAGTGACGGCGGCGAGTGCGCCGCTCAACAGCAAGCCCGTGGTCCCATTGCTAATAGCGGTTGCCCCGGTGAGCGTAAGGTTGGTGGCCGTGCCACCGCTGGCATCGACCTTGATGCCAATGCCACCCGCGGCGCTCGTGATCGGCATGCCGCTGATGATGACCGTTGACGCCGCACCAGGTCCGCCGGCAAGGAAATTGGTGGTGTTAACCGGGTTGAAGTTAAGATTGTCGGTGTCCAGGACACCCGCCACCTTGGTGCCGACGACGGCATTCGTGGCACCCAAAGTAATGGAGTTGCTGGTCGAAACATTGAACAAACCGATGCCGTAATCCGTTCCCGTAATGGTGTTGTTGGTAAACGTGGGGCTGACAGTGTTCTGGACAGTGACCATCAGGACGCCGAAGTTATTGGCCACGGCCCCGGTCGCCGCGCTGATCTGGTTATTGTTGATCGTCGCGCTGGTCGCGCTGCCGTACTCGAGCCAGTAAAGAATGCCGCCGGCATAGCTCTGAATGTTATTGCCGGAAATATTCCAGGTCGCGGGCCCGCCCGCCACGTGGAAGTCATTCGTGTGCACGCCAGTCCAGACACGCGTCATCAGGTTGTTGGTGACGTCGGCGTAGAAGCTGGTTCTTAAGGACACGCCATAGCCGAAATCGAAGTTGCCGATGCTGTCAAACCAGTTGTTGGTAATCACGTTGCCGGTCGTGGCCGTGTTGTTGGCGTCGCCGCGGAAACCAATGAATTCGTGCTTGAGGATGTTGTTTTGGATCGTGAGGTTCGAGTAGGAGGCCGCCGCCCTGATGCCATAACTGACGTTGGCATCGTCGCCGCTGGCAAGCGTCGCGCCGGTAACGGCTGGATCGTCGCCATCGATGACAAACCCGTCGATCGTTACGTTTCCAGAGGTCAACGTTACCACGGAAGTCTGATTGCCACTGGTGATAATCCGGGATTCCGCTCCCCGTGTCGCCGAACCGGCTACACCGGCATTGGCTCCCAGCAGGGTTAACGCCTTATTGATGCTCAGGTTTTCCTGGAAAGTGCCAGCCTGGACATGGACACTGTCGTTGGCCACCGCGACATTGATGCCACGCTGCAAAGCGCCGTTGCTGGCCGTTTCACTGGCCTGGGTCACGTAATCATGACCGGTCTTCAGTTTGACATATCCTTGCGCCGCGTCATCCAGATAGTCGGTAACCTTGTCCTCGATGCCATAGAACTGGCTCAAGGTCGTTATGCCGACTGAGCCACCAAGGCCGTCGAACGTGGCCAGCGTGGCGTCGACCGTGTTGCCTGCTTCAGCGCCGCCGGCCAGGGTAATGTAATTGCCCGTCTGGCCGGTGAAGGTCGTGCTATCGATCGTGTTGCCGGTGACGGCGGCCAGTGCGCCACTCAACAGCAAGCCCGTGGCCCCATTGCTAATAGCGGTAGCCCCGGTGAGCGTAAGGTTGGTGGCCGTGCCGCCGCTGGCATCGACCTTGATGCCAATGCCACCCGCGGCGCTCGTGATCGGCATGCCGCTGACGATGACCGTTGACGCCGCACCAGGCCCGCCAGCAAGGAAATTGGTGGTGTTAACCGGGTTGAAGTTGAGATTGTCGGTGTCCAGGACACCCGCCAACTTGGTGCCGACGACGGCATTCGTGGAACCCAAAGTAATGGAGTTGCTGGTCGAAACATTGAACAAACCGATGCCGTAATCCGTTCCCGTAATGGTGTTGTTGGTAAACGTGGGGCTGACAGTGTTCTGGACAGTGACCATCAGGACGCCGAAGTTATTGGCCACGGCCCCGGTCGCCGCGCTGATCTGGTTGTTGTTGATCGTCGCGCTGGTCGCCCCGCCGTACTCGAGCCAGTAAAGAATGCCGCCGGCATAGCTCTGAATGTTATTGCCGGAAATATTCCAGGTCGCGGGCCCGCCCGCCACGTGGAAGTCATTCGTGTGCACGCCAGTCCAGACACGCGTCATCAGGTTGTTGGTGACGTCGGCGTAGAAGCTGGTTCTTAAGGACACGCCATAGCCGAAATCGAAGTTGCCGATGCTGTCAAACCAGTTGTTGGTAATCACGTTGCCGGTCGTGGCCGTGTTGTTGGCGTCGCCGCGGAAACCAATGAATTCGTGCTTGAGGATGTTGTTTTGGATCGTGAGGTTCGAGTAGGAGGCCGCCGCCCTGATGCCATAACTGACGTTGGCATCGTCGCCGCTGGCAAGCGTCGCGCCGGTAACGGCTGGATCGTCGCCATCGATGACAAACCCGTCGATCGTTACGTTTCCAGAGGTCAACGTTACCACGGAAGTCTGATTGCCACTGGTGATGATCCTGGATTCCGCTCCCCGTGTCGCCGAACCGGCCACACCGGCATTGGCTCCCAGCAGGGTCAACGCCTTGTTGATGCTCGGGTTTTCCTTGTAGGTCCCTGGCAGCACGTAGACTGTGCCGCCGGCAGCGTCGCCGTTGACGCCGTTCTGAATCGTGCTGAAGGCATCGACGCCGAAGGTAAGCGGGATGCCGGTCGAGTTGGGTGCCGTTTCGCCCGCGGGCGCTTACCGAGTCGCCGTATTGCGGATTGCCCGGATTGGCCGCGTCCACCCAGTTGTCGTTGACCCACACGGTGTTGCTCACGAGCGCGTTGTTCGAGCCGTTAATGATTAACGGGGCAGCGGATTCGTGATTCACAGTAACAGTGATGGAGTAGTTACCCGCCGCGGCATAGGTGTGGCTGCCGGAGACCGTGAAGGTGTTCGTACCGCTGTCGTAAGAGATCGTGCCCGGCGAAGTGCTGTTCGGATCGCCCCAGTTGATGCTGGCCGAGTAGTTGGTCAGGCCTTCCGCCCCGGCTGGGTCCTGGAAGGTAGCTACTGGCAGGCTGGTAAACGCAACCCCAGGCACCGCCGCGATTGTTAAAGGTTGGCCATTGTTGAGATTGGTGTCGCCCACCTGCGAAGCGATGGCCGACTTCGTCACGGCGCCGGTACGCAGGTTGTCGATCCCAACAATGTCATTGGCAAAACCATTTTGCCAGGCGGTTAGCCACGCATAGCCGTTACCCGCCAGGTCGGAACTGGGCATCGGCGCCGGCGGACTGCCGCTGTACGCATCGAAATTGGCGGGGATGTCATACTCGGCGCCAACGAGGACATGAGCTGCGTTGTAGATTAAAAAGTCACTTGTGACGGGATCGGTGGGGTTGGCCCCCTTCTTGAAGGAAATCTCAAAAGAATACCAGCCGGAGACACTCAACGTGGCGAAAGGAGTAGCCTGCCCGTCCCGAGATACCTGGATTGAACCATCGCCGGGAACAGTGAACCGGAAATTGTGCTCCGCGCGATAATCGGACCCTCCCGTATTGACGTTGGTTGGACTCATGTCGAGCTGGAATCCAGGCACGCTCGGATTGGAGGGTGCGGCCCAGCCAGTGTTCATGTAGATGTCGACCGATTGATAAAAATCCCCATTGTAGGTCGTGCCGCGTCCGCCGAAGTAAGTAAAACCGCCATCGCCATAGCCGGGTTGATAGTCATCGTCGAGGTTGGTGGTTTCCGCATAGAAACTGCCGGAGCTTGGGGCGAGGTGGAGAACACCGCCGCCGGACGCTACCTGGACAGTCGTGTTGGCCGGAATAAATGGTCCCACACCTGTTTCGAAGCCGTTGTTGACTCCTTGATCCTGCACGGAAACCGTGAGATTTAAGCTGGCCGGGGCGGTGACTTCTTCCGCATACGTATGCGATCCTAGCACGTCAAACCCGCCGCCTACATGGGCCACGATCTTGCCGCTTGCGGAAGGCGTGCTGGTCACCGTTGAGGTCGAGCCGTCTCCCCAGTTAATGGTCGCCTGGAAGTCACTGGCGGACGCATTGGGATTGGCATCCGTGAAGTGGAAAACCTGCTGATTGACAAAAGGAACCGCCTCGGCGGCCACGGGCGGCGTGATCGCCCCGGCGGTCAAGGCCGCGTCGCGCACCAGGGCCGTGCCCGTGATGGATGTCGTCTGGCCGCCGTCGTCGGTAACGGTGATCGTGAAATTATAAAGGCCATCCTCGGCGTAGGGATGACTGCCATGAACGGTGAAGCTGCCGCCGCCATTGCTGGAAACCGTGGCGGAGGTATCGGCCGCGCTACCGTCACCCCAGTTGATTGAGGTCGTGAAATCGGCGCTGGTGGCGGTGGTGTTCGCGTCACTGAATGTCGCGGTGCTCAAGGTGGCAGTCGAGGTTCCCTCAATTCCACCCACGGACGTCGCCGCGCTGCTGCCCGTCAGGAGAGCGTCGGCCACGCTGAAGCTATTGGTGCTCTGGCTTGTCGATTCGACTGGCGAGCCAGAGTCCGAAACGAGCACGCTAAATGTCTTGCCGGACAACTCGTCAGCATAAGTGTACGACAGCATCACGTCGAAGCCGCCGCCGTTGGCCACGATCTGGCCATTCGCGCTGGCCGTGCTTGTGAGCGACACCTGGGTCGTGTCGCCGAGCGTCACCAGGGCCGTGTAGTTGGCGGCGGTCGCGGAGGAATCGCCATCGGTGAAATGAAAGACTACCACGTTCGAGAACGGGGCGCCTTCGGTCGCGGTCGGTGGCGTCAAATTAGCGCCGGTAGACGATAGCGGGGCGTTCAAAGCGACATCAAGGGCGCCCGCTCCATAGGACTCAAGATCTTGAAAGCCAATCACGTTGCTAATCCGGGTAACCGAGTTGAAGGCCCCGCCCGTGAGGCTGCCATAGGTGGCGATTCCATGGGCCGTGCCATCGCTTGTCAAACCTGCAAGGTCGAGCGTCAGCTTTGATGATCCGTCCAGCTTCAAGTTACCTGTCACTGCCAGACGATCGAAATTGGTACCGGCGACCGCGTAGCCCGAGATCTGCGTCAAGAGCGTGCCGCCGCTACTGAAGTCGGCCGAATCGACCGTTAAAATTCCTGGGCTGTCACCCGGGTTCACCGTACCCGTGGGGTCAACCTTCACCGCCGCATGCACTGTCCCCTGCCCGCCCAGGGTGCCGTCGATGATGGCGCCATTGGTAGCCGTGACCGTGCCGTCGGCAAGCAAGGTGCCGCTGGTGACATTTAATATGTCGTTGACCGAAGTCGTGCCGGCGAGAGAAAAAGTGCCCGTGCCATTGACGGTCAAATCATAGTAAGAGATTCCACCCGTTACGGTCGCCCCCGTCGCGCTGGTGTAGACCACCTTGGACGTCGAACTATCGAACGAACCCTGCGATGTCAGGTTGAAGGGCGTTCCCGAACCGGTAAGGGTAATCGTGTCGTTGATGCCGTGCAGCGTATCGATTGCGGAGGAAGCGCTGTTGCCGACGGTAAGGACATGGTTGACCGTGATATTACCAGCCAAATCGAAGCTGGCAGAGGAATTATCGGCCGTCGTCCCGAGACCCAGGTTGTAATAGGTCGTGCCGGTCACGCCTTCTTCGACTGTATTCGTGTAGTTCACGGTCGAGGTGCCGGCGCCGAAAGCGCCTTGGCTTGTCAGGACGAAGGGAGTGCCCGATCCAGGCAAGCTTAGGGTGAACGAGGAGCCGCCGAGGGTGTCGGTGTTCGTCGAGGAAGCGTTGCCGACTGTCAGCACGTTGGCAACGGTCGTATCGCCGCCCAGGGTGTAGCTGACCGCGTTGCTATCGGCGGTGGTGCCGACGCCCAGGTTGTTGTAGGTCAAGCCGGCCAAGGTCGTGGCGGCCGTACCCACGTAATTGACCGTGCCAACACCCGGCGTGAAGGTCCCATTAACGGGGCTGACAGTAAAGGCCGCCCCCGACCCGGTCAGAGACAACGAGTCGTTGATGGTCATTTTCAATGTGCCGGCGGTAGCACCGCCGATAGCGACGTTATCCGCGGCTTCATTTTCGTTTTGGGAGATGGTCACCACGGCAGCGCCGCGGATGATTACCGAATCACCGGCGACGGGAAAGTTATGCGGGTTACCGGCACCCCAGGTGGCGGCATTTTCCCAGTCACCGCTGGTGGCCGCGGTAAACGTCGCGGGAGCCAGGCGGTCTTCCAGTAATTCCAAGGTGATCTTGGACCGGTCGGATTTGCGGCGGTAAGTTCGCGGGTTCCGCGGGAGGAACCAGGATCGAATTGCTTTGTTGATGTTGCGGAGAGAAAACGCCATGGCAGGGAATCCTTCGATTGAGGTTCAGGTCCCAAAGAAGACATAACTGGGAAGCTATCGTGACCCGGTTTAGTTGGGAAAAACCTTTGGGGGTCCACCGACAGTTTTCAGGCAAACACTAACAAGACTTGGTGCGTGGGCCAGGCCCTTGACCTGACCAATCCACTGCCGATTCAAGCTCACAAGCCTGGACCAGCAGCCGGATAACGCACGGCATACGGAAAGGACCAGAAAAAGGAGAAGTCACCATCATGAAATGGCGCGATTAACCTCTTTTTTCAGGCAGACAACATTTCTTCGTCGTTGGTGGGGGAAAAGGGACTGGGAAGGAACACCAAACATGTTGTCAATCTCCGGATGCAGAAACGACCAAGCCGACATTTGATTTAACTTACTTACCACCGAACACTTGCGACCGAATGACCGTTAATCCCGTGGGGCGGGAGGAAGTTTGCGGGCCGTGAACAGTTCGACCGAATGGGGGAATATGTCGGTCGCCATCATTTTCATTGGCCTGAGCACAGTTCGTGCGCTATATTTCATCAACGCGCCCCGACTGAACTCGAGTGATGGGAAATGTAACGATTCCTCTCTGTACGCAAGATAATATGCCTATATAAAGTTTAACTGTTTTACCAGGGTTCCGTACACACGTCAAGTTATTAAGAGCTAACTTCATCGGTTTTTTACATCCGGGCGCCACTTGCCATATTCAATTTGAGTCCTGTACCAATGGGCTCGCCGGCAACTGCCACCGCAAATTTTATAACTTAAAGCATTATCAGTAAAAGACTTATGCTATCGTTGACCCTAAATCACTTGCGTACGCAGCTACACATACGTCATTGGACACCAGAAGGCGGCCAATAGTTCCGGTCTTTGAAGTTCGGATATTAACGGATTTCGGGGCGGCGTATCTGTACAGATACACACATTCAAGATGTCGTCGCTTCGCAGTAGCCTGCAAGCAAAATGATTATCGGTTTCCCCAGGCTAAGGTGATACGGGCCACCGGGGCCGCTACACGTAAACGTATAAAGCCGATCGGGTCCTGCCCGGACGGCTCTCGTTCGATCTGCACCCGGCTTGGGCTCGCCAGCATGCCTGCTTGATAATGTAAGCTGAGCACCACAATGCCATTGTCCGGCACGACATTGGCCAGCGTAATGTGGTGCCAGTCGGCATGCACCAGAGTGGCCTTGCCCTTCATGGTAATTGTACGCACGGGCTCCTTCACGGAGAACAAAATACCGGAAATATCATCGCGCAAATCGGCTGCCGTGGTCGCACCCGGCCACTCCTGAAAGCGCTTCACGACGGCCGGCGACCAGGCCACAATCCAGCCGATGTTGTAGCGCTTGCAATAGTCATCCAGCAGCGTCGTCGGTCCAGGAAGCGATTGGCAAGCCCTGGAACGCCGCGTCGAGGAAACTTATCGACGACGGTTCGATAAAGGCATCCGGGTCCAGCCCGCCGAGAAAGGAGCGCCCCGTGAGCACCGGCAGGAGGGCCGACCAGCGCGAGCCCTGCCGCGATAAACGCCGATCTTCCCATAAAATACGGGCATCTGGGCTGGTATAGGTGACTAATTTATCCACCACGGCGGCGCGATCCAGGCCCAAACCTATCTGCAACGGATCGGTGCCCGTGCAGCGGTCCAGCAAGGGTCGCAGCTCTTGCCGCGCCGAATAACCAGCGAAGCCAAGCGCCCCGAGCAAGCTCAACAGGAGTAGCCAGCCAACCGGTCCTCGGCTGGCCAATCGGCCCAGCACCCAGGTCCATGCTTGCGCGGCAGGCAGCGCCGCGAACCAAAGCGCTGGCACAAAAAATAAGGACGTTCCCATCTCTCCCAGCGGTTCCCAGGAAATTCCCAGGAAGGCGAGGCCTAATAGACCAAGTGTCCCAGCGCCAGCAGTCGGGACGCCAGGCGCTGCTGCTGGTGAAGCACAAGGAACCCGACGACGGCACTGCCCAGCACAGCGAGTGCCAGCCCACGGTCCAGGCAACCGCCCCAAAGGGGTGCCTCCCAAAGCGTTTGCAGCGTGCGGTGTGGCAATAACGCGGGGCTGACGGGCAACGGGGAACGCAGCCACCAGAAGCTAATCCAGTCCGTGAGCCAGGGCAAGTTTACCGCCACGGCCGCGGCCTGGGCAAGGAAGAGGGTACCATGCCAGGTAAAACTGACGTGACGCGGGCCGGCGCACAGGTAATAAAGCAAAAACAGGCAGAGCGCCAGCGGAAATACCAGCGGCTGCGCGAAACCAAATGAGGCTTCCCGTAAACCACAGGCCGATCCAGGAAATAAAACCGGGGGTGCGATGAAACCGAACCAACATGCCCGCATGCGCCAACATCCCCAGCGAAGCAAGCAGCAAATCGCCGTCGCCCGCTTCAACCGCCAACCTTCCCGACGGTCCCCAGGATAAAAGAATGCCCGTGGCAGCCGCCAGCAGACTGGTGAATGGTGACAGACCGGCCCCAAAACACGCGAGCATCAAGAGAATCGGCACAAGTAGCCCGAGGATCAGGAGGCCCAGCTTGTAAATGGCCGGTTGGTACGTTCCCCCGCCTAGAAACAGGCACAACTCGGCGACCCGGCTGCCGTTGAAGATCGGAGTTTTAAGGTACCCTGCCTGGAAGGCGGGGTCATAGACGCAAATCGTGCCGTTGGCGGCCAGGGCCTCCGCCCCCAAAGTGCCAAGATAAAGATGCTGCGGGTGCGAGCCGGACATTACGGGACGATCGTCAAGAAGTGCCTGCCAGGGCGCATCGGCCCCAAAAAGGCCGAGCGTGAGCCAGGTCTGCCAGCCGACAATGGCTAACAGCCCTAAAAAGCCGATGCAGCCATTCCAATGGGCGGCAGTGGCAACAGGTTTGGTAACGGGCCCGTCCATGACACCTCGAAGGCAAACTTCGAAGGACCGTGCGCTTCAGAGACGGCAATCTAAAATCTTCCGGCATTCTTTGCAATCTGCAATCGCCAAACGCTGGCCCGAAAGGCCCCGCCCCTTGTTTTTATTGCCCATTTCCTCAACGCGGGGCCTTCCTTGACAGGGTTGCCTCCCTTGTTACAATGCGCACAGAACATCTTTCGACGTGCCTCGGCGGGGAAAGACGGCCATGCAAAAATGTCAGAAATGCCATAACCCGGCTACCCTGCACATTACCGAAGTGCTCGGCGAAAGCCAGTTCGAGGAGTTGCACCTTTGCGAGCAATGCGCGAATAAGTATTTGTACGAGCCGCAGCAAAAACATGGTCCCCTGAAAGCGACGGCCAGCGAAACCAGGGAAGGGGATGAGGGTTTGTCGGGGCAGAACGAGTGCCCTCATTGCGGCATCAAGTTCGTGGAGTTTCGCAACACCGGCCGGCTCGGCTGTCCGCAGGATTATCAGGAATTTCGCGAGGACCTGCTGCCGCTGCTCGAGAATATTCACGGCGAAGTGCGGCACTGCGGCAAGGTGCCGCGCCGCTTGCCCCAGAACAAGGAAATGGAATCGGAGCTGATTCAGCTTCGCAATCGCCTCAAGCAGGCAGTCAGCCAGGAAGACTACGAGGAAGCCGCCAAGATTCGCGATTGCATCAAGCGCATGGAAGTGACCTGAGGCCAGGGAAGCGGGTGAAGGATGAATTGTCAAGCGTGCGAGAAGACGGCGACCGTCCACCTGACGGACATCGTGAACGGGCACAAGCGCGAGGTTCACCTCTGTCAAGGATGCGCCGAGAAACGCGAGATATTGAAGCACCAGGAACTGAACCTATCGGCGATATTACAGTCCGTCATCGGTCAGCACGTTGGCCCCATGACCGATGAACTTGCCCGATTGACCTGTCCCTCCTGCGGCATAAAGTATATGGAGTTCAAGGCGGAAGGCCGGCTGGGTTGCCACCAGGATTACGAGGTGTTTCGCGCCGCCCTGGCCCCCCTCCTGCAGCGCATTCATCGGGCGCTGCGCCATGTGGGCAAAGTCCCGGTACACGCCGTGCGCAATGCGGCGCTGCAAACAGAAATCATGGAAATACGACAACACCTTCGACGGGCCGTTGAAGCGGAGAGCTACGAAGAAGCCGCCCGCCTGCGCGACCTCATCAAGACCAAGGAATCCACGGATGAACCTGGATAACCTGACGCAGAACACTGGCGAATGGCTGCGCGGCACCGGCGCCGAGGCCGACATCGTCATCTCCAGCCGCATACGCCTGGCGCGCAATCTTTCCTCCTACCCGTTCACCAATCGCGCCAGCACCCACCAAAAGGCCGAGATCGAAACCAGCCTGCGCGATCGGCTGGCGAAGATGGATTATTCGCCCATTCTCGATTACGTCAACATTCCCAACCTGACACCCCTCGACCGCCAACTGCTCGTCGAACGCCAGCTTATTAGCCGCGAGCTGGCCAATACCGACGGCCCGCGCGGCGTCGCCGTGGCGCCCAGGAAAATGTCAGCATCATGATCAACGAGGAAGATCATCTACGGCTCCAGGTGATGCGCAGCGGCTTTTCTCTCTACGAAGCCTGGCAAGACATCGATCGCCTCGATGACCATCTTGAAGGCAAGATGAATTACGCCTTCAGCGAGGAGTTCGGCTACCTGACCGCCTGCCCCACGAACGTCGGCACCGGCATGCGCCAGCGTCATGCTGCACCTGCCCGCGCCTGGTTCTCACCAAGCAGATTGAGAAGGTCTTCCGCGCCTTGCAGAAAATCAACCTGGCCGTGCGCGGCCTCTATGGGGAAGGCAGCCGGGCATCCGGCGACTTTTATCAGATATCCAACCAGGTGACGCTGGGCAAAAGCGAAGTGACCATTTTGACGGAGATTCGCGAAGTCATACCGCAGATCATCACCTACGAGCGTCAGGCCCGCAGCACGCTCACGCGCGAAAGCCGTCAGGCGCTGCACGATCGCGTCGAACGTGCCTTCGGCACCCTGCGCTCCGCCACCATGATGACCAGCGAGGAAACGATGGACCTCCTGTCCAGCGTGCGGCTCGGAGTGAATCTGGGTCTTCTGGAAGAAAAAATCACGATTCCCACCGTCAATGAACTGTTCCTGCAAACGCAGCCCGCCCATTTACAGAAGCTGATGGGCACGGCCCTCGACGGGGAAGAACGCAATTCCGCCCGCGCGCTACTTGCGCAATCGCCTTCGCGAAATGGGGCCGAACCTCAACTAGATACTTAAAACGGCAGCGGACCTGGGCCTGGAAAGGTCCTAAAACATATGGGCCTGACCTCTGAACTCCTGAGGTCAGGCCCATTTTGTTTAATAAACGAAGATTGGCCGGGCAGGGATTTATGAGCTTAAAAGCACGCTGGTGGTTGTGGTGCATTTACGTCGCCATCTGGACCACCCTCTTATTGCTGCCCGTCGGCACGCTCAACCAACTACCCGGCAGCGATATTCCTCATGGATGGAAATATTTTATCGCCAAGGCGGTGCACGTGATGGCCTATGCCATCATGGCCATACTCAGCGGCTGGCTGCGGGCGCCCGCCCGTTTCCGGTGGCTTTTCATCTTTTTCGTGATGGCCCACGCCACCCTTACCGAACATCTCCAGTTGACCGTCGGCAGGGGCGGCGAACTATTCGACGTGGGTTTCGATAATGTGGGAACAGCCATCGGGATTGGGCTAACCTGGTCCTGGTGGGTGCGCAAGATGAAGAACCGCGAACCGAAGCGTATGAGGACGCCTAACAGCCCGTTGAAAAAGGGGTCAGACCCCTTCAATACCCTGCAAAAACGTTGAAAACTCTGTTCGCTTCAAGGGGGTCTGACCCCTTTTTCAACGGGCTGCTAAGTCGCCGGTCCAAGTAAACCATTGCTTGGTCCACGCCGCCACACGACCACTCCAAGAATTACCGCCGCAATCAGCACAACGATGCTGATGTTCTGCGACAGGGTCATCTGGAAGGCCACCGGGTCGGTGTCGGTGCGCAGCATTTCATTCAGAAAACGGTGCACTCCATAACCGATCATGAACAGGACCATCACCGAGCCGTCGCGCCGCTTGAATGGATAATAAGACAGCAGGAAAAAGAGCAACAGAACCATGCTGATTGTTTCATAAATCTGTGTGGGATTGAGTCCCAGGGTTAGCGGCTGAAACGGGCCAATCGTTACCGGCCTTTTGCCGGCCGGCCCATCGCGCACCACCAGGAGTTCGATATCCGTTTGACCGCGCGGCCAGGTACGCCAGTAATAATCGAGTTCGCTAAAACCTTTCACCTCGGTTCCATTCACCTTTTCAATCTCGTCCATCGGCTTCAGCCCCGCCCGCTCCGCCGCCGATCCCGGTTCAACAGACCTGACAACGGTCGTGCGGGGGCTCGAACCAGGCGACTCGGTCTCCAGGGTGAAGCCCGCGGCCGTCTGGTAGCCGCGCGCCACCATGGTCGACGCCGGGGCGCCGAAAGTGGAAAATGGATGGCCGGACATTCCGTGCAAGCGACATTGCCGTAGCAACAGCCGTTGAGCAGGCAGCCAACACGCCCCAGCGCCAGGCCGAGCGCCGCGCACGGAGCTACAATGTCGGCAATCTTCCAGGTCGAGAGTTGGTATTTTCGCAGCCAAACGCCATAGGCAACCCCGTAGCCGACAAGGGCCCCGAGCGGCCCGCCATAAAACACCAGGCCGCCGTCCCAGAGACTGAAGATTTTCCAAACCGTGGTGAATTGTTCGTGGTATTGCAGGACAAACACAACGCGGGCGCCGATAACGCCGCTGACGAAGATCCAGACCGCGAGATCTTGCAGCACTTCTTTCGGGATGCCCTCGCGCCGCGCCAGGCGAACTGCCAGGATCGTGCAAAAGACGAAGGCGAGAAAGAGCATCGTGCCGTAGCCGTACACGGGGATGTCGGGCAAGACGTCCCAGAGCGATTTGAGCGGCACGTAAAAAAGAACCTGGCGCATGAGTTAGAGCCCAAAGTTGCCATTAGAGCGCCCGGACAGACTGCTCCGCGCAACGCTCCCGCCGGCAGCGGGCAGAATAATTCCTGGGCAGGATTTCCACAACCCCATTGTCACGGCACCTTAAGCGTATCGAAAATGCGCTGCAAAAGGTCCTCGGAGGTCATTTCTTCCGCCTCGGCCTCGTAAGTGACACTCAGGCGATGGCGGAGGACGTCAGGGCCGATGGTCTTGATGTCCTGGGGCGTGACGTACGAGCGTCCCTCCAGAAATGCCTGGGCACGCGCGCCGCGTGTCAGGAAGATGGTGGCCCGGGGACTGGCGCCGTACTGGATGTAAGGGCCAATGTCCAACCCATAGTCCGCCGGCTGGCGCGTGGCATGCACGATATCCACGATGTAGCGTTTGATCTTGGCGTCCATGTAAATGCCGTCGATGACTTGCCGCAGTTTGAGCACTTCCTCGACGCCCAGCACAGGGGTAATGGTCAGATCGGGATCGATGACGGCCATGCGGCTCGAGAATGGCCAGTTCCTCCTCCTTGGTGGGATAAGTGATTTTCACTTTGAGCATGAAGCGATCGACCTGCGCTTCGGGCAGCGGGTACGTGCCTTCTTGCTCGATGGGGTTTTGGGTTGCCAGGACAAGAAACGGCTGCGCCAGGGGATAGCTGGCGTCGCCGATGGTCACCTGCTTTTCCTGCATCGCTTCCAACAAAGCGCTTTGAACTTTTGCCGGCGCGCGGTTGATCTCGTCGGCTAGCAGAAAGTTAGTGAAGACCGGCCCTTTCTTGATGGTAAAGTCACCCGTGCGCGGGTTGTAGATTTGCGTGCCGATAACGTCGGCGGGCAAGAGGTCCGGCGTGAACTGGATGCGGTGAAAGTCAAGATGGAGCCCACGCGCGACGGTGCGCACCGCGAGTGTTTTGGCCAGGCCGGGAACGCCCTCGATGAGCACGTGGCCGCCGGTAAGAAGCCCAAGAAGCAAGCGATCGACCATGCCGCGCTGACCGATAATGACGCGGCCGACCTGGTCGTAGAGGGGATCGAGTAAGGCACGCATGGCCTGGACTTCTTGATCGCGCTGTGCCACCTCGGTCATGCAATCGCTCCATTTTTTGCCCACTATGGGAGTTGATTGTATAATAACCGCCGGTTGGCGCCACTGGCGCCGGCAAGAATAACGATGGGGGATGCCATGACCAACCCAAATCGAGACCCTGACGAGCTGGCTCACGAAAGGGAAATGCCCAACACCTATTTTCACGACGAAGAACCGGAAATTCAGAACGACGAGGTATCTGGCGCGAAAGCCCGACCGTCCCCCGGCACGGCGTACCACCACCCGCCGACCGCCGCCACGCCGCTGGCATGAGGAAGATTGAGCGTCACCGTTGTTCCCGACCAGCGGCCAACCGGCAGCAATGGCAGTCGAACGACTGCCACATGCGGGCGCACCTGCGCCGTAACTTTGAATGAACATTCACCTAGAGAAAATTATGCGTCCCAATCCGGTTAAACGTGCTCTGCGCGAAATACTAACATGACAGATGTTACGAGGTCCCGGTTGCGATCTTGCAACTACCTCGGCCATCGGCGGGTCTTGCTCGACCACGATCATGACGACTTCGGGGATGCCGGCACCTTCATCTTCTGGGAATTTCTTCTTGAGCGCCGCGGCCGCCTCCTTCTTGGATGTCGCCTTGGTCTTGGCGAAATAGACGGCCACCATCTGCCCCGCCGCGAGACGGTCAAACTCGGCGGGGTAGCCTGGTAGCTTGCTGGTGCCCTTGAGCGCGGCCAGGTCTTTCTTCGTCAGTGTCTTGAGCCGGCCCTTGTCGTCGAACTCGACGGGCGGCATAAGGGATCGGACTTTGCAATTTTCGGCCGCGCACAACTTCACTTCCTTCAGCGTGTAGATATCGTTATTTTGCTTGACAGCCAGTTGCGTTTGAAAGGCGGCCATATCGCGAACGCGGTCCTGCGGTTTTTGGATGCCGCTGATCCGGATCATTTCCTTCACCTGCCAGGTCTCGAGGTCATTGACCTTTTGCGGATCGACCTGCGACACTTCAATGGAAAAATCCCGCGCCGAGTTGGCGTCCATGCGGGTTAGTTTTGCCTTGACCACCTGCCCATAAACAACTTCCGGCCCCTTCTTGGCGACTTCTTTTTTCTTGCTCTTCTCGTCATCTTTCTTCTCGTCCTTCTTGTCTTCTTCCTTCTTGGCCTCTTTTTTGTCCCCGTCCGTCTTGGCGTCTTTCTTTTCCGGAGCCTGCGCTGGCGCCGTCCTTCTTGTCGCCATCCTTCTTGTCGCCGGCACCAGTTCGGGCAATAACAGGACGACCACCGTAAGCAAGCTTATGATTCCGGCACACCATCGCATCGTTCACCTCCCAGGCAAACCCCGCTCACGAACGCCGCACCCGGCAAAAGATGGCAACCCACCGCATCCATGACTGTAGCCCATTTGTTTTGGCCATTCAATCAGAAAACGGCCCGCTTGCGAGTGTCCGCCGGCAGCCTTACAATGCCGAGAGAGCCTGGAACGACATGACAAGTCTTCCCTCGCCGAGGGGAGCCACCTGGGGACAAATCCCATCCAAACGGTCGAGATGCAATGCGGCCAATGTGGCCGCCTCATGGCAATCAATGTCGAACACCTGGGAACCCAGGTGCATTGTCCGCATTGCCAGGCAATCGTCGAGGCAGCGGCGCTACCGGCTGGTCCGGCGCCGCTCGACGACAGCGCCACCGTCATGATGGTGCCGGGCGCCGCCACTTCCGAAGGCCCGTCGCCGGCGCCCGACAGTGTCTCCGACAGCCCGACCCCCGCGCCGGCAACGCACGCTCATGCCGATCTTGCCAGCTTGCAACATCCGCGCACCGCGGGGCGCAGTGCCCTCGCTCCCATCTTGCTGATTTTTCTGGTGCCCTATGCGCTGCTCGCCACCGGCGCCGTGATTTATCTTCTGATCCATCAGAAGAACCAAAGCCAAAATAAGGCATTCGATCCTCTGGAACGTTTGCCGGACCCAAAACCGAAAGATGGCGGCCCGCGCTTGCAGGGACGTGTCAAACATGACCTGCCGCTGCCCGACAAGCTCAAGACCCGGCTTGGGCAGCCGTTGACAATTGGTGCTCTGCAGGTCACGCCGCTCAAGGTGCAAAAATCCAGTGACAGTCTGATACTTCATTTGCAAATGAAAAACGTTTCACCCGACCTGATATTCAACCCGATCACGCCGGAGTTTTTCAAAAATAGCTGGCGGCAACCTACCTTACACCTACCTCGATTGCGCAGCCAGCAAGACGAAAATATACGGCGGCCAGCCGCAATGGCACCGCTTGACCAAGGGACAGGAGGATTTGTTTAGCGGCGACATCGGCCCGGGCGAGGAAGATCTGGTACGCATCACTGCTGGCGGCCCCCGCTTCAAAAGCGAGGTGGAACGCATCGCCGCCTCAACCGCTGCGCTGGTCTGGCGCGTGCAAGTCCGGCGCGGCTTTATGGAGGCGGGCGGTAATCAAGTCTCGGCCACCGCGGTTATCGGCGTGGAATTCAGTGCCCGCGACATCCAGCCCGAAAGTTGATTGCCGCCGGCGCCGTGGTACGTAGGATAAACTCGGATGAAAACAACCCTATCACCTCTTCATTAGGGTTGTGCGCCGCGGATCCCCCCTACCCTACTCCGAAGGAGCGCCGTTCGCCGGCCAAAACCGGCGCTGGCGAAGTTGCATGAAGCTTACTCGTGCGTCCAGCTATGCGCTCAACGCGGCCTCCTTCATGGCCGGCTTAAAACACGAAACCCCCACCGCTTCCCACATCATTGCGGAAAAACGCGGCATTCCCGAACGCTTTCTCCTCAAGGTCCTCAAGCCGCTCGTCTCCGCGCAGGTTCTTCTTTCCGTCAAAGGCCCCAACGGAGGTTATCGCCTGGCCCGGCCGGCTACCGAAATCTCCATGCTGGAGATCCTCGAGGCGGTGGATGGGCCCATTCGCGGCTTTGCTCCCGTTTGCCTCGACGATCCCCACACTTCCCTGCAACGCAAGCTTGCCCAGATCTGCCAGGAATCGGCGGATCACGTCCGCAAGACCTTGAGCCGGATCAAGTTGTCCGATCTCGATTGATTTTCTATAATTCACGGTTTACGTTCTCGAACGGTGGCAACCCGCGCCGGATGGATCGCGCGGTTACGGGACAGATTCATGTTTGAAGGCATTTCCAGGGGCCTGACCGACGCGCTCAAGCGTTTGCGCGGCCGTGGCCGTTTGACCGAGGCCAACGTCAGGGAAGGCCTGGGTCAGGTACGCACTGCGCTTCTGGAAGCCGACGTCAATTTCACGGTCGCCAATGAATTCATCGAGCGCGTCACCGAAAAAGCCCTCGGCAAAGACGTGCTCAGCAGGCTCGACCCCAGCGAGCAGATCGTTCAGATTATTTATGCCGAGCTCGTCGAGCTCATGGGCCCGGTGGACAATCGCTTCCACTTCGCCAAGGACCGCCCCACCGTCTTGATGTTGTGCGGCCTGCAAGGTAGCGGCAAAACCACGACCGCCGGCAAGCTGGCCTTGCTGCTGCGCGAGCAGCACGGTCGCAAGCCGATGCTGGTCGCGGCCGACTTGCAGCGCCCCGCCGCGGTCGAGCAACTGCGGGTCCTGAGCGAACAGCTGGGCATCGCCTTCTATAGCGAAGGCGCCGTCGGCGCGGACGGCAAAGGGCCCAGTCCGGTCGATGTATGCCGCAATGCCGTGGCCCACGCGAAAAAGACGCTGATCGACACCGTGATCCTCGATACCGCCGGCCGGCTGCACATCGCCGAAATGCCGATGGACGAACTCAAGCAGATCGATAAGCTCGTCAAACCCGACGACGTCTTTTTGGTCTGCGACGCGATGACCGGCCAGGATGCGGTGCATAGCTCCAAGGCTTTCGACGAGGCCCTCGATCTGAACGGCGTGATTCTCACGAAGCTTGACGGGGATGCACGCGGCGGCGCGGCGCTTTCCATCAAGGAAGTCACCAACGTCCCCATTAAATTCGTGGGCGTCGGCGAAAAACTGCAGGCCCTCGAAGTATTCAACCCCGAGCGCATGGCCCAAAGGATCATGGGCCAGGGCGATATCATGGGGGTCATCGAAAAAGTACAGCGCGTCCAGTCTGAGTTGAGCCAGGAAGAAATCCAGCGACAGCAGGCCAAGCTTGAAAAGGGAAGTTTTTCACTCGACGACTTCCGCAAGCAGTTCGAGATGATGGCCAAGATGGGGAACATGCGCGATTTGATGGCGCAAATGCCCGGCATGGGCCAAATGATTCCCGAAGGGGAGGACCCTGAAGACGCCCTCAAGCGCATCAAGGGCATGATCGATTCGATGACCCGCGCAGAGCGCGACGATCCTGACCTTATCGATATTGGCCGCCGCCGCCGCATCGCCGCGGGCAGCGGCACCGAACCTCACGAGATCAAGCAGTTCCTGAATCAGTTTGACCAGGTCCGCACGATCATGCGGCAGATGGCCCAGATGTCCATGTTTCAACGCGTAAAGATGTTGACGGGCATGGGCCAATCGGGCATGTTTCAGCCAGGCGCCACGATGCCGAAAAATAAAATCGGCACCGGGCACCGTAAAACTCCCAAGGAACGCGCCGAAGAACGTAAAAAGAAACGCAAAAAAAGATAGTAACCAACCCAAGGTAGCACGGTCCCACAGGGCCGCGCGGAAAGGTGCAATCGTGGCAGTTCGAATTCGCATGAAAATGATGGGCGCAAGCATCGGCCCTTCTTCCGCATCGTCGCCATTGACTCGCGGCAGCCGCGCGATGGACGCATCCTCGAGGAACTTGGGACCTACGATCCCATGGTCACCATCAAGGAAAACAGGATCAAATTGAACCCGGAGCGCTATCAGTACTGGCGGAGCGTCGGTGCCCTGCCCTCCGAAAGAGTGACAACTCTTTATAATAAATACATGAAGAAACAAGAAACGGCGGCGGCCGAGGCGCCTGCGCCGAGCGCGTAATTGTAGCGTCGCGAAGGTACGCCACCCCAACATGCGTTTCGACGTACTAACCCTGTTTCCGGATATTTTTCAGGGCTACTTCACGCAGAGTATTCTGAAGCTCGCGCTCAATGCCGGGCTCGTGGAGATTAATCTCTGGAATATTCGGGACTGGGCCGCCGGCAAGCATAAAAAGGTGGATGATCGGCCGTTCGGCGGCGGCCCGGGCATGGTGATCATGCCGGAACCCGTGTTCGCGGCGGTCGAGGCGGTGCAGCGGCAGGCAGCCGACCCAGGTCTGCTGGTGCTTTTGACTCCGGGTGGCAGCCGGCTTACGCAGGCCGTTGTCAAGGAACTGGCGGGGCACAAGCGTTTGTTGCTCCTGTGCGGCCGCTACGAGGGCTTTGACGAACGGGTTCGGCTCAGCCTTAAACCGCGCGAGATTTCGATCGGCGATTTTGTCTGCAATGGCGGCGAAGTTCCCGCCATGGTGGTGATTGATAGCGTGGTCCGCTACGTGCCCGGCGTCCTGGGGGACGAAAATAGCGTGACCGAGGAATCGCATAGCATCCCGGGCCGCCTGGAGTATCCGCAATATACCAAGCCCCGTGTTTTCAAAGATATGGCCGTGCCGGAAGTCTTACTTAGCGGGGACCACAAGGCCATCGCCCGCTGGCGCCGGCAGGAATCCGACGCCCGCGGTCAAACGATAAACCACGAAACGACTTTAACCGAAAACGGAGACCAAGATGCAAAATAAACTGATGGCCCTGGTGGAGGCGACGCAAATCAAGAAAGACGCCGCGACCTTCACCATCGGCGACCAGGTGGAAGTTCACCAGGTCATCCTGGAAGGGGAAAAACAACGCACGCAGGTCTTCGCCGGCCTGGTCATCGCCATGAAAGGCGACGGCATGCGCGAGATGTTTACCGTGCGCCGCATCGTGCAAGGGGAAGGCGTCGAACGCATGTTCCCGCTCAATTCTCCCAAAATCTCCAAGATCGAAGTCAAGCGTACCGGAAAGGTCCGCCGCGCCAAGCTGTACTATCAGCGCGACCGCGTCGGCAAATCGACACGCTTGCGCGAACGGGTCAAAGGGAAATCGGGCACCGAAGCCGCGGCTCCGGCTCAGTAGCTTGCGGTTGCAGAAAGATAACCAAGATGCCAAAACCTTGGTGGCGCCGCTGGTTCGGTACGCGCGCCGAACGGGAGGCGGCGCGTTTTATGAGGCGCCTGGGCTACCGCATCCTCGTTCGCAATTATACCTGCCAGCTTGGCGAGCTCGATATCATCGCCCTGGACCGTGACTGCATCGTGTTCGCCGAGGTTCGCTCCACGGAGGACTCCGAGCATACCGGTCCAGCGGCCTCCGTCGATATGACCAAGCAGCGCCGTCTCTCCCGGCTGGCCCTCTTCTTTCTCAAGCAAAAAAAACTCCTGAAGCACGCCGCCCGATTCGACGTCCTCACGGTTAGCTGGCCGCGGGGCGACAACAAGCCTGACTTCCAGCACCTGAAACACGCTTTCGATGCCGTCGGCGATTACAACTTCTAACCGGCCCGCACCATGAAACCCGTCCAGGAACAACTCGAACTGATTCGCCGGGGAGTACACCAGATCGTTCCCGAGGAGGAGCTGGTCAAGAAACTCGAGCGCAGCCTGAAGACAGGCCAGCCCCTGCGGATCAAGTATGGCATCGATCCCACCGGCATCGACGTCCACCTGGGACATACCGTCCCCTTGCGCAAGCTGCGCTTGTTTCAGGAGCTGGGCCACCAGGCCGTGCTGATTATCGGCAACTACACGGCACTGGTCGGCGACCCCAGCGGCCGGGACCAGACGCGCCCCGGCTCACCGCGGAACAGGTGCAGGCCAACGCGCTGCGATTACCTCAAACAAATCAGCAAAATCATCGACATCGACAAGACCGAGGTGACGCACAACGGCGACTGGTTCGGCAAGTTCCGTTTCCTCGACGTCCTGGAGCTCACGAGCAAAATCACCATTCAGCGCATGCTGGAACGCGACGATTTCACCAAAAGGCGCCAGGCCGGCATCGCCATCCACCTTCATGAATGTCTTTACCCGCTGATGCAGGGGTGGGACTCGGTCGAGGTCAAGGCCGATATCGAGCTGGGCGGTAGCGAGCAGCTTTTCAGCCTGATGGTCGCCCGCGACCTGCAGGCCGGCAAGGGCCAGGAGCCGCAGATTTGCCTGACGCTGCCGATTCTGCGCGGCCTCGACGGCGTGCGCCGCATGGGCAAAAGCCTGGGCAACTACATCGGCGTGGCCGAGAAGCCCCAGGAGATGCTGGACAAAACCATGAGCATCCCGGATGAAATCATGCGCGAGTGGTTCGCATTGCTCACGAATCGCACCGACGCGGAGATCGCGGTCCTCACCGATGCGAACAAGGGCAATCCGCGCGATGCCAAATTGACTCTTGGCAAGGACATCGTGACTTTTTATTACGGTCCCCCGGCGGCGGAAGAGGCGGGGCCGAGTGGCTCAAGAAATTCTCGCGGCGCGAGGACCCCACGGAGATCGCGGAGTTTCACGTGCCCGCCAGTGAGCTCACTGATGGCAGCATCCTGGTGTCGAAGCTGATTGTCTTGTTGGGATGGGCCAAATCGAACAACGAGGCTCGCCGGGCCATTGAGGGCGGCGGCGTGAACGTTGGCCCCGAGCGCGTCAAGGTAGCCGATCCGAAAGGGACGCTGCCGGGTGCAGACGGGCTCATCATTCGGATGGGAAATCGCAAGATCGCCAGGCTGCACTTTTGATATTAATCAACTTATGACCTTCCGCCCCCTGCCTTTCCTTGGCAATCCTCACGTTCAGACAATTCTCGGCAACCTCTGGAAAGGGCCGCGCGTACTTTTGCCGACGCACACCGAGGTCGTCCCCTTGCCCGACGGGGACGCGCTGGCGATCCACGAAACGACGCCGCCCGGCTGGCAACAGGGCGATCCGGTCATTCTGCTTGTCCATGGCCTTGGAGGCAGCCATCGCTCGGCCATGATGCAGCGCCTCACGAACCGTGTTCAGCGCAGGGGCTTGCGGGTAGTGCGCGTCGATCTCCGCGGCACTGGAGCGGGTGCCCGCCTGGCGCGACGCCTCTACAACGCTGCCTGCGCCCCGACGTCCGCGCCGTGGCGAAATACCTGCACCTGAAAATACCGGCGTCGCCGCTGTTCCTGGTGGGCTTTTCTCTGGGTGGCAACATCGTTCTCAACCTGGCCGCGGACGCAGCGGTAAAGCCGCTACCGATGCTCGCGGCGGTGGCCGCCATTTCGCCGCCCGTCGATTTGGTCTGGTGCAGCGCCATGCTGGCGCGACTGCCGTTTTACGATCGTTATTATGCCCGCAACCTGCACCGGCAGCTCCGGCAACATCACATGGTTTATCCCGATCTGCCGCTGCCCCAGTTTCCACGTCGCCTCACCATGCGGCTCTTCGATGAGATTTACACCGCGCCCGCCGGCGGCTTTGCCGACGCCCTGGACTACTACCGCCGCGCTTCCTCCTTGCCCTTGGTTCCCACGATTGCGGTCCCGACTTATATTCTGAGTGCACGCGACGACCCCTACATTCCCGTCGAGCCGTTGGCAGGATTGCAAGGCCATGCGCACATCCAGGTCGATCTGGTGCCCAAGGGCGGCCACTTGGGTTTCCTGGGAAGCGACGGCGCCGGCGGCATACGCTGGGGAGAACAACGCACGTCCGCATGGATCTTTTCCCGGTTGCCATTCCGCCGGTAACACGCTTGAAATGCTCGGCTTTTCGGCTGGGTTCTTAACCGGACAAGGTGTGGTTGTCTTTCATGAGCTTGGGTGGCTCATCCGCCGGATTGGGTCGTCATGCTGAGCGACATCATTAATAAGCGTGCACGTCACGTTTTCCCCTCTGTTCCCCTGCATTTTTACACCAAAGGTGTTCCATCCCAAAGCCCAGCGTCGCGATAGCGCACGCTGGGTTCCCAACCCACGACCACATTTTTACACCGAAGGTGTTACATCACCGCCCGCCGACAGGGTGATCTAACCCTTTCAGGGTATGGGCCCCTCTCCGCGTTATGACCCCAGGGTGCGCTCGCGCGACCCTGGGCTTTGGGATATAACACCTTCGGTGGCAGCGGCAACTGGCCAAACTCGTAGGGACAACCGCATCGGTTATCTGCCTGCTTGAGGACGCCGATTATGAAGGCCATTCCCTGAGTATGCTTCGCCGCATTGCTACAGCCGTCAACCGACGGGTGGAAATCCGCTTTGTTCCTCTCCGGCATAAGTCGCCCGTGCCTTAAAGGAAACGGATTGACGCCGTAATGTCTTTTGCAACCGCTTGGACTCGATTTGCAGCGGCAACCAACCATGTTGGCTTGGGTAAGATTTTCGTAACCAGCGAGCACGAAACGTGCTTGACGAGACATACCGGAAAGCCCGCCGTCAAGAAAACCGTCCTGGTCCTCTTTTCCAGCACTCTGGGCGTCGCCGGGTATCAGCCGTCGTAGGCAAATTTCGTGACGTCGTGGTCGATCCCTGGGTCACGTGCTTTTCCACCCGATTGCCGAACACATCAAAGCCATGCCAACCTGGCAGTAATCATAATCGCTGCACGGTTCGCATTGCCACCCGGAGTACCGTGTGGCAATGGCACCCGGCGAATGCACGATTGACCTGGACCTGTTCCCACCTGGTATTGTTACTTGGTTGCCTGGTCTGGTGAGTGGAGGTCATCAAGGGAAACTCGCAGTCCCCCCCGTTGTGCAGACAAACGTCTATAATAAACCTTGATCCGTGGAGACCTTAGACACATGAATTTCTTGGCAAGCATCGGAGTCCGAATACGCGTAACGCCTTGGGATGACATTTATGTTAAAACATCAGAACAAGATGCCATCAACTACATCAATGACCCGACTCCTTTCGAGTTCCGGGTTGAGGGACGGTTGGAGGATGGGCAGATCTTTTACGGCTTGTATGGACCTGTCATTTCCGGTCCCGAGCGTTATCACAATCTCATTTGCAATATCGTTGTGCGAGAAGACGGCTCCGACTGGAGAATCTCCTCGAAAAGCTCGGCCAACTTCAAAGTCGGGCCTTCGAAAGTGACGAGATGCCATGCGCCACGATTTTCGCCATCCGGAAGGAACAGAAGTGTCGGGGTTTCCACTGATAGGCAGATTTGGGGAGATTTGTGTTGTGGTGGTTCAACCTGAATTGGAAGATCGCGCGATTGGAGTTAGCTGGGGAGGAAAAGGGCACAAGCCCAAAACCTGATATCACCCAGTATCTTTCGGATTTTTCGACTGAGGCAAGCAAATCAGAAACCGGAACACCTACATCATTAAAAACTCACTTTTGCAACCTCTTTTTGGTCCACAGAGTCTCAAGTTCAGCTAGGCGCATCGAGGACAGAGTTTCCAATACTTCTGTAAAGGTATTCTCTTGGGAATGTTCGTAAAAGGAAAGGTATCCAGACTTTCCAAACTGATCCACTAGAAACTCTGCGAAACTACCAGCAATTTGATAGTGAGTGCTTCGGTTTTCTGGACGACAGAATGTGATCGTGTCGAGGATGGCAGTGAGACCACCGATTGCTTTTAGATAATCAAGCCCCTGTCTTTCCAGTGGGATCGGTCCCCGACCATATTCCAGCCAAACAGCCAACCCCTCGCTTTTCAACAGAGGAAAAGGCGAACCCAAACAATAACTAAAATGGTGGGCTAATTCATGGCGTAGGACCATTCGATCTTGAGACTCCGAAATAACCGGCATTACCACAAATCGCAAACCTACATCAGAAGAAGCACTATCGGGCACAGTGGTATATCGATTGCACTCGGAAAAGCCTTCAAAAAGATAAATGGATACTGACGAAGACGGAGCGAAACCGAACCAGCACTTTACGTCGTCAAATTCGTGCTGACATACATGCTGAAGGTCGGAAACGCAGAATTTCTCGACCAAACGGGGCGACAGGTGCAAGGAAAACCCGCGTCCTTGATATGTACGACATCTGATCGCATAAAAACAAAGCAAAACAAGCTTACGTCGCTCACTCGATAGTAAATTCCGAGCAATTTCATAAACAATCAAGCCACCAACCAAAAACCACACGTAACTACGTGTAAAAAGAAGGGAACAAATCAGAGCAAACTGCAGAACGTAAGGTCCCCAAACAGATCTTAGCGGAAGTAATGCACGCAACACAACTTGGTACCAGCTAAACCACGGTTCCTAGTTCCGAATGAATGCCGCCCACGCCGCAGTGCCAGTTGAATGGGTGTATCGCCATGAACATAGGCAACTCGGCAGCGGGAAAGCATCTGATGACTTATTCGTTTGGCCAAGGATTCACATAAAGTCGGAACAGATTTTTGTGGCCGGAAATTTCTTCGCTAGGTTTTTGATACCCATTTCTGTTACGCCGGTCATTTGAATATCAACCATTTCAAGCTTCGGGAATCTTGGCAGCTTACTTAGATGCTCATCATTGATTTCTTTTCCAATCAGCGTAAGAATCCTTAGCCTTTGAAGGCCCTTAAGCCAAAGCAAATCTTCCGGTACAATTAGTTGCATCGATAAATAAAGATGCTCAAGTTCCGGCAATTCCTTTAGGTATCTTAGGTCAGCACTAAGAAGCGTTGTAGTTGAAAGAATTCTCACCAAGTAGATGCTCATTAAGTCTAGTCGATTCTTGACGATTTCCCCCTGAACTTCCGAATCAAGTCCGATGAGGTATTCCGGTAACGCTTCAACATCTGGGATAATCTGACAACCATGTGCCTGGAGATACTCAATCGCATCCTTTCTTGAAGAATTCGTTTCTGGATGCCGTACTTTCACTAAATGAATTTTTCCATCCCTGCAAAAGGAAAATGATGAATCCGTAAACTTGGCCATTTGGACGCTCCGTATAATTATCCCCTGCAACATCCCGGAATTTGGAAATTCGAGTCCCAACATATTTTCTGGGTCGAAGGCTTCAAAGTTGCGACCGCCCGATGACAGCATGGAAAATGTAACCAGCGAGCGCGAAACGTGCTTGACGAGACAAACCGGAAATCCCCGCCGTCAAGAAAACCGTCCTGGTCTTCTTTTTCAGCACTCTGGGCGTCTCCGGGTATCAGCCGTCAGTAGGCAAATTTCGAGACGTCGCGGTCGATCCCTGGGTCACGTGCTTTTCGACCCGATCGTGCCGAAACACATCAAAGCCATGCCAATCTGGCTGTAATCATAATCGCTGCACGGTTCGCATTGCCACCCGGAGTACCGTGTGGCAATGGCACCCGGCGCTGAATTAGTTCAGCGGGCTAACAGGGCGGCCAACAAACATCCCAAATAAAACTGCCAGCAGGAAAGCAATTAAAGGCAAGAGGTTGGTAACGAGACATTGGACAGCGACAGCAGTTGCACCACCAGTAAGGTTTTGGTCTCGTAGATTGCTTTTATTCCGTTTCATTTCGGCAACGTCACGGTTCGCCGTTATTGCAACCCATAGGCAAGTAAGGACTCCTATAACTGTTGTCGGAAGGAAATACAAGTTTGGTATGTACGGTTCATTTGTAATGCTTCTACCAAGTAGCCATGCGCTTAACCCAGCTGGAATCAAACTTGCCAGGGCTACCAGGACTAAGAAAGTGCCGCGATTTCTTTGTGAATAGGGCCAGTTTTTGTCATTGTCGGAAGTGGTTGAAACCCGGCTGATGAGAGGGGTATTATCCTCACTCATTGGGGATCTCCGTTCATAAAGAGAGAGGAAACGGGACATTCATGCTAACCTGACCCCTCTTCGTCTGCCCGTTTCAGCCCAGCTTGAAACTCTGCAAACGAAGTGGCGAGCAGCTCGATGTTGTCCGCGGTCTCGACCCGCGTGTCCCACGCTTCCGGGTCGGGTTCGTTTTCGTGGTCCCAGAAATATACGCGGCCCCGGTACTCGCCCGAGACTCCGAGGCAGATTGCATTGCCAAAAGGATCGTCTGCGATCCAAATCAATGTCTTCGGAATTCGGGTTTCATATGTCTGATAATTATCGCGAGAGAATTCAAGCGAGAAGTAGTTTTCCTTGCGAAAACCTCCAAAATGGTTGATACAGGCCTCCGCCGCTTGTCCATCTGGAGTCGGGCCGCAGAACCGGACATTGCCGCCCGCGTATCCCCCATTACACCGAACCAGGAACTCCCTGTAATCCTGGGGAAGTCGCTGGCCAATGGCTATCTCAAACCGCTCAAGAGCATCCACTGGCGCGGGTGGCGATTTGTGGTCGATAGCAGCCAACAAATCGTCAAGAGTCATCGAGCGTCCTCCGTCCCCTGCATTCGTGAAAAAGGAAAGAATGAGGAAGGCAAGAAAGTAGGAATAGACGAACTCATCTTTTCCTCCATTCCTGCCTTATTGATTTTTTTCTCTACAAGAAAACCGGTCTGCCCCAACCGTTACTGGCGTTCTTTGCGCCTCGGCGGCTTTGCGCGAGACATTCTGGTCTATCCAGACAAAGTGTGGTTGTCTTTCATCAGCTTCGGTGGCTCTTTAGTCGGATCGGCCTCGTCACTGCCCACCGGAACGAGGCCGCCAAGCATGAAGCCAATGATAAATGCTACCGCCGCGCAAATAAGGAGGGCCAGAACCAGCGTTCGCCAGTTGCCCAGGCGTGGCTTCTTTGCTGTGGCGCCGTCAGGGCTTTCTTTGAGCCAGGCACGGCCTGGGGCGGCTACATCGAATTGGCGCACCGCGGTGGCGACCTGCGCGATTTGCTTTTTGGCATCGTTATTGTCGGGATCGACTTCCAGCACCTCGAGATAGGCCCAGACGGCTTGCCCCAGTTCGCCCGCCCTGGTTAGTTCTCGAGCGCGTTCGACGCCACCCTGAAGATGGCTCACGAAATCGACGAGCAGATCCAGGTCGGCCTGACAGGAAGGGCAGCGCCGTACCAGCTCGCGCAACGGTTTATTGCACTGGGGACATTGCGGCATGAGTGGGCCCTCGGCGCGTGCGGACGGTTAGAGTAGATAAGCGTAATTCAGGAGCCGGTCGTTGAGCGCGGAACTGGCTTCCTCCATTTTCTTCTTGTCGCCGGAAGCCATCGTCTCGCGGACAAGACGGCACAGCTCTTCCAGTTCCCGCCGGTCGGAGTCCGCTTCCACCTTGGGAATGACGTCCTGTTCCGTCTTCTTTAGCACATCGACGGCATCCCGATATTCGGTGGTGTTTTCCACCTCTTCGCTTCGCTGCATCAGGTCCTCGTTGATGCGCTTCATCTTCATGATCTGGCCGGCATCCATCTGGTCCTGGCCGCTTTGCTGGATGGCGAAGCGTTTTTTTTGATTGTTGAACAGGTCCTGGATCTGCACGGTAAGAATGCCATCGTCCCCATATTCGAACATGACCTCCAGGGCCCCATCCTTTTGGGTGCGTGGGGGCTGGAACTCCCAGGGAATCTCGGCAAGCTTGACGTTCTCGATGTTTTCGGGGTCTTCGTAGACATCCCCCTCGTAAACGCTGATGACCACCCGCTCGGCCGGGTCCGCCACGGGATGATACGTCTTGGTGAAGGAGCAAGGGATGTCGGCGCCACGGCGGATGATCGGGTCGAGATAAACCTGGCGGCGATCGTTGATCGGATTGGCGCACAGCGAATGCTCGAGCTTGACGCTATAAGCGTTGTTGTCGAGGCCGGCGGCGCCTTGCAAGATGGCGGAGACGATGGCGGCCCCTTGCGCGACGCAGGTCATGGGATCGACCTGATCGAACGGTTCGGGCTCCTTGCCGCCGAGCTTGTCGCTGACGTAGTGACGGATGAGCGGAATCTTGCTGGTGCCGCCCACGAGCAAGATGCGATCGATGTCCTTGGGCCGTAAGCCGCGCAGCGACAGGGCCTCGTCAATGGCGGTGCCCGACCTGGCCACGAGCGGCATGATCTCTTTTTCAAAGGTCGCGCGGTCAATTTCTTCTTCGAGGCTGAGGTGGCGTTCGGGAACCAGTTCGGCCTTGCGGGCGATGGTGCTTGTCTGGGTCGATAAATCGATCTTGGCGCGCTCCACCGCGAGCATGAACTGCGTCTTGTAAGGCGAGTTGAGGATGTCGAAGCCCGTTTTGTCGAGAAAGCGCTTGGCCAGCACATTGCCGAGAAGTGCATCCAGGTCGTCGCCGCCAAGTTTGCCGATGCCCTTGCTGCTGATCTCCTCGAAAACGCCATGATGAATGCGCAGCACGGTCACGTCCAGCGTGCCGCCCCCGAAATCGTAGACCAAAATCGTCTGGTCCTGCTGGGCGCCCAAGCCATAACAGATGGCCGCGGCGGTTGGTTCGTTGATCAGCGTCAAGACCTGCAAACCAGCGGCGCCGGCGCACAGCTTGGTGGCATGCCGCGCCAGGCCCTTGGAGTTCGCGGGGATGGTGACCACGGCCTTGGTGAAGGGCTCGTTGAGCGTCTTTTCCGCGTCGCGCTTGAGCATGGCGAACAACATGACGGCTATCTGCTCGGTGCGCAGGTTGTGTCCCACCAGGGGCACGCGTTCGGGAGTGCCCAGGATGCGCTTGATGGACCGGATGGAACGTTGCTCTTCGAAGTTTTCCTTGGCTTCCTGGCCAAAGGACAGGCTGCCATCGCGGCGCAGGGTCACGATGGAGGGGGTCCATTTATGCCCCTCGTGATTGGGCAGCACCTCCGCGTGACCGAATTGAAAGTTCGCCACCACCGAATTGCTGGTTCCGAAGTCGATCCCGATGTAGGGCATTGCTGGTTTCCGTTGGTTGGACGAAAGAGCCAGTCCGTCAGAGACGACGGCGCGGCTGGTTGGTTTATTTTATAAAGAGTTGGGTGCAAACCTTCAAATCTGATAGAAGCTTGCCGAGCTACGACTGTCCGGGCCCTTCATGCGCAACTGAGGTTTTTCGAGCGACACGACGGTATAGGGCTCGACGCTGGCGGTGAGCCAAACGCTCGAGCCGATGACGGCATGGTGCCCAATCACGGTGTCGCCGCCGAGGATAGTGGCATTGGCGTAGATGACGACGTCGTCCTCGAGCGTCGGATGGCGTTTCATGCCGCGAATGATGTTACCCGCCGCATCGCGTGGAAAGCTGAGGGCGCCCAGCGTGACGCCCTGGTAAAGTTTGACGTTTTTGCCGATATCGCAGGTTTCGCCGATTACAACGCCGGTACCGTGATCGATAAAGAAGCCGGGCCCGATGCGGGCGCCGGGATGAATATCGATACCGGTCTTGGAATGGGCATGTTCCGTCATCATGCGCGGGATCAGCGGCACGCCCAGAAGGAGTAACTCGTGCGCCAGCCGGTAGACGGTAATGGCCTCGAGCCCTGGATAGCAAAAGATGATTTCGTAATGTCCCTTGGCCGCCGGATCGCCCAGGTAGGCCGCCTCGACGTCCCCTTCAAGCACCAGCCGGATCTCCGGCAGACGCCGGAGCAGGTCCATCGTCTTTTGCTGGGCCAGCGCCTCCAGATCGATGTCGGGTTTATCGTCTTCGCACTCGTGACGAAGGGCACGGGCGATTTGCTGCGTCAGCTTGTCGTGTAAGCCGTCAATCAAGTCGCCAATATGGTACTCGACGTTGCCGATGTGCAAGTTTTGCCGGCGCACAAAGCCCGGATAAAAGATATCACGCAGGTCCGCCAGAATATCGACGATGGCATCACGGCTGGGCAGCGGTTTATGGCCCAGGTGATTGATGTGCTTGCACCCGACGTACGTTGCCATCAGCGCGTCGGTGATTTCCGGCAGGGCTTCTTTAAGGCGAATGTCGGTAGCCATATTCAAATCTTAGTGGCGTTTTCTTGAGCCGTCAACGAACCTCACTTCTTCTTCGGAAGTTGGCCGGCCCAAGGTAAACAGAAATTCCGCCATTCCAGGCCGCCACTTGCAAGCGATTTTCAGCCCTTTTCAGCAAAGGCGTCCCGGGCCGAAGTAATCGAAAAAGCACGCGCTGCACAAAGAGTAGGCATATACGCCTCTTTATGGAGCCATTTTAGCCACAAAAATCGTTGCGAAATGCCTTGGGGGCATTTCGGTTGAAAATACGAGATGCCGCAAATCCAGAAATGAAAAGGTACTAGGCAAAATCGGCAAACTTTTCTGGCACTACGGCATGGTTGGCCCGGCATTTGCTTTTTCTACGTTTCATTAGGCCGTCCGGCCTGACTAGTCATGGGAGAGGTGGCTACCAGGTCGGCACGGCTTTTCTCGAAACTTGCGGGTTGCGGCACTTGTTGGGCAAGTGCTGAAACCCGCATTTTTTTTTGAGCCCAGGGAAATGTCAGGGCACCTTCCTGCGCGACTAAAGCACCCGTAGCGCAAGAAAAGGAGCCGAGTTTTAAAAAAACCTTCCCGAAATCGTTTTCAAAGTGGTAATGTGACATAATAATTCAATGAAGGACACGTTTCAGCCCGTTCTTTTGAATAAGGTTGCCTTACCTTGAGCACTTCCCAAGTTGTGCAGGCCACTCCGCACGCTGCCGCTCCAGTCATTCGCCAGGGAGCCACCAATCGCTTTGGACCGCGTTGGCTAAATTTTCTGAGAGCGTGGTTTGGTCCCCCCTCGAAGAGGCGCCTGGCTTACGCCTCGCTGCAGATCAAGGCCATTCGCTACTGGGAAAAAGAAGGCAGCAAACTTACGGACGCCGAGATATTGAAACGCGGCTCCCAGTTGCGCGGCCGTGCTCGCGGCGGCGAATCGCTCGATCATCTTCTTCCCGAGGTATTCGGCCTCGTGTGCGTGGCGGCCTGGCGCACGGTGCGGATGCGTCCCTACGATGTGCAGCTCGCGGCCGGCGTGGTTTTGCACAATGGAGCCCTGGCCGAGGTGGCCACCGGCGAAGGCAAAACGCTGATTGCGACCTTTCCCGCGGCGCTCAATGCCCTCGAAGGCAAAGGCGTCCACGTCACCACGGTCAACGATTACCTGGCTAACCGCGACGGCGAGTGGACCTCGCAAATTTATCGGGCCCTGGGCATCAGCGTCGGCATTCTGCAACAAAAAATAACCGACGACGTTCGCAAAGATGCGTACTTGGCCGACATCACTTATGGGACGGCCTCCGAATTCGGCTTCGACTTCTTGCGCGACCGCCTCAAATTGAAATCCGGCAGCAATCAGATGGTGCCGTTCTGGTCGGCCTGGACGTCGACGGCGACATCGAAGAAAAATAAAGACCCGAAAGTACAACGCAAACATCATTATGCCCTGGTGGACGAGGCCGACAACGTATTTGTCGACGAAGCGCGCACCCCGCTCATCATCGGTATGCCTTCGCGACCCGCCACCGAGCCGGAGCAGGTCGTTTATCACTGGGCCGATGGGCTGGCGAAGAAAATGGTGCGCGACCAGCACTTCTATCTCGACGAAAAGAAACAAAAGGTTGAGTTGACCGACCAGGGCCGCCAGCTCGCCCGTTACTCCAATCCACCCGTGGGACCACATTCGCACGCCATGGACAAATTGCATGAGCACATCGAGCGGGCAGTGCAATCCCATTATCGCTTTCGCCTCGACCAGCATTATTTGATCGAGGATGGCAAAATCGTGATTATCGACGACGCGACGGGCCGGCGCATGCCGGATCGCCACTGGCAAGACGGCCTGCATCAGGCGGTCGAAGCCAAGGAGAAGGTGCAGATCACCAAGTCGTCCGACCATGCCGCGCAGGTAACCTATCAGTCCTACTTCCGCGAATACAAGAAGCTGTCGGGCATGACGGGCACCGCGGCGCAAAACTGGCGTGAACTTCACCGCGTCTACAAGCTCTGGGTCGTTTGCCTGCCCACCAACAAGCCTTGCATTCGCGAAGTTTGGCCCGATCGGGTATTTCCCAACGACGAGGCCAAGTTTGAAGCGGTGGCCAAGGAAGTTCAGCGCCTTCAGAAGCTAAGCCGGCCTGTGCTCATCGGCACGCGCTCGGTCGAAAAATCGGAGCTCTTGAGCCAAAAACTAACCAACAAGGGCATCGAACATCAGGTCCTCAACGCCAAGCCAGGCAATACCGAGCGCGAGGCCGACATCGTCGCGCAGGCGGGACGATCCGGCACGGTGACCATCGCGACCAACATGGCAGGCCGCGGTACGGACATCCTTCTGGGCGGCAATCCCGAAACCATCGCCTGGGCGCAGCTAAAGGACAAATACGGGCAGCGTTCCAAGGTGGAACCGGAAGTTTGGAACCGCACGGTGGAAGAGGTCGAGGCCCGCGAAGGCATCCTGGAGGACCGCGCTCACGTCGTGGCCTCAGGCGGGTTGCACGTCCTGGCCACCGAACGTAACGAAGCCAAGCGCATCGACCGCCAGCTTATCGGCCGGTCCGCCCGCCAGGGTGATCCGGGAAGCTGCCAGTTCTTCATGTCACTCGAAGACGATTTGCTCGAAGCCTTGACCAAGGACACCCAGGAAAAGCTCCAAAAAGTCGGTAAAGCGGGCGGGTCCGGGTCCTGGGCGAGTTATCGGCACAAGTTCTTCACGGCCCAGGCACGCCTGGAAAGGCGCCATTATCGCCAGCGCCTGGATCTCATGATGTACGAAAAACAGCGCCAGGAAATTCTCAAGGACCTGGGCGCCGATCCCTACGTCGATTAGCGGGGCCTCGTCCCCGCCGGCTTAACGACGCCTCGTCCACTCCTCCTGGCCAAACTTCTCCTCCACGAGTTCGCCAACAATTCGCGCGGCCAGTCGGTCAGCTTGGTGAGCGCCTGCCAGCGCAAACGCAGGCGCTCGATCAACATTTCTTCCGTCGCGGGGAGATTCCGCAAGAATTCCACATGGGCTCGGCCCTCCCGGTACGCGGGCTGGCGTGGCGGTTGCTTTAAATAGCGGGCAATCCTGGTCAAATCGCAATTGTGGAGCAGCGTGCCATGGTGTAGTAAATGGGACCGCTTGCGCTGCTGCGAATTGCCGGAAAACTTGCGCCCCTCCCACACCAAATCGCTGATGCCCGCCTGCTCGATGTCCGGTGCGATGTCCCGCAACGCCTCGGCGACTTCAGTCAAAATGTAGCGATAAGAAGACCGCAGCTCTTTCAGGGCCGGATGATGGACGTACGGCAACACCAGAGTAAAGAGCAGGCACCCCGGCCCGAGGACGACGGTGCCGCCTCCGCTGGAACGTCGCCAGACCGGCACACTGTCGTCGCGGCAAGCCTCGTCTTCGACGTCGTCGGCCCAGCTGCCGCCAGCGCCAGTACGACCGCATATTGCGGCCAATTCCACACCCGTAACAGCGCGAGCCCCTCGGCCTCTGCCTGAAGCAAGAGCGCTTCGTCCAGCGCCAGGTTCGCGGCCAGGGTCGGCAGAGTGCTGGCAAGGAAAAACATGACATCATTCTTAGGCTTTCGGTATAATCGGGGGAAGTGCAGCTAACCACCAAAGTCCTCCAGCCCGCGCCAAGACAGAGCGCGGCCGTTCACGACGATATGCCCTATGGATCCAATTCTTGACGGCGATTCCGCTTTTTACGACATTCAAACCAGCGCCGCCGGACCGGCCGGCAGCCTACCGCTTACCGAAGAAATGCTGCGGGAAGCTCCCAGCGGCGATATCTTCGGCCTGAGCATGGACGTCGGCATGGGTTGGAAGCCCACCGAACTGAGCCGGCGCGAATTCCTCATCTTGAGCACCCAGGGCGGTATCCGCGCCGAAGACGGCTCGCCGATCGCTCTCGGTTACCACACGGGCCACTGGGAAGTCGGCCTGCTCATGAAGGCCGCGGCCGAAGAACTGAAGAGGCTTGGCGCCGTTCCTTTCGCGGGCTATGTCACCGATCCTTGCGACGGTCGAACGCAAGGAACGACCGGCATGATGGATAGCCTGCCTTATCGCAACGACGCGGCCATGGTGCTTCGTCGCCTGATACGGTCGCTGCCGACCCGCAAGGGCGTGCTGGGCGTGGCGACTTGCGACAAAGGGTTGCCGGCCATGATGATGGCCCTGGCGGGCATGCATGACCTGCCCTGCGTGCTGGTGCCCGGCGGCGTGACCTTGCCGCCCACCGTCGGCGAGGATGCCGGCAAGGTGCAGTCGATCGGCGCCCGCTTCGCGCATGGGGAGATCACCCTTGAGCAAGCCGCTGATCTTGGCTGTCGCGCCTGCGCCAGCCCTGGCGGCGGCTGTCAGTTTCTGGGTACCGCCGCCACCGCGCAGGTCGTGGGCGAGGCGCTCGGCATGGCCCTGCCCCACTCCGCGCTCGCGCCTTCTGGCCAACCGATTTGGCTCGATATGGCGCGGCGCTCGGCGCGCGCCCTTGTCCAGCTGGCCAGAGACGGCCTCTCCATGAGCAAAATCCTCACGCCCGCAGCTCTCCACAATGCCATGAGTGTGCACGCGGCGTTTGGCGGGTCCACCAATCTGGTGCTGCACATTCCGGCCATCGCTTATGAAGCCGGTTTGCGCCGTCCCACGGTCGAGGATTGGCATCAGATCAATAGCCGGGTCCCGCGCCTGGTGGACGCCCTGCCCAACGGCCCGGTGGGACATCCAACGGTTCGCGTCTTTTTGGCGGGCGGCGTTCCCGAAGTTATGTTGCACCTGCGCGCTCTCGGCTTACTCAAAGAGGAAGCCTTGACGGCATGCGGGCAACCGCTGGCGAAGGTGCTCGATTGGTGGGCAGGTTCCGAACGCAGAAAACGGCTGCGCGAGGTGCTAAGCGCCAAGGATGGAGTCGATCCGGACAATGTGATCATGAGTCCCGCCCGCGCCAAGGAGAAGGGGTTGACGTCCACCGTCACCTTTCCGCGAGGCAACCTCGCCCCCGAAGGGGCGATCATCAAAAGCACGGCCATTGATCCGACCGTGGTCGATGCCGATGGCATCTATCGCAAGGCCGGTCCCGCACGCGTGTTTCTTACCGAGCGCGCCGCGGTGGCGGCGATCAAAAGCCACGGAGCCGGCCGGGTCCAGCCCGGCGATATCATTGTGCTTATCTGCCGGGGCCCGATGGGTGCCGGCATGGAAGAGGTCTATCAGATCACGAGTGCGCTCAAGCACCTCAGTTTCGGCAAACACATAGCGGTACTCACCGATGCCCGTTTCTCAGGGGTATCCACGGGTGCCTGTATCGGCCACATCGGCCCGGAAGCGTTGGCGGGCGGGCCAATTGGCAAGGTACGCGATGGCGACCGAATACAAATAATAGTGGATCGGACCCGGCTCGAAGGCAGCATCGATTTGATCGGCGATGGACAGCGCGAGTTCAGTGCTGACGAGGGTACGCACGTCCTGGCCGAGCGACCATTGCGTCCCGACCTGGCGGCTGACCCCCAGCTTCCCAGCGACACCAGGCTCTGGGCGGCGCTGCAACGCGCCGGCGGCGGCACCTGGGGTGGTTGCGTTTACGATACTGATGCGATTGTGGCCCGCCTGGGCGGTTAGGCTTCGGGCTATCCTCTCTATCTGATTTTCTGTTTTTCAGAGCGAAAGCTGAAAAGGTGAAGGGCGATTAAAATGGATTTCAAACTTCCCGAGCTGGGCGAAGGCGTCTATGAGGCGGAGATGTCGCGCTGGCTTGTCAAGGAAGGAGACCAGGTCAAGCCCGGTGCAGGTCTCCTGGAAGTGCTCACCGACAAGGCCACCATGGAGGTGCCAGCGCCCTTCGCCGGCACCATCACATCCTTCAAAGTCAAAGAGGGCCAAAAGCTAAAAATCGGCGATACGGTGCTCGTCTACGAAGAATCGGCCATGGCGTCCGCGCCGGTGGCTGCCGGGCCGCCGGCCAGTGTTACCGCGGCAGCCGGGCCCGTCCTCCGACAGACTTCCTCCTCGGGAGTCAGCACCGCGCCCTCGGTGCGCTTGCTGGCACGTCAGCTCGGACTGGATATTGCCAAAGTGAAGGGGTCGGGGCCAGGCGGCCGCGTACTGGTGGAAGATCTGACCAACGGGTCACAAACATCCGGCCCAAAGAAGGCGGCCGCCGCGGATCAATTCGGCACTCCTGGGACCAGGATCAAATACCAGGGCGTCCGCCGCATGATCGCCGAGCACATGGTGGAATCAACGCACTCGATTCCCCACTACACTTATGTCGACGAATTCGATGCCACCGCGCTGGTGCAGGCCCGTGACGGCTTGCGTGCCAATCCCTCCAAAGAGGGGCCCAAAATTTCGTATCTGGCGTTTTTGGTCAAAGCGGTGGTGCAAGCGCTCAAAGAAGTGCCCCTCGTCAACGCCTCGCTCGATGAGGTGGCGGGCGAGATCGTCCTGCACGACGTTTACCACATCGGCATCGCCGTGGCCACGCCGAGCGGCCTGCTCGTGCCCGTGGTGCATGACGCGGATCGTTTGAGCTTGATGGATATTGCGCGGGAGATTGACCGCTTGTCGGCCGATGCGCGTGCCGGCCAGGCCAAACGCGACGACCAGCTAGGAGGCACTTTCACGATCACCTCGATTGGCAACCTCGGCGGTTTATTCGCCACGCCGATCATTCATCTTCCGCAAGTCGCCATTCTCGGCATCGGCAAAATTGTCAAGCGACCGGTGTTCGACAACCACGGCCAGATACGGGCCGCCGACATGGTGTATCTGTCCTTTTCCTTCGATCACCGGGTCCTGGACGGCGCCATCGGCACCGCGTTCGGCAATGCCGTCATGCAACATCTGAAGAACCCAATATTATTGGCCGTCTAGCGCAGATGAGCTCAGCGCAAAAAGGGGACGACAGCCCTGAAGTTCAGGGCTGTCGTCCCCTTTTTTGCCAGGCGGAGTGCTACTGCTGCCGTGGGAAACCGACCGGAGAAACGGTGGCCGGCATCCTGCTGAGCCGGAGGACTATATTGCGGAGGGCCTAGCTGAACCGGGCTCGGGGTTTGACCCATGGGAGCGGTCGCCGGCGCTGGAGTCAGGAGCATAGTTTACCGGCGCCACCGGCAAGGGGTAAACGGGTTGCCAGGTCGGCCCAAACGTGGCCTCGGGTGTCGTGAAGCGCTGACCAACCTGATCGTTGTTCGGTCTGGCTCCACGCACGATGGGAGCCGGGTCGAGCGGCTGCGCCGGGGGCACGGTAAGTCGTACGATGTTGCGGGCCGTCTGGGTTCCCTGAGTTTTGCCGCCGTCTTTGGCCAGGAGCGTTTCCGGGTGGTTCTTCGTATTGCGCAGGTGTTTGAGCCAGGCCTCTTCGAGTTCCTCGACGCTACGGTGCCCATAAAAGCTTTGGGCCGCGCTATCCCACCCGTTTTGCATGCCATGTCCCACAAAGGCGAGAAAGGTGCGCCGGTCGCTGCGTTTGACCAGGAAGTCGGACATGGAATAGCCCTGAGCATACAGACACATCACCTCACGCGGATATTCCTTGAGCGACAGCAGCCGGCGCATGGGGATTTGTTGTCCCTGGTTGAGGATCGAACGGGTCAGCTTGTCATGGCGATCTTTCTCCAGATCATCCTCGGAAAGAACGGAGCCCCCTTCGTCCGCCCAGCGCGGCACGGGCTGGCGAAAGTGAAACGCGAAAACAGTGTGCGTGATCTCATGGGGTAACACGCTCGCCAGCAGACGATCGAGCGGGCCTTGAATCTCCATCTTCATGCCCAGGACCTGGCCCTGCCCGAAATGAAAGGAAGTGGCACCGCTGGGCCCTTCCATGTTGACTTGCACGTACAAGGGACAGGGTTGCGGCCAGGTAGGCATTTCCTGTCCCAGCCAGAGTGTGGCCTTTTCGCGGCGGTAGTGTTCAGCGTGCTGGCCGATCTGTTGGGCAATCTGCGGGGTCGGCGCATTCACGATAAAGTTGGGGGTGCGGAACTGGGCGCCCATGCAAGCCCAAACGCCGACGAGAATAGCTAGCAAATAGCGGCGTTGCATGCCCGAGCGCCTCCACGAGAAAGGATCCAGGCCGATGTGCCTGTTGCAGAGATATGTCCGCGACAACTCTAAAAGCAAAACATGAGCCGGGCCAGTCCACCCGGGCAGATTTATTTAAAAGACCGGACCTAATATGCGACGGGAGAGGAGTTTCGGGTTAGGAACAACAAAGGCGCCTTCAAGGACAACGCCGAAAATGACTTGTAAATATTACAGGCCGCGAGGGCTAAAGGGATGGCAGGTTGTAAGACCTGCCCCGGTGTTGGTAGTTTTGGCCGTCGGCCAGATGCGCAGCGCCAGCCAGGTCCCACGCGCCAGGAACGACTTGAAGAATGGATGACGACGTCTGGTGAGATCAGGCCGCCCGTTTCATTTCGTTCAGAAGTCGCTCGACCTCGGCCGAGGATTCCTCGGCGCTGGCGCCGGGCGCTTCGGCGTGTTTCTTCACGCCCCAGCCTCCGTCACACCAAAAGACCATGGCAAACGCCGGGACCAGAAATGGACGCACGAGAAACGTATCGACGAGCACGCCGAACGCCAGGGCAAAGCCGACTTGAAAAAGCGTCCCCGGCCCGGCCAGCATGAGCGTCGCGAAGGTGCCGGCCATGATGAGGCCGCAGGAAGTGATGGCGCCGCCGGTTGTGGCGAGGGCACGGCGCATGCCTTCCACGGCGCCAAAACGACGCCGTTCCTGCAACGCCCTGCTTACGAGCAAAATGTTGTAATCTTCGCCGACCGCCACCAGTATCGTGAACAAAAAGAAGGGCACGCGCCAGTCGATGCTGGTGACAGGCTGTCCGGACCAAAGCGCTCCCATGAGGACCGTGGCCCCCAGCGCCGCGAAATAACTGGCCAGCACGGTTACCAGCAAATAGGCGGCCAGCCCCAGATGACGCACGAGCGCGAACAGGATGACAAAGATTGCCAACAGCACGAGGGCATTGACGCGATGGCGGTCCGCCTCCGTGACCTCCGCCAAATCCTGACCGTTGGCAGTGATGCCATAACATTCGGCCTGAACCTTCCCTACCAGGGAGTACTTTGGCAGCACGTCGTTAAGCCAGGTTTGAATGAGCTTGAGAGTGGCGATGCTCTGATTGTCGAACGGATCGGATTTCAGAATGATGTCCAGGCGCGTCACGTACCGAGGGGCAGCAGACCCGGCCGCGCCTGTCGCATCGGGCTCGGTGTCGCCACTGATCTTGGCAACGTAATGCTCGCGCGCCAAATCGTACATGTCCTCGCGGAAATTCTCGATGAGCGGTTCCAGTAACGTCAAGGCACGGGTAATCCAACAACTCTCCGTACCAGGCATGGGGGCCAAGTTAATCAGTCCCATGCCGAGCGGCTGCGTCAAACTGCGAACATGAGCGACGTTGGCAAGCTGCGCGAAGCCGCGACTCAGGTGGTTGATTTGCAGGATTCCTTCGCGGCTCGACCAGTCGGTATCAGACACGAGCAGCACGGTGACGGGGCCAATCTCCCCGGCCGTGAAGTGGCGCTGGATGGCGCTGAGACCTTGCAGGCTTTCCGTGGCCGGCGACAGTTCGCCCGTGGCACGGTAGGCCGGCTGCACCTGGAGGCCAACGATAACCAAAGGCGCGAGGATCAGTACGGCCACCACCCATACCAGCACGGGGCGCGCGGCGACGCGATGGCTCACCCAGTCCCACAGGCCAAGGCGCTGCGGCCGTGCTTCTGCGCTCAGGCTGATTTGCGTGTCGGCGGCCGGCGGCCGGCCTGGCCAGAACACCGCCGCACCCATGAGGCGCAACAGTGCCGGCGTGAGCGTGAGCGCCGCCACGAGCGCCACGCCCAGGCTGAGCGCGATGGCCGGCCCGGCATAGCGGACCTTGGCGAATTCCGCCATTGCCATGAGACCCAGGCCCACCATGACTGTGCCCGCGCTGGCCGCCAAGGCTTCGCCAACGCCGCCCATGCTGCGCGCCAGGGCCTCGGGGATTTCATGGCCAAAGCGCAGTTCCTCGCGATAACGGCTTATCAAGAAGAGACAATAATCCGTGCCCGCGCCGTAAAGGATCACAATCGCGAAGATCTTGCTGATGTTGACCAGGTGCACGCCGGGCAGGAGCGTCATGATGGCCAATAACTTGAGCGATACCCACACGGAAAGAGCGATGGTGATCAGCGGCACCAGCGCCAGCAAGGGAGCGCGGTAGACGCAAAGGAGAACGACGATTACCAAAACCACCGTTGCCAGGGTCGTGTCATCAAGACTGTCGCCACAGACCTTGTTAAGGTCCCGGCCGACGCCCGCGGCCCCCGTCGTATAGAGACGCAGACCGCTCGGGGCGGACTCGGCGAGCCTTTTGGCGACAACCTGGTCGGCACGTTCGACGGCCGACTTGGTCGCGAGGGCCAGGAAGGGGGTGCTGAGGGGCACCTGGATAAGAGTGCACTGGCGATCGATGCTGGTGAGCCGGCAGCCCAGCAGGCCGTCCTGGTACGATTCCACCTTGCCCAATCCCAGTCCGTTCAGATCGGCAACGAGGTGGTCAACGAGTCGCAAGTCGCTATCCGTCAAGGGACTGTCCTGGCGTTCGAGGGCGAACACCAGGTTGCTGGCATACACGTCCTTGGGAAAGGCCTGCGCGAGAAGTTGGTAGGCGCGCACGCTGGTGAAGCGATCGGGAATGAAGCGAATGTCATCGTCCTGGGCCTGGGTGTCCCAGTGCGGCGCCACAGCGGTCAAGCACACGCCGGCGATGATCCAAAAAGCGCAAATGCTTTTGGGAAAACGGGCCGTGAACTCACCCAATTTGCGAAACATGCCGGGATGTCCTCTTTCTGACACGAGGCGCATGGACAGGAACTATCATCGGAGAGCAACACGCCTGGACTGTAGGGTAGTTAACCCTAAACCCGGTACCTTCGGCGTTCAGGCAAGACAGCAAATATGGGCAAACTTATTTTCATCCCACCAGCCCATGACATCGCGCTCTAAACAAAAAAGCGAAAATGACAAAAAAAATCAAGGCAGGACAGGTTGGCGGCACGCAGCCGTTGCCACTTCCCCCTCCATCCAGGCAAACAGGGTAAAATGAGAGAAACGTGCCGTTCAAGCGAACGAAACCCTGGTCAGTAAATTAACATCGAAAACACCTTTATGTCGTTCCAACCCAAAACGATCATCGAGCCATTTCGGATCAAGAGCGTCGAACCCATACGCGCCACCACTCCCGAGCGGCGCACGCAGGTGTTGCGCGAGGCGGGCTTCAACCTTTTCCTGGTCCATGCCGAAGACGTCCTCATCGACCTGCTCACCGACTCCGGGACGGGCGCGATGAGCACGTTTCAGTGGAGCGCCATGATCCAGGGGGATGAAAGCTACGCGGGCAGTCGATCCTTTTACCGGCTCGAAAAGGCGGTTCGCGACATTACGGGCTACCGCCATGTCATTCCCACGCATCAAGGCAGGGCGGCCGAGCGCATTTTGTTTGGTGCCGTTTGCCGGCCCGGGCAGATCGTACCCAATAACACCCACTTCGATACCACCCGCGCCAACGTGGAGGCGACCGGCGCGGAAGCCGTCGACCTGGTAATTCCCGAAGGCACGCAGCCCCATTTATTTCATCCTTTCAAGGGCAACATGGATGTGGCTCGCCTGGACAAACTCCTTGCCGAGGTTGGCCCCGGAGCGCGTGCCGCTGGTGATGATTACTGTCACGAATAACTCCGGCGGCGGCCAACCCGTGAGCCTGGAGAATATGCGCGCGTGCGCGGCGTCTGCGACCGGTTTAACATCCCGCTCATCATCGATGCGTGCCGTTTCGCCGAGAATTCCTGGCTCATCAAACAGCGCGAAGCGGGCCAGGGCGAGCAAACGCCCCTGGCGATCGCGCGCACCATGTTTGGCCTGGCCGATGGCTGCACGATGAGCGCCAAGAAAGACGGCATGGCCAACATCGGCGGCTTTCTGGCCCTCAACAACGACGCGTGGGTCGAAAAATGCACCAACAATTTGATCCTCACCGAAGGCTTCACGACTTACGGCGGCCTGGCCGGCTATGACATGGAAGCCATCGCGGTCGGCCTGCATGAGGCACTGGAGGAAGACTATCTTCGCTATCGGATTCGATCGATCGCTTATCTTGGCGAGAAACTCGTTGCCGCCGGCATTCCAATCGTTGAACCGACAGGCGGCCACGCGGTATACCTGCCCGCCCAGGAGATCCTGCCCCACCTGCCGAAGGACCAATATCCCGCGCAGGCGCTGTGCGTGGCGCTCTATCGAACGGCGGGCATTCGGGCGGTCGAAATCGGTAGCGTGATGTTTGGCAAGCACCAACCGGACGGCAGTGAAACCTTCGCGCCGCTGGACCTGGTGCGGCTAACGTTCCCCCGCCGGGTCTACACGCAGAGCCACGTCGATTACCTGGTGGAAGCCCTGGCTTATCTCGCCCACGAAGCCGACAAAGTGAGGGGCTTAAAGCTCATTCATCAAGCGCCGATCTTGCGGCATTTTACCGCTCGTTTCGAGGAGATTTGACTGGCGTGCGCGGAAGAAAAAAGCCCAGGGGACTGGAAGTTCACTCGCGAATGGGTTACCCTGAGCTATTGTTCATTCACTAATATCCCGCCGGAGCTTGATTGCCGTGAAAAAAATCGCGGTTTTGCCGACGTTGTTGACATTGGGAAACAGCATCTGTGGCTTCATTGCCATCACCTCCGCCAGCAAGATTAACCCCTTCGAACGTCCCGAAGATTGCGACCTCTATTTTGCCACTGCCGGCTGGTTCATCATGGCCGCCATGGTATTCGACATGTTTGACGGCTACGTGGCCCGCCTCTCCAAGACGGCCAGCAAGTTTGGGGGAGAACTGGATAGTTTGTGCGATGGTATCAGCTTCGGCGTGGCGCCTGCATTCCTGCTGCTCAAAATGGGCCCAGGGTGGGATAATCGGACGCTCCATCAACTACTGGCGGGCATCGCTGCC
>CAWKFA010000002.1:0-831021 GCA_963848825.1 uncultured Planctomycetota bacterium | reverse complement strand
TAAGCAGCACCCCACCCCCACTACGCGGCCCCGGCCGGCTTGCCCGGCCGGTGAGAAAGATCTGTAGCTAACAAGCAGTACCCCACCCCGACTTCACGACCCCGGCCGGCTCGCCCGGCCGGTGAGAAAGGTCTGTAGCTAACAAGCAGCCCCAACCCCGACTTCACGACCCCGGCCGGCTTGCCCGGCCGGTGAGAAAGGTCTGTAGCTAGGGCTCTCCATTCCAGAAAAGCGCTGGCAACCCCTCCACTTGGTCGCTACAGTGCATCGGCAGATGGCGCGGACTGAATTGTCGCCGGTTGCTGTTGATGGAGGGTGGTGCTTGCATGGAGATGGCGTATCGAGAGCGGTGGGAGGCAGAGATCGCGGAGATGCGGCGGGTGCTCGCCGGCTTTGCGATGAAGGAGGAGTGTAAGTGGGGTAAGCCCACCTACACAGTGGATGGAAAGAACATCGTCATCATGCAGGGCTTCAAAGAGTACTTTGGGCTGGGCTTCTTTCAAGGCGCCCTGCTGAAGGATCCCAAGAAGGTGCTGGTGCAGCTCGGCCAGGTGCACGCCGGGCGCGTGATGAAGTTCACCAGCGCGAAGGACATCACGGCGAAGGCGGCGACCATCAAGGCCTACGTGCGCGAGGCCATCGCAGTCGAGAAGGCTGGGCTGCGGATGAAGCAGAAGAAGACCTCAGATTTTCCGGTTCCCGAGGAGCTGACCGAGCGGTTCCGAAGGGACCCGCATTTCAAGCACGCCTTCGAGGCGCTGACGCCAGGGCGGCAGAGGGGTTACCTGTACCACTTTGCCGCGGCCAAGCAGTCGGCGACGCGGACGGCGCGAATCGAAAAGGCGATGCCCGCGATATTCGAAGGCAGAGGGTTCCTGGAGAGACGGGGGGACGTATCGTGAGTGTCTCGGCTGAGGGACTGGCTCCTGCTGATTTCCCGATCCTCCTGAAGGAGATCAAGAACCGTATTCAGCAGGCTCAAACGCGGGCCATGCTGGCGGTCAATGCCGAACTGGTCCAGCTTTATTGGGATATCGGTCGCATTATCGACTGCCCGGCAGCAACAGGAAGGTTGGGGCGCCGCGGTCATTCCCCGACTGGCCCGTGACTTGACGAACGAACTGCCGGAGGAAAAGGGCTTTTCCGAACGCAACATCAGCCTGATGATTGCATTCGCACGGGCTTACCCGGACCCACGGCATTTTTGCAACAACCTGCTGCAAAAATATCGCTGCAAAAGTGCCGCAACCTGCGGCACAATTGCCAGCCATTCCAAAAGTGCAACAAGCTGTTGCAAAATTGCCCGGATTCCCTGCTCTGGGCCATTCCGTGGTGCCATCATGCGATTTTGCTGGCCAAGGTAAATCCCTGAACGACCCGCCTCTGGTACATGCAACAAACGCTCGCTAACGGCTGGAGCCGCAATGTCCTGCTCGTGATGATCCAAGTCGGACGCCCATCGGCGTCAGGGCCAGGCCATCACGAACTTCGACCGTTTGCTGCCGCCTCCGCAGTCCGATCTTGTCCAGCAGACGCTCAAAGACCCGTACATCTTCGATTTCCTGACCCTCCAGGAGCCTTTCCACGAGCGGGAACTGGAGACCAACCTTCTGCACCAGCTTGAACGCTTCCTGTTGGAGCTTGGGCAGGGCTTCGCCTTTGTTGGACGCCAATACTACCTGAAAGTCGGCGACCGCGACTTCTACATCGACCTGCTGTTCTACCACCTGAAACTGCGCTGCTTCGTCGTCATCGACCTAAAAAAAGGCGAGTTCAAGCCCGAGTATGCAGGCAAGATGAACTTCTACCTCAGCGTCATTGACGACCAGCTTCGCCATCCGGCAGACGCACCGTCCATCGGCCTGATTCTCTGCCAGGACCGCAACCATATTGTGGCCGAGTATGCGTTGCGCGGCGTGGCTAAGCCCATCGGCATCTCGGAGTACGAACTAACCCGCGCCTTGCCGGCCAATCTTCGCTCCGCTCTGCCAACCGTGGAGGAGATCGAGGCCGAGTTGGCGAATTCCACGTCAGCCCAGCCATCCGAACCAGCGGCGCTCCTCCCACCAAATAAACGCGAGGCCGTCAAGACATTGAATTCGGCCAAGAAAAAGCAACCGAAGAGGGGCCGCACGAAATGACTCAACCCGAACTCCGCGCCACGACGCGGCGGGGGACATGATGGCCGAACTGATGCGTCTGTTCGGCGGCAATTAAAAATCCCCACCGGGAATTTGACAATACCTCTCCTCGCACTTACGCCCTCAATATAGCCGGAGCATTCGACAGCGTTTCATGCACAATCTTGCGGTTCGCATCATCAAGCCAGGGAAGTGCATCCCTGATCCGTCCCATATGAGAAACGGCAGGAGCATTCGACAGCGTTTCATGCACAATCTTGCGGTTCGCATCATCAAGCCAGGGAAGTGCATCCCTGATCCGTCCCATATGAGAAACGGCAGGCCGATCTGCTGGCCGATCATAATGGGCAAGTCGGCCCATAAAGGGGGTGATGCACCCGTATTTTTAGTATTGAAGGTAGCATTGGCCCCAGGCTGGGCAATGAAAAATAAGTCAACGAAGCACCATCCAGAATTAGCATGAAGCGGAAACGTGAGTTATACTTGGGAACAAAGGGCGGTTGTAGTGATATGACGCGCCCACCTCTCCACGCATGAGCCAATTTTCCTGCCACCTCGACGGGAGTCGCTTTGGGCTGACGGTCATGGGCCTCGTCGTCGATTCCGGCGTCCTGCGTTACGTGCTTTGAAGTAATTGCCGCCATATTGCCGTGCGAATGTTCGGCACGAGACGGATTACGCACAAACCAAAAGCATGTTGGAAAATTATGCCTTACGGAATGAGATTCCAAGCCAGCGAGCAACGCGCCCGCGATGCCCAGACCGCGAAGCATCTGGTTTTTTGTACTTTGTGGCTTGTCGTAACTGGGGTGGGTCTAAATTCACTCTGGCGCTACGCGGCCTCTCCCGGAATCGCCACCACCGCACCGGCCCGGTGGCCCGAAATTAGCCGAATTCCGTTTGCTCCCGACCGACCGACCTTGGTCTTTTTTGCACACCCGCACTGTCCATGCACGCGCGCCAGCATTGCAGAGCTCGCCCAAATCATGGCTAGTTGCCAGCGGTTGGTAAGTGTCCATGTCCTTTTTTGGAAACCAAAGCGGAAACCTGGTGACTGGGCGAAGACGGACCTATGGGACACTGCGGAATCCATCCCCGGCGTGATGGTCCATGTGGATGAGAATGGGGTGGAGGCTCGGCGCTTCGGTGCCCACACGTCAGGTCACATCGTCCTTTACGATTCCGGGGGCAACCAACTCTTCCACGGCGGGATTACCGGTGCCCGGGGACACGTCGGTGACAACACGGGTGAAAGCACCGTCATTGCCCTATTGACAGGCGGAATCGCAAACGTGGCTGAAAGCCCGGTCTACGGCTGCCCCTTGTTTGACGCTGATGCGGGGTGTGAAGAGGGGGATTTGTCATGCACGAAATAGAAGCGCTGACTCCGAGGCAAGGGACGATGACCAGGCGCACCCAAATCCATTTTGACCGACAGCGGCAACAACTCTGGCGGCGTAGTGACCGTATGTTCGCCTGGCTGTTGGGGGTGGAGTGGCTCGCCGCTATCATGGCCGCGCTCTGGCTTTCTCCGAGAACGTGGATGGGCCAATCCAGCCAGGTCCACGTTCACGTCTGGGCCGCCGTTCTCCTCGGCGGCGCGATCGTCAGTTTGCCCATCTACCTGGCTATCACTCGGGCTGGGTTCCGGCTAACCCGCCACGCCATCGCTGCAGGCCAGATGCTGATGTCGGCCCTGCTCATCCACTTGACCGGCGGCCGTATTGAGACGCACTTCCACGTCTTCGGGTCCCTCGCGTTCCTGGCATTCTACCGCGACTGGCGTGTGCTGGTGACGGCATCGACCGTGGTGACCATCGACCACTGGTGTCGCGGAGTCTTCTGGCCGCAATCGGTCTTCGGTGTGCTCATGGCCGGCCCTTGGCGCTGGCTCGAGCACGTCGGTTGGGTACTTTTCGAGGATGTGTTCCTTATTTACTCCTGTGTGCAGAGCACGCGGGAGATGCGGGGGATCGCCGAACGCGAAGGCGATCTGGAATTCGCCGGTGAGCGGCTCAGTGCCGAGCTGACAATCCGGGAGCAGTCTGAGGTGAAACTGCGCGCGTCCAATGAGGCGGCGCGGCAAGCCGAAGAGAAGTACCGCTGCATCTTCGAGAACGCCGCCGAAGGAATCTTTCAGACCAGCCCTGACGGGCGTTACCTCACCGCGAATCGGTCCCTTGCTCGCCTCTATGGCTACAAGGTCCCCGCGGAACTGATCGCAACGGTTAATAACATCGAGAACCAACTATACGTCGATCCCAGTCGCCGCGCAGAATTCATGCGTATTATGCTTGCTCACGCAAGCGTGACGGCCTTTGAATCCGAGGTTTTCCGGAACGACCGCAGCCAGATCTGGATTTCGGAGAACGCTCGAGCCGTGCATGATTCCAACGGTGTCTTGCTTTTTTTTGAAGGCACGGTGAATGAAATTACCGAGCGCAAACGGGCCGAGGTCGCCCAACTCAAAGCGAAGGAGGCGGCCGAGGCGTCCAATAGGGCCAAGAGCGAGTTTCTAGCCAACATGAGTCACGAAATTCGCACGCCCATGAACGGTATCATCGGCATGACCGAATTGACGCTCGACACCAATTTGACCCTCGAACAGCGGCAAAACCTAGGCATGGTGAAGACATCGGCCGATGCGCTGTTGGAGGTGATCAACGACATACTTGACTTCTCCAAGATCGAGGCGGGCAGGCTCGAACTTGACCCCACCCCTTTTGGCCTTCGTGACAGCCTCGGCGCCACCGTTAAAGCGCTGGGGCTGCGTGCCTACGAGAAGGGCCTGGAATTGATTTGTCAGATCAGCCCAGATGTGCCGGACCGGTTGTTAGGCGACGCGATGCGGCTGCGACAGGTCGTCACCAACCTTGTGGGCAACGCCATTAAATTTACCGAGCGTGGCGAAGTGGACCTGCGAGTTGAAATGGAGGGCGGACCATCACAATCGGTTGGTCTTCACTTCACTGTTCGCGACACGGGCATTGGCATCCCAGCGGACAAGCAGCGGAAGATCTTCGATGCTTTCGTCCAGGCCGACAACTCGTCCACTCGCAACTATGGCGGTACTGGTCTGGGTCTGGCCATTACCGCACAACTGGTGGGCCTGATGGGCGGTCGGGTCTGGGTAGAAAGCGAAGTCGGCATGGGCAGCACCTTCCACTTTACCCTCTGTTTCGAGAAATCTCCTGGGACCGCCTCCAAACTCCTCACAGGCAGTTTTAATTTGGAGCGGCTGCCGGTATTGGTCGTGGACGATAACGCCACGTATCGTGGGATGCTGAATGAAATCCTCGCCAACTGGCAAATGCGCCCCAGGTTGTGAGTAACGGCATGTCCGCCGTCGCTGCCATGAAGTTTGCTCACGCCGCTAACGATCCGTTCCCTCTCGTCTTGCTCGACGCTTTTATGCCCGAAATGGACGGCTTTGCTATTGCCGAGCAAATAAAATGCGACCCCGACCTGGCGACCGCCACGATCATGATGCTGTCCTCGGCCGACCGTAATGACGAGGCCTCCCGCTGCCGGAAACTAGGGGTCACGTGCTACGTCCGAAAACCGTTTACGGAGCCCGAACTGTTCGATGCCATCCTCACCGCGCTGGGCGCCATGCCCCTGGAGAAGCAACAACTGCCCCGCAGGGCACGGGCCGGCGCCTGCATGGGCAGCGACCCCTCCAGATCTTGCTGGCTGAGGACAACGAAGTGAACCGGAAACTTGCGATCAAAACGTTGGAGAAGCGCGGGCACACGATCATGGTAACCTGCGACGGAAGGGAAGCGGTTGCCGCCTGGGAGAGAAAAGCGGTAGACATTATCCTCATGGACGTTCAGATGCCCGTAATGGACGGCTTCGCCGCCACCGCCGCGATCCGGCCGCGCGAGAAGGCGACAGGAGGCCACGTTCCTATCGTGGCCTTGACCGCGCACGCCATGACAGGAGACCGGGAACGATGCTTGGCAGCAGGTATGGACGCTTACGTCTCGAAGCCGCTACAAGTCGAAGAACTTTTGAAGGTCATTGCCGGACTGGTGGCAACCAGTCCACTGGCCGGCCCGGCAAGTAACAAAACGCTGGTGCTTGGCGACCCGTTTGGAGCGAGGAGCCCATAACTCGGGCATTGGCGTTCGCCATTTCCCAGTAGTGGGGCGGGTTTGGTTGTTAGCTACAGACCTTGCTCACCGGCCGGGCGAGCCCGGCCGGGGTCGTGTAGCGGGGCGGGTGCTTGCCAAGAAAAAACGACCGAAGAAGGGCCGCACGAAATGACTCAACCGAACTCCGCGCACACGACACGGCGGCAGACATTATGGCCGAACTGATGCGTCTGTTCGGCGGCAATTAAAAATCCCCACCAGGGATTTGACAATACCTTTCCTCGCTCTTACGCCTTCAATATAGCCGGAGCATTCGCCAGCGTTTCATGCACAATCTTGCGGCTCTCCTCCTCAAGCCAGGGAAGCGAACCCCTGATCCGTCCCATAATCTGGCGGACTCGCTGGCAAGAATCGTGATGGACAGACCAGAATTGTTCACCAACGCCAAGCACCGCCTTGAGCAGGTCGCCCGGATAAAAATCGCCCTCAGCCAGGGGTTCAACCTCCAAACGTTCGACGGCCAACTGGATTAGAAACGGCAGGCCGATCTGCTGGCCGATCATTATCCGCAAGTCTTCAGTGGTGAAATCGGCAAGAGGCTTGCGGCGCAGGCGGTGGGCCGTGGTCACCAGGAACGAGTCGTAGGCCGGCTCGCCCCAGGCGCCCCGCTCAAGTTCTTCAAGAGATTTGCATCGGTCGAAATCACCCGTCACGGCAGCGTCCTCCAGGTTACACGAGGCCCATGGGGTTCTCCAAATAAGCATCCAGCAGACCCCTAAAGGAGGTTGCTACCACTCGGTGATGAGTTCCGTCCCCGATCCACACGACCGGCGTGTCTCCGCGGTCTGTAGAAAGTCGAATGGCATAGGCCGCGGAAGAAATCAGGTAATCCACGATCACGAACCAGTTATTAGGCTCAGGAAGCGTCCGCACGATCTCCCTATAATCCGGGATGCCGCCCGCGTGGGCGAGTTCTTCTGGTATGCTTTTGACTGCCTTGAGCGGGAGAAACGAGAACATACCAAGGTCCATCTCGCCCACTTCCATGCCGTCCATGGTGGCAAAGAATGTACGAAGGTCGGCTGGCAACTGAACGTGGTGGTTTGATTCGAATGACGTGATTTTCTGGCGGCGACGCGCCGGGTCTAATTTGGATACCGCTTCGTATCCAGTGGTTTTTGACCCTGGCGATCAAGGCCGTCGTTTCAGGGTTGAGGTGTTCATGCATGATAGTTCTCCGGTGGCCCGCGTGTTTCCCTCCGCAGCGACAAGGGCCCGAATTTCATCGCTCAAGCCTTTCGTGGCTGGCTGGAGCACGCAGCGGTCCAGCGCCGCGGGAGGAACCTTTACAACCGATACTCTCATAACAGTGGATACTAAAATTGGGGCAGGCGCAACCTCTCGCAGCAGATATAGCGCGTGTCTTTACTGGCGTGTGGCAGCCGAGCAATCATCATCCCATTCGTCATGGCGTACCGGTAGTCGGTTGAGCATCTCGCGATGTAAATGCCATCGCGGCATAAAACGATCCATGAGAGCAACAAAGCAGGCGTTGTGAGTCGGCTCAAGCAGATGAAGCATCTCGGTGGTGCGTTTCGATTGGCCGATGGTGCTCATCAATAACTCTCCCGGTTTCGCCTCGTATGGCGTCTCAGGACCGGCCTTCGGGCATGGCTCTGGTAGCATCGATTCGCAGCAATTCGTCCATGAGTTGCGGAGGGCCACGAAAGGTGGTTTGGCGAAGTGCCGCGAAGGCCGTGGGCAGGGACAGCAAGCCTCGTTCCGACGCCAAAGACAAAATCGCCAGTGTGCCCGTGACGACCAACCCCAGTTGCCGAGCGACCGTCGTGCCGTCGCGTTCATCGATCAGCAGGGCGGCGGCATGCTCTTCTTGCGCGAGCGCGATGGCAGCCGATTCGCCCGGCCCCAAGCCGGGAAACTTGGGAGTTTCCTGGGGCGAACGCACCTCCAACCAGGCGGGCGGGTTCTGCGCCGAGCGCTGACTAGCGGCGGCGCCTTGGTGTTTTGCATTTCCGCGAGAACCTCGGGCGGCGTCAACACCCGCCCGAATAACGATGGCAACACCTGATCGGCGCCAATCAGCACAAGGTAATTGAGTGGTGACGTGTCGGATACGACAATCATTGGTCCACGAGCTTGCGTAAGGTTGCGATTTGCGAACCCAAGGCCTCAGCCGACAGGAAATCCTCGGTCACCTGATGCCGCTGGAGTAACGCATCGGCGGCAAAGCGGTCGAGCCCCAAGGCCGTGGCGAGTTGATGGTGTGTGAGCCTCGCCTGGCGGTACAATTCCACGAGGGCGGATTCCTTGGCGACGGCGTCGAAGTCAGGCCATTCGCCGCGCAATTGCTGCTCGATCATTGCGGGCAGTTCGAAGGTAATGGCCATGGTGAAAATTCCTCCCGACTTATTTTATCACATTGAAGGAGAGCGACATTTATGTTCCTTTCCAGCGCGAATCCGTTGTTTACACGGTCGGCGACGGCGGGTACGCCCTGATCGATATCTTATTGAGCTTGGTTCGTATCCGGCGAAACGCGACACTGGCATTCGAGACGTTTGACTCTTGCCGTTTAAAACAGCCACAATTGTCCCGGTGGCCTAAAGAGGGTGCAATCATACTCCGGTAGTCCGCCATCGAGGCCGTAGTGCTTGGCGAAGAGGCGGAACATTTTGCTGATCTGGTGGGCGATTTCGCCGGTGCCGGACATGCGGGTGGTGAAGTCGGAGTCATTTAGTTTGCCGCCGCGGGTGGAGCGGATACGCTCCTCGACGCGTGTGACACGGGTGGGTTGGGTTCTTTGCAGCCATTCAAAAAAGACCGGGGCTACGGTGAGGGGTAGGCGAAGAAGGACATGGCCGGCTCCGATGGCGCCGGCTTCCTTGGCGGCCTTTAGAATGGCGGGAATCTCACTTTCGTTCAGGCCGGGGATTACCGGGGCGACTAATACGCGCACCGGCACGCCTGCCTCGGAAAGTTCTTTGACGGCTCGAAGGCGGGCCAGGGGCGTGCTGGTGCGTGGCTCCATCGATCTGGCGAGGCCGGTGTCCAGGGTGGTGATGCTCACGTTGACATGGACGAGGTTCACCGCCGCCATGCCTTGCAGAATGTCCAGATCGCGGAGGACGAGGGCGTTTTTCGTGATGATGCTGATAGGTTGTTGGGCCTCGGCCGCCACTTCCAGGCAAGCGCGAGTTAATCGGTAGTGACGCTCTGCCGGTTGGTAACAGTCCGTGACTCCTGACATGGCGATGGGTTCGGGCTTCCAGGTGTCTCGGCCAAGGAACTCCCGGAACAGTTGTGGGGCTCTCTCCTTCACCAGGATTTTGGTCTCGAAGTCGAGGCCCGCGTTCCAGCCCAGGTATTCATGGTAAGGTCTGGCATAACAATAGGAGCAGCCGTGAGAACAGCCCCGGTAGGCATTCATGCTGAAGCGGAAACCGATATCCGGGCTGCTATTTTCGGTGATGATCAACTTTGAGTTGTCTGGGAAGTATTCGGTGGGGCGGTTGCGCAGGCTAGCGAGATATTCCTGGTCATGTTCCACTTGCTCCAGGTCGGCTTCATACCAGGGCCCGCCGAACCGATTCGGTGGGTTGATTTGCGAGCCACGGCCTTTAGCAAGTGGATGGTCCATACGCCTATTGTATACGGCTGTTCATGTCTGTGAAAGAGAGCCTTAACAGCCCATTGAAAAGGGATCAGACCTCTTACGCGCGGCTTGGTCTCAGGTGGCGCACCGGCCATTCTCATTTTTTCCCCTGGACAATTCTCCCACGGCGGGGTATACGCCCCCCTCCAAATTCACTCCAGAAGGATTGAGCACGCGGGTAAAGCGTTTGGCTGAGAAGCCGAACGCCGGGGCCTGGGAAAATCGGGGGATTTTTCCAAATGCACCGCCTGCAAGCAAGGACCAGTGCGCTTAGCCGCCAAGGTCGGTTCAAGCTTCAGTGGCAGGAATTTGGAATCGGCAGCTTTTTCTTGAAGGATGAGGAAAAGAAGGCCGATAAGTACGAAGCGAGTGATCTTATTCTGGCTGGGTTTCGCCACGGGGGACAGGGAAAAGTCCGCGAAGCATTTCACAACGGACTGTTCCTGTTCAGGCGAAGCTCCCAAATGACGGGGTCTGGTAAGCGGAACCTGGAAGATTTGCTTCCTGTCTTGCGGAAGATGGACTGTGACCGTTCACGTTTGGCCGGCAATGGTGTCGGTTGGCCGCGAGCGACTGCGTCCGCCTCGCGCCGACACCGCTTGCCCTCATCAGGGAGGAATCCATGGTGACGCACGTGGACGTGGACGTCCAGCAGCTCTGGAAAGACTACAGGACGGAACCGACGGTCGATTTGCGGAATCAGTTGGTTGAATTATATCTGCCTCTGGTCAAATACAATGCGGAACGCATCTGGGCCCGCCTGCCCGAAGGAGTCGATCTCGACGACTTGATCAGCGCGGGGGTGTTTGGGTTGATGGACGCCATCGATGCCTTCGATTTGCAGCGTGGCGTCAAGTTTGAGACTTATTGCGTGCCGCGTATCCGCGGTGCCATGCTGGATGAATTGCGGACGATGGACTGGGTACCCCGCCTGGTGCGCAGCAAGCACACCAAGGTGGAGGAATCCCGCAAGGCGCTGGAGGCCGCCCTGGGCCGGCCGCCACGGCCGGATGAAATGGCCAACCGCATGGGCATGTCGCTCGAAGAGTTCGCCAAGATGGCGGGCGATGCCACGGCCGTCAGTCTCGTGAGCCTGAACAAAAAGTGGTACGAGACCGACAGTTACAAGGACGTTCGCGAGATTGATATTCTCGAGGACAAGAAGGCCGAAGATCCGACGCACCGGTTGCAAAACCGCGACCTCATGCGTCTGGTCACCCGCGGCCTTAATCGTAACGAACGGCTGATCATCATCCTCTACTATTACGAGGATATGACCATGAAAGAGATCGGCGCCACGCTGGACCTCTCGGAGTCACGCGTTAGCCAGATGCATTCGAGCATCGTGACACGCTTGCAACAACAATTGTGCAAGCGCCGGCCCGAGTTCAGCAATTAACTTCACCCTCGCCGGCGGCCAAGGAAACCCGGGTTTCGATCCAGGTTTGCTAGGTCGCCGGCCATGATTATTTCGCCGCCACGTCCTTCTGCATCAGGCCCACGATATTGCCTTCCGTATCCTTGATATAAGCCAGCCAGCCAATGCCGGGTATGGGCATCCTGGGGAGCGCGATGGCGCACCCGGCAGCGGTGACCCTGGCGACATAGTCATCCACCGACGGCACATCGATGGTGCATACATAGCTGCTCACTGGCTGGCCTTCGGGCGGGCGCGGGCCATGCCGCGCACCAGGCCGCCATTAATTCCCAGCGAACCGTCCGGCCCTGTCTTGATAACCCAGTACTCATGGGGACCGCCCCATTTTGTAAGTTCCCAACCAAAAACGTTTTGGTAAAACTTCACCGCCCGTTCCGGGTCGTCGGCGTGTATTTCAAAATGCACGACGCGTGGCATCGTAATTCCTTCCGTGTCAACGTACAATTATGCCCAGAAACCGAAGGTCATTATATTCAGCGCGACACTGTCCGGTCGGCCGGGCCCACGGTTGTCGTCCGTCAGCTCTTTGGCGCATGCCCATGAGGTGCCATGTCCCTCGCCGTGCACCCTGAAAGTCGCCCCACCAATATCCGTTATGTCGTGCTGGCGCTCACCACCATGGTGGCGGTACTGCTTTATGTCGATCGTATTTGCCTCAGCATGGTGGCCTCCACGGTCAAAATAGATTTGAGCTTAAGTGACGACGACATGAGCTATGTGCTCGGGTCCTTCTTCCTGACTTACGCTTTCGCGCAAGTGCCGGCGGGTTGGCTGAGCGACCGCTATGGTGGCAGGTTCATGCTGGGTCTGTACCTTGCGGGTTGGTCACTCTTCACCGGCTTCCTCGGGTTCGCGTATTCCTGGGCGGCATTGATTGCTCTGCGCCTCGGCTGTGGTTTGTTCGAGGCGGGAGCCTATCCCGCCGCCGTCGGCATCGTCGGGCGCTGGTTTCCGTTCGAGCGGCGCGGCGTGGCCAGCGGCGTCGTGTCGGTGGGAGGCCGGCTGGGAGGCGCAGCGGCGCCGATTCTGACGGTGGGCCTCGTGGGACTGCTCGGTGGCTGGCGGCCTGCCATGGTGGCCTTTGGCGTGGTGGGCGTGCTGGTGGCCTGCGTCTTTTGGGGCTTTTTTCGCAACCGTCCGCGCCAGCATCCGGCCTGCAATGCGGCCGAGATTGCCCTTATCGAAGGGGATGACGGCAATCGCGATGGCGCGCCACCCTTGTCCTGGCCCCCTTTCACTTACTTCCTCTTGAGCCGGGGCCTCTGGATCAGCTCGGCGACCCAATTTTTGACGAACCTCGGTTGGGCGTTTCTGATTACCTGGTTGCCTAGCTATCTCAAAGAAAAATACTTTGTCGAGTCCACGACGCTCAGCCTCATGGCCAGTTTGCCGATCTTCGTCGGCATGGCCGGCATGTATGGGGGCGGCTGGCTAACAGACCACTGGACGGCGCGCGTGGGCCGGCGCTGGGGCGGCGCGGCACCTTTGGCCCTGGCGCGTTTTATGGTGGCCGGCGGGTTCGTAATGTGCCTTTTTATCGATGCCCCCTGGCCGATAACCTGTGCTATGGCACTGGTGGCTTTCTCGACGGACCTGGGCACGCCAGCCATCTGGGCTTATTGTCTTGACGTGGGGGGCAAGCATGTCGGTTCCGTGTTGGGCTGGAGCAACATGTGGGGCAACATTGGCGCGGCCCTCTCCCCCTACTTGCTTAACAAGATCCTGCGTGAATATGGGTCAGACGCCATGTTCGGCGCGTGTGCCGGGGCGCTGTTTCTGTCAGGCGTGCTGGCGCTTTTCCTGGATGCCACCAAACCGATAGTACCGGCCGACAGCCTTGCCGCTTGAGGCAGGAATCGCGAAAACGACCTTGGTCGGCGCCGGCGGGGCAGGCCCCGGGGCACTTTCTCAGGGTCAACTTGCCTGGGGGCGGTCCGGGCCGACATGAGTACCAAGCGGAGAATGAGGCATGTCCTTAAGTACACGTACGATCGCGCTGGCGGAAGGGCGGCAACTCGAGGAGTTGGCCCAGATGCTGGAAAAAGAGGGCGCCACGGTGCTGCGCTGTCCGATGGTGAGCATCCTCGATCCGGTGGATGACGGGCCTACCGTGGCATGGCTCAAGGGCCTGATCGCCAAGCGCTTCAATCTTGTTGTCCTGTTGACGGGTGAAGGCCTGCGGCGCCTGCTGACCTGCGCCGAACGCCATGGACTACGCGACGAAACCATCGCCGCCTTTGGGCAGACGCGCCTGGTGACGCGCGGGCCGAAGCCGGTGCGCCCCTCAAGGAAGTGGGCCTGGCGCCGGCGCTGGTGGCGCAGGCACCCACGACCGAAGGTGTCATCACCGCGCTCAAGGCTGAGTCCCTGACCGGCCAAACCGTGGGCGTCCAGTTCTACAGCGCTAGCAACCCGCCGCTCACTGAGTATTTGACAAGTGTAGGGGCAACGGTTCAGACCGTGCAGCCTTATATTTATGCTCCCGCGACCGACGCCGACCATGTGATAACCCTGTTTGAGCAGATGGATCAGGGCAAGGTCGACGTCATCGTGTTTACGAGCTCGCCGCAAATCGACCGGCTTTTCGAAGTTGCCATCGAACGGGGCAGTCGCGACCAATTGATAAGGGGCCTGGGAAAAACCAAGATCGCGGCCGTTGGCCCAATCGTGGCGGAAAATCTGGTGAAGCGCGGTCTGTCCGTCGACATATGCCCCGAACAGGGGTTCGTGATGAAAAACCTGGTGCAATTGATCAAGCGCACGCTGGGCTAAAAACCAGCGCTGCCAAGCGTTCGGAAAAAAAGGGGTCAGACCCCTTTTTCTCCGAACGCTCCAAGGGGGAGGTCGCATATGCCCGCGTATCGCCGGGTGGAGGCGCAGCGGGCCGGCGCAGCGGCACTGGGCATACTTATTCCGCACGGCATGCGAACTCTGGTGATCTTGAGGCCGCGCGGCGTGGAATGGGACCTTTTACCCGCGCCTGGCAGGGGGACGCAGGCGCAGCGCCGACGTTCTGCCAGTTCAACCGGGACGAAGCGGCTCAGCTAGCGCGGCGTACCCAGCAGGCGCTGGCGGACTCTGTCGCGGCGGGATGCAATCCGGTGGAAACCATCGGCAACTTGCTAGGGCGCCACTTTCAGGTCTGGGTGCGCACCGACGATTATGTATGGATTCCTTGCCGCCGAGTCGTTGGGCAACCCTATGCGCCTGTCGTGTTTGCCAGCCTGGAGGAAGCGGAAAGCGCCGGTCGCCGCCTGGGACCCTTCTTTCATCCAGGGCCGGACGCCGGGCAGGAATACTATTTCAACACGCAAAATCTCACGAGCTAGCGGCCCGTTGAAAAAGGGGTCAGACCCCCTTGAAGCGAACAGAGTTTTCAACGTTTTTGCAGGGTGCTGAAGGGGTCTGACCCCTTTTTCAAGGGGCCGCTAACGGCGCGGCGGCAGGTGCTCCATGGCTTTTACTCCCATCCTGGCGACTCTTGGCTACATCCTTTCCGCCGACGGCAGGCGTGTCTTGCTAATTCATCGCGATAGCCGGCCGGCTGATTTTCATTTCGGCAAATACAACGGCTTGGGGGGCAAGCTCGAGCCAGGGGAAGACGTGGTAGCTGGCATGCACCGAGAGATTCGCGAAGAGGCGGGCCTGGAATGTGATGCTCTGGTTTTGCGTGGTACGATTAGTTGGCCTGGGTTTGGCCAAAACGGCGCGGACTGGTTCGGCTTCATTTTTCGTATCGACTCGTGGCATGGCGAACCACTGGCACAGAACACGGAAGGCAGTCTCCAGTGGGTCGAGGTCAAGCGCATTCTCGAATTGCCGCTCTGGGAAGGAGATCGCTATTTCCTGCCGATGGTTTTCGAGAAGACCGCCCGCCAGTTTCACGGTCTCATGCCTTATAAAGATGGCAAACCGACTGGCTGGGACTTTAGCCTGACTTGATACTAGCAGCCCGTTGAAAAAGGGGTCAGACCCCCTTGAAGCGGACAGAGTTTTCAACGTTTTTGCAGGGACTAAAGGGGTCTGACCCCTTTTTCAACGGGCTGCTAACCAGGAGTTTCGACCTTCGCTTCAAGCTCCACGTTTTCCTCCAAACGATCCATGCGTTGCTGCAGCCCCTGCAACGCGTGATCCAGCGTGGCACAGCATTCCGTCAATTGTTGAAGTGCCGTGAGGACCTGGCGATTAACTTCCGTTTGTTGCCGTGACAGCACGTCGACATAACCACGTTTGAAGTTGCCGAGCAGTTTGCGCTTGAGCCAAAGCTTCCAGCGCGCGAAGCGGCCCGCGCGTAACATCCAGGTAATCATCCGGTAGGCAACGGTGACGTTCCGCCTCCACGAGTGCTTCCTGGATCGTCTCCAGAAACGGGGCCGCGCATCCTCCCACGGCGGCGCTGCTGACCGATAAAACGCCGTGAACCCGAGCAACGGCCGCGGAGTTACCGCCTTCCCGGTTGATCCAAAAGCGCATCGGATAATCTCCTGTTTGCACGGGTACACCCACGAGTGCAGCCATGGTTCGTGTCTGGCCGGGGGGCAATAAGCCCGGCAACTCGGTTTTGTGCGGGCGCCCTGAACCGACCACAGAGAAGAGGACGTGCCGCGCAGCGCCGTCGGCGCAGACGGCATGAGACCCAAGATTGCCGATGCGGAGCGAGACCAGCGCCGTTCGTGCGCCGAGCTTGACTGTGGTTTTATCTCGAAGCGGCAAAATCGTAAGTTCCGTCCGGTAGGGCCTTGGCCCCCTGTCGAGAATCGTTTCCACCATGCAGCCAAAACGGTCCCGCCACCGTGCCATCGTGCTTTGGGCAGCGCGTGCCAGGCCACGAGTGCGCATCTGCACGCCCAGGGGCACGCGCAGATTACCAATCGCTTCCTCGATTCGGGTGGCAAACTCGCTTTCGGACGCATAATGTTTGTCAACATAGGCCCGGCCGCGCTGACCAAGTTCGCGCCAGCTTGCACCCTTCGCGGCCAGGTCGTCAAGCGTGTCGGCAAACTCACTGTAGTCATCGATCGCCTGACCCCCGCCAGCGCACCGCACCTGTCCCGCCAAGACGGCACAATCTCGAGCAACGATCACTGGCGTCCCCACGGCCCAGGCTTCCAGCACGACTAACGATAGCGACTCCTGCTTTGACAATTGCACCAGAGCAGCGGCGCCTGCCAACAGCGCGCGCTTGGTAGCTTCATCCACCCGGCCAACGTCGCGTAACCATGGTTTATCGGGTATTTCGACTTCTCCCTGTCCCATGAACAGGAACTGAATGCGGCCCGGATGTTCTTTTTCATAATGTGCGGCGAATTCCAGGAGCCGTGGCAGCTCCTTTTGGCGCGAATAACGACCGCAATAAACTACATAGGGTTTATCTGCCACGTCGGAGCTTGTTCCGCGCGACGGGGAAGGCTGAGCCGACTCCAGGTAAGTGCCGATCTCCGTGGCGTTGGGATGGTTGATCCCCAAAACCGTTTGCGCCAGCTCGCGCTCCTCCGGGCTGTGGTAGAGAATGCCTCCCACCCGGCCGTAAACGACGGGCCAGGTCCGCAGTCGCGCCAGCGGCTCCTCATGAAAGCAACCCAGCAGCAGCGTCTTGTTGGGAAAAGCACGGGCCACGTCCCAGGTCAGTCCGAAGAGATAGGGCCCGACCAGGACGGCATCGACATCGTCGATCCGTCCTGCCAGCGACGCCATGAGCGCACTGGAATGAATACTGTTCTCCAGGTAGGCTTGCTCCTGCGCGGGTGAAATGTGGCCATCGGCTTGGATGAGTTTTCGCACCGATTCCAAATGAAGATTGCGATCGTGCGCATCAATCGGGAAGCGGTGAATTACCAGACCGTCTTCGTGAGTTGTCCCGCCAGGCAGCTCATTGGTCCAGTCACTCTCCGCGCGGGTGCAGGTCGTGAAAACTTCAACCTGATAACCTGCGTGCCGCCAGGGCATGGGCAATCTTTCGTAACGACGTCTCGGCGCCGCCCACGATGTCCGCCCCAAAGCGAAAACTGACGACAGCGACGCGACGAGGCGCCGCGACGGCGAGCTCCTTATTGAAATGGTCAGGCGTCAATACGCGCCGGACTTGAGCCGCCAGGTCGCTGGCATCGGCCTGAGTAAACGATAGGCCCACGCCGCCCACGGTCTCGGGAAGTGCGGACGTGCGCGCGGTGATTACTGGCAATCCGCAAGCCATGGCTTCCATGACCGGCACGCAAAAACCTTCGTGGGTCGAGGGGATGACCAACAGGTCGGCAGCGCGATAACTGTCGGCCAGGCGGTCATCGTCGATCGCCCCCAGAAAATGGACGCGAGCAGCGACGCCCAGGCTGCCCGCCAATTCCTGACAGCGCCTTTCTTCCTCTTGATAAACATCCGTATTGTCACCGATGACAACTGCATGGACGGCGGGTTTCAGGTCGCGGAGCAACGCCACCGCCTCGATGAGCGTGGGGATGCATTTGTTCGTTGCCAGGCGTCCGACGTAAAGCAAGATGTGCTCGGTGCTCAGACCAAGATTGGTCCCGGAGCGACCATTTTGGCAAGGCCGGGTGAAAACGCTCGTGCAGGGGGAAATCGAGTTGAAAGATGCGGTCATCCGGAAAGCCTGTCGCCTTGACCAGATCGCGGTGGGTAAATTGGCTGTGGACCAGCGCATAATCCGCGCACCAGAGAAGATTTCGCCGCGCCAGCCCTTGCTCCAGAGCGGCTTTTTGGGGACCAGTCCAGAGGTGGGGCGGTGTTATGCCGTGGTATTCGACCAGCAGGCGCGGTCTGCCGCCAGCCAACAGGGGCAAATAGTGGAGAAGGGCATAATCCTGGGCGAAATCAACAATCACCAGATCGGCGCCGGCGAGAAAATCCCACACGTCGCCCGTCGTTAGCACCCGCTCCAATATCTCGGCGTGTCCGGCGAGAGTGGCATGCAGCCGGCTGGCATCCTGGACAAACACGCGGACATCCGCGCCGTGGTCCTGGAAGAATTGAAACTTGTCGGCCAGGTGGTTGCCAATGGCGTCCCGCGCGGCCATTGCAGGAGATAAGCCCGACACGCATGAGCGGCTGCCTCTTCCATGAGCACGGAATGATCCTGTTGGACAGGCCAGCAGTCTAATGGAAATAGAAAAAGCGCGTCAATGCCGCTCGCGGTTCTTGAACCAGGCCATGGTTTCAGAAATGGCGTCGTCGAAACGGACTTTGGGCCGATAGCCGAGCTCCGCCTGGGCTTTGGCGATGCTAAAGTCAAGATTGAGCGCCATGAATTTCCAGCGCGTGAAATTAAATAACGGGGCCTGGCGTGCACCGCGCAGGCGCGCGTATTTTTCACAACACCAGGTGACAGTCCAGGCAAGCCAGTAGGGGGGCATGCGCGTGGGCCGCTTCAACTCCATGGCGTCCGCCACGGCTTCAACAAAACGTCGCTTCGAAACCAGTTCACCATCCGTCAGGTTGTACGCCTGCCCAACGGCTTCTTCATGGCTGACGGCGAGGAAGGCGGCATCGATCAGATTGCGAATGAAGATCGTATTAAGCGCGCGGCGGCCTCGGCCGCCCGGGTAGCGAACTTTGCCGGCTCGCAAGTTGTTGATGAGCTGGGGAATAACCGCATGATCGCGCGGCCCATAAACAAAACCCGGTCGCAGTATTACCGCCGGCACGCCGAAGTCTTTGTAATAATGCGAAACAAGTTGCTCGGCCTCGAGCTTGGATTGTGAGTAACCATCATTATGGAACCTGGGAAGGGGCTCAGATTCATTGGTACCATGGTGATGGCGGGGCGCGTAGACGCCAAGACTGCTCATATGGAGGAAGCGCGTCAGCGCCAGTCCTTTGCTGGCATCAAGGAGAACCCGTAGAGATTCCACGTTGGCTTGACGGTAGTGCGCCACCGGTCCCCAATCGCCAAGTTGCCCGGCGCAGTGCACCACCACGTCCACATCCGCCATGGCCTTGCGGACGATGGCGGGGTCGGTCAAGTCTCCCTGGTAAATGGCAACGCCGAGTTTTTTTAGTGGGCCAACGTCGCTTGTTGGCCGTGCGATGACGACAACGTCCTGACCACGCTGGACGCATGCTTCCGCGAAATGCCCGCCGACGAACCCGGTGGCCCCCGTGACCAAATAACGCATACCGAATCCCTGACTCCTTTAGAGCGTTCGGAAAAAAGGGGTCAGACCCCCTCGATTACCCTGCAAGAGCATGAAAACTCTGTTCGCTTCAAGGGGTCTGACCCCTTTTTTCCGAACGCTCTTGGAGGTCCTGGCTTCACGCGTGGACTGTGTTGGGCCGAATTCGCAGACGAATTCAACCACGAGGACAGCCATCGCTCCACGGGTGATGGTGTCCTGAGATAGGGGTCGATTTCTGGGTCGCGCTGGCTTCATTCATGTTATGAAATGGTGGTGACGTCGCCACGCGCCGGCACGGCCACGTCGGTAAAACCAAGGCCGCGCAGGCCATCGGCAAGTTGGCTAGCGCGCTCGAGTTCGCCGTGCACCAATCTTACTTGCCGGGCGTGGCCGGCCAGCGGGGCAAGGCTCCGCAGGAGGGTAGGCTGATCCGCATGACTGGACAGACCATTAAGGACCACGACCTGGGCCTTTAGTGCGAAGGACTGCCCCAGAATACGCACTTCCGGCCGTCGTTCCACCAACCGCCGGCCCAGCGTGTCCGGGGCCTGGAACCCCACGATAAGGATCGTTGCGCGTGGGTCTTCGATATTATGCTTCAGGTGATGCAAAATGCGGCCCGCCTCGCACATGCCGCTTGCCGAGATGATGATGCAAGGGCCGGGCTCACTGTTGAGCGCAATGCTTTCGTGGACCTTGTCGATGTAGCGAATGCGCTTGTCGCCGAAGAGGTCGGGATGCGCGGCCAAAAGGTCTCGGGTTTCGTCGTTAAAGCAATAAATATGCGCCTTGTAAACTTCGGTTGCCCTTAAGGCCATCGGACTGTCCACATAGATCGGAAGGTTGGGCAGCTGGCCGGCGCGTAACAACTGGTAAAGGAAATAGACAACGGTTTGCGTTCGTCCGACGCTGAAGGCCGGGATCAATAGTTTGCCGCCGCGGGCCGCCGTCGCGCGTACGACCTGCCCGAGCCTCTCGGCTGTTTCCTCGACCGGTTCGTGAGTATGGCCTCCATAGGTACTCTCGCTAATAAGCATATCGCAAAGGGGAACCGGCGCCGGAGGCCGTAGGATCGGCAACCCTGGCCGACCAAGGTCTCCGGTAAAGGTAAGGCGCCGTTCTCCCGCCGGCGTGTCCATCCGCAAATGAACCATCGCCGAGCCCAACAGGTGGCCGGCATCGACGAAGGTCGCTTCCAGCCCATGAACGATTGTTGCGGGCGAATCGTAACCTATTGCCTGGAATTTCAGCAGGGTACGGAAGACGTCTCGGCTGTCGTAAAGAGGCGCGATTTTTGGCTCACCTTTGGCCCGCTTACGGTTGAGGTACGCGGCGTCCTCCTCCTGGATCTTGGCGGCATCGCCCAGCATCACGGCGGCGAGGGCGCGCGTGGCGGGCGTGCAATAAATTGGGCCCGTAAAGCCCTGACGAACGAGATTGGGAAGATTGCCGCAATGATCGATATGGGCGTGGCTCAACAAGACGGCATCGATATCTTTCGGTCGAAAGGGAAACACCTTGTTACGCCGATGACTATCCGTGCGCCGACCTTGAAACAGGCCGCAGTCGAGCAACAGCGTACGCCCACAGGCGGTCAACTGATGCATGGACCCGGTCACGGTTTGGGCCGCGCCCAAAAAGTGACGGTCGGCTGGACATTGGCTTTCAGATTTATCGCCATGAAATATTACTTGGCCGACTGGCTTAGCAGCCCGTTGAAAAAGGGGTCAGACCCCTTCGTTACCCTACAAAAACGTTGAAAACTCTGTTCGCTTCAAGGGGGTCTGACCCCTTTTTCAACGGGCTGCTAGCTGAAATAACGCACGGCGTTGGTGAATAGCTTGAGTCCGTCGCCTTCATCGGCGAGGCCGAGGCGTGTCCACTGAGGATGGTGCGTTCCCAGGATGTGGCGTTCTGGATGTGGCATAAGTCCCAGGACGCGGCCCGTGGCATCACAAAGGCCGGCAACATCTCCCTCGGAGCCGTTTGGATTGACGGGGTAGGGGCCCGCATTCCCAGCGGCGTCAGTATAGCGTAGTACAACTTGCCCAGCTTGCTCAAGCCCTCTAAGTATCCAGCCTTGACGACACGTGAAGTTGCCTTCACCGTGGGCCACCGGGAGGTACAGCCGGTCGCAATCCGTGAGGAAAGGACATTTCCCCGGCGAGGCTTTGAGATTCACCCAGCGGTCGTCGAAGCGTCCTGATGCGTTGTGCGCTAGCGTGGCAAACGGGCCGTCGTCATCCGGGGGCATGATCAAGCCAGCCTTGATGAGAGCCTGGAAGCCATTGCAGATGCCGAGGATAAGTTTTTCGTGATCCCTGAAGACACGGAGCTGCTCACCCAAAAAAACGCCGAGCTGGTTGCCAAGTATCTTGCCGGCGGCCACGTCATCGCCGTAAGTGAAGCCGCCGGGTACGACCAGGATCTGATAATCGTGCAAGAGTGCGGGTTTGTCACGGAGTCGGTTGATGTGGAGGCGGTCGGCCTGGGCACCGGCCATTTCAAAAGCGAACTGGGTCTCGGCATCGCAATTGGCGCCCGGAGCTCGCAGTACCAAAACACGCGGCTTCGGCATTTGCACACCCGTCCCCGTCGCCCTTGGCGAGCGTTTAAAAAAAGAGCGGATCTAAGTGGTTTGGCCGAACGTCAGCTGAAAAACGCGTATTTTCCCTTGACGAAAGGCCATATGTCCGACAATAATTTCGTTGTACGGTTTTTCCTGGTGCCAGCCAGGCGAAACCTGGTCCAGAACTGGGACGAAAGAGAACACTTCCCAAGGCGTCAGTCTGGGATGCCGTGAGTTATTTTCACTTTTTTTTTAAACAACCGTTGACAACATACCGATGAGGTTCCTATATTTAACTTTGTTCCGCTGACGTGCAAACGTTGGTGGGATGAGTTTTTGTCGTCGTGTCTCACGGCGACCGATGCTGTTCTTTGACAATTCGGGAAGCACCTATAACAAGCCAATGCGGGGATGTGGAAACGCCATTACGGCATAACACTTCCTCGCATCGACGAGAAATCGTCAATTCGAGTCTTTTGAGTTATGTCGTAATAGGCGACCGTCAAACTTTTCTCGTTCATAACCCTGCTGCTTCGGTGGCAGGCAAAGAACATATTTTGAAGGGTTTGATCCTGGCTCAGAACGAACGTTGGCGGCGTGGATTAGGCATGCAAGTCGAACGAATCCCGACGCTGTAGCAATACAGTGAAGGGGGAAGTGGCGAAAGGGGCAGTAATGCGTGGGTAACCTACCTTGGGGACGTGGATAGCTATTCTAACGAGTAGGTAATACGCGGCGATTTGACTGAGGGGCATCCCTTGGTTAGGAAATGAATTTCGCCTCGAGAGGGGCTCACGTGATATTAGCTAGTTGGTAGGGTAACGGCCTACCAAGGCAAAGATGTCTAGCGGGTGTGAGAGCACGACCCGCGCCACTGGCACTGAGACACTGGCCAGACACCTACGGGTGGCTGCAGTCGAGGATCTTTGGCAATGAGCGCAAGCTTGACCAAGCGACGCCGCGTGTGCGATGAAGGCCTTCGGGTTGTAAAGCACTGTCGAGGGGGACGAAGCCGAAAGGTTGACCGATCCCTGGAGGAAGCACGGGCTAAGTTCGTGCCAGCAGCCGCGGTAAGACGAACCGTGCGAACGTTGTTCGGAATCACTGGGCTTAAAGGGCGCGTAGGCGGCTTGCCAAGTCAGTGGTGAAATCCCGCAGCTTAACTGCGGAAGTGCCATTGATACTGGTGAGCTAGAGGGAGGTAGGGGTATGCGGAACTTCTGGTGGAGCGGTGAAATGCGTTGATATCAGAAGGAACGCCGGTGGCGAAAGCGGCGTACTGGACCTCTTCTGACGCTGAGGCGCGAAAGCTAGGGGAGCAAACGGGATTAGATACCCCGGTAGTCCTAGCCCTAAACGATGGGTACTAGGTTGTGGACTAACATGGGTTCACAGCCGAAGCAAAAGTGTTAAGTACCCCGCCTGGGGAGTATGGTCGCAAGGCTGAAACTCAAAGGAATTGACGGGGGCTCACACAAGCGGTGGAGCATGTGGCTTAATTCGAGGCTACGCGAAGAACCTTATCCTGGGCTTGACATATGCGAAAGCGGTAGGAAGTAGGGGACGGAAACGCACCCCCAACGGTATCCAGTCCGGAACCTACTACAGGTGCTGCATGGCTGTCGTCAGCTCGTGTCGTGAGATGTCGGGTTAAGTCCCATAACGAGCGAAACCCTTGCCTTCAGTTGCCAGCGAGTAATGTCGGGGACTCTGGAGGGACTGCCGGTGTTAAACCGGAGGAAGGTGGGGATGACGTCAAGTCCTCATGGCCTTTATGCCCAGGGCTGCACACGTGCTACAATGGCATGAACAAAGGGAAGCAAACTCGCGAGAGGAAGCAAATCCCAAAAAACATGCCCCAGTTCAGATCGAAGGCTGCAACTCGCCTTCGTGAAGTTGGAATCGCTAGTAATCGCAGGTCAGCAACACTGCGGTGAATGTGTTCCTGAGCCTTGTACACACCGCCCGTCAAGCCACGAAAGGGAGGGGCATCCGAAGCCGCCTTTACCGGCGTCGAAGATGAAACTCCTGATTGGGACTAAGTCGTAACAAGGTAACCGTAGGGGAACCTGCGGTTGGATCACCTCCTTTCTAAGGATTTATCCAACTCCCACTCTGGTAACGGAGTGAGAGGATCCATGTACACAGCCCAGCATTGGTAGGTGCCTACCGAATCCAAAGATAGAAACCCCGTCGGCCTCTCACGGCCGGCGGGGTTTTATTTTTTTTCCTTCAATATCCCTAAAATCTTTGCTAAGATGCGTGCAGCTTCCGAGGAAGTTCCGACGCACTGATGCAGTTCCGCCATGCCGTATTGCGGATATGAGCTGGCGGCCCGGCAACTGATTGCGAAAACCGTGAGGCGCAGGGCCCTTGACGTGGTGACCCCGTATCGGAGGTACAAAACATGGCCACCGCGGAACTCGAACTGCCATCAATGAGGATGGGGGACAATTTCACGCGCGACGAGTTCATGCGCCTTTGGGAAATGAGCCCAAGAATAAAAAGGGCCGAGTTGATCCGCGGGGTCGTTTATATGCCATCGCCCCTTTCGGTCGAACATGGTGGATTTGAAAGCAGTGTGGGCGGCTGGGTCTTTAACTATATGGTCGCCACCCCGGGTCTCGCCAGTGAACATAATGCGACGACGTTCCTTCTGGCCGATGTCCCTCAACCGGATATTAACCTGCGTATACTGCCGGAATGTGGCGGCAAGACAGCCATCGTCGGCAAATACCTGTCCGGGCCCCCGGAATTGCTTGTGGAAATATGCTTTACGAGCGCCGCCTACGACCTACATCAGAAATTCGATCTTTACGAGGAAGCTGGCGTCCAGGAATACCTCGCCATCGTCCTGGGCGAAAAACAGATTCGCTGGTACACGCTGGAAGATTCTAGATATGAAGTCATGCAGCCAGAAGAGGACGGCGTTCATCGGTCGCGCGTTTTTCCAGGTCTTTGGTTGCACAGTGCGGGCCTTTTTAATGCTGATATGGGCCAGCTAATGGCCTGTTTGCACGAGGGCATCGCTTCAGCTGAACATGGCGACTTTGTGCGAGAGTTGGCTGCGAGGAGGGGCGCTCAAGCGTAACAAATGGCTACCGTGCAACTTGACGGCCCAAAACTCACCGCAGGCGATAACCTGACTCGCGCGGAGTTTATGCATGCCTGGGAGTCGAACGCCGCGCTAAAAAAAGCCGAGTTAATCAAAGGCATCGTTTACCTCCCCTCCCCGGTGTCCCTGCAGCACGGCGTGCAAGACGGCGCACCTTGGCCTCTGGCTGGCCACCTACTATATGGCGACGCCGGGGTCGGAGATCGGGCACAACACCACGTTGTATTTGTTGGACGACGCGCCGCAACCAGACCTTTTTCTCCGTGTCCTCCCTGAAAGCGGCGGCACCTCGCGAACAGACGGTGATTATCTCGCTGGTCCTCCGGAACTCCTTGTCGAAATATGTAACTCCAGCGCGTCTTACGACCTGCACCAGAAACTTGATCTTTACCAGGAGGCCGGCGTCCAGGAATATCTGGCCATTATCCTTCGCGACAAACAAATACGCTGGCACTCTCTGAAGGGTGGCGCGTATGAATCAATCCCTCCGGCAGCAGACGGAGTTCATCGCTCCCGCGTTTTTCCCGGGCTGTGGTTGGATAGCGGTGCTCTTTGGGAAGGTCTGTTAGGGCGTGTACTCGCGTGCCTGCAGGAAGGCATCGCTTCCCCACAACACGCGGACTTTGTTCGAGAGTTGGCCAAAAGGAAGTTATCCCGCCCATAAACGCCGCATTTTTTTACTTCTTTGTGTCATCTGAGTGTTTGTGGTACGGAAGTTGCATTTTCACACCGAAGTTCTTTCGGACAAACGGTCAACCGGCGCCTGGGACGGGCTCAGGCCTTCAATCTGACCGAAATCCACTGAAACAACTCGGTACCACCTCATGACTACTTCAACCGTGTTCCGCAACATGCAGACTTCTCAGGACGAACGGATTCCCGTGGCCACATTCAAGAATTCATTACTCCGCTGGCGCCGCCAGTATCAGGCTGAAAAGGCCCAGCAGACGAGCGAACCGCAAAACGCTGTCGCCGCCGACCACAAAGCCGAAAACGCCGGTAGTCCGAAACCTTGACTGCAATTCGTCACTTGCCCCGTCACCGCAGCGACTTGATAGAATGCTCTGGAGGGGCGCGGGTAAATTTGAAGATGAAAGCAATCCCTTTTAGAATCGCGAGCGCATTGGTATGGCGGTAAATTATCCGTGCCTACCACGCGCTGATCGATTCGTCCTGGCGAAACATTTCCGCCAGAAAAGCCCTTTATACTCCACGTAATTTCAGCGAAACGTGCCTTTCCCAACCGGGCGAGCTCGCCGCGGAGAGCCCGTCGCCGACGGTCCCTGACGAATTGGCCAACCCACGGCCCCGAACCGTGCGCACGACGGTGCGCAACTATGTTAAAGTCTTTGGGCGATGGCCGCTTGACGATGAACCTTTGCTGAAAAATCACCACCAAAATTGTGTTCCCTCGTGTGCGCCGACGCATGGCGCTTACGCGGGCCGCACGCGCGGGGTGTCTCTTGAGTAACAAAGTCACATTGGCCGACCAGCATCTGGCCCTCCAACAAGGAGTCGCCCAGGTTTTGGCGGAATCCCCCGTGCAAGCGGAAGCCTACAGCAAAATCCTGCAAGAGTTAGGACAAGGCCTCGGCTGGCCGCTCGGCATTTTTTGGAAAGTAGATCGTACGGCCAACGTTCTCCGCTGCCTGGACGTTTGGCGCTCACCTGCCAATGACAGTGATGAATTTTCCATCGCCTGCACTCAGCAAACTCTGGCGCCGGGGGAAGGCTTGCCGGGTGCTGTTTGGGGCAGCGGCGCCCCAACCTGGATCTCGGACATAAGCGTGGACAGCCAACTGCCAAGAATGGCGCTCGCGGCGCGCGCGGGCTACCATGCGGCCGTCGCCTGGCCCGTCGCCGTTGGCAAAAAAGTGCTGGGGGTCATTGAGTTCTTTAGTTTCGAAGTCCGTGAGCCCGACAAGGCATTGCTTCGTGTCCTTGCCAGCCTGGGCCGCCAGATCGGACTGTTTTTTGAACTGAAGCATGCCGAGGAGGACCTGGCTGAGCGTGCCCGACTGGAAACCCTACGGGCAGACGTCGGCGAGGCGCTTACGGGCAGCGAGCCGCTGCGTAATGTTCTGCAGGAATGCACCGAAGCATTCGTGCGGCATCTGAACGCGGCTTTTGCGCATATGGACGCTTAACCGGGCGGAGGATGTCCTGGAATTGCAGGCCAGCGCTGGCCTGTACACGCACCTTGATGGGCCTCATAGCCGAGTGAAGGTAGGTGAGTTCAAGATCGGCCGTATTGCCCGGAACAGCCGGGCGCATCTCACGAACGACGTGTTGCATGATCCGGAGGTAAGCGACGCCGACTGGGCTCGGCGCGAACGCATGGTCGCCTTCGCGGGCTACCCGTTGATTGTCGAGAAACGCGTGGTGGGCGTGCTGGCGATGTTTTCCCGCCAGCCCTTTCCGGAGACCGTGCTGCACGAGTTGAAGCCACTGGGAGATGGCATCGCCCAGTACATCGACCGCAAGGAAGGGGAAGAGGCCCTGCGGGAAAGCGAGGAGCGTAGTCGGCTGTTGCTGGAGTCGAGCGGCGAGGGCATTTTCGGTGTGGATCCGCACGGAAACATCACCTTCGCCAATCCCGCCGGCGCGCGGCTCCTCGGTTACGATACCGCCGAGGACCTGCTAGGAAAACCGGCGCGTGAACTGGTGCTCCCGCGCGGCGCGAAGACAAGGGCGTTGAGTGCCGGATTGAACCCTCCTGGCGCAGCGGCAAGAGCGTGCACGCCGATGATGAATTTTTCTGGCGACGCGATGGTTCGCGCTTCCCGGTGGAATATCGAGCCAATCCCGTGCGCCGTGATGGCTACAAGCTCGGTGCCGTCGTTACCTTTGTGGACACGACGTATCGGCGCCGTTCCGAGGAAGCCATGCGCCTGCGGGAGAGTGCGCTGCGCGCGATCGCCCAGGGCGTCTTTATTACCGATCCGACTGCGCACGGACGAGCCGCTCACTTATGTGAACAGCGCCTTTGAGCGCCTGACAGGTTATTCCCTACGTGAGGTCAAGGGCCGCGATATTGGTTACCTCAGCGGGCCGGAGACCGACCTGGCAACCGTCGACACGGTGCGGACCGCGTACAAAGAAGGCAAGGAAGTCTCCGTCGAAGTCCTTTTTTACCGCAAGGACGGGCTCTCCTTCTGGGCCACGCTTGCCCTGGCCCCCGTTGTTGGGGCCGATGGCGAGGTGACCCATTTCGTCGGCGTATTGACTGACATCACGGAACGCAAACGTTTCGAGGAGGAACTGCTCAAGGCCAAGGATGCCTCCGAGGCCGCCAATGTCGCCAAAAGCCAGTTTCTGGCCAGCATGAGCCACGAGTTGCGTACGCCGCTGAACGCCGTCATCATGTATAGCGAACTGCTTCAGGAGGAAGCCGAGGACCGTGGCGTTGCCGACTTCGTTCCCGACCTCGAAAAAATTCGCATGGGAGGCAAGCACCTCCTGGCGCTGGTCAATGGCGTGCTGGACCTGTCCAAGATTGAGGCGGGCCGGATGGAACTCTATCCGGAAACATTTGACATCGCCAAGATGGTGGAAGAAGTCGTCGGCACGGTGCAACCGCTGGTCGACAAAAACGGCAATACCCTCGTCGTACGCTGCCCGCCGGATCTGGGCGCGATGCGTGCGGACCTGACCAAGGTGAGGCAGGTGCTTTTCAACCTGGTCTCCAACTCCTGTAAGTTCACCGAGCATGGCACCGTGACGCTGGAAGTCGAGCGCGAGGTGGATGCCGGGCGCGATGATATTACCTTTCGCATTCGAGACACCGGCATCGGCATGACCGCGGAGCAGGTAACCAAGTTGTTCCAGCCCTTCACGCAAGCCGACACTTCGACGTCGCGAAAGTATGGGGGAACGGGGCTGGGACTCTCCATCAGCAAAAGCTTTTGCGAGATGATGGGTGGCGACGTGACGGTGGCAAGCAAGTTCGGTGAAGGTTCGACCTTCACGGTTCGCTTACCCGCGCATTTGGAAATCCAGACGGAAACGGTAGATCTGCCAGACTTTCAGGCGAACGCCACGGTTTTGGTAATCGATGATGATCAGGCCGTGCGCGATTTCATGACCCGCAGTTTGACGGCGGAAGGGGTCCGGGTGGTCACGGCTGCCGATGGCGAGGAAGGGCTGCGACTGGCCGCCGAGCTTCGACCGGCCGTCATCTTTCTCGACGTGCTCATGCCGAGGATGGACGGCTGGGCTGTCCTTAATGCCTTGAAGGCCCAGCCAGCTCTGGCCGACACGCCCGTGGTCATGATGACAATCATGAACGAGACGGAGATGGGTTACGTGCTGGGTGCCGCCGCCTATCTTACCAAGCCGATCGACCGGGGCCGCCTGGTGGGCTTGCTGGGAAAATACCGCGTCGCCGGCCAGACGGCAGATGTACTGGTTGTGGAGGATGACGAGTTGACGCGTCAGCTGGTCCGCCGGACTCTCGCCAAGGAGGGCTGGACCGTTGCCGAGGCCGCCAATGGTCGCGAGGCCCTCAAGCAACTGACTCGGCTCAAGCCGGCATTGATTCTGCTTGACCTCATGATGCCGCAAATGGATGGGTTCGAGTTTATCGCCGAGTTGCGCAAAAGCGAAGCCTGGCGCACGATACCGGTCGTTGTGCTAACATCCAAGGACCTCTCGCCCGAGGAACGCAGGGTGCTAAACGGTAACGTGGAAAAAGTGATGCAAAAGGGCGCTTATGGGCGTGACGCTCTTCTTCTGGAGGTGCGTCGTGTCGCGGCCCTCTATACGAGTGGCAAAGCGGCCGAGACGAAAATAGTTAAAACAAGCGAGCTACTGCCGGAACCAGCTAGCAAGACCCCAGGAGGGAGTTGACCATGCCTAAAATACTGATCGTCGAAGACAATGAAGAGAATCGCGATTCGCTATCGCGGCGCCTGCAGCGCCGGGGATATGCGATTGTGACGGCGGCCGACGGCAACGCGGGTGTCGCGATGGCGCAATCCGAACAGCCCGACCTGATTCTCATGGACATGAATATGCCCGATCTGGACGGCTGGGAAGCTACGCGCAAATTAAAGCGATAGAAGCTCTCCATCATGTGCCCGTGGTAGCCCTGACAGCGCACGCGCTCGCCGGGGACAAAGAACGCGCGGTGAGTGCCGGCTGCACCGATTATCACACGAAGCCCATCGATTTCCCGAAGCTGCTAGGGCAGATCGAGGCACTTTTACAGACGCGTCTTCCGTGATGAGGTCATGCCAGCGGACGCTTTAAATTAACCCTACTTGAACCACGTAGAGGAGGAGAAACGAATGCGAGTTTGGCCGGGCCGACCTTATCCGCTAGGGGCCACGTGGGACGGCGCCGGCGTCAACTTCGCCATCTTCGCGGAGCATGCCAACAAAGTCGAACTCTGCCTTTTCGATGCGGTGGATGCCAAAAAGGAGAACGAACGTGTGCCGTTGCGCCACCAGACGGACCTGGTATGGCATGCCTATTTGCCCGAAGTCTTACCCGGACAGCTCTACGGGTATCGCGTCCACGGGCCTTACGAACCTGCCCAGGGACATCGCTTCAACCCCAACAAGCTCCTTCTCGATCCTTATGCCAAGTCGATCGGTCGCGGCCTCCATTGGGACGACGCCGTTTTTGGCTACAAAGTCGGTGACCCGGCCCAGGACCTATCCTTTGATGATCGGGATAGCGCGGCGTTCGCGCCCCTGGCCGTCGTCATTGACACATCCTTCACGTGGGGGGACGACCGGCCGCTCCGGACGCCCTGGCACAAAACCCTGATCTACGAGTTGCATGTCAAGGGCTTCACGCAACAGAACCCGATCGTGCCGGAGAAGCTGCGCGGCTCCTACGCCGGCCTGGCTTCCGAGTCTGCCATAAAGCATTTACAAGACCTGGGCGTGACGGCGGTGGAGCTGTTGCCTGTCCATCATTTTTTAAATGATCGCCACCTGGTCGACAACAAGAGAACCAACTACTGGGGCTACAATTCACTCGGCTTTTTCGCTCCCGAGCCCCGCTACGTGGCGACCAGCATCGCGCAGGATGCCGTGCAACAGTTCAAGATGATGGTCCGCGCGATGCACGCGGCCGGCATCGAAGTCATTCTCGACGTGGTCTATAACCACACCGCCGAAGGGAACCAGATGGGCCCGACGCTGTCGCTCCGCGGCGTCGACAATGCGGCCTACTATCGCCTTTCTCCGCAAGACCCGCGTTATTACATGGATTTCACGGGCTGCGGTAACACTCTCAACATGACCCATCCCCGCGTTCTGCAGCTCATCATGGACAGCTTGCGTTACTGGGTAACGGAGATGCACGTTGATGGCTTCCGCTTCGACCTCGCATCAACGCTTGCGCGCGAGCTCTTCGAGGTGAATCGCCTTGGCGCCTTCTTTGACATCATCCATCAGGACCCGTTACTTTCCCAGGTGAAGCTGATCGCCGAGCCCTGGGACGTCGGGCCTGGCGGCTATCAGGTCGGCAACTTTCCTCCCGGCTGGACGGAATGGAACGGTAAATACCGCGATACGGTCCGCAAGTTCTGGAAAGGGGACGGCGGCCAGGTCGGCGAATTCGCCACGCGGCTGGCGGGCAGTAGCGACCTCTACCAGGACGACGGTCGCAAGCCTTATAACAGCATCAATTTTGTCACCTGCCACGACGGTTTTTCGTTGCAAGACCTCGTTTCTTACAACAGCAAGCACAACGAAGCGAATGGCGAGGACAATCGTGACGGCACCGACGACAACGCCTCCTGGAATTGCGGCGTCGAAGGACCCACGGACGACCCCGCGATCATGGCGCTGCGCGAGAAACAGAAGCGGAACCTTATCGCCACGCTGGTTCTTTCGCAGGGCGTACCGATGCTGCTGGGCGGCGATGAACTGAGCCACACCCAGCAGGGTAACAACAATACGTATTGCCAGGACAATTCGCTCACCTGGCTGAACTGGGAGCTGGATGAACGCAAGAAAAAGTTCCTTGCCTTCGTGAAAAAGGTGGTCCGGGTGTGGTGGACGCAGCCCGTGTTTCAGCGGCGGAAGTTTTTCAAGGGGCTGCGCCATTCGGGGTTCCGACATCAAAGACATCTCCTTTCTCGGTGTCTCCGGCAAGGAAATGTCGGATGAAGATTGGAACACGGGCGTTACGAAATGTATCGGCCTGCGGCTCGCTGGCGACCTCGTCGATGACGAGGATCAACATGGCGAGCCGATCGTCGGCGATACGATCCTCCTCTTTTTGAACGCCCATCACGAGCCTCTCACGGTGACACTCCCGCTAACCAAGGAGGAACAGCACTGGGAACTGGTATTCGATACCGCGGAGGAGGAGCCGACTCAGCCTAAACTAGCCACCGGCGGTGAAATGCTTGTTTTGCAGGATCGGTCGATGGTTGTCTTGAAAACACAGCTGATAACGCCGGTGGAAGCCGAAACGTCCAACGCGAACTTGTCCATTTTAGAAGGGTTGAGGTCCCCAGGGGCCGGCCGGCCGCCCCTTGATTAGTACGGCATGTCAGCGGCGAATGCGGTTACCCGCCACGAAGCCCATGAGCCCGGTCAGGAAAATGCTCAGCACCGTCTGAATCCCGGCCAGGAGGTAAGCGACCTCGTTCCTGGGAACCAAATAATCAGGCGGGTTGCCAGGCGACGTCATGGCCGTCAGGCTGAAGAGGGCGAGGTCGGCCGCCTCATGCGTGGGAGTTTTGGTTTTGCCGGCAGGGGTTTCTTCGACCTTCACGACCGCGTCGGTCAAAGCATAAGCTGGCACGAAGACGATGAACACAATCAACAGCGTGCCCAGGACGCGCCAGACACTCTCCCCATAATTGCAAACCCATTCCACAATTTGATCGCTGCCAAACTTCACCAGGGAGTGGCTTGCGATTCCCCAGTGCCGGTGTGCCCAGGCCGCGTGGGCCCGGCGCAGCGATTCACGCTTTTCCATGCGGCGTCGCCTTTGATAAGCCCAGCGGGCCGCCGTGTGATCGCCCAACTCATCGAAGTTTCGTTCCAGCGCCAAATACCCTTTGCGCCAGGCCGTATTCGCCGCTTATTTCCTCCCCGATCGCTTCTCCGAGCTGTTCCTGTTCGAAGTGAGTTCTCTCCAGCCGTGTGCCGCAGGTATGAATGTTCGCCAGCGAGCAGCCGCTCAAGTCGACCTCCTCGATATGCGCATTGCGCAAGATCGCTCCATCCAGGTTGGCGGCGCCGAGCAGGGCGCCACGAAGGTCCGCTCCGCGCAGGTTAGCCCCCTTTAAATTGGCGCGTTTAAGAACGGCGCCGCGAAAATCGACTCCCGCCAGGTCGGCGCCTTCAAGGTTAGCCTCCTCGAGGATGGCTCCGCGCAGGTCGGCGTCACTAAGGTCCGCCTGCGCCAGCTGCGCGCCCCAGAGGTCGGCGTCTTGAAGTTTGGCGAATTCCATGACGCTCCTTTCGCCGCGCACGAAACGGAGCACCCCCTTGCGCAAATCACAGCCCTCCAGCAAGGTGCCGGTCAAGTTCGCCCCGCTAAGGTCCACACCATGCATGTCGGCGCCCGCGAGATCAGCCCCGGCGAGATCAGCTTCTTCGAGAAAGGCACCCACCAGGCGGGCGGCCCGCAGGCTAGCCCCACGCAGATCGGCCCGTCGCAAACCAAGTGCTTGCCGTTCCGCGTTCCACCAAAGAGATGTCTTCGGTACCCTGGTATCATTCAAGAGCTGTTCACGGCTCAGGTCGATTCCATCCAGCGTCGCCCGCCGACCCTCAAGCGTGGGAAGTATTAGAAGTCCGCGCGGATGTTCCGCCAGCAGGCGTAGAATGTGGCTCACCCGGGCCGCTGGATCGGCGCTTGCCAGCTCTCGGTAGAGGTCTCTTTCAGGTTCCTGATTGAGCGGTTGCGGATTGTCAGACATCGAACCCCGCGCTTTTTGAAACTCGGTTGGACGAGACCGGAATCTTGACCCGTGGGACGGCTACCCTCCAAAATGTTATATCATTTGCGTGCCATGCCTCCCGTGGGCCAGCGCGACGGCAAAACCCGCTCTGCTTTTTTGGTGAGATTTGCCGCTGGTGAACGTACAATTGCTGCCTGAGGAGTCGGGTATTAATAGGCTAAGCCGTGACATAAAGATGTCGCCAATCAGGGCTCCAAGGCACTCGATGGAGAAATTCGCCATGCACCTTCGCAGCACCTTTCTCGCCGTTTTCGTGATTGGCGCGCTCGTATTATCGGCAGCCAATTCGCCTGGACAGGGCAACAAGAAACGGGCCAAGGAGGACAAACCGGCGCCTCGCCGGAAGAACTGATTTTCAAGGGCACCATCACCAGCGTGGAACAGGAAATCGTGCACACGGTAACGCTCAAAAAGGACGTATCCTACACGATCACGCTGAACTCCCCTGGTTTTTTCGCCAGTACCCAGGTCGAAGACATTAATGGCAAGAAGATCGTTTCGTTCACGGGTTCCAGCGTTCTCAAGGCTCCCGAAGACGGGCTCTATCGTCTGCTCATTACCTCGCCGGGCGGCAGCTCGGGCCAATATGTAGCCAGCTTGCGGCCAGCAAAGCTCACGCCCACGACAGTAGGTGAGGTGCTAACCGTGGGGACGGAGGGCCTCATGGTGGAGGCCGTGCTTACCAAGGACGACCCGCTCGACAAGGCACGCAAAAAATACTGTCGCACTTATGACGTGAAAATGGACGCCGGCAAAACCTATATTATCGACATGATAAGCCAGCAGTTCGACACTTATCTGCGTCTCGAAGACGCCGCGGGCAAAGAGTTAGCCAAGGACGACGACTCCGGCGGCGGCAACAATGCCCGCATTCGCTTCAAAGCGCCCAATGATGGAGCTTATCGCGTCGTCGCCACCAGTTTTGGCCTGGAAACGGGCCTGTTCGTTTTGAAAATCCGGCAGGACGGCGAGCCCACGCCAAAAGGTAAAAAGCCTTGAGAGAAGGTCGCGGGGCCGAGGCACCAAATGCAAGAGCGGAGCCCGCACCTGGTGGCGGACTCCGCTTTTGATCGTTCTCGAATCAATAAACTTCGCCGTCGGCGCTGGGGCCATCGGCGGTTTTGCTGGCAAGGCGGCGGCGTGATTACCGCAATTGTCGCCAGCTACTGCCACATTATTGTAGGGCGAACGCTCTCAAGTGGCGCCAGCCATGACCTCAAGTTGCGTCAAGCTGCGTGTCTGTTCCTTTTCCAGATATTGGCGCCCCTTTTTGACGTTGACGTGGTCCCAGGGCAGGACTTCGGTCATGGGGCCGGCGCGCTGCGAGTACCAGGCCGACATCAATGCCCAAATCCGCGAATGTTTGCCACCAGATTTCCGGCTGGAAGCATTCGCGCCAGCCGTCAAAGCGGCAGCCCCGTCGCCATGCTTCCTCAAGGGCCACGGCCACGCGCCGATCGCCGCGCGTCAGGATGCCTTCGAGCAGACTGCAGTCGATGTCGTGCTGCTTGATCTTGACCGACTTGAGCCGGCAACGTCGGCGCAGATATTGGCCGGCCCAGTCGAGATAGGAGCGCGTTTGCATGCCGTTCCACTGGTAGGGCGTATGCGGTTTCGGCACGAAATTGGAAATCGAGGCAGTCACCTCGACAAAGCGGCCTTTAACTTCCTTGCCAATGCGCGAGATGTTTTCGGCCATGTCGACGATACCGTCGAGATCGACCTGCCGTTCGCCGGGAAGGCCGCACATGAAATAGAGCTTCACGCGTTGCCAGCCGTTTTTGAAAGCAACCCGGCAGCCCTCGTAAAGATCTTCATTTTTGACCGGCTTGCGAATTTGCACGCGCATGTCGTCGCGGGCGACTTCCGGCGCCAGGGTGAGACCGGCCTTGCGTACGCCGCTGAAGAGCTTGGGCAGGTTTTGCAATTGATGCGTCACGCGCAAGCTCGGTAGCGAAATATTGACGCCCAGCGGCGTGAACACTTCCATCATCCGATTGACGAGTTCCTCGAAATGGGGGTAATCGCTGGTGCTCAGGCTCAGAAGGCTGATTTCGTTGTGGCCCGTGTTGTGATAGCTTTCCAGGGCCGCTTGCACGATCGTTTCCACCGACCGGACGCGCAAGGGCCGCTTGATGACCGTCGATTGGCAAAAACGGCATTGCCAGGGACAGCCGCGCATGATTTCAATGGCGATGCGGTCATGGGGCGTTTGCACAAACGGCACGACCGGCCGGGTGGGCAGCTTGATGTCGTCAAAATCTTGCGTGATGGTGCAGGCCAGGACTTCGCGTGGCACGTCGCTCCGGGTGCGGTTCATGGCGGCCAGGGTGCCATCGGCATGGTACTCGGGTTCATAGAACTGGGGTGCGTAGGCCCAGGTCGTGCCACCCACCAGAGCGGCGATCATGTCCGCGCGCGATTGGTCGCCGCGCTCTTTCATCGCCATCCATCGTTCCATGATCCAGGGCAGGCTTTCTTCCCCATCGCCGATGACAAAGACATCAACAAATGGGGCCAGCAATTCCGGGTTTTGGGCCCCCGGTCCACCCGCGATCACCAGGGGATGGGCCAAGGTGCGGTCCTTGGCGTGAAGGGGAATGCCCCCCAGGTCGAGCATCGTGAGTACGTTGGTGTAACAAATCTCATACTGGAGGCTGAAGCCGACCAGGTCGAAGGCGTGCAGCGGCGTGAAGGTCTCAAGACTATAAAGCGGCAGGTTGTTCTCACGCAGCGCTTTTTCGAAATCGATCCAGGGCGCGAACGCCCGCTCGCACGCCCAGCGCGGATCGTTGTTCATGATCGTGTAGAGCACCTGCAGCCCATGATGGCTCATGCCCAGGGTGTAGGCGTCCGGAAAGGCGAGCAGCACCTTGCCGCGTAGGGTGCGATGGTCCTTGACGACGGCATTGAGTTCGCCGCCGATATATTGCGCGGGCGTTTGGATGCGGGGCAACAGACGCGCCACGGCGGCTTTGAGAGCGTGATTTATCATGGAGATTATCGTATGCCAGGACGAGGGATGAAGTCAATGAAGTAAAAATGGAAGGCATGCTGGCCTTTTGCCGACGAGTTGCTTAAACTACCATCATGATTCGGGAGCCAGCCCATCTGGATTATTGGGCTAAAGCTCCCCGCCCTTTTTTCATCTTGCCTGTTCGGCCTCCTCTCCCCTGGTGCCGGACAGGCTTTTTTTGTTGTCAATTCACTGGCCTGGCGGTTATTCTTTCGGCCTCACCATGGTTTAACACGCTCAAGGACATGGTTGAAAGGCAGTGAACCCGTAAAATCTTCGCTGGCAGGACGCCGGCATTAGCAAGAGGCGGATTGCCGCCAAGAGGTTGCCATGGAAACGCTCCGTATTGGTGCCGTCAATTATCTGAACACCAAGCCACTTATTCACGATCTGGCGTCTCTGGCGGCTGGCGCGGAGTTGGTTTTGGATTATCCCAGTCGGCTGGCGAGCCAATTGCAGGCCGGCGAGCTGGACGTGGCGCTGATCCCGATTATTGAATATTTTCGCGCCGGCACTTATACGATGGTGCCCGGCATCAGCATTGCCAGCCAGGGCCCGGTGCTGAGCGTGACGCTCTTTAGCCGGGTACCCTGGGAAGCGATCAAGAGCGTGGCGCTCGACGAAGGGTCGCGCACCAGTGCCACGCTCGCCCAACTCCTCCTGAGGCAGCGCCATGGCGTAAGTCCGGAGGTCCGCCCGCTACCGCTGGACCTCGCCGCGGACACGGTTGATGCCGATGCCGTCCTGCTTATCGGTGATCGGGCGATGCATGCCTGTTTGCCCGGCTTCGCGCATGCGTTCGATCTTGGCCAGGAATGGCAAGATTGGACGGGACTACCTTTTGTGTATGCGGTCTGGGCGGTGGGCGCGGGGGTGGAACTCGGCAATGTCCTGCCGGCACTGTACGAAGCCAAGCGGCGCGGCATCGCGAACGTTGGCAAGATTGCAGCGCGTGAGGCGCCTCTGCTGGGGCTGAACGCGGGGTTTTGTCGCCGCTATCTCGCCAACATCATTCGCTTTGACCTGGGTCCGCGGGAGCTGGCCGGCATGCAGCATTTTTATAAGTTGTCCTGCGAACATGGTCTGGCACGACCGGGCGTGAACGTGGATTTCTATCGGCAAGCCAAGGAATTGCGTGCGGTTGTTTAGAGCGTTCGAAAAAAAGGGGTCAGACCCCTTGAAGCGACCAGAGTTCAACGCTTTTGCAGCGTATTGAGGGGGTCTGACCCCTTTTTTTTCGAACGCTCTTAGGGACTTACCGCTGAGACCAATGTCGTGAGGGTCCAATGTCGGCTCCCTGGAAACAGACTCTGAAGAAGGCCGTTGCCGGCGAACGCTTGACACTCGCGGAAGGGGTCGGGCTCTTCGACTGCAACGATCTCAATGCGCTGGGCCGTGCCGCCGATGCCGTGGCGCGGCGCCTGCATCCGGGGCCATTCCGAACGTACAACATCGACCGCAATATCAACTACACCAACGTTTGCGCGGCGGTATGCGACTTTTGCGCGTTCTACCGCAAGAATACCGCTGCCGACGCCTATGTATTGCCGCGCGACGTCCTCTACAAAAAGATTGACGAAACCATCGCCCTTGGTGGCGACCAGGCCCTGCTGCAGGGCGGCAACCATCCGACCCTGAAACTTGAGTGGTATGAGCAATTGCTGCGCGATCTGAAGGCGCGCTACCCTGATTTCAATCTCCACGCCTTTAGCGCTCCGGAGATCTGGCACTTTCACAAGCTCAACAAGCTGCCGCTCGTGGAGGTTTTGCAACGTCTCAAGGATGCTGGCATGGGCAGTCTGCCGGGCGGCGGTGGCGAAATCCTGGTCGATCGCGTGGCCGCGGCCATAACGACCAATAAATGCCTCACCGAGGAATGGCTCGAAGTTCACCGTGTTTGGCACCAGCTCGGCGGCCGTTCCACCTGCACCATGATGTTCGGCCATGTCGAAACGCCGGCCGAGCGGGTCGAGTCACTTGAGCGCCTGCGTCTTTTGCAGGATGAGACGGGGGGTTTCACGGCCTTTATCTGCTGGACTTTTCAGCCCCAAAACACCGCCCTGGCGCATTTGCCCCCGGTCGGCGCCTTCGAATATCTGCGCACGCAGGCGATCGCCCGGCTCTATCTTGATAACATCGCCAACATTCAATCGTCCTGGGTAACGCAGGGGCTCAAAGTCGGCCAGCTCGCCTTGTTATTTGGCGCCAACGACATGGGCAGCTTGATGATCGAGGAAAATGTGGTGGCTGCCGCGGGAACCGTCCATTATCTGACGCTGGAGCAGATCAAGGATGCGATTCGCGAGGCCGGCTACGTGCCCCGCCAGCGCGATGTGTTTTATGACTATGTTGACCAGGTCCAGGCCGTATGATTCATGTTGAAAATCTGGTGAAGTCCTTCCGCGACCTGCGGCGTGGCCACGTCGTGGCGGTCGACAATATTAGCTTCGAGGCACGCGCTGGCGAGGTGTTCGGCCTGCTGGGACCTAATGGCGCTGGCAAAACGACGACCATGCGTATTCTCTGCACCGTTCTCAAGCCCACGGGCGGGCGAGCCACCCTGGCGGGCTACGATGTCGCCACGCAGCCCGGTTTGGTTCGCCAGCATATCGGCTTTTTGTCGGCGAATACCGCGATCTATGATCGCATGTCGGCCTGGGAAATGGTCGAATACTTCGCCCGCCTCTACAGCATGGAGGGGGAACATCTCGCAGGGCGCATGGAGGAGGTTTTTTCCTCACTGCAGATGAATGATTTTCGCGACGTCCTCGGCGCCAAAATGAGCACCGGCATGCGGCAAAAAGTTTCCATCGCCCGCGCCATCATTCATGATCCGCCGGTCCTCATTTTTGATGAGCCCACGGCCGGCCTCGATATTTTGGTCGCGCGCAACGTTCTCAATAACATTCTCCGTTTGCGCGACCTGGGCAAGTGCATCCTTTATTCGACGCACATCATGCGCGAGGTGGAGAAACTTTGCGATCGCGTCGCCATCGTGGCCAAGGGCCAAATTCGCGCCTGTGGCACGCTGGCGGAAATGTGCGCTGAATCAGGCGAGCAGGACCTGGAGGAACTGTTCTTCCAAATCGTGGCACGGTAGCGTGCATCAAGCAGAAATATCGTCAGAGCCCATCTCGTCCGCGCTGCCTAAATCAAACAGTCCCCACGCGCTATCCAAATAGGGCAGCACGCTGACATCCGTTAATGTCTGCATACCTCCTGGCGCCTGGTTCGGAACCGCTTCTTTTCTCGGGGCCGCATCGTTGGCGCCCACCGGGCTGGGACTGGCTGGAGTTGCGGACGTTTTTGCCGGGCCCGTTCCGTTGCGCGGCCTGGTTTCTAAACCGTTGGACAAGGTTATCTCCCCCGGCCTTTCCAGGCTATCTTCTGTTGGATCGCGGTCTGGAAGGCGCACCGGCGCTTCCTCTGAGTGAAGCTGTTCGGCGTCGGCTGCCATGGACGGAGCGCTGCCGGCCTGCGCCTGGAGTTGTCACCTGTGGAATGTTGCGCACGTGCCAGTCTTCGAGGCCAGACCAATCGGGAGCACGGCCGCCGCCGCTGTCACGTGGCGCGGCCGCATCGTGTGGCGCCTCCGGCGCGCTGAAGACGGTGGTGAGCAGGTCTTCCAGGCTCGGCGCCAGATGAGTCGCCTGCACGATTATGTTGCCGCCCAGGTCTTGGAGGGATCCCCCGTCGCTGCCGTACCAGAGCATTGGCACATTGGAGTAATGATTATTCTTTATTTGCGCCTGCGCATAAATGAAGGCGCTGCCATATTGGATGTTGGCGAAGAAATTGTTCTCCAGATCGACAGTCGTCGTCAGGTCGTTGTCGAGAGAGTTGACCCACAGCCCCCAGCTATCTTTGATATAAAAGCCCTGCGTGATGACATTATGCGCCACCAGGGCCCCAGCGCATCGTCCAGGGCCAGGCCGACCACCTCTTGCGTTATCCCCGGCGACCAAACAAAGTTGGTGACGTGATTGTGAATGATCTCCGAGCCCGGCCCGGCCACATGAATGGCGATCTCGATCGCGTAGCCGGAAATGTTGCACCCGCCGGTGTCCAGGATGCGGTTGTTTTCGACGACGCTGCCCGTACCGTCCACCCAGATGCTGTTATAGGTAATATTGTTTAGTTGCAGATTTTCGGCACGGTTGCCGTAGCCATCTTCTCCCACCAGGCGAATGCCGAATTGGAAGCCGCGAAGCGTGCCATTGCGCACCGTAACGTTCGCCTGGTCGTTGGCGGCGATGCCGGTGGCCGTCGTGCCCAGGCCGGCACTCGTCCATAACTTATGGCCCGCCAGGTCGACAACGACATTGCTCGCTCCGATGGTGATTGCTGTACCTGTCAGCGAGCCGTAATTCAGGTCGCCCGCCAGCGCGTAGGTGCCCGGCGCGTTAATAATAAAGGGAACGGAGCGTATATAGATCGTCGGCGTGCAGCGGTCTTCCAGGAGCTCCACGGCGAAACGAAGCCGCGGCCGGCCGCGCGTTAGCAAACGGCGCTCGCCGCCCCAGAGGCGTGGAATGGTCATGGCGATATGGGCCAGAAAGTCACGCAGGGCATCGGTCCTCATGGGGAAACCTCAAGTGAGAATTGCCGGGGACGCCAGAAGATGAATGGAGAAACGCCGCTCAAAGTCATGGGACGTAGGAAGACGTATTGAAATGGGCTCGGCGGCCGCGCCTGAAAAACCCGCGGCTTGCATTTCACCCTGGCTGCGTAGCTAGATGCTACAGATGTGGCATAACGAATCCTTGCCGTTTGGTTTAATCGTCGCGCGGCCCGTCCTGGCGATAGGAAAAAATGGGCGAGCCGTGCGCAGAATTAAACCGCTGGCTTCATAATCGGCACAACGGGCAGAAGCAGACGCCTCAAGGCTGCTTCGTGATGGTGATGGTGTCGAGGGGCAGTCCCTGGTTGTTCAAGGCACGCATTTCCACGCGGGTGGGCGTCAAATCAAGCACGACGAAGGAATGCTGATCGACCACGGTCTTGGCCGTGAAGTCGGCATAATTGGCGCCGTAGGTTTTGTGGAGATACGCAGCGGTCTTGTCCACGCCCGGTTTATATAAGCTGGCGCCACCGCCCCCGGCAACAATGTGGATGATGCCTTGCGGCATGGTATTCTTGGCACCGTCAAAGTTCGTGTCCAACGTGAACTGGCCATCGAACCGGTTAATCTTTTCTTGCTTGGCCGCTGGCAAGAATTTCAGTGGCACGGTGCGCTGGTAATTGTGGACATGGCCCGCGAAAGTCATGGTAACGCCGCATTCCTCCAGCAGCGGGCTCAGTGGCCGCGCTTGTTGCTCGGCGTAATGTTGTTTAGAGCTATGAAACGCCGGCATGTGATAGCAAACGAATTTCCAGCCCGGAGCTTTTTTCAAATCGTCCCGCAGCCATTTGTGAAGTGCGGGATCGTCGAGCTTCATCTTCGGATTCACGTTGAGCACCACGAAATGCGCGGGCCCGTAATCAAAGGAATAGACATCGATAAAGGGGTAACTTTCCGCATTGTCAGCCCGAAACTTGGCGATGGTGGCCGCCTCGCCATCGAGTGGCGTCACCCAGGGACCTTCGCCCGGACCGTTATGGGGCGGCGTGAAGAAATAGTAGGCTCCGAGCGCGTCCGGGACTTTGGCCAACCTGACGGCCATGTCGTGGTTGCCCATCAGGGGATACAAAGACACGCTGGCGAGAAGGGGTGCGCCGGTCGTGGGGCCCGGGACGGCGACGTTGTCATACGTGTTCCAGAAATGATGCATGTAGTGAAATACCCGCCCCGTCGGATAAACGATGTCCCCCAGCGCGACCAGAAAATCCGGACGTTCTTGCCCGATGCGGTAGGCGATCGCATTCTGGTAAGGGCGTCCCTGGGCAAGATCGCCCACCAGCACGCAACGCACCGTCTTGTCGGCGCTGGCGCGGGTGCGAAAGGCGCCCTCGCGAACGACTTTATTGTCGAGCTTCACCGAGTACTGAACCGTGGCGTCTAGCGGCAGGTCCGCGAGCGTCGCTCCGTATTTAAAATAATGCTGCTCCTTTTCGGGCGGCAGGATGACAATGGGCTCCTTCTCCACCTCGTCCGCTTTTTTCTCCTCCGTCTTTTTCGTTGTTTTGTTCGGAACTATTTTCACGGGCTCCGGCACCAGCTTCGGAAAATCAAGCGCCAGCCGTGTCGGCGTCGCGTTCTTCTTGGCGCCGTCCGGAAGCTGGTATTCCACGGTGAAGTTTCCCGGCGTCTGATCGGTAAACCAAAATAAGCGTTTGGCATCTTTCCCCGCTGTAGCTTCGCCAGGTTGCACATAAGGCAGCACCAGCACCGTTTGGGCGTGCACAGGGGCGGCCCCAACGCACAGGAACAGAAGGCCAGCACGGCACCAGGGTGTGATTTTCATCGGACATCTCCGCTCAGAGTTAGGACCCGTTCCCTTTGTACCAGCGCTACCGGACGCTGCCAGAGGTGCGCGCGCGAATCAGGGCCGCTTGATGAGTTATCATCCTACGTCCCGTGTCCGTCACGGTTTGTTGCGCGTGAATTTATGATGAATGTTGCTCCCAACACCATCATAGATGCTTTGAGTTGCTTTTTAACTCACGTCGGGATGAATTCGACAGGAAATGACTGCATTGATCGGCGCTTACCCATCATTTTTGGTGTGAGCATCAGGGCCAAGGGGTCAGCGCCTGTGGCGAGTGCCGGATCGGCCAATCCCAGCTCCGCGAAACCCTTGGCGCGCAGGGAACAGGCATCGCACCGGCCGCAGGGGGCGTTGTTGGCGTCCGGATCGTAGCAGGAGGTCGTCATGGCATAGTTGACGCCTAGCTCCAGCCCACGGCGAATTATTTGTGCCTTGGACAGCTGGATTAGCGGCACATGGATGTGCAGCTGCTGTCTGCCTTCCACGGCGGCCTTGGTGGCCAGGTTGGCCATCTTCTCAAAAGCCTCAATGTATTCGGGCCGGCAATCCGGGTAGCCTGAATAGTCCAGGGCATTGACCCCAAGGAAGACGTCGTTGGCACCCAGTACTTCCGCCCAGGCCAACGCGAACGACAGGAAGATCGTATTGCGTGCCGGCACGTAGGTGACAGGGATGCAGCGATTCATTTCCTCCGCGCCGCGGTCTTTGGGCACCGGAATATCCGACGTCAGCGCCGAGCCGCCGAAAGGTCGCAGGTCGATGGGCACGATGACCTGGCCGGCGACGTTGAAATGCCTGGCGAGCGCATGCGCCGCCTCAACTTCGGCGCTGTGCCGCTGACCGTATTGGAAGGTCAAGGCGTAAACCGCAAAGTTCGCGTCCTTGGCGATGGCCAGTGTCGTCGTCGAATCGAGGCCGCCACTTAGCAGAACAACGGCCCTGCGCTGTCCATGGCACTCTCCATTATGGGGGGAGGGCATTATTTTAGTCGTTTGCATCGGCTCGTGAATAGGATTGAGGGCAAGCAAGGCCGTTTCACGCGGTAATTAAAGACCGATGGCCAGGTACCCGACGATTCGGGACCTGGCCATTGGCTTTCTTCGCACTTAGGACGCATCGTTACATGTTCGCGCGTTTTTCCTCGACGACAGTCTTGATGCGTTCGCCCAGGAGCGCCACGTCGAATGGCTTCTTGAAAGCTTCGTTGAAGCCGAAGTTCGACAGTGTCTCGGGAGCGGCCTCATCTTCACTTGCCAGCGCCACGATCAGGGTCTGTTCGTAGGCTGGGTTGCGGCGCAGGTTGGTCGCGATCTGCAGCGCCTCGCTCCGGCCCATGGCCAGATCGATGACAATCGTGTCCGGGTGAAAGCTTTCGGCCTGAATACCGGCTTCGAAGCCGCTATGGGCCAATTCATATTTGAAATCCTCATCTTCGGGTAGGACTTCCTTGACGCGATCGATAAAGAGCTTTTCCGCGCCGATGATCAGGATTTTGTGCAATCCTTCTTCTTCCAGTTCACCCAGCGGCATCCCGTGTTCCTTCAGGAACTTGATCAGGTGCTCGCGAGGTATGCGCCGGTCCTGGCTGCCCGGAATACGGTAGCCGCGGAGCCGGCCCGAATCGAACCATTTACTCACCGTCCGCGGCGCGACTTTACATATCTTCGCGACCTGGCCAGTGGTAAAGACTTTTTTCATGGCAGGCACTCCAGTTTAAAGTGATTTCAATTTTCCCTCTCCAGCGTGTTGCGGCACGCCGGGGGACCATTTTTCCCCAAACCGGACAAACTCCTTTAGGGGCGAGGCGGGAACCATCGCCGGGAGCCTTGCGCGGAGGGGTCTGGGCCGTTGGTTAGGGTCGGGCCTTGCCTCGCGTTCCCATCAGGGCGTTACGTCGAATTTTCACTTCGTTACGTATCGCCTATGCTCGTGCACCACGGTTACTTGTGTTAATCGGCAAGATCGGCCTCCAAGATGAGAAAAAGCCCATAACCTGGGGAGGTTCTGCGGATTTCCTTTTCTATGCCTTTCCTTAGACTTGCCCGGCTTGAAACGGGGGCAGAACGCATACGGCTTATCCGCAACAGGGACATAGCCCCTACTTTGACGTGTCTGGGCCCGCGCCAACCGGCATCCAAAAAGGGCGAAACGACGTGCCTCGTGTGCCAAACTCATTATAAAGGGGCGGACAAGGGGCCCATTGGTGGTTGGCGCCCGTCTTCGTAAAAAACTATGGAGATATCCCTGAGGGCTTTTTGATGCCGGCACCTTCCTCCAAGGAACCCCTCGATGCGCCGTTGCCCGGCGTGGTGGGGGATAGTCCCGCCATGCGCGCGGTCTATCAGAAGGTGCGCCTGGTGGCCTACGCCCGCGCCAGCGTCCTGCTGGTGGGGGAAACCGGTACCGGCAAGGAAGTGATGGCGCGCAATATCCACCGCCTCAGCCCGCGGGCGGACGGTCCTTATGTACGCGTCAACTGCGGCGCCTTGAGCGAAAGCCTTCTCGAAAGCGAACTCTTCGGCCATATCAAGGGTGCTTTCACCGGTGCGGTCGATAATAAGACCGGCCGCTTTGAGGCGGCCCACGGCGGCACCATCTTTCTTGACGAAATCTCCAGCATGAGCTTCAAGCTTCAGGTGAAGCTGCTGCGTGTCCTGCAAGAACGAGAGTTCGAACGCGTCGGCGAGAGCCGCACCATCCGGGTGGACACTCGCGTGATCGGCGCCACCAACCAGTTCTTGGAAGACGAAATCGAGGCGGGGCGCTTTCGCGATGACCTTTATTATCGTCTCAATGTCGTGCCCATTTATCTGCCTCCGTTGCGTGAACGCCGCTCCGATGTGCCCGCCCTGGCACGCTTCTTTCTCGAACGCTATAGCGAGGAAAATCGCCGTGATCCGCCCGAGATTCCCGGCCAGGTCCTCGAGCGCTTGCAGAATTACGACTGGCCGGGCAACGTCCGCGAGCTCGAGAACTACGTCGAACGCGCCGTCGTCCTGTCCCACAACCAGTCCATGAACTGGGAGGTAATGGTCCCCGGCCAGGAACGCCGCATGCGCGCCATGCACGGCAAGGCAGCGGACCTGGACGGCATGATTCAGAACCTGGTTCGCTACGCCCTCCACAAGCTGCCGCCGGATGAGGGCTATCTGCACGACCGGCTGGTCCGCGGCGTGGAGCGGGAACTTATCGAACAGGTTTTGCCGATGTGCGACAATGTTCTTGTGAAGGCCGCGGGGCGGCTCGGCATCAACCGCAACACGCTGCACAAAAAGATGAGCGAACTGAAAAATCCGGTTGTAGCGGAAGTAACGAATAGCGATGAAATACCATGAGCGGGGTCACGACCCTTTTATGGATGTTGCTTCAGCCCCACCAAATGTCGGGCGGCATTAGTTAAGAAGTACGCACCCTGTTACTGTTCAATAGCGCCGCCCGTGAAGTCACTCCCTGTTACCTACCTTGACTGGTTTCCGCATGCCCGCTATAATTGCGGAGAGATCAATAAATTGTAATAGCAAGTGTAGATAGGTAAAAGAGTTGCGGCAATATGCCGCCTCGTGACCGCGAGCATTGCTGGCGGCTGTCAGCGCGTTTTGCCGGCGGGCGGACCACGAAGAAGTCCGTCTTTTTATTCACGACCCATGGATGGGGACCGGTTTTGCTTAGCTTCCCCCCGTATAATATGGACGGCCGCGGCACACAAGGCCTCATGGGGTACGGCGGGCGGCGACACGTCCTTCGTTCTGGTGGAAAGTTCAGTACTTTTGGTTTCCATCGACCTCCTGCCCTTGGGTGCCCCTTGGTGGACGATCGGGTAGCCCTGAAACAGCGGGTGAAAGAGGCCAATGACATCGTCGATGTCGTGGGCAGCTACATCGCCCTGCGGCCCGTAGGGCCGACTTTTAAGGGCGTTTGTCCCTTTCATGACGACCACCGCCCGTCTCTCGACGTCGATCCCCGCAAGCAACGCTACAAGTGTTGGGCCTGCGATAAACACGGCGATGTCATCAAATTTGTTCAAGAGTTCGTAAAAGTGGGTTTTCGGGAAGCATGGAAATATTGGCACGGCGCGTAGGAATTTCCCTTGATTCTTTAAAGAAATCACCGCACGAACCCGGTCGCGCCCTTATGCTTGACCTGGTAAGCTGGGCAGCGGAGCAGTTCCAGGCATGCTTGCTCGAGTCGCCACTCGCCGAGGCGGCACGCGCATATCTGGGTGAGCGCAAGTTACTGGGTGATACCGTCCGGCGCTTCGGTTTGGGTTTCGCGCCCCCCCTGGGAGATTGGCTGGTGCAAAAAACCGCTGCCGCCAAGTTGTCCATCGAATTGCTCGAGAAGGTCGGACTCTGCAAACGCCGCGATGATGATAGCGGCTGCTACGATCGTTTCCGTGATCGAGTGATTTTTCCCATCCGCGATGGGCGCGGGCAGACTGTTGGTTTCGGGGCCAGGGTATTGCCCTCCTCCCCCTCGGCAGCGAAAACGGCCAAGTACATCAACTCCGCGGAGACGCCTTTATTTACGAAGAGCGACCAGCTTTATGGCATTGATCAGGCTCGCCAGCCGGCGGCGAAGGCCGGCTACCTGGCGATCGTGGAAGGCTATACCGACGTCATGATGGCGCACCAACACGGTATCCAACACGTGGTGGCGACCATGGGCACAGCGCTGAATAATCGGCATATCCGGCAAATTCGCGGGGTCGTACCGCGCGTGGTGCTCGTGTTTGATGGCGATGCAGGCGGCGACACCGGCGTGGACCGGGCGCTGGAGGTCTTTGTAAGCCAGGAAATGGACCTGCGCATCGCGACGCTCCCCGAGGGGCTCGACCCGTGCGACCTACTGACGGCGCGTGGCCCGGGCCCATTTCGCGAGGCGCTGGAACGAGCGCCGGACGTGCTCGAATATAAACTGGCGCGGGTCCTCGCCTCGAAGCAAGGGGATAGCCCCTCGGTGCAAGGGACCGTCGGGGCGGTCGAGAAAATGCTCGGCACGCTGGCCGCGGCGCCGGCGGAAGGAAGCATGAAAGTGGAGCTGATGGTCAATCGGATTGCCCATCGTTTGAACCTCAAGGAGGAGACCTTATGGGCCCGACTCAAGGAATTGCGGCGCGGCGCACCGAACGCGTGGATCTCCGCGCGGTCAGCCCGACACCGGCCCCGGAGCAACGCAGCGCACCGGCCGCGAAGCATGAAATCGAACTCCTGGAAGTATTGCTGGCCGATGGCAGTCTCGTCGGCCAGGTCATTAACGAAGTTCCCGCCTCTGATCTGGAACATCCAGGCCTGCGGTTATTACTGGAAGGCCTTTACCGCCTCCATGCCGAAGGGCTTATACCCGACCTGGACCAATTGCGCGGCGCCTTGATAATGAAGCATTGCTGGACAAGGCCGAGGAAATGCGCGAGCGCGGCCTCGCCCAGCAGGACCGCCAGGAGTATCTGCGCGGCGTGCTCGACTGGATACGTCAGCGCCGGCAACTTCGCCAGCGCCAGGATGAACTCAAAAACCAGATAAAGGCCGCGCCTGACCACGGGACGGCTCGTGAGCTTTTACGAAAACTCCAAGCGCATAACTGACTCCCGCCCTTCATGAATGAGGCGCAGGGGTGACACGATTTTCGAGGAGAAGGCTCGTGGCATATTCCAAGAAAAAAGTCGAGAACCAACCGTCGGCCCCCGCTGTACCCGTCGTGCGCAGCGGCCCTGCCGTCAGTACTAGCGGAGAGGCCGTAATGGATTTGAAACAGGATGAAGGTCTCAAAACCTTGCTCGATTCGGGCAAGGAAAAGGGTTACCTGACGTACAGTCAGGTAAACGAATACCTGCCCGACGATGCCGTCAACCCCGAGAAGCTCGATCAGCTGCTCATGATCCTCGAAGAACAGGGGATCGAACTGATCGACGAGTCGGAGGCGGAGGAGCGTGAAGCCGGGCCCGCGCCGGCGCGGGACGCCGCCGAGCCCGAAGCCGAGATACGCGAACTCGAACTGACCTTTACCGAGGAAGAAAGCGGCGACGGCCGTCGCATCGACGATCCTGTGCGCATGTATCTCACCCAAATGGGCGAAATCCCGTTGCTTTCCCGCAACGAGGAAATATCTCTCGCCAAGAAAATCGAAGTCACGCGCAAGCGATTTCGGCGCAAGGTTCTCGAATGCGATTATGCCCTGTGTAACGTCGTGGAGACGCTCAAGCGGGTGCATAACAACGACTTGCCCTTCGACCGCACCATCAAGGTGTCGCTTACCGAAAACCTGGAAAAAGACAAAATTCTCCAGCGCATGCCGCACAACCTCAAGACACTCGAACACCTTCTTGAACAAAATCGGGACGACTTTACCAAGAGCCTGGATGAAACCTTGTCGGAGGAGGACCAGAAACAGCACCGGCGCACGCTGAAAATTCGCCGGCGGAAAGCGGTGACCCTGGTCGAGGAATTATCGATCCGCACGCAAAAAGTTCAGCCGCTCATGAAGAAGCTGGAGCAGATCAGCACGCGCATGGACGAGCTGGAAAAGCAGATTTTCGAGCTGCAGGGCTTGCGTCACGCTCGCGAGGACCGCGCCAACCTCGAAACCGAGCTCAAGGACCTTATGCTCATGACGCTTGAGGACGCCGGCTCCCTTCGCCGCCGCGTCGAAATCGTCAAGATACGCTTCACCGAATACGAACAGGCCAAACGGGACCTCTCGGGCGGCAACCTGCGCCTGGTGGTTTCCATCGCCAAGAAGTACCGCAACCGCGGCCTCTCCTTCCTCGACCTCATTCAGGAAGGCAATACCGGCCTGATGCGTGCGGTCGACAAGTATGAATATCGCCGCGGCTACAAGTTTTCCACCTACGCGACCTGGTGGATTCGCCAGGCGATCACACGCGCCATCGCCGACCAGGCCCGCACCATCCGTATCCCGGTCCACATGATTGAAACCATGTCGAAGCTGCGGAACGTTTCGAAAAAGCTCCTTCAAGAAATGGGCGCGAGCCCACGATCGAGGAAACGGCCAAGGCGGCTGGCATCTCCATCGAAGAAACCCGCCGCGTTCTGAAAATCAGCCGTCATCCCATCAGTCTCGACCGTCCGGTCGGCGAAAGCGAAGATAGCTATTTCGGCGATTTCATCGAGGATAACGGGGCCGAGTCCCCTGTTCAGCGCCGCTACCCAGGAAATGCTCAAGGACAAGATCGACCAGGTGCTCAAGACGCTCACCTACCGCGAGCGCGAGATCATCAAGCTCCGCTACGGCCTGGGAGACGGCTATACCTACACCCTTGAGGAGGTCGGCCGCATTTTCAAAGTCACCCGCGAACGTGTCCGCCAGATCGAGGCCAAGGCGGTTCGCAAATTACAACACCCTGTGCGAAGCCGGCAACTCGAGGGCTTCCTCGACGGCATCCGCCGCTGACGTTTTCAACAACCGCCGGTCCTTGGGACCGGCGGTTTGCGTTTGGGGACCGACAGGATGACATTTGACCGCCGTTCGAGGAACGGCGCGGTTTGGCAATCTCCTTCCATGAGGACCGCACCATGTCCGCTCCGGGCCCGATCCTGAAAGAAATCCACCGCCACAAACGGCACATCAGGGACCTTGAAGCCAAGCTCGACCAGGGCCCCAAGGCGCACAAAGCACATCAGCTCAAAGTCGCCCAGGCCGAGGAAGCCCTGCAAAATGCCCGGGACGGCATCAAGCAGTTGAAAGTAAAAATCAACGACAAGGAAGTTTCCATCAAGGCGGCGCAGCAAAGCATCGAGAAACTCGAAAAGACTCCCATCAGCAACAAGAAGGAATATGACGCGCTGCGAACCGAAGTCGCCGCCGCCAACAAGCTCATCCGTCAACTTGAGGATGAAATCCTGGATGTGATGTCCGAGATCGAGGACAGAACCAAGCTAATCCCCGACTCCGAAAAGATACTGCAAAAATGCCAGGCCGATGCCGCCCAGTTCGACAAGGAGCACAAGGACCGTCTCGAACGCTGGGCGACCGAGCGTGATAATGCGCGTAAGCAGCTGGCCGAGGTGGAGGCCACGCTGCCGGAAGACGTGCGCTTGCATTACGAACGCCTGGTGAACTCCAAATGGGCCGACGCCCTCTCTCCAGTCCGGGCCCGCATCTGCATCAATTGCCAAACGGAAGTCACTCCGCAAATGTCCAACGATTTGCAGCGTGGCATCTTCGTTATCTGCAAAAATTGCGGGCGCATGTTGTACGCTGACGCGTAATTGTTTTTGAGTCTCGCGTAATGCTTTTTGAGCCTGGCGTTTCCGCCAGGCCGACAGGTATGGCCCGACCTGAAGTCCACGCCCCGGGCCTTTGGGAAAGGCACCTACTCTTAAAATTTTCTCATAATTTTCATTGACACCCATCCGCTAGCGCGTTAACTTCGCCCTCACTCGCTTCTTCTACGAAAATTCACTACCCGAGGTCGCTATGACAGGCGGACATCATGTCGCCATGGCGTTGCGAGCCGCTTATCTTGCCATGCACCGGCAAGCGGACGCCCATTTTACGCGCAATGCGGTAACCGCCGATCAGTTCGTCTTGCTAAAAGCATTGACGGATGAGGTGGCGCTGACGCAACAGCAACTCGTGGAACGCATTTCCTCCGATCCCAATACCGTACGCGCCATGCTTCTTCTTCTGGAGCAACGCGGGCTCGTGGTGCGGGAACGCCACCCCACCGACGGCCGGGCCCGCACGGTGGCGCTAACGGCGAAAGGCCGGCGCGCCATGAAGAAGCTATGGACACAAAACGAGCCCTTCCGGCGACGCTTATTGACTGCCTTCAGTGACGAAGAGGTGTCCACCCTGATTAATTTGTTGGGCCGGGTCACCAAGGCGATGGCGCCGGCACACGTCCCGCGCGAGCGTATCACCGTAAGTTGACGTCCGAGCCCATCGCTTATTTTTTGGTTCTTTTTTAACTTGGCTCGGTAGCAAATTGCCCGGGCTCAAATTCGGTGGCAATATATGGCTGAACGGCAGCGGCTGTTTTGCCTTGACCTTGCCCGCACCAATCACGCCACATCCCACGAAATGCCTGTTCGATCCCGCGCGTAAAGCCCACGGCATCCATGAGCGGTGAGTGTTGCATCCGCTGTCGCAGCCCGGAGCGAAGGTCCTTGAGCCGTGCCTGATCTTTGGCCAGCTCGACGGCCAGGCGCACAAACTGATCGGGCGAAAAGGCTGCCAGATCTTTTAGGCCGAGGTTGGTTAGCTGGCTGAGGCCTGCTCGGCCAACCACGGTTTGGCCCACCAACGTGACGACGGGCACACCCATCCAAAAAGAATCCAGGCTGGTAGTGTGGCCATTGTAGGGGAAGGTATCCAGGCCGATGTCCACCTTGTCGTATTGCGACAAATAAGTCTGATAAGGTTGTGGCGTGCAAAACGCGACCCGGTGCGGCGCGATGCCGCGCTGGGCCAGAAAAGTGGTCAGACGTTCGCGCTGGCTTCCTGCCGGCGCCTGCACGAGCAAGCGCGCGTTGTCGACAGCCGTAAGCACCTGCCCCCAGAGATCGAGGACCTTGTCATTGATTTTGCAGAAATTGTTGAGACAGCCAAATGTGATATAGCCATTTGTCAAAGCGGGCAGCGGCGCCACCGGCGCTGCGGCAGACTTCGGTTCATAGCACCAAAAGCTATGGGGCAGGCGGCGCGATTGTTCGGTATAGCAATGATCAAAAAGTCCGGGCGGATCGAGGTGGGGGTCGGTCAGGCGGTAATCGATCGTCGCGAGCCCGGTAGTGCCCGGGTAGCCGCCGAACGTGACCTGTATCGGCGCCGGTTCGCGCGCGAAGATCGCGAGCCGATTGCCGCCGGTGTGTAACGCCAGGTCCACCAGGATGTCGATGCCGTCCTCCCGGACTTGGTCAGCGACACGGCCATCGGACCAGTCGCCAATGTCGCGCCAGTGATTGCCCCAGCGGCGGACCTCCTCGGTAACGTTGTCGCTTTTCGGTGGATGGCTATAGAGGAAGATTTCGAAAGCGCGATGATCGTGCCGCCGCAATACGGAGAGCATGTTACGGGCGACGATGTGGTCGCAAAAATTAGGGGAGATATAGCCGATGCGCAGGCGTTTGGTCGCCTTCTTCGGCCCAGGCCTCTCCTGCGGATTTTCTGGTGGGGCTAAAGTTGCAGCGTGGTCCCGCTCCCAGCGGCGATGCTTTTCCAGGAGGATGTCGCTGCTGGCATCGGGGTGATAGAGCATGGTGAGCAGCATATTGCTGTGGAAAGCTTGCTGCTCCGGAGCCAACTGCACGGCTTTTTGAAAACAGGTCAGCGCTTCGTCCAGCCGGCCCTGATCCTTGAAAATGTTCCCCAAGTTATTGTGCGCCTGAGCATGCGTGGGCCGCAGGCGAAGCGCCTCCTGAAAGCAGGCGACGGCTTCATCCAGTTGTCCCTGCGCCTGCAGCGTGTTGGCCAGGTTGTAATGAGCATCCGCGAAGGACGGGTGCAGACGCACTGCCTCGCGATAACAGGCCGCTGCTTCGGCGCGTTTGCCCAGCTCGAACAGCGCATTCCCCAAATGATTGTGCGCGTGGGGTTGCTGGGAGTTGATCCGTAAGGCATCCCGAAAACATTTTGCGGAGTCGCTGTGGCGTTTCTGAGCGAACCGTACGAACCCAAGATTATTGAGCGCATCCAGATGACTGGCATTCGTGCGCAGGGCGCCGCGGAAACATTCGGCCGCCTCGTCAAGCTGCTTTTGCTCGCAAAGGACGATCCCGAGATTGTTGTGAGCATCCGCATGGCGGGGCGCCAGGCGAATAGCCTCACGATAGCAGTCGACTGCTGCCGCGAGCTGGTTCTGGTTTTTGAGAATATTCCCAAGATTGTAATGGGCCTCACTGTGACCCGGATCCAGCTTCAAGGCCTGGCGAAAGCAATTCAATGCTTCCTCGGCCTGCGCTTGACTATTCAGAGCGTGGCCCAAGTTGACGAGAGCATCGACACTCTTCGGGTTTAGCCGTATCGCCCGGCGGAAGCAAGTTGTGGCTTCTTCCATGGAGTTTTGCTTCGCCAGCACAATTCCCAGGTTGTTAAAAGCATCGCCAAAACCGGGATTCAGCGCGACGGCCTTCCTGAGACAGTTGGTTGCCTTGCCGAAATTACCCGCCGAGGTGAAGGCAGTTCCGAGAAAGAACCAGGCTGTCAGAGACGTGGGATCCAGACGCAAGGCTTCTTCAAGGGAAGTGATGGCTGCCGCGCATTTGCCGGTGGCCAGGAGGACTGCGCCCAAGTTGACGTGAGCGGGCGCATGGGTAGGTTCCGAGTCGATGATTTGCTGATAAAGCCGGGCCGCTTGCCGTAGGTCGCCAGCGCCGTGATAGCGGACGGCCAAATCGAACAAGGGTGCGCTGGTCGCCATGCAGGCCTCTTCGGGCGGGACGGTTCGCTGTTCGTTTCGCGGCGGTTCCGAGTCGCCGCGAAGTATTCGTCCCGTTACTACGTACACATTATATTCGCTCCCAAGGATTTTAACCGCGAATTGTTAAAGAAAAGTTAGAACTAGTCCATTTGACGGGCTAAAAGGTGAATTACGATTTATTGGTGGCGGTGACCGAAATGTACGTAGAACGACTTCTGGAATCTTTAGTACGTAGGCAAGGGAAAATGTCCAAAGGGACTGTGCCAAGGCATATTTTGTTTTATCGTTGACGCGGAACGACAGGCGGTTATTGTGGTTGGCTGTATTTCCCCCTTTTGAGGTAATGGTGATGCGTTCTGTTTTTTGCCTCGGATTACTTCTGTCTCTGCCACTTTGGGCACGTGCCGATGATCCGCCGTCCCCAATGGTGCTGGCCGAGCAGGCCAGGCGCTGCCGCGACCTGCTTAAATCCAGCATTATCGATTTCTATCTGCCAGCGGCACTCGACGGGGTTAACGGCGGTTACTTCGAGACTTGCGCGGCGGCAAATTCGTCGGCACGGGCGAGAAGTTTCTCGTCTTGCAAGCACGTCAGCTCTGGTTTTTCAGCACTCTCATGATTGAGAATATCGAGCGCCAGGCGGCAACCGGCGCAGCCCGGGCGGGCTTCGATTTCCTTGAAAACAAAATGCGTGATCGCCAGCGCGGCGGCTATTTCTCCAAGGTGACCGACAAGGGCGAGCCCAAAGACCGCCGCAAACATGTCTATCTCAATGCCTTCGCGCTCTACAGTCTGTGCGCCTACCATCAGGCGACGGGCGATGCCAGGGCCTTGCAAGCTGCCAGGGACCTTTTCGCCGTGCTTGAAGAAAAGGCCCGCGACCGCCGCCACGGCGGCTACATTGAGTTTTTCACCGAAGACTGGCAGCCGATCGTCGATCCCAAGGTCAATGGCTATGTCGGCCCGGCCGGCAACAAAACCTACAACACTCACCTGCACGTGCTCGAAGCGCTCACCGCCCTTTATCGGGTCTGGCCCGATCCGCTCGTCAAGGAACGACTGGCGGAAATGATCGTCATCAACACCACCACGGTTCGCCATCCGGACTTTCCCTGCAACATCGATGGCTGGCGGCCCGACTGGCACATGATCGAGACGGCGGCGAATTTGCGCGCCAGCTATGGCCATGACGTCGAGTGTTCATGGCTTGTCCTCGACGCCGTGCGCGCCCTCGGTCAACCGCCGGCCCTTTATCGCGCCTGGGCCGAGTCGCTCTGTCACTACTGCCTGAAGTATGGCTACGACCGTCAGCGCGGCGGCTTTTTCTACACGGGGCCGTTGGGCCAGCCCGCGACGGACAAACGCAAGGAATGGTGGGTGCAGGCGGAAGGGCTCGTTGCCATGCTGGAAATGTTCAAACTTACTGGCAATCCGGAATACTATACGGCTTTCGCCGGCACGCTCGACTTTGTGCAAAAACACCAGGTTGCACCCCAGGGAAGCTGGTGGGCAACTCTCAACGAGGACGGCTCGCCACGCGGCACTACGCGTACCTCCCCCTGGCAAGGCGCCTACCATAATGGCCGATCCATGCAACTCTGCGCCAAAATGCTGGAGGAAGTCGCGGGAGCCAAAAAATAAACCAACCTCTCAGATAATAAACGTCCCCAGATGCTGCCAGGGCCCATTTTCTCCTCATTCTTTCTCGTAAATTACCGGAGCAGACTCAAAGGTATCAAATTCTATGACGCAACAGGTACATGAAAGTGTATACGCGATCTTGCGATGGGACGCTTTCCAAGGTAAGGATGCACGGCCCGAAGCTCTTGTCACTGTTAAGGAGATCGTTCGAAGTCAAGAACTTGCGGTAGCGGAAGTAACTCGCCTAAATGCCCTTACGGACGAGAAGGATGTTCGGTATTGGTGGCAGCACACTCGGTTGTTTCCACATGGAAAATCGGCAAGCAGCCAGTGTGGATGAAGACCGGATTCATTTTGGTCTGCCAGGTATAACATTCCGCAAATTAAAATGTTGCCCGCGCCGTAAAGCTCGGGTATATTAAAGGTTAAAGCTAGTCGTGGGGTTTCCCAGCAAGGGGCAAAAATGCCAAGGGGCTCGTTCTCTTCGGCCATCGTTATCGGTTTGGCCGTCACCTGTTATCCAGCCTTCGGCGCCGACACCGATGTAACTGGCGATTTTCGTAAGTCTGCCGCCCCAGTGCTAAATAAATTCTGCAGCGGTTGCCATAATGCCGAATTAAAAAAGGGTGGCATCGACTTTGACGTCGACGATCCGGCGCCGCTCATCAAGAACACCGACGTTTGGCTGAAAACCCTCAAAATGCTTCAGGCCGACATGATGCCGCCCAAGGGCAAGCGCCGGCCAACTTCCGAACAGGTGGCCGAGCTTGAGCGGTGGATCAAGTATTCGGCCTTCGCCATCGATCCCAAGAACCCCGATCCGGGCCGGGTCACCATTCGTCGGCTTAACCGCACCGAGTATCGCAACACCATTCGCGACCTGCTGGGCGTGGACTTCAATGCCACGGCCGAGTTCCCGGCCGACGACACCGGCCATGGATTCGACAACATCGCCGACGTACTGACAATCTCGCCGCTCCTCCTGGAAAAATATATCGGCGCCGCCAAGACCATCGTCGCGCAGGTCGTGCCGATGCAGGCCATGGTGCCCATTGAAAAACGCATCACCGGCCAATCTTTCGGTGGCGACGCTTTCGAACCGGTGAAGGGCAAAGGCCCACAGGATTATTTGCCGCTCTCTTATTACAAGGCGGCGACGGCGCAACATGAATTTATGGTGGAAAAAAAGGGGCATTACCAGGTCAATCTCGACCTGATGCGCCAATGAGACCTATGTCGATGAAGTGTTCGATTACAACAAGTGCCGCTTCACCTTCAAATGCGGCGACAAGATTCTGCTCACCCAGGATTTCAGCCGACAGAATGGCCGGGCGTACAAGTTTGTATTCGAAGAGGATTGGGATGCGGGCAATCAGGTCTTGACCGTCGAGATTGAGCCGCTTACTCCCAAGGAGAAACGTCCTCGTTCGTTGACGTTACGTGTGCTCGGCGTCACCATTCGTGGCCCCATGGCGCCGGATCAGTGGGTGCGCCCGCCCAACCACGAACGCTTCTTCCCTGGCGGCGTTCCCACCGACCCCGCGGAACGAACCGCCTATGCCGCCAAGCTCCTGAAAGCCTTCGTGACCCGGGCTTATCGCAGGCCGGCCGATGCCGCCACCGTTGACCGCCTGGTTCGATTCGCCGAAACGACGGCCGCCAAGCCGGGCAAGACGTTTGAGGAGGGGATGGCGCAGGCGATGATCGTCACGCTGGCGTCGCCTCGTTTTGTCTTCAGGGAAGAGTGGGCAGTGCCCAATTCGACCGACAACTTTCCCTTGCTGGATGACTACGCGCTGGCGTCACGGCTCTCCTACTTTCTCTGGTCGTCCATGCCGGACCAGGAACTGTTCCGCCTGGCGGAGGAGGGCAAGCTGCGGCAGAACTTGGCCGCGCAGGTGACACGCATGCTGGCCGATAAGCGCTCGGGCGAATTGATGCGCAACTTCGCCGGCCAGTGGCTGCAGGCGCGCGGCATCGATACGATCAACGTCAACGCCGCCGCCGTGCTAGGACGGGAACAGGCCGTCGACCCCAAGGTCGAGAAGCAACGAGCCCGTTTGCGTGAGCTCCGGGCCAAGGACAAGTTAACCGATGCCGAGAAGTTGGAGCTCAAGGAAGCTGGCAACGCTTTTTTCAAAGGGCCCAAACGCTTCGCGCAATTCGAGTTGACGCCCGAGCTGCGCAAAGCCATGCGCCAAGAGACCGAGATGGCCTTTGAATATGTGGTGCGCGAAGATCGCAGCCTGCTCGAATTGATCGATGCCGACTACACGTTCCTCAATGAAAAACTCGCCAGGCATTATGCCATCGACGGTGTTAGCGGCGACGAGATGAGAAAGGTGAAGCTGCCGGCCGCTAGCCCGCGTGGCGGCATTTTGACGCAAGCGTCCGTCCTCATCATCACTTCGAACCCGGACCGCACTTCGCCGGTCAAGCGCGGCCTCTTTATTCTCGACAATATTCTGGGCTTGCCGACGCCGCCTCCCCCTGGCGATATCCCACCCCTCGAGGAAGCGGAGGCGACGCTCAAGGGCAGCAAAACCCCGCCCACGCTCAAGGAATCGCTCAAGCTTCACCGCGCCGACGCCCTGTGCAGCTCGTGCCACAACCGCATGGACCCGCTCGGCCTCGCTTTTGAAAACTTCAATGCCATCGGCCGTTGGCGAGACAAAGAATTGGACCAGCCCATCGAGCCGGCCGGCGAGCTGCTTACCGGCGAAACCTTCAAGAACGTCCAGGAACTGAAGAAAGTGCTCGTCACCGAACGACGGCTTGATTTCTATCGCTGCATCACGGAGAAAATGCTGATATACGCTCTGGGCCGTGGTCTGGAGCCTGCCGACACACATACGGTGGATGACATTCTGGCGCGCCTCGAGGCCGCCAGGGGACAGCCATCCGTTTTGATTAACGGCATTATCGACGCGCCGGCCTTTCAGCGGCGCCGCGGCATCACCGCTCAGGCGGCAGCGACGGCCGAGCTCAACCTGAACTCAAACAGCAACTAACCCTTCCGGAGTCATAGATGGCAACAGAACTTTCCCGCGCGGCTGCTCGCAAAGTGGCATTGAGCAGGCGGTCCTTTTTGCGCGGGGTCGGTGCTTGCGTCGCGCTGCCACTCTTTGAGTCATTCCGCATCGACCGGTTGTGGGCGGACGCTCCGGCGGCCGCTGGCCTGGCGCAATCCGCGACGGGCGCGCCGGTTCGCACTGCCTTTGTCTACTTCCCCAACGGCGCCATTCCCGCCAACTGGTGGCCTGATCGGCCTGGCACCGATTTCGAGTGGAGCCGCACCCTCAAGCCTTTGGAAGCTCATAAAAACCAGCTACAGGTCCTCGGTCAGCTCGACCACAAGACGGCGGACCCTGGGCCGGACGGCGGCGGCGACCATGCCCGCGGCAACGGCACCTTCCTGACCGGCGTTCGCCTCAAGAAGAGTGCCAGCGACCTGCGTGCGGGGGTTTCGTTTGATCAGGTGCTGGCTCGCGAGCTGGGACATTTGACCCGCTTTCCGTCGCTGGAGCTGTCCTGTGAGGGCACGCCACGCTCCGGCAACTGCGATTCGGGCTACGCCTGCGCCTACCAGTACAACATTTCCTGGAGTTCTGCCACGACGCCGATGGCGGCCGAGATCAACCCTCGCCGCGTTTTTGAACGCCTCTTCGGTCAAGGCGCTCCTGGCGAGCGGCGGGCCAACCTCGCCCTTCGCCAGCAAGAAGAAAGATCCGTCCTCGATTTCGTGCTCGACAACGCGCGGGCCATGCAGCGCCGGCTCGCACCTCAAGATCAGCGCAAGCTCGAACAATATTTGACCGGAGTCCGCGAAATCGAGGCCCGCATCCAGCGTGCCGAGCGGCTTGGACGCGGTCAGGACCCCGCCATGGAAACCCCGCTCGGCGTCCCATCCGACTATGCCGAGCATATCCAGATTCTCTTCGATATCCTGGTCCTGGCCTTCCAAAACGACTCCACCCGCGTCGCTTCCCTCCTACTGGCTCACGACGGCAGCAACCGCTCCTTCGATCAGATCGGCATCTCCGAGGGGCACCACGATCTCACGCATCACCGCAACAGTGCCGACCGCATCGCCAAGGTGGCCGATATCGACCTCTGGTACACGCAGCAATTCGCCAAGTTCCTCGAAAAGCTAAACCAGGTGCGCGATGTCGATGGCAACACCCTCCTTCACAACTCCATGATCGTCTACGGCAGCGGTAATGCCGACGGCAACCGCCATACCCATTCCAACCTGCCCTTCCTGCTCGCGGGTTCCGGCGGCGGCGCCCTCAAACCTGGCCGTTATGTCCGCCACAATAGTAAACCGGTGACCAACCTTTACCTCGGCATGGCCCACACGCTGGGCGTGCGCAACCTGGAGCGCTTCGGCGACTCAACAGGCGTCCTGCAAGACATCTAAACGTATTGGCCCTGGCTCGAAATTGCTCGCTTGAAGCAATTGTTACCAGAAGCGCAATCGAGGTCTTCCTCCAGGCCCTTTGGGCTCTACAATTTCCCTGCGCACGCCGCGAGTACTGCGCGTCCCCGCCAATGATTGCCAAACCCCAGGACGCCCTCTCATGAGCCGTAAAAAATGGTTAGTTCGCTACGTCCTGCTGCCGCTGGCGGCAGCCGTCGTCATCGTGCTGCTCCTGCCGGGCAATCGCGCGCGTCTGGTCGGTTTCTTTCACGGCGAACCATTCTTCGAAGGCACGCCGGCGACGACGTGGGGACAAGAGCTAAACGCCGACGGCCCGCCGGAAAAACCTGCCTTCGAGCACCTGAAGAAGGCGGGCAAGGCCGCTCTTCCCGTGGTGCTGGAGCTTTCGCTGCGGAAAAACTCGCCCGGTCAGGAACAGGCCCGCGCACTGCTTATTCAGCTTGGTGAACCTGCCGTGCCTGGCCTCGTCAAAACACTCGGCAGGCCCGCTACGGAGGATCGCACAGTAGTCATCGGCTTGCTCGGCGACATGGGAGGCAAGGCCCAGTCGGCCGTCGAACCCCTGGCTGCCTTGCTGGAAGATCCCAACGAGGATGTGCGCCAGGCCGCCATGACCGCCCTGGAAAAGATTGGCCCGCAAGCCGCGGCAGCGACTCCCGATTTGATCGTTATTCTAAAAGGGAAAGGTGAAGCCAGGGACCCAGCCTGGCTGGCACGGGCGGCCAAAGTCATTGGCAGAATCGGTCCGCCGGCCCGCGCCGCTGTGCCCCTCTTGACGACCTGTTTGCAACATCCCGATGCGCGCGTCGCCGACGAGGCTTTCGGCGCCCTGGGACGCATGGATAAAGAGGCTTTGGCCGCGGTGCCTACGCTCATTGCCATGGTGCAAAACCGCCAATCGCCCTTGCGTGCCCGCGCAGCCGCGACTCTCGGCAAGCTCGGCCCGGCCGCACGGCTCGCCGTGCCCACGTTGATCGACGGGCTGCAAGAGACCGACAATGCCGCCTTACGAGACTCTTGCAGAGAAGCGCTCAAGAACATGGGGTCGGCCGCCCAACCCGCCGTGCCTGCATTACTCACAACCTTCGGCCGCGCCGCCTCCATCAACGACATCGGGCCCACCGCCATTCCCGAGCTTATCCAGCTTCTCGGAGACGATCGCGCGGCGACGCGGAGCGATGCTCAGTATTTCTTGGCCACCTTCCACAAAAATGCTACCCCGGCACTGCTCGATACCCTGGAAAACGATGACAATCCGGCTCTGCGCCGGGCGGTTGCCGACCTGTTCGGCTCCGGAGCTGGGCGAAGCCAGGGACGTTCTGCCCGCCTTGTGCGAGGCTTTGCACGACGAGGACGAAACGGTTCGCCAGGCGGCGCGGGGCGGTATCGTGCGCTTTGGCAAGACGGCCCAGCCTTATCTCGAACGCCAACTGCGCGGTAAAGACGAATCGCTTCGGCTTGAGGCTGCTCAACTTTTCCTGAAAATGGGCGGCGAAGCCAAGGCCAGCGCGCCGCTGCTATTGGCGCTGCTCAAGGATGTCATGGCGACCGACCCCGTTCTGCGTATGACGGTGGTGCAGGCACTCGCGAAGATGGACTACCACCCCCGCGAAGCGTTGCCGATCCTCATTGATGACCTCAAGCTGGTGGCGCTCAAACCTGGCGAAGCTTCGCTGACGGCACTGCTGCTGGTGGCCGGCCACGGCCGGTTCGCCAGGGACGCCGACGTTGTCATCGTGCCAATTTTGCTGAAAAATCCCGACTGGCAAATGCGCCGTCAGGCCGCGCTGGCGCTTGGTAAGATCGGCGTCACCAAGGAAACGGCCTTGCCCGCGCTCAAACAAGCGCTGGAGGACAAGGACAAAATGGTCCAGGCGACCGCCGCCGAGGTTTTGGGCGGCGCCGGCTATGGCAGCCAGGAGTTGGCGACGCTGCTTGTCCCGCTGCTAAAGGACCCCTCGCCCCAGGTGCAAGGCGCCGCACTCGTGGCGCTGGCCAAACTCGGCAAGGAAGCCAGGCTAACGGTTGCCCGCCTTCACGAATATGCCCGAGCGACCAACGACAGGGCGGTCCCTGCCGCTGGGCCCGACCTTCGCGACAACTGCATCGCCACGCTTGGCGCGATCGGTCCGCCGGCTCAGGAAACAGCCCCGCTGCTCATTTCCTGGTTAAGTGCACCCCAGGCGCCTGCCCTGCGCCAGCAAATTATTCGAACCCTGGGCCGTCTGGAAGCCAGGGATGCCGTCAAGGTGCTCGAACCGCTCATGCGCCAGGACAAGGGTGCCGAAGGCGTGGCGGCGGCGCTCGCCCTCTGGCGCATCGACAAAGCCGCCTCGGCCCTGGCATTCTTGCAGGATGGCCTTAAGGACAAGGCTTCGCGCCCGCTGTTTATCACGGCCATCGGGCAGGTGGGGCCGCCGGCCGAGGCGGCGGTGCCAACTTTGATCGAGATCCTCACACGTGATCCCGACTTCGACCATCGTGCCCTGGCGGCCGAGGTGCTGGGCCGCATCGGCATCAATGCTCGCCCCGCCATTGGCGCCCTCGTCCGGGCGCTGGCCGTTCCTCATAACGAAGTGCGGCGGCAGGCGGCGCTGGCGCTGGGCCAGTACGAGGAGCAAGCCGCGGCCGCGGTGCCGGGCCTGCTCAGTCTCGTCGAGGATGAACAGTCTCCGCAGGTGCGCGAAGCCGCCATCGACGCGCTCTGGCTCATCGACCCGGATGCGGCGGATAACGCCAAGATCGCGGAGCATGGCGCCTCGGCGCTCGTGATATCCCCCTCCTCATCAATTTTTAATGGTCCAGTCCGTCCCTGCTTGATTGAACTCGGCGCGGGGAAACCTATGTTATCCAGCAAGAGCACTGGGCACTTCCCACAGACCACTCACTTCGGAGGTTTTATGCGTCGGGCCTTGGCAATATCCTTGTTTTTGGGGCTGATCGTCGCGCTTCCCTCGCGCGGCCAGGAAACAAAAGGGCTGGTTTTAAAGGTGCTGGTCCCCGACGCGGATGCCGTCATAACGGTGAACAAGAAGGTGACGGAGGGTGAAGGTAAGGAACGCACGATCACCGTCAAACAGGCGCCCAAGGGTAAGGATTACCACACCGTCACCGCCACCTGGGAGCCCAACAACTACACCAAATTCACGCGGCACGCGCAAAGTGCCAGTCGACTCCAAAGGCAATCCCGTGGTCGTCGACCTGACCAAGGCCTACGACGTCGAAAAGATCAACATACGCTACGTGCCGACGCCGGACGACGTGGTCGCCAAAATGTGCCAGCTCGGCAAGGTCACCAAAAACGACACGGTCTTCGACCTCGGCTGTGGCGATGGGCGCATCGTCATTCAGGCCGTCGAGAAGTTCAATGCCAAGAAAGGCGTTGGCGTTGACCTCGACCCGCAGCGCATCAAGGAATCCAACGCCAACGGCAAGTTGCACAACGTGGAAGACAAGGTGACCTTCCGCGTCGGCGACGTCCTGGACATCAAGGACCTGTCCGATGCCGACGTGGTCATGCTCTATATGGGCGACGACGTCAACATTCGCCTGCGCCCGATCCTGCAAAAGACCCTCAAGCCCGGCAGCCGCATTGTCTCGCATCGCTTCCTGATGGGCGACTGGAAACCGACCCGCACCGAAGCATTTACCGGCGAGGATGGGGACGAATACCAGGTCCACCTGTGGATCGTCGGCGACACCAAGAAGTAGAAAATTGCTAAATTAAAAGGGGTCGGCCGCCTTGCAGTGCAAGGAGCTGGCCTCTTTCTTTTGGATATCGGAAGTGCGGGGCCCAAGTATTAAAAACTGAATATTGTACTTAGCGGACCCACGGGCAAACCCCTCATTCCATAAAGCAAGTTCAAAGGAGACCCCCAATTGAAGACAAGGAGGGAAATTGCAATCCGACTCTTCGTGGATGTCCCTGATGAGACCAAAGCATGTGCATTGGCACAATTTGTGGCGGAGCGAATTGCTGGTTTTGCAAACATCCTTCGCCTGGATGACGTTAAACCCTATTGGAAAGTCCCCGCGTGGTATGAGGTTCTTCTACTCGTCCAACCCCTCATCGCCACTCAGGCAGTCTCAGCATTTAACGGCATCATTTCCTCATTGGGGCACGGATGGCATCATGCTGGCGGCGAGGAATATCCATGGGCCGTTTGGGACGAGCATGAACCGGATTCTACGTCTTGTTCGCAGGCCATCCGCTGGATGAATGTGGAACTCTCCACTCAACCAATGGAAATCAAATTCAAATCTAACGAAATCGTTCGTGTTTTGGCGGACCCGCCCCGCATCAAGGAGAAGCTCGCTAACAGAGAGGGTATTATCAGCGACGGAATTGGCGTTAACGAAGATCAGGAACCAGTATATGGCGTACTTTTTAAGGAGTACCCATTTTTGTTCGCGATCCCAGAACATCTACTGGAATCGACCGGCCGTTATGGGAATACCGGTGACTACGAGACGCGCGATCCTCGGATTGGCAGGCTGGCACGTGAGGGGAAGATCAAGTGCGGGGATTAGGTGTAAGGCCCATAATCTCCGAGGGTATAACATTTCGGTTAAAAATATGATCACCATCGCTCCATCGATTTTGGCCGCCGATTTCAGCCGCCTGGGTGAGCAGGTCGCGGAGGTCGAACGCGCCGGGGCGCAGCGCCTGCATATCGACGTCATGGATGGTCACTTCGTGCCCAACCTGAGCATGGGCCCGGTGGTGGTCCAGGGGCTGCGCCCGCGCACCAAATTGCCGCTGGAAATTCACTTGATGGTCGACGCGCCAGACCGCTATCTGGCTTCTTTCATCCAGGCCGGCGCCGATATTCTCATCGTCCATCAGGAAGTGCTCGCGGACCCCCGATCCATCTTGCAGGCGATTCGTGGCCAGGGCAAGAAAGCTGGCCTGGCCATCAATCCCGCGACCCCCATCGAAGCGCTCGAGCCCTACCTGCCGCTACTCGATTTGGCCCTGTGCATGACCGTCGTACCCGGCTTCGGCGGCCAGGCCTTTCTCCCGGAAAGTCCAGGCCGCATTCAGCGCCTGCGGCAAATGATCGAACGTCTGCAACCCAAATGCGATCTTGAAGTCGACGGCGGCATCGAACACCACACGGCACGCACCGTGGTAGACGCCGGCGCCAACGTCCTGGTCGTAGGCACCGGCATCTTTCGCAACCCCCGCGGACCAACCGCCGCCATGCAAGACCTACGCGAAGTGGTTAGCCGCGACGCGGAGTAGTTGAAGCGGAGGGCGGACCGCCGTCTACCCAAGGGGTGGGCCTGTTAGGTCGCGCTCCAACTACATGCCCAATTCAATAAGCTTCGGAAACTCAAGGAAAAAGATCCGGATGGAGTCGCCAGCGCGACCTAGCCTCGACTTGGCGTGGATTATTCAAGGCCAAGCGTTCAATAGTGGCGCGTCCAACACGAGTTATTCCGTTGAGATGAAGGCAATCAGCCGACCAGCGGAAATGCCGGTACCAGCGCTGGCGACGAGGATGGAAAAGTAACGTTTTGCGGCCAGTTGTAGGCTCCAAGGCGAACTGGAAAGCTAATTTCTGAAACTGACAACCATAACAACACAGGGCCAGGTTGGCGTGCGATGTCGGTCCGCCACGGCTTTCTGGCACCACATGATCCAAACACAAACGATGCGGGAAAAAGCTTTCCGGCGCATGACAGTACTCGCAACGGTAGCCCGCACGTCTGGCCACTTTTTTATAATATTGGCGCAGATCGGATTTACGGAATTCGGCCATTTATTTCCGCGGGCCTTTCACGGCCTTATCTTGTCGAGACTTTGTGGCCTGAGAAGAACCCGAACGTTTACCTTTCGCGGTGATGACCCGATCCGCGCGGGCATTCGCATCCTGGTAATCCATGTCAATAAGACGAGCCAACTGGAGGCGGTCCTTTTCTTGTAATTCTCCAGTTCCGTACTTTGCGAGGAGCCCTTCAAGGAGCTCGTGGCGTTCTCGGTCCTGCGCGCTCGGCCGGTTAGGTGAAGCCACGAGGTCAGAAATGAACTTCAGAAGCGATTCGATAGTCAGCCCTCGTTCGGCAGCGACTTGAGCAAGCCTGGCGTACAATTCGTCCGGTAGTGTTAGTGTTTGACTCATTGCCAATGCCTTGAATGAAAGAACCAATTCGATCTTGTGGTCTATGTATTGTAGCCAAAACTCCGGAAAGCTTTGCTCATAACCAAGCGAGAACCGTGTCGAATCTTGTCCCGACAAATCGCCTGCACCATGCGCCTCTTTGCCTTCCCCCGATGCCTTGGGTATCATGGCAGGAATGCGGCGCTGTTTTCGTCACCAAGAATCGACGGCACGTCAAGTGCCGCCACTTGGGGCAACCAACTTGGACGGATCACTGGAGATTTCCTCATGCGCAGGCTAGTGCCGGTCTTCCTGCTACTCGCGTTGGCGGTGCCGGCATTGGGCCAGGGCGAGGCCGTCAGGTCTGGCGACGTGCATCTGGCGCTCGGCAACCCGTCGGGGGCAGTCCATGACCCGGCCGCGCCCGACCCGAGCAATTATTTGATGGTCAAGGAAGAGTTCGCCCTGTCTTACAACAGCAAGCTTGGCACGCCGAACTGGGTCAGCTATCGGCTGCACAAGGCCGATATGGGCCGGGCCCAGCGCTCGATCACCTTCTTTCCCGATGAAGACCTGCCGAAGCGGTTCTACGCGGTCAAGCCGCTCGACTACCATTTTAGCCGGACCGGCATGACGCGCGGCCACATGTGCCCGAGCAACCACCGCAACAATACCGAGGCGCATGCCCGCTCCACTTTCGTCATGACGAACATGGTCCCGCAGACCGAAGAACTCAATGCCGGCTCCTGGAACGACCTGGAAATCTGGTGCCGTGACCGCTGTTTCAAGGAAAACAAGGAGCTCTACATCGTCTGCGGCCCGCACGGCACCGGGGGCACGAGCGCCAAAGGGACCTTCAAGCATACCGACTTTGAGCAGCGCATCGTCGTCCCCAGCGAGTGCTGGAAAGTGCTCATCATGCTCGACGGGGCCGGGACTGGGCCCGCGGCCAGGGTGAACGCCAAGTCGCGGGTCATCGGCGTGCGCATGCCCAACACGCGCGAACCCGACAGGACGGTGCCCTGGACGAAATACGTGGTGTCGGTGGCCAGCATCGAACAACTCACGGGCCTGCGCTTTTTCGACAAGGCCCCCGCCGACGTGATCGGGGCACTCAAAAAGAAGGTGGACAGCGCGTCCACGGCCAACAGGTAAAAGGAAGGTTCGGCAATGTCAGACTCCGTGGTGTCCGCGCTCCGTCAGGCTACCCAGGGCCTTCTTTTCCCGAGCGAGAAGGACGCTCCTTTCAAGGTGGTCACTCTCGCTGGCGATGGCGACGTCTCCCGGGCGAACATCGCCCAGCTTACCGGTCAACCAATCGACGTGCCGGTGGCTGAAGAAAAGTTCGAACGCCTCTTCGGCGAGCTCTGTCAGGAACAGAAGTGGCATGGCGAGGCCGAGAAAACGAACGTCAAGAAATTCCAGCATCTGCGTGACATCATCAAAGGCCAGCTTACGCATGTGCAAGTCTTCAAGATCGGCCAGGCCCAACTGAAAGTATTTATCGTGGGCAAAACCCCAAAAAACCACTGGGTAGCCCTGGAGACCGAAGCCCTGGAGACATGACTCTGGGTTTGCGGTCGCAAAATTGGTCAAACTCTTCACATACGCCAGCCAAATCTAAAGGAATACGCAATTTCCCTTCCAGGCTGCCTTACCCCGCTGCCCGGGTCCCGCTTGACAAGCACCCATTCCTGACCAATGGTTGTTTAGAAAAGTTAACAGTGTAAACTGTGGAGTCCCGGAATATGGCAGGCAGTCGCGTGGCCCTTGTGGCTGACGATCAGAATTTGGTGCGCTCCGTCACGGCGCACCTCGAAAAGCATCTGAGCCTGCCCATCTACGCCTGCTCCTTTGCGCGCATCAATGAATACCTGGATGCGCAGGCGAACGGCCTGCTGCTCCTTTCCGCCGCCAACGAAGTCGAAGTGGCCGCCCGCGTACGGCTGGTGCAGGACGTTTGTCTGCAAAAATTGCTGCCGACCGTGGTCCTTCTCGATGCCGGCGCTAATTTCGAACATCTGGATCACCTTGATGGCTACGTCTCCCGGCGTCTGCATTGGCCGGAGGACGCGGCTTTGCTCACCCAGGTGGCCAGGGAACTGGCCCGCGCCGGAGAGTTTCCCACGGCCCGGCAAGAATCGCTGGAAGTGCTGCTCACACGCCGCCTTCTGGCACTTACGCCCTCATTGCTGCCCCTGGTGGAACGTATCGCCCTGGCCGCCAACCACGACGTCACCGTGTTGCTCAACGGCGAGACCGGCACGGGCAAAACCTATCTGGTCGCGCCTCATTCACGAATATTCGCCGCGCAAACAGCATCGCTTTTTGACCGTTCCCTGCGGCGCCCTGTCCGCCAACCTGGTCGAAAGTGAGTTCTTTGGTCATGTCCGCGGTGCCTTCACCGGCGCGGATCGGCCCAAAATCGGCAAGTTCGCCGCCGTCGGCGAAGGCACTCTATTGCTGGATGAAATCGATACCCTGGGGCTGGAACAGCAAGCGACCCTGTTGCGCGTCATTGAGACCGGGGAGTTTGAGCCGGTGGGCAGCATCGAGACGCAGACCTGCCATGGCCGGCTGGTCGTGGCCAGCAATCTCGATCTGGAGGACGCGGTCGAGCGCGGCCGCTTTCGGCCCGACCTTTATTTTCGACTCAACGTCATGTCGTTTCATTTGCCGCCGCTGCGCGAACGCATTCAGGACATCGCGCCCCTGGCCCGCGGCATGGCGATGCGCTTCAATCGCAAGTTCAACAAGACGCTGTTCGACATCCATCCCGAAACGATGGCGGCGCTTGAAGCCTTTTCCTGGCCGGGCAACCTGCGCCAGCTCGAAAATGTGCTCCAGCATGCAGTACTTGTCAGCAATGGCCATGAGCTGCTGCTCGAACATTTGCCCGCGGCCGTCCAGGAAGCGGCCATGCCCCTGGGAGCCGCCGAGGACAATACCCACGAGTCTCTCCACCATCAACGCGACATCATCGAACGCAACGTCATTCAGCGAGCGCTCATGACCAACGGCTATAGCCGCACCCGGGCGGCGGATTCCCTCGGCATCAGCCGTGTGACCCTCTATAAGAAGATGAAGAAATATGGGCTCATGAAGGTGGTCGCCCCCGTTTGATCAGGCCAGCAGGGCCGTGACTTCGGTCTGCGGCGTGCCGCCGGTTACGTGAACTTCGTTGGCGGCATCCACAAACACATTCACCTCACTACGAACGCCGAAGTCCTCGAGATAAATCCCCGGCTCGATGGAAAAACAGGTACGCGGCAAAACGCGGCGTTCCTCGTTGGTCTCCAGCCCATCCATGTTAGCGCCATTGCCATGCGTTTCCTGGCCGATGCTATGGCCGGTGCGATGACAAAAGAAGGGCCCGTAGCCGGCCTGGTCGATCACATCGCGGGCCGCCTTGTCCACCATCCAGCCCTGCAAGCTTTCCTTGTCCGCGAAAGCGTCCTGGACACGGGTGATAGCCGCATCACGCGCGGCCGCGACGATGTTGAACACGTCGTGGATCTTGGCGGGCACGGTACGTCCCACGAAGCAGGTGCGCGTCAGATCGCTATAAACCGTGCGCGGCCGATCACACTTGGCCCAGAGGTCGATGAGCACGAAATCCCCCTCCTTGATCTTTGCATCGCTGCCGGGCCCCGGCGCATAATGCGGATCGCCCGAGTGCGGGCCGACGGCGCAGATCGGCGGATGATCGGTCACCAGGCCATGCTTTTTGAAATGGTCCATGATGACCTGCTGAACCTCCGTCTCGCGGACGCTGCCGCCCTGGCGTGTGCCGGCCCGGATAAAGTCGAAGGCCACATCGTAAGCCGAGCGGGTATGCTGGGCTGCCTCCAGGTGCATGGCCCATTGCGCATCGTCCCAACAGGCTTCGAATTGTTGCACGAGGTCCCCCGAGGAAACCACCTCCACGCCGAACGAGCGCACAAGCTCGATGGTCCCCGCGTCGACCCGCGAGACATAGGGATTGGCATTGCGCGGCACATATTCCATGGCAACGCGTTGGGCGCCGCTGAACAGGTGGCCCACGCCGGTTTCCAGCTCCTGCCAGCTCAGATAAACCTGGCGCGAACCAGGAAAGGCATCCAAGGCAGTGGACTCGATACGGTGGACCAGCTTGCGCGGCTCGCCCCGAACGGGCACGAAGTAAAACCAGCGCCGCGAGAGCATGGCGTCGGGCCCAAAGCCGAGGACGCGGCGGGCCAGGATATTGAGGCCGCGGAAATCGTAGAGCAGCCAGCCATCGAGATGGTGCTCACGCAAGGCGGCCTGGACGGCAATTAAATCAAACATACGGGCCCTTTCGTCGTCGGCGAAGTCGTTTTTCCAAAAGGTCGTGACAGGCGCTTTGTGAGCGCCCTTCCCTTGCAACTTTACCATGGCGCTGGTAATTTCGATAGAGAGTGCCCACCTCGACGGTCCCAAGAGCGTTCGGAAAAAAAGGGGTCAGACCCCTTGAGGGTATGGAGGGGGTCTGACCCCTTTTTTTCCGAACGCTCTAAAAAACGGGACAGGACCTCTAATCACTTCGGAGTTGTCATGTTTGAACGTAGTGCCGCCCGGCTGTTTGGATTGTCCGCGTTATGCGCCTTGATGATTTTGGCAGCGGCGGCGCTCGGCCAGCAATCGGGCAATTACGCCGACGCCAAAAAGAAGTTCGATGTGCTCACTTTTCAGAAACGGCAGGAGCTCTATAGTGGCCTGCGCCCGCCGCAAGGTGGGGACGACAAGAAATTCATCGAGGCGGCCGCGGAATGGTATGTTTTTCGTGTCTCCTGGCAGCAATCCAGCCCGAAAGACATGGAAAAGCTCCATGACGAGCTGGAGAAGGAACTACTCAACCCGCTGCTCAAGGACCGGGCCAAAAACGGGGCGGTCGTCGACCTGCTTGGCAAAGAGTTTGTTAAAAGCTTCAAGAGCGTGCTGAGCAAGGATTTTGCTGAGCCGGACAATCGGGCGCCCATCCTCAATGCCGCGCTGATGCTGCCGCCGGTCGCCAAGCTCAAGCAGGAAGATTTCGGCGATTTTTTGGTGGCGCTGCTCAAAGATAAAGCGCGTCATGACGTGGTCAAGCTCTATGCCGCCAAGGCGCTGCGTGAATTCTTCCCCGCCAGCCTGGTGTCCACGACGGCGGGCGATGATCCCAAGGACATCAAATTCAAGCGCGGCAAGGAACGGGTGCAAGCACTGGCGGACTTTATTAACCGCAAGGACACCGCAGCCAACCAGGATGTAATCCGTTATATGCGGCACGAAGCGGTGGTAAGTCTCGCGCACGCCGGCGTGCCGGCCATCTGGGCGAACAAGAAGTCAGGCGAGATCGAAGGGCCAGTCGCGTACGAGCTTCTACGTGTTTTGGTTCGCGGCAAGGATGGCTTCGACCCACCCTCCACCCTGGCCGAGCGCGTGGAGGCAGCGCTTGGCCTGTGCCAACTTAAAGATCCCCAGGGGGACACGGATTATGATCCGAGCGTTGCCGTATATGCCGTCGGCCTCTGCTTCTTCGACTACATGATGGAATATAGCAAAGACTACGCGAACATCGTTGGCCGTAAAAAAATGGGCGCCTTCAAGACCGATGGGCCGGACGTCAAGATTCCGACGATGCTATGGCGGATTCAATCCGAACGATTCAAGGCGGCGGCCAAGGAACTCGTCACCAACACCAAAGGCACGCCGGCCCACACCAATGCTGTAAGCCTGGAAAAGAACGTGAGCAATTTCGCCGAAGCCATTCGAGGCTATAGCCAGGTCCCCGACATGCCTCGCATCGAGTTTCGCAAGCTCGTTGAGAGGATGGAACCGAAGACGGGCCAGCTTTACAAGCTCAAGGCGCCGACAATTGATCCGAAAAGCTTGACCGGCCCGCCCGTGGAGGAATGAGCGGCCGCAAAAAGAATGGCCTTTCACCGACGTGTCGCGGTCACGAGCAGGCAATCGGCCTGGCGCGTTAAATAGGCATACCAGCTCGTCAGGTTCGAAAAGGCCCGATTCTGCAGCCAACGGAACCAGCGCGGCTGATGAGGGAAATGGCGCATCGCCTGGCGGGCCGAGGAACGAAGCCAGCCGCCGCGGCGAACCATCGACACGCGCGTGGCCCGGAAGCCAGCGCGCTGCAACATGAGGCGCAGCGTCTCCGGGGTGAAGTGAACCAGATGGCGGGGCAAATCGAGGCCGCTCCACGCCGAGCCAAACCAACGAAACGCCAGGCTATCGATATTGGGCACGGCAACGATCAGTTTGCCCCCCGGTGTCAGCAATTGATGGGCGGCGTCCAGCGTCGCCAGCGGCTGGTGAACATGTTCAAGAGCTTGCCACATGGTGATGACGTCGAATGACCCCTTCTCCAGGGCGGGATGAGGCAAGGAACCGGAAAAAACATGCAGGCCGAAATCGGCGCGCAGCCGGTCGACCACGACTTCAGACATATCGAGCCCGGTCACGGTCCAACCTTGATTGCGCATGCGCAGGATAAAAGAACCGGAGCCGCAGCCAAAATCGAGCAAGCGGCCCTGGCCATGAAGCGGTAGCGCCTTGCGCGCTCTCTCAGGCCGCGCCGGGATGAACGGCAGGGAGTGCCACCAATCTGGACCCTTGATGCGTGTGTCCTTGAATTGGTGGGGGGCGTAGTCCTCCGGGTAAAAAGCATGAATCGTGCTGGCGCTGGGTCGGGGATTGGTAAAGCAGAGGCCGCACTCGTGACACTGCACGACCATGAACCACAATCCACTACCACCGCGCCCGTAATCCGGCGCTTCCACAAGCGGGGCCCAGTCGGAGCCACCGCAGAGAAGGCAGGCGCATTCGTCCCACTCGACGCGCGGCCGCGACCTCTTCTCGATGCCGACTGGTTCACGCAGATAAAAACTCATGGCTTTCCCACCTCGATGGACCACTGCCTGGCCCGGTTGCGTATATAGCCGGCATCCAAGAAATCGTCAATTGCGGTTACCGGCGGGCGACGTCCCCGGGTACACGACGTGGCTTGCGAGAATGCGGCAGGATGCCGCGTCTACGGCAGTTAAGTTGCATAAGCGCGGACGGTTAGATTCACGCCTGGATTGCTGGCGCAGGCACGCGCGGGGCAAGGGTAGGTTTTTCATGTTCACGAAATAAGATGACGTAATTCGTTCAACCCAGGGGCCGTCATGACCATGCAAGTTATCAAAGTCGGGCATAGTCCGGATCCAGACGATGCGTTCATGTTTTATGCACTGGCACATGACAAGCTGGATACCGGCAATCTGAAGTTTCAACATGAGCTGCAGGACATCGAGACGCTGAACCGCCGGGCCCTCAAGGGGGAGCTGGAAGTGACGGCGGTCAGCATTCACGCGTACGCCTTTCTCGGCGACAAATATGCGTTGCTGCCAAGTGGTTGTAGCATGGGAGATCGCTATGGCCCGATGTTGGTGGGGCGACGGCCCTTTACACCCGCCGAACTCAAAAAGGCACGTATTGCAGTGCCCGGCACCATGACGACGGCTTTCCTGGCGCTGCGTTTGCTATTGCCAGGCGAACTGACGTATGAAGTTTTGCCATTCGACCGCATTCTGGATGCCGTGGCTGCGGGCCAGTATGATGCGGGGCTGATCATCCACGAGGGGCAACTGACGTTTCAAAACCAGGGACTGCAACTGATCACCGATCTGGGCGTGTGGTGGCAAGAAAAGACGGGCTTGCCCCTGCCCCTGGGCGGCAATGTGGTGCGCCGCGACCTGGGCAAGGCAACCATGACCACGATCAGTCGCCTGCTCAAAGCAAGCATTCGTTATGGGCTGGAACATCGCCAGGATGCTTTAACTTACGCGCTGCAATATGCCCGTGATATGGATCGCGGCCTCGCGGATAAATTCGTTGGCATGTATGTCAACGACTGGACGCTCGACTACGGCCCGCGTGGCCGGGCCGCCGTGGCGAAATTGCTTGCGGAGGCGCACAAGGCGGGCGTTATTCCACACGCGGTGACGGTCGATTTTGTTGAGGATTAAGCCCCTTTGGGAACAGGTCGCACCCTAAGAAAGTGCAGCATGGGAAGTTGCTGTTCGCGTAACGTCGCGAACAGGGTCGCAGTCACTAAATCAGCACTGGTGCCTGGGTTACGCGTATTTCCCAGTGCCGAGAGCCAGCCATCGAAGGCGAGGAAAGCCGACTGGCCGGCTGGTGTTTCCGGCCAGCCCAGGTCGAGCACCTCTTGCGACATGCGGCAGGCTTGCTGCGCCTCCCCAGCACCACATTTGCGCGATGAGGCTGTCCGGATATTTTGCCAAGAAGCTTAAGTGTGTATAAATGATGGCGTTTTCCCACGAGCCAAGACGGTTGGCCCCTTCGAGCAAACGGGGCACCCCGAACTCCAGTACTTCCTGAAAATCGTTGACGAATTGGTGCGCTACCAGGTCCCGATCTGCCGCCAGCTCCATGATCTGTCTTAACGGCAACGTTGGCGCCGCTGCAATATCTTCCGCCGCAACTTTGCCCAGTCCGCCCGGCTTTGCCAGACGGATGGCCTCGTAAACATCGCAACTATCGGCGACAGTCAAATTCGCGAGGATGGCGCCAATTCCGTGCCGCAAGGATTTCGCCCGAGGAACGGCTGCCAGGGGCGTTAGCAACAGCACGATGCCCAGGTTGGTATTCGACGCCACGACGCGTCGGGTTGCTTTGATCGCGCCCAGCACCGTCCTCCCCAGCGATTGGCCCACGGCCTGGTCGAGCACGGCGCAATGGCGGTGGCGCTGGCGATAAAGTCGGTGAAGTGCAGATCGGCGAAGTCCCGTTCCGGATGAACGTTACCTGCCTTGCGGGCGGTTACTTCCAGTTTGCAGGCCCGCTCGACACATTGGCCAATGAAGAAGGCGTCGGCCACGGAACTATTTTTTCTCGGCGGTAGGGTTTTTGTAGATTTTGATGGCGTTGAGCGCCTTGAGCACTTCGTGAAATGTTTGCGGTCGCAACTCGGGTTTCTTGGCCAGCATGCGCAAAACCAGGTTGCCAAAATCGTCACTGACGTCCTTGTTGAAGACCTGCGGGTGCGCCGGTTTCTCAATAATGTGCTTCGCCAAAAGCTCTTGCTGTGACGCGGCGCGAAACGGGGGCCGATAGGTGACGATCTCGTAGGCCGTGGCGCCGAAGCTGTAAATGTCCGCACGGCCATCAAGCGGTTCGCCGCGAATTTGTTCGGGCGACATGTAGCTGCGGGTGCCGGCCACGGAAGGCTTGCGGCGAAATAATTTGGAAAAGAAAGAAGGCTTCTCGATGCGCTGGGCCAGGGCGAAGTCGATGATGCGTACTTCGCCCGCGCTGTTGACCAGGATGTTGTTCGGCTTGACGTCGCGATGGACCCAGCCGCTGGCATTCATGTAGGCAAAGCCGGTAGCGGCCTGTTTGAGAATGCTGTGGGCATGATCTCTGATGAAGTCGAATTGTTTGCGCTGTGATGCGCAGATTAAGGGCGCCGGAGGGGAAAAACTCCATCACGAAAAGCGGATGCTGCTTGGTGGTGCCAACGTGCGTGATCTTGATGACGTTGCCATGGGCGAGTTGTTGGCCGACATTCGCTTCGTGAAAAAGCAGGCGGCGCAAGTCCCCCTGGTTGGCCTTTTCAGGGAGCAGAAGCTTCATGGCGAAGTGGCGGCCGCTGGAGACCTCCACGACTTCCCAGACCTGGCTATTTTGCCCGGTCATCATGCAATTGAGCAGCTTGTACCCTTCGATGATCTTCTTCAGCCACGATCTACCCTCGATGTCTACCAGTATTCCTCGAAATGGATGTTCCCCTTTAATTTTACGCTGGCCTGGTCCATGCGGAAACCGCGCTTTTCCAGCAGTTCGACCACGCCGGTTGGTTCCGGATAATGCGTTTCGCCCGTGGCGCGATCGTTTGTGGGCACGCCAATCATCTTTGGGTTGCCGCACAGGTAGACATGCGTGCGGGCCGGGTCGAGGGTTTGGCCGAGCCGTTCCTCCAGTTGCCCGCTGCTGATGAGGTCCTGAATATAAACCTTGTGGCTGACGGTGTCGGCCTCGCGCGTGGTCAAGCTGAGGTAGCGATAGTGGGGATAACGGCGCATGAGATCATCTTGCTTGTCGCGATAGCCCAGATCACGGCGGTAGCGCACGCAGCAAGCGGCCAGGATCGGGCCCTGATGGCCGCGGCGCAACAACTCCCACAGCATGTAATTGTGCGGCGCTTCGCCGGTGCCTGTTGACAGGAACACCACCGCATCGCCGGGCTGAACCGGGTCGAGAGTATAATGTCCGGCGATCTTTTCGCCCAGAAAGACGCGGTCGCCTTCCTTGAGCAGGAATAACCGGGGCGTTAGCGCGGGCGGATTTTTATCGGTCATGCGTACGAGGACGATATAGAACTCCACCCAGTCCATACGCGGCAGGTCGAGCAAATCTCCCTCAGGGCTCAGGATCGATGAACTGAGCGAATAGGCGCGGCGAATCAGCTTTTCCTCCTCGCCCGCCTTGCCGATCTCTTCCTGGCAGCCCGGGTGGCGTGGCTCCCATTGCCCCATGCCGAGCGTCGAATATTGGCCCGGCTTGTGGGCCGGCACCCGAAAATCCGGCCGCACGCGCATGATCATCAGTTCCTCATGCACGTGCTTGAGGGACACGACCGTGGCGTTGTAATGCTTCGCGCGCAATTCGTCGATCGTCATTACCAGTTATCCCAGTTTCCGAACGCTCTTATTGTGGCGATCAGTCGTAAAGAGGTCAACAACTGCCCTTTATTTCGCGGCCATTTCGATGCCCAGGTCCGCAATCGTGAATATAGGGCGATAGTCATATTTGGGCCCAATCGCCGCCCGGGCGCCTTCGAGCCTGTCGACGATACACACAACCGCCGCCACCTCGGCGCCGGCTTTTTCAATCTCGGCGATCGCTTGCAGCACGGAACCGCCGGTTGTCAAAACATCATCCAAAACCGCCACCCGCGAGCCTGCCTTCAAAACGCCTTCGACCCGTTCCTGGCTGCCGTGGCTCTTGGCCTGCTTGCGGACGAAAAACCCTTCGAGAGGACGGCCCGCCTGATGATAACGTTGCGCCAGCGTGGCGGCCATGGGGATGGCGCCGACCTCCAGTCCACCCGCACCCGTGATATTCAGGTCTTTGGTCACTTCCCACAGCACCTCGCCCAACAGCCAGACGGCTTCGGAATGAAAGATGGCCTTCTTACTGTTGATGTAAAAAGTGCTCTTTTTGCCAGACGCGAGCGTGAAATCGCCGAACGAAACCGCGCGTTCTTTAAAAACTGTTAACAATCGTTGGCGTGCTTCGCTCATACTTTTTCCAGGTTATTCAGTTTTCCAACACGGTTGCCCGTGGCGCCGCGTACCGGGGAGAAACAGCCTCCCCGCCTCTCCATCTTATCTATTCGCCGGGGCCCTGTTCAGCCTCGACCCAACCGGCAAAATCGTTATCATCCGCGCACCGCGTTGGTCGATAACAAAGAAACGCCGTTTAGACGTTCTTCGAAAAGCGTACCGGCCCACAAGAAGGGGCCGCAGCCTTTCGAATGAGCCCTACTGGAGGTTTATTGGATGAGCCAGGCAACGTCTCAAGCCGCCAAAGCGCGGGGATCTTTTTCCACGGTGGCCGCCTTCCTGTTTGGACTGCCGTTTGGCGTGGGCTTGCTCTACTTCCTCCACCACGGGCCCTATCACAATCCCGACGTGCTGCAATACGTCGAGCACCCGGTCGAAATGACCGAAGTCTTGATGTTTTGTTGCGCCATGGGCGCCCTGCTTGCCAAGCTGGCGTCGTCCTGGAACGAACGGTCGGCCCATGAATTTGAATTACTCACTCCCTGGAATGGTAAGCCGGTGGGCGTTGAACAGGCCCTTTTGTTGCGCGAAAACCTGGCCGGGCTACCTGCCCGCGTACGCAATTCCTACCTGGGCCGACGCGTCGAGAGTGTGCTGGAGTTCGTGCATAGCCGAGGTTCGGCCACGGAACTTGACGATCAGATTCGTACGCTGGCGGACAATGACGTCATTGCACAAGAAGGCAGCTATTCGCTGCTGCGCTTCATCACCTGGGCGATTCCCATCCTGGGGTTTTTGGGCACGGTGCTGGGCATTACCAGCGCCATCAAGGGCGTTACGCCCGAAGTTCTGGAAAAATCGCTCAGCGGCGTCACCGATGGTTTGGCGACCGCCTTCGACAGCACGGCACTTGCCCTGTTTTTGACCATGATCCTCATGTTGTGCAGCATGCTCGTGGAAAGGCTCGAACAGGGCCAACTCGAAAAAGTCGACGCCTACGTGGACCTGCAGTTGGCCCATCGCTTCGAACGGGGCGGACCGGAAAGCAACCAACTGGTCGATGCGTTGCGTCAGAACGCCCAAATTTTGCTCAAATCGACCGAGCAGCTTGTCGAGCGCCAGGCCAGTCTTTGGTCGCGCAGCCTGGAAAAGGCAGACCGCGCCTGGAACGAGACGGGTAGCAAACAACAGCAGCAGCTCACCAGCGGCTTATATGAGGCCCTCGAAAGCACCCTCAGTCGCCATACCGAACGGCTTGTGCAGGTCGAGGAAAAATTAATCGGCCGCAATCAGGGCCTCATGCAGGGCATGGGGCAGGTTGCCCAGGCCTTGAACCAGCAAGCCGAGTCGCTGCTCAGGTTGCAAGAAGGCGAGGCCAGGCTCATCGGCCTGCAAGAAACGTTGAACCAAAATCTGGCGGCCCTCGCAAGCACGGGCACGTTTGAGGAAGCTGTGCAAAGCCTTACGGCCGCCATTCACCTACTCACGACGCGTGTCGTCCCGGGACCACGGCCGGCACAAAAACCGGCCGCCTAACGTGAAGTCTCAGGCGCTGAGTCGATCCAATAACCTCTGAACGTGAAACAGTGCTGTCATGCGGCGTCCGCGTCACAAATTGCAAGTTTCAACGTTTCCGTTCCTGGCGGTCTTGCTGGGAGCGATGGGGGCGCTCATTCTTCTGCTGCTCGTCATGGATCGCCGTAGCAAGGTCGTCGCCCGCAACCGGGCGCTCGAGGCCCATGCGCTCCAGCTTGCCACGCGCGCCAAAAAGGTGGATCGCAGTCACGAGGAAGAACAGGCCCGGCAAGCGGAGTGGGAACAAAAACGTCAGGACTTGCATGATCTGCTCCGTGAGCAAGAGCAGGAACTTGCCCAGGAACGCGCCAAGCTCGATATCCAGCGGCAAAATGTCTTTAAAAACCTGGGAAATGAAAAGCAAGCGCTGGCAGACCTCGAAAAAGTGTTGCTCGAGGAACGTGCTCGGGCGGATGTCAAAGGCCAACTGCTTGCCCAGTTGCGTGACGGGCTCGCTCGCTCTGCGGATTATGATGGCAAGTCGAAAAGCGAAGCGGAAAAACTGGCCCGCGAACTGGCGCAATTAGAACGCGTCTTGCAGGAGGCGAAGACCCTCAGGGGGCGGGCACAGGAATCTTATTCGCTCGTTCCTTATCGCGGTAAGCTTGGCGAGAATCGCCAGCCGGTCTACGTCGAATGCACCGCGCTGGGCCTAGTCTTTCATCCCGATGAGCAGACCCTGGGCCATGCGGAGTTTGATATCAAGGCTTTCCGCGATGAGGTACAGCGGCGCGGCGTCGACCTCGTACGCGAAAGCACTGACGTCACGCAGCGCAATCGTCCACCGCTGCCCAAAGTGCGCACGAATCCTTATGTTCTCTTCCTCATTCGGCCCGATGGTCTCGACGCTTACTACCAGGCCGTCGGCGCCTTGCGCGGCTTCGACCTCGATTTCGGTTACGAGTTTATCGACGCCGCCTGGGCGCTTAACTTTTCAGGCACTCCCGGGCCAAAGCTCGCGCTCCCCGGCAATAGGGCGAAGCCCCCGCCACTGCCTGGGAGTTCGCCATTTGTGCAGCAAAACATGTCGCCTCCACCGCTGCCAGGTTCTGCCGAGTTCCACGCAGGCGCAAGGAGACGCCTCCGCCGATACGGGCAGAGGTAATTATGCCGCAGGTTCCTCGGTTGGGCCGAGCGGTTCGCGCGGGGGCATGACGCTTGGTGCGCCGCTGGGGGTGGCTGGATCCTCGGCGAACATTGGCCGCCAGGAAGCTGGCTCTCAGCCAGGCGGCTCTGGAGCTCGTGGCAGCGGCCCGGTCGGAAATGATTTTGCTAATAATCCGGGCATGGCGCCAGCCAATGGCCAGCCAAACGCAGCCTTCGGACCGGCCATGAGGACAGGGCAAGGGGATGGCCCGGGCGGCTATGCCGCCGGTCGCGGAGGGCAAGCCAATACTCCTGGTTACCAGGGTACGCGTACCGGCGATGTGAGCGGTCAGCCATCGGGTATGCCGATCGCCAGAGGACAGCCTGTTGGCGCCAATGGCAACGTTGCCAGCCCGAGCGCCGGCCTCGGCGGCCCCGGAGGCGGACAAGCCGGTGCCAACGGTTACCCGGGATTGCCTCCCGGCAGCGCTCAGGTGGGTCAAGCGCCTGGTTCGGTGGCTGGGAAAGGTCAGCCCGGGGGCGGCAACGCCAATAACGGCTATCCCGCTTCCAGTACCGGAACGGTTGGCGCGGAAAACGCCAATGGCGGCGGCAACCAGGTGGGAGCGCAAGGTGGCGCGCACTCCGACCAGGCGCCCGCTTCAGCGAATAGAAATGGCCAAACGGGAGCGTCTCAGGATGTGGCCTGGCGCGGTAGCCCAGGGACCGCCTCAGCCGTCGGTCCCGGCGAAACGGGAGCCGGAGGACCAACGGCTGGCAACAATACCTCTGGCGGGCAGCCTGGCGGCAATGCGGGCAACAGTGGCGATCAAGGTGCTTCGAACCCGCTGGAGCGACTCGCGCCACGCACGAAGTTTGATGATGCGCCTGGGCCTAAAAAAACTGCGCCTGCGCCGTCGCTTGGGCAGGCTTTTGGCCAACCGCGATTACATCGTCAGTATCGAATGCTTTGGAGACGTGGTCGCTGTTTATCCCGGTGGCCAGGTCTACGCCGTGGGCGGGGCTGCCCAGAAAGTAAATGACGAGGCTGTCGTCAAGGCGGTCCTGCAACTGATCGCGCGCCGCCAGGCCACGGTGCGGCCGGGCGAGACGCCCTATCGCCCCATTTTGCGTTTCCAGGTTCATCCGGATGCGCTTGCGGACCTATTTCCACATATATCCCTTGTTTGAAAACCTGGGCATTCCCATGACGCGAGAGAATTTGGATAGCTGAGGGCTGGCATGTATCGTCGCCGTCGTTCTCATCGTGAAAAGATTTTTTTCAGCTTCGACTCGTTTCTTGACGTCGTGGCCAACGTGATCGGTATCATCATTCGGCTTATTCTGGTGGCCTGGGTGGGGGCCCGTACCTACACCGCGACCATGGAGTTCCCGGAAGAAAAAGCGGAGCCGGCACCACCTGCCGCCCTGGCGGCGCTGCCTCCACCCAAGGTTGCCGACGATCCCCTGGCCAGCAAACTGGACCTGGCCAAGGAAGCTCTGGCGGCGGCACGCGCTGACCTTGTCGAAAAGCTCCGCAATCTCGAAAGTGCCAAAGTAAAGACCGAGTTGACCCGCGCGGAACTGGAAGCACTGGCGCGAAAAAATCAGCAAATTGCCGACGAACAACAGGCGCTTGCCACCAAGCTGGAAGCCGAGGGCAAAAAAGTCCAACTGGCGGCCCTGTCTCTCGATGGCCTTCGCAAGCGTGGACATGACATCGCCGACGAGATCAAGAACCTGGAAAAACTGCCGGCACACACGAAGGAATTCAGGTTTCATGCGCCGGTCAGCCGGGTCGTGCAAGGGGACGAAATGTTCCTTGAATGCCGTGCCGGCAAGGTTACTTTTATCGATATGCCCACCTTCATGCATGAGGTCAAGGAAAATGTCGAGGAGGTGGTCGAGCAGCTTCGCAAAGAGTCGAAGGTGCGGCGTTTGACAAGCCCCGTGGGTGCTTTCCGCCTGCAATATGTATTCGAACGGGAGCAGGGTCTTCTGGAATCGGGACGCAATTTTCGCTACGCCATGACCGGGTGGGTCGTCGAGCCCGTTTTCGCGCAGCGTGGCGAATCCCTCAGCACGGCCCTGGCTGCCGGGTCCGAGTTTCGCCGCCTCGCCGATACGATCGACCCGAACCAAACCGTGGTCACTTTTTGGGTTTACCCCGATAGCTTCGAGATCTTCCGCGCCTCTCGCGATTATCTCTTCGAACGGGATATCGAAGTCGCCGGCCGGCCGTTGCCCACCGAAGCCCCCATCGCCGCTTCAAGAAACGGCTCGCGCTTGCGCGGACAGTAGTTCGCGTTGATATACTTGCCTCCATGAACATTCTTGCTCTGGATGTCGGCCTGGATTACGTCAAAGCCGCGGTCCTGGACGCCGGCAGCGGCAAGCCATTGGCCAGCGCGCGCGTCGACTATGCGACGGACCAGCCTACAGCCGATGCTTACGAGGTGCCTGCCCCGCGCCTCTGGCAAGCGGTCGCCGTGGCGGCGCAACAGGCCGTGCGCAAAGCGGCATCGCGGGCAGGCCTGGCCAGGATGTACAGGGTGTTGGGTTATGCTGTTTTATGCCGGGCCTCGTGCTGCTGGACAAGAAAGACCAGCCGCTGCGGCCGATCTGGACTCGCCACGACCGCCGCGCCCGGCCGGTGGCACGCCAGGTTAACGCAGCCGTCGGCGCTGAGTTTCTCGCCACGGTCGGCACGCGACCGCTCCCCGGCAGCGTTACCGTGCTTGGCCTGCGTCAACTGCTGGGCGAGGACCCCTATCTGCTTCATGAAATTCGTTCCTATATGCACGTCCCGGGCTGGCTCGGCTTCAAGATGACGGGTGAAAAAGCTTGTGATCCCGCCAACGCCTCCCGCACTGGCCTTTTTAACACGATGACCGATCGGCGCTGGTCGCAGCGCTGGTGCGATTATTTTGAAGTGGATCGAAACTGGCTACCGCCTGTACTCGCGAGCGACCACACGCTCGGCACGCTGCGTGCCGACGCGGCCGCCGAGTTGGGCGTCCCGGGCGGCATTCCCTGCAAGGTGGGCACTGACCCTATCACCAGCACCATGCTTGCCGCCGGCATGGGCGCGCGGCGATCTCCTCCACCATGTCGGCCATACCCAGGTGTTGGCCGTCCAAACGGAACACCCCGTGCCGGCGCCGCGCCGCTTGACTCAGCTCCTTGGCGTGGGTGCATCCCATGTTCAAATAGCGGAAAACCCTCTTGGCCCCATGGCCCTGGACTGGCTACATGCTTTATGCTTTCGGGAGCAAACGCGCGAGGATTTCTTTGCCAAAACGCTAGCGGAGGGGCGCGAGCGCCAAACGCGCATCACGTTCGACCCACCTTTTCTGGCCGGCGATGCGTTGGAAATCGACGCGCGGCGGGCTGCCTTGCGCGACCTGGAGCTGACAACGGACCGGCTCGACCTGCTTGCCGCCCTGCTGGAAGCCATGACGCGCCATCATCGCGATGCCGTCCGCGAATTGGGCAGTGTAGAGGGTCGCGTCTTACTTACAGGCGAGCGCCCCGATTTGATGCGGCGCCTACTTCCCGAACTCCAGGCGGCGAACATTGAAGTGCTTGAGGACGGTCCGCTGCGCGGCGTCGCGAGACTCTTCGAGAGCGATCACTCTTCCGTGGTGCCTTCAAACAATCCCAGATAGCTGAAGTAACGCGCCTGACTGATGTACCGCAGGGCGGCGGCGTTCTTGACGGCGCAGTTGTCCTCGTGCGTATGCGTGCAATCAGGAAAGCCGCACAGGTGCACATAGGGCCGAAACTCCGGAAAGAAGCCTTCCATCTCCTCGGCACGGATGTCCCAAAGCGCGAACTGGCGGATGCCGGGAGTATCCACCACCCAGCCGCCAAAGTTGAGAGGCAGCAGGGATGCCGTCGTGGTGGTGTGCATGCCCTTGTCGTTGACTTCGCTGACCGTGTTGACCAGCAAGGCCAGCTCGGGCTGAAGGGCATTGAGCAGCGACGACTTGCCGACGCCGCTCTGGCCCGAAAATACCGTGGCCCGGTCCTTGAGCAGCTTGCGCAGTCGTTCAATGCCCAGACCAGTGGTGGCGCTGGTCAGGATCGTGGGCACGCCGAGCTGGCTATAGAACCCAATCGTGGGCTGAAATTCCGCGATATCGACCAGGTCGGCCTTATTCAAACAGAGAATGGGCCTGATATGGCCCTGCTCGGCGCTGGCCAGGTAACGATCGACGAGATGGAGCTTGAGGGCCGGCTCGGCCAGGGCCATCACGATGACCACCTGGTCGACGTTGGCCACCAGGACATGCTCCCGCTTGCGCGAAGCCCGCGTCAAACACCCGTGGCGCGGCTCAACGCACTCGATCACGCCCTCGCCGGCCATTTCCGGGCGAAACCAGACGCGGTCCCCCGTGGCCACCACGTTGCGTTCATCGCTCGCGAGATTTTTGAGCACGCGACGTATAGCGCAGCGTATCTCCCGGCCATCGGCGGTCTGCACGACGCTGACCAACCCATGGACGCGCATCACGCGCCCAGGGATGCAAATGTCTTTGTCGGCGGCCGGCATCTCGCTCGCGGCAGCCTTGTCGTCCTGAATGATGGTGCGCTTGCGTGACAGGTCCCCCTTGGCCTTTACGCGTTCCTGACCCAGCGTCGATTCGTTCTCGTAACCATGATCCTGAAAGCCCCGCGTCCAGCCCCGATCATGCGCCGGCTGGGAGCGATTTTTACGCAATTCAACGCGGGTTTTCTTCTTTTTCGCCATGAGCTTTTAACCACGGATAAGACGGACCACACCGATTCATTTTATCCACCAAACGCCCAATGGTGTCGCGGATTCGGTTTTGGCGATTAATTCAGCGCGATCGGCAGGTATTTCGGTATGCCGCCACGCCGGAATACTGTAGGGTGGCGTCGAGCGTACTCGCTGACCCACCGAAATGCACCCAATGGTATTGTGATCCGGGGAAGGCGTTTGGTGATAAATTCACGGCTACCGGTTATTTCGGTGGGTCAGCGAGTACGCTCGACGCCACCCTACGGGGCCTGGCCGCTATGTAGGGTTACCAATGGTGTTCGCGATCCAGGGACCTTTGGTGATAAATTCACGGCTACCGGTTATTTCGGTGGGTCAGCGCGAGTATGCTCGACGCCACCCTACGGGTCCCGCCAGGGTTAATCGCCTTGTTCCAGGGTGATGGTGTGATTGCTGAGGCGTTCGTAGCCCTGATCGGTGATTAGGTAATTGTTCTCGATACGGATGCCGCCGATGTTTTCCACGTAGAGGCCCGGTTCGAGCGTGACGATGTCGCCGGTGAGCAGGGTTTCGTCCGCGTGGCGGACGATGAAGGGGGCTTCGGGATGGGTCAGGCCCAGGCCGTGGCCGGCGTGATGGGGGAAGAAGTCCGCCATGCCCGCCTTTTCGAAGGCACCGCGAACGCCTTGATAGACTTCCAGGCAGGAGGCGCCGCCGCGCAGGGCGCGCTCGCCGCCCGCCATGGCTTTGATGCACAGGTCATAGAGCTTTTGCTGATCCGGCGTGGGCTTTTTGCCGACGACCAGCGTGTTGGTGAAATCGCTGCGGTAGCCGCCGATGACGACGGAATAATCGAGGATCAACATGTCGCCGGCCTGGATGACGCGCGTGGTGGGTGGACCGCCGCGGCGCTCGGGGCCCGGGCAGACCGCGAAGTCGCCGTAAACAATGACCGGCATCTCGGCGGCCTCGACGCAGGCCGCGCTTATCCCCGTGTAGACGGCCAGTTCGGTCATGCCCGGCCGGACTTTGCTGCGTGCCCAGGCATGTCCCGCCTCGGTCGCCCGCATGCAGCGGCGCATGAGAGCTATCTCGTCGGGATATTTTTGGCGGCGCATCTGGGCCAGCGCGTGAATAACGACCGAGGCATACGGATCGCCCGGCCTATCGTGGACGCGCATGCCCGTGCGCGAGGGGTTGACGCTCTCCAGGACGGCAAGCTGGCGCGGGCCATGGGCTGGTGATTGGCCATCATACCAGACCACCGGCCGGCGCTCCTCGACGTGTGCCTCCTCGACGGCGTGGGACAGCTTGTTATCGTGGAGCAGCTTGGCGTGGCCGTCGCGGCGCACCAGCAAATAGCCGGGGAAACCCGCGCCCAGGCTGATCGGATCGACGCAAAAATTGGCCAGATACATGAGGTGGATCGGGTCGGAAAGCAGCAGAAAGTCGGCATCCGGGGGGGGATCGAGCGCTTGCCAAAGTGCGACGCGGCGCTGGAGACAACCTTCGGCGGTGAGCATCACAGGGGGGGACCCTCGGCTTAAAGTTGGTGGACGCTGGTTGGTTAAACCCTTGCTTGCGCGGCGGGCTATGTAGGGCGCCTCTTACGAGGACGCTGATATTGCGGTGCGCGGGCCTGGCGGAGGCGAAGGTAGGTGGTCGTCCGGGGGTGGCGCTGGCGGCAGCAGTTGCAGGCTGGGCCATAATTTCTTGGGGACCAGGCCGATGGTAATCAACAAGAGCTGGCTGAGGGAGAAGAAGATCAGCGCATTTTTGGTGCCGACCTTGAATCCATAAGCATGCAGTCCCACGCCGAGCAGGTTAGTGCCGAAATAGGACCAGCCCACGACGATGTTGCCGGCGATGGCCAGGAGGGCGATGCCCCGGGGCTTGACCATGCCGCCCCAGCGCGCGTGCAGGATGAGAGCGTTCCAGATCACGATGAGGAGGGCGCCATTTTCCTTGGGGTCCCAGCCCCAGAAACGGCCCCAGGACTGGTCCGCCCAGATGCCGCCCAAAACGGTCCCCACGAAACTCAGCAGCGTCGCGAAACAAATGACGCCATAGACCATTTTCGCCAGGCTGCTCATCGTTTCTCGGCCCAGGTTAAACTCATTTTTCAGGCAAACCATGTCAAGAATCGGCAGCAGAAAGACCCACAGCGCCGCATAGCCGAAAAACGCGGTCGCGAGCAGCGCCAGGCTCGTGGTAGCCACCATCCGGGCCGCCTTGTTCATGTGCGCGCCCAGATAAAAGATCCCCATGATGCCGGCCATCAGGGTGGCGCCGTAGCCGAAGGTGACGGTGGTGACGTGCGTCGCCAGCCAGAAATTGGTATCGAGCACGGCTTCAAGCATTTCGAGGGTGTCCCCGTCGAGCGACAGGTAGTGGCCGATGACGCCGCTCGTAATGCTGGCCAGGACGGTGCCGGCCACGAGAGGAATGCTGTTGCGATAAACCAGCTCCATGAGCAGGCAGACGCCCACGCAGCACCAGCCGATGAATACCGCCGACGAATAAAGGTTGATAACGGGAGGCCTGCCCAAAATCTGCATGCGGGCGAGGATGGCCCAGGAGTGGATGACAAAGCCCAACACGGTAAGCCAGAAGGCAGCACGGTTGAGCGGCCGCGTCCAGCCGAGCCAGGACAAAACGGCAAGGAGGAAGGCGAAGATGTACAGTACGGTGGCCTGGTGGAACGGCTCGAAGCGGTTAAACAAAAGCTCGCGGCCGATGCCGGCTTTTTCCCCCGGGTAATCGACATTCAGCAAATCCTGCAGGGCGTGTAATTCACGATTGAAGGTTTTCGGGTCGTTGACGTCGTAGGCATAAAGAAGTTTCACCATGCTCATGGAAGCGGGATCGTTTTCCAGGAAGCTCAAGCCCGACGACAGGGCGAAGTCGAGCGAGCGCCACTGTTCCATCGGCTTGCCGGCCATGGGAATACCCTGGGGAATCTCGAACCTTGCCAGCAGGAGCATGACCTCCAAATGTTCGGCGAGCTCCAGCACCTTGACGTCATAGGAGGTCAGCTTTTCGGGAGACTCCTTGCGAAGTTTGGCGGCGCGTTTGGCCTGCTTTCCAAGATCGGCAACGCGAGCCTCCTGGAACTCCTCCATCGCGTACCGCCATGAGCCGGGCCGCTCGGGCAGGCCGACCAGGCTGAGAACTTCCTCGTTTTCAATGCGCAGCACCTTGTGCCGGGCGGCGGGCCCGCTAAAGCTTTTCTCTTTGGACCAGGGAGGAAGCGCCACGAGGACATCGAGCAGCCAGCGTATGGCGGGGCGTCGTTTTTCCTCGATGATGGGCTTGCCCATGTCATCTTTTTTGCCGGTATCAATCTCCTCGACAAAAGTCTGCTTGTGCGTGACCAGCGTCAGATAGGAGCGAGCCAGTGTATCCATGGGTTTGACACGGCCATTGTGGAGGACCGGGATGGCGCCAAAACCGGCAAGGTCGAACTCGGTTGATGCGGGCTCCTTTGGCGGCAGCAGCAGCCAGCCCACGTAGAGCAGGCCCAGCGACAGGATCAGCCAGGGAAAAAGCTTGGGAAAAAGTTTCATGCCATTTGTCTCCGCAGGAAACCGACCAGATGAATGCCAAAATGGATGAGCATACCCAGCGCGACCAGGGCGCAGGAAATATACGGAATAAGCCAACCAGGATTGCGAACCACTTGCAGAATGGTGCCCTTGCCCAGGCCCAGGACGCCCGACTGGTAGAAAGTTTCTCCCTGATAACGCAGGGGATGGTTCATCCAGATTTTGATATCTCGATTCTCCTTGCTGGCCCGGGTCGAGCAGATTGATCTCGCTGGAGTAATTGCGTGGCCTCTCTGTCCCCGGGAAAACATCGTGATCGAATTTATTAAGCGCCAGCGTGTAGGGCCGATAGCTGCGTTGCGGCCGAAGGTAAATCTGATATTCCTTGCCATCCGCAACCACCGTCTCGGGTGGACGTTGCAGTGTGTACAGTGCGGTGGAGACGAGATAGGTCCCGAGGTCTTCGCCCGATCCCTTCTTTCTAAAATTGATATAGGCAGCCGGCGCTTCCACTGCCTGGTTCTGATCGACGCCGGTAGTCTCTTTCATGGGGACTGCCAATTCTCGTAGGCCAATACCGACCGTGGCCAGGTTTTTCTCATTGTTCCGGGGCGGCCGTAGATCCGAGTTGGGCATGTAGGCCATGACCTCGATGTCGAAAGGCAGCTCGGCGTCCTGAATTGACTTCGCGGAGGCGAGGAGCGTACCGGGCACGACAATTTCGTCATCCTTGGCGGGGTCGGTCTGGCGAACGATGGCCAGCTCGACCTTGCGATCGCTATCGACAAAGTTGGCGGCGTGCCCCTCGAAGATCACCATGCGTCCTTCGATGGCGAACTCGCCGGTGACGAATTCGCCGATCATCATGAGCACGATGCCCGAGTGCAGCAGCAATATGCCCGAGCGCCTCCAGGTGAACTTGAAGCGCACCGCATGGGCCGCCAGCAAATTGATGAGCAGCAACGAACCGATGGTGAAGCCGCGCGGAAAAGGAATCGCCAGGCTGTCGGGGATATCGTAAGTCCGCAACAAGATGATCTTCAAGGGGATCCAGGTGAAACCCCAGCCGCGGAAATACTTGTTGACCACCGTCCAAATGCCTGAATCAACCTGGGCCCAGGTGCCGAAAAAGACGAGCGCGAACGCCAGGAGAAACAAGACGACCGTGATGCGCAGGGACGCACAAAAAAGGAGTATCTGGTAAAGAAAGCCGCCGCGTTTTTTGACGTCGGGAGCTGACGATGGCGAGGGCACCGGAGCAACGGGAGGTTTCACGGGCAGGTTGCCCTTTATAGCAGTATCTTGCATGAGAGCGGTCCTTCTGAGGGGATGCGCGCAACTGGCGAGTTCCCTGGTTCAAATTGCTCAATCAACAGGATTCACGCCGAGCCCTTGTAGTTGTGCGCAGGCGTTCCAACGTTTCGGCCTGTGGATGGCTTGCGCAACGCTATTTCTTTTTCCAGCCCGGCTTTTTTCCGTAGCTCGGCCAATTCGCGTTCAGCATGTTGGCATTGCTCAACCAATTCAAGATAAGTTGCGAAACGGCGGTCATCCGGACCGTAGAGCTGTAATTCGCCGTCGACTAACTCGAAGCGAACGTTGAGGAGGGGACTTGTCCAGCCCGCCATCTGCGGCACTTCCTGGAACCGGTCTCCCTTGCGCAACCAGCCGAATAACTCACCTCGATCGGGATCATAAACGTAGTATTCTTGCACGCCGTAGCGTTCGTAGAACACGAATTTGCGGGTCATTTCGTTCCAACGGTTTCCCGGCGACAGGACTTCAAAGACCACCTGCGGCGCAATGCCGCCTTCCTTCCACTGCAAGTAAGAACCGCGGTCTCCCTTGGGACGTCCGAAGGCAACCAAGGCGTCCGGGGCCAGGCGAATGGTCGGCTCGCCTTCCACGGGATACCACAAGAGATCACCCGCCACGAAGACATCGGGATTAGCGGCGAAAATCGCGTCCAGCCCGCCCTGGATGGTCGTGATCCAGCGGAACTGCAGGGTGTTCTCGGCAATGGGTTGCCCATCGCTTTCTGGGTAGTCGATTTCCTGAGATAACTTGGCGGCGACGCTAGTGCTCATCGATTGTCCACGCCAAAGCCTTGGTTTGCGTCTTTTATTTTATCAGGATTCAGTCGCGAAACTTGATCGATTTCAGAAAACTCTCGAACTCGGGAAGCTGTTTGCCCACCAGCTCGGCTGGCCCCCTCATCTTGAAAAAGAGGGCGTCATGTTCGCGCAGGAGTACAGCCCCGAGAATCCGGTTCATGCTGGGCGGGGCATCCGGGCCTGTGATGTCGATCAGCTTGCCTTTCGTAGTGCCGATGGCCACGTCGGGAAGCGCGCTCACCTGCGCTGGGGTCAACTCGCCGAGCTTGACCTGACCGCGCCAGCGGTTCACGTTGAGTAGCAGACCGCCGCCATCACCCGCCATAACCGATACGTTCATGTCGGCTTGCTGGTCCTTGTCTACGACGCTGAACGAGAGCACGTAAAACTTGCTCGTGGGGGGGATCTCCTGCCAGCTGTCCGGCTTGTCGTAGCCGAACGGCGGCTCAACCTCTTTCATGGCCGGTGCCGTTTTGTTGTCCGGGCCGATCATGTCCACCAGGACGGCAGCGCGGCCGCCCAGGAGTTGCGGCTCAAGAAACAGTTGCAGGTCGGCGGCCTGCAAGCCTACCAGGCCGAGTTGCCGGCGCCAGCGGTTGACGTTGTCGGGCACGGAGGCCGCTTGCTCCCCCTGGAGTGCCGACACCGTCAGCTCCAGGGACTTATCCTTTGGGCCGGTGTGGATGGTGGCGTAGCGCAGCTTTTTGGCTTTCTCCCTGGTCTCACTCCATGCCGTTGGCAAGCGTCCACGTTGGATCGCCGGCGGCGTCAAACTGAATGGACTTCAGGAACCGCTGGTAGGGCTCAAGCAGCGGTTTGATCTCGGTTTCCCGGCCCACCACCTTGAACGCCCAGGTTTTCTGCTGCCCCTTCTCCGGGAGCACGAGTACGCCGAGCAGGCGATACATGTTGTTCACGTTGGGCCGAACGGCATGAGTGATCTTTTCTTCCGGCTGGCAGCCTGGGAGCGTGAGCGCTGCCGCGAGAAGGAGCATAATAACCGGCGAATGCCTGGAAAACACGGCAATCCTTTGGACTAAGGTGGCGCGGTCCGCGGCGGCATACTGGGGCCGGACGAGAGGCCGGGCGCACGGGATACGGCGCTTGAGGGCGGTGGGAAGTTCAGGTGGCTGAAAACCTCGTAGTCATTTTGCTCAGAAATAAAAACAAAGCAAGAGGAAACGTGTCTATTCTTGGGCGGGCGACGCGTTTACAATGAGCGGACTAACTGGCACGGTCCAGCGGCCGTGGCAGACTCGCGTTGAAGGGTGGGGGCGCCGGCCCAGCGAAGGCTGGGTGGCAACAGATGAATTACATCGTCCGTCATGGCATCATGCGCTTTTTGGGCGACTATGAGGCGGCACCGGGTGCGTCGTATGCGCGCGGTGAGCACGTGCTGGTTCGTTCCGAGCGCGGCATCGAGGTGGCCGAGATCCTGTGTGAGGCCACGCCCCGCGCCGTTCAGCTCTTGGCTGAACCGACGACGGGCCAAATCATCCGCGTCATGAGCCCCGAAGACCTTGCCCAGGCCAGCGCCGCCCGCGAGCGGGAAAAGGGCGCCCTGCAGCGCTGCCAGGAGTTCATCGAACAGCGTAAGCTGCAAATGGAGCTCGTCGACGTCGAACATCTCTTCGGCGGCGAGCGGGTGGTCTTCTTTTTCCTGGCCGAGAAGCGTGTCGACTTCCGCGAGCTCGTCAAGGACCTGGCGCGCGAGTATCGCACGCGTATTGAAATGCGCCAGATAGGAGTGCGTGATGAGGCCAAGCTGCTGGCCGACTATGGCGACTGCGGCAAGCCGGTGTGCTGCAACAATCACATGGCGGTGATGCCGCCGGTATCGATGCGGATGGCCAAGCTGCAAAAATCGACGCTCGATCCGTCCAAGATATCGGGGCGCTGCGGCCGGCTCAAATGCTGTCTGCGTTTTGAACAGGACGTCTACGAAGAGTTTCAAGAGACCTTGCCGCAGCCCGGCACGCGCATTGTCACCGCGAAGGGGCAGGGGCGGCGTGCTGGCCCAGGAAATCCTGGCGCGCAAGCTGCTCGTGGAGTTCGAGGATGGCCGGCGCATCGTCGTCGCGGCTGCCGAGATCTTGACCAAGCTGGGAGACCCGGCATAAATGGCAGGCGTTCAGGGCGGCTACCCTGGACCTCGGGCTCGCCGACTATTCTTGTGGGACTTTATGGCAGTCATCGACATCAAGTTGTTGGAAGTCGCGGCCAAGGATCCGCGCTTTGCCTACGAGGCCTACGATTTCATCTTCAAGGCGCTCGACCACACCCAGGCAATGCTGGGGAGGTGCTTGCCCGCCAAGAGCGGGGACGAGGCACAGGAGCAGCCCGGCAGTCACGTGGAGAGCCATGAGCTTCTGGAGGGCATCCGCGCGCTGGCCTTGCAGGAGTTTGGCCTGATGGCCCGCATCGTCTTCTGTATGTGGGGCGTCAAGACCACGCAAGATTTTGGCCGCATCGTCTTCAACCTGGTGGAAGCCGGGCTGATCAACAAGACCGATGATGAAACGATCGAGGACTTCACGGACGTGTTCGATTTCGAGGAGGCCCTGGTGCGGGGCTACACCATCCAGCTTGACGAGGCACGGTAGCCATGGTTTTCCCGAAAGCCCGCCTGGCGGTCTCCGCCAGCCTTTTCGTGGCCTGGATCGGTTTTTTGGCATATCTCGTGGCGCACACCCGGAATCCGGTGATCTTGTCCCGCCCCCAGCTAGACGTCGCCGATCTCGTGGTGCTGGCGGAAGTCGCGGAGAAGGATGGCCGGCCAACCTCGGCAGTAACCATTCGCAAGGCCATGGCCCAGGGTAAGGAAGACCCCAAACTGACCGGCAGCACGATTGCCGTCGCGGGTCTGCGCGATTGCGGCCCGGCCCAGGGTTGGAATGGCCCGGCGCATATATCATTCCGCTGACGAAATCGCCGCCGGATGGCACTTTCGAAGTAACCCCGCTACCATTTTCACCTGGCTATCGGCCGGCGGTCCTGACAGTGGAAGTCCTCCAGTTCGGCCCGGAAAAGGCAACGGTCACAGAGCTAATTAGTAAGTACGCGGGAATTCCAGCCGGGGAAGTGGTGCCCGGCGTTGTGCGCCGCAATGTGCCTCGGATCCAAGCCGAGGAGATGGAAAAGAACCTGAAAGCGGCCAAGGCGAGCGTACGGCTAAGCGAAAGCGAATCGCGAATCTACCGGGCTACTGGCGACGCACTTGAGCAGTTTGAGCGAATTGAAAAGCGGTAGGGGGCTTCGGGGACAAGCAAAATCGTTTTAGGTAATTTGTTCATTTCCGTTCTTGCGATTTGCTTTCTCAATGATTAGATCTGCGAGAATACTGTTTGCGAATCGATAGGCGAGGTCGATTGCTTGCAATGAAGATTCGCCCACGATGCATGTATCCAATTGTGGCTCAGAGAAGAAAACTCGACAGCGATAGCTGCCATCAGAAGTTTCGCATGACGGTGGATAAATAGAAAACGTAATTGCCGTCGAGCCGTTGTCGTCAGAATACTCGGCAGTAATACGGATTAATGGTTTCAAAGTTACACCTAATCATCAAGCCTTTCTTCCATTACGGACTGATCAAAAATAAATTCAGCAAATTTCTGGTTCGAGACTTGTGGCACAGACCTAAGCGCACGTCTGCACGGTTTACACCGAAGGTGTTATATCCCAGAGCCCAGGGTTCGCGCCAGCGCACCCTGGGATCATTAAGCGGAGGGAACCTATACCCCGTAGGGGTTAGATCAACCGTGTCGGCAGACTGTGATGTAACACCTTCGGTGTAAAAACGTGTTCGCGGGCGGGGCCCCAGGGTGCGCTTCGCGACCCTGGGCTCTGGGATGTAACACCTTCGGTGTAAAAAAATCATAGCCGTTGGGCTTGCAGCACCCTGGGATCGTAAAGTGGAGAGACCCCATACCCGGAAAGGCTTAAATCGCCTTTTCGGCAGGCGGTGATGTAACACCTTCGGTGTAAAAATCATACCTCTTAATACCGTGCTCCCAGACTGATCATGAGCAACATGTCCTGGACATCGCCGTGGCCCTGGGCGAAGAAGTTGCTGAACGTGCAGCCATATTCGCCGCGTAGGCCAGCCAGGAAGGTCCAGCGGCCGCCCGTCGGGATTTCCAGATCGGTATGGAGGCTGAGATAGGCGCCTTCGATGACGTCCGTGCTATGGGGATGTTCCACGAACTGGGCATTTGCTGAGCCCCAACGGCCGCCGATGTCGGCACCGACACGAACGCGGGCGTCGTCGCTATTGGCCGGGGCCCACAGGTACCATTCGCCGCCGAGAGCCAGGGTGACGAACGTGCGATTGAGCGAAACTAGCGTTACGAACTGGTTGACGGTGTGGTCGAGGAAAATCTTGTTGCCCGTGTGGCTTGGATTATAGGTATTGGTCATGCCCAGCTCCACCGTCCAGGCACGCGTATACTCGTGGTTGAAGAACAGTGCCCGCACGCTTCCCTCGATGGTCCAGCCGGTGTCGAGGTTGCGGCTAAAATACTCGCCGCCAACAGGGATGGACGCACCCGTGCGCACGGCCGCTTCCGTGTAGATAGGCATGCCGCCACCGTGGCCGCTGCAGCAATCGCCGCGATCGTAGGTGATCCAACTCGACAGGCCGGTGCCGCCGGTGTCGGTCGCCTCCGAAGCTGCCACGGGGGTATCTCTCGGCGTTGGGGCTGGCTGATTGCCCGAGTTGTAAGGCCCCTGAGCCTGGAGCGAACTGATGCTCCAACAGACTCCAAACAGGGTGGCGAAGAATACCTTCTTTGCACTCATGGACGTCCTCGCGATGAGAGGCGAAACCCTGGGATGCCCGTCACGTGTACCCAGCTAGCGTGCGGGGCGTGTGCGCGACCCCGGCCGCGCAGGATCTGTGCCTGGGGCCATCCAGTCCTTCCTATTTTCGGACAAAAGATGGGTGGAGTTGAACAAAAAAGCCGGTTCTAGGGATCGTGCCGACTGTAAGAATGGTCGCAGGTCGTCTAGCAGCCCGTTGAAAAAGGGGTCAGACCCCTTCAATACGCTGCAAAACGTTGAAAACTCTGTTCGCTTCAAGGGGGTCTGACCCCTTTTTCAACGGGCTGCTAGAGTTGCCTATTTTGTGCGGATTACACGGTCTGTTGAGTTGCGATTGCCTATTTCTTGGGCACACAAGCAAGCAGCCGGCGTACTTTCCGAACGGGGATGCGGGGGGCGTGCGCACCGGGTCGCGCAGGCGGCCGAGGAGTTTGTTCAGGCTCAGGTCCTGGATGTTGGGAAAGAGCTGCATCTGCACCGCGAGCGCGGCCAGGATATGTTCATCGCGCATCAGGCCCATTTCGCAGGCGGCGCGTCCGAACTTGGCGCGGTCGTGCCGGCGCCGCATGGCCGTCAACACACTGTCAACTTCTGTCGGCGTCAGTACCTGCAATTCAACCAGGATTTCGCCAATTTTCTTGCGGTCCGCCATGGCATTTCGATCCGTGAGCCCGTGAGGTTGCTAATGAACCATAGCACACGAATCGGCGCACGGCGCACGCCGTTTGCACGCGTCGGAGTCGTAACTGGCCTGCCACGTCAAGTGCGAATGATTTGCTCGCCGACCAGGCGGACGCGCTCCATGCTGGTCTGCAGGATTTCGTGGATGCTGCGCATGTTTTGAATGGCGGCCTCGAACCGGCGCAGGCAGTCGTTGAGCTCCGAGGTGGGATGATCGGCGTAGAGCAAGCAGCTGGAGAGTTCCTTGATAACGGGCTCGATTTCGCCTTCGAGGGCTTTCAGAAAGACACGGCCCTGGTTTTCGGAATCGACGGTTACGCGGTGCAGCGTGCGCAATAGTTCGCCGTGCAGTAACGGGTCGATTTGCCGATCTAGGTTGGCGGATGTCGTGAGCGGAGGCTTGACGGGACTTTTTGGTCCCAAATTCGCCATGTTAAGCGGCGCGGGGCCCTGCTGTTCCTGCTGGGCTGTTTCTGCTTGCTCCAGGCCGCGCAAGGCCTTTTCCCAGGTCGGGCGGATTTCGAGGGCCTGGCGATAATGGGTAATGGCGTGCGGGAATTGTGCCCTTTCCAGATAGATATTGGCGATGTTGAAATGCGCATCGGCCATGCGCGGGTTGATGCGCGTGGCTTCCCGATAAGCTTGAATGGCCATGTCCGGCTGGCCTTTGCGGCGATAAACCAGGCCTAAATTGTAATACCCCTCGGCCCGATTGGTATCCAGCTGAATGCCGCGGCGCAAGGCGGGGATGGCGTCGTCGAACTGTTCGAGGCGATTGTAGACCGCCCCGAGATTGATGAAGGCGCCGGCGCGCTGCGGGTCCAGACGGGTCACTTCCTTGAAATGGTAGGCCGCCAGCGGCAATTCCCCGAGCAAAAAACAACTCGTGGCCATGCCGTAATGGGCATCGGGGTTATCCGGGCGCAAGCCCAGCGCCTGTTTGTAACACAGCTGGGCCTCCTCATTCGCGCCTTGAGAAATAGCCTGCTGGGCTTTCTGGCAAAAGGTCTCGACGGTGTCCTTGGCCATAGCGGCCTCCAGACAAAACAGCATGGTTAATGGGAAAGGCAAGCGAACGATAAACGCAATTATAAGCGAAATCTTGCGTAGTTCTCAATGGAAATCTGCACAAATCTAACGCATCCTTTTTTTCGAACGCTCTAAGCGGCCGCACGAGTCCGCGCCTGGCCCTCGAGTTTTTCCAGGATGTAGCGCGCCGTCGTCGCGCAGGCGCCGGGCCTGGCGATCCGAGCGCGGAGATCATCGAGTTCGCCCAGCGTGGCGGCATGGGCGGCCGGGTCGCTCATCCAGGTAAGTACGGGCTTTGCCATCGCCTCGGCCGGGCAATGATCGGTAAGGAACTCCGGATAAATCTCCTTGTCCGCGAGCAAATTGACCAGGCAGATGAACTTCGTGGTCATGAAGTAGCGGCCCACGCGCAGGTCCAGCTTGCCGACGCGGTAAATGATGACGCTTGGCTTACGGCGATAGAGAAGCTCCAGGGCGACGGAGCCCGAAACGGTCAGGCAGGCGTGCGACGCTTCAATAATCTCGGGCGTCCGCCCCACGTGCGTCTCGATCGGCAGGCCGGGATGGCGGCGCAGATAGGCATCGACCATCTCCTGATGGGCGGGACGAAAGCAAGCGACCAGGAAGCGTGTATCAGGATGTTGCTGATGGATCAAGCGTGCCGTCCGAATTTGGCTGGCGAGATTATGGCTGAGTTCCTGCGTCCGTGAACCGGGCAGAATGCCGATGATGCGTTGCCCCCGGGCCTTTTGCGCCTGCAGGAAGGCCGCGTCCAGCTGCTGATCGGGCAATTCGTCGAAGAAGGGATGGCCCACGTATTGTGCCTGAATGCCCCGTTCGTGATACCAGCGAGCTTCGAAGGGCAGCGAACAGAGGACGTGGTCCACCCAGCGCCTCATCTTTTCGACGCGCCAGCCGCCCCAACCCCACAGCTGGGGAGGAACGAAGTAGAAGACGGGAATGCCATGAAAATGGGCGCGCGCGCCAGCCACCAGTTGAAACCGGGGTAGTCGATCAGCACGACGGCATCGGGCCGGTGCTGCTTGAAATAACGGTCTGCCCGCGAGAGCAGATGAAGGAAGGTATGGGCATTGGCCAGGACACGCAGAAACCACATGACGGCCAACTGGCATAACGGATAAAGCAGCCGGCAGCCGGCCGAGGTCATATGGTCGCCGCCGAAGCCGACGCACTCGACTTCGGGGTTCAGCTGGCGCAACTGGCGAATGAGATTGGCGCCGTGAATGTCGCCGCTTGGCTCACCGGCACAGAGAAAGATTCGCATTGGCATCCTGCCCAACTGCAACGCTGCTAAGAGCGTTCGGAAAAAAAGGGGTCAGACCCCCTCAATACCCTTCAAGGGGTCTGACCCCTTTTTTTCCGAACGCTCTACATGGCACCCGCGCCATAACGATAAAGCGAACGGGCCAAGGACGCAAGGCCGAAAGGGGACTGTTCGCCAGTTGCCTGGAGCGCCGTGGGATGATACCTTGCCCTGATGATAAAGCACATGCTTGCCGGCGTCGTTTGCTTATTTGGCATTTCCCTGGTCGCCAATGCCCAGGAGAGGCCGTTGCCGCCGCGGGAAGCGCCCTTGCGCATGACGCTGCCCAACGGGTTCAAGGCCACGCTCTTCGCGGGCGAGCCGGACGTTGTGCAGCCGATAGCGATGTGTTTTGACCATCGCGGCCGCCTCTGGGTCGCCGAGTGTATGTCGTATCCAGGATGGCTAACGAACCTCAAGGAGGGCAAGGACCGCATTTTGATCTTCGAGGACACCGATGGCGACGGCGTTTTCGACAAGCGCACGGTTTTCGCGGACAACCTCGCCAATGTCACGGCCTTGCAGGTGGGCTTTGGCGGTGTCTACGTGGGCGCCACCCCTTATTTGCTCTTCATTCCGGACAAGAATGGGGACGATGTCCCCGATGGACCGCCGCAAATCCTCATCGATGGCTTCGACATCAAGACGGGCCACACCGCCATGAACAGCCTGACCTGGGGCCCGGACGGCTGGCTCTATGGCAACCATGGCATCCAGGCCACGCTCAAATTGGGAAGGCCCGGCACGCCCGCCGACAAACGTGCCGTCATCAATTGTGGCGTGTGGCGCTATCACCCCACGCGCCATGAGGTCGAAGCGTTCGCGCACGGCACGACCAATCCCTGGGGGCTGGATTTTGACGATTTCGGCCAGATGTTTATCACCAACTGCGTCATCGGCCATCTCTGGCACGTCGTGCCGGGAGCGCATTTCGAACGTATGTACGGGCAGGACCTCAATCCGAATGTTTATCGCCTCATGCAAACGTGTGCCGACCATATTCACTGGGGAGGAGGCCGCTGGACAACTTCGCGCGCCGCCAAGGAGGGACCGCTCCTCGAACACTCCGTTGCCGGCGGCGGCCACGCTCACGTCGGTTGCATGGTCTATCTGGGCGACAATTTTCCCGACGCCTATCGCAACAGCGTCTTCATGTGCAATCTGCATGGCAATCGCCTCAACAACGACATCCTCGAACGCAACGGCTCAACCTACGTCGCCCGCCACGGCAAGGATTTCATGTTCGCCAACGATCCCTGGTTCCGCGGCATCGCCCTCTGCTACGGCCCCGACGGCGGCGTCTATGTCAGCGACTGGACCGATACGGGAGAGTGCCATAACTACAAGGTCGTCGATCGCAGCAATGGGCGCATTTTCAAGATCACGTATGGCCAAGCCAACAACCCGGCCAAGACATTGGGCAAGAACTGGGATCTGAGCAAGCTGTCCAACACGGAGCTGGTGAAACTGCAACTGCACAAAAATGAATGGTTCGTGCGCACGGCGCGGCGGCTTCTGCAGGAGCGCGCGTCCACGGACGACATGGGCCCGGCGCTAATGCAGTTGCAGGAAATTCTCAAGAAGAACGCGTCTACTCAAGCTCGCCTGCGGGCCTTGTGGACCATCCACGCAATTCAAGGCCACGGCTGGGCTGATGTGCCGCTCTGGCTGGATGCAGACCAGCACATCAGGGCTTGGGTCGTGCGACTTTGCCTTGAAAAACCTCTTCCTGACCCGGACTTTAGGCCCGGAGCTAGCCTTAGTGAGCTCCTTACTGTCATGACGGATGATCGCTCGCCCATTGTTCGTTTGGAAGTTGCTACCGCGCTGGCACGATTGGATTTCAAGACTCGGCAGAATGTCGCATACGGTTTATCAGTACACGAAAAAGACGCGACCGATCCCTACCTTGCCTTGATGATTTGGTATGGTCTGGAGCCTGTAGTCGGTGATTCGGCGGCGGCGGGCAAGTGGTTGTTCGAAAGCAAGATCCCCTTGTTGCGGGAGCTGCAGGCACGCAAGATCACGAGCCTGGGTGTAGATAAGGCGGGCTTTCAGGAGGTCGTGACCAACCTGGGAAAATACGACAGTCCGCCGGTTCAACGGGATGTCTTGCGCAGGCATCGTGGAGGGCCTACGGGAGCGCCGCCACGTGGACATGCCCAGCCAATGGCAAGGGATTTATCCAAAGCTGATCGAAAGCCCGCTGGCCGAGGTTCGTGACCTGGCGGTCGGCCTGGCAGTGCAGTTCGGAGATGCCAGGGCATTTGCCACGCTCGAAACCATGGTGAACGATCCCAACGAAGTGCAGGCGAAACGCCTCGGCGCGCTCGACACCTTGCTCTTTCAGCAGCAAAACAACTTGGTGCCGATGCTGCAACATCTATTGAAGGATGGGGCTCTGCGGCCCTCCGCGCTCAAGGGCCTGGCGCGGTTTGGCGACGCGAAAACGCCGGACCTGATCTTGTCGGTCTACCCCCAACTCAGCGACGAGGAGCGGGTTGATGCGCTGCAAACGCTCACGTCGCGGGTCGGTTACGCAGCGGCGCTCGTCGCTGCCATGGAGAAAAAACAGGTACCCAGGCAGGAGGTGTCGGCTTTCAATGCGCGGCAAATCCTGGGGCTCGGCGACAAAGACCTCACCGAGCGTTTTACGAAGGTTTGGGGCGCCATCCGGCCGGCCGCACGCGACAAGGCGGAACTTACCAAGAAGTATAAGGCTGCTCTGACGCCGGACGTGTTGAAGAAAGCCAACTTATCCAGGGGCCGGCTTCTCTATCAAAAGACGTGTGCCGCCTGCCATCGCCTTTGGGGCGAAGGTGGCGACGTTGGGCCTGACCTTACCGGTTCGCAACGGCACAATCTCGACTATGTCCTCGAGAATGTCCTCGACCCCAGCGCCATCGTGGCCAAAGACTATCAGGTTACCAGCCTGCAAACCACGAATGGACGGGTAATTCTGGGAATCATCAAAAAAGAAACCGACAAGGCCGTCACCGTGCAGACGCAAAATGAGCTGCTCATCTTGCCCCGCGAGGACATCGAGAAGCGTACGCCGTCGCCCCTCTCCATGATGCCGGAGGGCCAGCTCGACGCGCTCGCGCTCAATGAAGCGCACGACTTGATCGCCTACCTGGCCAGCCCCATGCAAGTGCCGCTGCCGACGGGTAAACGCTGAGGTTTGAAGTTAGCAGCCCGTTGAAAAAGGGGTCAGACCCCCTTGAAGCGAACAGAGTTTTCAACGTTTTTGTAGGGTAACGAAGGGGTCTGACCCCTTTTCCAACGGGCTGTTAGCACATGAACGATGTCCGCCGCCAGTATGAGAAGTGGATTTATCCGGTTCCGATCGACGATTTGGAGGCGGACCGCCGCGCCGGCACCTTCGATCTATCCGATCCAGCACTCTTTCGCAGGAAACTTTGGCCACGGCCCATCGAGCCGGCCAATCTCAAGATTCTGGTCGCCGGCTGCGGCACGATGCAGGCAGCGCGCATCGCTTTTCGCAATCGCGCAGAGCACCGTCGTGGGTGTGGACCTCTCGCAAACGTCCCTCGCGCACGAGTCCTTTTTAAAGGAGAAGCATGACCTGACCAACCTCCACCTGCACCAGTTAAGCTTGCTCGACGTCGCCACGCTTGGCCAACAATTCGATCTCGTCATTTCGACGGGGGTCTTGCACCATTTGCCGAGCCCGGACGCCGGCCTGTGTGCACTTAAGAGCGTGCTGCTGCCCCACGGCGTCATGAGCATCATGGTGTATGGTTGGTACCGGCGTTTTGGCGTGTACATGATGCAAGATGTGTTCCGCCTGCTTGGCGTCGAACAAACCGATGCCGGTGTCGGCGCTGGTGCGTGAAACCCTGAACGCCCTGCCGAGCTGGCATCATGTGAAATCCTACCTGGGCAGCGCTCAGGACCTCCTCTATGACGCGGGGCTCGTCGATACCTTTCTCCATCCCAGCGACCGCGCTTATAGTGTCCGCCAGGTGCTCCAATTCGCCCGCGACAATGGGCTGCAGTTTCAGGACTGGCTTGACCGCCAATGGTACTCGATCGCGGGACTCATCCCGGCCGAGTTGGGTCTGCGAGCACCGGCGGCGCGCCTGGACCTGGAGGACCAGTGGCAGCTCACGGAATTACTGGGGCAAGCACAGGGCAGCCATCGCTTTTTGCTTTGCCATCCCGAGCGTGACCCGCGCGACTATAAGCTGGAATTTTCCGCCCAGGACGACGGCGCGCCCTGGCTTGGCTACGTTCCCCACCTGCGTCCGGCCTTTGCAAGCTTCCCCCCGGCGGTCATGGCGCCCGCAGCGCCAACAACATATCGGCGCGATCAGCATGAGTTCACGCTCGCCGGTCAGGAAGCACGGTTGTTCGCATTGGTGGATGGTGCTGCGACCATCGGCGAGATCATCGAGAGGTGTGCAGCCGACCGCGAAGTGGCACGAGGGTTATTCGCGCGGATGCACGAGTGGGACCATTTGCTCTATCAAGTGCCTTAGAGCGTTCGGAAAAAAAGGGGTCAGACCCCTTGCAAGGTATTGAGGGGGTCTGACCCCTTTTTTTCCGAACGCTCTAAGCTTTTGCCGTAGGTCCACCGACGGCCTTTCGCTAAAGATTAAGCGCTGCCTGGGCCATTTGGGGTTCGACTTCTTTCTTGAAACAGCCGGGGCAAATGCCGTGACTGAAGCGTACGTCGGCGTTGGCGGCCACGTAGTCCTCCACGCGCTGCCAGTAATTGTGGTCGTCGCGAATGTTCTTGCAGTAGCAGCATATCGGCAGCAGGCCACTTAATTGCTTGACCTGGGTCAGAGCGGTTTCCAGTTCCAGGACGCGGCGCTCCAGGTCCTGTTGCAAGTTGACGATGCGGGTGCCAACTTGCAAGCGGGCATATAGTTCTTCGCCGTCGAAGGGCTTGGTGACGTAATCGTCGGCGCCGGTTTGCAATCCTTGAATGATGTCGGCCTTTTCCGTGTTGGCCGTCAGCAGGATGACATAGACCGGCTTTTTCTGCGCACGAATCTTGCGGCACAACTCCAGCCCGTTATAGCCTGGCATCATCCAATCCAGGATGGCCAGGGAGGGGGCGTCGGCTTCTTGCAACAGGTTCCAGGCCATGGTGCCGTCGCTGGCGACCACCGGCCTATAGCCCCACTTTACGAGTGAGGTCTTCACCAGAAGTCGATAACCCGCATCGTCGTCAGCCAGTAAAACTCGCATGCTTGAGCTCCTTTTGTTTCGCGGGTGGGTTAACAGCCCGTTGAAAAAGGGGTCAGACCCCCTTTTCAACGGGCTGTTAAGCGGGTTGTAGTTTCAGATCGCCAAGGGCCGTTTGGAGCTCCATGAGCGTCTCGCCAAGAACTTTCAGCGCCAGGGCGGCGGCCACAAGATCATGGTCGATGGCTGCTTTTTCGACCCTGCGCGCCGCCGCGACCGTGTTCCTGGCTTCGAAATTGCCCGCCGAGCCCTTGAGCGTGTGAGCCGCTATGCGCAAGGCTTCCGTGTCCCCAGCCAGCAGGGCGGCACGCATTTCCGCCAACAGGCGCGGGCTATCGTCCAGGAATAAGTCGGTCAATTCGAGCAAGAGATCCATGTCGTGTTCGACGCGTTCGAGCAAAACATCTTTGTCGAAAGGTGTGCTGTCATCCAGCTCTCCGGGGGGCGGGACTATCGGCGCTGGCTCCGCCGGGGCGGCGGCCACATGCCGCGCCATGACCTCCTCGATCTTCGCACCGAGCTGTGGGCCCTGAATCGGCTTGGCGAGATATTCATCCATGCCGGCCGCGAGGCAGCGTTCCCGGTCCCCCTTCATGGCATGGGCCGTCATGGCGACAATCGGTAGATGGCGGCCAGTGAGTGCCTCGCGGGCGCGGATCTCGCCGGTGGCTTCGAAGCCGCCCATTTCCGGCATTTGCACGTCCATGAGCACGAGGTCGAACGTGTGTTTGGCCAATAATTGAAGAACTTCGTTGCCGTTGACGGCCAACATGGCGTGGTGCCCTTGTTTTTCAAGGAGCCGTAGCGCCACCTTCTGGTTGACCACGTTGTCTTCGGCGAGCAAGATTTTGTAGGAGCGCTTTTCCTTGGAGGCCGTGGGCATCAGGGCCGGCTGTTCTGACCGTTCATCGATGGATAACTTGAGCGCTTGCACGAGCGAATTTTTGAGGTCGGCCTGGGCAATTGGTTTGGACAGGTAGGCGGCGACCCCAAGTTCGCGGCAACGATCGATGTCCTCCCTGCGGGAGCCGGATGAGAGCATCAGCACTGTCGCACTGGTCAGGCGCGGGTTCTTTTTGATGCGTTCGGCGACGCTGAAGCCATCCATCTCCGGCATGTGCACATCGAGCAGCACCAGGGGAAAGGGATAGCCGGCATTGGCGGCTGCCTCGAGCGCGGCCAAAGCCTCCTTGCCGTTGGCAGTCAAGGTGGGCCGCATCCCCCATTGCTTGAGCGTCTGCTCCAGGATACGCCGATTGGTGGCGTTGTCGTCGACGATCATGACGGCAAGATCGCGGAGCTTGGGGGAAACGCTCCCGGCGGGAACGGAGCTACTGTCCGGGGCGTCCAGACAAATCGTGAAATGGAAGGTGCTCCCCTCGCCGGCCGCGCTTTCGACCCATAAACGACCATGCATCATCTCGGCGAGCTGGCGGGATATGGACAGGCCCAGCCCGGTGCCGCCGAAACGGCGCGTGGTCGAGGAATCCGCCTGCGCAAAGGCGTCAAAGATAAGTGCTTGTTTATCGGCGGGGATGCCAATGCCGGTGTCGGTCACCGAGAAATGCAGGCCCACGCGGTTACCTTCGCGCGAGGCGCAGCGCACGCGTACCACGATCTCACCATGTTCGGTGAACTTGAGGCGTTGCCCACCAAATTGACGAGGACCTGGCGCATGCGGTTCGGGTCGCCGATGAGCGTTGTGGGTACGTCCGCCTCCACATGGCCTATCAGCTCGAGCCCCTTTTCTTGGCGCGCAACGCCATGGTGCGCAAAAGGGCGTTCACCGTGTCGGCCAAATGAAACGGCGTAAATTCCAGCTCTAGACGTCCCGCCTCGATCTTGGAAAAATCAAGAATATCGTTGATCACCGTTAACAGGGAATCGGCCGACGTCTTCACCATTCCCAGGTACTCGCGCTGATCGTCGCTGAGCGACGTGTCCAGGGCCAGCTCGGTCATGCCCAGGATACCGTTGAGCGGCGTGCGGATTTCATGGCTCATGTTGGCGAGGAACTCACTCTTGGCCTTGCTGGCGCTCTTGGCCGCTTGCGTCATGTCGCGCAACTGCTCCGTCTGTTCCGTGAGCTGCCGCGTCCGATGCTCGACGGTGTTTTCAATCTGTTGGCGCGTGTTTTCTAGTTGAGCTTGCCGGTCGGCGACAGCCCACATTTCCTGGCTGTTTTTGCAGCAGGTATAGACAAGGAAGGCGTCCTCGAAAAGGACCCAGCCAGCGTGTTCAAGCCAGCGCCACTCTGCCCCGCCGCTGAGGCCATAGACCGATTGAGGCCAAAATATCCCGCGCAAGAAATGGTCCGCCGCGACAATGAAGGTGGCGGACACCAGGACTTGCCAGTCGCGGTAAAACGCCAGGAATGCCAGCGAGCCGAAGACGTGGAAATGCGTTTCCAGGCGACCGCCCGTCAAGTGAATCAAAAGCGCGCCCATGGCCATCTGGCTCATGGCGATCGTGTGGCGCGTCAATCGTTGACCAGGCCGAAACAGCGCGAAAAGAACGGGCAGGGCGACGATCAGGCCGCCGAGGAGCAAGGCAGCCCACACATGAATGTGGGGTTCAGAAGCAGAGCCCAGCCAGGTTCGCGGCGAGATCCACAGTGCCGCGCAAATGGCCGCCAGCCATTGCAACAGCAATAGCCAGGCGAACAGGTGGTCCGTACGCCGAAAGACGCTTTGCCGCGCTTCGTGGAAGAAACGAGCGGTCGCCGCCGCGACTTCCGGACTATTTGGAGTGCTTGGGGAGAGGGTCTGCATATTATTGACCTTCCACGACTTTTGAACCGAGGTCACGTAAGGGGCAGCCAAAAACCGGCGTCGGTACGCTAGTCGTACCGGTTTCATTCAGAAGGCGCTGAAGCTGATCGATGCCGGCGCAATCGCCGCCATGGCCGCGCACGGGGGTGATGCCCCCGGAAAACAAGATCCGGCCATCAGGGCGAAATAAATAAACATGGCCCGAGGTGGCCGCGCCGAACTTGGCCGCCTCGCGCCCGCCGGGGTCCGCCAGAGGGGAGGTCTCCGGAATGTTGTTGGCCCGGTCCCACAGGGACGTTTGCTCCCAATCCGCGGCATCCGCGTCGGGCTCCACGAAAAGAACATGGGCCGCTATCCGCTGGGGGTTGCGCCCAGTAACTGAGCCAAGCTTTCAAGACTCGCCATCGTGCAGGGGCAACGTGGATGGGCCACCATCACCAGTGTGAATTGTCCATCCGCCAGCTTCAGAACGCTGCTGTGTGGCCAGGCAGTAGGTGGGGCACCCGCTGCACCGGGAACGGCCTTGTAATCAAGCAGGAAAAGAAAGCTCGCGGCTACCGCAGTCGTCCAGAGGCCGGTAACGAAAACGGTGGCTAACGAGCGGGTTGTCATTTTTAACTCAAATTTAAGGCGTGGCGAGAAACGTGCGATTTGTCGTAAACCCAAGCAAACCATAGCTTAAAAAAAACAGCCTGGGACCGATTTAGTGTTGCCACTGGTTCAATGCGGGGTGGGATTGGATGGGATTTGCCTGGTTTCATGCCAAAACAGGCTCTGTGCGTTCGAGAGTGATAGGGAACAAAGACGCGCCCCACCAAAAAGTGGCCGGCTTTCGCTGGTTTTTATTGACCATCGTGGAGGCCCGGAGTGTCTTTCCTCCTAAAATGAGGCACCCATGTTGTGGCCACGGTGAGTAAGTCTGTTCGCTACTTTTCGCTCCCGGCCAGCAGGATGGATCGCGCTGGTTGGCCAGGTCGTGCCTCGCCTGGGCGCAGCGTTATCCGAACTTGCCGGACCAGCTAACCCTGCCCCATGAGAGCCGGGATCGATCCCCTGGCTCCGCAAACCCCAGCACCGGCGGTGAAAAGGTGAGGGAGGTGACCTTTTCCGCCTACTTGGGGAGTAAAATAAAGCCAGGAGGGGTCGATCATGGCCAATGCGAACAAAAAGGTTGCCGAGAACGTGCCGGGTGATTTCTTTGTCGATGCAACGTGCATCGATTGCGATGCCTGCCGGCAAATCGCTCCGGCGGTATTCGGCGAAGCCGCGACCACTTCGTTCGTGTACGCGCAGCCGGCGGGCAGCGCGGACCGGCGACGGGCGCTCCAGGCATTGCTGTCCTGTCCAACAGGATCTATCGGCTGCCTGGGGCCTGATGACGTCAAGGCGGTGATGGCGGACTTTCCGCTCGCCCTTGAGGAGCCGGTCTATTATTGCGGCTTCAATTCGCCCAAGTCTTACGGCGGCAACAGCTATTTTATTCGGCTTGCGGGTGCCAACTGGCTAATCGACGCTCCCAAGTTTGTCATGCCGCTGGTCCGCCGGCTGGAGGTGCTGGGCGGTGTCGATCATATCTTCCTGACGCACCGGGACGATGTCGCCGACGCCGACCGCTATGCCCGGCACTTCGGCAGTCGGCGGATTATCCACCGCGCTGAGCTGTCCTCGCAGCCCGGCGCGGAGGTTGTTCTCGATGGCGAGGAGCCAATAGAACTCGCGCCCGGCTTTATCGCCATTCCCACGCCTGGCCATACCAGCGGACACTGCGTTCTGCTCTTTCAGGACCGCTTCCTGTTCACAGGGGATCACCTGGCCTGGGACCGGGACAAAAGCCAGCTCGCGGCCTCGGAAGACTACTGCTGGTATTCATGGCCGGAACAAATCAAGTCGATGGCACGGTTAGCTGCGTACCCATTTGCATGGGTACTGCCGGGGCACGGCCAGCACGTGTGTTTGCCCGCAGCCGCCATGAGCCAGGAAATGGATCGACTGGTGAAGAGGATGGTGAGCGGGGGAGCGTAGCGGCGGCTGGTCTGGCGGGCTAAGAATCTGCTTAATTTAAGGACTGAGAACTTGTCAGGACCCTGTTTTCTTCACAAAGTTGTCGGGACCTATGGCGCTTCAAGAATTTGGTCAACATTTACTTCTTGCAATTTGTGGTTCTCATCGAAAACCCAATTAACGGACACTGTGGTAGGATACAACGGAAAATACCTCCATTCGAAGTACTGGCCGATGTGGACTGGAAGATAGGAGTGTTTGTTTTCAATACCCCAGTAGTGGGGTTGCGTGTCCACGGCATAATGCTTTTTGATAGCAGTTTGAACTTCGAGTATACTGCTTCCGATTGGAGCGATGGATATGGCTTCAGCTTCGATAACCCACACCGGGCGTCTTGCTGGATTCGTCATAATTTCGAAGCGGCAAATCGCAAGGCCAAGACCAGCCAATGCAAGAAGTATAATAATCACGGTTCTTCTTTTCATCATTGGCAGTTTAAAGTTCTCCTCACGGGATTGCAAGCCTTTGGATCAACATTCAAAAGCGAATCTCTTTCCTAAGCCCCGGCAGGGGCGACAGATAATAGCCCAGCGATTCATCTCATTTTCCGCACCCTTTGGCGTGAGCAAAGCCGATAAGGGCAAGGTTTAAGCTAGGCGGAGGAGAGGAGTGGGTGGCGCTGGCGTAAGAGTTGAGCTGGAGTTGGAAAACCGAGTGTGTTGAGGATGTGCCGCTGGCGAGCCGTGAGTTGCGTGGGATAAATCACCTGTCCCAAGGAATGGTCCTCGATTTGGAGCGAACAGGAGCGGAACTCACGCATGATTGTTTCGGTGGTTTGGCGTTGTTCGCGGATTGGTGCTTGGTCGTCCATGGCTTGGCGATACTGGTATTGCACCAGATGATAGGACGTCAGGGCCAGTTGCAACAGGCAGATCAAGGCTTCGACACGCCGCGCTGTTTTGAGAAAAACCGGATGCACCGCCAGAGGCGTTTTCCACTGATGGTGGCCCAGTTCGACATGTATTTGCTGTTTATAGGTGGTGAACAGTTCGTCGCTGCTCTGATTTTGCGGCGCAGTTGTTACCATGGCGATCAGGCCGTCGTAGGCGGCATCTGCCTTGAGGGCGGCTTCATCCAAATACCAAACGAAGCGCTGCGTGGGCAGTCGGCAGCCGGATCGAGGTGGCGGCAAGGCTGCTCGTTCGGCGGCGCTGAGTTGAACCGTTTCCCAGAGGAAGTAGCGGCCGACGGCCTTTCGGCCGAGCACTTTGGCGATACGTTGGGCCAGCGGAAGCCGAGCACCACTAACGTGGCCCATTTGTTCGGTGCGGGCGATGCGTTCCAGGCCGGCGCGGATCTTGTCGAGATCACGTTGGCGCGTCTGCTGCTTGGCTTTCTCCAGGGCAGTGCTGTATACGAAGATCACTCGACAGGGGACCATGGCGCTGGTTTCGGGATCGCATAGTTCATGTTTGCAGACAGCGAGTTCGTAATGCTCCTGAGGCAGTGACGACTTGGCGTCCCGACGGCGCTGCTGCTCGATTGACAAATAGCTGGCCTTGTGCCAGTGCAGACTGGCTTGGTGCTGATCATACAGAGGGCGGAAATCGTCCCAGGGCGCGCTACAAAGCACGTGATGACCAGCGCGGTACAGACGTGTGGCATGACCGACGGAAAATGTGCCGCGATCGGAAATCAACAACAAACGTTGGGACGGTAGATAGTTTTGCAACAACTGGTATTGCTGAGCGATGGCGGTGTGGTTGTTGAGATTGCCGTCCACGGTGTGGCCGAACAGCGGCACAGCTCCGCAGCGGTTGACCACGGAAACTAGGCCAGCGTGCACCATTTTAGTGGTGGTGCTGACGTAGCCACGGGCGATGTGCGCTGGCGGGAAAGCGTCCGAGGACGTGATGGGCGGCAACGGTAAATTCTTGGGACGCGGCGTGGACTTGTCGTAGGCACCGAAAAAGTGGATGGAGGTGGTGTCGTAATGCAAGCAGTCACAGTCGAGTCGAAAGGTGCTGACGACGTGCGCGGCAACACTGGCTTGAATGGCATGCCGTTGCTGGAAAAAGGCATCCAGAGCGCGTCCCAAGCGGTCGTCGTTGATTTTGTCGGCAGGCACATTCCAGAACAAATCAAGGCCGGTTCGGTCCACCCAGTTGGCGACATTGACCAGCGCCGTGGGATGGCACAACCGTGCCGCTAACAAAATCCGCAACACCGAGCCATGGGAGTATTCCAACTGTGGGTCCGGAGGCAGATGACGGTCGATGATTCCTTGCACATCCATGCGTTCCAGCAATGGCAAGAAAATGGCAAGAGAACCGAAACACCGGGGTTCGTTGTGAGCGACACGGCCAAACCAGGTAGGACGCATGGCAGCCTCCTGCTCCAGGACCATCCGGCAAAGGCAAAACGGGCACTCTGAAACCCGCCGCCAATGCATAATAGGGTGCCAGTCATCGTGCCGAAAAGGGGCGACGAACCAAAAACGTTCTACAAGAGCAAAAGCTTGGCAACATCTGCCGAAAGTGAAATCCACCGAAACTTGGCAAATGGGGTAACACTTTAGCCAGGGCCAAAGGGTGCGGAAAATGAGATTCATCGCTGGGAGGCGAGCGTCAAAGAGAATTGAGTCCCGGCAGGGACGACAGAAACAGGGCACAACACGCCACTTGTTGGGAATCCCGTTTCTGCCGCCCCGACTGGGGCTGGCCGGGTGGTCGCACCGCCACCCCACAGCGATAAATCGCTGGGCTACTATCGGCCGTCCCTAACGGGACTGAAAGACAAAAAACCGGCCCGACGAAAGCCACATACGACTGGCACAGAAAATGCGGCCTTGAGACCGACGACGTTAACGTGTGCCAGTTGAGGGTTACTATGGCAGGTCGCGTGCGCCGTAGGACTCCTGTTGCAAGATCGATCGCAGTGATCGAACGCGAAATCAAGCCGACGCCGATGCGGGACTCCCCAGCCATCCACATCGGCACGTCCGGCTGGAGTTACGACCACTGGGTGGACATCCTCTACCCGCGTAAGGCGTCGAGCCTCGCGCGGTTGGACGCCTACGCACGGGAGTTCCGTACTGTCGAGGTGAACAACACCTTCTACCGTTGGCCGACGGAAGCAGTCTTTGCGACCTGGTACGACCGATTGCCGGAGGGGTTCCTGCTCTCGGCCAAGGCGTCCCGGGGACTGACCCAGTTCCGCAAGCTCAATGATCCGCAGCCATGGCTCGACCGCATGGAAGCGGGCCTGGTTCACCTGAGGGAGAAGCGGGGGGTGCTGCTCTTTCAACTCCCACCCCACTTCCCACGCGACCTTGACCGGCTCGATCGATTCCTGGAGGCGCTGCCTGCGGGCCAGCGTGCGGCCATAGAGTTCCGGCACCCGACATGGGACGTGGAAGAGACATACGAGGTCCTCGCCCGGCACGGCGCGGCCTATTGCATAATGAGCGGGGCGAACCTGCCCTTCGTCCTGCGCGTGACCGCGGCTTTCGTCTACGTCCGCCTCCACGGGCCTGACCACCACCACCTCTACGCCGGCTCATATCCCGAAGCCGACCTGCGTCGGTGGGCCGACCGCATCGCGGAATGGACATCCCAGGGCCGCGACGTGTTCGCCTACTTCAACAATGACGGGTATGGCCACGCCGTGTACAACGCCAGGCGCCTAAAGGAATTGGTTGGGAAGAAGCGATAGCTGAGCGACTCCGGATCACCGCATCGGGGGCGAGACCGGTCATACGCGCCGGCAAGCCGTGGGAAGGTGCCGCATATGCATGTGAACAAGCCGCAAACGTAAGTTGAAGCCACCCGCAGCTTCTTTCCGAGAGGGCAGCCTGCCCAGCCACGCTTGACCTGACTAACACGTACATTTATGATGCATCTGGCTGCATCTGGCCGCCGCATCTAGTGATCGTCAATCATTGCCATTTAGTGCTTTGGCCTGATTCCGATAGCGAACTTTCCGATTGCCTGAAAAAGAAAGGGTCCTAACACCTTCCGCAGCCCTTACTCATTCTTCGGCTGAAACAGCGCGGAAAGGCTTACCGGGGAGTTTAGTTTTCCGAGGGCCCGAATATGCACACATTGTGGCGCTGGTTAATAGCGTTAGCCGTTCTCTTGTCTGTACCTGCTGCGATCTATCTCGGCTGCCGCGCGTTCGTCGGCTGGCCTTCCACTCCAATGACCGTCTCCGATGCAGAACGGCTGTTTACAAAAGCAGTGAGACCTGGGGATTCTTTCGAGGAAGTTAGGAACTGGTTGGTCGCTCAAGCCATCCCGGATAGGCGGAACGCAAAAGCCCACACCATTTATTATGACCTATTTCGACGCCCAGAAGGTGGCGGCTTATCGACAGATCAATACGGCGACCGCACGGTCGCCGAGCTTGCGGGCTTGCAAAACGAAAATGTTTACTCGATTATCCGCGTGACATACCCCGACGCGGCTCGCATTGCATTTGGTTGGATCAGGATTACCGTCTACATCTTCTTTGATGAGAAACAACGAGTGATTCGGTATTGGATTCTTGGACAGGAGTATGGGCCGGGCGGCACACCAGGTCCATTCCTTCATTAAAAGTGTGGGAGATCACGAAGGGGCAGCGCCTCGTCTGGTGCTGTGGCCTGGGCCGATGGCGTCTTGCTAAGCCCCAGCCGGGGCGGCAGATAATAGCCCAGCGATTCAGGAATGGGGATGAGATGCGAAAACTTCTTGGCGTGCTTGTTATTACTGGCATCGGCGGCATAGTCGGTGGCGTCCTCGCCTGGCAGGCCGCCAAGGAATCGACGCGCCACGTCCCGAAGGATGGAGGTTCGCGCCGCTCGATACCGATGCCGTTGCCGTCAGGACCGACAAGCGAGTGCGCGGAACCTATCCTGTCGGTAGTCGTTTGGCCGATCGCAAGGCGCTCGGCGGATTCGGTGGCTGCGACAATTTTCCGATCGACCTTGGCGACAACACCTGGGGCGAAGGGGAAGCTGTCGCTCATCGTCGATCCTGAGGAAGCGGTCGCCTATTTCAAATTTCGCGGCGTCGCCGTTCGGCTCGTCAACCGCACCGGCGAGGTAAAAGAATTCACGGCGTGCGATTCGTGCCTTTACCTTGTTCAGGAAGCCCAGGACGAACAGGGGAAATGGTGCGAGATCGAAGAACTCCCGCAGACTCATTGCGGCAACAGCTTCCACCGAGTCTTTTTGAAACCGGGACAATACTGGGAGATCAAGGCCGCTGCTTACGAGGGGCCCATGAAGACGAAGCTGCGGTTTCGACTCGACGTAGCGGGCGAGTTTGGCGGCGGCGAGCCGATCTATTCGCGCGAATTTGACGGCCAGATCACGAAGACACAACTCCGCCGCGAACCCGGCCGGGCCGAGGTGCGGCGGGCGGTCGAGGGCAACGATCCGAAAGTCGCAATCGCGACGTTGATCGCGGTGCTGCGTGAGGCAGAGAACAATCCGCAGGTAGGTGAAGTGCGTTCGGCGGCGCTTCACCTCGGCACCATGGGGCCGGCGGCGAAGGAGGCGCTCCCCGCGCTGCACGCGCTCATGAAGCTGGACCACTGTCGGGCGGCCGCAGCCTATGCCGCGTTTCAGATCGAGGGACTGACGCCCGAGCAGATGAAGGTACTCCGGGCCGAACTGAACCTTCGCGGAGAGAATTCGTCGGCCTCTGAGGCGGTGCGCTTTCTGGCGGAGATTGGTCCGCCGGCGGCGGCGGCAACGCCCGATTTGGCCGCGGCATTGACCTACGAGGATCGCATTTCCGCTACCACATACCAACTGCCGTCCGCGGCGGCGCAGGCCCTGGGCAAGATCCGGTCCCAGCCAGCCGTGGCAGTTCCAGCGCCGATTCGGGCGCTTTAAAAGGGCCATTGGTATATGCAGAGCGTGGTCTCGGACGCTCTCGCCGAGTTCGGCGGCGACGCGAAGTCGGCGGTGCCTCAACTCATCAAAACGGTCAAGACTGGCGAGCGATCCGCAGAGGTGTCTGCGGCATATGCACTTTGGAGAATCCAGGGAAAGGACGATCCAGCCATCGCCGAAATCGTGATTGGGGCCCTCCGCAAGGCAGTGGCCAGCGATGATTATACGACCTCTTCGAGCGCGGCCTGGCGCCTCGGCGAAATTGGGCCGCCCGCAAAAGGGCGCGGTCCCTGAGCTGACGACGGCGATAGCGAAGCACTCAGACACGACGTATGCACGCTCACTTTGGAATATTACAGGGCAGCCAGAGCCATCGGCGCACCGCGCTGATCAAGGTGATTTCGGGGAATGTGGACTTGTCCAACTCGCAGACCAGTTTCGCAATGGAATGTCTTGCCGAAATGGGGCCTCTCGCGCGGGCTGCACTTCCAGCATTGATCGCACTTCATCGCCGCGCCGATGCTTATCACCGCGAACAGATTCAGCAGTTCACGACCAAGATCGATCCGGTAACCGCGAAGAACATGGGAAGGTGATCACAAAATGATCGCGGAAAAATTCAAAAGGGGACCCATCTGGATTTCGATGCCGTCCACCACCTGCATCCTTGGCCTGTGGACATACCGCTCAATTGGGTGGACCTCGTGAACGCCGTGCAGACCGAGGAGGACTGGAGGCGATGCCCCCGTTCGGTGACACGTAGCCGGCCCTACGGTTCGGAACGATGGTGCGGGCAGACGGCTCAACAACTCGGCTTGCAAGCGTCGATGCGTCCGCATAATCGGCCCGCGTAAAAACCCGGAAACGATGCGCCGACATTGTTTTGACAACCGAAAATGACTTGGATACGAACTGCGTCCCCCTTTGAATTTTCGATGGGGTACTCCTTGGCCTCAACAAGATAATAGCTATGTACTTCGCGACTCACGTTAGCCTTGTCGTATCACTGATTGTATTGAAAATTGGACTTGGCACTTCTCTTTGCCAAGTTACAGGCATGGAACCAGCCGATTTACACAACAATTTACCTCGGATGATAGATACACCTTACAGTGCGCCTATTCATCTGCTAGCCTACTGTCCTCGTACCAAACTAATTGCAGCTGCCCCCGAGTTTCATAATTTCAAGACATTCCCACTACTTCCAATAAGTGTGCTGGAGCTTTCGAGCGGCAAAATTAAGCACGAACTCGTCGAACACAATCAGCAAATTAGATATGTTGTGTTTACACCGGAAAATAACTTGCTGTCTGGCGCGGCGGACGGAATGCGTCTTTGGGACACAGCAAAAGGACTAAGATTGCCGGACAAGTATCGCAGCATGAGCTTATATGATCCTGTTAACCTCTGGCGAGAGCCACAAAAACTTGCACCTTGTCCAGGATGGGCGAAGCTTGCGCCATTAGGGAAGGAGCTTTACCAATATGATAAAGACGCCAACATAGTCGTTTTGGATGCTGGCACTGGAATGCTCAAGCGAGTGCTTGTGTTACCGGCAGACGCGAGAGACAGTCTGAAAAACACCGAAAGTGTTCTGGCCGAGGTTAGTTGGAATCAACGATATGTTGCTGTGGGTGCCGGCCTGTCAAACCGAAGCGCCGCAGTCTTGGATTACAAAAATGGAATGATGCTAGCGCTGCTGAAATTGCCGGGCAGCACACATCAGCTTTCATTTTCTGGGGATAACAAGTATTTAATCGCCAACGGGACAGTGATTGAGAACAACCGCCCTCGGCGGCTTCTAACTGTTTGGGACACGGAAACATGGAAGCTAATTCGCGAGATTAGGTTCGAAAAGCTCTGTAAGGATGTTGTGTCTGCCTTTACAATCGGAGATGTAGTGTTAACAGTAAATAGTAACTTGGTCGACGAGAATAAAAACGATGGACGTCTTTTCAAGACCGAGATAACCGCTTATGCAATAAAATCCGGCGAATGCGTATTGAAATATGATACAGATTTGGCTACGGATAACGCGGCATTCTCGGCTATTTACATTGAGGATTTGAACGCAATTTGTATGGGTACAGCAAAAGGCTTTGTTTATCTTGTTGCTGTGCCAGAGATGCGAAAAAAAGTGGATTGAGTTTGCGGGAAATTTAAAGGAGCGCAGCTCTAATTCGCGTGTCGTCCACCACCTGCATCCTTGGCCTGTGGACATGCCGTTCAATTGGTTGGACCCCCATGAACGCCGTGCAGACCGAGGAGGAACTGGAGGCGGTGCGCCGTTCGGTGACACGTATTCGGCCCTACGGTTCGAAACGATGGTGCGGGCAGACTGCTCAACAACTCGGCTTGCAAGCGTGGATGCGTCCGCAGAGTCGGCCGCTTAAAAAACTGGAAACGATGCGCTGACACTCTTTTGACAACCGAAAATGAATTGGATACGAGCTGCGTCCGCTGCGTCCCCTTTGAATTTCTCCCTTTGAGTTTTCTCTGAAATTTCCTGGTCCCAACAAGAATAGTTGGGTACAAAAAGGCAACGGGCCATGACATGATTATAAAATGCCTTCTAGTCGGTATCCTTGCCGTCTTTATGACTGGTTGTCGGCCGGCGTGTCTCGAGGAAGAAATTGCAAAACGGGCCGAGCGCGACTGGATCGTTGGAGCCTGGAGAAGCTACAAACTCGACTGCCGGTTTGCCGAGTGGCAAGGAGTTTCAGGAATCGAACTCCAGGCTACTGTGCCTGGCAGGATTACCCTGTACTTAGTATCGGCCGATGGCAAGCATTACCGGGCAGGTGACAGTGAACCTAGCATTATGAATGACAAGACCATAGCATTTGGTCCCGTCGGTAGCGCGTTGATTTTTAAATACAAACACTCAAGCGAAGATGTATTGATTCTTGATTTGGAAGCGGCTGAAGTATCTATTAAAGCGGAACTGCGTCGCGAAAAAAAGAAAGGCTAATGGTAGTTGCGTGCCGAGTTTTTATAATTGTCGTTTTAAGGTCAATATCAGCGCAAGGTCATCGGGCCTTTGTTCAAGGCTATTTGGTTGTGCCGCTCGTACTTGTTTTGCTTGTTCGAGAAATTCAAAGGGTTGCAGTTCGACTGCGAGGGCCGTCCACCACCTGCATCCTTGGCCTGTGGACATGCCGCTCAATTGGGTGGACCTCGTGAACGCCGTGCAGACCGAGGAGGAACTGGAGGCGGTGCGCCGTTCGGTGACACGTATTCGGCCCTACGGTTCGGAACGATGGTGCGTGCAGACGGCTCAACAATTCGGCTTGCAAGCGTCGCTGCGTCCGCAGGGTTGGCCGCTTAAAAACCTGGAAACGATGCGCCGACCCTGGTTTGACAACCGAAAAGGACTTGGATACGAGCCGCGCCCCTTGTATGTTCATTTCAAGATACCACGCCTTTCAAGACAGTGTCAGATGACGCCTTCAAAGCCTCGCAGCTTTGCCGCCGTCTGCGGCAAGCCCATTCGCTCCACCATTTCTAGGTAGTCAGCGACCGATTTGGGCGGGTTGTTCAAGCTCTCCCGCTGTAGCTTCACCGCGCAGACCAGATCCGGTGTATCATCGAGTAGGTTGCTTACAAAATTGTCCGGATGCTGCGCCTGTTGCCCGTAGGGCGCTAACACTTCTTCAGGGAAGTCTTTTAGGTTAAACGTCACGATTACACCAGCGCGGGCGTGAATGGCGGCGGCGAGGACGTGCCGGTCGTCTGGGTCAGGGAGCGTCAACCCCGCGATGAGCGATTCGTAACCTTCGACCAGGGCGTCATGGACGTGCGTGTTCATTTGCGACTTGGTCCGCTCCAGCTGCCCGCGCGTTAGATCAGGCCGGTCGACCAGAACGCTTCGCATCCACTCCTCGTGAATCGCTTCCGTCCAATAAGGTCGCACCGCGTCGGAGACGGCCAGCCACATGAGCAGGTCGCGAAGTGGTGCCGGGTAGAGCACGCAGGCGTCGTAAACGGCACTGGGTGGCATGGTTTTAGTAGCCCATCTTTAATTCTTGGGCCTGAGCCGCTAATTCGTTGAGAACTTTGGCCCGCGCCGCCACCACCACTTTCTTGTACTCCAGAACATCGCAGAACAGCACTCGTCGCCGCGTACCGACCGTGCGATGGGGGAGTTTGCCTTCATCAAGGAGTTTCACGAGGTACGGTCGCGAGACATTAAGTACGTCGGCGGCCTGCTGGCTGGTCAATTCGGTTTCGACGGGCAGCACCGCGACGGCGCTTCCTTCGCCCATTTTTACGAGGATGTCGGCCAGCAGCCGCAACGACGAGACCGGCAGCACCAGCGGCTCGTCCTTGTTGCCGACCCGCACTTCGACCGTCTTGGACTTGTCCAGCAGATCAGCCAGTCGCGGCCCCGCCTCGCGGGCAAGTTCCATTTCCTCGTTGGTGGGTGTAGCGGGTTCCAATTTTTTGCGTGTCAAGGTGACCATGGTTTACTCCTTCAATTTTAAAAAACGCCTCAACGTCAGCCCAACACAAAATAGAAACCAACGCAACGAACAAAATGAACGAATCAAAAGAAATAAGCGAAATTGGGAGTATCTCGTTGACGGTTGATGACAAAATCAGTTATCGTTAGCCGTCAGACGGGTCGAAACCGGTAGGGGACCTCGCCATTTTAAATCCGGCTTAAGATGGAGGTGCTGTTCACGCTGCTGGCGCAGCGACAGCCATTGAGCGAGCAAGTGGTACGGACGCTATTGGGCAAGGACACGCCGCTGTCCGTGGGTGGCAACCTCAGAGCAAAATGGTAAACCCTTCCTGGGTGAAATGTGCGTCGTGAGTGAGAACTTCCGCAATGCTTTGAGGCGCATCGTGACCATGGAAATGCAATCCGTCAGACTGTAGGCTTTATCAGGACGCGCCTCATAAAGTGCCAAGCCGGCAAGGAATGTCTGCCGGGTTTGCGCCACTACCTAGACGTTTGGATTGACTAGAAGTGCTCGTACGGATTCGACGCTTTGCGTCCGTGTTTTCGGGCCTGAGTCGCTGAAATACGCCAGGAATTCATTAAGGACTTCATCCGTCGTGACCAAGGCAGCCTGGCCAAGCTGGCCGCTGACTTCGACAGCTTTTTGATGCGACTGGTCCTTACGGTTGCCAAGAGCAACCCAATAATGGGCATCTGCAAAGATGCGTTTCATGGATTGGGCCGCTTTGGGGTGCCATAAATATAGTGGTCAAGTTGTTCAGCACCATCAGCCGGAAGCCGGTCTAGCTCCGTGTCGGGTATTTGGCCCATAATATGCAAAACTCGTTGCCAAGCAGGCTCAGCAGCAGGTGTGGAAAGAACGTTTTTCGACGTGAGTTCCTCCGACTGCTGGAGCAGGCGGACGGCTTCGATAATTGCCGCGTCTTCGGACGCAAATCGCCCGGTTTGAATCTTGGCTTGGACGAAGCGGTCCAAGTCTTCGGGTAAATGAATGGTCATGGGCAGTCTCCTCCTATCATCGGAGCCTATCACAATCTTGGGCTTCTGCCAAGGAACGCGTAGCGGCAACCGGTTATTTTGACCGGGCAGCCATTTCGTAGACGAGCCTTTCAGATAGGCATGCGGCTCATTAATCCGGCTTAAAGGGCCCTCCGTACGCGCACCGGTGACACGTTGCCGCCCCTGCGGTTCGGAACGATGGTGCGGGCAACCGGCTCAACTACTCGGCTTGCAAGCGTCGCTGCGTCCGCAGAGTCGGCCGCGTAAAAGCCCAGGAAAACGATGCGCCGACGCTGTTTTGACAGCCGAAAATGACTGGATACGAGCTGCGTCCCCGTTGAATTCTCTCCTTTTGTTTTTCCGAAGCAACGATACTGCTGGGGATTTTGCAGGCGCCCAGCTCAGTTACCTGGGTTCTTCCAGTTGGCATATATTCGGCCATTCGATGGGTCCCGGGTATAAACGTCGGGCATGCCGATCATCCCTTTCTGTCCGTTGATAGCTCCGTTCGGATCATACTGGTATTGCTGCCCCCACGGGTCCAAAAGTTGGTCCTTGGATTCGAAATAGGGTCCGTGACCGTCCGCGCTCTTTATAAGTAAGTCGTCAAGGCTTTGCGGCAATCTGCCATGATGCTCGACAGCATAGGCTTTGATTTGTGCGCCAATAATCATTGCCTGGCTCTTCGCGAACATGTATTTGGGCTCGTCGATTCTGCCGAAGGGGGAAAGGCAGTAACCGCAAATCGCCGCGAGAAATATTACGCAGGTACCAATGGACGTCAAAGCCGATCGGCTTGGCATGATCGCACCAAAAAATTGGGTAAATCAAAGGGGACATCCATGTGTATTCCAATAAAAGGGAATGCGTGAGGAGTGTGTTGATGAATCGCCATCTTCTCTCTTCGTTTTTTGTTCACGGTGGCGTGCGGATTGGACCCACGCCGCAAGAATTATTCCTGTTATTATCAGGAGTGTGCCGAGAAGTGTCAAATACACCAAGATTCTCATATTCAACGGCACGATTCTCTCCTTTGCTATGCGTGACCGCTCCTACAATTCTACCCGCTCGGTCACATCAGTCAAACTACTTCCCCTCTGGCGGCAGAAAATTAAAGGGGGCGCAGCTCGATTTCGCGTACAGTCCACCACCTGCATCTTTGGCCTGTGGACATGCCGCTCAATTGCGTGGACCTCGTGAATGCCGTGCAGACCGAGGAGGAACTGGAGGCGGTGCGCCGTTCGGTGACACGTAGTGGGCCCTACGGTTCGGAACGATTTTGCGGACAGACGGCTCAACAACTTGGCTTGCAAGCGTCGATGCGTTCGCAGGGTCGGCCGCGTAAAAACCCGGAAACGATGCACCTTCATTGTTTTGACAATCGAAATGACTTGGATACAAGCTGTGTCCCGTTTGAATTTTCCCGTACTGCCAAGCCACGCCTAACTCCCTTTTCAGGGTAAAGCGAGTCCATAGCTTTCGCCGAAATACGGTCTAATAAACCTGATGGGTCCAATCATATGGACGGCAGAAGAACGTAATGTAGGCTCGCTAATGTTCGAACGGCGATACATAAGGTAGGACACTATGGTTCGCCTTAAGAACTTGTTCATACTCATAAAGGATATCTTTTAGCTCATCGTTCAATTCTTCAGAAAGCTCGACGAGTTCGCTGTCCTCAAACTGCACCACGCGTTCCCGGATCATGCGAGAAAGCGCAAACAGCGACGAAAGTGTGTCGCCTTGAAGTAACATTCCAGGGAATTTTCTTCCGGGTACTCGCAACACGGGCCTGTTTATTACTTTTGACCAGATTTCCATGATTTCATTATCCATACGAGCCCTGCCTTTATGATATTATCCGTAGGCATGAAAGGTACATATGGTGTACGCACGAGACGCACTGTGTTTTAAGGAAACCGACAGCCTCCATGCGTCACCCTATGTAGACTTCGATTTCGTCTCTACCTCTTACCTTAATTAATTCTTCAATAATACTCCTGGTTCGCTCGAAAAGTCTTACATCGTTTGAATTGACCGAATTCGATACAACGTCCCTTAATCTGTTGAGTTCATCAATAAAGAAATTAATATCGCCGTCTACACAACAGTGCCAGTCTCAAACATTGGAACAAAACAGAGGCGGAGTGACGCGCATATAGGCAACCAATTCTCAATGAATTCTTGTTGCGTCGCCACGGGAATCAGTTGGCGCTGATTTCTATCTTTCTTATTCGTCAACATGAGGCTCACAGACATTGGACCACCATCAAGGAGTGTGCACGAGACACATACAGCGTTTCAGTCAGTGGGAATATGGCAATCCCTTCACGGGCTTGTGTTGAGGCCTGTTATGAAACCTGCCGATTCGGAAGTTGACGATCTGTTTCTGGTGGGCACGATACACGCAACGCAGCTTACTTCTCATGAGCAGGGTTAAATGCACAAACGAACAAAAGACGCGGTCCCCGATCAGCACATCGCCTTCTTCAAGCTTGGGGTGCATTTGCTCCACTTCGGCCATATCGTGCGGACGCAAATATGCGGTCAGCACTTTGCTCAAGAAACCGGTGTTGAGTAAATCAAAGTGGACAGCCATGTTTTCTAATGACGCTGGACCGGCACTTGAATTGGCCTATGTGCGGCGTTACCACCGGCATTATCAAAGCAGGCCCGGGCATGGCCAGCAAGTTTGCTTACCCGCCCCCCTCATAAGCCAGGAAATGCATCGTTTGGTAAAGAGAATGGCGAGCGGGCCATCCTATGGCCCGCTCGCCTGGCTGCTTAACCCAACTTAATGGTGACCGTCTTGGTTTCGGTGTAATGTTCCAGGGCGGCCTCGCCGTTTTCACGGCCCAGGCCGGACATTTTGAAACCTCCGAACGGTGTTGTCGTATCGACGACATGGTAGCAGTTGACCCAGACGGTGCCGGCCTTGACTTCGCGGGCGTAGGTGTGGGCCTTGTCGATATCTTTGGTCCAGATCGCGGCGGCCAGGCCGTAGTGGGTGCGGTTGGCCCGCTCGATGACTTCATCCAGGCTTTTGAAGGGCAGCACGCTGACGACCGGGCCAAAGATCTCGTCCTTGGCGATCGTCATGTCGTCGCGGACGTCGTCGAAAATCGTCGGCTCGACGAAATAGCCCTTATCGCCGACACGGCGGCCGCCGGCGACCAGGCGGCCGCCCTGTTCTTGACCGATCTTCACGTAGCCAAGAATCTTGTCCAGTTGCTCCTGCGATACTTGCGGGCCCTGTTCGGTGGCGTCATCCAGCGGGTCGCCAACACGGCGTTTCTTGACCTTCTCGGCCAGCTGGGCGACGAAGTCCTTGTGAATCTTCTCTTCCACGAAGAGACGGCTGCCGGCGGTGCAGCATTGGCCGCCATGGAAATAGATCGCGTGAAAGGCGCCGGCGACGGCCGCGTCCATGTCGGCATCCGCGAAGATGACGTTGGGGCTTTTGCCGCCGAGCTCAAAAGTGACGCGTTTCAGGGTGTCGGCCGCCGACTTCTGAATGATCTTGGCGGTATCGACATGGCCGGTGAAGGCGATCTTGTCGACGTCGGGATGAGCGACCAGGGCCGCACCGGCCGTCTCGCCGTAGCCGGGAATCATATTGATGACGCCGTCGGGAAAGCCAACTTCCTGGGCGATGGCGGCGATGCGCAGGGCGGTGAGCGGCGATTGCTCCGCGGGCTTCATGACAATGGTGTTGCCGCACGCCAGTGCCGGGCCCCACTTCCAGGCCAACATCAAGAGCGGAAAGTTCCAGGGGATAATCTGGCCGACGACGCCGACCGGCTGCCGCAGGGTATAGCTCAAGAAATTGCCGCGCACGGGCACGGTGCGCCCTTCGATCTTGTCCGCCCAGCCGGCATAGTAGCGCAGCGTGTTGACGGTCCCTTGCAAGTCGCCCAGCGAATCGCGAATCGTCTTGCCGCAATTGAGCGACTCGATGGCCGCCAGCTCGGGCGCCTCCTTTTCGACCGCGTCGGCGAGCTTGGCCAGCAGGCGTCCACGATCCGCCGCGTCCATTTTCTTCCAGGAACTGGACTCCAGGGCCTTGCGGGCCGCCTTGACGGCCAGGTCGATGTCCGTCCTGTCCCCTTCAGCAACCTGGCAGATGGTGCCGCCGGTGGCCGGGTTGATCGCGGGGAAGGTTTTGCCGGAGACGCTGTCGAGCCATTTGCCGCCGATGAAAAGCGGTTGATCCTTGACCTTGGGCGCTTTGACGGTCTTGGGCTTGCTGGGTGCCGCTGTAGTCATATGCAAACTCCTTGACGGGGGTTGGTGGTGTGGGGATATAGTAGCCGGACAGGCATGCGCGGCCACCCATCCTGTCGTCCCTGGCGTTGAATCCCAGCGAGCTACCGATGGACAAGGTGCGCGAACAATACGAGAACTGGATCTATCCAAGCCCCGTCACCGATTTGCAGGAGGAGATGCGGGCCGGGACCTTCGATCGGTCCGATCCTTCCTTGTTTCGCAGGAAGCTATGGCCGCGCGCGGTTGAGCCGGCCAGGCTGAACATCCTGGTCGCTGGCTGCGGGACCGTGCAAGCGGCCCGGTACGCGTTTCGCAATCCGGAATGTACTGTCGTCGGCGTCGATGTTTCCCAGGCCGCCCTCGATCACCAAACATTTCTCAAGGACAAACATGGGCTGGCCAACCTACGTCTCGAATGCTTGAGCTTGCTGGACATCGAAACGCTCGGCGAGCAATTTGATCTGATCGTCTCCTCGGGGGTGCTTCATCACTTGCCCGACCCCGGCGCCGGGCTGCGCCAGCTCAAGAAGGTGTTGCTGCCGCACGGCGTCATGAGCATCATGGTCTACGGTTGGTATAACCGGTTCGGCGTTTACATGATGCAGGAGGCGTTTCGTTTGCTCGGTGTCAAACAAACGGCCGACGGTGTCTCTCTCGTGCGTGAAACGCTCGCTTCCTTGCCGCCGTGGCACCACGTAAAGGCCTATTTGCGAACAGCCCCGGATTTGAATTTCGACGGTGGCGTGGTGGATACATTCCTTCATCCCAGCGACCGGGCCTATTCGGTAAAGCAAGTGCTGGCACTGGCCGCGGATAATGGGCTGCATTTTCAGGACTGGCTCGAAAGGCACAGCTATTCCATCGCTGCCCTGATTCCGCCCGGACTTGGCATATATTCGCTGGCCGCGAGGTTGCCACTGGCGGACCAATGGCACCTCGTGGAAATGCTGAGCCAGGCGCTGGGGACGCATGCTTTCCTGTTGTGCCATCCGGAACGGGACCGGCGCGAGATTGAGGTGGATTTTTCGGACAACGGCGTCGACGCCCCCTGGCTATCGTATGTGCCCCATCTGCGGGTGCCGGTTGAAGTGATAGAACCCTGGGCCCCCGCCACGGGTCGTTCCCGCCAGGCTGCGGCGCTTTACCCATGAATTCACCCTGAGCGGGCCCGAGGTTCAACTATTCGAAATGGTCAACGGCGTGCGCACGATTCGCCAGATCATCCAGGACTGTGGGCCAGCGGCAGGGCCGTTTGAGGCGCTGCGGGAGACGGCTTTTCAGCTATTTGCGCACATGCGCGATCGGGACCATCTTTTGTTTGAGATATAGCGGCCGGCTTGAGCACACACTGGCATTGAAAATAAGGTTTGTGCTTGCCCTGGCGCAGCGTCATCGGACCATCACATTTTGGGCAACGGCACACATCCAGCATGCTGGACGGGGCCGCGCCGCCGGAGTCGGCAGCGCCGGCCGCGTGGCTGAAATCGCGAAGGTCGTCGTCAGGACCGGGACAGGGTTGGAGGCGGTGTTCCTTCATGGTGCATTTCCTCGCTAAAGAGGGGCTCTTGGCGTTTGGCCTTTTCCACCAGGGCCTGAACGCGGGCATCGCGCTCGCGCGTCCAGCTGGGGGTTTTACGGTACAGGCGGCGCAGGCCGCGCTGGCCGGCGCAACGATTGCACAGGCGCAGGTAGTTTTCTCGGGGCGATTGTTCGCAATGGAGGCAAAGCTCGGGCATCTCAGTCCTCGATTTTGATCTCGCTGAGGCTCAAACGCTTGGTTCGGGTCAGCACTTTGCGGGCACTGCCGTGCAGATGTTTCTTGAAGTCGCACTTGTCGAGCGCCTCCAGCATGGCGTCCTGTTCGGCCTCATTCATCCAGTCGGGAATCTCGATCTTGACCAAAAAATTGGCGAGTATCATGGCGGCTCCTTGGCTGTGCTATCTCATTGGGGCTTGGTCGCATTGTGCCTTTGGCACGTCGGAATTTCAAAGTAGTTGCCGGGGAGGTTCCTTCCTGCCGGCCATGGCCCGCGTCACGGCCTGGAGTGCTTCCGGGTAGGGTGCCAGCGCCGCCTGCAAAGTCGCGATCAGCTGCAGAAAGCCCGGTGCCATCGGCAGGTCGACGGTCTCGGCCTTGATCAGCTGCGGCCGGACAAAGGTCGTCCAGCCGATGGCGTCGGGTGTTTCCCTGCCGGGGCCCGCGCAGCCAAAGACGCGGGTCCTTCTCGTGCATTTGCATTTCGGCTGCCAGGCGTGCGGTGGCTTGCGCCTGGGCCACCTTGTGCCCAAAGCTGTTAGCGACGTCCCCCTTACTTCGCCGCCGCAGCCACTTGCGCAACAGACGGGGAGGCACCCCAAAGGCCGCCGCCGCCACGTGCGGAAAACCGCCCGCGCGTATGGCCGCGAGAATCTGGCCTTCCAGCTCGGCGGTAAGCCGGCGAGGATCGCCGCCTGGACTTTCTGCCACGGGTGCGTTCATCGACATAGCCCCTTTGCTTGCTGGAGGTTCATGGCAGGCCCGACATACGTGAAGCCGGCTGTCAGGCGGGCGCCGGCGTGCCGGCGTTGGTCGCCGCCATTGCCGAACGAGGGCGGCCGATGCATGTGCCATAGACGGCGACGCGCACCGGGCGCGCATCGGCGCGGGATGGGAGGTGGTGCTGACTGCCCGATAGCCCATGGCCTTCCACATCGACGCAATCGTCGCCGAGAGGGCATTGCCAATACCCACCCCCTGAAAATCGGGCAAAGTGACCGTGCGATGCTCGCGACGCGTCAGTGGACCAGGCCCGAAAAAAGGTAGCCATGCCGAAAAGGCCACGGGTCGCGACTGCCAGTAAGCGAGAAAACAGGTGGCATTGCACGCCAGGGCCCCGTTCAAATAGTGATGCGGTGCGAATAAGCGCCACGCCGATGGTCGACAGCGAACGATTCGCAAGTTAAGCGCCGGGCGTCGCTGAAGCGACCTCCAGGTAAACTGTTGCTCGGCGGGCCGGAACACCCAATCGGGCTGGAGCCATGCTTCAATGTCCTCATGACAGGAAATGGCGACGAACTGAAAGCTCCTGGCGCAGGATCGTGCCGCGCCAGTGCGGCCGAGCCAAGCCTGGCGACCGTGCGATCCACGACGGAAGTGAACTCGTCGACAACAAGCGGCAGACGCGGTTCGCTGGCAAGTGCGCTGGTGGCGATCAGGCGCGCCAGGTTGGCCCGGAATTGTTGGCCCGTGCTGAGCACATGAAAAGGCCTGAGCCAGGCGGTTGGCGACGCGAAGCCGACCGAGCACAAGACTTCTGTCAGCTCCTTGATGGATGTCTGCTCGGGAAAGCCATCCAGGATGCAGCGCTCGGTCGGCCAAGATGCCGTGAGCGGGCGCGTGGGCCATAAGGCCTGCGCCACGGTGGTTTTGCCGCAGCCGGAAGGCCCAACGATCAGGCCAACGTTCCAGGACTTTTCGTGGAGCGGCAAGTCGATGTCCCATTCCACCTGAGAGATGGTGGTTGCCGGCAAATCGAAGAGGCCGCGAACCTGAAGGACGCGTGGCGTTTCCGCGATGGGCGTGGTGATGGTTATTTTCATGGGCTTTCCTGGCGAGTGAGTTCGTGGACAAGGCGTCAAGTGGTGAGCGCACGGCACGTAAAGCCCTCGGCGGTAAAGCGCCGCAGTCAGCGCCACCTGCTCCTCCTCGGCAGCGCATTCGATCAGCACCAGAAAGGACGCGGGAATCACCTCTCTGCTTTTTCGAACCTGTTCCGCCACCTCTCTTTTCACCTCGTCATCGCGCTGGTAAAGACCTGCCCAGAGCGCGTTCAAGCTGTTGGAGGAAGACTCGGTCAAGTCGATGAGTTGCCGCAGGCAGCGGTCGTCATAGTCTGCCAGCCGTGCCAGGGGATCGAGGAGAGGAGCAATTTGCGTGCTTCTTCATCGTTCACGTCCAGGACCTCGACCTCGATTACCATGTCGGGGTCCATGGACTGGCGCAGGTGGCCGTCGATGAGTTTGAGCCTGCCATCGGGCAAACGGTAGGCAAGGACGGAACGCGCGAAGCCAATCTCGTCATAGAGATCGGCGAGGGCCTGTTTCTGCTCGGCGGAGTGGCGGCGCGGGTTGAGCTCATGAGGTACCAGTTCGCCCGCCCGGACTTTTACGTGTTCCACGATGCGGAATTTGCTGTGTTTCATGACCAGCTGCTCATAAAGAAGAGGTAAATGACCGGTACGGCTACTTGGCCGCGGGTGGCGCATGGGCTACGAGCGCATCCGCCACGTCGAACATCCATAAAACACCGGAGAAGGGAATGGGCACGGCGAACGCTTGCGGCTGGGTTAGTTTCCACGCCCAGTAGCCGTGCCGGAAATCACCGAGTGCCAGCTCCGCCGGGTCGGCCCGCTCGTAGCGCAGCTGATCGGTGGCAAGGCAATCCTCCAGCTGGACCGTGCCGATCAGGGCGCCGGTGGGAAGATCGGCTGTCGAGTTGATGCCGGCGCCGGCCAGTAGCTGGCGATAGGGTTGCTCCCGGCAAAGGCGGCGTGCCGCTTCCGAAAATCCCTTGCTGGCATGAATGAGCAACGGACCGCGAAATTTGGCTTGCCAGCGGCGCACGTCATACTGCTTGAGGCCAAGAATGAGGAGTTGCGCCCAGGGCTGGGAAACGGAAAGCGCTTTCATGATGATCGTCTCTGGGGAATAATGGGGAAGTGAGACGACTGTAGCAAAGCAAACTACGCGGTGAGAGGTCGGTTGCGCCATGATTAGCATCCACGATAGCCGGGCCATTGCACGCCTCCGCGCGGAGCTGCGCGTGAGCCCCGAGCACCTGCGTCAGCTGCGCAATGCCTTCTACAAGAAACACTGTTCGGCCGAGGATTCGCTGGCACAGCTGCACCCCGCGCAGTATGCCGCTTTCGCGTCCGCGGTGGCGTTTCACTCCCTGGAGCTGGACAGCCGGCATGATTCGCGGGTGGATGGGGCGAGCAAATTGATCTGGCGCACCTCGGCCGGTCATGGCATCGAATCGGTCATCTTGCGCATTGCGTCAGGACGCACCTCGCTATGCGTGTCGTCGCAAGCGGGGTGTGCGGCCCGCTGCGCGTTCTGTGCCACCGGTTACATGGGACTGGCGGCCAATCTCACGCGCGACGAAATACTCGACCAGGTCATTCAGGCCAATCGTCTGCTTGGTCCGGAAGAGCGGTCGGTTCGTAATGTCGTCTTCATGGGCATGGGCGAACCCCTGCACAATGAAGCGGAGGTGTACGCGGCAATCGAGGTGCTGACCGCGCCGTCATGCTTTGACCTCGCGCCGGGACGGGTCGTGCTTTCGACCGTGGGCATCCCGGACGCCATGGTGCGCTGTGCCGAACGGTTTCCGCGCCTGGGCCTGGCCCTCAGCCTGCACAGTGCCCGCCAGGAAACGCGCGCCAGCCTGATACCCCTGGCACGTCGCTTTCCACTGGACGTATTGCGCGATGCATTGGCACGCGTGACGACAATTATGCGGCGGCCGTTGATGATCGAATATGTGCTTTTTGACGGCGTGAACGATGCCGAGCAAGACCTGGACGCGCTAATTAACTATTTGCGCGACTTGCCGGTGCATATCAATCTGATCCCTTACAATCCGATTGCCGAGGCGCCAACTTTACGCGGCACGCCGCCGGCAGCGCGGCGCATCTTCGCGGACGCCTTGATAGCCGCCGGTTTCGTGGTGACGATTCGCTACTCGCTGGGAGCCGACATCGCCGCGGCCTGTGGCCAGCTGGCGCGGCAGAAGCAATCTGCCAATGCTTAACAGCCCGATGAAAAAGGGGTCAGACCCCTTCAGCACCCTGCAAAAACGTTGAAAGCTCTGTTCGCTTCAAGGGGGTCTGACCCCTTTTTCAACGGGCTGTTACACGTTGAAGATGCGCTGAACGTTTTCGCGAAGCAACAGGCGCGCCATGTTGATGGCCTGGGTTTCCGTGAACACGCGCGGCTTGACAAAGTCGTCCGCCAGGATTTGCGCCAGAATCCGCCGGTACATGTTGTATTTCGGCAGCCCGAATTCCAGCTTATACATATCGCTGTAGTAACCAAGTTGTTTCGTCTTGGGGACAGCCTGGAGGCGGGCCCGGCAATCGTGTTGCACAAATGCCGGAATGTTCGAATACCACCAGTGACCGCTGGTGATAACATTGGGAAAAATCCAGCTGAAGCTCGCCAGCTCCTGGTTCTGTACGCTGGACAGGACCGATACGCAAAAAGTGACGTCCGGGAACGCGTTGAAGAGAGCGCATATTGAATGAGCGAAGTGCGCTGGTCGTAAAGGTCCTGGCCCTGGTAGACGCCATGTTCATAGACGCGCCGCACCACGCCGATCATGAGGTCGAACGGCAGCTTGTGGGCCCGGCATTGCTGGACGAGACGCAGGAACATGCCGTTGGCCACCTGGGCGCGGGCCTCGGCGCTCGGCTGCGCCGTGCCGATTACTTCGCTGAGCGCCTCTTCAAACAGGGCGACCGAGGTCGACGGGTCCGGCTGAAAATCAGGCGGTAGTGAAATGGCGCAGCACGCGCACCCTTGCGTTTGAAGTGGTCAAAGAGTTTGGCAAGCGCTTCGGTCACGCTCGCGTTGTCGCCCACCTCGACGCCCGCCGACTGGGCCAGGCGCTGACGGACCTCGGCCTTATCCAGATGAAAGACCAGATCGTCCGTGCGCAGACAGGGGATGTAACGCGCGGTGTTGAAGCCTTCGAGCGGATCGTCGAAGTCGTTCGTCAGGAAAACCTTTTCGATGTTCGAGCGCTCGAGCACCCATTGTTCATAATCGGGCCGGGCCATCACCTTTTCCGCGGCGTCGCATAGCCAGGTGCAGTCCGCTGGCGTGATGCGGTCCCCCTGAAATTGAAAGAAGGCCCGGGCGATCTCCAAGAACCAGGTGTATTGCACGGTATTGTCGAACTGGACCATGTAGCCGAGGATGGCCCGCACCCGATCGCGCGGCGCCACGTCCTGGCCAATCGCCGATTTGGGCATGCCGACGGAATGGGCCAGCTCGGTGTAATAGTGATAGCCGAGAATGTCCTCGAGCGTCCGCGAAGTCGGCCGGTGCGGGTTGATGTGGGAATGGGGATCGATCAGCGGGATCTGGCATATTTCCGAGTAGAGGTACTCGGCAAGACGGTCTTGGAGCATGTTACTGCTTTTGCAAAAGCCATGGTTTACGCGTGGGCCACCTATGGATTGATTTACCACAATCCGGTACGGGACGAAAGCTTTTCTTGCGAATGGCCCTGAAAACGCCCGCGCCATGCTAATAGTCGTCCACCGGGTTGCCGTCGTTGCGTGCCAGGAGGTTTTCATAAACCGTGCCGTTGATACTCGCGGAGATCGACCGCACGGAACCATCGCCGAGCAAAAAGTTCGCGCCGCCTGGGTGGAGGCTGTAAAAGACGTCGGCATCCCAAAGGGCCGGATCGTTTGGCAGGTGCGTCACGCTGCCATGGCCAAGCACCAGGGCCTGCGCAGTTTCTGCGTTGCCGACCGGATCGGACGCTTGATCCGCCGTCACCAGGCCGCCGGGCACCGCCCCGCTCCAGGTCGTCTTGGAATGGGCCATGTCGCGTTCCCCCACGAAAAGAGTGCAGGAGAGGCCGTCGGTGATGTCGGCAACCTTGAACTTACTGTTGCGCAGAAAAGCACCATTGTTGTTGCCAGGATAGCTGCTCGTTTCCTTGACCCCATTGACCGCAATGTAATTGCCCTGGGCGACGTTCGTCGTCGTGTTATAGACATTGAAAGTGGGCAATTGTTGATCGGAGGGGCACCAGAAGTTGGGCATGAAATTCTGGCAAATCGGCATGTCGCCGACGGTTTTGGCGAAGTCGATTTGCAGAAAGAGGTTGTTTTGCTCGAGATCGGCAAGCAGAAAAGACGCCCAGCCCCAGCCAGGCCCCTTGTCGAAAGTCGTGTCGCTCGCGGGGTCCGGGTTGGCGTCCTTGTATCCGGGCGGAAAGTGACCCATGCGATCGTGGTAGGAGTGCAGGGCAAGGCCGATTTGCTTGAGATTGTTCTGGCACTGCAGGCTATTGGCCGAGCCCCTGACCTTCTGCACGGCCGGCACCAGCAGCGCAATCAAAACCGCGATAATGGCGATGACGACCAGCAGCTCGACCAACGTGAAGGCATGGCGGTTTTTCATGAGGAGCCAACTCCAATTTAAAAGGTTATACGAAGTATAACGAAATGGAGACGGCCGTCAAGATCGGGCATTTGTTTCGTGTGCGCAAAGCAGAAACATGCCAGGCATACACCCGGCATGTTCAGGAAGCCTGGTCAGTGCCTTAGCTCGCCTTCACCCCCGGAGCAGGAATGTTCCCCGTTACCGGAGGAACGGTTTGCTGTGCCTGAGGCGTCAGAAGCTTCAAGATGCTGCTGATGGTGTTGCCCACCGGTCCACCGAAGTTGTTTGTCAACGTCGTGAGGATCGCCGGCAGAGCGGACGTTAGACCGCTGCTGATGACGTTCGGAACCGTATTGCCTTGTGCCACGGTCGGCGTAGGCCAATCGGTGTTGTCAGCCACGGCTGCTTGGATCGCGTGGTAGTAGGCACGGAATATTTCCCACACTTCCAGGTTGCAGGCCCTCTGATTCGGGTCTTGCAACGTCGGATCGATAGGCCTGGTGGCGCCTGCACCCAGACCGTTGCAGGCCGCTACGGTTAACTGAGCGGCCACTTGCATAACGAAGAGCTTTTCCACTGATTACCTCCCCTTAGGAATGAATGGCGTATTGCCTGGAGTACGTCTGCGGACCTTGCGGAAGCGGTTGCGGCGAGCCCTGTATCGGCATCTGCTGAATAGGCTGGCCTTGAATCGGCATCTGCTGTTGCGGCTGCCCTATGATCGGAAAATTCTGTTGCGGTTGCCCTTGAATAGGCAATACTTGCTTCGGATCGCCTTGAATCGGAAAGTCTTGCTTCGGCTGTCCTTGAATCGGATAGCTTTGCAAAGGCGGATTCGGCGGTTGCAAGTAGATCAGTTGCGGCGCCGGCTGTGCTTGTGGCGTTGCTGGCGAGGCCGGCTTGTTCTGCAATTGGCGAATCGCGTCATCCTGCTGTTTCAATTGCTGGTTGATGTTCGCTCGCCACGGCAGAAACTGAGCAACCTGGTTATCTTGCGGAATCCATGCTTCCGGCTTGGCACATTCTCCTGGCTGGCACTGACAGATCGGCGGACACGTTTTGCATGCTCCAGGCGTACACGGGCACTGTGCCGATGCAGAACTTCCAATAAGCAAGAGTGATACAATCGCACCGATTATCCCCTTCATAACTGTGTCTCCGTTGGTTGTTCCCGGTACCTTCAACCTGAATCGAGTTTGCATGTACGTTGCCACGATTCCGGCATTGGTCAGAATCACGAACACTGCGGTGATTATGTCACCAATGGCCACCCCGAGGCCGTCTGCGTCCGTTTTGCTGATGATTCCCATCAACGTAACGAAGGCAACTACCTGGGTAAGTACGGCATGCCAGCACTCGGACGTTTTCCATCCTGGTTTCACGGCGTTCTCCTTAAATTTGAATGACAACGGTGTTGAAAGGTTTAAATCGTCTTTTTTGTCCTGATACGCCAAATACGCGATCATAATTAGCGTCATTCCAAACGCCAGGTTTATGTGTTGCTCCATGGCGCTTCAAGCTCTCCTGGTACATCCTCCAAGAAGCTGCTTCCACCCTCAGAATTCGCAACTCCTCAGAATCTACTACTTCAAAGTTTTCGGTTGAAAGCTTAATGTTGTCCTCCTTGTTCTGGGCGACCGCCCATTTACCTTTGCAGTCAAGCCCCGCCAGGACATGGCTGTGGCATCCCGAACTGTGGCATTACCGGTGACACATAGGTCATCGGTCGCGGGGCCGGTGGTCTCATTGCCACCGGCCCCAAGCCTAATGAGGTCAGGAAGCGAAGGATGCCTTCATGGCTGGCGTATATGCCCTTCTCTTGCCCCCCGACCTCATAGCCGTTGACGACGCCTATCAATACCTTGGCGTCGAGATCGAACAAACCCCCGCCGCTACGGCCATGCCACGGCTTTTCTTTGGTGTACGTCCAGGCTCCGTGAAAATACAAAATCGTTGCTGGCTTTTGTGTTATTGGCCACGTCATGTTGTCGTAGCCCGCGCTTGACAGATTCCTCCCCGGCCTAAACCCGCTCGGTGCCACGGGAATGTAGTTGAACGGCCCATTCTCGATCACCAGAAGAGACAGATCAGCCTTGGCATCTACGCCAACCACTTTCACATCGAACAGTCCTTGTCTGGCGTACGGCTGATTCGGCCCTTCGATGAAGAGCTTCTTCTTCAAGAGGCTTTGATCGATGTTTTCCGTCCCTCGGGTGAAGAACATGTGGGCACAAGAAAGAATGTAGCTCCTCTGGCTGTCCGTCTTGATGATCGTTCCCGAAACGCCATGGCTCTTGATTCGAACCACGGCGTAGAACGGATCACTCGACGGTGCCAGCGTCTGGCCTGAGGCCGGCGAAACAAGCAACAAAAACAGCAGGATTGCCTTTTTCATTGCTTAGCTCTTCCTTTCCACCTTGTTCATGATCTCATCGAACCGCTCGCTGATATGATCGAGCTGGAGTTCGATGCGGCCGAGCCTCTGATTCATGCCGCTCATCATTCCTTCGATGGCGGCAATGCGTTTCGTGTGATCCTGAACCGTGTTGGCACCGGTAATTATCAGCGGCGCTATGATGGCACCCAAAATCCACCACAATGCCTTTTCCGTGCTGAATTCCGAGAGTAGCGATTTCATTGTTGCCCCCTGGTTGGTTCGCCTATTAAACCAGTGGGCCAAGATGTGGTGTTACCCTAGTTTAGCGACGGCTTCAAAGCCCGCTCGATCACCCTTCCACGGAAACCGACCATGAGTTCGTTCAAGAATCTCGCCTCGCAATCCTTTCTGTCCTCTTTCGGCATTCCCTTGGCCTGTTTTCCTCTCACTTCGTAAATCGAGGCGATGTAGTTCTGCGAAATCTTCAGTGTGTCCGATACGTCGTTGATATTTACAAACTTGGAGGCCATGTTATGTGTATCCTTCTGTGTGGAGGGTAATACTGCCAAATCCAACGTCCTTTTGACGGTGCCGCCAGGATGTTTAGGTAGTCCTGGAGTGTAGTCCCTGGATAAACGCAAGTGTACGGTCCCTTGCGGTCGTGAAATGTCACCACCAGGCCCACTCCTGCGTAGAAGCATACCTTCGATACCCACGATGAAACTACCCGCGTGCATCGTGACACGAACGACCAGGCGTCTACCTGTCCTGGTGAAAGGAACATGTTGTGCGGCAGTCCGTAACCTGTGTCGATGTAATCTCCGCTTATTATGATGTTGGCGGTGTAGCTTGTCGTCCCGAGTCCGGAATCGCTGCATGAGTAGTGTCCGGTGGCATCCGTGGTTGCCATGCTGGAGAAGCCGTTCAGGTACGTCTGCTCGGTGAAGATGATCGTCACGCCGGCCAGGCCGATGTTCCCTGACGGCCCGATAAGGTAGATTTGACCGGTGAGTGCCATTATTTCCTCTTCGCCGTTTCAATTAGGTGTGCAAGTCTCACTGCTCTCGCACCGTCTACTCCTTCGCAAATCAAGTAATGCTTGTATGCCCTTTCGCATTCCTCCAATAGTTCAGGTGCTACCACTATGAGATTTGCGTTCGCCCTGTCTGCTTCGTTTCCTGTTTCAATGTGAACGTTGGCGATAATACGCTCTCCGGCTGTTAGTATGTGCCATTCCGGATCAACGCATTCTTGCTTCATCTCCCATGGCCCTGGTGAATGCTTCATGGTTACCTTCCTATATCTATGTACCCAATCTTGTCACTCGTCTTCTTGAATTTCTCCTCCCTAATCGTCTCCAGATCTAAACCGCACGCTTGCGCCAACAAATCTAGATAGATTGCAATGTCTGCAATTTCTTCCCGTAGTTTCAATCTCAACTCCAATTCGCTTTCTTTATTCCCTGGAATGTTGTCCCTTACACGATTCAACTTTTTTATTATGTTTGCTGCCTCTCCTACCTCTCCAGTTACCGCCGTCATCCAATCGCTCAATGTCCACGAACCCAACTCGTGATTGAACCCGTTCTTACTCTGGCAACGCAACTTGTTTCTTTGGCTGAAGCTTAATATGTTCACTTTCGTTCCTCCCTTTAAATCGTGTGCCTCTTGTAAGGTGCCAAAAGTGTCTTGATGCTCGGCGGCGGGCTTCCTATCGGTGCGAAGCTCGTGCTGGTTGCCGTTCCTCCTGCCGGTGCCGTGGCCTGGTTGGTTATTCCCGGGTTACGTTGAGTTTCGTAATACATAAACTCAACCCACTTCGCGCAGGCTTCCTGTACCGACTCTGGAATGGTGTTGTAACCTGCCGTGTACTGGACCCGAAAGTTCCTGATGCCAGGTGGCCATACCAGGTCTTCCGCATGAAGAAGTTCTGGATCAGAATATGGGATGGCCCGAAGCAATATACCTCGCGGATCGAATTGGTAACCCGCAAGCTCATAGGTGTGCATTTTAAGTTCAGCATTTTGGCCTCTTGCGGTGAGATTGCCTTGGGAAGTTGTCCCGTCCCCGAATGATGGTGGTACGTACAGATCGGCGGACGGCCATAAACCATAATCGCCTGCTGCATCGCCAACGACCTGGGCCGTCCAACCGTTGGCCAGTGCCGTAATTGCCGTCGCCATGGCCTGGAGAGTGACGTTGCCTGCGAAGGTGAGGTTGTTTGTCGTTGTTACCCCCGACGCTACCCTGGTTAGTGTGAGTCCGGTTGATGTCACTTGTACTCGGCACTGCTGATTCGATGTGAAGTTGTTGATGACTTTCAGCACTGTCACTGGCCTGTATCTGACCGATTGAACGGACTGAACCGGATACTCGCGAAGGTGAAGCTCGCGGCCCCCGTTGCCGTCGTAAAGCTCATCATATGCCCGCACGTAGAAATCACGTTTGCAGTATTTGATGATGCCGTCCGATGCCGCGGTGACCAGAGTGCCGACAAGGTTGTCGATGTTCGTTGCCCCCTGGAGATTCAGGTAGGCCCGATCAAGTGTAATGAGGTCTTTTGCTGCCATTTATTCCTCGGTCAAGAGTTTGGCGGTGAGTTCGATCTTTACTGGCTTTCCTTCCGGTGGGAGAAATCCGAAAACTAACTTGAAACTTTTGATGCAAACTTTGCTTTTGTACCCACCATTCGCCCATATATCCCATTCGTTAAATATCGGACGTCCTGCCGACACGAATATCACCACATTATTTGCTGTTCTCACCACCCATCGCCATTTTCGTACCCTCATGACGTTCTCCTTTACCGGTCATAGTAATCGACGATATTGGAACTGCCAGGTTCCCGCTTGGGGGTGACATTCTGCGATGGCAAAATCCAGATCGCGGCGGGAATGCCGAGCGGGGTCGATTCGATGAACCAGTAGGCACTGCCATGTACCTCCTGATAAAGGGTGGTTAGCTCCCACAGATCAAACGCATTGTGAATGGGATTTACTTGCTCCAGCAGCGTGAGGAGCGGATGATCGACGACTTCTTGAATGCGTGTCGCCGTTTTGGTGAAGGGAAGGAGGTGGCTCGCCCCGCGCAGCCGCCGCTCGATCGGCCCGCCCAGCGCCTTCACCTGGCACTTGGGCGCTGACTGGCCCGCCGACGTGGCCACATAGAGACGTGGCGGAAACGACGCGCAGACGGCGGCATTGATGCTGGCGCAGGTCCAGGCCGTCGCTTTTAGTTCGGCCATCAACTCATTCGGCGTCGGTGTGCGATTGCGCTTGTAGCTGTCGGTAAAGCCAGTCCCCGTCCACTGATTTCCCGTCAAGGCCCGCGGCGCGGTCTTGTGCGCCAACCAGGAGCCGAAGCGGTGAAGTATGTGAGTCGAACATGCCACGCCCAAAAAGGTGAAAAGTTATCAGAAAGCGATTGTCGGAAATGCCCGTGCGATGAGGGTAGAGCAAACACGAAGAGTGGGCCCGGCGTCAGCCGAGATTGGTCCAGAGGCCTTCTTCGTCCGGGTAATGACGAGGCAACTCGTCGCTTGGAGGAGCCGTTGCCGGCGTCTTGCCTCTTAACTTCCCCAGGAATCGGCTATCCAGGCGACTGATGAGGTATCGCAAGGCGCCGAGGGCGTGATTGTGCTCGTCTACGGGATTTTCACCCGTCAAGATGCGCTGGCTCAATGTCGGATAGCGATAAAGCCTGGCCTCGGCGACCAGATTCGACGCAGCCCGCGCTGATCTTGAGCCGACCGGTACGCAGGCGGGCGGTGACGGCCGCTATGCCCAGGCGGATGTCATTGTGTCCCTGGCGGATGGTGTGGCCGGCGGCGCGGAACTCTTCTCTTTCCGTGCGGCCGGCGGGGTCGGCATACCACATTGTGCTTTTCGGCAACGCCTGGACATGCTCGTGCAGCGCGGTTTCGCGCAGGTAACGCTCCCTCTGAATCCAGAGAACGTCGTCATGGTCGAGCACGCCCCAGACGGCCGCGAACGGATTGCGCCAGCCCCAGTCAATGCCGCCCACCGCCCGGCCCGCCGCCTGACAATCCGCTCGTGAGTGCCTTATCAAAATCGGGATAAACCAGGCCTTCGCGTGCTGTGAACAGGCACTCATACTCCTGATCGACCCAGGCATCGCCCAGGGCGCGGCGTTCCTCGGCGATAAACTCCCGGCTGACGCGGGGGCAATCAGACCAGGGCACCTTGATCTTCAGCCACAGGCCCTGCCCCTGCCATTCCTCGAAGAACCAGCCGCGCTGGCCAAAAGGCGTTGACATCGCGATCAGCCGGCCGCGGGAAACCGCCAGCATCGGGCGTACGGACTTGTACAAGTCGTCGGCCACGCACGCCGCCTCGTCGATGATCAAAAGCTCGGGGCTAAAGCCGCGAATATTTTGGTCCTTGCCCGGCAGGCAGAGGATGCGTGAGCCGTTGACGAGTTCCAGGCTGAGGCGCGTCTGCGAGCGTGCCTTGACCAGCTTGCCGCCAGTCTCGTAGTTGAGCAGGACCTTGTGAAAAAGCTCGCCGGATTGTCTCAAGCTTGGGGACAGGAGCAGGACGGTCGCGCCGGTCGTAAAGATGGCCTGTTGCAGGGCCAGGGCACTGATCACGGTTGATTTGCCGGACTGACGACAGCAATTCAGCAGCAAGTTCTGGCCGCGCGACGCCAATACCTGCTGCTGCCAGGGGTCCGGCTGAATGCCGCGCCGCGCAGGAGGTAGCCAGGATCAAGGGCGGTGGCCAAAAGGGCGCGGCATCCATGCCTTGGATTGTGCCCAGGCGCGGCGTGAAGAGGGTAGGGCAATCGCCAGCCGGGCGACGGGGAGATAGCAGCCCGTTGAAAAAGGGATCTGACCCGAATGGCACTTGAACTTCCATAACCATTGACGGGGTAAGATGCTATAGACTAACACGGCCTTCCTTGCGCTTGTTGTATTTGCAAAGACACAACAACACGGCAAGGAGGCCGAATATGGATGGTGCATTTCGACAGGCGGTTGCCCAAGCGCGTTGTCATGGGAAGTTATATTTCGCCAGCTTGCTGACAGAAGATCATATCAATCAGGCATTTGGTCGAGCAAGATGGGTTTGGCAAGGGTGGCTCTACACCCTATCCGTTACCATCTGGATTTTTCTCGCGCAGTGTCTCAGTCCTGACCATTCCTGCCGCGATGCCGTGGCACAATTAATCGCCTGGTTGGTGGCGAGCGGTAAGCGCGCGTGCTCGGCCGTTACGGGGGGCTACTGCTCAGCACGCGACCGCCTGCCCGAGCAAGCCTGTAGGCAGTTGGCGTGCGACATCGGCCATCAGGTGGATGAAGAGACGCCGTCTTTCTGGCGCTGGTTGGGGCACCGGGTGCTCAATCTCGACGGTTCGACGATCACCATGGCCGACACTCCGGACAATCAGGCTGAGTATCCGCAACAGCCCCGTCAGAAGCGCGGCTGTGGCTTTCCCATAATGCGGATCGTCGCAGTGTTTTCCCTGGCGGGGGGCACAGTACTGGACGTGGCCATGGCCAAATATCAAGGCAAGCAGACAGGAGAGAACAGTTTGTTCCGCAAGCTGTATGACCTTCTGCCGTGGGGGACGTGGTGATGGCGGATCGCTATTTCAGTGGCTGGTTCGATCTGGCTATGCTCTGGCAACGCGGCGTGCACAGCGTGGTGCGCAAACATCAACTGCGGCGCACCGACTTTCGCACAGGCCAGCGGCTGGGCCCCAATGATCATCTGGTGTGCTGGCATAAACCGACACGCCCCGCTTGGATGCCCCGCGAACAATACCAAACGTTACCCGCTGCCTTGACACTGCGCGAAGTCCGCGTCCTTGTTGAACGGCAAGGATTTCGTACGCGGGAATTGATCGTGGTCACCACCTTGCTAGATCCGGAGAAATATTCAGCAGCAGAGATCGCCAAACTTTACCGGCGTCGCTGGCAAGCGGAACTCAATCTAAGAAGTCTCAAAATCGTCATGCAGATGGATCATTTGCGCTGCAAAACGCCGCATCGAGTTCGCAATGAGTTATACATGCACTTGCTCGCCTATAATCTCATCCGAAAAGTGATGGCGATGGCAGCATCCAGAGCAGGTGCAGAGCCATGGACAGTAAGTTTCAAAGGAGCCCTGCAAACCCTGAGCAGGATGCTGCCGCTCCTGGAAACAAAAGTCTTGATCGACGACTGGTGTACCGCGCTGCTGCACGCCATCGGCAGCCACGTTGTTGGCAACCGCCCAGACCGTTTCGAGCCACGCTTAACAAAACGGCGTCCTAAGCCCTACCAACACTTCCTAGAGACGCGCGCGACTTACAAAAGACGATTAGCATAAATGACTTATGGAAGTTCAAGTACCATTCGGGTCTGACCCCTTTTTCAACGGGCGGTTGGTTGCCGCGGCGGATATCGGAGGTTTGGTAGCGAATCTCGATGCGAAAGACTTTTTTGGTGCGGCAGATGATTTCCCAGGTCTCTGGGTTGATGCGTTCGGGCACGTCCATGCGGTGGATATCCACGGAAGCATGGAACCGCGCTCCGAAAAGACGTCAATCATGATCCGCAAGGCCAGCGGATCGCCCAGGAGTTCGTCCTCGGTGTTGATGCGCACATGCCCGGAGATGGCGTGGGCACGAATGATCGGGATCATCTTGACTTCGATCAGCTTGACCACGCTTTGAAACAGGACCTTGTTCTGCTCTTCATAGGTTTCCAGACGTTCGACGAGCTCCTGCGCCGTGCAAGGCGAGCTGGCGGGCCACGGGAATATTGCGGATCAGGTCAAAGACTTCGTGACTGAGCTCCAGCGAGCTTTGATACGTGAACTCCTTGAGGATGCTTTGCTGGACCTCGTGCAGATCGTCTTCGGCATCGATAAAGTGAAAGTGAAAAATCTTCTGCAGCGAGCGGAGGGCATCGTAGGTCGTGTCCTTGAACGTCTTGTAACGATTACGGCATAGCTCCGGGTCGGTGTCGGTAAGTCGTTCCTCGGCCAGCTTGCCGGTGCCCGTGGCCCGGACCTGGCGGTTGTGTTCTTTTTTCTCGAGGCCGCGTTTCAGCTGGCGCTGCACGCTGACTTCCTCGTTGACAAAGAGCAGGGCGATGCGAAACATCGGCTTGCGAAAGAAGCGTGCCAGGGGGGTATTGCGATATTCCCCATGCAGCTCGAGCATGGTCTGGTAGAAAATCTTGAGACACTCGACCTGCACCTTCGTGCGCGGAAAGCCGTCGATGATGACGCCGTCATAATATTGGGGGGCCAGCAATTCCTCGAACAGCAGGCCGATCACTTCGCGGTCGCCGACCATCTTGCCGGCGTTCTTGATGGCCACGGCCTGCGGGCTGGTGAGCAGGTTGCTGATGACGATGGGCGGGGCGGTGATATCGCGTGCCTTGGCGATGAAGGGGGTGTTGGTTCCCTTGCCGCCGCCGGGAGCACCGCCAAGCCAGATGAATTCGCGGGGAAAGCGCAGGTTGTCCTTGCCATGTTTTTCGAGCAGATCGTCCCACACCGCGGCGAAAATGAGCTGAGCGTCCTTCACCTCCAGGTCGATCGAAGGGGCCGCATTCACCTGGGTTTCGGCGCGGGCTGGCTCCATGGTGGCTCCGTTGAACACGAAAGAAGGGCACGGCGGTACCCCCCTAACCTATGGCAAAATGCCCGAAAGGGTGAGACTTTCGCCAAAGAAAAAGGCCGGTCCCTTTTTGCTAAGGGACCGGCCTGGACAGTTAGATCGAGTAACACCGGCCCACGCGGCTTAGAGCGTTCGGAAAAAAAGGGGTCAGACCCCTTGAAGCGAACAGATTTTCAACGCTTTTGCAGAGTATTGAGGGGGTCTGACCCCTTTTTTTCCGAACGCTCTTAGCGGGGAACGGCATAAACAGGGGCAGGCTGGGTAATTACCTGTGGCTGGGTAATAACCTGCGGCTGTTGCACGTAAAGAGGCTGGGCAGGTTGGACATAAACCACGCCCGGCGGGGGCGACACGTAAACCGGGGCCGGCACCACCACGACGGGCCGATAATAGGGACGGTAGTAGGGCCCATAGTAGGGGCCGCCGAAGACCGGAAGGCCAATGCCGATGCCGATCCGTACGCCCGCCTGTGCCGATGCCAGGGGCAACAACATCAGGGCAAGGGCGGCAATGATCAATTTCTTGAACATAGGAACCTCCTTTGGAGCTTGAGCAAAACGCTCGTTGCACCATCCTCCCCAGGACTGGTCCAGCGAACTGTATCGGCATTCTAGGCGCACGGTCAACTCCAGATGAAGGGCAGACAGCCGCGGCGCCAACATTTCGATCGGGAACCGGCGGCAGAACCGTCAGGGCCGGAGATCTTGGCGTTTGCAGCAAAGTCTTCGCGACCCTGCCGGTTCGCCCGGCGGATGAGGCTTTCCTTTGGATGAGGAAAGCCGTTCAGCAACTTGGCGTCCGTATCTTGGTATTATGCCAAGGGCAAAACGTGGGTTTTCCCAGGAGATTAAATGACGAAGTTGATTATTGAGAACTCCACGAGAATTGACAATCCGACGAAGGCGGACATCCGGGCACTTTTTTCAGCCAAATTTGCGGTCTTGGAGAAGAGCACTAATTCGCCGTCGTACATGCAATTCATGAAAGCACCAAAAGGGGCATGCAGCTGGAGTATCAAGAAGGGGCCATTGAAAACCATTTCACGGCATCAGATCAGTCGTTGACACTGGAGCACGTCATTGAAGCCCTCGAAAAATATGCAGTTGGAGATGAGGCGTGGAAGACAGATTTTCAATGGAAGCGGGTGGATTTGCTGCATCCAGAACCGAGGGAATAAACATAGCCCCGAATCTTTCTTCCTCTCCGTCAATAAAACTCTGACCTGCCTCCTTTTATCCTTTCATACAAGTATCAAGCCCCAACGGGGCCGCACTATGCTAGCCCTGGGTGAAACCCTGGGGACAATTACACAATCAAGCACCAAGCCCCAACGGGGCGCTCTTAACGACCTAGGCACGCCATGGTGCAATCTCATGTCGCGATACTCATGCACCTGATCTTTTCCACATAATTGTGAACCCTTGATTCAACCCGGCCCTCACCGAAGGGCACGCCACGGTGCACCGAGCGCCGCAAAGCGTCGGCTTCCATTTCGGCTATTGCGATGCCTATCTCCGTTACGAGTAGGGCACCTTGTTCACTCCCTAACCCGGACCCAGTCAGTATTAAGCGCAAGCCGCAGCCCGACAATCAGAACAAGTACACCAATACCTGTAAGAGCCATGGCCAAGAAGCAAAAAAAGCGAACAACGATTGGGCTTGAAGGACGGGATTGCCAAAGCTTTTGCCAAAGTCGTACACCCAGCAATACTATCGGGAGCGGGATACAAAACAGAAGCAAAGAATACACACGAAAATGTTCGATAAAAATACCGTCGCCCTGCTTTTTTTGCGTATAATCGGCCAATACAAGCCAAATGATCCACAATATTACAAGAGCGGTCGATTGAAAGCCTAAAGGAAGCTCCTTTATAAATCGCATTGTGAACATTCCGCCCTTATCTCAAAAAAAACAAAAGGGGTTAGGTTAGATTTCCGTATCCGGTTTTCGCGGCCGGCCCGGACCGAGGGAGGACTCCAGTCCCAAAGCGGTCGCCGTCTGTTGCTGCCAGGTTTTCTCACCGAAGGGTACGTCCCCGCCGTTTCATTCTGAGCAGTGGGTGGATCGCTTGGTATAGTCACACTTTCCCAGATACCATCACGACTTTATGACCCAATAACGCACCGATCCTGTCAATGAAGCTTCGTTTTAATGGTGGCCAATTCCAAAACTCAAACCCAAGATTTCCAAAGGCCCATGGCGGATCGAATGTCCAATCCAAAAGGAGACTACTTTCGTTACAGATCTTGCATTGGAACGCAGCCAAGTCGTTCCCCTTGGCCCAGTGGTTAACGGCGTATCCCCAGTCGCCATTTACTTCGTTAGCTAGACAAACGGGACAGCGAACCGCGTCAAGTCCTGCACCAAAGTTGTGGAACACTGTTCGACCACAATTTCCTCCACCCCGTTACACTTACAACCACGTAGGTGGCTAAGTATTATGTCAAGGCTGAGGGGGATACCCGGAGTAGATTCTGGAGTCCAGGTTGCAAGCACTTCCGCTACATTTTGTCCAGCGCATGGCCGCCCGTTTTCCCCAAGGTGCAATCGCTACGTCCAGCTTCTACAAATTGTTGTCCGATCATATAATCCATAACCAGTTTGGCAAGAACCGGTGCTTCGTAAGCTGATGCTGTGCGGTCAACAATTACTTGGAACTTATCACCCATAGCAGCCCTTCCTCCGGGTTCTCGGCTATTCTCCATCTCGCTTTTACATAAGCTCTTCTCCGTCCATCCCGCGGGGAAAACGCCCATTTGAAACAAAAAGGGTCCAGGTTAGATTTCCGTTTCCGGTTTCGCGGCCGGCCCGGACCGCGAACTAAGGATTCCAGCCCCAAGCCGGTCGCCACCTGTTCCTGCAAGGTTTCCTCACCGAAGGGCACGCAATGGTGCACGGAGCCCCGCAAAGCGTCGACTTCCGCTTCGGCTATTGCGATGCCTGTCACTCAAGTTATTGTCAGCTTGGTCGATATCACCGGGCCGACCTCGGAGCGACGAATTCCTTTCCTCTGTTGATCGTCCCAAATGAGTCGGCCAAGCACTATTATAGTCACGACAACGGCCCAAATCCGTTTCTGGCGTGAGGCCAATAATGCCGGCAGTAAAGTTACGGCCGCGATCAAGGCGTAGAGCGTAACACGGTCACCTGGCCACGAAAGCAACAGTTCAACAAGAAGAATGACGACTAAGAATGCCAATGTCGCACAAAGAAGCCATGGTAACTCCGGATTGCTGATTTTATTGTCGTCTCTCATTTTGGTAATTCCACATGACCCCGATTGTGTTGAAAACACTCCATGTATCAGGGTAGAATCCTGCAAATTCCTTCACGGAGTAGTCGGCAGCGCCATTAGCGGCTCTGAATTGTAACCGAGGTACTTTGCGAGAAGTCCCGGATCGTAGTGGCTTCTACGAAATCTTTGGAGTGGAAATATTTCATCGCCCAATACCCAGTGAATTCCATCGATACCGTCCTTGCTTGAGGCGTCGTAGCGACAATCGGCATCGAAGACTGCCCAGGTGCCATCGATGAAGCTAACTAGCCGGCAAAGTTCCTTGCCGCTCGGCAGTTCCCTCACCCGGGCGGTCCCGTCCGAACTGCCTGTAATTAGACGCTTGCCGTCATGGCTCAGGGCCGCGCTGAAGGTCCAATCGGGATGCCGGAACTGAGCAATAGTCTTGCCGCTGCCCACATTCCAAATGCGATACGTTACGTCCTTGTCTTTTTCCATGCTGATGCGATAATCGAGCGTACCTCCCCAATCCGCACCGCGCGTGATCATCCATTGCCCGTCGCCGCTGAAACTTACGCTGACAACGTGGTTCGCGTGTCCCTTGAATGTTTGCACTTGTTTGAGCGTGGCCAGATCCCATAGTTGGACGTTTTTTTCGTTGCTTACGGCCAACCATTTGGAATCGGCACTTATGGCGCCCTTGGGGGGCCAATAGTTGTCATTGTGGACTGAAAGACCCTTTTTTCCCGTGGAGAGATTCCAGAGTTGCGTCGTGCACTCCAAGAAACCTTCACTGAGAAGCCATCTCTTGTCACTGCTGATCGTGGCCTTCCTGAACCAACTTCCGTATTCAATTCCGTCTCCCTTGAAAGTGCGAAGTATCGTGCCGCCATCGACGTCCCACAACCGGAGCAAGTTGTCCTTGTCCCGGTCCACGGACGCCAACCATTTCGCATCGCTCGAAAGGTCCAGGAATCTCTGTTTTTCCCACGACAGAGAACAAACCTTCTTTCCGGTTGCTGTATCCCACAAGTGGGCCGATGCATCATCACTGGTGATTATCCATTTCCCGTCCTCGGTGGGATTGACGCGAGTCTTTTCTGCTGTTATCGGTGTCACAGTCGGGACAAATTGGCCCGTCGTCAAATCCCAGTAGCCGCCTTTGCCAGTGACAAGACGTTTGCCATCGCCGCTGAGAGATCGGAAGTACGCATGGTGGGCAAGGCGTTGGAAGCTGCGAATTTCCTTGCCGGTGGCTAGGTCCCACAAACGAGCGCGTGCAAGAGTGCCGCTCACCATTCGCTTTCCATCTGCGGACAGAGCCAGAGTGTCAGCCTGGTACTCTTCAGGAAGAACGCTGAACACTTTGCCGGTATCTACGTCCCATACATGAATCGTCTCATCATAGCCGCCGGTGACCAGCCATTTTTTGTCGCCGCTTATGCCTGCACGTGACGTATTTCGTATGCCCCACGAATGCGCGAATTTCCTTGCCGGTGGAAAGATCCCACAAGCGGGCAGATTTATCGTCGCTTGTCGTGACGAGCCACTGGTCGTCGCTGCTCAATGTCAAGGACCCGACACTAGCTTCATGTCCGCTGAAGGTATGCAGTTCCTTGCCGCCGTGGCTACATCCCCGACAATTTCACGGCGGATGTTTCGACGTTGCTCTCGTCCCACTTGAATGAGCTGGTGACAAGCAGATCGCCGTCATGGGAAAGGGTCACGGCAAAGGGTCGACCAATTTCCTTAAAACAGCGGACCTCTTTCCAGTCGCGAGCGCCACACGTGCACGGCGTCGTCCTCGGCAATAACGATCCGATGGTCGTCCGCGCTAAGCGCGGCGGACCAAATATGATTGATCTTGTCCCAAGGCGTAGGCATTTGCATTCCCGTCGCCACGTCTAATATCCGCGCATAGCTGTCTCCCACAACCACTAACCATTTGGCTTCGCGGATCAGCGCCAGTATCGGACAGGCCCCGGCAAGCCTTCGAATGCTCGGATTTCCATCCCGCTTTTGAAATCCCACATTACTACAGTTCCATCGTAGCCACCGGTGAACATCCACTTGCCATCTTTAGAAAGGACGATCGCTTCGACGCGGCTTCGGCCGTGTCCCAACTGGGCGATCAGCCTGGGGAGATTTGGGTCGATTGGTTGCTGAACCGATTGATTTTGAGTCTCTTGGTCAAAAGAATCGGGATCCGGAGCCGGCACGGGCGACACAGAAATCTCTGGCTGATCACGACGACGAGTATCGCCGTGACGCAAACTGACAGTCCGAGAACTGGATTGAGCCCTACAAGCCGAAGGTATCGGAGCAAGATTGTCCTCGCTTTCCCCTGATTATTCCAGCAATGATGCAAAAGTGCTCGACCATTTCCTTGGAGTTGACCTAAAAGTTGACGAAGAAGAGACCCCGCCTTGAGGTCTCGTGACTAACAATGGCGGGGCAGGGCTACTTGGCGGCGGCGAACCTCCCGCGCTCGGTCTTCTGAAACGGCCCGTCCTTCCCCTTGGTCTTAATCTCCCGCAGGATCGCGGAATAAAGCGTGGCCTGCGGCGTTACCCTGAATGCGCGGCTTGGACGTCGTCCGCGTGCGGATTGCATTTCTTCGAGGCTTCCAGGTACTCCAAGAAAGAAGGGCCCTGACAATTTTACTTTTCTCACGGCTTGGCAGCGCTCGCGCCCAGGACCGTATCGCAGGGATCGAGTCCGGCTGCGACGAGGTTGGCTTTGTTGAGGTAGATATCATCCTTTTGGAAGCCGACGTTGCGCAGGATGAAGAACTGGACGTGTCCGTCGGCGAAGAGAACGTTTTGGCCGGCGCCGCCGTGGTTGCCGCTATTGCCCGGGCTGCCGTCCGCTGGGGGGGCATCGGCCAGGAGGGGGACAATACCTGCTTGTTGGCCATCGGGAATGGAGGGGCCGAAGTAGTTGTTGTCCTCGTCGCGGTAGCCGAGCGAATAGGCGTAGCTGGGGGCGAGGTAGGGTGCTTCCCGGAAGAAGTCTGCCGGCGGCATGGCCCTGGCTTGTTCGAGGCTGATGGATTGGGAGGCGCTGGCGTCGCTGCCCGGACAGCGGATGCTGGCTGCCTCTTGCAAAACGCCGGCGCTGGCGAGGATGGGGATGACCATGCCGGCGGCGTCGCGGGGGCGTTCGCTGACTACCGACGGGAATTTATGGTTCAGCTCTTCATACGTATGGAGGGCGACATTGAGGACGCGTAGCTTTTCCTGGCATTCGACGCGTGCGGCCGCCTGACGGCTGTCGAGCAGACCATGCAGGGCCGGCAGGCCCAGGCCGATCATCATGAGTAGCAGCGAGGCGGCCACGACGAAGTCCGCCGGGCGCAGCGCGAACGAACCGCCATGTCCCGAGAGGCAGGCAAAGGCGCGGCAGCCTGGTCGCGGCAACAAAACTGCGCCACCCGGCCAAGCATGCGCAGGGCCAAATCCTCCGGAGGTGGTGGATCGCCCTTATCCGTGGCCAAAAGGTCGAGCACCATCCGCAGTTCGGGCTGGCCGCCGCGTCCGGACTGAGGCTGGCGTCGCTGCCGGCCTTATCGTCCAGGTTGCCCTGAAGGAAGGCGAGCAAATTGTCGTCGGGTTCGTTGGATTTCATGAGTTATATCAAGCTTCGGCCGCCGCATGCCGCGGTTTGGCCCGGTGTCCGTTAAGTCGTCTGGCAGCCCGTTGAAAAAGGGGTCAGACCCCTTCAGCTAGCGCGAAATCACTATTCCTTCAGCAACGTGGCTTCGGCCCAAATCTCCCCGAGGGCGCCAGGGCGGTATGGAGCCGGGACTTCACGGTCCCCACGGGAATGCCGAGGATTTCGGCCACGTCCTTGTATTTAAGGCCCTGGTAATAGACCAGAATCACGACGGGCCGCAGGAGTTCGGAGAGTTGATCGACCCCCGCTCGAACAAGCCGGCGTCGTTCTTCGCCCTGGAGGTGGCCCAGGGGGCTCGGTGCGTTGTCCTCCAAAACCGCCTGCAGTTGGCCGAAGTCGCCGGAGGACTCGTCGCGCTCTTGATCGAGGCTGACGGTTCGTTGCCGGCCGTTGCGCCGCAGCGCATCGATGGCCTGGTGGGTGGCGATGGTGTAAAGCCAGGGGCGAACCGGCCGGCCCACTTCATACGTGCTGATCTTCGTGAAGAGCTGTAAAAAGGTATTCTGAAAAACGTCGTCGGCCAGGTTGCCATCACCCAGGTAGCGGCGCAGGTAGCCGTAGAGCTCGCCCTCGTAACGGCGCACCAAGGCTCCAAAGGCTTCGCGCCGACCGCGGCGGAAAAAGCCCAGGAGTTCTTCGTCCGAACAGCAAGTTAGGTTGTCCGAGGAAACCACAAAACCTCTACCAGCCCGTTGAAAAAGGGGTCAGACCCCTTCAATACCCTGCAAAAACGTTGAAAACCTGTTCGCTTCAAGGGGGTCTGACCCCTTTTTCAACGGGCTGCTACGTCTTCTACGCGGGAATGGACGTGAAAGTTCGGGGGCGGCGGCATTACTTCTTTTTCGGCTTCTTCTTGGGGGCGGGTTTCTTGGGAGCGTCCGGCTCCTTCTTCGCGGCGCTTGTGCCTTTGCCAAAGATGGCTTCATAGCCGGCCGCGAATTTTTTGGTCTCCGCCAGGCCCACACGAATGATGCTCACAAAACTACCTCCAGCAGCCCGTTGAAAAAGGGGTCAGACCCCCTTGAAGCGAACAGAGTTTTCAGCGTTTTTGCAGGGTATTGAAGGGGTCTGACCCCTTTTTCAACGGGCTGCCAGGACGCCACTCGTTTTGTTCACTTTAACCGATGGCAAAGCCCTTGTCACGCGTCAAATTCATATAACGACGTCATTGTTTTATTTCGAGAGGCACTCATGAAAATCCATGAATTCCAGGCGAAAGAGCTGCTCGCGGCGGCCGGGGCGAACGTGCCGCGCGGCATCGTGGCCAGCAGCCCGGGCGAAGCGCAGAAGGCCTTTGACCAGCTCGGCGGTCCGGTCGTGCTCAAGGCGCAAATCCACGCCGGCGGCCGAGGCAAGGGCCGCTTCAAGGATAGCGGCAAGGACTTTGGCGGTGTCAAATTTATCAAGGCGCGCGACGAGGTCGGCAGCGTCGCGGAGATCATGTTCAAATATCCGCTCGTGACCAAACAAACCGGGGCGGCCGGGCAAAAGGTCTCCAAGGTGCTGGTGCAAGAAGGCGGCCGACATCGCCCGCGAAATCTACCTGGGCATGGTGGTCGATCGCGCGGTCGGTATGCCGGTGATGATGGGTTGCGCGGAAGGGGGCGTCGAGATCGAGGAGGTGGCGGCGCGCACGCCGGAGAAGATCCTCAGCGTGCCCATCGATCCGGACGCGGGCATGTTGCCCTTTCAGGCGCGGCGACTGGCCTTCGAGCTGGGCCTGAGCGGCGAACAGACCGGGGCGGCCGAGAAGATCATGATTGCCCTGGCCAAGGTTTTTCTGGCCAAGGATTGTAGCCTGGCCGAGATCAACCCCTTGATCGTCAATACCAAGGGGCAGGTCCAGGTGCTGGACGCCAAGATGACCTTCGACGACAATGCCCTGTTCCGCCACCCGGACATGGAAAAGCTCCGCGACGAAAGCGAAGAAAACCCGGCGGAGCTACGCGCGGCCAAGGCGGGGCTGAGCTTTATCAGCCTGGCCGGCAACATCGGCTGCCTCGTCAATGGCGCGGGCCTGGCCATGAGCACCATGGACATCATCAAATACCATGGCGGCGAGCCGGCCAACTTCCTCGACGTCGGCGGCGGCGCCAATAAAGAGCAGGTGACCGAGGCGCTCCGCATACTTCTGGCCGACCCGAGCGTCCAGCGCGGTGCTCATCAATATCTTCGGGGGCATCATGAAGTGCGATACCATCGCCACCGCGGTCATTGCCGCCTTCAAGGAAGTAAACCCCAAGGTCCCCTTTGTCGTGCGTCTTGGAGGGCACCAACGTCGGCGAAGGCCGGGAACTCCTCAAGAAAAGCGGCTTGAACTTGACGCCGGCGGCCGACCTGACCGACGCGGCGAAAAAGGTCGTCGCCGCCGCCAAGGCCTCCTAGCAGCCCGTTGAAAAAGGTTGAAAAAGGGGACAGGACCCCTTGGCCATCGCAAAAACATTGGAGATTCAGCCTGTAAAGGGTCCTGTCCCCTTTTTCAACGGGCTGCTAGCCTGTAAACGGAACGAACGAACCCATGAGAAGCGCTTGAGTAGCGAGCATGCCCGGCCGGGCCAGGTTGTCAACCTGAGCCACGAAAGAGCTGGCCGGCGTGCTTTAGTAAAGGAACTCCCAATGAGCATTCTTGTCGATAAATCCACGCGTGTGTTGGTCCAGGGGATGGGCAAGGCGGGCACTTTTCATGCCTTGCAGTGCCGTGAATACGGAACGCAAATTGTCGGTGGTGTGTCACCTGGCAAGGGGGGCACGGTCAAGGATGGCTTCGCGCTATTTAACAGCGTCGCCGAGGCGGTGGCGAAAACAGGCGCCAACGCCACCATGATTTTCGTGCCGCCGCCGGGCGCTGCCGACGCCATCATGGAGGCGGCCGACGCGGGCATTGCCGTCATCGTGGCCATCACCGAGGGGGTCCCGGTCATCGACATGGCGCGGGCTCTGCGCTTCATCAAGGAACGCCCCTGCCGGCTGATTGGCCCCAACTGCCCGGGCATCATCACTCCCGGCCAGTGCAAGATGGGCATCATGCCCGGCTATATTCACAAGCCGGGCGTGGTCGGCCTCATTAGCCGTAGCGGCACGTTGACGTATGAAGCGGTGTGGCAGCTTTCCAGCCTGGGCCTGGGCCAATCGACCTGCATCGGCCTGGGGGGCGACCCGATCGTGGGAACCTCGTTCATCGATGCGCTGCGCATGTTCCAAGACGACCCGAAGACCGAGGCGATCTTGATGATGGGTGAAATTGGCGGCAATGCCGAGGAAAAGGCCGCCGAGTTCATCAAGCAATATGTCACGAAGCCGGTCGGCGCCTTCATCGCAGGCCAGACCGCCCCGCCGGGCAAACGCATGGGGCACGCCGGGCGCCATCATCTCCGGCGGCAGCGGCACCGCCAAGGAAAAGATCGCCGCACTGCTCGCGGCCGGCATTCACGTCGCCGAAAGCCCGGCGGACCTCGGCGTGACCGTGCAAAAGGCCATGAAGAAGTAACAAGCGCCAGCTAACAAAACGGCCACGGCCAGCTTAAGCTGGCCGTGGCCAATATTGCCGCGTCAAGCGTCAGTGAGCGCTAGCTCAGGAGCGGGCCTTTTTGCTGCCGGCGGCGATGCCATCCAGCTTGCGGGCCATGCCGGTGGGGCACATCTTGTTGAGGGGACAGGTGGGGCACGCCGGGTCTACTTCCCAGCAATGGTCCTTGGCCAGGACGCTGACCAGGTCGACAAACTCGGCGCCTTTGAGCTTGGGAATTTGGTGTTCTAGCGAGGCTCGTATCGATTCCAGATCGAGGCCATCTTCGAGTAGGCCGAGACGGCCGAGGACGCGGCGCGCGGCGGCATCGAGGGGCAGGGCGTGGCCGCCGAGGCTCTTTTGCACGACCCAGGCGACGGCATACTCATTGGCAGCCTGGTAGCGGGATAGCTGCTTGGCAGCCTGCTTGACCCCTTTTTTCTGCAAGCTTTCCAGGTCGAACGAATAGGTCGTCTCGAAGACTTCCTGCAGAAAATCGATCAGGCGCTGCGCGCGGGCCTCGCCATCGGGCACATAAGCATTGATCGTTTCGCCGATCTCCTGGGTCGAACTGACGCGCAGCTCGTTCCAGTCGAAGAAGGTATCGCGCAGGGCGGTGAAAGCCTGGTCGGCGGCGTCGCGGGTGACGCCTTCGCGGCAAATGGCGTAGATAAATTGTTCCACGACCTGACGGCTCAGAGGGTCGGCCCCTTTACGTCCCTTGTGCAGCGTGAACAGTTGGTTGACCAGTTTGGTTTTGTTGGGTGTGGTGGTCATAAGCGGTACACTCGCCCTCTTGGTTGGAAGAAAAAATCCTATTCGAGGATGATGCCTGGCGGCGGACCGCGGCCCGCCGGGGCGTTTCATCCTTCCTCCGTCTCCCCGTCTGCCGTTCCTTCAGCGGACTGCTTCTCAGGCTCTGGACGAGACTGAGCCAGGGCCTCATTGATGAGGCGCGTCACTTCGATGCTCTTTTTAACCCCTTCATCCACGATAAAGTGGATGACCGGGGTGTAGCGGGTTTTGAGCCGCGTGGCCAACTTGGCCTGAACGAACCCCGCCGAGTGACGCAACCCGTGCAGGCATAAATCCTGTTCTTTCTTGGTGCCCATCAGCGACACGAAAACCTTGGCGTGTTGCAGATCGGCGGCCACTTCCGTTCGCGTCACCGTTACCCCCTTGATGCGGGGATCGGAAAGCTCGAACAGAATCGTTTCCGCCGCGACCTCGCGGACGATTTCAGAAACACGGGCCAGGCGATGTGTTTTCATACGGAACCTGCTTTATACGTCGATCTCATGATCCACGAGTTCGGCCACGGGATGCACCCGCAAGGCCTCGACAATCCGGCCGAGCGCGATTTTGAGCGGATGCGCCTCGTTGCCCACCATGGCGAAACCCAGCACGCCGATGCGTGGATCATCCAGGGAGTCCACCTCCACCACCGACACGTTGAAGCTGTTCTGCAGCTTGTCCTTGATGCTTTTGACGACCTGTCTTTTGTCCTTGAGGGTGCGGGCCTCGCGAAGCAAAAAACGAACTTTTAGCGTGCCGATAATCATGGCGGCGGCCGATGAACCATGTTAGCAGCCCGTTGAAAAAGGGGTCAGACCCCTTCAGTACCCTGCAAAAACGTTGAAAACTCTGTTCGCTTCAAGGGGGTCTGACCCCTTTTTCAACGGGCTGTTAGAGCGTCGCTTTAGAGCGTTCGCTGAATCTGGTCGATGCGGAAGGCCTCGATCACGTCCCCCACCTTGACGTCATCGTAACCGGCAATATTGATGCCGCATTCAAAGCCTTCCCGCACCTCGGCGACATCTTCCTTGAAACGTTTCAAGGACTCCAGGCCCGCGGTGCGGTCGCTCGGCGGATAGATCACCAGGCCTTCGCGAATCAAACGCACCTTCGAATTGCGTTTGATGGTGCCCTGTGTGACATAGCAGCCGGCGATGGTGCCGACGCGGCTGATTTTGAAAGTATCGCGAACGACGGCCCGACCGAGATGGACGACCTCCTCGCGTGGCTTCAGCTTGCCTTCCAGAGCGGCCCGAATATCGTTCGTCAGGTTGTAAATGATGTCGTATTCCTGGATCTTGATGCCCTTTTCTTCGGCGAGGGCCAGGGCGCGATCGTCGGGCACGACATTAAAGCCAACGATGAGTGTATCTTCGGGTGAAGTCAGGGCCAGCCAAACGTCGTTTTCGGTGATGGCGCCCATGCCCGCCTCAAGAACGCGCACGCGAACTTCCTCGTGCTGCAGCTTTTCCAGCTCCTTGCGGATGGCCTCGATGGAGCCGCGGAAATCGGCCTTGAGAACGACCTTCAGTTCCGCGATCTTGGCATCGTTCAGGTTTTCCAGCGTCAGCGGCGTGCGTTTGTGGAGGGCCGCCTCTTGCTGTTTGCCCTTGCGCGTCTCGGCAATCGAGCGCGCCATGGCCAGGTCGGGCATTACGTAGAAGGGATCGTCGGCGTTTGGCACATCGTCCAGGCCCGTGATACGGGCAGGGACGCTGGGGCCGGCTTCCTGAATAGGCCGGCCGAGGTCGTCGTACATTTGGCGAACACGCCCATAGGCCGCGCCGCAGAGGACCACGTCGCCGCGCCGCAGGGTGCCTTCCCGAACGAGGACGGTAGCGCGAACGCCTTCCCCTTCGCTGAGCATGGCTTCCAGGCAGGTGCCGCGCCCGGGTTTGTTTGGATTGGCCTTGAGTTCCTTGAGCTCGGCCACCAGGGATAGCTGATCGAGCAATTCCTCGATGCCCTTGCCGGTGGCGGCGCTGGTCTCGACAAAGGGAGCGTCGCCGCCCATATTGTCGGGCAACACATTCAGGCTATAGAGCTGCTGGCGCGTCTTATTGACGTTGGCGCTGGGCAGGTCCACTTTGTTGATGGCGACGACGAGCGATACGCCGGCTGCCTTGGCGTGGTTGATCGCTTCTTCCGTCTGGGGCATGACGCCGTCGTCGGCTGCCACCACGATGACGGCGATATCGGTCACCTGGGCACCGCGAGCCCGCATCTTCGTGAAGGCCTCATGGCCGGGAGTATCGAGAAACGTCACGGGCCGGCCGCCATGATCGACACGCCAGGCGCGAATGACTTGCGTGATGCCGCCCGCTTCCGTGGCGACCACGTTGCTCTCCCGAATCTTGTCCAGCAGGGAGGTTTTGCCGTGATCGACGTGGCCCATGATGGTCACGATCGGGGGCGGGGGACCAGGTCTTCGGGTTTGTCGACCTGACCAAAGGTGGCGAGCTGCTCCTCTTCCTGGTCGGCCGGTTTTTTGAAAAGTATTTCGATCCCATATTCGAGGGCGAGCATTTCCGCGACGGGCACCTCGACGATCGAGTTGATGGTGGTGTTCGGCGCCGCTCCATGATCGCGCAGTTTGAACAGCAATTCGACCGATCGCTTGCCGAGTACTTCGGAAAGAGCACGTACCGTAATGGGGGGCGTCAACTCCAAAACGCTCAAGCGCGGGGCGGTGGCCTGGCGGTGCTTGGTTTTGCGCAGCTTATGGCCCGGCTGGGGGCGATCGTCATCGAGAATTTTCAGTTTGCCGCCGGCCGCGACGACGACCTCTTCCTTGTGGCCTTTACGCTCTTCGGCGCGCTTGTTGCGCGCTACCTTGCGTTTGTCACGACCCACCACGCCGCCACCGGGTGGTTTCTTGCCCTTGCCCCCCTTGCCGTCGTCTTCTTCCTCGGTGTACGGCACATCGCCGACGGGCCCTGGAGGTCGAACCGTATCTTCGGGACGAATTGGCTTGCCACCGCCGAGTTGTTCCTGGGTCAGGCGGCCGATGGGCTGTTGTACCGCTTCGACCTTTTTGATCGGCGCTTTCATCGGCCGGAGCGGGGGCGGCGGCACCGCGATGGAGCCGAAGCCGGAATGCATGATCGGTTTTTTGGTAGGCGGCCGCAACGTGCCCGAGCGTCCGGAGCTGAGATTGGGCGGGTTCTTCGTCGCGGGAGTCGAGGGCAAGTTCATCGGCGTTCTGCTGGGTGGCGGCACCGGCGCGGTTGGCCGTGCTTCGGGCGGCTTGGGCGCTGCTTCCGCGGCGATGGTGCCGGGCGTCGGCGGCGCTGCTGGCACAGTCTTTTCGACAGTCGCGGCAGCAGGTGCTTGCGGGACAGCGGGGACATTTTCTTCGACCGGGACGTGGGTCGGCGCCTCGACGGGCTTGTCGACGATCTTGGCCGCCGGAACTTCGACAGGCGGCGTCGGCGCGCGGGCGCTTCGACCTCGCGACGTGGCCGGGTCGCCAAATTAGGCATCGCCTTGCCGACTTCGGGCAAAGGCGCGGCGACATTGGGCCGTGGCGGCGCGGCGGGCGGTGCCGCGGGCTTTGAGCCACGCTTGATCAGTTCCTTGAGCGTCGCCACCTGCTCCGTTTCCAGGTTGCTGAGCTGGTTCTTGACGTCAAAGCCGGCTTGCCTGCATAGGTCAAGCAAGTCCTTGCTTTCCACGTCCAATTCCCGCGCCAAGGCGTAGACTCGCACTCTTTCTTTTTGCAAGCGCTGCTCCTCAAGTGAGGTTCCTAAAACCATTGCATTTTCCAGGCGACCGCCGTGCCGTCTTACTCGTGTTTCGTACGCTCTATCTTCCGTGTCGTTATTCTATTCGGGGGCCTTCTCGGCCTCCACCTCCGGCTCAGGGGCCGGACCATCACCAAATATTTCTTCCGCGCTGATCTTGGGTTCCTCGTCCGCCGCGGATGTCTCCTGGCTGTCGGGGCCAAAGATGCTTTCCACGGTGGGCTTGGGCTCGTTGCCGGATTCCGTGGCTTCCTTGAACAAATGCGACGCGGCGCTCGCCGGCTTGGGTGCACCATCGGCCCGCGCTTCGGGCGGGTTCTCGGCGGCCTCCAGCTTGGCGGCTTCGACTTCTTCTTCCACCCGTAGGGCCGCTTCCTCGGCAAAGGCAATGACTTCCTCGGCCTGGTCCTCTGGCAGGCCGGAAAGCTCGCCGAGCTGGGCGGGCTCCATGAAGGTCAAATCGTCATAGGACAGGAAGCCTTCTTCGATAAAGGCCTCCGCCATTTCCTCGGAAACGCCGGGTATCTGGTTGAACCAGCCGACGGCGCGCTCGATACTCTCGTTGAGTTCGTCGAGCGTCATGATTTCGATGTCCCAGCCCACCAGCTTGCTCGCCAGGCGGACGTTTTGCCCACGCCGGCCGATGGCGAGCGATAGTTGATCCTCTTTAACGAGCACGATGGCTCGGCCCAGGCGCGGATAGAGAAAGACTTCCTCGATCTGGGCTGGCTGCAGGGCATTGGGGATCATCACCTGCAGCGAGTCGTTCCAGCGGACAATATCGATGCGCTCGCCACCCAGCTCATCCACGACATTTTTGATGCGCGAGCCGCGCACGCCGACGCAGGCGCAGACGCAATCAACCTTCAAGTCGATACTCGACACGGCAATCTTGGCCCGGTAGCCCGCTTCACGCGCCAGCGCCTTGATTTCAATGGTGCGGTCCGCTATTTCCGGAATCTCGTTTTCGAAAAGACGACGCACGAAGTCCGGGTGCGTGCGCGACAGGATGATCTTCACCCGGTGCCCGACCTTGCGGACGTCGAGGATGACCGCCTTGATGCGCTCGCTGATATGATGCGATTCCCCCGGTATTTGTTCGCTACGCGGTAAAATCGATTCCGCCTTGCCGAGGGTCACAATGGCCGCCCCGCCCTCATGACGGGCAATGGGGCCGTGCACCAGGTCCCCTTTCATGGCGGCGTATTCATCGAACACCGCGTTGCATTCGGCTTCGCGTATCTTTTGGATCATGACCTGCTTGGCGCTCTGGGCGGCGATGCGGCCCAATTCCGCGGGATCAATCTTTTCCTCACCTTTGAGAGCATTGATCTCGCCGGAATCGCGATCAATGGTCACAATGACGCCGGATTCCTCGCCGAATTTTTTCTGCGTCGCCAGCTGCAAAGCTGCCTCGATGCCTTCGAAAATGATATCGCGGTCGATATTCTTCTCGTGGTGCATCTGGTCCACGATGCGCAACAGGTCGGAACCTTTCATTATCGCAACCTCATTCACAGCGTCTCTTGCCCGATTGCCACGGCAGCGCGGGGGCGAGCGACGAAATAACTTCTGGCCTTTACGAAAGGCCTGAAAACAAAAAAAAGTGGGCCGGGCCCACTTTTGGATGCCTCCGCGCGCAACGCGCTGGAACGCACCACTCCCGCCTAAACCAGGTAATTCCGTGATTTCGCGGGCTGCTGGACCATTTCAATTCCTCGGCAAAGCGCGGCTGAACATGCGGCTGGCGCATTCCCTCAGACGCTACTTGCAAAAAACTCCGCCACAAAGGCGTTGCGCGGGTTCCGGCGGATGATCTCGGGGCGATCTATTTGCAAGACCTTCCCCTCATGAAGCACCGCAATGCGGTCTCCCAGCGCCATGGCCTCGGCAGGGTCGTGAGTTACTATTATCATTGTGGCGGGAAACCTGCTTCGGAGCAAGGGCAACTCCCGTCTTAATTTCAGGCGCAGGCTGACATCGAGGTGCCCAAGCGGTTCATCCAGGAGTCCCACGTCCGTCCGGCGAACCAGTGCCCTCCCCAGCGCCACGCGCTGTTGTTCTCCCCCGGATAACTGCCCGGGCCTTCGCTCAAGGAGGTGCTCGATGTGCAGGCAACGCGCCACCTGTTCGACACCATCGGTCTCCAGCGTTCGATAACTCCGCGATCTCCTGCTAAAAAATCCGTGCCGCAGGCGCAGACCAAAGGCCAAATTCTCGCGCACGGTCCTGTTGGGAAAAAGCGCCGGGCGCTGAAAAACCATGGCGACGTTTCGCTGGGCCGGCGGCATGCCATTCATTACCTTGCCGCCAATGCGTATCGTCCCCGCGCTTGGCTCATCCAGGCCGGCGATGAGACGCAGCGCCGTGGTCTTGCCGCCGCCCGAGACGCCGACCAGTGCCAGCCATTCTCCCGAAGCGACAGCCAGGTCACAGTCCAACAGGGCGCAGGCCCCATTTTCATAAACCTTGCCGAGGCCCAGAAGCTCGATTGCCGCCATATTTGGCCCCAGGGAACGCGTGTAAGTTAACGAAGATACGCGTTTCCCGTCAAGTTGGGTTCCTGGAAAAAACCACTAGTTATAGCGTATGAACGGCGATCAGGAGCTTTACGGAATGTGGGTAAGAATGCGAAAAAATGCCGCTCGTTCGGGCGGCGAACGTGGTGCCACGTCATCTACATGCTTGTATTGAGAGTGTACATATGTATAATGATGGTGGAGGTGCCAAAAAATGGACAACAGAACTCTTGCGGCTCGTCTGGCGGCCAAAGCACATCATCTCGAAGCGGAACGCGCCAGTCTTTTCCGGGTGCGCGCCTATCGGCGGGCTGCCGAAACGATTTTGGGATTGGATTGTCCCGTTGACAGCTTGCTTGAGACGGGTGGGCAAAAGGTGCTGGCGGACCTTCCCAACATTGGGCGTAGCTTATCGCGCACCATCGAAAAATGGTTGCGCGGCGAAACCGTTGAATAGAACAAGTGAATGGTGGGAGTGACTCAAAGTGCGCGACGATTCCTGGAACTGATTCGTTTCAGTCATACGCTCTTCGCCCTGCCATTCGCGCTGTTTCGCGCTGTTCTCGCGTGGTACACCAAGCAAGTTTTTCAATGGCTTGAACTCGCGGGCATCCTCCTGTGCATGATTTTCGCCCGCAGCGCCGCCATGGCGATCAACCGACTCGCCGATCGTCATATCGACGCCGCCAACCCGCGCACTGCCGGCAGGCACCTGCCCGCCCGACTTTTGACCGCGCGAACGGTGTGGATATTTACCATCGTTTGCTGCGCTGGTTTTATCGCGAGCACCGGTCTTTTTCTGTTGGCCGTGCCGGCGAACCCCTGGCCGCTCATGCTCGCCGTGCCGGTGCTTCTTTTCGTGTGCGCTTATTCATGGACCAAGCGCTTCACTTCGCTGGCGCATTTTTGGCTTGGCGCTTCGCTCATGCTCGCACCCCTGGCGGCCTGGATCGCCATTCGCGGCCCGGTGGATTTGCTTGCTCCCGTCATCCTGGGCCTGGCAGTCCTGGCGTGGGTGGCCGGCTTCGACATCATTTATGCTTGCCAGGACGCCGACTTTGACCGGCAAGCTCGCCTTCATAGTATTCCCGCCCGCCTGGGAGTCGCCGCCGCGCTCCGTCTCGCTTTTGCCTGTCATCTCGCCATGTTAGGCCTGCTCGTGGCACTTTATTTTGCCGCCTCACCCCCGCTGGGCGCAATTTATGTTGGCGGTCTCGTCTTGATCGCCGGCCTCCTTCTCTATGAGCATTCCCTGGTCACTCCTCACAACCTTGCCCGCGTTAACCTGGCCTTCTTTCACGTCAACGCCATCATTAGCATCGGCCTTTTGGTCATCTTGCTGGTTGAAATCGCTCGTGCAAGCTGGGGAGGCTGAAACCTCGGTACGGGCATCATTTCCTTTCCCGCTTGACGCGGGACCGTCTACAATCGCGCCGGATAAAATCTCATCTTGCGGGGAAATGGTATGCGTCCTTTGACAACTACGCCGCGAAATCAGCGCCTGGCCAGCGGTGGGCGGAGCCTGCTGGCCGCGCCGCTCACCGTCGCCATTGTGGCTTTGGGCTTTGTTGGCGGCAGGGTGCCGTCGGCTTCGTGCGCGGCCGACAATCCTCTGCCGGTCGTGGCGCCGGAAGCCCTCGGCTTGTCGGCTGAAATCTTGGGCAAAATTGACGACGCCGTCAACCAGGCCATCGCCAAGGGAAACCTTCCCGGCGCCGTGGTTGTCATTGTCCACCAGGGCAAGGTGGTCTTTCGCAAGGCCTACGGCAACAGCAGCCTGGAGCCGGAGAAGATGCCGATGGTGCCCGAGGTTGTTTTCGACCTGGCGTCCCTCACCAAGCCGATTGCCACCGCGGTGTCCATTCTGATGCTTGTTGAGAAAGGAAAACTGCGCCTGCAAGATCTGGTGGCCGATCATGTGCCCGGTAGTCCGTTCGGTGGCGCCAAAATTACCATCGAGCAACTGTTACTGCACACCAGCGGTCATGCCGCCAACAATGCTGTGGCCGATTACCAACAGGGACGTGCCCAGGCCATGGAGGTCGTCTATCGACAGAAACCCATAGCGCCGCCGGGCACCAAATTCACGTACAGCTCCTTCGGCTACATCGTGCTGGGAGACATCGTGGAACGCATCAGCGGCATGCCCCTCGATCAATTCGCCAGGCAACACATCTTCGACCCCCTGGGGATGAACGAAACGACGTTCAACCCGCAAGGCAAGCTAAAAGAACGCGCGGCGCCCACGGAGCAGCGCGGCGGCCACTGGATGAAGGGCGAGGTCCACGATCCCCGGGCCTACGGCATGGGTGGAGTCGCCGGCCACGCCGGTCTGTTCAGCACTGCCGATGATCTGGCTGTTTTCGCGCAGATGATCCTGGCGGAGGGCAGTTATCGTGGCCGGCGCATTCTGGCGCCTGAAACGGTGCGCCTCATGAATACGCCGCGTGCGGTTCCTGGTGGCAAGAACGACTGGCTGCGGAACTATGGCTGGGACGTCAACACCGACTATTCCAGCAATCGTGGCGAGCTATTCCCCGTGGGCAAAAGCTTCGGCCACACCGGTTTTACCGGTACGTCGCTATGGCTCGACCCGCCGAGCAAAACGGCCGTCATCTTTCTCAGCAACCGCGTCCATCCCAGCGGCAAGGGCAATGTCAGCAAGATTCGTAGCGAAGTAGCGACCCTGGCGGCACAAGCATTGCCGAAAAAATGAGGGGGCAGCCATGGCTGAAAATAGTGCCACACCTTATTTGCCGCAACGGTTGACGCTCGCTGAGCTGCGGCGGGCCGCTGCTTCTTGCGAGGGGTGCGAACTATACAAGCAGGCCACGCAAACGGTGTTTGGTCAGGGGTCTTCACAAGCCAAGGTCATGCTCGTCGGCGAGATGCCTGGCGACCGGGAGGACCAGGAAGGGGCGCCTTTCGTGGGACCGGCCGGGAAGCTGCTCGAGGAAGCACTTGGTGCCGCTGGTCTGGAGCGCCGGCAGGTCTACCTCACCAACGCGGTCAAGCACTTCCAGTGGGAAGAACGGGGCAAGCGACGCATGCACAAAAAGCCCAAGTGGCGCCACATCGCCGCCTGCAAGCCCTGGCTGCTGGCCGAGATCAAAGTCATACGTCCCAGGCTCATCGTCTGCCTGGGTGCCACCGCCGCCCAGGCGCTCCTGGGCCGTGCATTTCGCATTACGCAAGATCGCGGCAAGTTCGTGGAAGTAGAAGGCCTATCCGCCAGAATAATGGCAACCTACCATCCCGCCGCCATCCTGCGCGCCCCCAAAAGAGAAGACGCCCACCGCATGCGCCGGGAGCTCGAGGACGATCTGAAACTGGGGGCAAGGAAGATGGGTGAGAAGGAAGAATGAGGGCGGAGCAGCGGCCCGAGGGTGAGCGTCCACAGGGAACGCGGGACGAACCTATTACCTACCCGTCACCTCGCCGCGTCCGTCAGCCCCCGGCATGTTTTTTGCTGCATTCATCGGCGCTTCACAAGACCTGAGGTGCGTCATGAGCTTGAGCGAGTACAAACGGAAGCGGCACTTCAATGTGACACCTGAGCCCAAGGGCAAGAAGAGCGCCGCGAAGGGAAATTCTTTCGTAATTCAAAAGCACGACGCCAGCCATCTTCACTACGACTTTCGCCTGGAGCTGGATGGCACTCTCAAAAGCTGGGCTGTCCCCAAAGGACCCTGTCTTGATCCGTCGGTCAAAAGGCTCGCCATGCAGGTGGAGGACCATCCCGTCGAATACGGCTCTTTTGAAGGCATCATCCCCGAGGGGGAATATGGCGGTGGCACCGTCATGCTCTGGGACACGGGTACCTGGGAAGCAATCGGCGACCCGCGCGAAGGTTATCGGAGCGGCAAGCTAAAATTTCACCTTTACGGCCAAAAGCTCGTCGGCGACTGGATGCTGGTGCGGATCGGCGGCAAAGCCGCTGAGGACGCGGGCAAAAAGCAATGGCTACTGTTCAAGGAACGCGACGATGAGGCCAAACCCATCACCGATGGTGATGTGTTGGAAGAGAAGCCGCTAAGCGTCAGTACCGGTCGCAGTCTCGAAGAAATTGCGGCGGCACGCGATTGGGTCTGGGGAGCCAAACCAAAGGCGAAACCCAAGTCCAAAGTTAAGTCGCCGAAGCCGCCAGCGTCGGCCGCCAAGAAGAGCCGCGTGAAGAAGGCGCCTGCCGCCATGCCGGCAGCCAAGTTGGTGAAGCGTGCGGCCGCCAAGGATCCGCACGCCGACTATGACGCGAGCAAACAGGAGTTGGCCGGCGTACGCCTGACGCATCCGGACAAGGTCCTTTACCCCGACGGGGGCATCACCAAGCTGGACATCGCCAATTACTATCGAACGGTGGCCGACTGGATTTTGCCGCACATCGTTGATCGTCCACTGGTCCTCGTCCGCTGTCCTGAGGGTCAGCAGAAAGAATGCTTCTACCAAAAGCACCCGGGCCTGGGCACCCCGGCTACCCTGCGCCAGTTTCCCATTCGCGAAAAAACCAAAACGGAGCCTTATGTCATTGTGGACGATGTGTCCGGCCTCATCTCCCTGGCCCAGGTAGGGGCGCTGGAGGTCCACGCCTGGGGATCGCATGCCGCCCATCTCGAAAAGCCCGACCGTCTCATCTTCGATCTGGACCCCGACCCCGGTGTGGTCTGGCCCACGGTGGTGCAAGGCGCCCGCCAGGTACGTCAATTTCTCCTCGACCTCGGACTGAAGAGCTTTGTTAAAACGACTGGGGGCAAAGGTCTCCACCTGGTTGTGCCCATCGACCGGCGTCAAAATTGGGATGAAGTGAAAGATTTCTGCAAAAGCGTCGCGGACCTGATCGTGGCCGCCGACCCGGCCCACTACACGGCCAACATGTCCAAAGCTGCCCGCACGGGAAGAATCTATATCGACTACCTTCGCAATGGCCGGGGAGCTACCGCGGTCGTTCCTTATTCGACGCGTGCCCGCCCGAACGCCCCCGTATCCACGCCGCTGACCTGGGAAGAGCTAAGCGCCCGCATTCGTTCGGACCAGTTCACTGTTCGCAACTTGCCGAAACGTTTAGCGTCGCTCAAGCAAGACCCGTGGAAAGGAATCGACGACGTGAAGCAGAGCTTGGCCGGCCCGATCAAGGAAGTCCGTGCCCTCACCAACAGGTAGGTCCCTTCCAGCTCGTGGTCCAGTATCCTTCCTCTGTGGCGCACGCGGGCTTCAGAAGCGTCAGCGGCTGGTAATTAACGGAGAATGGAATGCTCTTTGATTTCGCCGAGATCAGTGCGCAAAATCGCTATAAACTGCTGGTCTCGACCATCACGCCGCGTCCCATCGCCTGGCTCGTTACCCAGAACTTGAGCGGTGTTCTGAATGCCGCCCCCTTCTCCTTCTTCAACGCCTTCGCGGGCGATCCGCCCGTTGTGGGCATTGGCATAGGCAGTCGCTCAACGGGCCAACCGAAGGATAGCCGCCTTAACATTCAACAAACTGGGCAATTTGTCATCAATCTGGTTTCGGAAGAAAACGCCGCCGCGATGAACGTGACCGCCATCGATTTCGATTATGGAGTGAATGAGTTGGTGCAGGCCGGGTTAACAACGATTCCGTCCAGCCGGGTCAAGCCGCCACGCATCGCTGCAAGCCCGGTCGCACTGGAATGCGAACTACTGCAAATTGTCGAGCTGGGCACGACCAGCGGCCTGGTGCTCGGTCGAGTCCTGGCGATGCATATTCGCGACGATGCAATTATCGATGGCGACAAGCACCATATTGATACACCGAAATTAAAGCTAATCGGGCGTATGCATGGTGCGGGTTGGTATGTGCGTACGAGTGATCTGTTTCAGATGCCACGGATTCCCTTGACTGAGTGGAAACGCGATCAGCCATCTGGAACCTCACACCAATACTAATGCACGATTAGGCTCGCATAACAGGCCCATGGTGAAGCTGTGTTGTGTGCGGTTTGCCTCAACCAACTTGAAACACACCCCATTGAGGAACACGAGACCGTCCGATCTGTTGGTTCCAAAGCTCGGATCGCTGGGCCGCAAGCCAGACCTTCTCAAACTCGGCGGCAGTAATCACTTCAGCGCCAGGGAAGTAAACAGCCCACTTGGGCTTGCGGCTAAATTTGAGCCTCAAGAGCATTGCAAAGTCATCGCACCAATGCATTCGATCGTAACGAAGGAGATTGCCGTTTGCAAAGACCCTAACCTGCCGAGTAGCAAACTGGTCTTCGGCAACTTCAACATACTGGACGAACTCGCCCCATTCCGCAGCAATAAAGTCTTTTTGGATGCAACGACCTGGTGCTTTGAAATAGAGCATCACCTTACTCCAAGCAAGTCTGAATTAATAATTGATGCCAAAAACGAATCCACAAATTACAAAGCAAATTAGTTCGGATTTTGACCAGCCAGCAGGTTGCCGACGACCTGCCTCGTAATGTATTCCAACGATGGCGAAATCCCAACTGGCTTCGACGAATTGGACCCACTTCTTTCCCAACGCCAAATCGATCATCCACATCGCCTCTCATGCACGCCCGGCCCTCACAAATAACTCAGGTTTTCTTGCTCGGCACACTCTGATGTTACGAGTTCGTCGGGCCGGAGGGGCAGTTTGTCGTGCTTGGACGACGCCCGGGTCGTGAGCGCAAAACGTTAGCTTCGAACTTTCAACGATCTGAAGAAACCTGAACATTCATAAAAGCAGTAGGAATTTTTGGCAAGCATAGCGCTACTGGTAAACACAAAAAGAGAGACGCCAATCACCGACACCCACGCTCCTGCTCGGACGAAATAACCGATAGCCACCAAAAGGGGAGCCAACACCAAAGCCGCAGCAATTATCTCATCAATCTCGGGGCGATGAAGAAGAAAAGGCTCGAAAAACACAACACCAACGGAATACCCCAGAGAGACGGTGCCGACCCAGTTGCGATACTTGGCTTCGTCCACGGTCTTCATCACCAGTGATAAACAGACACCGGCCAACATGAACAACAGGGCGACCTCGGCAAAATTGCAGCTTATTGACGCCGGTTGACGGGCGTAAAACTCGCTGACACCCCAGACGAAGCCGAGGATAACCGGCCCCAAAGCCAACACTGCGGCCACAAGGAAGGAGCCGTGACGCATAAAATGTCCGTCCTGATTGTGACCCTCCCCTTATCATACTAGTCGTGCCTGTTTTTGGGCTTCATGTGTCACTCCTTGGCAAGCAGAAGGTCGATTGCCCAACGACCCTTTACATGCACGCCTGTCGATCGACAATGCTCCAGGATTTCGGCATTGTCACACCCTGATTTTACGAGTTGATCGGCAAGGACGGGAAGGTCCACAATGCGAAAGTCTCTCAAACTGCCCAGCTATGCGCCTGGGCGTGGGATAATATCAGCGTTCACTTAAAGGAACGTTGGCGGGAAGTTCGCCCTTGCGATGCGGGCTGACCTGGATAATGACTTTCTGGTCGAGCCGTTTGAGAAAATCAAGCAGCTTGTCCGTCGTGAACCGGCTGAAATGCCCGTTCATCAAGTGGGACACTTCGGGCTGGGCAATCCCAAGCAGAGTGGCGATTTCACGTTGCTTTAGCCTCTTGGCTTTTAGAATGTTAAAGACAAAAACGCCGATTTGCGAACGTGCGAAAAGCTCGTCGGAATCTTTCAGCCCCAAATCAGCAAAAACATTGCCCGAGCTTTCTTCGAACTCAATTTCCTGCCGGTCTTCCGTGCTCATTGAGCAGGCTCCTGTAATTCGCCAGTTAGTAACCCGACGCTTTACCGCTGATCCGCCAATCGGCCACGCCGACGTAGCGGTTGGTCCGGGGGTCGACGGAAATCGAATGAGCGTCGCCCTGGGACGCGTACGTCACATGGTGGCCCATCTTGGTCAAGACAGTCATGATCTCGTGAAAGTGCCGGGCGTCTTCAAAGTTGACTTGATCTGGAAACCATTCATGCGAAAGTCGCGGCGCCGCCATGGCTTGGCGTAGCGGCATGTCGAAGTCGAGGACGTTGACGAGGATACAAAGGACGGTGTTCGGGATAGCTCGGCTACCCGGACTTCCAGTGATAAGCCGGACGCGGCCATTTTTGGCGACGATGGTCGGGGTTTGGGAGCTGAGCATCTTTTTGCCAGGCGCGATCGTGTTGGGTTCCGTGCCCAGTCTGCCGGTACGGCTCGTCAGGCCAGGAAGTACGGTGAAGCCGAACATCTCGTTATTCAGCAAGAAGCCGGCCCCGCGCACCACGACGCGCGAGCCCCATTTACGTTCCAGCGTGTAGGTGCTGCTGACAGCCATGCCAGCGCGATCGATGACCGAAAAGTGCGTCGTACTTTTCTCCTCGTCTGCCAGCGCTACGTCGGGTGCCAGGTTGGCGCTTGGGGTCGCTCGTTCCAGATCGATAGCCCTTGCCAGTTGCTGGCCGTAAGCGTGGGTCGTGAGGTAAGGCGGAACCGGCACATAAGCCGGGTCTCCCATGAAGCGGGCCCGATCAGCACCAGCGCGGCGCATGGCCTCGATCATGACATGCAGCGTTTTTGGCGCCCACCGTCCCCAATGCTTCAAGTCGAAAGCGTCAAGTATGTTGAGCATTTCTATCAGGCAGGCGCCGCCGGAACTTGGCAGGGGTGGAGTGTAAACGTCGTAGCAACCACGATAGCGTGCGCAGAGCGGCTTGCGAGCGAAAGCCTGGTAGCCCGCGAGATCTGCGGCGGTTATCGAACCGTTGCCCCTTTTCATCTCGTCGAGAATTTGCCGGGCAATGGCGCCCGTGTAAAAGGTTTCGGGTCCTTGATCAGCAAGGGTCTGCAACGTCCGGGCCAGGTCGGGTTGCACCAGCCGGTCCCCAGCTTTCCAGCGACCGCCTCCAGGCTTGCCGAAAACTCGTCCAAATTCGTCCAGTTCCCTCGCATTGGCCAGGGTGAGCGTATGGGCGAGGTAATCGTTGAGCGATTTCGCCAGATTGGCATCAATGGGAAAACCATCACGGGCAAGCACCACCGCGGGTGCGAGTACTGCCGTCCAGGGAAGCTTGCCGAAGCGCTGGTGTGCCAGGGCGAGGCCGCGTACCGTCCCAGGGACAGCAACGGCTCGATGTCCGTAGGGAGTATCCTTCGACGTGAACATTGTCCGGCTTGATGAGGAAGGGGCCGTTTCTCGGAAGTCGAAAGCGACCGGCTCGCCCATTCCGGGGGCGGGATGTACTAACATGAAACCGCCGCCACCCAGGTTGCCCGCTTGCGGATAACTCGCAACCATCGCGAACGCGGTGCCCAGGGCGGCATCGACGGCGTTACCGCCCCGCCTGAGTATGGTCAGCCCGGCATCCGAGCCAGGACCGGATACCGAAACCACGACGCCGTTGGCGAACTCATCAGCAGAATCACTGCGGTGCAAGCCCATGCCCGTCACCAAGGTGCCGAAAAAAGTAATACCGCCAACAAATAACGCGGCGGCGCGGCTACAACGGTTCACGGCGTTGGTCTCTGGGGGATTCGGCAATCTGGGGCAATATAGGTAAGCGCTCCGTCGGAGCAAGGGGGCTGCCTTAATCTCTTATTACGGACCTTAAATGAAGAAGATTTTATGTAGTTCTCATGAAGGATTTATAATCGGTCGGTATTGTAGTTGCAAGAGTCCATGAATTCAGGTTACCGCAAATTGGAACGGAGATCGTAATGGAAGACAAGAATTTGCAAAAAATTCTACGGCACAAACGACGTCTGCAGGTGATCGGCGCCCATGATGGCATGGGGGGCATGCTCGGCGAGCGTGCCGGCTTCGACGCCATCTGGGCGAGCGGCTTTGAAATATCCGCCTCGCATGGTTTACCGGACGCCAATATTTTGGACATGCAAGACCAGCTCAGTGCCTCTTGTAAGATCAATGACGCCGTCTCGATTCCGGTGATTGCCGATTGCGATAATGGCTATGGCAACGCGGTCAACGCCGCCCACGCGGCCAAGAAGTTTTGGCGGGCCGGCATCGCCGGGATATGCCTGGAGGACAATATTTTCCCGAAACGCTGCAGCTTTTACGGCGGCGCGCAACGGGAGTTAGTAAGTGCCAGGGAGCACGCGCTCAAAATCAGCGCGGCCAAGGATGCCACCGGCGGAGACCTGTTCGTCATCGGCCGGACCGAGGCCTTTATCGCCGGGTATGAACTGGCCGATGCGTTGGAACTGCGCCGAGGCTTATGCCGAAGCCGGGGCCGATGCGGTCCTTATCCATTCCAAAGAGCCCACGCCCAGGCAGCTCATCGATTTCGCGGGACAGTGGCAACACGCCACACCATTGGTCGCGGTGCCCACCACGTACGATACTATTCCTGCCAGCGAACTCCATGAACTCGGCTACAAGATCGTGATATTTGCCAATCAAGTGCTCCGTTCGGCGATCATGGCAATTGAAGAATCCCTTCGCCTCCTGCGCCAGTGGCCATGCTTCGGTTTTACGCGAGCGCATGGTAACCCTGAAAAGAGTTTTTGAACTGGTCAACGTCCGGGCCCTGGAAGAATGCGAACGCAAATATCTCCCAAAAATGCTGCCATCAGATCATCCTGTACACGAAACCGTGGACGTGGTTTGAGCCCCTCTCCAGGCTTTGCGCTTTCCTCCAAGGATTCCGAACGCTAATCTGTTCGAGAACGTCCAACAGCCCGTTGAAAAAGGGGTCAGACCCCTTCAATACGCTGCAAAACGTTGAAAACTCTGTTGGCTTCAAGGGGGTCTGACCCCTTTTTCAACGGGCTGCTAACCACAAACCGACACTCAGAAAGTGAAACTGTCATGTTGGCGGAACGAACCCGGCAGATCAAAGGGTCACAAACATCGGGCATGCGCAACCGGGCGAAACGCCTGGCGGAGCAGGGGGTCGACGTAATCAACTTCGCCGCCGGCGAGTTGGACCTGGACACCAGCCCGTCGATCAAAAGGCAAACCAAGGCGGCCGTCGATGGACGCCGCAATCAGTACACCGAAACCATGGGCCTGGCGGAATTGCGAAAAGGCCTGGCCGCCAGAGTCTCGGCGCAAACCGGCGTGACCTATACCCCGGATGAAATCGGCGTGACCGCCGGGGCCAAACAAGCCCTCTACAATGCCGTCATGGTGCTCTTTCAGCCTGGCGACGAGGTGATTGTTCCTTCCCCTTATTGGGTCACCTTTCCCGCGCAGGTGGTCCTCGCCGGCGCCAAACCGGTTTTTCTCCCAACGGCACAGGATAACTTTCAAATAAGCGCCGCTACTCTCGCCAGCCAGATCACGCCGCAGACGCGCGGCATCATCCTCAACACTCCCCATAATCCGACAGGAGTGATTTACAGCGCCACCGAACTCAAGAGCATAGCTGCTCTCGCGCTGGCAAAAAATTTGGTGATCGTTTTCGATGAATGCTATGAGAAACTGGTTTATGCACCATCGGTTCACCAAAACATTGTTCGCCTGGTTCCGGAGGTGAAGAGTCGCACGGTGCTCATCAGTTCGTTTTCCAAGACCTACTGCATGACGGGATGGCGGGTGGGCTACCTGGCCGCGCCGGCCCCGGTCATCAAGGCCATCAGCGACCTGCAAGGTCATACAACGTCCAACGCCTGCAACCTCGCGCAGTTTGGTGCTCTGGCCGCCCTTGACCCAGCAAACGATGATTTCCTGGCCAATGTCCACCAGGTGCTGAGCGAACGAAGGGATTGCGCTTTTGACGCCACAGGTCGGCTACCGCATGTCACCTGCCCAATACCGCAAGGCGCGTTCTACCTGTTTCTTGACGTGTCCTGGTTTCTCGGCCGATCGTACCAGGAAAAGTCGATTGGGAACATCGATACCTTCACCGAATTACTGCTGGAATTCGCTCACGTGGCGGTGGTTCCTGGCTCCGCCTTTGGATCGGACCATCACGTGCGCATCTCCTACGCCGTTTCGAAAGAGCATGTCGCCGAAGGTATGAACCGGATTAAAAAGTTTCTAGAACAGGTGGCCTAGACCGCGGCCAAAACAACGTGTCCGCTCGACAGCCATCGAAGGTTGTTAATCTTCTGGCGCGGGCTGTCAATCCATAAAGGCAGGACAAATCTTGAGAGGCAACCTCGATGGCTAACGACACCGGCCTGGTTTTGTACCTGGGTGCCGTGCGGCGTGGGGAATTTGAAAGTTTGGTCGAGCGGGGCATACCCTGTGGTCTGTTGCAAGATATCAACACCAAACTCAAATTGCCCGATCTTACTTCTTTCGCGGTCGTCGAGACCTTTGATTTCTCCTTGCCTACCAGCCGGTTGGTTAGCCGGATCAGAGAAATCAAGGCCCGGCACGGCCTGGGCTGTTTGCTCAATGTGATCGAGCATTATGTGGGCCACTTCGCCGCGGCGGCCAAGGCGCTGGGGTTGCCCGCGCTATCCACGTCCTGCGCACGTCTCTGCCTGGACAAATACGCCATGAAGAAATGCTTTGTGGCAGCAATCGGTCCCGGGGCGACGGCACGCTTCATGAAGATCAATTCGGAGTCCCAGCGGTGCGCCTTTGCCCGCGAGGTCCCCCTCCCTCATACCTGGAAACCAACTAATCTGTCGGCCAGTTTGTTTGTGTCCCTCAGTCAAACGGAAGAAGAAGAAGCGCGGACCTACCTCTCGTTGCTGGAACAGGTGCCCAACTATTACCGCAAAACCTCGCAGTTCGCGAAAAAACTTGGCATCCTTGTCGAGGAGTTCATCGAAGGAACCAATCATTCCATAGATTGTCTTGTCGACAGGGCGGGCAATGTCACCGCGACGCCAGTGATCGATGTTCTCACGGGCCGGGACGTCGGCCTGAACGATTTTCATCATTTTGCCCGGCTGACGCCGTCGCGCTTGAGCCGCCGGGGACAAGAAGACCTGGCAAAGCTCGCCCGGGCGGCGGTCCAGTCGCTTGGCATGAAATCCTGTGTGGCCCACGTGGAGTTTGTCAGTAACAAGTTGCTGGAGGTTGGTGCCCGTCCCGGCGGCAATCGCATTCGGATTTTGCAAATGGCCTATGGCATCGATGAGCTCTACGCCTATTATGAGGTCCTCAACGGACGCGGCCCGAGGGTTCGTCGGCTCCGTAATTTGGCGGCGGCGATTATTACCCCGTTCCCATCTCAATCAGGAATGTTGCTCGGCATTCGTCATCAAAATCGAATCCGTAAGCTGCCCGGCTACGCGTTCCATGAAGTCAGGACGGCAGTTGGCCAACGTGTGGGGCTGTCGAAAGATGGGTTCAAGGCGCCGCTGTATATCGAGCTGATATCTTCGGATAGAGAAGAGCTGTACCGATCGGTCGCAGAAATCGCGTCCTGGACCGACCTGTTCAAGGTAGAAATCGATGGGCGCGGAACATAAGGCGCGCGTTGCCGTGCGCGTCGCCTGCCTTGGAATTGGGCTTCTTTTTGTCAGCCGGGGGGCCCTGCTTCCCTACTTCTTTCCGGTCTTCGAGCATCTCACCGACCTTTCTTATGCTGAAATCGCCATTTTGTTGAATTTGTATGTCTTTTCCCAGTCCCTGGGCGCTCCGGTCGCGGGCTGGTTTACCGATCGAACATCAATTCGGTTCGCCATCGCCACAGCCATCATCCTGGAGGTTGTTGCCTTTCTCACCGTGTCCCAGGGCCCTGCTTTTGTCGTCTGTGCAATGGCCATGAGTCTGGCCGGCCTTGGTTTTGTGTTAGGGAAGATCGCCCTCAATACCTTGTTGGTGGACAACAGCAGCCCCGAAAGCCTGCGCGGATCCATCGCTGTGCGCGCGGCACTTTTGAACATCGGTTCCTTTGTGGGAAACCTCCTGGCCTTCTACACGATTGAACAGGTCGGCTACCATAGCCAGTTCTTCCTGTTGGTAGGCCTCAATCTGGCACTTGGCATCACCTTCCTGGCACCCGTGAGCCGAACCGGGCCATCTCACAAAACGCTTCACTGGACGCAAATCGCGGCCATTCTCAAAAACAGAAAATTCCTGGCTGACACTCTACGTCTTTTTTCCATCTACCTTCCGTACGGCTGCTGGGGGACCATCATTCCCAAGTTTGTGATCGACACCTATCAATCCACGGACCCGATCCGTTTCGTTTATCTCACGAGCCTGGTCACCGTGATCATCGGCTCGCATGTCGTGAATGGCTATCTCGCCAAAAAACTCTATGCCTGGGGTTTTCAGTGGTGCTCGTGGATCTGCGTGGCCAAGGTCTGTTATTGTCTCGGCTTGTTGTTGCTGACGTTCGCCGCGAACCCCTTGTTGCTGACGCTGGCCATCGTTATCTTCATATGCGGAGAAATCGTCATGACCCCTTGTCTGGCGGAGATCGCCAAACGCTACGCCCAGCCGGGGGAAACCGGCACCTACCAGGGTGTCTTGCATCTATTTGAGGGGGGTGGCCGGGTCATCGGGTCAGCGACCGCGTTATTTATTTATGGTCTGTTCAAAGGCTCTGGGGCCGCTGACTTCTATTGGTCATTCCTGACCGCCGTTTTTATGGGAAGCTATCTCGTAATCCGCTGGGTTGCTTCACGCCTCGACCTTGGCTGCAGCCCGTTGCAAAAGGGGTCAGACCCCTGCAATACCCTGTAAAAACATGGAAAACTCTGTTCGCTTGAAGGGGGTCTGACTCGCGGTTCCGTTTGAACCTTATCATTTGACCGGGCAAGAATAAGGGGCGATAATAACCACATGGAGCCAATAAAATGCTATCCCCCCGGAATCATGGTCAAGGTCATCAAGGGCCCATTTTCCGGCAAAATGGGCGTCTTGATCGACGCCTCAAAAGCCGTCGATCAACGGGGCAATCTTTATCCTCCGCCATCGGCGGGATATTACTGGATCTTGCTCAGCCTGAACGATTCTCTTTTCCCGGCTCATATGCATCATGACGAAATTGAGGCTGTGGCCGTTCCAAGTTGAACACGCCTGGGAACTTCGTCATTCACGAACCGAGGCAACCGATGAGAAAAGCCTTACGAAATTCGCAGCGTCCGCCACGTTGCTGGCCTCATGGCGACGAGCGCCCTCATCCTCGCGGGGTATTTTTTGGCTGGCGGCGGCAGTATCGCGCCGGTCCTGGGTCAGGCGCCCGCGCCACTCGTCGAATACCACATTTATGCCGGCAACACGCATGCCCATACGGCCTACACCTGGTCCCACGGGGAACAGTGGGTCAAGCCCAAGCAGGAAGAAGGGCAGCCGAAAGAGCCAGGGATCTTTGTGTCGCCGGAGGGCGCTCAGTTTCCCGCCGAGTCCCTGATGCTCAAGCCCGATTGGAAAAAATATCAGGGTTCGCCGGCGGAGCATTTCGCCAAGGCCAAGGCGCAGGCTTACGATTTTTATGCGGTGACCGACCATTCGCAGGAAGCAGACTTTCAGCCGCCCCGGCCGAACAATGCGAACTGGCTGGCGACGAAGCAGGCGGCCGCCGACGCGAGCGATGAGCGCTTCGTGGCCTTGCGCGGCTACGAGCATTCCGAAAACAATGGTCCTGGCGGCAAGGGCCACTATCAACGTGTTCAACAGCGCGGAATATCTGAACGCCATGGCGCCCGGGATCAGTCTCCCTTATTTTTATAAGTGGTTGAAGACCGCCGAGGCGAACGGTGCAGGGCCCGTGGTCGCGAGCTTCAATCATCCTGGGCCTCACCAGTACAACGACTGGGACCATCGCGATGCGCAAGTCACGGACATCATCACGATGCTGGAGGTCATCAATTCAAACAACAAAATACACTACGAAGCCTTTGTCAACGCGCTGGACAAGGGCTGGAAGGTGTCGCCTGTCTGCGGCAACGACAATCATGGCTTCACCGGCATCACGCGCCACACCTCGCGCACGTTTGTGCTGGCGACAGGGAAGACGAAGGTGGCGCTGCTGGATGCCATGAAACAAAGACGCACGTACGCCGCGCTGGATCAGAACATCCAGTGCCGCTACAGTGTCAATGGTGCGATCATGGGTTCCACCCTGGAGAAGGCGGACACCTTTCGCTTTGACATTTCGGTGAGTGACCCGGACACGGCGGACCCGAAGGCCAAGATCACGAAAATAGACATCGTCAAGGATGGGGGCATGGTCGTGGAGACGTATACTCCCACGCCGCCGGCCCACTCCGTTACCTGGCTGCCCATGATTCAGGACACCACCAGCAAGTACTTCTTCGTCCGGGTTTGGAATGCTGGCGGCGGCGATGCGCCCAAAGGAAATGCGGCCAATCCCGTTGCCTGGCTGGCGCCGGTCTGGACCGGCAGGTAATGGAGATAGCGGACCTCGGTGGAGGTGTCTCAATCGACCCTGACAGGGTTCTCCAGCACGCGCAGCATGACTTCGTCGGCGTCCAGTTCGACCAGGCCGCCATGGGGCAACGTGGCGTTGGGCGCAGGTGGCCGACCGGGAAATTCATTATTACCGGCACCTTCAAGGCCCCGAAGTATTCCCGCAGCACACGGTCGACTTCCTTGGCATCGCCTGGCAGCGTTACGGAAAAGTTGCCGACGACCACTCCGGCCACAGAGTCCAGCACGCCCGCCAGTCGCAGTTGGGAGAGCATCCGGTCCACGCGGTAAGGGGCTTCGTTGACGTCCTCGACCAGTAAAATCGCTCCTGCCGGCTCGATAGCGAAGGGCGTCCCCAGGGTCGCGCAGATCAGCGACAGGTTGCCACCGAGGAGGCGCCGCGCGCCTTGCCCGCGTTTAGCCGTAGAGGTCGCTCTGCATCCGGGACGGCAATAGGATAACCTGCCTTGCCTTTGCCGTACTGGTCGGCCCATCGCGCCCGCCTGAATGATTTGGCGGCGAAGCTGAACTCGTCCCGGTCCTGATGCCAGAAGGTTCTCGTCACCATGGGAGCATGAAAGGTTATGACACGCGCTTTGCGGGCCACCGCCAGGTGCAGGGCTGTCAGGTCGGAATAGCCGGTGATGATTTTCGGGTTTTGCCGCAGGGCCGCATAGTCAATGCGGTCAAGAATTCGCGTCAGACCATAGCCGCCCCGACAGGCGAAGATCGCCTGCACCCTGGGGTCGCGGATCATGGCGTTTAACTCCGCGGCGCGTTCTTCATCGGTACCGGCGAGGTAGCCTGATTTCCGCTCGATATTCTTCGGAATGAGAACGGTAACCCCGCTTTTCTCCAGATCCTGAGCGTAGGCCCGCAGCGCCCCGATGTCGACCGGGGCCGCCGGGGCAACCAGGGCGATGGTGTCGCCGGCCTTCAAAGCGGGCGGCCTGAGCCACTCCCGGCCGTCAGTTACGGCCGGGGTCGATTGGCCAGACACCCAGGGGATGTTGCCCACGACCAGCGCCAGGCCCAGGGCGAGTGCCAAACTTGACCGGCTAGCGATCCCCACGGGAAAAGTCCTTTCTCAATAATTTCGCGCCTTTCATCCCCGGATCTCCGTCTTTATAGTGGGAGGACCGATGAGCGAGCAAGAATATGGCCTGGTCCGCGAGGCGCAAAGCGGTAATCGACTTGCGTTTGAGGAATTGGTGCGCCGAACATCCCGGCTCCTTTACGCGCGTTTATACCTGGAGACGGGGGACCGTCATGGGGCGGAAGATCTCCTCCAGGAGACCTGGCTGCTCGTTTATCGGGCGCTGCCGCAGCTAGAGGATCCAGCAAGATTGCGTCCCTGGCTATTGGCGATTGCGCAGAATGTGCTGGCGGAGGCACGTCGGCGGCAGTCGCGACAAAAGCGTGCAGCCCCGCCGGCTGTCGGCGCCAGTGTGCTGCCCGCGACTCCCCAGTCCGGGATTTTCGCCCGCTCAGGATGCCGAACGGGCGGATCTCAATCACCAGGTCCTGGCGGTGCTACGGTCCTTGCCTGAAGATTATCGACTGCCATTGACCCTACGCTATGTGACCGGGGCCGACTACGAAACGATCGAAACTCAGCTGGGCCTGTCCAACGGCGCTCTGCGCGGCTTGTTGCAGCGGGGGCTGAAGCTCCTGCGCGCCCGGCTAGAAAGCTAGCAGCCCGTTGAAAAAGGGGTCAGACCCCCTTAAAGCGAAGGGGTCTGACCCCTTTTTCAACGGGCTGCTAGCCGCTGTCGTCGAGCGATGGTTCATGACGCGCCCTGGCGCGCGTGCCCTTCTCCTTGAGGTATTTGCCATGTCGGAACACGTTTGGGCGCAGGATAACATCGCGGCTTACGTCGCGGGCGGCCTGGATGCAGCCGAAGGGGAACGTCTCGAGCAGCATGTGGCGGACTGCGCTGCATGCAGTCAGCTACTCGACGAGGCCCGTTCCCTGGAACTGAGGCTGGCCCCATTGGTTCGCCTGGCCGCTCCGGGGCCGGCCCTGGAAGACCGCCTCATTCAGGCGCTGCCGCAAATGCACGCCAGACCAACGATCAGGCGACTATCCGGCACACACAAGGCGCTCACGGCAATCGCGGCCGCGGTGCTGCTCGCCGCCACGGGAGCAAGCCTGAGCGCGTTGTTTAATAACGGCTTTGGCTTTCCAGGGCCGGGTTTCTTAGGAAAGGCCGGGCCCGGCAAGGACGATCAAAGTTTTATCGGGCTTGCTGCCCACAACGTAGTGAAAGCGACCAAGACCGCTCCCCTCGCCACCGCGGACGAGATGGCCAAGGGCCTGCGATCAACTTTCGGCACTCTTGGACTCGAAGACTCTCTCACTTATCTTGCAGTTCCGGGGTCCAAACTCATTAGCGACCGAGAAAATGCGCCGCTAGCGGCGCCTGCTGGTCGCATTCAGGCGCGCCGCGAGCCTCCGCCTCCCCAGGCGCCGTCTGGTTTTATCGCCGAAGGCTCTCCCGGTGGTGGCGCAGTGCCCTCTAATAAGTCAGATAAGCAGACCGAGCTGGCGTCCGCGTCAGGGTCGGGGCGGAGAGGTGGTAAGAGTGGTGGCGGCGGGTTTGGTGGTGGTGGTGGCGGGTTCGGCGGCAACGGTTCGTTTGGTCAGCCGGATGGCAGTCGGCTGGCAGACCAGCCGGTCGACGCCGTCAAGAGCAAGGATGTTCTGTGGCTTTACACCGATAACAGCGCCCCCGGCAACCTTGGCACCAACTTCTTCAAGCCCAGCGATGACCTGGGACGCCAAGAAGGCATTAAAGACCTCGCCGAGGATTCCAAGGCATCGAGAGGCTTCGGACTTCCGGGTAAAGCACCAACAAATGCACCTACCAAGACTGTTGCGGAGCCAGCGCAGCAGGTTGAGCCGGCCAAACCCGCCGATGAGCCGCCGGCGAAAACGGAACCGGCGCCCCGCAGGATCGTCATCCGTACGGGCGACCTCGAATTTGAAATCGAGTCGTTTGACGCCGGCGTGGCCACCATCCTTAAACTGGTAAACGCCGCCAAGGGCGCCTTCGTCGCGACCATCAACAGTGACAAACTGCCCAATGGCAAGGTGCGGGGGTCCGTGGTGGTGCGCGTGCCGCCGGAACTGCTGGACGGCTTCATTACCGGACTGCGGCAAGAACTTGCCAAGGGGGGCGAGCTCAAAAACCAGCCGCATCGGCAGCCAGGACATCACCAAGCAATACACCGATCTGGAAAGTCGGCTGCGAGCCGGGCGCGCCATGGAGGAACGCCTGCTCGCGATCATCAAGGACGGCAAAGGACAGATCAAGGACCTGCTCGCCGCTGAAAAAGAGCTGGGAATCTGGCGCACGCAGATCGAGGGCTTGGAAGGCGAGCTGCGTTATTATGCCAACCAGGCCACCTATTCCACGCTCACGATCAAGCTTTATGAAAAGAACATTCGCAACGCCGCTTCCATCACCGAAAGCGAACGCGTGCAGGCCGGCCTTGAAGTCGAGGACGTCGAAAAGGCCCATCAAGAAGCCTTAAAGGCGATCATGGACGCCAAGGGTCGCGTGACCCGTTCGGAGCTCAAGCAATTTGCCGCCGGCCAGTTCAACGCCATTCTGCATTTTGAAGTCGGTCACGATGCCGCCGGGCCGATCCGCGATCGCCTCAAGCAACTTGGCACCATGGTCCGTCTGCAAATTGACCGCCTCCAGCACACCGAGGACGGCGGCCCGGCCCCCAAGGACGGCAAGATCGAACGTGGGCCCACGCTTTTCCTGGTATCGATCTATAACCTGGCCAACGTGGCCCCGCGTGAAACGATTGTGCTGCGCCTCGCCGCCGCCGATGTGCCGGCCATTTATCAGAAGCTACGCGTTGCCATCGCCAAGGCCAAGGGACATGTGATCAATGCCCAGCTCGATGAAAAGGACCGCCATAATGTCACGGCCCAGCTCGATTGCCACGTCAGCCGCCTCGGCGAAGGCGAACTGGTGACCGCCCTGCTGGGGGCGGGCGAAACGCTGACGCGGCAGGTGAACCGCATCCCTGAAAACGACAACGTAACCGACGCCAAGGTTCTCTTCCGGATCACCCTGGTCGATGCGAATTCGATCCAGCCGCGCGAGACCGTGTCGATCAAGATCGCTGCCGCCGATGTGCCCGCCGCCTACCAGAAGCTGCGCGATGCCGCCGCCAAGGCGAAGGCGCGGATAATCACGGCACAGCTCAACGAGCAGGACCGCCGCAATGTTACCGCCCAGCTTGGTTTCGCGCTGAGCCGCTCGGACGAGAATGCCTTGCAAGCGGTGCTGGCGGCCGCCGGTGAAATCATGTCACGCCAGGCCAATCGCTTGCCGGAAAGCCCCAACCTCACCGACGCCAGGGTGCTCTTCGAGATTGCACTTTTTGATGTGGATTCGGTACAGCCACGCGAGACTGTGGCCGTGAAAATCGCCGCCACGAATGTGCCGGCGTCCTATAAAGCGTTGCGTGCCGCCATCGCGGCCATCAAGGGCCGCGAGCTGACGGCCCAGGTGAACGAGCAGGACCGGCGCAACATCACCGCGCAGCTCGAGGTCACTTTCCATCGCAAAGATGAGAAGGCACTGGAGGAGGCCCTGGTCGCCGCCGGCGAGACGTTGTCTCGCGTGGTCACCCGTACGCCCGACAATGTCAACGTGACGGAGACCAAGGTACACGCCAGGATCGAGCTAATGCCGGCCGACGCCATCGCGCCGCGCGAGACCACCACGCTGGCCATGGAAGTGACCGATGTCGCGGAAACACTGAAGAATCTAAACGCGCAGGTCAAGGACAAACAGGGACGCATCGTCGAAACCCAGGTGGGCCAGGAACGCAATGGCCAGGTAAGTGCGCGGGTCGTTTATGACGTTCCCTTGAACGATGCGGCTATCCTCGTGGAAAAATTCAAAAGCGCCGGCCAGGTTCGCGTCCATCAGGTGACGCGTGATCCCCAGGCACCGGAAGGCAAATTGGCCATTGGACGGCTCACCATCACGCTGTCCAACACGCCGCTGCTCCTGCCGAGCGATGAAAGCCTGTGGTCCCAGCTTCGCGGCGGCCTGGCCTTCAGCCTCCGCGGCCTGTCGATAAGCGCCAGCTGGCTCATGGTCGGACTACTCTTTGTCCTCCCCTGGGTCTTGCTGCTGTACGCGGTCATCTGGCTGGCCCGCCGCCTCTGGCGCAGCGAGCCGGCACCGGTCGAAGTAAGCCCGGTAACGCGTAAGGCGTAGTCGTTGGTTTCAATTATTGCGACCAGGACGTCGGGTCGCGGTCCCAGCGATGCTTGCGCAACCGGTCGATCAAGCTGGCTGGCAAGGGATGTGAGTTCATTACATTCATGTTCGAGCGGACATTGTTCAGACTTCTCATGCCGGGGATGACCGTATGGACGTCCGGGTTGGCGAGGATGAATTGCAGTGCCAGCTCCGCCATGGTCATTCCCGGTGGCACCAGGGGCTTTAGAGCATCCGCCCGCTCCACGCTTGCATTAAGGTTTTCGGGCACAAAGTAAGTGTTACGCCAGTCCCCTTCCGGCCAGCGGCTATCCTTGGTGAGTTGGCCCGTGAGCGTGCCTTCGTCAAAAGGCACGCGGGCGATCACGCCGACGCCCATCTCCCGACAGGCTGGAAACAATTCGTCCTCGGGCGCCTGGTCGAAGATATTGTAAATTACCTGGACGCTATCAATCAGGCCGGTATGTACCGTTTGCAAGCCATTCCAGGGTTCCCAGCGGTTGAGGCTGACGCCAACGCCGTGAATCAGGCCTTCGCGCTTGAGGTCGCTAATCGTCCGAAGCCAACGCTCGTCCTGCGCCCAGGCATCTTCCCAGACGTGAAACTGCAGCAAATCGATGGCCGGTAAGCCGAGGTTTGCCATGCTCATCTCGGCATAGCGGCGAATATGGTCTGGCGGAAAAACATCTTCCAGCAGGAAGCCGCGTCGCGACGGCCAGCGTTTATTTTTGGGCGGCACCTTGGTGGCCACATAGAGACGGGTGGCGGAGTTGGCACGCACGAGTTCGCCCAGGAGGCGCTCGCTGTGTCCATCGCCGTAGGCCCAGGCGGTATCGAAGAAATTACATCCCAGGTCCACCGCGAGCTGCAACGCCTGGCGCGATTGATTGTCATCGCGCCCGGTCCAGCCGGCCACACCCCACATGCCATAGCCAACGGCACCAACTTGCCACCCGCTGCGGCCAAACGTCCGATATTGCATCCTGTTGTCCCCTGCGAAGACGAGTGCGTGCTTGTCCTTTCGTTTATTGTGTAAACGGGGGCGTTCCAGTTCAACGCGGTAACGGCTGAAAGTTCCTAGCCCGCCTGGCCGACGGCCATGGCGCCGACGTCCGTTGCGTCATTGGGATGAAAAAGCTGCTGCCGCAACAGGGCGCGCTGGGACAATAAGGTGATCTTTTCCTGCGACCCGGGCATGGCCTGGGTAGGAAATGGCGGCAGCGGCGCCAGGCCGAAGAAGTTGCCCGGTCCGCGCCGGCCGAATTTGCTGGTGGACGGATAGAGATCGCGAATACCCGGCGAATAGTAGCAGGCCCAGCATAATTTGCGCGGCCGGGAGATCGGCGCTTGTTGGCAATGACGGCATGGCATCGGTTCGTCTCCTTGAGAGTGAAAGAAAAAGCCCTGGCGGGCGGCAGCCATTAGAGCGTTCGGAAAAAAAGGGGTCAGACCCCTTGAATCGAACAGAGTTTTCAACGCTTTGCAGGGTATCGAGGGGGTCTGACCCCTTTTTTTCCGAACGCTCTCAGGCCGCCACTGCCAGGCGCTGATTGAGTGACCTGTTTAGTTCCTGAAGCAGTTGCCGGCGCATTTCATGACGCGGCGTTTCGTCGAACCAGTTAAGGAAGTAACGGCATGCCGATGGTTCGCCCAGGGCTTCGTCGGCCGCTTCGCAGGTGCGGATAAAGAAATGCCTCGACTTCGCCGACGGTGTCCAGGCCGTCCCCCTTCCAGGCGCAGAAGCCCAGCGCACAGGCACCCTCGATGGCTTCTTCCTGAAATATCTCCGCCGGGGCGGGGTTGCTGGTTGCTTGCTGAATCAAGCGCGGGTCGTCGCGAACCAGGGCCTGGCGAAGTGCTTCGAGGCCCGAGGTCGAGAGCAACGGCGCCAACGCGTCGTGCCATATTTTTTTCCAGTTTTCCATTGGTGTGTCCTCCAAATAAAGCTGAGCGTCCAGCCCTTATATAGTGTACGTAATTACAGTATATAATGTCAATACGATTGAACAAAAAGATAAAAAATATATTATTTTATATGTTTATGATGTTATTTATTGATATTTTTGACTGAAAATTACGCCGATGTCGGCGGAAAGGCAGGCGAGCCGGAAGCAAAAGTGAAAGGACACTAAAGGCGGTAGTTAAGCCATGAAGGTTTGTGTACTGGGCTCTCAGCCCGATGTGTGATCGTGAATGATGCGCCAGCCGGCGGGAAGCTTTTTGAAGACCAGCGTAAATAGGCCGGTAGGGGCTTCTTGTTTCATCTGCAGTTGGAAGCGCCCGCGAACCAGGGCAAAGTCGGCGCCGAGCAGCTCGATGGTAAGATCTCTGAACTCGAGCTGGCCCATCTCCTTACGGTCGCCCTGGTATTTCTTTTGGTAGCGCTCAAGCGTGGCTTGCCAACCCGACGACTTGTTGTTGCCGGAAAAGAAACTGAGCTCCGGAGAGTTCCAGTAGCCGGTCATGAAGCCAGGCAAATCGCCTTTGTTCCAGCAGGTAACCTGCGCGTCGAGCACGGTACGGATCGCGGCTTTCGCATCTGAGGCCTCGTCCGCACCTGAGGTGAGTCCGGCGGCCAGCGCCAGTGAGCAGATTAGCACACTCAGCAACCATTTTTTCATGAAAGGATCTCTGGTATTGGGCCAGCCTGCACGCCAACGGCAGCCGAGACGCTCCAGGCCTCGGTACCTCGCGCGCAGGCAATTCTGTAAGCGTTCCTAAATCTCGATTCATAGTCTCGTGTACCGTTGAACAAAAAGCGCCACCCAGGGACCCAGGGGGACACATATATGGATGGCCCCCTGGGTCCCTGGGGTACTAGTTCCACGCTTGGCGTACTTTGCGCCTTGGCGTCTTTGCGCGAGACAGTCGTATTCCGCGCAAAGACGCCAAGACGCAAAGTACCTTTTAGATAAATTGGGTAAGCTAGAGGTTCGTCGGCGCCTGATTTACGCTATTTCTGAGGCAGCTCGGACGAACCCTTAGCGTTTTCTGATACGGAGTATCTGCGGGGCTTTTAAAGCGTTGGCCCGATGCTCCAGGGGGCGAACTCTTCCTCGCCGACGCCGTTGATTTCGCTTTTGGTTTTCTTGCCGGAGGCAACCGCCAGAATCGCCTCATAGATTTGCTTGCCCACCACTTCGACGGGTGTGCCGCCCAGGATCACGCCCGCGTTGATGTCCATGTCATCGATCATGTGCTCATACATGGGCGTGTTGGTGGCGATCTTGAGCGACGGCGCCGGCTTGCAGCCAAAAACCGAGCCTCGGCCGGTCGTGAAGGCGAGCACATTGGCACCGCCGGCGACGATGCCCGTCATGCTCACCGGATCGTAGCCGGGCGTGTCCATGACGACGAAGCCCTTGGCGCGCACGGGCTCCGCGTACTGGACGACATCGACCAGAGCGGTGCTGCCCCCCTTGGCGATGGCGCCGAGAGACTTTTCGAAGATGGTGCTCAGGCCGCCTTCTTTATTTCCCGGCGAAGGGTTGTTGTTGATCTCGGCGCCGAAGATACCGGCGTACCATTCCCACCATTTGATACGCGCGAGTAACTTTTCACCAACCTCCCGGCTAATGGCCCGGCGCGTCAGCAGGTGCTCGGCCCCATAGATTTCCGTGGTTTCGCCAATGATGGCGGTGCCGCCCTGAGCGATGAGCAAATCGGAAGCGACGCCCAGGGCCGGATTGGCCGTCACACCACTGTTGCCGTCGGAGCCGCCGCAATTGGTGCCCAGAATAAGCTTGCTGGCGGGCAAACGGGTGCGCTGCACCGCGTTGACCCGTGGCATAAGCTCGGCGACGGCACGCACTCCCGCCTCGACGGTTTTATGAATGCCCCCGCATTCCTGAATGGTAAGCACCAGCGGCTTGTCTTTCGGCTCTCCCAGGGAAATGAGCCCCTGATTTTCGATGAGATGGATGGCTTCGCCGGTTTCGCAGCCCAGCCCGATCAAAATATAGGCGGCCACGTTGGGGTGCTTGGCGAAGCCGGCCAGGGTGCGGTCTAGCTGCGTGTGGTCCGGGCCGCCGTATTGCATGGCGCAGCCCGGCTTTGTGCGTGATCGCCACCACGCCATCGACGTTCGGGAAATCCTTGAGAATGCCCGCCGCGCGGACCCTCTCGGAAACATATTTGCTGGTGCTCGCCGAGCAATTCACCGTGCTGATGACGGCAATGTAGTTGCGCGTGCCATAGCGAAAATGCTCGGGCCGGGCGGCGCCACGATCATAACCCATGAAGAAATCAGCCCTGGCGGCCCGGGTCGGCGGCGGACAGTCGCGGCAAAAGGCATAATCACGCTCGAAGTTGTCCGCGCTCAAATTATGCACGTGCACATGATCGCCCGGCTCAATGTCCTCGCGCGCGAAGCCAATCGTTTGCCCATACTTGATGACCGCCGCCCCCTTCTTGACCGGCCGAATTGCCACTTTGTGGCCCATGCCGATGCGTTTTGGCGGCGTCAAGCGCGTGCCGTTTACCTGAAGCTCAACGCCCGCCTGCAGCTGTTGGGCGGCCACGGCGACATTGTCTTCAGGGCGAAGGTGAATGGCGACTTGAGCCACGGTCATGGAGCTACTCCTGAAATCCGCGATTTCGACGGACAGATGATGTGCTCAGAATACAGCGCCATTCAAGAATTTGCAAAAGGGGCGCTGTCCGTACGCGCTGTGCCGAAACTGCCTGCCCAAAATGCGGACAGCGCCAGCGCGAGTCCTCCCGTCAGCCCCGCGATGACGTCGGTCACGAAATGTAAGCCCAGCCATAGTTCACTGACGCACACGAAAACGATGGCCAGCGCTGCCCCCACGTAGGCACCCAGCCCTGGCCAACGGCGAGACGTTCGTTGGGCAAGCGCGTGGCCGAGAATGGCCCAGCCGAACGCCGCCATGAACACTGCCTGGCTGGGAAAGCTGGACGAAAGGCCGGCCGAGCCGAGCGTGGCCTGGGCGTCCGGCGGGGGTGGTCGGTCGGTCACGAGTTTCAGGCCTTCGACGAGCACCACGCCCAACAGGGTTGCCGCCAACACTACGAGCGCGGTTCGCCAGCGCCGCCGGGCGGGAGTAATGGCGACGGTGAGAGCTGCCAGGAGCGCCAACGCCAGGTAGCTGCCGAGCCAGGGCCCCGCGCGCATCAGGTCGCCCAGTGCGGGCAGATGATTGGCCTGGAAGCGGAAGAAATAATAAGTACCCCAGTCGAGTCCGTCAAACAAGTGCATGAGCCAGCCCTTTAGCCATTTCTTCAGCAGGCGCCGATCTGCGCCACTTTACCGACCGTCCCGATGAGCCAATCCAGCGCGGGAACCTGTCCTTAATTGACAGTGTTCCGTCAGACTGACTATACTTTAGGTAAATGTCGGACCAAGAGCCAAATCGATCTGGGGACTTGCCGGCCAACGCATCCCAGCTTCGTCTGGTCACGTCGGACGGGAACGTCGTTTCACCCGGCAGTCTCGAACCCGATGATGACAAGCCCACGGTTATTTCCAGGCAAAAGTCCCCGGAGGCACTGCAGGCCGCGGCGTCGGCGCTTACGGGTAGTCTGAAGGGCCGCACGCTTGCCCATTTTGAATTACTCGAGCCCATCGGCGTCGGTGGCATGGCGGCGGTGTTGCGTGCTCGCGATACGCAACTCGACCGCTTCGTCGCTCTCAAGATTTTGCCGCCGGAAATGGCCCAGGATGACGAGAACGTCCAGCGCTTTCACCAGGAAGCACGAGCGGCCGCGCGGCTGGATCATGAAAACATCGCGCGGGTCTTTTACTGCGGCGAGGACCAGCGCCTGCACTTTATCGCCTTTGAGTTTGTCGAGGGTGTCAACCTGCGCGTTTACCTGGAACAGCGCGGCCGGCTGCCCGTCGCCGAGGCGGTGCGCATCATCTTGCAGATAGCGACCGGGCTGGAACACGCCGCTTCCCGTGGCGTCGTGCATCGTGACGTCAAGCCCTCGAATATTATCGTCAGCTCCAATGGCCGGGCCAAGCTGGTCGACATGGGCCTGGCGCAGCCAGGGACCCCACCTGGACGGCGGCCTGACGCAGTCGGGGGTGACGCTGGGAACGTTCGACTACATCTCGCCCGAGCAAGCGCTCGAGCCGCGCGACGCGGATAGCCGTAGCGATATTTATTCGCTCGGCTGCACCTTCTACCACATGTTGACGGGGCAGGCGCCGGTTCCGGAAGGGACAGCCGCCAAGAAACTGCATCATCATCAGCATGTCGCGCCCGTTGATCCGCGCCAGTTAAATCCTGATGTGCCGGATGAGGTTGCCGCCGTGCTGGGGCGCATGATGGCCAAGAACCCGGCCGACCGTTACCCGCGCCCGGTGCATCTGGTGCAGCATCTCTTGCGTGTGGCCCAGCATGTCGGCGCGGCGGACGACGTGCCCGAGGGGGCTTTGTTTGTCGATGCGCCGATGCCGGCGGCTTACCGGCAGCGCCCGATGTTGCTTATTTCCCTGGCGGCGCTGGCCCTGGCGCTGATTCTGGCCTTTCTTTCGTTGGCGCCGCAACCACAAAGGCAGGTGTCAGGCGGCAAGGGGACAGCCAGCCATCCGGACAAGCCTGCCATCGCTCGGGACGCGACGGCCACGGGCACCAGTGCCAAAAGCAAGCTGCCGGCGTCCGGGATTGTCGCGATCAATAACGAACAAGAATTCGCCCAGCTCTTCACCGAACCGGGCAACGTCACCTATGCCAACCTGGAAGCCAGTATCGAGCTGCCGGAGAGTGGTCTCGTCTTTGGTGGAGACGCCAGGCGCGGACTTACTATCGATTGCAAGAACATCTACGAGCCCAAGACCATTCGTTTCAAGTATTCCAATGCCGGCAAATCGGAATCGCTTGAACCCGTGACCGGCCTGGCGATCGATGGTGGCATCCTCACTTTTCGCAATATCCACTTCGAGATCGAGGCGCATGCGACGCCGGACCGCGTCGTGGCCTCACTGGGCATTCGCGGGCCCAGCACGGTTACTTTTAGCAATTGCGTTTTCGTGCAGCGCGAGGTGCCGCAAAGGCCGTTTATTTTGGACCGCAAGGTTTTGGTACCAGTCGCGTCCCTCGCTGTTGATAACGCGGCGGGCCTCAAGGAAAAACGCCCGCACGTGGTCCTGGAGCAATGTTCCTTCACCGGGGGCCAGGTGGCTGTCGGTATAACAGGCCCGGTAGAATTGGTGGCCACGGACTGCGCTTTCAGGCCCTACGGGGCTCTTTTTCATCTCCATGGCGACAATCCCCTGCCAGCGCAGCTCACTCTGCAGCGCTGCTCCGCGCTGGTGATGAATGGCCCCGCCTTTCGCCTGGATGAGGAAGCAACCTGTGAGTTACTGGTCAAGCACTCCATTTTCAGCCGCCCGGACAACGCGCCCATGGAAGACCGCGACGAACCCGACCTCATCTATCAAACTGATAAAAACGAGCCCGCCGTCAAGTTTGAGGGCCTGCGCAACTGCTTCCACAATCTTAATGCGCTCTGGGTGAGGCCCAAGGGCAGTAGCTTTGACATTCGCACCGAGATGGACGAGTTTCGCACCCTGGTCGTGGAGTCGGGCGGGGCGGGCGACAATGACTCGTCACGCTTGACAAAGGAAACCCCCATCTGGTTGTCCGCGACGCCCTGGAAAGAAGAATCGCTGCGGGAAGCCTTCAAACTGCGCGTGGATGTGCGTGAGGTACGTACCGCCGATCTCAAAAAAGCGCTTGGCTTCGAGAAATTGGGGAAAATAGACCCGCTGGCAGCGTTTCCAGCCAAGGATGATCATAAAAGCGTCGCGCCCGTTCTCAAGGCCAACGAAAAGCTGGTCGATCCGGATGCGGCCGAGAACGCGCCGGCTGTTTTCAAGTCCCTGTTTCAGGCGCTCGCTTTCGCGGAACCGGGCGATGTCATCTATATCAGGCACGGCAAGAATTCCCGGGAAGTTCTCGTCGAGCCGATGCCGCTCAACAAGCCGGACACGGATGTGACGTTAAAACCTTTTCCAGGGGAAACCGCGCCCATTCTGAAACTCGGTAAGTCGCGGGATTCGGAAGAGCCCGCCTTCTTCCGCATGTATGACGGCAAGCTCGCCGTCGAGCAGCTCGAGTTTGTCCTCGAACCCGACCAGGCCAATTTAAAAACGATGACCCTGGTCTTCATGGGTGGCCATGCACGAGCCGCCTTCAAAAATTGCATCATTACGATGAAGCCCTCGGACACGATCAAGCAGCCGAAACGCATACCTCTATCGGTCGTCACGCTGGCCGACCCCGAGGTGGCGATGAAGATGCCGACAGAATCGCGGCGGACCAGTCCCGAGATTCAGGTGAGCAATTGTTTCCTGCGCGGCGAGGGGGACCTGCTCACGGTGCGCGCCAGCCGCGCGCTCGACCTGGAGATCAATAATACCATGCTGGCCCTCGCGGGTTCGCTGGTTGTCGTCCAGGCGGGTACCAAGGAGCTGGCGCCGGACGCGGAAGCACGCGTGCGCCTCGAACGCGTCTCCGTTCTCTTGACTGAACCATTGTTCGCCCTTCATGCTGGCAAGGGCGCCAAGGCTTACGTGCCGGTGCGCGTCGATCCCGCCAAGAATTGCTTGTTCGTCGGCCTACCTTACAAGCCTTTCGTGCTGCTCGAAACTGGCGATGCCGCCGAGATGTTCCTGCACGATTGCCTCGAATGGAAGGGAGAACATAACGCCTATGGCTTTGCCGACACGATGCTCGTCATGCGCCAGGCGGAGGGGGGGCAGTCGCTCGAAAGCTGGGACAAAGCCCGCTGGGATGAACGCTTCACGGAAACAAACGCCAGGACGTTGCCGGCGCTTTACACCCTGCCGGCCGCGGCCACCAAAAATCTCTGGCAGGCGACGCCTGACTTTTATGCCCCCAAGACGGAACCCAATGGCGACTTAAGTTCCTACGGCGCCATCCTCTATCTCGATGCCCTACCACGCCTGACGCCGTCGAAACAATAAACATCCGCACACCTTTACACTTCACCTGCCACGCATTGAAACCAGCACGGTGGCGCTGGTGGTCGTCTCGACCCAGGTGCGCGCCTGGATTGGACGGAAGCACTTTTGTGTTCCATATTTGGGACATGCACACCATCCTCGCGAAAACCTTACTGATACTCTGCGCCGGTCAACCAGCACTCGAAAACCTTGACTTCGGCAAGGGGTCGCTGGCTGGCTGGGACGGCAAGGGCTTTGTGCTGGTCCCCGCGCCCCAGGGCGAGCAGGGCCACGGCGTGACCAGCAGCGACGATAAGTCGCCAGCGCGCCAGGGAATGATTCGCCACCTCATCACCATTCCGCCGGGAGCGACCAAAATTCGCTTCAAGGCCTACGGTGTGCGCGCCGACGGCAACGATCCCGACCAGCGCCTCGACGTGTTATTGGCCGGCGCGGGCAATCGAGCTGGTCCCCAAGGTCGTGCGCACCGGCGCGGGCTGGATCACGGCGACGGCACTCCTTGGCCCCTGGGAAGGCAAGCCGCGCGACTACAGCTGGGACGTCGCCAGTCTCGTGGGCCAGCGCTTGCAGATTGTCATCCTCGACCAGGATGATCGACCCGGCTCCCATGTCTATTGCGGCGGTTTTCAAATCGAAGAGGCCAATGCCAAGGCCAATGCCAACCAGGATAACGATTTCGCGCAGTTCATGGTCGACTTGCAGAAAAAACACCAGCTGCAGCCCATGGCACGCTTTGATAGCAAGCGCTTTGCCGCGTACAGCAATGCCTCCGAAAGTTTTACCGCCCTGCGGCTGCGACAGTGCGAAGTTTTCTACGATCTCTTTTTCAATCATTTTCACCAGCGCGGGTTTGCCATGTACCACCCCAGCCAGAGCCTCATGCTGGCCGTCTTCGATGGACCTCAGGGCGTCGACGCCTACCTCGGTATCAAGCTCCCGGCGGGTATCACGGGCATGTATCATCCGACCACGAACCGCTTGCTGCTCTATGACCTGAGCGAAAATCGAGCGCTGGTGGCCCAAAGAAAACAGGCGCTCGACGTTGCCGGCAAGATTTCCTCCGGCTCGGCACGCTCGCGGTTCGTCGACACCTTTGAAAAGAAACTGGACAACACCGTCAAGGATGTCAACCTCACGACCACGATGCACGAGGCAGCGCATCAACTCTCCTTCAATTGCGGGCTCCTCAATCGCCAGGGGGACGTTGCCATCTGGCTCGCGGAGGGATTGGCTTGTTATTGCGAGGCCACGGAATCGGGTGAATGGCAAGCGATCGGCGCCATCAACAGCGGCCGGGTTCGCGAGCTGCAACGTGCCCACGATAAATTCATCCCGCTGCAGGCCCTCGTCAAGGAGGACTGGCGCAGTGGCCACCCTGTCCTGCTGGGCTATGCCCAGAGCTGGGCCTTATTTCGCATGCTCTTTCAGGAACGACCCCAGGCGATGAAAGCCTATCTGGCGCAGATTTATTCACGCCGCGCCCCGGATTATCGTCTTGCCGATTTCCGCCAGGCTTTTGGCAATGACCTGGGCGCGATCGAACAGCGCTATCACGCTTACCTGCGTGACTTGATTGGCAAGCTTTAAATTGACAGACCGCCGTCGGTTGCTCGCCGGCTATAAAAACCCTATCCTGCCCGCATGCGTTACTTGACCGAATGTCGCGAGTTCTTTGGGCAGTTCCGCCAGCAATACCACACGACCGGGTCCATCTTGCCGAGCAGTCGCGCGCTGGGACGGGCGTTGACCAGGCCCATGCGGCACGCCAGGGGACCGCGCCGTATTCTCGAGGTGGGTCCCGGGACAGGTGCGGTCACGGCGGCGATCCTTCGAGCTTTGCGGCCCGGCGATCTTCTCGATATCGTGGAAATCAACGCCCAGTTCGTGGCGGTTCTGGAGCGGCGTTTCGCCGAGGAACCGGCTTTTCGCGCGTGCCGTGGGCAAGCGCGCCTGATTCACGCGCCGCTGCAAGAAGTCGCCGGGGTGCACGCGTATGACTTCATGATCTCTGGCTTGCCGCTCAACAACTTTTCCGTCGATCTGGTCAAGGAGATATTCCTCAGCTACGAGCGCTCTGCTAAAGCCTGCCGGCACCCTTTCTTATTTCGAGTATCTCGCGATCCGCGCCCTGAAAACGCCTTTTGTCGTGCGCTCGGAAAGGGAACGCTTGCAGGCCCTCAGCTCGTTCTTGGATAACCAGCTTCGTCGGCGCAGATTGGGGAAGAGGCCGTCTATTGCAACGTGCCGCCCGCGATTGCCCGCCATTTATGCTTTCAAAAGTAGTTGCCGCTCTTGGCTAGTTCGTGATCTTGATTCCGCGCTCACCTTTCCTCCTACATCTACTTTGACAGTTTTCGGGGCCGCCGGTATGATGGGGTTGTTTTGGCGGCGGGGACGCAGGGAGGCTGCTACTTGCCGGAACCAGGCCTCCGCGGAGGAGCAGCATGTTACAGGGGCTGGTAAATTCCGCACGCCGTTGGCTCGATCGTCTGGGTCGCGCCCTTTTTGGCGCCCACCCACACGCTCCGAAGTTGCCGCCGGCCTCTCCAGGCAAGGTTTATCGTCGCCTCGAACGCGTGCGCCTTACCGACCAGGTGTGCCGGACGCTCTTCGAGGATTATGCCAATCATCGGGGCTCGCGTCGGGGCGAAGAGGAAATCGGCTGGGTGTTGCTGGGCGTGCGTGAAGAAAATGAAGTTGTGGTGCGGGCCACGCTGCCCGCAGGCGCGAATCGGATGCCGGCGTTGCCCACGTTCGTTTCAATAGTAGTGGACAGGCTTTGGGCAGCCGCATCGTTCGCCAGTGGGACCGGGGCCTGGCGCTCGTCGGCGTCGTACATACCCATCCCGGCAGCCTGCGCCAGCCAAGCGATGGCGATTACCAGGGAGACAGCCCGTGGGTCGCCCAGTTACGCGGCGGCGATGGCGTTTTCGGCATCGGCACTGCCGATGTAGGGGCCATGACGCAGGCGGAGCGCCAGGAGACGCATCGCGAGGTCCTGGGCGATTTGAGCTTTTCCTGGTACGCCCTGGCCAAGGGCGAGCCACGCTATCGCAAACTGCCGATTGAAATTGTCCTGGGGCCCGATTTGGCCAGGCCATTGCACCCGGTTTGGGACCTCATTGAGGCGCACGCCGAAGCACTCGATTGCCTCTATCGGCAACAAGCAGGCGTTACTTTCGAGGTGCCGCCCGCCACGGAGCGTGCCAGCCTCGTGGCACGGGTGCCGCTGGCCGACCCGGGAGATTTTTTGCGTGTCATTCTGGAACGCTCCGAAGTGCGCGATATCGTGCAGCGGCAGGGCCTGGTCAGCGCGGTCGATCCCGAGGAAGATCGAGTGGATCGAGCGGTTTCGATGATTTTGGCTGAGTTGGCGGGTTTGCAGGTGCTAGAAAAACAGGGACCGGTTAAAACCTAAACAGGAAGGGGTGTTCGCATGGATTTCCGACCACTTAACGACGCCGAGCGTCGCACCTTGATCAGCGCCTTGCGCGGCAATGCCGATAGTGACCGCGCGATCCTCATGGACCAGCGCGATACGAGTTTCGCGGGCACTGCCGACGAGGTCACGGATGACGAAGTCATTTCCGCGATCAAGTCGGTGCCCTGCCATTATTAATCATGGGCTTTCTCGACAGCGATACTGGCAAGCAACGTTTGTTGACCGTGGAAGTCCCGGTCATCGAGCGCTATAACGAACCCCGCGCCGCGGAGTACAAGATCCGCATCGCGCGGCAGGGCAACGGCCTGTGTTTGTCCTATCGGCTCAAGCCCATGCACAACGGCTATGAGCTGGAAACGCGGTTGCTATCGAGCTATCCCGCCGTCGCCCCCGATACGCGTGTGCTCACGCAACTAAGGCCGTGTCCGCACATTCTCGAGGGGCAGACACTCTGTTTATGGCGCCAGGGGAGCACGCGCGGACCAGCCGCTGGGACCCGTCGCGGTTCACCTGCGTGTTTGCGATCCAGGCTGCGTGGCGCTGGTTGGCCTGCTACGAGGTCTGGTACGCGACCGGAGAATGGCCCCTCCCCGAGGCCAGATAACGCGGGTGGCACAAGGTGAGATTGCCGTGGCCCATTTGCTTCAGGTCGGCGCCGGCAGCGGCGGCATGCCCGTGCTGGACATGGTTTGCCGTGATCCACGCATTACGCGCCTGACTCTCGTCGAACCCGATGTTTATAAGCCCCACAACGTCGAGCGCCATTTATTTCCAAGGTCGGCCGTTGGCCAAAAAAAGGCCCTGCTTGCCCGGGACTGGCTCCTGGAGCGCCGGCCCGAGCTGGACATCGTAACTTTGGAAGTAGACCTCTGCGCCGCAGCGGCGGCTCCGGCCATCGAAGCGGCGGCTGCCGAGGCCACCCTCGGTATCTGTGCCGCCGACAATGAGCAGGCCAAAATCCACTGGGACGCTCTCATGCGCCGCCACCGGGTGCCCTGGACCCTGGGCGAAGTGCTCAGCGGCGGCATCGGTGGGTTCGTTCATTGGTTTGTGCCGGGTGGACCATGTTATGGCTGCGTCGCCAGCCACTTGCAACGCGCGGTCGTCGTCGAGAAACCCGCTGCTCCCGACTATTCTCAACCCGGCGGCGCCGTGCCGGAGGTCAGAGTGCCCGCGAGCAAGGCAGCCATCGGCGTCATTGCCGCTCTCCATGCCCTCGTGACGTTGCAGTTGCTCGCCGATCCTGGCGCCTATCAGCCAGGCTTCACGAGCATGCTCCTTTCGCTGGAAAAGGTCCCCGACGTGTTTACGGAACAGTTTCGTCCGTTTCGTTTCAAGATCGAGCGCGCGCCGGCGTGCTTGTTGTGCGGCTCTGCCAGCGCTCCCGAGAACCTGGACGCCGCGCTCGACGACGCCCTCGCGCGCATCAATCGTCCGTAGTCTCAGACATGCGCCGCTGGCGGCTTATTTGAGTTAATCTCATGCGCGACTTGTGGAACCTGTTTCGTGGCGGCATTCCTCGTCTGGAGAGGGTGGGTTTTGGTTTTGAGAAAGCGGGCGTACGTCTCGACGGCGAGCCCATTCCCTGGGTGCCGAATGTGCCATCGTGACCGCCGTGCTGGAATATCCGCCCAAGGCGCCCTGCCCGCGCGGAGATTTTGAATTACGCGTCGGCGCGGAGACCATGCTTCCCGTTTGTCAACGGCCGGATGAAGACTCTGGCACAATGGAGTTCGAGTTCCGCCTCCCGGTGCCAGGCAAATCCACGGCAGTCGACCTGGTCTGGCGCGGCCGCTCGTTGGGCCAATCGACGTTACCGGTCCTTGGCGAGGCGGAATTCCTGCGCAAGTTCTCACTGACCTTACCCACGGCAGGCATACGCCTTGGCGAGCATACCGTCGCGGCGCAAACGTATGTGGCCACGCAATGCCAGGGTTTGATGATATCCAGTGTGCTGCGGAGCCCAACCAGCCTGCTCCCGATTCTCGATCTTGGACTACGCGTGGAAGTCTGTCGTGAGGAAGGCGGGCCCCCTTTTGTCGCTGCTGTTTTGCCCAGCAGCGCAAGTTGCAAGTGCGCCAGGCCCTGGTCACCGTGGTCCCGCCCAAGCCAAAACGCCTGGGTACCTGGCGGATCACCTGGTTTCTGGCGGAGACGCCGGTCGCGACGCATTCGGTGCGGGCCATTTCGGAAAAACAGTTCCTGCGTTCGCTGCGCGTGACGTCCACCCGCTTTGTGCTGCAGACGAAGAGGGGCGCGCTCAAGGTCGAGAAATATCTGCCCGATCTAAAGGGCTTCGTACGCGCCGGCCCCTGTTTCGTGGTGTGCAGCAGTGAAGAGGGCATGGTGGGCCGGTGCACGCTCCAGGTTCGCACGCATGGCAAGGCGGCAGGGGACGCGCCGCTTGTGCAGGAACAAGACCTCCTCCTCACGGATGGACCATGTCCCTTTGTGCCGGGGACCCTCGATGTTGGCGAGATGGGCAAAGTAAAAAAGTTTGAGCTACGCTGTGGGCGCACCGTGCTGGGCTGTCTCGCGCCCGAAGCGGTGCCCACCGCTACTTTCAATCAGGAAGGCGGCTTCGTCGCGCCGCCTACTTTCGAATGGTCGGCCAATGCGGAAGAGCAACTTCAGGGCCGACTGGGGAAACTACTCGGCCCTTGAGTTCGGGCTGTCAAAACGCAGTAGAAATGTCCTCATTTTGGACGCAATAGAAGTGTCCGCCAAGGGTGATTCTTGGCTGGACGACACAGTTTACTTCCCTTATTCTTCGCCTTGCCGTTCGGAGGACAGGGCTCCGCAGGAGTGCGACCCGAGCGCCGAACGGTCGGCTGTACGCCTGGGGACCGGACTTCGGTCCGGTCCCTGTTTTTTGCCACAGGCGTCGGCCGCAAATGCGCGAAACTCCGGGGGGTCTGGGGGGCAGAGCCCCCCAGGGCTGCGTCCCACGCGGATACTTCCTTGTTCGGCACAACCCCATTTTTCGCAGCGCCATTTTTCGGCAAAATCTCGTGGAAGGCCAGATAACGCTCGCCAAAGCGGATCAGTAGCTTGCCGTCCATGCGTTGCTCCAGCACCACCTTGCCGCGGCGCAGGCCCGGCCAGGCCGGCGGATGGAGTTGGTAGCAGCGATTGCGGAAACGCACGGTGTAATCGTTGGCCACGCTACGGACATCCTGCACGCTCAAAATTCGCGGCAAACAATGCTCTGGGCCCAGATCGCGATGGGCATCGCGGCTTCGAGCCGCTGCTACCGTGAAGCGGCGGTTAAACTCTGGTAGCAGCTTCTGACGGAGCACCTTGTTGGCCTGAGCCATGGTCGTGATCCCTAACAGACGTAGTTCCTTCACCCAGCGATCTTGGGCTGTGCCGAAAAACCGCTCCACCCGGCCCTTGGCCTGAGGACTATAAGCCGGGATCCGCTCAATCGCCAACTCATTCAAGGCCCGACCGAATTGTGTGGTCCCCGCCGGATCCGGACGTCCTTTGCTGGCGACCTCGTAGATGCTGTCTCGGTCGGTATATAACGCCAGCGGTCGTCCATTCCTTTTCAGCCAACGACCCAACAGGTCGAAGTGAGCAATCACGGTTTCTCCCCGATAGAATCCCGCCAGCACCCGTCCCGTAGCATCATCGATCATGGCCACCAGTACCATCGTCTCGCCTCGGCTCTCCAACCAGTCGTGAATCGACGTATCCATCTGCACCAGCTCGCCAAAGCATTCACGCCGCGGCCGTCGCTGCCGATGCTTCTCGCGTTTACGCTTCCCCAGCCACAGGTCTGCTGCCATCAGCCAACGCCGCAAGGTGTCAGGCGAGACATGCAATCCCTGCTCCGCCAGCTTCTCGCTTGCCAAAGTGGGGCCAAATCCCTGGTAGCAACATTGATACTCCGCCAAGACCTTCTGTCGCAATTCAGTCGCTAACCGTCGGTTCGAAGCCCGACCACGCAGCCGATGAATTAAACCCTGATCGCCTGATGCTTCCCATCGTCGCATCAGCCGACGTACTTGACGGGTAGTCAGCCGCAACAGCCGTGCCGCCTCCTTTTGCGACCGCTCTTTTTGAATCACGCCATATAACACCTTCAGCCGATCCCGTTCTTGACGATTCATCTCGATTCGATCGCTTTCCTCGCTGGAGTTCATTAGATCCTCCTTGCCAACGGCAAAAAGGATTTTCTATCTCCAGCAAAAAAGCGGACATTTCTATTGCGTTAAAAGCGGACATTTCTAATGCAATACAACACCCTTGAGTTCGGGCGGCTTGTTCCTGCCGACGGCATGGAGTAAACTACTCCAAAAAGGGCCCTTCCGTGAAGCACACTTTCAGCGATCCCGTAGCCGCGCAATATGAAAAATGGAGCTACCCCGAACCTCTCCTCGACGTGATGGCAGAGCCTTTTCAGGCCCCGGAGTCTCGCTACAAAGACCTGAAAGACCTCTACTGGGCCTATTGGCCGACTCAACCCTATCGCGATGACCTCGACATCCTCGTGGCCGGCTGCGGCACCATGGCGGCGGCCTGCTATGCCTACCTTTATCCTCGCGCCCGCGTGGTGGGCATCGACGTGAGCGCGGCCAGCCTGGGCCATGAAAACTACTTGAAACAGCGGCATTCACTGGGCAACCTCGAACTGTACCAATGCCCGGTCGAGGATGTCATGTCCCTGGGTAAAAACTTTGACTTTATCGCCTCGCAAGGGGTTCTTCATCATCTCGCCGACCCGCCGCGTGGCCTGCGGGCGCTGGGAAGCGTCCTCCGGCCGGAGGGGGTATGCGCCCTCATGGTCTATGCCCCTTATGGCCGGCAAGGCGTCTACATGCTGCAGGACCTTTTTCGCACGCTGGGCGTCGAGCAGACCGACGAGGGCGTGCAAGTAGTCAAAGATGCATTGAATGTCCTGGGCCCCAACCATCCGGTGCAGCGCTACCTGCGCTCTGGCGCTCGATTTGAATTCGGCGCCGGGCCTGGTGGACACATTTTTGCATCGCCGCGATCGGCCTTATACCGTCGCCGATTGTCTCGGCCTGGTCGAACAGGCCGGCCTGGCCTTTCAGGGCTGGGACGAAAACAGTCTCTATTATCCCGATGGCCAGGTGCCCGCCAATCATCCGTTCCATGCCTCGATCAAGAAGCTCCAGGGCCCCGCGCTCTGGCAAGCGATGGAACTCATCCATGGCTTTCTATCGCTGCATTTCTTTTATGTATGCCGCCGCGACCGCAATCCGGCGCACTACCGGATTCACTTCGAAGGCGACACTTTTCTCGATTACGTGCCGGTGCCGCGCGTGACCGAACAGATTCGTCCCGATCCCCTGCGCGGGCAGCCGGCGGGCATCGCCCGGCCTCCCTTTCCGCCTATCTACCTGGACAACTGGCAGACCGCTCTGTTCGTGCAAATCGACACGCAACGCAGCATTCGCGCCTGCATGCAAAATGCGGGCATCGCCGCCGTTCCCGGCGCGGTTGACTTCGCGCGCACCTTCTTCGGCGCCCTGTGGCGCATCGGCTACATGGTGTATAAAATCCCGTCTCCCATAAACTAAAACTTCATGGACGACTCCGCCGCCAACCTGGTAACCGTCGCCGTCCCGCGCACCGCGGCGGAGGCCCATTTCCTCAAAAATCAGCTCGAAGCGGTCGGCATCGACGTTTACCTGGCCGATGAAGAAGCGGTGGCAATGGCCTGGCACATGACCGGCGCGTTCGGCGGTGTCAAACTGCAAGTGGCCGCCACCGATGCCGAGGATGCGCTGGCATTTTTGGACCGCCGGCCCTGGCCGGATATGCCGGCAGCCACCGCGGTGGGCGGCACGGCCGCTGAGGACGAAGACGATGAAGAGGAAGTTCTTTCGGAACGGGAGCAGACCGCCAATCGTGCTTATCGCGCGGCGGTCTTCGGCCTGCTGTTCTTTCCGCTGGAAGCCTATGCCCTGTGGCTGTTCATCCGTGTGGCCCGCACCCGGGACAGACTGGCCGGCAAGTCGCGCGTCAATGCCAAGGTTGGTGCCCTGATCATGGTGCTGGGCATTTTGGGCACTTGCGCCACGGTCTCCTTCTTTATCTTTACTCCTCGCGAACCGGCTCTCGACCTGCGCGCGCTGCCGCATCCGGAGGTCCTCGCCGGTACGTGGGAAGGCGCGGGCCTCGTCGACCGGGCCGAATGCCGATTATGGCTGATGCTCAAGGAGGACGGCCGCCTCCACTATCGTGAAAGCGGCAGCATCGAAAGCGAATGCAAGGGAGCATGGGCGTTCAAGGACGGGCGCTTGCTCCTGCAATGCGAGCGCCATCTTAACGGCTTGCCCATGCGCCAGGGCAAGACCTATGCGCACGAGGTAACGGACTTCAGGCCCGCGGAGATGTTCCTGCGCTTCGGCAACGACAAAATTCGCATGCTACGCCTGCCGTAGGGAAGGCCGCACCATGACCATCTACCACAAAGCCCAGAAACACCTGGCGCGCCGCGACGACGTGCTCAAGGCACTTATCAAGCACGTGGGCGCCTGTACTTTGCAGCACAATCCGGACGGCTTTGCCGTGCTGGCCCGGTCGATCATCTCCCAGCAGATTTCAACCAAGGCCGCCCTGGCCATCGCCGGCCGCTTGATAAAAGCGGCGGGCCACTCCGGCTTGAAGCCGCGTGCCGTCCTTAAACTTACCGACGACCAACTCCGCACCGTGGGCCTGTCCGCCATGAAGGTACGGTCCTTGCGCGACCTTGCCGAGAAGTGCCTCTCCGGCGAAGTGCCCTTAAAAAAACTGCCGGCAATGACCGACGAGGAGGTTATCGAAACGCTACTGCCCGTGCGCGGCATCGGCCGCTGGACCGCCGAGATGTTCCTCATCTTCTCCCTGGGCCGTCTCGACGTACTACCCATCCTCGACTACGGCCTGCGCGCCGGCGTCCGCCGCCAGTACGGCCTCAAGGAACTACCCGACAAGGTGACCCTCACGCGCATCGGCGAAGTCTGGCGTCCCTTCCGCAGCATCGGCACCTGGTTCATCTGGCGCAGCTTCGGCAATGTGCCCCAATCGAAGGAAACCGGGGACTAAACTTCTCCGCATTTGCTCCCATTTGTCAAGCGGCCCAACAAGTGTGCATACGTACATTTTAAGTCGCCGATTGTGCTCCCCCCATGGCCAATGGGGACGCACTAGCTATCATGTTAGGTCTGGACAACCTGAACATCACTTCCGAATGGAGTACAGCATGTTATTTGAAATCCTGTTTCTTTCCTTGCTCGGCAGCTATGAAGAAAGCTACGAGCGAGCTCTGCGTTCCAATGTTCCGCTCATCGTCGCGGTCAACTGCGATCCCGCCATACCCAAGGGCTGCATCGGCTGCCGTGTCGAGTCCTTCGACCGGGCCAAGGATGGCGACACCGTCACAATGATCCCTTCCGAGGGCAAGATGTATCGCGTGTCGTGCAAGCCGGAGGAAGCCGAAGCCGTCCGCCAGTCCTGGTCCATCGTGGACGCCCTTGACGAGGTGAATGCCCAGCGCACCTCACGTGGCCTGCGCCCCTTCCAGCGAGATCATCATCTCACGCTAGCGGCGGCATCGGCGGCCAAGTTTCGCGCCGCCCATCACATGGCAGGGCACACCGCGAATGATTTCGCCTACATCCCTTCCGGCGGGTCCGCGACAGCCGCCGGCTGCGCCGCCTGGCCCGCAAGCATGCCCTTCGGCTCGTGTTGTTTGTACGAAAACTACACCACCGCCGGAGCATCCTATGCCATCGGCAGCGACGGCCTGCGTTACTGCCATCTGTATGTGAGGTAGTTTTTGGGGCTAGAGCCAGGGCTGGCAACAGTTTGCCAGCCCTGGGCTCTAGCCAGTCAAGACCGCCTCGTGAATTCACCCGTAGGGTGGCGTCGAGCGTACTCGCGCTGACCCACCGAAATACCCGTTGGCGCTGAATCAACCGCCAAACCATGTCCCTGGATGGTGAACACCATTGTGCTCATTTCGGTGGGTCAGCGCGAGTACGCTCGACGCCACCCAACTGGGCCTCCGCGTCGGGGCACGTGAGAAGTGATCGCTTCCTTTATAGGCACGCGGACCCCAAATCTCACCGATCGTCGAATACGAGGTCACGCATTCGCATGACTAAGGTGTGCTGCAGGTCCTCCTTATAAAGGATGTTGCTTGGCCATGTATAGAATTCGAAATTAATCACTCCCTTCGACGTATCGATAGGAATGCCTTCCATATGGTGCGGAATATCGAACACAGTGGTATGGCCATTCCAGTTTACGACCGGAAGCTCCCTTTTCTCTAAATCCTTGCAGATTTCATTCACGCTCTTTGAAAGTGTTTCACTATGTAAGGCACGTAATGTCAAGATATTGAGCAAGGCTCGTCTATCGGGAACATAAGAGTCACGTATAACTGACATGAGCAGTTCGCCAAAAAGATTACCGCCGGACCTAGAACCTAGAATCGCGCCTGCCAAATAGGATCCTTGCCCGTATGGAAAGCCAGTCAGACTAACGCTGCTGATATAACAAACCGGCCATCTGAGTGCATTTCCTTGCGACAACATGGACTCGATTTGTGCTTGAAGTTCGTCGAGCTTCAAGAACTGCCATTTGAGAAGGCTGGTATTTGCGTATTTGGCCGTTACCACCATGGCAGCACATAATCCCAATTGCGTTCCGTGTGTGGATACATGGTTCTTGGGGGCAGATGGATCCAACGCATGGACCAATATCCGCTCAAGCGCATCATGGTGCTTCTTTAGGACATCGCTAAATACGTATCTACATTTGGCTTCCACACCAGCAAGGGGCGTGTTTTTGATATGGTCCAGAATCCTGACACAGCGTCGGTTGCACAGCATCTCCTCAATATTGACTTGGTCCATAATTCTAGAAGAATGGTGCCAGGGAATGAAGTTTGATCGAAGGTCTGTCAAATTCCGCACTGACTCATCAAAAGTTTCCGATTGAAGCCTGCTAATGTAGTCGTCGATTCTTCCTCGCTGCTGTGGAATACCCAAATATGGCTTCGGGATGGTCTTGAATCTCGGAAGCGCAACACTGCTTAACGTTGCTATTATTAATAAAGGCTCTTCGTGAAGTCGAGTGGGTGAATTTAGGCGTCCAGACCCCCTGAGAGCTGATTATTTGCTGCAAAAACGTTCTTTTCTTTCGAGGGGAAATCTGTATTGATGGACCTATGCCATCAACTCGACAAATACGCGACGTCTATCGGTTCCCTGGGTTCGATCCTTTGGCCAGCGTCCATGGGATCTTTGGCGATCCGGTCGCTGTGGTCGTCACCCTCCAGCGGCGCCGAAAAAAACGGCCTGTGGGGTTTGTGGTCAGGTGTCTGCCGCGTTTTACGATCAAAGGTCACGCCGTGTCCGCGACCTTTCCTGTGGCGACAAGCGCGTTTACCTCGATTTCTCGATTCGTCGAGTAGCGTGTTCGTGGTGCGCTGGCGTGAAGACCGAAAGTCTGGACTGGCTTGCCGACAATCCGTTTTACACGAAACGGTTTGCCTACTTCGTGGGACGGCGTTGCCGGGACAGTTCGGTCAAGGCCGTGGCCGACGAACTGACCTTGGATTGGCATACCGTCAAGGAGTTGGACAAGCAGTACATGGCCGAGCAACTTCGACGGGCCAAACAACCTGCCCCCAGGGCGATTGGCATCGACGAAATTGCTATCGGCAAAGGCCACAGCTACCGCATTGTAGTCAGCGACCTGATTCGGGGGCGGCCCATATGGTTCGGCGGCAAGGATCGCTCCGAGGAAAGCATGGACGCCTTCTTTGCTTGGCTGGGCCCCGAAAAATCCAGCAAAATCCGCCTGGCGGTCATGGACATGTGGAAGGCGTTCCACAGTTCCACCCGCAAGAAAGGAAATGCCCCACAAGCCCTGATTATCTACGACAAGTTCCATGTGCTGCGCCATTTGCAAGATGCTTTGGACACGGTTCGCAAGAAAGAATACGGCCGGCTGACGGGGCCTGGCCGACGTTATATCAAGGGGCAAAAGTATGCTTTGTTGTCGCGTTGGCGCAACCTCACTCTGAAGGGTAGAAAAGCGTTGAAGCTATTATTCAACGCCAACAAGCGACTATACAAAGCCTACCTCCTCAAGGAGTCTTTCGAACAGCTCTGGAGCTACGAGTCTCCCGGTTGGGCCCTACGCTTTTTCTCCAATTGGGTGGAGTCCCTCAGGTGGCAACGCTTAAAACCCTACGAGGAATTCGCGAACTTGATCCAGAGCCATTGGGACGGCATCGTGGCTTATTGTCATGCCAACAACAAAGTGGCCCTGGGATTCGTCGAGGGTCTCAACAACAAAATACGCGTCATCCAGCGACTGCGCCTACGGCTTCCGCGATGAGGAATATCTACGTCTGAAAATCCTCACGTGCATGCTCCCAAAGCTTTGAAATAGGTAAGATGATCTACTTTTTTACCCACTCGACTTCACGAAGAGCCTTAATAAACAGGCAAGTAGCAACAAGCGGTGTCGATGGAGCCAATTCATAATAATCCAATCGATCTGGAATTATGCGGGTTTTTCTGGTCCGTTCTTTGGGGCATGCCTCCGTTCTTATCCGGAAAGTCCGCCTTCCCTCAAGCTTCCTGACATTCGTCAAATCCCCAGCAAGCGACATGCCTCGGCGTACCCTGGCGCGGCATAGCCGTGGGCGCTCGCGGTGACGCGTCCCAGCGCGATGAGGTAGCGCCAGCGGAAGGAGGGGCGGGCGGACGCGAATTCCTCCGTGGCGGTGCGATAGAATTTCTCGGCATGCAAGTGCCGTCCTCGCTGGTCGCATATCGCAAGAGCATGTCCCATAGGGGACGGGTTGGCAAGGCGCCGGCGCCGTAACGTTCGACCAGTGCGGCGGCGCTGGCCTGGTCGCGGGCGCGAATCGCTTCCTCCAGGGCGGGCAGTAGCCGGCCCGGTTCGACGCCCCTGACTTGTTCTCGGGCCTCCGCGCGGGTAGGGTTGCCAGGTGAGGAAACTACCGCCGCGACTGGCGCGGTCATAGGCCACTTGCCAGGCGCCCAGAAGCAGGCACACGATCTTGTTGCGCGGTTCAGCGGCGCGGGCCAGGTTGCGCCAGGCGTTGGCGGAGTCGCACGCGTGCACGCCGATGGAGTCGCCGTGGACACTGCCAGCCGGTTTGCCCGGACCTTCCGCGCCGGGCCGGCCGTTATCGCGCAGGATCAATTGATTGGCGGCCAGGGATACTGCCTCAAACAACTGGGTGCCGGCAAAGCCTTCGGCGAGCGCTGTGGCGACGGCGTCGGCTGCCTGCGCCGGGCTGCTCTGGAAGATCGTCTGGCTCATTTCCTCCAGCCAGCGGTCATCCCCGGTACGAGTGCCAGGTTCGCGGCTCAGCAGTCGGTGCTGGTCGAGGAGCCGTGGGACCAACGTGCGGACGCTGCCCAGGCTCTGGGTATAACGCTCCGTTTCCGCCTTCACGCAGTAGCGCACGGATTGGCGCAACAGGGTATGCGCCTCTTCGGCGCCAATGATGCCGGCCAGGTCCCAGGCGCGATACGGCAATACCACCCGATGGACCTCGCAGGCATCCTGCACGGCAACGAGAACACTGTTGAGGGCCGCGTCCGCGCTGGTCGCCAGGGCGGCATAGGTGCGTTCGGCGTCGGCTACCTCGGCGCGGCGTACGGAATCGCGCAGCGCTTCGGGGCTACGGCGCTCCGGCGGGAGCTTGGCCGGGTCGACTGGATGCAGCACCTCGGCGCCGGGCCGCCATATTCCTGGATACGACCGGCATTGCGATAAAGAACCTTGAGCACGGGGAGCGCCCGGCGCGACGCCGGCAACTCCGACGCCATGTGATAGGCCGGCGCCAGCGCCATCATGGTATGAAAGCCGACGTAGTCCTCGCCGCCAAACGTTCGTGCATTGGCCAGGGCCGCCGCGGCCACCAGGGTGCGCAGGTCCGTGCCGTCGCGCAGCCTGTCAACCACCAGTGGCAGAATTCGGTCCGGCGAAGTCTCTTGCATCAATGTGACCAGCGGCTCCCGTGAGCCGAACGTCAAACGCTCCGGCCCTTCATTCGCGAAGGCCGGCGAAAATCCCAGGTCGGCAGCCAGGCCAGGCCCAACGCAGGCCACGACGACCCCGGTGCCAACATCTTTCAGAAAATCACGGCGCTGGATCATGGGAAAACTCCCACGAGGAGAGAAAAGCACCGCCAAAGTCCTCACACAAATGGCGGCGTGCTGCGGCCAGGAATACGAAGGGAATTCTACCACCCCCTGTAGGGTGGCGTCGAGCGTACTCGCGCTGACCCACCGAAATACCCGTTGGCGCAGATTTAATCGCAAATCGCCGTTCCCTGGATGGCGAACACGATCGTGCTCATTTCGGCCATCCCCGTAGGGTGGCGTCGAGCGTACCCGCGCTGACCCACCGAAATACACACTCGCGCTGAATCAATCGCGAAACGCTGTTCCCCGATTCGCGAACACCATTGTGCGCATTTCCGGTGGGTCAGCGCGAGTACGCTCGACGCCACCCTACGTAAACTGGGCGGCCGTCTCGGCACTAAATGTTTTCGCGCTACTTGTATTCTCAATCGGCCACAAAGACGCTTTTGCATTGTGGGCATTTGACGCGCTTGCCGTTAAGTGCAGCAGGAATGCGTAGGCGTTTTTGACAGTTCGAACAGGCTACCGTAACAGGTCCGTCAGGGACCGTTTTTGGATCGAGTAGTTTATCATCAGATGGTGCATCGGGCCTGGCCCGACGCTGGGCCTTTTTTGTGCCGTCATCGACACTATCTTCCTCGGGCAGCTCAGTTGGGGCCTTTCTACCCTTGCCGAGAAATGCTCCCAACTCCGGCGACAACAATGATTTGATGAAGCTGACGCCGATTAAGAGACCGAGCAGCGACCGGGTAATGGAGAGTAAGTCCAGACTCTCATTTCTGTTCGCGGTCTGGCTGATGATCAAATGGGATACCTGGAGGATTCCAAAAATAAGCCAGGCCACGGCGAGAACCCAGATCAAAATCCTTACGAAAGGCCACTTCAGGGTAAGCAGGATAACGGCACCAATAGCGATGATGGCCAGTACGATCATAGCGACCGACAAGCCGATAAGTATGTAGAACGTTGACTGCGGCCAGATTTCGTAGCGGTCGGCGATCGTCCCGAAGAGCAGTAGTCCTCCGAATAACGCGGGGAGAAAGCTAGCGAGCACCAAGAGCGCCCGTAGCTTACGTATCTCGCCTGGCATGGATTTCGTCGCGCCGCGTTTCTTGGCCATGAAAAGTCTCGTAGGGGGCAGGAATTACGTACATACTATTCGTTCCCGTTCCGCGAGCAAGCACTTGGTTCGGGTCGCAGCCAAACTTGAAGCTCGCTTACCCGCCCACGCGTTTTGGCTTGTACCCCAATTTCTCCAGCTCGGCCACGATGCGGTCGCGCTGGTCCCCCTGGATTTCGATGCGACCCTCCTTGACCGTGCCGCCCGTGCCGCAGCGCTGCTTGAGCAGGGCCGCAAGTTCCTTGAGGCCATCTTCGTCCAGGGGGACATCGAAGACTGTGGTCACACCTTTGCCGCGCCGGCCGGCCGTTTCTCTGCCCACCTTGACGGGGATAGGCTTTTTGACTTTTTCGATCACTGGCTGGCGGGTCGGCTCGCCTGCCGGCGCTCCTTGAGATGTGCCGCCGGCGATGCGGGCCACCAGGCTCATGACTTCGCGTTCGATCGATGTCAAGCGCGTCGGCAACGTCGTCTATATGCCAAAACTCCGCTTTCTCCGCCCAGTCGGGAAAGCGCTCCTGAAGCAGAGGTAAGTGTTCGTCCTGTTTGAGCGCGACGATTCGTACCGCCGCTTGCAAGTCGTCCGCCGTCACCTGGAGGGGAAGTCGCGTCACGGCAGCCGGCGCCTGCACGCCGAGTGCCTCCAGGGCCTCGACCGCCGACCTGGCCATGGCGCCGATATTCTTCCCGCCACGCTCCAGTGCCAGACCTCGCGACGATGCTTGCCACGCCAGGCCCATCTTGCCGGCCACGGAGTTGAAAAGGACTTCCGCGAAACGGCTGCGGTAATAGTTGCCCGTGCAGAGGAAGAGGACGGTCTTCTTTTTCATGTCGATCTCGCATGTTGGGCGTTTTGGTCATCGCCACCCTGTGCCCATAAGATATCGAGAAACCTACCGAAGGAGACGGGTCTGTACGCAGACCAGAGTGCTGGGTGAAGTTGCGGTGATGGAGATGATGGCGGCGGGCAAGGAGAAGTAAGCGGGTGCTCGCCTGTTAGAAAAGACGTGATTCCGCGCTCTCTTTTAGGGTCGCTTGGCAGTGTGGTAGTGGACGTCAATACCCGATAAAAGGTAACGAACATGTCGCCAGTCGCCATTCGAAGAGCGGTCTGTTGGGCTAACCTGGTGCCGGCCTGTCTCCTGGCTATTTCCTTGGCGCACGCCGACGATGTGGCTCGGCCGGCTGTGCTGGTGAAGATAAGGGATGAGCAAGCCAAGTCGGGTAAGGGGGGCGAGTTCAGCGGGCCGGTCGATCCCGTCCAGCGCATTCGTTTCCAGCCTCAGCAACAGCTCAATATCCAGGTGATGGGCGAGCAGGGGCAAACCTTGCACTTGAGCCACTTCCCCGGGTTCAACGTCGATGGTCAATTCATCAATCCCATGATGGGGCAGGGGCGCTTCGAAACGCTCAATGCCAAGCTCCCCAAGGCAGCCAACGGCAAGGACCGCATCGGCTTCCTGACTGTCTATGTCATCGGCGATCTGCGACTCACGCAGACGATCGAGTTGGTGCCGACCCGGCCCACGGCCCCCGGGCAAAAAAGTATGCTTGATGCCGTCATGATTCGCTACGTCATGGAAAATAAGGGCAATGTCAGCCACAAGTTCGGCCTGCGCGTCTACATGGATTGCTACATCGTCGATAACGATGGGGCGTTGTTCGCGGCGCCGACTGTTCCCAATAAAGTTTTGGACGGGGTCGAGCTGAAGGACAAGACCATGCCGGACTATCTGCAAATTATGCAGCGCCCGGACCTGAAAAACCCCGGCTATGTCGCCCACGTCAGCATGAACCTGGGCAGCGGCAAGGAACGGCCAAACCGCGTGATCATGACGCGCCACGGCCTTGGTTTTCAGACCTGGGAAATGATGGCGGCCCAGGCAGGAGGCGACTCCGCCATGGGTATTTACTGGGACCCCATCGAGGTCAAGGGAGGCAGCAAACGGGAGGTGGTCTACGCGTACGGCAAAGGCCTCGCCATCGCGCCGGAGAGTGAAGGGAACTTCAACCTGCTACTGGGCGGGTCTTTTGAGCCCGGCAAGCTCTTCACGGTGTCCGCTTATGTTCAAGAACCCGCCGCGGGACAATATCTCAAACTCGAATTACCCCCCGGCATGGAGCGCATCGAAGGCAAGGAGATCCAGCCCGTGGCACCGCCGAGCGGGGACCGGTCTGAAAGCCTGGTCCTCTGGAAAGCGCGGGTGGCCCGGCTTGGCCAGTTCCAACTCCGCGTCGTGTCGAGCACTGGCCTCACGCAAACGAAAGAAATAACCATCTCCGCGGTGGACGGGACCAAGTAGGACCTGCTACTTCTTCGCCTCTTCCAGTCGCAACAGATAAATCACGCCCGTCGCCACGCCGATGGCCAGGTGCCGGCTATCGGGCGCGAAGGCGACAGGCCCCGGGTTTTCCGGAAAGACCCAGTGGCGTAGTTTTTTGCCGGTAACACGGTCGAGCAGGCCGAAGCCACCATCGATGTAGATGGCCAGGTAGCGCCCATCGGGCGAAAAGGCATGATGATTCTGGGCCACCGCCCCGCGCGCAGGATCGCGGGATCGGCGGGTTGGGGTTCTGGCCATGACCAGGTGCGCAACTGGGCGTCGGAGGCGCCGACGAAGAACTGCTCGCCACCAGGCGGAAAGGCAACGGCATTGGGATAAATTCGCTCATCCTTCCAGCGAAAGAGCTCGTTTTTGCTACTCACGTCGTAAAGTCGCACGTTGCTGTCTCTATATACCGGCGCCGCCATCTTTAAGAACGGCCAGCCCCTTCTTGTCCACGACCTGGGCACCGCTCGCGGTGAGTAGATATTTACCGTCGCCGGAAAAAGCGACGCTATAAACAGGGGCCGCGAAGTCGGCATAGACATCCAGCCCCTTGCCGGTCCTGGGATCCCAAAGGCGCACCGACTTGTCAAGGCTGGAGGTGGCGATCATGCTGGCGTCCGGTGAATAGACCAGGGCGCTGGGTGCGGCAGTATGTCCCTGAAAAGTAAAAATAAAGCGGCGCGTGGCGGTGTCGTAGGTGCGAAAGGTCGCGGCCGCGCCGAAGGAGGCCAGGCTCTTGCCGTCGGGCGCGAACGCCACCCCTTGCTGGGCGACATCGGCCTTGATGGCGGGTAAGCGTTCCCTGGGCGGAGCCGTCAACATGTCCCAGAACCGCACGGATCGATCGAGCCCCGCCGACGCCAGGAGTTGTCCGTCGGGCGCGAAGTTCAGGGAATAAACGTGACTGAGGTGGCCGGTGTTGTAGGTTTTATCGCGCGGCTTGGGAGCATTGACGGCGGGCCACTGACGCACCGTCCAATCGTGGCCGCCGGAGACGAGCGTGGTTCCATCGGGCGAAAAGGCGATGGAGCTGGCGATACCAAGGTGCCCCTCGAGCAGCGCTTTTTCCTTGGAGTCAGCGAGGGTCCAGGTGCGGCAGGTGCCGTCGCCGTGAGCGCTGGCCAGCGTCTTGCCGCTTTGGGAAAAAGCCAGGGCATACACATTGCCGCCGGCGCTCTTGAATACCGACTTCGGCGTCAGTTTGCCGCCGGTCACGTTCCAGAAGCGAATGGTGGCATCCGCGCCGCCACTCACCAGCAGCTTGTCGTCACTCGGGTGAAAGGCAACCGCCAGCACGCCGCCCACGTGGGCTTCGATGAAGGCCTTCTCTTTTAATTTGTTGTCCTTGATGGTCCAAAGTCGAAGCGTCTTGTCCAGCGAGCCCGTGGCCAGCGTCTTGCCGTCGATGGAAAAGGCGACGGCATTGATGGCCGCCGTGTGCGTATCGCCAAGTGAAGCCTCGCGCGGGCTGTCTTCGCTCAGGTCCCACAAGGCCAGGCGTGTGTCGGTGCCCACCGCGGCCAGGGCTTTGCCGCCCGGGGCAATGGCGACGCCCAGGATCGGCGCCGAGGCAACCTTGAAGGCTACCTTTTGCCTGGGCGGATCGACGCTGGCGTCCCAGAGGACCACGTTGCCGTCACCCCCGCCGCCGGCCAGTAACAGGCCATCCTTGCTAAACGCCAGGGCATAGTTACCGCCCGGCTGAATGAGACGATGCTGAAGCCGCATCGTCGCCGGGTCCCAAAAACGCACGTAACCGTTCGTCGAGCCGGTGGCCAGCAACTTGCCATTGCGACCATAGGCCACCGCCGTGACGGCGCCGCCTTGCCGGCCCCGATGTTCGCCGAGCACCGCGACCAGTTCGGGAGGTTGCCAGGGAAAGCGTTCGACCGCCGTTATGTTCTTGACGTCGTACTTGTCCAGGGGGGACGGCAAGTCCCGCAGCAGCTTGGCGGCTGCCACCGCCTGGGCCGTGCCCGCATTAACTTGCCGGAAAAGAGTAAGCTCTTGACGTAACTGCTCAGGCGCGGCGGCGGCCGTGGCTACTCGCTCCCTCAGGCGCATCAGCTCGCGGTCGGCTTTGGTGTCATCCGCACAGGCGGCATCGACCAGGCAGACCATGAACGCAAAACAAGCGACCATCAAGCGGGCCATGCTCGCCCCTCGCCCTCATCTCTCATTTTTCGCCCCTCGCGACTCATTTCGCCATGAATTCAAGGAAGCGCTGATAAGGCGCTTGCCAGTCTGCGGGCTGCCGGGGCTCATAGGTGGTCACTTCAAACGAGCGGCGCACGATGGCCCGGCCTTCCGCCAGCGTCTTGATGAGGCCGAGGCCCAGCATCTGGGTCAGTACGTTGCCGATGGCGGTGGCTTCCGCTGGCCCTGCCAGCACCGTGCGCTGGCAGGCATCGGCTGTCAGCTGGCAAAGGAGCGTGTTCTGGCAGCCCCCACCGACAATGTGAATCGCATCCAGGCGCCGGCCCACGAGTTCTTCAAGGCGTTCGAGCACCCAGCGGTACTTGAGCGCCAGGCTTTCCAGGGCGCAGCGCACGATCGGGCCCGGGCCTTCGGGGACCGGTTGGCCCGTCTGCCGGCAATAATTGGCGATGGCGGCTGGCATATTCGCCGGCAAAATAAAAGTGTCATCGTCAGGGTTCACCAGGCTGACGAAAGCCGGCGCAGCCGCCGCGCGTTTCATCAATGCCTCATAGGTGTATTCTTCACCCGCCCGTTCCCAGGTGCGACGACACTCCTGCACCAGCCACAGGCCCATGATGTTTTTGAGCAGGCGGATCGTCCCACAGGCGCCCCCCTCGTTGGTGAAGTTGTACGCAGAAACGCGTTCATGGGTCAACGGCTCGGCGATCTCCGCTCCCATGAGCGACCAGGTGCCGGAACTGATGTAGGCCCACGAGTCGCCTTGCGCCGGCACGCCCGCGACGGCGGCGGCGGTGTCGTGGCTTGCCGGCGCGATCACCGGTACGCCCGTCGGTCCGCCCACGTTGCGCGCAGGGGACCGAGCACCGTGCCCGGCTTTACCAGTGTGCCGAGAATTCGCTCGGGCAAGCCAAACTGACCGATCAATGTGCGTGCCCAGGTGCGACTGGCCGGGTCGAGAAGCTGGCTCGTGCTGGCGTCGGTGTATTCATTCACCTTGATGCCCGTGAACCAGTAGTGAAAGAGGTCGGGAATGAAGAGCAGCGTTTCCGCCATCTCCAGAAGCGGCGATCGCGCCCGTTGCAGCGCCAACAGTTGAAACAAGGAGTTGATGCGCATGAACTGGATGCCCGTCTGGCGAAAGATGTCCGCCTGGGGCACGCGCGTGAAGGCCCAGTCCATCACCTGTTCGGTATGCGGATCGCGATAATGGCGCGGATTGCCCAGCAAGATGCCGCCGCGGCCCAGCAACGCGAAATCGACGCCCCAGGTGTCCACGCCTATGCTGGCCAGCGCTCCCTGCTCGGCATTCGCCTTACGCAGGCAGGCCACCATTTCACCATAGAGGCGCAGCGGGTCCCAGTGAAGGGTGTCCAGCGTCTGCACGCCGCCATTGGGAAACCGGTGCAAAACTTCGAGCTGGAGACGTTCCCCATCGAAGGCGCCGATGAGCCCCCGGCCGCTTTCGGCGCCCAAATCAAAAGCCAGAATTTTCTTGGTCGCTGTCATGGCACACTCGCTTATCGTGCCAGGCAACTTAAAGCCTGGCCCAGTGTCTCGGCGACGCGTTGCGCCTGGGCCGCCGACACGTCCAGGTGCGTACACGCCCGGAGCGTTTGCGGCCCGGCCAGGTGAACGAGTATGCCGTGGCTCTTGAGCTGGGCTGCGATATCTTTGGCCGTCGCCATGTCCTCAGCGACGCGAAACCAGATGAGGTTGGTGTCCACGTCCGGCGGATAGAGGCGCAGTCCGGGCGTGGCGGCGATGGCCTTGGCGATTAGCTTGGCATTTTTGTGGTCCTCTGCCATCCGCTCCACATTATGATCCAGTGCGTAGAGGGCGCCGGCCGCGGCCAGGCCAGCCTGGCGCATGCCGCCGCCGAAAAGCTTGCGGATGCGCCGACCCTTGGCGATGAAGGCACGCGTCCCGGCCAGCGCGCTGCCCAGCGGCGCGCCCAGGCCCTTGCTGAAACAAACCGACACGCTGTCGAAATGCTTGGCCCATTCGCCCGCCGGTATGCCGGTCGCGACGATGGCGTTCCATAGCCGTGCCCCGTCGAGGTGCATGGCCAGGCCATTGCTGTGGGCCCAGCCGCTGATGGCGTTTATTTTTTCCAGTGGATAGACTTTGCCGCCGCCGCGATTATGAGTGTTTTCCAGACAGACCAGGCGTGTGCGCACGAGGTGATTGTCTTGCGGGGGGCGGATTTTGTCCTCGACTTGCCACAGGTCGAGGATGCCAAAGTCGCCGTCCAGCGTGCGGCAGGTCACGCCCGAGAGCACGGCCGGCCCGCCGGCCTCGTAGTTGTAGATGTGGCAATTGACGTCGCATAAAAGCTCATCGCCCGGCTGCGTATGGGCTTTCACGGCGATCTGGTTCGACATCGTGCCCGACGGCACAAAGAGCGCCGCCTCCTTGCCCAGGAGGGCGGCGACACGCTCTTCCAGACGATTGACCGTCGGGTCTTCACCGAAAACATCATCCCCCACCTCGGCGGCGTTCATGGCGGCCCGCATGCCGGGTGTCGGTTTGGTCACCGTGTCGCTACGCAGGTCAATCAGGGGTTCGGGCATGAAAACCTCGTTCGGGAGTCCGTGGCAGTCCTAGTTTACTGTTGCCGATTCTCGAGGAACCAGCGAGCCTCAATTTTTCGCAAGAATACTTTGCGCCCTTGCACGGACCTCAGCGTGCCCACCGTTTCGGCGTCGTTGCCTTGCCACTCGGCTTCCTTGGCAAAGCGGCGCAGCTCCTTGACCAACGTCGGGTCATCCAGGAAATACTGGGTCGTTTCCGTGACCAGGCGATCAAAAGCCAGAAAGAGGCGCGACTTGTCATCTCCCTGGCGAATGGCGGTTTTATAGGACGCCACCGTTTCGTCAACGAAACGCGGGTCCGCGAGCTGAGCGAGCAAATAGTCGACGCGCCGGTTGTCGAAGGCCTTGACCAGGGATTCGATGGTGTCCTTGGGGGTCGCTTGGGGATAGGCGTCGGTGTTGGCGTCAAAGCCAAAGCGCTTCGCCAGCTTGCCCGGGCCCTGCCCCCAGGTCAGGCTCGCGGCCAAAACTATCAGGCCGAAACTAAACGGGCAGCGTGAGGTGCGGCAAAATTGCCTCCAAATATTTGCTGTCGCATCTTTTAAGTCCATTAAGCATAATAAATGCGCAAGCGCGATGCGACCCTGGAAATCTGAAAAAAGGCACCATGGCTGGAAATACTTTTGGCGACATGTTTCGCGTCACCACGGCCGGCGTCAGTCATGGGCCCGGCTACGTCGTGATTATTGACGGCTGTCCGCCCGGATTGCCCCTTGCCATCGACGACCTGCTGCCCGATTTGCGGCGGCGCCGGCCGGGACAATCCAAGATCGTGACCCAGCGCGACGAGGAGGACCTGCCCGAAATCCTCTCGGGCACCTTCGAAGGCAAGACCGACGGCACCTCCATCGGCATCCTCTTTCGCAACACCGATCAGCGCAGCCACGATTACAGCGACATCAAGGACAAATACCGACCGGGCCACGCCGACTATACCTTTGACGCCAAGTTCGGCTTCCGCGACTATCGTGGCGGCGGCCGCTCGAGCGCCCGTGAAACCGTGTGCCGTGTCGCCGCCGGCGCCATCGCCAAGAAAATCCTGGCACAACAGGGCATGCGCATTCTTGGTTACGTCACGCAGATAGGCTCGATCCAGGCCAGGATCGCCGACCCCGCCGCGGTTACTCTTGAACAGGTAGAAGCCACGCCGGTCCGCTGTCCCGATCCGGACAAAGCCGCGGAGATGATCGCGCTGATCGAAGCCGTGCGCAAGGAACAGGACTCGATCGGCGGCATTTGCGAGCTAACGGCTGTCGGCGTGCCCCCGGGCCTGGGCGAGCCGGTGTTCGACAAGTTGAAGGCGGACCTGGCCAAGGCATTGCTCTCGTTGCCGGCAGTGATGGCCTTTGAATACGGGGCCGGCTTCGCGGTCGCCACCGCACGCGGCAGCGACAACAACGATGCGTTCATCCGCAAAGCGGATGGGCACATCGGCACCGCCACCAACCGCCACGGCGGCATGCTCGGCGGCATCTCGAGCGGCGAACCCATCGTCTGCCGTGTCGCCATCAAGCCCACCAGCAGCCTCTCGCGCCGCCAGCCCACGGTGACCCGCGCGGGCGACCCAACCGAGATCGCCACCAAGGGACGCCACGATCCTTGCCTGCTGCCACGCTTTGTGCCGATGGGTGAAGCCATGGTAGCACTGGTGCTGGTGGATCACTGGCTGCGCCAGCGCGGACAGTGTGGGTCCGACTCTACGGGTGCAGTTTAAGCAGGTGACTGTCTATCACGTCATGTAGCTTGGGCTTAAGCCCAAGCCTACGTAAGTCCCGATCGCTAGATAAGCGCCCAAAGCCAATCTCCTTCCACCCCTGCCTCTTGGCTGAACTCACGAGCGCACAGGCACATCGACTGAGCTGGTCCCCTTCTCGTTTTTGAGCGCTGGCTCGAGTTCGGTCCCGCGTCCGAGGCGAACCACCAGGGGCGTGGTCATGATGGTTGTCACGATGGCCATGAGGACGAGCATGCAATAGACGCTTTTGGGAATGACGCCCAGGTCGTAGCCGACGTTGACGACAACGAGTTCCATGAGACCGCGGGTGTTCATGAGGGCGCCGATGCAGAGCGATTCGCGCCAGGCAAAGCCTGCCAGTCGCGCCGCCGTGCTGCAAGCGAGCAGTTTGCCGGCAATCGCCGTCGCGATCACCAGGCCGCAGACAAGCCAGAGTTCAAGAGAATCAAGCGCCTGCACCTGCGTGCGCAAGCCAGTATAGGTGAAAAAGATCGGCACGAAAAAGGCATGGACGAAATTACGCAACTGGCGCGTGATGGCCGTGCAAAATTCGCGCTCCCCGGATACGATCGCTCCCAGCATAAAGGCCCCGAAAACGGCGCCGATGCCAATAAGGCTGCTGGCGATGGCGCAGGTCAACAGTACGCACAGGAAAATCGTGAGTGTATCGACTCCCGAGGCGTCGCTCTGGATCGCGTGTCTGGCCCAGCGGCATAGAAGGGGGCGCACAGCCCCGATCATTACCACCACGAACCCGATGACGGCAGCCAGCATGGCGGCCGTGCTAAGGAAATCGAAATCGTCACTCGATTGTGCCTTGACCATGGCCGCGATGGCGGCCAGCAAAATCCAGCCAAGGGCGTCGTTGACAGCCGCGCTGGCAATCGTGATGGTGCCAATGCGCGTGCGCTGAATATTTAGCTCCACCATGATTCGCGCCAGGACGGGCAGGGCGGTGATCGATAGTGCCGTGGCCAGGAAGAGGGCAAAATGGAGGCGGTTTGTCTGAAACTCAGGGCCGATACCGACGAGCACCAGCGGGCTGATCGCGGCCCCGAGTGCAAAGGGAAAGGCGATGCCAGCGAATGAAATGCCAGAGGCGGCCATGCCGTTCCAGCGCAGGTGCCCGAAATCGAATTCGAGACCGATCAAGAGGAGAAGCAGGATCAACCCAATCTGGCTCAAGCCGGTGAAAAGCCAGTGAAATACCGGACCGGCCAGGGGATCGGCGATACTGTGGAGAGATGGGTGGAAAAGCTGGTGAAAAAACGCGAATTGCCCCAGCACCGAGGGCCCCGAAAATGACCCCCGCCGTAATCTCGCCCACCACAGCCGACTGACCCAGCCGCCGCGACAATCGGCCCCCGAGCCGTGCCGCGGCGATGATGATAATCAGTTGGATCAGGACCGGGAGCAACACCTCCTCAACCGGCACTTTTTCCAGTTGTTGCAGTTGTTCCAGCGTAAAGATCATTGGGTGACGTGAGGTCCTAAAAAATAGAGATTAGATTGTCACGAGCGGCCATCGAGTTACAATGGCAAATGCCCTGGGTTTTGCAATGCCCTGGATCTGATGTGATAAATCGAAGGGCGAGAAAGAACCACCTCCCTATGTTCGCGAAGTGGCTTTACTTCTGGCGTAAGCGACGCGGGCCCAAACCTGGCCCACCGGCCATGCTCCGCATGGCTTTGCGGGTGGAGGAGTTGGAGCCGCGCGAATTGCTCACTGCCATCTCGGTCAATGCCGTGCAGGTGATACGCCCGGTCAGCAATCAACTCCTGGGGGTGAACCTGGCCTGGTGGGACAGCGCCATGACCACGGCGCAAACCAAGCAGCTCGTGCAGGCGGCCGGTTTGACCATGTTTCGCTTTCCCGGGGGCTCCAGTTCCGACGTCTGGCATTTCAACGTCGGGCCAACCTACAACGGCGAGGGCACTTCGCCCAGCATGGCCAACGTCATCGCTTCGGTGGGCGGCATCGGCTTTCTTACCCTGAATTATGGAACGGGCAGTCCGCAGGAAGCTGCTGCCTTTCTCGCTTACCTCAATGGCTCACCGAGCAACCCGACCCCTCTTGGCAACGGGCAGGAGTGGAACGCCACGTCGAATACCTGGGTGCAAGCCAACTGGCAGACGGCCGGCTACTGGGCCGGCTTACGTGCCGCTGTGCCGCTGGCGCATGACGATGGCCTTAACTTTCTGCGCATCAACCGCGCCGCTTCCTTTGGTATCCATTATTTCGAGGTTGGCAACGAAATCTACGGCAGCTGGGAAACCGACGAACATGGTTCTGGCGGCGACACCGGCAAACCCCACGACCCCGCGACTTATGTGACGTTCGCCCGGCAATTCGCGGCCTACGCCGCCCAGATCGACGCGAGCATCACCATCGGCGAAGTAACCGGCAGCGTCAGTGGCGACAACAACTGGACGAGCAACGTGCTCAACCAGGACGTGGCCCAGCATTTCACCCCCGGCTTTCTTAGCGACCACAGCTATATGCAAGGGCCGGGAGGGGAAAACGATGCCAACTTGCTGATGAACACCGTAAGCAACCCCAGCTCCGGTTTGGACTGGGCGACGCGCGCGGCCGGCTACCGGGCCCTCTTGACAAACGTGCTTGGCTCCAGCGCCGCCAACGTGCAATTGCTGGCGACCGAGTTCAACTCCGTTTATGCCAGCCCGGGCAAACAATCCACAAGCCTGGTCAATGGTCTCTTCGTCGCCGACTCGCTGGGCGGCCTGCTGGAAACCGAATACGCGGGCGCCGACCTTTGGGACCTGCGCAATGGCTGGGACACGGGCAATAACAATTCTTCCAGCCTCTACGGCTGGCGCCAGGGGGGAGACTACGGCTTACTGGGCAGCGGCGGCGGCCCAGCGCCAGCTACTGGCTCGTACATCGGCTATCCCAGTTATTACGCCGAACAGCTTGTCTCCAAGATGGTGCACGCAGGCGATACCGTCGTGCAGGCCAGCAGCAATGACAGCACCTTGAGCGTTTACGCGATCAAGGAGGCCAGCGGTCATCTCAATCTGTTGTTGATCAATAAAAACGCCGCGACCGATCTGACCACCCAGTTCAATGTCACTGGCTTTACGCTCAGCCCCGCTGCCCACGTCTGGCAATATGGCAAAACCCAGGATACGGCCCAGAGCCAGACGACCGATGGGCATGCGGCACTTGCCAGCCTGGCGGCAACCTTGACGCTCAATGGAGGCAGCTTCAACTACACGCTGCCCGCTTATTCCATGACCGTGCTCGACCTGGCGCCGATCAGCGCGACCACCACGGCGGTCACGGCATCCGCCTCCAGCATCACCTACGGACAACCCGTGACCTTTACCGGTACGGTGACTGCCGCGTCGGGAACGCCTTCGGGAAGCCTGGAGTTTTTTGACCAGACGACGGGTGCTGACCTGGGGGCGGGCTTCTTGCAGGCCAACAACGCCACCAGCTCGACCTGGGTCTTTACCACGACGCCGACGCAGTTGGCAGCTACCGGTGGGAGTGCGGACGTTATCAAGGCGGTTTATGCGCCAAGTCCCAGCTTTTTCGCCAGCTCGGCAACGCTGGCCGGCGGCGAAACCGTCAATCCCGCGCCCTTGACGATCACGGCGTCGCCGAACAGTAAAATCTATGATGCGACGGTTAGCGCCGCGGCCGTGCCGGTCGTATCGGGCCTCCTGGGGAGCGATACCGTCACGGGCCTGACCGAGGTTTATAGCGATGCGGGTGTTGGTTCGAGCAAGACGCTGAGCGTAAGCGCCTACACCGTTCAGGACGGCAACGGCGGCAAGAATTACACCGTCTCCACGGTGGCCAACGGTAGCGGCATTATCAGTCCCCGCCCCTCCGACAAGTTTATCGTCTCCATCATGGGAGCCACTACCTATACGGCGGGAAACTCCTTTCTGGTGACGGTGCAAGCGACCGATCAAAATGGCAATCCGCTACCGAACAATGCTGGCCCGGCCAGTGCCACCATAGCCGCGGCGCCGCCCGATCCGATGAGCAATTTGCCCCTCAGTGTGCCACTCAATAGCAGCGGCTTCGGCTTCTTTATGGGGACCTTGTACAAGGCAGGCACCTACACAATCACCGCCACGGCCGGCAGTGTCACAGGCTCGAGTGCCACCCTGGTGGTTCTGCCCGCGAGTGCCATTAACTTTACGGTTACGGCACCTCCCACGGCGCTAACCGGTACGCCTTTTAATATCAACGTGAAAGCTTTCGACGCTTATGGCAACCTGGCCACGGGCTATGGCGGCCAGGTTCATTTCACGAGCACCGACCTGGCGGCGGCTTTACCTGGCGATGGCACGCTCGCGGGGGGCATGGGCTCTTTGAGTGCCACACTCAAAACGGCCGGCAATCAAACTATTACGGCTACCGACACGAAATCGACAGCACCGCTCATTGCCGGCAGCAGCACTCCGGTCACCACGCGTGGCCTCACAGTCACGTCCTTTACGCCGACAGCCGATGGTTTTACTGTGGCCTTCGCCAAGCCCTTTATTCCGGGCGACCTCGCGCTTTTCGGACCAAATTTGACGACTGTGCCCGACGTGACCATTTTCGGTAACAATGGCGTTGGCGCTATTCACGGGTCGCTACTGCTCGATCCGTCCAACCAGAGCTTTACCTTCAAGGCGACGTCCGCTTACCTCAGTTTGCTCAACAGCCTCAAGAGCGGCAATGATTCCGTGGTTCTTCCGGACTCCACCTATACGGTCAAATTGGTGAGTGGCACGCAGGGCCAGGGATTCGTCGATGCCCTCGGCGCGGGCCTCGACGGGGCTGAGTAATGGCGGCTCGGCCAACTTTGTCACCACCTTTACCACGCACTATCAGGCGAATTCCACCCCCGTATTGGCCATCCCTGACTTCGCGCGCGGGCCTGATTCCCATTCGCCCATCGCCGTGCCCAATAGCGGCGCGGGCATACCTGTCACCCTTTACAACGCACGCAACATCACCGCTGTCACTTTTTCCTTGACCACCAGCGCCGCGCTCCTGAACATTACCGGCACCCTGCAGGGCAGCGCGAGCGACGCCACCGACCCGGCCGGCACCCTGGCGCTGATCAGCAACACGGGCGGCGTCGCCACCTTTTCTTTCCACGATGCTACCCCGCAATCCGGCACCGTCATTCTCGGCGACATTACCGCCTTGGTGCCCGATTCCGCCAGGAACCTGTACCAGGTCAAGGAAATACTCCAGCTCGGCGACATCGTCCTTAACCAGGGGGCGGGCGCCGCCGTCGCGGCCAACGGCATGCACGTCAACACCTATTTCGGCGACGTCAACGCCGATCATCGCATTGATGGCCTCGACAAATTGTCGATGAACGCGGTCGCGCAAGGCCAGGCCGCCGGTTTCAGCGCTTTCGCGCAGCTCGATCCGGCCCTTGTCGGCGACGTCGCCGGCGATTTCTCGGTCGATGCGGGCGATGTCAGCCTGGTCGATGCCTTTATCGTGCAGCTTGCTCCGGCGCAAATCCCGGCCCCGCCCGGCCTGGCCGGCATCACTTCCCCCACGGCGCCCGATCCAACGTTAAGTCTGGTTCCCGTCACATCGGCGCCAGCCGGCCCGAGCGATGTGGTGTTCGCCGTCCAGATCGATCATCCACGCCCGGCGGGCAGTTCCGGCATCACCGAGGCGGTGCTGGCACTGGCTTATGATCCCCATGTGCTAACCATCGCGCCGGCGGATATCATGTTGGGGCCTCTCCCGAGTCAGGGGGCGGGCTGGCAATTCAGCAGCGTGCTCGATCCGCCAGGCGGCCAAATCGCCCTGCAACTCTATAGCCAAACGCCGATCGCCACCGACCAGCCCGGCACCCTGGTGACTCTTACTTTTCGATTGGTCGAAGGGGCGTCCGCGTCCGACGCCTGGGTACGGCTCGTGGATTCGGTCACGCTCTTTGGTCAGCGCTATAGCACCGTTTTGGCCGATCTGTCCGGTGCGTTGGTCGTCACCCTGTGAAGTGCCGAACGCTCTTAACTTCGCGGGATCAGATGAATCGACTGCGCCTTGATCAGCGCTGTCACGTTTCCCCCTGGGCGCAGGTCCATGTCCTTGCATGCCGACTTGGTGATCAGGGCGGTGAGCGTGAAGCCGCACTCGAGCGACACACGCACCAGCGGTCCTTCCGGCTCGATCCGCGTAACCAGGCCGGCAAGACGATTGCGCGCACTGCTGGGCTGGTTGGCGTCGGCTTGCAAAACGACTTCTTCACCGCGAATGCACACGATGAGCTCCCCCTGGGCGTCTGCCGCGGCCACTGCAACCAGGTCGGCCGTGCCGACGCGCACCGTAGCTAGCCCCTCATGGACGCCGGTTACCCGCCCGACCGTGATATTTTCCACGCCGACGAGCTGTGCCACGCGCTGGCTGACTGGCGTCGAAAAAACGTCATGGATGGTCCCTGTTTGCCGGACGGCCCCATCATCGAGCACGAGGACCTGGTCAGCCAGGGCGATGGCTTCCATGCGGTCATGGGTCACGATAAGCACCGGAATGGCAAACTCGGCCAGCAGCTTGCGCAGCCGGCCGCGGAGTGTTTCACGCAGGTGCGTATCGAGGGCGGAGAGCGGCTCATCGAGCAGTAGCAACCGCGGCCGGCGCGATGGCGCGGGCCAACGCCACCCGTTGCTGTTGGCCGCCGGAGATTTGCCACGGATAGCGTGCGTCAAGCCCGCTCAGTTCGAAACGCTCCAGGACCTCGGCCACGCGTCTCATTCGCTCCGCTGCGGGCAGGGTGTACAGGCCATAAGCCACGTTGGCCGCCACCGTCAAATGCGGGAAAAGGGCATACTCCTGAAACAAAAAGCCAATGTCACGGGCCTGCGGACGACGCTCGATACGCTCCTGGGCGTCGAACCAGACCTCGTCGGCAAAATGAATGTGGCCTCGATCAGGCCGCTCGAGCCCCGCCAGACAGCGGAGCACAGTCGTCTTGCCGCAGCCCGATGGGCCGAACAAAGCCGTGATCGAAAAGCCCGCCGCTGGACAGCGCAGCTCGGCACGCACGCTGGCGCCGCCCGGATAGGTTTTTTCGAACGCTGCTGTTAGCTCCAGCGTCATGGCGGCCCTTTCCGGCGACCGCAAAAATGGGCGGCAGCCAGGGCGACCAGAGAAAAGCCTATGAGTAGCAGCGCGGTCCGTGTGGCCGTGGCGTAGTCGAGGGCTTGCACGTCGTCATAAATGGCGATGGAAAGGGTACGCGTGACGCCGGGGATATTTCCGCCCACCATCAGCACCACGCCAAATTCGCCGATGGCATGCGCAAACGTCAAGATGAGGCCTGCCATGATGCCCGGCCAGGCCAGCGGCAGAGTGACGCGCCAAAAAGTGTGCTGGCGCGACACACCCAAACACCACGAAGCTTCCAAAAGTCGGCGATCGATCCTCGCGAAAGAAGCGGCAAAAGGCTGCACCGCGAAGGGCAGATTATAAATGATGGAAGCAACCAAGATGCCGGCAAACGTGAACCCCAGCCGGGTGCCCCCAAACCAGTCAAGCACTTGCCCCAAGGGGCTGTCGGGCGCACTGGCCATCAGCAGGCAAAACCCCAGGACCGTGGGCGGCAATATCAGCGGCAGCGTAATGAGCGCCTCGATCAAGAATTTGCCGCGTAACCGGCTGGTTGCCAGCCAATAAGCCAGCGGGACGCCAGCCAGGAACAAGATCGCCGTCGTCAGGCTCGCCAAACGCACGCTGACCCAGAGAGCAGTCCAATCCATGCTCACTTCCCCGGGAAAGAAAAGCCATAGCGCTCGAGAATGTTTTTGGCGTCGGGGCCGAGCAGGAATTGCTTGAGCCTGGCCGCGGCCTGGCGATCCTTGGCCCACGAAAGAATGACGCCGGTTTGAATCAGCGGGGAAGTTGCCTCGGCTGGCGCCTGCCAATACTTGCCTTTATCTTGCAGGGCCGGCGCCTTGGCGAGCGACAGCGCCAGGATGCCGATATCCGCGGCGCCCGACTCCACGAACTGGGCCGCCTGCGCGATGTTGTCCCCCAGCACCAGTTTGTCTTTTACTTTCTCGTAAAGCTCCCATTTCTTCAGGGCCATCTCGGCCGCTCGCCCGTAAGGAGCAAACCTGGGATTGGCAATGGCGATCTTCTTGACTCCGGGATCGAGTAGGCAGTCGGCGCCGCGGCCGAGCACATCCAGGGGCGATGTTTTCAGCGCCCAGATGACAATATGCCCCACGGCATAGTCAAAGGGAGCGTCCTTGTCCGCATGGCCCAGCTCGACCAACTTGCGGGGATAGTCAGCGTCCGCGGACAGAAACATGTCGAAGGGCGCCTTGTTCGTCAGTTGCGTGAAGAAATTGCCGGACGAACCGTAGGTCGCCTTCACCTTGACGCCAGCATGCTGGCGTTCGAAGTCGCGCGCGATTTCATCAAAGGCAAACTTGAGATCGGCCGCCGCGGCGACGGTCACCTCGACAGCGGCCGCTTCTTTCTGATCCACCGCTCGACTACAGCCGGCCAGCAGGGTCAGCAGCAGCGCGCCCCAACGAATTTCCATCGCATACCTCCCGCGATCCGTGGCCGGACCAGATTATCAATTTTGCCATCAAGAAGCGAAACCTCTCACATATAATACGCCCTACCACGAACAAGTTCAGGCAATCTTTACGAGGGAACACCATGCGTAGTCGTCGACAATTTCTGGGAATCATTGGGGGAGGATTGATCATGGCCATGTCGCTGGCGTCAGGCAAGGCAAGCGAGGTTTCCGGCCCGATGTCGTTTGGGAAAACCGCGGCCGGTGAAGAGGTCGCGGCCTATGTCCTGACAAGCAAAGGGGGCGTGACCGCGAAGGTCATGACGCTGGGAGCGACGCTCATCGAGCTGAAGGCGCCGGACAAGGCCGGCAAGATCGACGACGTCGTGCTGGGCTTCGACGACGTCGCCGGCTATGAATCAAAACGCAATGATTATTTCGGCTGCACGGTGGGCCGGGTCGGTAACCGTATCGCCAAGGGCAAGTTCAAGCTGGATGGCAAGGAATACACGCTCGCGGTCAATAATGGCGTCAACCACCTGCATGGCGGCGTCAAACGCAGCCTGGACAAGGTCGTCTGGAAGGCGCAGGTGGTGAAAACGAAGACCGGCTCGGGCGTGGAATTCAGCTATAGCAGTCCAGATGGTGAAGAAGGCTATCCCGGCAAGCTGGACGTGCGCGTGACTTATTCCCTCGCCGATAATAACGAGTTGACCATCGATTACACGGCCGTGACCGATAAAGCCACGCCGATCAATTTGACCAATCACAGCTACTTCAACCTGGCCGGGGCCGGCGCGGACAGCGTTCTCGAGCATGAGCTTACGCTGGCGGCGGACCAGTATACTCCCGTGGACGATACGCTGATTCCCATTGGCAAGAATGTGCCGGTCGAGGGCACGCCGATGGATTTCCGCAAGCCGCATAAAATTGGCGAGCGGATTGACGCCCTGACGAAAACGCCCGCCATGGGCTATGACCACAACTTCGTTTTGACGAAACGGGAAGCCGCGCCCACCTTCGCCGCCAAGCTGCGAGATCCCGCTTCGGGCCGCGTGCTGACCACGCTCACGACGCAGCCGGGCGTGCAGGTTTATTCGGGCAATTTTTTGACCGGGCAGAAAGGGCGGGCCGGCAAGACTTACAAACAGCGAAGCGCGCTTTGCCTGGAGACACAGCACTTCCCCGACTCGATCAATCAGCCGGCCTTTCCAGCGGCGGTCTTGCGCCCCGGTGAGACCTTCCACGAGACGACCATCTATAAACTATCCGTGGAATGACCGGCTTGCACATAAGCCCTATTTCGTCGCCCCCTCGGCAAGGGCATAGAGCGCCCTGAAACCCCGCAAGTAGATCCGCCCGCCCGCGACAGCGGGCGAGGCGGCAAAATTATCGTCGAGCTTGTTGATGGCCACCTGGCTAAACTTGCTGCCGGGCTGGAAGACCGTCATCGTGCCATCGCGCGAGAGCACATATATTTTCCCGTCGGCATAGACGGGCGATGTTCGATAGCGGTCGCCGTGGATGCGTTCGCTGTACAGTTCATCCCCGCTCTTGGCGTCCCAGCAGAGAATAACGCCGTTTTCCTGACACAGGTAGACGAGGCCGTTGTGAATAAGGGGGGACGGGACATCCGGGACGCCCTTGGCCTTGCGCCATTGCTCAAAGGGACTGCCCGCGAATCGTTCCCGTGAGGCCCGGCTTGAGGCCGACGACAACCGTGCCGCGCGCCGTCCCCACCACGAGCAGATCGGGGGACGCGACAGGCGTGGCGATGATGCGAAAAGCCCGGTTGTAGTTCTTGGGGGAATTGAGGTCGGCAAGCCGCCAGATTTCGCTGCCATCCTTGAGGCTATGGCCTGTCGTGTAATCGGCCCCCAGAACGACGATGTACGTTTCCTTCCCCGTGGCCCAAATGATTGGTGAGGAGTAAGCCTCGCGGCTTTCGCCCTGGGCGTCGGTCGGGCGGGCCACTTTCCAAACTTCTTTGCCGGTGGCCTTATCCAGGGCAACAACCCAGTGGCCGCCGTTGTGGAGGATCGCCAGGTAGAGGCGGTCTTCATGGAGCAGCGGGGTATTGTGAATGCCGTGCATGATTCGGAAATTGCCGTAACGCTCCTGCATGTTGAATTTCCAAATCTCCTTGCCGTCGAAATCGAAGCAGGCCAGGTCGCCCGTGCCAACGGCGGCGTAGACATGCTTGCCGTCGGTACTCGGCGACGCGGAAGCGTCGTTGCCTTCGTCCCCCCTGATGTTCGTGCGGCCGCCCGAGCCAATAACCCGCTTCCACAGGGGCTTGCCGCCCGTATCCAGGCACAAAAGGACGAACTTATTGCCTTCGGCGCTCGTCAGAAAAATGCGATCTTGCCAGATGGCCGGCGTGGCGCCGCCCTGTCCGGGCAACGGCACTTTCCAGAGCACGTTCTTGGTCTCGCTCCACGTGCTCGGCAGATTGGTCTCCTTGCTCAGGCCATTGGCTTGCGGTCCTCGCCAGGCGGGCCAGTTCTCCGCCCTGGCGCCAGCGACACCCGCCAAAATAATGCCACACGACAACACCCAGCCAAGGCCTGAAGATTTCACGGCAGTTTCCTTTGCGATAGGACGCGGACCGACTTACGTTTCTCCTAATCGTTGTACCTCCAAGTCCCTTGCCATCCAACACAAATTTCACGCTGCGCTGTCTTGAAACGTGCAGCCGGCCCTTGCATGGCGTCAAGTTTGTGGTACGGTGCAGAATCAGGGGATAAATTTCGAAGACTGACTACAATGGAGGGGACAGGCCCCTTTGGGACTTTTTAGGAGTTATCCATGCGCAAGTTCCTGGCGGTGCTTTTTCTGGGATTGGTTGTCGCCGTGGTCCACGGTGCCCAGGCCGGCGGCAGCAAGGTCGCGGTGAAAGGGCCGCATATTTGTTGCGCCCAGTGCTCCAAAGTGGTCGATGATATCCTGTCCAAGGTGGACGGCGTCTCGGATATCAAACCCTCACGCAAACCGATGGAAGTGACCTTCACCGCCAAGGACGACAAGGCTGCCAAGGCGGGCTTCAAGGCCCTGGTCGATGGCGGCTTTTTCGGCCAGGCCTCGGCGGACGGCAAAGAATTCAATCTCGTCATGGCAGCCGTCAAGAAGGGCGATAAGGCCGACGTCGTCACCGTGAAAGACGTCCATGTCTGCTGCGGCGCCTGCCAGAATGCCATCAAAAAAGTATTCAACACCTCCAAGGTTACCTTCGATGGCGACGGCCCGCAGCGCAGCGTCCGCATCGAGGGCAAAGATCTCGATTGCGCCGAAGTCCTGGAAACGTTGCACAAGACCGGCTTCAACGGGAGTGTCGAGAAATAAAACCCTTCACCTGGCTGCGCGAACGCCGCCGCCAGCCGGAGATCATGGATGATCCCCTCCTGGACCCCGCCCAACATGCGCAAGCGCTGCGCGGCCTGGCGCGAATCAACTGGTTCAGCGCCAGCGACCGCATTCTCTGGAAGCCACTTCATGCCCTGGCCCGCGGCGCCCGACCTGCGCGTTACGTGTACTGGATATTGCCACGGGCGGCGGCGATGTGCCGATCCGCCTCTGGCGACGTGCCCGTGCCGCCAACATCAAGCTCGACATTCATGGCGCGGACATCAGTCCCACCGCCCTGCAATTCGCGCAACAAAAGGCTCGGCTAGCCGGCGCCGAGGTGACGTTTTTCCGCCTCGACGTGCAAAAAGAGGCGATCCCGGCCGGCTTCGACATCCTGACCTGTTCTCTCTTCCTGCACCATCTCGCCGACGACCAGGCGCTGGCGCTGCTGCGCGGGCTGCGGCAAGGGGCAGGCCGCATGGTGCTCATTAACGACCTGCGCCGTGCCCCGCTGGGCTATGGGCTCGCCTGGCTGGGTTGCCGACTGCTCAGCATGTCGCAAGTCGTCCATGTGGATGGTCCCCTGTCGGTAGAGGCCGCCTTCACGCTGGCGGAAGTTCGCTCCCTTGCCGCTGCGGCCGGCATGAAAGATGCCTTTATTGCGGCGCCGCTGGCCCTATCGCTATCTGCTAGAGTGGAGGTGCCGTGACGGTGCTTGACGCGGTGGTGATCGGTGGCGGGCCGGGCGGCTCCGCGACGGCGCTCTTGCTTGCGCAAGCCGGCTGGTCCGTGGCCATTATCGAGCAAAAGGCCTTTCCCCGCCGCAAGGTCTGCGGCGAATATCTGTCGGCCACGAACCTGCCGCTGCTCGATCGCCTCGGTGTCGGTAACGTGTTTCGCCAGGAAGCCGGGCCCCCTGTGCGCAAAGTTGGCTTATTTACCGGCACCACGGTTCTTGAAGCCGGCCTGCCGCCCCTGGGTGGCACGGCGCCGCTCTGGGGCCGCGCCCTTTCCAGAGAGCGCCTCGATACGCTACTGCTGGAACGGGCACGCCAGGCTGGCGCGCAAGTTCATCAGCCCTGGAAGGCCCTCACCCTGGTCAAGGAGAATGACGTCTGGCGGTGTGCCCTGCAAGCCGTCCCGAGCGGCACCAGCGCAATGATCGAAGCGGGCGTCGTGGTGGCGGCCCATGGTTCGTGGGACGCCGGACCTTGCCCAGCCAGCCGCCCCGGCGGCCGCCGCTGGCATCGGACCTGCTCGGCTTCAAGATGCACTTTCGCGGCAGCACGCTGGCGGCCGATCTTATGCCCTTGCTCGCTTTTCCTGGCGGCTATGGCGGTATGGTCCACTGCGAGGACGGCCGCGTCAGCCTGTCCTGCTGCGTCCGGCGCGATCGACTGGCCGCCCTTCGCCAAGGCAGCCCCGGCGATGCCGGCGCCGCTGTCTTGCGCCATATTCGCCAACATTGCCGGGGGGCGGATGAAGTGCTCGGCGACGCCACGGAGGAAGACGCCTGGCTGGCGGCCGGCCCCATAAGGCCCGGAATTCGCGTCGGCTTCCAGGACGAGATCTTGCTGGTTGGCAATGCGGCCGGGGAGGCGCATCCGGTGATCGCGGAAGGCATCAGCATCGCCCTGCAATCGGCCTGGCTCCTGGCCAGCCGCTTGATTGCCTGGAAACAAAACGGAGAAGCGCGGACGGCACTGAAGCCGTTAGCGGCGAGCTATGCCGGCGCCTGGCGCCGCCACTTCGCACCGCGCCTCTACGCTTCCCAGCTCATCGCGCAGTGGGCCATGCGCCCGGCCGCCGTGGCCTGCGTCCGCCCATTGTTACGCGCCTTCCCTGCCGCCCTGACCTGGGGTGCCCGCCTCAGCGGCAAAGCCCATGGCATAATGAAAGATAGCCCGCAGCGCTAGCAAGGACGGATCCGGCCCAAACTCAGCCTTCCCGGAGATCAGCAGCAACATGGCTCTTGCAATACTTGGCATGGGTACCGCGGTTCCTCCTCACCGCATAAGCCGGGCGGAGGCCATCGAAGCGGCGAAAGTTTTGGCCGCCTGCGATGCGGACAAGGCCGCCAGCATGACGGTGTTGTACAACCACACCGAAATAGCGGGCCGTCACATGGTCATTTCCCGCGAAGTGCTGCGCGATATCGTGGAGGGCACCAACCAAAGCGGTAGCTGCTTTGTGCCAAAAGCTCCGGCAGGGCCCGGCCCCGACACTGCGGACCGTATGCGCGTCTATGAACAGGAAGCCTTGCCCCTGGCCCTCGAAGCAGCGCAGCGCCGCCTTGAGCCAGGCCTGCGTAGACCCGGGGGACCTGACGCATCTTGTGACGGTTTCGTGTACCGGCTTCGCGGCGCCAGGTTTCGATATCGGCCTCATGAAGGCCTTGACCATGCGGCCCACGGTCGCTCGCACGCACATCGGCTTCATGGGCTGCCACGGCGCCTTCAACGCCCTGCGCGTGGCCCGCGCCTTCGCGGAAAGCACGCCCGCGGCACGCGTCCTGGTCTGCGCCACCGAGCTTTCCAGCATCCACTACTATTACCCGTGGAACCCCAAACGTATGGTCGGCAACGCGCTTTTTGGCGACGGCGCCGCCGCCGTCGTCGCTGCTCTGGATAGCGACTTCTCAGAAGAACGCTGGCGCCACCAGGCCAGCGGCTCGTGCCTGTTTCCCGGCTCCGAACAGGCCATGACCTGGTCTGTCGGCAACCATGGCTTCGACATGACGCTGTCCACCCGCGTACCCGGCCTCATCGCCCAGCACCTCGGGCCCTGGCTCAAGGAATGGCTCGCCAGCCTTGGTCTCACCATCCCGACGATCGCTTCCTGGGCCATCCACCCGGGCGGCCCACGCATTCTCTCGTCCATCGAGGAATCGCTTGGCTTGCGCAAGGGCACTGCATCCGCCTCACGCGAAATCCTTCACGGCTTCGGCAACATGTCCTCGCCCACCATCCTCTTCATTGTCGACCGCCTCCGCGCCAGTCCGCCCCACTCCCCTGCGTCGCCCTGGGCTTCGGCCCCGGCATGGTCGTCGAGGGCATGGTGTTCTGGTGAGAAATGACAAACCCAGGGCTGGTGCTCCAACCCTGGGTCTCACGCCGACATTCCTATTTCTTCTCGCGCAAGCCCGGTGTGGATATATACCGGCCCGCCCATTCAAAAAACGTCGGGAAATTTGGCCCGTTCGTGTGGCCGCCATCATGCTGGCGCCAGGCCAACTCGCCGCCAATGAGCGTATTGATGGGCGGTACCGGATCGGTCAAGTAGTCCCCGGGCGAACCGAGGTCCTTCTTGCCGAGCAGCCGATAGGCCGGGCCAGCCAGCACGCCGGCCATGAAGCCCCCGCGCGCATCGATCCAGTTCGGGTCGCCCGGCGGAATGCCATGACTGATGAGACATGGCCGGGGGGCACACAGCGCCACGAGCTGGTGCTGATCGACAGGTAAGTCCGCCGCGGTTTTCTCCCCGAACTTGCCCGCCTCTGCCGCATACTTCAGGTAGTTGCCCGCCATCCAGTGGTATTCATTGCGGCTCGCCACGTTTTCCAAAAGCTCGCCAAAGATATGACGGTGCAGCTTGACGCCGCCCGCCCCGGACGAGGCGACAAACCCCGCCGCCACGCGCGTATCGAAGGCCGTGGCGACGAGCGCCGCCTTGCCGTACCGCGACACCCCGGTGATGCACACCTTGGTCGGATCGACGCCCGAATCGGGATTAGCCTCGAAGTAATCGATGAGGCAGCTCACGCCCCAACCCCAGGCCCGCAGCGCGCCCCAGTCTTCGGGGCTGCGCGGCTTGCCCTTGTTGGTCAAGCCGATAATCCCCTCGCGCAGCCGACTGTTGTCCCCCTGGACGCTGCCCGGGTTAATCGTGCCGTAGCCCCAGCCCTTGTTCGAGCGCCTGTTGCGTCCATGAATTGGCCCCGCCCCCCTTGCCGCCAAAGCCCCCCGCGAAACCAAATTGCAACAGCATCGGCACCCGCCCGGCGGCATGCTTGGGCACGGTGAAGCTGGCCTGAATATCGACCTTGATCTCGGGAAAGCCGCTGTTGTCGACATGGCCGACCAGCGTTTTCGTCACCGTCGCGATGCCGCCGCTTTCCCCTTCGGTGGTATTCGTCACTTCCCAGGTTACCTTGGGCACGTTCTTCGGCACCCTGCCATAAACTTCGCGCTCAAAGTCCTCGACGATCTCCGCGCGCCGCTTGGGCCACTGCGTCGCCGACGTCACTTTCGCCCCATCCTTGAAGGTTAACAGCTGCGGCATGGTATCCGCGTAGACATTGGCGGTGGTCTCATTCGAAGTATCCGGAACCTTCGAATCGCGACCCTTGCGCACTTTCGTGATGCCAAGCTGATCGAGCATGTTTTGATAGTCGTCGTACCCGGCGGGAATGAAGTCAGGCAGCTTGGTCTTGCCCGGCCCCTTGAAGCCCTGACCGGACAAGGACGCAGGCGCCAACAAAGCAACGGCCAAAACCAAAGCCGCGACGGCCGAACGAGAGAGGTTCTCCAGCATCGTCTTCTCCTAGAAAGTGGGGCGACCCAATGGGACCGTTGCCAATGTTGTATCGAAGGTCCGCCGCAGCGCGGAGTAGTCGGATGAAGCGCGGACGGGCGCGGTTGCGAAACCGTGGCGCTCAATTGGGGGATGGCGATGCCGAACCCTATTCGCCGTGCCCCGCCCCCCTTGATTAGATTAGGCTGGAATCGCGTTCACGGGCCAGACGACACAAACAAACACCAAGCCCCAACGGGGCGTCTATGATAGCCCAGGCTGAAAGCCTGGGGACCGACGGACACAAACCAACATTAAGCCCCAACGGGGCGCGCTAACCACATTCCTGAGCGGGCACGAGGGTTCAATCCCATAAATAGCGCTCGTCATACTCCATTTCGTATTTGTTCAAAAACTCGCGGTACTCCTCCTGAAATGTCACGACGCGATGGTGCTCCTTTTGATTGGCGATGTATTTTTTCAAGGTGGGCACGCCAGATTGGCCAATTGAAAACGCGCCATAGCCATTTTGCCAGAGGAAATTACGGTAGAACGGGCCCTTGGATTTGATCCAGGCGGATGAACTGGTTTTGATCCCTTGGACAAGGCCGGCGATCGTTGTTTGGCGTCCCAGATTGATCAGCAAATGAACATGATCGCTGGTGCCATTGATCAAAATCGCGCTTGAATTCGCGGATTGGCATGCGGTAGCGAGGTAGGAATAAAGTTCCGAATCTATGTCGGGTTGAATCACGGGTTCACGATTTTTCGTGGAAAAAATCAGATGAACGAGTATCGCGGCATGAGATTGCGGCATGGCGTACCTCGATGGTTAGAGCACCCTGTTGGGGTTTAACGTTGTTTGCGTCGTTGTTGTACCCAGGCTTTCAGCCTGGGCTAGCATAGACGCTCCGTTGGAGCTTTTCGGCGGCAATGTCCATGCGGTGTCACTCTGCCTGTTACGATGCGCGATTGCCCCATATCTGACCGAATCTGTCTCGCCCACGACTCTCATCATCATCGCCGCCGAGCACGTCCGAAGCGCTTTTGCAATAAGCCCCAACGGGGCGCTCTATGCTAGCCCAGGCTGAAAGCCTGGGTACCGACGGACACAAACGATATTAAGCCCCAAAGGGGCGCCGCTAACCATATTCCCACAAATAGCGTTCCTCGTATTCCATTTCGTCAAAAATTGTGCCATTGATCAAAATCGCCTTTGCATTCGCGGATTGGCATACGGTTTTGTATCTCGGGTTGAATCACGGATCACGATTTGTCGTGGAAAAAATCAGGTGAACGAGTATGGCGGCATGAGATTGCGGTATGGCGTGGCTCGATGGTTAGGCATCCGTTGGAGCTTGGTGTTTGTTTGTGTCGTCGTCCCCAGGCTTTCAGCCTGGGCTAGCATAGAGCGCTCCGTTGGAGCTTTGTGCCGGATTATCTTACAGAAGCTGCCCGGGGCACACCGTGACGGTAACGACCCAACGCCGAACGAAATCGGAGGAGCGGACCGGCGAATGTCGGCAACAACTTTGATGCGATGCCGGCCACTCGACACAAGCAAGCACCAAGCCCCAACGGGGCGTCTATGCTAGCCCAGGCTGAAAGCCTGGGTACCGACGGACACAAACGATATTAAGCCCCAAAGGGACGCGCTAACCATATTCCCACAAATAGCGTTCCTCGTATTCCATTTCGTCAAAAATTATGCCATTGATCAAAATCGCCTTTGCATTCGCGGATTGGCATACGGTTTTGTATCTCGGGTTGAATCACGGATCACGATTTGTCGTGGAAAAAATCAGGTGAACAAGTATGGCGGCATGAGATTGCGGCATGGCGTGGCTCGATGGTTAGAGCGCTCCGTTGGAGCTTGGTGTTTGTTTGTGTCGTCGTCCCCAGGCTTTCAGCCTGGGCTAGCATAGCGCACTCCGTTGGAGCTTTTCGGCGGCAATGTCCATGCGGTATCCTTCTGTCTACCATGATGCGTCGGCCCGGATTATCTCACCAAAGCCGTCTCTCCGACAACTCGCAGCATCGCCGCCGCCGAGTCGCGTCCGAAGCGCTTTTGCAAGCGGCGCACAAGCGGGTAGCCGAGTCGAGTCAATAAGTGATTCGGACGGGAAAAGGCCAGGATGTCGTACCACACACTGTCGTCGCTCCGGTCCCACTCAATCAAGAATCGTTCTTCACCGCTTTCGACGTGGCCGGGCAACGTTCCATAAGCGAAACCGAACTTGCTGATCGGCCCTGACTCGTCCACGACGTAGACTATCCGGCAGGCGTTTGACCACCACCAGCCAAAGGCGTGGCCCATCACCGCCACGACTTCGCCGGACCTGATCGGCGTGTCCGGCGACCACGCCTCGACCCAGCCTAGCTGGAACTGCTCCCAGCGCCGCAAGGCGGCTTTTGCTGCCTGGAACACTGGCTCGCCCTCGCCCAGCTTGATTCGGGTGCGGTCCACGGCATAGTCAGCGGGCGGCGTTTTGGCGGTTGCGCCCACCGCCGCGTAGCTGAAGGGCAGCTTCGCCTGCGCTTCCAGAAATGGCCGGAGTGACTCAGCAGACGGCTTTCGCAGCGACAACATCCCCTCCTTCTATCTCACCTGCGGTCAAGGCTGTGCCGTGGTTCGATAAACGGTAAACTGCCCCTGTAGAATATTATCCGCAACGCAACCCAGTTCCCAACCGGGAGACTGACCGAAGGCGATGCTGACACGGGAATTTGAAACTCCTGACGTACCGAGGGCTCCCGCCGTGCTGTTGGCGGGCGCAACCGGCTACGTCGGCGGTCGGCTGATACCGCTGCTGGAAAAACAGTCCATGATTCTCCGGTGCTTGGCCCGAACGCCCAACAAGTTGCGTGCTATTGTCAAGGAATCCACGCAGATCGTTCGGGGCGATGTCCTTGACCCGCTGTCGCTGGATGAAGCTCTGCAGGGCGTGCACACGGCTTATTACCTTGTTCACCTGATGTCCGGCTCGAAGGACTTCGAGAAAGATGACCGGCAGGCCGCGCTGAACTTCGCCGGGGCCGCCAAGAAGGCCGGGGTACGCCGCATCATCTACCTTGGTGGGCTGGGCGACGAGGCCGACGTGAAACTCTCGCCGCACCTTCGCAGCCGCCACGAGGTTGGCAAGATTTTGCGCAACTCCAGCGTGGAAATCATCGAGTTCCGGGCGTCACTGGTGATTGGCACGGGCAGCCTGTCCTTCGATCTGGTAAAGTCGCTGACCGACCGCCTGCCGGTCATGCTCTGCCCCCGCTGGCTCACGACGCCCACTCAACCGATCGCGGTGGACGATGTTCTGGCGTACCTACTGGCGGCGAAGGACTTGCCTCCAGGCGAGAGTCGCATCTTCGAAATTGGCAGCCCGGATGTCACGACCTACGGCGGCATGATCCGCGAATACGCGCGACAGAGAGGGTTGCGGCGCTGGCTGATCTCGGTGCCGGTGTTGACGCCCTACCTTTCGAGCTTGTGGCTGGCACTGGTGACACCCACGGCCTTCGAGGTCGGGCGGCACTTGATCGAGGGGCTGAAAAATCCGACTGTCGTACAGGACAGGACTGCATTGAACGTGTTTGCCATCAAGCCGATGACGATTCGAGAAGCGATCCAGAGGGCACTCAACAGCACGAAAAACGAGTAGCTTCGCTCTCATCTCGCCAGCCGGATCAGCGCTTCTTTCATCTGTCGAGACAGGGCCTTGATCGCCAGCTCACGCTTCAAGGCCAGGCTGCGATTGGCCTGCACCTCCTGGTAGACCAGAGTGACGGGCAGGCGGTTGCGGGTATAGCGCGAAGCGCTCCCGGCATTGTGCTGCTCGCGACGACGGCTCACGTCGTTGGTGATCCCGGTATAGAGCGAGCCGTCGGAACAGCGCATGATGTAGACGAACCAGTTGGCGTCGGGCTTCGGCAACCCGGCCAGCAGCTTCAGCACCGCCAGCTTCCTTCGCCTTCGCCTCGACCTCCACCGTGATCTTGTTCCCCAGCCAGCACGTTGGGAAATCTTTCATGTCGATGAAGTCATGATGGCGCTGCGGCTTTGGCCCCTCCCAGCCATCGAGCGGGCTGGATATATGGACCATCGGCTCCCGATTCCAGGTCGCCAGCGCTTGCCAAGTGGCTTGCTCGACGGTCAGGCCGTCGGGGTTGCAGCGATGATGATGCACGTCGTAGACCAGCGGGATACCTTCGGCCTGGCAGACCGGCAGCAGATCGGCGGGGGTGTAGGTCTTGTCGTCATTCTCGACGGTCAAGCGGCTTCTGACCCGGGGTGAAAGAAGCTGGAGATTGCGGGCAAAGTCGGCCAGCGCCTGTTGCTTGTTGCCGTAAGCCCCGCCGCCGTGGATGTTGATGACATCGGCACCGACCCATTCTGCGACTTCGGCCTGGTATTCCAGCTCGCGCACCGACGCCTCGACGACTTCGGGCCGTGGCGAGTTCAGGACCACGAACTGATCCGGGTGAAAGCAGGTCCGCAGCTTGTGCTTCTTTGCGAACCTGCCGCACTCCTTGAAGCCGGCGCACGATTTCCCCGGCTTCAGGAAGATCAGCGCTGGCGTAGCCGCACGTTGGATGGGTTTTGACCGGAAGAATCTGACTGTTGATGCGAAAGCAGCCGATGCCGTTGGCGGCGCAGAACTGCAGCGCGGCCAGCAGCGCCTCGGCGTTGGCGGCGCAGAGCCGGGCCAGCTTCGCCAGGGCGTCGGGCCTTGTCATCCTGGCGATGGCGGTCGCCGTCGTGGTGACGAACTTGATCGGCTGCTCACGAAACATGCAGCAAAGGCCGAGGCGAATCATGGGTTCCCCGAATTCCACGAGGGCTTTGTCAGCCGGAAGTCGATGGCCTTGAAGTCGAGCGTGTAATTGAAGGCCGGGCGCGTCATCGGGTTGCCATCGCCCGAGTTTCCTCAATGATTGGCAGGAGTCGGGAGTCTTCCAGCGCTGCAAGCCGGTGTCCCATACCTGCCAAATAGCCATCATTTGACGCAAACGACAGAAATTTCTGGGCGCTATGATGACGAACGAGCATTACCTTGTCCCAGCGCTCGTTGGCAGGCCCGACCAGAAAATTTCCCCCAGCACCAAGAAATACCAGCTCGCCACCGGATTGATGAAGAAATGGCAGAGTGTGGGTGATGTAGAGATCGAAGGCTTCCGCACCACGGATCGGAGATTTGGGAGCAAGTTGAGGCGCCGCTGAATAGTCCGCTGTTTTACGGAACCGCAGTAAATTGAGCATGACGATTGGGCCTTTAATCTGCCGCATGACAAAGGCTCGTCCGGTCTCCTGTGTCGGCTCAAGATAACAAGGCTGCTCATTCTGTTTGGTCATTTCGCACCGTACAATTAATTCACGCTTCTGGAGATTACCCGTCGTTTGTGGAAAAAAGGCGAACCAACGCCACTTCAATTTTACCGACCGCCCCGCTGGCGGACGAGGTTGCGTGCGGTTCTTCGCCATTCAAATACAATACTCGGCGCTTGACCCTCAGCCTGCCTTGCTCGAAAAGGAAAAAACATAATGTCCCGGCTGCAGCTTGCCATCGAGCAAATCGTCTTCACCCGCAACTACACCCTCGGGCTTCTCGACAAGGTTCCCGCCACCGAGTGGTTTCGGCAGCCACCGGGCAGCGTCAGCCACGTCGCCTGGCAGGTGGGCCATCTGGCTTATTCCGAGTACCGGCTGGCCCTTTGGCGTATTCGAGGACCGCAGCCACAAGACGATGCCCTGTTCTCGTCGGAATTCAAACGCCTATTTGGGGCGAATTCAGTGCCAGTCGAAGATTCGGCGTTTTCTCCGGAAGAAATCAGGGGAGTTCTAGATCGGGTTCATGAACATGTCCTAAGGGAACTGCCGGGGCTGGACGAAGCCGCCCTGGATCAACCCGTGCCGCATCCTCACCCGTTTGCCAAGACAAAGCTGCTGGCGCTGATTATGGTGCGCCAATCATGAAATGCTGCACGCTGGCCAAATCGGCTTGCTTCGTCGTCATCTTGGGTATCCGCCCATGTGGTAACGGGCATGGCTTTTCGCAGACGGCGGTGTCGAGCCGCCCCGCGTGCTTCAACTGGAGGCTTCGGTCTGGCCATAGTGCCGGTTGATCGCCTCGGCGATCTGCTCCTTCGGGGCGAGGACCGGTTGTATGGCCATGTTCAGGATGAACTGGAGCTTTTGTAGGGTGTCGAAATCGGACGGGTCATGAACGACGATGCGTAGGACGCCATTTTCCTGCGACAGGGGGATCACCAAATTCTCGCGCACCACCGCTTCGGGGACCATTGCGAGGACGGCGGGCGGTATGGTCACGCCTTGCAGGCTAACCGACTCCATGGCAATGAACTTGCTCCATTCGGGTGGTTGAGACTGGTGCTCGTTTTCAGATGCCATAATAGATTCGCTCTCTACCCTTTGGCTGAGATGCCGCTAGTTAAGAGTTGACACCCCAGACGGGCACGGTTTCAATATGAAGTGCATGGCGCCCGGCATCGCGATATCGCTCGAAAGAGTTAGTACCTTTACTGAAGGAGGTTGCCGCCGAACCTCGGCCGGGCGAGCTTGGTTCTTACCCCAATAAAAAACGATGGCGAAAGGTTTTGACTACTGGACGCTGGTCGAACCGGTCTGGCTCACGCTTAACCAGAGTTGGGACAACGGCCCCGTGGAGTTTGTTCGTCAATTCCAGTCTGTACGTCCCGAGGTTGGCAATCTATACGCCGCCCATTGGTGCCAGTCTGAGGTTCGCAACGGCGGATTCCATCAGTTCTTTTCTAACACAACCGGTCTGTTGGCGCCGGAAGCGCTGGACGGCTTCCTAGCCATCGGCGCAGTTGAATGGGCTGAAATACTGACCGAGGCCATGAAGCATTTCGGCACGCCGTATCCGAGGGCCCGAGACGACCGTGAAGTGTTCCTGCCAATGCGCCAGCGGCGTGTTAGCGACGGATGGGATCCATTCCACCAGCTAGACGAGCACTTCTACGAATGGGCGGACAATTGGGATGACGCGGCCAACGCCTACGCAGAGAAGGCCATTGCAAGAGGCATGGGCTAACAAAGCATGGTACCTGGCCTACCGATGAAGGCGGTCGAACTGCTCGCTAGGTGACTTACCTTGGCAAAAAATCGTGGGCTGTTCCAGGAAAGCAAAAAGCCCGGAAAATCCGGGCTTTTTGCAAAAGGGGGCGGCTTCAAAAAGTACCATGCAAAATGAAGGGATACCCCCAAAGGGACTCGAAACGAACAACGTAAATTCTAATGCCGGCAAGGGTTTAGGGCGACGCGATTCTTTGAGCGCTGCAAAAAAGCGGTGCATTTTCGACCGAAAACCCCAAGATTGACCCGACTTGGTTAAGATCATTAAAGCGTGGCCGACGTTACTGGAGCCGATGCGGCGGGCCATGCTTGCCTTGATTGGGTCTCCATGAACTTCAAAAGCGAAATCGCCTACCCCGGTAATGCCGGGCATTGCGGAGCACTTGCCAGGGTGGTAGACTCTGGGACTTACAGGCGAAAGGTCACCAGACGTACCGGTTTCGGCGGAAGCAATGCGGAAGCTAACATGGCGCAAGCTAACGTGCCTTTCTCTAATGTGCGTGGCTTTGGCCATCGCACTTGGCTGGCTTCTGCATTATGAGGCCAATACCATGACGGATCTTCAATGGCTTGATGGATACTCCGGTCAGTCGGTGGAGCAACTTATCGCGCTTGAAGGTAAGTATCGCATCGATTCCTTGGTTCTGGCCTTCGAGCAAGCAATGAGCCAGAAAGCCGCGCGGGTGGGAGAGGCAGGACTTTCCGACGAAGAGCGGATCATTTCTGCCATTGAAGCTCTTGAACGCGAAGTCAACAACGGCGGATATGGCCAGTTCTTTGTCAACACGCCAGAGTATGCACCCATCATTGTGCAATCGCTCGGCCGAATTGGTTGCCCAAGAACGGCGGAAATAACCCAGAAATCGCTGATTATTGTGCAGCAAGATCCAATAACCCCCGAGGAAGTCGCGACCGGAAGCTGGGAAAAAAACGAAAAGCGTTCCGAAGCATTCAATAAGTGCGATAGGCTCTACTTCGAGAGACCGGAAAACATTGAAGTGCAGCTTTTGGAATTCATCAAAGCCAACCGGACCAAGATCAAACCCTAAGTATCAGGTTGCTGCGGTCAAAAGTGGTGTGAAAACCGAAGGCACCCGAGTATTACGGAGCCACCTTCACAACGGGGCTATTCTTTGTTGGACCGCTGGAAACGCGCTTGGCCATGATAATATAGGTTTTTCCCTCTTTGTGATCTGGGATTGGTTCCGGGCTGATCGTTACAAAGCCACACGCGGTGTAGAGACGGACGGCCTTCTCGCTTGTGGTATACACATCCAAGAACACCACATCGTGACACAGGTCCAGCAAGACAAGAATTGCCGCCTCTTCAATCAGGTGACGAACGATGCTAGTACCATACCCCAGACTTTTGATCGTCGGATTGATGGCAAGCAATGGAATGTACGGATGAAGTTTTCCAGTCGTGAATTCTTTGCAATCCTCGCAAACATCCAGCGTCCCGAATCCGACTAGGCGTCCGTCTGGGTCACGGTACCTCCAAATACGGCAATTGCTGAACTGAACTCGCTGGGGGATGTCATCTTGCAGCAAGCGGTTAACAAACGGGTCCGCGAACGGCCAACTGGAGATTGCCTCAAAAACGGGGCTTTGTAGTGTGATCGAGTCCGCGGTAAGCGGGATAGGCGGGCCGTTTGCCATACTCCGTTAGCCAGCAAAGAAAAACCAGGGCGAGAAATTCACGCCAGTCGTTGTCGGCGTTTCTTTTTCAAAAGGGCGCGTCTGCCCGGATCGTCAGGCCGCCAGTCCACGGGAAGGGGGGGAAGCGTATCGACACGCCTTTGGACCTCGTCCTTCGCATTGGGGGCCAACTGGAAGCCGTTCCGCGCAAGGGAGCAGTTGCCGGTTTGGGTGTTACCCAAGCCGAAAGTAGCCGGTCCAGACGCCACAGAGCAGAGCCCAGCGCCGCGCCGTTCTCCAGGACGAAACACTCGCCCTGCAATCCTTGTCCATACTCCCACATCTGGCTTGCCCGGTGGTATAACTCGTCCGCCCCACCAAACAAGAGTGTCTCAACTTCGGGGTCGAAAGCAACACGGCCATAGAAGATGGCAAGTCCCCATTGCCGCACCCCTTCAGAAAATCTGCAGCACAACTCGGCGTAATGCCGAAGCGTGTCGTCGAGGTTCGCGCACTGCATACCCTCGCCGCTCTCGCACTCTTTCATCCGGGCGTCCAGGTCGGCGGTGAATGCCACGTACTTCGGCAAGATCAAACGTCGTCATCGCCTCCTCCTTTCGCCCAGTATGCCAAATCAGTCATCGACAGGCCCGTCACTCGTCCTTTATCGGAATGACGAAACTATATCGAGCCCAATCAATATACCTTGATGATAACGGAGATACAAGTAAATGAGAGGCCGCCGAAGAACCGCTGACCGAGCCGTCCAATCCAATTGCCTTGACCGCGCCCGAAAACAAAACCTTGGCTGCCACGGGGACCGATGGACGGCAATTCCACGCGGGCCTACACCTTGGCCCATACCCGGCTATTTCAGGAGATTTGGCGGGACGCTGTGAGAAGGAACAATCACCTAACAACCATGGCCCATCAATGCAAAAATCCCTGGAAAACTCTCGTTTTTCCAAGGATTCTGCGGATAAACCAGATGCCTGTGTAATTTACCCCCAAGGGGACTCGAACCCCTGTCTTAGCCGTGAGAGGGCTATGTCCTAGGCCACTAGACGATGGGGGCGGCTATCCTTTTTGTATAGTGGCTGCCGAAGGGCTGTCAACATGGAAACGACGCGTTTGGCGGAGTTCGGTCGGATTGATGCCACGGCGGACCCCGATTATTTCGTGCGCTTTTTGGATGCCGCCTGTGCCGCGGCTTCGTTTCGGGCTTATAAGCGGCGGATGATCGACCTTCTGGAGCTGGCGCCGGGGCGTGTGGTGCTGGACGTCGGCTGCGGCACGGGGGACGATGTTCGGGACATGGCGACGCTGGTGGGGCCTGGTGGCAAAGTTGTCGGCATCGACAATAGCCAGGCGATGATTGGGGTGGCGCGGCGGCGGGCCGAGGGTGGGGGTTTGCCGGTCGAGTTTTGTTGCGGGGATTGCCTTGGGCTACCGTTCGAGGCCAAAAGCTTTGACGGCTGCCGGGCCGACCGTAGTCTGATGCATGTGCCGGATGCGGGGCAGGCGCTCGCGGAGATGAAGCGGGTGACGCGGCCGGGCGGGCGCGTGGTTGTCTTCGAGGTGGATTTTGAGACCCTGTTTATCGGCGCCCAGGACCGTGGGCTTGCGCAGGATCGTCAACGCCTGGTGCGACAGCTTCCGCGATGGCTGGCTGGGCCGGCACATGCCCGGCGCTGGTGGCCGCTGCTGGCCTGCAAGACCTGCTTATTGAGCCGTTTACTTTGATGCTGACGCCGGAGCTGGCGCATCCCTTGATTGGCCGCAATACTGTGCAGCGAGCCATGGAGAAGGGGACCGTGACGGCCTTGGAGGGGGAGGCCTGGCTGCACGGGTTGGCCGACATGGATCGGTCGGGCCGGTTCTTTGCCGGCCTTACCGGGTTTTTGGTAGCGGCGCGGTGTCCGGCATGACGGACCTGCCGGCCACGTTCGCGTTTATCGTTTCTTCTTGGGACGGGGATGGTTGTAGGCCTTGCGCCGCCGTTTGGCAGCCGTCCTGAGTTCTTTCTTACGCATGACTAATCTCCTTTTGCTTAAGTAGCGACTAGTGTAGTGAACGCGAGGGCGAAGGGCGAACGCCTTTCGCGGCGGCGTTCGAGCGTGGACCTCGTTTTTCCTCGTTGCCGCGCGGACACATGGCGTGGTACGCTAAAGTGGGGAAGACGACAAGAGGGAATAAAATGCGTTGGCGGCTTCTTGGCCTGGCTTGCTTTATGTTCGCCGAAGTATCGTCCGCCCCGCTTTGGTCGCAGGGAACGCAGCTTTCGGAGGTTGGCGGCCATACGCTGGAATACTGGATCAGCCAGATCCCTTCCAAGGACCAGAGTAAGAGCGAGCACGCCATCAAGATGGTGGTATCGTTCGGGCCGGACAGAGCTTACCTGGGTGTGCCGGCCATTCTGGATCGTTTGCGGAAGCATACGCCCCAGACGCCGGTCGATGCCAGTGTGCGCGTCAATGGCGCAATCGCGCTGGGGTTTATTCTGGGAAACTACAAGGAAGCCGATCCCAAGTTGGTCAAGGACGCGGTGACGATCCTGAAGCAGCTCTTTGGCGGATAGCCAATCGATCGTGCGTTATCGGGCGGCGCAGGCGCTGGGTGCCATGGGGCCGGAAGCCAAAGATGCCATCCCGGAAGTAATCAACGTGGTCAAGGACACCGCCACCTGGGAAACCCGGCAGGCTGCTGCCATCGCCCTCGGTCAAATCGCTATCGACAAGGTGAATGGCCCGAGCGTGAACGTGCTCAAGGCACTCTATGGGGCGCTGGGCGACGCCGCGCTGCAGGTGCGTCTGGGGGCCATTCAGTCGCTTACTTTCCTGGGCGGGCCGGTAAACCCCGAGGTTCGTCTCAACCTGGTCAGGGCGCTCGAGCCGGTGGCCAATAAAGATGCGGAAGCCAGCGTGCGCATCTGGGCGCACCTGTCCATCATGAACATCACGGCTACCGTGGACAAGGATCGTGTCGAGTTGATCTCCCAGATGGTGACCAACCCAGAAGTCAATACGCGCATCCAGGCGGTACAGGCGTTGGGCACGCTCGGAACCCAGGCCAAGGAAACGATCCCCCGCTTGACGAAATGTCTGAATGACCGCGAATCGCTGGTGGTAAGCTGGGCCGCCTGGGCACTGGGCCGGATGGGGCCGGCAGCCATCAGCGCGTTGCCGTTGCTGGAACGCCTCAAGGTCGATCCGGCGCGGGATGAAGCCGTGAGAAAAATGGCGGACGATGCCATCAATCAAATCAATGCCAAGAAAATCAACTAGCTTTCTGGGAGGGTGCAACCGTGCGAAAAACTGCCACCGGCATCGTCCTCTTGTTGATAATCACGGCTCCCGGCGCAGCGAGATTTTTGGGCAAGAACGCCGCCGCCTGGGCGAAGGAGCTTGACCGTACCGACGAGACGTCGCGCCGCAATGCCGCGTTTGCCCTGGGAAAGCTGGGTTTTCAGGCCGTGCCTGCCATGCCCGCGCTCATGAAACGCTTACGCGAGGATTACAGCCCCAAGGTGCGTGAAACGGCGGCTTTCGCGCTCGGAGAGATCGGCGCGGAAAACCTCACGGAAGCCCCGAGCCTTCTGCCCGTCCTGGTTCAAGGCCTCAAGGACAAGGACTACCTGGTGCGCCGCAGCGCAGCCTATGCTCTGGGCAGTCTGGGCAACGACGCCGGGGCGGCCGCCGACGCGCTGGGCGCCGCCCTCAAGGACGCCAGGCCCGAGGTACGGCAGAACGTCGCCTGGGCACTCGGCAAGATTGGTCTCGCGGGCCTACCAGGCATTCGCCAGGCACTGCATGATAGCGATGGCCTCGTCAAGCGCGATGCCGCGGGGGCGCTGGCGTCTTTCGATGCCGCGGCGGCGCGGCCCGCGCTCGATGATCTCTTGCCGTTGTGCGATGAAAACAACTCGGAGGTGCGCAGGGCGGCCCTGATTGTGTTGGTGAAGATCGTCGGGCCGGACGACAAGGCCGCGGCCGCCGCGATCCGGCGGGCGCTGACCGATGCGGACGGCGAGGTGCGTGCCAATGCGGCCCTGGCGCTCAGCAATATCGGTGGCAAGGAGGCGGTGGCGGCCGTGCCGGTGCTGCTGGATTCACTACGGCGCGGTGACGTGGAGCTGCGCCGCCTGTCGGCCGCCGCCTTCCGCAACATCGGACCCGACGCGAAAGCCGCCGTGCCAGAGCTGGTCAAGGTGCTGCTCGATCCCGACGAGGAAACGCGTACCAATGCCGCCCTGGCGCTGGGGGGCATCGGCGCCAATGCGGAGTCCGCCATCCCCGCCCTGGTCAACGTCATTGCCAATGGCCAGGAGAAGAGCCCGACACGCATCGAGGCCGCCGTGGCCCTGTCGCGCATCGGCGAGTGCCCCGCGGCCGTCAAGGCCGTGCCCACGCTGCTCAAGGTGCTCCTCGACCCAACGCAGGATTCGAAGGTACGTGAGCGAATTGTCTGGTCGCTGCGCGTGCACAAGGCGGAGCTGCGCATGATTCCGGGGATTTATCCGACGTTTACCAAGGTCCTGTCGGAGGCGCGCAATGAAAGCAACCGCATGCTCCGCTACGACTGCGCTTATATGCTGGGCGTCCTGCAGGGGACGGACGTGCCACCCGAAGTTCTCAGCGTGCTTCTGGAGTTCCTGAAAGACGATACGATTCTGATCTTCGAAAACAAGAAAACTTCCGTTGGTGGCACCGGGCAAGAAACCAATACGGGAAAGGCCAACGTCAAGGAAGTGGGCAAAGGGGACGGCCGCGTCATGGCGGTGCAAGCACTGATGCAAATTGGCCCCGGCCGTGTGCGGGCCCGCGCCGATGTCACCACACAATTGCAAGCCCTGGCGAACAACCCGATGGCAAACGCCGATTTACGCGACCGCTGCAAAGAACTGCTCAAAACCTTGAAATAATGCGTTCCCGTAGGGTGGGTCGAAGCGTACTCGCGCTGACCCACCGCTAATTGAATTGCTGGTTGGGTCGGCGCCGACAACCAGGGTCAGGGTGTATTTCGGTGGGTCAGCGCGAGTACGCTCGACCCACCATACATAGTTATTCCTACAAACGATTTAATACCCAGCGGTCATTTCGGAGTCGGTCGGTAGCCCGTAGGGTGGGTCGAAGCGTACTCGCGCTGACCCACCGCTAATTGAATTGCTGGTTGGGTCGGCGCCGACAACCAGGGTCGTGGTGTATTTCGGTGGGTCAGCGCGAGTACGCTCGACCCACCCTACATAGTTATTCCTACAAACGATTTAATACCCAGCGGTCATTTTGGAGTCGGTCGGTAGCCCGTAGGGTGGGTCGAAGCGTACTCGCGCTGACCCACCGCTAATTGAATTGCTGGTTGGGTCGGCGCCGACAACCAGGGTCGTGGTGTATTTCGGTGGGTCAGCGCGAGCACGCTTGACCCACCCTACATTGTTCGTGCAAGGATTCATTTTGGCGGCGTCATGGGTCGCGGCAGGCTGAACCAAGCCAGGTTGCAGGCTTCCTTTTCCGCTGGGTCGAGGGTCATATTCACGGCCGCGAGGCTTTCGTCGAGTTGTTCGGCTTTGCTGGCTCCCACGATGGCGGATGTGATACCGGGCTGAGCCAGCACCCAGGCCACCGCGACTTGAACGAGCGAGCGCTCGGGTTTCAGCGCCTGGCGCAGCTCCTTGACGGCGGTTAGCTGGGCGGCCTGCCAATAGCGTTCGCGATAGAGATCGCCCGTTTTGCCGATCGTGAAGCGCGTTCCGGGCGGCGGCGTTTCCAGCGATTGATAACGGCCGGTCAAAAAGCCGCCAGCGAGCGGATTGAAGACGATCACGCCCAGGCCCTGGTCGCGGCACAGTGGCAGCAACTCCGTTTCAATTTCGCGGTAAAGCAGATTATAGCGAGGCTGCACGCAATCGAAGCGCGACCAGTCATGGAGCCCGCTTATTCCCAGTGCCAGGGCGGCTTGCCAGGCGGGAAAGTTGGAGCAGCCCAGGTAGCGGACCTTGCCCTGGCGCACCAGATCGTCCAGGGCCCGCAAGGTCTCTTCCAGGGGCGTTTCGGGATCGGGACTATGAACCTGGTAAAGATCGATATAGTCCGTCTGCAGGCGGCGCAGGCTGTCCTCCACGGCTTTCATGATGTGGCGGCGACTTAAACCCTCGTCGTTGGCCTCGTGACCCACGCGCATGCGGCACTTGGTCGCCAGCACATAGCGGTCGCGCTGGCCCTTTAGCCAGCGACCGACGAATTCCTCCGTCCGTCCGGCCGTTTCGGGCGATGGCGGCACGGGATAGACGTCGGCCGTATCGATAAACGTAACGCCCTTCTCAGCCGCCTTGTTCATGATGGCGAAGGAGGCCTTCTCGTCGCATTGATGGCCGAAGGTCATCGTTCCCAGGCAAATTTCCGAAACCTTGAGCCCGGTGCGTCCAAGCCGATGAATCTTCATGATGAATTTCCTCGTGGGTAAGTAGGCCGCCAGTGGTAGTGCTAAGTTATAGGCGGACGGGCCTCCCCTCCAGATGGCGCCATGCGTGGCGTCGGAAGCCACGGGAGCGGGGTAATGCTAGCTGACTTTTTCGATTATAGCGCGCGTAGCAATTTGTTCACCTTCGTCATTTTCGGGTCATGAAAAAAGCCGTCCTCCGCGCTTCGTTCGCCGCGTATACTAAGGGAATGGAAAACTGGCATTTGGCCCGCGGATTTCGTTACGCGGGCATTCATAGTGGTTTGCGGCCTGACCCAGAGCGCCTGGATATGGCCATGGTGGCGAGTGACGGGCCCTGTGCGGCGGCCGGCGTCTTCACGCAGAATCGCGTGTGCGCGGCGCCGGTGCAGGTGTGCCGTGAGCGCCTGCCCATGCCCGATGCCCGCGGGATCGTAATCTGCTCCGGCAACGCCAATGCCTGCACGGGTGAGCGTGGGCTGGAGGACGCGCGGCGCATGGCGGAGAGCAGTGCCGCGGCGGTCGGCTGCCGGCCGGAACAATTCCTGGTCTGCTCGACGGGAGTAATCGGGCGCATGCTGCCGATGCCGATTATTGAGAGCGGCATCGTCAAGGCGGCGGCTGATTTGCAAGGCGACGCCGCGGCGCTCGAACGTGCCGCCCGCGCCATCATGACCACCGACACGCGTATCAAGGTTATTACGCGGCATCTCACGCTGCATGGTGAAGAAGTGCGCCTGACCGGCTTTGCCAAGGGAGCCGCAATGATCGGCCCCAACATGGCGACCCTGCTGGCCTTTGTGCTCACGGATGCCTGCGTGCGGCCACAGGACCTGGCGGCGCTGGCTCCGGGTGCCGCTGCGGCGTCTTTCAACTGCGTGAGCGTCGAGGGGCACACGAGCACCAACGACACCCTTTTGTTTCTGGCGAGCGGCCAGGGGCGCCCGCTCCAGGGGGATGACCTGGGCCGCTTCCGGCAAGCCGCGACGTCGGTTTGCGCCGATCTCGCCCGGGCCATCGCCGCGGACGCCGAAGGGGCCAATCATCTCGTGACGATCCACGTCGAAGGCACGCGCACCGTCGCCGAGGCGCACAAGATCGCCAAGGCCGTGGCCGAGAGCGCCCTGGTCAAGACAGCGATCTTCGGCGGCGATCCGAACTGGGGCCGCATCGTCTCCGCTGCCGGCTACGCGGGCGTCGCCTTCGAGGAGGCCGATCTATCGCTCCACCTGGGAGATTTTCTTCTCTACGACCGGGGCACGCCGCAGCCCTTTGACGCCGCTGTGGTCTCCGCGTTCATCAAGAACAATCGCGATCTGACGATGCGCCTGGCGTTCACCCTGGGCAGCGCTCGCTGCACCTTTTATACCTGCGATCTAACCTACGAATACGTACGGCTCAACGCCGATTACACCACCTAGGAGCCCGTTGAAAAAGGGGTCAGACCCCTTCAGACCATTCAAGGGGGTCTGACCCCTTTTTCAACGGAGCTAGCGGATTACAGCACCTAAATAGCCGAAGAAGTGGCTTCACCCCTTTCCGGCCCCACCGGCAGCGAGCGGCAACATCCCATGTTCCTCGATCTCCAAGGCATCAACCGCTGGTACGGCAAGCAGCATGCGCTCAAGGACGTGAACCTGCGCCTGGAGCCGGGCCGCATCGGTCTCCTTGGACCCAATGGCGCCGGCAAGTCGACGCTGCTGAAGATCTTGCTGGGTTTGCTGCCGCCCTCATCGGGCACCGGGAAGGTGATGGAGCATTCGCTGCGCGGCGCCGGCATGGCGCTGCGTCGGGCCGTCGGCTACATGCCCGAAGCGGACGCCTTGTTGCCCGGGATGTGCGGGGCCGACTATGTTGCCCTGGCGGGCGAGCTTTACGGCATGCCGCGTCAGCAGGCGCGGCGGCGCGCCCACGAAATCTTGACCTGTCTCGACCTGGGCGATGCCCGTTATCGCATGCTGGAAGAATATTCCACCGGCATGAAGCAGCGCCTCAAGCTGGCGCAGGCGCTCGTGCATGATCCGCCCGTGCTGTTGCTGGATGAGCCGACCAGCGGCATGGACCCGGCCGGGCGTGAGGCGATGCTGGACTTGCTCGTCTGTTTGGGCCGTGATCATGGCAAATCGTTGCTGCTGTCTACCCATTTGCTGGGCGACATCGACAGAGTGTGTGATCGGGTGGTGATTTTGAACCATGGCCGGGTGCTGTGCCAGGGCAAGGTTCAAGACCTGTGCCGGCGCCGTCACGACCGTTACCGCCTGCAAATTCAGGGAGAAGCGCACGGTTACCTGGAGGAGTTACGCCTTGAAGGGGCCACCCTGCTGGGCGACAATGGCAGGGGCGAAGTGCGTCTGGCGGTGCCCGCCGGCTGGACGACGCGAGCCTTTTTTGTCCTCGCCGAGCACCAGGGCGTCTTGATACGCGGTCTGCAAATCGACGACGAAGATCTGGAAGAACTCTTTCACCGGGTAATTGAGGAATCGGCATGAGTGTGCAGCTTCTTCATTATCGCGCCTGGCAGGGTACCTTTGGCCGTCCGGTGTGGAGCATTTGGCCGATCGCGCGCGTCGCACTTGGAACTTTGTTTCGCCGGCGCATGTTTTGGGTCCTTTACGGCGCGGGCCTGCTACTCTTTCTCATGTTCTTCTTCGGCGCCTATCTGCTTGACTGGGCGGAAACGATGCTGCCGGCCACGCCGATCCGCATCGGCAAGCTCTCGACCGAGCCGGAACGCATCGTGCCGCTCTTGCGCCAGGGCCTGCGCGTGCTTAACGGCGGCCAGGATACGTTCATGTATTTCTTCATCTACCAGGGCTCGATGGTCATGGTCACGCTGACCCTGGCAGGTTCGGTGCTGGTGGGCGGCGATTTTACGCATCGCAGTCTGGCCTTCTTTTTATCGAAGCCCATCCAGCGCTGGCATTATCTGGCGGGTAAATGCCTGGCCGTGGCGGTGGTCGTCAATCTTTTGACGACGTTGCCGGCGCTGGTGCTGTTCGCCCAGCATGGCCTTGATGATTGGGAATACCTGACCAACCCTAACTTCTTCGTGGAGTCCGGCACGGGCAAAGGGCCGGCGGGCTTGCCGCTGCTCCTGGGCATTCTCGCCTATGGGATGGTGCTGACGGTGTTTCTGAGCCTGGTGCTGGTAACTGCTGCCAGCTGGTTACGGCGGACCATGCCGCTCGTCATGGTCTGGACAGCGGTATTCATGTTCGTGCGCCTGTTGGCTGGCATGCTGGTCGATCTGAAATATGGGGACCGCTGGCGGCTTATCGACTTGTGGAACGACCTGTGCGTGGTGGGCAGTCGCTGCCTTGGTTACGAGACTTACACCATGGGGCCGCCGGGCCAACCGGCCTTTCTCGAAGCGAGCCTTGTCCTCGTTGGAGTTGCCGTCATATGCCTGATTTACTTGAACCTGCGGACCCGCGCGGTGGAGATCGTGCGCTGATCGAGGCGCGTGGTCTCGCGGCACCCACGCTGCCAGCCCCCGCGCCGCTCAGCGCGGCGCGGCGCGGCCGCTGGACGGGCCGGTCCTGCTCTTTGACCATGTCTCCAAATGGTATGGTCCGGTGATCGGCGTCAACCAGGTCACGCTCGAGTTACGGCCTGGCATCACCGGGCTGGTCGGCCACAATGGCTCGGGCAAAAGTTCGCTGTTGCGCCTGGCGGCGGGACAAACACGGCCTGACCTGGGACGCGTGCTGGTCAAGGGGCATGACGCCTGGACTGCCTCCGCGAAGCTGCACGTTGGCTACTGTCCAGAGCTGGACATTTTTTACGAAGAGATGTCCGGCCGGCGTTTTGTGGAAACCATGGGCCGGCTGGGCGGGCTGTCACGTAGCGAGGCACGCCGGCGTACCGGCGCCATTCTTGACCAGGTCGGCATGAACGAACGGGCCGACCGGCCCATCGGCGGCTATTCCAAGGGCATGCGGCAGCGTATCAAGCTGGCGCAGGCGCTGCTGCACGATCCGCCCCTGCTGCTGCTGGACGAGCCACTCTCCGGCATCGATCCGATTGGCAGGCGCGAATCGATCCACCTGTTCAAGGAGCTGGCCGAACAGGGTAAATGCCTGCTTATCTCCAGTCATGAGCTCGATGAGCTGGAAAAATTGACAGATCACGTGGCGATCATGGCGTCCGGACGCATCGCGGCGGTCGGCACGCTGACGACCATCCGCGATCTGCTTGATGATCACCCGCTCTCCATCCGCATTCGCTGCGAGCAACATCGCCGCCTGGCGACCTTGCTTTTGGAGTGCGAGGACGTGGTGGGCCTCGACCGCGTGGCCGGCGACGAGGGTTTGATCGTGCGGGCACGCAATCCGCGTCGCTTCTTTCGCAAGCTCACCGACCTGGTGATCGAGGAAGGCCTGGAAATCAATCACCTCGAAACGCTCGATGAATCGACCCAGGACGTGCTGGGCTACCTTTTGGGGGGCCGCCGTTGAGCGCCAATCTCGCCTTCGCCGCGGTGCCGGCCAGCGCAACTCCGCCGCGGTCGTCGCCCGTGCGCGCCTTCTTTTACCTGATCTGGCTCAGCTGGCAGCGGCAGGCCCGCGCCCATTTGCTCTTGTGGATTGCCCTGGGGTTATTGGCATTCACGTCGTTTCTCGTCTATGTCATCGAGCGGCAAGGCCGCTGGAGCATGCTGGAATGGCGCTCTCCACCCCGCAGCGGTGCTTCCTATGTCCAGCACCTCAACACGCTGGAGCTGGCCTTTCATTTGCCCTGGGGCCCGGCGGCGGCGGCGGAAAACTTCATGGTTTGGGGAGCTTTCCACGCGGTCCTCCACGAGGGCTCCGGCTTCTTCGTTTTTTCCAATGGCATCGTCTTCACGCTCTTCGCCACGTTTTTGCTGCCTTTGTGGAGCCTGTGCTTCGCCACGGAGGCGCTGGGCCGTGAACGAGAAGCCAAAAACCTCTTGTGGGTATTGACCCGTCCTCTGTCGCGGCCGGCTATTTACCTGGCGAAATTCCTGGCGATTTTGCCCTGGTGCATTCTGCTCAACCTGGGCGGCTTCGCGGTACTGTGTTTGTTGGCCAAAGCGCCAGGCCGGCTGGCCCTGGCCGTCTATTGGCCGGGGGTGTTGGGCACGACCATCGCCTTTGCCGCCCTCTTTCATTTGATGGGGGCCTGCTTGCGGCGGGCGCCGGTGGTCGCCATCCTCTATTCGTTTTTCTTCGAGACCATCGCCGGCAACCTGCCCGGCCATCTCAAGCGTCTCAGCATAAGTTTCTATGGGCGCTGCCTCATGTTCGACCGGGCGCACGCCCTGGGGATGCAGCCGGAACGGCCCGGCATCTACCTGCCCATGAGCGGTCCGGCGGCGCTCGCGGTGCTTGCTGGTCTCACGGTGGGTTTGTTGCTTCTTGGCATGTTTTTGTTCGCTCGTAAGGAATATCTCGACCTGACCTGATGGTCAACCAGCGCGGGCCACCTATCCTAAATGGGGACGGAGGAAAAGCGTCTTCAGGGAGGCCACTGGCGTGCTGATTTTGTTCGCGGAGGGGGATTGGGGCTGGCTGGGCACCCTGCTGGGACTCTTGAGCATACCCATCCTCGTCGCTTTCAATGCCTTCTTCGTGGCCGCGGAATTCGCTCTTATCGCGGTACGCAAGACACGCGTCGAGGAGATGACCGCCAATCACGTCAAGGGAGCCAGCGCCGTCGCTGCCGCCCTCAAAAACGTCAATCGCACCATCGGCGCCACGCAACTGGGCGTCACCGTCAGCAGCCTGGGCCTTGGCTGGGTCGCCGAAAGCGTCCTGGCCCAGTCCTTTCAGAAACTCAGCGCCGATCTGCCCGCGCCGTTCGACCTCATCGCGCGCCATTCGGTGGCAGCCGCGCTTGCCTTCTTCCTGGTCACCTTCTTTCACGTCGTGCTTGGCGAGCTGCTCCCCAAAAACATTGCCTTGCAAGCACCCGACCGCATCGCCCTGTGGCTCGCCCGGCCGCTGAACTTCTTCATCACCGTGACCCGGCCGCTTACCCTCTTGCTGACCGGCTCGGGCAATCTGCTGGTGCGGATCTTCGGCTACCAGGCGAAGCACGGGGGTTTGGTCCATTCGGTCGAGGAGTTGCTGCTGCTCATCGAGGACACCGAGGAGGCGGGCATTCTCGACCCCGACCAGGCGGAGCTCGTGCAAAACGTGTTTCGCCTGTCCAAAAAAAAAGTCGCCGATTGCATGGTGCCGCGCGAAAAGATGGCTTCCCTGGAATTGACCGCGCCCTCCGAGCGCGTGCTCGAAGCGGTCCGCTCCGGCGCCCATACCCGCATGCCCGTTTACAGCGGCGATCTGGATAACATCGTCGGCATCGTGAACACCAAGAACCTGTTCTTCCTGTTGAGCTTGCGCGGCGTGGTGGTGCTCGAGGACGCGATCTACCCGGCTCTGTTCTTGAAGCCCGATGAGGAAATCGCCAATGGCCTGCGCCTCTTCAAAAAAGCCAAACGCCCGATGGCCCTGGTGCGCAACGAAGAGGGCAAAATCCTGGGACTTTTAACGCTGGAAGATATTCTCGAAGAGATTATCGGCGACATCGAGGACGAGCACGATCACCCCATGCCCAAAAATGTCCGCACCAAGCGGATGAACGTGCTGAAAAGGAAGCCGTAGCACTAACGCACCGCCACCTTCGCGGGGGCCTGAACCTGGTCGCCAACCTTGACAACGTATTTCGCGCACGGGATTGGTGCTCACCAGCCGGCAAAAGGCGCTCTCCTTATAGACGTCGAAAATCCGTAAGGTGCCGACATAATCGCGTTGCGGACCAGGACGAAATATTTCGAGCGTGTTGTGCTTCTCAAGGCCCGCGTCCTTGCCCAGGTCCACCTCCACGAGCGTCGCGTCCGTCGGATCGATTTTGGTGATTCGTCCACGATTCGGGGTTTCTTCTTTCTTGGTAATCGTCTCTTCTTCGCTAACGGCCGGGGCGGGTGTCTTCTTTTTCAGGTTGTCCACGTCCTGGCGCAAGACGAGTACCTCGCGCGCAAGGCGTCCAGGCGAGCGCGCATCTCGTTAACGTGGTGTGTCTCGGAGAGATCGCGCTGGCCGCCGACGCCGCCCGCCCACGCCAGGATCACCCCGGCAAAGAGTGCCACTGCCGCCACCGCGAAATTTGCCGCTCGCCACATGGAAATATCCTCCCTAGCATAAGCGCTAATCGTCTGCAGCCGCGACGGTGCTTAGAGCGTTCGAAAAAAAAGGGGTCAGACCCCCTCGATACCTTGCCAAAGCGTTGAAAACTCTGTCGCTTCAAGGGCTCTGACCCCTTTTTTTTCGAACGCTCTCAATGAATAGAGAGATCGATCGATGCTTGTATGGGTGATTCCGTTAGCCGTGCTTGTGGCCCTGGCCGCCCTGATTTTTGGCCTGCGCCGCTTGCGCACGTTTGGTTCCCAGGTCCAGATCGAACGCGCCCGCGAAATGTTCAAGTTGCAACGTCAGCGGCTCGAGGCCCAGTTCTACCAGGCAGCCGCCGCTTCCGGCAAGCCGCGCGGCCTGCGCTGGCTCGAATGTCAATGGGGCCAGGCGGTGGAGTTCGTGCGCGACCGCCATACCAACTTGCTCGCCGCGCTGGTCGCGGTCACCATCCAGTTCGAGGCCATCGAAGGTGGCGACATGGAAGGAGTCGCGGCGGTGAGCAATTTACGAAACGCCTCGGGAGTTTTCTTCTTCCAGGCGGGGCAGTGGTCCACGGTTGGGCGGGCCATCTTTAATATGAACCCCGATGAAGCCGCGGCCCATTTCAGCAGCCAGTATGAGAAAATCTAATTCCAGCGGCAATCGATTTGATGTTCTTGCAGATGGCGCTTGAGTTCCGCCAGCGACTTTTCCTTGATCTTGCCAAAGCCCACGCGGCGCCGCAGAAACTCCGTGTTGCCCTCGGTGCTCGCCCGGCCTTCCTCGGCAAGGGCCTCCTTGATGGCATGATAATGCAGCACCGAAGCCAGGCTGACGGCGTCGGCCTTGCCCTTCTCGATGACCTCGACAACATGCTCAATGTTGCCGGCGCCGCCGCAAGCGATTACCGGGATCGACACCGACTGGGCAATGCGGCGCGTCAGGTCCAGGTCGAACCCCTTGCCGGTGCCCTCCCGATCCACGCTGGTCACCAGCAGTTCGCCCGCGCCGAACTCGGCAGCGCGCAGGGCCCACTCGAACGCATCGATGCCCGTCTGGTCGCGGCCGCAATTCGTGTAACAGTGATAGGCCCCGTTGGGCTCGCGAATCGCTTCAATCGACACCACGATGGTGGAGGAGCCGAAGGCGCGGGATGCCTCGCGAATGAATTCCGGCCGGGCCAGGGCCGCGGTGTTGAGAGCGACCTTGTCCGCGCCGGCACGCAAGGACCGTGCGAATGTCTTCCACGCTGCGCAGGCCGCCCCCCACGCACAGGGGCACCAGCACTTCGCCGGCCGTCCGCGCGACGATCTCCAGGAGGCTGTTGCGCCCATAAAGGCTGGCGACCGCATCCATGTAGAGCAGCTCGTCCGCGCCGCTTTCGTAATAAAAGCGGGCAAAGGCTTCCGGCTTGCCCAGGACGCGCAGCCCTTCCAGGTGAATCCCTTTCACCAGGTTGGGGCCCTTGATGTCCAGCTTGGGAATAATGCGAATCATCCAGATCTCTCCCTTGATTAAGCGGCCATGCGAATTTTGCGGGCCGGCACGCCGACCACCACTGCGTTGTCTTCCACGTCGTCCACCACCACGGCACCCGCGCCGACAATGGCCTGCGCGCCAATCGTGATGCCCTGGCGGATGGTGGCGCCGGCACCAATGTGAGCGCCCCGCCCCACCTTCACGTCGCCGGACAACCGCGCACCCGTCGCGATATGAACGTGATCGCCAATCCGGCAATCGTGCTCGACGATGCTGCCGGTGTTAAGGATCACATTGTCGCCAATGGTCGCGCCCGCATTGACGACCACGCCGGCCAGCACCTGGGCCCCGGCGCCAAAAAACGCCCGCGCTGAGCATAACGCCGAGGCATGACGCACCGTCAGCGCCGATAACTGCTCGGCCATCGCCTGCCGATAGAGGCGCTCCCTCGGGGAATTGTTGCCGGTCGAGCCCAGGCCGATCACAAAGTGCGTCACGCGCAGGCTCCGCAATTTAGGCAACCAATTATCGCCGCCCGCCACGCGCACGCCGAAGACCTCGCTGCCCCACGCTTTCCGGTCAGAGTCCAGAATGCCCCAGGGCTCGACCGAAGGCGTTTCCAGAAGGCAATCAAGGAGCACGCGTGCATGCCCGCCCCCGCCAAGAAGCGCAAATAAAGTCATAAGCTTCTCTCGCCAGTCCTCAGGCGCTCAGGCGCCGGCCTTGCGGTTCGACCTCGATCTCGTGAAACCGTTTACGAATCAGGTCATCGTCCAGCGACACCGTTTTTAGACGCGAAACGATGCTGGCCGCCGCGTCGCCGGTGCCGAAGGGATTTACCAGGTGACGCAGGCTCGCCCGAAAATCGGCAGTGAGCGCCTGGCGAATGCCCTGCACGATGGCCGCGGACTCGTAGCCAACATCGATCACGTTGGCCGCCCGGCAGCGACCCTCCTGGCGCTTGCCCACGTTCACCACGGGCAACTTGAAGGAGGGCGCCTCGATCAAGCCGCTCGAGGAGTTGCCCACCATCGCCGCCGCGATGTTCATCAGGCTGAAGTACGCTTGCGTCCCCAGGTTGTCGACCAGGTAGGTGTTCGGCCGGCCGGCCACGAATTGCTCCATCATTTGCAGAGCAATACGGCCATTGGTATCCGCGTTCGGCTTGGTGAAAACGATGGGCAGGTTGACCTCGGCCAGCGCCGTCAGCAGTTCGCCAACATACCAGGCTGTTTTGGTGAATTCGAGCGTCACCGGGTGAAAGGTGACCACCAGGGGCGGCGGCGTCAAGCTTATCGAAAAACGCTTTTCCAGCTCGTCCGCCCTTAACAGCGGCAGTTGCCGTAGATTGTCGAGCGCCGGCGCGCCGAGACGGTGACGCGCCACGGTTCTTCCCCCATTTGCACGACGCGGCGGGCGCAGTGCGCCGTCGCCACGAAGTGGAGATGGCTCATTTTCGTGATGGAATGGCGCATGGCATCGTCGATGGCGCCCTGCGACACCTCGCCGCCATGAATGTGCGCGACGGGTATCGTGAAGGGCAGGGCGGCGACCACGGCGGCATGCATCTCGACGCGATCGCCAATGGTCAGCAAGATGTCGGGCCGCTGGCGGGCATAGGCCTGCGCAAAGCCGAGGGTGCCAAGCCCCATCGACTTGGCAATCCCCTCCGGCGTATCGGACGACAACAACATTTCCACCCGGTCGTCGATCGTGAAGCCATCCGCCTCGATCGCCTGATAGGTCAAGCCAAATTCGGGTGACAGGTGCATGCCGGACACGGCCAGGCGCAGGTGCAACTCGGGGTCCGCGGCGATGGCGCGCAAGACGGGCAGCAAGATCCCATAATCGGAGCGGGCCACGGTGACGACGGTTATTTTTCTCATGCTACCTTGTATCGTTTGAGCTGGGCCCCGCGCGTCGCCATGGCATCCTGCATGACCAGGCGCACCAGGTGCAGGTCCCAAAGATCGTCAATTTCCAGCGAGCGCTCCGCCGGCATCACGAAGGGATAGGTGCGGGGTGGCAGGAAGGTTTGCCGTGTCCGCAACACGCTTGGCCTGGTGACGTAGACCGCTCCATTCAGCGCGTAGGCCTCCGGCAGGTCCTGGCGACGCAGATACGGCAGGTCGCTCTGCGCATAATTCGCCAAACAGCCTTCGGGCGTGAGTTTTTTCACGAGCAGGGGATGGTCGTGCGCCTTGCAAACGCCGACGACGCCGTCGGCATCCCTGTCCTGGGCCAAGGCAATGGCCCCGTCGATATCCTCCGCGCTGCGCAGGGGGGAAGTGGGCTGCAGAAGGACAAGGTAGTCAGGCAGCGCGCCTGCCCCTCCAGCCAGTCGAGCGCATGCAGCACCACGGAGATATGCGACGAACGGTCGCCGGCCAGGTCCGCCGGCCGGACGAACGGCACTTCCGCCCCGCAAGCACGGGCCACCGCCGCGATGCCAGCATCGTCGGTGGAAACAAGGGTGCGGCTCAAGCACCGCGCCGAAAGCGCGGCTTCGATCGTCCAGGCAATGAGCGGCTTACCCGCCACCGGTGCGATGTTCTTTCCCGGGACTCCTTTGGAGCCACCACGTGCGGTCACCAAGGCGACGACATCCATGTGCGCTAAATCTCCCTGGCCGAAAAATGAAGAGAGCGGCGAATATAACAGAGCACCTGCGCGGCGGACAAGATGGTTTTCAGTTTTCGGTTTGCAGGCGGACGAGCGAGGTGAGTTGAGGCCCACGCCACGTAGGATAGGTTTCCAACCTGTCCGGCCAGGTTGGAAACCTATCCTACGCAATTTACCGCGACCGCCAAATGGAAGAAACCGGCAAGCCAGGCATCACAGCCAAGCTGGGTTGCCTGGCTACCCCAATTCCTTTGATACCGACGTGTAGCCCCAACGTGTCGGCCCACGTTAGCCCAAGGTGCAATACGCCCAGGCCGGGCTCATTCCGACATCTAACAGCCCCAACGGGGCGGCTTATGATAGCCCAAGGTGAAACCTTGGGGATGACGATACGAACAAACACTTAAGCCCCATCGGGGCGCCCTAGCCACCGCGCCGAGCGTACCGATTGCCGTGTTCCACTCATTGTTCGCCCTACGGCGCCTTCCCTTTCGGAAATCTCCAAACCTTGCTTTGCATTTCAACTCTCTCCCGTTTACGATTTATCTTCTCGCCAGCTACAGTTCCCGGAGTTCTCACCATGCCCTCCCAACGCGCTTTCTTCGTTTGGCTGCTATTACTTCTCGGTTTTCTAAACACGGTGGGCCAAACCGCTGCCGTGGAAACCGATGCCGATTACCCGTTGCCGACCGGGGCAACGGTGCGCCTGGGTACCTTGCGCTGGCGGCATGACGATGCGATTGTGTTCGCCTCCTTCCTGCCGGACGGCAAGAGTGTCGTCACCGTGGGCGGCTGTGGCGACCTGACGATCCGGGTGTGGGATTTTCCCAGCGGCAAGGAGACGCGCCGCATTCCACTCGTCCGCAACACCGTTCAGGACCCTCTGCAGGGCAATGGCGTTTCCTTTAACCAAGAGTTCCCCGTAGCCCTGAGCAGGGACGGCAAGACCATGGCCACATTTTTTGCACCAGAGGTGCAAGGCCCCAATGACCTGGGCCCGCGCATTCTGTTACACGATCTCACCACCGGCAGAGAACTTCCGCCCTTGAAGGCGGAAGATATGGATGACCTGATGTCGCTGTCTTTTTCACCCCGGGGTGACCAGCTTATGTCGGTAGGGGACGACGGCCTGGTGCGTATCTGGGACTGGACCAAAGGCAAAGAGTTACGCAAATTCAAAGCGCCGGCCAATCTTCGCACCGATCCTGATCTGTCCTCATTCCAGCATTCGCCTGATGGCAACACACTCCTGTTCATGACCCGTAGCAACGCGCTGCATTTTATCGACGTCGCCAGCGGCGCGGCAATCGGGCCCGCCGGCCATGCCGCGCCGCTCAATTCCGTGCTCTTCAGCGCGGATGGCAAGCAGGTCATTACCCAGTCCCGCGATTCGGTGACGCGCCGTTGGGACGCCCAGAACGGTAAGGACCTGGGCCTAATCGCGGATGCCAACGCCCGTGGTGGTACATATGCCAGCCCCGATGGTTTGATCTTTTATACGGAACCCGGTAACCCCAACGGACGACGACTGCTGAGCTTTAAGGATGCGGTCACGGGCAAAACCCTGGGCACAGTTTCGACCACGCCCTATGCCTCCGGAGACATATTTTTCGCGCCAGGAAACAAGTTGGTGGCCATCGCGTACGGAGTAACGCCGCGCGCGAAAATGACCTCAACGGCCAAGGTGGAGCTTTTCGAAGTTGCGACCGGCAAGCCCCTGCAAACCTTGACTTTGCCAGCCGAGGAACTCAAGGACGGCAAGGGAGCCGTATTGCCGTCGGCCTTTTTCTCGGCCGACGCCAAGATGCTCGCCTGGACGATTGATGGTAAGGCCCTGTCTATCTGGGAGACGGCTACGGGTAAGTGCCTGAGCTCATTAGTATTACCCAATGAAGAAACCGTGAAAAGTGCCGCCTTCACGCCCGACTGTCGTTGCCTGGCCGTCGATGCGAGCGGAGGCGGCGTGATTCTATTCGAACTGGCCAGTGGCGACGCCCGGGCCACCTTCGGTACACGCCCCCGACCAATCGCCAGTCAACCCGATCCAGGGCAATCTTGGCGGTGGTGCTCCCGCCATTTCTCCCCAACGGAGAAGCGGGCGTGCGCCCTGCAGCCCATCGGTTGCCATTTCCCCGAATGGCAAGATGCTGGCGCTAGCCGGTAGGGACCGCATCCTGCATGTGTGGGATTTGGTGACCGGCGCTGACATGGCATCTTTTAAAGGACCATCAAGCAGGACTAACGCAATCGCCTTTGCCGGTGACAATAAGAGGCTCGCCTCGGGAGCAACCGACACCACCGCCCTGATCTGGGACCTGGAGAAACTTAAAGCACCCGCTCCTCTGGCCATCGCTGGAACTCCCGAAGAAAGCTGGCAAGCGCTGGCCGGCAGTGATGGGCCTAAAGCCTTCCAAGCCATCTGCGCGCTGGCCGCGGCGCCGAAAAAACTGTCCCCTTTCTGAAGGACAAGCTCAAACCCGCGCGGCTTGCCGACATGAAACAGGTCGAGGAGCTTATCGGCCAGCTCGATCATGAGCAGTACAAAACACGCGAGCAAGCGAAGGCCGACCTCAACAAGATCGGCGAACAAATCCTGCCCGCGCTCGAGCGGGCCCTGGCGGGCAAAGTATCACTGGAGTCGAAGATCCGCCTCGAGGAAATGCGCGGCAGACTTAGCAGCAAAATACTGCAGGGCGACCGCTTACGTTTCTATCGCGCCGTGGAAGCTCTCGAACGCATGGGCACCCCACCAGCGCGGCAGTTACTACAGGAGCTGGCCGAGGGGCGCCGGGAGCGCTGTTGACCGTGAGTGCGGAGCAGGGAGGCGTTGCGGCGCTAGGTGTTTTATGTCTTTTCACTTTGCCTCGGGGGGAAGGCGGCGATGATTTCAGCCGGCGATTTGTTCAATTCAGCCCGGCAAGCGCATCTGGGTGGCGACCTGGTTCAGGCCGACGACCTTTACCGGCGGGCCCTCCAGGTCGATCCAGCCCATGGTGCAGCTCATGCCAGGCTTGGAGAAGTTTTGCAGGCCGCGGGCCGCTGGCAGGAAGCGCTGGTGTGTTATCAGGAGGCGGTTCGGCTCGATCCTGACCATGGCGATGCGCTTAACAACCTGGGGATCGCCCTTTACATGCAGGGGCGGCGGGAGGAGGCCGGCGCTTGTTTTCGGCGGGCGTTGCTGGCGAACCAGCGCGACGCCAATGCCCATAACAACCTGGGCAGCCTCCTCAAAGAAGAGGGACGCCTTGATGAGGCGGGCGGGTATTTTCGGCAGGCGCTGCAGCATGATCCGGGCCATGCGTTCGCTCCTGGCAACCTGGGCCTCGTCCTCTTGGCGCAGGGTCAACATGCCGAGGCAGAGGAGTGCTTTCGGCAAGCGCTCCGCGTTAGCCCGCTGTTGGCCGACGCGCATTATAACCTGGCCAATGTTCTTTTCCTGCAAGGGCGGCTCGCGGAGGCGGTCGTTGCCTATCAGGAAGCCCTGCGGCTCGAGCCCCGTCACGCCCACGCGCATAACAACCTTGGCCTGGCGCTCATGGGACTGGGGCGGTCCGACGAGGCGGCGGCTTGTTATCGCGCGGCCTTGCAACTGAATCCCGATCTTGCCGATACGCATTTCAATCTCGGCAACACCCTGGCCGCGCGGGGAACAGGGCGCGGCCGCCGCGTGTTTTCGCGAGGCGGTGCGGCTCAATCCCAATCATGGCAATGCCCACAAAAACCTGGCCATCACGCTCCTGGGGCAAGAACAGTTTGCCGAGGCGGTCACCTCGTTCGAGCTGGCACTGGGTTTTGCTGCAGGCGACATGAAACTGCGCAATAGTCTGGGCTTTGCTCTCTTCCAGTCGGGACAGTACCGGCGCGCGGTGGAGTGCTTCGAGCAAGCGCTGGCCGTCGATCTCGGGAACGTCGCCGCCCGCTACAACCTGGGAAGTGCCCTGGTCGAGCTGGGCCGGTTCGATCAGGCCGACGCTTGTTTCGAGGAGGCGCTGCGCCTGGATGAAAACCATCTCATGTCGCGCTGGAACCGTTCGCTGTTGCGCCTGATGCGCGGCGATTTCGCGGGCGGCTGGCCCGACTATGAGTTGCGCTGGGCCAAACTGGGCAAGCAACCGCGTGCCTTCACCCAGCCACGCTGGGATGGCGGGCCGCTCGAGGGCAAGACGATCCTGGTTTATGCCGAGCAGGGTCTCGGCGATACGTTCCAGTTCGTGCGTTATTTACCCCTGCTGCGGCAGCGTGGCGCGCGTGTCCTGTTCGAGTGCCAGCCGGCGACCGCTAAAATTCTGGCCCGCTCGCTTGCCATCGATGGCGTTATTCCAGCGGGCACGCCGCTGCCCCCTTTCGATGTGCACCTTCCTCTTTTGAGCTTGCCGGGGATGTTTGGGACAACGCTGGCCACGATCCCGGCGGCTGTTCCTTACCTCGCGGCGGACCCGGCGCTCGTCGCTTACTGGGGCGAAGAAATAGCCCGGATGCTCCCGCCCGCGGCGGACGTGTCCAACATCGGCATCGTCTGGCAAGGCAGCCAGGATCATCGACACGATAAACGGTCTTTGCCGCTGGCTTATTTCGAGCCCCTGGCGTGGCGCGACGGTGTTCGCCTCATCAGCCTGCAAGTGGGCCCGGCCACCCGGCAGCTTGCGGAAGCAACTTTCCCGATCACCGACCTGGGCAGCCGCTTTGATCTGCAATCCTTTGAGGACCTGGCCGCCGCCCTGATGAACATGGACCTGGTGATAACCGTGGACACCGCCGTGCCGCACCTGGCCGGGGCGCTCGGCGTTCCCGTCCGGACCCTCTTGCCTCACGTGGCGGACTGGCGCTGGCTCACGGACCGCGCTGACAGCCCGTGGTACCCAACAATGCAGCTAATCAGGCGCGGGGCGTGTGATGAAGGTGGTATTCTTCATCTTCTTTCATCATCCTTGCCTCTTTAATCTGGTAGGGTTGTTCCTGGGGTGGTTACCTATTACCTGTTTCCGCGTTTAACGCTTTCAATGGCAACGGACGTCGCAGCTGCAGCAACTTCCTTCCGGGCGTGCGGCAGCCAAATACCAGGCGAGGCAGCGCCGCCGCATATAAAAATGCCCTGCAAATTGCCATGCAAAATGATATGCGTCTTGCTATGCAAAATGATATGCGTCGTGAAGGGGGGTGCCCGGTGCACGCATACATACCATTTTTCGCGCGGCCTCCCCTAGCAGCCCGTTGAAAAAGGGGTCAGACCCCCTTGAAGCGAACAGAGTTTTCAACGTTTTTGTAGGGTAACGAAGGGGTCTGACCCCTTTTTCAACGGGCTGCTAGTGCCGACCCGCTCCTTATGACGCAAGTCCAGCAGTGGCAAGACACTATTCTCATCTCCATGGCCAGACAGGAATGTCTGGCCCACCAAACAGATGGACCCTTAGCGTTTTCTGATCACTGGTGATCTGCGGGGCTTTTACTAGCCGTCACCCCTCGCTTCTCACTCGACCCTCGCCGCTCCACTGTCTATTCTGAAGGTATCGCTCATTCCATGAGGTATTGATGTATACGATCGCGGAAGTGCTCGAACAGGCGATGCGCCTTCATCAGAGCGGCAAGTTCGCCCAGGCTGAGCCGTTATATCGCCAGGTGATCGATGCCGATCCCGCCAATGCGCAGGCGGCGCACATGCTGGGGCTGTTGGCCCGGCAAACGGGCCATCATCAGTCGGCGCTCACGTTGATTCGGCGCGCGATCACGCTAAATCCCACGGCCCCCGCCTTTCATTTCAACCTGGGCCTGGTCCACAAGGAACAGGGTCAATTTGCCGAAGCCGCCGGGTGTTTTCGGGCCGAGTTAGCTCTCAATCCCAATCACGCGGACTCGCTCAACAACCTTGGTATCGTGCTGGTTGGGCAAGGTCAGGTGGTTGAGGCCATCGCGGCCTATTTGCAGGCGCTGCGCATCAATCCCAACTACGCGGACGTGCACAATAACCTCGGCGTCGCGCGTATTCTGCATCGCCAAACAGATGAGGGGATCAAGTGCTTTCGCGACGCTCTGCGGCTGGATCCCAAAAATGTCAACGCCCATGTCAATCTTGGGAATGCTTTCAAGGAGCAGGGGCATCTCGCGGACGCCATTAGCTCCTATCGGGCGGCCCTGCAAATCAACCCGGGGCTGGCCGGCGCCCATAACAACCTCGGTCTGGCGTTGTTGAGTCAACGGCAACCCGCCGAAGCGGCAGATTGCTTTCGGGAGGCGCTGCGCATCAACCCGAAATATGCCAACGCCCACAATAACCTGGGCAATGCGCTCAAGGACCTGGGACAGCTCCCGCAGGCGGTTGAATGCTATCGACGGGCGCTTGAGATCAAGCCAGATAACGCGAACGCCCTGAACAACCTGGGCAATGCCCTCGTCGAACAGGGCGAGCTGGCCGACGCCACCGAAAGCTACCTGTTGGCGCTGCGCTGCAATCCCAATCACGCGGATGTCCATAACAACCTGGGGATCGCCCTGGAGGCCCAGGGCCAGCTCGCCGAGGCGATCGAGTGTTTTGACAAAACGCTGAGCCTTAATCCGAGTCATCGGATGGGGTTATGGAACCGGGCCTGCTTGCGCCTTTTGCAGGGTGACTTTCGAAATGGCTGGGCGGGATACGAACACCGCTGGCTGCAACCGGACATGGTGCCGCGTAATTTCGGACAGCCGCGCTGGGACGGCGGTCCGCTCAACGGGCAAACGATCCTCGTCCATGCCGAACAGGGCCTGGGCGATACGATTCAGTTCCTGCGCTATTTGCCGCTCGTCAAGCAGCGCGGCGGCACCATCGTGCTCGAGTGTCAGGCAGTGCTCTGTAAGCTGCTGGCCGGTTATCCCGGTGTGCGCGAGGTCGTGGCCGCCGGCGACAGCTTGCCGCCTTTCGATGTTCACATCCCTCTGTTGAGTCTGCCCGGGGTGTTTGGCACGACCCTGGACAACATGCCGGCGGACGTGCCCTATCTTGCCGCCAAGCCGGAGCGCATCGAACACTGGCGTGGCCAGCTGGAGGGCATTCCCGGCGGCAAGGTCAAGGTCGGCATTGTTTGGCAAGGGAGCATGAATCTCAAGGGGGATCGCCGCTCGGCTGCGCTGCCGCATTTTGCAGCGCTGGCACGCCATCCCGACGTTCAACTGGTCAGTCTGCAAGTGCCGCCAGGAAGCGACCAGTTAACTTCCGCGCCTTTTCCGGTTATTGATCTGGGGACCGGCTTCGATCCTGGCTCGCTGGACGACCTGGCGGCCGCAATCATGAGTACGGACCTGGTTGTGACCGTGGATACCGCGGCGGCTCACCTGGCCGGTGCCCTGGGCGTACCCGTGTGGGTTGCACTTGCCCTGTCAGCGGACTGGCGTTGGCTGCTCGAACGGTCGGACAATCCCTGGTATCCAACCATGCGCTTATTTCGCCAGCAGCGCCTGGGCGATTGGGCGGGGGTGTTCGAACGCATCGACGCCGCGCTTGCCGGCTGGAAGCCTTGACGTTGAGGGGGCCAGGGCCTGGAAGCAGGAGTCGTTGCATCGTTTCACTCGTTTCAGGGGCATGAAAAGGGGTGTGATGCAATGCAATGCGAAGCAGGCCTCTTGGGCAGAGTGAGATGACCCACGGACTCGAATTACCGCCATGGCGACGCTCACGGAGCTATTTACGCAGGCAGTCTCGTGCCACCAGAGGGGCGATTTGGAGGCTGCGGAGTCGCTTTATCGTCAAATTATCGCGATCGATCCGACTCATGCGGATGTTTATAACAACCTGGGTATCGCCCTGGACGGGCAGGGACGGGCGGCCGACGCTATTGCTTCCTATCAGGAGGCTTTGCGCCGCGATGCCAATCATGCGGACGCGGTGAACAATCTCGGCTCTACTTATTTCAGCCAGGGCCAATTCGAGCAGGCGGCCACCTGTTTTCGGCAAGCCTTGGGCATCAATCCAGGCAACTGGGGCGCCCATAACAACCTTGGCTACGTCCTTTATGAACAAGGCCAACATGCCGAAGCCATCGCCTGTTATCGCTGGGCTCTGCTCCTGAAGGCGGATTATCCGGACGCGCTCAACAATCTGGGCATCGCGCTGTGGGCGCAGGGCGAGAAAGCCGAAGCGATTTCCTGTTATCAGCAAGCACTCCGCATCAATCCCGACCATGCCGATGCGCATAACAGCCTCGGGCACGCACATTTGGAAATGGGGGAGCTTGCCGAAGCGGCCCGCTGTTTTCAGCAAGCGGTCCGCATCAACCCCCATCATGCCGACGCACATAACAATCTGGGTACCGCGCTCAACGGGCTGGGACGGCCCGATGAGGCGCTTGGCTGCTTCCAGCAAACGTTACGGCTCAAACCCCATCATGCCGGCGCCAATTATAATCTCGGCAACATCTTGTATGCGCAAAAATGCACGGCCGAGGCAGCAGCCTGTTTCCAGCAAGCTGTGCGCGCCAATCCCCAGCATGTCGATAGCCATAACAACCTGGGCAATGCTCTGCGGGACCTGGGCGATGCGGATGGCGCCGTGGCCTGCTACCACGAGGCCCTGCGGCTCAAGCCCGACTATGCCGACGCCCGCTCCAATATCGGCAATAGCTACTTTGTCCAGGGCCGCTTTGCGGAGGCGGCGCGCTGCTATCAGCAAACGCTTGCGCTCGAGCCGGAACATAAAACAACGCTTTTCAATCGGGCGGTGCTACGGCTGTTGCAAGGGGACCTGCCTGGCGGTTGGCCGGGCTATGAGGAACGCTGGTCACAGCCTGGCAAGGCGCAGCGCACGTTCAAGCAGCCGCGCTGGGACGGTGCCCCGTTGCCAGGTAAGACGATCCTGCTGCATGCCGAACAGGGCCTGGGCGACACGCTGCAGTTTGTGCGTTTCGCGCCCCTGGTCAAGGAGCGTGTAGGTCGAGTGGTGCTCGAATGCCAGCCGGCGCTGGTTGGCGTGCTTGCAGACGTGGCTGGCGTCGATCAAATTGTGCCACGCGCCCGCGCGGGGAGGTTGACGCCGGTACGTCCGTTTCTTTCGACGCGCAAATCTCGCTCATGAGCCTGGCGGATGTTTTTGGCATCACGCTGGCTAATATCCCGACGGCCATCCCGTATATCCGACCGGCGGAGAAATTGGCCAAGGTCTGGCGTGATCAGTTACGCGCCTGTTGCAGGATTTAAAGTCGGCGTCGTCTGGCAAGGCAGCCCCACGCAGGGGGATGACCGCCTGCGTTCGGTTCCCCTGGCAATGTTCGCCCCCCTGGCACGTGTTCCGGGGGTAACGCTGTTAAGTTTGCAAGTCGGTTTCGGGCAGGAGCAGTTGGCCGGGGCGCCGTTTCCTATCATCGATCTTGGCAGCAGGTTCAATCCAGCCTCTCTGGATGACCTGGCCGCCGTTATGCCGAACCTGGACCTGACGGTGACGGTTTGTACTTCGGCGGCTCACCTGGCCGGGGCCATGGGGTTACCTGTTTGGGTGGCGGTGAAGTTTGTGCCCTATTGGTGCTGGCTATTGGAGCGCCTGGACAGCCCCTGGTATCCGACCGCCCGGCTATTTCGGCAGCAACAAGCGGGTGCCTGGCCCGAAGTCTTTGAACGGCTGGCGGCAGCGCTCGCGGGGAGAATGGCAAGGCGAAATGAATGACAATTTGCCGAGTCCCCCGGACCTATTTGCCGCCGCCCTCATGCACCACCAGGCCGGCCGGCTGGCCGAGGCCATGCCGCTTTATCGCCAGGTCCTTGCGGTCGCTCCTGACCATGTCGATGCGCTGACCAATCTTGGTTACGCCCACTTTAAGCTGGGGCAGGCTGCCGAGGCACAGCGTTGTTATCGGCAAGCTCTGGCGCTCGCGCCCGATCACGTAAGCGCGCTCATCAACCTGGGCCTTGCACTCTACACCCAACATGAGTTCCCCGAAGCAGCAAGCTGTTATCGCCGGGCCCTGCGCGTTGCTCCCGAGCATGCGGAGGCGCTCAACAATTTGGGCATGGCCCTGGATGAAATGGGGCAGCTTGACGAGGCCATGGAATGTTACCGGCAAGCGCTGCGCAGCGATCCCCGTCATGCCGATGCCTTCAATAACTTGGGGGTCGCCCTGGTGGGTCAGGGGGAGCTTGAAGAGGGGAGTCAATGCTTTGAGCGTGCCTTGCAGACGGCGCACGCCCATGCCATGGCCCTTTGGAACCGATCCTGCTTGCGCCTTTTACAGGGAGATTACAAGGCTGGCTGGCGCGACTACGAACAACGCTGGGCACGGCCAGGTGTCGTGCCGCGCTCTTTTGTCGAACCGCCCTGGGATGGCCAGCCACTGGGGGGCAAGACGATCTTACTTTACGCGGAACAGGGCCTTGGCGATACCCTCCAGTTCGTTCGCTATGCCCGCCTCGTCAAGGAATGCGGAGGTCGTGTGGTGCTGGAGTGTCAACCGGCACTTCAAGAAATCCTGGCCACTGTCGCTGGCATCGATCAACTCGTGGTGCCAGGTGACCGCCTGCCTCCTTTTGACGTGCAGATCCCCCTCATGAGCCTGGCGAGCGTGCTGGGGACGACACTCGAGACCATTCCGGGCCCCTATCCCTATTTGCGGCCAGACACGGAACGCGCCCGCCACTGGCGCGGACTGTTAAGCACGCTGCCAGGCTTTAAAATCGGCATTGTCTGGCAGGGCAACAAGGCGCAGAGCGATGACCGTTACCGATCAGTGCCCCTAAGCCAGTTCGCGCCGTTGGCCAGGATACCTGGCGTGAAACTGTTTGGCCTGCAGGTTGGGCCCGGGCATGAGCAACTTGCGGATGCCCTGTTCCCTGTCACCGATCTCGGAAGCCGTTTTGACCCAGCGTCGCTCAGTGATTTGGCAGCGGTACTACCCAATCTGGATCTGGTGGTGACGGTATGCTCGGCCGTGGCCCATCTGGCGGGCGCTCTTGGGTTGCCGGCCTGGGTGGCTTTGAGACATGTGCCTTACTGGTGCTGGTCCCTGGCGGGCACGGCCAGCCCATGGTATCCGACGCTTCGTTTGTTTCGTCAAAGCCGGCCCTGCGACTGGGACGCGGTATTTGAATCGATCGCGGCCGCGGTAAGGCAGAAACTCGCGACCGAGCATAACCGCCTTGGCCTGGCGTCTTTACCGAGCGCCAGTTCGTTCAGGCGACCGAAACCTTTCGGCAAGCAGCGCGTGTGAATCCGAGTGACGCGATGGCACATAACAATCTGGGCCTTGGCCTGTGCGAACAAGGGAACTTTGGCGAGGCGGCACTTAGCTTTCGGCAAGCATTAAGCGTCGACCCGACCTTCGTGGAAGCACATTACCATCTGGGGCTGACTCATTTCAAAATGCGCCAGCCAAAGGAGGCCATCCGGTGCTACCAGCAAACGTTGCGGCTTGATCCAAGGCATGTGGCCGCACTCAATAACCTCGGCAATGCCGTGCGGGACCAGGGGGAGTTCGCCGCCGCCGCGGCCTGCTACGAACAAGTGCTCAAGATCGAGCCTGAGAACAAAATAACGCTCTATAACCGGTCGATCCTGCGGCTGCTTCATGGGGATTTCGCGGGCGCCTGGAGCGATTTTGAGTTGCGCCTGGAGCAGCCGGATGTCGTGGCCCGAACCTTTGAGGAGCCCCGCTGGAATGGTTCGCCGCTCGCGGGCAAGACCATTCTGGTATATGACGAACAAGGCCTGGGGGACTCGCTTCAGTTCCTGCGCTATCTGCCGTTGGTTCAAAGGCTAGGCGGCCGGGTATTGTTCGAGTGTCATGCGGCCTTAGTCGATCTGGCACGCGCCGCGGCGGGAATCGATCAAATCTTTGCGCGCACCGCTTCGGGAATGGCTCCTGGTCTGCCGCCATTCGATCTGCAAGTGCCCCTGCTTAGCCTACCGGGCATCTTCGGCACGACTTTGGACACCATTCCCGCGCACGTCCCTTACCTGACTGCCGACCCCAAGCTTATTGCCCACTGGGCTGATGTTCTGCAGGCTACGAAGCCCACCAAGCGCGTTGGGGCACTTGAGGTCGGCATTCTCTGGCAGGGGAACCCCCACCATCGCCACGATTACTTGCGGTCCATTCCCCTTGAGCAATTCGCCTCATTGGCCGGCGTGGCGGGCACGAGACTGGTGAGCCTGCAAATTGGCCCGGGCAGGCAGCAATTGGCGTCCCAACTTTTCCCCGTCGTTGATCTTGGCAGCGGTTTCAATCCTAGCTCGTTAGGGGATCTCGCGGCGGCAATGATGTGCCTGGATATCATCGTGACGATTGACAGTGCCGTGGCCCACCTGGCGGGAGCCCTGGGCCGCCCCGTCTGGGTCACACTCCCCGCCGGCCCAGACTGGCGCTGGCAGCTAGGTCGTCGAGATACTCCCTGGTATCCGACGATGCGCTTGTTCCGTCAGGAACGGGCTGGTGACTGGTCGGAGGTATTCGCACAAATCGCCGCGGAACTGAAGCATTTATTGGCGTCACGCCCTGGCTAAGCACGGACATCCAGTCCCGGGCGAAAACTTCGGCGCCGCGGAAGCTGAATTACTTGCTCCCGCGCATGGATGAATTGATGAACATGGCCGCCGCTAACCAACACCAGTCCAGTGACGACGACAATGCTCGTGAGAGAATTTGCGGTAGCATTTCTTGAGACTTCCGAACGTACCAAAATAAGAGGCTCGGGAGCGGCCTGGGCAAGGTTAAACTGCGTTGCGTCTACATTGAGCGGGACGAAGCTGAACCCATTCGCCGCATCGCTGGATCTCCTCTCGAACCATGGCTCCGCGATGCTTGCCATTTCCGGCGCACCGATGACGAGAATCGGCGCGAAAGGCACTTGTTGTTCGAGCGGAGCCGAAGGTGGCGCGACCTCCCTGCCCCGTAAATTCCCGGCCAAGTATCGGGGCGGCACGGGCGAGGCGGACGGCGACGTCGGGGCGTTCCAGGAGGAGTCATTGGCTGTCGGAGGGATCGTTAATTGTTGCACGCCGGTGGACAAAACGTGATCCACGGCCATGGGCTGGATGCTTCTTCGGCTGCCCACGTTGGCTGCACTGGTGAATGCGACATTGGCGGCGTTTGTATTTGTAAGCGTGGCTGCTTCTTCGTTTTTTTGATTGGTAGCCGTGAAGTCTTTTTGAATGTCAACAATGGCCGGGGATGGCCAGGATGGCCGGGAGTTATCCCAGCGTTTGAACCGACGGCTTCCTGGTCATTCCTGGCGGGCGGTGGTGCTTCAGTTGGCGGCACCTGGATTGGCGGCGGCAGGCTCTCGTCCGTTGCCTCCGTAAAGTTTGGCGCTATCGCGATCGAGGTGTTCTCTCCGGCGACCGCGCTGACAGGCTCATCAGGAGCAAGCGTTAGGTCGCTACTTGTATTGGCAAGTGACTCCGCTGCGGTGAGGCCCAAGATTCGGCCCCCGTGTTGTCGGCCGCTGAAATCTTTAGGCTGTCCACCTACCGACGCCATCGCCAGGTGAAAGTTGAGAAAATCCGTCATGGCGGTATGACGGCTCATCCACGGTACGCTAACCGACGTGTCAACATTGCCTCCCAGGTCTTCTTCAGCGTCCTGACCGGCGCCGATCCAGGGCACGGGAACATTTAAGTAATGGTTGTTCGCCGCCTGGGCTTCCGCATAGTCAAGCCCGCTGCCATACTGGAAGTTGACTATTTCATTGCTGGTCAACGCGATGGTTGTCGAACCATCGTCATTTATGGAATTGACCCACAAACCCCAGCTGTTGGCACTATAAGTTTTCTGAGCGAAAATATTTCCAGTGACCCTGGTGTCGGGCGCATCGTCCAGGGCCAGGCCGACGACTTCCTTCGTCAGCCCTTCGGTCCACACAAAACCTGTGACACGGTTGTTGGCCACGGTCGAGTCCGGGCCGGCGACATGAATGCCAACAGGTATTGTGTAATCGGGCAAATTGGTACCGCCGGTATTTTCGACGCGATTATTGGCGACCACGGAGTCGCTGCCATCCACCCAAATACCAAAATACAGATTGTTGGTGAGGTGCATGTCGTGAACCTGGTTCCCGGAATCGGTTTCACCCCAAAGGCGAATGCCGAAAAGAAAGCCCGCGATGGTGCCGTTTTGGACCGTGATATTCGATTGCTGGCTTGAGTCGATGCCCGTGGCCATGGTTGTCGGCCCAGCGTCACTCCAAAGCTTATGGCCGCTCAAATCGATAATTACGCCAGTCGCTTGCACTGAAATGGCGCTTCCCGTAGTTTCCCCATAATAAAGGTCGGATGCCAGTTGATAAGTGCCGGGAACGGAAATGACATAGGGCAACTCGCTAATCAGCGTGCTTGGCGTCAAGCGGTCGTCGAGAAGTTCCAGGCCCGGTCGCGGGGACCGGTTGCCGACCGAGGATGGCAGGTAGCCGCGGCGCGGTCGTTGACCGAATAGCTGAGGAATTGCGCTAGCCAATCGATTCAAGACGTGGCGAAGGGCCTGAGTCATGGAAGAACCCTCGGGAGTTGCCGAATTTATTCACCATGGGATTAAACCCCCTAATGACCACGGAGTTTCCTTCGTAAATGATGAAATGGGTCTACGCGCAAATACGTGCATGCCAGGGGACTTGGTTGGCGCTCTGTAAAGTTACCGCCCTTCAGCGATTGCAGCCGCAATCCGCGCGAAAAGGTCTGGCCAGGCGCCAGGCACAAGCTGGCGAAAGAGCCGCAAACTTGGATACCAGGGACTATCCGTCCTTTCCAGCAGCCAAACCCAGTGTGGCACATATTTCAACGCCACCCAAACCGGCACCCCCAGGGCGCCGCCGAGGTGGGCCACTGAGGTACACACCGTTACCACGAGGTCTAGATTGACGAGAGCAGCGGCGAGGTCGTCAAGCGAAGACCGGTCAAAGCGTCCGCCAAGGTCCATGATGGGAAACTGGACCTCACCGAGCTGTTCCTGTCCCGGACCAACCTGCAAGCTGATCAACTGCACGCCAGGCACTTTCGCCAGGGGGGCGAATAAATGCAGCGGCACGGATCGATGACGATCGTCCCCCTGACTTGGGTTGCCTTGCCAGACGATGCCGATCTTGCGGCCGCTTAGCGGCGCTAGCTCCCGCCGCCACTTTTCGACAAGCGCGGCATCCGCTTCAAGATAGGGCACGTCATGGGGAATACTATCGAGTGTGGTTCGGAAATGGCCGGCCACGCTCAGCAAAGGTAAATGGACATCGAAAGCCGGCAAAACACCCGATGGCGAACCTGTTGCGTCGCCATCATCACGTGGCACCACCTGGTCGATTCCAGGCATTCTCCGCAGGAGACCGAGAAGAGCAGGCTGGCACTCGACGACCACCCGGCAGCCAAGTGCCTTGACCAGAGGGGCATAACGGATGAACTGGATCGTATCGCCCAGGCCCTGCTCGGCATGTAATAGGATCGTTTTGCCCTGGAGCGAAGACCCGTCCCAACGCGGCTGTGGGAAAAGTGCGCAAACCAGGCCGGGCTGCGCCTCACGAAATTCGTAGTCCCGCCAACCTTCCTCATAATCGCCTTGCAGAAGCCGCGAGAGCGAGCGGTTCCAGCGTGCCATTTTATGGCCTGGATCGAGACGGGCAGCCTGCCCAAAAGATTCATCCGCCTCCCTCAGCCGGCCCGCCACGAAAAGCGCGTTGCCAAGATTGTAATGAGCGTTTGCGTAGCCTGGATCGCTGCGCAGGGCCTGGCAAAAGCAGTCGATGGCGTCGGCCACGCGGTGCTGCTCGAAGAGAAGATTGCCGAGGTTGTTGTTCGCCAGGGCATGATTCGGATCGAGCCGCAAAGCCTCTTGGTAAGACTGGGCTGCTTCCGCGACTTGGCCCTGATTCTTGAGGGCGTTGCCGAGATTGACGATCGCATTCAGATGATTCGGTTTGATCTGCAGCACGCGCTGAAAGCATGCGCTGGCTTCCACGAAGTGCTGCTGGTTCAGCAGCAGGGTGCCGAGGTTATGGTAAGCGTCCGCCAGTCCTGGCTCGATTTGCAAAGCTTGCCGATAACATTCCTCCGCTTCAGCCAGGTGCCCCTGGCTTTTCAGCGCGCTGCCCAAGTTATTGAGCACCATGGCATGATTGGGCTGAAGGCGAAGTGCTTGCCGATAGCAGGCCACCGCCTCATCCAGTTCGCCCAGGTCGGCAAGCACCTTGCCGAGGTTGCTGTGGATGCTTGCATCCAGCGGGTTCACGCGCTGCGCATGCCGAAAACATTCAGCGGTGGCGGCTTTTCTATTCAGGCCATAAAGCAGAAAGCCCAGCCGCTGCAGCGCCTCGACATTGGTGGGATCCGCTTCAAGGATCTGTCCATAGAGGCGTTCCGCCTCAGCCAACTCACCACTTTGCTGGCAGTGGCTAGCCCAGGCGAACAACTCGGCAATGGTGGCCATAGGCGTTATCTGTCCTGAGGCACGGCGAAAGAGCGTGGCTGTTGGCCGCTCGTATGGAACGCCCACATCGTTGCGTAAGCCTTTTCCAGGTAGCGTGCGAACCGGGCCGTGTCAAACAGCGACGACGTAGCATTTTTGGAGACAAGGCGTGCTTTAATATTAGCCAGGACCGTGGAGTCGCGTGCCAACGCCAGGGCAGTCGCCTCATAGTCGTCGAAGGTGTGGGTGACCAGTTCCGGCAGGCCATGGGCCCTGAGGATGCTGCCCGCTACCCTTGAGACAAAAGTTTCCCCGGCCAGCGTTAGCACCGGGCAGCCTGCCCAGAGGGCATCGCTCGCCGAGGTGTGCGCACATACGGGAAACGTGTCGAGAAACAGATCGGCCACGCGGTAGCGGGCCAGGTGTTCGGGCATTGATGTTTTGGGAGCGAAGACCAGTGCCGGGCACTGATTCCGCGAGCCTCGGCTTCGCACCGCAGGCGGTCGGCCACGAAACGATTGCCTTCCAATAACCATAACACACTTTCAGGAATGGCCTCAAGTAGCCTCATCCAGCAATCGAACATGCGCGACGTGATTTTGTAATTGTTATTGAAGTCGCAGAAGATCAGGCCGTTTGGGGGTAAGCCACATTCAGCACGCGAAGGTGTGCTGGCGATGGCGCGCTCGCGATCGTTGGCCTGATAACAACCCGGTAGAAAAACCAACTGTTCGGTGAAATAGGCTTGCTGTTCTGGCCCCGTGATAAAGTCATCGACAAGGATGTAATCCATGAACGGGGCACCCATCGTGCCGGGATAGCCAAGATAGTTGACCTGGATCGGCGCGGGCCGCAACGCCAGGATCGATGTTCGCCCGCTGCCCGCATAGCCATTGAGGTCAATAAGAATGTCGACGCCGTCCGCGTGGATACGCTGGGCCGCTTCGTTATCCGAAAGAGTGCGCAGGTCGACGAAGCGGTCTAACGCCCCTACCAAACGCCGCCGCATGGCGCTGCCGTCGTCGGGACCTAGCGAGTAGCCTGCCACTTCAAAATCCGAGCGCCCATGACATTCGAATAAACCGGCGATCAAATGGGCGGTGGCGTGGTTATGCAAGTCGGCGGAAAGATAACCCAGGGTAATCTTCGATTTGTCGCGGTGCGTCCGGGGCAAAAAGGGAAGGGACGAAGCCGCGTCCAAGCCGGACCGACTCTTGACCAGCCGGGACGTATGCAAACGGGCGCAGTCGAGTTGCTCAGCCGCGGTTGTCGGCTCAGGCAGGACCAAAAAAGGAAAAGGGGGGACGTCCACGCTGGCGCCAGCGGCGCTCGCTTCTCTGACAGCCGCCAGCAAGCGTCGCGTTAAATCCGTTTGGTTTTTCCAGTGACATAGATGCTGTAATTGATGAACAAGGTGAATGAGAAAGGTCGGATTGTCCGGTTTCAATTGCAAGGCATTTTGATAACACGCCACGGCGTCAAGCAGTTCTCCCTGAGAAACAAGCACATTGCCGAGGTTATGATGGGCGTTCGCGTCCGCCGGATTGAGGCGCAGCGCCTGGCGAAAGCATTCGGCCGCCTTGCTGAGCTCCCCTTGCGCGACCAGGGCGTTTCCCAGGTTGTAATGGGCCAGGGCATGATTGGGGGCCAGCCGCAGGGCATGACGATAATAACCTTCGGCTTCGGACGGCTTGCCCAGGTCAGTTAATACATTTCCCAGGCTGATGCTGACATCGACATGGTTTGGAACAATCTGTATTGCCTTTCGGAAGCAGTCCGCCGCCTCCGCGAGAAGGCCTTGCTCCTTGAGAGCGTTGCCAAGATTATTGTGGGCGTTTGGGTGGCCGGGATTAATGCGCAAGGCCCGACGATAACAATCGGCCGCCTCACTGAAGAGACCCTGAGTCTTGAGCGTGTTGCCGAGATTATTGAGCGCATTCGCGTAAATCGGGTTGATCTCTACTGCCTTGCGGAAACACTCCGAAGCCTCGTTTGGTTGACCTTGCGCGAACAGAGCGATGCCCAGATTGTTGTGCGCGTCCGCGTAAGCCGGCGCCAGAGCGACGGCTTGCCGGTAGCAAACAATAGCCTCCGCGACTAGGCCAGTGTCAAACAGGCTATTGCCACGCTCATTGCAGACTTCAGCAGCGGCAATCGTGCTGGTATTCATTGGGTTCAGAGCAGAGTGGAGGGTATTTGGTATCGAGCTTACGCAAAGCCGCGAAGGAATACCTATTATAACAACCGTAAATGACCGAACGCGACCGTGATCGCACCTCCTATCCCTTGGCAGCGACTTGGAATTGGTCTTTGAGTCTGCCCAGGTAGGGCAAACCGTCGAGGATGGTTTGTGATGCCGGACCAAAATCGAGTAGACACGCGATCTCCTGGACGCCGCTGCCGGCGAGTCGGTTGACCAGGTCCGTGCAGCTTTCGGGTGTACCCAACAAGGAACGGGAGCGAAAGAACTTCTCGAAGATCCAACGAACGGCTTCGTCGAGTTGCGTGGGCTCCAAACCGGCAATATCTAGCGGAATTCCCCGGCTCTGGGCCAATTTTTCAATGAGCGTCACGTTGGCCTTGAGATATTCGCAATAGGGCCCTTGCGCGTTTTCGAGAACGACCTCCATGGAGCCGGCAAGGTAGGTGTGCAGGGCGACCGCTACCCGTCCTGTTTGGGCGTCAAAGCCATTTTCTTCCCGGGCGCTTCGATAAAGCTTGATTTTGAGCGCCAATTCTTCCACGTCCTGGTCGAAAAGGTGTGTCAGCAGGTGGGCACCGGCCTGTCCCGCCTGTTGGAAACTGCGCTCGCTTCCCGCCACGGTGATCCACTTCGGAAGTGATGGTTGCACCGGGGTCGGATAAGTTCGAAATTGGCGCAGTTGGCCCTGGCCGTCGACACGCTCGACGGTTTGCCCGCTCCAGAGGCGCTCCACCATCGCGATGCCCTCGTACATGATGCGGTAGCGGTCGTCATACCGATCCGCGTGCAGTACGAAATCCACGACGTTCCAGCCGGGCGCAAAGAAATCTCGACGCGACCGCCCGAAAGGTTATCCACGACCGCCCACTCCTCGGCGACGCGGACCGGGTCGTGCAAAGGCATTACCACGCTGCCGGCGCGTAGACGCAGACGTTTGGTCTCCCGCGCCAACGCCGCGTGCAGTACCGCCGGATTCGGATAAAGACTGCCCATGCTGGTGAAGTGCCGCTCGGGCAGCCAGATGGCGGAGAAGCCGTGCATATCGGCGTACCTGGCTGCTTCAATTACGGTGCGATATTTATTCTGGGCAGCCTTCCCTTCATCGCCGCCGAAAAACATCAGACTAAAGTCGATGCCCGTCGATTGGCCGCGAAGTTGTGTCCAGTTTCGGCCTATGAAGGCCAAACAATCATTCTTGGGGGCGGGGCTCAATGCTTCGTGCCAACCATCCGGCGTGGCCTTCGGCGCCGGCCAGAGACAAAAACGTCCCGCCACGTTGGTGAGCACACGGAAAAGAGGATCGGAGCCTGTCATGATGCGCTCCCCGGGAAATCAGCGAGCAATCACGCCTGATAGAGGGCGCAGACCGTCTGAATCCCCGCGGCAACTTCAACCATAAGAATGAAATCGCCAACAGCTACCCGGCTACCTCCATGAGCGCAAGCATTGGCATGAGCGTAAGCATTGGCCAATGACGAAGTAAAATAATCATCCGCACTCGAAGGAGCCAACAGCAGCCGCGCAGCGGGAATATTCATGCTTTTGGCCAGCTTCGCGACGAAGGAGGCCGATCGCTGCGGCAACAAAAACCACTGAATTTCCGTAAGCGTCATGCCTACCTGCGCCAGAAATTCGCTTACAGTGCGCTCGCTACACGACGCGTAGAGCGCATCGAGATCGGGGCTATGGTGGTGTTCGAGAACGGTACGGCCCTCGCGCGGGAGGGTATACGATTCCACACAGCCGACATACTCGGGGAAGGTGCGGAACGCGAACGAGCAAAAGCCATTCGAGCCTTCGGTCAACAGCAGTGCGGACGCTGTCTGCCGAACCCCGAGCAAATGAGCGGGCCAGTGCGTGGCGTTGTTCTCTACTTCGGAGGCAAGCAGCAGCGCCCGCTGATACTTGCCCGCGCCCACGAGTTGGCTGGCCAGGAAGCAACCCGTCAACATGCCCGCGGAACCATTGGTAAGATCAAACGCGAAGGTCCGCTTGCCGGTGAGTTTTTCATCGTCATGATTGATCCGTAACTCGCCAGCGGCGATAGCGGCCAGCGCGGGCTCGCACAGGAATTCGGTGCGATAGGTGCCCGTATGCATGACGAGATCAATATCTTCGCGTGGGCGAGCCGATTGCGCCAGGCACGCTTCCGCCGCCGCGCACAACATCGGGACGGACTCGGCAGGCCCCTGATAATTCGTCGGCAAAGTTGCGATACTTTCGATGCGGACCCGCCGGGCACACTGGTAAAACTGAAGGGACTGGCTGGCTGCTTCGTTTACTGGAGCTATCTTGGGAGACTTAACCCGATTGGCGCGGGCAAATCATCGAAAACGTAAAGTGCCGAACCGACTACCTGTCCGGAGCCGCTGACCGCGAAGAAAACCCTGTCTCCGGAACCAATGTTGCCGGCGTCGATGTTTTCACGGACGGCCAAAAAATGACTGTTGGTGGCGGTATTGCCACGCCGCGCCAGGTGGAAAATCGTGTTGTCGCGCTGGACAACCTGCTTGCCGCTGGCGCGATTGATTTCGCGAACTGCTCCATCCAGCGTCATTTCACTGGTCTGGTGCATGATCAACCACCGGAGCGATTCCGTTGGCCAGCGCTGGCGCTTGAGGGATTCCAGACAATGTTTTACCGCCTCCTTGATGGTCACCGCGGCGCTTTTGACGGGGTCGGTAAACATGATGGCGCCGCCGTCGGGGTGCGTAGACATTTTGGCAACGCACAGCGGGTGATATTTTCCGAGCGTATAGAGGTCAATATCCTGGAAGCCCACGGCGCTGACTCGGGGCCTGCTCCAGAATCATTGCCATGCCGGAGTCTCCCAGAGTCAGGCAGGCGAGGCGCGGGTCCATGAAGCTTTCGATCTCGCGCTGCGCGGTCCGGGTCAAGTGCGTGATGTATTCACCGCTCACGACCATGGCCCGGCGAATTACGCCCTCGCGCAGCAAGGTATCCACCAGGTGAATGGCAGTGAAAGTGCCCGCGCAGGCATTGCTGACATCGAAGGCAGTCGCGTTGCTAAAGCCGAACTGGGCACGCAGCCGCGCCGCGGTGGTCGGTTCCATGGTGAGCCGATGATTGGGCCCATCGAAGCGCGATATGTTGCAGCAGATCAAGAGATCGATATCCAGCGGTCCGTGCGCCGAGCGGGCCAAACAATCCGCCACAGCCCGTGCGGCCAGATCGATAGCGAATTCGGTGTCGCCCGCCATGCGGCGAGCATGAATGCCGGTCATGCGCTTGAGCGGAAAATCGAGTTTGACGCGGCAGTCCGCGAGCACTTGTTCGGTGGTTACTTCGCGCGGCGGCAGGTAGCAGCCCAGGCTCTCGACCACAGCGCCGCCATTCTGTGTTTGGCGAGCAGGTGGTTCTTGGCGTGTCAGCGCGTGTTCAGGCGGTGCGTCGACCGATACAGGTATGGGGACGGACGTTGGCGCGATTTCCGTACAGGCTCGAGCCAAATCGGCGATCGTTTGATAACGAAAGATCATTTCAGGGGCTATCGCCAAGCCAGCCTGGTTGGCGAGTGTGACGACTTCCAGGGTTTGGATCGAGGCACCGCCCAGGTCGAAAAAGTTGTCATGGATGCCGACGGCTGGCCCTCCCAGGACGCGCTGCCAGATGCCGGCCAACAGTTTTTCGACGCGCGTGCGCGGCTCCGCGAAAGCGCGGGGCTCCTGATTTTCAGACGTGATCTCCGGCAGGAGCGCGCGATCGATTTTGCCGCTCACGTTGAGGGGAAAACTCTCCAAAATCATTATGCTGGCGGGGACCATGTAATGCGGCAAGTGTTCGCGTAGATAAGCGCGCACATCCGCGAGGGAGCAGTGCTCGCGGCTTCGCGGCACCACGTAGGCGGCCAGCGCGGCTTCGGCATGCTTACCCCTCTGCGTGACTACCAGCGCGTCGGCGATGTCGGCGTGCCTACGCAACACTTCCTGTATTTCTTCGGGCTCAACGCGATAGCCGCGGATTTTGAGTTGCTGATCCAGGCGGCCAAGAAACTCAAGTTCTCCATCCGGGCGCCAGCGAACCCGATCGCCCGTCTTGTACATCACCCCTTCGTCGGCGGTGGAGAAGGGGTTGGCGAGAAAGCACTCCGCGGTGAGTTCCGGCCGGTTGAGATAGCCCACGGCCAGGCCAGGGCCGGCAACATAGAGTTCGCCAGGTACCCCGACCGGCGCGAGTTGCAAGTCAGAATCCAGGACATAAACGCGGGTATTGGCAATAGGTCGGCCTATGGGGGCGCCTTACCATCCGCCACGCACCTGGCGACGGTGGACCATACGGTTGCTTCCGTGGGCCCATAAGCATTAAAGACACGCCGGCCCTCCCCCCAGGCGGCTACTACCTCGGCAGGGCAGCGTTCGCCCGCCACAATGAGGGTGTGCAACGCCGGCAAGGCGGCCGAGGACAGCATGGCCGGCACCGATGGCGGCAAGGTCGCGATGGTCACGGTCCGGTCCCGCAGCAGTTTCAACAATCCTGGGCCGGGCAGCAATGACCCCTGGGTGCCGAGGACCAAACTGGCGCCCGCTCCAAACGCCAGTGCCATCTCAAAGACGGAAGCGTCGAAGCTGAGGGATGCGAATTGCAACACGCGATCGCGGGCCTTCGCCCCAAAGACGGCTTGCTGGGCCGCCACTAAATTGCACAGGCCGCGCTGGCGCAGCACGGTCCCTTTGGGCTCGCCCGTCGATCCCGAGGTGTAAATGATATAGGCCAGATCATCCGGTCCGATGGCAGTATCGAGGTTCTGCTCATTCTCCGCCGCGATGGTGGGCCATTCGTTGGCAAGCTGAACGGTCTCTACCCCTAAGTCCGGCAGCGGCTCAGCGGCAAACAAAAGCGCCGGCCGCGCGTCTTGCACCATGCCGCGAATACGGCGTGCCGGGTAGAGGGGGTCGAGAAATAAATAAGGCGTACCGATTTTCCAACCCGCCAGCACGGCCACGATCATGTCCGGGGAACGCGGCAAGCACAGGGCGATGGTTTGCCCACGCCCTACCCCACGGCGCATGAGATAACGTGCCAGGCGGTTGGCCTGGGCGTTTAGCTCTCCATACGTGAGGCAAGTTTCCTCGAAGAAAAGTGCCGGCGCGTGCGGCGCTTCGTGGGCGAACTTCTCGACGATACGCGCCAGCGGCACATTCGGCGCATAAGGCCGTGCGGTGGCGTTCCGGGTCTCAAGAAGGCATTCTCTTTCCGCTCCGGAGAGCATGGATAGCTCGCCGAGTGGTTGGTTTGGCGCGGCCACAATTCCGGCCAGCAACTGATTGAAGTGCCCGGCCATGCGTTCGACGGTGGCTGGGTCAAAAAGGTCGGTATTGTAGCGCAGGCTGGCGGTGAGTTGGTCGCCCGACTCGAAGACAATGAATGTCAAATCGAAGGAAGCGCCACGTTGCTCCATCAGGAAGGGATCAAGGACAAGTTTGCCCGTCGCCTTGCCTGCAAGGGAGTCGTTGCCCAGTCGACCCATCTTGTCCCAGATAAACATGACCTGGAAAAGCGGCGAACGGCTCGGATCGCGACGGGGTTGTAAACGTTTGACGAGCAAGCCAAAGGGAAAATCCTGGTGCTCCAGCACTTCGTAAACGAGGTCGCGCATGCGCTCGAGGAAACTTTGAAAGGTTTCCGTGCCGCTGGCCCGGACGCGCAAGACCAGTTGATTGAGAAAGTAACCAACCGTCCGTTCCCACTCTGGGCGGGCACGGTCGGCAGCGACCGTGCCGACAAGAAACTCGCTTTGCCCGGAATAGCGGAACAGCAATATTTGAAAGACGGCGAGCAGCCCAGTGAACGCGGTGGCGTTTTGTGCGCTCGCCATGGTTCGGAGCTGTTGGACCAGGCCAGCATCGAGGGGCCAGGAGTGGCTGCTGCCCCGGTAAGATTGCACGGAGGGGCGCGGCCGATCCGTGGGTAAATTCAACACCGGTAATTCACCGGCCAGTTGGTGGCGCCAATATTCCCAGGACTTTTGACCTTGCGGACCGTGTATAGCTCCGAGGTGCCAGCGCACGTAGTCCCTGAATTGAGCGGCCAGCGGTGGCAGTTGCACAGGCGTCGCCGACAATTCCGCCTCGTAAATGCCAACCAATTCCTGAAGGAGAAGGTCCATGGACCACAAATCAACGATGATGTGGTGAACGACCAGTAGCAAAATGTTTTCGGCGTCCGCAATGCGCAATATTTCGGCGCAGGGCGGGGCCGCGCTCCAGATCGAAGGGCTCGTCGGCATGCTCCTGACACAGGGCCACGATCTCTGGCCAGGAATGGGAGGAAACATCGGTCACAACAATCTTTGCGGCCAGAGCATCGTCGACAATCTGGCAGGGCTTGTTGTCGCGCACACAAAAACGCGTCCGCAGAGCGGCGTGGCGCGCTCTTCAGCACGTCAAAGGCTCGGCCCAGGACGGGCAGGTTCAGCGAACAGGAAAGCCGGGCCGCGAAGACGAAATTATAAGCAGGACTGGTCGGCGCCAGTTGATAAACGAACCAGAGAGCCTGTTGATTGTATGTCAGCGGCAGGGCAGACTCGGCCCCGCCTTGACGCAGGCTCAAAAGGTTCCGGACGAGTTCGCGCTTCTCCGATACGGACAGGTCGGTAGCTGGTGCCGGATCGATTGTGGGGATACCCATCTTGCTTATCTCTCGCTCCAAGGTCCGTGCGACTTCGATCAATCATTCCTCGAGCAGTGCTTGCAACAGTAGGTCCAAGTCCGGCTCGGCGAGGTTGTCGACGTCCTCCGGCACACTCGAAATAGCTGATTGTTCAGATGCTCGGCGGGGGTAGAGAAGGAGCTGCGCCGACAGGCGCCAGCTGTTTAAGCGTGTTGTCCACCAGTTGATTCAAGTCGAGTCCCCTGAGGAAATCCACGACCGACAGGGTGACGCCGAGGTTCTTTTCCAGGCGATTGCGGAACTGGAGCGCCATCAGGGAGTCGAGTCCCAAGGCCTGCAGAGGGCGCGCCATGTCCTCGCGGCCGAGCGCCAGGCCCGCGATAGCCATGAATTCAGCGCGGAGGTAATCTTCCAGACGCGCACGGCGTTCCAGGGGTGGCAAACGCTCCAGATCGGCGCGTGCGCAAGTTTCTATTGTTGCCGGCGCCGTGTCACCCAGGGTTGCCGTTTCCGGCGTGTTGGGAACGAACCGTTGATCGCCGCGAAAGGCGACCCGGGGCTGTTTATCATCGTGGCATAAGGACGCCAACAGGCACTGCGCCTGCAGGTCCAGCGACTGCGCGGGATCGAGGTCGATGAGGCTGAGAGCTTGCTGATTCAAGCCCCGCGCCTCGGCTGCCCACAATCCTTTGTCAGTCTCAGTTTTTTCGATAGCGGCCTGGCCGACGGTGACGACCCAGACGTGCGCGGCCTGTTGACTTATCTCGGCCAGGGGACGTTCAGCAAACACAACCGCCTTGAGGTTTTTTTGGGCTTCCTTGGTGTGACCGCACTCGCCAACCTTGTCTTCTTCGCCTAGCACTCGGTCACCCAGGTGTCTCAGCCTCTCCATCAGTAAGGGGGCCAGGGGTGACGATCCTGAGTGCACGAGCCACGTCGAGATGTGATGGGCAGTCCCGTTCTTGCCGGCATGGCCGTTACGCTGGCCGTTTACCTGGGACGATGCTTGGGGCGGCGCCAGCGCGAGCACCACCGCCTGATCAAGCTCTTCCTCGGCAACGTCGGCCGGCAGCACGGTCGCGTCGACAAATTTTTCTTCGCGCAGCAACTTCAGCCAGCGCGTAGGCGAAAGTAGCGGATAGTTCGGGCGCAGGGCGGTATCCGTATATTTCCACCAGCCCTCAGTCAGCCCGAAGACGAGGTCAAGTAGACGCGTGGGACGCGTGCCTTCGAGCAGCACCAAAAGCCCCGAGGGAACCAACTGGTTGCGCAGGCGCCCAGGCTATGACGCAAATCGGCGGTCGCGTGCAGAACATTCGAGGCGATGATGAGATCAAATTGCCGCTCGGCGAAACCCTGGCTGGCAAGCGAAGTTTCCAGGTCAAGGAGACGAAACTGCAGATGGCTTTTTCCCTTGAACTTTTCCTTCGCCTGCGCCAGGAAAAGAGGAGAGACATCGGTATAGACGTATTCCGTTTTGACCTCTGAAAAAAGGTCCAGGATGTGTGCGGTGGTGGCGCCCGTCCCTGCACCTACCTCGAGGACGCGGAGAGTGCGTTGTGCCGGCCACTTCGCCAAGATTTTCTCAAGTGCGCTCTTTAGTAATTTGTTGTAAAACGCGCCCACGGGCGATTGTTCATACATTCGCTGAACCAGACCAGCCGCGTCGTCGCCAAAGAGAACCTGCAACGGATCGTCGGCGCCGCGCAGTACGCCCGCCAGCCGGGTTCCGCAATGATGGACGAGTTTGACGTCCGCTTCGAATTCAGGAAACTGCTTTAGAAACAGGGTGCGGCGCGGGCCCACGTCATTCAGTGGCGGCACTTTCGCCACGCGCGCGGCATCATGCTCGACCTCGAACCAGCCTTCTTCTGAACCGATGGCCAGCAGTCGCTCGAAGAGGCGCCGATAGCGCGGTAAGACGCCGTAGGCGGCTACCACCGCTTCTGGATCAAACATTTCGCCTGGCCGCGGTTGCCAGCCGAGCGCGGCGAAAGCGTGAGCGATGTAATCCGCCGCCAACTCGTCGAGTTTCCGGCGCGCCTGCGTGAACTGAGCCAATTGAAAACGCTGCTGGCGGTCGTCGTCGGCCGCGGAGCTGATCGCTGCCAGTCCGCCTGGTATTTGGTCCAGACCGGTGCTAAATCGCCGTAAAGGCTGCTTCCAGTGCGACAGCGGTACCCAGTGTCTGGCGGGACTCTCTTTCGTCGGCAAGGATGAAGGGCTCGCGGGAGCGGGAGTACCCGTAAACCAGAAACGTTGCCGCTGAAAGGGATAAGTTGGCAAATTGACGGTACGGCGGCGTGGCGAAATCGCCTCCCAGCGTACCGAGGCGCCATCTTGATAGAGGCGCGCCAGTGACTGCAACATGACAGAGTCGTCAGCGTTTGTTTGATGCAAGGAGGGCAACCAGACGAAAGCCTTTTCCTTGGACCCAACACAATGCTGGCCGAGGCGGGCCAGAGTTGTCCCCGGCCCAATCTCGAGGAAGTGAGTGATTCCAGCATTAACGAGTTTGTTAATACCATCAGCGAAGCGAACCGGTAGCCGCGCATGCCGCACCCAGGCGTCCGCGGTTGGCGCCGCCGTCGTGAAGTCGCCGCTAATGTTGCTCACCAGCGGCAGCGTTGGCGCATGCTGTGCCACCCCGGCAGCGGTCCGGTGCAAACTTGCCAGGGCGGGCTCGATCAGACTGGAGTGGAAGGCACGCTTGACGCCCAGCTCGCGGTAAAAAACAGCGCATGCGGTCAGAAGTGTTTGCAGCTCGCGAATGTCCTGACAGGAACCCGACACGACAATGTTCTCTGGCCCATTGATGGCGGCTATGGCCAGACGGTCGTTCCAGGGCCGCAGGATTTCTTCAAGTTTTTCCAAAGGTGCGAAACAGGCCACCATGGAGCCCTCGGGGCAGGCTTGCATCGCCCGGCCGCGCTCGACGATAAGGCGAATGCCATCGTCAAGGGAAAAGACTCCGGCAATGCACGCCGCGGCATATTCGCCGGCGCTATGTCCAAGGACTGCCGCTGGCTCGATTCCCCACGCTTGCCAGGTGCGTGCGAGAGCATACTCAAGAGCGAACAGCGCGGGCTGGCTAACGTCGGTTTGTTCGAGGCGTGCCTCGTCCCCCAGCATCTCGAACAAGGACCACGAACAATGCTGCCGCAAGAGCTCGGCACAGCGGTCGAGGTGTTCGCGAAAAATCGCGCAGTCGGCATGAAGTTTTAGACCCATACCGGCATACTGTGCCCCCTGGCCGGTAAACAAGTACGCGACTCGGCCACGGAGGTCGTGCGCGTGGCGCGGTTCCCTGATTGGCTACGGCCCAGCGCCGTAGCGCCCCGACAATCTCGTCGTGGCGCTGAGCCACGAATCCAACACGATGCGCGAAATGGGTGCGGCGCTGGGCCGCCGTGGCGGCCGCGTCCGCCAGTGGGACTTCCGGGTGTGCTGTCAGCCAGTCGGCATAGCGTAAAGCTTGCTCGCGCAGTGCGGGCGCAGTGCATGCAGATAGCGGGAACAGGATCGCGGAGGCGGTCGGCACGTCGATAGTTGTCGTCGGTGCCTGTCCGACAATTACGTGGGCATTGGTCCCACCGAAACCAAAGGAGCTCACGCCCGCGTGACGGCCCACATTTCCTTGAGGCCATTCTTGACTAGACTTCGGCACGTGGAAGCGGCTTTGCTCGAGAGCTATGCGGGGATTCATTTCACGTAAATGAAGGTGAGGCACCAGCTGGGCGTGATGAAGCTGCAATACGGTCTTGAGCAAACTGGCGATTCCCGCCGCGGCTTCAAGGTGACCGAGGTTCGTCTTGACGGCTCCAAGGGCGCAGGCCGTCTTGGCCGCACCCAGGGCGCCACGGAGGCCTTCGAATTCGATAGGGTCGCCAAGCGGCGTGCCGGTCCCGTGCAATTCCACGTAAGAGATATCTTCCGGCAAGCGCTGGGCCTGGCGCAGCGCCTTGCGAATCACTTCAACTTGTGCCGTCTGATTGGGCGCGGTAATGCCGTTGCTACGACCATCCTGGTTCATGGCCGAGCCTTCGATTACCGCATAGACGGTATCTCCGTCGCGAAGCGCGTCTGACAGGGGCTTGAGGAATAACAATCCGCAACCTTCGCCGCGCACGTAGCCGTCGGCACTGGCATCGAAGGTCTTGCAAAGACCGGTCGGCGATAACATCCGTGCCTGGGCAAGATTGGCGGAAATCTCGCCCGAGAGCATGAGGCTGACGCCGCCAGCCAGGGCTGAGTCGCATTCGCCCGCCCGAAGTGCCTGACATGCCAGGTGGACAGCGACGAGCGACGAGGAACAAGCCGTATCCACCGCCATACTAGGGCCGCGCAGGTCGAGATGATAGGAAAGCCTGTGCGCCGCCATGCTCAAGGCGTTTCCGGACGCGACATAGGCATCGGCCGGTGCGCCCCCCACCATAAGCAGTCGGCTATAATCGCTGGTGGAAATGCCAACGAAAACACCCACGTCCGTGCCGCCGCGCCCGTCCGGTGCCATGCCGGCATGTTCCAACGTTTCCCAGGCGACCTCCAGCAAAAGTCGATGCTGCGGATCGAGATAAATCGCTTCGCGCGCGCGATGCCGAAGAAGGCGGCGTCGAAATGCTCGACGTCGCCCAGGAAGCCGCCACGATGCGTACTGTTATCCGACGCCACGCGCGTCCAGCGCCCGCGTGGCAAATCTCCAACCGCGCATTTGCCCGCCCGCAGAAGCTCCCAGAATTGCTCGGGGCCATTGGCGCTCGGAAACCGGCACCCCAAACCGATGATCGCGATCGCTTCGGTCTTCTCTCTCGCGTGAACTGTCTGCGGCCCCGCGAGGTCTTCTTGCGCCAGGTTCGCTGCGAGCCGTGCGATTGTTGGCGCATCATAAAGAAGCGTTGGCGGCAGCGGTCTTTGAAGCCATTTTGCCAGATCGGCGGCGACCGACACCATGCTTACCGAATCGAGGCCAAAATTAGCGAAAGGCTGCTCCACGTCGATATTGCTGGCTGGCCGGCCCAATTGACGGCACAACCTGGCCACAAGCCAGGCGCGAATGTCTTGAGCGGTCACCGCTGGCGGCGACATATTGTCAACCGGGAGGGCAGCTTGGCTACCCACGCTGAAGCTCTCGACAACCTGTAGCGTGGCCGTCTGGTAACGCTCGCACGCCTCGCCGCGCTGGATTTTGCCGCTGGTGGCCCGGGGCAGTGAACCAGTGCGAACCAGCACAAGCTCATGAAGTTCAATATCGAATTGTTCCGCCACAATTTGTCGCGGCGCTCAAAGAGCTGAGCGCCTTGGCCCTCCTTGTAGCCACGTACGACTTCGTGCACCAGCACCAGCCGAGGCCGGCTTCCTTCGTCCACGGCAAAGGCCGCGCCTCGATGAAATCCAAGGAGGGGAGAGAGGCCGCCAACGGCCTCCTCCAGGTCTTGCGGATAGTAGTTGCGTCCGCGAATGATGATCAATTCCTTGATTCGTCCCGTAATAAAAAGTTCGTCGTCGATAAAACCCAGGTCGCCTGTACGCAGGTAAGGCCTGGCGCTGTCGTCGGCCCGTCGGGCGGTAAAGGTGTGCGCCGTTTCTTCCTGGCGTTGCCAGTAACCAGCGGCAACGCTGGGACCGGCCACCCAGATTTCGCCGATTTCGCCGGCCGCAACGGGATAGCGGGTGACTGGATCGACGATGCAAACGTCGAGGTCGGGCAGCGCCTGTCCACAGCCAACCAGGTCCCGACCCTCGGTTGCCGGTACAGGATGCTTGGTTTTCAGGGACTCTATTTCGAAGGTGCGGACAAGTGGTGGCCGGGTCACGTCCCCGCCGGTAATCATCAACGTGCCTTCGGCCAAACCATAGGTGGGAAAGAAAGTCTCGGCACGGAAGCCGCATGGTGCGAAGAAATCGCCAAAGCGCTGGAGCACACCTGGCGCTATCGGTTCCGCACCGACGTAAGCCACGCGCCAGGAACTGAGGTCGAGTTGATCCCGTTGTGCCGGGGTAATGTGTTCCACACAATGTTGGAAAATGAAACAAGGCCCCCCACTGACGCACGCGCGCTTTTCGCTGATAGTTTGCAGCCAAATGAAGGGATCTTGCGCGACTGTTGCTGGGGATAGGATGATCGTATCGGCACCACAGTCGACGGTTTGGAGTAAATTGCCGATGAGGCCCATATCGTGAAATGCCGGCAGCCAGCACACAACGCACATATCCGGCCCAAGCCTCAGAATCCCACGCATGCGCTTGAGATTATGCCGAATGCACGCCTGCGTGAGGATTACGCCCTTGGGCAGGGACGTGGACCCCGAGGTGTACTGAAGCACTGCGGGGCGGTCAGCCGGAAAAGGTGCGGGCTCCCAGTCTTGGTCGACTTCGCGCGCCGTACAGGATTCAAACCAGGGTAGCGCCTGCAGGCGCGGCGATTGCGCGACAAGCGTCGCTTTATTCTCGAGAATCGCGCGTGTTGTCAGGACAAGTGCCTGCGGACAGTCACCGGCAATAGCGTCCAAACGGGGATCAAAGCGACGAGCGCACGGCGGATAGGCGGGTATCGGCGTAATGCCGGCATACACGCTGCCAAAGAAGCCGACCAGAAAATCGGGCCCTGGGTGATAACAGAGGATAGCGGACTCTGCTTGGGGGTAGTCCGTCCGCAAGCGTAGCGCCACCGCGCGAGCCCGTCGGTCGAGCTCCGCGAAGGTGAGCCTGGATTCGCCAGCACGTTCCTGAAAGGTAAACCCGTGGTTACCCCTCGAACGCGCGCGTTCCCGCAGAAGCGCGCCGAGGTCCGACCAATCAAGGGAATCGATTTCAGGTGGGGACATGTGGCCGTACGCGAGTGTGTTGTAGCCGCCCAAAAACCCTAACAGTGGGCCAGGAATAGCGGAATTGGTTAACCCTATTATCCCTGATCAAATGCTCTCTATCTATCGAAAAACAGGGATTGCCCCTTTTTTGCAACTTCTCCAGCCATCCCAACACGAAACTTGGGGGCAAGCCGCCAGGTCCATGGGATGCGCAGATTAAAAGGCCGTGTCTTCATAAGGTTACGCAACGAACCGTGAAAGGAAACCTACGCCCTAACCCAAGACTGTGGTTCTCGCTCTTGATGCTTTGAATCTTAACCCCTTTTTCGATTTCCTTACTTATCTTAAAGCGAAAGTCCGCCTCTTGAGCGGACAAAGTGAACGCACATTGGGAGTTAATGCACTTCTCGTGCCTCCCGGAGCTGCGCGGAATCAAGTCACAATCTGTGGAGAAATGGGGCAAAATATTCCGATGGTGAGGATAAGCCCGAATTTGCGGAAAGGGAAGGACCCATGAAACAGCTTTGGTGCCTCTGCCTCCTGGTGCTGGCCGGTTGCCATCATCCCTTTCAGGTACGCACCGACAGTATTATTCGCGTGCCGGACGGAGTTTCGGGCAAGGTTCAGATGGAGATTCCAGGCCAGATCGACGCCGGTCCGTTGCTTGAGGTCGCGATACCGTCTCCTCAATGTGAGGGTGCGAAAGCCAAGATTGCCGTCATCGACGTCGATGGCATCCTTTGCAATCTGGACTACGTCGGACCTTATTCGCAGGGCGAAAACCCGTTGGCCACCTTCAAGGAAAAGCTGGCCGCGGCGGCCGCCGATGCCAGCGTCCGGGCCGTCGTGCTACGCATCAACAGTCCCGGCGGCAGCGTCGCGGCTGCCGATCTCATGTTACACGAAATCTATGCCTTCAAAAAGCAAACAGGCAAGCCAGTAGTTGCCTGCATCTTGGATTTGGGCACCGGCGGCGCCTATTACCTGGCGTGCGGCAGCGATACCATTGTGGCGTCGCCCACCGCCGTTGTCGGCGGCATTGGTGTCGTTCTCAACCTCTACTTTGCGAAATTGGCCATGGAACTGCACAATGTCTTCGACAGCTCCATCAGCGCCGGCCCCAAGATCGACATGGGCTCGCCGACACGCAAGCTTACCGACGAGGAAAAGCAACTCTTTACCAACATGGCCCAGGAATATCACGAACGATTCAAGGCCGTCGTGAACGTTAGTCGCAAAAATGTCCCAAAGGATGCCGAGATTTTCGATGGTCGTGTCATGAGCGCTCAGAAAGCGGTGCAAGCGGGGCTAATCGACCGCGAAGGTTACCTGGAAGACGCCCTCGAGATTGCGCGGCAGCTGGGAGGTGCCGATAAAGCCCGGCCCGTCATGTATCGCCGCAAAGGGGACCCGGCCTATACCCTCTATGCCTCCTCCGCCAACCGGCCGATCCACGCCACCTTCATGCCCTTCAGTATTCCCGGCCTTGATCGCAGTCGCCTGCCCCTCTTTCTCTATATTTGGCAGGCCGACCCCACGATGCTGAAAATGACCGGGCAGTAGGCAAAACGCATCACTTTTCGCGGACGTACGGCCGGTTAGCGGAGCCTGGCCGCCACTTTTGTATAATTTCCTCATGCCAGATAGCATTCTCGTCAAACTAATCGACATGATCGGCTCCGCGGAAACCCTCGAGCTGCGCCGGGCGGCGGTGCTCGTGGCTGGGTTTGTGGGCGCGGGCGCCCCCAAAGGCCTGGCCAAGGCTTTATTGGCGGTCATGCAAGAGCCGGATGCGGAGCTGCGCATTCTTGGCATCGAGGCCGCGGGGCGGTTGCATATCGACGAGGCACTGGTGCCGCTGGAAGCCTTCGTGCGCGCCGGCGGCCCGGAACTCGAGGCAGCCGTGGGGCGCGGCCGCCCAGCTCGGCGCGCGTGGCGTTCGTGCGATGAGCAAAATCATGGAGACGGTTACGCCGCCCGTGCGGTCCCGTATCGCCTCCGTGCTCGCCCGATCAGGCACGGGCGGCGGCCTGGTGGCCACGGCGCATGCCCTTCTCGATGCTGACCCGCGCGTTGTCGACGCGGCGGCACGGTCGTTGGCGGCGGAGGTGCCCACTTTCAGCGCCGCCCAGAAGCAAGCGCTCGCCAGGTTCCTGGGTGAGTCGCTCGGCGCTCCAGACAAACTGTCAGCCAAGACCGAAGCCGCTCTCCTGCGCGTGCTTGGCGCGTTGCAGGACGCGAATTCCGAGGATCTTTTTTGGACGCGGTTGGCCGTGGGTGTTGATCCGGACGTTCGGGCAGCAGCTCTTCAGGCCCTTGGTCCCCTGGTGACAGCGCCGACAGAAAGCCAACTCAAACAGCTAATGGCATGCGCCACAGAGAGGGATTTCCGTCTGGTGGCTCCGGCACTCATGATTCTTAAAAAACTGCCGGCCAGCGCGAAGAACGCCAAGCTTTGGGTCAAATTGCTGAGTGCGGTTGACGTGGCCCCGCGCCGGCTGGCCGTCGAGCAACTGGCCGGCGTGGAAACGGCGGAAGTAGCAGCTGGCCTATTAGACCAACTTCACCACGCCGATCGCGGCTTGCGCGAGGACGCCTGCGCCGCGTTGCTTCGCTTTGCCAAGGGCCGCCAGGCGCTTTTTGAGAAATTGCTGGTAGGACAAACCATGGAGGAATGCTGGGACCTGGCGCGTGCTCTGGCGTCCATTGCCAAGGACGCGTCGACTGGCTGGCGCACGCGGCTGTTGGAGGAAGCGGCACGCCACCATGATCGCGACGACCGCCGTGCCCTTCCCATGTGGTTTCTACTGCGCGAAATGGACATTGCCTGGACGCGCGAACAAATTGAGGCGTTGGCGCTTGCCCGGCGAAAAAAGAAACAATATGCCGAGGCTGTCGGCTACTACCGCCTGCTGGCACAGGAGGCAGGCTGCAGCGAGGATAATCGTTTCGAGCTCGCCGCCAATGGTTTGAAGATCTCTAAACACGATACCGCTGTGGAGGCCCGGCAGGCAGATCCGGCCCTGGGCCATTTTGATCGCTTGCTGCAAAATCCCGCCTTCGAATTGTTGAAGCGGTTAAGCCAGGCCAAGTGGCTGGACGCGGATGACCTGTTTTACCTGGGATTTCATTTCGTCGAGCAAAGGCACCGGGCCAGAGAATTCGGCAAAGACGTACTGGAACTGGTCATGAAGCGTGCCCCCAAGGCGGAAGTGGGCAAGAATGCCCGCAAGAAGTTACGCAGCGCCGGCGCCGGCTGATGGCGAGTGCACCACTCAGATCTCTACGCGTCCTCCCCCGGTTTCGCCCACCATGCCGCCCAAAAAAATCATCATCATCGGCGCTGGCATATCAGGTCTGGCGGCTGCCTATCGCCTGGAGCGCTTGCTGCCTGACGCGGAGGTGACGGTGCTTGAGGAGGATCAGGCGCGGGCGGGAAAGCCTGGACGATCCGGGAGGATGGCTTTCAACTGGAGATTGGCCCGAACGGTTTTCTCGACACCAAACCCTCCACGGTTCGCCTTTGTCAGGACGTCGGACTTGGCGAGCAGTTGCTGGCCGCGAGCGATGCGGCGGGCAAGAATCGGTACCTGTGTCTGGATGATGGTCTCGAGATGTTGCCTGGCAGTCTGAAGGCTTTTTTCCGGACCAAGCTGCTCTCGTGGCGTGGCAAGCTGAATTTTCTGCTGGAACGCTGGCGCCGCGCTCCGAAGGCCTTTCGAGATGAATCCATCGACGCCTTCGCGCCGCCGCGCCGGGCGCGAGGTGGCCAACGTCTTCGCGGATGCGCTCGTCACGGGCATTTTTGCCGGTGATCCGCGCCTGTTGAGTTTGCCCGCATGCTTCCCGCGCCTCGCTGCCATGGAGCGCACCCATGGCAGCGTGCTCAAAGGTTTCGCCCATGCCGCCCGGCAACAGCGTCTTCAGGACAAGGGGCGAGCGGGCAAAATGTGGTCCTTTCACGGCGGGATGAGACAATTGATCGAGACGCTCGCTGCCGGCCTTCGCCAGCAAACCAGGCTCGGCGCCGCAGCCGTTCGCATTTCCTGCCAAGGCGACATGGCCCGGCCCAGCTGGCTCATCCATGGGGAGGGCAGAGATTGCTGGCAAGCGGACGCTGTCCTCTTGACCTGTCCCGGCCACCAACAGGCGAGCCTGGTCGCCCCGCTCGATAGTAAGCTAGCCGATGAGATCGCCGCCATCGCTTACAATCGCGTGGCGGTGGTGGGCTTGGGCTATCGCCGCGGCGACGTTTCCTGTCCGCTGGATGGCTTCGGCTTCATTGTCCCGCAGCAGGCGCGGCGCGATCTGCTTGGCGTCCAATGGTGCTCTTCGATATTTCCGGGGCGGGCACCGGATGGCGCCGTTCTGCTACGCGCTCTCTGCGGCGGCTGGCAGCGGGCCGACATTGTGGGGTGGGACGATGAGCGTCTTGTGGCTGCGCTGCGTGCCGAGCTGCGCCGCACCATGGGCCTGAATGCCGCGCCCGTATACCAAAAAATCATTCGCTGGGATCGGGCCATCCCCCAGTATCACGTCGGCCACCTCGAACGGCTAACGCGAATAGACATGCAGGCCGCCCGGCACCCTGGACTGTTCCTTGGAGGCAACGTCTATCGAGGCGTCGCACTCAATGACTGCACTGAGCAGGGTGAAATACTGGCGCAGCGCATGAGCGCCTATTTGGGTACCGGATAACGGCGGAATGCGATACATGTCCCGGGACGGCCGGGCAATGAAACGGCCGCGCTTCTACATTCGGCGTTAGCGGGCCGCGAAGTAATACATGGCGGGTCCATCGAGAAGTGCGAATTCGGGTTCTGGTGGGCCGTCCGGGCCCTCGAAGGGGAGCAGGCGAAGGACGCCGCGGTCATGAAGGCGGCGTAGGCCGACGTGAAAATCCTTGATCGTCAGGTCATTTTCTTTCTCTTTAACGGCGCTGAAAAGCTCCGACAGGGCGCATTTCTCCGCCAGGCCACTGGCCTGCCGCTTTTCCAGATAGCCGACGGCGTCGTGGGCCCAGGGCAAGGCGGCCGCGGTGCCGGCGGGAAGCTGCGGGCCAAGTTTATCCAGTCTTTTGAGGCCATCGGCCACACGCTGGCCCAGGATATCGAGGCGCTGGCTGATGGCGGCGACCTCGTCGTTGAACTGGTCGGCCACCGACTGGAGCTTCTGGCGCATTTCCGAAAGCCACGCCGGCATGCCGTCTTGCTGAATCTGCAGGAGCGACTTGAGCTGCTCGATAGCCCGCAAGGGCGATTCTTGCTCGAGGAGAAAGGCGGTGGCCTTGGGCGTCACCTTGACCCATTCGGTCGTGGTCTTGCCCTTGGTGTCGGTGTGGACCAACTCGAAGAGGCCGTCCTGAATGGCCTGCGACGCGATTTCAGCGTTGAGGCTGGTCCGCCCCGAGAACAGGCCGGGCAGCTTGCCGCTACGGTAGAGCCGTTGTTCCTCGCCGGTCCCCGCGCCTTGCCGAATCGCCTCCAATAATATTTCGGTCACCTTATCCATGGTGGCTGTCCCTCCTTCCTGGATGAGAGGGGCGTGCGCGGCAAGGCGCGCACGCCCATTATCGCTTAGCGGCGGGTGCGATGGCGGCGCGGCGGCGGCTCATCGTAGGGCATGAACTTGACCTCGTTATCGATGCCGTCGAAGCACACGAACTCGAGAAACTCGGGAGAGACGGATGTCTGGTGCTTGATGTTCACCTGTTTGTCGCCGGCGGATTCGAGCTGGGCGACTTCCTTGCGTTTGCGGTTGAGCAAATAATGAGCGACGTCCTCGTGAACGCGAATCTCGATCCGGCGAATATGTTCGTGATGCGTTGCCAGTTGCAAAAAGCGCATGACGTCAATGCTCATACTTTCGCACGTTTTGACCTGGCCGGTGCCATGACAATGCGGGCAGTCCTGGTAGACGCTGCGCTTGAGCGAGGGCCGAATGCGCTGGCGGGTCATTTCGATGATGCCGAACTGGGAAATACGCAGAATCTTGGTTCGCGCCCGGTCCCGTTTGATGGCATCGCGCAGGGCTTTTTCGACACCGCGGCGGTGACGCTCCTCGCGCATATCGATGAAGTCGTTGACGATCACGCCGCCCAGGTCGCGCAAGCGCAACTGGCGGGCAATCTCGCGGGCCGCCTGCAGGTTCATCTGGTAGGCGGTTTCCTCGGCGTTGCCGTCGGCGCGGAAGTTGCCGCTGTTGACGTCGATCGCCACCAGCGCCTCGGTCTGATCGATCACGATGGAGCCGCCGGCCGGCAAGGGGACATGGCGCTGCTGAATCCGGGCGATCTCGGTTTCGATACCGTAGCGATGGAACATCGGCTCGGTCGAGTCGTAGTAATTTATGCGGTTGGCATAACGCGGCATCACGATTTGCAGAAATTCCTTGGCATGTTCGAAGGCGGTGTTTTCGTCCACGGTGATGCTGTCGATTTCGCTCGTGAAGATATCGCGGATGGTCCGCGTGATCATGTCGCTTTCTTGGTAGATTTCGCAGGGCGCCTTGGTTTTCTTGATGCGGCGCACGACCACCTGCCACAGCCGAGACAGGTAAGCCAGATCGCGCTGCAGCTCTTTTTTGTTGCGGTCGATGCCGGCCGTGCGAATGATGAAGCCCAGGCCCTTGGGCGGGGCCAGGTCGCTCAAGATCTCGCGGAGGCGACGGCGGGCGTCCTCATCGATGATCTTGCGGGAGACGCCGATGCGATTGAGGCCAGGCATGAGCACGAGGTAGCGGCCCGCGATGCTGATATAAGTGCTGAGGGTTGGGCCCTTGGTGCCGATGCCTTCCTTGATGACCTGCACGAGGACTTCCTGGCCGCGCTTGAAGATGTCCTGAATCAGCGGTTTGGGCCGGCTCATACCCGGGCGCCCCCCCATGGGGCCGCCGCGGCGCGGACCGCCGCGTGGGCCATCACGCGGACCATCGCGCCGGCCGCCGCCACGTCGATCGTTGCGACGTTCGCCCCGGGGTTCCCCCCGAGGTTCGCCGCGCGGTTCACGACGGCCTCGGCGCTGCGGCATATCGTCTTCCACCTCGGGAAAGGGCGGGGCCATTTCATCGTCCGGGCCTTCGAATGCCTGCTCCAGGAGAAGGTCGTCGTTATTATCGGCAGGTGCCAAAGCTTCGAACTGTTCGGTAACCAACTCTTCGGCGAAATCCTCGGCCGGTTCCGCGAAATCCGCGGGCGGCGCCATCAGCTCTTGCTTATCGGCGCCGGCTCCCGCGCGGCGGGCGTTTCCCCATGGTGCTCGTGGCGGCGTTCTTCTGGCGTTTCCCGCGGCGGCCGCATGGAGAAGCTTAATTCTTCATCGGGCAAATCTTGCTTACCGTCGTCGCCCGTTGTACGGTGCTCGGCGGATTCCATGAGGCGGGGCCAATCGCGGGGCGGTGAACCGTCGTCGGCTTTGTCTTGGGGCGCGTCTTCCGGCTTGGGAGCTGGCAGCGCCTCCGGCACGCCTTCGGCTCGTTCCTCCGGCCCCTTCTCGCCGCGCCCTCGGCGTCCCCGTCCACGTCCCCTGCCTCGGCGCCGGCCGCGCCCATGCGGCCCATCTTCTTCGCTGTTTTTTTCCGCTTCGGTCAGCGGCGCTTCGGCCGTCCCCGGATGGGCTGTATCCGCGGCTGCTATCTTGTCTTCATCAAAAACCGCCGGTTCCGTATGTTCCGGCGTCCCTGGAAGCAAATCATGCTCTTCGCCGGCCAAAGTCGCGTCCTGGCCAGGAGGCTCCATGGCGGCATCCCACTCCAGGGCATTTTGGTGTGCGGCTAGCGGCTCGCCTGGTGTTTCGAGAATGTCCTCCTCGAATTCATCGCGGACATCGGTGAATTCGGGGGGCTGCTCGCGGCGCGGGCGGCGCGGGCCGCGCTCGTTGCGTTCGCCGCCACGGCCGCGGTCGCGACCGCGCCTGCCGCCGTCGTTGCCTTGCTCGAGGTGACGGTAATAGGCCGGCTCGACGTCGCTGACGTGCAGAAAGCCGTTGCGGCCCACGCCAAAGTCCACGAAGGCGGCTTGAATACTGGGCTCGATATTGACGATCCGGCCCTTGTAGATGTTGCCGACATAGCTTTCGTGGCTGGTGCGTTCGACATAAAGCTCTTCGAGAACGCCATCCTCCACGATCGCGATGCGGATTTCCTCGGGCTGGAGGACGTTGATGAGCATTTCCTTTTTCATGAGATCCTTTCTACGGTGCATGGTGAACATTCCAAAACGGGCAGGGCCTATCCCTTAGATGGCCGTGGCGCCGCTTGGAGATAGCTCGTTGGTTTCCGGCTTCGTTGCCGTGATTTCGTCTAGCATTTCCAGGTCGGTGCGTTCGAAATACGCGCCGGCGTCAAGTAAAAGTTCAAGGCCCAGCAGTCGGGCAAATTCATCCGGGCGGGCCGAACCGGTGGGGGTGACCCGTACGATAATTTCCAGGTGATCGTCGCAAACTCGCAGGGAGTCCAGAAAGGGACGTATATCGACTTGGCGTGGCTGCGGCCGGCTGCGCTCGACCAGGAGGCTGGTTTGATGCAAAAGATTTTCACAGCGCAGTCCTAGTTCCTCAGGCGGAACCAAAAACTTGGCGGCAGCCTCGCCGTCCGGACAGGCGGACGTCGGCACCCCAAGGGGCAAGCGATAGAAAGCGCGGTTGACGAGGGACGATGATTTACCTTCGATGCGCCGGACGCTGAGGATTGCCAGCCCGGGCGGTGCTTGCGGTGAGCCGAGTCTGCAAGGCAGCAGGTTCGAGCACTTCGGTCAGGTCGAGTTCGATAACTTCGTTGGCGCCTCCGATGCCGAGGGCCAGGGAAAGTGCGAAGACCATGCGCGGCTGCGGGTGAAAGCCCTGGGTCTGGGCGATGGGCAGGCCGGCACGTCGCAACATGCGCTCGAAGACGTGCATCAAGTCATGGTGGCTGACAAGACGCAGATCGCCCCCCTTGCGGAAGCGCAGGCGATACTTATAGCGGGCAAGCTCTTGCATTCCTATGCCTTGGAATACGAATCCTCGCGGAGGAGGAGCGCTCGCCAAAAGCCGCAAGCAGGAGGGGGAAAACGTTGGCGGGAGGTGAGAAAGATAGTATGCGTCCCAAATAAAAAGGGGTCAGCCCCCTAGATTCCAGGGGCACTGACCCCTTTATTTAGGACCGCTATGAAATCTTGTTGTCCCTGTTGTTCCCATTACCTCAACTTACTACCTCGGGGAGGATTCGGCGGGTTCGTTCCCGCAAATAGTTGTTCACATCACGCGCGGTGTCGAACCGCATTACTTCTCGAGCTACTTCTGTGGCTTCATCAATGTTGATGGACCGAATGACCTTTTTGATCTCCGGTATGTTCTGGGGCGTCACGCTTAGCTGGCGCAGGCCTAAACCTAATAATAACAAAGTATAGATCGGATCGCCACTCATTTCTCCGCAAACGCTTACCTCTATTTTGTGTTTTTGGGCCGCTTTGACCACCATGTCGATCAACCGCAGTACCGCCGGGTCGCCCGGACTATACAGCGAAGCCACCGCCTCGTTGTTGCGGTCGGCCGCCAGGGTGTACTGCGTCAGGTCATTGGTGCCGATCGAAAAAAAGTTTACTTCCTTGGCCAGTTCGTCCGCCATGATCGCCGCGGAGGGAACTTCGATCATGGTGCCGATCGGCAGCTTGCGGTTAAAGGGTATCCCTTCATCCTCGAGGTCTTCTTTGACCTCAGCCAGGATCATTTTGCACTGGCGCAGCTCCAACAGCGTGGTCACCATGGGGAACATTATACGTACGTCCCCATGCGCGCTGGCCCTTAGAATCGCACGCATTTGCGTTTTGAACAAGGTCAAATTCCGCAAGCATAGCCGCACGCTCCTGAGCCCGAGGAACGGATTTTTCTCGGGGTGCGTTTTTTCCAGGTGATCGGCGAATTTGTCAGCCCCCAGGTCCAGCGTGCGGATGATTACCGTCTTTTTATCCAAAGCACGGCCCACCATCGTATAGGCTTCGAAATGTTCCGCCTCGGTCGGGTCCGTTGTCTTATGCAGGTACAAGAACTCGGTACGGTACAGGCCAACGCCATCGGCGCCGCGATCCAGACAGTGCTTGGCCTCCTGCGGAAACTCGATATTGCCCATCAGCGTGACGCGATGCTTGTCCTTGGTTTCCGCTGGCAAATCGCGAATTTCCTTGAGGCCGCTGGCGAAGGTGCCGAAGTTCCGCCTGGCCTGCTCATGTCGTTCGCGGGTTTCGTCGTCGGGGTTGAGGATGACGACGCCACGATTGCCATCGACGATGATTTCATCGCCGCCGGAGACATCCGATAAAAAACGTCCGAGCCCAACGACTGCCGGGATTTCGAGAACGCCCGCCATGATGGCGGTGTGGCTGGCGCGGCCCCCGGCTTCGGTGGCGAATGCATGTACCATCTTTGGATCGAGCGAGGCGGTTTCGCTCGGCGTCAAGTCATGCGCCAGCACGATGACCGGCTCCTTGAGTTGACTGAGCGGTTCGCCCCGTTCGCCGAGCAAATTGCGCAGGATGGCTTTTTCGATGTCCACGAGATCGGCGGCGCGGGTGCTGAATTGCTCCTGGCCCAGGCTGTCCAGCGCCTTGACATGGCGCCGCATCACCCTGCTGACGGCATACTCGGCGGCGAAGTCCTTTTCGCGGATCAAGGTCTCGATTTCCTGGATCAGCGTGGGGTCTTGAATGAGCAGCGCGTGGGCGGCGAAGATGGCGCCGTACTGTTTGCCGAGCTTGGCGTTGATGGATTCCTGAGTGGTGCGCGCGCCTCCTGCGCTGCGGCCTTCAGGGCTTCGCGCAGACGGCTCATCTCTTCCTTACGCTGTTTTTTTTCGATATTTCGACGTGGAATGCGGAACCCTTCGATGTCCACCACGAGAGCGGGCCCGATGGCGACACCGGAAGAAACGGGTATGCCGCGTTTGATTTCCACTATTCTTCCACCGAGGTTTTCGCCAGCACATCCAGGAGGGCCTGCAGCGCCTCCGCCGCGTCAGGACCGAGTACCTCCAGGGTCAGCACGGTCCCTTGCTCCGCGGCCAGTTCCAGCAATCCTAGCGGGCTTTTACCATTGATTTTGGCGTTGCCTTCCTTGCCCAGGAAGACTGCGCTCTGGAATTTGTTGGCCTCCTCGACAAACGCCGTGATCGGGCGCATGTGCAACCCCTGCGGATTGGAAACCGTAAAGGTACTCCGAAGGGGTTCACCATTCATGGCCATAGAACTCTTTTTTCGGATGTCAACTTGGGGATTGGCTGGCCAATTCCACAAGGTGGGATGAATGATCCTGAGAGGCCCGAGAAGGTCCTCGCCCCTACTTTCATGGGCCGTTGTCCTATCTTGATCGCTTGCTTGTCGAGAAGGGAGAACAACGGCCACCGCCCCACGTTTCGCCCGGGGAGAGCTTTTCCCAGGGCGCTTCCTTAGCTGCCACGTTCCTGGCTCTCCAAAAGGCCCCAAATGATCTCGCGCGTGGTCGCCTGGCGCAAGGAACGCACAAAATTGTCGTCACGCAAATTACGTGAGACGTTTTCGAGTGCCCGCAGGTGATCGCCCGGCCGGTCCTTGGGTGAGATAAGCATGACGAACACATGAACCGGTTCGCCGTCCAGGCTCTCGAAGGGCACACCCGTGCGGGACACGGCCACCGTGCCGATCAGGCGATCCACGCTGCCGTGCTTCGTATGCGGGATGGCGACGCCGCGTCCGATGCCTGTGGACCCGAGCAACTCCCGGCGCAAGATTTCCTTTACCACGTCTTCCGGATCCGTGCCCTTGAAGTAACCCGCCTGACGCAGGTTCTCCACCATTTCCCGGATGACCCCTTCCTTGGTGGTGGCGGCCAAGGTCGCGGAGATGGATTCTTTTACCACGAAATCAGTCAAACGCATGGCGTAAGTTCTCCCTGGGCCCGCGGCCATCGGTTCGTAAAGGGCCCCCTCACGAAAGTCCTAGGCGTCATTCTTCCTCTATGGGCCCCGCGCTGGGGCCGGGGACCTTGCCGGTCGATGGAGTCCGGCGATGGTCCTGGATCTTTTCCTTGTATTTACGTACCTGCTGCTCCAGCTTGTGAAGTACGAGATCGACCGCGGTCAGCACGTCTTTGTTCCGTTCGCTCGCCACGAAATCGTGCTTATGTTCCGCGGACACCAGAAACTCGACCGTGGTGTCGTCGTCTTCCTTGAAGTCGACCAATACCTCAATCATCATGATGCGCGGAAAGATGTGCGGCAGTTTCTCCGCTTTCTCGCGAATGAACTGCTGGGTGGCGTCACTCAGGTGCCCGTGACGGGCGGAGATCTTAATCTGCACGAACCGTTCTCCTTCCTTCCGGGATCAAGCGAACTCCCGGGTTGGCTCAAGTCAAGTTTAGCAATTTTAGCTGGCCTATCCCATTTGTTCAATGGCCGCCAGACAGAGATAGAGATATGGAAAGACGCCCACGCGGAAGCAAAAGAAGGTCCGGCGCCGTGCGGTTCCGGGCGACGTCCACCTGGCGGGCTTGTTAATCGACTACCTAGCGCGCTGGCGATTGCCGGTATACAATAGGGACGATTAACCCACGCAGTCGCCTGACTCGACCCTTGCCCCCTGGGAGGTCCGCCATGCAAACTCGCAAACAAATTACTGTGTTCCTGGAAAACAAACCCGGACGGCTTGCCCACGTGCTGTCGGAACTGGCCCGTCAGAAGATCAATATCGTCGCCCTCACGGTGATGGATCGCAACGAACAGGCAGTCTTGCGCCTCGTCACCGAGGACGAGGCCGACACCGCCAGCGTGATTCAAGGGGCCAATATTGCTTTCACGGAGACAGATGTCCTCGCGGCCGAGTTGAAAAATCAACCCGGCGCCCTGGCCCATGTTTGCGAAACGCTTGCCGCCGAGCACATCAACATCGAGTATGCCTATTGCTCCTCCGGCGGGCGCAATGGCAAGGTTTTTGGGATTTTCAAGGTATCCAACCTCGAAAAGGCCCAAAAAATCCTGGGTACGGCGACCAGCCGTAAGCCGGAGCGCCGCCTGTTGCGCGATCAGCGCGCTACCGAAAAGGAACGGCCAAGGGAGCCGGCAAGGTAGGTAAGTAGACAGGTGGAGGCAGCGGGACCAGTCGCCTTGGCTAGGTTGGACCGTTGGACCCGTTGCCATATACCCATCTTGTCTCCGCTTGCCCGGCGTTCTACAATAACCGTTCTTATTTCAACCGGTCTTTTCAATCCTCAGGCGCCGGGCCGCTTGTGGTTAGGAGGGTATGCGTGTCTATTGTCCAAGTGCAGGAATTGATCGAATCGGGCGTCCATTTCGGGCATAGGGCTAGCCGCTGGAACCCGAAGATGAGGCCTTTTATTTTCGGCAAGCGCAATCTCATTCACATCATCGACCTGAAGGAAACGGTGCGCGGCCTGTTGCGGGCCTATCGTTTTTTGGCCAAGGTCGCCAGCCGCGGCAGCCTGGTTCTCTTCGTGGGCACCAAGCGCCAGGCCAAGGAATCGATCGAGCGCGAGGCGGCCCGTGCCGGGATGCCCTATGTCAGCGAACGCTGGCTGGGCGGCACCTTGACCAACTATCGCACCATTCGCGATCGCCTCAAACGCCTGCATGAACTGGAAGGCCTGTGGCTGCCGGCCGGCGATAGGCCGAGCACCTCGGACATGATGGCCTACATGAAGACGATGCACAATGAGTCGGGCAAACTGGAGCTTAGCAAGGCGCCGGAAAACGCCGCCATCCGCGGCTACAGCAAGAAGATGGTGGCCACGCTCAACCGCGAGTTAACCAAAATTACGCGCAACCTCCAGGGCATTCGCGAGATGAATCGCCTGCCCGACGCCATGATCGTCGTCGATCCCAAGCGCGAGGACATCGCCGTCAAGGAAGCCAAGCGGATGGGCGTGACGACGGTCGCCCTGATCGATACCGATAGCGATCCGGACTGCGTCGATTTGCCGATCCCGGGCAACGATGACAGCATTCGCTCCATCGAGCTAATCCTGGCCAAGCTGGCGGACGCGATCCTGGAAGGGCGGGCATCGTTGCCGCCGGAAGCCAATGTCGGCGGCACCGGCCGGGGTGGTCGGCCCATGGCGAACCCCAAGCCTGCAGCCGCTGTCGTATCTTAAGGTCTTTACAGCCCGTATAGCCGCGCTGCCCGCACTCGCCGCGAAATTTCGCGGTGGCGCAGGCAGCGCGGCTAAACGATTTATTATTCAGCGAAGGATATCCCATGAGCATTTCCGCTACCGATGTCAAAACCCTTCGGGACCGCACCAACGCCCCGATGATGGACTGCAAAAAAGCGCTCAACGAAGCGAGCGGCGACATGGAAAAAGCCATCCAGTTGCTCCGCGAGAAGAACGCCAAGATACAGGTCAGCAAGGGCGATCGCGAAGCCGCGGAAGGCCGTATCGCCATCTTTATCGACCCGGCCCAAAAGGTCGGCGCCATCCTGGAGATGCGCTGTGAAAGCGCGCCCGTGGTCAAGGGCGAGCATTTTGTCAAGCTGGCGAACGACATGGCCAAGCAGGTCGCCTTGCAAAATCCCGCGACGGTCGAGGAGCTAATCAAGCAGCCCTTCGTCGGCGACCCCGAAAAGTCGGTCAACGACGTCCTTGCCGACGTGGTGGGTCTGATTCGCGAACACATGAAGCCCAAGCGCTTTATGCGGCTTACCGGGCTGCTCGGCGAGTATTGCCATCATGACGGTTCGGTCGGCGTGCTACTGCAGGTCGAGGGGGACAAGGCCGACCCCCAGTTGTTGCGTGACATCTGCATGCACGTGACGGCCAAAAACCCTGTGTCGGCTCGTCGCGAGGACGTGTCGCCGGACTTGATTGCCAAGGAGCTGGAGATCGCCAAGGCCCAGGCCGCGGCCACCGGCAAGCCAGCCAACATCATCGACAAAATCGCCGAGGGCAAGATGAAGACCTGGTTTGCCGAGAACGTTTTGGTCGAACAGCCCTTTGTCAAGGATGAGACCAAGACGGTAGGCGACCTCCTCAAGGCCGCTGGCCTCAAGATGAGCCGTTTTGTGCGCTATAAGGTGGGTGAATTGAGCTAAGCAGGCGCTTTTCGCGGCGAAAACGCGCGACGGATCTGGCGGGATAGCCAGCATGTTGCGCGTTTTTTCCTTTTTATCGGGCCCAACTCTGCTTCCCCAAATCCGGCCTAGTCACTTCCCTCCATTTTTGGCATCATCCCGCCGGTCTCTCCCAATGAGCGTCGCCCGGATGACGCGCGCTCTTTTCGTCAAGGATGGCGATGATCTCCACAAGTGCTGCCCAAAGCGATAGGCCGAAGGAAGGGCTTGAGCCTTTGCGCTCGCCCCAGCGCCCGGCGCACCGCCGTTTGTTCTCCTGGAAGCAGCTTGGGCGTCTTGCTCTTGTCGGTGTCGCGTTTTTGCTAACCTACGAATTAGGCCGGCGGCTGGTGGGTTGGAATCTTCATACCGTCGTTGCCGGCCGGGTGTACCGTGGTGCACAACCGAATGCCAGCTACGTCGAAACGCTGGCCAAGAATTATGGCGTGCGCACCATCATCAATTTGCGGGGCTGCGGTCTGCCCAATGAATGGTATGCCATGGAAACCAGGGCCGTGCAGCATCTGGGGATTGATCAGGAGGACATTTGTTTCTCCGCCCTGCGCTTGCCGTCGTCGCTGGAGTTGCGCCGGCTCGTCGAGGTGCTTGAACAAGCGGCCTACCCGGTCTTCTTCCATTGCCGGCGTGGCGCGGATCGTACCGGCATGGCGTCGGTAATCGCGCTGCTGCTCCAGCCCGATGTCACGCTCTCGGATGCACGTAAGCAGCTTGGGCTCTGGTATGGGCACGTTGCGCTGTCCAAAACAGGCATTCTCGATCAGTTCATCGACCTTTATGAGGATTGGCTTGGCAAACAGGGCCGCCGCCATGATGCCGCCGCGTTTCGGCACTGGATTCTCGACGAATACAACGGCGGCTGGTGCAGCGCCCGCTTCGAAGAATTTGTGCCCCTCGGACAGGATGTCGCACTGAGCGGTGCGCCCGTCGGCGCTGTCTTCAAACGCGGCGAGCCGATTGGCTATCGTGTCAAGGTTCGCAACACCGGCTGCAAAACCTGGCAGATGCACGCCGGGCTATTATCGGGAATTCATCTCGGCTATCAGATCTGGGACGGCGAAAGCCTGCTCGCGGAGGGCAGGGGCGGCATGTGGGACAAGGAAGTTCCTCCCGGCCAGGAGGTCACGATCACGCTGGTGATCAGCCCCCTTCACAAGACCGGTGCTTGCGCCTGCTGGCGGACATGACCGAGGAGCAACACTGCTGGTTTTATCAGGCTGGGTCGGAACCCCATGAAGAGGAGTTCGTCCTTGTTGAATAGGATTTTACGGCTGTCCGTGAGTGTCGCCTTGCTATCCTGGGTGGGTTGGCGGACCGACTGGGCCGAAGTGCAGGGCAGTTTTGCCAACATGCGCTGGGAGCTGTGGATTGGCGCCGCCGCCCTGTTGATGGTGACGCAGGTGATCAGCGCTCTGCGCTGGAAGTGCTATGCCGACCAGCTCGCTTTACGGCGTAGCTTGCGCCAGCTCACCGGTTTCTATTTCATCGGTATGTTCTTCAATTTGCTGTTGCCTACTTCGGTCGGCGGCGATGTCGTCCGCGCCTGGTACCTGGACGGTAAATCGGGCAACAAGCTGGTGGCTTTCGCGTCGGTATTTCTTGATCGGCTGAATGGCCTTCTGGTGCTGGTAGCGCTGGCGTGTTTGGCCGTGACCGTGGCGCCGCTGGACCTGCCACCCTGGATCACGTGGAGCGTCTGGGGCATCGCGGCCTGCGGAGCGCTGGGCCTCGTGAGCCTGCAAATTCTGACCCGGCTTGCCAGCCAGTTCGCGCCCGACAGCAACAGCAAGCTGCGTGTGCGCCTGGACCAAATCCGCGCCACCCTCGGCTTGCTGTCGGTGCCGCGTATTCTGGCAACCACGCTGGCGCTGTCTCTGTTTGTCCAGGCCGCCAACATCGTGATTGTCTGGCTCATTGGCGTGGCCATCCATGCGCCCATACCGGCGGCGTATTACTGGGTGATGGTGCCGATGGTGTCGCTGCTCACGATGCTTCCCGTCAGTGTCAACGGCATGGGCGTCCGCGAGAAAGCCACGGTGCTGTTTTTGGCCCCGCTGGGCATTGCCGAGGGGACCGCGCTGACGTTATCGATGCTCTGGTTCGCCGTTTATGCCGCGGTCAGCCTCCTGGGAGGCGCGGTGTATTATTTTGGTCATTTTCCTAAACCTGTAACGCCGGCAGTGCCGGCCGACGCGCCCGTGGGCGAGGTGACTTGTGGATCTATCGGTGATCATTCCGATGAAGGACGAACGGGACAACATCGGCACGCTGCATGAGCGACTGCGCGGGCACTGAGCCCGCTGCCTCTTCATTACGAAATGGTTTTCGTGGATGACGGCAGCAGTGACGGATCGTTCCAGGCCCTCGAAGCCCTTGCCGAACGTGATCCGCTGGTGAAGGTCGTGCGCCTGCGCCGCAATTTCGGGCAGTCGGCCGCCTTGCAGGCGGGCATCGACTGGTCCGTCGGCGACGTTGTCGTCACGATGGACGGCGACTTGCAGAACGACCCAGCCGACATTCCGCTGCTGCTCGCCAAGCTCAACGAGGGCTACGATGCCGTCCTCGGGCTCAGGGCCAAGCGCCAGGATCATTTCTTCATTCGCAAGGTCCCCAGCCTGCTCGGCAACTGGCTGATTCGCAAGGTCACCGGCGTGCAAACGAAAGATCTCGGGTGTACGCTGCGCGCCATGCGCCGTGACCTGGCCGAGTCGATTCCGCTTTATGGCGAGATGCACCGCTTCATTAACGTTTTGGCGCAACAAGCCGGCGCTCGCATGACTCAGGTCCCCGTGCGCCACCATGCGCGAACCGCGGGCAAGACCAAGTACACTCTCTCCCGAACGTTTCGCGTGGTGCTGGATCTCATCACCGTCACCTTTATGCACTCTTATTTGACACGGCCCATGCATGCCATGGGCCTCGCGGGGCTTTGCTCCATGGGCATGGGCTTTCTGAGCCTGGTCGTCACTATCTGGATGAAGTCGGCCTATGGCACATTCATGACGGGCAATCCGTTTCTCCTCTTGAGCGCCATCTGTGTGCTTATCGGCGTGCAATTCATTTCGATGGGGCTCATCGGCGAACTGATGACGCGCACCTACTTCGAAAGCCAGGGGAAGAAAGCTTACACCGTGCGTAACACGCTGAATATCGAAGCGCCCATCGGCCGGCACAGGCCTGAGATGCCGGCCCATGTCCAATTTGCCCGCTTTTCCATATCCTGACAGCTCCAGCACAGCCCGTTTCGCCGCTCTCTCGGTAGCCGTCACCAAAGCCGCGCGAGTGCCCCTATAGTTCAAGCGGGCGCCACGTGCATCGTGAAATATCAACCTTCCTATTTCCTGTTGGCTAATGCAATCCTCGAACTCCAATCGCGAAAAAGACGTGCGCGCTTTCGGCGGCCTTTCCCACGGCTGGGCGGTGGCGCGCGGCGAGTCTGGCCCGCGCTGTCTGCACCACTTCTTCGAAAGGACGGTTGATGCCTCTCCCGGCGCCGTGGCCCTGGTGTGCGAGGGAAAATCTTTTACCTATGCCCGACTGGACGCCCTTGCCAACCAGCTCGCGCACCACCTGCTCCGCCTGGGCATCTGCCCGGGAGATTGCGTCGGCCTGCTCCTCGAACGTTCTCTTGCGACCTACGTCGCACTGCTGGCGGCGCTGAAATGCGGCGCCGCCTTCGTGCCGCTGGACACTTCCTTCCCGGCGGACCGCTTGGAGTTCATCGCGGAAGATGCCAGCCTGGCAATCTTGATCACCACCAGGTCTTTCGAGCCGGCCACACGCGGTGTTGCCTGCCCCTTACTGTTCGTGGACGCGGCGCCCGACATCGAGGTGGAACCAGAACAGCGCCCGAACATCATGCCAGCCAGCGACGCCCTCTGCTACATCATCTACACAAGTGGCACGACGGGCCGGCCCAAGGGCGTCGCGGTTACGCAAGCCAGCATTCGCAATTTTCTCTGTGCCTGCATGCCGATTTATGGCGTCACGCGCACGGACCGTGTGTACCAGGGCATGACGCTGGCGTTTGATTTTTCCATCGAAGAGATTTGGCCCACCTTCGCGGCCGGCGCCACCCTGGTAGCTGGGCCAAGCGGACATCGCCGCCTGGGCGCGGGCCTTACCGATTTTCTCATCGAACAAGAAATCACGGTGATGGCCTGCGTGCCCACGCTGCTGGCCACGATCGAACGTGACGTGCCGACGCTTCGCACTCTCCTCGTGGGCGGCGAGGCCTGTCCGGCCGCTCTCGTGGAGCGTTGGAGCCGGCCCGGCCGGCGTATGCTCAATACTTATGGCCCGACCGAGGCGACCGTTACCGCAACCTGGACCGAGTTACGGCCCGGCAAGGCGGTGACCATCGGTCGTCCGCTGCCATCTTATACAGTCCACATTTTGGACGAGCAGCTTCAGGAGGTGGCAGCGGGCACCAGCGGCGAGATTTGCATCGGCGGGCCGAGCGTTGCCGTGGGCTACGTCAATCGCCCTGAACTCACGGCGGAGCGATTCGTCCAGGATCCGTTTAACGACCGTCCCGGAGCCCGCCTTTACCGAACGGGCGACCTTGGCCGACTGACGCCCGACGAGGAAATCGAATATCTCGGGCGTATCGATAGCCAGGTGAAAATCCGCGGCTACCGCATCGAACTGGGCGAAATTGAAGCCGTGCTGCGCGAGGACGTGGATGTTGTCAGCGCCATCGTCGCTTTGGTCAATGGCGAGGCCAACGTTCAAGAGCTGGCTGCCTATGTCGTGCTGGCAGGTTCGGTTACCGGGGATTTGCGGCAGCGACTCCAGCAAAACTTGCGTCGTCGGCTGCCGCAATATATGGTGCCGGCCTTTATCGAGATCATGGATAGTCTCCCCATGCTGCCCAGCGGCAAGGCCGACCGCAGCCGCTTGCCGGCGCCCGTCTCCAACCGCCTGGCGGCGGATGCCGTGGCGCCCGCCATCGCGCCGGAAACTCCCCTGGAGAAAGTACTGCTCGCCGCCTGGGCTCGAGTGTTTGGATTGACGAACCCATCCGTGGATGCCGATTTCTTTCTCGACCTGGGCGGCCATTCTCTGTTCGCCGCCATGGTGATTTCCGATCTCCGCAAGGACCCGGCCTTGATGCACCTGGCGATGGCCGACCTCTATACCCACCCAACGATTCGTGGTTTGGCCAGCTTTCTCGCGAGCCACCCCGCGCATGTCTCCGCGCATGTTCCAGGTGATCGGCTTCGCCACGGCAACGCGCGCGTGCTGGCGTGCGGCCTGGCGCAAACGGTTGGCATTTACTTGATGATGGTCCTCGTCAGCGCTCCCCTGGCTCTGCTCTTGACCGGCACCCAAAGAAACGGCGCGGCCGACTGGCTCTGGGCTGGTCTTGGCGCCGTCGGCATCATGGTCGTCACACGACTGGCTTTGCCGGTGCTTGGCAAGTGGCTATTGCTGGGACGAACCCGGCCGGGAAGGTATCCCCTGTGGGGTTGGTATTATTGCCGGTGGTGGCTGGCTCGCAAGCTCATGGCGCTGGCGCCGCTTGGCACGCTGGCAGGCTCGCCATTGCTGGCGCCGTACGTTCGGCTATTTGGCGCCCGGATCGGCCGGGGATGTCATTTGGCTTCGTCAAGGCTGCTGATGCCCGACCTCCTGGAGATTGGTGCTGGCACGAGCATCGGCTATGCCGCGGTACTCGAGCCTTTTCTCGTGGAAGATGGCTGGCTGTACCTGGCCCCGATTCGCCTGGGCGAAGGCTGCTTCATTGGCACGAATGCCGTTGTCATGCTTGGTGCGAATGTCGGTGACGGTGCCTGCCTCGGTGAACAGTCGCTCGTCGCGCGTTCTCAGACCATACCCGCCGGAGAAACCTGGGCCGGGTCTCCGTCGCGCCGGGTGGCCGACGATAGCCAATTAAAGGCGATGGCCGACGGCGGTGCTGGCCAGCAGTGGTCGGTGGTACTGGGCCTTGGCTTTGTCGCGGGCTTTTTGATGATGGCAATTCTGCCGTGGCTTAACATTACGCCGGGATTAATCTTGTTGTACCTGCTCGCGGATGGGGACGCCTGGCAGGCCGTGGCAGCGCTGCCGATTGCGGGGCTCATTTACGTGTTGACGACCTGCTTGCTGGTGGCCGTGGGCAAAAAGCTGGCCATGCCTCGAACCCGGCTCGGCCTGGTGCCCTTGTGCAGTTTTTTCGGCTTGCGCAAATGGGTGGCCGACAAACTTATGCAGCTTAGCCTGGGTGCGACCAATTCGCTCTATGCCACGCTCTATACCTCGCCCTGGCTGCGTCTTCTGGGCGCGACGGTTGGCAAACGCGCGGAAGTCTCCACGGTGTCCGACATCGACCCGGACCTGGTCGTCATGGGCCAGGAGTGCTTTATTGCCGACCTGGCCGTGGTCGGTGCGGCACGTTATCACCGTGGCATGATTGCCCTGGGCAAAACGGAACTTGGCGCCCGCTGTTTCGTCGGCAACGCCGCCCTGGTCCCTTCGGACACACGTCTGCCCGGCGGCAGTTTGATAGGGGTGCAATCCGTTCCCCCGCGTGAACCAATCAAGGAAGGCACATCCTGGCTGGGCTCGCCTGCGATCTTTCTACCTCGCCGGCAAATGAGCGAACAGTTCGACGATTCCGTCACCTATCATCCGTCCGCCCGGCTGGTAATTTGCCGCCTGGCGGTCGAGTCTTTGCGCGTGGTCTTGCCCGCGAGCTTCGCCTATCTCGTCATGTTGGCCGGGCTCATGGCTTTGCCCTGGTTTACTGGTTTGCCGGCCTGGTCGTTGGCATTTGTGCTGCCGGGGTTCTCTCTGGGGATGGGGCTCGTGGTGACAATCCTCGTGGCCCTGTGCAAGTGGGTGGTGGTCGGCCGTTACCGGCCGCGCGTGGAACCGATGTGGTCGTTCTTTGTCTGGCGCACCGAGCTCATCACGGCGCTCTATGAAAACGTGGCCGTGCCCTGGCTATTACGCGCCTTCACGGGTACACCGCTGTTAGCCCCCCTGCTCCGCCTTTTCGGTGCCCGCATTGGCCGGCGCGTTTACATGGAGACGACTTTCCTTACCGAGTTCGACCTGGTCCACGTCGGCGCTGACGCGATGATCGCGGGCGTTACCTCCTTGCAGACCCACTTGTTTGAAGATCGCGTCATGAAAATGTCCACGGTCAAGGTTGGGCAGGGCTGCTCGATTGGCCCGCGCTCTGTAGTGCTCTACGACGCCGAGCTTGCGGACAACGCGAACCTGGAAGCCCTGTCCCTGGCAATGAAAGGGGAATTGTTGCCGGCGGACACTCGTTGGCGCGGCATCCCGGCGCAGATGATTGAATGAGCCCGATTTCAGCTCTGGTCGTAACACGTCCGTCTGGTCTAACCACCTCCGCTACCTCATCTACCTCGTTTGCTCGCTCCTATCTCGCGGCGGATTTGCTAAAAAGACAGCAGTGGACGTGTGGCGCGCGGGCTATTTCTACGGTTCGAGGTAAGACTTCATGGCAATCTTGCTGGACGGCAAAAAGCTCGCGCAGACCATGCAGGCAGAGTTCGCGGTTGAAGTCGAAGCCATCTATCGCCGGGGCGGCATACGGCCCGGGCTAGCGGCCGTCATCGTGGGCGACGACCCGGCCAGCCAGGTCTATGTTCGCAATAAGCGGGCGGCCTGCCAGAGGGTCGGCATCGAGAGCTGGCTGCATGCGCTGCCGGCGGACACGACGCAGACCCAACTCCTCGAACTTGTTGCCCAGCTCAATGCCGATCCGCGCGTGCATGGCATTCTCGTGCAATTACCGCTGCCCAGGCAAATCAATGAGATGGCGGTTCTCCAGGCAGTTTCGGCGTCCAAGGATGTCGATGGTTTCGGCACGCACAGCCTGGGACTATTGACGATGGGGCAGCCAGGCTTTTTGGCGTGCACTCCCCTGGGAGTGCAGCAGCTTCTCGTACGCAACAATATTCCCATCGAAGGCCGCCACGTGGTCATCGTGGGCCGCAGCAATATTGTCGGTAAACCCCTGGCGCTCATCCTCATGCAGAAGGCCAAAGACGCCAATGCCACGGTGACCATATGTCATAGCCGGAGTGCCGATCTGGCGAGTCTGACCCGGCTGGGAGATATCGTGGTGGTGGCGATCGGTCAGGCTCGCTTTCTGAAGGCAAACATGGTGCGCCCCGGAGCGGTGGTGGTCGATGTGGGCATGAACCGGCTGGCCGATGGCAAGCTGGCTGGCGATGTCGATTTTGAGGAAGTCTCGAAGGTGGCTTCGGCGATCACGCCGGTTCCGGGCGGCGTGGGGCCGATGACCATTACGATGCTACTGCACAACACCTTGCGGGCGGCACAGCGAACGTACGGGGGCTAGGTGTTATGGCAAAAAGCTCCATGGCGGTCTTGCAACAAACCATCATTGGCTGCACGCGCTGTCCAAGGCTGGTGGCCTGGCGCGAGCTGGTGGCGCGGGAAAAACGGGCCGCGTTTATCGATGAGGACTACTGGGGCAAGCCGATTCCCGGCTTCGGCGACCCGGACGCACGCCTGGTGATATGTGGCCTGGCTCCCGCGGCGCATGGCGGCAATCGAACTGGCCGGGTTTTTACGGGGGATCGTTCGGGGGATTGGTTGTTCGCGGCGCTGCACCGCGCCGGCTTTGCCAATCAACCTACGTCGGTGCATCGTGAGGATGGGTTGCGGCTCGCAGACTGCTATATCACTGCCTGCGTTCGCTGCGCCCCGCCGGCGAACAAACCGACCACGGAAGAGCGCGATAATTGCCTGGGGTATCTGGCTGAGGAATTGAAGCTGCTTCCGAACGCGCGTATCGTCGTGTGCCTGGGCGGCTTCGCCTGGGCCGGAGTCCTCCGGACGCTGCGGGCGCAGGCAATGGCAAGTGATGATTTACGCACGCGGTTTGGTCACGGCGCCGTGCTGACCTGCGGGCGCTACCTCATTTTGGGCTGCTATCACCCAAGCCAGCAAAATACTTTTACGGGCCGGCTGACAGCAACGATGCTTGACGCCGTATTCGAGGAAGCGAGAAGACGTTTGCAAATGAAGGGCCCGTAGGGTGGCGTCGAGCGTACTCGCGCTGACCCACCACTTATAGCGTGCTTCGTCGGATCAAGCTCCGTAAACGCGAAAACCTCGCGCCGTCGGCGCAAATTGATTGGCAATGATTCCGCAACTCCCTTACAACGTACCTTTAAGCAAAGATACAACCCATCCTTCAGGTTGAGGACGTTTATGAAAGTGATGGAACCTGCACTGCCGAGTGGCGAGACGGAGCGCGGCAAGCTGGGTGTCTGGGACACGGTTTGCATCATGGTCGGGATCGTCATCGGCACGACGATTTTTGAGGTGCCATGGCTCATTTTCGCCAACACGCCCAATCCGTGGATGGGCCTGGCCGTGTGGGTGTTTTGCGGCTTTTTGGCCCTGCTGGGCGGCCTGTGCTATGCCGAGCTGGGATCGACCTATCCGCGCGCCGGTGGCGATTACTATTACCTGACTCAGGCATTTGGTCGGTGCACAGGCTTTTTATTCGGCTGGGCGCAGTTGAGTGTGATTTTGCCCGCCAGCATCGGCGTCATGGCCGTTGTTTTCGCCAAACAGGCTACTGCCGTCGAACCGCTTCCGGACTACCTCAAACTGGATTTGAGTTCGGATTTTTACTACGCCTCGATAGCGGTCCTGGTGATCACCCTGTTCAATGTATGCGGCGTGCTTTTGGGCAAAATAGCGCAAAATATCTTGACGCTGGCCAAAATTGTCGGGCTCATCGCAATTATCGTTTCGGGCTTTTGGGTCATGAAAACCGATGCCACGGACTGGTCGCTACCGGCGGAGACGAAAGACTGGGGCTGGGGAAGTCTGGCGCTGATCTTGGTCCTTTACGCCTATGGTGGCTGGAACGATGCGGCGTTCGTCGCGGCCGAGGTGCGGAATCCGCGCCGCAACGTGCCGCGGGCGTTGCTTTACGGCATCGGCATCATCACGGTGATTTATTTTCTTATCAATCTGGCCTTCATCCTGGGCCTGGGCTTCGACAAGGTACGCGAACCGAGCAGCCTGCCGGCACGTCTGCTGGACGAGGCCATGGGCGCACGCGGCAGACTGGCCATGCAGGTCATCATCATGGTTTCCGCTCTGGGTGCCATCAATGGACTGATTTTCACGGGCGCCCGCGTCTGCGCCACGCTGGGAACGGACCATCGGCTTTTTGGGTTTCTCGGCCACTGGGCCCCCGGTCGCGGCGCACCCATCCTGGCGTTACTCTTCCAGGCCTTGATCACGCTGGCTTTGGTGTTTTTGTTCGGAACCGAGAAAGGACACGCCGCGATCAATCAATCTCTGGGCGTACTGAACGACGCCATGTCCTCGGCGGCACGCTTTTTCCACGAGGATTTTGTGGTCAAGATTGACTATGCGGAGGCCTGGCAGCCGGAACAAGCCTTTGGCACACTTGTTTCCCACTCGGCACCGGCGTTTTGGTTGTTCTTTTTGCTGACGGGATTCGCGCTCTTTGCCCTGAGAGAGAAAAACCCGGATCTGGCGCGGCCCTTTTCCGTCCCCTGTTATCCGCTGGTGCCGTTCATCTTCTGCAATATGTGCATTTACATGCTTTATCAGAGCGTCGTCTATATCGGCTGGCGCACGCTTTTCGTGGTCGCCTTGCTGCTCTTGGGCCTGCCGCTTTACTGGATTTCACAGGCCCTGGGCACGCCGCGGCGACATGGAGAAGAATCATGAAATATCGCCTCTTTTTCGGTTTGGTGCTGAGCACGCTGGCAGTTGCCCCATTGACCATGTCCGGCCGTGTCCATTCGCAGGATAAGCCGGTTCGTGAGCCAGACGTGATTTACGTGCCGACGCCGCAAGAAGTCGTCGACAAAATGCTCGACATGGCGGACGTTCGGCCCGGTGAGATTGTTTACGACCTTGGCTGCGGTGACGGGCGCATCCCCGTAACTGCCGCCAAGAAATATGGCTCACGGGCCTGGGGTTTCGATATCAACCCGGCGCGCGTCAAGGAATCGCTGGAAAATGTCGACCGCAACAATGTCAAGGAACTGGTCACCATCAAGCTGCAAGACATTTTCGAGCTCGATCTCAGCAAGGCGGACGTCATCACGTTGTATTTGTTGCCTCAACTCAATGTGAAGCTCATTCCCCAACTCGACAAGCTCAAGCCTGGATGCCGAATCGTTTCGCACGACTTCAACATGGAGGGGGTTCATCCCAAACGGGACGTGACCTTCACGCCGGCCGGCGGCCGGGAGCACCGGATCTATCTCTGGGAAACACCGCTGGAGAAAGAGCGGAAGAGTTAGCAATGTATGTCCGGGCATCGTAGGGTGGGCTCGAGCGTACTCGCGCTGACCCACCAAGGGCGGCGGGACCATTAAAGGAATGCCGAAGCTTCGTAAGTCCCTGCCCAGCACTCTTCAAGACCTCCCCAAGTGGATCGAGGCCGATGGCGACTTCGCGCCTATTCTGGCAGCTCTAAAAAAAGGACACTCCGCGACAATCGATGGCGCCTGGAATTCCTCGGCGGCGCTGGTGGCGGCCACGGTTGGTTTGCGGACACCAAAGACCCTTCTTGTCACGCTGGCCCATCCGCGCGACGTGGATGCCTGGGCCGAAGATATTCTTAGCTTTACGGCCCAGCGCCCCCTGGTGTTCCCGGCCTGGGATGCCTTGCCGTCGGCGGAAACCGTGCTGGATGAAACCGGTAACCAACGGTTGCGCCTGTTGCGCCAGCTCGAGGGGGAGCACCCGCCGCGGTTCTTGCTCACGACCATGCAAGCCCTTCTCCAGCCGGTACCCAATCGGGAGCAATTAAGCGGCCAGCGCAGAAAATTACGCATCGGGCAGGAAATCGGTCTCGAAGAACTAACGGAGTGGCTCGTTCTCAATGGCCTCCAGCGCATGGAGGCTGTCGAAATTCCGGGCGAGTTTAGTCGGCGCGGCGGCATTCTCGATGTTTATTCTCCCGATGCCGAGGCTCCTTACCGGCTTGAGTTTCTCGGCGATGAAATCGAGTCGATCCGCCAGTTCGCGCCCGATACGCAACGCAGCCTCGGGGACCTCAAGGCCGTCGAGATTACGGCCCAGTCGCATGGCAGCCCCGCCAGTCTGGAGTTACGGGGCCATCTGACCGATTATTTGCCGGCAGGCTCATGGACCATGATGGTTGAGCCGGCGGAGCTGGAAGAGCAGGGCAAGTACTATCTTGAACGCGTGGCCGACATCACGGGCCTGTTCATGGTCCCCAACGTTTTTCAGCATTTAATACAGTTTCCCAGCGTGCACATCACCAAGCTCCCGGCCGCCAGCGCGGAGACAACCTGCCATCTGCGGGCCCTGTCCGTCGAGCGCTTTAGCGGCGATGTGACCAAGGTCAAGGATGAAATCGACAACGCCGCCGCGGGAGACCTGGTGCTTGTCGCCTGTCACAACGAAGCGGAAAAGAAACGTCTCGGCGACGTGTTGGCTTCGGGACAGTTGGCACAGGCGGACCGGTTGCGGCTTGTCGTGGGAAGCGTGCATTCGGGTTTCCGATTGCTATCGTCCCCCTCGGGCAGGAAAGCGCCAGGCGCCGACGAGGTCGCGGGCATCGTTGTCCTTGGCGACCATGAGTTGTTTCACCGCGAAGCGACGGCCGCGGTGCTGCCGCGGCGCCAGCTCGAATCGCGGGCCATCGACAGCTTTCTGGAACTGCAAGAAAACGATCTCGTCGTTCATCTCAGCCATGGCATCGCGCGTTATCGCGGCATGCACGAGCTCGAGAAACATGGGCAGCGCGAAGAACACCTCATTCTGGAATTTAGCGGCGGCACACGCGTCTATGTGCCGGCTTCCAAGATCGACCTGGTGCAGAAATATGTCGGCGGCGCTCGTTCGGACCCTGAGTTATCCAAGCTGGGCGGCACCAGCTGGCAACGGAAGAAGGACCGGGTTCAGGCGGCCGTCCTCGACCTTGCCAGCGAGATGGTCGAGCTGCAGGCGCTGCGCGAGGCGCAACCCGGTGTCAGCTTTCCGCCGGACAGCGAATGGCAACGGGAGTTCGAGGCAGCCTTTCCTTTCCAGGAAACGCCGGACCAGCTTACGTCGATGACTGAAATCAAGCGGGATATGCAGCGCAGCCGGCCCATGGATCGGTTGATTTGCGGTGACGTGGGCTATGGCAAGACCGAGCTAGCGATGCGCGCCGCCTTCAAAACGATCGACAATGGCCGCCAGGTGGCGGTGCTGGTACCCACCACGGTACTGGCCGAGCAGCATTTTCGCACGTTCAGCCAGCGCCTGGCCGAATATCCCTTCGTCGTGGATGCCATTAGCCGTTTCCGCTCTGCCGGCGAGCAGCGCCGAATTCTTGAACGCCTGGGTGTCGGGGGCATCGACGTCATCATCGGCACGCACCGCCTGGTGAGCGCGGATGTCAAATTCAAGGACCTCGGCCTGGCCATCATCGACGAGGAGCAGCGTTTCGGTGTGGAGCACAAGGAACGCCTCAAGAAGTTGCGGCAAACCGTCGACGTGCTTGACGCTGACCGCCACTCCGATCCCGCGGACGCTGCATCTATCGCTGCTGGGCATCCGCGACATCAGCAACCTGGAGACGCCGCCGCAGGGACGCCTCGCCATCGAAACGCGCATCGTTCGCTTCGACCGGCAGCTCATCCGCCATGCCCTTTTGCGTGAGCTCAACCGGGAGGGCCAAATTTATTTCGTCCACAACCGTGTCCACAATATCCGCGAAATCGCCGCCACGCTGCAAAGCATCGTGCCCGAGGCACGGATCGCCATCGGCCATGGCCAGATGGGCGAACATGAGCTTGAAGAAGCCATGTCCAAGTTCGTCCGCCGCGAGGTCGATATTTTGGTGGCGACCACGATCATCGAAAGCGGCCTCGATATTCCCAACGCCAACACCATTTTTATCAATCAAGCGGATAATTATGGCCTGGCCGATCTGCATCAACTTCGCGGCCGGGTTGGCCGTTATAAACATCGCGCCTATGCCTACCTCGTGCTCGACAGCGATCGCGCCATCACGCCGGATGCCGGCCGTCGCCTCAAGGCGATTGAAGAGTTCACCGAGCTCGGGGCGGGCTTCAAGATTGCCATGCGCGACCTGGAAATCCGGGGGGCCGGCAATATTCTCGGCATTCAGCAAAGCGGGCATATTGCTTCCGTCGGCTACGAGCTGTATTGCCATCTTCTGGAAAATGCGGTGCGCAGCCTGAAGAACATGCCCGTCAAGACGCACCTCGAAGTGACCATCGATCTGCCCTGGCCGGGAATTTTGCCGCGTGATTATGTGACGGGCCAAAAACAAAAGATTGAAGTTTATCGCCGCCTGGCGCGCATTCGCCGGCTGGAGCGGCTTGAAGACTTCCGCCAGGAATTGCGTGACCGCTTTGGTCCCATCCCGGAGGCGGTCGAATGGCTGCTGCGCCTGGCGGAGCTGCGACTCCTGGCGACGCGCTGGCAACTGGCCACGTTGCACCTGGAGGGCAAAGCCAGGGGAGAATTGGAACAGGACAGCGGCAAGGACGTGGAGAACGTTGCCACCGTTGGTCCTTTAGACCTTGTCATCGGCTATCGCAATCCACGCAAGATGGAACGTCTGGTCAAGGCGCGGGGCCGCGGCTACGAATTGTCGATGGCGTCAGTGCCTATTATCGCTTGCTCCCTGAGGAGATGGAGCCGTTGGCGATGTTCGAGGGCCTCAAACATCTCTTGCGTTTACCGGAACGCCGGGTATAGTCCGCCGCCACGTTTTCTTGTCAGTCTTCAAACGCCTCGGAGGCGGTATGCGCCAGGGAAGATCAATCGCGGCCACGGTGTTGGGCATAACTTCAGCGTTCTGGCTCACCGGCTGTTTCACCGGCGGCGTCAACCAGATACCGTTTTCTGAATCGTTGACGGCTGACCTGACGGCCGAGACCGTTGCCCCGCTGGCCCGTTCCCAGTCCCCTGAGCCACCCGATCCGAAGTTTCGGGCTCCGCTGGTGGCGCCTTTGATCGCGCCCTAAACACCCCCGCCGCTGCCGCCTCCCTTGCCGGGTGGCAGCGCCATCGAGCAGGTGCGCCTGAATCAAAAGATTTTGCGGGTCAGTGTGCGCGCGCTCGTTAATGGCAAGCCGATCTTCGACGAAGAAGTCATGCAACAACTTCCGCCCGGGGCCATGCGCGAGCTGGCGAGCATGCCCGAGCCGCGTCGTTCTGAACGCATGACCGAGGTATATAACCAAACGCTGGATGGCATTATCGAACAGGAAGTCGCCTCTCAGGACGCGCTCCACAAGCTGGAACAGGTCAATAAAAAAGCCATCGAAAAGCTGAAAAAGTATGCCGAGGGGGAATACGAAAAGAAAATGAAAGCGATTCGCGACAGCGGCCGGGCCACGGAGGCGGAGATCAAGGAGGTCGAGTTTATTATTCGCCGCGCCACGGAGCGAAGCCTGATCTCCAACGAATACGTACGCAGCCGCATTCAGGGGACCGCGAACCAGCAGGCCAGTCCGAGCGCGATCCAGGATTATTACGACAAGCATTTAAATGAATTTCAACGCGTCGACACGGTGCAGTGGCAAGATGTTTTTATCGGCCTCGGCCCCAAGTATCCGACGATCGAACAGGTCCGGCGCTACGCCGAGGACTTGATTGCCCAGTGCCGCACCAGCGAGGACTTTGAAAAACTGATCAAGCTGGACGAAGGGGACAGCAAATTCCGCAATGGCGCGGGCCTTGGTAGCCGTAAGGGCGAGATTCGTCCGCCCGATTTGGAAGAAACACTCTTCCGGCTCAAGGAGGGTGAAATTGGTCCCGTGATCCCGCTGTCGAGCGGCGTTCACATCGTGCGGGTGACGAAAAGAGAGTTTGCCGGCCTGACGCCGCTCAACGAGAAAACGCAAAAGCTCATTGAACTCAAAATCAAAAATCAGGTGGCTGAGCACGAATACAAACACATCATGCGCGAGCTCCGGGGACGCGCGACCATCGAGATTCTACGTGATTAGTTGTTGGGAACGAACGTAAGCCAGCATGCTTTATGATTGAAAAAAAGGCCCGCGGGGTTCCTCCCCACGGGCCTTTGTCGCATCGGTGTTGCCAAGGGGCCGATGGATCAAGGCACTTTGCGGGAGACTGGTTGTGCGCCCAGGGTACCGCCAAAGGAGCGTGCGGCAGCCGCCTGGGCACGGCCGGCCAGACTTTGCAGGTCACGGCTAAATTGCAAGAGTTGTGACTGAAGGCCGTCACGTTCTTCGGTACGCGTGGCCAGTTGCGTTTTCAGCTCGTCACGCTCTCTGACCACAATCTCCAGTTCTTCGACCTTTTGGGCCAATTCCGTTCGCAGCGTTTCGAGTTGAGCGATTTTTCGCCGATTTGTCTCGTTGACAGCGACAATGACGCGATAATCCTCCTCCAGCTTGGAATAGCGGTTTTCGAGTTCCCGAATTTTATTGTTGGTTGCGCCTGTTTTCTGGTTGGTACATCCCCATAAACCCAGGGAAGAAATTATCATGGCCGCCAGTAGGACGGTGCTGGTCTTGTGCATCCGCTCAACTCCTTTGCTCAACGAAAACATGAGTCCCGATGAAAACCACTGACATGGCATGGGATCGATAGGTCGCTGTCGTTTTGGTGATTCGCGGCCGGTCAGCTTGCCTCGCTTGCCCGTCCAACGTTTATCGACAGAGTTTATTTCGGCAGAAAAGTTTCCCAAACTTGATCCAAGTTGCCCAGGTTCAAGTCGGCGGCGGTGAGCGCTGCGAAGGAGATGCGGGAAAGGCGGGCCTTCAAGGGGTCTGACCCCTTTTTTTTCGAACGCTTTAATTGACGACGGTAACGATCGGCGTGGGATTATCGACAGCGGGGAAACCGGCGCGCGCGCTGGAGGCTGCCCAGTTGAAGACGGTGCGAAATTCAACCGGCGAGCCAAGGGCCGTCGTCGCCCACGTCTCGATGCGCACGATGTCGCGGGGCATGTTGATGAAGAGCCGATTGGCCAGGACCTTGCCGGTCTCGGCTTCAATGATCGACGCTTCGACTTCATATTTATAGCGTGAGATCGGCGGCGCGCCACCCGGATAGTGGATGATTTCGACGAAGGTTTTCTTGACCGGAGCGACCACGATCACCAGGGATGTATTTTCGACCGAGTCCGTCTGCCATTCATCCTTGAGCTTCTCCTGCCATTCCTCATAAAGAGCGCCGTTGGTTTTAAGGATGGCGAAGCGATGAAAAGTAGCGTCGGGATCGTATGCGGCTGCTTGCGGGACGGCCTCGGCGCGCGCCGCGGGTGCCAGGTCCCTGGGAAACCTCGCCTTGGCAGGCGTCGGTTCGGTCTTTTTGGCTGCGACGGGTCCGGTAGCCGTCTCGCCCGGATGCGGCAAATCTCGAAATATACCCGCCTGGTAGCCAGCTAGCACAAAGGCCAGGACACCAATGCCGACACACAAACCGAGGGTTTTCATGGCCAAGTCTCCGCGCCAATCGCCACGAGGCATGCAAATCTAGCATAATCTTTGCAAACAGGGCGCTCGCTACGAAAAAATCCGTGCGAAAATGGCGTTTTCAGTCAAGTTCATCGTCACGTGGCTTCAATAACTCCGGCTTGGCCATGAACTCACTTAAATCAATTTGTCCCCGCAATTCTCCTTCCACCAACTTCAGACGTGTTTCCAGCTCCTTGATCTTCACCTTGAGGGCCTCGACATTGGTTGCCAGGTCATCGCGCGCTTTCGGTCGCGGAACTTCGGGATAGTTCAACTGGCGCTGCAAGGCGGCAAACAGATAGAGCGGATCACGGCCACGGTTGGCCTTGGCGATCTTGCCTTCCTTTTCCTCGAAAAGGGGTAAGGCCGGCGGTTCGTAGCCGGGGTTCAGGCGGCGCTGGTCCTGGACATAAAGGTGCGACCGCAAATACACGAGGTCGGCGAAATCGACGGTGCCCACGTGGTGGTGGACCAGGCCCAGGAAGAATTTCCAGTCAGCATCGTAAAAGCTGTCTGCCTGCATGCAGAGTATCCCCTCGTCATAACCCAGGCGGTTGCGGCTAATCGCCTCGAACTGGTAGACAAACAGTCCCGCCGACGTGGGGGTGCCCGCGCGATAGAGCGCTTCCCGTTCGAGAATGAGTAGGCCGATTTCAATACTGAAGCGTTTCTTCTCGTCTTCGGTTTGCTGAAGGGTGAAAGCTTGAAATGGCGTAAAATAATGGGCGAGCCTGCTGAAACCAGAGGAGAGGAGTCCAGTATGTTTGATCTCAGTCGCCAGGAACTGCACCGCCATGGGTAGCCGTGTCGTGGCGAGAATTTCTTCGTGAATGCGCGCGAGCACGTCCTGAATAGCCAGGTTTTCCGCGATCCGCTCGCGCAGAATGCGAAAAAAGTAGGCTTGCTCGATATATTCCTCGCGATCGAGCTGGTTCGTCATTTGCCGTCCCTCTTATGCTGCCGGCGCATAGGTCGCGATAATCGCCAGCGCCGTACGCAAGCCATCGACTGCGGCGCTGACGATGCCCCCCGCGTAGCCCGCCCCTTCACCGATAGGATAAAGTCCAGCTATGCCCGGAGCTGAGCGCGTAAGCGGATCGCGCTCCATGCGAATCGGACAACTCCCCCGCGTCTCCGGACCGACTAGCGTTGCCTGTTCCAGGAAGCGACCGTGCCAGCGGTGGTCGAGCAGCGGCAAGCCATGGCGAAGCGCCTCTTCAATGAGGGGAGGCACCAGCTCAGCCATCTCCGCCAGCACCAGGCCGCGCGGGTAACTGCAAGGTGGCAGGCGCGGGTTGGCTTGCGGCTCAGAAAATCCTTCGCCCCTTGAATGGGACAGGAGTAAGCGCCCCGGCTCATGTCGAAAGCACGTTGTTCGTATTGCGCCTGCAGGCGGACGCCGGCCAACACGTCGGTGCCAGGAAAATTGGCCACGGGCACCGTGACCACCATGCCGCTGTTGGCGAAAGGGGAATCACGCCCCGACAGGCTCATGCCATTGGTGCAAAAATAGCCTTCCGCGGACACGCTCGGGATGACATGCCCGCCGGCACACATGCAAAACGAAAAAAGATCATGCGGGCCGCGCGCGACCAAATTGTAGTCGGCGGCGCAAGTTTTTCTTCAAGATGCGCCGCGCCATATTTGACGCGGTTGACAACCTCCTGCGGCTGTTCGATGCGCACGCCCATCTGGAACGGCTTGGGCACCATCGGCACCCCACGGTCGTGCAGCATGGCAAGCGTGTCGCGTGCGCTGTGACCAATCGCCAGTACCACCACGTCGGCCGAAACCTGCCCGGAAGAAGTCGCCAGGCCGCGCATGGCCCCCTCCGCGGACATGTCGAAGTCTTCCACGCGGCAAGAAAATCGTATTTCTCCCCCAAAAGCTTCGATGCTGCGGCGCAGGGCTTTGACGACGGCGGGCAGCCGGTTGCTGCCCAGGTGAGGACGGTAATCGTACAGGATGGAGGGTTTGCCTTTACACTGGGCGAACAACTCCAAAACGCGATGGACTTCGGGGCCCGAACTGCGACAGGTGAGTTTGCCGTCGCTAAAGGTACCGGCCCCACCCTCGCCAAAAAGGTAGTTGCTTTCAGGATCAAATGTTCCGCCGGCATCGAAACGGTGGACATCCTGGATACGCTCGCGCACGGCGCGGCCACGTTCCAGCACTAGCGGCCGATAGCCCTCCGCGGCCAGAAAATAGGCGGCTACCAGGCCTGCCGGGCCCGAACCGATCACCACGGGACGGTGCGCCATCGCCGCGCCACCCCGAGGCGGCACGAGGAAAGCCGGTTCTTCATAGTGCTCGACACGCAGGTCGCCATGGACGCGGCGTTTGATGAGGCTCAGGACCTTGGTTTCGTCTTCACGGGGCCGAACTTCCGCGGAATAGACGAAGTGGAAGGAATTCTTGACGCGTGCGTCGAGACTTTTGCGCAATATGCCGCCAGGACCCAAGCTCCGAACTGGACAGGCCCAGCACCCGCGCGAGATGTTCTCCGAGCGATGCCTCAGGTTCATCCAGCCCCAGCCGTAAATTGGATACACGAATCGCCATGCTATCAGCTTATCGCGCGGACCTATTCGGGGGCGGGTGTTTCCAGAGGCTCCAGCGGCAACTGCTGACGGGACGAGCTGCGCTGCCGCAACATGAGCCACGCCGTAGGCGCTACCACCAGCGGCACGCCGATCAGTTTGCTCGGTTCAATCGGCTGGCCGAGCACGACGGCATCAAGGATGAGCGTGAAAACGATCTGCGTCAATCCGACGACGGCTACCTTGGCGGGCTCGCCGTGCGTGAACGCCAGGGTAAGCAATAATTGGCCAATCGTCGCGAAGATACCCACGCCCAGGAGTTGCCACAAGCGCACTCCTTCGGGGAACGTGAAGACCTGCTTGCGCTCGAACAGAAAAAAAGTGCCGATGGCGAAGCACAGGGCGACGAAGGAAAAATGAACCACCACCGCGCGAGTATCGATGCCCTTGAGACGATGGAGTCCGATCATGGCGAAGGCCGTGAAGAGCGAAACTCCCAGTGGCACGAGCGCCACGTAATTGGCGGACGCGAGATGGTATTGCTGAATCACGGCCACCCCCGCGATACCGCAAAACACGGACAACCAGACCTGGCGGCTGGGCGGCTCACCCAGGAGAGGCCAGGATAGCAGCGCTATCCAAATCGGGAAGACATTGACGAGCGTGAAAACGTCCGCGACGGGCAAGAGGGGCAGGGCGAAAAAGGTCCCGATCAAGCTAAAACTGCCGGCGATACTCCGCATCCATAATACGGGCGGGCGGAGAAAAACCAGCTTGGCGCCAGCGGCGAGCGCCAGGCCGCCAACGATGCCGAGCGGCAGGGCACAACGTATGATGGCGACGACTTGCCAGTCATAAACTTTGCCGACTTCATGGGCAAGAATTCCCATGCAGGCAAAGGCCAAACTTCCCAACAGCATCCACAAATAGGGGCGCAAAGCGGTATTAATCACCAAAGACATTCAGGATACCGTCACCCTCTTGCGCCGCGCTTTCCCCGGGTCTATCGTCCATAAAGGGTGGTCATTTCGCCTAGCCGGTCCAGGGTCCATGGCGTCAACTGGTCGGCCGTGTAGCGCCATCCCCAATTGCCGGCGGGGCGGCCCGGCAAGTTCATGCGTGCGCTGGTATCGAGGTTGAGCACGTCCTGAAGGGGAGCGATGGCATAGTCCGCCACGGAGGCCCACGCCAGGCGCAGCAGGTCCCAGGCAATGTCACTCCCATCGCGGCCCAGGTAGCGGCGGGCGTAGTCCCGTTCGCGCTCGTGGCTGGTCGCAAACCAGCCTTGCGTGGTGTCGTTGTCATGCGTGCCGGTATAGGCCACGGTGTGCTGTACAAAATTATGGGGCAAATAAGGATTGTCGGGCCCCCCAGCAAACGCGAACTGGATAATGCGCATTCCCGGCAACTTGAAGTGGTCTCGAAGCGCCTCAACTTCAGGCGTGATAACTCCCAGATCCTCGGCAATGAGTGGCAGGGTTCCCAGCGCTTGTTCCAGCCGCGTCAGGAGCGCTGCCCCAGGGCCTTTCACCCACTGACCTCGTTCGGCCGTGGGCATGCCAACGGGTATCTCCCAGTAAGCTTCGAATCCCCGGAAATGATCAAGCCGGATGATATCGACCTGCTTGAGAGTGGCGCACATGCGCTCGACCCACCAGGAAAAATTCGCGGCGCGCAGGGCATCCCAGTTATACAGCGGATTACCCCAAAGCTGACCCGTGGCACTGAAGTAGTCCGGCGGCACCCCGGCGACCACCGTCGGCAGCCGCTCGCTATCCAACATGAAGAACTGGGGGTTGGCCCAGACATCGGCTGAATCACCGGAGACGAAAATCGGAATGTCCCCAATCAGACGGACGCCACGCTGGTGGGCATAACTTTTGATGCCCTGCCATTGGCGCTGAAAGAGGAATTGACGGAACTTTTGCGAGCCGACGGCCGAAGCCAGGGATTGGCTGGCACTTGCCAGGGCCGACGGCTCGCGCCGACGCAGGTTGGTGGGCCACTCATGCCAGCTTTTGCCTCCCATGCTCTCCTTGATGGCCATAAAGAGCGCGAAATCATCGAGCCAGTTTGCCTCGCTTTGGCAATACTCCGCGTACGCCGGGCGCAAACTTCCGCCACGTCCTGCCTCGAAGGTTTCCCAGGCCCGCGCCAGCATACGATTCTTGCTGGCGAGGACGGGGCCGAAGTCCACGTGAGAAGATGGGAAACGCGTGCTCTCCAGGTCGCCATGATTGAGGACCCCGTCCTGGATGAGGAACTGCGGGCTGATGAGGAGCGGATTGCCGGCAAATGCCGAAAAACATTGATACGGCGAGTCGCCATAGCCGGTCGGCCCAAGCGGCAGGATCTGCCACCACTTTTGCCGGGCATGCACCAACGCGTCCACCCACGAATAGGCCGTCGGGCCAAGGTCGCCTACTCCATAGGGACCTGGCAACGAGGACGGATGAAGCAGCATCCCGGCCGAGCGCTCGTTTGGTTTCTTTGTCTCAGTCATCGGTTTCAACTTCCTGTCGTATAAACGGAATGCCGTTACCCATTACGCTCGCCGTGAATTAATCGAGTCACGCCCGCCGCGGATAACGCTTCTAACGTGGCAACTACCAAATTCGCGCCTGCCGCGCTCAAGCTTGCCGCGGAGTGGTGGCCCACAAAGGTCACGCCGACCGCGCACATTCCCCCGGCCCGCGCCGCCTGAATGCCCGCCGGGGCATCTTCCAGCACGAGACAGCGCACTGGCGGAACGCCCAAGCGACTGGCCGCCGTCAAAAATACTTCAGGATCGGGCTTGCCGCGAGCCGTATCTTCCATAGCCACGATCACCGGAAAAAAACTGCGCGTCCCGGTCAGATCGAGGATCATTTCCAGGTTGGCCCGCGGAGCGCTGGAGCCGATGGCCTGGAGAAAACCAGCCTCCTTCAGTCCAGTCAGTAATGCCGCCACGCCTGGCAACAGCTTGACCCCTTTGCAGGCTTGCGCTCGGTAAAGATCTTCTTTGCGGCCGCCCAGCGTCGCGATCTCGTCTTCGCTCCGATGGTTGCCGAAAAGCTTGGGAATAATTTCCGGATTGCGCCAGCCAAAGGTGGCAGCGAAATCGGCACGTGTAAAAGGCCTTTGCAACTCCTGTGCCAGCGCACACCACGCTTCGAAGTGTAGTTCAGCCGTGTCTACCAGTGTGCCGTCCACGTCCCAGAGCACGGCCGATCTTTCAGTGGTCATGTAGAGTTTATACTACTAACGCAGCATGTCCTCCAGTGAATCGACGGGCGTTTTCATAAACTAACCAGAGTGTCTTTCCACCAGGGATCACCCGCCATGAGCCTCTATTTTCCCTCGCCAGAGGAGTGTTCCCGTCATGCAATCTTTGCGGGCGTGAACATCACAACTTGTTCCATGGATAGAATGATGTTATCCCATGTCGTGATGGAGCCCGGTGCCATTGTTCTGGAGCATGAACACCCCCACGAACAAGTCGGCATCGTGCTGGACGGACAGGCGATTTTCTTCATCGGCACTGAAAAAAAGACCCTGATCAAGGGAGACATGTATCGCATTCCGGGAAACGTCAAACACCACGTGGTGGCCCTGGAGGCCGGACTAAAGGCCCTGGACGTTTTTTGCCCCGTGCGGGACGATTATCGTTGATAAGTAGAGCCTTAACTCGCCTGGTAGGAAAAAGAGGAATTGATGAGTGAATTAATCACCGCTCCGAGCGAGCCGGCAACGACCAAGGGACGGCTTGCCCTACCCAGCAGCGTGCGCAAATCACAAATCCTATGGCCCTATTTCATTGGCATCATCGGCTTTCATGTACTGGCCCTCCTCGCGTTCGTTCCGTGGCTATTTAGCTGGACGGGCGTGGCGCTGGCGGTACTGGGGCTCTATTTTTTCGGCACGCTCGGCATCAATCTGTGCTATCACCGCCTGCTGACGCACAATGGCTTCACGCTCCCTAAATGGCTGGAGCACACCTTTGCCGTTTTGGGGGTTTGTTGCCTGCAGGATACTCCCGCGCTGGGTGGCGGTGCACCGCTTGCACCATCAGCATTCAGATGAACAAGAAGATCCTCACAGCCCGCTGGTGAACTTTATTTGGGGACATTGTGCCTGGTTGTTCGTCACCAATCAAGAACTGCAACGGCTTTCGATGTATGAACGCTATAGTCGTGATGTCCTCCGCGACCGGTTCTACCTGAACATGGAGCGCAACGGCATGTGGCTATGGATCAATTTATTCCATTGGCTGGCGTTTTACCTGGCGGGATTCGCGGCTGGCTGGATAATGGACGGCACCCTCATGGGCGGCGTGCAATTTGGCTCGAGCTTGCTGGTCTGGGGCGTGTTTGTACGCACCGTGCTGGTCTGGCACATTACCTGGTCGGTCAACTCGGTGACGCACTTGTGGGGCTATCGCAACTATGAAACGGATGAATCCAGCCGCAACAATTTCTTTGTCGGCCTGGTGAGCAATGGGGAAGGCTGGCACAACAACCACCATGCCGACCCGCGTTCCGCCGCTCACGGTCATCGCTGGTGGGAGATCGATGTGACCTATCTGACCATTCACTTGCTGTACGTCGTGGGGCTGGCCCGAAATGTGATCAAACCGAATGCACGACTCGCCGCGCGCCGTACCGGCCCGCTCGTCACCCACGATGTGCAACCCATGGGAGATTAAGTGGACCTATTCCCGTTTACCCTTGGGCCAAAAGTTTAGTTGTACGATCAACGGCCTGGGCCGCTGTGGATCGCGATTAAGGCTTAGACGATTGTCGTCCGAGGAAGTCACGTTGGCGCGTACCTGGCCGTCAACGAATTCCGTGGCCGGCAAAACATCGTGGTAGACCTTGGTGCCGCAGTGCATCGGAAAGATGTATTCCTTCGGTTTGATCTGCTCCACCACCTCTTTCGCTTCACTTCCATTGAGGGTATAGACGCCACCCACCGGGATCATGAGCACGTCCACGGGCCCCAGCTTCTTGAGTTGGGCGGGTGTTAGCCGGTGGCCCAGGTCGCCCAAATGGACAATTTTCCAGCCATCGACATTGATCACGAAGATGGCGTTCTTGCCATACTTGAGGCCCTCCATGTTGTCGTGAAAAACTCCGATCGTGCGCACGTGCACGTCCTTGAAAGTTTCATCGAGAGGGTTCCACTCCGCCTTGAGGTTTCCGGGTTTCAGCCCCGTCCATATCGGCACGTCCTTGAAGTTGTCGATCACTTCGACCTGCGTATGATCGTTGTGATTGTGGCTGAGGAGAATGAGGTCCGCCTTTTGTCCCTTGAGCCGGCCATATTCAAGAATTGCATGCGGATCGATGGCGACGACGGTCCCTTTACCGGTCTTGATGGTGAAGAAGGATTGGCCGTGCCAACTAATCTCGATGGGTTTCAATGGGACCGCGTCATCAGCCGCCAGGGTAGCGCAAACGAAGGGGATCAAAAGAAGGGAAGGCCAAAATCGAACCATGGCGAGAGCCTCCGGTGGCTTGCCGAAGCGAGCGTGCCAGGTCCACGGCATGTCCTGCGCACCGCTATTCCTTGCCCAAAAACCAGCTCATCAACTCGTGGCCCTTGTCGAAGGCGAGGTCCGCGTCGGCGGCGACCAATTCGTCATAGGATGCTTGACCGCCCGCGGCAACTCTCGTTCCGCAGATCGCGAAGGGAACAGGACCATGCGCAGTGCGCCCGAGTGCGCAGCGGGGTGCGATGATCGGGGGATATCAAGATGCGCCAGTCACCGAACGCCGGCAGTGCTTCCAGCAGCGGTCCGACAATATGTTTGTCGATCTGTTCAAGTGCCTTCACTTTTTCGTCGGCTTTGCCTTCGTGGGAGGCCTCGTCCGGTGCCTCGATATGCACGCAGACGATATCCTGATCTTTCAGGGCCTTGACCCCATAGGCCCCCTTGGCGGCATAATCGGTGTCGAGATAGCCGGTGGTGCCGGGTACATCAATGCGTTTCCATCCCAGCAGCATGCCAACGCCGCGCACCAAATCGACAGCGCTGATAATGGCGCCCCGCTTGCCATACTTACGGTCGAAGGTATCCAGCTTGGGGGCCACGCCCTGGCCCCAGAGCCATATTTGCGTCGCCGGCCTGGCGCCGCGCGCCTGGCGTGCCACGTTGACAGGATGATTGGCGAGTATCTGCCGGCTACGGCGCATAAGATCACGCAGCAGGTCGCTTCCGGGCCCCTTCGGCAGGTGCTCGGCTATCGGACGGTCGGGGACATCATGAGGCGGTTGCGTGGTCGTCGAAGTCCCGAAAGGAGCGTCGGCACCTCGATAGATCAAAATGTTGCGATAGCTGACGCCAGCGTGGAATTCTAACTTCCCCTGCAGACCGAATTCAGCCGGCACCGCGCCGCCAAGTTGTTCCTGCACGGCTTTCATCAGCGCGGCGCCATCCTCCGAAGTGATATGGCCGGCCGTGAAATCGCGCATTTCCTCGTTATCGATGTGTACCAGATTGCAGCGAATCGCCCAGTCGCCAACGCCAAGTTTCAGTCCCATAGCCACGGTCTCCAGGGGAGCGCGGCCAGTGTAAACTTGCAGCGGGGTCATAACCAAACAGGCTGAGCGTGGCCACGTCGCTGGCCGGCGTCAGGCCCTGGGGAACATTGTTCGAGCGACCAACGACGCCGGTGCGAGCGACCCGATCCATGTTCGGCAACCGGGCCGCCTGTAGCGGAGTCTTGTTGCCCAGGCTAGGCTGCGCTTTGTCAGCGCAACCATCGGGAATCACAATGGCGTATTTCATGAAAAGTCAGGGTTTATAGTCGGTCAGCGGCAGGTTGATGACACCGCCGGGCCCGGATTGATCCAGCAACCGCCACCGGAACAGGTCGGCCACGGTACGTGCGCCCATTTTCGCCATCACCTTGCCGCGATGAATGTCCAGAGTTTTCCGGCTGATACCAAGATATTCCGCGATCATCTTGTTGGTACGCCCACCTGCCATGAGGTCGAGTATCTCTACCTCTCGCGGAGTGAGGTTGGCGATACGTCGCCCCACCTCACGGCGTTCAGTTTCGACCTTTTGCCAGGTGTTGTACACCGTGAAAGCATTGTATATACGTTCCAGGATAACTTCCTGGTTCAGCGGTTTTTCCAAAACGTCAAAGGCGCCATTCTTGACGGCCTGGATGGCCAGCCGTAAATCCGCGTGCGCCGTAAGCAGGATTATGGGGATGTGTACTTTTTGCTGCCTGAGAATGGCCTGCAACTCCGTGCCACTAATCCCGGGCATGCGCACATCGAGGACGATGCAGCCGGTGTTTTTGGCGTCGAAGCCGGTTAGATATTCTTGGACGTTGCCGAAAGCAACAAAGTTGATCCCGGCATCTTTCATCATTAACTTGAAGGCATCACGAATCGACTGGTCGTCGTCGACGAGGCAAACGCTAAATTTTTTGCTCATGACTCCCTGTAACCATTGGAAGGGCGAGACAGAATGCCGCACCCGGGCCGTGGGCCGGTTCAGTCCACAGTCTACCGGCGTGGGCCTGGAGGATCGCGCGGCTCACGGCCAGCCCCAGTCCCATACCGTGGGTTTTGGTGGTTTGATACGGCTCGAATAGCCGGTCCTTGATTTCCGGGGCCAACCCCGGACCCGTGTCCGCCACCACGATGACTAATTCCGGATCAGCCTGAGAGGCGGCAATAATGAGACGCCGCTGCTCCAGGCCGGGCACCGTCATGGCTTCCACGGCATTGCGTGCCAGATTGATTAAAACTTGCTCAATCTGTATGCGATCCACTCTTATTTTAGGCATCCCCGGGGAAACATGCAACTCAACGACGACCCCCTGGGCAGCGATATCGGCTTCGAGGGGCTTGAGAGCGGAGCGGATTAATTCTTCGACGCCTACGTACGACCAATGCGGCGCAGCCCGCACAACGAGCTGGCGCATGCGGCGGACCAGTTCGCCCGCACGCTCCGCCTGCACCGCGATTTGCTCGATGGCCACCGTCAGCTCGTCTGCGTTAATTGCTTTGTCCCGCGTTAAATTGCTACAGGCTCGTGCCGTAAGCGCAAGAGCTGTAAGAGGTTGATTTAATTCGTGGGCTAAACTTAGAGCTAGTTCGTCATGCAAATTAGGGGAAGTGTCCGCTGGGGGTACGATCCGGCCTATGATCACCAGTTCAAGCACTCTTGTCTGGGGGTGCGGCACGGCACAACAATGGAGCAGCAACTCCGGCGGGTTCGGCTCGCCCAAGGCCATATGAATAACGACACCTGCCCGGCCGGTTTCTCCTTGCAGGACATCTTGAAAGTATTTTTGCAGCGCATCGCGCTCTTCCTTGTTGACTAGCTCCGCCAAATACCGACCTGTCAGCCGATCAGGTGTGACACCTAGCAATTTCTGACAAGAGGGCGAGACATCCAGGACCTTGCCGCCGCCCTCACAGCGCATAATCAGGTCCGACCCATGGCGCACGACGAGCGCGAAGCTATCTTGAAGGGCGCGGATCTCCTGTTCGGCCCGGGCGCTCGAGCGCAACGCCTCGCGCGTTGGCTTAAAGGTTTCTTCAAAATCCCCAGAAGACCTGGAGGGCCGGTCCATGACGTGTACCTGAAAGAACAGTATTACTATGTTAACAGTCTGTACCGGAATAGCAAGCGAACCTACTGACTTATCTGTTAGAGCCTTTTCCGAGGATAAGGACGGCGACACTGCGCGGAATTAACAGCAAATAGAAGCGACTCAACTTGCAGTTCGCAACAGAATGGTCGATCCGCCATGAACCTTGTCCCCCACCTTCACGCAAATCGTGCGTGCCCGGCCGACAGGTATCAACAGATCGGTCCGCGACCCCAGCTTGATCATTCCCAGGCGATCGCCTTTACGGACGGTCTCCCCCTCTTTCAACCAGCAGACGATACGGCGAGCGATGGCCCCTGAAATCTGTTTAATGCGTAGCGGCTGCCCGTTCGCTTCCGTCATGTCGATCCAGAGTTGTTCATTGCGCACGGCGCTGGCTGGATTGCGGGCGTCAAGAAAAGCACCTGGAAAATACCTTACCTTGAGGATTGTTCCCGCGCACGGCAGCCTGTTGACATGGACATTGAAAATCGACAGGAAAATGCTGATGCGTAAAGCACGTCCCTCCGGAAAATCGGGTTCGGCGACTTCTTCAACATTGGTGACCGTCCCATCCGCGGGACTGACCAACGCGTCGATCTCATTAGGCACTTTCCGTTCCGGATCGCGAAAAAAGTAAATGATTTCCAACCAGAGCAGAGTTATCGGCACCAGGCCAAACCAAAAGAAACCGTGAACTGACCAAGCCAGTCCAGCACATAAAGCCGCGGCCAGGGCGAAAATCACCGAGAAGATGACCAATTCCGCCAGGCCATAACGGGCAAAACCCAGGCGCGAGCGCCATTGAAAGGCATCGTCTTCCGGGTGGAACCAAAAGGGACAACTGTTGCGCAGATACTTGAGGTCCCGGGCATCGATAACGTCATGATCGTGTTCGCCGCAAGTTCCCTGACGCCTCGCCAGCATCTTGCGGACGTAACCTGGGCGACAACAGCGCAAGAAGGCACGCCGCCATCGTCCCCACGCTAATTCCAGGCTCACACACCACCCGCCGCCGGGTTGAACGCTCTCGGGTTTTTGCGCGGTCGTCGGCAAAGTCATGAATAACCAAAGGTCAGAAATCCGTTCCCTGCAAGGCCCGGCACATAAAAAGCGCTTTTATTAGATTTACAATACGAATTGGCGCGGCCGGGATAATGGAAATCATTACCTCGCCTGCTGGGAGAAGTTGCTGGGGCAGGATTTATTTGCTTTGCTCGGCGAGTCTCGCCCGCAAGCGTGCCAACAAGATCGATTTGGAGGGAGCTTGCGCTTGATTCTTGGCCGGCCCATTTGGTGAATGGAGGGGGCCATTCGAAATGAGTGCGCATAACCTCGCTTGGCGGGGAATGGTCTGGCGCCTCCACGAATTCCTCCGCGAGCTCGGCCACCGGCGCCTCGGCGATCATCCTGGCGACTGGCACGGCGGACGGTTCCAGCGGCTTGCCGAATATCGCCTGTACCTCTGGTTCGAGCATAACTTTCGTGAAGGCCACATTAACGATCTGATCATAAGGCAGGACAATAACCCGCCCCGCGTCGGTGGAGCCGGACATGCGCCCGCGCAGGATCGCGAAATCGCTTTCCAGCTGCAGTATGGACTGCATCAGGATTTCCGCTCCCGTAGTCAGCGTCACGGCCAGGGAATCGTGAAGGTCCGTGGGAATGCGCTGAAATAACGCGATCCATGAGGTGCCAAGCATCAGTTTACCCTGGTCAATAAGAGTCCACGATATTTTTCCCCTTGAAGTGTAGCTCACGATTGGGGAAAAGGGAGGACTATGCTCGAATACTGGCCCGCTCTGTGCACCCTGCTCGCGCTCGGGCTGTTGCTCGTTTTGCTTATCCGCCTTCACGTGCACGCTTTCGCGGGGCTGCTCCTCGTCAGCCTGGCGCTGGGATTGGCCACGGGAATGGAGCCCACCAAGGTCGTCAACGTCATGGCCGATGGCGTGGGCGGCATCCTGCGCGAGGTGGCAGTGCTTTTGGCGCTGGGAGCCATGCTCGGGCGCATGCTTGAGATTTCCGGCGCCGCCGAGGTCATCGCCCGTACCCTGATCGATGCTTTTGGCATCAAACGCGCTCCGTTGGCGATCCTGATCGCCGCTTATCTGATCGGCATTCCCGTATTGTTCAACGTTGGCTTCCTGCTGCTGATGCCGATCATGTGGCGCTTGCAACGGCAAACGGGCAAGTCGCTTCTTTACTTCCTCCTTCCGTTGACATTCAGCCTGAGCGTCACGCATTCGCTCATCCCGACGCATCCCGGCATTGCCGGCGCGGTCGGCAACCTTGGAGGCCCCGATCCTGGACGGACGATGATGCTGACGCTCGTCTTCGGCAGCCTCATGACGATTCCGATGGTTTTGGTGGGCTGGTATGGTTTTGGCCGAATTTGGGCCGTGCGCCACTTTGTTGGCTGTCCCGAGGCCTTGTGCGCTTCGTTTAGCCCTATGCCAACTGCAGGGGCACCGAACGAAGCCAAGTCCACGCTACGTCCCGTTTCATTCGGCGTCGCCGTGCTCATCGTCATTTTGCCCTTGCTGCTTGGTGTGGCCGGCTTCGGAGCCAGCTTGCTTGAGGAACCAGTGCCGACCGGAAACCGCGGGCCACTGGTGGTTGCGGCGGCAGACAAAGAAACGCCCACCTGGCTGAGCGGGGCGCTTGTCTCCAGAGATCGTTTGCCGCCCTATCTCCTCTGGCTGGCGAATTCGCCGCTCGCCTGGCTTCAGTTTCTGGGAAAACCAGTCATCGCCTTGCTGTTACCGACGGGCCTGGCATTCTGGCTCCTGGGCTTGCGCCGTGGCGTCACGGGGAGCGAGTTGTGCAAAGTCGCCGAACAGGCATTGCGCGATGTCGGTAGCATCGCGTTTCTGTTCGGGGCGGCCGGTGGCTTTAAAGAAGTGATCAAGGCTACGGGTGCCGGCGACATTATTGCCGCGCAAATGATGGACCTGCCGGTCACTCCCGTGGTCGTCGCCTATTTGGTCGGGGCCCTCATGTGCATATTTCTTGGGTCGGCGACTGCGGCAATCATCACGGGCTCCGCCCTTTTGCAGGGCCTCGTGCACCAGCTGCCTGGACAGGAGGCGCTACTCGTTTTGGCGCTCGCCAATGGCGTTATCTTCCTGTCCCAGCCCGCCGACAGCGGGTTTTGGATGAACAAGGAGTACGGCAACCTGTCGGTTCGGGACACTTTGATTCGTCTGAACGTCACCAAAATAATAATGTCCGTGACGGGGCTGCTGTTGCTCTTGAGCGTTGAGGCCTGGCTCGGCGCTGAAGCTTTGCAAAAATAATTCGATTATTTTTGCAAGCTAACATTGCACTTCGCGAGGTTGCGATTAATATACATCCGTTCATGGGACGCGCGAGTAGTTTTCAAGGAGGAATGGATCATGCTCGTTCTGAGTAGAAAACCTGGCGAGAAAATTGTTCTCGGCGACGGCATTACGATTACCCTGGTCCACATTAAAGGAAACACGGTGCGCCTGGGCATCGATGCGCCGGCGGACGTTGCGGTCGTGCGTGCTGAACTCAATGATTTTCGGTTGCGGCCAGGGCAAACCCTGCGCCCGGCGTCAACAAGTTGCGGTCAAGATGCGTGATCGAATGTCACGAGTTGCTTTCAGGGTGGAGGGTGTCAAGTTGCAGTCGGCACTCCTGGCGTGCACGCCCGAACACAATCACTTGGCGTTCGGGCGTGTTCGGTAGCAGGACCGCACCGATGTCCGGATGACTGGCGCAGTACTCCCGCGTCTTATCGATGCCGAGAATGAAGAAGGCTGTGGCCAATGCATCTGCCTGGGCGGCGGACGGCGCGGTAGCGGTGGCCATCAGCATGCCTTCCGCCGGCCAGCAGGTACGTGGGTCGAGTAGATGAGGGAGTTTACGTCCCTGGTGCTCAAGATGCTGGTAGGTAGCCGCGGAAGTCCCCATGCCACGATTAAAAAGTTGCAAGATCGCCAGGCGTTTGCCCGAATCATCCGGGTCAAGCAAGCCGACGCTCCAGCCCCGTTCGGAGCCGGGTTCACTACCCAGGGCAAAAATACTGCTGTGGCCGCCGTGAATAAGCGCCGCCGCGAAATTCCACGAACTCCGTAACAGGCCGATGGCGCCATCGAGAGCGTATCCCTTGCCGATGCTTCCTAGATTGATTTCCATTCCGTGGCGTAGAAACGTGACCGTATTGTTTTCCGCATTCAGGTGCACGTGCCGCATCCCGATCTTGGCGCGCACGGCCTGCAACTCTTCAGCCAGCGGCACACGGCCCGCGCGGCGATGAAATCCCCACAACTTGATCAAGGCGCCGGTGGTGATATCGAACGCGCCGCCGGTTTCTTGCGACAGCTGCTGCGCCAGGCCCAAGAGGCGAAAGAGTCCCATTTCGACCGAGGTTGCCATGGCCACCGTCCCACGGTTGAGGCGGCTAACCTCACTATCTTCGCGATAAATGCTGAGCTGGTCTTCAAAACGATCGACGAGATCTAGCGCCGCCGTGGCTCCTTCATGAGCGTGCCGGGTGCCAAATGGCACCACGACTTCAAAATCCGTCGCCATGGCGCGGCGCCGAAACGCAAGAAAACCGTGTCTGGATCCGCCGGCGGCGTTTCGTCGGTAAGCGCGTGCGCCTCGTCCAGGGCGCTGACAACTTGCCCGGCGGGTCGCAGCAGGTTCTGAGGTCGTAGGAAATCGCGGCGATTCATGTTGGCTGCATTTTAACTCGATCCATTTCGATAAGATATTGCAAAAGATTGTTCAATAAAACGGGACGAGGTCAGGCCCGTATTTTCTCGGCTTCAACAGGACACATCGATGTCTCCACCTCGAAAAGTTGCTCTGATCACGGGCTCCGCCACCGGCATAGGCCGGGCGGTCGCGTGGCGCTTCGCGAAGGAAGGCATGGCGGTGGCCGTGAATTATTCGCGGTCCGAGAAGGAAGCGGAAGAAACTGTGGCGGGGGCCAAAGAGTTTGGCGTGCCCGCCATTCTGTGCAAGGGCAGTGTGGCTGACGAGAAGGCGGTGAAAGAGATCGTAAGCCGCTGCCGGGATGAACTTGGTGGCCTGGACGTGCTCGTAAATAACGCCGGCACCACGCGCTTTATCGACCATACGGATTTAAACGCGGCGACCAGCGAAGTGTGGGACGAGATCCTGGGTGTGAATCTGAAAGGGACCTTTTTTTGCTGCCGGGAAGCCCTGCCCTTGCTTCAGGAAAGAAGCGGCAGCATCGTGAACATTACCTCGGTCGCCGGCTTACAGGGACACGGCAGCTCGATTCCCTACGCGGCCAGCAAGGCGGCCGTCAATTGCCTCACCAAATCGCTGGCGCGAGCGTTTGGCCCCCAGGTCCGCGTCAACGCCGTGGCACCAGGGCCGGTCTTGACGCGCTGGCTGGCCGATCACATGGATCAGGTCGGCGCTCGCTGCAAATCACTCCGATGGGTCGTGCCGCCCTGCCGGAAGATATCGCCGACGCCGTCATATTTCTCGCGCTAGGCAGTAGTTTGATGACCGGCCAGGTGATGGTCGTAGACGGGGGCCGAACGATGTAGGCCGCCCGCCTGGATCGGTTACTTGCGATGACGAATCTTGGCACGCATACGGCGTTTCTTCCGTCCCACCTTACGCCGTCCTGCGCCGCGCCGTCGACTTCCCATGCGAATCTCCCCGTTGAGCATGACTCAAATCGTGATTTTTGCAAACCGTTATTGTAAAGAACCAGGTTCATCAGGCAACAGAAACTTCTTCTCGCTCACAATGCCAGTTCCACTTTCCGAACCGTGGTCTTGTTTGGTTCCACCAAAATCGGCAGCGTCGCGCGCCGCAACGAATCCGGCTTGACGCAAAAGATCACATAGTTTCCCGGTGGCAGGTCCTGGAAAAGGAAGCTACCGTCGTTTTGTGTCCTGGTGCGTAGCTTCTCGACCCCCTGGCCGTCGCGCAGAATAACCTCGAGTCCAGGTTGGGTACGCGGCCCTTCGTAGATCGTGCCGCGTAAACTGCCGCGTGGCGGCGGTGTGGGATCGATGTCGGTCAGCTCAACCGTGGCCGTGTGATAGCGTACCAGTCCGACGCCATTGGTGAATTGGACGGTAAGGGGTGTCGGCCCTCTTTTGTCCTCGGGGAACTGGACGTTGGCGACCCAGTTCATCCTGGAAGCATCCACGGGACTGCCGATGATGATCGGCGTTTGCGGCGGAATCATGTCGCCACTCGGCTGGCCGAAGAAAAAGACAGCCCGCGTGATACCGGATTCCAGATCCTGCCCCTGGGCGCGTACTTGCAAGGGGGAACCGCGCTTGATTTTGGCGGGAACATCAACCAGGCGTGCCAGGTTCGGTGGGTCGTTGTCAATCGTGACGAGCTGGCTTGAGGTGGCGAGTTCGCTGCCCTGAGAATCCACGAGGCGTGCATGCAGCATGCGTGGGCCGACGACCCGGCTGGTGTTCCAGGTAAGCGGCCAGTCATTGACCTCCGCCTCGAAAACCAAGGCGCCCTGTTTTCCCTGGGACCAGAAGCCGATTCGTTGCTGCTTGGCCAGCGGATAATGAATCACCTGGTCCGGTTCAAATTGATCCGCGCTGCCATGTTCCATTTTCACTTCGAGACGTGCGCCCGGGGGGGCATCGTCAACCTCGATGGGAAAGGAGGTCTTGGCCCCGGCCGGCACAAAGGCCGGTACGTTCCAGCGCACCGCGGGCTGCCGGTCGGCCTGGGCCAGCGATGAAGGCCCACCGCGAGTGAACTTGGTTCGAAACCGAAACGCCCGCTCCAGGCCGTCGACCTGTAAGAAAACAAGTCCTTCCGCGCCGGCGCTGTCCCTCAGGCGGATATTTTCGGCGAAGAGGGTAGCCGGCGCCTCGGCGCTCACGGACAGGTCGGTTTGCAGGGTGCCGCTCTCGATTCCCAGGTAACCGGGAATGCCTGGCGCGCCGAGGACCAACTCCGCCGGGATGGTTGGGCCGTAGGGCGGGGAATTTGCTTGTAGCTTGACGGTCAGCTTGTTTTTGCCGCGCTCGTCCGCCGGGTCGAAACGAACTTCCCGCACTCGGACATAAGTGGCGGGCGTGGCGATTTCCAGCCGAAGCACCTTTTGATCGAGTAAATTGGTGGTTTCCCCATCGGTCGCGCGCACCACGAGAGGGCCCGTCACCTCCGGCAAGCTGTCCGCGGGAATGACGGCCTCGCCGAAATCGACGCGTTTCGTTTGCTCCGGATTCAACGTAGTCTGAATCTTTTGCTTTGACTTGCCGCCGACCAGGACATCGACAACAACTTCGCGGGTTCGCGGAGTGAGGTTTTTGAGGTGGACATAGTATGTCGCGCGTTGCTTGTTGGGCCGCAGCAGCACCGCCGCCAGGCCTGGCTCCGCCTGAAGTGGGCTGGCGCTCACGAACAACTCCACTTCTTTGGGTTGCGTGTGCAGCGGCACCGGAATCAGCGCATGGAAATTGCGTCCCTGCATGTGCGCCTCGGCCAGGAAGCCAAGGGGACGCGGTATAAATGACCGCTCCGCATCGAGACTTTGACCAATCACGATCGGGACTGTGCTGATAAATTGGCGGGCCTCGCTGGCGTCCGAACCGCCCGGCAGGCGCACACTGTTCGGCGAAACCTGTAACCAGGCAGTGTCGGGAAGCTTGAGCCTCACTTCCAACGGTCCAGAGGTACCCGGAGGTAGTGCCCGCTGCACCTCGAGCATGGCCGAAACCCTGGATTGGCTAGACATCAGCCGTGCAATCGGCTCTTTGCTGTGGATGGAGGCATAAACTTCCGGTTCCAGGTTCGCCAGGTCGTCGTTGGCAGTCGCAGCACGGGCATAGAAGGCACTTGCCGATTGGGGACCGGCGCCCGTCAACCCTAGCTGGCGATAATCGCGTGCCTGGTAGCGGTAATGGTCGCCCAGCCAGGCCCAGTGATCGCGTGCTTGCTTGAGCCGGACCAGGGTGCTGGCGGATAGTTCGCTTTCGTCGATGGCCCGGATCGTTTCCAGCGGCGGGGCGATCCAGCTCAAACGCACCTGCCGCTGCGCGGGCTTTAGCTGTTGATATTGCAGTGTTAGCTGCTCCCCCCACGTTCGGCGGATCAGTTTGTCCATGTCACACCATTCGGCCGTCGTCGACTTATCATTCAGGCCAGCCAGCAGGGTGCGCATCGGCTGTAAAGAGCCAGTCGTCACGCCGCCGAGTTCAAAGAGATCGAGAGCGATTTGAGCGCGTTGCCGGGCGCGACTGTTCTCATCGGCGCCAAACTTGTCCGTCAACACTGGTGTCGGCGTCAACTGACCCTGACTATCCTCCTCATGGTCGAGATGTACGGTCTCGTCATTTAGCTGTCGCGCTAATTGCCGCGCAGCGCCCAGAGTCCGGCCCGCCGGTCCGCGGTCAAATTCGAGGCCGGCACACGCAAGAGTGCTTCCAGGCGAACCAGCGTCATGCCGTCCGCGCCCTTGTCACGAATCATAATCTCATGCTGGCGTAGGTCCGCCGGCTCGAAGGGCTTTTTCAACTGCTCCAGCGACTGGGCGAGCTGCCTGGATAATTGCTCTAGGTGGTGCAGTTTTTCTTGTAGAGGGGGAGGGACGTCAGCCTGCGACGTTTTCTTCCAGCTCGGCGCAATCAGTGCCTCGGCAAGGTCGCGAGCCGTTGCGGCCGCCTCGTGCCAGTGGGTTTGTTGGGTCGGGTCCGCCTCCACATAAGGGAGGTAAAAAGGCAACAAGGACAGGGCTTCATCGAGGGTTGCCTGCGCCTGGCGTAGCCGGCCTGCGTCGGCCAGGGCGGCCTGGTAGAGCTGTTCAGCACTTTTCAACTTCTTCTCGACGTCGGTCAGCGGGGCATACCCGCCGCCCACAAGTAAATCTCCGCATCATGCCGAAGCTGCCGAGCCTGTCCGAGAAGAGGAGCCGTCCACGGGAACGTGATAGCATCGGCGCTTGCTGTTTCACCGAGCCGCGCTACTCGCAAAAGCTGCCCGACAAGCGGCCCGGGCCAGTCCCTTTCTTCGATACGGAAGGCCAGATCGGCCAGTTGCCTGAGCAACAGCGTCTCAACGTACCGCGGCTCGCGTTGCTCGGGGCGACCGAGATCATCCAGAAAACGTAGCGTGCCGGGTTCGTGTTTTACATCGGTCAGCGCTGCCTCGAAAAGGGCTTTTTCACGGTCGTAGTCCCGCTGCTCCTTCGTCTTGTCATGGAATTCCGCGGACAGTACCGCCTTGAGCTTTTCGGCGTCCTCGATCCGCGCGTCGAACAATTGTTTGTGGGAGTTCTCGATCAGGGTGTGCAAGCGCTGCTGTGTTGGCGAGCGCTCTCCGCCTATCTCCTCCTGCGCCAGGCTGACGGCGTGGGGCTGAAAAAGCCCGCGCTCGCGGGCGAACGAAGCCTGCGCCGCTGGCACCGCGCAGCCGGCCCTGGCGAAGCTGCGCTTCCTCTACACCGCTCCCCCACTCTCGTTCGGCCTCGAGCAGTGCAGCTTGCACGGCTTGAAACGCACGTGGAGCAAGACGGTAGGTGGCGTCCGCCCACCAGGAATCGCGTAATTGCCAGGCCGCGCTGAGTTCCACCGGATAGTCACGCTTACCCGCCAGCGCGACGTGTGTGCGCGGCTTGCCATGTTCGAGCGCCACCAGCGAAAAATCCTCTGCCGACCCATAAAGAACGGGCGTTTGTGCCTGGGCGCGATTGTGCAAAGCCCAGCGATGGACACGTGCACGTACGAATTGGGCGAGCTCGCGCACCGTTACCTGATTGTCTGGCGCTGCGGTGGCGACCTTGGCGTAGCCCCGTAATCCTTCCTCGAGATAATAGGCAAACACCGAGCGACCCAACTCCTCTGAGGACCAGGCGACCTGGCCGGGCGCGCACGCGGTTAGCACCAGGCGGCGTTCGTCACTCACGGCTGCCAGTTCGTCCGCAACCTTGGCGGCCACATCCTGGTAAAGGCCGCCGAGACGGTTTCCTGGCAGCGGTCTGAAGATATCCAGCACCAGCAGTTGGTTGCGCGCCGGGCAGGATCGCAGGGTTTCGAGAATCGACTGTAGCGATATCCAGGTATTCGTATCGTCGGGGTTCGCATCCGCGGGCAGAATGTGGATCTTGCCGGCGCCGGCGAACAGGGCGTTCGCGCTCAGGAAGACGACGACCGTTTCATTACTTCGGCAGGCCTTTAAATTGGCCAACTCCTCCATAATGAGTTGGCCCGACTGGCAAGTTTTCGTCAGGTTGTCTATCTGGCGAAAATACCCACCCGAACACAGGCCTTCTAGGTCTTTTTTGCCCATGGGCGGCGTGGGAATTGCCCGGTGCTGATAACTGGTTACCACCAGGGGGAGAAAATGGACACCTGGGACCGGGCGCCACCAGGACAATAAACCTGTGATGCAAACGAGGAGCGCCGCCATGGTCGCCAGGACCAGCGTGATAAGGGACCGCCGCGGTTGTACCTTGACGGCGGGCACCGCGAGGACCACGGGGCCTTCACCACGCCAGCGCCGCGGCAAATCTGTAGATGGCGTATCCATGGCTTCCATCATCCTCCATGTCAATGGACGGCGACAGCACGTCGTAAACCCAAACCAGCATTGACGATCTGTCCATTCAAAGGGAGATGACTCAAGGCGTGACCGATTATAGCGGCAAACCGCCGCGGCAAACAAGGCAACCTGGCATTGGTGCAACTGCCCTGGTGCACCACCTGGTTTGCAACGTCGCCCTGCAGCTTGCCCATTTTATCAAGTAGAGGGATGCCGCTTGAGAAAGAGTGCCAAGGTTGGGCAACCTACGGTGCGTGGAAAAAGTGGTGATTTCTTTTGCCCTGGGCAGGTGGGGCGGATACGATGGTCCTATCCTGGTTTTTTTTGATAACGATCACGCCTAGTAGCATGTTCCGTTCGGAGCTGTTTCCATGCTTATTCGCTTTGAATGCCAAAGTTGCCACGCGCGACTCAAGGTTCCCGACCATCTGGAAGGGAAAAAAATACGCTGCCCCAAGTGTAGTCAGGTCATTGTGGCACATTCGGAAGAAGATGTCGTAACGCTTGCCGAGCCCTTGCCGGTGCCGCCGCCTGTTCCCGCGCCGCCCCGGCCCACACGGCGCTCGGAAAATAAGGAAGCCTTTACGAGCCGTCCGTCCGCGGCGCCAAGTAGCCGCCGGCGGAACCATGATGACGAAGAAGACGAGGTGCCGCGACCGCGTTCGCGACGTAACGACGACAGCGAGGACGAGCCGAAACGGTCAAAGTTGACCTTCCGCCCTAATTTGTTGATCTGGGCCGGGGGTGGCGCCGCGGGTCTATTGCTCCTGGTTGTTGTTATCATTGTTCTGTTCAAGCCGCACTCGTCGCCTCCTCAAAATGCCGCGGCGGCCCTGGACCAACGGCCTAAAGCGATTCAGCAAGGCCAGCAGCCCGTCGACGAACAACCTCTCCAGCCGCAAGCCCAGGCTTTGCCGAAGCGCCTTGAATTACCGGCAGGGGTAGGGCCAGCCCAGATCGCCCCCGACAATGTCAAAATGGTGAAACGGGCGACAGCATATCTCAAGGTGAAGCTTGCCGATGGCACCGAAGCCCAGGGGTCTGGCTTCTTTGCCCTCGAAAAAGGGCTCGTATTTACCAACGCCCATGTCCTGGGAATGCTGAGCGCCTCGAGCGGTGCACCCAAGTCCGTCGAAATCGTGGTCAATAGCGGGGAGGCATCTCAATTCAAACGTAATGGCCGCGTCCTGGGCGTGGATCGAGAGAATGATCTAGGAGTATTGCGCGTCGAGGGCGATATCGCCAGCTTGCCTGAGCCCTTGGCCGTGGATACCAGCCGCAGCCTGGCTGAACTGGTGCCTGTTTACATCTTTGGCTTCCCGTTCGGCAAGTCCCTGGGTGAAAATATCACCATCACCGAGTCGAAGGTCTCCTCCCTCCGCAAAAGCGCCGATGGCGTCGTTTATCAGGTGCAGGTTAACGGCGGCATGCACCCGGGCAACTCCGGCGGGCCGGTCGTGGATACGCGCGGAGTTGTGGTGGGTGTATCGGTCGCCATCATTGTCGGCACCACGATCAATTTCGCCGTGCCGGGTGAAAAAGTGCTGGACATTGCGGGCGGCAGGGTACAAGAAACACGTTTGGGATTTCCTTTCCGGGACCAAGGCCAGATCAAACTGCCGGTGAAAATCGCTTGTCTCGATCCTCTCCAGCGCATTCACAACCTTCAGGTCGAAGTATGGACCGGCCCCGAAGCAACAACGCGGCCTGCTTCCCGCGATGCCCCCGCCGTCCTCCCGGGTGACTCGCCACGCCAGGTCGCGAGCGTCAACTATCAGGCGGGCACAGCCAGCCAGAATGTTGTGCTGCCCAGTCTCTCTGTGCCTCCCGGCCACGCTGTCTGGCTGCAACCGGTTTTTGTCAATCAAGCCAATGTCAAGCAGTGGGGCCCCGCCAGCCGCTACCGTCCCGCCGATGGGCCAGCGCTGGACCGCGTGCCCGCCTCGCTGGTGGCCAAGTTGACGACCGGCGAGCGCTCGCTCAAGCTCGCCAGTAAAATGACGGTGCAAGTCAACCAGGGTCGTAACGAAAAAATTATCGAGGGGGACAGCATGGACGTTGACCTCCTCGAAGCGCTGGAAACCAGTCCCAAGGGCGCGAGCATTCGGCTGCTGTGGGGTAAAAGCCAGTTCAGCACGGACATCAACGGCAAGAAAGCTTTGCGTCGAGCAAACAGCACCCCCGTGGTCAAGAATTATGTTCATAACTTCGAGTGTGATCCCAAGGCGGGACTCTTTACGTTTGGTTTTGTCAAATTCAACATGGCCGACCCGGTGCTCAATGAAGAAGCCAACGACATGGCCAGCCTTTTCTTGACCTCCTATCAATTCGTGTCGCTGCCGCTACCCAACCGCGAGACCCAGCCGCTGGAGACATGGGAAGCGAAGATGCGTTTGATGTTGGGCCGTGAAAAGAAAAAGGATGTGATGGACATCGTCATGACGTGTACCTATGAAGGCAGCCGCAAGGAGAACAACAAAACGGAAGCGCTTATCAGCTTGCTGGGTGAGATTCGAGTGATAAAAAGCGACCGGCCCATGCTTCGCAAACCAACCGATCGCGTGACAGGCTATGCGCTCTTCGACCCCGACGTCGGCCATATCAGCAAGATGCACATAACGCTCAATGACGAAACGGATATTTCCGGTATCACGTTGACGCGCAACTTTGTGGCCGATCTCACACGCGTCGTCGGCAACACGCTGGCCATTACCATGCCGCCCCCCAAGGCCAAATCGCTGGCGGCCGCGCAGCCTAACTCGGACGTCAGGGGCTCAAACGCTGGCAGTATTGCCAAAGTAATTCCGGGAGATCTGTTCCCCTTTTTGAAAAAGGCCGTTGAGGAAAACCGTACGGCCGATGTTGACGTGCGCGGCTTTACAGCCACCCAGGATACCTATCGGCATGTCTATGCCGAAGGGGGCCTGTTGACTGGTTTTCAGGTCAGCTTCAAAGACAGCTTCGGCAAGCCCACCATTGACGGTTTGCGGCCAATCTACAACACGGCGAGCGGCGAAAAGCTAGGAGTTTGGTTTGGACGGATCCCTCCGAAGCCATTTTTCGTCAAGGCGAAGCCGGGATATGTCGTGGCGGCCATCAACATTCGCACGAGCCTTGGCATCGACGGTTTTTCCGTGCGCTATACCAAATTCGGTAAGGACCGCTTGATCGAGGAAGACAGCTATGAAACGCCCTGGATCGGCTCAACGGGCGGCGCCCCGCCAAAATTGGCGGCCTGGGCATCATCTCGGTGGGAATTAGCGGCCATCTCAATACGGAAGGGGCACCCTGTTCACTCGGTCTCGTCGCAGTCCTGAGCCCTGGCAGCTTACCCGCAGGCGTAGCCCAGGCCGCCGCTCCGGCCCCAAGAATAGAAACCGGCACGCCGCCACCGGCTAGCGTGCCACCCCCGGCGAGCACGCCGCCCGGCAACGGCAAAGATTACGCTCCTCGCAATGGAATGTTCACGATTACAATGCCGAACGGCCGGCAAAACAGCCAGCGCACCCAGACGATACAAATCTCGGGGCAACGCGTAGCTCTCGACCTTTCGCTGGCCGTGCTTGGAGACGAAACCAGTTTCCGCGCGACGTCCGTGAGCATGCCGGCGCAGGCACGTCGCGAAATTCTCAAGGACGGCAGCTTTAACTTCTTGAAGGACTTGCTTTTGAAAGGGCGCAACGAAACGATCACGGGCGAAAAAGACATCAGTCAGGGGCCGGTGCCTGGCAAAGAATATCAATATACCGTGCCTAATGGCGTGGGCCGCCTGCAACTCTATTATTGCGGCGGCTGGCTCCTGTCGGCGACTGTCGAAGGGCGTACCAAGGAAAACGTAAACTCGCCGCAAGCGGAAGCATTCTTCCAGTCGTTTAACCTGACGGATGTCGCGAAAAAGGCCTATCAAGGACCAGAAGCAGTGACCCACCGGCGGTTTACAGCACGCGTTCCCAACTGGCCGACGAAACGCTGATTTCAATGCTCAGGCGCTGCACGAGATCGTTCAGATACTTGTCATTGCGTTCCGCCGAGTGAATATCGACCAGGATCAAGCATTGGTTCGAGTGCTCGACGTCCTTGGTGGAGATGCCCTGAACGAGCATGCCACTTTGCGAATTGATGTGCCGCAAACAAATGGAGCGAATCAGGGCCGCCTGATCGGCCTGGCAGGTTACGCGACAGCGAAAACAGCTTTCGACCGTGCCAGTCTTTTTGGCCCGTTCATCAATCCAGCGCACTAGTGGCCAGAGCGAGGTGTGCACAATGAGGATGGTAAGGGTGGCAATGAGGGCTTGCGGCAAGAGGCCGGCGCCCGCGAGTGTGCCCACGGCCGCGCTGCACCAGATCGTCGCGGCGGTATTCATGCCGCGGATCGTTACCCCCTCGCGCAAGATGGCGCCGCCGCCCAAAAAGCCGACGCCGCTGACGACCTGACCAGCGATGCGCGTGGGATCGCCGGTTTGCACCAGGATATTGCCAAGCGAAACGAAGATGGCCGAGCCGATGCAGACGAGAGTGTTGGTGCGCAGGCCCGCGGGGTGCTGGCCAAATTGCCGCTCAATGCCGATGGCCACGCCCAAAACAAACGCCGTCCCAATATGGAGGGCGAACTCAAATTGTTCCATGAGGCTGTTTTCCCGGCGCTGACCGTGCACGCGCTGGCAAGCGTACGGGCGACGGTTTTATGACGCGGTTGTCATTAAAAACTAGAAAAAACAGCCGAATATGCAAGGTCGAAAGAAGCGACGGGGATATTCGCCCATGGATTGGGCCACCGCGAATGTGCCACCGCGCTGACCAGCATCACACACTGAAAGTCAGGGAGTTGCTCCAAAGACTGTAGTCGCCCGTATTATTGTAGGCCTGTACCCACCAGCGATAGGTTCTACCCGCCGGCAAGGAACTGACAGCCGTAAAAGAGTTGGCGGCGACATGGGTGTTGCGTAAGATCTGCGATTTGCCAGTGGTTTGGTCGTCTACCCACAGGTCATAGTAGCTCGCCCCGGCAACCGCGTTCCAGGTAAATGTTGGCAGGACGCCGATGTTTGGAGTTGAGGGTCCGATTAACGTCGTCGAGCCGAGCAACGCGAAGGTGAACTGCGTGGCGGCGTTCCATGGGCCAGCATTGCCGTTGTTGGACAGCGCCCTGACCCACCACTGATATTTGTCGCCCGGCGTCAACGCCACCAAGGGGGTCCAGCTTGTGCCGGCGGCGCTGGCATTGCGCAGGGCCTGCGACTTGCCGGAGGAGACATCATCCACCCAGACATCATAGAAATCAGCGCCGGCCACGGGGTTCCAGGTGAACGAGGGCTGCGCGCTGAAGATTGTGCCAGTCGGAGTGACGGGCGCCACCGCAGCAAGCGGTGCCACGGTAAAGGATGTGCCACCGGTCCAGGACGACGTATTGCCGCCGGGAACGAAGGCGCGTACCCACCAAAGATAGCTATCGCCGGGTGTCAGCGGCGTGGGCGGTATCCACGAGGTCGTCGTGATTTGCGCATTGCGCAGCACCTGGGACTGGTTTTTGGTTGCATCATTTACCCAGACGTCATAAAAAGTGGCACCGGCCACCGCGCTCCAACTGAAAGTCGGCGTCGCTGTCATGACCGATCCGGCCGGTCCCGCTGGGTTGGGCATGGTGAGAGAAATATTGAACGTGGTCCCCGTGCTCCATGGACCGCGCTGCCGCTGCCGCTTAGCGCCCGTATCCACCACTGATAAAAATGGCCTGGTTGCAAAGTTGGCGTGAAGGTGGTGCCGATCACCTGAGCGTTATGAAACGCGGGCGCCTGGCCCGTGGAATCGTCGTTCACCCATAGGTCATAGGCAGTGGCGCCAGCCGTTGCGCTCCAGCTAAATAGAGGTGTCGCGCTGGCAATTGTGCCGCTTGGGGCTGCCGCCGTGGGGGTGCCAAGGGCGGCAATCGTGAAGGTCGCAGTGGCACTCCACGCCCCGGCCGTGCCGTTGCTCGTGAAACCGCGAGCCCACCACTGAAACGTGTCGCCCATTGTCAGAGGACTGGTAATGGAGAGTGAAGTGCCGCTTACGTTTTGGTTGCGCAGGACTTGAGCCGTGTTGGTCGTCAGGTCGTTTATCCAGACATCATAGTACGCTGCCCCGGTAACCGCATTCCAGGTCATGGTGGGCGTCACATTTTGAATGGTCCCGACCGGGGCCAGGTTGCTTGGCGCGGAGGGGGCTGCTGGCCAGTTCCGCCCTGCTGAACGGTTAGCGTGCCGGACGTTCCATAGCCTGTCGTGATGTGGACTTGAATGGTGCTGCCGGCGGGGACCGTCCCAACGGTGGCGAGGATTTGCGTGTCCGAGACGACCTGGACCTGGCTCGCGGCAACATTGCCGAACATGACCGTGGTCAACCCCGCGCCGCCGGAAAAGTTGAGGCCTGTTAGCGTAACCACGGATCCGGTTGCAAGGTTCCCGGGGGTGGTGGCCGAGACCAACTTGGGTGTAAGGTCCACCGCTTCGAAATTACTGCCGATAAGCCCGGTGAGCGCATGCAGATCATTGTCGTCCCAGCGCGGCGACGGTTCCCCGCTCACGTACCAGGAACTGCCATTGTCGGCGACAATCATGCCATAATCTTTTAGCGCTTGCAGAATTACCTGATTCGCCGGTGAAAAGCCGGAGATATCGAAGTTCTGCTTGAGGCGAAAACGCTCGCCCATCCGCGGTAAGTTGACGTTGTTGCTCCCGGCTTCATGGGATGCCGGAAAGACATAAGTATTGTCGGACCGGTTCACCGTGAAACGAAGCGCATGCGTGATTTTCTTTTGATCGAGGACCTCGTCGGGGCGAATGAGTCCGGGGAGAATAGGAAGCCCGGCGGCGTCCGCGGACGTGAAGCCCGGCGTGCGAAACGAATCCTGATTCATGTTCCAATAAGCCAACGAATCGCAATGCCACTGGCCGTCGGCGTTTTCCGAGGGCCGACTGGCGTTAAAAAGTTCGTATTCGACGTTGTTGTCCTGGTCGTAAACGAGCAGGTGCCGGTCGCCCGTATTTTGTGCCGGCGACCGCGGGTCGCCTTCCATCACAGCATTGGCCGGAATAGGCACTGTGACGAGGTCGCTCTCGCTGGCATAGGCGTCCACGACGACTCTTAATTTGGGTTGCGTGCCATGAACGAAGTTTGCCGGGATGCCATTCAAGGCGCCTGCATAGGTGGTGCCAAAATCGGGATGGAAAGCAGTGCCCGCGCCAATGGCACTCACCAGCGTGGCGGAGTTGGCCGCCACAGGGGCGTTGGTAATGACCTGGTTCCAGGGATTGTCGCCCGGAAAGAGGTTGTTCCCCATCAAGCTGAGAACTTCGCGCCGTTCGAGTTCCTCGACCAGGAGAATTAACGTCCGGCGGCCCGTACCCGGGCGAGTTTGCGATAGGATGCTGGGACGATGTTTACGGGTGAACGCGCACAGCGCCCTCATGAGGAAAAACATAATAAACTCCAGGCGCGGGTGGGGCCGCGCATGAGCATCTTTCACGGGAAAAGCGGACGAGAAACACTTGCCGCAGGCAGGCTCCTTGCCACGGCGGGACGGGAAAAATACGGCCAAGACGGGGGTAAACTTTTCGACGGCAATTAAATTTAGGACGGTATTGTCCGGTTGTCAAACAAATCAGACGTCTATAATGGCCAGCAGCCCTTTATTCTCCGGGAACAATTTATGCCTGCCAAAACCCTTTCTCTGGCAGTTATCACGAGCTGGCTTTGGCTGCTGGGCTTGGCCCAGGGCCAGTCCGTGCCGCCGCCAAAAATAACGCAAGTAATGCCGTGTGGCGGACAGGTCGGCTCTTCCTTTGAGCTGACCATCACGGGGACTGACCTGGACAAGGTCGAGGGGCTGTACTTCAGCTTTGCCGGCGCACGCGCGGAGGTCTTGCCGCCAAGTCCGCCCCCGGCAGATGCCGACAAGAAAAAGAAGGCCGCCATGAAGGTCGTCGGCGCGCCGATCAGCCGTAAGTTCAAGGTGACGTTGCCTGCCGGCGCACCCGTGGGCACCCAGGATGTACGCGTTATCACGGCAGGCGGCGTGAGTAACCCGCGTGCCTTCGTCCTCAGTGACATGAGGGAAATTGTCGAACAGGAACCCAACGACAACATCGATAAGGCCCAGAAGGTTGAAATCAACACGTCGATTAGCGGCGTCGTGGCCACTCCTACGGACGTCGATTATTTTCAATTCAGCGGCACAAAGGGCCAGCGCGTGCTGATGAGTTGCCTCACCACCAGCATCGACAGCAAATTGCCCGTGCAGCTTGAACTATTTGCGCATGGCCGGCAAGCTGCTTGGTTCCGCCCGCAATTATCAAAACAACGATGCGCTTCTGGATGTGACCTTGCCCGAGGATGGGGCCTACTTGCTACGGCTTTCTTGCTTCACTTATACGCTGGGCGGCCCGGATTACTTCTATCGGCTCACCATCGGCACCGCGCCCTGGATCGATGCCATTGTCCCCAGTGTCGTGGAGGCGGGCAAAGAAACCCAGGTCACCATCTACGGCCGCAATTTGCCACAAGGACAACCGGACCCAGCCGCCATCGTAGATGGCAAGATGCTGCAGCGCGCCTCGGTGGCCTTCAAGTCCCCGAGCGAGCCGTTAGATTTGCAACGATCGACGCTTCAATGGCCTCGTCATGCCCAACGCGTCGGGCCTGGATGGCTTTGAGTTTCGCTCCATCAACGCCAGTGGTACGTCCAATCCTTATTTGCTGACGTATGCCAGTGGTCCGGTGACGGTCGACAATGGCAACAACAACTCGCCACAGTCGGCGCAAGCGGTACAGGCTCCGGGCGCCGTGGCAGGCAGGATTCTGAAAAAAGGGGACCGCCATTTTTATGCGGTGACGGCGAAAAAGGGGCAGGTGTTGAATTTCGACCTCATCAGCGATCGGCAGGGGGCTCCGTCCGATCTCTATCTCGAGATGTTTGCGCCCAAGGGCCCAGCAGGCAAGGGAGCCACGTCCGCGCCGCCGGCGCTGCTTACCAAACAAGAAGATACGCCGGACAATTTCGGCAATCAATTTCCAAGCAGCACTATCGATCCGCCCAATTATCGTTTCGTGGCGCCCGCCGATGGGATTTATCATGTAGCGGTTGGCAGTGTCGAGGCCGCATCTCAGTTTGGGCCGCGCCATACGTATACCCTCAACATTACCGGCGATGATCCGGATTTTCGACTGGTGGCGATGCCGATGACGGCCCAGGGCCCGGAAGCCGTAACGCTCAACCAGGGCGGTAGCCAGGTATTTTCTCTGTTCGTCTGGCGGCTGCGTGGCTTCACCGGCGATATCACCGTCGCTGGCAAGGATCTACCGCCCGGAATCTTCGTCACTCCCCAGGTGATTGCCGGCAATCAAAAGCAAACGGCTTTTGTCGTGAGCGCATCGGCCGATACGCCTCACGGCGTGAGTGCGCTCAAAATTATCGGCACCGCGGTCATCCAGGGTCGTGAAGTGACGCGCGAGGTGCGCAGCGCCACCATAACGTGGGCGATTCCGCAACAGCAGAACATCCCGGTGATCGCGCGTCTCGATCGCGAACTGATAATAGCGGTGCGTGACAGGGCCACGTTCCATTTGAGCGCCGAGAAAGACCACCTGGTCGTACCTCAGGGGGATAAACTCACGTTTGCGGTCAAGCTGTTTCGGGCCGGATACAAGGGTGGGATGACTCTGGTTCCGGTCTCCGCGCCTGTGGGAATGGTAATGCAACCGGTCAACTTCGCTCCGGACAAAGACAGCGTGCAGGTCGCGCTGGATAGCAAGGCGACGGTATTGCCCGGCAATTACACCCTTGTTCTGCGGGGTCAAAGCCAGGATCCGAAGGGCAAACAGCCAGCCAAACCAGGGGACGTCAATTCGACGCAGGCGGTGCCGCCCATCGCCTTGACCGTTGTGCCCAAGCAACTGGCCAAGCTGGTTGTGCCTGCAAATTTAAAGGTGGCGCTGGGCAAGGAAGTCGAGTTGTTGGTGCGTTTGAACCGCCAATACGACTACGCGGGTACCTTCAAGATAGAAGTCATCCTGCCGCCGTCGTTGTCGGGGTTGCTGGTAGAACCCATCACCATCAAGGGTGACGAAAATGAGGCGAAGTTGCAGGTGCAAGCGACCATGGCAGCGCCGCTCGGCCAAACCCCTCTGCTCGTTCGAGTAACGGGTCTTTATAACGGGACTCTGCCGGTGGTCCAGGAAAGCAAGCTGAGCGTGACCGTGACGAAGTAGCTGCCATCAAGTCGCTTCGACGAGGCGGCGCACGAGCACGCGCAATTTCTTTTCCGCCTTGTTGGCGACCGCGATGATGTCGGCCAGCACGGCCGGCTCCAGCGCGTCGGGCAGGCATTGATCGGTTATGACGGAGATGCCGACGATCCGCATGCTGGCATGCACGCCCACAATCACTTCAGGCACCGTCGACATGCCCACGACATCGGCGCCGATGCCCCGTAAGAAACGATATTCCGCGCGCGTCTCCAGGTTCGGGCCGGACACCGCCACGAAAACACCCTTGTGGCAAGATATCTTTTCCTCGAGCGCGATTTTTTGCCCGAGTGCCAGCAGTTCCTTGTCATAGGGGTGGCACATGTCGGGGAAGCGAATACCCAGCCGGTCGTCATTTTTCCCGATCAGAGGATTGTCGCCGATGAGGTTGATATGGTCCTCGATGAGCATGATGTCCCCCTTGGCCCATTGAGGATTCATGCCGCCGCAGGCATTGCTGACAATCAGCACCTCGCAGCCCAGGGCTTTCATGACGCGCACGGGAAAGGTGATCTGTTTGAGGGTATAGCCCTCGTAGTAATGGAAGCGCCCTTCCATGGCCATGACTTGCTTGCCGCCGAGCGAACCACAGACGAGCCGGCCGGCGTGCGATTGCACGGTCGAGTGCGGAAAGTGCGGTATGTCTGTGTAGGGAAGGGACACATCGGCCTTGATATCCTCCGCCAGTCCGCCCAGGCCGGTGCCCAGGATAATGCCCACCCGTGGCTTGCCGTTCCAGCGAGCCTCGATGGCCGACTTCGCATCCTGAATTTGATCGTACAGCTCGATCATGGCGGCTCCCTGTCTTGTCGGCCAGCACCCTGTGCCAGACGGCACCATCTGTGTTTCATTCCCGTTTCAATGTATATTGATTTTGGTTTCAGCGCTCCAAAAAAAAATGGGGCGGCTGGCGTCCAGTCCAGTTTTCCACGTGTTACCAAGCAGCCGACAACTTAGCAGTCCGAGGGTTCGATGGCCGTCAATTTAACGCCTCAATATCACGAGGCCGAAGCAGCCTACAAGAAGGCCCAAACAGCGGAAGAACGCCTCGACTGCTTGAAGAAGATGTACCAGCTGGTGCCCAAGCACAAGGCGAGCGAAAAGCTGCAAGCGGAATTGAAGACCAAGCTTAGCGAGGCCAAAGAAGAAGTTGAACAAGCCCGCAAAAACCCCAAGAAGGCAGCCGTCAGTTACAAATTCCCCAGGCAGGGGGCGGGACAAATCATCCTGGTCGGGGGGCCGAACGCCGGCAAAAGCCGTCTGTTGACGCGCCTGACGCGTGCGACACCGGAAGTGGCGCCCTATCCCTTCACGACGCGGGAGCCCCACGCCGGCATGATGGACTGGGAAGACGTCAAGATTCAGCTGATCGATACCCCACCGATCACTCCCGATGTCATGGAAGGCTATTTATCCAGCCTGGTACGTGCCGCCGACGCTTGCGTCCTCATGGTTGACCTTGGGGATGACGATGGACCATTTGCGGCCGAGACGGTGGTAGACCGCCTGAAAGAAGTCAAAACGGTGCTAGTTGGCAAGAAACCAGCGGAGCAAGAAGATTACTCCATTCAGTTTGTGCCCACGATGCTGGTTGGCAACAAAATGGATTTGCCCGGCGCGGACGATCGTTTGGCGGTCGTTCGCGAAATGTTCGCCACGCTGTTGCCTGTCCAGGTGATTGGCGCCGAGCAGGGGCAGGGGTTGGACGAGTTACGTGGCAGCCTTTTCAAATTCCTGAATGTTATTCGTGTTTACACCAAGCTACCGGGCAAACCACCGGACATGTCTTCCCCGTTTACGTGCCCCGTCGGTAGCTCGCTCGTGGAGATGGCAGCCCTCGTGCACCTCGATTTCGCTCAGAACTTGAAATCCGCTCGTGTATGGGGCAGCGGCGCTTTCGACGGCCAAACGGTGAAACGGGACCATGTACTACGAGACAAGGACGTGGTGGAACTGCACATTTGATATTACCATTTCGTCATTGTGGCTTTCGGGCCTGGGGCGGATGCGCAGGCGTTCAGACAGTTCGGCTGGCAAGTTTTTGTTGCTTCCAGCGCTGATAATGATTAAATTGCTGTTAGCTACCTTGCCCTCCATCTTCCGCGGCGCGGAACACATTTGGCATGAGGATTCTCGCCAATGTTCAAGCATCTGGCGTTTTTTTTGGCCGTTAGCATCGTTCCCGCTGTTGTTGCCGACGAGACCGCCAAGTTATTGCCTGCCGACATGCCGATGGAGCAGGTGATCGATCACTACGTAGACGCCAACCTCAAGGAAGCGAAGATCCAGCCGTCGGCTCCCGCTGACGACTGGTCGCTGGTGCGCCGGTTAACGCTCGATCTCAATGGCCGTATCCCTACGCTGGCGGAAACGGAAGAGTTCGTCGCCAACCCAGAGACGACCAGGAAGACGGAGCTCGTGGACCGCTTGCTGGCCTCGCCCGCATTCGTGCGCAATCAAGCCCATGAGTTTTTCGCCTTTTTGAACTGGTCGGAAGATCCACGCCGGGCCAAACAAAAAACACCGCTTTTGGATTACTTACAGGCCGCTTTTGCTGACAACCGCCCCTGGGATGCGATGTTCCGCGACATGATGTTGCCTGACGAGAACAGCGAGAAATTCAAGGGAGCCGGCGAGTTCCTGAAAACGCGGCTCAAAGATCAAAACCGGATGACCATCGATACCAGCATTGTCTTCCTGGGCGTAAATGTCAGCTGCGCTCAGTGCCACACCCACCCACATGTGCCCGCCTGGACTCAGGACCACTTTTACGGCCTGAAGACCTTCTTTTCCCGCACCGTGGATGCCGGGGGCTTTTTGGGCAAGCGCGACTTCGGCATGGTGAAGTATGTGCCCAACAAGGGACAGGAAAAGATGGCGCCTGTCATGTTCCTGACGGGCAAGACGCTGGACGTGCCTGGCCTCAAGGAGCCGGACAAAACGGAGAAAAAAGAAGAGCAAGAGCGACTCGGTACCCCAAAGAAAACGAAAAAGCAGCCGGCGCCGCCACATTTCAGCTTGCGCGCCAAGCTTGTGGAAACCGTACTCGAGCCGGGTCAAAACGACTTTTTCGCGCGGGCCATCGTCAATCGCCTGTGGTACCGCTTTTATGGCCGTGGCCTGGTGATGCCGCTTGACCAGATGCATGTGGAGAACCCGGCCAGCCATCCGGAATTGCTCCAGTGGCTGGCGCGCGATCTGGCCATCAATCAATACGACTTGAAGCGACTCGTGCGTGGCATGGTGCTCAGTCAGGCTTATGCCCGTTCCAGCCAGTGGGAGCAAGACAAGACGCCGCCCGAGGACCTTTTCGCCGTGGCCGCGGCGCGACCCTTGCCACCCATGCCCTTGGCGATGAGCCTGAAACTGGCAACCATCGATCAGGCCGTTCTGCCGGCCGAGCGGGAAGCAATGGAAAAGCGATTGGCGGCACTGGAGAAAAACGTTACTGCTTTGGCGACCAACTTCCCGCAGCCCGGAGACAACTTCCAGGTGGGGGCAAGTGAAGCGATGCTTTTCACCAACAGCCCCAACCTGCAAAAAGACCTCCTTGAAGGCGATAACTCGCTGCCGGCACGCTTGGCGGCGGAACCGGACTTGTCCAGGCGCGCGGAACTCGCGGTCCGTACGATCCTTTCACGCCCGGCGCGGCCGGAAGAGGTGCGAGCCTTGACGGAGTATATGCGTCAGCGCGCCGACCGTGATCGGGTTGCTTGCCAACAGATAGTTTGGGCATCCTGACGGGAGCGGAATTCCGTTTTAATCACTAAAGTTTTCGAGCGAACGGGCGTTGGTTACTGCCAAGGTTCCCAGTCGAAGAGGAAAGCTCATGGCACGAAAGAATTTCTGCGGCGCGCCGAACATGTCGTGAATCGGCGCGGCTTTCTGGGAACGTTGGCGGCCGTGGGCGCTTCGGCGTTCGCCGACATGACGGGAGTGCAAGCTCTGGCATCGCCGGAAATCGCGGACCAGTTGCGCCGCAACCAGAAAAGATGTATTCTTCTTTGGCTCGCCGGCGGGCCCAGTCAACTGGAAACCTGGGACCCCAAGCCAGGTACCGTCACGGGTGGTCCTTTTGATTCCATCCAGACATCATTGCCGGGCGTACGTATTTCCGAGCTGATGCCGAAGATGGCAAGCCGCTTACAAGACACCGCCATTATCCGCTCGCTCAACACGCGCAACGCCGATCATGCCTCGGCAGCCCGCATGATGATGCGTGGCCGTCCGGCGGAGTCAAACCTCAATTATCCCGATCTCGGCGCCGTGCTGCGCGCGAGCTCGGTTCGGAAGCGAGCCAGGTGCCCGATTACGTTTCCTTTTATTTTGCCACCGAAGGCCGCAATATGTCCCCTGGCAATCCGGGCTTTTTGGGCGTGCGCTATGGCTCCATGGACCTATATACATCCATGATTCCGGAGAATATTCGCCGGGCCGATATTAGTGAACAGGACCACCTCCAGCGCTCGGACCTGCGCGAGCTTCTGAGCGCCAACTTCGAGCGCGGCCATGCATCCCTCGGTGTCGATAGCCATCACCAGGCCTTTCGCCGCGTGCGCGGCATCATGGCGAGCGAGAGCCTTTTCGACATTGCCCGCGAGCCGGCCCCAGTCCGCGACCGCTACGGGCCTACGTTGTTCGGCCAGCAAGCGCTGGCGGCCCGCCGCCTCGTCGAAGCGGGCGTACCCTTTGTACGCGTCGGTCGGGCGTGGTGGGACAGTCATGGCGAGAATTTCGAAACCCATCAGGAGATGGTCCCGGAACTGGACCATGTGATGGCTACTTTGCTTGATGACCTCTCCCAGCGTGGTCTCTTGCAAAACACACTAGTCATTACGCTCGGGGAATTCGGCCGCACTCCCGCCATCAACTCGCAGTTGGGGCGTGACCATTTCGCCTCCGCCTGGAGCTGCACCCTATCAGGCTGCGGCATCAAAGGGGGCTCGGTTTACGGAAGAACCGACGCAACGGGCAACACGGTGGTTGATGGAGAAATCAACTCCGCGCGCTTGTTTGCAACGATCTACCGCGCCCTGGGAATCAATCCCCGCAAGAATTATTATGCAGGCGCGCGGCCGATCCCGTTGACCGACCCCGGCTCCGAACCGGTGCTCGAGGTTTTGGCGTAATAAGCAGCGCCTGGGTGTGCTCCGGGCAGTTTTACGAGGCAGTGACAATGGCCAGTCAGCCGCGCAATTTACGATCGGTCCGTGAGATCGCCCGCCGCGATATTCTGTTCGCCATGGCGCGCGTCCCCGCCAGCGACACGCTTCTGGTGGCAAGTTCCGATGGCAAGGTTCATGAATTGAATGCGGGCGAGAACAACCCGACGAGCAGGACTCTGGCGGACCATGGCCGCTACGTCACCAGCGTGCGGCTGGTAGGCAACGTGTCGGTCTCCGGGGGCTACGATGGCCGGCTCATCTGGTGGGATCGAGATCAGGAAAGTGCTCTCCGCGCGATTGCTGCTCATGGTCGTTGCGTTCGCCATATCGCCGTTTCGCCAGACCAAACGCGGCTGGCCAGCGTCGGCGACGATATGATCGCGCGAACCTGGGACTCGGCCACAGGGGCGTCGCAACACGAAATGCCCGGACACGCGCTCCGCACGCCCACGGGTTTCGCGATGATGCTCTATGTGTGCGTGTTTTCGCCGGATGGGCGCTACCTGGCTACCGGCGACCGTATCGGACACGTTATCGTTTGGGAGGCGGCTACGGGCCGCCAGGTGGCCGCGATCGACGCGCCATTGCTTTATACCTGGGACGGAACGCAGCGAATCCGCTCGATCGGTGGCGTTCGCGCCCTGGCCTTTTCGCCGGATGGCACCAGGTTAGCCGTTGGCGGCGTCGGCCAAATCAATAATGTCGATGCACTCTCCGGACCGGCGCGGGTGGAAATATTTAACTGGGCCAAGGGTGAACGCGTCGCGGAATTCACGGGCGCGAATGGAATTGTCAATCATCTCGTCTACCACCCAGACGGAAATTGGCTATGTGCCATTGGCGGTGGCGCCAATGGACTTATCATGTTTTTTGATACCGCCAACCGCACGATGATTCACCAGGCCAACCTTCCCATGCACGCGCATGACGTCGCATTTAATGAAGATCAAACCTGCCTCTACGCCGTCGGACATAACAAAATTGTTATCATGGATTTACACGACTAGTTCCGCCGGCAACTTTTTCTGAATCTGCCGAACCTTTTTGCAAACAGTGGTGTTTAATACGCCCACGCACCAGTTGCCAGGGCGACTCATTGACCGGCGGGCCCATTCGCTCATGATAAAAGTCCTTTTGGTCGAAGACATGGCACTTTCACGCGCCGGTTTTCGTGCGTTATTGGAAACTTCCGATCAACTGGAAGTCGTGGGCGAAGCCGCCAATGGGCGGGAAGCCGTTAAACTTGCCAAAAAGCTTAATCCGGATGTTGTCCTGATGGATGTCGCCATGCCGGACATGAACGGCATTGAAGCGACGCGGCAAATTCACGCGGCCCAGCCCAACATACGCATCGTGATGTTATCGATGTACGCGAACCGGCAGTACCTTTTCGAATCGCTGCAGGCGGGGGCGGCGGGCTTTGTTCCGAAGGACTCCGCCTTTGCCGACCTCCTCGCGGCCATCAAGTCAGTGATGACGAGCGGAACTTATTTGAGCGAACCGCTCTCTCATATGGTGCTTGATGATTACTTCCGGCGCGCCCAGGGCAAAAAAGAAGTTAATGAACTGGAAATCCTGACGAGCCGCGAGCGTGAGGTTTTGCAACTGATCGCGGAAGGCAATTCCAGCGCCGAGATCGCTCAAACAATGCACATTAGCGCGCACAGTCGATACGCACCGCCATAACATCATGAAGAAATTAGACATTCATTCGATTGCAGGCCTGACGAAATTTGCCATCCGCAACGGCCTGTGCTCCTTGTGAGCGCAAATATACTTACTTATCATGCGCTCAATACGTAGGTCGTTTTCCGGCTTTTCCCAATTTTAACGAACGTTAGTAAGTGTTAAATAATAGAAGGCTTTGTCCGGTCCATGACAGAAAGAGCACGCCCATGCCTTTTCCTGATGACCTCTTGACGTTGGCTCTAGAGCATTTTTCGGCTGGCCGGTTCGGTGAGGCCGAATCTTGCTTTTGGTCCGTCCTGGCCAGTCAACCGGCCCATGCGGAAGCACTACGCATGTTGGGACACGTTGCCCGCAAGCGCGGCGATATTGAGCAGGCTACCGACTATTTCAACAGATCGTTATTATGTGATCGAAGTAATCCGGAAACGTGGAAGAACCTGGGCGATGCACGTCTGGCGGCACGGGATTACGTGGCGAGTATCGCCAATTTCGAGGAGGCCATCGCGCTACGGCCGGATTTCGAGGACGCCTACAATAACCTCGGTGTTGCGCTGCAGAATCTGGGCGAATCGGAACGGGCCAGCCGCTGCTTCCAGGAGGCAATTCGGCTCAATCCAAAATGTGTCGAAGCTTACAATAATTTGGGCAACGCGCTGGCGCGCATGAGTAGAATCAAGGACGCCACCAAGGCTTTTCAGGAAGGCTTGCGCCTCGACCCAAACAAGCCCGAACTTGCCTATAATCTCGGAACTTCCTTGCATGAGCAAAATAAAGTAGAAGAGGCGGCTGTCTATTATCGGCAGGCGCTTCGGCTCAAACCTAATTACCCGGACGCTTCAAACAACCTGGCAACGGCACTGAAGGAGCTTGGGCACCTGGACGAAGCCATCGCCCAATATCGCGAAACGTTGAAGTTGCTGCCCTTCCATGCTCTGACGCATTACAATCTCAGCGAGCTGGTGGCCACGGGCAACTATCGCTTTCCGCCGCAGGAACTGGAAACGCTCAAAGCGTTCATGGCCTCGGGCCGGTGTCCGCCCCTGGCACTGAGTTTGTTTCATTTTACGCTGGCGACGGTTTGCCACAAAAAAGGCGATTATGACGAGGCTTTTGGTCATTATGAGCAGGCCAACCGTCTTCGCAAGAAGTTCCTGGAGGACCGCAATCAAGGGTACAATCCCCAAAAACAAGAAGCCATGATTGATCGGGTGTCCGCAACTTATACCACCGAGCACTTTCAACAGGTGAAGGACTGGGGACTCGACAGCGAGCTACCCGTTTTCATTATTGGCATGCCTCGTTCCGGTAGTACGCTGGTGGAGCAAATTCTCGCGAGCCATCCGCGCGTGTACGGGGCGGGAGAGCTTGGCGAAATCCCGCGCTTCATCGCGAACATGGCCGAGCAAACTAAATGTGAGCCCTACACGACGAGCGTGCTGCCGACGCGCGAAGCCGCCCAGGGTTTCGCAACCGAATACCTGGCGCACATTGCCGATCTCGGTGAAGGCGCCGACAGGGTCACCATCAAAACCCTCGAGAACTTTCAACACCTCGGCCTGATCGCGACGCTCTTTCCCAGGGCACGGGTAATTCACTGCCGGCGCGACCCGCTTGACGTCTGCCTTTCCTGTTACTTCCAAAACTTCCATGAATTGAATTTCGCCTGGTCGCTTGAGGATATCGCGGCCTACTATCGCTCTTATGAAAGAGCCATGGCCCATTGGGCCAAGCACCTACCCCTACAAGTTTACGAGGTGCGTTACGAAGATCTCGTACACAACCAGTCAAAAATATCGCGTGAGCTGGTATCTTTCCTTGGCCTGGAATGGGATGGGCGCTGTTTGTCCTTCTTTAGAAGCCACCGTCCCGTACGCACGGCAAGCACCGTGCAGGTGCGTAAGCCAATGACTGCGCAAGCCATCGGCCGTTGGAAACATTATGAGGCGCATCTGGGGCCGCTCTTTCAGGGACTGGGCCGTGCGGCGGCCAGAGAAGGAGAGACGAGCCAAGATTATATTTCCGAGTCCGACCGCGATGATGCGCGGTCGCCTTCGTACACCCGCTAGCCTGGTTTCTTCCTCATCAACGGGAAAGTTATCCAGTTATTCTTTGGAAATCAGCCCTGTCAGTCAGAAATAATCATTCTCACAGCCATTTTTTGCTGATAAACGACTTTGGCGTTCATTAGGGAACGCGCGGCCTACGCGTCCCGGCACGGAAGTCAGTCGGTCCCGAAAATGGGACATCAAGGATGTGTCTGTGTTTAACTCGCTGCTAGGCTTGTTTTTAGGCGCTGCGCTGGCCGCCACGCCGCCTGCCGTCGATACCGGCGCCTCCTTTCTTTGTCAGCCGGCCTACGAAATCGATGACTTCCTGCGCGTTCCCGCTCGGCCCTATCAGCCTCAGCCGGGTGATATCTATTTGGCAACGGATCGCTCACGCATCATCCAGCTTGGGCATTCGCTGGCCACGAGCGGAGCGCCGCACCATTCCGGGATTGTCGTGGCCAGACCGGACGGGCGCATCGCCATATTGGAGTCAGGTCCCTTCAACTCCTTGCGTGTGGCCATCGTGGATCTGGATCATGATTTATCAAAACATGTCCAGCGTGGCGAAAAGGTGTGGATCCGCCAGCGCCGCACCCCCCTCTCTCCGGATCAGTGCGCCGAGCTGACGGCCTGGGCCTGCCGACAAGATGGCAAGCTTTTCGCCGGAGGCCGTATGATGCTGCAACTGACGCCATTTCGCGCCCGCGGACCCATGCGAACTTACGTTATGGGCGGCCCCAAGGGCGAGCATTTCAGCTATTTTTGTTCCGAGCTCGTACTGGAAACCTGCGTACACGTTGGCCTCCTCGAACGTTCTACTACCAGACCATCCTGCACCTACCCGCGCGACCTCTTCTTCGACGCGTCCCCCAACATTTTTTTGAACACCTACTTCACGTTGGCGAACGACTGGTACCCTCCGGCCAGGTGGTCGCCTGCAGACGTTCCTTAATACTTAAAGTTAAGCACTGAAAAGAGTTATGAACGGTGAACCCGTTGGGTCTCGGGCAGCGCGGTCGAGGCCTCACTTGTCGTTCATAAAAACGATATAATACCCTCACGTCGTTCCGGAGTTGCAAGAGAAGCGTAACTCTATTGGTGAGGGACCTCAGGATGAATACCACATTAATCGTCTGCGTGAAACACGACTGGGAACGCCACCTCGAAGTTCATAACCGCCTCGAACGGGTAGTGCGGGTTTGCTCGCATTGCGGCTGCAAGGAAGTATGCTGGTCGCGGCCTCGATCTCGGCGTGTCATGGCAGCCCCGTCCATCAACGCGGGGCCAAGAACCCCTTCGCGGTTCGATAGCGATGTTTCGTTTTAAGGTCCCTTGCCCCGAAAGCGACAACAGGACGCTTACCATGACGCCTGGTTCAGCTGCTTAATTCGTGGCGTTGCCAATTATTTTTCAAATTCCACTTCGTCAGCAAGGCTGATTAGAGGCCCGGCCCTCGGTGTGTTCAATTGTTCACGCATCCTTGCGGGCTGGTTGTCGACAAACGTACCATTTTCGGCTCAAAGGATCCTGGAGACCTGCTTAAATTACAGGTTTCTTGCAGATTTTGGCGATAAAGGAAGAGCTGCACCACTTTGACCGCTTTTCCGGTGGTGTTGCCTGTCGCTTCGGGCAGAAGGTGCGAATGTTGAGGACGTCATGACCAGCGATCTGAACGGCATCATGGTCCAGGAGCAGCGGCAAAGACCTTGGTGGCGCGAGCTGGGACCCTTGCTGATAATCGTTCTTGTTGGGCTCGCCTATTGGGTGCGTATTGGCGACGTCTCCATGCGGGGCGAGGAACCGACGCGCGCTCACGTCGCTTTCGCCATGGTCGATACCGGGGACTGGGTCGTGCCCCGCGTCCAGGGTGAGCCCTTTCTAAGCCGGCCGCCTTTACAAAACTGGCTTATCGCGCTTGCCAGCATAACCTGTGGGTCGCGGGACGCCTGGGCGGTTCGACTGCCGTCCGCGTTGGCCATGCTTGCGACCTCTCTGTTGATTTACGGCTACGCGCGACACTTCTTGGCGCCGGCCGCGCGCTGGCCGCCGCCGTTGTTTTTCCGACGTTTGGCGAAATGTTCACAACGGGATGTCAGGCCGAGACGGACATGGTCTTCACCTTTTTCGTCGAGCGCGTCTTTCTTGCTATGGCACTGGGGTGTAATCGCCCGCTGGCCGGCATGGCGAACCTGGGTACTCAGCTATATTTGTGTTGCCCTGGCGATATTGTGCAAAGGCCCACAGCCTCCCGTATATTTTTTGGGCGCGGTGGGTGCCTACCTCGTGATAAACAGGCAATGGCGACAACTCTTTTCCTGGTCGCATTTGCTTGGACTCGCCGTGGCCAGTTGCATAGTTCTCGGCTGGGCGATTCCGTGCATTGGGCAGATTGGTCTGCCAGAGACGTGGGGCATTCTCATGAACGATAGCACCATGCGTTTTCGAAACTGGGAGCCGCGGAAGGTGGGCCTTCACTTGTTGAGCTTTCCTGCTGAGGTGTTTGCCTGCACGCTGCCCTGGTCCTTTTTGCTGTCCGGTTACATAAGCCACGAGTTTGCGCGGGGCTGAACAGGGCGCGGCCCGCGGCCCTCTTCATGGCGCTATGTGTCGTTATCGCCTTCCCGACAATTTGGCTCCCGCCAAACGGACAGACGCGTTTCTTCACGCCGCTCTATCCCTGTTTAGCGGTGCTGATTGGGATTGTCATTGATGGCTGCTTGAGCGCGGGCGTTGCTCCGCTCTTGCGCGGCGGTTGGCGCTGGTTTACACAGGGCTGGGCCGTGGCCATGTCAGGAGCGAGCGTGGCGATGATCGTCGTGAGTGTTTTCTTGGGGCGTTTCGACCAGCTCAGGCCGTGGGCCGAAACGCCGACCTTCACGATTGGCTATGCTGTCGCGGTCTTGGTCCTGGCTTTCCTTGTCTACCGGGGTCGCCGCGCCGGAGAACCGGGCCGTATGTGCCTGGCGCTTTTGGCCCTGGCCGGCTTCATGGTGCTGACCTGTGCCGGCTATATCACGAATGTCCGTATTCGGTACAGCGAGGATTATGTGACCGCCGTGGCTCGCCTGAAACAGTCATTACCAGCGGGCCAGCGCCTTGTCAGCTTTGGGCAGGTGGATTTGACGTTTCCTTTTTATTACGGACAGCGCATTGACCGGTTGCCCCTCCCGAGGACTACCAGCGACCCGGGGAGCGAGGAAGACATTTGCTTTTGCTTCGACAGTATTGAGGGCGGCCGACCAGTGCTGCCGTTCGCCTGGACAGAGGTCAGCGTCATTCCGATGGATCGTTATCATTTAGCGGTGCCGCGGCGGACGGTGGTGGTTGGCCGACGCGTCTGCGAAACAATGCCGACGTCCCTGCTCCCTGAAATCGACGTGAACACCTTTTCAATCGCTGCTTTTGATCCGGTCAGGAAGGAATGGGGTGTCGCGGTGGCTTCCAAATATCTGGCGGTCGGCAGCGTGGTCCCCTGGGCGAAGGCTGGCGTTGGCGCCGTTGCCACGCAAGCACGCGTCAACATCGCTCATGGACCGAACGGTCTGGAGTTGCTCGCCAAGGACATGACCGCCGAAGAAGCACTGGAGGCGCTGGGCGCGACGGACAAACAATTGCAGGTTCGCCAGGTGGGCATCGTCGATGCCAAAGGCCAAGTCGCCGCCTTCACGGGCAAGGAATGTCTGGACTACGCCGGCCATAAAACCGGCAAATATTTTACATGCCAGGGGAACATTCTGGCCGGCAAGGCGGTCATCGATGACATGGCCAAGGCCTTCGAAGATGCCGAGGGCCCACTCGCCTGGCGCATGCTCGCGGCCCTTGAAGCGGCGGACCAAGCCGGCGGCGACAAACGCGGCAAACAGTCGGCTGCCGTCCTGGTTGTCCGCGCCGGGGCCGGCCCCAACGGTGTCGGCGATCGTTATCTCGATCTACGGGTTGACGACCACAAGGAACCGGTTACGGAGTTGGCGCGGATTTTGAGCCTTCGTCTCAAGCGGCCGGCGGCAGCACCCGCGAAGTAAGCTAAGGTCGCGAGAATGATAAACTTAAGCGTTGGGCCCGCTAACGAATGGTTGGCGCCGCCGTATCATGTGCAAGATAAATAAGGGTCCAAGTACCGCGAGCAGATGTTTCAGGGTATGCCCGCTGATAATTTGCCCCTGCGCATAAATTTGCCGGTCGAGGAATTCCAGGCCCTTGGCCAGCACGTAACAGGCGAGGGCTGCATACAAATTCGACGTTCCCGTGAAGCGCGCCGGGTAAAGCCACAAGAGCAGTGGAATCACCAACAACGGGTAAATCTGCACGAGCAGATAGGGCCTCATATCGCCATTCCCCCAATTCTCCGTGAGTTGCCAGTAGATCACGGTGCCGCCCCCCAACAAAATCAACGGCACAAAGAGAGTTGTGCCCAGGCGGTAATTGACGCGCTCGGCAACAATCAAGGCAAACAACGACATGAATGCCACCGTTAACGGTAGCCGATCCCAGAACAAGCGCTCATTGTTCGGCATGGAATGGTAGTAGGCGGAGCCAATTCCTGTCAGGAGCACCGCGGCAAAAAAAACGCCATAGAGCTTGCGTTCGCCGGGTTCCGCGAAGCTATCGTTACCCTGGCAGGCGCGAGAAACCAAAGGCCCCAGCCGCCCACCAGCAGAAACGGCAAATTGGACGCCACATTGAAAAAATGGGGCAGCGCCAACAAGGTGCGCTGGTCGGCGAAATCGTGATACCACAACGGTTGGGCAAGCGGTGGCGCTGCTGCCAGAAAAATGACGGGGATCACAGCCAGCGCGAGCAAGAGAATACTTCGAAACTTGAATGCGGTCATGTTCACACCTCCTCCAGTAAGGCACCTGGAGAAGAGTGGATATAACGGTAACTTGCTGTTTATCAGGATTTGGTTTCGGAATCACGTTTCAGGCAGCGAACGACCGCGCGAAAGGGTTCACCCGCCTTGCCGGGCAAGGTGGCGAGTTCTTCGTGGGCTTGCAGGACGTTACGTTGGAAGCTGGCGGGTTCGTCCCCTTCTTTGGACAACACTGTCCAGAAGTCCACGACCGGTTCGTCCATTTGTATTATTTGAAAGACATCCGTCACCCCCATTTGTTTAAAAAGGCAGGAGCATTCAGGCGATGGCGTGATCAGGTAGAACTCGCCGCCTTCAAGGCGGGCGGCGGTACGCTGGAAAAGCAGCAAGGTTCCGAGAAATGTGCTATCGATGTATGTACAGTAACGTAAATCAACACGGATTTTCCTGACGGTGCCGGCGACCCGTTGCTGAACGAGGCGGCGCAAGGGCAGGCTGTGATGCATGGTCGCCCAACCCTCCACCTGGATGAGAAGACTTGGACCATCGACGTGGTAACGTACTTTTCCTTGGGGCTGGGCCATGGTGAAACCCGGAGTAACGGGGGTAAGGGCGATGAAGGATTATCCTATACCGCCCGCGCGTGAATTGCCATGGGCCGCATGATCCGCATACCGGCATCGATCGTTGGTCGCTCTCGTAATCAGGGAAAGGCATGACTCCGCTGGCTATTTTTTTTTGGGTCTGTGCCGTGGGTATTGGCTACACCTGCGTCGGTTATCCGCTGTTGCTTGCCCTTGTTAACTTGTTCAAGAGAGATACGCGAGCGCTGGCGCCTTACACCGGGAGTGTCGCCCTGGTCGTCGCGGCGCGGAATGAGGAAGAAAACCTCGAGCGCCGCCTGCTTGAGCTGACCGACATGTTGAAAGCCAGCCGGTTGCCCGGCGAAGTGCTGGTCGTCTCCGATGGCTCCACGGATCAAACGGCGGCCATAGCGCGGGCCCATGCGGCCAGCGGCGTGCGTTTGCTGGAACTTGCCGCCGCGGAGGGGAAAGCCGCCGCCTTGACGGCTGGCAGTCTATCGTGCACCGCGGAGGTGCTGGTCTTCGCGGATGCCCGGCAGCGCTGGGCCAGGGATGCGCTCGAGCGCTTACTGGAGAACTTTGCCGACCCACGCGTTGGCGCGGTAAGCGGTGATCTGCATCTGGAGTCGTCAACCGGTGCTCTTGCCGGTATCGGCTTTTACTGGCGCTTTGAAAAATGGCTGCGCCGGCAGGAAAGCCGGCTGGGCTCCCAGGTGGGAGTTACCGGCGCGATCAGTGCCGTTCGCCGCTCTCTCTTTCGGCCTATTCCGCCGGGCACTCTTCTGGACGATGTCTACTGGCCGCTGCAGGTCACACTGCAAGGCCGGCGTGTGGTAAACGATCCACGGGCCCGGGCTTTTGATCGGCTTCCCGACAATCCACGTTCGGAATTCCAACGCAAGGTTCGTACGTTGGCGGGGAATTTTCAACTCTTGACACGTTTGCCAGCGGCATTCTTGCCCTGGCGCAGTCCGGTGTGGTTTCAATTGATTTCCCACAAATTGCTGCGGCTCGTCGTCCCCTGGGCCATGATCGGGCTGCTTGTCAGCAGCTTGTTGCTGGGAGAGGGAGTTTACCTGGTGCTCTTTTGGACGCAGCTTGCCTGCTATGGCCTGGCGCTGCTCGGCTTCACGAAACGTCTCGGCAGGGCCGTGCCGCTTGCTGGTCAAGCGGCGTCCTTCCTGGTCCTTAATGCCGCTGCCTTCGTCGCCTTTTGGACCTGGATCAGTGGGCGAACCGAGCATACGTGGCGTAGAATTTGCTATTCAAGAAGTGCCGATTAATCGCGAGCGGCGATTTACCGCCGCGCGGAAATGCTGGCGGGTCAGAGTAAACAGAGGGTCGCGTTGTGGGTGTCGTGGCGGTTTGTTTACTGGGGCTGGCAGCACTGGCAATCGGGGGTTTCCTTATCCTCCTGCGCGTACGTTTTTACGACCGCTGGTTGGGCACTTATGTATGGCAAGCGGCCACCCGCCGGTCTTTGCAATCCAGACGTCCCATCCATGTCCTGCTTTGTTTTGCGGACCATTATGAACCCAAGGCACAGCGCGTGAGCGTGGCCAAAGGCCAGGCCCGCGTCGATCACTGGGTGGATGAATATCCGAAGCGTTTCGTGCGCTTCACGGATAGCGATGGTCGCACTCCCCGGCATACGTTCTTTTTTCCCATCGAAGAGTATGAGCCAGGCTACCTCGATGCGCTTCGCGGGCCTGTGCCGGCAAGGTTTCGGAGAAGTTGAAGTGCATCTGCACCACGACAACGATACCGAGGAAGGCCTGCGCGGCCAGCTACTTGCCTTCAAAGAAATGTTGGCGGCGCGGCATGGCCTCCTGGCCCGTCACCGCATTACCGAGGAGCTTGGCTTTGCGTTCATTCATGGCAACTGGGCGTTGTGCAACTCGCGTCCTGATGGCAAACACTGCGGCGTCAATAGCGAACTGGAGGTTCTGCGCTCGACGGGGTGCTTCGCCGACTACACTTTTCCTTCGGCGCCGCATGCCACGCAAACGCCAACAATCAACAGCATCTACTACGCGTGGGACCGGCCCGGCAGGCCGCGGTCCGCCGATCGCGGCGTGGTTGCGGGCCACGGCCCCATGCCGGAGAAAAGTTTGCTGCTTATTCAGGGACCATTATTGCTCGATTGGAATAGCCGCAAATGGGGTTTGTTTCCGCGCGTTGAAAATGGCTGCTTGCAAGCGAGCCAACCGCCCAGCATGGGCCGGCTGGCGGCTTGGATGCGCGGGAGTGCAGGTTCCCCAGCGTCCCGACTGGTTCTTTATCAAGCTGCACGCGCACGGCGCTCCTGAAGACGCCCATCAAGTGTTACTTGGCGAGCCCATGGTCGCTTTTCATGAAGGGCTGGCGCGACGTGCCCAGGACGACCCTGAATTTCATTATCACTACGTGACGGCCCGGGAGATGTACAATCTGGCCAAGGCTGCCGAGGCTGGCCATCGCGGGAGCGTGCGCGAGGCCCTCGATTTCCTTTTTTTGTCCAACATTAAAATGGAGCATTCCCGACTTTATGCTCCAGCCCCCTGATAAAACCTCAGCGTGTGTGCCAATCCTTGCTCAAAGGAAGTGGCCGGTTCGTAGCCAAGCTCGCGGCGTGCACTGGTGATATCAGCCTCGGACTGGCGTACGTCGCCCGTGCGGGCAGGTTCGAAATTTGGCTTCAGAGAATTGCCGAGCAGCTGGTTCAAATGGCGCACGAGGTCAAGGATGGTCGTACTCTGGCCGTTGCCGATATTGAATACCTTGCCGACAACACCGGGCGTCTTTCCCGCCAAATGCAGGGCTGACGTTACGTTGTCCACATAGACAAAGTCGCGCCCTTGCAGGCCGTCCCCGAACACCGTTGCGCCCGCCCCTGACTCATGGCGGCGATAAACAAGGCGATAACGCCGGAGTAGGGACTTTTGGCGTCTTGCCTGGGGCCAAACACATTGAAAAAGCGTAGCCGGACGGTTTCCAGCCCATAAACCACGGTACAGCTGGAACAATAATGTTCTCCGGCGAGTTTGGCGGCCGCATAGGGAGACAAGGGCACGAGTGGGTCACTTTCACGACGCACAGCGCCTGGCTGATCGCCGTAAGCGCTACTGCTGCCGGCGTAAACGACGCGGCGCGTCCCCGCTCGCCGCGCCTCATCCAATAGGAGTAGCGTGCCGGTGGCGCAAACCTCGTGGCAAGCAAGCGGTTCCTCGATGCTCCTGACCACGGAAGGAAGCGCGGCCAGATGATAGATGACTTCACGGTCCGCCACCGCGCCACGGACGGAACGCTGGTCCACCACACTGCCGTGAATTAGGTCGATCTTTGGTCGCAGGTGTGCTAGATTGGCTTGCTTGCCGCTGCTGAAATCGTCCAGCACGCGCACCTCGTCGCCGGCCGCCAGCAGGCGCTCGACAAGGTGGGAACCAATGAAGCCGGCGCCCCCGGTGACTAGACATTTATGCACGAAATGCTCCCCCCTTTTGAATATCGTCGCGGAATGTTCTATATTTTAACAGGTTGTCCGAGGTTTGAAACTCAAGGCGGTCTCGTTTAGTTTAGACTTCGCGGGATAAGAACATGGCCCACACCGCTTCCTGGACTCTCTCTCCGAGCTTTGAAATAGGCCTGCCGCCTGGCGGAATTTATCCATGGTGGAGTTGACGAAGTCGGCGCTGCTCGGCCTTTTCAAGTATTCCGGAGCCATGGGCATTCAGGAAAGAATCACCCATTGGTCGGGTAGAACTTTTTTACCCATTCTTTTATTCCACCGCGTTACCGACGCCATTCCGCCGGATGGCTTGACCGTGACCACCGAGTGGTTTCGTCAGTTTTGTGGCATGCTCCAAAAGCGTTTTCACGTGGTCTCACTTTCCGAAGCCATGCAGCTTCTCGAGAGTGGCGAACGGTGGCCCCGGCGCGTCACCGCCATCACTTTTGATGACTGTTACCGCGATAATCTCCTGGCCGCCCGCGTCCTGGCCGAGCATAAGCTCCCGGCCTGTTTTTTCATACCGACGGCCTATCCCGGTACAGATTATGTCTTTCCGTGGGATTCGTCGCTTACCAGGATGGCCAATTTGACCTGGGATGAAATCCGGGAGATGGCCAGTATGGGTCACGAAATCGGCTCCCATACCGCCCATCACGTTGATATGGCCCAGGTGCCTCTCGAAGAGGTCCGGCGCGAGCTGGTCGAGTCCAAGCTCGAACTGGAGAAACAACTGCAGCGGCCGGTGCACTGGCTGGCTTATCCCTACGGAGGCCGCGATAACTTTCGCCAGGAACGGCTGGGGCTGGTCCTGGAGGCGGGCTACAAGGCTTGCTTTTCCGGCTACGGCGGGTTCCTGCGGCCGGGAATGAAAGGCGAAATCATCCCGCGTACAGCCACGCCCTACTTTCGTAGTTTGCTCAAGCTGGAAATGTACATGGCGGGCTGCATGAATTGGTTCCTGGCTCTAAAAAGGCCATGGGGCGCGAAAAACGTTCACAAAAGTTACGCGCTGTCTGTAAACGGGGGGTCGGCATCTTTACTGGCGGCAAGCCGGAATCGCGGTTCGACTGGTCCCCGTGTCGGTAAAAAAAGGGGCAGCTGCTAGTTTTGCCTGTAAATATCGAGGAATTAGTCGGTTTCTTTTTGGCGGCATGGTTGTTGCTTTGATAGAATATCCGGGACAGATAATAAAGTCATAGTTAATCGGAACTAATGCCATGGTTACTACTCGCGTTTGCAAGCAGGGTGTGGCCGTCGGGAGTTTGTTCTTACTCCTGGCAATCGGGACGTCGGCCTTCACGCAAGAGAAGGCCAACGATGCCGCCAAACCAGAACCCAAAGAAGAAGTTAAAAACCAACCCAGGTACCATTCTCTGCTCCGGGCCGGCTATACCCGTCCGGGCAGCCCGTCGGACAAGACTGGCAAGAACGGCGAAATAATTCAAGCTGCTCTGGATGCGGACCAGGCCGGCCCAATGATTGGTTCCACCGTTTATTTCGCGGTCTTCAAGAATACGGGAACGGAAGACGAGTTCTTCAGCACCGAGCTTGCGGGTCTGGCTGATTCCTTCGTCGCCGGCCGCAGTTTCCAAAATAGCGTATCGCCGCAACTGGACCGCAAGGCAAAATATCTTTACCTGTACCAGATTGTAAATGACCGGGGTCTCAATCCAGCCAAGGATGCCGTTCTGCCGGCTGTGGATGGCGACGTCAACACCGCCAATGTATCGAGTTTCGCCCTACGGCTGCTGGTTGACCCGCGCTACATTACCTCCTGGGGCCACTTCCAGAACTTTGCCTTCGAGTCCAAAGTGGCCGACCGCAAAGTTGGCAAGGATGGCGTAGTGGCGGCTGCCGATGACACCCAGATTTTGCCCATGGCCTTCTCGAGCAACCCGGCAATCGTTCGAACCTTGACTCACCAGCGTTTTCAAGAGCGTTCGCCGGCTTTTTCGCTGGGCGAGCTAATGAATAACTTCGGACTCGACAAGAGCAATTTGAACCTGCAGAATTCGTCGGCCTTCTCCACGCTGCAACGGAAAAAGGGCGAAGGCAAACAAATCAACTGGATTGCCAATGAGCTAGAAGCCGCGGCCCAGGGCGGGCGCGAGCCGGACTATGTTCAGGTCATGTATCGCAATGTCAAGGAAGAAGCCGAACCCACCGTGGAAGGCCGTTTCATCGGCAACACGATCTTTCGCGCCGACTTCAAGAAGTCGAACATGCTTACCGTCGGTCAACACAGCGTTGCTTTCGGTTTCACGACCGATCTGCCCCCAACGGACGAGCCGATTCGGGTAGAAGGACCGATGCCGCAACTGGCGTCTGCTAAGAATGGTGCCAAAGAAGGCGCAGTCAAGCCGGCTGCTGATGGTATCAAGGAAGCGGGCTTCGGCCAGGCAGTCGCCGGTGTCGGAACGGCCCCGGCCACCTCTTTAGGCACGGCTCCGACGCCCATGGGTGTCAGTGCTGCACCTTCCACAGCGATGACCTCCGGTTTGATTGGTGGGGGCACCATCAGCGGTGGTGGTGGGGTTGGCGGCGGCATTCCTCTTGCATCTGGTTTCGGGGCGACCACGGCTCCCCCGTTCGCCACCGGTGGTGGTGGTGGCCAACCTTCAAGCAGTCAGGGCCAGGGCAACCAGGCTCAACAACAGCAACAGACGCCCACGCCCAGCACCAATAATAACAACATCAACTTCAATGCGACGTTGCTCAATCAACAGTCCCAACTACAAGCTCAATTGCAGGCCCAGCTCCAGGCCCAGTTCCAAAGCCAACATCAGGGGCATGGACATAATCATCATCACCATGGCAACGTGGTGCCTGAGCCCACGGCAATTGTCCTCGGCCTGCTCGGATTGCCCGCGTTGCTCGCCTTCCGCCGCCGCAACAAAGTCTCTGGCGACGTGGCAACAGTAGCCTAACCTCACTGCAAGGGCCTGGACGTGGCGTGATCTCAAAATCACGACGCGTCCGGGCCTTACGCTTTTTTGTAAAGGTGCAAACATGCGACGCATTACTAGATTTGCCTTGGCCCTTGCCGCGGTCCTGGTTCTTTGGGCACCAAGTAGGGCGAACGCGCAGTATTTTGGTGGCGGCTACGGCTTCGGAAACATGGGTGGCTGGAACTCGGGATATATCGCTCCCTTTGGGGGGGGAATCACTGGGGTAGGCTATAACTACGGCGCACCAGGCTGGGGCTACGGTGCACCAGGCTGGGGTTATGGCGCCCAGGCATATCCCTATGGGACAGGGACCACGACCACGATCATGGTGCCTGGATTTGGCGCCTCCGACCCGCTCCGATCACGCGCCAGGCTGTATCCAGCAATCGCGGAACCTTCGCGAGAAGTCATATTGGCGGCCCTGGAAGCTACCGATCCCAACAAGGCTCGAATTGACCTGCATCTTCCGGCGGCGGACGCCAAAGTTTATCTGGACGGCAAGCAGACCGAGCAAACCGGCATGGACCGCATGTTTGTGACGCCCAGGCTTAATCCGGCCAGCCGCTATAGCATGGCGGTCGAAGTTGTCTGGCAGGATCAAAACGGGCGTAGCCAGACGACCAGGCGCAAGTCTTTCTCCGCGCCGGCGAGACCTCAATTCTTGATCTAAGCGATCCGGAATAAACCTCGATCTACCTTGACGGGTTACACACGCTGTTGGGCTTTCCCCAAAAGCTTAATTCACAAGAGTTCGGTTTGACCGAATTCTTGTGAATTTCATTCCAGGTAGACCAAAAGCCGATTCCAAAAAATAATGGCGCCGACCAGGGCGGCGAAAACGCTGGCCGTTAAAACAGCGCTGGCCGATATGTCGAGGCATCGCCAACTACGGTCCTTGGTTTTTTCGTCAAGACCGCGAAAGAGCGTCTCCACGGCGCTATTGAACAATTCCGCGGTGAAAACCAGACCTATGCATAACAGCAAGAGGCACCACTGCTCTGGCGGGCACCGTAGTATTCCTGCCCCCGCCAGCACGAGCGCGCTAAAAAAGAAATGCACGAAGAAGCTGCTATGGCCGCGAACACCAAATTTCAGGCCGCGCAGCGCATTGCCAAACTTGCCACTCCACGGACGTCGCGGATCGGGCTTGCCCCCAAATTCCTCGGTTTCTGGCTGCACATCAGGAAAAAAAGACATGCGGCACTCCGCGCCCCGGTAGGCAATGTTACCTTTCCCCGCAAATTACCACCTTTGTAAAAACGTGTCGATACAAACCTCGGCGCGACCGCTGGCAGGTTCCGGGGAGATGGTTCATCACGGTTTCTTGGCGACGCGATCGAAAATCTCCCGAACTTTGGCGCCAAGCTCGTCGACGCGATAGGGCTTCTGAATAAAACCCACGACCTGGGGAATGTCTCCCAGGTCATGGTGATCGTTGGAATAGCCGCTTGAGAACAGCACACGCACGTTGGGGTCGAGTTCGATCATGGCCCGCGCCGTATCGCGACCGCACAGGCGCGGCATGGTACTGTCCAGGAGCACCAGATCGATGCGGCCGAGGTTTTGTCGATAAATATCGAGAGCCTCGAGCCCATTTTCGGCCTGGAAGACGTGATAACCCAAACGCCGCAATACCATCGATGCGAGATGGCGGATCATGCGTTCATCGTCGACGAGCAGAATGGTTTCCTGGCCCGACCCGGCTGGGACAGATGTCTGGGCGGACTTGGGTACGACTGCGCTTTGACAGCGCGGCAGGAACAGGTCGAAAGTGCTGCCTGCGCCGGGAGCACTCTCACAGACAATCCAGCCCTCATGTTGTTTGGCGATGCCGAACACCATGGCCAGGCCCAGGCCGGTACCCTTGCCGACTTCTTTGGTGCTAAAAAATGGCTCGAAGATACGCTGCCGAACGTCGGCAACCATGCCAACGCCGGTATCGCGAACCCGCAACCGCACGTACTCACCGGCACGCGCTTCGAGATGCAACCGAAGGTAGTCGTCATCGGGCCGAAATGGCGCTGTTTCCAGGTACAGCTTACCTCCCTCGGGCATGGCATCGCGGGCATTGAGGACGAGATTCATGAGCGCCTGGTTAACCATGCTCGGGTCTGCCTTCACGAGACAGCCCGGATCGCGCGTCGATACCTGAATTTCAATGCGCGGATCGATGGTAGGTCGCAGGAAGCGGACGGTCTCCTCGATGGCTTGAGCCAGGTTTAACGCCTCGGACCGCAGCGGCGAGCGCCGCGAGAAACCAAGCAAGCGCTGGGTAAGCTCCGCGCGCGCAGGCACGCTTGTTCGGCGTTGCGTATCAGGTCGAGCGCGGCCGGAAAGCTTAGATCTTGCCGGTCGAGAACGAAGGAAAGGTTGCCAAGGATAACGGTAAGCAGGTTGTTGAAATCGTGGGCGAGGCCGCCGGCAAGCTGTCCAACGGCCTCCATTTTCTGCGCCTGGCGAAGTTGGGCTTCCAGGGCGAGTTGGTCCGTAATGTCAAAAAGTATGCCCAGCACCCCCGTGATGTGGCCATGTTCGTCCTTGACGGGTGTTTTGAAGACCCTTACCGTCCGGCAATGGCCGTGGTACAGGTTTTGTTCCACGATTTGCAGCGCGCGGCCCTCGGTGAGCACGACCTTGTCGTCGGCGCGATATTTCTCCGCCATCTCGCGCGGGAAAAAATCAAAGTCTGTTTTGCCAATTACTTCCGCCTCCGTACAGTTACGGGCCGCGCAGAATTTATTATTGACAGCGCGAAAGCGCAGGTCGGGATCCTTGAGAAATATGCTCTGGTCCAGGTTCTCGATCAGGCAACGATACTTGGCTTCGCTGCGCACAGGGCGTCGACGGTTTTCTTCTGTTGGTCGATGTCGACGATGGTCCCCTCAAAACAGGCCTGGCCGCTCGGACCGTCAATGCGGCTTACGTTCGCGAGCGTCCAGATGGCTGTGCCGTTTTTACGGCGCATCTGCAATTCATAATTGGTCAGCTCGGGGTTGTCTTGTAGCCGGCCAAGCAGGATATTTCGGTCAGCCGGGTTCATATAAAAATCGATCACCGAATGCGCGAACAATTCTTGACGTGATTCATAGCCAAGGATGCGCAACAGCGAATCGTTGCAGTCCAGAAGCTGTCCGTCCAGGGAGGTCCGCATCACGCCGGCTAAGTTGCGTTCGAAGAGCAGCCGATAGCGCTCCTCACTTTGCCGCACGCCCGGTGGGCCTTGTTCCAGGCGGTGATGTCGGTGGATATGCCGGACGCGCCTACAGGCCTGCCAGCCTCGTCGCGGATGACGATGCTGTTCGAACGGAGATCGACAGGAACGCCGTCCTTGCGGAACAGCGTCGTTTCGTACTGGAAGCTGGGCGCTGCCGCCATGGTGCGCGCGAAGGCCGCCAGGCCGCGTTCGGCTTCATCCGGCGGCATGAACTCCGTGAAAAGGTGGCCGACGAGTTCTTCCGGCTCGTAAGCGAGAATGTTGCGCGCGGCCTGACGATTGACGAACGTGATCCGCCCTGCCGCGTCGACCGCCCAGATCAGGTCATTCGACGTTTCAACCAGGTCGCGATATTGCTTTTCACTGCGCCGGAGCTTTTCCTCCAGTTCGGCAACATCGGTCATCGGCATGACGGAGACTCCGCGGGAAGGGAAGCTCGATTCTAACAGGGACTGGAAGACGCTGCCACCGTCAACTACTCTAAACCCATATACACGGGATGCTATCCGCCGGAGGGGCCAGATGAACGAGTTTCGCGTTGAGAAGGATTCGATGGGCGAGGTGAAGGTTCCCGCGCAGGCCTATTACGGCGCGCAAACACAGCGGGCCGTGGAGAATTTTCCCATTTCCGGCCAGCCGTTACCGGTGCGCTTGATTCATGCGCTGGGCCTCGTGAAGCTTGCCGCCGCGACGGCGAATCGCGATTTAGGTAAGCTGACGCCGCAGGTGGCCGAACCGATACTCGCGGCCGCCCGCGAGGTCGCGCAAGGCAAGTTCGATTCCCAGTTTCCCGTCGATGTCTATCAAACGGGCTCCGGCACCTCCTCGAACATGAACACCAACGAAGTGATCAGCAACCGCGCGATCGAGATTACCGGCGGCGATCGATTTCACGCCAAAAAGAGCGTACATCCCAATGACCACGTCAACATGGGCCAATCGACCAACGACATGTTTCCGACGGCCATCCACGTCGCGACGGCGCTGGCCATGCACAATGAATTGACGCCGGCCCTGGAGCGCTTGCAGCGAACGTTTCAGGAAAAAGCACAAGCCTGGGACGGCATCATAAAAATCGGGCGCACGCACCTTGCGGACGCCACGCCCATTCGGCTGGGCCAGGAAATCAGTGGTTTTGCGCGCCAGCTCGAGCGCTGCCTTCAGCAGGCGAAACAGGGGTTGGGCGCCATCCTTGACCTGCCGGCGGGTGGCACGGCAGTTGGCACCGGCATTAACACGCATCCCAGGTTCGGCGCCAGGGTGGCCGAGGTGCTGGCCAAGGAAACCGGTATTCCCTTCACGGAAGCGACGAACCATTTCGAGGCCAACGCCAATCGCGACGGCCTCGTCGATTGCTCGGGCCAGCTGCGTGCCATCGCCGTGAGCCTCTTTGGCATCGCCAACAACCTCCGCTGGCTCGGGTCCGGACCACGGTGCGGTTTCTATGAAATTATGTTGCCCGACCGCCAGCCGGGTTCCTCCATCATGCCCGGCAAAGTCAACCCGGTAATGTGCGAGAGCATGATGCAGGTATGTGCTCGCGTCCTCGGCAACGACCAAACCATTGCATTCGCGGGTGCCACCGGGGGCCAATTCCAATTAAATATCATGATGCCGGTCATGGGGCTGGCCATCCTGGAAAGCGTGCAGTTGCTTGCTTCCTGCACCCAGGCGTTTATCGACTTTTGCGCACTGGAGATGGAAGCTAACCGTGCCGCCTGCGAAAAGCAGGTCGAATGGTCGATGGCGATGGTCACCAGCCTTAATCCGCTGATTGGCTACGATGCCGCTGCAGCCCTGGCCAAAGAGGCCTTCAAGAGCGGCAAGACGGTACGCACGCTGTGCCTGGAAAGAATCAGCGCCGGCACTCTAACGAAAAAAGACTCGGCGGTCGTCGTCAAAGAGGCGGAATTGACAAAGGCCCTTGATCCCCGCTCGATGACGGAACCTGACAAGGGTTAGCTCCCCCGGGTCGCCCTATTCCATCTGCCTGCCGTGGCACCATGGATTTCTTCTGGTCAAGCCGCCTAAAACCGGTTACCATCGTGTCATAACCATGTGGTCCTTCTGGAGCCGTTGATAAGGACCTCAGCATCCAAGGTCTGTCCCTGTTTTTGTCGGGCCTTCTTATTTCCTAGACAATCTTCATGACTTTCGATTCCAGCACCATCCGCGTCCTTCTTGAACCGACGATTTATCTCCTGGGGCGTCAAGAAACTAATGACGAGGAGGTTGATCGTTTTTTGGCCGATCACGGGGTGAGCTGGCAAACCGACACCGAAGTAGCCGCCGAACACCTCGTCGAGGTGGCCGGGCGGCGTGTGCTATATGTCCTTCGCGAAGCCTCGGCCGGGTGGCAACCACGCCTATGTTGAACACATTCTGGAGGTGGGCCACGGCTCGGTGCTCGAGCACGGCGTGTGGAATTTTCTGTTCACCGGCATTAGCCGGTCCCTGACGCACGAACTGATTCGCCACCGGGCGGGCTTTGGTTATTCCCAATTATCCCAGCGCTACGTCGATGAATCGATCGCCGAGTATGTCGAGCCGGACTGCATCGCGGCCAGTGCCGAGCTTCATGGTGTTTGGCTCGATGCCGTGGCCCAGAGTCATCAGGCTTACATGAAATTGACCGCCTTACTTCAAGAGACATTCAAAGACGAGCCGGATCGGACGCTACGGCGGCAAATTAGCCCGTCAGGCCGCACGTAGTGTCCTGCCCAACGCCACGGAAACCAAGATTTTCGTGACGGCCAATGCCCGCGCTTTGCGGCATTTCATTGAATTGCGTGGCAGCCGTCACGCCGAGACCGAGATCCGCAAGCTTGCCGTCGGCGTCCTGAGGATCATGCAAAAGGAAGCGCCTAATCTCTTCGGTGATTATGCCCTGGTGCCTCTGCCAGACGGGACCTTCGAAGCCACGACGGCGCATCGCAAGGTTTGACACAGCTCATTTCGAAAGAACTTCATGGCAACATCCCATCACGAAGGCGTCCTCGAGTTACATCCCAAGGGTTACGGGTTTTTGCGTAGCGCCGCGCGAATTATGTTCCGCAAACTACCGATCCCTACGTACCGGGGCCGCTCATCCACAAGTTTCAGCTCCGCGAAGGGCTCCACCTGGCTGGCCCTCTGGAAGGCGCGCGGCGCGGGTCAGGCCCGCGCCTCATTGGTGTCGATACGATTGAGGGGCTGGCGCCGGACAAATATCCGCGGCGCAACTTCGACGAATTGACTCCCATCGATCCCCATGAAATGATCCGCCTGGAAACAGGGCCTGAACCGCTCACGACGCGTGTCATGGATTTGTTGACCCCTATCGGCAAGGGCCAGCGTGGGCTCATCGTCGCGCCGCCCCGCACCGGCAAAACCGTATTGCTCCAGCACATCGCGCATGCCGTCGTGACCAATCACCCGGAAATGCACCTCATCATGCTGCTGATCGACGAACGCCCTGAAGAAGTGACCGAAATTCGCCGCGCCGCCAAGGGCGAAGTGATCGCCAGCAGCAGTGACCGCGATACCGCCGCCCATATCCGCACCGCCCAACTTGTCGTCGAACGTGGCCGCCGCCTTACGGAGCAGGGCAAGCAGGTCTTCGTGCTCCTTGACAGCTTGACGCGGCTTGCCCGTGCCTACAACAAAAACACCGGCAGCGGCGGTCGCACGATGTCGGGCGGTGTGGATAGCAGGGCGCTGGAAATCCCCGAAGCGTTTGTTTGGGACAGCGCGCGTTTTCGAGGAAGGTGGTTCGCTCACGGTTCTTGGAACTATTCTCGTCGATACCGGTTCGCGCATGGATGAAGTGATTTTTCAGGAATTCAAAGGCACCGGCAACATGGAGCTGGTCCTGGATCGTAAGCTGTCTGATCGCCGCGTTTATCCGGCGATCGACATGGCCCAGTCGGGGACCCGTAAGGAAGAACGGATTCTGGCGCCGGAGGTCCTCAAGGCGGTCACGCTCCTGCGCCGCACGCTTGTCGACATGCCAACCACGCAGGCCATGGAATCGTTAATCCAGCAACTCGGCAAGTATAAATCGAACGCGGCTTTTCTTGAGAGAATTGGCACCTTTGTCAAATGATGTGAGGCACGGCATGCAACAAACCTTGATTTTAATCAAACCGGACGGCGTGCAAAGACGGCTCGTCGGCACCATCATGCACCGTTTCGAGCAAAAAGGCTTGCGGCTTGCGGGCCTCAAGCTGGTGCAGCCCAGCATGGCCCTGGCGGAAAAGCATTATGCCGTTCATAAGGGCAAGGCTTTCTATGATTCCCTTCTTCAGTTCCTGACGAGCGGCCCTACCGTCGCGATGGTTTGGGAGGGCCGTGAAGCCGTGCAGGTTGGACGTACCTTGATGGGGGCCACCGACGGCACCAAATCGCCGCCAGCCACGATTCGCGGCGACTTTGCTCTCAGCGTCCAAAACAACCTCGTACACGGCAGCGATAGCCCGGACAACGCCAAGCTGGAAATCGGCCTTTGGTTCGGCGCCGGCGAGCTCGTGAACTATTCAGCCACGGATCAGCCCTGGATCGGGTAAGAGCGATCTCAGCTGCGCAATCGTCGTGCGCAGCTGTTCCTTCGCCGTCCCTCATTCTAAAGGTGCACCCGGTCCCCCATGTTCTCCTGAAGAGCACAGACGCCCTCCGGACCGATGGAATTGAATTGCAGGTGCAGGCCATGAAGCCGCTGCGCCAGTGGGGACCGGACGAAAGCGCGAATGCCATTATTGGTAATGCGATTGTCGCTCAAATAAAGGTCGCGCAACTCGGTCAAGTAGGGTGAGGCGGCAAGCGCCTTGAGCCCGGAGTCGCCAATGCCGGCGCTGCCGAGGTTGAGTCCGTGCAGATGGCTTAGATGGGTTGAGCCGGCCAGCAGCTTGGCGCCGTAATCCCGAACCTGATTGTTGGACAGGTCCAGATAACCAATTCTCTGCAAGTAGGGGCAGCCAGTAAGTGTGTCGAGGCAGTCCCTGGCGTTGCGCAGGTGGATTTCCTGGATGGCGCGCGATGAAATAGCGAGCACGCGTTGGCCACGAACCTGTCGGCCGCGATGCTGATCTCCTCCACAAAACCACGACGAAAAATATACCAGTCCACCATGCCCTTCAGGTCGCCTGCCCACTCCCGTTCGTGTTCGGCGCGGAGTTGGTTTTCGCGATATTCGAGTTCGGGCACGCTGATATGGTTGACCGGCAGCCGCGCCAGTCGGCACTGCACGCGGATGAATTCGCCCAGCGCTTCACCATGCTCGTCCAGCCAGTCCGCGTAGCGAAGCCGAACGTCGTCCGCATGAGGCTGTTCAAGGACGTCCTCAAGGAAACGTTCGGGATGAACCATAAGGAAGGGTTCAGAATGCATGGCGATCCTTTCAGCTGCAAAAAAGCCTCGTATCAGCTGCAACCCTTCCTACGTTTGTTTCACGAGCGTTAAATGTCAAGGAAAATATTGCGAAATTGAAAAGTTCTAACAAATGGCCTGGCCCATCAGTTGCTAAAAAAACTAACCAAGTTCTTGTGGCATAAGGCCTTAAAACTTCGCCTATTCGACAGCCAGATTTCTCTTGGTAATAAATGTTTCGACGAGCCAGCTCCCCTCCGCCCGGCGCAGGGTGACCGCGCCATCTTGCCACGTCGTCAGGTAAATTCCTCCGCTGGCGTCGTAGGGGTTTTTGACTTTGCCTCCGCCGCGCGGAGGGCCCTGGGAACTAACGGCGATCTTGGGACGGGCCCAACCCGCCAGCTCCGACTTATTTGAAGTCTTGCTGCCATGGTGCGGTGCCATGAGCACGTCAATAGGTCGGCGCGGCAGAGCCAACACGCGTTCGAGGCCGGGCCCTTCCAGATCGCCAGTTAGCAAGATAGACAGGTTTTTCTCGCGCAGGAACAACACCAGGCTGCGGGCGTTTTCATTGCCATCCGGTCCGCGCGGCGGCGGATGAAGCACCACGCCATCAAGGCCGCCTTCATCGAGAACGTCGCCGGCCTTGACGACGCGACTGGGTATGCCGCGCTGCGCAACTCGGCCAATGTCAATTGCACCGCCGGCGTGATGCGCTCGGAGAAGCTGGGCGTAAGAGTCACTCGGGTCACGGCGAACCGTTCCAAAAGCTCCGTCACCCCATTGAAATGGTCGAGGTCGGCGTGCGAGACAAACAACTCGTCAATGTGACGAATGCCGCGCTGCCACAGGTAGGGCGCGATTTTTTTGCGTGTCAAATCAGGGCCGCCGATGGCGCCGGCGTCATAAACGATGACATGCCCGCCGGCGGTCTCGACAACTGTGCAACAACCGTGGCCGACCGCCAGGAAGGTGCAGCGAAATTCCTTGGCCCGCAAAAAGCCGCCGATGACAAGGAGACCGAGAAGCAACCAAAGCAAGGTGAACACACAGAAGTATGCCGGGCGCGTTTTAAGCCAGGTCACGGTAATAAAGAGAAACAGGCCCAGATACCAAACCCATAACCACCATGAAGGGATATCCGGAACATAAAAGAAGGCCGGGCAGGGAACCGCCAGCATCCACCAAAAACTCGCAGGTTGCCAGGCTCCAATGAACAAACAAGGCAAATAGCCCGCCAAGACCAAAGGGCGCCGCCAGCAAGAGCCCAAAGCCGCTGATGAGTGCGATGGAGGTGAGCAAGACCAGCGGCGGCCCGATGAGCAAGGCGACGGGAGTGATGAGGTGCTGCGTCCCCGCGATGAGAGGAGCAACCGCCAGCCAAACCAGCGGCGTTAACTTGGTAGCAGTCCATGATGATGCGCTGGCCGCGAATCAGTGCCGCGAGAAAAGGTGGACGACTTTCATCGATCAGGTTCTGCAAAGCAGGGTCGACGAGCGGCCGCCGCTTAAAAGATAGCGCCAGCACCGAAAATGCGGACGAAAGCGCCGCCGAGGAGACGCCCCAGATAAGAATCGCGACAGCGAGAAACGAAAGCTGGCAACCCAGATTAAAGATGTCGGTGGGATTGACGACAACGACGCCGAGCCAGCTCAGGGCAAATGCGTTGCCGCGCGACGTGGGACGCATCAACCAGGTACTGCCAGCGGCAGCCGTCACCATCCAGGCCGCACGCATGGCGGGGGGGCGGCCGCCGGTCAAAAGAGCGTAAAGTGTCAGGAAAACCGCGAGAAATAAAACTCGCGCCGGGCGGATACGCCTCCGAGGCGGAAGAAGACCATAAGGACGGCCCCAAGAATCACCAGGTGCTGTCCTGAAATGGCCAGCACATGGATCACGCCGGTGCGAATATATTTGTCCCAATCCGAAGTGGTCATTCCCGACCCTTCGCCCAGCAAAAGCGCGCGGCAATGCTCGCGACCTTCGGCGGCAGATGGCGCCCCAACACGCTTTGCCCCCACCCACGCATGACGGCCAGCCAGCCCATCAGCGTTCGCGGCCACCGTTCCTCCAGCAAGCGGATGCTGTCGGCCGAAGGGGGAACCGATAAGAGAGCGCCGATTCCCTGATCACGCAGAAAGGCTCGATAGTCAAATTCGCCTGGGTTCGCGGCAACGGCCGGCAAGGATAAACGGCCGACGATTTCCACGCGATCACCGGCGTGGACGGGATGGATTTTGGCCTCGAGCGCCACCTGGAGCAGCCCCGAAACGGGCAACCAATCGTAAGTTGTCTTTAGCTGAGTGACTTCCAGGGCAAACCGTGTGCTGGCCGTGCTCGGAAACGAGCGCAAAGCGTCTTCCTGACCGCCATCGATGAAGTTGGGCTCGGAGGCCACGAACCCTTGCACCCGTGCCGGTTTCGGCTCGAGGCCTGCAAAGTACCGAATGTCGTCACCAGCGCTGCCATCGCGCGCTTGATGATGATAAATGGCCCCGACACCGGCACAAGCTCCCCACAAATAAACGAACGCCAGGTCGGCGTGTTTCCCCTTGCGATGAAAACACCAGGCCAGCAGCGCCGCCACGGTGGCGGCCGCGCTGAACCCAGGCGGGATTGCCAAATAGCGATCGAGCAAAATGCCGAGGGTGCTTGCGAGCGCGACGGGTATAAGCGGCGCTCGCCAAATTGATTCTACGAGCGGTGTGCCGGGGATGGAATCATCTTGGGGCATCGCTCAACGCCTTCCGCCCGTCAATTCGTGCGCTGTCTTTGGGGACCTGCAAGTACGCGGGTAGAACTTGTATCTTGCCCTGGCGATCGACGCAGCCGAGAGTTGTTTCGCCTTCCGCCAGCAACAGCCCCTCGCGGAATACTTCATAGCGATGCTCGATTTTGACAAGCGTCGTTCGAACGACACTCGTGCGCAACGTGAGCAACTCGTCATAACGGGCTGGGCTGCGGTAGCGCACCTGCACCTTGGTCAGCACCAGGAGAAATCCTTGATCTTCCATGTCGCGATAGGATATTCCTTGGGAGCGCAGCAGCTCCGTCCTGCCCTGCTCGAAATAGACGAGATAATTGGCATGGTGCAACAACCCCATGCGGTCGGTCTCGGCATAGCGAACGCGAATGGCAACTTCACCGGATAACATGTTGTAATCTTAAGCAGAAGCCACTTACAATGGGAGGGTCGAACCCAAGAGGCTGCATAAGAATTAAAGTTCGCAAGGAGTGCCGGGTGACCTGGGTCAAGTTGTTCCCAGCCTGGAAGGCAAGTTGAACGTTAATTCCGCGGCAGTCTCTAAAACAACGAGGCAACGTGAGTTTGAACAATTCCCGCGAAGAGTTGACCGTTCACCTGGAACGAGCGGTCCTGGTCAGCGTCGCCTTGCCTCACCGGCCCTGGATAAGCGACGATCCACTCGATGAATTACGCGGCCTCGCCACGACGGCGGGGGCTGTCGTGGTCGCCAGCATCCTGCAAAAGCGCGAGCATGTCGTTCCCGCCTCTTACATTGGCAAAGGGAAGCTCGTCGAGCTGCAGGAGGCGGTCGAGGCCCATGACGCCGACGTCGTGATTTTCGACAACGATCTATCGCCTGCGCAGACCCGCAACCTTGAGAAGGCGACCTCGATCAAAGTCATCGATCGCAGCGAACTCATTCTCGACATCTTTGCCAGCCGGGCTCGCACCGTGGCCGCACGCCTTCAGGTGGAACTGGCCCAGTTGGAATATGCGTTGCCGCGCCTGCGGCGCATGTGGACCCATCTGTCGCGTTACAAGGGTGGCATCGGACTCAGAGGGCCGGGCGAAACGCAGTTAGAGGAAGATCGCCGCCTCGTGACGCTGCGCATTCGCGACCTCAAGGCCAAACTCGTCGTGGTGCAAGCACGCAAGCAGCGTGAAGTGCGTGGACGCTCGGAAGAACACACGGTGTCCCTGGTTGGCTACACGAACGCCGGCAAGAGCACGCTGATGAACGCGCTGACCGGCGCCGATGTTTATGTAGAGGACAAGCTGTTTTCCACGCTAGACACCCGCACCCGCCAATGGCACCTGCCGCCCCCGCCGATGACTGCTGAATCGGCCGCCACCCGAGGCGGCTATAAGGTTCTCCTGAGCGATACCGTCGGCTTTATTCGCGACCTTCCCCATCACCTGATCGCGTCCTTTAAAGCAACGCTGGAGGAGACACGCCAGGCCCGGCTGCTCTTGCACGTCGTCGACGCCAGCAGCCCCTTTGCCGAGCGACAAATCCAGGCGGTGACCAGCGTCCTCAAGGAACTGGACTGCGCAGAAAACAACCCTGCTGGTCCTCAACAAGATCGACCGCATTGCCGACATGTCTTTATTGCACGTTCTTGAAAAAGATCATCCGCGTGCCGTCGCCATTAGCGCGGGGAAAAAGCAGGGGTTAGACAAACTCCAGGATGCCGTAATCGAGGTGTTGAGTGCCGACTTCGTCAATGCCCAGATCGACGCGGCCGCGGGCAATGGGCGTATCCTGGCTTACCTTTCGGCCCATGCCGATGTCTACCATCAGGAGTTTCACGACGATCGCGTGACCGTACGTTGCTATGTCCCGCGCTTTCTGGTGCGGCACCTTCAAGAACCCGACGTCGCCATCAAAATGCTGGAAGGGCTGAACGGCAAGCCCGAAGAAAAGGAAGCAAAACCTTGATTTGAGCGAGAAGCGGGGCCGGAAGCGGGAAACCAAGCACCCAAGATAAAATTGCCGGAACGCGGCGAGCGTAACGCAGCCAGATCGGCAACGCTACGGCCTCCGCGTCGCAAGGGTCGTATGGAGATCAAGTTGACAGGCGCTCAGAAAGCTCAGTTGGCCAGGGACATCACGATCTTTTGGATTTTGACAGAAGTATAGGGCTGGCGGTGACCACGGAGGCGCCGATAGTTTTTGCGCCGCCTGAAATGTTGAATATAGAGCTTGGTCGAGGGGTGTTCGACAACTTCGCCCACGATACGTGCGCCCTCGATGACGGGGTGCCCAATGCGCGTGTCGGCGTCGTTTTGGTACAGCAAGACGCGATCGAACTCAAGACTGGCACCGATCTCAGCAGCGCGAAAGTCGACTTTCACAACGTCGCCTTCTTCCACCCGATATTGGCGGGAGCCATCTTCAAAAACCGCGTACATGGTCAAATTTCCTTTTGGACAGGCGACCCAGGTTCGTTCTGTTATAGGATAGGAAACCGGTTCCATGGCGGAAAGGGGCGAAAAAACGCAAGTTGATAATGCGCTAAAAAAGGGTGTGGCCACCGATTCTGGGGGATGAGGTTTTGGACCACTAGCAGCCCGTTGAAAAAGGGGTCAGACCCCCTTGAAGCGAACAGAGTTTTCAACGTTTTTTGCAGGGTGCTGAAGGGGTCTGACCCCTTTTTCAACGGGCTGCTAGGCCGACCACTGGCTGGCATTCCGTACACAGACCAGGGCGGACATGCCGGAGATGTTTTACGACACCAGCGCCGCCGGGGTGCCCATGGAGGATACGCAGTCCCGCCGCATAGCAAAATGGTATGCAAAATGGTATGCAAAATGGTATGCGTCCTGGCGGGGGGTGCCCGGTGCACGCATACATACCATTTTTAAAGGCGACGGTGGCCGACGCGCACTCCCGAACCGATTCCTTGACGAATCTACCGGGTCGTTGCTCGTTTCATTCATTTCAGGGGGTGTCCGGGGGGTATATTGAAATAAAACGACCCGACGGGGCACGGGTGGCGTACGATTTTGCAACAGGTTTTGGAGAGCTTATGGCGCAGCCAAGTATCCTTGTCACTCCTGGACGACGGTTCCCGCTGGTGGCATTGACTTTCCTGACATTGCTCTGCCCAGGGGTGCCTGCCGCCAAGGGGGACGACCTGCCGGCAACGCCGTTTCCCGACTACCGCCCCATTGTCGGCTGGGCGAAACTCCCCAAGGGCATCGAATTCGGCGCTGTCTCGGCAGTCGCCACCGATTCCGCCGACCGCGTTTTCGTCTTTCACCGTGGCAAACATCCCGTGCTGATCTTTGATCGCGACGGCAAATTCCTGAGTTCGTGGGGCGACGGTCAGATTAATTCCGCGCACGGCCTGCGCATCGATGCCAACGACAATGTCTGGATTACCGACGTGGCGAATCACCAGGTCTACAAGTTTGACGCCACGGGGAAGCTGCTGCTGACGCTCGGTGAAAAAGGCCAGCGTGGCGCGGGAACAAACCGCTTCAACAAACCAACGGACGTGGCGGTCACTCCGGCGGGTGATTTTTATGTAGCCGATGGCTACGGCAATTCGCGGGTCCTCAAGTTTTCCAAGGAAGGCAAACTCCTCAAGCAGTGGGGCAAATCAGGAAGCGGCGCCGGCGAATTCGATTTGCCGCACGCCGTTTGCCTGGACACGCAGGGGCGTGTCTATGTCGGCGACCGTGAGAACAAACGCATTCAAGTCTTCGATGCCGAGGGCAAGTTCCTGCGGCAGTGGACGGAAAGTGGCCATCCTTATGGTCTGTTCTTGACGAGTGGCGGACAAATGTTCGTGGCGGATGGCATTGCCAACTGGATCAAGGTCCTCGATAAGGAGGGCAAGCCACTCGGCCGCTTCGGGGGACCAGGTAGCGCCCCGGGACAATTCGCCATGCCCCACATGCTCTGTGTCGATTCCCAGGGCGCCGTTTACGTGGCGGAAGTCGAGGGCAAGCGCGTGCAAAAGTTCGTTCCCAAAAAAGGTTGACGTAATGCACGCCGTCACCGGGAGTGAATTCGCTAATTACTTCCGGCATGCATGTCGTGGCCAGGCCTCGGCGATAAAGTCCGCCTATTTGTACTCCTTTTGACAATACCTCTTCATCCTTCTCCTGCATCTTTCCCTGTCCTGGTGTCCTCTAATTTCCAGCATCGTTACCTGCCCTCATGCAGAGCGATGTGTACCGCGAAAAAAGAGGAACACAAAAATGAATCCTGACACCAACCAACAAGTCCTGGAAGTCCTTCCGGTATTGGCACTTAAGAACACAGTGCTTTTTCCGCACCTGTTCGTGCCGCTGTCGGCCGGCCGGGCCGCGTCCGTGGCCGCCGTCGAGGCAGCGACCGCCCGGGAAGGGAAAGCGGTTGTTTTGCTTGCCCAACGGGATGCAGCCGTGGAGGAACCCGGCGCGGACGACCTCTATCAAGTAGGTACCCGTGGGGTCATTAAGAAAGTTAATCGCACCGAAAATGGGCTGCAACTTCTCGTCCAGGGGCTGGAACGGATAAGCGTCATTCGCATCGAGCAGACCGAGCCTTACTTGACCGCCAAGGTTCGTCCTTTACCGTTACCCGATGATGGTGGCGTCGAACTGGAGGCACTGCATCGGGCCATTCTCGAACAGGCGGCGCGCGCCATCGAATTGAATCGGCATGAAAATGTGCCCGATCTCGGCCAGCTCGCCAGCCAGGTTCAGGATCCCCTGCACATGGCTTATCTCCTTGGTTCGCTGCTCGGTTTGGACGTTGAAAAGGAGCAGGCGTTACTGGAGGCGCCGACGCGTCTGGATGCCCTGCGTCTTCTTTATGCCGCCCTCGTTCATGAGGTCCAGGTGCTTGAGCTGCGCCATAAGATTGCCAGCGATGCCAACAGCGGCATGAACAAACAGCAGCGCGAATACCTGTTGCGCCAGCAACTGCAAGCCATTCAAAAAGAACTCGGCGAGGAGAACCCCGAAAAATCCGAAGCAGCGGAATTGCGCCAGCGCTTCAGCGAGGCGGAGCTCCCCGAGGACGTACGCAAAGAAGCGGACCGGGAGCTGCGCAAGCTCGAACGCTTGCCGGCCGCCGCGCCTGATTTTCAGGTGACGCGAACCTATTTGGAGTTTTTACTTGAGTTGCCCTGGAAACCTTCGCTGGAACAAACCATCGATCTGGCCCACACGCGTGAAGTGTTGGATGAGGATCACTATGGCCTGGAGGACATCAAGAACCGCATTCTCGAACATCTGGCCGTCCTGAAGCTCAATCCGAAGGCCTCGGCGCCCATCTTATGCCTCGTCGGCCCTCCTGGCGTTGGCAAGACCTCGCTAGGCCAATCCGTGGCCCGCGCGCTCGGACGCAAGTTCGAACGTATGAGCCTGGGCGGCCTGCACGATGAAGCTGAATTACGCGGCCATCGACGAACCTATATCGGCGCCATGCCCGGACGCATTTTGCAGGCCCTACGGCGCCGGGGTCAATAACCCGGTATTGATGCTGGACGAAGTCGATAAGCTTGGTCGTGACTTTCGAGGCGACCCGGCCTCGGCGCTGCTCGAAGTGCTGGACCCGGCGCAGAATTCGACGTTCCGTGATAATTATCTCGATCTCCCCTTCGATTTGTCGAAGGTCTTTTTCATCACCACGGCCAACGCCCTGGATAGTGTCCCGGGCCCGTTGCTGGATCGCATGGAGATTCTCCGCCTGGCCGGTTACAGCGAAGAAGAGAAGCTGCGCATCGCTCAGCGTTACCTGGTGCCTCGTCGCCTCGGCGAAGCCGGGCTGACGGCCGAGCAATTGCAAATCCCGGAAGTCACCTTGCGCTGGATCATCAGCCGCTACACCCGTGAGGCAGGCGTGCGTGGCCTGGAGCGGGTCATCGGCCAGCTAGCACGGAAGGTCGCCCGCCGCTTTGCGGAAGGACAGACCCAAAGTGTCACGATTGGGCCGGAAGATCTGAGCGACCTGCTCGGTCACGAACGCTTCCGTCTGGAGCAAGCACGCCAGCATTTGCCAGCGGGCGTGGCGACGGGAATGGCCTGGACGGAGGCCGGTGGAGAAGTTCTGTACGTTGAAGCCAGCGTGGTGCCGGATGCCAAGGGCGTCCGCTTGACCGGACAACTGGGCAGCGTCATGCGCGAGTCGGCTCGAGCTGCGCAGACCTATATCCGCGCCCACGTTCACGAATTGAGCCTGGACCCGTCCGTCTTTCGCAATACCGCGGTCCATGTGCACGTGCCGGCAGGTGCGGTCCCCAAGGACGGGCCCTCGGCAGGCGTGGCGATGGTGACGGCCCTTGCGTCCGCCTATGCGAGCCTGCCTGTCCGTAAGGACACGGCCATGACCGGTGAAATCACCCTGAGCGGCCTGGTTTTGCCGGTCGGCGGCATCAAGGAAAAGGTTCTCGCTGCTCGCCGGGCGGGAATTCGTCGGATCATTCTTCCCAAGGACAATAAGAATGATCTGAAAGATTTGCCGGAGGAAGTTCGCAATCAAATGGAATTCGTGTTTGCCGAGCGTATCGAGGATGTGCTGGCCGCCGCCCTCCCCGAGTTGGCCTGCCGTTTTCCAGATAGGTTGGTTGTGTGACAGCACCAGTGAAGTTCACCATGCCCGACCGTACTGAATGGGCAAGAGGCCTTCGGTCTTGTGCCCGAGCGCCTTGGCCGCCCGGCCAGGCCAGTACGGATCACGAAGCATCTCGCGGGCCAGGAAGACCATGTCGGCCTGGCCCGTCGAGAGGATGGTTTCAGCCTGGTGCGGGCCAGTGATCATGCCAACGGCAGCCGTGGGTATGCCGGCCTGGAGACGAATTGCCGCCGCGAAAGCCGTTTGGTAGCCCGGACCAAGTGGAATGTTCGCCTTCGGCACGGCTCCGCCCGAACTGCAATCGATGAGGTCGACGCCAAGCTCACGCAGCAGCATGGCCAGGCGTATCGAATCAGCAATGGTCCAGCCGCCGTCCGTCCAGTCCGAACAGGACAGGCGCACGAAGAGAGGCATATCACCTGGGATGGCGGCACGCACTTCCTTGACGACGCGGAGGAGAAAGCGGGCGCGGTTTTCGAAGGAACCGCCGTAGGTATCGCCGCGGCGGTTCGAGAGCGGCGACAGAAAGCTGTGGAAGAGATAGCCATGAGCGGCGTGCACTTCAATTAACTTGAAGCCAGCAGCCACCGCCCGCAGAGCCGCTTCGCGCCAGTCAATGCACAGGCGGTCGATGTCAACTTCGGTTAGTTGCCGAGGGACGGGATAGCCCTCGTCGAACGGCTCGCCGCCCACGCCGACGGGTTGCCACCCACCAGCGCCGATGGGAACTAAATTGCGGCCTTGCCACGGTGGCACGGTCGAGCCCTTCCAGCCCGCATGGGCAAGCTGAATCCCGGGCACTGCGCCATGTTCGGCAACAAAGCTCACAATCCTCCGCCAGGCGGTCACATGCTCATCCTTCCAGATGCCCGTATCGGCCGGCGATATTCGCCCGTCGGCCGTCACGGCGGTGGCCTCCGCCATCACCAGGCCCGCGCCACCGACGGCACGCGAACCAAGGTGCACAAGGTGCCAGTCGCCAACAACGCCATCCTTGCAGCTATATTGGCACATCGGCGAGACACCGATGCGGTTGCGGAAGGTGACGCCACGGAAGGTCAGCGGTTCAAACAGCATGTTAGTTTTTGATTTGGGTTTGCAGACCACAAAAGCAGGCCACCGGCAACGCCCTAAACGAGGGTATGGCGGACACTGGGCCCCTTTTTACGTCTGTTTTGTTGCACGTTTTACGCCACAAAGCAAAATGAGCGCGGTTTCGCTGAAGATAAAGTACCTTCACACTCGGTGCAGCCGAAGTTTTTCCAAAAGCTCGCGCATATCCGCAGGCATGGGCATGTCCCAGTGCATGCTTTCTTCCGTGATAGGGTGGATGAAGCCAAGCTCCGCGGCGTGGAGCGCCAGGCGCGGGCGCCGCTGGGGTCCGGAACTGCATTGGCTCCCTTGCTACGGCCATAGACCTTTTCGCCGCACACCGGGTTTCCCAGTTCAGCGAGGTGAATCCGTATTTGGTGCGTTCGCCCAGTTTCCAGCCGGCAGCGGACGAGGGTGTAGCCGGGCAGCTTTTCGGCTACTTCAAGGTGGGTGACGGCTACCTTGCCGATGTCGTTGGGGCTGCCGCTGCCGCGCCTGCCATCGCCGCGATCGCGCACCAGATTGGAGCGGATCGTCTGGGCCTCTACATTTCCTGGCACCAGTGCCAAATAGCGGCGAACGACGGTATGCGCCTTGAATTGACGCCCCAGGCCCCGTTCGGCGTCAACCGTGCGGGCAAATACCAGCAAGCCGCTAGTTTCCTTGTCGAGTCGATGCACGATGCGCAGGCGCGCCGGGGCCCCTTGCCTTTACGGCCAGCCTGTTGCCCCGTTTGATGGAGCACCAAATCATCAAGCGTCGGCACCAGCGCCCGCCGTTCCGGCGACCACTCATATTCCGTGGGATGGCGCACAGTGGAGATGCCGGCCGGCTTCTCGACGACGATGACATGCGTGTCGACATAACGGATCGGAATATTATCGAGCAAGGGCTTTTGGCTTTGTGGCTGAGCCAAAATCGCCACGGTGTCGCCGGCCCGCAGTCGTCGAGCATCATCAAGCCAAAGCTCATCGTTTATAGTGATGCGCCGCCCGCTTATCAGGTGCCGCACCTGCGACCAGCTTTGGCCCGGCAGCCAATGGCGCAGCAGAGCGGCCAAGGTTTGATTTGCCAGGTCGGCGGCGACGGAGAATTGCTGAAGGAAGGAAGGATTCATGGCGTATGTGGTTGGCGTGCGGTCACTGATTTGGTCTTTTTACTACGATCTCTCGCGATGTTTCATTCTATCAGGTGAGAGCTTTTCTGATCGTTCGCGTGAACGAATCAATTCCGCCTCAATCGACATCTCGACGTGCATGTATTACACTGGCAGCAGAACTGGCTGAATGACCACGGGCGAATGTTCAAGGTTATCTGCGGACGTGTCGAGGTGAGCGATACGTCACGGGAACCAGTCGCACCGCCCGGCTGGGGTATGCTACGCCGGTTTACAAATCGTCTGCCCAACTCCTGCACCAACGACTCCTCGGCTACACCAACGTATTCTATGCCATCCGCATAAAGAGCACGATCCTGAGATCGTACCAAGAACACACTGCCGCTACGCGCTGTATGACATTATTTTGAGAACCATCCGGGAGTCCAGTGCTCTGAACGGGGAAAAACACTCATATCGCGTTCGTAGTCACTGGCTGGAATAATTGGCTGTTCGTCTAGAATTTTTGGTTCGTCCATGAAGTTGCAGCAAAGAATAGCACCCCCCTGCGATCCAACCTTCACCCAGGCAGAAAACCAAAGACCACGCTCCGGAATCTTTTGCCTCGCTGTTCCCGAATGGAACGGAAAAGACCTTCGAGATCAGATGTTTCATTTTGAGACATCGGCTTGGGACCAAACGACCTGTGCCACATCTTGAATTGCGTACCCACTAGCAACACGTCGAAATTGGCAGTCTGCCATGGCTGCGCGTTTGGCTTCACAAACCTGCGCAGCCTGTCCGCAATCTGCAGGTGAAGGGAATCCTTATCTATCCAATCACGTTGCCATTGACCCCATACCTCCATCCATTGCTTGAGGTTCGGATGATCTCGACGACTCTGAATGGGCGTGTTGACAGTGCGTGTTTTCAGCCATTGCGCTAATTCCACTTCTTCCTTACCGGCCTGATTGCGTGAATCAAGATCGGGAGCCTGTGTTTTGCCTTCCGCTAATCGTTTAAGAAACTCCTCCAGTGTATCGCTGAGAATGCTCAATTCGCCTTCTGATCCAACCATGACGACTGGCGGGGATACCGTCATTCGTGCATCGTAGAGCCAGTAACCGATTTGGCCTCCAGTGGGGTCACGAACGAAGAAAGCAAAATTCGGGTGCAGGTCTGCACCGTTCTCGATCCGGAAGTCATTGAAGCGTTCGCTTTGCAAACAAAAATAGCCCAGGCTTCCTGCACGTTTGCTCTTGAGCCAACTTCCGAAATCAAGCAATAACGACGGTACTTCGCAGTCGGCAGGAAAGTTCTTGTGCAAACTCTCGATACTCACCGTGTAATTCATGTTTGACGCCCACCTTCTAGGTCATATCGAATGACGCTATTAGACCGAGGCGTTGAGAGATTGTCATCAGTTGGCTACGGTCGCGGGTCTGAGCCGCCACCTTTGCGTTCGCGCTTCTCGTCCTGGCGGTGCCGACTTCCGCCCCGGGCGGTATCCTTTGTTCGGCAAGCCCCGTTCCCCAGCGGGTTCCCCCTTTGCCGGGTTCGCCACCGTATGGTAGTGGTCGCCTTCGACCTCCTTGCCCCTCGCCGCCTCGTTCGCCCGCTGCCGTCGCGTCTCAATCGCTTCCCTGGGCGGTTGCGCCGGGAATCAGCGCATCGCAGCCGTTGCCGATGAGGTCCGTGCGGCCGGCTTCTTCGAGGGCCTTGCGTACCTGGAAATAATTCTCGGGCTTGAAGAACTGCAGCAGGGCACGTTGCAATTTGCGATCGTTCAGGGCGCGGGCTACGTAGACCGCGTCGCCCGTGAACGGATCGATGCCGGTGTAATACATGCACGTCGCGATGTCGAAGGGGGCGGGAATAAAGTCCTGCACCTGGTCGGGCCGGTAGCCGTTGCGTTTGAGGAAGAGGGCCAGGTCGATCATGGCGTGCAGGTCGGACCCGGGGTGGCTGGCGATGTAGTAGGGCACGATGAATTGTTTGGGCTTGTCGGCCGCGGCCGAGGCTTTTTTGAAAGCGTCCGCGAAACCTTCGAAGTTATTGTTGACTGGCTTCTTCATGAGGGCCAGGACGCCCGGATCGGTGTGTTCGGGGGCGACTTTAAGGTGGCCGCCGACGTGATGGGCCGCCAGCTCACGCAGGTACTCGGGCGACAACTGCGCCAGGTCCATGCGAATGCCGCTGGCCACGAGCACCTTGCGAATGCCTGGCTCGGCGCGGGCGCGGCGCATCAGATCGACGAGCGGGCCGTGGTCCGTCCCCAGCAATTTGCAGATCGTGGGGTGCACGCAGGAAAGGCGCTTGCACTTGGCCTCGACCTCCGGACGGCTGCAGCGCATTTCGTACATGTTCGCGGTCGGTCCGCCGATATCGCTGATGATGCCCGCAAATTCGGGATTGGCCGCCATCTTGCGGACTTCCTTGAGCACCGACTCGCGCGAGCGCGATTGAATCGATGCGCCCCTGGTGCGCGGTGATCGAGCAAAACGTGCAGCCGCCGAAGCAGCCGCGCATGATTGTGATGGAGTCCTTGATCATCTCGAAGGCGGGGATGCGCTCGCTGTAAACAGGGTGCGGCTTGTGCGTGTAGGGCAGGTCGTAAATTTTGTCCATTTCCTGTTGCGAAATGGGGAGTGCGGGCGGAGTGACGACGACGGCCTGGCGCTCGTGATACTGGACCAATGTGCGGGCGTTGTAGGGGTTGGTGTTGATATGGATGATCCGCGTCGCTTCCACGAAGGCAAGCTTGTCGGCCTTTACCCTTTCGTAGCTGGGAAGCACGACCGCGTCCGCGCCCCACGGGGGGTTCGCCGCGGGCACTGCCGGCGTTTCGCTGGCGCCGAGAACGTAGGCGACGCCGCGCAGCTGGCGCAGGTCACGCAAGGTCTGGCCGGCCGCCAGGCGCCGGGCGATATCGACAATGGCATCTTCGCCCATGCCGTAAACGACGAGGTCGGCCTTGGAGTCGAGTAGAATCGAGCGGCGGACAGTTTCGCTCCAGTAGTCAAAATGCGCCAGGCGCCGCAAGGAAGCCTCCACGCCGCCGGCGATGACGGGCACGCCGGGGTAGGCTTCGCGGGCTCGGTGACAATAGGGCAGCGTGGCCCGATCAGGCCGGAGACCAATGCGGCCGCCGGGAGAGTAGGCGTCGTCGTTACGGACCTTTTTGTTCGCCGTGTAATGATTGATCAGCGAATCCATGTTGCCGGCGCTGAATGGCGAAGAACAGGCGCGGCTTACCGAATTGACGCCATGGCTGACAGGTGCGCCAGTCGGGCTGGCTAAGCACGGCCACGCGAAAGCCTGCGCCATCGAGGACGCGTGCCAGGATGGCCATGGCGAAGCTGGGATGATCGACGTAGGCGTCGCCGGTGACGAAGACGACGTCCACGTAGTCCCAGCCGCGCGACTTCATCTCGGCGGCGTCGATGGGGGCAAGGGGGGCGGTATACTTTTCGGTCCAAAGGGGTAGCGCTAAACGTTGTGCCTTGGACCCGTTCTCCGGTTTCATGGCAACCTCGGAAAGGGTAGGTCTGGGTATATCGGAAGTAGGTTACGCTTCCGATCGTGTCGGTCGGTGTTCGTTGGCAACCATCCGGCCACGATCGGAATCATAACGCGCGATCACTTCGTCACGATCTTGGTGACGTCGGCGATGATGGCGTCGATGCTTTTTTGATTGAGCTCGCCAGCCTTGAAGGCGTGGTTGGCGCGAACGGTGAAATCGTTGTAAAGGAGCACGGTGACGTCGGCGTCCCGGGCGATGTCGTAATCCTTCGGGCCGGCGGGGTTATCGATGGCGAGGATCATACGCTTCAGGTTCTGCTTGCCGACCAAGTCCTTGAGCGTACTTTCCAGGCCTTCTTGATCGCTGCAGAAGACGGCGAAGCTACCCATTTGGGCCTTGCTGTTCTTCTCGGTGGCTTCATCCAGCTTTTTAAGGAGCGTGGCGACTTGCGGGTTTAGGCCGCGGATAAATACGGCCGCGACTGGATTGGGACCGTTGGCGCAGTAGAGACAGGCCTTCTTGCCAGCCTGTTCCCCGTTTACATTCACGGGATGGAATGGTCCTGGGACTTCCTTGCCGACCTGGGGACCGGACTTGGCCGTCCCATCCGCGAAGGCACTGGATACACTCAGCAGAATTGCCAGACCAAGGCCACCGGCAAATAAACGACTCCGCATGAAACATCCTCCAGGTTATGGGCGATCGGGGACCCTACCCCGTCGACTTACGGTAAATGTCAATTATTCATTTTATGGAACGCGCTGGTCCGCTGCGATGGGGAGTGAGGATGTTTTACACTTCCCCTTGCCCTGCCAACGTCCGGGCATAAGATGCCGCCGTCACCTGTTGCACGAGACCATTGTTGTCAAGGAGGCGATCTCATGGCCGTCAAGACCACGTGTCCAATCAGTCACAAACAGTTCAAAGAGCACGCCAAGCCGGTCGAAGTGGTAATCAACGGCACCTCGCTGATCGCCCCGGTGAAGGAATTTTCGACCGGATCGCTGGGCTGGTATCTAAATGGCAAAATGAACATCACCATCGACGGCAAAGTGGTTTCCGTGCAAATCGGCCTGAATTTAACGATCGTGGGCAGCAAAGACGTGGCCAAAGATTCGCCGCCGCCGTCCGCCCCGACGCCGGAATAGTGGGGTCTGGCTGGTGCGTGAGCGGTACACGGGGATTAGAGGGCAACTTTATTCCGCCGGTTGCTGCCGAGCGTCAAACGCACGATATCGGCGAGACCGGGATCATCGATGCGTTCGAGGGCGCCTGCGGGCGAAACCCAAATTCGTTGGCGCAAATCGTTTTCAGGCCAATTTTGAGCAACTTCGGTGACTTGCATCAAATAAACGATGACGTGGCAGGTGCCGCAACATTTATCATAAAGATAGCTGCCGAGCGGCTCGGGTTCCAGCACCCCCGTGAGACCAGCTTCTTCCCAGGATTCTTGCAGGGCCGTCTCGCCCGCGGTTTGACCGGGTTCAATCAGGCCTTTGGGAATGACCCAGCGTTTGCCGTTGCTGGAGGTGACAATGCAGATCTTCCCATTCCTGACGGGGAGAGCCGCTGCTTGACGAATGAACTCGGAGACATTAGCCATCGTGGCGCTACTCCAAGGGCCGGAGGGCGGTCCGCGGACAATCCAATTGTATCCCCTAGTTTCCCATCCTTTTCTATTTCGTCAACATGAGTATACTGTTTTTACGAAAAGATCACACTTTTTTCTTTTTTCTAAACCCTCCTCTCCACAGGGACCATCGCCCATGCCCCTAGGTTATCTTTGTCTCGTCTTGCACGCCCATTTGCCCTTTGTACGTCACCCCGAGTATGACGATTTCCTCGAGGAGGACTGGTTTTACGAGGCCATCACCGAAACTTACGTTCCCCTCCTGGACGTCATGGACGGCCTGGAACGCGACGGGGCCGACTGGCGGCTGACGATGTCGATCACGCCGACGCTGGCCGCCATGCTGGCGGACCCGTTGCTGCAATACCGCTATGTGCGCCACCTGGACAATTTGCTCTCTTTGGCGGGCAAGGAGATCGAACGGACCCGCTGGCAGCCAGATGTTAACCCGCTGGCTCATATGTATCATCAGCGCTTTCATCGGGCCCGCGAGGTGTTCGTCAATCAATATGGCAACAATCTTCTTCATGGCTTCCGCCGCTTTTTCGAGCTTGGCAAGCTCGAAATCATCACCTGCGGCGCGACGCACGGGTTCTTGCCCCTCATGCAAGTAAATCACAATGCCGTCCGTGCCCAGATCGAACAGGGCTGCCGCGAGTTCGAACGCCATTTCGGGCGCCGGCCCCAGGGAATCTGGCTGCCGGAATGTGGCTATGCGCCCGGCGTGGATGAAGTGCTGCGTGATTGCGGCATACGCTACTTCTTCGTGGACACCCATGGCGTGCTGCATGCCGAGCCGCGGCCCAAGTATGGCGTTTATGCGCCAATCGCCTGCCCCAAAAGCGGCGTGGCAGCGCTCGCGCGCGATAGCGAGTCTTCGAAGCAAGTCTGGAGCGCCGTCGAGGGCTATCCGGGCGATTACGACTATCGGGAGTTCTATCGCGATGTCGGCTTCGATCTCGACTTCGAGTACCTGCGGCCGCATCTGCATCAGACGGGCACCCGAAGCCATCTCGGCATCAAGTACCACAAGATAACGGGACGGGGAAACCACAAGGAATATTACAATCCGCAGGCCGCCCAGGACAAAGCCGCCTCGCACGCCGGCAACTTCATGTTCAATCGTGAAAAGCAAATCGAATGGCTGGCCGGTTCCATGGAAGGCCGGCCGCCGCTGATCGTGGCGCCCTACGACGCGGAACTCTTCGGCCACTGGTGGTTTGAAGGGCCCGACTGGATCAATTATCTCTTGCGCAAGATTCACTGGGATCAGCAAACAGTCAAGATGATCACGGTGCCAGAGTATCTAGGCCTGCACCCCAAGCTGCAAATCGCGCAACCAACCTTCTCAAGCTGGGGCTACAAGGGCTACTCCGACGTCTGGCTCGAAGGCTCCAACGACTGGATCTATCGACACCTTCACGAAGATGCGGACCGCATGGTGGAGCTGGCCCGCGACCACGCGGACGGCGGCAACCCCCTGCGTCGCCGCGCGCTCAATCAGGCCGCGCGCGAGCTGATGCTGGCCCAATCGAGCGACTGGGCCTTCATCATGAAAACAGGCACCATGGTCGAATACGCGGTGCAGCGCACCAAGGTCCATGTCCTCAATTTCAACCACCTTTACGAACAGCTCAAAAAGAACGACATGGACGAACCCTGGCTCAGCCAGATCGAAATGCGCCACAACATTTTTCCCGACATCGATTATCGGATCTACGCCTAGAACCCATGGTTAATGTAGGGTGGCGTCGAGCGTACTCGCGCTGACCCACCGATGCGTGCTGAGTGGATGCAGCAATGTTTTTAGCGAGGTTCGGTGGGTCAGCGCGAGTACGCTCGACGCCACCCTACAGGGAAGCGCGTCACCGCGGTTCTTGGTCATCGCGGTTTTTGCGATCCGTCTCATAGGAGTTACCGAGGCTTTCATGGATGCTGGACATAACTTGCTTGCTGGCTTTCCGGTCGTCATCGAACAGAGCGTGGCCTGGGGCGAGATGGATTCGTATCGCCACGTCAACAACGTTGTCTATTTCCGCTATTTTGAAAATGCGCGGCTGGAATACTTGCGCCGACTCGACTTGCTGGCTTTCGAGAAAGAGACCGGCATTGGCCCCATTTTGTCCGCGACACAGGCGCGCTTTCGAAGGCCATTGACCTATCCGGACACGATCGCCATTGGTGCCAGGCTGCTGACCCTGGAAGCGGATCGCTTTGTCCTGGAACACAAAATCGTCAGCGGGCGCAAGGCGTCGTGGTCACCGAAGGGCAGGGGACCATCGTCACCTATCACTACCAGGACAACAAAAAGGTGCCGGTGCCTGAGGAGATCAAGGCAAGGATCATGCAACTGGAAGGTAAATGACTGGCCCGGCCCCCGGTCACCTCGCTTACTTTGATCGTATCTTGAAATTGCGAAACGCCACCGGGCCGTGATCGGCCTGTAACATGATCGGGCCGACCGCCATCTCCGGTTGCCGCCAGCGGTCGCCTGTTGGCGTCAATAATTCCACGTTATCGTGTATCAAGATGTCGTTGAGCAGCACCTTCGGCAGGCGGGCATTGGCGATTTTCTTGCCATCTTTATCGAAACGCGGCGCCAGGAAAACGATATCAAGGGTTTGCCATTCGCCGGGGGCTTTGCAGGCGTTCACTTTGGGCGGAATGCCGTCATCAAGGTAGGTGTATTTGGGTTTGGCTTCAGCGCGTGGATAAACGCCGCCGCAATCGCTGCCCTTCAGCTTCTTCAGACCAAAGCTATCCATGATCTGAATTTCGTAATGCCCGTGAAACTTGATGCCGGAGTTGGAGCCCTTGGGCACCAGGAACTCCAGGTGTACTTCCAGATCGCCGTATTTTTCCTTGGTAAACAGATTGTTCGTTCGCCCCTTGGGGCCGTTGTAGTAAATCCCTTGGCCCTCTTTGGCCACAAGCTTTTTCGGGTTTTTCTCATCCAGCGCCACACTGGCCACGGCCGTCCACTCGCCGTGCGGCGTTTTAAAGGCGTCGAGCCCTTTATCGAAGAGCGGCTGCCAGTCCTTGTCGCCGCCGGCAGCAACAGGCACGGCGTAAGTCAAAAGCAAAATTGCCAAACAGCGTGTCATGACAAACCTCCGAAAAAATGGGAAGGCCCGCCGCCGTTTTAAGAGGGCAGGGTGATGCCATCGGGCCAGCGGTCCTGGGGCTCGTAACCCAACAACTTCCTGGTCGATTCCAGATCATAACGGAGCGTGTGCACGGGGCGACTCGTCGCGTACACCAGGGCGTAGGAGATCGGCCCCGCCGCTTCGACGGCACAGGCGAAGAAACGCCCGGCATCGCCCGGACTGAGATAAACATCCTGTGCCCAGTCGCCCCCCGCGTCAAGTTCCTGCGCATGTTCCGGCGAGCGTGGACACCAGCCAAGCCGTACGGCAATGACGCTCATGCCGAAGCCATCGGCAAACGCCCGGCCGGCCGCCTCGAGAAACACCTTGGCGACGGCATACCAGTAACGGGGTGTCGGCTGCACATCAACGCCGATGGGAAAGGGCCCGCTGTGACGAGCGCCCCAAACAACCTGCCCGCTGCTGGCCAGGACGCAGCGTTTGACACTGGCCGCCCGAGCCGCCTCCATGACGTGATAGACGCCAATGATATTGTTCGGGACGATGCGGTCCAAGAAATTGTCATCATCGGGCGTGGCCGCCAAATGGATCAGCGTGGTGATGCCTTGCATGGCGCGCTGCAGGGCGGCAGCGTCCCCCAGGTCGCCGATGACCATGTCTGCGCAGGCCCGGGGTCGGCGACAGGTCGAAGCCGCGCAGCTCATGGCCGCGCGCCGCCAATTCCGCGATGGCCGCACGCCCGATACACCCGGAGGAGCCCGTAACCAAAACCCGTTCCTTGGCCATAGCGAAGCCCTTACGTTGTTTTGCTCAGCTTATGAGAATGACAAGAGACCGCCGACTGCCAGCCGCGTCCTTACCCGGCCAGCACGCCTCCAAAACGGGTAGAGAAGGCTTGAATTCGAGGCGCACGTTCCCATTTTGGGATAGAATCTTCGGCACGCGCGCGAACGCATGACCAAGGCTTGCAAGGCCTCAAAAAACGGTTACAATGATTTTCATGCGGGCGTAATTCAGTGGTAGAATGCTAGCTTCCCAAGCTGGACGTCGTCGGTTCGAATCCGATCGCCCGCTTTCACCGAAAGTCTCGCCGAACGCAGGAGTTAAGCGAACCTGCTTTTGTCGGACAGTGCGGCAAAGAGGTCCATAAAGAACGGTACATTTTCCGTTCGAAGAACTCGGAAGCCGCACCAGGCCAAACAATAATCGACCACCCACCAATCGCCTATCCACCACAAGGTTCGCCGGTGTGCCGTCCTCACCATCGACGGCATCAGTTAATCCCACGATGGTTTTGCCGGTGCCCACTTCCCTAACCAAGAAGAATACTCTTTTGCTCTCTGGAGAGCCTTACCAGCCGCTTCAATAACATGGGATTGGGCCTCGATGGGAGATCGCCGGTCTTCTGGTCCTCAAAGCAGCGTTCGACACGTACCGATTGTGTTAACCGATGGGGAGCCCCTAGATGCAAGCAACCCGCGTAGTGATCGTTGGTGCCGGGTTTGCCGGGCTGAATGCGGCCAAACGCCTTGGGGGTGTCGCAAATGTCGATGTCATTGTCATCGACCGCAGAAACCATCATCTGTTTCAGCCCTTGCTTTATCAAGTGGCCATGGCAGGATTAAGCCCGGCCGATATCGCCGCACCCATTCGGAGTCTGCTCGCACGCTACCGTAATATTCGTGTGCTCATGGCGGAAGTGATGGCTATCGATCTAGACGGCAAGCGGGTGATGCTCGACCACGGCGAGGAAAAGTTCGACTATCTGATTCTCGCTTGCGGAACACGCCACAGTTATTTTGGACATGACGAGTGGGAGCCGTACGCTCCCGGACTGAAGACGCTGGAGCAAGCCACCGAGATTCGCCGTCGGGTGCTATCGGCGTACGAAGAAGCCGAACGAGCATTGACCGACGACAGTCGCAGACGGCTATTGACGTTCGTCGTTGTTGGCGGTGGTCCCACGGGCGTCGAACTTGCCGGCGCGATCGGGGAAATGAGTCGTTTCACCTTGGCCAAAGATTTTCGCAATATCAATGCTGCCTCGGCGCATATTCTTCTTATCGAAGCGGGCCCACGCATTCTGCCGATGTTCAGCCCCGAGCAAGCGGCGCTGCGCGGCCCGCGACCTCGAAGCATTGGGAGTGAAATTGCGCACCGGTAGTCCGGTCACCAAGATCGATGCTGAGGGGGTTAACATTGGCGGCGAACATGTGCCTTCGGCAACGGTCCTTTGGGCAGCCGGAGTCAGGGCTTCGCCCTTAGGCACGGCGCGGGATTAAAAGTTGACGGCCAAGGACGGGTGCTCGTGCAACCGGACTTGAGCGTCGAAGGGCATCCAAATATTTTTGTTGCCGGCGACCAGGCGGTATTCTTGCACCAGACTGGTAAGCCGTTGCCGGGCACTGCCCCCGTCGCGATGCAACAAGGCCAATATCTTGCTAGTGTTATTCGCGGTGATCTCGCTACCAGGCCGCGAGAACCATTTCACTTTGTCGATAAGGGACAAATGGCGACGATAGGCCGAGGCCGAGCCATCGTCGAAATCGGCAGCTTCAAGATTTCGGGCTTTCTGGCGTGGCTCGTCTGGTTGGTCGTGCACATTTATTATCTGACCGGCTTCAAGAACCGCCTACTGGTCGTTTTGCAATGGGCCTGGTCCTACGTGTCCTTTCGACGAGGCGCACGTTTGATTGTCCCAAAGGAGTGGCGTTCCGAGCCGGCGCCAACCCAACCGACGAATCCAGCCGGCGAAAGGGCCTAACCCCATCTATGTCCTCGAAAGTCAAGCGCTCAGCCACCCTTTTCACCGGGTCCGTGGCGTGTACAATGCCCGGCAACCGCTAATCTAATCTGCAGCCGGATGAGCCTGCGGACTGCTGCCCGGGACTTTGGCCGGAAAATGGTGTTCGGTCGGCTTTGTTTGACGGGGATGTATCCATATGCAGCCTAACGAACCTACACCTGCCCAAATCGACCTGATCAGGAAACTTGTAAGGTCAGTCACCCCCGAAAACGCCCACGTCGAGTATGAAAAGGCACGCCTCCAGTTCATGAGCAAGGAAGAGTTCCAGGCAGCTTTGAGATGTGTCGAACTCGAAATCCAGCAACACCTGGTGTTGGTTGAGCACTGGCACCACCTGGCGACCAGTTAGGACAAATTCGTGCGGGGCTCGCCTTTTGAAGTCGCCTGAGTTCCCCTCCAGGTCCGCCGGACCACTACTGACGATTGGCGGACCAGGAGCCGCTGGAGGTGATGTTGAGGGCGTGTGGCGGTGTCGTCTGAAAGCCGCATCGGGGTTTTGCTACTGGGACGCCGATGAGTCTATCACCCCAGAAACAAATCGAGTTCATTGTGCGCAGTCTTGAGGAGAAGGGCGTTCAGGCTGCCCCGGTCGTGGAAGCAACCGCCCTCGCCGCTTCCTACCCCGAGGCGGTGGGCGATCTCGCAATCACTGTCATGCGACGGTTCCCGAAAGGCGGCACATTTCTTGACGGGGCCTTCAGTTACATGCCACGAGAGAATTGGCCTTCCCTTGTCCACCATGCCCTGGACGTTCTCGAAGCATCCGGCGGCAATAACCATGCGGCGGCGTCCGTTCTTGAGCATGGCAGCTTGCAGTTTCCCTCAGTGTTGCACCCGCACCTGGACCGCATCTTTCTGATCCCTCAAAATGCAGGTTACTACCGCGAACGACCTTGGCGAGAATCCGGCGAGCAGCATTTTGGCTACCTGCGAAACATCATCGAAAGCCGCTCATCAGATGAGGACTCTCGAAAGCGAGCCTGGTTCGCCATGTGGGAGACTCGCCACCCCAAGGTCATCGAGTATGCAATGTCCTGTGCTGATATTCTTGACCTTCCTCCTTCGGGGTGTACGCAAGAAGAATGGGTTTCGGGGAGGCTGCATTTCGTTGGTTTTGATTATAAGGAGCATTCTCTGCAACGTGTCTGTCCTGACGCTCTCTACCATCTCCAGTTTTCCGATTCGTTCTTTGAGCTTCAGTCTCGCCCTCCTTGGCTTGCACGACTCCACCCCACATGGAAGTTGTCGGCATCAACGCAAAGCGTCCAATTTGGGGGTAACAGCACGAACCGATGTTCTATCTGCGGCGAAAAGTTGCACCGTCTACTTGTACTTGATCCGATACCAACCGGGCTGGGCATCACACGGCTCCCACGCCTTGAACTTGCAACCTGCCTTTCGTGCCTTGGCTGGGAGCGACAGCCATTGTTCTACCAGCACCGTGAAGATGGTACGCCGGTGAACATCGGTTACGACGGGCCTGCCGTGAAACCACAGTTTCCCGCTCGTCCGCTGAAGGAAGCAGAAATCCGGCTGGCGGAATCGCCCCGACGTTGGTATTGGCAGGATTGGGGGCTGAGCAACAGCCGAGAGAACCTCAACCGAATCGGCGGTGAAGCGTGCTGGATTCAGTATGCCGAGTATCCTCGGTGCCCATCGTGCCAGAGGCTCATGCCCTATCTGATGCAGCTTGATTCGGACTTGCCGATTGACGAAGAGCGTGAATGGCTTTGGGGCAGTGGCGGAATCGGGTATGGATTCTGGTGCGATCAGTGCAAAGTGAGCGGGTTCTTCTGGCAATGCACTTGATGGAGTGAGATAAAAAAGGGCCTTCTGCGAAACCCTGTTCACAACTCATGCATGATGAGGTACTGCCAGCCCATTTTTCACGCCACCAGCAAATCCGGGTTTGGCGTCTCGCTCAGATGGGTTTCGGCAATGTCGCTCTCGTCTTGATTTGTAAAACAGAAATCGATTTTCATCACCGACCCAGACAGCGCCGTCGCAGTGGCAGCCGGCTTCGTCCTTCACGACGGTGCTCCCGGCTCAGGAAGATTTTGAGCGCACAACTTCTCCAATGCTGTTTTCTGATCGGCCAACATGTTCGTGAGGACGACGATTAGCACTTTCAAGGATGCCTTCTCGTCAAGGCCGGAGAAGTTCCGAAAATCATTGCAGATACCCTCCAAGGCAAACCAGAGTTGACCACGAGGTTGCATGGAAGATGAATCTTTGTTGGTCATGATGTCTACCTTCAACACGATTGAGACGATAACCATCTGTTTCAGTAAACCAATCAGTTGTCCCGTTGACGGCCCTGAATCTCGGTGCGGCCAGGCAAAACGATAGTCCCGTGACCATTAACCCGGAATCGCTGGCCGCTTCATTCTACCAGTTTGGGAAGCGCCAAGGACCGGTTCCTGGGCCAAACAACCCGCTTCCAGGAATCTGCCGGGACTGCCTGGCGCAGCAGCTGGCAGGGGCCTCGCAAATGATGGGTTGAACGCTGCCTGTCCCCACGAGTTTCTGAAGGGGCGACTGTTCAAAAACCCGCAGGATGATCGGCTCCGACAATCCTTCAATGAGCCGACCGTATCATGAGGATTTGATAATGGTCCGTCAACAGGACACGCCCACTCTCCTGCTCATTGATGATGAGCCCGTAATCCATGACTTCTTCAAAACGGTTGTTCTGGAGATGGGAATCCAATTGTTGTCAGCGAACTCGGCCTGCGAGGGTCTGACAGTTTTTTCCAGAGAACACCCAGAAATGGTGGTTTTGGATGTCGGCCTACCGGACCTATCCGGGTTGGAGACCTTTCGTCGGCTTCATCAAACTGATGCCAGGGTGCCCGTCATCTTCATCACTGGCGCCGGGACAACCGCCACAGCGATCGAGGCCATGTCCCTGGGCGCCTTCGAGTACGTGCTCAAGCCGCTGGAAGTCACTTCCCTGCGAAAACTGATCACCCAAGCTCTCGAAGTCGCTCGCCTGATGCGGGTCCCTGCGCTGATTGCGGAAGCAGGAGACGAACAGGAAAAGGCCGACAACCTGGTCGGTCGCGGTCCGGCCATGCACACCATTTACAAGTCGATTGGCAGGGTCGCGCCGCAGGATGTAACTGTGCTTATCCTTGGCGAAAGCGGGACCGGTAAGGAACTCGTGGCGCGGGCCATTTATCAGTACAGTCGTCGCAAGAATGGCCTGTTCCTGGCCATCAATTGCTCCGCCATTCCAGAAACCTTGCTGGAGAGCGAATTGTTCGGACACGAGCAAGGCGCCTTTTCGGCGCCGACAAAAAGCGCATCGGTAAGTTCGAGCAATGCAATGGCGGGACTCTGTTTATGGACGAAGTCGGAGACATGACGCCTTTGATGCAGGCCAAGATTCTCCGCGTGGTCCAGGAACAGCGCTTCGAACGCGTCGGAGGAAATGAGACTATTCAAACGAATGTGCGGCTGATCGCGGCAACCAACAAGGACCTAAAAAAACTTGTTGCGGAAGGGAAATTTCGCCAGGACCTTTATTACCGTTTGAGCGTTTTCGCCATCAGTTTGCCTCCGTTGCGCGAACGCAAGGATGATTTGCCCCTCCTGGTGAGTTTCTTTTTACGTCGCTACGCGCGCGAAATGGACAAGAATGTGACTGGGATCGCGTCGGCTGCGCTGGATCTCTTACAGCGGTATTCCTGGCCTGGCAACATCCGCGAGTTACAGAGTGTAATCCAGCATGCCTTGCTGGTTGCTTCCGGATCTGTGATTGTTCCCGATTTTTTGCCGGACAGCTTACGCCAGGAGGCCACAGCCCGGATCGACACTCCTTCGTTCGCACCGTCCGCTTTTCAGGATCTAGACCGCTTTATTGATGAGAGCCTGGAGCAGGGCACGGGTGAACTTTATCCCCGGTGGCAAAACGTGACTGAGCTGCACTTGTTCCAACGCGTGCTGGAACATACCCAGAGGAATATCTCGCAAGCCGCCAAAATCTTGGGTATCCATCGGGGTACCCTGCGTGCCAAGATTGCCGCGCTTGGGCTCGACGCGGACGAACGGAGATCTTCAACCGACGAATTGCCCTGATGACCGCGAACAGATTTCGGCAGGTTCAATCGCCGCACCTGCCGAGTGCTTGTGGGAAGAAGCGAGGACACTTTCAATCGCACTGTGTAGTTCCTTGACGCCAACCGGCTTGGCGACATAGCCATCCATGCCGGCCTCCAGACAGCGCTCGCGGTCCCCCTTCATGGCATGGGCTGTCATCGCGACGATGGGGAGATGGCGTCCGGACTTCTTTTCCGCCGCGCGAATGATCTCCGTGGCTTTGAGGCCCCCCATCTCGGGCATCTGTATGTCCATCATGATCAGGTCAAACACGTCGTGCTCCAGCGCAGCCAGTGCTTCCTTGCCGTTAACTGCCACCGTGACCTTGTGTCCTTGCTTTTGAAGCAAGCGCGTCGCAAGCCTTTGATTCACAACATTATCCTCCGCCAGCAAGATGTGCAGCTTGTTGATTTTCATATCTGCCACCGTCAGCGCTGTTCGGCCCTGCCTGAGTTGCAATGGCGGGGCCGTTGGCAGGCCCACTTGCGTCGTAAAATGAAAAGTGCTTCCGAGGCCGCTGTCGCTCTCGACCCAGATTCGCCCTCCCATCATCCCGATGAGTTGCTTCGATATCGTCAGTCCCAATCCTGTCCCGCCAAACCGTCGTGTTGTTGAGCCATCCGCCTGGGAAAAGGCTTCGAAAATCAGCCCCTGTTTGTCCGCGGGAATGCCGATTCCAGAATCCTCCACGGAAATGTCGAGTTGAATGGTTTGGCCCGTTTGTTCCGTCCGAGCAATGCGAACCTGAATGCTCCCTTTCTCGGTAAATTTTAGGGCATTCCCAACCAGGTTTACGACGACCTGGCGGAGGCGCGTAGGATCACCAACCACGATTTCAGGGACTTCTGGGGCGATGTCGCATGTCAGTTCCAGGCCCTTTTCCCGTGCCATGGCGCCGAGCGGCCTCAAGGCGATGCCGAGGATGGCACGTACATCGAACTCGATCGCGTCAAGATCAAGCTTGCCGGCCTCGATCTTGGAAAAATCAAGAATGTCGTTGATCACCTTGAGCAAGGCAGCCGCTGAGAATTTGACATCATCGAGAAAATCCCTTTGCTCCTTGGACAGCGCTGTTTCAAGGGCCAACTCCGTCATGCCGAGAATTCCGTTCATGGGCGTACGAATCTCGTGGCTCATGTTGGCCAAGAACTCGCTCTTGGCGCGATTGGCGGACTCCGCTTCCTCTTTGGCGTTCCGTAGCATTTCTTCCCCCAGTTTCGCGCCACGAAGTGGGCGAACTGGCTGCCGAGAAGAGTCATGATGTCGAGCAACTGGGGATCGGGCCTGCGGCCTGTGCGGGTGTGGAAAATCATTACCCCCCAAACTTCTTTGCCCAGCAATATAGGGACGGCAAGCGCGCTCGCAGCCCAACCACATTGGCCAAGTGTTGACAGGGACACGCCGTCGCCTTCGTCAGATCGGCGACCCAAGTTGGTTTCGCCGTGGACCAAACCCGCCCAGCCAGTCCGGTGCCGGCCAGACATGACAACTCTTGAAGAGTCGTTACCAGGTTCGGCAAACTTGCGTTCCCGTCCTCATAGGAGATAGCGCAACGAATGGACTGCGTCGTCGGATCCATTTTCCAGACCGTCCCAGCTTCCCATTCCAAAGTCGTACAAACAGTGCGCAGAATCCGTGGCAAGGCCTCTGCGATTGTAACCGCTTCCGCGAGGATGCAAGTGGCGGCATAGTGTGCGGCAAGGTGGTACTGGGCTTTCTTGCGATCGCTGACATCGCGGACGAAGGCCACGGACAGGACTTCATTACCACTTGTGATTGTGCTTTGGCCCAATTCGATCGGAAACAACTCTCCGTTCTTGTTTCGACCGGCCAACTCGCGTGCTCCGGCGGCGAGCCCCAGAATCGAACCGAGCGGCACACTGTCGTTGAGGGCATTTCGGGTCTCGCGGGATTGGGGTTCAATCAGTAGCGTCGTGATGACTTCGCCTTCGATTTCGCCGGATCGGTAACCGAACAGTTTTTCAGCCGCCGGGTTAAGCGACTGAATTCGGCCGCGTTTGTCGATCGTCACAATGCCATCCGGCGCCCGGTCAATAACCTGGGCTGACCGCGACTGCTGCAACAGGTGGTTTTGTTGCGCACGGCGCAGCAATACCCACCAAAAGAGGGCGACGGTGAGGCACGTTACCATGCCTGCACTGACCGTTGTCCGTAATGGCAGGGATCCATCAGGGAAAAAGTAGGACTCCGCCCAGATGATGCAGCTTCCGATGAAGACCGGAATTAACAGCAGAGCAGGCAATGCTTGCCGAGGAGGCTTGTTTTCGCTGCCAGGGGAGACAATATTCATGTTGTTTTCCTTTTAAGTGAAGTTGCGACCTCACGAGTCGAATCTTTCAAGGGCCAGAGCAGTAATGGCGCAAAGAAGGCAGCCATCCCGCTGACAATGGAACCTAGAGAGCCTGCATTTCTCGTGGCGCGGGGTGCGCTGGCGACACCCTCCTCAGCGGATTCGCCAGGGCGTGCTGGTCCGTTTACCAGGAGCGTCACAGGAATCAACTCAGGCACGATCGTTGCGGCGGGCCGAACCATGGTGGAATCTTTCGGTCCGTCGGTTGCCTCCAGCATTCGCTCACCCTGGGGACCGCGCTGGTGCTCGCGGGCGGTATCGATTTGGGTTCAGGGGATTGGCCGCGTCGTTGAGTTTCGATGTCACTGAAGTCAAATAGCTCCAATCGCGGCAGTGGTGAGTCATTGGACATGACTTCCGCATTCCATCGGCTGAGAGACTGGCCTGCCGGCACTTCTCGCGCACCGGTGATGAACACGCTCAGATCTACTGATAAATCTGTCGTCCCCCCGGCAAAACTGTCTGTGAACGACCCAAGGTCATCATCCACGGGCGCGAAGGCAATCTCGTCACTGATGTTCGAATGATTTTGAAACGGAGCCGGTTGTTCGGCAGAAACAAAGTTCAAGGCACTCGCGTTTCTGATGTTCGAATCAATTTGGAACGAAGCCGGTTGTTCGGCAGAAACAAAGTTCAACGTAGCGATCATCTCAATGGGAGCGTTCGCGAGCGGTGAAAACTCAGTAACCTGCTGGATCGACGGATTCTGTGTCAGTAGATCACTAGTTGGCGGTTGGTCCAGGGTAAAGTTCAGGGCGAACGTCAACAGGGTGACGGCTTCACTTCCTTCCCGCGTAACATAAACCGCCGCCGAACCATCGCCTGTGGCACCCAGCGCGATGTCAGACAGGTTTGAGGAACTGGAAATGGACAAGATGGCTGCAATCTGGGGCCCGTCGGTGCCGGCAAGCAAGAGTGACACTTGATTACTGCCACCGTTGATGACCACCAACCCGGCATAGGTGTCGTGATTGAGATCGATCATCACGGCAGCAGTGGGATTGAGGCCGCCGGAAACAATGGTGTGTCCGGGTCCAAAACCGGAAAAGAAGCTGAGATCGCTCGACCCCGCGTTAATCGTGACCAGATCCAGGCCCAGACGAGTGTCGAAGTTGCCGACGAAAAGTTGCACCGGATCGATGCCGGTTTGATAGATCACAGGACTTTTGTCGTTGAAGAAGCCACGGCCGACGCCAGGCAACAGGTAAACGTCGTTCGACTGGCTGTTGGCTACCAGAATGTCGGGGATGCCGTCGCCGTTGACGTCCTGCGACCACGGAGGCGATCGGACCAATGCCGGCATTGAGACGCGGTCCGGGCGTCATGACCCAGTCGGCGCCCTGGCCGCGGCCGAACCAGAATGGAGACGTCGTTGGAGCCATGGTTGGCGACCACGAGGTCCGGGATGCCGTCGCCGTTCAGATCGCTGACCGTGACGCCCGCCGGGTCGGTGCCCACGAAGAAGCGGTGGGCGGGGCCGAACTGGTCGTTGCCCAGGCCGAGGTAGACGAGGATGTCGTTGCTCGCCGCTGTTGACGACGATCAGGTCGGGGATGCCGTCGCCGTTGAGATCGGCGAGATGCACGGCGTTGGGCGCCAGCACGCCATTCTGTCGCCCCTGCTGGAAAGTCGTGGTCGATTGGCCTGTTTGGAACGTTGACCTGGTCGAGGGATTCATTGGCAAAAGCGAATCCCAGGCCCGTCTGCGTTGTTCACGTCGGTCACGGCGAGGCCGACGTGGCGGTCGATCCGCTGGTAAGGCCGGAAGGTGCCGTCGCCGTTGCCGAGCAGGATGAGGATGTCGCCCTGGGCATTGCCGACCAGCAGGTCCAACTTGCCGTCGCCGTTGAGGTCGGCCACGTCAGCCGGTGGGGAGTTGCCGGCGCCGGGGCGGATCTTCTGGCCGTCCGGCGATCGTCCCACCTGCTCGGTGAAGCCCCCGTGGCCGTTCCCCAGAAAGATCGGACAGTCGCTGCTGCCCTTGTTCAAGCACCGCCAGGTCCGGGATGCCGTCGCCATTGAAGTCGGCGGTCAGAATGGCGACGGGGTCCGGGCCAGTGGACGAAGCCCGGGGGGCTACGGGGTTGAACACGCCGCCCTGACCGTCGCCCATCAGGATATCGACTCGGTTAGCGCCCTGGTTAAGCACGGCGAGGTCTGGGGTCGCATCGCCGTTGAACAGACCGCACAACCATCGCCACCGGTGCTCGCGTGATTGGACCTGCGGCGAACCATCAGGACCTCGCCAGGTTGGCCGATCCGTCCCCTGCCCGGAAGGTGAGCTCGGACGCAGAACGCCGCGGTGGCCGAGTTCAGAGAAGTACGCGAACTTCGCCGGAGACCTGGTCGGTCACGAGGATGTCTAGCCGGCCATCGCCGTTGATATCGGCGAGGGCGATGGAGGACGCCGCGCCGACCTGAATCTGGTAATCGGGCGGCACGATTGGAGAAGTCGTCGTTCGGGTGTTGCAGATACACGATGATCTGCCCGGTGTCCCCCGGTACATGACCCCATCCTGGAGCCCGTCGCCGTTGATGTCGCCGTAGAGAATGTGGGCAGGCAGGCCCCCGGCACTGTCACGCTGATTGATCTGGCGGAACTGATCGCCGAGGTAGGCGTAGAAGGCAGGAGGTGTCGCCCGCGGCATCGGTCGCGACCAGGTAGGTCTGCCCCAAGGCTGCTGCCGATGGTGAGCTCGCCGGGCCGCCAGGTCCGGTCCGGGATTGATCACGATCGGCGGCTCGAAGCCGCCGGCAGCCAGACCGGCGCGGAACAGGATCTTGCCGTCCCGCGCAGGACGACCACGTCGAGGCCGCCGTCGCCGTTGAAGTCCGCCACGAGCGGCCGCGACGCGCAGGGGGCTCGAAACCCGGTCGGGCTGGGTGAACGTGCCGTCGCCGAGGCCGAGCCCCACCGACGCGGCCTCGCCCAGGCCATTCGCGGTGGCCAGGTCGAGCCGGCCATCGTTGTTGAAGTCTCCAGCCACGAGGTCTAACGGGTAGGGCCCGACGACGAACGGCGTCTGGCGCCTGGAAGGTGCCGTCGCCCCGCCCCAGACAGGACGGTGACATCGTTCGAGTTGTTGTTGGCGGTCGCCAGGTCGAGGATGTCCGTCGCCGTTGAAGTCACCGGTCACGAGCGACCGACCGGGCCGTCCCCGTGACGAACGAGACGGGCGCCTGAAACGTGCCGTCGCCATTACCGAGCAAGACGGAGACCGTGTTGTCCGCCTGATCGGCGGTGGCGATGTCCAGTCTGCCGTCGCCGTTGAAGTCGCCGGTCACCACCGAGCTGGGGTCCATGCCGAGCAGGGACCGTATCGACGAGCTCGGAACGTGCCGTCGCCGGCCCCCTCCAGAATGGAGAGGTTGTGCGACAGGCTGTTCGCCACGATCAGCTCCAGTCATTCCGTCGCCGTTTACGTCGCCCACGGCCAGCGCGACCGGGCCCTGGCCCACCGCGATTTGTTGGAGCGGCTGCGAAGGAGCCGTCGGCCCTGACCAAAAAAGACTCGACACGGTCGCCGGACCCGAATTCGGCGACGGCCAGGTCGAGTGATGCCGTCGCCATTGAAATCGCCTGTCACCAGGGCGTCGGGGTGACTGCCGACGGCGAGTGCGAGTGGGATCTCGAACGTGCCGTCGCCAATGCCAAGCAGGATGGAAACCGTGTCGGTCTGGTAATCGGCGACAGCGATGTCCTGCCGGCCATCGTGGTTGAAGTCCCCCGTGGTCACGGCGACAGGCTCGCCGCCGAGCCGTGACTGTAAGGGGCGGTCTGAAACGTGCCGTCGCCGTTGCCGAGGGAAACGTCCACTTTCCCGGTCGTTGGGTTGGCGGTTACGAGGTCCAGGCTGCCATCGCTGTTGAAGTCGGCGCTGGCCATTGCGACAGGGCCGCTGGCGATGGCGATTCGCGATGGGCGCCTGGAAGGTCCCGTCGCCTTGGCCAAGTAGCAGCGAGAGGTCGCTCGACTGAGAGTTGGCCGTGACAATGTCCAGGTTGCCATCTCCGGTGAAGTCGCCGACCACATCCTGTCAGCGGCGCCTGCCCGACCGGAATCTGTTCGGCCTGCCCGAACGTCCCGTCGCCGTTCCCCATGACAATGGTCACCTGGTTCGAATACGTATCGACGGACGCCAGATCGAGTTTCCCGTCATGGTTGAAGTCGCCCACCAGGACCTTTTGCAGTCCAGGGCCCATGGGGACCGTGAGCGCGCTGCCGAAGCCGCCCTGACCGTCGCCAAGGAAGACAGACACGTTGGCGGAGCCGGAATTGGCGACGGCCAGGTCGATCTTGCCGTCGCCGTTGAAATCGCCGGTCGTGACGCCGTAAGGGTTCGCTGCCCGTGCTCAGCTGGACGGGTGAGCGAACGTGCCGTCACCGTTGTTGACGAAGACGGAGACGTGTCGTTAGAGGCACAGGCGGTGACGCCAGGTCGAGATGGCCGTCGCTGGTTGAAATCGGCCGCCGCAAGGCCCGTCGGGCGCTGTACCCACCGCGTAAGATCGACGGGAGGCGCGAAACGGCCCGTCCCGTCGCCGAAGAGGATCGACACCTGTTGCCCCGACTGCTGTCCGCCGCAGCCACGTCGAGATTGCCGTCGCCGTTGAAATCGCCGACCACCAGGCCGACGGGCTGGAGACCGTCGAGAAAAAGGTGGGGGGGCCGAACGTTCCGTCGCCGTTGTCCCAGCAGCACGAAGATGTTGCCCGTGACGGTACTGGTCGTGACGAGGTCGAGATTGCCGTCGCCGTTGAAATCACCGACCGCCAACCCATAGCGGATCGGCCCGTCGAGTACCGCCCCCCGAAACGGAAGGTACCGTCCCCCTGGCCCAGGAGAATGGTGATGTCGGCCGTGCTGTGGCATTCACGGTGGCCAGGTCGAGGATGCCGTCGCGGTTGAAGTCCGCCTGGATGACTGAGCCACCGGCTGTCAGCACGGCGACCCCGGTGGGGGTGTCTGGAAAGTGCCGTCGCCCTTCCCCAGGACGACGTAACACTTGCACCGACGAAATCGAGAAAGGCAAGGTCCATGACGCCGTCGCGGTTGAAATCGGGCCGCCAGAGATCCGGAAGCGACCCGAACGCGAGCGCTCGTTGGCGGTCAAACGTGCCATCGCCCTGACCAAGAAAGACGGAGATCGTCCCGTCGCTGTAGTTGCCCGTGGCCAGATCGAGACGGCCGTCGCTGTTGAAGTCGCGCGACCACGATCGTCGTCGGGGCGACTTCCGGCGGCAGGCGTGCTGGGCTGCGAACGTGCCGTCTCCGTGGCCGAGTAAGATCGACACGTCATTTGAAGCCGTAGTTGGCGACCGCCAGATCGACCTTGCCGTCGCCGTTGAAATCGCCGGCGGCAAGACCATCGGGAGTGCCCCCACCGCGCAGGTCATACCGGGCGTGAACGTCGCCGTCCGCCGTTGCCAAGCAAGAGCGATACGGTGTTGGAGCCTGAGTTGGCGACCGCCAGATCGAGATGACCGTCGCCGTTAAAGTCGCCGGCCACGATGCCGTACGGGCGGGAGCCCGTCGGATAGGAAGTGGCAGGGCGCGAACGTGCCGTCACCGTTGTTCAAGAGGACAGCAACGGCGCTGGCGCCGAAATTGGTCACAGCCAGATCGAGTCGGCCGTTTCCGGTAAAGTCGCCGGTCGTGATTTCGAGCGGGTTGGCGCCGCCGGACAAAAACTCCCGTTGAGGATTGGAACGTGCCATCGCCGTTGCCGGCCAGGATCGAAATGGTGCCGGTGAGGTAGTTGGCGACGGCCAGATCGAGGTGGCCGTCATTGTTGAAGTCGCCCGCGACGACGCAGGCTTGCGCCGAATAGAGCGGCCAACTGATGTCCCGCCCCGAACGTGCCGTCCCCGTGCCGAGGTAGGCGGTCACGTCACCTCGAGTAGTAATTGGCAGACGGCGATATCGGCGTTGCCGTCGCCGTTGAAGTCCGCCGTCGTGACGCTGAACGGGGCAATCCCCGTGGGCAAAGGTTGGCCAGGAACATTGGTGGCGGTGTAGTCGGCGATCAGGGCATAACTCCCGGTAGCGTTGCCCAGCCCTTGCACTTCCAAGTAATACTTCGTTCCCCGCGCTCGATCCCGGCAAATGCAGATCAATAAAGTCATTGGGATTGTTCGCGGCCTGGCCATCGCTCTGGATCAGCACCTGCCGGTCAGGCGACAAAAGCGTCAGGCGAGTAGTTCCGCTCAAAGGGTTGACCGCGCCGTCAAGTGGGCCAAGCTTCGCCGTGAGCCGGCCGGAATCCTGAATTGTGATGGCGTAAAAGGTCGGTGCGCCACGGATCACGCCGGCCTGCGAGACGCCGGAGGACAGAGCGATTGCGCCGCTCGGATCGAAGGCGACCGTCGTGCTCATCAAAAGCCGGCTCTCCAGTTGTTCTACCGAGAGACGAAATCGATTTCGGCCGCGCAATATCGGGGAGCCGCCAAAGCTTCGGGGCTTTCGCATTTGCCGACACCAGTTCAACCATGTTCGGATCATTTAGGTCAATCTTTCATCTTTGCAGACCAGTTTCCTGGTTTATCGGGACGAATGGGCATAACGGCTCACCATTTGTTTGAATGCGTATTTCTGGCGGACCGAGTGGAGGGCGGGATCGTTCTGGACATAGGTTTCCCAGAACGTAGTCCCCTCGGCAGGCGACTGCATTTCAAGCGTCTGCTGAAGCAATTTCAGGGCGCGATCTTGCCATTGGGCCGGCCATATTCCCGCGTTGCGGTTGTCGCGCTTGGCCTCCGCTTCAATGGTGGACGCGGCTTGAGCGTAGACCCTCGCCGCGTTATAGAGCAGACGCGGCGAGTTGGGGCCAATGCCGAGCGATTCTTCCGCGTCCGTAATCGCCAGCCGATATTGCCCAAGCGTGGCGCGTGCGGCTCCCCGTCCGCTGAGAGCATTGGCGCGCTTCGGATCGAGCCGGACCGCTTCATTGAAATCCTTTAGAGCAAGGGTCGGCGCTTCCGCCACCAGAAAAATCCAGCCGCGAGCAACATAGGTGGCGATGTCCGGATCGAGTTCGAGCGCTCGCGTGTAGTCGGTCTGCGCCCGGCATATTGACCGAGCCGCGTACGCACCGCGGCACGAGCGCGGAACACGTCCGGGTCCGGTGGGCCGTCCGTCACACAGACATCAAGCGATTTGAGTGCTTCCTGGAACGTGTTCATCTCCAGAAGCGCTTTGCGCGCAGGCGGTGAACGCCCAGATGCCTGGGTTGAATCGCCACGGCGGCGTCGTAGGCCTCAACGGCCTCCTCGTAACTCTTGGCGCGATGCAGAATCCGCCCTCGCTCCAGGTAATCCTCGGCGACAGCCGGTGTGGGTTTGCCTGCTTCCAGGTCAATTGCCCGGTCCAGATCAGCCAGGGCCGCCTCGTCATTCTTTTGCAGCAGGAAAACGCGAGCACGGGTGCGATAAAGCAAAGCAAGACCTGGCGATTTCTGGATGGCCTGATCGAGTTGCTCCACGGCTTCGTTCAGCTTCTTCTCCTTCACGAAAGCTTGGGCCAGGTTGACATAACCCTGGTACCGTTCCGGATGTATTTGGTTTGCGCTACGCAGGTCCTCAATCGCTTCAACCGTCCGCCCCTGACGAATCCGGGAGACGCCACGGTTGATATGGAGTCCGTATCGGGCCGACTCCGTCAGAGTACCCCTAAGGGCAGTGTCAAAGTCTTCCTCCGCCTGGACGAACTGGTTAATCTCGGCCCACGAGGAAGCTCGCAGGAGATAGAGCCATGGGAGGTCGGGCCGCCAGCCCAGACAGGTCGTCAGCCGAGCCACCGCCAATTCGGGCCGCTGGGTCTTCATCAAGCAAAGCGCTGAAATAGTAGTGGCCCCAAAAATGGTCGGGACGCGATTGGAGCACGCTTTCCAAAGATCGGATCGCCTCTTTCCAGTTCCCTTGACGGTACTGCTCGGTTCCCAGAAGAAAGTGATCAAACTCCCCGACAGCCGGCTGGGCCTTCGCCCGATCTCGTTCCTGTTGCGCAGCTTCGTCCTGGCCGGCTTGTGCCAGGAACTGAGCACGATGGTGATGGTAGGCGCGTGTGTCGAGGTGCAATCCCGCAGCCCGGTCGAGAATGACGAGCGCTTGCTCGGCTTGCCGGCGGTTGTCCGTTGCCGTCCGGTCCACGACCGGCTGCGCCACACTCTCGGCCAGCACCAGCAGAAGCTCAAAGCAACCCGTGCGGATGGCGATTTTCTCCGCTTCGCTAAAATGCGAGCTCTCCAGGGTTGGAGGCGTGACCGTGTCGGGCGTGGCGCCAAACAGTGCAAGAGCGGCCAGTGCCGACTTGCGTGTTTCTTCAAGCGAAGTCGCCGTGTCGCCGCCGGTGAACATGGACGCGTGAAAAAAAGCGTCGTCGCGAAATTTGTGGAATGTCCGGAGTCGCTCGCGATCAAGGCGGTAACGTTCGGTGTGTTCAAGCAAGCGTTCGATTTGTTCGCGCAGGTCGGCCAATTCCGGTTCGTCCGCACTCTGATCGCGTGCGCGCAGCAACTGCACGCGAACATTGGGCCAGTCTTTTCGTTCCAGCGCCGCTTCGCTGGCGCGGAGGAGGTCCTTCACGTTTTCGCGTTGCGCCATCAATCGCTCATGCTGGCTCGATGCATCCTGACCGTCGCGTGCCTGGCGTTCGTCAAGACGAGCCTGATCCAGGCTGAACTGCAAATCCACGTGATGCCAAAAAACTAACCCGAGCAGCAGGATGACCGCGGAGCAGATACTGACGCCTAACGTGGCCAGCGCCGGGCGACGCCGCGCCCACTTCGCCAGGCGCTCCGGTAACGACGTGGGCCTCGCGTGAATCGGTTCGCCGTGAAGGAAACGAGCTAGATCGTCGGCCAGGGCGCCGGCGTCGGCGTAGCGTTTATGGGGCTCCTTATTCAGGCATTTCAGGCAAATGGTCTCCAGATTGCGCGGCACCTTCGGCTGCAGTTGGGAAGGCGCGACGGGCTCCATCTGAAAGAGTTGCAGCACGGTTTCCAGTGGCGACTCGCCTGCGTATGGCGGCCTGCCCGTGAGCATCTCGTAAAGTATTGCCCCCAGGGAGTACACATCGGCAGGGGGGCCCACATCGCGCGACCTTCCCTCCGCCTGTTCCGGTGCCATATAGCTCGGCGTGCCAAGTATCATCCCGCTTTCGGTGCCGTTGCCGCCTTCGCCTAGCTGTTTGGCCAATCCAAAGTCGGTAATCTTCGGCTGGAGACGCGGTGGCGGCAGGCCGGGAACGCCGCTCCGCTGCGCCGTGTCCAGGCCGCTATTCAAGAGCAGAATATTGGACGGCTTGAGATCCCGGTGTACGATGCCGCGTCGATGGACAGCCTGGATGGCCAGTGCAAGCGTCTCCACCATTTGGGCGCCTTGCAAGAATGGTTGGGGTCGGCCGCCGATTTGATCCGCCAGGCTTCCCGCGTCGGCGAGTTCCATGGAAAAAAATGGTATGCTGCCCGTAACGTTGATCTCGTAGATCTGAATGATGTTGGGATGCTGGAGCAACGCCACCAGGCGCGCTTCTTCCACAAATCGGCTTAGCCCCTCCGCGATAACGTTTCCACAACGAATCATCTTGAGTGCGACGAAACGATTCAGGCTAAGTTGCCTTGCCTTGTAGACAACACCCATACTGCCGCGACCAAGTTCTTCCATCACCTCGTAGCCTGCAACGACGGGCCGACGAGAATCTGCGGGCACGGCACCTGGCGTGACCGGTAGCGTCTTGTCGTAAGAAGGAGCGGGAGGCGTGTAGTCCAGGGGAAAACCGTTTGTGTCCGGCTGGGCGTGCGGCAACGTCTCTTTCAGCGCCATTTGCTTGTTTGCCGGCTGCGCGAGTCTTCCGACGGTAATGAGTTTGTGTTTCACACGATCCTGGGTCACACAGATTGCCAATCAAAAAGAAGAACAATCGGTCATTGCACATGTCATGCCGGTTCTGCGAAAGGATGACTTCGGCCCCAGATCGGGGAAGAATGGCACTAAAATCAGCGTCCGCCAGGATTCGGACGGAAAGCCCGGGAACGGAATCATCAATATGCGTGGACAGTCTTCAGTCACTGGCGGACAATCCGCCACTTCATTTTCTGGGAGACAGCCGCTTTATTGCTCGAGTTATTCGCGGCGGACGCCGACGCCGAGCCATCGTCGAAAACGGCAGCTTCAAGATTTGGGGCTTTCTTGCGTGGCTCGTTTGGTTGGTCGTGCACATTTAATATCTGACAGGCTTCAAGAGCCGCCTACTGGTCGTTTTGCAATGGGCCTGGTCCTACGTGTTATTTCGACGAGGAGCACGTTTGTTTGTCCCAAAGGAGTGGCGTTCCGAACCTTGCCGACCCAACCGACGATTCCAGCCGGCCCGTGAATCAAAGTTGGGAATTTCAGACACTTTTGCCGAGCTTCAGTTTGATGTGTCTTCTGCCATGTGGTGCGTTCATTTCCGATTCGTCGCCTTCTTCCCTCTCACCTTTTTCGCCACAAACTCGGAATCGTCGCCGCCGTGAAAGAAGATCTTCCCCTGCAGTTCGTCGCCCTGAAGCACGGCCCAGCCCCGTCCCTGGGCGGCATCCATCTCGTCGTTGCCGTCCCAGGACCACTCGATGGCTGGCCCGCTGTCCCTCGTGGTCGGGCGGCAGTCCATCTGGCCGTGGACATATCCGAAGTGAAACGAACCCCAGCCCTTGTTGTCGAATTCGAAGTAGCCTTCTTCCTCTTCATCAACGAAGTCCTGGTCCCACTGCTCCATCGAGACGATCCGCCAGCGGCCAGTGAACGGATTCGGTTGTTTTGACTTTGCCATCGTTCCTACTCCTCGTCATCTTCGTCATCCTTCACCGGCTGCGGTTTCTCAGGAATATACGGAATCAACCCTTTCCGCAGCCCCTCCTCTTGATAATCCCGCTTCAGAATCCGAGCCTACGAGGAAACGTTTGAATTGTATCATCCAGCCATCGGCTTTTGGTCCAATCGACTGCGCAGCGGCCGTGCCCGGGCCATTGACCCTATCTTCAGCATCCTGCGGATCAACACGGCCTTGCCCTGGCCAGTGCTTTCGCCCACGCCGAACGCCTCCCGACCTTCCACCACGCCCAACGAAAGGCGTTGCACGTCAAGCCAGCCAAGAAGCCGAAGCCGTTCGCCCCAACCGTCCGCAAGGTCAAGGAAATCGTGGCGAAAATGCTGATCAGGAAGTTGAAGCCCACACCAGCTACGTTTTGACTTCCATCAAGTACGCCGTTAGGTGCTTGATCTTGGTATCCTGCAACACGAAGACATCGCAGAAGGCTGTGTTCCGAAGACCGCCATCCATTTTAGCAATTTGCACAATTCCTTCGGCGATGACCACGTTGTTCTCTTCGGTCATGCGTGTGACGGTGATCGTGCAACTTACAAGCCCCTCGCTCTCGATCTGTTTGTCGAAGGCATCCTTTCCCTTCGTGTGGGACATGCCTGGTATGACCCACTCAACATCGTCGGTCAGGCAGAACAGCACGTCCGCATGATTCGACTTGCTGATGGCATCCATGAACTTCTGCACGGTACGCTTGTTTGCAGTCATCGGGTTGTCCTTGTCGGTTGTGAGTACAGGAAACGTTAACCCTTGGGCGTGGCGACTTCGTATCCAGGCACAGGTTCGTAAAAGCTCTGGGTCATGGTTGCCCTGGCCGTGTTTTTCGTAAACGCCTACTTCACGAAAGCCCCGATCGTCGCTCTGGAAACCTTCGTTTCCAGGCGCTCAGCCACCCTTTTCACCGCGCCCTGGCGTGTACAATGCCCGGCAGTCGCTAAATCTAATATGCGGTCGGATGAGCCTGGCGGACTGCTGCCCCGGGACATTGGCCGTAAAACGCAAGGGAATGGTGAAATCCATGTTGACCTCGATCAAGTCGGCCACGACTCCAATTTTGGCACTCGCTGTTTTTGGCAGCGTAGTTCTTGTATGGGAACTTCAGTCGACGCAGGCAAGCGATGGTGTGCCGCGACCGAATGTGCCGCTGGTAGCTATTCAAGAGTCTATCAATGGCGCTGCCCAGGGGGATGCGGCCGCGCAGATCAAACGCGGCGAATACCTGGTCAACCAGGTTGCCCGCTGTATCGACTGTCACACACCGCGAACCGCCACGGGAGAGCTGGACATGACCCAGCTTTTACAGGGGGCGCCGACCTGGTTCACGCCTAAAATCAAACCGAGGGGGAAGTGGGATGAACGGGCGCAGGACCTCACGATGAGTGGTCTGGCGAGCAAGTGGGGCGAAGAGCGGTTGGTCAAGTTTCTGTCGACGGGCCAGAAGGCCAATGCGCCGATGCCGGCCTACAACCTGACGTTGGAGGATGCCAAGGCGGTGACGGCGTATTTGCGTTCCCTGCCAGGAAAAAAGAAGTCATGAAGCGGCATACTGGGTCAGGCGAAGTTAAACGATGCACATGAAATGAAAAATAAACTCGCAACGGCCGGGTGCCTACTCAAGGCCCGTTCGAGGCTAGCAGGACGGGTCCAAAGAGATCACTAAGGTTTTAGGAGTCGCGCGATGGCAGTTCTCTCCCGTTTACTACTTCTTTGCCTGGCCATGGCCATTTGGTCTGGGCAGGCCGCAGCGCAGGTCGTCTCTCCCATTGTCGGTACGGATCGAAAGGTGACGTTCCGCCTGCGCGCACCTAACGCCAAAGAGGTGCAGGCCAATGGCGATTGGACCAAAAAGCCTTTGGCGATGACCAAAGATGACAAGGGTATTTGGACACTGACCACCGAACCTCTTGAGCCTGATCTCTACGGCTATTTCTTTGTCGTGGATGGCACCAATATTTCCGATCCATCCAATACCTTCATGAGAGTGGGCACCAGAAACATCAAGAGCCAGCTCGATGTGCCCGGGGAACGTGCCGACTTCCTGGCGATCCGCGAGGTTCCTCACGGTGCATTGCATGAACATTGGTATTTCGCGCGGCGCTCAAGACCACCCGTCGCGTCCTTGTCTATACCCCACCCGGCTACGACGCCACTGCCAATAAAACCTACCCCGTCCTCTATCTTTTGCATGGCTCGGGTGACGATGAGGCTTATTGGTCGCAGGTTGGCCGGGCCAACTTTATCGCGGACAACCTGCTGGCGGCCAAAAAAGCTCGGCCTGCCCTGATCGTCATGCCGTTTGGCCATGTATCGCGAGACGCTGGCGCCGGCAAAGGCAAGGGCGGCGGGGGCGGCGCTGGCTTCATGGAGAAAGATCTGCTGGAAAACGTCCTTCCCCTGGTGGAAAAGGAATATCGGACTGGCAAGGACGCCAACCAGCGGGCCATCGCGGGCCTGTCGATGGGCGGAGGACAGGCGCTGACGATCGGCCTGAACAACCGCGATAAATTCGCCTATGTCGCGGGCTTCAGTTTCGCGAACAATGGCAACTCCGCCAAAACTTTTAGCTCGTTGCTCGCCGACCCGGCCAAATCCAACAAGGAACTCAAACTCGTCTGGCTTGGCTGCGGTGAACAGGATGGCCTTTTCGCCGGCAACCAGACCTTCGAAAAGCTGCTTTCCAGCCATAATATTAATCACGAATGGGTCACGACGCCTGGTTACGGCCACGTCTGGCCCCTCTGGCGCTATTACCTCCGCGATCTCTTGCCCAAATTATTCAATGATTGACCGGAGCCAGCCTTCCTAAACTCGTACCCGCAATCCAGGAAACGCCTTAATCTAATCGTGACAAAGTGCTCAACGGAGGTTCACAGATGTCCCGACTCTCTCCCAGTAAAATGTGGCTGCATTCTCTGTGCCTGTTGGCACTGCTCTCAGGTAACCCGGTGGCCTGGGCTCAGGAGTTACCGGTTGATGCGAAGCTCTTCGAGGGGCACACGGATATTGGCAAGATAAAAATTCCGGGCGCCATCGATTTCGATGCGGCGAAGAAAGAGTGGCGGATCACGGCCGCCGGAGAGAACATCTGGGCCAAGGAAGACGCTTTTCACTTTGCCTGGCGCAAGGTCGAGGGCGACGCGACGATTACCGTGGATATTGGCTTTGTCGGCGAGGGAAAAAACGTGCATCGCAAAGCGGGCCCGATGGTGCGCCAGGGTCTTGATGCTGACGCGCCGTACGTGGGTGCGTCGCTGCATGGAGATGGGCTAATCACGATGCATTATCGCAAAGAAAAAGGCGGCGTAACCCTCGACCTGAAAGCCCCGTTCAAGGGCCCTGCCAAGTTACGCCTGGAGAAACATGGTGACGTTTATTCCGTGTCCGTCGCGAAGGCCGGCCAGGATTTTACGCCGGTGGGCGCCTTGACGATAAAGCTCGCCGCGCCGGTGTATGCCGGCCTCTTTAGTTGCTCGCATGAAGTCGATCACTCCGAGACTGCTGTGTTTACCGCGCTCTCATGGAAGATCGCGGCGGCGAAGGGGCAGAAACGCGTGCAAGAAACCAGCCTGGAAATCATGGATATACAGACCGGTGAGCGGAAAGTGATCTACAAGGTGCGCGAGAAGTTCGAGGCCCCCAACTGGACCAGGGACGGCAAGTTGTTTTATGTCAACCGCGGGGGCTTTATCTACACTCTGCCCGTCCAGGGCGGCACCATGACCAGGCTCGATACGGGCGACGCCACCGGCTGCAACAACGATCATGGCCTTTCACCTGACGGCCAGTGGTTGGCCATCAGCCACGGCAAGGGGAACTCCCAGATCTCCATCGTGCCCAGCGCGGGAGGGTCGCCCCGCAAGCTGACTTTTGGCAAGGAACCTTCGTACTGGCATGGCTGGTCCCCTGATGGCAAAACGCTGGTATATTGCGCAACGCAACAAGGAGTTCGACGTTTACGCGCTCGCGGTGGATGGCAAGGAGGAGAAGCAGTTAACGACCGCCAAGGGCCTCGACGATGGGCCCGAATATTCGCCCGACGGCAAGTATATCTATTTTAACTCCGAGCGCACCGGCGACATGAAAATCTGGCGCATGCAGCCGGATGGCTCCAACCAGGAGCAAGTCACCAAAGACGCGACCTATGCGGACTGGTTTCCCCATCCATCCCCCGATGGCAAATGGCTGGTATTTCTGTCTTACGACCGAAGCGTAACCGGGCACCCGGCCAACCAGGATGTTGTCGTGCGCCTGATGCCGCTTGCCGGAGGCAAGGCACGCGTTCTGGCTACGCTTTTCGGCGGTCAGGGTACGATGAACGTCCCGTCGTGGTCGCCCGATAGCAGGCAGATTGCGTTTGTAAGTTACTTGCTGGTGTTGCCGTAGCCGACTTGGCGAGAATTCAGCTTGGCGGCGAAATGCTTGCCGGCAAGTTGGAGGCCGGTGAGTGCGCTGTTTAGGTCCCGGCTGCGATAACGACGTTAAACCATGTTCTGCAGCATTTCGCGGCGGGGGACGAGGCGTTTGCCACGGCATTCGTCGATTTGCAAGGCTTTGAGCAGGCGACGTCGAAAGTCGCTTTGGATCTGTTCGACGGCATTGGCGGAGGTGCTGGCCAGGGGAATGGAGCCCCCGGCGCGGCGATCATGCCCTCCCGCCCGGCCGCCGAGTTTACCAACAACCTGGCGGAGGATTTCGCCAGCCTGGGCCCGGCATACGGAAGTTCGCACGGACAGGACCAGTTGATCGTTATGGATGCCGGCGCAAACTGCCCAGTCGATATCTTCAAAGCGAATCATGAAATCGACGACCTGGGCGGCGAGTTCCGGGTTGGGCAGGTCATTGATCCAGCTAATCAGCAAGCGATCGTAAGTGAACGAGCTTTGCAGGGCCTGGAGCAACGACTCGAAAAAAGCCTCCGGAAGCGGGGCGTTGCGAACTTGCGCGATCACGTCCTTGTCAACCAGCGGAAAGAGATATTGCAAGGCGCTGTCATCCAGTGCATTGGCCTCGCGCGGGTAGCCGCCCAGCTCGGTCTCGATGCCATAATAAAGGCAGGTGGCCACGCGACTGGGTAGCTGGAGTTCTTGTTCGGTCAGATAGCGGGTGACCAGAGAGCAGGTGGCGCCGAGGCTGCGACGAATGTCCAGAAACGGTACGTTATCCAGGTCCCCCGGCGTCTGGTGATGGTCGACGACGCCGTAGAGGCTTACTTCACCATCAAACGAGTGCCGGCCCGTTTTCGGCTGGCTGTCTACCATGACGACCGCATCATCGGGACGCCAGGTGATGTCTTCAATGGGCACGAGATTAATGCCGAGCAAGTCGACCAGGGCTCGATTCTCCGCCCTGCATATTTGGCCGTCACGCGTTAGACGAGTCGGTTTGCCCAAACAGGTCTCGACGAGATAAGCGAGGCCGACCATGCTTCCCAGGCTGTCAGGGTCTGGATGAACATGGGAGACGAAAGTTACCGTCTTGTAGTCTGCCAGGCCGGCTAAAAACCGGTCTGAACGACGTGAAATGGTAGCTTTCCCGTTTTGTGGAAGAGCGCCCGAAGTAGTAGTTCGTCGCTCGCCGGAACCCACGGATATTTTAGGCATAAAAAGCGGTTCTTTTAGCTATTCGCCGATCAAAGTGTACATAAATCCATTAGTACACACGTGCATTATAGGCACGAACTCAAAAAGAAAAGTGGCGGGCTTATTTAACAGCCGCCTGACCTGCGAATCTTTCCATGGTAAATGCCTGTCCGTGGCAATATTTTACATTCTAGCAAGTCGCAGGCGCTTTCAAGGCCGGCCCGCGAGTTCCTCCAGCCGCCGCCATTGCTCGGGACTTACGGCCATCACCGATAAACGGGGCAAGCGCACCAAGTCCCAAGTTTTGAGCAGCGGATCCTTTTTCACAATGTCCAACGTCAGCGGTGTCGCCCAGCGGCGGACTGCTTTGACTTTGATGGCCACCGCCTTGGGATCATCGGGTGATGCTCCGGCCTGCGGCCCCGATGTCGCCTGCATTTCGCCAACGATGGCGCGTTCCTTACCCGTGTGGTAGTAGAGAATGCGGTCCCCGCGCTGCACTTTTCGCAGGTTCTGACGAGCCAGGCTGTTTTTTACACCGCTCCAGATCGTCGAACCCTCCTTCTCCAAGTCCGCATAGCTGAAATGGCTGGGTTCTTCTTTAAAGAGCCACATACCAGGGTTAATCTTTTTCACGGGCATAATTAACCGGCAACCAGCTGACTGGTATTCCAAACGCACAATGGATTGCCGGGGGGAGAGGACACCGGTTTGTTCGCACCTTGATGGTAACAGCCCGAAGGGCCCTCAGCAAGGGCTCGCGGACCGGATTTCGCTTCGCCGTCTAACTTTGGCCCCAAAATAACGTCTTGGCAAACTCGGTGTTTTGGGTGTTCTGCACAGACGTTTGTTTGTAAATCGATGTTCAATAAAGGTTTGCGATTCGGCGACGGAGGTTACCTGTAAGTTGAACCGAAAATCGTGTTTTTCACGATGGGCCTGCTTCACCAAATTATCCAGGCCTCACCGACTTCGGTCCGGCGGCCAAACGATTCCTCTGACCCTGGAACAATGTTCCATTCGAGGATGCATTTCTTTCGCATTTCCACACTCGGGACGGCCGCGTCCGAGCTTTAGTACAGTTCGCAAGTCATTGACCTCAAAAGAATTAAATCTTTACAACGCTATCTGTTCTGATGGCCGGCATTGGAAATGCTCTTCTGCAATGTTGGCAACAGGCACGTTCCGCAAAATCGCCAAGGAATGGCGTCCGTGGATCACAGACTGCCTGGAGCCTTTTTGCCGACGTCCGACGTTCCATGGAAGGAATTCGCGATGCTTCGAGGGATTTACAGCGTGGCGGGCGCCATGGAAATGGCCTCGCGCAATCATGAAATCGTGTCGGAAAACCTCGTCCACGCCACAACTCCTGGTTATAGACGGCAAGGGCTGATCTTCGAGGCCACCGCCGCGTCTACTATGCCGGCGTCCGGCGACGACTCCGCGACGGCGCCACCACCGCCCGCGCACAATATGAGCTCTTATCTTTATTTGGAACCGGGCCCGCTCCAACAGACGAATAACCCGTTGGATGTCGCCATCCATGGCGACGCGTTTTTCGTTTTACAAGGACCCAACGGCCCACTCTACACCCGCAACGGGTCTTTTGAACGAGGCCCAGGCGGCGAACTGCAGACGCGCGGGGGTGGCTATCGTGTCAGTAGCCAGGGCGGCGGCCTGTCCATCCCTGCCGACGCCGGCAACATTACGATGGAACCTGACGGCACCATTTCCGTCAACGGGGCCCAGGTTGGGCGCTTGCAACTGGCCAGTTTTGCCAGCTCCTCATCCCTGCGCCGAGTAGGGCCGACCCTCTTTGAAGGCGATGGCCCGCGCACGCCGGCCCCGACGGTCACCGTGGAACAGGGCTATCGCGAAGGGTCGAATGTTCAACCGGTGCAAGAAATGGTGTCGATGATGTTGGGCATGCGCTTCTATGAAGCGGCCGGCAAGGCCATGCAAGCGCTCTCCGATGCCATAGCGCAAAACACGCGGCCCCAGGCCAACGGGGCGTAATCTCCCGGCTCCTCACCCATGACGGAAAGGATTCTCTATGCTCAGAGCCTTCAACAGCAGCGCAACCGGCATGGCAGCACAGCAAATGGTGCTCGATAACACGGCCAACAACCTGGCGAACTTGAACACCACCGCTTTCAAGCGCAGCACGATTGAGTTTCAAGACCTGATTTATTCGACCCTGCGACAGCCCGGCTCCGTGTCCACGCAGGGCCAACAGGTGCCGACCGGCATACAGGTGGGCAATGGTGTCAAGGTCGCCGGCACGACGCGGTCCTTCGCGACCGGCACCTTGACCAACACCGGCAATAACCTCGACATGGCCATCCAGGGCGATGGCTTTTTCCAGATTACCAATCCGGCGGGCGGCTTCGCCTATACGCGCGACGGTACTTTTCGGCTGAACTCCAATAACCAGCTCGTGACGGCCGACGGCTATTTCGTTCAACCCCAAATGACCTTCCCAACCGACGTGATAACGGTCTCCATCGGTGCCGACGGTACGGTAAGCGCCACGACGGCTGGTTCTCCCACCACCGCTACGCAAATTGGCAAGCTCACGGTCACCCGCTTTCCAAATCCCGCCGGGCTGAGCGCCCAGGGCCGCAACCTTTACACCGAAACGCCGGCGTCCGGCACGGCCCAGACCGTTACGCCAGGTCAAAGCGGCACCGGACAGATCCAGGGCGGTTTCCTGGAACAGTCCAATGTGGATGTTGTCGCGGAGATGGTGAACCTCATTCAGGCCCAAAGGGCTTATGAGTTCAATACCAAGGCCGTGCAAACAGCCGATCAGATGTTGTCCGCGAGCACCAGTCTCGTCAGGTAAGCCCACATGACTCTCCCAGCCAAAATTGTTGCCGTATTTCTCGGGCTGACCGCCTGGTGTGGTATCGGCGCGATCGCGTTCGGCCAAGAACCCGTGACCATCACGCTCTTTCCCCAGGCCGTTGTCGATGACACGCTGATTACCCTGGGGCAGATCGCGAGGATCAGTGGCGGACCTGCTTATTTGCAGGCGCGCCTGGAAAAGCTTGATGTCGCCGAACTGAAACTTGGCGCCGCCTATGTGACAGTACTCGTCGAGCAGGTGCGCTTTCGCATCCTGCTGGCCGGCCTCGAAACGACGCAATTTCGCCTCGGCGGAGCTCAGCGCGCCCTGGTCGAAGAGAGCGCGGCGCCGGCGGCGCTGCGCCAAATCCTCACGGCTGCCGAGCGAACATTGCGTGCCAATTATCCAGGTGACGCGGCCCACGCGACCTTTACGCCCAGCAAAGGGGTCAGTAGCCCGGGTGTCCAGTTGCGTGCCGGCGAGCGTGTCCACCTGGAGGCCAGGCTGAAGGGGCCACTGGCGCCTGGCGCCGACCGTGCCCTGGTGGAAGTCGCCATCACCGTGGGTGGCAAGACGCGCGAGGTAGTGCCTGTTTCCTTCGCGATCACCGAATTTGAACCTGCCCCTGTGATGGCGGCCGACAAACAGGCCGTGCGCCCCGCGGTATTCACGATGCCAGCGTCGGCCTCCCGCGAGTTCTTTGTCAAGACCGGCGATAACGTGAAGATCATCGCCACCATCGGCTCGGCCCGCATCGAGGCCGCCGGTGAAGCCACGCAAAATGGTCGGATTGGCGACATCATTCGCGTGCGCAACGTGGAATCGAACCGGACAGTCCATGGCAGGATCGACGCCAGCGGCGCGATCCTGGTGGATTATTAGCAGCCGTCTTTGAGGATTGCGCTATGCGGTGGACATGGTGCCTTTGGTCACTCCTGGTTTTGCTCGCGGCGTGCCCGGAGCGACTCGTTGCCCAAACTCTTTGGGACCGCCGCGACAGGAATACTGTCGAGATGTTTCACGACTATCGGGCACGTAACGTGGGTGACGTCTTGACGGTGTTCATTGAAGAAACCACCGGCTTTGACGCCCAGGAAAAACGCGAACTCGACAAGAAAACCAGCTCGGACATGAATTTTGGCGGCAAGGGAAGTTCTTCCGCGCTGGCGGGAGTGTTGCGAAGCTTTGGCTATGGCATTGACTTGAATTCCTCTTCGGCGCGTACGTTTACGGGCAACAACAACAGCAGCATCGACCGTAAGTTCACCGATCGGATGTCTTTTTTGGTCGTCAATGTGCTGCCCAATGGCAACCTGGTGGTGGAAGGTTACCGGCAACGCATGATCACGCGCGAGATGCGTGTTTTACGCCTGCAGGGGATTGTACGTCCGGCCGACATTGGGCCGGCGAACACCCTGCAGTCGCAGTTTTTGGCCGACCTGCGCATTATCTATGAGGGCAAAGGTCCCGAATCAAGTTACACGAACCATGGCTGGGGAGGTCGCGTGGTTAACAAGCTATGGCCGTTTTGAAAGGCCCGGACCATGGGAAGACAGGAAACTCCTGTCGAGGCCTGGCAAATGAGAAAAGGAAAGTACGGATGAACAGACAACGGCTCGTCAGGATTAGTCTGGTGTTGTTCTTGGCCGTCCTGATCGGCCTGGTACCTTCCGTCGCGCAGGGCGGCGTGCGCATCAAGGATATCACCGACCTGGAAGGATCGCAGAGCAATCACCTTATTGGCTTTGGCCTCGTGGTTGGGCTCAATGGCACCGGCAGCAAGAGTACATTTACCCAGCAAGTTGCGGTCGATATGCTGCAGCGCTTCATGGTGACCACGAAAATTCAGGCGGACCTCAAAGGGGACAGTGTTTTCAAATCGGGCAATATCGCCGCGGTCATGGTAACGGCCGAGCTAGGGCCGGTCGCCCGTATCGGCAGTCGCATTGACGTCACGGTATCCGCCCTCGACGATGCCACCAGCCTGGATAATGGAATTTTGATTCTCACGCCGCTCAAGGGGGTTGACGGCGTGGAATATGTGGTGGCGCAGGGCCCGGTGTCCGTGGGAGGCTTTCTGTTTACAGCTTCGGGCGGCGGCACTGGCACCGCTGCCGCCGCTCAAAAGAATCATCCAACCGTTGGCCGCGTCGCCAATGGGCCAATCGTCGTGGCCGAGGCACGCGGCAAGGTCGGTTGCAACGGCCAACTCAAGATCCTCCTTCGTGAGCCTGACTATGAAACGGCGCGCGCTATCGCGAAGGTGATCAACGAGAGGTTCGCGGGCTCGGCTTTTACGGTCGACTCCGGCACGGTGCATATTTTCGTCCCCACGGAACGCAGCACCAACATGGTTTCCTTCATCAGCGACATCATGCTCCTGGAAATCACGCCGGATTCGCCGGCCCGTGTCGTCATTAATGAACGTACCGGCACCATCGTGGCGGGCCACCAGGTCAAGATCTCCACGGTCGCGGTCACACACGGCAACCTGGCCATCGTCACCAGCAACGAGCCCGTGGTGTCGCAGCCCCTGCCTTATAGCAGAGGCAAGACCAAGGTCTTGCCACGCGCGCAACTGGGTGTCACCGAACAGGGCAATACGGTGCGGGTGGTGGAGGAGACGATGACGGTCAGCGACCTGGCCCGGCGCTGAACGCCCTGGGTGCCTCGCCGCGCGACATGATCGTTATTTTTCAGGCCCTCAAAAGACTGGGTGCCCTCCATGCCGAATTGGTATTCATGTAAAGCAGTGCTTGCCGCTAAAGCCCAGAGAGTACCTCAGGCGCCCGCCAAGGAAAGGATTTCCTCGTGCAGATAAACCCAAACATCGGGCTGTCCGCCCCGCCGGCCCCGAACTTGTCCATGGATCCGCGCAGCAACCCCAAAGCGACGGGGCGTGACGCGGGCCAGGCTTTCGAAAGCATGTTTGCCTCGATGCTTCTCAAGCAAATGCGGCAAACCCTGAATCAGGGGCAGGGACTTTTTGGCCATGATCCCACCGACATCATGGGCGGCCTCTTCGACCATTTCATTGGCCAACACATGGCGCAGCGCGGGAGCCTGGGAATTAGCGAACTTATTCAGAAAAACATTGAGCAGCGGAGCAACGGATCATGAACGCCCCAACGGCCGTCGCTCCCGAGGTTGGCCTGGCCCAACTGTGCGCGGCACATCTGCGCCACGAGCTGGAACTACTGGCCGCGGCGCTACCCCTGGTCCGCGCCGTGCAAGAAGGGTTTAACTTGCCTGACTTTGCCGCCTTTATGCCGGCGCTCGCGAGTCATGGCGAGTTCGCCAGGCTACTTCACGAGATCGAGGTTCGGCGCCAATGGTTTCGCGAAGCCGCCGCGAGCCATGTACACCTGCCTGCCAGGGAAGTAACGCTGACGCGCGTCCTCGCCTCGCTGCCCGCAGACGATCAAGTTGACCTGGCGGCCGAAGCCGAACGTCTTCGCCAATTGGCCGAGGAAGTGGCGGGGATCAACTATCGTGTCTCCGTTCATCTGCGCGTGCATCTCGGCGCCTACCGCCGGATCCTGCGCGACCTCACCAATACGTCCGTTGGCTCCGGCCGCTATGGTCCGGCCGGCAAGAGCGAATCGCTCGATTATCGTCCCCTGATTCACATTCACGGGTGAGCCAATGTCCGCGTTAACCATCGGCCTGTCCGGTCTGCTCGTTAACCAGCGTTTGCTGGATCTCACCGGGCAGAACATCAACAACGCCAACACGCCGAACTATCATAATCAGGTGGCTAGCCTGGTCGAGGGAATCTCCACTTCGGCCGGCGCAACTCGGTGGGCACGGGCGTCCAGATTGCGAACATTACCCGGGACGTCAATCAAGCACTCGAACAGGCAGTCGTTAAAAACACTTCGGCGTCGAGCAACTCCGCCACGCAACTCGACGGCTTAAATCAACTGCAAACCTACCTGGCTACCGGCACGGGTTCTTTACATGACGCCATCGGCAACCTCTTCACCCAGATGGAAACGCTCACGACCGAACCGACCAATTCCACGCAGCGCCAGATTGTCGTGGCGGCTGCCCGGGACGTGACCGATCAGCTCAATCAAACGGTCACCAACCTCAATGAAATGAGCAGCGCACTGCTCGCCCAGGCCAAGACGCAGGTCGGCTCAATTAATAACCTCTCCGCACAGATTGCCAGCCTCAACCAGCAAATTCATCAGGGCACGCTCAGCGGCGCCAATATCAACGGACTTCTCGATCAGCGCGACCAGGCGCTGTCCGGCCTGGCCAAACTGGTCGACGTCAACACCGTCGCCCAGTCCAATAACCAGATCAGTGTCTTTGCCGGCGGCTCCCCACTCGTGCTCGACAACCAGGCGGCCACGCTAAGTCTGGCGGACGATAGTCACGGACAAATTCTCATCAATTCTTCAGAGGCCACGCAGCCGATCGACGTCAGCGGCGGCCAGCTGGGCGGCGTCATTACGTTACACAACACAACGCTGCCTGCCGTCCAAACACAGCTCGATACCTTCACCCAGGCGCTCGCATCCCAATTCGATCAACTACAAGCCACCGGCTTTGGCTTGAATGGACCGTTCACTTCCTTGAGCAGCTTGCGACCGGTAACCAACACCAACCAGCCACTGGCGACGCAAAACCTGGCTTTCCCGCCGCAATCTGGCTCTTTATACATCACGGTCACGAACACCGCGACCGGCCAACGCACTTTGAATAAAGTGACCATCGATCCGAAAACGCAAAGCCTGGCGGGCGTTGCGGCGGCCATCAGCACTATACCCAACATGCAAGCCGTGGTTGATCCCCAGGCCGGCACTCTCAACTTGCTGGCCAGGCCTGGCTTTGCCTTCGATTTTTCCGGCGGCGTGTCGACCTCTCCCGACACGCAGACCATCACGGGCAGCACGGCGGCCACCATCGCTGGCCACTATACGGGCAACGCCGATGATGCGCTTTCCTATAGTTTTTCCGGTCCCGGCACAATTGGCGTCACACCCAATCTGATGATGAACGTGCACAATGCGGCGGGCACTTTGCTGAGCTCCATCAACGTGGGCCAAGGTTACGCGCCTGGCACCGCCAGCGCGGCCGTGAACGGTGTGAGCGTGCAATTGGCCGCCGGAACCGTGGCTGCGAGCGACTCCTTTACAGTAAACGTAGCGGCTCATGCCGACTCGGCAAACCTGCTAACGGGTCTTGGTCTTAACACCTTTTTTGTGGGCGGCACCGCCGGCGATTTGCGGGTAAATCCCAACCTGCTCGGCAATCCGCAATTACTGGCCACGTCCGGCACCGGCCAGGCCGGCGACAGCTCCAACCTGGCCAAGATGGTCGCCTTGCAAACGCAACCGGTCCTGGCCAACGGCTCACTCTCGCTTCCGCAGTTTCTTGAAGGGCTCATCGGCAGCGTGGGCACCCAAACGGCCAACATGAAAACCAACAGCGCCGCCTTCGATGCGCTCGGACAACAGCTTAATAATCAACTTCAAAGCGCCGTTGGCGTCGATCCCAACGCTGCCCTCATGCAGCTTGTGCAATACCAGCAGTCGTATCAAATGTCTGCCCAGTTCGTGTCGGTGGTGAATCAGACCGTCCAGGCCCTGCTCCACATCATCTAAACGGCCGCCCAGGGGAGTAATCATGGATACGCGCGTGGGTATGCAGACCCTTTATCAGAACACATTGGCCGCGACCCAACAGATCACGGCAAAATTGACGACCCTGAACGCCCAGGCGGCGACCGGCCAGCAGTTTGCCAACGTGTCCGACGATCCCACCGCGGCCTTGAGCATTCTCAGCCATGGAGACGTGGAGCAGCGCCTGGGGGCGCATCTTGGTAACATTCAAACGGCCACGACCGCGCTCAATACGAGTGTGTCCGCCTTGCAACAGGTTAACGATATTTTTTCGCAAGCCAAGGCGATCGGCATCGAGGCCAGCAGTTCCGTTAACGATCCCACCGCCTTCACGGCCCTGGCTCAGCAGGTCAACAGTCTCATCAATAACCTGGTGAGTGTCGCCAATACGCAGAATAACGGCACGTATGTGTTTGGCGGAGGTGCCAGCACGACCAGACCGTACGATGTCACCAGCCAGGATGCCGCCGGCAATATTCAGGGCGTTTCTTACAAGGGAGACAGCGCGGGTACGTCGGCCATTGTTGCCGACGGCCAACAAGTCGAGCTTTATTATCCCGGCAACCAAATCTTTCAGCAGCAGAATCGCCAGCCAGCGACGTTCCAGGGCTCGACGGGGGCCACCCCTGGCACCGGGATCGATAGCGCCACGGGCCAGGCGACCCTCACGATCAGCCACACCGCAACCAGCTTTGCTCCAGGCGCCGGGATCCAACCGGGTGACAACTCCGTTGCCGGCGACACGATTCTCGGTCCGGCCGTGCGCATTCGTTGCAAATCCAGGACACCAGCGGCAATGGCAGCGCGGGCACTATTTCCCTGGACGGGGGCCCGCCCGTCAGTTTCACCAGCGCCGCCACGAACCTGAAGGTCACCAATGCCGCCGGCGACACGGTGTTCCTGAATACGACCGCGATTACTCCCGGCTATAGCGGCAATGTCGCCATCACGGCCGATGGCTCCATGTCCATCGATGGCGGCGCTACCCAAACCCCCCTCACCTTCGCGACCGACCAAAGCGCGACCGATGGCAAAACCAGGCGCCGTTACTTTCATTGACACCTCCAAGGTGATGCGGACCGGAACCGAGTCGATCAAATATCCTGGGACGGGGGACGCCTTCCAAACACTCTTCAACTTGCGGGACCTGCTTAACAATGTCACCAAGCTGTCATCCGCGGATCAAATCAAGGCTATTTCCAATCAGCTCGGTGAGCTTGACAACACGAACCAGCAGGTCCTGCAATCAATGGGTCAACAGTCCGCCACGTTGCAAAGCCTCACCTCGCTGCAAACCCACTTGAAAGAGGTCCAGTTGTCAACGCAAGAGACGATCAGCACCGAGAGCGGCGCCGATGTCACGAAAGTCGTCGTGCAACTGCAATCCTACGAGCAGATGCTGCAATTATCCCTGGAAGCATTTGCCCAAATTCATTCCATCAGCCTGCTCAATTATTTGCCGGCGTCAGGCAGTTAGCCGGTTGAGCCAGCAATGGCTTGACAAATCGAGTCCTCAGCCATTTCGCAAACGGCGACGGCAGCCTGCTACTTTGGCCAGGCGTCCCACCCTTGCCGACTTGCTACAATTTAACTGATTGTGGCAGGAAGTCCCCTGGCGGAGTGCGCTTTTCATGGCGGAAACGATCCACCCGGCATCGATTGTCGAAGAGGCGCGGCGGCGCTATCTCACCTATGCCTTATCTGTCATCTCGTCACGCGCGCTACCTGATGTGCGCGACGGGCTCAAGCCAGTGCAACGGCGCATTCTCTATTGCATGTACCACGAACTACAGCTTTACGCCGACCGGCGGCCGGTCAAGTGTGCCCGCATCGTCGGCGACGTCATGGGAAAATATCATCCTCATGGCGACAGCGCCATCTATGACGCTCTCGTGCGCCTCTCGCAAAATTGGGTCATGCGCGAGCCTGTCGTGGACGGTCATGGCAACTTTGGCTCGGTGGACGGCGACCCTCCCGCGAGCTTCCGTTACACCGAGGCCAAGCTTACCAGCATCGCCGACCTCTTGATGGCGGAAATTCGGCAGCACACGGTGCCCGTTCGCCCCTCTTATGATGGTACGCACGAAGAACCCGTTGTGCTGCCTGCGCAATATCCCAATCTGCTCGTCAATGGCGCGTCCGGCATCGCGGTGGGCATGGCGACCAATATTCCGCCGCATAATCTGGCGGACGTCGTCGGCGCGGCGGTCATGCTCATCGACAATCCGGAGGCCAGCACGGCCACGCTACTTGACAAGGTCAAAGGTCCTGACTTTCCGTTGGGGGGGAAAATCATCACGGATCGCCCGACGCTGCGCAAAACGTACGAAGAAGGGCAGGGGAGCATTCGGGTTCAGGCGGAGTGGAAGCTCGAGGAGGCGGGGCGCAAAAGACAGATTGTCGTCACGTCCATTCCGTACGGTGTCAACAAGGGCACCCTGGAAGGCGTCATTGGCGAAATCATTGAAGCGCGCAAATTGCCGCAGCTCCTGAACCTTACCAACGAGTCCAATGAAAAGGATGGCTTACGCATCGCCCTGGAAATCAAGGCCGACGCCGACCCGCACCTGATCATGACCTATCTTTTCAAACATACCGCCCTGCAGGAGAATTTCGCCGTCAACTTGACTTGCCTCGTGCCGGATGCCGACGGCAAGCCGCAGCCACGCCGCCTGGGGCTCAAGGAAATCTTGCGCTATTTCCTCGACTTCCGTCTAGAAACGGTGCGCAAGCGTTTTCAATTCGAGCTGGAACAGCTCAATAAGCGTATCCATATCCTGCGCGGCTTTCAGATCATCTTCAATGCACTGGACCGCGCCATTCGCATAATTCGCGAGAGCGACGGCAAGGCCGATGCGGCCGAGAAACTCATGAAGGCGTTCAAGCTGGACGAAATCCAGGTTGATGCCATCCTTGATGTGCAGCTTTACAAGATCGCGCAGCTCGAAATTCAGAAGATCCTTGATGAACTCGAGGACAAGGCACAGCAGGCGGAGAAAATCGACGCCATCCTGCGCTCGGAGCGCAGGCTCTGGGGTGTGGTGCGCGGTGAACTTGAGGCCGTGGCGGAGAAAAATGGCAACCGGCGGCGCACCAAGATAGCGAGCGGTGAGGAGACGCCGGAGTTCGACCCCGAGGCCTATATTGTCAAGGAAAACACCAACGTGGTGTTGACGCGCGATGGCTGGCTGAAGCGCGTCGGCCGACTCGCTTCGGTCGAAGGCACACGCGTACGCGAGGGGGATGCGGTCCTGGCCGTCGTTCCTGGCAGCACGCTCGACCATGTCATCTTTTTCGCCGATGATGGCACGGCCTACACCATGCGCATCAACGAAGTGCCGGCCAGTTCCGGCTATGGGGAGCCGCTCGCGAAATTCTTCAAGCTCGACGACAAAGTAAAAATCGTCGCGCTGGCCACGACCGACGAACGCTTTACGCCGCTCGAAGTGCGTCCCGAGGGCAAGGACGATCCGCCCGGTCCCTATCTGCTGGCTGTCACGTCGCAGGGCATGACGCTGCGAACTCCGCTGGCGCCTTACCGGACGGAATCCAACAAGTTGGGCCGGCGGGTTGTGAAGCTGAAAGATAGTGACAAGGTCGTTTTCGCCGCGGTGCTCAAGGACGAGAAAAGTATCTTCCTGGCTTCTCAGGACGGCCACGTCATCCATTTTCCCATCGCGGAGATCAACATTCTCGCCGGGGTCGGCAAGGGCGTCATCGGCATTCGCCTTGATGATGGCGACACTTGTCTTGGGGCCGCTCTCATTGCCAAGAGCAGCGATATGCTGGCGGTGGAAACCTCCGGCGGCAAGACACTGGAATTCACCGGCCGGCACGAAACCACGAGCCGCGGCGGCAAGGGCTGGGAGGCCGTTAAACGCACCAATCTCGTCCGTCTGGTGCCGCCCACAATTACCCTGGTTGACTGGGAAGAGCTGGAAGGTAAGAAGAAAGAGGGCACCAATGGCCCCCGGACATTGCTCTTTGAGTAAGATTTCAAATCATTGGCGAGTTTTTTACGTTTGTTATTGGAACGGATACCCCCCGCATGGCCAGTCCCAGCTATACCGCGAAAGATATCTCCGTCCTTGAAGGTCTCGAACCGGTCCGCAAACGGCCGTCGATGTATATCGGCGACCCGGACAAAAAGGGTCTGCACCATCTCGTATGGGAAATCGTGGACAACGCCGTGGATGAATACCTTAACGGCTTCGCGGACACGATCGCGGTGACCTTGCACAAGAGTGGCGACGCCGTCACCGTGGTCGACAATGGGCGGGGCATTCCCGTGGATATGCACCCCAAGTTCAAGAAGCCGGCGCTGGAATTAATTCTGACCACGTTGCACTCGGGGGCGAAATTTGGCGAAGGGGGCAACTACCTTCACTCGGGCGGCCTGCACGGTGTGGGCTCGTCGGTGGTCAATGCTCTCTCCAAGAAACTGGTCGCCAATATCAAGCGTGATGGATTTGAATGGGAGCAAACCTTCAAGCGTGGCAGGGCGGCCGGGGACATTCAAAAGATTGGGCCTTTTCGTGGGCATGGCACCTCGATTTCATTCGAGCCCGATCCCGAAATCTTCAAGACCACTCACTTTGACCCGGAATGGATCAAGTCTCATTTGGAGGACATGTCGTATATCCATAGCGGCCTGTCCATTACTTTCAAAAACGACGTCACCAAGGAAACCTTCGATCTGACCCACCCGGGCGGCATTCCTGAGTTTTTGACCAAACTGGTGCAAGATAGCCAAAAACCGCCCATCACCGAGGCCCCCTTTCACCTCGTGAAGGACGGGGGCGACAAGATGGAGCTGGCCTTGCAATGGACGGAATCGACGGAGGAAAGCTTTCGTTCTTACGTCAATGGCATCCGCACCATCGCGGGGGGTACTCATGAAACGGGTTTTAAAAGCGGCATTGTCAAAGCCATTCGTAACTTCATGGAAACACACGAGGTAAAAACCAAGGGCGTTACCATCACTGCCGAGGACATCCGCGAGGGCATCGTCGGTATTTTGTCCATCTTCGTGCGTGAGCCGATGTTTCAGGGGCAAACCAAGGAGAAATTGAATAACCCGGAGTTGACCGCAGTGGTCGATGCCTTTGTGCGGCCCGCGCTGGAGGGCTGGCTCAATACCAACATGAGCGCCGCCGATCAGATCGTCGGCCGCATCGTGCTTGCCGCCAAGGCACGCATGGCTTCGCGCGAGGCGGCCCTGGAAATCAAACGCAAGTCACCGACGCAGCGCCGGCTCAATCTGCCCGGCAAGCTCGCCGACTGCAAGTCGACCGATCTGGCGGAATCTGAGCTCTTTATCGTCGAAGGCGACTCCGCCGGTGGTTCGGCCAAACAGGGACGCAACAACATTACCCAGGCCGTACTACCTTTACGCGGCAAAATCCTCAACTCGGAAGGCCTCGTCGTCAGCAAGGTCCTTGCCAACCAGGAACTTGCCGACCTGGTCACCGCGATCGGGACCGGCGCTGGCGAAAGCTTTAACATCAATAACCTGCGCTATGGCAAAATTATCTTGCTCATGGACGCGGATGCCGACGGCCATCACATTACCACGCTGATGCTCACCTTCTTTTTCCGCTACCTGATCGAGCTGATTCGCAAAGGTCATGTTTTTATCGCGCAACCGCCCCTGTACCGCATCGACGTGGGTAAAGAGACCCACTGGGCGCGCGACGATGCCCACAAAGAAGCGATTCTGGCAACGCTGCGCGCAATGCGAAGCCGGAGATCACGCGTTTCAAGGGCCTCGGCGAAATGCTGCCCAGGGTCCTTTCAGAAACCACTCTGGACCCCAGAAAACGCACCCTTTTGCAGGTCACCATCGAGTCCAATCTGGAGGCCGACAGGACTTTCGTGGAGCTGTTGGGCAAGGACCCGGCCTCGCGCTACAAATTCATCATGGAATCGGCGGCGCAGGTAGTGGCCGAGGAACTCGATGTTTAAAGCCCCGCAAGATTCCACAGGGTGCCATGCTTACGGTAGTCCGTAAGCATGGTACCCACGCCCGACCCCAGAAACCCAGGGGGACATCCAAATACATGTCCCCCTGTCCTCCTGGGTGGGCGCATTTTGATCAGTGGTACACGACCGTTTGCAATAACGGAGCTTATCATTTCGGGAATCGAATGTATTGCAAGGGTTCTTGTCGGGCGCACTCTACACGTGGTGAATCTTCACCAAAAACTTGCACTTGAGAGTTGCTGAGGTGGATTGCTCATGTGATAGCCACATCGAGCACGCAACCGCTGTTGATTGCCTCGAATCCCTTTCGATTCTCTGCGGTTATAACAGCCCTTCACAGGGCATAACTCATTTACGCGCTCTTGGCCTGCGGACCACTCACGAGGTGCTGCAACATTACGCCGATGGGGCTCGCATTTTGGACGATACCAGGGCCGTGCGTCACCTGGAGCACAATACCAGCACCGTCTGATCGTCCCCCAGGGATGCACTGCCTTGATGTTTGGCCAGCTCGTTTAGCAAGCCCTGACAGATGTCTTCGGCGCTTTGGTCGAAATGTTTTTTATGAAAGCTGGCGACGCGGTTGGCACCCGTCATTCCCGGGGCAGGTCGGCTGCCTATTTCCGTCACGCCGTCCGTGTAGGCCAGAATCGACCACCGTTTCCCCTTGACCGAAATCTTACCGACCTGCCACTTCGTTTGCAGTTCGACACCCCAGGGCCGCGTCAGGCAGTGATCAGGCACCGAGACCGCTTCGCCATCCACGAGGATCGAAGGTGCAGGGTGGCCGGCCGACACCAACAGCAGTTCGCTCGTATCCAGTTGCAAGAGCCCGACGATGCCCGTCACGAACGTGTCGCCTTTGGCCTGCCGGATCATGTCATCCAGACCATGAAAGACCGCTTCCCAGGGTAAATGGAGCGACAAGCCCATCCGCAAGCCAGCGCGGACCGCCGCCATGAGAAGGGCCGCCGGCATGCCGTGCCCCATGGCATCGGCGACGACGAAGGCAACCGTGTTGGGCCCGACGCGAATCAGGTCGTAATAATCGCCGCTTACCTGGGCACTGGGAATATTGACTCCAAAGGCGTCCAGGCGGTCGTCCACGTCAAAGAACTGCGGGAACAGGTCGATCTGAATTTGCCGGGCGTGTTGCAATTCCTTTTCAATATCAAGTTGGGCCTGGCGGCGCCGTCCAAGCTGGGCGTTGTCCCAGGTCAGGCCGGTAATGGAGGCCAAGAGACTGAGATAGCGCCGCGCGGAATTGGAGAGGAGCGAACGGTCGGCCTGCGTCAGATAAATATGCCCGATAACTTCCTGCCGGCCCTTGACGGGGATCAGCAGGCACAAAGGCTTCTCGTTCTTCTCGCCGGACAACGGGCACCAGGCGTGAATCGAGCCCTGTCCTTCGCCGACCTTTTTATCGGCCTCAGCCAAAAATGATTCGAATGACGTGCCGGGCGCTTCGGAATGCACCACCTCCCAGGCGTAACCCGCCGGCTTGTTCGTCCCGATGGCCAGGATGCGCGGGCGCAGGGCGCGCAACACCTCCTGGGCCAGGTACTCCAATATTGGCGCCGTTTGGTCAAGTGGCAGCAAGCCGCGATAGTAGGTCTGCAATTGCTCGAGCCAGTCCTCCTCCAGGCTGGAACCAGTTTGGGCCACGTCCTCGCGAAACTCTTCACTTTCGAGGACTTCGTTGGCCACATCTTCAAGCAACGCCAGCCAGTATTCCGCGATCCGAAACGGCTTGCGGACTTCGAGCACGATCTGTTGCACCGGCCGGTTGTCGACGTAAACGTGGTTACGGCTGAAGAGATCCTGGAGCAGCCACCGGCCCTGCTCCGTACATTGCAGTTGGGCATGACGTCGTGAAACGCCAGGGTGTGGCAGATGGATATCGCAGGACGGTTCCCGGCCGATCAAAATACGCGGCCGGTCCAAACTAACCTGCCGGCGCCGGCCTTGCCCGTCCACCACTTCAAGGATTTGCATGCCATTGGTCCTTCCCGCCATCCATCTTAACAATGAGGGCAGGCGCGGTGAAAGGATTTTCGGCCCGCGCCCGAAGTTAGCAGCCCGTTGAAAAAGGGGTCAGACCCCCTTGAAGCGAACAGGGTTTTCAACGTTTTCGCAGCGTATTGAAGGGGTCTGACCCCTTTTTCAACGGGCTGTTAGCCGGCAGGCGCAGGAGTCCTGCTACTTTCCGTAATCTAAGGAGAGAATGTTTCTCGAGGAGTACTCTATCATGTCTTCGGCCACTGCCCTTCAGCTGGATTTTCACGCCGACGGAATCGCACAAATAACCTTTGATCTGCCCGGTAGCAAAGCCAACACACTCGGCCAGGCCGTGCTGGCGGAATTCGAGACCGTGCTCACGCAAATCGAAGCGCACGGCGCTGAAATGCCAGCCGGCGCGGTGCCCGTTCGCGGTCTGTTCCTTTGCAGTGGTAAGCCAGGGATGTTCATCGCCGGGGCGGACCTGAAGGAGCTGGGCAGTGCCGCCGCTGATCCTTCGCAAACGCGACGGCTCGTCAAGCGCGGGCTTGATATTATCAAGCGCTTCGAAAACCTGCCATTTCCCACCGTTGCCGTCATTGACGGAGCTTGCATGGGCGGCGGCCTCGAGCTGGCGCTCGGCTTCGATTATCGCCTGGCAGGCACTCATCCCAAGGTCGATATCGGTTGTCCCGAGGTAAAGATCGGGCTAATTCCTGGTTGGGGAGGGACGCAGCGATTTCCCCGTGTGATCGGGCCCAGTCTGGCGTGCGAGCTGGTTTGTTCGGGCGACAGTGTGGGTGGTAAACGAGCGCGGGAAATCGGACTGGTATTCGACACGGTGCCGAGCGCCAGCCTCGCTGATGAGGCGCGCCGCTTGTTGGCCTGGTCTGCTGAGACCAGAGATTGGGAAAAAGCGCGGCAGGTGAAGCAGTGGCCCGTCGGTTTAACAGAGGAGCAACACTCATTCACCTTTGGTGTGGCCAGGGCCGCCGTGGCAGCCAAGACCAAGGGACTTTTGCCCGCGCCCCTGGCTGCTGTCGAGGTCATGGCCAAAGGTTGCAATCTGCCGTTGGAGGAGGCACTCAAGATCGAGACGGAGGCATTCGTGCCGCTCGTGGGTAGCACGATTTCGCGCAACTTGATTGCTGTCTTTTTCATGACCCAGCGGCTGCAAAAAGACACGGGCCTGGCTGCCCAGCCCGGTATTACACCAAAGCCGCCAGACCCCAGGCCCGTGAACCGGGTGGGTGTTTTGGGCGCCGGCATCATGGGCAGTGGTATCGCCGGCGCCCATGTCCGGCGCGGTATACCCACGCTCATGGTGGATGTAGCCCCGCGGGCTTTGGAGCAGGGCGTTGCCACCATCAACCAAACCATGCAAAGCCGCATCGACAGCGGTCGCATGACGCCCGCCGATATGCTCAAGGCTCTCGGGTTCCTGTCGACCTCGGCAAATCCGGCTCTGCTGGCCGATCAGGATGTTGTCCTGGAAGCCATTGTCGAAAACGAAGATATAAAAAAACAAGCTTACCGTGAGCTGCTGAAAATCGTTGCCCCAGATACCATCCTGGCTTCCAACACCTCGACCATTTCCATCACCCGCCTGGCCCAGGAGCTGAACAGGCCGGAAAATTTCGCGGGCATGCATTTCTTCAATCCCGTGGACCGCATGCAGCTTGTGGAAGTCATTCGCGGGGCGCACACGAGCGATGTGACCGTGGTAACCCTCGTTGCCCTGGCGAGGCGCCTTGGCAAAACCCCGATTGTGGTGCGTGATTGCCCGGGTTTTTTGGTCAATCGCATTTTGTTCCCCTACATCAACGAGTCCCTCATTCTTTTGGAGGAGGGGGCGTCGCCGCTCGACCTGGACCGGGCGGCCACGGCATTCGGCATGCCCATGGGGCCAATAGCGCTCAATGATCTCGTTGGCCTGGACACGGCTTTGTACGCCGGTAAGGTGGTCAACACGGCATTTGCTGATCGAGCCAAGGAGAGCCGTATCCTGGAAGAGTTGGTGAAGGCAGGGCGTCTGGGTCAAAAGACAGGGAGTGGGTTTTATCGCTACGCCAAGGGACCACGCGGCGAGGAGGACCCCGCCCTTGACCCTATTTTGGACCGTTGCCGCGCCCAAAAGCGCAAGATTTCGCCAGAGGAGATGACGGACCGCCTCTTCTTGCCGATGCTTGTCGAAGCAAGCCTGGTTCTCACCGAAGGCATTGTGCGCGATCCGGCGGATGTCGATATGGGCCTGATACTTGGCCTGGGTTTTCCTGCTTTTCGGGGAGGCTTGTTACGTTGGGCCGATACGATTGGGCTAGACAAGGTGATGCTACTTTTGGCGAAATACGAACATCTCGGCCCGCGCTTCAGGTCGACGGAACAAATCCGCCGGCTGGCGGCAGACAAAAAGGGCTTTTTCGGTTAGCAGCCCGTTGAAAAAGGGGTCAGACCCCCTTGAAGCGAACAGAGTTTTCCATGGTTTTACAGGCTATTGAAGGGGTCTGACCCCTTTTTCAACGGGCTGTTAGCCCATGCCGATCCCGCAAGAGGGAAGGATCCCAATGGCTGGCTTTTATGGACATTTAACGACGGGCGTCGTCCTCGGCAGTGCTTATGCCTTTACCGGCTTTTGGTATGGCACTTTCGATTGGGGTACCCTGGCGCTGGCGGGATTGACAACTGCCATCGGCGCCCTGACCCCCGATCTCGACAGCGACAGCGGCGTGCCGATCCGCGAGTTATTCAGTCTGGCAGGCGCGGTCTTTCCTCTTTTCCTGATCCCTCGCCTCCGCCACGCCGGCGTGCCCCTCGACCAGGCACTGTGCATCATGATCGGCTCTTATCTGTTCATTCGTTACGGTCTGTCACACATTCTCAAGAGACTGAGCGTTCACCGCGGCATGTTCCACAGCATCCCGGCCTTGTGCGTGGCCGGCCTGGCCGTATTCGATGTCTATCACCACGAAAGAATAGACGTTCGAGTGTATCTGGCCGGCAGCATGATGGTCGGTTTTCTGTCGCACCTTATCCTCGACGAACTCTTTGCCGTCGATTTGCGTGGCCTTCCGCGCTTCAAGAAATCATTCGGCACGGCTCTAAAATTGAGTTCCGACTCCTGGCCAGCCACATTGTTTTGTTATGCCCTTCTCTTCGCCCTGATGGGCCTGGCCGTCCGCGAAAACAGGCAGGAAGATTATCGAGCGGTTATCACGCCGGCCGCGCCAGGGCAGGTAAAAAAAGTATGGTGAAGCCAGCCGCCGTCTTGTTTCGGTATTTCACCCCGTTTAAGATGGCGCCATGAAACTCACCCATTGGATAGTTTTATTCGCTTCTGCCTGGGGAGCTTTGTCGGCCCCCGCTCTTTGCCAGGAGAAGGCCGGCACCCTGAGGGCTTGCCTGGTATCCGGTTCGCTCGAGTACGAATCGGATGCATCCTTGCGCAGCTTGCGCCATTATCTTGAAAAGCATTATCGCATCACCTGTTCGGAGGCGTTTCGCAAGGCCGATAATGATTTGCCCGGCCTGGAAAACCTCGAGACTTGCGATGTCATGGTCCTCTTCACGCGCCGACTGACCATCAGCGGCGAGCAACTCGAACGGGTCAAGCAATATTGTCTGGCGGGCAAACCCATCGTGGGCATCCGCACGGCCAGCCATGGCTTTCAGAATTGGCTTGAGCTGGACAAGCTCGTGTTTGGAGGCAATTACAAAAACCACTACAAGAACGCTTCGGGGACGCTCATTGAGTATCGGCCCAAGGCGAGCGATCACCCCATTCTGGCGGGCGTTAAATTAAGCCGCTCCGCGGGCACGCTGTACAGGAACAGCGGCCTCGCCAAGGACGTCGACGTGCTGCTTGACGGGAGCTTCCAGAGCACCGACCCTAACATGGCAGCCGTGACCGAACCTATCGCCTGGACGCGAATCTACCACGAGGGCCGAATCTTTTACACGTCCCTCGGACACCAGAACGATTTTACGGACGACAACTTCTTGCGGATGATCGCCAACGCCATTTACTGGACGACCAAACAAGCGCCGCAGAAACGCTGAAACTCTCCCCAGGGTCTCGATTGGCCATCTACGCCAGCATGGACAGCTCGAAAAAGCTGGCAGGGTGAACAGCGCGAGCCGGTTATACCATTTACGCCGATCACTCCATTTGCACGTAAGCCCACCCCAACCGCCAAAGGTTTCTTTCTCCGCAAAGTCTCTATCGATGCACCCCCGTTCTCCGAATTCCCAGGCTTTTCCTTGAAGAACCTTTTGCCTCTCCGACTCTATCGGGCACATTTAGCCCGGAAGCTTTTATTGGCAAGGTCGCGGTTTCAACAAGTAGGCCCGGCACGCGCAGCGTGTCAGCTACTTCAGCCGCAAGGGGAGGCATGAGGATGCGTCGCAAACATTATTTGCCGTTTTTATTCGCTTTTATCGGCCTGGCGGCCAGCGCCGTCACTGCCAGAGCGGCGCATTGTGGGACTTGCAGGTTTCCCGTTTCCTGCCCCCAAATTACTACTTGCATGCCAACCGTCAGCTATCGCGTTTGTTATCAGACGGTGGTCGAGGATCGTACTTGCGTACGTTATCGTCCCGTTTATCAGACGGTCCTCAAAGAATGCCGCAGCGTGACCTACTGCCCTGTCTACGAGCAGAAGGTGCGCGAGCAGCGCTACGTTGTTTGCAAGCCGGTGTGGGAAACCTATGACGTCGTCAAATGCTCTACCGTCATGCGGCCCATCTATGAGCAACATGTACGCGAGCAGCGCACCACGGTGTGCAAGCCGGTGACGCATTGCTATCAGGAGCCAGTGCGCTGGACCACCTATCGGCCCGAATATTCTCAGCACTTCAAGGAATGTCGCTACGTGGTGCAGAAACCGGTTTACCAGGAGTACCAGGTGCCAGTTCGCTGGACCACCTATCGTCAGGTTACCCAGCAGCACGTGAAGGAGCAGCGCTATTGCGTGCAGAAGGAGACCTGGCAGGAATACCAGGTGCCGGTGCAGTGGACCACCCATCGACCCGAATATACACAGCATGTCAAAGAGACCCGGTACGTGACGTACAAACCCTGCTACCAGCAATACCAGGTGCCGGTCAACTGGACGACCTATCGTAACGAAATCACGCAGCATGTCCGTGAGTGCCGCTACACCGTTTACAATCAAAGGACGGAATGCTACCAGGTGCCGGTCAACTGGACTACCTATCGCCCGGAGTATGACAGGCACGAGGTGGACGTTCCCGTCATGACGTATCGCACGGAAGTGGAGCAGCGCCAGCGGCTGGTTCGCACGGAGACGTGCGAACCCGTTTGGAGTGAAGAGCAGGTGTGCGTCGCGACAGGAGACTGGGCCGTCGAAAACTGCTATGTGCCTGGCGCGATCATCACGCGCAGCTATCGGCTGCCGGGGTCGTGGAGCCTGGACCCGTGCTCCTGCCGCACGACCTATTGCCCCGGCCCGGTGACGTGCTGCCCCGTCCAGCTTCCTGGGCAGTGGGTATGCAAGAAGAGCTGGGTGCCGCGTCAGGAGGTCCGCACCGTTCGCACTTGCAAGATGGTGCGCCGGGAACAATGTCACGTGGTGAACTACAACGTTTGCAAGGTCGTGCCGGTCTGCACTACGCGCAAAGTCTGCCACACGACCTGCCGCATGGTGGCCGAGCACCATACCAAGATGGTGACCTGCGCCAGGTGCGTTGTCGTACCCACGGAATGCGTCAAACAGATCCCCTATACAACGTGCCGTGTGGTGCCCGAGCAGCACTGCAAGATGGTGACCTGCCAAAAGTGCACGATGGTCCCCGAGGAGTGCGTGCGCCGCGTTCCCTACACGACCTGCCGCATGGTGCCCGAGTATCACTGCAAGATGGTCACGTGCCGGAAGTGTGTCATGGTGCCCGAGGAACGGGTGCAGAAGATTTGCTACACGACCTGCCATACCGTGCCCGAGCAACATTGCCAGATGGTGACCTGCCGCAAGTGCACGATGGTGTCGCAAGAATGCGTCAAGCAGGTGCCCTACACGACCTGCCGCATGGTGGCCGAGCAGCATTGCCAGATGATAACGAAAACCCGCTGCGAGATGGTGCCCGAAACGAAAGTATGCATGATTCCTTACACAACGTGCCGGCTGGTGCCCGAGATGCACAAGGAAGTGGTCCAGTGCCGTCGCTGCAAGATGGTACCCGAGGAAAAGGTTTGCCTGACGCCGTACACAACCTGCAAGCTTGTGGCCCGTGAAGTTATCACTCAGGTTCCTGTGACGACCTGCCACATGGAACCCTACTGCGTGAGCTATAAGGTGTGCCGTCAAGTGCCGATGTGCGTTCCCGTTTGCGAGCCAACGTGCCCGGTGCCGGTTGGCGCGGCAATCTCGGAGGAGATCGCGGAAACGCCCGTTTTCCGCACGAGCGGCAAATAGAAAAATCTTGGCCGTGAAGCAACAGGAGCGGTGTCTCACCCCATGCGGGTTGGGACTCCGCTCTTGACGTTTCCACCCGCAGCACGGACCGGACACAATCTTGACAAATCCCGGCGCATCCGCGATACCCTTTCGCAACAACGGTCACTGCATTCGCGAGGGAGGTAACCGATGCGCATGGGAGCGTCTGGCAACTTGTCGTTTTCTCTATTTGCCCTGGTTCCGCTATTCGCCAGCGGCGCCGCCGCCCAGGCCCCGGCATACTCAGAGCAGGGCCGCGCCGCCAGCGGCTGTTGTGACAACTCCTCAGCTTGTGCAATCACCCCCGCCGCCGCCCGCTTCTTATGCCCCGTCGGCGCCGGTCGTCTCTCAAGCGCTGCCCGATTTTTCAACTTCCGTCTCAACCGCGCCATTGACGTATCCCGGCTTGGAACCCTTTCCTATCTGGTTCCGCGCTGAAGCACTCATTTGGTGGGTCAAGAACGCGCCGTTGCCGACACCGATCGCCCTGGTTACGGATGCCGGCGGTAGCTCTCACACGGTGATCGGAGGCTCCGATACGAGTTTCGGCGCCTTCTCCGGCGGCCGCATTGGCCTTGGCGCCTGGTTCGACGATTACAATACCTATGGATTTGAAACCACCCTGGTGTCGCTGGAGCGACGGTCCCGAGACCAGTCCGTTGCCAGTAACGGCACGGGCAGTCCCGCGCTGGGCCTCTCTTATCTTTCCGCCACGCCCGGTCAAGCTGGCGAATTTATCCAGAGTCTGTCCGTACCGGGCTCATTCGCGGGGGACGTTCAGCTTTCCTCCACGTTGGACTTTTGGGCGCGGAGGTCAACGGTGCTATCTGCTTTTTGGCGCACCGGCGGCTTCGAGTTTACCGCGTTGGCAGGCTTCCGTTACCTCGATTTGCAAGAAAGTCTGGACATCACCGCGACCTCAACGGACATTGGTTCCGGCGACTTTATCGCGCTGAACGATCAGTTTTCCACGCGCAATCAGTTTTATGGGGGGCAGCTTGGCGCCCGCGTAAACTGGCGAAGCGGCCCTTGGTCCATTGATACGACGGGCAAAATTGCCTTGGGCACCACCCATCAGGTCGTCAACATCCAAGGTAGTTCCTTCGATTCCAACATTGGCTTCTCCCCCGGCGGTTTCTATGCTCAGCCAAGCAACAGCGGCCGCTATGCCACGAACCAGTTCGGCATCGTACCCAGTGCCGAGCTCAAGCTCAACTACGTACTTGGCCGTCGCTGGCGCTTGTTCGCTGGCTATGACTTTCTCTACTGGAACCAGGTTGTTCGGCCTGGCAACCAAATCGACCGCAACGTGAACCTGACCCAAAGCACTCTCCTCGGCAACGCCGCTCTCACGGGTTCTGCCTCACCCAACCCCCTCTTCACGCGCACGGACTTCTGGGTCCAGGGAATGACATTTGGCTTTGAGTTTCGGTTCTAGGAATTTCGACGGAAGTTTGTTCAACACCGTGATTTGGCTCGCATCAACCGGAGTCGGGGAACCCGGAAACCATCGCACCATCAGCCAAAATGGTGATTTTGTCCAGCTGCGAGTTTGCGGTTAGGGGGTTGACGTTGAAGCCGAAAGAACACGAACGATACCAACAGTGAAATCCTTCACGGTTAGCTTGCGATTGGCCTCCACATCAGGAATTGCCACAACTTCCTCGCTTGATATCCTTCGTATGAGATTTATTTCGAGGACTCTAACGAAATAACAAGAATCAAACTTATAAAGTCGCCATCGCGGAAGTCATTGAATTTCAAAAAGGGTCATTTGCGAGCGAATATAGGTTGGTGGCACTCGACCGTATCTCGCTATCCTTCGACTGTACACCGAGAGCAATAGCAAGGTCCGTGCGAGTCGGAGAATCAAAACAGGGCCTGTAAATACTTTTTGTGTCAGCTGGGTTTGGGTCCAACGGGTTTGCATCTCAGTTTCTGGCGCTGCTCGGGCATCCGGTCTTCGAACAGGATGGCAAAGTGGTTTAGAGCCGCTTTCCAGCTCCGCATCGGCAACGTCCAATGCTTCGAGGCTTCGTGGATCGCCAGGTATACCAGTTTTATGGCCGACTCACGCGTTCGGATACTGCTTGCGGTTGCGCGTGAATTTGCGGATGACGCTGTTCATCGACTCGATCGCGTTCGTCGTGTAGATCACTTTGCGGATCGGTGGCGGGAAGTCAAACAGGGTGATGATGTCTGTCCATTTCAGCCGCCACTGCTTTACAATCGTCGGATACTTCGTCGCCCCACACTTCAGCGAATTTCGCCAAGCGCTTGCTCCGCCTCCGACACCGTCGCCGATTGGTAGATGTTCTTCAAATCGGCGGCCACCGGCTTGACTGTCCTACGGTCGAAACATACTTCAGGGCCGCCCGCACCAGATGGACGATGCACAACTGCACCTTGGTTTGCGGATAGGCGGCGCGGATCGCGTCGGCAAAGCCGGTCAGGCCATCGACGCAGACGATGAAGATGTCGTTCACGCCTCGATTCTTCAGATCCGGTCAGACAACTCAGCCAGAATTTCGCCCCTTCCGTCTCGCTGAGCCACAGGCCCAAAAGTTCCTTTTTTCCCTGCAAATTACGCCAATCGCCACGTACATCGTGTGCTGCGACACCCGACCATTGTCGCCGCGCACATGGACGACGATGCCATCGAGATAGACGATAGGCCAGACCGGCATCGAGTCGCCGCTGACGCCAGGCAGTCACTTCCGATATCGAGATCGGCGGTGATCTGCGAGACGAGCGTCGGCGAGATCATCGACGCTATAGAGTTCCTTGACCACTTCCTGAATATCGCGGGTGGTCATGCCCTTGGCGTACAACGCGAGAATTTTCTCGTCGAAGCCGGCGAGCCGACGTTGATGCTTGGGGATCAACTGCGGCTCAAAGGTGGCGTGCCGATCACGGGGCGTCTCGAGGGTGAGTGTCCCCCAAGTCGCCGCTGATGGTCTTTCTGGAATGTCCATTGCGACGGTTGGCTGGCCTGGACGGTTCCTCTGGTCGCAGTCGGGCCCTGGTCGGTCGGCAAGGCCGACGATCGTTACTTGCGGCCCAGATGCACGTCCATTTCGGTGTCCAGCATACGTTCGAGCGCCGACTTCATGAGCAGTACGTAACAAACCCATTGAGGTCGTCGAGCGTTTGGGCCTGGCAGGCGATTTCGCCGGCGAGCTGCTCAGCCTTGAGCTTGAGGGTTGCGTCCATGCGTGAATCTCCGTAAGGAAGAGAAGTTGGGAGTTATACCCAATCCGCGTTCCTGACACAAGATTCCTTACAGGCCCTCAAAACAGTTGCGTAAAAACTCTTCATCGGTCTCCGTCGCGCTAGATTTTCGAAATAGCCGGTTGATCTCTCGATATTCCGCATTCTTCTTACGCAGCGCGCTTATTCGGGTCTTTCGAAACACTGATCTTATGCACTTCTGCATGTAACCACCGCCTTCGGAGGCTGAGAATGCCCAGTGGATTACATTATCCCTCACGACGAGTGCCAGGACCACAACAGTAACAAGGATGAAAACCGAGAGGGTATATAACTCAATCTTTAGAAAATCCGACAAAGTGATGATGTGTTGCGAATACCCCATGCTTTGGGCAATGTAGGCGACTCCCGCACTAAGAAGGATCCCGCATTCAACGATACAAAAAAAGGCCGACCATCATAGGCCACAAAGCCCCGAACGGTCGTTTTGTCAGTTTCATTGTAATTACCTAATACGACAGCGCCAGTTCCGCCATCCACACCTGGGAAAGTTGGTCAGGCGAATCCCCAGTCGCCGTGAGTTTCTTGCGGGTTGTTGCGCGCGTGTGGCTGGCCCGTGCCTGGGCCAATAACGCTTATGGCTGACGCTTTCCTTGCTTTTGTGTTTTTTCCAGAGCATTAAGGCCAGACGGCGGAGGCAATTCAGGTTTTGCGCTGCGTGGCGTTTCTGAGTTCGGTTTTGGTCCTCATTAAAACTGACATCCAAATGCCAATGCAAGCCGTTCTCAATTGCCCAGTGATTCCGCAAAGCCTTGCCGTAGAAGCGGGCTTTGGCCCGTTTGCTGCCAATGAAAAAGCGTACCTCGCTACTGACTTTGCCGTCGATATTCCTTTCACTGCAACACATGCCGATAACACGCAAACTGGTCCACGCTTCGGCTTGACTCACGTTCATGGGGTCCTCGATGACTGTGTACAGGCGTCGCTCCAAACGTCCATGGGCAAATTCGTTGGTTTCGTAGGTGTCATGATCCAGACCGGCGAAGTCTGTTTCCAGAGCTTTCTCAAAAGCACCTTGCAGATCGTTCAGCAAAGTTTCCTGATTGCCTTTCACCGTAAGGAGGTAGTCCCCGCCACCGTCCACGATTTTCCGAGCGATCTCTTTTTGGCAACCCATGGCGTCGATGGTCACCAGAGCACCCTTCAGATTCAACATCTCCAGCAACTTGGGAATAGCGGTAATCTCGTTGGATTTTTCGTTCACGGCCACCTGTCCGAGCGACAAATGGTTCTTGCTTACCCAGGCACTAACCAAGTGCAAAGCCCCCAATCCTTCTTGGCGGGTGCCACGCAAAGTCTTTCCATCGATGGCAATTTGTTTCAGTCCCAGATTGGCAAACAAGGATTCCGTCCAATTCAAGAAGCAGCGTCCGAAAGCCTGTGGATCCAGGAGATCAAAAACCCGTTCGAAAGTATCGTGAGATGGAATGCCGTTGGTCAGTGGCAGAAAGCGTTGAAACCACCACGATGGCTTTTGCCAAACGTTACGATATCCGGCCAGGTGTTGGCGTTGCCAATGACGGCACAAATGGCGATGGCGATAATATCCAACAATTCATGCCTGCGGCGTCGGTGCAGGCGGGGATCACGCAAGTTCCGGAAATGCCTTTTCAGCGAAAGCGGGGATGCACCCATGATTCTCCTCCATGAACGGGTAGGTCCGAGAGGAATCATAGGCGTGTACACTTGTGTTCCGCTTCTGCGTGTAGTTGAGCTCGGCCGTCGCTGGCGCTTGTTCGCCGGCTATGACTTTCTCTACTGGAACCAGGTTGTTCGGCCTGGCAGCCAAATCGACCGCAACGTGAACCTGACCCAAAGCACTCTCCTCGGCAACGGCGCTCTCACGGGTTCAGCCTCGCCCAACCCTCTCTTCTGCGCACGGACTTCTGGGCCCAGGGAATGACATTTGGCTTTGAGTTTCGGTTCTAGGAACTCGATTGACGTTTGTTTACCGTCGATGGGTTTTGATACGACGTTCTTCCGGCTTTTAAGTGGGTGAAGGCGCCAGCTTCAGGCCCCCGCAATGGAAGTAGATGGCTTTGATGAAGTTGTCCACGTTTCGATAGCCGCGAGCCGTGTACTTCACCCACCGGATCTTGGAGTTTCAATCACTCGTTCACCGCATCGGTGATGCCGATCATTTTTCCCCGCCGCAGCCAACCAGGCCAGTCCCAAAGCTTACGTGGAAACGCGGCTCACGCCGGCGCGTAACAAAGTGGGCGTAAGCCCCGCTATCGCGGCGCCAGGCTTGGGCAAGGAAGGAGGAAGGAACCGGGCATGGCAGGACTTCTATCACCTTTTCAGATGGTCAAATTATTTATGCCCACAATGGCGCAGCGTCACCACTCAGTTTCCTTCCAGAGCAGACAGGGACTTGACGGCTGCTTCTCGCAGACTTTCATTGGAATCCATAAGAAACTCTTTTAGGCTGTTTTTCGTCTCTTCTGTTGCGATACCTATTTTACCTATAGCGATAGAAGCCTGAACTAACAAATACTGATTTAGGCGATCGTTTTTTTGCAGAACCAAAAGCAGTTCTGGAATGGCATCACCAGCCTCTGGTCCAATCAATCCTATGTAATTAGCAGCAGCAGCTCCCCATATACGATTCTCAGGCGTGGTATTGTCAAGAACCATGGACTTCAAAGTTTCAACAGGCTCCTGAGCGCTTTCGGTTGCCTTCCATATTGCGTAAGCAGCCTCAATACGAACCGACCCATCCTTATCCTTAAGTGCGCCACGTAGAGCACGGATTACTTGATCGTCATCATATGGCTGAATTTGACCAAGGATTTTTGCGGCGGTATAGCGATTACGATAGTATCCGTCGTTTAAACATTTTCCCACGGACTTGGCAGCTGGCCTAGCCTTTGAATCAAGCGACAACAAACTGGCTAACGCAAGTAATCGGTAGCGAGCGTCATTGCTTTGCAGGAACTTTTCAAGAATTGGAATCAACTTAGGATCCGGGTCCCTTATTAGTGGGAAATCCGGCGGCGGAAAAAAAGCGACCTCTTCAGACTCCTTAATTGCTATTTGAAATTTGTTCTGCCAGTAGGAAAACGTATTCCGCTCAATGCTGTCATCTGGCGTCGTGGATTGGTTAAGATTGAAGCAAATGATCGCAACGGTAATTACGACGAATATAGCCGCTGCAACGCAAAGCCACCTTTTTCGTCGGCAGCGAATCATGAAGTAACACCTCATCATCTTCGTCAGGGGTCAGTCCATGGTCCGCGACATGATCGACATTTTCGAGTTGGCGTCATCCTGACTTCATCGCTTTTTTTCGGCGGCTTTCCGAGCTAAAGCTACTCTGGTAGCAACACACATCGCGACCTGGTCCGGTTGGCCCGCGAACTTAATCGATGATCTTGTTGAGTGGATACTCGACGATCCCGCGCGCTCCCGCCTGTTTGAGTTGCGGGATAATATGGCGGACGGTGCTTTCGTCAATGATGGTGTTGAGGGCTACCCAGGATTCATCAGACAATGAGGATATGGTGGGATTTTGCAGGGCCGGCAGGATGTTGAGGACCGCCGGTAGGTCCGCCTTGCGCACGTTCATCATGAGACCGACCTTGCCCTCGGCGGCCAGGGCGCCCTGCACCATGAGAAGGAGATCGTCCATTTTCTGCTTCTTCCACGGGTCGGCGTAAGACTTTTCATTGGCGATAAAGCGGGTAGTGCTCTGCAAAATCTCCGCGATAATGCGCAGGTTGTTGGCGCGTAGCGAGCTGCCGGTTTCGGTCACATCCACGATGGCATCCGCCAGCCGGGGAGGTTTCACCTCCGTCGCGCCCCAGCTAAATTCGACATTGGCCTCGACCCCATGTTGCGCGAGCCAGCGCCGCGTCAAGCCGACCACTTCCGTGGCGATGCGCTTGCCACGCAAGTCTTCAACCTTTTGAATGGGAGAATCGTTCGGCACCGCCAGCACCCACTTCACCGGGCGCCGGCTTACCTTGCTGAAGATCAGTTCCGCCAGCTCCACCACCTTGGCCTGGTTCTCCAACACCCAATCGTGGCCTGTCAGCCCGCAATCCAGGGAGCCATCCTGCACGTAACGCGGCATTTCCTGGGCCCGGATAAGGGTGCAGTGGATTTCCGGATCATCAATGGCCGGATAATAGCTGCGCCCGACAAAGGTAATCTTGTAGCCGGCCTTGCGGAACAAATCGGCCGTCGCCTCCTGCAGACTACCGGCGGGGATGCCCAGACGAAGAAGCTGACTCATGAAACGTCATTTCTTGTAAACTTGTTTCGGGTCGAAAAGCCGGTCGCCGACGACGGTGATGCTGTCCCCATCCAGGCGGCGGAAAAAGCAGCTGGCGTAGCCTTCGTGGCAAGCGGCGCCGCCGCGCTGGTGGACCTTCAGCAGGATCGTATCGGCGTCACAATCGAAGAAAACTTCCGTGACGTCCTGTACGTTGCCCGATTCCTCACCCTTGCGCAGAGGCGCTGCCGGCTACGGCTAAAATAAACGGCCCGCCTGGTGCGCAGCGTTTCCTCGAATGCCTCCTGATTCATCCAGGCCAGCATCAGAACCTGGCCCGTGGCGGCATCCTGAGCGATGGCCGGCACCAGGCCGCCCGATTTTTGAAAGTCGATGATCATGGTTTAATACTGCAAAACGCTGAAAACTTCGTGCGCTCCCAGCTTTTCACGCCCCTTCAAAAACAATAACTCGAGCAAAACGGCGCAGGCGACAACCTTGCCGCCGGCCTTCTCGATGAGCTGGCAAGCGGCCGCGAGCGTGCCCCCCGTCGCCAGCAGATCGTCGACCATCAGCACACTGGCGCCGGCCTTGAAGCCATCGATATGAATTTGCAGCTCGGCGCTGCCGTATTCCAGATCATATTGCAGGCTATGGGTGCGATAAGGCAGTTTCCCTGGCTTGCGCAAGGGCACCAGCGGCTTGTTCATCAGCAGGGCCAGAGGCGCGGCGAACAGAAAGCCGCGAGCCTCGGCCGCCGCGATGGCGTCGATATCTCGATTCGCGAAGTGATCCACGAACCGATCGATCGCCTCATGAAAGGCCGCCGGCTCGACCAGCAGGGGCGTAATATCCTTGAAAAGGATGCCCGGCTTCGGAAAATCAGGGATATCGCGAATATAACTGGCCAGGTTCATGAACGATCTCTTTAACTAGACGGCGCTTTGTGCCGAGCAGGTTCAGCCACGCACGCATTTGTATCGCACGGATTTGTGTCCGGCACCTGGAAACATTACGAAAAAACTGGGGTGGGGCAACCATGACTATCGAGGTACGCCGGGCCACATTGGCGGATGTCGCGTGCGTTTGCGACTTCAACCGCCTCCTGGCGTGGGAAACGGAAGCCAAGGTTTTGGCTGCCGAACTCCTGGTGCCAGGCGTCTCCGCCGTGCTGACCGACGCCAGCAAAGGGCTCTATTTCCTGGCGGTGGCCGGCGAAGAGGTTCTTGGCCAGATGGGCGTCACTTACGAATGGAGCGACTGGCGCAATGGCTGGTTCTGGTGGGTTCAAAGTGTCTACGTGCGCCAGGACGCGCGGCGGCGCGGTGCTTGCCGGCAGCTGTACGAGACCATTACGCAAAACGCGGCCGCCGCCGGCGTGGTCGGAGTGCGCCTTTATGTCGAACGCGACAACATCAACGCGCAGGAGACCTACCGCAAGATGGGGCTGGCGCACACCAGCTACCACGTTATGGAGCAGTACCCTCTCTAGAAAAGCAGCATCACGTTTCAGCTCTACCGTGCCCGGCGGCCGCGTAACAGCGGCTCCTTGCGGCGACTTACCCGTCCCTATAAGACAGTCCCCATAGGCGTGGACTTTGTGCTGGCAACATCTTTTCTTGCCAAAGATTTTTGTCCCCCGGACGAAAAACAATGGACAAGGTGGCGCCGATCCACCAAGATCCAAGGTGCGAAGGGTTCTCACTCTGTGTCCCAGGAGACTTTTCCCATGCTAAGCAACCTGCGTTGGGCTCGGAGTTTGGCCGTCCTGGTCGTGGGATTGGCAGTCTGCGGCCTGGTCCAGGCCGCACCCCCCGAGGTAAAGGACGATGCGGGGTTCTTCACCCCCGCCGCCGTCAGCCAGGCGAACACCAACATTCAGAACATCAAGCGCCTCTACAAGAAGGACCTGCACCTCGAAACCTTCCCGGAGGTACCAGCCGAGCTGGCGGAGGCGCTCGCCAAAGACAAGAAAAAAACGCTCACCGACTGGGCCGCCAGCCAGGCCGTCAAAAACAAGGTGAGCGGTATTTATGTGCTGATATGCAAGGATCCGCCCCACCTGGAAGTCTTGGTGGATAATGCGACGATCAAAAAAGCGTTTCCGGCGAAGGATCGTGACAATCTTGCGCGATCGCTTGCTGGCCGACTTCCGCGACAAAAAATACGATCAGGGCCTGGCCGATGCGGTGGCGCTGACCCGTGAGCGGCTCGAACAAAATCTGGGGCCGGCCATCCCCGGGGCACTCGCCAACAGCGTGCAGGACCACGCCGGCTTTTTCTCCGCTCAACAAGTGGGCCGCACGAATGCCGAGATCAAGGAATTCTCGCAGCGCTTCAAGAAGGACCTGCTCATCGAAACCTTCCCGGCACTCCCGGCCGACAAACGTCAGCTTCTCGAAGGGGCCAGCGCGGATGAAAAAAACAAGATCTTCAAGAGCTGGCTGCACGAGCGTGCCCAGGAAGTGAAAGCCGATGGCATCTACGTGTTGATTTGCAAGGACCCTCCGCGGCTGCAAGTGGAAGTCAGTGAGAACACGACCGCCAAGGCTTTCACGGCCAAGGACCGGGATCATCTCGTGAGCCTGCTTACCGGACATCTCAAGGCCAAAACCTATGACAAGGGGCTCGAACAGACCCTCGACCTGGTTTATGACACCGTGGATCGCAACCTGTCGCCACCCTTGCCCGCCCCAACAGCCGGCACTATCAAGGATCGGGCCAATCTTTTCAGTGCGGCGACAGTTCAGAAAGCCACCCAGGATCTGCAAAAGGTGAACAAGGACACGGGCTTGACGGTGACACTGGAAACCCTCGAACACGTCCCGCCCGGCCATGTGAAACAAATCGAGAACCTGCCGCCCGAAGCGACAGGGAAGTACTTCGCCGAATTGGTGAAGGAACGCGCCGTCGCCGCCAAGGCCGGCGGACTCTACGTACTCATTTCCAAGCAGCCGCACCGTATTCAGCTTGGTTTGGGCAACAACGCCATGGGCTTTACTCCCGCCAAGCGCGACGAATTGACCAGGCTGCTCAGTGAGCGGTTCAAGGCGAAGGAATTTGACCAGGGCCTGCTGCAGGCGGTGGAATTCATAAGCTTGACCGCCGCCAAACCTGCCGTGGCGACTATTCCGCCCGGGAAAACGCCTGACAAGACGGCAGCCGTGGTGACTCCAACCATCACCGAGACGCCCAAAATAACGCCTGACGCCGCTGACAAAACGATCGTGGCCCACTCCGAGGAGCCCACTGCCAGGCCGGTAACGACTTTTCAACCGATCTGGATTCTTTATGGCCTGGGCGGCCTGATCGGGTTGTGGCTGGTTATCGGCATCTTGCGAGGCCATCTTTGCCTCGCGCGCACCCCAATATCCGCCGCCGCAGCAGCAAACACCATGGCAGCAGCCTCCGCAAAACCCCAATATGCCGCCGACAAGATATCCTCCGGTTGCCCAGCAACCTCAGCCGCAAGCGGGCTATCCGCAAGGTGGCTACCCGCAGGGCGGCTATCCGCCAGGTGGCTATCCGCAGCAACAGCCCGCCCAGCGCGGCGGCGGCTTCATGGGAAACATGATGGGCGGCCTTTTTGGTGCCGCGGCTGGCAGCTTTATCTACGATCGCTTCCTTCGTGGTGGTAGCGGTGGCGGCGGCTCCTTCAATGTACCGAACGCCCCGCAGACTCCGAACTGGTCTAACCACCCCACGCCTAACACGCCGGGCCTGCCGACCTCTCCGGCCGCACCGACGGAGGGAGGCTACTCCAGTTCCGGCGCCGACTATGGCGAAGCCACGCCTGCTGCTCCTGGCTATACAAGCGCGGGCGGCGATTTTGGCCAACCTGAAAGTCCTTACGCCAGCTCGGGAGGCGATTTCGGTGCTCCGGCCCAAGATGTTGCCGCCAATAATGACGATGGCGCCCCTCCCGATACAGCTTCCGAAAGCGCGGGCGGGGACTTCGGAGCGCCCGCCGAGGATACGTCCGCCAGTGCTGATGACGGCGGCGGCCAGGCACCCGAACCACCGCCGACGGAGAGTTCCGGCGGCGATTTTTGAATCGTGAAGGCAGGCGCCTGCCTTGTCACGGGGAGCTCTTCTTTTTAAGATAAATGCTCTCAATTGAACTCCGCTTAGCAAGGAACCAGGCCATGTCCATTGATAAAAGTTTGCGACGCAAGAACCAGTTGCAGCGTGCTCGCAATGTGTTGACGCGCGGCGAGCGCATCAAGACCCTGCAAACCGAGGAGCGTTGGCCCGACCAGCGCAGTCCCTATGGCTTGCCCAAGGTCAAAGTGGTGAAACTGGTCGTCAAGAAGACCAAGAAAGTCAAGGATGAAGAAAAGGTGGAAGGTGCCGAGGGTGAAGGCACGGCAGCCGCTGCGCCCGCCGGGAAGAAGTAAAGCTAAACCAATTTCGAGCAAGCCGGACGCTGGTCGTCCGGCTTTTTTATTGGGCGCCGCGTAAATCGCGCCATAGCCTCCCCAGGTCCGCCAGCACGGTCCGGCGGCAAAGCAGCAGCATCGCTCCTCCATAGATGGCGGCACCGCTCGTGATCGCCAGCACCAGTCGGGCGCCCGCCCGAGGTCCGCCGCGCACCACTGCACCGCCAGCACGACTGCCGCCATGGCCAGCGTGCCCCCGAGGATCGGCGCGCTGCGAACTGAAAAGGTCGCCGAGCCCAACCCCCGTCACGTGCCGGGTGAAGTGAATCATCCCCAGGACAACCAGCGGATAAACGATCATCCACACCAGGCAAACGCCGATCATGCCGGCGTACAACACCGCGCCATAATAAGCCAGCGGGAAAACCACGGCACAGAACAGACTTACCTTGAAATTAAGTTCGGGCCGGCCCAGGGCATTGAACAGCATGGGATACATGCCGCTGTAGATGCGAAATAGGCCCGACAGGCTTAGCAACTGAAACGGCACCACCGCCCGCGACCATTTTTCTCCCAACACCACGACCAGGCCGTCGTCCGCCACCAGCGCCATGCCCACCATGACCGGCATGCCAATAAACCCAAGTAAAACCTGGAGGCGTATGAACCAGTCGCGCACGCGGGCGGCGTCGGTTTGCAGTCGACTAAAGGTCGGCATGGCGATCTTGTTGAGATTCGCGGTCAGTTTCTCGGCCGGGAGCGAGACGAGTTGAAACGCCAGCGCATAAAAGCCCAGTTCGGCCCAGGCATACTTGCCCACGAACACATAATCGACGTTACTGTAAAGGTACCAGAGAAGGGAGCCCAGGCTTACATTCAGCCCAAAACGCACCAGTCCCTGGACGCGGTAACTCAAGGGCGCCAGCCGAGGGCGCCAGCCGGACCCCGCCATGTAGGAAACGACCTCGGCCACTCGCCGCGCCAGACTGCCGACCACCAGCGACCAGTAACCCATGCCCGCGATGGCCAAACCCAAAACAAGACTGGCCTGAAAAACGGCGGTACTCGCATGGATGACGGATTGCCTGCCCATGCGCAAGTCGCGGTCGAGCAGTGCCAGGGGTATGGCCATGAAAGGGGCCAACAGAATATGCCAACCCAGCACGCGCAGAAATAAGGGGAGCTCCGGTTCCTCAAAAACTTGCTCGGCCAGCGGACCGGCCAACAGAAATAAGCTGCCGTACATAATCAGCGCGAGCAGGAAATTAAGAGTAAACGCCTCATCGACGTCGCGCGGCTCCAGGCGTTCTTTTTGGATGATGGCACGCCCGATACCGATTTCCGCGAGCATGTCCGCCAGGCCCACCAGGAGCAGGCCAATCGACATGAGGCTATAATCGCGCGGCGTCAAGAAACGCGCGATCAACAGGGTGGACGACCAGACGAAAACCTGGGTGAGGACACGCGTGCCGATGAGTTGCGCGCCCCCGCGGACAACGCGGCGGCGCAGGCTATCCACGGACTCAAGCGCGGGCCCCGTGGCGGGAACTTCTTTGGCGGATTCAGGCGCGGAGAGCGGCTCGGGCGGGTTGGTCATGCGGTGAACTTACTGCATGCATGGCGACAAGGTCAAGGGACGGCGCGCGAGGAAGATTGGCCACGCGCGAGCGCCACTCTTACCAGCTATGCGTTTCCACCGGCTCGCCAACGCCCAGGCGATGGCAGAACTGCTCGAATTCATTGCGATAGCGGGGATCGGTGCTATGGAGATGTTCCCCTTCGGTGATCAGTTTCATCTTGTCGTCGCGGGCGATGCCATGCTCTTTCAGGACTTCGATGAAAGGGCGCATGTCGGCGGCATAAACCACCAACAGCTTGTGCTCGTCAAATTGCACTTCCATGGGCCCAGCGCCGGACAGCGCTGCAAGACCGGTACAACCGTCATGCAGGAGCAAATCTTCAAAATCGCAACAATAGCTTTTCATGATCGGCAGATCGATCTCTTCGCGGAAAAGGTCGCGATGGTTGGCCCCTTCGGTCTCGTGGCTGGTCTCCAGGACCACGTCGACGATATCGCCGAGCGGATCAAGCAAATCGAGAAAGACGTCGAACAATTGCTCGCGCGAGATCGACGCGGCCAGCACCGGCACCTTGAAGCCGGCCTTGGCATCGCGGTACGTCGTCAGCCGGTAACCCTGTCGCGGCGTGATCTGGCGATCCAGTGACGGCCTGATGGCATCGGTGAGCCAAAAGTCGCCATAATGGTCCACGTGCAGATGTTCGGTCATTTTTGCATTCACAATAGGGCCCCGCGTTTTGGCCGTCCAGATGCAGGCGTCACGCACCTGCCTGAACGCTCGACTCAACGTTGGTTGGTTTCTCGCCCGTAGCGGTCCGTGACACCTTTTCCCTACAGGCCCACCGATTCCATCCGAAGAAGTATAGGTTGCGTTTTGTCACGCTGCAAAAAACTATACGATTGTACGCACCGGGGTGCGCCAAAAGCCAAAATCGTTGGAAACAGTGAGGTTGCGCAGCTGGGACGCTTGGGTGTCATCACGAAAGCGCTTTCCAGCACATCTCAGGGATGCAATCGTTGGCAAGGGTGAAGGGTTACCTTGGGTAGCTAAACAAAGATGGGCAAGCTAGCCCACGTTTCTGGATGGACCCTTAAGTTATCGGTGGCTGTCATGAAAACAGAGGGTAAAAAATAGAGAAATCCGGGTGAAAACCAGTGCGGGGGGTTATGATTGGGACATGCGACACTTTCTTCTTGCCCTGCTTCTTCTGAGTTACGTCAGCCCTGCGTCACGCGCGGGCAGCCAATCCAGGCCGGTCATGGATTTTTGGGACGTGGCTTACCTGCAAGGGGCACGCTCCGGTTATGTTCATACCTACGTCGAGGAGGTAGAGCGCGATGGCGCCACGCTGCTGCGCGCCGCGACCGAACTGCGTCTGACGGTCAAACGGACCGGCGCCATCATTCAACTCGGCATGGATTTCGGCACCTATGAAACGATGGAAGGCAAAGTCGTTGGCACCTTTCTCAAGCACTTCCTCGGCACCACCAAAACACTCGAAATCACCGGCGTGGTCGAAGGCGACTGGTTGCGTTTAAAGTTGGACAAGGTGAAGGAAATCAAGCCCGCACCCTGGAATTCCGCGGTCGTCGGTCTCGCCCGCCAGCTAAAGCTGTATCAGGAACGCCATCTGCAACCGGGCGCCAACATCGATTACCTGAGCTTCGAGCCCTCCATCAATCTCGTCGTGAAAACGTCCGTCCTGGCCAAGGACTTCGAGGAGGTGGAGCTTTTCGGCGGTAAACAAAAGAAAAGGCTATTGCGCGTCGAGAGCCGGGCGGAAAAGGTGCAGAACGTGCAATTGCCGACGCTGGTCAGTTGGCTTGACGAGAATCTGCAGCCGGTTCGATCCGAAGCCGACGTTCGTCCTTTCGGCATGGTAACCCTCTACCGCACCACCAAGGCCGTGGCGCTCAACCCAGGCGCGGCGGCCAACTTGACGGACATCGGCACCAGCCAGTATGTGCGCCTGGCCAGACGAATTCCCAACCCCTACGAGACTACGGCGGCGCTCTACCGCATTACAGTTCGCGACGAGGACAATCCCGCCAGCGTCTTTTCGCGCGACGATCGCCAGAAGATAAAAAGCATTAAGGGCTCGACGATTGACCTGCAGGTACTCGGCAATGTAGCCGCCACGGAAAATGCCGCCGAGCCGACTGCCGAATATACCCAAAACTCCTATTTTATCACCTGTGACGACCCGCAAGTTAAATTGTTGGCACAAAAAGCCATCGGCCAGGATTCCGACCCATGGCAAAAAGCCTTGCGCATTGAGAAATGGGTGCAGCGTAATATGACGGTCACCAGCGACGAGGCCCTGGCCCCGGCCGACCACGTCGCCAAACATTTGCGTGGTGATTGCACGGAGTTCGCCATGTTGACCGCGGCCATGTGCCGTGCCGCCGGGGTGCCGAGCCGGACCGCCGTCGGGCTGATCTATGCGGATGTTCGCGACGGTCCCATTTTCGCCTTCCATATGTGGACGGAAGTGTGGGTACGTTCCAAATGGCTGCCGTTGGATGCCACGCTCGGCAAAGGCCGGGTCGGCGCGACCCACCTGAAAATCGCCGATCAGAGCTGGCACGATGTCTATGATCAGTCCCCCTTGTTACCAATCCGGACGTACCTGGGACGTTTAAGCATCGACGTGGTGCGCAGTCGAGGGAAAATGAGCAAGCCACGCATTATCGGCAACTTCTTTCCTGCTCGGGAGCAATATTTGCTTGTGATTTTCGCCAATCTCCGCTACGTTGGAGCGCCAGAAAGGTCTGACAACTCTTCCATGTTCCTGACAGGACAGGGACATTTCTTGCATACCGGCGAGAAATAAACCGGATGAACAAAAAAAGCGCTGAAGGTTTTGAGGGTTCGCGATGACGCCTCGGGAACGGAAAGCCCCTGCAGGCAATTCCCCCACCGTGACGGCGCCCGCTGCCGTTGCGTCGCACGCCCTGTCGTCCGGTCGAAACGGCGTCGCCTCCGCGCGCGCCTTGCCATGGGACGAGTGGTTTCAGCATGCCAGTGACGCGCAGCGTGAAGAGATGCTCGCCCTGGCACGCGGCCAGGGCTTCCTCTATGCACGGCAGTTACCGCCGCTGACGAATGGTGTCGCGCCCAAGTCGCCGGTGTGCTGCGCCCGACAAAAAGTCCCCGCTGGCCTGCCTGCTAGCCAGCGACAGCGCTGACTTGACGCCGTTTGTGCCAGCACCCGTCACCTACCTCGACGAAGAACTCAATCCCACGCAACGTGAGGCGGTGGCGCGCGCCTTGTCCACACCCGACGTTGTTCTCTTGCACGCGGCCCCTGGCAGTGGCCACGCCCGCGTCCTGGCCGAGGTCATTCGCCAGGCCGCCGAGCGCGGCGAGCGCACACTCTTTCTCGCCAAAACCACGGCGGCACTGGATTGCGTGTTGCCTGGGCTACTGGACAACCAGGCCGTGCTGCCCCTGTGCTTTTTGGGCCCGGAAGAAGCCCCGCCCGACGCGGCCTTGGCACCCATCACCTTGGCGCAGCGCCGACAACTGTTCAAGGACTTGACGCTGCAAAGAGCGCTGGCCGCCCGGGCGCAAGCTCTGCGCGCGTCAACCAACGGAGCGCCGAGAAGGCCTGCTGGGACACGCTGCGCAACCTGGTCCAGCGCCTGGCGCGGGAACGAGAACGCCACCGTGCCTGGGTGGAGACCTCCACCACGAAAAAAGCACAGGAGCAAGCGCAGGCGACGTCCGAGCTGCCGCTGGTCAATAATGCGCTCGAGGAACTCCGTCCGCTGGCGGAGGCCAAACAGCAGGGCCGATGGTGGACCGCGGCCTGGTGGCGGGCCACCTGGCGTGGCCATGTTGTCGAGAAGATGGCGGAGCTTGCCAGCCGACGCCAGGCGCTGGAAAATGTGGCGCAGCAACAGGAGTCGAACGAACAGGAATGTCCTTGTGAACTGGACCGCCTGGCGAGCGCCTGGCAAGAACAAGTGGAGCTTTTAGCCGACCCCGCATCGGCCCAACGCGCAGACGGAGGCAGCGCTGGCCGCCGCCGCCGCCTCGTGGGAAGCCAGTAAAGGCCGTGCTTGCGAAGATCATGAATTCGCCTGCCGCTGGGCCGATTACCTCACCGAAGCCGGCGACAATCTCGGCACTGCGCCTTCCCGCCTGGGCCAATCTGCTTGCCGGCACCATGACGGCCCTCCTTCATGATGAAACCTTCGCCGCCGCGGCCGTGCGCCGTTCGACCTTTTGATCCTGGAAGAAGCGGACCAGTTTACCGACGCCGACCTACTGAGTGTCGCCAACCGCGCCGCGCGCGTGGTTCTCGTTGCGGCCACGGATCCGGTCGACGCCATGCACGGACCACCGGCTAACGGCCTACCCGCTCAGAATCCCACGTCGGTGCCGACGCGTTCGGGGTATTTTCAAAAACTATGGGACAAACTGCACTGCGATTCGCTGCGCCTGCATTATGCCTGGGCGCGTGAAAATGAACGCCTGTGCTGTACCCTCCGTCCGGTAGCCGGCAGGGAACGTGCTTGCCTGGAAATCGAACGTGTCGCCGATTATCCCGATATTGAGCTGCGCATCCTGGCTATACCAAAAACCACGCCGCAGCTGGCGGAAGTCGTTTTCCCCGCCGGCATGCGGATTCAAGAGGCCAAGACCTTCATTTACCGAGAGCTCGAAGAGGTGGCAGTACAGGGACTGGGCCATGGCGCCTGGTTAGAAGAAGCTGCCGAAAGCTTTGTATTTCACCTGGGCCCACGGCCACCACAATGCACCGTGTGCGTGGAACTCGAGAAGGGCTTGCAAGAGTGGCTCATCCAGGACTCGGGACAAAGTTGCTGCCTGGAATTCATCAAGACAGCAGGCTGGACGCGGGCCAAAGTGGACCAGTGGCTGGAACATCATCTCCATTTACGCGATTATGGGCGGACCATGTGCTTGCCCGCGCCGTAACCGTTGGCATTGTAGAGTGGGCTTCAGCCCACACCACGAAACGTGATAATTGATTCCGCCCACCCAAGCCACCGCCCAGGCCGTCCTGACAAAGTCGCAACTTTTTCGGAATTGCATCGCCTGGGGCTAGCCCCTGGCGTTTTTCCTTGTGAAATAGAATGAAACTGGCAAGCGCGTGGTTTCTCCCCTTGAGAAAGGGAGGATAGAAGGGGTTGGCATGACCAATGCTTCGTCCCTTGCCTTCCCGGGCAGTCGGGCCCTAGCAACTTGGTGGCGGCAACTGGCTCCCTATGAGCCCAGGGGTCTTCACGTCGGTTATTTATTCGTTCACCGCGTCGAAGCGGCGGGCACCTGGCGCGAGCGCCAGACCTTCGATCCCCTCCTTCTTTTTGTCCTGGAGGCGCTGGCGCTGGATGAAAAGGCGGACTCCCCATCATCAGGGCGGGGCCAACGGTGCCTGCGCCTTAACCTCGAACCCGCCATCTTGAACCGGCTGTTGCAGTCCCTGGCCACTTTGCAACTGGTCGAAAAAGTCGATCTGGGCTGGCAAACAACCGAACAGGGTCGCGCCGTGTTGCGCGAGAAAGCGCTGCCCGTGCTGGCCCGCCGGCGCGGGGTGTTTCCTTTTGTGGAACGCCTTGGGCCTGCCGGTCTGCGCCGTGGCCCGCCGCATTATTTAAACATCCAGCGAAGCAGCCTCGGTCCCCTGGCATCTCGACGCCGCCCTGGGCTTTGATCCCCTTTGGCTGCGCCGCTGTCTCCAGGAAAGCACGGAGTGGCGCCAAAAGTTCGCTTTTCCGGCCGAGCTGTCCGCTTTCGCGGACACCGATCCAGGCTGCGCCGGTTCCGACCAGGTGGTCGTCGATAATCCCGAGCGCCTTCTCGTCGCCTGCGTTCCAGGCCCGGCGTCAGAGCAGTTGATCTTCGCCGCTGGCGCCGACGGCTGGGCCCTGGATGCGGCCGCCCCGATCGCACGCTTGCCGCGCGCGCGCAGACGCTCGTCGCGGAAATTAGCCCTTCGCCACCCCCCGCTCTCTGGATGGGCGCCTGGCAAGCATGGTGCGGCAGCCAGGCCGTGCCGCCGGCCGAGGCGCGGAGCTGTGCGCTGACCCTGGACGGGGCCTGTCTACGTGTGGCCGCCCCCGCGCGGGTCATGCAACATTTGCACAAGGGCGCGAGCGCTGTTTTTGCAGGCGAGACCTGGTTGTTGGCCGGCGAGGATTACGTTCGTCAAGCGGCGTACGTGGAGCTCACCGAGTCGCCTGGTTGAATCGCTCACATGCAGCGTTTCAGGCGGCGGATGATTTCCTGTTCGAGCGGTATGTCACGCCCGCGGTAAATCCACATCGGCTCAAAAAAAGTGGCGTCGATAACTTCGAATTGGCGTTCGACGGTAGGCTCGTTGCGAAAGATGGCCCCGCCCACGGTGGAGCGAATCGGCCGCGGCACATCTTCCAATTCTTTCCGCGCGGTCACCTCAATGAAAAAGCCCCCGTTCAGCGCTTCCTGCACGCGCAACGACAGGCGGTGGCGATACGATTGTGTCGTCGCCAACAAGCGGTCGCGCAGATCGGGGCTTCCCGGCTTCAGAAACAAACCAAGCCCCGGCGACGTGCGCGGCAAACATTCAATGCGCCCGTCATAGCGGTTTTGCTCCTGAACCTCGAACCCGTAATCGGCAAGAACGCGCAAACAGTTTTCAAAAACCAGCCCGTAGGAATCGGGACCGAGCGGGACAAAGACGGGATTTTGATCATAAACAATGTTGGACCCGGCAGGCACGAGGGCCGGACCTTCCAGGAGCACGGGACTGCTTTGGCAGCCCGCCCCCAGAACGAACAGCGCCGCCACCCACAGCTTGCGCATTGTGCCCATGCCTACCCTCTCACCCACCCGACGATTGCTCATGAAGGCCGACGCTTATGCCAGGAGAAGACATTGGTGGCAATAGCAAAAACTTCACTCAGAGCGCCTTCCTCAGCGGACACTTTGCCCCGACCTCCTCATCGCGCCGATACCGCTCCAGTAAATCAAGCGAGCGCCGCGCCAGCATTCGCCTGGCCTCCCACCGTTTCCCCTTGACCCTCGGAATCGCCATCCTCTCATACCCTGTCGTCCGGTGACGCATCCAGGGCAGTCACCGCGCGAACCCGTCAATTCGGGCTCGGTTTGATTTTCGCCTCCACCCAACGGCGGACCGCGAGCCGCTGCGTTTCAAAGTCCCTAAGGTCCCGTATCCTCTGCAGTTCGGTGTTGTTCTCGGCGTAATTTTGCAGAATCTCATCGACGGCGAGTTTGGCGACCGGCGTGCCGTAGCTCCCGTTGCCAAACCGATTGCCTTTAACATCGAGTAGCTCGAGGTAAACCTCATAGCCGGTTGGGTAACCGGCCCTTTCCAGGCGAGGGATGATGGCCGCACGATTCAATCCCTCGTTGCCCTCTGTGCGCGGCCCGCGGAGTGCTTGGTTGCGCAAGATTCCACTTGCGGCCTCCTTGGCTGGCTCAGTGTCAAGTTTCAGCAAGGCCTCGACCGCCTTCTCCGCGTGAGCGCCGATGTCATAGGATGTGCCTTTTTTCAACATCTCGGCGAGCACCGGCAGAGCCACATCCTTGTCGCCGGCGTCGAACAATGTCATGGCGCACTGCATACGCAACCGGCCGCTCTTGTGATCGAGGAATTTCTTCGACCACTCGGTTGCCTTCTTTGGGTTCAAAGTCTGCACGTATGCCAATATGTCCGGCAGATAGTAACCGTCGTCGTCATGCTGGCGCAGGTAATGCTCGACAAAGCCGAGCGCATTGGGGCTTCTTATCTTGACGAGGGCGTCGATCCGATCCGATACGTCACGCCACTTTGCTTTTTTCTCCACTTCGGCGCGAACAGCGTTGGCCAAGAGCTCCTCGTCGGTTCTGCCCTGATTCGCCTCGGCCCAAGCAATTATTTTCTTGAGATGGGTTTCTTGTTCTTTCGGGGCCATTTTCTCAAACTTTGCCAACTGGCACAAATCATGCTGGGCCAGGTCGTTGATCCAACCGGCGAAATAGGGGCGTGATCGTCCCAGGTTGCGATTGGGATGGAAATCGCGCCAAAAGCTAACGCAAAGCAGATACCAATCCTCGCGTAAATAGGGGACCAAAGTGGGAATGTCGGCGACTTTCAGATGGAGACCCCGGTCCTTGTTGTCGTCGCTGATAAAGAAGCCGCGTTGGCCGGTCAGTTCGGAGACTGGGTTGATGACCTCGGTCTTACCCTGGTTGAGTCCCAGGCGGCGCCGGCGGAAAGTCCGCACGGCTCGGCATATTGGGTCGAACCGGGGGAATATCCCCCTGGCTGGCCCCATTGGAAGCAGTTCAAAAGGCGAATGCGCTGGCAAAGGAAATCGATCTGCTCGCGGCGCAACATTTCTTTTTCATCTCGGCCCATTCCGTCGGCGTCGGCAGCCTGAATGTCTTGAAGTCGTCCATACGACGGGGCAACTGCTCGGCAAGGAGCTTCGCGTATTCGTGAAATTGGGTGTCGGGATAGTTCTTGGCCAACGTCTGGGCCAGCTTGAGCGTTTCCGGGTAATCGCGATCACCCACGAAGCTCACCAGCATGCGATTACCGAGAAGCGCACAAGCTCACCGCGGGCTATGTCGATGATGTGCCGGTCTTCATACAAAGTGTCGAGTGCGGGGAGCAGGACTGCCGCGGTCATTTCGTCCTTACCGGCGCGATCAAGCCAGGCGATCAGGATCGCTTCGACCAGCAACGCGCTTGGCCCTGGAATTGGCCGGTCAGGCCTCCACGTGGCGAAAGCTCGAAGTTCTGGTTTCCCTTGGCGCGAACGGCGACAATTTCCTGGACGTACTTCGCGATCTCCAACTTGGAGACGCTCATGGACGTGACGACGTCGATTTCCCATGATTGGTAACCGTTGCTGACCGCCTTGCCGACGGTGATTTTCGTCTTCTCCTTATCGCGATGCGTTTCGCGCGTGCCGTGCGGAGAGAAGAGGACGACCATTTCCTTTTCCTGCTTGAGCAGCCAGCCTTGGTCTTTGCTTGTTCGCTTGACCTCGCCCTTGTCGAGGTACTTGGTCGTCACCTCGACGAACGTGGCGTCCTTCGCCGGCAAGTCGATCATCAATGCCTGAAGCTCGTCGAGGGTTTTGCGCAGCGCGGGGGTTCGCAACGCGTGCACCGAATTGAATGGTCCCGGATCGGCGCCCTTGAGCGTTTGATTGAGTTTGCGGGCACTGTCGCGGACCACCTTGCGATGGTGCTGGCACATCTCCTTCAAGCGATCTAGAGGAAAATCGGCCTTCCGTTCCTCCATCTGCGCTAGCAACATCCCCATGACGACGGCATTCGCGGGCGGCTGGAAGATGAGTGTCCGGCGGTAGACCTCGGCCTCCTCGCCGTCGATCTTGCCGAGGAAGCCAGCGACTGTCTCTTGCAGGTTCATCTGCGGCTCATTGGCCAGCAGCCAGCGAACGACCGGGAGAATCTCGGATTCGGCGGGTGTCTTGTCGAGCGAGGCTACGATGGCGCTGCGGAGCTGGCGGGCGGGATTTTCCATTGGTCCCCCCCAGAAGGGCGTTGCCTGCCACGGGGCTTGGCCCGATTTTTCGTCTTGGTACGACTGTTCCATCAGGTCCACAAGATGTTTGGCGGCATTGCTTCGCTCGTCGGCGCCCTTGGACGCCAGCTGTTTCATTGAAACATCCCAGCCGGCGGGAACCTTCGAGGACCGATAGTATTGGGCCAACTCCTCGCGAATTGCACTCTTGGCGTCCTGAGCAACAGCGAATACCGCGATCACGCACAGAAATTGGCCAAACATGTTGAGTCCCTCCAAAACGATGCATATCAGAAAGTCGTTCCCGCGCAGGCTTTTTGCAGGAATCTTAGAACGTCCCCGGACACGGATTCTGCCATGTTCTTGAGTCTCCGCGCGCCTGGCTGCCGGCGAGCCCCCAGATCTATAGTCCGGGGCATGTCGAAATCGCTCCACCTCTATTGATATAGTGCAGGCAAAACGCCGTTCGTACGAAACAATTATTGGGAAATCTGAAGAATACCGACTGGAGGTAACGTCCGATGGCCGCCTATGAGCCGGAAAACATCTTGCCCTTGTTGGAACCGGTAGTCATTTTCTCTGCAAGCTCTGTCGTTTTCCTGGTGGGGTCCCCCTGGAAACGAGTTGCGTCCCCATGGAATTTTCCCCCATGGAATTTTCCGACCTAAGCTTGTTTCGGGTCGTACCAGACGACCAAGCCTTTGTCATCGACCTGCTTGGCGATCAACTGAAACAGATTTTCGGTGACCGCAGCCATCATGGTGTCCCCTGGATTCCGGCCCGAATGCGAACCTGTCCTTCGTCCACGATCCACAGTTGCCCAGCCAGTGGTTCGGTGGGCAGCAGGGCGATCACCTGTCCGACAAGACGTTGGATGTTCTTGATTGTTTGCACCGATGGCCGCAGGACGATGATCCCCGCATAGTTCCTCGGCGGAAACACTCGAATGTCGGAGAAATCGAGGTCCAGCGTCAGCAGCACACGGCCTTCCGCTCGGCAGACCTCGGCCACCCGTACATCCGGCTGCCCGGCCAATTGTTGATCGGCCACCGTCATGGCGTCGTGACCCGTTAGCCGCAAATCCTCGGCAGCCTCGACCGGCATGGTCTCGTCGGTTTTGAACTTCATTACGCACCTGCGGGAACGGAAACCACCCGATCACGGGCAAGGTCGGCAGCGTACCACAGGGCCGCCTGAATATCGTCGGGCTTGAGCGTCGGATAGCTCCGAAGGATCGCCTCGACCGGTTCGCCGGCAGCAAGGTTGTCCAAAACCACCGACACCATGATCCGAGTACCCTTGATGCAAACCTTGCCGTGGCAGATGCTCGGATCGACGCTGATGCGATCTTTCCAGTTCATAATTCTGACCTCCGTTGGTCGTGTTTCATGTCTTCGTCAGGGAACGGGAACATCCAGAATTGTTCAGCGAGAATACTCGTTGGTCTCCTACGTCCTCGGCGAACCTGCCCTCAAGAACGCCCAGCCGGTGTGGTTGCAACAGCCGGCGTCCAATTGCATCCTATTTCGTCTCCCGCTTCCAGACCTGGAACAGGCTACCGCTGCCTGGCAACGAGGGAAAGGCCGTGGGCGGCTTTTTGCCGGCCGCGGCGAAGCAGATTTTATGATGTTCGTCATCGATCTCGTAGATGGCTGAAAGACCTTGCCCTTGCCAGGGCCGGTCGTGATTGTCTCTTGCAAGCTCTTTCGGGTACTTGGCGGCTCGAGCGTCATGGTGCCTTCGGAAATCTCGGCGTCCTTCCGAAGAGTGAATTGGTTGGCTTGGATCGACAGCGTGAATTTCTTGGCTTCTTCGGGCGAAGCCTGTGCCCGTAACGATCAGCTGAGATCACTTGCCCCCGTCAATCAATCGGCCATTGAATGGGATGGAAAATATTCTCTGGAAAGTGCGTTTCCTTCGGACTGGCGATCAAGTGCCCCCTCAGAATCCCTGGGAATCCTCCGTTACCCATTAAGAACCCGGAACAACGTCTCCCCTTAACGGCTCGATGGAGGGGTAATGCTTGAGTAAGCCGCTCGCGCAAAGTCGCCAAGGCGCAAAGAAGGCCAGTAACGGTTGGGTGGCTCCAGTTTTCTTGCAAAGAAGAGAAATCAATGAGGAGGCAGGAAGGCAGGAGAAGATGAGTTGGCCTATTCCTGCTTTTCTGCCTTCCCCATTCGTTCGTCCGCATTTGCTTGGCGGCTTGGCGTCTTTGCGCGAGATTTCCAGGGTTCTTACAAGCAGGGCTGGATTTCGCAAGCAATCGCAGCCTCGGACGAACAGTACCCGGCGCCTTCAGTATACCTTTCGTAAGTTCGTCCGGGGGAGAGGAATGTCGTTTCATCGTTTCATTCATTTCACTGCACCGTTTGGGGGGGTGTTAGTGAAATGACAGGCGCGATTGAAGGAAGCCGGTAGGAGTCGGCACGTGTCGGCTCGGGGCTTGGCGGTGTAATCACCCGGCTAACCTTTTCCCGGACTGCCCATAGAATTCCCCCATGAGGGAATTGCTTGTCAATCAGGAGGCCGCCATCAAGCGGCTGATGCGTTTTTTGGCGGTGCCGGGCATTACCGGGCAAGAGGAAGCGATCGGTCAGGATGTCGTCAAGGCGCTGCGCGAGGCTGGCGTGCCGGCCCGGCAGATTCATTTCGACAAGGCGAGCAGCAAGATACCTTTGCCTACCGAGACCGGCAATCTGATTGTGGATTTGCCGGGCACAAAGCCGGGGCCGCGGCGGTTGTTCATGACGCACCTGGACACGGTGCCATTGTGTGCGGGTGCCGTGCCCAAACGGGTTGGCAATCGCATTGTTGCTCAGGGCAGTACCGCTTTGGGGGGCGACAATCGCACGGGCGTCGCTTGTCTGGTGCACATGGTAACCACGCTGCTCGAAAGAAGCATTCCGCATGGGCCGCTGACGTTGCTGTTCACCGTGCGCGAGGAAAGCGGCTTGTGGGGGGCGCGTTTTGTCGAGCCCAAGGACCTGGGCGATCCCGAGATGGGCTTCAACATCGATGGCCGCTCCCCGCGCGATATCACGATTGGGGCGACCGGGGCCGAACGGTGGGAGGCTGAGATATTTGGCCGGGCGGCTCATGCCGGCGTTCATCCCGAGGACGGGATCTCGTCCGCCCTTATCGTCGGACTGGCGCTCGCGGACGTTTATAAGGATGGTTGGTTCGGCAAAATCAAAAAAGGCGCCAACGAGGGGACAGCCAACATCGGCAGCATTGGCGATGCCCAGGGCCTCAGTTGCGGCCAGGCCACCAACGTCGTCACGGATTACGCCAAGGTACGCGGCGAGGCACGTAGCCACGATGGTAAATTCAACCAGGCGATTACCCGCGACTACCGGGACGCCTTCAAGAAGGCTGCCGCCGGCGTTGCCAATCGCGCCGGCAAAAAAGGGACGGTCCGCTTCACCAGCAACAAGGACTATTATCCTTTTCAACTCAAGGACAAGAGTCCGGTGGTGCTAACGGCCCAGGCCGCCGCGGAGCAGCTCGGTTGGAAGACCAACCTGCGCCTGTCGAACGGCGGCCTCGATGCCAACTGGCTCGTGCGGCACGGCATCCCTACCATCACCTTTGGGGCCGGGCAAAACAAGATTCATACGGTCGATGAGTTCGTCGATCTCAACGATTTTCTCGACGGCTGCCACTTCGCCCTGGTGCTGGCGACGATGGCCTGAGAGCGTTCGGAAAAAAAGGGGTCAGACCCCCTCGGTATCCTGCAAAAACGTTGAAAACTCTGTTCGCTTCAAGGGGTCTGACCCCTTTTTTTCGAACACTCAAAGCAACCTCACTGCCCCGGGGGGCTGCATGACGCTCCGTATCGGCAATGGCTGCGGCTTCTGGGGGGACAATCTCAACGCGCCCATCTTGCTCGCCCAGCAAGGCGAGCTTCACTACCTGACTCTCGAATACCTCGCCGAATTGACGATGTCCATCCTGGCGATTCAAAAGCAGCGCGACCCCGAGGCAGGCTACGCGAGCGATTTTCTCGACGTCCTCGAACGTCTGTGCCCAATTTTGCAGAACAAGCCGCGACTGAAGATCATCACCAACGCCGGTGGCATGAATCCACTCGGGTGCCGCAGCGTCGTGCCCGCGATATCCTCCAGAAGGCGGGCATCGCCAAACGCGTGGCGGTCGTCGAAGGCGATGATTTGTTGCCTCGCCTGGAAACCCTCTTCGATCACGATCATTTATTCACCAACCTGGACACGGGCGAGGACCTCGGCAAAACACTCTCCAGGGTGGTCAGCGCCAACGCCTACCTTGGCGCCGCGCCCATCGTCGAGGCCTTGCAGGAAGGTGCCGACATTGTCATCACGGGAAGGGTCGCCGACGCCTCGCTGACGGTGGCGCCCATCATGCATACCTTTCCCTGGAAGTGGGACGATTGGCCGCTCCTTGCGGCCGCCACGGTGGCCGGCCATCTTATCGAATGCGGCGCTCAGGTTACGGGCGGGATGTGGTGCAATTATGGGGAAGCCGCGGACCTGGCGAATGTCGGCTATCCCATCGTCGACATGGACGCGGACGGCAGCTTTACGGTCACCAAGCCGGCCGGTAGCGGCGGGGCCGTCGATCTGGAAACCGTGGCGGAACAACTTCTCTATGAAGTCGGCGACCCCGCGGCCTATCTGACGCCCGACGTGGTAGCCGACTTTACCAGCGCCGAGTTAAAGTGGGTCGGCCCCGACGCCGTGCGCGTCGCGGTTGCCCGTGGAATGCCGGCCACCGATAGCTACAAGGCGTCTATTGCCTATCGCGATGGCTTCGCCGCCAGTGGCACACTCTCGATCCTGGGGCCGGATGCTCAGCAAAAGGCCCTGCTGTGCGGCGACATTCTGCGCGAACGTCTTCGCCGCATCAACATGTCTCCCGAGCATAGCTATGTGGAGGTCCTCGGGACCGGAGCCCTGGTGCCCGGCGTCCTGGCGCATCGCCCGGAGCCGGTCGAGGTTGTCTTGCGCGTGACGGTTCGAGATTCACGCCGCGCGGTGGTGGAACGTTTCGCCAAGGAATTCGCTCCCCTGGTGGCATCCGGACCACCCGGCGTGACAGGCTATGCCGCTGGCCGGCCGCCCGTTCGCGAGGTGTTCGCGTACTGGCCGGCCCTCGTACCAAAATCCGTGGTATCGGCGAAGGTAACGCTGTTGCCGTGACGTCAGCATTCCAGAACTGACTGTGATGATGGGACGCGTGCCCAAGGTGCCTGGATAAAGAGGAGTAGACGCATGGCGGACAGGTGTCGCCTCAGTGAGATCGCCCATGGCCGTAGCGGTGACAAGGGTAATCACGCGAATATTGGCGTGCTTGCTTACACCCCGGCCGGTTACGCGTGGCTGAAGGAAAACTTGACGGCGGAGGCCGTACGCGATTACTTTCTCACCATGGGAGCGACGCGGGTGCTACGCTACGAGGCCCCGAATATACTCGGGTTGAATTTTGTGCTCCAGGACATTCTCGCCGGCGGCGCCAGCCGATCATTGCGCACGGATACGCAAGGCAAAACACTAGCTCTGGCGCTGTTGCAGATGGCTATCGAACAACCGGCAAACCTGAATGAGATGTTGCGAAGACGTTAACGTTTCTCGTTTAGCAGCCCGTTGAAAAAGGGGTCAGACCCCTTCGTTACCCTACAAAAACGTTGAAAACTCTGTTCGCTTCAAGGGGGTCTGACCCCTTTTTCAACGGGCTGCTAGACTACCGGTGCCGCCATGACAGACCTGGTTCTTTTCGAAAAGCGCGAGCCCGCCCTGGTTCTCACGCTTAATCGCGCGGACAAACGCAACGCTCTGAGCCGAGACCTGATCCTGGCGCTTACCGATGCCTTTGGCCGGGCCAGGGAAGATGCGGCCGCGCGTTGCGTTATTCTCGCCGCCGCTGGGCCGGTCTTTTGCGCGGGCATGGACCTGGCGGAATTGCAAGAGTCCCTGGCGGCACCCCAAGATGCGGCGCCCGTCTGGGAGGATGCCTTGCGACTGGCCCGGCTCTACGACCTCATCTATACGCTTCCCAAGCCGACCATCGCCGTCGTGCAGGGCACGGCCGTTGCGGGCGGCGCCGGTTTGGTCACGGTCTGCGACCTGGCCATCGCCGCGCCGGCGGCACGCTTTGGCTATCCCGAAGTGCGGCGCGGGCTGGTTGCCGCCATGGTGATGCCCCATCTCTTACGCCATGTCGGCGAAAGATTCGCCCGCTATCTCCTACTGACGGGTGAATTGATCGACGCCGCGGAGGCGCTACGGGGGGGCCTGATCAATGAGGTGGTGCCCTCCGAGGGTATGATGGCTCGGGCACTGACCTTGGCCCAGGCGCTGGCCCAGGGCGGTCCGAATGCTTTGGCCAAAACCAAGGAGCACTTGCATGACTTCTCGCGTCAGGCCGTGGCGGTTGCTGATGCGGCCAAAGCCGGCGCGGCGCCGCGCTTGACAGAGGAATGTCAGCAAGGCCTGCGGGCCTTCTTCGCGAAAAAGCCCGTCCCCTGGAGCGTTTAGCTCATTTCGCGCTGGCCCGCTCTGCCGCGCATCGGCTTTTTTCCTACAATTTCCCTTCGCTCAGGGCTCTTGTCGCCGACGATTCACCGGAAGGTGGCTTGAGCGTACACGCCCTGACCCAGCTGAGACCCGGTCGACGTCAATATCCCATAAATCAGGATTCAGAAAATGCGTAACATCAAGATTGGCGACATTTCCGAAACCGTCGTGGAGCGTGCCGATTATCCGCCGGAACGCATCAAGGCGATCCTTGGCAATGAAACCGTGGCTGTGTTGGGCTACGGCGTTCAGGGCCGAGGTCAGTCTCTGAACCTCAAAGACAATGGCGTCCACGTAATCATCGGCCTGCGCGAGAAGGGCCGGAGTTGGGACCTGGCCCTGCAGGATGGCTGGGTGCCGGGCAAGACGCTATTTACTTACGATGAAGCCGCGCAGCGCGGCACCATTGTGCAATATCTGCTGTCCGACGCCGGCCAAAAAGAGTACTGGCCCAGTCTCAAGGAACATTTGACGGCCGGCAAGGCCCTGTACTTCTCTCACGGCTTTAGCATCGCCTATCGCGAGATTACTGGCGTCGTGCCTCCCAAGGACATCGATGTGATCTTGGTCGCTCCCAAGGGCTCCGGCACAACGGTACGGCGGCTGTTTCTGGAGGGCCGCGGAATCAATGCCAGCTTCGCCATCGATCAAGACTTCACCGGCAAGGCCCGCGACCGTTGTCTGGCCACAGGCATCGCGATCGGCTCTGGTTATTTGTTCGAAACAACCTTTCAAAAGGAAGTTTTCAGCGATTTGACCGGCGAGCGGGGCGTGCTCATGGGGGCCATTTACGGCTTGTGGCTCGCCCAGTACGAAGTCCTGCGCGAACATGGCCATTCGCCCTCTGAGGCCTTCAATGAGACGGTCGAGGAGGCAACGCAGAGCCTCTATCCCCTGATCGCCGAGAACGGCATGGACTGGATGTACGCCAACTGCTCGGCCACGGCCCAACGCGGCGCCCTCGATTGGTTCAAGAAATTCCGCGATGCCAGCAAGCCGGTGTTTGAACAGCTTTACCACAAAGTCGAGAACGGCGACGAGACGCGTCGTGTTCTCGAGGCCAATAGCCGTAAGGACTATCGCGAGCAATTGGAAAAGGAACTCAAAGAGGTTGCCGAGAGCGAAATGTGGCAAGCCGGCACGGTGGTAAGGTCGCTACGGCCGGAGCGCGCGACGAAATCGAAAGGCTAAAGAATATCTTGTAAGCGATACTTTTTATATACGGATGTATCTAAACGGTTCGAAATAGTTGTAAATTTTTCAATTTCCATATTGACACCGCGAAATGGGCCGATTACCCTGACTCATTAGTCTGATCGGCCTCTTCTCTGTTCCGGCCCCGCCGCTTCGCGTCAGCGAACGGCGGGGTTTTTTGCCCTGCAAACACAGAGGCTGTCTGAAACGGGGCCTGCCCCTTCCAGCCTGTTGTATCGTGTTATCGTCCTGAAAAGCCAAGGGGTATTGACCCCACTTTTTTCATACGGTCTTGTCACTTTGCGGCCTTCGATTTTGTCGCGAAAGAAGGAGATCCCCCCATGCTCACCGAAGAATGCAAACTCGAATTACAAAATGCCTGGTTGCCAAATATGACCGATTGCGGTCTCAGTCGTGTGATCGATCTTCTCGAAAAAGCGAGCCCCTTACTGATCCACGGTAGTTTCACGCGCTCAGTGCCCATGGGGTGTTTAGCTACACACGTCGCCTGGAACCATCCCAAAACCGCTCATTTGACGCTCGACGCCGGTATTTGTTGGCTCAACCACGTGGCCGGTTTAAACCCCGCGACAAGTTGCGTCATCCGGGAATGGGACCGCTGCGGCGCGGCGGATTATGAAATCCGCGCGGGCCTGCTCACCGTCTTTAAAGAAGAGCGGGGGCGGCGGCGCCAGCCGGCGAGCGCCAAGAGTAGTGCCCACGTTTTGGCAAGCGTTTAAAACCCACCTGTTGCTCCGACGGACCCTTGCACGCCCTTCGCGTGTTGGGCGTTGGGCATTTTTGCTTGATAAATACAATCGTATGCTGCCACGAGTTTTAGAACCGGAAGTCATGGACACTCCGGAAGAGGCAGCCGCGTACGATGCGATGGATCATCGCCAGGTAAATCAGACCTTTGTCGCCGATCTCTTGGTATTTTGGCCCGCCCAGGGATCGGTTTTGGATGTGGGCACGGGCACAGCCCAGATTCCCATTGAATTATGTCGACATGCCAGCGATGTTCAGGTTGTGGGGACGGATCTCGCGGAGAGTATGCTTGCCATCGGCCGAGATAACGTCCGCCGTGCGGGGTTCGAGCGCCGGATCGAGCTGCGCCGCCACGATGCGAAGGAAGCATCTTTGCCCGCCAATTTCTTTCAGGCGGTCATTTCCAACAGCATTGTCCATCACATCCCAGAGCCCATGAGCGCTCTGGCCGAAATGATTCGAGTCGCCAGGTCTGGCGGCGCCATTTTTGTGCGCGACCTCTTGCGACCCGCTACCGTCTCCGCTGTCAATCAACTGGTGGCGGTGCATTCCGGGGAAGCGACGGCACACCAGCGCCAGCTATTCGAGGCGTCCCTGCGTGCGGCCTTGACGCTGGCAGAGGCCCGAGCCCTGGCGCTCGAGCTTGGCTTTGATCCGCGGCAAGTCGATCAAACCAGTGATCGTCACTGGACGTGGGCCTGCCGAAAACCCTAAAATGAATCCTCCACTGCATTTAATCATTCCAAGGAGATTTCGCATGACGGCAACCGCCAAAATGAACCCAGTCAAGGAAACCAAGGCCAACTATACCACCAGCACGGGCGACTTCGTGGTTGCCGACCTGTCGCTTGCCGATTGGGGCCGGAAAGAGATCGCCATCGCGGAACACGAGATGCCGGGCCTGATGGCCATTCGCAAGAAATACTCCGAAAGCAAACCCCTCAAAGGGGCCCGCATCGCCGGCAGCTTGCACATGACGATCCAGACGGCCGTGCTCGTCGAGACGTTGCAGGCGCTCGGCGCCGAGGTGCGCTGGGCCAGTTGCAATATCTATTCCACGCAAGATCACGCGGCCGCGGCGATTGCGGTCAAGAAGACGCCCGTTTTCGCCAAAAAAGGCGAGACACTGCAAGAATACTGGGATTACACGCATAACATCTTGCAGTGGCACGATGGTGGTTGCCCGAACCTGATCCTTGACGACGGCGGCGACGCGACGCTGTTGCTCCACCTCGGCTGCGATGCCGAGACCGATCCCAAGGTACTCGACCGCAAGCCGGAGTCCGAAGAAGAATCGATTCTCCTTGGCTCCATCCGCAAGACGCTCCGCACGCACCCAAATTTCTATAGCCGGATCGCCAAGGAAATCATCGGCGTCAGCGAGGAAACCACCACCGGCGTGCACCGCCTCTACGAGCGGGTCAAGGCCGGCACCTTGCGTTTCCCCGCCATCAATGTCAACGATTGCGTGACCAAGAGCAAATTCGACAACCTGTATGGCTGCCGTGAAAGTCTGATCGACGGCATCAAACGGGCCACGGACGTCATGATCAGCGGCAAAAAGGCCGTCGTCAATGGTTACGGGGATGTGGGAAAGGGCTGCGCCCAGGCGTTCCGTGGCAATGGCGCCACCGTCTTTATCACCGAAATCGATCCGATCTGCGCCCTGCAAGCTTGCATGGAAGGCTTCCAGGTGGTGACCATGGACGAAGCCTGCAAATGGGGCGATATCTTCGTCACCACCACTGGCAATGTCGACGTCATCACGCGGCAGCATATGGATCACATGAAACACAATGCCATCGTGTGCAACATTGGTCACTTCGACAGCGAAATCCAGATCGCCGGACTGACGGACTTGCAATGGGAAGAAATCAAGCCGCAGGTGGACCATGTGATCTGGCCAAACGGCAAACGCATCATCATCCTGGCCAAGGGCCGCCTGGTTAACCTCGGTTGCGGAACGGGCCACCCGAGCTTCGTCATGTCGAATTCCTTCAGCAACCAAACCTTGGCCCAGATGAAGCTCTGGAAAGATGGCAAGACGATGGAAAAGCAGGTTTATCTTCTTCCCAAGGAACTGGACGAGGAAGTTGCCCGCCTGCACCTCGACCAACTCGGCGCCAAGCTTACCAAGCTGAGCAAGAAGCAAGCCGAATATATTGGGGTTAAAGTCGACGGGCCGTTCAAGAACGACACGTATCGTTACTAACGATTTGTCGCGGGTCGGAATTTAAAGGACGGGCCAGCAGGCCCGTCCCTTTTTTACGGCTCGCGATTGGGGGATTGACCCTTTTTCGAATGGGCTTCCGGCCCCAGAAGCGATCGAAGTCATGAGCGACCATTCCCTGATCGAATGGACCGATGCCACCTGGAACCCCGTGCGTGGCTGCACCAAGATCAGTCCCGGGTGCGCTCACTGTTATGCCGAGGTCTTCGCCGAGCGTTTTCGCGGCGTGCCCGGCCATCCCTATGAACAGGGCTTCGATCTCCGCTTCGTTCCCGAAAAACTTGCCGAGCCCTTGCGCTGGCCACGTCCCAAGATGGTTTTCGTCAACAGTATGAGCGACCTCTTCCACGAAGATGTGCCGCTCGCGTACATACAGCGCGTCGTCCGCGTGATGACCAGGGCAAACTGGCATACTTACCAGGTGCTCACCAAGTGCTCCGAGCGGCTGCGGATGCTATTGCAAAATGAATTGCACTGGGCCGCCCACTTCGGCAATATCTGGTGGGGCGTCAGTGTGGAGAATCGTCAGCACGGCTTGCCGCGCCTTGCGCGACCTGCAACAGGCCCCGGCCGCGGTTCGTTTCCTTTCCGTGGAACCGCTTCTGGAGGACCTCGGCACACTTAATCTGGACGGCATCCACTGGATGATCGTCGGCGGTGAGAGCGGGCATGGTGCGCGACCGATGTCTCCCAGTTGGGTGCTCAGTTTGCGCGATCAGTGCCGGACCGCCGGAGTAGCCTTTTTCTTCAAACAATGGGGTGGCGTGCGGAAGGGTAAAACCGGCCGAGAACTGGGCGGACAAACCTATGATGAGAAACCGCCCCCCTCGACGGTGCCTATACCATCCAGGGCGGCGCGCCTGGCGATGATTGAAGAATTGACGGCCTAGCGGACCTCAACGACACGCGTCTCCTTGGCCGAGCGGAGCCACCAGGCGATGGCAAGTCCCGTCAAACCTGTCATTACTAGCCAGGAGCGCAACAAATTCGCGTAAAAGGCCGATAATTGGGACACCAGACATATCCCGCCGATGAAGCCCACCAGCACGAAAACCAGGCGCGATTTCACTGGCGGTCCCCTTTTCCCAGAGCATCGGCCAGAGAAGGCCCAGCGGCAATAGTAACATCACGTCCACGTAGACCCAGCGGTGCGGAAGAAAGAAATCGGTAAAGAGAACAAAGCAGATGATGAGGGCGAGCGCCGGCGCGGCGCGGGGACTTTCGCGCCCGTTAGCAACAGCGCGAATAGCGTCAATCCCAGGGTCACCAGCACGCCTTTGGAAACCAGGCCCAGATCGACGACCGGCAGCGTGCCTTTTTTTTGCCACATTTGGTAAAAGGCGGCAAACGAGGTTGTTGTGACGTCGTGTAGCGCCGCGGTGAAATCAACCCCCTCAACCGGGCCCTCGTGCGCGGGCGGTAGTCGGACCGGCAGCGTCTCAGGCGCCGACAAAGTGAGATAATATTGATCACCCACTTTTAGATAACTTTGCCAGGCGTGCGGGTGCATGAAGGGCAGTGTGAATAACACGCCCAGCAGGAACGTCAGGACCGCCCCCGTGCCTGTCTTCCATTGGCGTAACACGAGGAAAGCGGGAATTGCCAATAAATAATTCAGCCGCATGAGAGCGACGAGTCCAAAGAGGATACCGCCGCTCCAGGAATTGAGATTTCCGCGCAAACAAAGTGCGCACTGCGCACGAGAGAAGCAACAGGTGAAACACATAAACCTGGCCCCGTTCAAGGTGGGCCCGCCAGAAGAAGCTCAACACAAAAAAGACTGTCGTCGCCGCCAGGAAAAGAAAGCGTTTTTGACCGACCGCGATCGTTCGAGTCAAGACGAAGGCGCAGACGATGAATGCGGCCCATTCGAGCAGGCAGGATATAAGCCGCTCCACCTTGTAAGGCAGCTCCGCGATGGCGGCATAAAGGAAGAGCGTGGGGGGCGGCGCGGTCAGGCGGTGGACTCTGGCGTCGTGACAGGGATCGAGGAGTTCGACCGGCATGCCGGGTTGCCATTCGAAGGTATACGGGTCTTGGCCGGTCAGCAGCACGCGCGCGCCGACGATACGGTTGCGAAAGTCGATTCCCGCATAGCGGCCGATATCTTCGAGGGAAACCAACAGAACGATGAAGGAGAGGACGAACCCGGCCAGCAACACGGCTTTTTCCGTGGCGTCGCTGGCTAACGGCTCAAACTTGGACCGGAACTGCATGAGGTTGGTTCCAGGGGACGGCCGGTTGAGCAGGGCGGTCGGCGTATTCCAGGCCGGTCTTGGTGATGAGGGCCGATTCCTGGTAAGTGGTGTCGGTGTTGACGTCCCACAGATCGTGCCCCTTGTTCTCCAGAATGTTCTCCGCGGCCAAAAGCCCCATCAGAATGCTATGGTCCTGATTATTGTATTTGAAGGCGCCATAACGGCCGATCACGGACAAGCCTTTGAAGCGGCGAACGTAGTTCACGACGGGATCGAGGTGCTGGCGATAGCCGCAGGAGTAAACGGGATAGCAGCGGCGAATACGCACGACATGCCCCTCTGTCACCTGGGCGTCGCCGATCAATCCCGTACTGCGGACCTCGCGAGTGGCCAGGTCAATGAGGTTCTGATCCGTTTCTTGCCACTGTGCATCTTCGTCATAGCACCAGTATTCGAGAGCCAGGATGGTGTTGGGCGAGTCGCCTTGTAGTTCGGGAACCCAGTTGCGGAAGTTCGTGAGCCGTCCCACGCCGAGTTCCGGCGCATGGATGTAGAGCCATTGATCCTTGAACAGGTCCTTTTTCGGTATGTTCAAATAAACCAGGATGGTGTTGCGGAATTTTAATGCCGCCAGGCCCGTTTCGACCGCCTTTGGCAAGTAGCCGAGGCCTTTTACCATCAACGTAAGCGGCATCGTCGAAATGACCTGGTCAAACGGTTTGAAACGCCCGCCGGCCAGCTCAATGCCTTTGACACGGCGGTTTTCGTGAACAATACGGCCAACCGGGCATTTTAGATGGACCTTGCCACCGAGCTGTTTAACGTGCTCCGCCATACGTTCGTACACCATGCCGGTGCCGCCAGTCGGGTAGGCAAACTGGTCCACCAGGGTTTTGTGGTTGTTGCCGCCCAGTCCGAGCGCTGCCTTGATCGCCTGTCCTAGCGAGAACTTCTTGATGCGCTGGGCCGCGAAGTCGGCGTCCAGGGCGTCGCAGGGAATGCCCCAAAGTTTCTCGCTATAGGATTTGAAAAACATGTTAAATAGGCGTCGGCCAAACCGGCCAACGACCCAGGACTCGAAAGTGGCATTCTGCTCGTCCTTATAGGACGGCTGAACTTTTTCCTTCAAATAACTCGCCAAACAGGAAGCGGCGCTGGTCAGGCCCATGTTCCAGAGAGCGTTGGCGGGCTTGAGAGGGTATTCAAAAAAGCGTTTCTGGTAGTAGATACGGGTGAGGCGATCCACCATGCGATAATCCGGGCCGGCAACCTCGAGCCATAATTGATTGACGCGCGGGTCCTGGCTGAAGAAGCGATGGGGGCCGAGGTCTACCTTCTGACCCCAGAGATCGATGGAGCGACATAACCCGCCCACGGCGTCGCCCGCTTCGAAAACTTCGACCTTGGCGCCCCCTTTGGCCAATTGATAGGCGGCGGTGATTCCCGCCGGTCCGGCACCGACGACTGCTACGCGCATGGTGTTCCTCGATCCGCTGGGGGCAAGGGCAGGGCCTAGGGTAGTTTGGGATACAAATAGGGATAAAGCAAAACTTTCTGGTTTTTCAGCTTCCGCGGATAAACAAACGTCGCAATTTACCTTCATTGCCTGGCTGGACATCGTCTGACGGAATCGTCATTTTCGTGGCGTGCCCGGTTTACGCATTCGCCTTGATACTTCCCCAGTGCTTGACTAGTATTCGCCCCTTCATTTACCGAAGCACGGAGGCGAGAGAGAGGCATGGACACGGAACAAGAAGAAACCGGGCTGGTTCCCCGTTTGGTGGCGGCCGTGGCCCAGCTGGGGTGGCGCTTCCCCTGGCTCGTGCTGACTGGCACCGCTCTCTCCTGCATCCTGTGCCTCTGGTACACGTACGCCAACCTCACTTACGAAAATCAGCGCAACGATTTGCACGGCAAGGAAAAAGCTTACTTTCAGCGCTGGGAGCAATATGTCAAGGAATTCGGGGACGACGATGACATGGTGGTCGTGGTTCAGGGGAAAGATCGCGGCCAAATGATCGCGGCCATGGAGGACCTTGCGAGCCAGATCGAGCAAAAGCCAGACCTGTTCGATCGCCTGTTCTACAAGGTCGATCTCCGTTCGCTTCGCAACCGTGCCCTCCTTTTTCTTCCTCCCGAGCAAATTCGCCTTATCCAGGACAATCTGTCGGGAATGAACTTGCTCCTCGAGGTCCCCGTGCTGGGCGGGATCGATCCCCTCTTCGGCTGGAAATCTCTCAATCTGATGCAACTTCTCCACGAAGGGGAGCGCCGCGCCACCACGCTGGGCGGTGATCGCACCCTGACGCCTAACAGCGACCTGTTTCTTAAGCAGCTCAACGCAATCTGTGAAAACGCCGCCGCTGTGTTGACGAGCCCGGCGGCTTACAAGAATCCGTGGCAAAGCATTTTGCCCAGTCAACCGCAGCAACAGGACTTGATGGCCGAGCCGCAATTCTTTTTCAGTGAAGATGGCACGCTGGCTTTCCTCCTGGTAAGGCCGTTCAAGGAAGCCGGCAGCTTCACGTTCGCGCAAAAGAGCATCGATGCCTTGCGTGACCTGATTGCGCAAACGACGCCGCGCTATGCGGGCATGGATTTCGGGCTCACTGGTTTGCCCGTGCTTGAAAATGATGAGATGGTCGCTTCGCAAAGCGACAGCAATTTCGCCGGCTGGTTGGCACTCATCGGCGTCGCGCTCCTTTACCTGGTTGTCTACCGCGGCATCCGCTACCCGTTCATGACCGTGACGGCCTTGCTAGTCGGCACCGCCTGGGCGCTTGGCTGGACCACGCTCACCGTGGGACACCTGAACATTCTCTCGTCCGCTTTTGCCGTCATGTTGATCGGCATGGGCGATTACGGCGTGCTTTGGGTCACGCGCTTTGGCGAAGAACGCCGCGCCGGATCGGACCTGGCCCAGGCCATGCGCAAGACCGCCATGAACGTTGGCCCCAGCATTCTTACCGCCGCTCTGGCGACGGCGCTGGCCTTCTATGCCGCCATGCTCGCCGACCTGAAGGCCGTGGCCGAACTGGGCTGGATTGCCGGGAGTGGCGTGCTCCTCTGTGCTTTCTCCTGCTTTATTGTCGTGCCGCCGCTGTTGGCCCTTCTGGAAAAACGCTTCCAAACCAAGGTCGAGGAGGACGCCCCCGCCATCCTGTCCCTCAAGGAACACCAGGCCGACCATCGTCCCTGGCTGCCCTGGCTGTCGCGCAGGCCGCGTTGGGTCATCGTCGGCAGTTTGGTGGCAACCGTGATTCTGAGCTATTTCGCGCTGAACATTCGCTACGAGCACAATCTACTTAAATTACAGGCGCAAAATCTGCCCTCCGTTCAATGGGAGCAAACGCTCATCGCCCATACCGCCGGCGCGAGCTGGCATGCCCTTAGTTACACCACGACGCCGGAAGAAGTGATTGCCCTCAAAAATCGCTATGAAAAACTGCCGGAAGTCAGCCGTGTGGTCGAGGTCGCTTCCCTGGTGCCGCGCGATCAGGATCGCAAGCTTGAGCAACTCAAGGACATTCAAACCCGTCTCAGACGCCTGCCCGAGCGGGGTGCGCTAATTTCCCGGCCAGTGCCTGAACCGGAGGAAATTAAACGTACCGCAGGGAACCTGATCGATTTACTCGTCGTTTTGAAAGATAGCCGCGTCGCTCAGGACCTGGTCGGCAATTTGAAGAAACTCAGCGACCAGTTGAGCGCCATGGATCGCGAGACCTGTGCCATTGGCCTGCAAAAGTTCGAGCAGTTCTTGACCCGCGACCTCGCGGAAGATCTTTATCGGCTGAAGGAGGTCACGACCGCGGCCCCCATCAGAATAGCAGACCTTCCGGAATGCCTGCGCGAACGCTATATCAGCAAAAATGGTAAATGGCTCTTGCGTGTCTTCGCCAAGGATTGTTTGTGGGATTATGGCCCGCTGAAGGATTTTACCGCCCAAATCCACACGGTCGATCCCGATGCCACGGGCAAACCGTTCACGACGCTGGAAGGTCTACGCGCCATGAAACATGGCTTTCTGTGGGCGGGCCTGTACGCCCTCATTGCCATGGTTCTGGTGCTGCTGCTGGATTTCGGCAACGTCAAACACACGCTGATTGCGCTCCTGCCCCTGGGCATGGGCATGGTGGCCACGCTGGGCCTCATGGTGCTCGCCGGCTATTCCCTCAACCCTGCGAACATGATCGCCTTTCCCCTCATTCTCGGCGTTGGTGCCGACAACGGGGTTCACGTCATGCATGATTATCGCAGCCGGGGTAAGGGCAACAGTTACTTTCTGGCGTCTTCCACGGGGCGAGGAATTATGGTCGCCGCGCTCACCACGATTCTTGGGTTCGGCACGCTCATGATCGCGTCGCACCGCGGCCTTGCCAGCCTGGGCCTCATTCTGACACTGGGCGTTACGTGTTGTATGCTCACGGCACTGGTATTTTTGCCGGCGCTGTTGAGCTTCCGCCGCCAAATTTCCGGAGCAATAGCCGAGCCGCAGCCCATTACGGGTACCCTTCACAAGGCAGCGTGACCGCCTTGGCCGCGGGCATCCTCCGGCTTCATTGCCGATAAACCGCGTACGAGTCGTCGGTCTCCCACAAGGTTACTTCCACGACGGGAAAACCTTGCGCGCGGGTGTAGTCAAAGATTAACTTGGCGATGTTCTCCGCCGTGGGATTGAAGGCAACCAGATGCAGCGGCTCCCCCTTTTCCTTGAGGAAGGGAACCACGGGATCGTCCTGGTGCAAGATCATGCAGTGATCAAGGTGCGTGTCGATCCAGGAACCGACGACGCGTTTGATCTGGGAAAAATCCACCACCATGCCGAGCTCATCGAGCCCGGCCGTCGCCAGCGTGATCACCGCGCGGCCATTGTGGCCATGGAGGTGACGGCACTTCCCATCATAATTTAGCAGACGATGACCGTAGCAAAAGCGAATTTCCTTCGTCACCTGATACATGGGTGTCTCCGCTGGCTATTCCAGCAACCATTGCAAGAGCGCCTTCTGGGCATGCATGCGGTTGCCCGCTTGCGGGAAGACCACACTTCGCGGTCCGTTCAGCACTTCCGCGGTGATCTCCTCACCCTCGTGGGCGGGCAAGCAATGCATGACTTTGACGTGGGCGGGGGCCGCTTTCAGGAGCGCCGCGTTGACCTGGAAGGCGGCAAAATCACGCTGGCGCTTCGCGGTCTCCTTTTCTTGGCCCATGCTGGTCCAGACATCGGTGTAAATGAAATCCGCATCGATGACCGCTCTGGCCGGATTGGATTCTTCCACGAGAAATCCGGCCGGCACCGCCGCATGGTAGCTTTTCAGGAAGTTCTGATCGAAACCATAGCCGGGCGGCGCTGCCAAAACGAAGTGCACGCCAACTTTGCCGCAAGCCAGTGCCAGGGAACGCGCGACGTTGTTGCCATCACCGACAAACACGAGCCGGTGCCCTTCGAGAGTGCCGAGTTCCTCGCCCATGGTAAGCAGGTCACCCAGGGCCTGGCAGGGATGGCAATAGTCCGATAGCCCGTTGATGACGTGGCAGGTCGCATACTCGGCGAACTTCACGACAGTATCATGCTTGAAAGTGCGCAACACGACGGCGTCAACAAACTGGCTGATGGTGCGGGCGTAATCGGCAATGGACTCGCGCGTCCCCAGTCCCGCATCGGTCTGGGAGATAAAAATGCTGGCGCCTCCCATGTGCGCCATCGCCGCCTCGAAGCTGACGCGCGTACGCAAGGATGGCTTTTCAAAGATGAGCCCCAGCACGCGGCCTTGCAACGTGGGCTTGTTTTTGCCGCGCTGCTGTGCCTTTTTGAGCTTGGCCGCACTGTCCAGCAGGGCTCAGGATCTGCTCGCCGGTCCAGTCAATGAGATCAAGAAAATGCCGCATGAATCCTTCTCAATTAGGTTGTCGCCATGCCGGGTGTTCGTGGGCCGTCGCCGGGGTGCGTCAAAGCTGAATTTCCAGGAGAACTTTCTGGAGGATATCGCAACCCTCGTTCAATTCCGCGTCCGTCAACGTCAACGCGGGGAGCAGCCTGAGCACATTGCCGTGGGTGCAATTGATCAGCAGGCCTCTTTGCATGCATTGTTCGACGAGCGTTGAGCCGTCGATCGACAGTTCGACGCCAATCATGGTCCCCTTGATGCGAATATCCTGGATCAGGGGACATCGCTCCCTGAGTGCCTCAAAGCGGCGGCGGAAGCCGTCGGCGATGATGCCGGCGCGCTCGAGCAAACCGTCGGCTTCGATGGTTTCAATCGTTGCCAGCGCCGCGACGCAGGCGATGGGGTTGCCACCAAAGGTGGCCGCGTGCGTGCCCGGCACGAGTTTCTCGGCGAACTGCGGTTTGGCCAACAGTCCACCCGCCGCCACACCGCCGGCCAGCGCCTTCGCCAGGGTCACCACGTCGGGCAGAATCGGCCAGTGCTGGAAGGCGTACCATTCGCCGGTTCGACCCATGCCGCTTTGAACTTCATCGAAGATGAGCAAAAGTTTGTGCTTATCCGCCAGCTCGCGCAACCCTTCCAGATATCCCGGCGGCGGCAGGTTGATGCCCCCTTCGCCCTGGATCGGTTCGACCATGATCGCGCACGTTTCGTCGTCGATTAGCCTGGCGACACCCTCCACGTCTCCAAAAGGCGCATAGGAGAAACCTGCCAGCAACGGCTCGAGGCCCTGGTGATATTTCGGCTGGCCGGTGGCGCTCAGGGCACCCAGCGTACGGCCATGAAAACTGTTGATCATCGTGATTATTTTGTAACGGCCTGGCTTGCCGTTGAGACGCGCCAGCTTGATGGCCGCTTCGTTGGCTTCGGTGCCGCTATTGCAGAAAAAAGCCCGACCGTCGAAGCCGCTGCGCTCGCTGAGCGCCTTGGCGAGCAGGCCCTGCGCCTCGATATACCAGGTGTTGGGCACATGGATGAGGCGGGCAAGCTGCTCCTGCACTGCCTTGACCACGCGCGGCGGACAGTGTCCGATCAGGTCGCAGCCCCAGCCCGGAAAAAAGTCGAGATAGCTGTTCCCTTCGGCGTCCCAAATACGCGAGCCTTCCCCGCGCACGAGCGTTACCGGGAACCGTTTGTAGTTGCCGATGACGTAGCGTTTAAAGAGCTCAATGGTCTCGTTGGTGGTCATAGTTCAATTTCCGTCCCCACGCCGCTATCCGTATAAATCTCCAGCAACAGCGAATGGCGCAGGCGACCATCGATGATATGTGTTTTCTTTACGCCGGCCCGCAGGCTGTCCAAACAGGCCTCGACCTTGGGAATCATGCCCTCGTCGATGATCCCCTGGGTGATGAGCTCCCGGCAGCCGGCTGAATCGACCGTTCGGATAAGCGAATGCGGGTCCCGCCGATCGCGAAGTATGCCGGGCGTATCAGTTAGCAGCACCAGCTTCTCGGCGCCAAGTTGGCCTGCCACGCCGGCGGCGGCAGTGTCCGCGTTGACATTGAGCCAGCCTCCCTCAGCGTCCAGCGCCAGCGACGGAATGACGGGCACCACGCCGGCGGCACAAAAATCCTGGATGAGATCGACATCGACACGGGTCACGTTACCCATGCGCCCCAGATCAATCGGTTCGCCACCGGCGCCACGCAGGTGGATTTTGTCACCAAAGAGATATTGTAACGATCCTAGATGCGGCCCGACGGCACGGCCGCCCAGGGCGCGAACTTGCTTTTCCAGTCCCGCGTTGATTTCTTGCATCAACACCCGCACCACGATCGCCAGGGTTTCGTCATCGGTATAGCGGCGGCCCAGGACTTTCCGCGGTTTGAGCCCCGCTTCCGCCATGGCGCGGTCGATGGGTTTGCCGCCGCCATGCACGAGCACAGGACGCATCCCCACCGTTTCCATGAAAACGACGTCTTGGAGGGTGGCCTTCAGGGCCTCCGGGTCCTCCATGGCGCTGCCGCCGAGCTTGATGACCGTCAGCTTGTCGCGAAACTTGCGAATGTAGCTGAGGGCCTCGATCAATATTTCGGCCTTGGTGATGGCTTGATCCATTGCCGGCTCGCGCACTTCCTAGCTTGGGGTCGCCGCCCGTCGGCAGCACATTTGAGGACGTTGCAGTTGGCCGGGAAGAGCCAAGCCACGATGGGCGAATTAAAAGATTGATTGTAGGTGATGTGGAAAAAGCGTCAATGGGCGGATTTAGCCGGCCCCAAATGGACCAGGAAGGCCAACTGTTCCAGTTGCAGGGCCAGGTCCACCGCCACGAGACTGATGCCTGTGGGCAGATGAAGCACGGTGGGGGCAAAATTCAAGATGCCGCGCACCCCGGCCCCCACCAGCGCGTTGGCCACCTGCTGCGCAGCTTCCGCCGGCACGGCCACCACGCCCAGTTCAGCGCCGCTCGTGGCGATTATCTCGGCCATGCGTTCGGCGGGATAAACTTCGAGCCCATCGACGAACTGGCCAACTTTGCTCGGATCGGCATCGAAAAGGGCGACAAAGGTGAATCCCTGCTTCTCGAAGCCCCGATAGCGCAACAGGGCCCGGGCCAGGTTGCCAACGCCGACGACGACGGCTGCCCAGGGGCGGTTGATACCCAGGCAAGTACGCAAGGCCGTCATGAGTTCCTGGGCAGGGTAGCCAATGCCGGGCTGGCCGAGATTGCCGAGATAGGCAAGGTCCTTGCGCACCTGCGCGTCGGTTATCCCGAGGGCCACCCCGAGCTGGCCGCTGGAGACCGTCTTCATTCCTTCGCGATGAAATCTTTCGAGATGACGCAAATACAGGCTGAAACGCCCCACGCTGGCACGCGAGAGACGCGGCTCGCCACCGGGCGACACGTGATTTGGATCGGCTTTGCTCATTGGGCCGAGACTCGGAGAGAAAACGATCGCATGAGCACGCTTATCTTACTGGAAGTCTAGCTCCCCTGCGACCAGGGTCAAGCGGGTGATACGTACACGGTCCGGTGCCCCAGGCGGCCGCAAGCTTGCAGCTGCAAGCCAAATCCAAATCTCACGAGGCCTTCATGGCCTTTTCGCATGATCATTTTAAAAATGGTCATGCGCACCATCATCCTGTCGGACATTCATTTGGGCAGCAGGCATGCCAACACCGCACTGCTCAACGAGGTGCTGGACCGCGAGCGTTTCGATCGCCTGGTTTTGAACGGCGACACGCTCAATAGTGTAAACCTCCGCAAACTTGACGGTGCGCACTGGGCCCTGCTCGAGCGCCTGCGCAAGCTCGCCAGGGAACGCGATTTCGTACTCATCCGGGGCAACCACGACCACGAAGGGGACCATGTGCCCCCTTACCTTCGGAACGGCCACGCCGAAACTGAAAAGAACGGCACGACCGGCTCCGGCATCAGCACTTTCGACGTTTTACCCGGGCTCCTCGAAGTCCCCATGCGGGAGGATTATCGCCTCGAAGTGGGTGGCAAGCCATACCACATACTTCATGGCGACCGCTTTGATCCGACCCTCAATGCGCCGCTTGTTACTGAGGTGGCGTGTTTTTGTTATCAGCTCACCACCAAGGTCAACAAGAAGTTGGCCAAGTGGCTGAAGAAGAAATCCAAGCGCTGGAGCGGCGTCTTGCAATTTGTCCGTGGCAAGTCGGTGGCCCACGGCGCACGAAGAAGGCTTCGCCGGCGTGATCACGGGCCACACCCATTTCGCCGAAGATTCCTTTATCGACGGCATCCATTACCTCAACACGGGCTGCTGGACGGAATACCCCTGTTCCTATGTGATTGTGGACGGCGCCAAGACCTATTTGGCCCATCCTTCGGAATAGCACCACCCGATAGACACCCATAGCCCGCCGCGCCAGCACGGCTGTGAAACGAGTGAAACGACACACCGAGGCCGGGGCTGACAGTCGCCGTAGCGGAAGCCGTAGGGTGGCGTCGAGCGTACTCGCGCTGACCCACCGAAACACCCACTACCGCTTAATCACTTTGCGGGTCCACACGCTCGGACAGGACATCCTCTAGCCCGACTCACCGCCAGGCCAACTCCGCCGTTTCCCCATTCTGCCGATGTTGCGCATCGAGGGTGTGCAGCGTGATCACAGCCCCCCGCTCGCGCAGCCGCACGTCGACCCAGCCGCTTGGCGCCCCCGCGTTAAAAACATAAGCCACGGGCGGCAGGTTGATGAGGTGGATGTCCTGGCGGCGCTCTCGGCTCCAGCGGTGGGTATGGCCGAAAATCAGCGCTTTGACTTGCGCTCGCCCTGCCAGAACGGTGAAGAGGCGCTCGGTATCGACCAGGCCCGTGGCGCTGGGCCGCCGGCGTCCATTGCGGGTCGTGATGAATGACCACCAGGGCCGGCTTGTCGGCCCGGGCGTCCAGGGCCTTCGCCAGCCAGCTCAGTTGCTCCTCGCCAAGCTCCCCCGGCGTCCCGTTGACGCGCAGCAACGAGTCGAGCACGAACCAATTTGCCCTGGCGCTTTCCACCACCGCGACGTGGTGCGAAGCCAGAGGCGGCCGGCCCGCCCCGCGCAGCAGCCCGGCCCGAAAGTTCTCCCTGTGATCATGGTTCCCCAGGGTAAGGTGCACGGGAATGTCCGCCTGGCCCAACGGTTGTAACAGGCCAGCAACGCGGGCATAGTCTGCCACCTCGCCCCGCAAATAGGCCGCATCGCCATTAAGCACCACCCCGGCAGGAGCCGGCTCGAGAGCGGCCACCGCGGCAACAACCCGGCCAAGATTGTCGGCCATGTTGACTCCCCTCGTCACCGTGGCGGCATCGGCGGCAATATGGCTGTCCGCCATGAGCACCCAGCGATCGGGGTCGCCTGCTAGTGCGTTCGCGTATAACGAACTCCATGCCGGCAAACCGGCTCCCATTGCCAGCGCGGACGCCAGAAAGCGACGACGCGAAAGCGGCGGCAAATGCAGCGGCATGGCCCAGCCTCCTCAGACTCGTGGTTGTTGATTCGCTACCCAAGAATCTGTGGATTTTTCCGTTGGCTGCCCGAGTCCAAAATCTCAGCGATTACAACCAACTTTGACCCCCCGGCGCCGCCGCTGGTAGAGTAACACCCCAACGGGCGGCTGGCAGCTTGGGATGGCGGGCGAAAAATGGTATGTATGCGTGCACCGGGCACCCCCCTTCAGGACGCATATCATTTTGCATAGCATTTTGCATAGCATTTTGCATAGCATTCTGCATGGCATTTTTTTAGCCGGCGGCGCTGCCTTGCCTGGAATTTCGCATGACTCCTGGAGCAATGGGCGGAAGATTTTCCCAGGCCCGACCAAAGCACCATCGCCCGTGCCTTGAAACAGGGCATGGCCGCCGGACACATTTTGCAAAAAGGCACGGGCCGCAAGAATGACCCTTTCGTCTACTGGCTTGCCGGCAAGGAAGAAGGTTTTGACCCAGGCCCGGGAGCAAGTATCGACGCCGTGGCCAGTTGGAACGACCGCCTGGTCACGAAATGGCTGGCAACCCTGGGCGTTCCTTATCCGGCACCATGTGCCGCAACCGCGCAGAACGCGGCCCCAGCGGCCAGCCTTCCATCACGGCCTGAAGGCCCCTCCGCACCGCCAGCTGCCGTTGACATTTCGCCCGCGCCGGTTTCGATTCAGGACGCCACGCCTGCCAAGGCCAGCGCACAGCCCGGCAAGCCTGCCCTGTCAACCGCCGACCCGCAACCGGGGCTTCTGCAACTGCTCGCGCAACAGAATGCGAACAAAACTGATAGGAAAAAATGGCGGCGCTTGCCGCCATAACCAGCAGTTCGATCGCGGCGAAGAACGCTTGTCATCACACACGGGAACCCTCCTAAAGCCGGCCCCGTAGCGCGCCCGCGAAATTGGCTCAAATGGGTTGACGCCCCCGCGACCGACATTGAAGTGCAGCCCCATCAGGCGCAGCGCATTCCGAGGCTCGCCGTACGACGACGAAGCCTGGACGAAGACGACCGCCAAGCGACCAGGGCTGGAATTCACGACGCGTCCACGTGGCAGGCCGCGGAAGGATGGAGAGCCGCGATTATTCTAATAGAACATGCGTGTCCCTGTTTCCTTCCTTGGTAAAGATGGGAAGGGTCGTAATCTTCTCATCTTTGGCAATTGTCAGCCAACTCATCCTTAAGTAAATGCCATTCGTGCCCGTCCCTTTTTCGCACGTGTTACTCAACAGCGTGCGTGGTAGTACCGGCGGTACTCACGGTAACCGAGCCCGGCGGGGTCGTCGCCACGGAACCGCCATGAGGTCAGCTCGCCGACGCTGGCGTCGTTCAATCGTTCAGTTGCGATGCCACGACTTGGACATTGAAAAGAGGCCCTGAAAAAAAGAGGCGAGACTACTTGCATTTGGGGGGCCCGCGACTTTTGTCCTAGGGCCTCTAAAGAAAACGCCCTGTCCGCGAACGAAGAGCACGAGGTGGCGACAATGTTTCGTTGAGACCGACGCGTCGTCGCGAAACACCTGAGATCTGTCATCTCGGCGTCATGGGCTAATTGTCGTTGTCCCTGATTCTCTCTGGCTACTTTCGCCGACAGCCTTGAAGGTATACTTAACCGTTCCAAATGGGCTGTTCGGCACCCCAATGTCCACAACACTTTTCCGGATGTGATCACCGAACGGATACTGGGAATCGAAGTTTCCCTGAACATCGGCCGTGAATCCGAATGTCGCTTGTCCTCCGGATGAAGTCCACGTGACCGTAACCGTTTCGCCCGGAAGGTAGCCGCTGCCCCAGACACGCACAGTTGTGTCTACACCAAGGATAGTGACACGCTCGACGTTGATCGTGGGTTTGATAACCGGAGGAGGGGTCGAGCCTGTGACGAGAATGTTGTTACTGGTGGCCCTTAGCGAACCATTGTCCACGGTGCACGTGTAGGTGCCGGAGCTCGGAAATACGACCTGTTCGACGTCCACGCCATTGTTGTTGAAGTTATTGATAATAACGGACTGCGATGGGCTGGCGCTTGTCGATAGGCGAAACGTGCCGTGGTTGACCGACGAGGGATTTCCGAAGGCATCCGTCGTAGTAATCGTGACGGGGACCAGGGTGTTGATTTTCGCGTTGAGCGGGATGCCACAGGTCACTTTTGCGACGGCTCCGGCGGTGACCACAATTGGATTAGCCGGGCTGACGACCGATTGATTAACTGCGTAAAACGTAATGGCGCCGGCATGGTTTAAAGTGACAGACATGGTGCCGACACCGTTTTGCCAGGACTGGCCGGCCACGTACGCTATTTGTCCGTCGCTGCATTTCAAACCGCCAAAAGAGCTGGGATCGTAGTCAAGTACCGTGTGCCCCAGACGATCCTTGGCCGTGACGGTGACACTGAAGGCAGTGCCGGCGGTCGCCGAGCGTGGCGATACCATGGCGATCACGGCGACCGCCGCCGGCTTAACAACAATCGTGTCGCTGGCGGCCGTAATGCTGCCGAATGACACGACAATCTTTGGAGTGCAGGCCCTGTCAAAGATCATCCAGTTGAAGATTGAAAAGCTGTTAGTGTAAACGCCCTGACTCGACACCGGTTTCACGTTTCCCGTAATCTGGACGCTGAGACCGGCAGGACTTGTCAAGTTGCCATAAACGTCCTTTGCGGTCACAGTATAGGAGAAGGTGTCGTAGGCGTTCACTGATGGCGGCGCGGTGACCGCAAGCGATACCGTAGTCCCGGGCACCACGTTAACATAACCGGTCGACGGGGAGTTCCCTAGCGACCCGGCACTCGTGGAAATATGAGTGTAGTAATTCGCCTTATAGAGAACGAGTGAAACGGTCCCGACACCGTTGCTTAACGTGACCGAAGATGGAATTTGCTGGCCATCGGAGCAGGAGAGTGAAACCTTGCCGCTATACCCGGTTGCAACATTGCCGAATGCATCGACGGCTGTGATCGAGACATTGAAGGGGCTCCCGACAACGGGGTTACCGTTGGGCACGGAAACCGTGAAAGACGCCGCCGCGGCGGAGGTGACCTTAATGATGTTACTAACTCCGACGATTGGGTATTGAGTAGCGAGAAACTGGAACATACCGGTCTGCGTCAAGGTTGTGACAATTGTGGCCGTACCATTCACGAGTGTTCCAGTCAGTACCTGCAGGGACGGCCCGCCGATATCAATTGGACCGGAGTAATCTGGAACCGTGTTGCCTTGAGCGTCCTTGGCAATGACGACGATGCTAATCGGTGCGCCCGTGCTGACAGTGCTCGGAACGTTAACCTCAAACGACGTTGCCGGATGGGATTGATACGCACCCATGGTGGGCGGGCTCGACCGGTTTGAGCCGCGCTGGTCTGTCGCCAGGCAGACCGGAGCATTTGCGGAGTGGTTAACGGGCGTGGTACCGTTGTAGCCACGCTGAACCGTGAGCGTGTTGGTTGCGGCGTTCACGTCGGTGACAAGCATCTGTTCCCCGTCAATTTTAATCAGATAACGTCCCGAGGTGCTCGCAATGGAGGAAACGTTGGCGACCCCGATTGTCGTCGTGGAGGGGGAAACGATGCCTACGACGCTCGTAAGATTTGAACCTAGCGGAAAGGGCATACTGGAGGTAAGTGCCATGGTTTGGGTTGGTCCACCGTAGCTATCCAGAGGCGCCAATCCCACGCCAATTCCGCCGCTTGCGTTCCACCAGCCGTAATAATGCCCAATGACATTGTGGTTCGATCCATTGAAAATACCGGACAGGCCGCTGTCCACCATGATCAGGTTATAGGCGCTGTCGCTAGTGACGGCGCCGACGACATCGGAGCGTGGGTCGTTGTAAAGCAGGTTGCGGGGCATCGCGGTATTCGACGTGTCCAAGGCAACTATCGTGCTCATGAGCCGTAGTTGCGGGGCACCCACCTGTGCCTGAGAGTATATGCCGCCACCGGCCTGCAGTGCCGAATTCAATGCGATGGTCGCATTGCTCACTGTCAACTTCCCGTCGGTATTGCAAATGCCCCCTCCGCAAGCGCCGGCGCCATTGCCGGTGATCGTCGAATTTACGACGGTCATGTTGCCGGCGTAATTGTAGATGCCGCCGCCGGAGCTGCTGGAAGAATTAGCGGTAATGGTTGAGGCGCTGATTGTCACGGCGCCCGACAGATTGTAAAGCCCACCTCCTTCGACTGCGACATTGTTAATCAGACTGGAGTTGCTGAGTGTCAAGCTGCCACTATTGAAAATCGCGCCGCCGTCCTTTAGAGGAACCCACCCGTGCGTAATGACACTCGCGACCCCATCCTGGAGGGTAAGCCCATTCAGGAATGCGTGTGCTCCCGGATCGACGACGAAGATCGTATTGGCGCGGTTGCCACTAATCGCGATCGTGTTACCGCCGTCGACCGAGACGGTTCCGGTTCCGGCTTTTAGTTCCAAGTAGCCTTGTTGCAGGGTTATCTTGCTTGTCCCCATCTGAGCTGCATCGAAGACGATTGTGTCGGAAATGCCGCGAGCGGCATCCGTATTCGCCTGCTGGATTGCATATCGTAGCGTGCCAGCCGTCGAAATGGGCGGGTCAAGTGGTGTCACGACAGTGAGTTGCGCCGGAACCATACGATCCTCGAGTACTTCGACCCCCAACCGAGTGCGCCGGCGTGCTGCAGGCCGATGTTTTCCCGCCCTAGCGCGATTCAATCCAATCAGCCGTCCCAAAAAGCCGTTGAGATCCAACATATCGGTTTTCCTCTTTAGGTATTTCGGTTTGGCGTATCCTGGCAGGACACGCCCACCTTTTGTGGCGGCGGTAACGGTCGCATTGCCGCACTAACCCAAAGAGCGAGATGAAGTGATGAAAGGGGACAATTGCGCCGGGACGGTTATCGAATTCGCCTTCGAACCGGAAGCGCGGCTACTGTCGCCACCGATCTATGTCGGGTCGCAGAAAAGAGTTGTAGCTAGTTAGAAGGGAACTCCTTGACGGTTTGGCTAAGTTTAAGCAACGCGGCTTGCCACCAGCGGCGCACCGTTTTTACGTGCACTTGAAACAAGTCAGCGACTTGCGCCTGGGTCCACTTGTGATAGTAGATGAGGCTGACCACCTCGCGTTCCTCGGCCGGCAGCTTCTCGACGGCTTCGTGAAATTGCGTCCATTCGTTCAGACTACCTGGGGAGGAATTGTCGAGCGCCCGCCCATCGATCTGGATGCCGCTTTCATGGTGAGCGGCGGCGTTGTGAACGCCGTTGAAGCGGCGTGCCAAGTCAATGAGTTCCCGGCGGATTTGCGTTGCGGCCAATCCATAAAAGTCACGCATTGAATCGACTGGCACCTCTTCCAGAGCACGCATTAAGCGCAAGAGCGGCGTTTTGCAGCACATCGTCCGCTTCAGCCCAGCGCTGGACCTTGGGAAAGCCACGAATCATATGGCTGGCCAGGGCTTGGAGGCGCTCGGAGACCCCGCGGAGAAGTTCGTCGCGTGCCGCCAGGTCGCCGGCTTGAATTCGGACTATCAAATTCTGCAAGTGAGCGGTGTGAATACTCGCAGCCACGTCGTTTCTCGCCTCCAACTTATTCCTCGATCCCCAGGAGCTTGGCTGCCTCAGCGCGAAAACGCCGGCGTTCGTCGGTGTTGCCGCCTGGGTGAGTTTTCCACCAAGTCTCGGCCCGATCGTAAAACGCACGGGCTTCATCACTGCGACCGAGTTGCCAATTGGTCATGGCAGCAAAAAGCCAATCCACGGGCGTATCGTCTTTGGCTAGCTCCATCGCCTTTTCCAGGGCACCGAGGGCTGCTTTCCATTCGGCAGCCCGATAATAGGCGATGCCCAGCGTATTCCAGTAGTTGGCGGCCTTTGGGGACAATTCGACGGCCTTGTTGGCCAAATCGATCGCCCGCCGTGGATCGCGAACCGAGGCTTCGGGATGAGTAGCCAACCTCCAGGCAAGTTTATTGGTCCAAGAAATGTTTTTCGGGTCTAACTCAATGGCTTTGGAATAATCCGCAAGCGCTTTTTCCCATAGGCCGAGCTTTTCCTGGCTGACCCCTCGATTATTCCAGGCAAATGCATACCTTTGGTTTATTTCTATGCATTTTGTAAAATCCGCTACTGATTTGTCGTGTTTCCCAAGATTCCTTAGCGCGACGCCGCGATTATTCCAAGAAACGTATTCGTTAGGATCAAGTTCAAGAACTTTGGAGTAATCCGCAATCGCCTTTTCGTTTTCATTCATTTTTACGTAGGCTAACCCACGGCTAAACCACAACTCCTTTTTCTCCGGCGTCATTTGGATGGCCTGTGAGTAGTCGTCCACTGCCTTGCCGAACTGCATTAGTCTCTCAAATACGGCGGCCCGGTTGCTCCAGGCCAGAGCGTATCCCGGATCCAATTCGACGGCCTTCGAGTAGTCCGCAATCGCCTTGTCGAACTCATTCAACCGTTGGTAGGCTACCCCCCGATTGTTCCAGGCCATTGCATTTTTGGAATTCAACTCGATAACCTTGGTATTATCGGAAATTACACCGCCGTATTGCCGTAATTGCAGATAAACGAAGCCCCGGTTAAATAAGGCTAACTCGAAACGAGGGTCCAACTCAATGGCCATGGAGTAATCAGCAAGGGCACTATCGTAGCGTTTCATTTTTTCGTGAGCAGATCCACGATTAAACCATGCCCTTTTGTATTTGGGAGCAAATTCGATGGTCTTGGAAAAATCAGCAACGGCTTTGTCGTAATCGCCCGTGCTCAGATAAGCCAAGCCTCGCTTCCAATTCTGGCTCGCGTTAAGGTTCAACTCAATGGCCTTGGAAAAATCGGGAGCCGCCAGGTCAAAACGCTCCAAGGCGATGTAGGCCTGGCCGCGGTGTTCCCAGGCGTTGCCGTACCTAGGATCAATCTCGATGGCCTTGGAAAAATCAGAAACCGCTTTGTCGAAGTTCCGCATCACAACGTAGATGCTACCTCGTGCGTTCCAAAGATAGCTGGCCATGGGCGCGATTTCGATTGCTTTGGAATAATCGGCGATCGCTTTATCGAATTGCTTTAGATATCGATAGGCGGCGCCGCGCCCAGTCCAGGCGTCCGGCCAGGGCGTGTTCTGTTCGATGGCCTTAGAGAAATCGACAACCGCCTCGTTAAATCTCTCCAACTGCACGTAGGCTTGGCCGCGGCCAATCCAGCAATCGGTAAACTTTGGTGCCAATTCGATGGCTTTAGAGAAATCGACAACCGCCTCGTCAGATTTCTTTAGTTGCATGTACACCTGGCCACGGTTAATCCAGAACTGGGCAGACGTTGGTTCCAATTCGATGGATTTGGAGTAATCGACAATCGCCTTGTCGACTTGCTTCAGGCTTGCATACGCTCTACCTCTCTTGGACCAAATCAGTGCATCCGTGGGATCCAATTCGATAGCCTTTGAGTAGTCGGCAATGGCTTTTTCATAGCCCCGTGAATACTCGAAGCAACTTGCACGTTTGCACCACAACTTCGCAACCGTAGCATCGAGGGCGATGGCCTCTGAGTAATTGGCAATCGCTTCCTCGAATTTAACTATTGGGTGGCCACGGGCGGCGTCACCGGCCATAGTCCAAACATTAATAATTCGCGACTTATAGACCGGATCGAGCTCGATAGCGCGTCGAAACGCAGTCGCGGCGCCGACGAAATCTATTTTCTTTTGCAAGATTTCGCCCCAATCGAAGTGGGTTTTGGCATCGGTTGGATTGGTTGCCACCAATTGTTTATAGTGAGCCAACAACTGTTTAAAATGAAAATCCGCGGCGAAGCTATCTTTCGCCTTTTCAGCATCCGCCCATTTTTCCAAATGCACGTCAGGGCGTGCCAGTGTTGAGAACAAACGATAAGCGCGCTCTTCGGTCGACAACTCAGATGAGGGCCGCCCACCAGGCCTGCTACCATTCCAGACCTTTACGCGACCGGAGTAGTCAGAGGCGATCAAGAAAGCTCCATCGGAGCTAAATACGGCATGTTCTATCGGGCTCTTGCCGTTGTCGAGATCTAAAAGCGGCGTCGCGGTACGCGCATCCCAAACTTTTGTCTTTAAATCATGACTAACGGTAATCAAACGCGTTCCGTCCGGACTGAACGACACGCTGGCCACGGGTGCCAGGTGCCCCTTCAGTTCGCGCAAGTGCGCCCCCGTGGAGGCGTCCCAAACAGTCACCGAGTTGTTTGAATTCGTGGTAACAAGACGATTGCCATCCGGACTAAATGCAACGCCATTTGTCCAACCGTGAAGTCCCTTGAATTCGAGGAGGGTTTGGCCGGTGGAAAGATCCCAGACTATCGCGGTCTTGTCTAAGCTGCCAGTGACCAACCGCCGGCCATCCGGGCTAAATCCTAAACTTACCACCTTATCGGAATGACCTTTCAGTTCTACAAGGCGCACGCCGGTGCGAGCATCCCACAGTGCAGATGTTTTGTCAAAACTGCACGTGGCGATAGATGCGCCGTCTGGGCTGAACGCGACATAACAGACCTCCATGTCGTGGCCTTTGAGATCGAAAAGACGAGCACCGGTATGCGCGTCCCAGACTGTCGCTGTTTTTTCCGCATTCGCAGTGGCCAGGCGTTTTCCATCGGGGCTGTACGCCAAGTTAATGATTTGGTGCCTTTCCGCCCTGAGTTCATGCAAGACTTGGCCGGTAAGGATACTGTACACCTTCGCGCAATTGCCACCGCCAAAAGCGAGGCGAGTTCCGTCGGGACTTAATGCGAAAGCGAACGCAGCCGCTTCAAGCCGAGGACTTATAATCGCGAAAAAAGGGGTTCCCGTGTCGGCATCCCAGACTTTTACCGTTTTGTCGGCACTGGCGGTGATGAGACGAGTTCCATCCGAGGTGAAAGTCACATGCTCTAAATGTTCCGAATGTCCCTTGAGTTCCAGGACCAATTCGCCAGCGCCATTCCATACTTTTGCCGAGTTGGCACGCCTGTCAATGGCAACGAGATGACTTCCGTCGGGGCTGAACGCGATGTAGACGATGGGGTACAAAAAACCATTTGGTCTCCATTCGAGGACTTTCTGAAGCTTGCCAGTCTGGACGTCCCAGACGGTTATAAATTCTCGAAAGCTAATAGCAACGCGAGTTCCATTTGGACTAACGGCAATGTGATTGACCGATGACGATGAAAACTTCCCCGTAAGCTCCAGCATCCGAGCACCGGTGCCGGCATCCCAAACCGTCGCGATATTGTCGCTGCCATTTTTATCGGCGGACTTCTTCAATTCGCGGCCGGCGCCGGTTATGATGCGCGATCCGTCCGGGCTGAATGTCAAGGCGCCGATGGACGACCACTGCTCGAGATTAAATAGCAACTTGCCATTGCGCGTGTCCCATACGTTTGCCCTATTGTCACCGCTACTCGTGACCAGTCGAGTTCCATCCGGACTAAACGCGATGCGGGTCACGCATTTGAAATGTCCGGTGAGTTCTAATGAGAGTCTCCCCGTTTGAGCATCCCATATATTGACACGGCCGTCGTCAGCGCCGCCGGCGAACCGAGTGCCGTCCGGGCTGAATACCAAACAATGCACGGAAAATTTCTCTTTGAAATTGAGCAGGAGTGCGCCAGTGTGCGACATCCCAGACTTTCGCAATCATCCCAGTGGGAGTGTCCCGCAATGGAACTGCGATATCTATCCTGTCGATATCTTCGGGGACCAATGGCTTTTCCAAGGAGCAGGTGAGGAGGCGGGTGCCGTCCGGACTGAACGCCACGTTAAAAACGCCCGCCGGGTACCCTTTGAGATCATGCAAGAGCGCGCCGGTACGGCCATCCCAGACCTTCACTGTTTTGTCTTCGCTGCCGCTTGCGATGCGCGTTCCATCCGGGCTCGAGGCCACACTGAGCACGCCGGCGGTATGCCCGTACAAGGTAAAAATGCCGCCCTCATATTGTCGATCTAACAGGTTCCATTCCCAGCGACGAAGGTCCGGGGGCACTTCGTCGAGCCTTTCGCGGGCGAGAATCACGTTACCACTTTCAAAAGCAGCTCGCGCCAAAAGGATTTTATCTAAGGACAAGTTATGCCTGAGGTCCTCGACGATGCTCTCTTTTTCCTTTGTGGATGTTAGCGCTTTCCTTTCATTCTCCGCGGCGATTTTGCTTTGCTTTTTCGCTTCCAGTTCCTGCTCCCGCGCGGCCCGTTCATTGTTCTTGGCATTCTGCCGATCCTGGGCGGCCTGTTCCGCAGCCACGCGCGCCTCTAACTCGGCTCGCGTCGCCCTGATGGCCTGCCAGGTACTCACGGCGGCGCCGGCCAAAAGTAGCACCGTGACGGTAGCCACCATCGTAAGACCCACGCGATGTTTGCCGACAAACTTACGCAGCCTATATGCTGTCGATGGGGGACAGGCCTGAACTGGCTCATTGGCTAAATAAGCCTGAATGTCGCGAGCAAACCCGTTGGCGCTCTCATAGCGCCGCGACCGCTCTTTGTCCAGCGCTTTCATCACGATCCAATCCAATTCGCCGCGCACCAACCGGGTCAGCTTCACCGGTTCGAGTTTCCGTTGCGCCGCCAGGCTAGGCAAAGTATCGCTGCTGCTGAGCCGGTCGCTCGGCCGCGGGGGGTCTTCTTCCTTGATCAGCCGCATCATTTCCTGCCAGGCGGCTTCTCGGAAGCGTTTTTGTTCCAACGGCGTTGTGCCGGTCAAAAGCTCATACAAGATCACACCAAGAGAATAGATGTCCGAGCGTGTATCCACGTCCAGATTATTAATCTCCGCCTGTTCGGGGCTCATGTAGAGCGGGGTGCCCATCAATTGGCCATGGGCCGTGTGTAGCGTATGTTCGGTCAGAGGCTGGTGCATCGCTTTGGCCAGGCCGAAATCAATCACCTTGGGCACGGGCCGGCCATCGTAGAGGCACACCAGAATATTTGAAGGTTTGAGGTCCCGGTGAATAATGCCTTTCTGGTGGGCGTGCTGCACGGCCTGGCAGACAGGAACAAACAAGTTAAGGCGCTCCGCGATGTTCAGGCGGGCGTTGTCGCAATATTTGGTAAACGGGACGCCTTTGACATACTCCATGATGAAAAAAGGCCGTCCGGTTTCCGTGGTGCCACCGTCCAGCACCTTGGCGATGTTGGGATGATCCATCAGGGCCAGCGCCTGGCGCTCGGCCTGGAAGCGCGTCAAAACCGCTTTTGTATCCATGCCCGCTTTGATGAGTTTGAGAGCGACCTTACGCCGCACGGGCTCGGTTTGCTCCGCCACCCAAACCGTTCCCATGCCGCCTTCGCCGATGGGTTCCAGCAGTTTAAATCGACCAGCGATGATGGTGCCAATTCCTTCGGCGTGAATAGCAACGGCGGTAGGCCTGGCACGCACCTCGGTCTTTTCTCGCTGATCGACGATTTTGGCGGCCTTTTCATGGACCGCCAGCATCAGCCTTAGGCGTTTAAGTAGCTCAGCGTCATTTCCGCACGCCTCTTGCAAGAAGCGCAGGCGATCGGCGGGAGGTTGTTCCACGACGGCGGCAAAAAGGGATTCTTCGGTCACAACAAGGTCCTTTACCAAAGGGAAGCTATCCAGAAATCACTCCGTGCGGGGGCACGGAGTTAGCCCGTCTTGGCGCGGGATGCACCGACAGACTTCCTCGACGGGAAAGGCAATCATTTGCAGGCCGTGGCCGGGTGATATCGTCCTGTTTTCCAAGCCGCCATGATGACACAAAAACGATCCGCGTGCAACGACCTCCACGAAATTCGACCGCGCACGCCGACCCAAAGACAGTCTCCCATTGGCCAAAAATGGGTCGCCCTACGCGAAAGAGCGGGACAGACTGACGAAAGGCTTAAACCGAGCGGTATCGTTCCCCGTTAAATCAGGGCGCCGGAGTCCCCGTGACCTTCCGACATTGGTTCCACATGGCGAATCGTACCCATCGCTACCTCCTTTAGAGATCAAAGCGGGTTTGGATCGTAGCGACCCGTCCCAGACATCAGCGAGAGACGTGGCCGAAATGGGACAAAAACCCCGGGACGATCAGAGTAATTCGTCCCGGACTGATGCAAGTCACTTGATGAACATGGGAAGTTCAGTCCCGAGAAATCGCAAGAGTCTATGTCCCTTCGGGCCGTGGACTCTCGCTCATCCCTATGAATGCGGCGGCGAACGCCGTGACCAATCACGAAACTCGTTGCATCCAGGAGACGACCCATGGCTCTTTCCATTTTTCGCAAACTGTTTGGCAGTAATAACAACGAAGCCGCAAGTCCAACCAAACGCGTCACAAGGAAAGTCAGCTTGAGGGTTGAAACCCTTGAGGCACGCGAGGTGATGAACGCGACATTTCCGGGGTACACTCTCGAAAGCAGCGGCAATCTCTATAACGCCGCGAGCGTCAAGATCGATTCGGCAGTGGTGAAGTTCGCGGTGGTAAACAATGTTGTCATCGACCTTGATGCCAGCAATACGCTGAAATCCATGAAGACGGACGGTTCCGCAAAAGTCCCAATCAGTACCAACGCTCGGTCTTTCGCCGTCGCCGGCAACGGCGACGTCATTTGGCTCAGCACCACCAACGGCAACGTGTATGACCAGTACAACTCGCGTGTGGGTGGAGCCTCCGCCTGGATCGCCACCAACATTTGCGCGATGGCCACGGCCGGCAACGGCGACATCATGCTGCTTAACACGAATGGGAACGTGTACGACCAGTACAACCCGCGCGTGGGCGGGGCCTCGACCTGGATCGCCACCAACATTTCTTCGATGGCCATCGCCGGCAACGGCGACGTCATGTTGCTTAACACGAACGGGAACGTGTACGACCAGTACAACCCGCGCGTGGGCGGGGCTTCGGCCTGGATCGCCACCAACATTTCTTCGACGGCCATCGCCGGCAACGGCGACGTCATGCTGCTTAACACGAACGGGAACGTGTACGACCAGTACAACCCGCGTGTGGGCGGGGCCTCGACCTGGATCGCCACCAACATTTGCGCGATGGCCATCGCCGGCAATGGCGACGTCATGCTGCTTAACACGAACGGGAACGTGTACGACCAGTACAACCCGCGTGTGGGCGGGGCCTCGACCTGGATCGCCACCAACATTTCTTCGATGGCCATCGCCGGCAATGGCGACGTGATCTTGCGGAACACAGGCGGATACGTGTACGACCAGTACAATCCACGCGTGGGCGGCGCTTCGACTCAGATCGCCGCAGGAATGTCGTCTGCTCAATTTCTGACGCTGAAGTCCAGCGATACATACCTTCTGGACGTATTTATGCACTACGCCTTTGGATATAGCAATTCACCTGCCGATTCACCAAGATACGACTCCTATATCCGCGCGATCTTGAATCTTCCCGCCAAGGAAATCCAAGATTCCTATGAATTACTTGGCGGGATCAACAGCTATCTCGGCGCCCAGACCGAACCACCGATCAAAACGGACCAGGGCCAAATGGTCCTGTACTTGCACGGAGCGATCATTTTGACGCGCGATCGCAAGCTTTTTATCTTGACAGGATCAATCATGGCGCGCTACGTGGAAGTTGGCGGACTCTCCAGCGAACTCGGCGCACCCGTTCACCAACAAGGTACGGTGCGGGGTAGTTCCTTGGTGGAGTTTGAACGAGGCGCAATCACCGCGCGGCCAGGAGAGCCGGTTTTTTCGTTCAAGTCCCGCAAGGATATGGACGCCCAGGTCAAAGAATGGAGCCCCTTCACATCCACGATTATGGGCGACATTTACTCAAAATGGAAAGAGAAGGGCGGCCCGTACGGGATGCTCGGGCTGCCAACAAGCGACGAGCAATCACTTTCCCGGGGAATCGTGGCGAAGTTTGAGAACGGCCTGATCTACCATCTCAATGCCGGGACCTCGCACCTGAACTCGGCGGGACTTTGGACGACGACAGCCGAGACTGGTGCGATCACGAACCCACAGGTGACTATTCCAATCGAAACGACAAGTGGGACCTATTATCTCCCCCAAAAAGTCGACATGCTCGGTCAGATGCGGCAAAAACTCAACGGCCTGGAGCCCGACTTCATGCTGGGCTTTCCCACTGGCGATGTCCAGCTTGGACCGAACAATAGCGTGTTCTGCACCTTTGAGAAGGGGCTATTGGTTTGGACCCAAGCTCGAGGCTTCCGCACACTAACTGGCACTTTTGCGCTGAGTTATCTTCGGAGTGGCGGGCCCGCGCGGAGCGACTGGGGCCTACCCGTTTCGGGCGTGGTATATGAAGGCGACGGCAGAAGCGTCATTTTTGAACATGCTGTTCTTCATTATGATGACACTTTTAACGGAAACGATTATTTCCGAAGAATTTAGGCTGCATGAACACGTGCTCGCCCACGGCGACCGGCTTGATTTGAAGCGCGGAGCGACCAGGCGCTGCGCGCTGGCAGGAGTTGCGCAGCGCCGGCCAAGATGCGACACTCGAGCAGCTTTGTGCCGATTATCCCGAATTGCTGAGTTCTTTCAAAGAGCTGGCAGCGAAAGTCCGGGACATGGAGCAATTCCTTGGCATGGACCGCACGGTAGTGGCGAACCGAATTGGCTGGGGGCCTCAAACCAATCCCAGGCAGTAGGTAGGAAGGTAGATCCTTTCGCCCCATCGAGGCAGGCCATGCCGTGATCTCACGCCGCGATACGCGATGTTAATCCATGGCACCTGGAAAAATTCAAAGAAAAATTCAAAGGAGACGCAGCTCGTATCCAGTCATTTTCGATTGTCAAAACAGTGTCGGCGCATCGTTTCCCGGGTTTTTGCGCGGTTGCCGTTGCCACAGGCTCCCTTGAGCGCATGGTGCAACCAAGCCGCCTAGAGCATTACTGGCCCGTCGTGGCATAGGCAAAATGTAAGGCATCGGCACATTCAACAAAATTTGCCCCTCGAATTCGAGCCGCGTCTCCTTTGAATTTTCCTGTCAGTCCTGGCGTCTGACGACTAAAGACCCTGTGTTTTTGCATGGCGACCCGTGAACGGTTACGTCAATCCAAAACGAGCGCTATCTCGTCTTTAGGCTGGTTACCTCTCCATTGGAACGATCCATGAATCCGCTCTGCCTGACAATAATTGTTGCCGTTTGGATTGGCCAGCCACAACCCAACGATCCCTTGGGCACCAAGAAGCAAGCCGAGCGTGTGGACCGCCAGGGCGACCCGTTGCCGCCGGCGGCACTTCTGCGTCTGGGATCAATGCGCTTTCGCGGAGACGCCTACGCGGTGTCCAGAGCCGTCGCGGCATCACCGGATCGGAAGACGCTAGCTTCCACGGAGATCGGCTCCGTTGTCCGCCTGTGGGATGCAGCGACGGGGCACCTTCTTCGGGAGTTACGCGGCCACACAGGTGTTGTCGTGGACATTGCTTTCTCACCCGATGGCAAAGTCCTGGCCACTGCCGGTTCTGACAAAACGGTTCGGCTCTGGAACACAGACTCGGGAGAGGAACGCCTGCGCCTTGAGACGCCCCCGCTAGCCATCACCTCCGTGGCGTTCTCTCCCGATGGCGCCGAGATCGCCGGCGGCTGCCACGATGCCACGATTCGCCTGTGGGATGCGCGTACGGGAAAGGAGAAACGTAAAATCAATGGGCACCGCGCCGGCGTGACGTCCATCACATTCGCACCCGACGGCAAGACCCTTGCCTCCGGCAGCTTAGATAACACGGTCGGTCTGTGGGAAACAGCCACGAGCAACGCCGTGCGGCGTTTCGAAGGACACCAAAGCGAGGTCCATGCCGTGGCGTTTTCTCCTGACGGCAAGAAGCTGTTTTCCGGGAGCCGGCAAATGCAAAGTTTGGGTATTTCTTCCTTCGCAAACAGAGCCGCGCCCAAGCCTTTTTTGGACAAGGACGGCTCTATGCGAATCTGGGACGTCGCGACCGGACAAGCTCGGCATTTCCTGGCGGGTCCCAAGCATGGCGTCCATTCTCTTACCTGTCGCCGGACGGCAAAACGGTGGCCGCGACCGCCGCTGACAATACGGTTCACCTTTACGATGTGGCCTCAGGCAAAGAACTTTGGCAAGCCGGCGGCGAAATACCGTGGGTCCGCGGCGCCGTCTTTGCGGCCGATGGCAAGACTCTGATCACGGCCGGCGACACCGCTCTTCACACGTGGGACACTGCCACCGGCAAGGAGATACCGCGAACGGTGGGACACTCCCGCTGCGTCTGCGCGCTGGCCTTTGGTCCCGATGGGAAAATGGCGGCCACCGCGAGTTGGGACCACACGATCCGCCTGTGGGACACGGCCAAAGGAACAGAGTTATTCGTCCTGAAAGGCCACCACGGGGGCGTCATGTCGGTGACATTTAGCCCGGATGGCGCTCTGCTGGCTTCCGCAAGCGAAGACCAGACGGTTCGGATTTGGGACACGAAAACGGGCGCGGAAAACCGCTGCCTCAAAGGGCACGAAGATTTTGCCCAGGTTGTCGGTTTTATCGCGGATGGGAAGACGCTGGTCTCCGGCGGAGTGGATCGAACCATGCGTGTCTGGGACGTGGCCGGCGGCCAACAACTCATCAACCATGGCCTGGCGGCACAGACCCGCATTGGCCTTTGCCATCGCCGCCGACGGAAAACACCTGGCCATCGTGAACCTTGAAGGCAGGCCGGCGGACGAGTCCGTCGTTCGTGTGTACGAAACCGGCACGGGCAAGGAGATTCGAAGATTGGCAACCGGGAAATTCGGCATCCATTGTCTCGTCTTTTCCACGAGCGGGAAAACCCTCGCAGCCGGCGGCAAGGATGGACTGGTATGCTTTTGGGATTTGATGTCTGGGGAACAGATCGGCATGCTCAAGGGGCAGCCGGGCGACGCACCGGCGACGACCCTGGCCTTTGCCGACGATGACCGCATCCTCGCGGTTGCCGGCACGGACCGGATCGTCCGCATTTACGAATTGGCGACACGCCGTGAGCGGCTACGCTTTACCGGCGCCCCAAATTGTTATGCCCTCGCGTTCGATCCAGGTGGCAAGCGGCTGTCATCGGGCTACTTCAATACGACAGCCCTCATCTGGGACGTCAGCGGCGCCAACGATATTGCTCCTAGGATTATTGCGCTCACGGAGGAACGGCGGAACGCCCTTTGGGAGGACATGCGGGGCCAGGATGCAATCCAGGCTTATCAGGCGATCAAGGAATTGGCTCGTGAGCCCCAACAAGCCGTGCTGTTCCTCCGGAAACAAATACGGCTCGTGGCTGATGAGGACATGGCACGCATCGACGGATTGATCCTGGACCTGGACAGTGACAGTTTCGCGACCCGGCAAAAAGCGACGACGCAACTCAAGAAACTGGGGGCTGCCGCCGCGGACAAACTATCCAAGGCGCTTCAGAACCGGCCCAGCGTCGAGTTGCGCGGACGCCTGCAACAACTTTTAACGGCGCTTGAGCGGCAGATGCTCGAAGCGGACGCCCTGCGAACTGTTAGGGCAATCGAGATACTGGAACGTGTCGGCACGGACGAAGCGCGGCAGACGCTGGAAGCCTTGGCCCAGCGCTCCGTGGGGCATCAACCGGCTGAACAGGCCCGGGCAGCGCTGCAACGCCTTGAAAAACGAGCGCCCGTCAATCGCTTGGTGCTTGGTGGTCGATCAAACTCTGGGACGCGGCCAGTGCTAAAAACTTGCTGACCTTACCGGTGGACGACTCGGTAGACACGGTTGGTTTTAGTCCTGACGGTGAAAGCTTTGCGCGCACTGCGTGGCGTTTTCCGCCGACGGCGCCACGCTCGCCGTTTGGCACCCACCTGAGCCGTTGCCGAGGTTATCTCCGTTTAAACGATCACGCACCGGTCGTTTTCTGTACTCCCCTCGGGTACAATGTGTCCAAGAAAATCAAGTGCCCGGGTGCGACCAGCGGTTGAAGTTTTCTGTTAATTCGCAACGCCGCCAAGACGAACCCAAGTCACGCGCTTGGGCGCCAGCCGTAACGGCCGCCCCCCCGGTAAGGGAGGTGCCCTTGTCCGATTCCCCCGTCCGTACCGATTCTCCATCCGATCACTTCACCGCCGGGCCGACCGGCGATGCCGCCAGGCCGTTGCCCAAGGTTGGACCGCCGGCCTACGAGTTGCTCGACGAACTTGGCCGCGGCGGCATGGGGGTCGTCTATCGCGCGCGGGATGTCGCCTTGTGCCGGGACGTGGCAGTCAAAGTTCTCCGCGATGAATTCTCGCCCCAGTCGGCGGCGGCCGCCCGGTTTCTCGACGAGGCGTACATCACAGGCCAGATGCAACACCCAGGAATTCCAGCCATTCACCAGGTCGGCGCCTTGGCCGACGGCCGCCCCTTCCTGGCGATGAAGCTCATTAAGGGCCGGACCCTCGACGCACTGCTGAAGGACCGGCCCGACCCGTCGGCCGACCGTGGTCGGTTCCTGGCCGTCTTCGAGCAAGTGTGTCAGGCGGTCGGGTATGCCCACGCGCACTCCGTGATTCATCGGGACCTGAAGCCAGCCAACGTCATGGTCGGAGATTTCGGCGATGTCCAGGTCATGGACTGGGGGCTGGCCAAGGTGATGGCCGGCGGCCTGGCTCGTCCCGGCCGTCCGAGCGACGATTCTGACGCCACCATCGGCAGCACCCAGATTCGCTCCACCCGCGGCGAGGACGGGGCGACGCAGGCTGGCAGCTTGCTTGGCACGCCGGCGTTCATGCCGCCGGAGCAGGCCATCGGGGCGGTCGACCAGATCGACGCCCGTAGCGACGTATTCGGCCTCGGAGCGATTCTTTGCGTCATCCTGACCGGAAGCCCGCCGCACGTTGGAGCAAACTCGGAAGCCACTCGCCAGCTCGCCGCCCGGGCAAAATTGGACGATGCCTTCGTCCGGCTTGACAGCAGCGGAGCGGACCCTGAGTTGGTCGCGCTGGCGAAGCGATGCCTGGCCGCCGAAAAAGGAGGCAGGCCGCGCGACGCGAGCGAAGTGGCAGCGGCGGTGGCCGGGTTGCGGGCGAACGCCGAGGAGCGCGCCGGCAGGCGGAGCAAGACCGCGTGCGGGCGGAGGTGCGGGCCGCTGAGCAGCGGAAACGGCGGAAGGTGCAGCTGGCGCTGGCCGGTGCCGTCGTGCTGCTCCTGGCTGGCAGTGGGACGTTTGCCTGGTGGGCCGATCGGGAGTCCACCGAACGGCGGGTCGAGACGGAGAATCGGAACCGGGACGAGCGCGAGCGCCGGACACGCAACGCGGACGCGGTCGCGGCCTTGCTCGGCCAATGTGAGGACGCCTTGCGGAGTGACGACGCCGACAAAGCCGCTCTGGCTTTGGAGCAGGCTGAGAAACGCAGCGCCGAGGGCGCCGCGGACCACCTGGCGGATCGGCTCGCCCGCTGCCGGGACGACCTGGCGATGCTCCGCGAACTGGACCGGATCAACGACCTGCGCTGGACCGTCATTGAGGGCCAATTTCAGGGTGACGCCAAGGCCGTGGAGCAGTGGCCAAAGGCATTCGCCCGCTTCGGGATCGTCCCCAGCACACTTACACCCGGGGAGGCCGGGCGGCGGGTCAACGAATCGGTTATCCGGGGCCGCCTCCTGGCCGCGCTGGACATGTGGCTGGCATACGCCCCGCCGCTGGGACTCCTTGCGGTCCTCCGGGCGGCCGACCCGGACGACTTCCGAGATGCCGTGCGGGCAGCAGTCGTGGCGGGGGCGAACGCTCGGTTGGCAGAGCTGGCGGACAAGGCGGTAGCGCTCGACCAGCCGGCCCCTTTCGCGGCCGTCCTGGGCGAACTCGATGCCATCCCTGTAGACCGGCGGAAGGCGATCCTGGCCGCCGTCTGGCGCCGGCGGCCGGCGGACTTCGGGCTCCTCATGGCCCTCCAGCGATTGAACAAGCCCCGATTCGACCGGCGTAAGTTGGTGGCCGAGCGAGAAAAATGGCCTGCGCGCAGCCGTGGCTGTCCGGCCCGGCAGCGTGGTCGCCCACATAGACCTCGGCGATAACTTGTTGGATGCAGGAAATTTCGAGGGGGCCATCGCCGAATACCGGGTGGCGATCGGCATCGACCCGAAGTATCCCTCGGTCCACAACAGCTTGGGGGACGCACTGCGTAACAAGGGGGACCTGGATGGCGCCATTGCCGCCTGCCGGGAGGCGATCCGCCTCGATCCCAAGTTTCACTGGCCACACCTCCACCTCGGCCTCACCCTGATGGACCAGGGAAACCCGGACGCCGCCGTCGCTGCCATACTGGACGCGAGCCGGCTCAACCCAAACGAACCCCACATCCGTTACGGCCTCGGGCTGGCTCTAAAGGCCCAAGGGAACCTGGACGGGGCCATCGCCGCCTTCCGAGAGGGGATCCGGCTCGATAGACGCGCCTACATCTTGCACGAACTAGGGCTGGCCTTGCGAGACAAGGGGGAGCTGGACGGGGCTATCGCGATGTTCAAGGAGGTCCTCCGCCTCGACCCGAACAACAGCGCGGCGCGAGCGAACCTCGACCGAACCATGAAGCTCAACGCGGATCGCGATGGCAACGAAAGCCACGGCAGCTCGCCGCCGTTGGAGGCGAAGTAGGAGGAGAGGCGCTGGCGTTGCGACGGCTTCCCACCAAGGAAATTCAAAGCGGACGCAGCTCGAATTCGAGGGCAAATCTTGTTGAACGGCCAGTGCCGATGTTTTACACTTTGCCTAGGCCACGACGGGCTCGTAATGCTCCAGGCGGCGCTCAATCACGCGGTGGCCAGATTGCCGCTTTTCCGGAAAGATGGCGACTACCTGGCGTTTGAACGCATTCTGCTAAAGGCTTTGGAAAAGCACCCGCTCCGCCTATTGGGCTATTGTCTGATGCCCAACCATTGGCATATGGTTCTTTGGCCTGAAAAGGAGGGTCAACTCACCGCGTTTCTGCGCTGGCTGACGCACACGCACAGTATGCGTTGGCACGCGCATTACCACACGGGCGGAACCGGCCATATTTGCCAGGGTCGCTATAAGTCATTCCCGGTGGAATCGGACGATCATTTGTTTGCGGTGTTGCGCTATACAGAGCGAAATGCCCTGCGGGCCAGCTTGGTTGGCAGGGCGTCAGCGGCCTTTTTCAGCGGGCTGCTAGCCAACATCGTGGGCTGATTGTCTACCACCATCTAAAATGGAACTTGCCCAACCCCCAGGACGTCAAATAAACAGTTAATCATTCTCCATCAGGACGATCCGGTATTCGGCCTTATTGGCAGGTTAAGAAAGAGCTGCAGATGCGCAAAAGGAAGTTCCAATCCAGAAAGGCGTTGTTTTGGGTGGAGGAACTGGAGCCGCGTTTTCTCTTATCGTCTGCCAGCATCAGTCTAAACACTGTGCTGCAGACGATGGCCGGCTTTGGGGCGTCCAGCGCGTGGATCACGCCAAGTGTCACGACCTCGGAGGCGCAACTACTTTGGTCGCCGACCAACGGAGCGGGCCTGTCCATACTACGCAGCCATATCAATGCCGACACCAGTTCCAGCAGCGGCGAGATCAGCACGATGCAGAGTGCGCAGCAAATGGGGGTGACGATCTTTAGCACGCCGTGGAGCCCGCCCGCCCAATGGAAGAGCAACAATAACGTTGCCGACATAGTCAATGGCGTGGCCACCGGCGGTTATTTGCTGCCGGCCGATTATCAAAACTACGCGAACTGGCTCGCGCAATACGTCATCAACATGAAGAACGACGGCATCACTGTTTACGCCGTCTCGATGCAGAACGAACCTGACTGGCAAGCGAGTTATGAATCGGCCGTCTGGAGCGCTCAAGAGTTCCACGACGTGCTTTCCATCCTGGAACCTACCTTCGCCGCGGATGGTTTGACGACCAAGATCATTTTGCCCGAAGAGACCCACTGGAACTCGCTCAACCTCGTCAGCCAAGTAATGAGCGACCCGACCGAGTCCAGCTACGCGAACCTCATCTATGCCGATCACACCTACGGCAACTATGGCTTTGGCCCGATCTCCGGCTTGAACGGGCACCAGATATGGGAGACCGAGAATTCAGGCTCCTATTCGAACAGCGCCGGCATTGTCGCAGGGTTGTCAGCGGCGACCTCGATTTATGATGTCGTCGATCTCAGTGGGGCCAGCGCCTTTAATTGGTGGTGGATCAACGCGGGCGGCAGCGCAGGCCTTCTCGGCGGCAACTGGCAGTCGACCAAAGTATTCTCGGCGATGGCCAACTATTCGAAGTTCATTCGCCCCGGATGGGTGGAGGTGGGTGAAAGCAACGACAACAACGGCTTGCTCATCAGTGCCTTCAAAAATCCGGCGACCGGCGAATTCGCCTCTGTGCTCGTCAATAATTCGACATCGGCCATCAGTGAGACGATCAGCCTTAATGGAGGCTACGCGCCCGTGCTGACTCCGTGGATCACATCCGCCACGCTAGACGTCGCCCAGCAGCAGTCGATTCCCGCCACCGGCACCGGCAGCAGCTATACCTATACCATCCCCGCGCAAAGCATCGTGACACTCACCGGCAACGTTAGCGCTACACCCGTGACCGAGGTACCCGTGGGGCTGTTGGCATCGGCTACTTCGCCCGGTTCGGTCAGGCTTGCATGGACAAACAACCTCACTTCGGCAACCGGCTATACACTGCAGCGCTCAAGCAACGGCACAATTTGGTCCACTTTGACCAGTGCGATTCCAGCCGGCAGTTATACCTACACCGATGCGGGGCTGCCAGCAAACACGCAATATTACTACCGCGTTCAAGCGAACAACGGCACGCTCTATTCGAATGTGGCCACGGCGATGACGCAGCCGCCGGCGCCGGCGAATCTCTCGGCCAGCTATAGCGCGTCGACTCAGAATGTGACGCTGACCTGGACGGGCAATGGTTCCTCGGTCACGAATTACGCCGTCGATTATTCGATCGACGGCGGCAACACGTGGATCACCGAGACTGCCGGCATTACGCCGGGGTCGACAAGCTACACCGACACCTCGGCTCCGGACCTGGCCACCGTGGAATATCGCGTCCGTGCGGTTTATGGAAACAACTCGTCAGCGCCGACCAATGTGGCAACGGTGGCGACGACAGTGTTGAGGCCCCCAAGCGGCCTGGCCGTCGCGCACAGCGGTACTACTGCCGTGCTTACGTGGAACGACAACACAACCGCCAACGCCACGGTTACCATCCAGCGCTCGACGGATAATATCAACTGGACGACGCTCAGCACGGTCGGACATGGGACGCAGACCTACACCGACGCAACGGTAGCCGAAGGCGTGACGTATTACTATCGCGTTGACAACGTCTACAATTCAATAAATTCCGCCTACGCTACGGCGTCGGCGTTCACGGTGCCGCCCTATGCACCGACGCACGTGGAGGTCGAATTTTCGCCGGCCCCAACGCTATTTGCCACAGTGCTCTGGGACAACAACTCGGCGGCCGACACGGCGTACGAAGTCGACAGGAGTACGGACGGCGGCAATAGCTGGACGATGCTGACGAACACGCTGCCGGCGAACAGCACGAGGTACACGGATACGACGGTGACGAGCGGCCAGGCATACGAATATCGCGTCGAGGCACTTTCAAATGGGGCCGTGTCTAGTTCGATGTCAACGCTGCCGGAAACGGCCTCCGCGTTGCCTGCGCCTTATGCCCATGCCGACATTGGTGATGCCGGTACCCTGGGACAGGCGGGCGGAGCTGGCTACAACAGCTCGACCGGTACCTATACCCTTACCGGCGCCGGCGCCGACATCTGGAATACGGCCGACGGCTTCCAATTCGCGTTCACGACCTTGACCGGCGACGGCAGCTATATAGCTCAGGTGGCCTCGATGGCCAATTTTGCCAACTACGGCAAGGCCGGCATCATGATGCGTAATTCACTCGACCCCAGCTCGGCCTATGCCATCGGTTTCCTGACGCCGCAGGGCACGCTCAACTTTGAACAGCGCACCTCATATTCTGCGTCCTCGACCTCGGTGGCCAGCAAGGGAACCTTTGCAACGCCCCTTTGGCTCAAGCTCACGCGCAGCGGCAATGCGTTTTCCGTCTATTACGGGACCAACGGGACCACGTGGACGCAGCTCGGCGCTAGCGTGCCGATCGCCATGAACGGCACCATTTATGTGGGGATGATCACTAGTTCACACAGCAGCGGCCAGTTGGCTACCGCGACGTTCGCGAGCCCGGCCTTGACTGGTGCAGGCAACCAGCCGCCGACAATAGCCACGCCGGCGGCCGCGGCGCCCCCAGCCGTGGCGGCGAGCACTGTTTCCCTGTCGGTGCTCGGCGCCGACGCCAGCGGCGAAAACACGCTCACCTACACCTGGTCCAGCAACGGACCTGCGCCGGTCACCTTCTCCACGAATGGCAACAACGGCGCCAAGAACACGATGGCCTCTTTCACCCAGACGGGAACCTACAATTTCACTGTCACCGTCACCGACCAGTTCGGGCTCAGCGTCACGAGTTCGATAAGCGTCCCGGTGAGCTTCGGCAGTTTCACGAATAGCATCGACATCGGTTCGCCGGGATTTGCCGGCTCGATGAGCTACAGCTCCTCCACGTATACGCTGACCGGAGGCGGCAGCGACATCTGGAATGCGGCCGACCAGTTCCATTTTGTCTACCAGAGTATGCCCGGCGACGGGGCCGTTATGGCTCAGGTCAAGAGCCAGCAAAACACTGACCCGTGGGCCAAGGCCGGCGTTATGATGCGTGCTTCCACGGATCCCAATGCGGCCAATGTCGGCATCTTTGCCACGCCCGGCAACGGCGTCTCCTTTCAGTGGCGATCGACCACCGGCGGCACCTCGAACAATGTCGCCGTGGGCGGCCTGACTGTGCCCGTCTGGGTGAAACTCACGCGCGTCGGCAATACATTCAGCGGCTACTACAGTACGAACGGCATCACGTGGACACAGGTAGGGACAAGTCAAACCATCAGCTTGCCCTCGACGGCGCTCGTCGGCCTGGCAGTAACCGCCCATAACAAAGCGACCGCCAGCACTGCGACATTCTCGGGCGTAAGCGTCGCGTCGCTGGCGGCGACTGCTCTTGCACTGGCCGCGCCAGGAGCCGGGACCACGGGGACGGCTTTTGCCATTACCGTCAGCGCGCGGAACACCGCCGGTGCGGTGGTGCATGGTTACGTTGGGTCCATCATCCTCAGCACCAGCGACCCGACGGCAACGTTCGTGGACGCCGCCACCGGTCAACCGCTGGCCGGAGGAATCTATGCTTTCGTTACCGCTGACGCCGGCCAACATCAATTCCTGGTAACAGAGAAGACTGCGGGCACGTTGACCATCTCCGCAACGGCGACAGGCCTGACTGGAGCCACGACTACGGTGGTCATGCGCGGACTGATAGTCACCAATTTCACACCGACGCCTACCGGCTTTGGGGTATCGTTCAGCAAAGCGTTCATCCCGGCAGACGTCAGTCTTTATCGCGCCACATTGGCCGGCGTGTCGGACGTGATTCTTACCGGCGCTCATGTGGGACCGATTCATGGTGCCTTGATCATCAGTTCGACCATTACGAATATCACTTTTAGCGCCACCCAAAGCTACCTGTACCTCCTCAACAGCTTATTCAGTTCGGGAAGACTCTCCGCGGTTTTACCCGACGATACCTACACGTTGAGGCTGGTGAGCGGGGCAAGCGGCAGCGGCTTTTTGGACGCCCTGGGGGCCGGCCTGGATGGTGCCAACAACGGCGGCGCCGCCGACTTCGTCACCACGTTCAGCACCAGTTATCAAGTTCAGGCCACGCCAGTCCTGGCCATGCCGGATTTCGCCCGGGGCCCCAACGCCAGTTCCCCGATTGAGGTCCCCAACGGCGTGTCGGCCGGCATCCCGATCACGCTTTACAACGCCGCCAACGTAACGAGCGTGACTTTTTCAATTGCCTACAATCCAGCCCTGCTAACCATCGAGAGTACTCTTTCAGGTACGACAAGTGACGCCACGGATCCGGCCGCCGCATTGAAACTCATTACGAATACCGGCGGCCTGGCGACATTCCAGTACAACGACGCCAGCGCCGCGTCTCTGACGCCGTCCAACCCCTTGGTGTTAGGCGACCTGATCGCCGTCGTGCCCAACACTGCTGCCAACTTGTATGAAACGCGGGAACTTCTCCAGCTCAGCAATGTCATCATCAACGGCACACAAGGCAACGCCGTGAGCGCCGGCGGCCTGCATGTCAACGCTTACCTGGGGGACGTCAACGGTGACGGGAAGGTGAATGGACTGGACAAACTGGAAGTAAATCAGGTGGCCATTGGGGCAGCAACTGGCTTCAACGCCTACGCGCAAGTTGATCCCGTGGTAATCGGCGACGTAGCTGGCGATATTTCTGTAGACGCAGGCGACGTTTCCACCATCGACGCCTACATCGTTCAGCTTCATCCGACGCAAATCCCACCCGTCCCGGGTTTCGTCGTGTCTAGTCCCCAAACCCCCGTGCCACAACTGCTTCCCGCTGCGCACCCGCAGACCCCGATGTCGGCTTCGGTTAGCACCAAAGATGGGGTAACCGAGCCTGATACAACTGCACCCAGACAAGGCATCGTTAACAACAGTAAAAAACTGGCACCCGCGCCTGTGCCCAGCCAGCCGCTTCAGGCCGGTACTGACCCTTTCCCCAATACTGTGCTCTGCGCTAGCGGTCGAGACTCTGCGATGCCGAGCTCGAGCTTTTGGCCGTTGCTGAAAAATGCCTTGCTGGACGATGAATTGTACTGGACCTGCCTGATGAACGAAAAGCCGACAGGCGTCGCGCAGGAATTCTTCGAGTGCTTGAGCGACGTAACGAGCACCGTCGCGCTCGACAGGGTGTTTGCGGATTTCAAAGATTTGAGCCTTTTCCATGGTTTGCGACGTGGACGCTACGCAAAGTGAATGCCAGCGAAATACCGCCAATTTAGGTTCGAATCCTGGTTCCTCAACTTCCGCTTCGCGTCGGGCCTGCGACAATCTGTTTGATCAGCGGCGACTCGTTCCTTGAAGAAATCATCGAACTCTTTAATCTCGGAAGCTTACAGCTCCCCGGCCGCGGACTTGGGTGGGTGCAGCTGTCCATCGGCATCTGTGAAGCCGTTCCCAAAACGGCAGCACACTCCCACCTATTGCGGCGACCCGTGCAACTTCTCGGGCCACCGCCGTTAAGGGGTATGAAAACGTGCAACGACACGTTGGCGGCCCGGTAACCTTGCTCTTTGCTGCCGGGGTTGCCCTGGAGACTCATTCCCTTCGCCGCCGTTAACTGCTAAAAAAAAACGCGTTGTGGCAGGGTTATGCATGTACTCGTGCATGACCCTGACTGCGGTGCATGGATCCCATCACCGCCAAGACGGGGCATATCGGAGTACCGAAAAACTCTTTTACCACAATTTATCTTCATGAATTATTTTCTACGGATAAAACTCAAGAAGAAGCTGAAGCGGACTTCAGGGAAAAGGTCGCTTCACGGTGAAGCAGGGTCATCCGGAGTACCGGATAACCCTGCCACAACAGACTAATTGTTCGATGATCCGGGCACCCGGCCTGGAGACTCATCCTTCGCCGCCGTTAACTGCAAAAAAAAAGGGCGTTGTGGCAGGGTTATGCATGTACTCGTGCATGACCCTGACTGCGGTGAATGGATCCCATCACCGCCAAGATGGGGCATATCGGAGTACCGAAAAACTCTTTTACCACAATTTATCTTCATGAATTATTTTCCACGGATAAACTCAAGAAGAAGCTGAAGCGGTCTTCAGGGAAAAGGTCGCTTCACGGTGAAGCAGGGTCATCCGGAGTACCGGATAACCCTGCCACAACAGACTAATTGTTCGATGATCCGGGCGCCCGGCCTGGAGACTCATCCTTCGCCGCCGTTAACTGCTAAAAAAAAGGGTGTTGTGGCAGGGTTATGCATGTACTCGTGCATGACCCTGACTGCGGTGAATGGATCCCATCACCGCCAAGACGGGGCATATCGGAGTACCGAAAAACTCTTTTACCACAATTTATCTTCATGAATTATTTTCTACGGATAAACTCAAGAAGAAGCTGAAGCGGTCTTCAGGGAAAAGGTCGCTTCACGGTGAAGCAGGGTCATCCGGAGTACCGGATAACCCTGCCACAACAGACTAATTGTTCGATGATCCGGGCACCCGGCTAAAATTAATCCGGATTTTAGCCTACAACCAGAAAGAAATACTAGCCCAGATCAATGAATGACCTGAAAAAAATATGTCCACCGTTGTGGGTGTAAACACCATACGGCCCGTAACTCGAAACTAGTTGAACGCCAGAGGTCAGGGTGGCCCGCCGGTTTTCTCGAATGCCTCGCGCTCGAATGGGTTATCCAAGTACGGATCGCGGCCGCGCAGGTAAAGCACCAGGCTAAACGTCAAATAGAGCGGAAGAAGAAGTGGCCCCCGGCGCTCAAACTGCCGCACATGCACATGCTCGTGACGACGGCTCTGTTCCAGGCATGCCGAGTCGCGCCCGAGTATCACATGACCCAGGGTCATGGCCGCGGCGCCGCCGATGCCCGGAATCCCACGTCGAAGAAGACGAGTCACCAAACCGCCGTGAATTTCAATGGCACCCTGCACGATGTCGGCGCTACCCCCCGACAGCCACGCCACGAGGACCAGCGGTAGGCCAAGGGCCGTAGCGGGGAATGCCCAGACGTAGCGAATTAGACGCATTGGCGGATTCATAAGCCCGGCCAGTCGCCGTCAAAGGCAAACGCTACCTTTTCGCCAAATGCCGCAAGAAAAGCCCGAAGCCGGTCAAAACCCCGGCCCCGTGGTATTGTCCGAGTTGCCTGAAACAAAAGGACCAGACGACACAGGTAAGGAGTCAGGGCGAAGACGCCGGTGCTCATGCTGCTGCCGAATAATACGGCTCCAACCAAATCTTCCTCCGTCTCGTCTCGTCCTTTTTACGCCGAGAGTCAAGAGGTTCATCGGACGTTGTGGCAAGGAGATTTCAATGAAAGCGGTAATGATTTTGTTGCTTGTGAGCGTGTTGTCCGGGTATTGCCTGGCTGTAATCCCAATCTCAGCGGGCGACAAGCCTGTTAAGCTGGCTCCGAAGCGAACGGCGCAACTCAAGGCCGCAGCCAAATCCTTCCGACTAAACCTCCTTTACCACGGTGACCAGGAAAAATTCAGGACGCAGCTCGTATCCAGTCATTTTCGATTGTCAAAACAGTGCCGGCGCATCGTTTCCCGGGTTTTGCGCGGTTGCCGTTGCCACAGGCTCCCTTGAGCGCATGGTACAACCAAGCCGCCTAGAGCATTACTGGCCAGTCGTGGCATAGGCCAAAATGTAAGGCATCGGCACATTCAACAAAATTTGCCCTCGAATTCGAGCCGCGTCCTCTTTGAATTTTCCTTTGAATTTTCTTTATACGCTGCCTTCGCTTTTATACGATATGGACATCTCGTGTCTTGCTAGGTAAAACTCGCTTTTGGTTTCACAGTCGAGTGTCGACGCACATTGCTTCATTTGTGACCTAAAACAACTGATGTCTTCAATTGCTGCAGCTTTAACACCGACATAGAACCCTAGCTGCATGACTCGCTGTCGGGTGACGAGTCCCGCGTCAACTGCATCTTTATGACTAAAAACTGTTAATTCCCGGATTGAGCTCTCATCCATTTCGTCAAGCATGAATGCTCCAAGAGGACCGGGCCAACGGGAAGCCCAAGGGTGCGCCAATTGTCTCTTCAATAACGTTTTTACTTCATTGAATGGAATTACATTCGGTTGCCGCACGGCGGCATAGGCCAAAAGCAACGGAAGTCCCATGCCGCCAGATGCATCAGCGTACGCCGCGCCCTGTCCCTTTTTCCAATGCGACACTGCCGTTGTGTAATCTCCAGAGAGCCAGCGTGCCACCCCCGCCAGGCCATACTCACCGGTTCCAGCATCTTCTCGCGTGATAACCGTTTCTGCAAGCTTGGCAGCCGACTCTGGTTCGCCCTTTAAAAGGTATGCGAAAGAAGCGTTATTCAGGCAACTCGAAAGCGCTTCTTCGGCATAGTCACGATAAAAAAGACGAATGGCCTCATCGTATTTTTTTTCTTTCAATAATGCCCAACCTTCACCTCGTTTACCCATTGCAATTACCTTTCCTTGCCTAAGGCCGGGGGAAAATACTATCAAATTGGTCATAAGCAAAAAATTCGGTCGTTCCTCAATTACTTTCCTGTCTCAAGAATGTGAACCAACCCGGGAAAATTCAAAGTGGACGCAGCTCGTATCCAGTCATTTTCGATTGTCAAAACAGTGTCGGCGCATCGTTTCCCGGGTTTTTGCGCGGTTGCCGTTGCCACAGACTCCCTTGAGCGCATGGTGCAACCAAGCCGCCTAGAGCATTACTGGCCCGTCGTGGCATAGGCAAAATGTAAGGCATCGGCACATTCAACAAAATTTACCCTCGAATTCGAGCCGCGTCCCCTTTGAATTTTCTGGGGAAGGTCCGCATTACCACCCGGAGTACCGTGTGGCAATTGCACCCTGCGCTGCATCCGATACCTCCAAACTTGGCGGGCTTCCTGCAGGACGTTCTTGAATTTGTTATGCGAAATTCCATGCACCGCAGTCCCACCGCATGGCAAAATGCCATGCAAAATGCTATGCGTCGCCGAGGGGGTTGCCCGGAGGGTGCATACATACCATTTTTGCACGCGGCGATGCGGACCGTGCCACTGGATTGCACCGGCTGTCGAGGCATCCCCTTGTCTATCCCTCTTTAGAGCGTTCGGAAAAAAAGGGGTCAGACCCCCTCGATACCATGCAAAAGCGCTGAAAACTCTGTTCGCTTCAAGGGGTCTGACCCCTTTTTTTCCGAACGCTCTTAGAGGCAACTGGGCTGGCATAGGGCGCACCGTTGGTGCTTGGTGGTTGATGAATCAGGCCAGAATTCCTCGGATAACCTCGCCGTGGACGTCGGTCAGGCGCATGTCGCGGCCGCCGAAGCGGTAGGTGAGGCGGGTGTGTTCCATGCCCAGCAGGTGGAGCATGGTGGCGTGCAGGTCGTGGATTTCCACCTTATTTTCGACGACGTGGTAGCCATAATCGTCGGTGGCGCCGTAGATGGTGCCGCCCTTGATGCCGGCGCCGGCCAGCCACATCGTGAAACCATAGGGGTTATGGTCGCGCCCATCGGTGCCCTGGGCCATGGGCGTGCGGCCGAATTCTCCTCCCCAGATAACCAGCGTCGACTCGAGCAGCCCACGTGCCTTGAGGTCCTTGAGCAGACCCGCGACCGGTTTGTCGGTGGCGCGGGCGTTATTGAGATGTCCCTGGTAAAGGCCGGAATGTTGGTCCCAGCGGTCGCCGCCGGTTGGAGGACACAGGACTTCAACGAAACGGACGCCGCGTTCGACCAGGCGCCGCGCCACCAGACAGCGCTGGGCGTAGATGGCGGTGACGGTCTCATCCAGACCATACAACTGGCGCGTGGCCCGGGTTTCGCCGGAGAGATCCATGAGGTCAGGGACGGCGGTCTGCATGCGGGCGGCAAGTTCGAAATTGGCGATGGCGGCTTCAAGCGGGTCATTGTGCCCGGCGTTTTCCTGGGCCAACCGATCGAGGCGCCGGATCAGGTTCATCTTGCTCTGGGCCGAGCGTGGGGCGCTAGCTGGCTGTAAATCCGCGACAGGTTCTCGGCCACCGCGAAAGAGCGATCCCTGAAAAGCCGCGGGCAGGAAGCCGGACCCGAAACAATCGATGCCGCCGGGTGGAATCTGTCCCGAATCCAGCACCACGAACGCGGGCAGGTTTTCACATTCGCTCCCCAGGCCGTAGGTGACCCAGCTTCCCATGCTCGGCCGGCCTTGTTGCCCGTGACCGGAATGCAAGAAAAAATTGGCGTTCGTATGTTCGGAGAAGTTGGAGACGACGGAGCGCACAATGGCCAGGTCATCAACGCACTGTGCCGTGTGAGGAAACAGGTCGCTGACCGGGATGCCGCTTTGGCCATATTGTCGGAACCGCCACGGGCATTGCATCACCGTGCCGATGTTGTTGAACTGGGTAGGCTCCACCCGGGTGCTCATGCGCTGGCCGTGTTCGCGAGCCAGGCGCGGCTTGGGATCGAACGTATCCAATTGGGATGGCCCGCCGTCCATGTAGAGAAAGATGACGCTGCGTGCCCTGGCGCCGAAATGGGAAGGTCGAGGGGCCAGTGGATTAGCCGGGGTTTGTTGGGCCGGCGCCTGATCATGCAAAAGCCCCGCCAGGGCCACGGCGCCGAAGCCATTGGCGCATTTGACCAGCATATCGCGGCGCGAGAGCATGGGTAGGAACCGGCGGCAATGCATGGCTAGCCCTAATTCACGAAAATAAACTCTTTCACATTGAACAACACATGCCCAAGGTCCGTCCAGGCGCGGAGGTCATCAGGCTGCCCATAAATACGGGCTTGCTCTTCCAGAAATGCGTCCGCTTCGGCCAATTCCACCGGCGAGGGTGGTCTGCCAAGGGCGGCCATATACATGCCGGAGATGCGGTCTTGCGGAGTTGCTTGTTTGTTGGCGAGAGTTGCCTTCGCCCAAAGTTCAGCCTGTTGCAAGACCAGCGGGTTGTTCATCATGGTCAAGGCCTGGGCAGGGACGTTGGAAACGTTGCGTTTGCCCATGGAGGTGAAGGGGGTCGGGTAATCGAACGCGAGGAACAGCGGATTGAGGAAATTACGGCGCACGCCCAGGTAGAGGCTGCGGCGGCCGTTGCCGTCCAGGGGGCCGCTCACCTTGGGTCGGCCGCGGCCTGCCATGAAAGGGGTCAGGTAAGGGGGCACGCTGGTGCCAAATAGCGACCGGTCCAGCCGGCCCGAGACCGCCAACATGGCATCGCGGATCTCCTCCGCTTCCAGGCGGCGTATCGGCATCTTGTGCAACCAGCGATTGTCCGGGTCCGCCTCGTCGGCTGCCGCGGACGCGTTCGAAGACATCTGGTAGGCGCTGGAAAGCACCATGACCCGGTGCATCTTCTTGATCGACCAGCCATTTTTCACGAACTCCTGGGCGAGAGAATCCAGCAATTGCGGATGCGTTGGCGCCTGGCCGTGGACGCCCAGGTCGTCCGGAGAACGAACAATCCCCTGGCCAAAATGGTGTTGCCACAGGCGATTAACGAGCACGCGTACCAGGATGGGCGTGCGACTGGGGTCAAGCAATTGTTGAGCCAGCTCCAGCCTGCCGCTGCCTTGGGGCGGGGACGGCCTGTCAGTGCCGCCGAAAACTTCCAGGAAACGCCGCGGCACCACATCGCCCAGGTTCTTATGATTGCCGCGAATAAAAACCTGCTCGTCAACTGGGGAACCATCGGTCATGGCCAATCCCCGGGTTGGCGGCGGCAGTGGCAAACCGATTTGAGCGTATTCCAGATCAAGGTCCTGCCAGAGCTTGTCATTTTTGGCGGGCCGGCCGGTTCCTTCGATTTTTGTGGTGGCCAGGATGGCGTTAAGCAACTCGATGCGATCCCTGGCGTCAGGTTGCTCATCAAGTATGTTGGCCTCCCACTGATCCAGGATCGTGCCGGCCAGGTGCAAATAGGATTTCGTCAGTTGGTCCAACGTGTCGTTGGCTGAGTCATTTAGCAAATTGAGAAACAAAGTATTGGGTGCTTCGGGCAGGGGGCCTTCATCACTGAAAACAACCTGGTCGAAGGCGGCATAACCGCTCCCCTCGTCCAGAATTTCAATGTAGGCGCGCTGGCCGAGCCACATGGAAACGTCCATCGTATGCCAGGCGTAGGAATCGTTGCTTTCGAACGGGATAGCAAAGTCGGGCCGCTTGCCGCTTTTTGTCGGGCTGGCTTTGGAGGTGGTATTTACCATGAAGGTGAGCTTACCGTAGATGGGATCCTGGATAAGCTGGAGCCCGTTCAAGATCAAATTGACGCGTACTTCCTTGCCGGCGGCGCGGTAATGAATCTTTTTCTTGGTGATGACGAAAGTCGGCGACCGCAAGGCCCCCTGGAGCGCCGGGAGCAGCGTGTCGCTCCGGCCTGCGTGGGCGGGGTGGATCGCGGCGACCGTCAACGGGGATGTGAAGTTCAACGAAACCGAGCTTCCCCTGGCAATTACGCTGAAGGCCTCCCCGGTTGAGGACCAGTTGCGAAACCCTTGCCGGCTTGAGTCCGCGAAGGTGATGGCGCGTGTGCGGGCCTGGTCGGCCTCGGCTTGCTGGGTTCCCAGGCGTTTGAGGGCCATTTGCTGGCCACCTGGAAAAGATTCCCCCTTGAACTTCCCCAAGACAGCCCACAAAGGAGCAGCGCTGGACGCTGGCGGTTGGGACCGGAGAAAAGCGACCGATTCCCGGACAGCGAGTTGCCGGGCTTTTTCCTGCACAACCTGAAGTCGGCGCAGCTTTTCCAGGCGCGGAGCCGGGTCGTCAAGGAAGGCGCGTTGTGGCCGGGAGCTTTGCAGGAACCCGGCCAGGGCATAGTAGTCCCTGGTGGATATGGCGTCGAATTTGTGATCGTGACAGCGAGCGCAGGCGAGAGTCATGCCGAGAAAGGCCTTGCCGAAAACGTCGATCTGGTTATCAATGCGGTCGGCCTGGTCGCCCCGGGTGTCGACAGGAGAATGCTTGGCCTCGCCGAGGAACCAAAAGCCGGTGCCGAGGATCGACTCGTTGGTCCCGTCCTCGGGATGCCGCCGGGGGTTTTCCAGAAGATCGCCGGCCAGATGTTCAGTGACAAACTGATTGAAGGGTATGTCGGCATTGAAGGCGCGGACCACGTAATCGCGGTAACGCCAGGCGTCGGGAATATCAACATCGAACTCATGGCCATGCGTTTCGGCGTAGCGAACCAGGTCGAGCCAGTGCCGTGCCCAGCGTTCCCCGTAATGAGGGGACGCAAGCAGGCGCTCGACGACCTTGGCGAACGCGTCGGGAGATCGATCGGTCACAAAGGCGTCAATTTCCGGGGGAGTGGGGGGCAAGCCGATGAGATCGAAAGTGACCCGGCGGATTAGAGTTCGCCGGTCGGCTGGGGGAGCGGGGGTCAACCCGTTTTTCTCCATTTTGTCCAAAACAAAAGCATCAACCCAGGATTCTATCCAGGCCTTGTTTTTAACAACGATAGGAGGATGGGTCCCCAGGGGCAGAAGCGACCAGTGGCGGCTGCGTTCCTGGAGATTGAAATCCTTTTTGACAAGGGACTTGGCCCCGGTGTCGGCAGGCCAGGGGCGCCCAGCTTGATCCATTCCGCGACATCGGCAACCTGCTGGTCGTTCAGTTTGCCGCGTGGAGGCATGCGCAATTCGGGCTCGGCATAGCCGATGGCCTTCATGAGGAGGCTTTTACCTGGTTCACCGGGAATCACGGCCGGGCCGGTGTCGCCTCCCTTGAGGATCGTTTCTCGACTATTCAGGGCCAGGTTCCCTTTGCGCTTGTCTCCGGTATGGCATTTGAAACAATTGTCACTGAGCAGGGGGCGAATCCTCTTTTCGAAAAACTCCAGACCCGCGCGCACGGCTCGTCCGCGAAAGTCCAGGAAGGGAATAGCGTGGCGACAAGGATTACTAGCGGAAGATAACGCATGCATGCCTCGGTGGCGGCGTGGGCCGCGATTGCAGAAAAATATTATAACCTGCGGAGGCAACGAATGCCATTGGCCGTGGGTCTTCTGGACGGAAGGGGAAGCTATTTCTGGTCGGCGGGCTATGTATGGGGGGTATGGGCCTATGGGGCCATTAAGCTTAGATTTGGTAGGTCAGTTCGCCCGCTGGCTGGGTTTGTTTGACGAGGTCGGCGAGGGTGATTTCTTTGAGGCGTTGCTGTTGCTCGATTTGAACCTCTTGCAGAACGTTTTTTACTGCCTGGACGATGGGGGTGGTGTGTAAGCCTGTCAAGGCCGAGGGGAGGGGTTGAGGGGCCTGGTCGATGGCGTTGATTATGTCCGCCAGGGAGATCTTCGCGGGCGAGCGGGCTAGCAGGTAGCCGCCCAGGGCGCCGCGGGTGCTGTCCACCAGGCCGGCGCCTTTGAGTTGCAGGAGGATCTGCACGAGAAAGCGCTGGGAGATGCCGTGGCTTTCGGCAATGTTCTTGAGGTGGATGGGGTTTTTCTCGTCGGGACTACACGCCAGATCGACCATGGCCACGCAGGCATACTGCGCTTTCGCGGAGAGACGCATAACAGCCCTCGGATTAGCAGTCCGTTGAAAAAGGGGTCAGACCCCTTCAATACCCTGCAAAAACGTTGAAACCTGTTCGCTTCAAGGGGGTCTGACCCCTTTTCCAACGGGCTGTTAGATGCCGCTGCCTTCCTGGTGCTCAATCACATGCAAGCCGCATTCCTTTTTGACCGTGCCGAACCAGCGGCCGGCTCGATCATCTTCACCCTCGGCCACGGGACGGGTGCAGGGCCAGCAGCCAACGCTGGGGTAGCCCTGGTCATGAAGCGGATTGTAGGGGACATCGTTCTTGGCGATGAAATCCCAAACGTCTTTCTTGCTCCATTGCAGGAGCGGATTGATCTTCACCAGATTGAACTTGGCATCCCAGCCAATCGCGGCCGCCCGGGCGCGGTCCTTGGTCTGGTCCTTGCGGATGGCACTGATCCAGGCATCGTAGCCGACGACTGCCTTGCGCAGCGGCACGCTTTTGCGATCGTGGCAGCACTGGTCGGAGAAGGAATTATAAAGCGGGCCGCCATGTTCCGCCTCATATTCCGGCACGCTTAGCTCCGGCCGAACGAACTCGACCTCGATGCCATAGCGTACTTTGAGGCGTTCGCGAACTTCCAGCGTTTCCTTGAATTGATAGCCGGTATCAAGATTGAAAATGCGCATGCGCGGCTCAATTTCCGCGAGCATGTGGATAATACAATTGCCTTCGGCGCCGAAAGCCGTGGCCATCGTCAGTCGGGGAAAGAAATTGTCGACCGCCCAGCGTAAAATGACAGTGGCCGGCGCTCCCTCCAGGGTGACGTTGGCCTTGTCGATTTGTTCCTTGGACAACAGCGGCGTGGGCGGCTTGGCCGTGGCTGGCGGCTCTGGCTTTACCGTGGTTGGCGCCGACTCGGTAGGCGAATGGCGAACGACAGGTGCCTGTTCCGTGGCGAGCGCCAAAGGAATGGTAGTTTTCGGCATGGATCCGATCCTCCAAGTGCGATAACACCAATCTTTATCGGCATACTAGACATTTAGTCAAGAGTATTTATCGAATAACTACACAAGTTGTAATATTAAAAGGATTTGCATGACATTATTGAGGGTGGGCGGGATCGTTTTGTGTGGTGGCCAGAGTAGCAGGATGGGGACATCCAAGGCCTGGCTGCCTTTTGGCGGCGAAACGATGCTCCAGCGCGTGGTGCGGCGTTTAGGACAGACCGTGGACCCCATTGTGGTCGTGGCGGCGCCCGGTCAAGAGGTGCCTGAACTGCCGGCCGGAGTAATTCTCGTTCGGGATGAGGAGAAAGGTCGCGGTCCCCTGCAAGGCCTGGCCGCTGGCCTGGCATCTCTGAGGGGCCGGGTGGACGCGGTCTTCGCCTCGAGTTGCGATGTGCCCTTTGTAAGCCCCGCGGTAGTAAAGCGACTCGTCACCTTGTTGGGAGATCACGCCATCTGCATGCCCCTGGTAGGCGGCCACCATCATCCGCTCGCGGCGGTTTATCGCATGGAAGTAGAGCAGATCATCGCGCAACTGTTAGCCGCTAATCGGCTGCGGCCGTACTTTCTTTTGGAAACCGCGCGAGCCCGCATCGTGACCGAGGTCGAGCTGTCGGATGCCGATCCGGAGCTGCAGTCATTTCGAAATGTTAACACGCGCGAAGACTATGAAGCCGCGCTGAAGTTGACGGCAGAATGAACATGATTCTGGGAGATTGATGCTACCTGGAAGCATCAATTGCGAGTTTCTTTGTCGAAGGCCTGTACCACTTCGCTGGCGGTCTGAAAGCGGGCGGCGGGTAGTTTGGCGAGGAGCTTGTTGATGACGTTGGCCAACCAAAGCGGCGTTTCGGGCCGTGCCAAACGTAGCGGTTGCGGAGTGCCCAGGCTGACCTGGCGCATGACCACCATGACCGTGTCGCCGTTGAAGGGGGGTTTGCCGGTGATTAGCGTATAGAGCAGGCTGCCGAGGCTGAACAGGTCGGCGCGGTGGTCGACGCTCACGCCGGTGAATTGTTCGGGGGCCATGTAGAGAGGAGTGCCGACGACCATGCCTTCCTGCGAAAGCCGGGCTTCGTCGGAAACGCGCGCCAGACCGAAGTCCGTGATCTTGACGGTGCCTGGTTCCCGGCCGAGCAAGACGTTGGCGGGCTTGATATCGCGATGAATCACGCGGCGGTCATGTGCGGCCTGCAGGCCGGCAGCCAGCTTACGTCCGTACTGAATCACGTCGGCCAAGGGCAAGCGGCCATCTTTGTCCACGCGGTCCTGGAGTGTCGTGCCGGGCAGATATTCCATCACGAGGTAGGGTAGGCCGTTCACCTCGCTGACGGCATAGATGGTGACGACATTCTCGTGCTGAATGGCGGCCACGGCGCGGGCCTCGCGCTTGAAGCGCTCACGCGATTCGGACTGCACGAGGTACTGCGGCGTCATCATCTTGACGGCGGCGAAGCGGTCGAGCAGGGGATCGTAGGCCTTGAAGACAACGCCCATGCCGCCGCGGCCCAAGATTTCCTTGACCTCGTAACCATTGAGTCGAAAGCCGCCGGGGCCAACCTTGTCCAAAAAAGTTACGTTGAAGTCTGCCAGGGTGCCGTCATCGGCTGGAGTATTGTCGGTCGCTCGCTGCGGTCGATGGACGCGGGTTTGCCCAAATGCCTTTGCTGCGCCGGGACCACTGTCGGCGGCGCTTTCGGTGGGCAGCGGAGTCCGGGTCGTCTCCACGGAGAGGCGCACGAGTTCCTGGCAACCGGCGGCGATGATGCCCGAATAGTTGGGGATGTTGCCGATGTCGACTTTGAGCAGGGAGGCGAACTCGCGAATCGCGGGCATGACCTTGGCCAGGAACTTGATGAGCGCGCCTTGATCCATACCGAAGTGCCGCTGGGCAATGTGCAGCAACTCGCTGACGGGCCGGGACGAGTTACTGCCTAGCGTGGCCACCTTGCTGGCAAAGGAGAGCACCCAGGCCCGGTTCTGAATCGCCTTGGCGGCGTCTGCGCATCCTTCCGGGTTGTGGTGAAAACGTATGGGGTGCGAGATTTCGACGGGCAAGTTCCACGAATTCAACAGGCCGGCGCTTATTTCCGTGTGGTCCACGCCAAAGGTTTCTTTTTCCAGGTCGCATTGCCGTTGCGCCCAATCCTTGGCGGAACTGGCCCACAGCGCCCGATATTCCTTGGGAAAGGCCTCGCGCAGCACCAAAATCCCCAGATCGCGCAATAGGCCGGCCACCAAATCGTCCTCGGCCTCGGGCCGATGGAGTAAGACGGCCAGCTCGCCGCAATCACGGTGCCGGCCACGGACTCCTGCCAGTACTTGAGAATCACCTCATCTTTTTCGGACGTGCCCACCGCCGGCAAAGCCAGACTCAACACCAGCGAGCGCAACGGCCGCACCCCCAGCATGCGCACGGCTTGTTTCAAGGAGCCGACGGGCCGGGAAAGGCCGTATAATCCGGAATTAACGGTTTTAAGGACCTGGCAGCAAAGGCCGGAATCCTGACTAAGAAGGGCCACGATTTGATCGGGATCGCAATCAGGCCGGCTGGCCTTTTCCACGATTTGCAGCACCAGCGCCGGTGGCGAGGGCAGGCGCGGATTGTCCAGTACGGAACTGATGGAGACCATCTGCGCGTCCAGCAATGCTCCGTCACCTCGGGCCTGGCTCGGAATGGTGGACACCGGTCCCTCTCTTTATCCAAAATCAACGCGCTATCCAAACTATGGCTCGCAAACCTGCAAAGGGCAAAGGACCGGGGCAGACAATTTCCCTGAATTCGGGCGCTGCTCGCTAAAAAACCGGCGCCCGGGACGGGCAATTATTTGCTCCGTTGTGCGCAGCGACCTAGGGTTTGTTTATTATTGCCGCGAACTGCGCGCGCCGCAGGCCAGCGCCTTGGCCAATTCAAAGAAGACCAGGCAGGTATTATGTTGCCGGAAACCTCTGATTTGCTCGGACACGTCGATTGGGACAGGCCGGAGGCCAGCAACGAACGGGTTCTGCTCCGCGCACCCCGTGAAAACCGCGCCCGCGTCCTGCGCAATCAATTTGTGCGCATCATCGATGCCCGCGCTGCCGGGACACAGTTTCTGGGCCGCACCGTGGCCGGGCCATTCTTCGCGGAGGCTTCCGGTCCTGGACGAGAAAAGGAGAGCGGTCGCGGGCAGGAAATCACGGCGGAAATTGAAATCCAGTCGGAGTTGATCGATGGCAAACCACGCGACACCAACAACCGGCCAGCGCCGGGTTCGGCGGTGCGTATTTTGAGCATGACGGAAGTCACCCGTCTCATGGGTTTCGCCGGCGACATGCTCCTGGGCAATATGTCCGGGCGTGAGGACGTGACCATTTCGCTGCAAAGCCATAATAAGGAAGTCATTCCACGAAACGTCGGCATCTTTGGCACCGTCGGTTCCGGAAAATCCAACTCGACGCAGGTATTGATCGAGGAAGCGGCCGAGAATGGTTGGGCCGTCATCGTCCTGGACGTCGAAGGCGAGTACACGGCCATGGATGAGCCATCTCAGGAGGAGAAGCTATTCGCCAGGCTGGCGACGTATGGCCGGGAGCCGCGGGGCTTGGCGGACTTCGAAGTTTACCATCCGGTGAGCTGTGCCAGCGAGCGGGAGAGCAGCCGGCCGTTCACGTTGCGTATCGCGGACTATGAGACCAGCGTGATCGCCGAAATCTTGCAAACGACGCTGCCGGAACGCAATGCCTTGCTCGACTGTGTGGAGTACCTGGAGCAAAAGAACCGCTCCAAGGTCTCGACCAGTGAACTGGATACCCTCAGGGGCCTGCTTGACCCGCTGCCGACGGCCAAGCTTCCTTATACCCTGAAGAGTCTGCGCGAACGGGCGGCGGACCGGTCCTCACGCTCGAGCGAGTTCGTCGATTTTCAGGGACTTTCCACCAAGCTGATGTGGCTATTGCAATCGGGGGCCTTCGATCAGAACAACATGAAGGGCATCGACGTCGCCGAAATGCTTGTGTCGGGCCGGGTGAGCGTTTTCGATGTGAGTATCGCCAACGATTTTGTCAAAAACCTGGTGACGGCAGACTTGCTGCGCAAAACGTTTGCCCACAAGATCCTGACTCCCGACGCGCCCCCCACCTTGCTGGTGATCGAGGAAGCTCATTCGTTCATTAGCCGGGAAAAGGCGCAGACCATGCAGGCAACTTTGCAAATGCTGCGACATGTTTCGCGCCGCGGCCGCAAGCGCTGGCTGGCGGTTGCCTTCGTCAGCCAGCAACCAGGCCATTTACCGCCGGAGATCTTCGAGCTGTGCAATACGCGTATCGTTCACACCTTGCGCAGCATGCACAACCTAGACGCTCTTATGTCAACCACCGGCGACGTCACGCGCGAGCTTTGGGCGCGCTGCCCGCTGCTGGGTACCGGCGAAGCCGTCGTCAGCTCGCCGCAACTGAAGCGCCCGATCGTGGCGCAGATGCGACCGGCCATGAGCCGGCGGAAATTCGTGAATTAGCAAACGATTCGACTTGCTCGGCGTTTATTCGGCCGTCGGTGTCAGCAGCACCGCGCGGTTGGCATCGCACCCTGTCTGGCGAATTTGCCAGCCGCCGCCCAGTGCCCGGTAAACGGTAATGAGGCCGAGGGCGATTTCTCCCTGTGCCTGCGCCAGGGTATCCTGCTGCAACACCAGGTTCTGCTGGATTTGCGTCACCCGCGTAAAATCGACAGCGCCCGCTTCATATTGAGCCATGACCGTTTTCACTGCCCTTTCGGCATAATCCACGCTTTCCGTTTGATATTTGGTGCGTTCCTGGCCGCGCAAGAAAGTTACCAGGCCGTCCTCCACCTCTTTATTGGCGTTAAGAACGGTGGTTTGATAGTCTGCAATCAGCGCGTTCAGAGTAGCATCCTGAAGGCGGACGTTGTTCAAAATGCGCCCATAGTTAAGCACGGCCCATTGAAACGACGGTCCAACGGACCCGGCGATGGCATTGGAGGTAAACAGGTTTTTGAAATTGGCCGCGGAGTAGCTAATCGTGCCGTTGATGGCGATATGCGGATAGAATTCCGCCTCCGCCACGCCGACCTGCGCGGACTGGGCAGCCGCCGACCGTTCCGCCTTGCGCACATCCGGGCGGCGGCGCAGTAAATCAGCGGGAATACCAAATGCCAGGGTCGCTTCGGCAGTGGGGATTGGTTCACGGGGGTTCGGCGGCGGCGCCAGCTTGGCGGACAAATCCTGGGGCGGCATGCCCAGCAAGATACTCAGTTTGTTGGTTGACTGACGCAGGCCGATTTCGAGTTCGGGTATTTGTGCCTGCGTCTGTGCCAGCAGGCTACGGGCCTGGTCCACGTCCAGACCCGGCACCAATCCCCCCCTGAATTTCGCCTCGGCGATCTTGAGCGTGGCCAGCTGGATATCCACATTGGCTCGGGCATACTTGATTCTCTGCTCGAAAGTACGCATTTGCACGTAGGAGGTGGCGATATCTCCCAAGAGCGTAACCAGCACATCATCGTAGCTCTCGACGGAGGCGTTTAAACTGTCCTCGGCGGACTCGATCGCGCGCCGGAAGCGGCCCCAAAAATCGAGTTCCCAGTTAAGCGTAAAACCGAGATCGAACTGGCTGAAATAGCGATTGGCTATCGTGCCCCGGTTGGCCGCTTCCTTGCTGGTGACGGAGCGGATGAAATCGCCCGTCATATTCTGGGTCTGCGGGAAGAGTTGTCCGGTCGCGATCCCCAACTGCGCCGGGCCTCGAGCACGCGGAAGCCAGCCTGCCGTAACGTTAGATTCTGGTTGTAGGCCTCGCATATTAGCGAGTCGAGAATGGGGTCCTTGAATACTTGCCACCATTTGCTTAGGTCATCCGTTTCGGAACGAACGCGTTTATCCGCCGCATCGATCCACTCGGTCGCCACCGGGGCCGCGGGACGTTTGTAGTTGGGACCTACTTTAAATCCGTTGGTCACGTAATCTCGCAAAGACGTACAGCCACCCAGGGGAAGCAACAGAGCCAGTGCCACCAAGGAAAGTCGGGTTGAGGCGGCCATGTAGGTAGCCTGAATAAAATGCACCTGGAAAAAGTCCATCAGCGGCCGTAAAATTCCGCACAGTTGGATTTATCGACATTCCTTGACGCGTTATTCGCGGAAAATCCTAAAAAGCACTTAACTTCCCGAGGGTCCTTATGCGTCACTGGTGTCTAGTTACCGCGTTGGCGCTCGCGGGGGTTGTTCCCCTGGCTGGCTGCCAACGGAAGACTGGTGACATTGCTCCCCCGGAAGCGCAGGTTGCCCCTGTTAGCAAGCCGGTCACCCGTATGGTCACGGAATATGTTGACTTCACGGGCCGCACCAATGCGGTTGAAAACGTGAACATCATTCCGCGCGTAACCGGCTACCTCACCAAAATGCCCTTCAAGGAAGGATCCGACGACGTCAAGGAAGGCGATCTGCTTTTCGAAATCGATCCCCAGCCCTATAAGGCGCAGCTTGACGCCAGCGAGGCCAGACTCTCCCTCAGCAAGGCCAGTCTCAAACTGGCGCAAGTGACCAACGAACGCTTCAAGGAATTGTCCAAAAAAGAGGCCAGCGCGGTCAGCAAGCAAGATCTGGATAAATACCAGGCCCAGGAGGATGAGGCCGTCGCCAATCTGCATTTGTCCGAAGCTAACCTTATTTCCTCCAAGCTCAACCTGGACTGGACCAAGGTGAAATCGCCCATCGCCGGCAAAGTAAGTCGCTACTATTTGACACTGGGCAATCTTGTCACCCAGGACCAAACGCTGCTCACCACCATCGTGTCGGTTGATCCCATGTATGTTTTCTTCGACATGGACGAGCCTACCTACTTGCGCATTAAAACCGCCATCAACCAGGGCAAGATTAAACTGACCGCCAAAGAGGAGAAGATCCCGGTCCTCATGGGGCTACAGGGCGAGGACTCGATATGCGCATCAGGGAGAGATCAACTTCATCGACAACCAGGTCTTTCCGACCACGGGGAGTATTTCCTGGCGCGGCGTCTTCCCCAATCCCAAGGGGAGCGGCGGCGAACGGTTGCTCGCCCCTGGCATGTTCGTGCGGATCCGCTTGCCGATCGGCCAGCCTCACCAGGCCATGCTGGTCATCGACCGGGCGGTCTGGTCCGACCAGGGGCTGAAAAACGTGTACGTCGTCGATGCTGATAGCAAGGTACAAGCCCGTCGGGTAGTCACCGGTCCTCTTCAAGAAGACGGCCTGCGCGTCGTCGAAGGTCTGAAGGCGGATGACTGGGTCGTCGTGGGGGCCATCCAGCAAGTCCGGCCGCGCCTGCCCGTCCGCCCGGAGCAAATAACGATGCCCACTTACGGCGCCGTGCAAACCGCCGCGCCGGCCGCGAAAACTCAGAAAGCCACCAAGGCCCCATAAACTCCTGAAAGGCACCTCCCTACCCTTGGCCACGACGACGCGGTCCTTCCCGGAGTTCCTGACGTGATTTCACGTTTCTTCATCGACCGTCCGATCTTTGCCACGGTCATTTCCGTGGTCATCACGCTGGCCGGCTTCGTGGCCATGTGGACGCTCCCGATCGCGCAATACCCTGAAGTCACGCCGCCCACCGTCCTGGTGACTGCGCTTTACCCCGGAGCCAATGCGGAGACGGTACGGGACACCGTGGCCGCTCCCATCGAGGAACAGGTCAGCGGCGTCGAAGGCATGATGTACATGTCGTCGCGGTGCACCAACGACGGTGCTTATAACCTGATTGTGACGTTCAAGCTGGGCACCGATTCCGATATGGCCCAGGTGCTGGTGCAGAACCGGGTATCGCTGGCGTTGCCCGTCATCCCCCCCTGGTTCAGAATGAGGGCATCAGCGTCAAAAAAACCTCACCCAACACGATGATGATCGTGAACCTTATTTCGGACGGCCGTTACGACAGCACCTTTCTCAGCAATTACGCGACGATTTACATCAAGGACGAGCTGGGCCGGCAAAAAGGGGTCGCCGGCATCACTTACCTCGGGCAGCGCGACTACAGCTTGCGCGCCTGGCTCGATCCGGACAAACTTGCGGCCCTGTCGCTGATCGCCATGGACGTGGTGACCGCCATCGCGCAGCAAAACGTACAGGTGGCCGCCGGCCAGATCGGCCAGCAACCCGTTCCCAAGGGGCAGCAGTTTCAATTAACCATCAACACGAAGGGCCGGCTCACCAGCCCGGAAGATTTCGCCAACATCATCGTCAAGGCTGCCCAGGATACGCCCAGCGTAAGCTCCTCGGCCGGCGGCAACGCCAAACAGGTCGGACCGGTCGCGCCCGCCACCGGCATCGTCTTCCTGCGCGATGTCGTCCGCGAGAACAGATACACCTTTCGCATCAGGCTCGACCCCAGCAAGCTCATCAGCCAAAACTTCAGCCCTGGAGAGGTGCTGGTGCACTGCGCCGCTCCCACCTTGCCGTCCGCGAGGACCCTGACGCCAAGAACGACGGTCCGCAAGCCGCGGTTTGGCTGGCGACCTTCGGCGGCCGCCATGCTCCCCTTGAACAGGAGGTGGCCGACACCCAAATCACCATCCCTAAAACTCGCGTCGTATTGCGCCTGGGCAACCTCGTGGTGGCCAACCAGGGCATCCAACATCTCGAAACCCGCGACGAAGAGGGCGTGCAACTCGGATCGCAGCAATACGATCAATCCTGCACCCTGGACGGCAAGCCCTCCGTGGCCCTGTCCATCTTTCAGCTCCCCGGCTCGAACGCCCTGGACACGGCCAGCGGCATTTACGCCAAGATGAAAGAGCTGAAGACCCGCTTTCCCCAGGGGCTCGAATACCAAATCGTCTACGATACCACCCCCTTCATTCGCGAGTCCGTGGGCGAGGTCTTCAAGACCTTGCGCGACGCCGTGATCCTGGTCGCCATCGTGGTCCTCATCTTTTTGCAGGATTGGCGTGCCATGATCCTGCCCATGATCGATGTGCCTGTCTCGCTGATCGGCACGTTCGCGATCATGGCCGCCATGGGCTTCACGCTCAATAATCTCACCCTGTTCGGCCTCGTGCTGGCCATCGGTATCGTCGTGGACGACGCCATCGTGGTTCTGGAGAACATCGAACGGCTCATCGCCACCGGCCTCGATGCGCGCAGGCCACCATTCAGGCCATGGAAGAAATCACTGGGCCCATCCTGGCCATCACGCTCGTGCTGAGCTCGGTGTTTATCCCCTGCTGTTTCCTGGGCGGCATCAGTGGCCAGTTCTTTCGTCAATTCGCGGTCACCATTGCCGTGTCCACGATTATCTCGGCGATCAATGCGATCACCATGACCCCGTCGCGCGCCGTCGTTATTTTCAAAACGGAGGAGGGATCGCACGCGCACAAGCGCGAAGCACTTCCCTGGTGGATTTTCGGCATAATCGGCGGCATGGCGACGGCCTGGCTCGGACCGGACCTGCTCCCCTTTCTCGATGTCGGCACGCCGGCGGACGACAGTCAATCCTCGATGTTCAGTCTGCAAACGGCAATTTACTTTGCGCCGGGCGCTCTTTTAGGCGGCTTGCTGGGCTGGTTCATCATCACGCCCGTCAATTATGTACTCGGGGCTTTTTTCCGCGCCTTCAATCGCGTTTTCGATCGTTTGACGGCGCTTTACGGCCGCATCGTCGGTCATGTTTTGCGCCTGACCGTGGTCGTGTTGTTTATTTACGGCGGTCTCCTGGTGCTCACCGGGTGGCAATTCATGACCGCGCCGCAAGGCTTCATCCCGCAACAGGACAAGGGCTATCTGATCCTCAATGTACAGTTGCCCGACGCCGCTTCCGTGGATCGCACCCAGCGCGCCATGGCTCGAATTGAAAAAATCGCCCTGAGCACACCCGGCGTGGCGCACACGGTCGGCGTGTCGGGCCAATCGCTCATTTTGAATGCCAACGCCCCCAATCTCGGCTCGATGTATGTCCTTCTCAAGGAGTTCGATCAGCGGCGCGGCGAGGACCTGTCGGCGGACGCCATCGCGGAAGTGCTGACCGAACGCTGTCGCACGCAGGAACGCGGTGCCATTGTCACCGTCTTCGGCGCGCCACCGGTCGATGGCCTGGGTACGACCGGCGGCTTCAAGTTCATCATTGAAGACCGCGGCAACGCGGGCCTGGGCGCCTTGCAGCGCGTCAGCGACCAAATCGTCGCGCGCGGCAACAACACGGAAGGGCTCAAGGGCCTCTACAACAGCTCCCGCGTGGACACGCCCTGGCTCTACCTCGATATCGACCGCACCAAGTGCAAGGTCGTGGGCGTCGAAGTCAGCGACGTGTTCAACACGCTCCAGGTTTACCTGGGGTCGTATTATGTCAACAACTACAACGAATTCGGCCGCACCTGGCAAGTCAACATCCAGGCCGACCAGCGCTTCCGCAATCGCGTCGACGACATTCGCCAGCTTCAGGTCCGCAATCTTCAGGGACAGATGATTCGCCTGGGCACGCTCCTGGACGTGCGCGACACGACCGGGCCCGTCATGGTGTTGCGCTACAATCTTTATTCCGCCGCGGCGATCACGGGCAGCACCGCGGCGGGCACCAGTTCCGGCGACGCCATCGCGCTCATGCAAGAAATTGCCGCCAAGGAATTGCCGCAGGCCATGGCGTATGACTGGACCGAACTTACCTTTCTGCAATTGCAGGCCGGCAACACCGCCGTCATAGCGTTCGGACTGGCGGTGGTCTTTGTGTTTTTGGTGCTGGCGGCGCAATATGAAAGCTGGTCCTTGCCGCTGGCCGTCATCCTGGTGGTGCCCATGTGCCTGTTGTGTTCGCTCACCGGCGTGATGTGGGGCAACCTGGACGTCACCATCTTCACCCAGATTGGCTTCGTGGTGCTGGTGGGACTGGCCAGCAAGAATGCCATCTTGATCGTCGAGTACGCCAAGCAGCGCCGCGAAGCCAATGTGCCGGCACGCGAAGCCATTCTGGAAGCTTCGCCAGTTGCGCCTGCGGCCGATCTTGATGACCTCCTTCGCTTTTATCTTCGGCGTCGTGCCGCTGGTGATCGCGGAAGGTGCCGGCGCCGAAATGCGCCGCTCGCTGGGCTTGGCGGTTTTCAGCGGCATGTTGGGTGTCACGCTCTTCGGCATCTTCTTGACCCCCGTCTTTTTTTATGCCATCCAGTGGCTGACGCCGGAGGTGAAGGCTGAGACGTTGGCGGTGCGGGCCGACGAGAAAAAGGAAAAGACGATCAGTGCGGGGTAGGGATTCGCGCTTGTCAGCTCTGGGGAGTATCGCCGATGCCAAACGACTACAGTGCCAATCCAAAGTTTTCCGTGGAAACCAAGTTTATTGGACGCGAGCGGCAGCCGCTGCTTATTGTCGACGATTATCTGGCCAGGCCCGAGGACCTCGTCAATTTCGCGGCCACCGAAGCTCGTTTCAAAACGTCGCCAACCATGTATCCCGGCGTCGTCGCCCAGGTGCCGGATGAATACGTGGACGCTCTGGTGGCCGCGCTGGTGCCGTTGATCAGTACCACCTTCGGCGTCAAAGGGGAGTCGGTATACCTCGCGGATTCTTTTTTCGCCATCGTCACCCTCCCTCCCGAACAGCTCCATTTCCGCCAGCGCCTGCCGCACGTCGATGAACAGGATGCCAGCCAAATAGCAGTGCTCCACTATCTATGCGACAGCTCGCAGGGGGGCACCGGCTTTTACCGTCACCGGGCCACTGGCTTTGAGTCGCTCAACAAGGAACAGAGCCAGCAATTCGAGGCGCTCAACGTCAAGGACCTGGCCGCCCATGGCCCCATCCCCGCGAAATACATCAACGCGACGGACCGCCTGTTCGAGCAGACGGCCGCGTTCGACGCCAAATTCAACCGCCTGCTTATCTATCGTGGCCACATCTTGCATTCGGGAATGATCGACGCCAATACGAAGCTCAGCCCCGACCCGCGCGTGGGCGGCTTACCATAAACACGTTTTTGCGTTTCGATCTTAAGTGAAGGGAGCTAGCAGCCCGTTGAAAAAGGGGCAGGCCCGTTGAGGGAACAGAGTTTTCCACGTTTTTTGCAGGCTATCGAGGGGGTCTGATTAACGCTCAAAGCGACCGTGCCGAGTTCCATGCTTACGGTACTCCGTAAGCGAGCAATGCCGATCCCGGTGTAGCCGTTAGCAACAATGCTATGATTTGTCTTTCTGCAAGCCGCGCCGCGTCTCACGCGGGCGCAGACGCGCGGCACCTCGTGCTTGTCCTGGAAATAATCACGTTTTTCTCCATGTTCCGGCCGTGTCTCATGACATGGTGAGACGCCACCTTGGGGTATCGCTGTTGGCTCCTGCGCTGGGATTTGCTGGCGGATGCCGCGCTCGGAGCGAGCGTCTGAAATGCGAGATGGGTCCGCAGGCGCTGGGCGCGGGTGCCATGCTTACGGTAATCCGTAAGCATGGTACCATCAGGAACCAAGGATCATTGGCAACGAATCCCGATCCAAGCACAAGGGGGCGGTACGCAAACGGGCGTACTCCGCCGGGTGGCATGGGTGCCATGGGTGGCACCCAGCGTGCCGTCAGCCATCGCAGAAACACGGTGAGTTCCCCCTCCTATTCAGCCAAAGAACCATTCGCCAATGGTTGGCATCAGACAATAGCTCAAGCGACGGATCGGGTGCTTTTCCAAAGCCTTTATCAGAATGCGCTCAAACGCCAAATGGGTCGCCATCCTTCTGCAAAAGCGGCAATCTGGCCACCGCACGCTTGCGCCTGGACACGTTCGTCGCGGAAGGAAATCTGTACCCGGAGTAGGACGTTGCTATATCTCAGTACGCGCTTGAGCATTGTCGTCACCGGACCGGCCCAGGGCGCGAAATAGTGGCCCCAGATGGGCGCGGTAATGACGCCAGTGGCCTGTCGGTTGTTCGTAAATGTTCTGGGGCGTTGGCCGGGCGCGGCGCATGGCCAGGGATGCGGCGAATGGTTCGTTCCAATCGAGTCCAACGAACGCGAGCAGGGCCCGGACCTCGGCATCGGCATTGTTGCTCAGTGCTTCATAAGTCACTTCATGAACACGCGCCGGCAGCACGCGTGCCCAGTGGGCCATGAGCCGTTCATAGGAACGATAAAATGCCGCCAGGTCCTCAAGGGACCAGGCGGCCGGCATGTCGTGGAAGTTCTGGAAGTAACAGGATAAACACCAATCCAGCGGATCACGCCGGCAATGCACAATGCGCACTTGCGAGAACAAGTTCGCGATCAGACCAAGATGCAGATAATTTTCCAGCACCCGAATGGTGACGCGCGCCGCGGCGGGGGCCGTCTCTTTCAGTTGCCGCAAATAATCGCCGGCCAACGTGCGCACGCGCAGCACATTGGGCAGGACATGGGTGGTATAAAGCTGATTTGCCGGTCCCTTGGTGCCGGCTGTCACAAATTTGTAGATATCCGCGTATCCCTCCCCCGCGCCACGCCGGGGATTGCCAAGGAGTATTTCCTCGGCGATATTGGCGCCACCCCCTGGCAGGCCGATGAGAAAAACGGGCAAATCGGTGGTCGTGCCCCACTTCTTCGTCGTCTCGAAATAGGATCGGCCAAAGGTGGCGATGATCCGGTCAACGAGCGCGTCATGGGCCCGGGCGTCGAATGCCTGGTTATAGAGCTGAAGCTGGCCTTTACGCAGCGTGTTGGCCTCCCGATAGCTGGCGAACGCCTCATCGTAGGCCCCCTGGTGATTTTGCACCATGGCCGCCGCGAAGCCATGCACGCTGCGGTCCATGGCGGACAGGCGGGCTGAGGCCGTCAAGGCCTTGACGCGGCTTAGCTCCTCGGGGGTGAACGTGTAATGGCCCGTCACGGCCAGTTCAGCCAGGTTATAGCTGGCCATGGCGTGATCGGGCCGCAGCTCCAGCGTCTCTTTAAACTGGGCGATGGCATCGGCCAGCAGTCCTTGCCCGCGCAGGGCGCTTGCCAGGCTGTTGGAAACGTCGGCGGCATAGGGAGGCCGAAAGCGCAGTGCTTGCCGATAGCAGTCGATTGCCTGATCCAACTGTCCCAGGTCGTGGTAAGCATTGCCAAGGTTATAGGCGACTTCGGGACTGTCTGGCCAGAGCAGCGACGCTTGATGAAGTGTCGCGGCCGCCTCGGCGAGATTTCCTTGCCGGCGCTGGGCATTGCCAAGGTTGTTGTAGGCGGCCGCGAGAGTTGGCGCCAGCCGAATCGCCTGTTTGAACGACGTTATCGCACTCGTGAATTCGCCGAGCTTCAGCCAGGCGATCCCGAGCGTGTTGTACCCTTCCGCGAAGTCCGGGCGCAGCCGGAGAAGCTGCTCGTAATAGGTGATGCCGCCACGCAACTCGCCGGCAGCCAGCAAAATATCGCCAAGGTGCTGCCAGGTGAGCGGGTTGCTCTCATTCGACGTCAGCGAGCGCTTGAGAAAATCGACCGCTTCCTTGCCGTTGCCCTTCTGGTGCTCGATAAGGCCGAGCAGGTGCAGCGCTTCGGCGTGGCCCGGCTGCTCAGCCAGGATCGTGCGTGCGAATTGCTCGGCGAGGGGGAGATTGCCCGTGCCATAGTATTGCGCCGCCAGCGCCAGGGTCTCAGCAGGTGTCGCCATGGGTTAATCCTTCGCTTTCACGAAGCCTTCCTTGAGCAGGTCCTGGTAGCCCTCCTTGAGAGGCCGGGCATCATAGCCTTGCTTGCGCAGAATTTCCGCCGCCTGCACGCAGCGGCCGCCGGACCGGCAATGGAGATAGATTGGTTGGTCCTTGGGTAGGCCTTCGAGAAGCTTGGGGCCCGCCTGAAGGCCGCTCAGGGGTAATAGCTTGGCATCTTGAAGATGACCCTGGTCCCATTCCGACTTCTCGCGGACGTCGAAGAGGACGGCAGTCTTGGCCGCCAGGGCCTTCTTGACGGTCGCGGGCGAGTCCTTCGTGTGTTCCTGGGCGCCCAGGGTTAGCGTGAACAGGCCAACCGTGGCCAGCAATATCAGAAAGGCGCTGCAATGCTTGACGAGATGATTCATGGAAACGTCCTCCAGGGTGGTTAACTGCTACTTTACAACAACTCTGTTTTTTTTCAGCGGGCTCCGCTACTATCCGCCCGGTCTCCTGGGAGGATGGATCTTGCCGCTAGCAAATATCTGGACGGGACGCCTTGGGCGTCGGCTTGCCGTGGCGGCGGGTTTCTTGGCCTTTCTGGGCCTGGGCCTGGCGATTTACGGCGATTATGGCATTTCCTGGGATGAACCCACGTCACGCGACCGCAATGGCCTGCCCAATTATCAGTTTGTCACGCAAGGGGATATCCAGGCCATCCGCGGCACGTGCGAAAAATATCATGGCCCGGCCTTTGAAATCGTGCTGTTGTTCATTGAGAAGGCCCTTGGCCTGGAAGATTGCGCGCTATTTACCTCGTTCGCCATCTTGTCACGTTTTTGCTTTTCTTCGGGGCCGTGGTCGTCTTTTACAGGCTGCTGCGCCGGCGCTTGCACAGCCCGCTTGCCGGGCTTACCGGGGCACTGTTTCTCATCCTGAGCCCCCGTATCTTCGCCGACGCTTTTTATAACTCCAAGGACCTCGCCTTCCTGTCCTGCTTTGTATTTTGCCTGGCCACGCTGGACCGTTTCATCCGGCACATGGATTACCGCAACGGCATATTGCATGCGTTTGCCTGCGGCTTCGCGGTCGACATACGCAACCTGGCGATGGTTGTGCCCTTTATCACCGTGCTTCTCGTCGTCGCCGCGCGGCGCTGGAAGTCGAGCGATGCGCCAGGCGAAATGCCGGAGACTACGGACGCCGCGCCTGCGGCGCCAGCAGCCAAACCGCTGCGCGTCTATTTCGCGGCGCTTTGTTTCTTCATTATTTTATTCTGGCCTGTCCTGTGGTTGAACCCTCCCTACCATTTCTACCGCGCCTGGATTGAAATGAGCCGCTATCCCTGGCCGAACACGGTCCTTTACCAGGGACAGGTCATCAAGGCAGCGGAAATCCCCTGGCATTACGTGCCCGTGTGGCTCCTCATCACGACGCCGCTCGTTTACACATTCTTTTTCGGAATCGGCGCCGGGCGCATGCTATTCGCGACCTGGCGCCTGGGCCGGCGCTTGCTGACGGAGCGGCCCCTCGATGTGGCGATGGGGCTGGCGCTGGTGTTGCCGCTCGCCGCGGTGATTGTGCAGCGGTCCGTTCTCTATGATGGCTGGCGGCATTTATATTTCATCTATCCGTCGTTTTTGTATTTCGCCGTCCTCGGTTTCTGGGCACTCTATCAACTTGCGGCCAGGCTGGGCGTGTGGGCTCGACCGGCAAGAATGCTCTATTTGGCCGCCGTGGCGGTCCCACTCGTTGGCGTTGCGCTCACGATGACGCGGATGCACCCACACCAGTATGTTTACTTCAATAGTTTGGCCGGCCCCAGCGTGCAGGCCATCAAGAGTCGTTTTGAAATGGATTATTGGGGCGTTTCCTGCCGGGAAGGCCTGGAATATTTGCTGCGGCACGATCCATCGTCGCAGATTCGAGTCTTTGCCGCGACCGACCCCGCCAAGTTCAATGCGCTCATTCTGCCGGCGGATCAGCGGGCCAGAATAATTTACGCGGCCACTCCGGCAGACGCCGACTATGAAGTAACCCACTTTCGCGGCACGGTCGCAGACCCGCCCCCGGACAAACTGCTTTATAGCGTGCACCTTGGCGATGCGAACATCATGGCGGTGTGGAAACTTCGCTGAGAGCGTTCGGAAAAAAAGGGGTCAGACCCCTTGAAGCGAACAGATTTTCAACGCTTTTGCAAGGTATTGAGGGGGTCTGACCCCTTTTTTTCCGAACGCTCTTAGCCATGCCGCCTACCGTGGGCTATCCACGAATGAATCCTCGCGCAGCGCGCAGGTCTTGCGGCTGCCGTCTTTAAGCTTGATCTCGGCAAGGGCATGATAGCCGTCGCCGTGGGCTTCGAGTCGGAGCGGGCTGGCGAGCGATTCATGGCTGAGTTCCGCCAGGCCCAGGTCCGCGAGGGTTGCTGCGTATTTTTTATGCTGGTCGCGATAGAGCCGCTGAGCGTAATAGATACGATGCAGCAAGTGTTTGGCGGGGCCGGCAACGTCCGGCTGGAAGACGCCCTGGCCCGGGATGGCCGTTGAGAATTGCACGTAGCCCCACATTTCCGGGCGGTGCATGTCGATCACGCCCTGCGGACGACCAGACCCAGTTATCTTCAGGGGTTTTTGGTAGCTTCCGATACTTGCCGTCAACAATCTCATGGTGCCATTCAACGCGCGAGAAGTTGACGCGCCACTGGTCGCCGTCACGCGGCGGCGCGCTTTGTCTGGACAACTTTCCCAGGACGGCCCACGGCAGGGCGATTTCCACCGACCAGCCCTTGTCGACGTCGCGTGGGTCGTTCAACGTGCCCTCGATATGCACCGCCGTCTTGAGCCCTTCAATCTCCCAGCTATTGTCGGCCGGTCCGCCGTCGCGATAAGGCTTCTTGAGAAGCAGGTCCCAGCCCGTATTGAGGGCGTTGATTTCGAACTCGCCGTAATTGTGATTGGTGCCGTCCGGATCGATGAAGAGCTCAAAGTCATTGTCCTGAAAAATAACGGCATCGTGCTTCGTGAGCGTGCCCCAGACGTGCGGCTCTTCCATGTGAGCGGCAATGTAAAAATACTGGTCATCGTAGAGCATTTTGTGCGCGGGTGCGAAAACGAGGCTTAGGCCGGCGGTCCCCCTCGATATCGACGAAGTCATCCGTCCAGGGCACGTCTTGCCAGGCCTTTTCCTCCAAACGACCATCAACCGTGATGGGGCCGGCCGCGCGGTAACATAAGTAATGTTTGGGCGGGATGTAGCCGGTGGCCGGGGAGGTGCCGTCGAGTTGCAGCCGGTAGGTGAATGCCAGCCTTGGGTCGCCACGGGCCAGGAGCGACTGGCAAAGAGTAAGTAAGCTGGGCGTCGCGGTCACGTCGCGTGATTCCTTGTTCAACTGCACGCGTAACGGTTTATCGAACGAAATGAGCCGGCTATCCAGACCGACCGCAAATTGCTTGATGTTTTGCGTGGTGATCTGCAGATTGTTGCCCTCGATGCGGGCGTCGATACTTTGCCCCTTGGCCGGCGCGGGCACGGTTAGCCAGTAAAAGTCGCTCACCACGCTGTCCGTCAACTCCCATGTCAAATGGCGCGGCGTGGGATTGCGGGTATAGGTGAGCATGTCCTTGAGTTTGCCCCGGTCGGGCAGGTTGCTATGTTGAAACCCAGGTTTGAACTCCATCTCCACGGGAAAATCGCCCGGATTGGCTTCCTTGAGCTTTAAAATCTCTTGATTGAATTTCTCGCAGCGTTCACGCCGGCCGTACGCGGTGTCTTTTTCACCGATCATGAATGTGAACCGGGTATTGCGCAGGCTCAGCGGAGATATCGTGCCGTCCGTCGGAGCCGCCGCGCTGCTATGTATGGCGGCGAAGCGGTCCGGCGTCTTTGGTCCAATGTAGAAGGCGCCGTAACCCCCGTGGGAATAGCCGATCAAGAACACCTTGTCGGCATCGACGTCGCCAAAAAGCACGAACTGCCGAAGCAGGTTGGCGATCAAGGGGGGAACGTAGTCATCGTAGAAGCCGTTCCAGGTATCGTTCGGTGCCCGTAAGGCCAGGTAAAGGTAACCGCCGTCCTCTGCTTGATCGGCATAGTGCGTTTCCATGCCTTTCCACTGACTGTCGTTGACAGCCTTGGGGGTGTTGCCGCCCCCATGCATCGCGATGACGAGCGGCCAACCACTCGGCGGCCGTTTTCCCACCTCGCGAACTTTGTAGGGGCTCAAATGTTCCTTGTACCGCGCCTGCTTTTTCTCGAAGTCTGCTTTCAGGGACGCCTGGGCCGGCGCCGCTTGATAGGCGGCCAAGACGGCTGTGCGCACCGCGGGCTCGTTCTTGGCCAGCAACCGGTCGAGCGCGGCGTCGAAGCGCCATTTCGCTTGTTCGTCCGGCGGCGCGCTGAAAAAGGCCAGTGCCTGTTTCTGTAGCCGCTCTTCGAGGGCGGCCGGCGTGTCGCTTTGTGGATTTTGGCGCTGCGTATAGCGGTCGGTCACGTCTTCCGCGAAAACGCTCCTGTTCCCCGGTGCCCACACCAGGGGAAAGGTCACGCTGCTTTTACGAAAGCTGGCCGCGTAAATACCATGCTCGCGTGAATCTTTCTGGGCCTGGGCCGCCTTGTCGACGAACCAGCCGCTGTCCAGTCCCTTGGGATCGGGCTCGCAGGCTCCCGTGAAATGCCAGCCATTGTCCCAGATCTCAACCCAGGTATGATTGCCCGACTTGTCCGACCATAGCTTGGTACCCACCAGCCGTGCCGGCACGCCCACGCTGCGGCAGGCATCGCTCAAGATAATCGACAGGCCGGTGCAGGACGCCTTGCCTGACTCGATGGATTCGCGCGGGCTCTGCTGCGCTTCTTGCGCTGGGTGGAGTAAATGACCTTGAGCGTGGGGAACAGGGTGCGGTTAAGGAGCTGCGCCGCTTCGGCAGGAGTCCGGCAATCCTTGATGAGGGGCATGCAGAGATCGTAAAACTGCTGGCGCCACGGGTCACGCGACTCATCGACGTTGGCGTAGGCCAGGATATTATCGAGAAAGATGTCCTCGGGAATGGTTTTACCCCACGGCACCTCGCGGCGAGCCCGATAGGCCAGCGTTACATTTTCCAACAGGAAAGCGGCCTTGAGCGTTTGTAGATCGCGCTCCGGCATGTTCGCTATCAAAAAGGCCATGCCCGGGCGCTCTGCCGCCGGTGTACTGTGCAGCGCGGATTCCAGCTCCGCGCGGTTCTTGTCGGCGCGCGTGAGGGCGTCGGCGACAGGGGCAGGCCACCAGGGCGTTTTGTCCTGGGATTGGCCAACTCCCGCAACTACGATGGCGGCAAGAACAATAAAACCGAGGAAAAGGCTGCGGCTAATTCTCATCGCCAATGGCTCCAAATGCGTAGTCGTGCTTGCCAACGTTGATCGGCGGCATTGTCAAGGAAGTTACCTGTCAGAGGGGCGTAAATCAACGATTATTTCCGGCGGGGCGATGCGCGGCACGAACCAGCAGGAGTCATGTTTGGTCATGCCGACATGGGGGTAATAGCTCTGGGCCTTGGGGGCGGACAAAAGAATCAGCGCGGTGCCCAGGCCGGCCGCCTCGTGGGTTTTCTTGATGAGCGCCTTGCCAATGCCGCGCCGCTGATGATCCACCGCCACCGCCAGGTCCGCCAGGTACGTGCAGAAGGCGAAGTCGGTAATGGCCCGCGACACCCCTACCAGCACGCCATCGTCCCGGGCGGTCACAATGAGGTCGGCATTGGTCAGCATCGCCTCGATGGTGCCCACTTCGTGAATGGGGCGGCGTTCCGCCAGGGTCGAACGCACCAGCAGGTCGATAAACGCACCCGGTTCAAGGGCCGGTTCGAGTTGGTAAGTGATCGTCATCGGCAGTCTCCGGATCGGTAACTTCCTGGGGTCTGGATACTGCGATTATACGCGCCTCCATGCGGGGGGTGTGCCCTCGGGAGCTTCCGAGATAAAATGCCCATCTTCCCTGGACGAATTAAAAGATAACGCCACTGCGGCGAAGCGAAAGATCACCGGAGGCGAACGACGACCATGGGGCTTGCTGATTTTATCGATGAATTGCGCGGCCGCAGCATGAGTGCGGTCATCGGCCTCCTGCTGGGCGGGCTCATTGCCTGGCTGCTGGCGCGCTGGCGCCGCCGCTACCTGCGCAACAAGGTCCTCCGAGGGGATGCGCGACACGGTCGTCATCCATCACCATCTGATCGAGGCGGCGGCGGACGAGGCGCGTCAGGGCCGGCGCCCCGCAGTGCTGCGGGTGCGGGCACTGGGGCAAGAGGAGCTGGGCCGCGTGGTACCCAACGGCCACCTGGCCGCGGTCTTGCTCGATCGCGCCATGGCGGTGACGACGCAAGACTCGCTCATCTCGATGGAAGGCGCGGAAGGTTCGTTTCTGCTCGAAACGCTTACCGGCTTCGTATGCGACCGGGCCGCCAATGCCCCGTTCGAACATGATCTTTATGTGATGGCGCCCTGTTGTGAACCCAAGGAAATGGCGGAGCATCAGCCAATCAGCGTGCTCCTCATCGCAATGAACGACCTGGCGCTCTTCGAAAGCTGGCCCGCCTGCCGCAACATTAAGGTGGAACATGGATCGGACGGGCGCGAGTCTTGACGCTTATGAACCTGGCCCAGCGTTTCAAAACCGAGCAAGCGAAAATAGCGCAGCTTCGCCAGGCGGGCAAGCGAACCAGATATATCGAGACAATGTACGTCCTCGACCTCGCCCTCGATCGCCGCTCCGTACCGCTGGACACCAAGGAAGTCCCCTGGGGCCGCTTCGAAAACGTTCTCAGGCGGCTGAATCTGGAGTAAACCGGAATTCAGACCGCAGGCTTTAATTCCACCTTGATCCATCCAGGCTGACGCTTATCGAAAGCTTTGTAAGCGGAGATCACGTCCGTCATCGGTTCGACCTTTGAGAGAACTGGCGCAGGATCCAGCTTGCCGGTTCGGACGATGTCAATGAGCCTGGGCAGATATTTGCGGTGAGGGCAGTTGCCCATTTGCATCGTCAGGTTTTTCATCATGGCCATGCCGATGGGAAAGCGCGTCATCGTCTCCGGGTAAACGCCGATGATCGACAAGGTGCCGGCCTTGGCCAGGCACTGCACTGCCCACTGAAGGACTTGAGAGGGAGCATCGCCCGGTATCCAATGTCCGCCCCACCAGCTTGCCCCGGTCCCCTCTTTGGCGACTTCTTTCTGCTCCTCCTTGAACTGGGATTGGTGCAATTTCGACTCCGCATAGGCCGGGCCGCTCCTGGGCTGCACGGCGTCCACGCCGACGGCGTCAATCGGCGCAGGACGCCGATTCCCTGCGTTTTCTCCTTGAAGAACAAGGTAGGACTGACTTCGTCGAAGTTAACCGGTTCCGCCCCGAGTTCCTTGGCCTTCGCCAGCCGGTCGGGAAGATGATCGACAGCAAAGACGCGACCCGCACCCATTAGCTTCGCGCTGGCCATCGTGAAGAGCCCGACCGGGCCGCAGCCGAACACCGCCACGGTATCGCCCGGCTTGATCTCGGCCATATCGGCTCCGAAATAGCCCGTGGGAAAGATATCCGACAACAAAATCGCCTGATTATCCATTATCTCTTCAGGGAGTTTGACGAGCGAAGCATTGGCCAACGGCACGCGGGCGAACTCCGCCTGAAGTCCGTCGAGCGGTCCCGTCGTCGCCGGCCCCCCAAAAAAGGCCGTGCCCGCCTGCGGACCGTTCGGATTCGCATTATCGCATTGCGAGGTATAGCCGGCATTGCAGTAGGAGCAGTGGCCGCAGTTGATCGTTGACGGGATGACGACCCGGTCGCCAGGTTTGAAGGAAGTGACCTCCTTGCCGACTTCTTCAACGATACCGATGCCCTCATGGCCGAGAATCGTCCCGGCTTTCATGCCAGGCATCGTGCCACGCACCATGTGCAAATCGGTTCCGCAAATCGCGCTCGCCGTCAGGCGAACAATCGCATCTCCGTCGTTTTTGATCTTCGGCTCTTTGACGTTATCGAGACGAATATCGCCGAGCCCATGAAAAACAACTGCTTTCATCGCTGTCTCCTTGAAGAACGGAAACTGCGAAAAATGAAGCAATTGGTGTGCCGCTGGTGCGTGGCAAACTCACTGAAAGGATGGGTTTGCCAATTTGCGGTGCGCTCGCATGTGGACCAAAGAAATGGGAGGTATTCTCGAAAGTTGTGTTCTAGCGGAGGAGAAAAAAGCGGCGTATCCTGCTGGTGAGAGTGATTTCTTTTCATCAGCTGGCCCAACGAGGGCTGGAAGGATACGCCATGAACCAGACTACGACTTTCAGCAGCGTTATTCCAGAGGAAACGGTCGATGTGGAGGTCGCCAACTTCCGTGAGCATTTCGAGGGACGCAGCCTGCTTGATCAGGTGGTTCGTCAGGGCGCTCGAGCAGATGCTTCAGCAGGCCATCGAAGCCGAGGTACAAGGATTTCTCCAGGAGCAGGACGGCCGGCGGGACGAGTGTGGCAATCGCCTGGTGGTTCGCAACGGCTACCAGCCGGCCCGGAAGATTGTGACCGGAGCTGGGGCCCTGGAAGTGCAAGCGCCACGAGTCCGTGACAATTCGCCAATCAAGGGTGAAAGGGTCCAGTTCAGTTCGGGCGCTTTTGCCCCCGTACTTGCGGCGGAGCAAAACCATCGAGGAGTTTATTCCCTGGCTTTACCTCAAAGGGATTTCGACCGGAGATTTCTCGGAGGCCTTGCAAACCTTGCTCGGCGAACAGGCCAAGGGGTTCAGTCCGAATGTCATCGTTCGCCTGAAGGACCAGTGGACGGCGGAATACGAGGAGTGGAGCCGCCGTGACCTCACGGGGAAGCAGTATGTTTACATCTGGGCGGACGGTATCCACGTGAACGTTCGCCTGGAAGACACGGAAAACCAGCGGCAATGTCTGCTGGTGGTCATGGGTGCGACGGCAGATGGCCACAAGGAATTGCTTGCCGTCATGGATGGCTATCGCGAAAGCATCCAGAGCTGGACCGAGCTTCTCGTGGATCTACGGCAGCGTGGCTTGACGATAGCTCCCAAGTTGGCAACGGGAGATGGCGCCATGGGTTTTTGGGGAGCGTTACGCACGGTCTACACAGAGACGCGGGAGCAACGCTGCTGGGTGCACAAAACAGCCAATGTGCTCAGCAAAATGCCAAAGAGCGTCCAGCCCCGAGCCAAGGCGGACCTGCACGAGATCTGGATGGCCGAGACCCGCGAGCAAGCGAACAAGGCGTTTGAGACCTTCCTGGCGAAATACCAGGCGAAGTACGATGGGGCTTGTGAATGTCTCCGCAAAGATCGAGAGCAGTTGCTGACGTTTTACGATTTCCCAGCGGAGCAATGGATACATTTGCGGACGACGAATCCGATCGAATCGACCTTTGCGACCATACGCCTACGCCACCGAAGAACCAAGGGCAATGGCACCAGGAAAACCAGCCTGGCCATGATGTTCAAGCTCGCCCAGGCGGCCCAGAAGAAATGGCACCGACTCCATGGTTCGGAGCGTTTGACTCTTCTTCTCCAGGGCAGGATTTTTGTGGATGGAGTGTTGCAGGACGCCGCTTAATTCCCAGATTCTGGAACACAACATTTGACAATACCTCAAGAAATGGGGCGCGGCGCGAATGAGTCCGCTGTTACATTCAGTTGACAGTGCCGGCGGAGGTTTGTCGGAAGGATAGGTGCGATCGAGGATTCTTAACGCTTTGATGCATCGGCGCCAGCGCGGTAAACGCGAATTCCGGCGGCCTGCCTGAATAGCTTACGCCGGACAAACTTTCGTCGGGCGCCGCCGCCACGAATAGCCGGCCAATCCGGCGATACCCAGGCCGAAGAGAGTGAGGGTTGCGGGCTCGGGGGTCGCATTGAGTTGGTCGCCCGCGATACCTGCGGAGGTGCCAGGAGAGTTGCCCAGAGGGTCGGCTTCAGTGAAGACGCCGAATGGATCTTCCGTCCATACATCGTTGTTCGCGCCAGTGGGCGTGCCAACCGCGTTTGCGGCGGTGCTGGCAAAGTCATTCACCACGTTACCGCCATACGTATTGTCCGTGTAAACGGCCAGCCAATAGTTGCCGGCGGTCAAGTTGCCACCAGCAATAGTTCCGGTGAGACCTGATACGGAAAGCTGGTATTCAGGTAGACCTGCATAGCCCAGAAGCCCAGTAGGGGTCAACGTAGCTGAGCTTAAGTTACCAGACGCCACGGAGGTGCCGCCGCCTGGGCTCACCATGCCTGTACGGATGTCCCAATTCGCTGTCGTTGATATTGGCGACGCCGACGCGGGAACCGTACTGTTATAAACCAGGTTATTGCCGTCGAAACTAATATTATAAAAGACATTGTTCGACCATATTTGCGAGATGTTCCAGCCGCTCCCCGTGACGGTAAACTGATTATAAACTATCGAGCCACCGCTACCAGATTGATTGGTAAGTCCAAGCTGGGTTCCATCTGCGTCGCCATTGTACCAAAGCGTTGAACCGGCCTTTGCCGGAATGGTGATACCCCCCCAGAGAAGGACAATGGCCAATAGGGAATACAAACAAGATCGCTTGGTGTTCATAAAAGCTCCGCTACCTTCGCTCACGTTGTGGTACCTATCATTTTCAACAAAAGGCGCATTGTCAAGTAAAAATCAAAAGTTTTTTCAAAACGGTCCGCCAAGGAGCACGACAGTATTGTAGTTGGGTGGTAAGAGGGTGATGGCACCAATGACCTTAAACGTTAAGGTTAACGTCACACTTTGCCCATTCCCCAGATCGTTCGAAAGCACGACGTCGGGAACGCCGGCGCCTATGCCCTGCGACGACTCGGAAGCGGTGCCTGTTGTCGTGCCGATCGTGGCCCCGCCGGACACGCTGGTCAGTTTGTAATTACTTGCAAGTCCTGTCAGCGCCAAGGCAAGTTGCCCGGCGGCGAGAGTGCCACCGCTGTTGTTTAAAATCGTCACTTGTTGGGTAAAGTAGATGGCGCCGCCAACAATGGATGGCGGGCTTGCCGCACGTTTCGTGGTTGAGACAGTACCTGACGTGATCGTGAAACTACCCGTACCCGTCGTGTTACTGTAATTTGGATCGCTACTTGTGAAGGTCACCACAACCGAATACGTGCCGGCAGCTGTCGGCTGGGTACTCGAGCCGTTGTAAGTAACCGTAAAGCCGCCGCCCACGCTTGCACCGCCCACGCCCTTGATGCTGATGATGGCGCTGTGCTGCTTGCCATCGAAGGCAGCCGAACCGCTTACCGTCACGGTGGGTGTCGCCTTGGTAATGTTGAAAGTCACGGCCGGACTGTCGCAGCCGAGGTAGTTGTTATTGTCGCTGGCGTAGTGGCCCACCACCTGATAGGAGCCAAAGTTCGTCGGCGCCGTACCTGAAGGGCCATAGGTCGTGCCGTTAATTCCCAGGTAGGTGTACGTCAGTGTGCCTACATCTTTGTTGGGGTTCAAACCGGCCAGCGTGCCATCGCCGCCCACCCCTGTTACCGTGGCCGTCGTGACGGCAAATTGGTTGCTAGTATATACGCCGCCAGTGTCGATTACCGTCATCGTCAGCGATGCCTTGTTGATCTGACCGGCGGCCGTGTTGAGCGCCACCGTGTAGTTGTTACCACCGTTGCCGTCGTTGACGATGTAGCCGGTGTTGACACTCAACGTGCGCGCCCCGAATTGGCGCTGTCGTACGATTCATGCAAACCCGAGACCGTGTCGCCACCCTGCTGGCCCGTGTAGGTCGGAATGGCGGACGACGTGGTGGTCGAATCGTAGGTCTTGGTGTCGGACTTCGCGTTAATCGTCAGCGCCGCCTTGTTGATCTGACCGGCGGCCGTGTTGAGCGTCACCGTGTAGTTGTTACCACCGTTGCCATCGTTGACGATGTAGCCGGTGTTGACACTCAGCGTCCGCGCCCCCGCGTTGGCGCTGTCGTACGATTCATGCAAACCCGAGACCGTGTCGCCTCCTTGCTGGCCCGTGTAGGTCGGAATGGCGGACGACGTGGTGGTCGAATCGTAGGTCTTGGTGTCGGACTTCGCGTTAATCGTCAGCGCCGCCTTGTTGATCTGACCGGCGGCCGTGTTGAGCGCCACCGTGTAGTTGTTGCCACTGTTGCCGTCATTAACGGTGTAGCCGGCGTTGACACTCAGCGTCCGCGCCCCCGCATTGGCGCTGTCGTACGATTCATGCAAACCCGAGACCGTGTCGCCTCCCTGCTGACCCGTATAGGTCGGGATGGCGGACGACGTGGTCGTCGAATCGTAGGTCTTGGTGTCGGACTTCGCGTTAATCGTCAGCGATGCCTTGTTGATCTGACCGGCGGCCGTGTTGAGCGCCACCGTGTAGTTGTTGCCACCGTTGCCGTCATTGACGGTGTAGCCGGTGTTGACACTCAGCGTCCGCGCCCCCGCATTGGCGCTGTCGTACGATTCATGCAAGCCTGTTACCGTATCGCCGCCTTGCTGGCCGGAGTAAGTCGGAATGGCAGACGACGTGGTCGTCGAATCGTAGGTCTTGGTGTCGGTCGTCGCGTTGATCGTCAGTGGCGCCGGAGCAACGTTTTGGACGTACGCCACTGTGGTGGAAATGTCACTGAAGTCACTGGAATTGCTGACATAAGTCGCCGTGATCTGGTGACTCTCCGCGAACAGGGTCGCGACGTTGAAGCTAACGGAGCCACCGGTAACCGTGATCGCTGGGCCGAAATTAGTGCCATCTATCTGGAATTGGACGGAACCGGTTGGCGTTTTGACGTTAGTCGTCGCGGCACTGACGATGGCCGTGACGATTACTGTCTGGCCATAAATCGAGCCCGCAGTGTGGTCGGAGCTAACCGTGATCGTGGTCGCATCGTGTAGCCGGTTGCCGAAGTTCTTGGCCGTTCCGGCAAAGTGGCTCGTGACCGTGAAGGTGTACGCGAAGCTGCCAGCCACTCCGGGCTGCGTTTGCTGGTAGCCTGGCTGCACGGCTTCCGTCAAGGTGTAGGTGCCGGCGGCGAGATTAACGAATGAATAGGCGCCGATGCGCCGGTCGTGAATGTTTGATCGGGAATGCCGCCGGCATTGGCGTGCAAGGTGACGGTCCAGCCGGACTGACCGGTTTCGCCGTGATCCTGGCTGCCATCGGCGTCGGCATCAAAGTAAACCGTGCCGGACACAGTGCCAGGCATAAAGTTACCAAAGTCGATGCCGGTGACCGAGCCCCCCGGCAGCAGAAGCACGGATTGCTCGCCCGGCGGAATGGTTATCCCAGAGGCGGATGAGGAAACAGTGCTGGAACTGGTGGTCGATGGATGAACCGGTCCCGTCGGCACGTTGGTGATTGTGCCATTTTTCATGCCGAGAATACCTTCAGCCAGGGCCTCGACGTTTACGCGATGGAAGACCAGGCCGGTATTCGTGACATTATCGCTTCCCGAATTATCCGTGACGGCCGTGCCCGTGATGTTGAGCAGGTAACGGTACTCGCTGGGCGTAAGCCGCCGGCCAAGGGTTTCCATCGCCAGCTGGTCGGCGAGGACCGCCACGCCGGTAATGGTGGGTGCCGCCATGCTGGTTCCGGAGAAGGTCGACACGCCGCCGCTCGGGCCGGCGCCCTGAATGAAGCCGCCGGGAGCCAAGGTATCCGTCAAAGTGGCGCTACGCTGCGAGAAGCTCATGATCTGATCAGCGCTGGTCGTATAATCGACGGCGCCGCTACTCCAGCTATAGGGGCCGCCCAGGGCGCTGCCCCAGACGGCGCCGACAGCCAGAGAGTTTGGATCGGCCGCTGGATAGGCCACGCCTTGCGTGCTGTGATCGGTGGCGAAATTGTTGCCCGCGGCCGAGACCACGATGACGTTTTCCGCCGCCAACTGTGCCAGCGTGTTGCCAAGTCCGTAAAGGGATGTCGGCTGATTGTAATTGCCACCGTCGCCGAAACTCATGTTAACGCTGACGATATTGTATTTAGCGGCGTTGGCGGCCACCCATTGCAGGGCACGGCCGATAGTGCCGAAATCGCCGTTGCCGGCATCGTCCAGGACCTTGAGGTCGATGATCCGGACGCCTGGGGCGATGCCGGGATTCGTCGTGTCGTGCGAGCCAATGATGCTGGAAACGACCGAGCCGTGGCCCAGGACGTCATTAGCCTGCGACGTATTGTTGATGAAGTTGTACTCGTAAGCGATCCCCGCTGCCATGCCGTTGGCCCCGATGGGACCGAAATAGGAACTGGTGGTATCGACGCCGGAATCGAGTACGGCCACGGTCTCACCTTGACCGCTGATACCGCTGAAGCGTGGATCGCTCTGGAATTGTTTGAGACCGATCAGCGCCTGGTTCGCGGCGGTGGAGGACGCAGTGCCACCCGCCTTGGCTTGCGCCATCACGTCAGCGAGATAAACAGGGGCGTTCGTCGCGCCGACCGTGACGGACGTCTCGATGACGGTCGCGCCGACCGCACTGCCACCAGCGTTCGGGTAGGTAAGCTGCCAGCCGCTCTGGACGACCTCGCCCACCAGGTAAGTGCCCGGTTCCAGTCCGGTAAAGGCAAAGGAGCCGTCGGCGAGCGTCGTTGTGGTGGGATCACCACTATCGACCGTGGCATCACGATTGAGGTCCAAGAACACGGTCCACCCTTGCAAGCCGTTGGTGGCATTCGGCGCATCGGTGCCAGCGGCGTTGATATCTTCGAAGACCCGCCCATGAATCTCGCCCTGGATCGAGACGAAGACTGACGCATCGGCCGTGGTCCGCTGCCTCTCCTGATTAAGTGCGTTATCGGTGGCCTGGCTGATAAAGCCATAAGTATGTTGTTCGACCCCGGTGTACGTGGCCGAGGTTGTCGTGGTATGCGTGAGCCAGGGCGTGAACGGCCTGCCGTTGTCGGACACATAGATGTTGAAGTCCTTGAGGCCGCTGCCGCCCGCTTCATCGCTGCCCGCCCAGGTTACCTGGAACGACGTCGTATGGACGATGCCGGCTGCCGGCAGGACTTCACCGGGGAAGGGCGTGATCGAACTGGTTGGCGGGGTCGTATCCGCGTTGGCCTGGACGTTCCAGGTGACGGAGGCAGTGCCTAAGCCGGCATTGCCAGCGGGATCGAACACCAGCGTGGGATCGACTGTCAACACATAGCTGCCTAAATCCGCGGTCTTGTCAATCAACCCGCCAATGGTAAAGGTCGTGTTCGTGCTGTCCTTGGGCGTTACTGTCACCGTGCTGTCAATCCGATTGGCGGGATTGCCGTTCAAGTACAAGGACAAGGCACGATAATCGAAGGTGGCCGGATCAATCGGCTTGGAGAACGTTACGTCCTCGGTCGCGATCGCCGTCGTCCGTGGAGTGTCCACGCTGGCCAATAAGGAAACCACGGGCGGCGTCGTGTCGATGGTAGCCGTAAACATCGATGTTTGCGCGAGACATTCGCGGCGGCATCCACGGAGTAGGCGGTCAAATGGTGGACGCCCAAACTGAGCGTGAGCGGCGCACTGAATGTCGTGCCAGTCACGGTGGCGTAGCCGAGGTCGCCGAGGATCGAGTCGGCGATATGTACCAATAGACCGGTTTCCGTCAACGTGCCGTGGAAAGTCACGTTTTGGACATTGGTCAAGCCATCCGTGGACGACGTGCCGTGATCGGGCGTGATGCCCAGGTTGGCGGGGGCGACAGGCGGCGTTGTGTCCATCACCCAACTGGTGGAAGCTGAGCCGACCCCGGCATTTCCAGCGAGATCGTTGATAGCAGTGGCACTGATCGTAACGACGTACGTTCCTTCCTGCCCGACGAACCAATTGATCCCGCTGATCCGATAGACCGAACCAGACAGCGCGGAGACAGTGACCCGGTCATCCATGACGAGCGGTGCTCCGTTGCGTGTCAGCGTCACATCGGAGCGGTCAAAGGTGGCGGGGTTGATGGGTTCGCTGAAAGTGACGTCCAGCGTTTGAACCACGATATTGCGTGGATTGGTTGCCAAAGTTTCGACCGCGGTGATCGTGGGCGGCACGGTGTCCACTGTCCAGGTGACGGTTTGGCTACCCAGGCCCGCGGTAGCCGACAAGTCTTGGATGGTGGTGGCGTCGACCTTGAGAGCATAGGCGCCGTCCAGCGCGTCGAGTGTGGCCAGCCCACTAATGCGGTAAGTATTGCCGCTTTCATTGGCGAGGGTGACTCCCGCCGGCAGTGCCACGGGCGTCCCGCCCCGCATCAGCGTAAGGTCGGCGCGCTCAAAAGTCGTCGGGTCGATAGGCTTTGAGAAAGTCAGATCGACGGAATCGACCGGCGTGGAACGTGGGTTGGGGGTAACGGGCCCGAAGGCGGTGACGAAGACGGGCGCTACGCCATTGCTCCAAGTCGCGGACTGCACGCCGAGACCAGCGTTGGCTCCGTAGTCCTGGATGCCGGCCCCGGTAACTGTGATCAGGTAAGCGCCATCCGCGGCGGTGAAGGCGTCTAAACCGCTGATGGTGTAGGTCGAGGTCGTGCCGGCGGCCAGCGCTACCGTGACAGCGGGCGAGAGGGGGACGTTATGGCCATTGCGCTGCAAGGTGATATCGTTGTAGTCGAAAGTGGTTATATCGATCGGTTTAGACAATTCAACATTTACGGTGCTCACCGGGATGGAGCGTGGATCGGGCGCGATGGCGTCAACCTTAATCATCTGGGGAGGGATGGGGTCGTCAAGGACGTACGTGAGGGTATAGTCGCCGGTGCCATTGTAATCGAGAAGCTGGAGTCGTGGTTCGTTCAAGTAGGCCTGGTTGCCCTCGGCAAAGACCTTCGTGGTTTGCCAGACGTTGTCGCCGACGCGCAGGACCTTGCCGTCGGAGCGGTTGACCGTGAGCAACTTGTAGCCGGCGCCGGGGTCTGGCAAGCGCAAGAAATCCCAACCGCTGGTCATCGTGGCGGTCAGGTGGACGGTACGGTTGGTGAGGGTGACGGCATGATCCACGGCGGGAGCGGCGGCCACATTGACCACAGCCTTGGTGCCGTCACTCAGATAGAGTGTGTCGGGAGTGGCACCGGGGTCCGGGATGTCATTAGCCAGGAAGTCGGGTTTGTCGTCGGCGCCGGGACGGTCGTCGCGTACGGTATGAATGAGTTCGTGAATATTGACAGCATCAATCAACGACGTCTTGGGGTTGCCGAAGTTATCGGTTTGCTCAAAGGTCGCGCTGTAGTCGATAAAGCGGCCCTGGAGCGACGACGTGAGCTGCCAGATGCCGGTCTGGGTTTGGCCAGGCCCAATGTTACCCATGGCAATGGTCAAGGACGGCGTTACCGGTTGGTCGCCGACCATGGAGCCAATGATTTTGAAGTCGATCAAGAGGCCTTTTTGATTCTCGATGATCTTGGGCTGGGACGAGGTAATGGTCAGTTCCTGCGCCGTGCCGTGCCCGCTGTTGGTCACGATCAGGCCAAGGTCGAACGGTTGCGAAGGCTCGACAACGGCGGTGAAGGGATCGTCGCCGATTACGTCGCGTTGCAGGAAATAGTCGAGCGTCAGCAGTGGGTCCGGCATGACGGTGATGGCGGCCGCGATGAGGTTGTGAGTGACCAACAGACCGGTGTCGGGGTCGGCGTAACTGAGCGTGCCGCCGACGTAATAAACCGTGGGTGTGACCGGCGCGGCGTCCCGAGTCGGCACGATGGTGTAGGTGGCGGTGCCGACGGCGCCGGGGGCGATAACGCCGCTGCCGTCGGTGGCGGTGAGCCCAACAAGCAATGGCGATTTGATGCCGAAATTCGCGGTATCGTCCTTCCCGGCCGCGTCGGTGATCTTGAGAGCCACCTGGACGCTTTGGATGGGCACATTGGCGTTGCCGTCGGTGATTTCGAGAGTGCCTTTGAAGGCAGACCGAGTGAGCACGACCTTCTGATCGATTTGGATAACGACCTTGGCGCAGGTGCCGGCGCCGCCGGAAATCAATTGCTTGAGATCGTCAAACTTATTCGTGATATCGGTGGTCGGGTTCGCATAGCCAGTTTGGCTGAGGCTCAAATCGTTGACGGTACTGGCAATCTTCATCTTGCCGAGGAGGTCGGTGGTGTCGATGAAGTCGGCGCTTTGGCCGGCGGGCACATCGGCCGCGGAGAAGATGCCCGCGTGCCAATAGTCGACCGACCGATTCCAGCGATCGATAAATTGGTTGGCCTGATTCACGGAGACCAGTGACGGCAACGGCATCGCCAGCAATTGCGCGCGTTCCGTGTCGCTGATCTTTTCGCCGGCATCGCTCGAGCTCTGGATCAAGTCCATGAAATGCGATAACCAAGTCAGGAATACGACGTTCTGATTGGGACCGCCGACAGGTGACTCGAGCCAGGACTTGTCGCCCATGATTGCGACGTACGGGTCAAGCAAAGATTGAAGCCAGCCGGATTCGACGTGGAGAGTTTGAACGTCGGCTTTGATGTCTAGACCAACGCTCGATGCCGCCGCGGATCCTGTACCAAACCCACCACCGCTTCCACCGCTTCCACCACCACCACCACCACCACCACCACCGCCTGAACTAAATTCACATGCGGCCAGCGCGTACAACGAATTCAAGCAGCCGACGAGGGTATTGATCTCACCGATGGCGGCTCCGATTGGCGTGGCACCCGGGCCAGCCGCGAGGATGCAACTGATCTCGGTCGTGACGGCGCCGATAGCGTCGGAGATCCCGTGTACACCGTTGGCAGCGATGTCGGCATTGCCTTTGGCACAGCCGGCGATGTCGCCTACTACGGGAATAGGGCCGATAATGCAATTGATGGCCACATTGGCGATCTCATTCAAGCACGGATCGCAACTGATGTCGGACACTCTCGGGTTCGGTGTGCTCGTGACGGTCGGACCGCCGCCGCCGCCTCCGCCTCCGCCTCCTCCGCCGCCGCCTCCGCCACCGCCAAAGCCGCCAAAGACGCCAAAGACGCCGAAGATGGCCGAACCCGCGCAGGCATTGACATAGACGTTAATCTGATGGGAGCCCTGGACCAAGACTCGATTGGGACCGCACTTGTAGTCATAGAGTGAGCCGAGGAAGACCCAACATGGGCCCGCAGGCGCGCGGACTCGGACGCCAGGCCCCCGGAGGCTGCCGCGGCCAATCCAGTGGCCAGGTCTATGCGATGCACCGTAACCGGCACAGTAATCTGACTTAGGGCCGGCAGAGTGCCGAGATCGGTAGACAACGCCGTGAACTCGTACTCGGGGTGCGTGGGCAGTTGCAATTGGAGGTCGTTCGCAGCGATCAAGCCGTGGTTGGTGAACGTCACGTCAATTTGCGCATAGCCGCCCGGAGCGAGATCCGGCACCTGGTCCGGTGCGTCCATCGTGACCACCGGTGCCGGTACGTTTGTTTCGAAGGTCGCGTCCAAGTGGACGGTGTATTGATCCTGGATCTGCGTCGGAACCACGGTCCAGGTGTAGGTGACCGTCTGCGTGCGGATGAAGACTTCGATGTTCGTCGTCTGTCCGGACGTGATCGCCTGGGTGGCTGAATATTGATCGTGCTTGGCCGCCGTCACTTGAACGAGGTAGTTCCCCTCGTCAATGCCGGTAAATGTCGCCGTGCCGTCGGGGCCCGTGGCTTTCTGAGCCACGACAATCGAGTTGTCGTAGGGATCTAGGAGTTGCACGGTAGCGCCGTTAACCTTGGGGCCATTGCCGGCGTTGGTGTTGAAGGTAAAGTCGTCGTCCACAACGACGGTAATATTGCCCTTGGCCTCGGACACGACGCGGAACGAGAAACCCTCGGACAATGACGTGTTTTTATTACCGACCACGAGACTGCCGGTATAGAGTTGTAACGGCACGGTAATATCCGGTGTCAGCAACACCGACACGGTCGTTTTGTCACTTGGCGCCAGCGACGGGATGGTGGGGGAACTGGCCAAAGTGAGCCACGGCAGGTTCGGGAGCTGTACGGTCATGTCGCCGGACGGCGCCCCACCAATATTGGTGACGGTGAACGTCAACAACTTCTGGTGGCCGCGAACGACGCCGTCGGTCAAGGTGCCCACATCGGGGACCAAATTGGGGACAAGTGGAATCACCGTGATGTCGAACGGAATGTCAAGGGTCGCCCCCTCGGCGCTTTGCAGGTGAATTTTGATCTGGGCGCGGCGCGTAGTCGCGTCAAGCGCCGTGAGCGCGTAATTCAGCACGACGGAGCCACTGCCGGCCAGAGTATCCGACACGGTGGGCGTCACGGTAATGGTGGCGGGTGCTCCGTTGACGGTTGCCACCAACCCGGTGAGCGGCACGTCGCTGAGGTTGTTGATGGTGACCTGACCCGTGAGCGGAATATTCGGAGTGAGATTGGTCGTGAGATTGGGCGGCTGCGCATTCATGCCGACGATCGTGAAGGAATCCTGGATCGTGTCCTCGGCCACCTGCGGGTGGTCGGCGCCGATTTGGTAGCGGCCGGCCTCGAAGGGCAGCGGCTGGAAGGTATAGCTGAAATGACCCGTCGCGTCGGTCGTGACGTTGTACACTCGGCGAGTGCCGCTCACCAAGACACGGATGGTAATCGGCTTGTTGCCGACCACCTGCCCGGTGAGGGTATCGGTGGACGTACCGGTGAACAGGATGGGCGTGCCGTTGGGAACGACCGTGACGTCTGTCGAAACGGTGGCCCGATAGGCTGGTGCCACAGCGATTGCCTGGGAAGAGGCGGCGGCATTGTTGGCGTAGGACCCTTCCTTGAGGGGGGTCTTGGTGTAGTTCGCCACTAGGATCAGGTAATACTTTCCTGGCGTGTTGGGGATGGACACCGTGGTCGACGCGGTGTACGTCGCGCCCACGGAGAGCGGTGCGCCGGTGTAGTCGATGGGTACTGACCTGAGCGGGGTATCACTTGAGTCAAGCACGCTGTCGCTGGAGACGTACACCCGATCAAACCAGCTACCGGAGGCGGCTGTTTTGCCGCTGTTCTTTACCGTCCACTGAACGGGGACCAGTTGGCCTGTGACCGCCGTGGGGGGAACGATGACATCGGAGGACTTGATGACCAGATCGGGAATGTCGGCATCGAGGACTGTCACCGGCTGGGTGGCACCGGTGAATCCGCCCGCGGAAACGATGATGTCCGCGATCTGATCGCCGTCGGTGATATTGTTGTCGATAGTGCCAATCGTGAAGCTTGCCGATTGCTGTCCGGCGGGAATGGTAACCGTGGGTGGCAGGATCAGTTTATCCGTTCGGTCCGTGGACAGCGTGACAATCTGAGCTGCGGAGGCGTCGGTATTGCGGCTGACGGTGGCCGTAAAGGCGACCGCGATGCCCTCGGCCGCGGCAGGTTGGTCGACCGCCAAGGACAACGTGGGGGTGTTGGTTTCCAGCACGTCCACGTGGGAAGTTCCCCACCCGGACAGGATCGTGCAGCCGCACAGCGGGTAGGTGCCTTTGGCGTACACAGTGACGGTCTGGGTCCCCGTCACGATGTTGTTGTTGACGGGCATAACCGTGAACGTGGCCGAAGCCTGGTTGGCCGGGATGACTACCGTCGGATCGGTAGTGGCGACCAGGCCGTCGCTGGTGCTCAGTTTGACCGAGAGCGGCGCATCGGTGACAAAGCTACGCGTGACGTGCAGCGTGATGCCGGTGCCATTTTTGAACATGGAAGCCGTGAGCGGGTCGATGGACAACACCGGCAGGTTATTGTCGACCACCAGCAGGGGGGTGATGCCGGTGACGAAAGCCGAAGACGCTGCCTGGACGTGTATCGTTTCGTCCTTTACGGGAATATCCAAATTCAGTACCGACACGCTAAAAGTCGTCGAAGCCGCGGAAGCGGGAATTGTTACGGCAGTTGGCAAGGAGATCAGCGGCGTTTGCGGGTAAAGACTCGTAAAGGAGAGGTTGACGGTCAGCGGTTGCGAAGTTACCCAGTTCCGCGTGACGGTGGCGGTCAGCGTATCGCCGCGGTTCCCCTGAGCGGCCGGCACACCGTTTTCGGACAAGGCCAAGGACAGCGTGGGAACGTCGTTATCGGTGATAGTGACGGTACTAGTACCGTCGGCCAGGCCGGCGGCGCTGGCGGTCAAGTTTGCGGTGCGCGTGCCATCCACAAGGGTGTTATCAATCGCTCCCACCAGGAAGGAGAACGATGACTGTCCGGCGGGAATGGTGACGCTTGGCGGCAGGCTCACGTCAGCCGTGTCGCTGTTTGCCAACGTGACGACCAACGGAGCGGTCGGATCGGTGTTGCGGGACACGGTGGCCAGGGCAGCGCCCGGCCCAGCGGCTTCGCTAAAGCCAGACGGAGTCACCGACAACCGCAGGGTCGCGGGAATATTGATCGGTTGAGCCGCTACGGTGGCGTTGTTGCCGTCCAGTGAACCGGCCGGGCCATATTCCTTGACGGTATTGTTGACGTCGGTCTGGACCACAAGCCAATGGTTACCGAGGGCAGTTGCCGGCAGGTTGACCTGGAGCGACCGCCCGAGGGGAACCGCGCCGGAGGCGGCGGTGTCGAGTGTGCCGGCATAATCGAGCGTGCCCAGTGGGATGGCGCCGCTGCCGTCGGCTGCCGATGCCAGGAGGACTTCATCCGTCCAGGGGCCGGTGGCCAGACCGGCGCCGTTATTGACGTCGTTCCAGTTGACCGTGATCGTCTGGCCGGGCTGAGCCTGGGCCGGGGCGATCACCTGGGTGACGACGAGATCGGGATAGGGGAACAAAGTCGACGAAGTTGTGGCGCTGGAGGTATTGTTGGACTCGCCGGTGCCGCCCACGTTATATTCGAAGACGGCGTTGTAATAGTCTGCCGTAATCGTGGCCTGGAGCGTGCCGGCACCGTTGGGCCCGTCCGGCAGCGTGAATCCGTATTGTTGAAGTCGTGAGCTGTTTGGCCCGATCGCGCCATTTCCCGACACAGACGGGTCATAGTAGACGACCGTATTCACCAAGGTCGTGCCGGTGGTGGTGTTGGTTACTACCACATGGTCATACCAGCCGCCGGTCGTGGGCAAATTGCCCGTGTTGGTGTCGTTCCAACTGACGGTCAAGGGCCCCCCCGACTGCGGGCTGGTCGGATTGAACGCGATGCCGGTTATTTGCAGATCGGGATAGGTAGCCAGCGTCGAGGCGAAGGTAGTGGTGGCACTGTTGTTGCCGTAAGCGGCATTACCGTTGCTGTCGTACTCCAGGACGGATTGGCCGTTGTCGGTGGTCACCGTGACCCGGAAATTGCCTGCGCCTGTCGCCCCGTTGGGCAGGTTGAACTGGAAGGCCTGCTGTGCGCTGGTGGCGCCTGCCGCCAGGGTGCTGTTGCCGCTGGGGGTGCCCGAGGCGATGTTAGTGAGGCTGTTGTCGGGGTTAACCCGCTGAACCAGGACATAGTCGTAGAACGCCGCGTTGACGGCCGCGTCGCCGATGTTCTGGTCATTCCAGTTGACGGTGACCTGGTTGCCCGACTGCAGGCTAGCCGGCTGAACACTGAGCGTATTAGGTTTCACGATCAGGTCGGCATAATTGGACAGGGTCGAGGCGACGGTCGTCGCGGAGGAGTTGTTGCCGTAGGCCAGGTTGCCGTTGCTGTCGTACTCCTTGACCGATTGGCCGTTGTCGGTGACCACGGTAATCTTGAAATTGCCGGTGCCGGCCGCCCCGTTGGGCAGCGTGAACTGGAACGCCTGTTGCGCACTGGTAGCGCCTGCGGCCAAGGTGGCGTTGCCGTTGGGGATGCCTGAGGCGATATAAGTCAGGCTGTTGTCGGGGTTGACGCGCTGTACCAGGACGTAGTCGTAGAACGCCGCGCTCACGGCACCGTCGCCGACGTTTTGGTCATTCCAGTTGACGGTGAGTTGGTTGCCCGACTGTGGGCTAGCCGGCTGCACGCTGAGTGTGTTGGGCTTGACGATCAGGTCGGCGTAATTGGCCAGGGTCGAGGCAAACGTCAGCGGTGCGGAGGTATTGTTGGCCTGGGCCGTGCCGCCGGTGTTATATTCGGTCTCGGCGCTGTTGCTGTTGACCGTGACCACCACCCTGAGGTTGCCCACGCCGGTGGCACCGTCCGGTAACGTAAAGCTATATGACCGCGCTGCCTGGCCGCCGGGCTGAATAGCGGCACCGGCGTAAGTCACCGCGGCGCCATTGACGAGGGTCGCGCCGGTGGTTGTGTTGATCACGGTGATCGAGTCGTTCCAGGTGCCGTTGGTGGCCAAATTGCCGGTGTTGGTATCGTTCCAGCCGATTGTAACCAGGTTACCCGACTGAGGACTGGCTGGACTGGTGAGCGCCAGGTTGGCGACCCGCAGGTCGCGCGTGACGTCGAAGCTGGTGGCGCTGATGTCGTTTTGCACCGCATTGGCATGCCCCAGCGCATTGTCCTCGAACAGGCCTTGATCGGAGTTGGTGGTGACTGTCGCGACGAAATGACCGGGACCGTCAATCGGGTAGCTGCCGGAAACAGGCTTCGTGTGTGCGGCGGTGCCGCCGCTGGCCGCCAGACCGCCGGTGAACGTGAACGGCGTGTTTACCACGGTGGCGCCGCTGGTCAGGTTCTGCACGACGAGGTGTTCGGTCCAGTTATTCGTCACGGCGCCGCTGCCGCTATTGACCGTTTGCCACGAAACCGTGAAACCGGCGCCATTTTGGTTGGCCGTGAGGCCCTGCACGGCGAGGTCCGGGTACGGGGCCAGGTTGATGGTGATGGTGCCATCGCTGTTGGGACCACCGGTAGACACCGTTGTGCCGTCGCCACGGCCAATGGCGTTTTCGTTCACCTGGTTGCTGCTGTCGGTCTGGATGATGATGTAGTAGTCGCCGCTTATGCCGTTCGGCAGAGTGACGGTCTGAGATGCTGTGTAACTCTGGCCTGGGGCCAACACACCCGAGTGGCCGAAAACGCCGTTGTTGCCGCCGAGAGCCAGCGGGATATCGTCGCTGTTGCCGTAAGTCGAATCAGAAGACAGCACCACGCGATCATTCCAGTTGGTGACGTTGGTGGCCGCCTGGCCGACATTGGTGACGGTCCAGGAGAAAGTGATTGGACTGCCGCTTTGCAGGTTGCTGGCCGTGGGCAAGGTGATATTGGTCACTTCCAGGTTCGGCAGTTGGGCCAGGGTGCTGGTGGGCACGACCTGGACGTTCAGGACGTACTGGTCGAGCAGGCCGCCCGTGCCGCTGCCGGGCTGCACGAGCGCGTAATAGACGCCGGCCTGGGTAATGTCGATTTGGCCGACGCTATCGAAGGGCCGGCCATTGGTCTTGGTCTGGTAGACGCCGGCGGCGTTGTACACCGACACTACGGCGCTCAGTGCGCTGCTGGCGGGCAACTGTGTGCTGAGCAAGATGGAGTTGCCGGGTTGGATAGTGCCGAGACTGAAATAATTCAGGTCACTGGGACTCAGGAGGGTACCGGCCACGTTGGCCACCTGGCTGTTGCCATTGGTGGTCAAGGTCAGGCTGTCGGCCGAGGCGATCGTGTTGTTTGGTTCGCGGTCCAACTGAAGCGGCGGCGTCGCCAGCAGCAAGCTGAACTGGTACTCGCCGAAGTACTGATAATTGTAAGTGACGCGGATGGTATAAGTCCCGGTCGCGGGCAGCGTAATGGGTGCATTGGCCGCGTGCCCCGCGCCATCGGTCGTGAAGCTGGTCAGCGTGGTGCCGTCCGGGTTGGTCACCAGGTAGGCCAGGCCGCTGTTTGGGGGACTGCCCAGGCTCTGAGTGTCGAGGCCCATTAGATCGCCGGCGCTGGCGCTAAAGCTCCAGTAGTCGGCGTCGCTAGTGTTGATGAGCATGCCGCGCCCGGCCCCAAGACTCAAGCCAGCTCCCGCGGGGCTCTGGACAAGCGTCAGAGGCGTGGCCGTGGCCGGCGTATGGGCAGAACGGCCGAGCAACGTGAAGTTCGGCAAGCTTGCCAGGGTGAAGTCAAGAACGTCGGTCGGCAGGGCATTGCCGAAACTATCGCTCAAGCCCGCGATGGTCAGTTGATAGTGCCCGGGCTGCAGGGGCCCATCCGTGATCGGATAGGTGGCGGACGGCCCGCTCGTATAGGCAGGGCTGGCCAGATGATAGGTGTGGCCGTCGGTATCTTGCAAAGTATAGTTGGCCAGGTTATTGACCGTGTCTGCACTCATGTTCTCGGAGAAATCCACGGTGAAGCTATTGAAGATACCCGTGGTATTGAGGGGGGCTGAGGTCACGCTACCTTCGAGGCGCACGCCTTCAAGGAACTGGTCGGAGCTTGTCAGGGTGATGGAGAGAATGTTGAGCCCGAGATTCAGGAAAGAGCTGCCCTGGGGAACCGAGAAACTGCTCAGGCCGCCCCAGTTGCCGCCGCCAAGCGAGGCAATCTGATGCCCGTTCAAGTTCAGAATGCCGGCATCGTCGATGGCCCAACCGCCTGAAATTGCAACATTGGCCAGGTTGTAGCCAGTCAAATCGAAGGTGCGATAGAAGGTGTACGGTGCGACACCATTATTGATGACGTCGGCGTCGCGAGCGATCCAGTCGGAACTGGGGCCATCGAGGAGCCAACCGCCGTAGAAATTCGCGCTCGAAGAAACTGTGACCTTGGCAGCCGCAGTGCCGCCGCCGGCCTGATCCACAGTCCAGTGGCCATCGCTCGCCTCGCCGGTGGAAAGCAGATTATTGGAAGCATCCAGGCCGGTCGAAAGATTAATGGTCGCCGACGCGGTGCCGGGAACCGGCAGGGCGGTGCCGATAATAGCCGGCGTGGCCGTGCTCGCCATACTGACGTCCAGTAAGTACTGCGACAAAAGCCCGCTGGTGCCAGTTTGAGCCGCCACTCCCACGAAATAAACGCCGCCGAGCGGCGCGGTATAGGCGACGGCCGCGCCGGGTGTGATGTTGTTGGTCAGGTTGGTACCGGCCGCGTTATAGATGTTGACGATACCAGCCAGCGAACTGGTGGCCGGCTGGGAAAGTGACAGGTTGACCTGCGTACCCTGAGGAACGTTGCCCAGGCTATAAAAGTCGCCGTTATCGCCCTGGCCGATATAGCCCGCGACACTGGCCGTCAGGTGCCCTGCCGACGAATTGGTCAGATTGAGGGTATTCGGACTGGCGACGGAGTTGTTGTAGCTGCTGGCGAGTTGGATAGTCGGGGGCGCTTCGGTGACCCGGAAGCGGTACTCGCCGGTGTAGTTATAATCATAAGTTACCCGCACGAGGTAAGTGCCGCTGTACGGCAAGCTCGCCGGACTCGTTTGGCCCTGATTGATGTTGTTGGCATAGAAGTATCCCAAACTCGTGGTGCCATCTGCTTCAAAAAGCTGGTAGGTCAGGCCGCTGTTGGCCGGGTTGCCCGGGCTCTCGGACGCTATCTGGACGGAATCGCCAGCCTTGCCCGTCCAACTGAAGTAATCCACGTCCGCTGTGCTTGACAAATTGCCCCGGCCATAGCCCGAGGCCAGGCCCGTGGCGGGATCCACCGGCAATGCCTTGACGCCGTTGCCCAGGAGCAAACTAATGGTGCTGTTGTTATAGTTGGCGCTGGCCAGGTCGGTGATGCCGTCGCTATTGAAGTCGCCCGCGGCCAGGCCGGCGGGGTAACCCGTTACGGCATAATTTATAGCGCTTTGGAAAGTGCCGTCGACGTTGCCCATTAGCACGCTCACCTGACTGCCGCTGTAGTCAGCCGCGGCCAGGTCGAGTATGCCGTCGCCGTTGAGGTCGGCGGCGACAATGCCTTGCGGACTGCTGCCTACGAAGTAGGTCGTGGCGGTGCCAAGGTGGCCCAGGTTGTCGCCTGGCAAAATAGCGACCGTGTTGCTGGTGGTGACCACGGCCACATCCGTGTTGCCATCGCCATTAAAGTCGCCGGTAGTGATCGCATAGATATAAGAGGCAATGCCGCCCCCGTAGAATTGGATGCTGCCAAAGGAACTAGAGGAGAAGGCGCCCGGGGTCGTCATCTGGTTTAGCAAGACGCCGACGTTGCTGCCGGCGCCATTGGAGCCGAGGACCAGATCCAGGCTGTGGTCATTGTTAAGGTCAACGGCCGCGATGCCATAATAGACCGAGCCGGCGGCGAAGGTAAAAGCCGTGTCGAAGGTGCCATCGCCGTTGTTGCGCAGCAAGCTAATCTGGTTGGAAGAATAATCGCTGACGGCGATGTCGAGGTGGTTGTCGCCGTCGAGATCGGCGAGCACGATGCTACGCGGACTGCCGCCGACATCGTAGGAGGAGGCGCTTTGGAAAGTGCCGTCGCCATTACCCAACAGCACGGAAACGGTGTTGCTACCGCTGTTGGCAACGACGATATCGAGCTTGCCGTCGCCGTTGACGTCGCCAATCGCCACCTGGAATGGATTGCTGCCGACGGCATAGCTCGTTACAGGGTTTTGGAAAGTGCCGTCGCCAGCGCCGAGCAGCACGGTAATGGTGTTACTGCCGTAATTAGCTGTTACCAGGTCGAGATGCTGGCTGCTGCCGCGCAGGCGGGCCGAAGTAGTGTATTGGGGGTTCGGGCCCACCGCGACGCCGGTTGCCACTCCAAAAGTGCCATCGGGTTGTGATGTTGGAGGTGCCAGGGGAGTGGCCGTTCCTGGCAGGTTGTTGCCGCGGTTTTCCACGGTGTAGGGTGGCACACCGGCGACGGTGAACGGTTCTGTGTAGGGGACGAGTGCATTGCCGGTACGATCGGTCAAGTTGGAGGAAACCGTGAGCGTGTAGCTGCCGGGCTGAAGCGGACCATCGCTGAGGAGGTAAGTAGCGGATGAGCCGCTGGTATAGCCCGGGCTCGTCAGATGGTAAGCGTGCCCCTGGCTATCTTGCAACGAGTAGTTGGTGAGATCGTTGACTGTCCCCGGGTTCATGTCCTCGGAAAAGCCCAGGGAAAAGCGGTCGACGATATTTGTGTTCGGCGCTGGCGCGGCGACGATTCCCCCATCGAAGCGGACACCGTCAAGGAACCGGTCCGTGTTGGTAAGCGTAATGGCCAGCGTGTTCAGTCCCTGGTTGAAATAACCACTTGTTCCCAGGATGGAGATGCCGCTGCCCGTGCCGCTATAGCCGTTGTTGTAAACCTGGTGCCCGTTGATCGAGAGGCTGGCGCCATCGTCGTTGTACACGGTGCCGGTCAGGCTAACGGCGAACAAGTTGTAGCCCGTCAAGTCGAACGTGCGGTAGAAGGTGTAGGGAGCGGACGGCTGGCCCGCTGAGCTTGCATCGATGGCGAGCCAGGCGGAAGTCGGGCCATCCGCGGTCCAGCCGCTGTAAAAATCCGCCCCGGCGGGCGTGACAACCTGCGCGGGCGCCGTTCCTCCTCCGGGCTGATCGACGGTCCAGTGGCCATCGGCAACACCGTTGGTGGTTAGCACGTTGTTGGACACGTCCAGGCCCGTGGACAGATTGATGACTGTCGTTGTGGTGGGCACGGGCAGTGTGTCGCCGACGATTTCGGGGCGTGTGGTGTTGATGCCGGCAATCGTCAACAGGTATTGTCCCAGAATGCCCGTCGATTGCGGTACATTGACGCTGACCTGGCCGCTGCTGAACTGGTAAGCAGTATTGCTATCACTCGTGAGCGCGCCGGCTGCCCCTGACGTGATGCCGCCTCCAAAGGTGCCGTTGTCGGCATTGACCGAGGAATCGTAGGCCACGGTGCCGCCGGTCTCACCCAGCCGATAATAAGCCACTGGCGACTGGCCCGCGATGGTCGCACTGTAAGTGCCGCTGTTGCGGGCAGCGTACTCGGCCGAGATTTCAGTTCCCGTCAGCGCCCTATCGAAGTAAGCTACCTCGTCGAGCGTACCCGTGAAGTTGTAGCCGTTGCTGCCGATATAGCCGCCGAAGCTGGCCGCGGTGGCACTCAGAGGCGCAATAGTCGTCGAGCTTTGCTTTTGCGTCAGGGTCTGCTGCACTCCATCAATCCAGAGCTGGTAGCCCGCGACGCTGCCGTCCACGAAAACGGCAGTCACCAGGTGCCAGGTGTTAGCCAGGCCGGCACTGTCAATGCCGTAAATGTCGCTGTTGGTCGTGTTGAAGCCGAAGTAGCCGTTATCCAGCCAAAGATCCTCACCAAGGAAGCTGATGGGGATCTCGTTGTTGGTGCCGTCCCAATTCATCCAGAACGATACCGTGGTAGCGCTCGCGGAACTGACCCGGGCGTAATAGTTACCGGCCTGGCCGTCCGGCACCGTGTAGCTGAGGGTATTGCCGGGGAGGACATTATTGGTGAGGTTGGTGCCGGCGGCATTATAGATGTTGAGCACGCCGCCCAGGGTGCTGGTCGCTGGCCGGGAGAGGGTCAGATTGAGCGTAGTCCCCGCAACGACGCTGCCCAGGCTGTAGAATTCGCCGTTGGGATCGCCCTGGCCAATGTAGCCGGCCACGGTGGCTGTCAGGTGTCCCGGCGAGGAGTTAACCAGGATGGGAGTATTGGAGCTGCTGACGGAGCCATTGTAAATGGTGGCCAGTTGCATGGGGGGCGGCGCCTCGGTGACCCGGAAGCGGTACTCACCCGCGTAACTGTAATCGGTTGACACCACTACCAAGTACGTGCCGGTGTAAGGAAGCGTGACCGGCGTGGACTGGCCTTGATTCGTGTTGCCGGCGTAGAAATACGTCAACCGGGTACTGTCATCGGCCTGATAAAACTGGTAGAGCAGGCCGCTATTGCTCGGATTGCCAGGGCTTTCGGAAGCAATCTGGACGGTATCGCCGGCCGTTCCGGTCCAGCTGAAATAATCCACGTCCGACGTGCTCGACAAGTTGCCGCGCCCATAGCCCAGGGCCAAGCCGGTGGCCGGATCGACTGGCAACGCTTTGACGGCATTGCCCAGGAGCATGGTGACGGTATTGTTGCCATAGTTGGCAGTTGCGAGGTCGGTGATGCCATCGCCGTTGAAGTCACCCGCGGCGACGCTGATGGGATTGCCGCCGAATGAGTAGCTGGTAGCCGTCCGGAACGTACCGTCGCCGTTGCCCAAAAGCACGCCAACCTGGCTGCTGCCGTAATTGGCTAACGCAATGTCTGTCTTGCCATCGCCGTTGAGATCGGCGGCGACCAGGCCGTAGGGATTGCTGCCACCGGAAGGATAGGCGACCGCGGTGGCGAAAGTGCCGCTCTGAAGGGGCGCGCCACCAGTCCCTTGATTGAGCAAGACGATGACGGTGCTGCTGTCGATATTGGCAACCGCCAGATCAAGTTTGGAGTCGCTGTTGAAATTAGCCGCCACCACATCGTAGGGGTGGGAGCCGACGGTAAAGGTGATGTTGGTGCCGAAAGTGCCGTCGCCGTTGCCGGGCAGGACGCTGACGGTGCTATCACCATAGTTGGCGACAGCGACGTCGAGTTTGCCGTCGCCATTGAGGTCGGCAACGGCCAGGCCGGCGGGATCGTTGCCCACCGGGTAGTTGACGGCGCTTGCAAAGGTGCCCCCGCCTTGATTAAGGAGCACACTGACGTTGGCGCTACCCCAATTGGAAATGACGAGATCGTTGCCATGCTGTCCATCGAGATCGGTAATGGCGACGCCGCGCGGATTGCTGCCGACACCTAGCGAGGTAGCGTTCCCAAAAGTGCCGGTGCCATCGCCGAGAAGGATGCTGATGGTCGATGTATTGTGGTTAGCGACGGCGATATCGGGGATGCCGTCGCCGTTGAGGTCGCCCACGGCCAGTGAGATGCGGCCCGCTGCCAACGCTATAGTTAACCGGGGGCTGGAAGGTGCCGTCGCCGTTGCCGAGAAGAACGGAAATCACGTTGCTATTGTAGTTGGCGGTAATCAGGTCGAGCGGATGGCCAGCGCCGCGCAAAGCGGCCGAGACCGCGAAATAAGGCAGTGCGCCGGACACGGGGAACTGTTCCCCACCAAGAAGCTGCCATCGGCATGGCTGGTTGGCGGCGCGAGCGGCGTTGCGGTGCCCGGCGAGTTGTTGCCGCGGTTTTCGAGCGTATAGGGCGCGGCGCCGACCATGGTGAAGTTGAGGGAATAGGGACTGAGGGCGTTGCCGGTGCGGTCGGTCAGGCCTGAGGAAACCGTGAAGGTGTAGTTGCCCGGTTGCAGCGGCCCGTCGCTGATGAGGTAGGTGGCCGTGGCACCATTTACGTAGCCCGGGCCACTCAAGTGATAGGCATGGCCTTGACTGTCTTGCAGGGTGTAATTGGCAAGGTCGTTTACCGTCGAGGCCTTCATATCCTCGGAAAAAGTCAAAGTCAGGCGGTCGGTGACCGCACTTGAGGTCTGGCCCTGGGCGGGTAACGTATCGCCAGTGATCTGTGGCGGCGTCGTGTTGGCCGCGTTGATGGACAACAGGTATTGTCCGAGAATTCCCGTCGGCTGGGGTACATTGACGCTGACCTGGCCGCCACTGAACTGGTAAGCGGTATTGCTATCGCTCCCGAGCGCGCCGGCTGCTCCTGACGTGATGCCGCCTCCAAAGGTGCCGTTGGCGGCGTTGACCGAGGAATCGTAGGCCACCGTCCCGCTGCTCTCACCCAGCCGATAGTAAGCCACCGGCGACTGGCCCGCGATGATCGCACTGTAGGTGCCGCTGTGCGGGCCGCGTACTCGGCCGAGATTTCAGATTCGCGTCAGCGCCCGATCGAAGTACGCCACTTCGTCGAGCGTACCCGTGAAGTTGTAACTATTGCTGCCGATATAGCCGCCGATGGTGCCTGCGGTGGAGACCAACGGCGCACTCGTCGTGGTGCCCAGCGGCTGGCTGAGCGTTTGCTGCACTCCATCGATCCAGAGTTGGTTGTTGGTGGCAATACCGTCCACGAAGACGGCCGTGACCAGATGCCAGCTGTTGACAAGGCCGGCGCTGCTGATGCCATAGATATCGCCGCTATTCGTATTGAAGCCAAATGAACCGTTTTCCAGGTAAAGGTCATAGCCAAGGAAACTGATGGGGATTTCCTGGTTAGTGCCGTCCCAGTTCATCCAGAACGATACCGTGGTAGTGCTGGCGGAGCTGACCCGGGCATAATAGTTACCGGCCTGGCCGTCCGGCACCGTGTAGCTGAGGGTGTTGCCGGGGAAGACATTGTTGGTGAGGTTGGTGCCGGCGGCGTTGTAGATGTTGAGCACGCCGCCCAGGGTGCTGGTCGCTGGCTGGGAGAGGGTCAGATTGAGCGTAGTCCCCGCCACGACGTTGCCCAGGCTGTAGAATTCGCCGTTGGGATCGCCTTGGCCAATGTAACCGGCCACGGTGGCTGTCAGGTGGCCCGGCGAGGAGTTAACCAGGGTGGGAGTATTGGAACTGCTGACGGAGCCATTGTAAGTGGTGGCCAGTTGCACGGGGGGCGGCGCCTCGGTGACCCGGAAGCGGTACTCGCCCGCGTAGGTGTAATTGGAGGACACCATCACCAGGTAGGTGCCGGTATAAGGAAGCGTGACCGGCGTGGACTGGCCTTGATTCGTGTTGCCGGCGTAGAAATACGTCAACCGCGTACTGCCATCGGCCTGATAAAACTGGTAGAGCAGGCCGCTGTTGCCCGGATTGCCAGGGCTTTCGGAGGCAATCTGGACGGTATCGCCGGCCTTGCCGGTCCAGCTGAAATAATCCGCGTCCGACGTGCTCGGCAGGCTGCCGCGCCCATAGCCCAGAGGCTAGCCCAGTGGTTGCATCAACTGGCAACGCCTTGACGGCATTGCCCAGGAGCACGCGTGGTGGTACCGTTGCCATAGTTGGCGGTCGCCAGGTCGGTGATGCCATCGCCGTTGAAGTCGCCTGCGGTCACGCCGATGGGATTGCCGGGGATCGAGTCGGAGTTACCTTGGCTGAAAAGTCCCGTCGCCGTTACCCAATAGCATGCCTACCTGACTGCTGCCGTAATTGGCGACGGCCAGATCCATCTTGTTGTCGCCGTTGATGTCCGTGGCGACCAGGCCGTAAGGATTGCTGCCGCCGGAGGCGTAAGGCACGGCGCCGGCAAAAGTGCTGGTGTCGAAGCGCGGTCGCCCACCGTACCCTGATTAAGCAGCACGCTGACGCTGCTGTTGCTGTAATTGGAGACCGCCAGGTCGAATTTACTGTCACCGGTAAAGTTCGCCGCCACGACGTCATAAGGGTTGTTGCCGACAGCCGTAATTAACCTGGGTGCCGAACGTGCCGTCGCCGTTGCCGGGCAGGACGCTGACGGTGTTGCTAGACCAGTTGGCGACGACGACATCGAGTTTGCCATCGCCATTGAGGTCGGCGACAGCCAGGCCGGCGGGATTGTTGCCCACCGGGTAATTGACGGCGCTTGCGAAAGTGCCGCCGCCTTGATTAAGGAGCACGCTGACGTTGTTGCTACCCCAATTGGAGACGACGAGATCGTTGCCGTGCTGTCCATCGAGATCGGCGATGGCGATGCCGCGCGGATTGCTGCCGGCGGTAAGTGTCTGGACCAGGGTAAAAGCGCCCTGGCCATCGCCACGGAGGATACTGATGGTCGAGCTATTGTAGTTGGCGACGGCAATATCCGCGATTCCGTCGCCGTTGAGGTCGCCGATGGCCAGAGCGATGGGTTGGCTGCCGAGGACATAGGTGATCGGGGCCTGCAGGGTGCCGTCGCCGTTGCCCAGAAAAACGGAAATGGTGTCGCTGTTGAAGTTGGCGGTGACCAGATCGAGGGGGTGGCCGGCGCCGCGCAACCGTGCCGAAGCCGTAAACCATGGGTTGCTGCCGGTAATCGAGGTGCCGGGAAATGGCGACAGTGTTCCGTCAGACTGGCTGGTTGGACTTGCCAGTGGCGTGGCTGTAGCGGGGGAATTGTTGTTTTGATTCTCCACGGTATAAGGTGCGGCACCCGCCACTGTAAAGTTCAGCGTGAAAGGGGCGATTACATTCTGGGCACGGTCTGCTATGCCCTGGACCACGAGGGTATAGTTTCCCGGCTGGAGCGGGCCGTTGGCAATGGTGAAGCTTTCGGTCTGGCTCCCGTCGTAGGGGGCCGCTAGCAAATGATAAATATGGCCGTTGCCATCGTGCGAGGCTGAAATTCGTGGCATTGGCAAACGAATCGGGCGCCAAATCTTCCGAGAACGTCATGGAAAAGTTGGTAATGATCGCCGACGAGGAGCTTCGCCTTGTGCCGGCAGCGTCGTCGAAGTGATGACTGGCGGCGTGCCGTCCACCACATTGACGCTGAGTAGGTACTGAGCTCGGATCGTCTGATAGAGGAGATTTGGCGTGGCGGCCGGAGGGATGGCGGCGATGACATAGCTGCCGACTGCGCCGCTCGGAATCGTGTAGTTTAAGCTTCCTGTATGCTGGTAGCCACAGCCGTCGAGGTACCCGAGAGAAACAACCCGAGTTGCATGGCTGGCGGCGAACCGCTGCTCGTGTAAAGCGAGCTGATCGGTGGCGCCGTGGCGGTCACGGAAATGGCGTTGCCCGGGTTCAAAATGCCCAGCGCATAGTAATCGCCGTTATCGCCAAACGGCAGGGCACCGGCGACGCTGGCGCCAAAGCTGCCCTGGCTGGCGCTGGTGACGTTCAATGGGGCAGGACTAGCCGCACTGTTACCGGGCGTCGGGTCCAGCTGCGCACCACTACTCGCTTGTGCCTGATCCACGCGCATCTGGTAGGAGGCTGAGCTGTTGTTGCTGTAAACTTTCAAGAAATAGGTGCCGGGGGTTGGGATAGTGTAATCGTCGAGTTCCACGACGCCGCCCGGGGATCCGGACACGCTGGTAATGGTGGTGCCACTGATGTTTTGCAAGTATAGTTGCGGATAAACTGCATTGCTGGGCGACTGAGCTTCGACCCGTACGGTGAGTTGATCGCCGGCGTTGGCATTGAAATACCAGTAGTTCGGATCGTTCGTGCTATTGAAGGTGCCCACGCCCAGCGCGGTGTAGAGGCCTGTGCCGATTTGCGTCAGCGGCAATGGCGTGGCGCCAGGGACGAATTCGGTCGCATGGGTAGTCAGCGCGATCTGTCCATCGGCGGGATTGGTCACCGTGAATTGTGTCGAGAACGGAGTCACTGGGTTGTTACTGGCGTCGGCAAGGCCGCTCAGTGTCTGGAACGTATAGGAAAGGTTCGGCTGCAAGGGCTCCGGGTTGATCGTGAAGGTCACGTTCGTGGAGCCGGGTGTGTACGACGGCGTGATCTGGTAGTTGTGGCCATTGTTGTCGACGAGGCTGTAATTGTTGGCCGACGTCGCGGCACCTGTATTGAGTGCTCCATTCAATGCCAGGCCGAAGTGATCGATGGCGCTCTGCGTGGTGGCGGTACCGCTCGAAACAACACCATTAGCGGAGCAGTACTTGTCACCCAGTTAGGCGCATTCGCCGCAGTGCCGCCGCCGAGGTCGCCGGTATGGCCATTGCCCGAGCTATCGGCAGCGGTCATGCCGAAGCCGTCATCGAGCTGATAGTCGAGCACAAGTCCGGTCGCGTTGGTCGCCGGCGGTTGCGTCATGTCGGCCTGGATGCTGGCGTTGGATCGAGCGACGTTCCAGACGGTGACATCGTCGATGGAGCCGTTGAAATAGGCGCCACTGCCGAGATTGGTGCCGTCGCCGGCGCCAAACGCATAATACAGGCCGTTTCCGAAGTTGTAAGGCGCGGACCGGCCCGACAGGACGGTCGTACTGCTGGGGACGCCATTGAGGACGCCGTCCAGCTTGCCACTACCCGCGCTGTTGTAACGCAGGGCCACGTGGTCCCAGGTGCCGAAGCTGATGGTGCCAAGGTAAACCGCGGGCAAGTTCCAAACGCGTGCCTCGACCTGGCCGGAGCCGAGTACCTCGAGCTGGCTGTCGTGCCAGTTGCCGTTAACAACCGGCTGGCCGAGTTCGGTCATGATGACGCCGGGCCCGTTCGCCTTGAACCACAACTCTATCGTGACCGAGGTGTCGCTGAAGGCGCTTTTCAAGTCTGGAGTAATGAGGTAGTCGTTGCCGCCGTTAAATGCCAGCGACGAACCGGACGTGTTGACGATTGCAGGCAATGAAGTCGAGATGACGCTGGTGGCTGGCAATACGCGGGTCTCGAGCAACTCCACTCCCGGGCGGAAGAATTTGCTGGCCTTCGAGCCAAGCGGACGCTGGGCTTTCTTCTTATCCTGTTTCCGCCGCAGAAATCTGGGAAATTGCATGTCCGGCTCCATAGGGGGATGGGGCAACGCCCGCTACAGGCCAGGCCTGTGCGGGACAATTCGCCTGAGCACAAACGGCTCAACGTAATGCAGCTCTGGTGTGGGCGAGGTAAGCCACCCTACACTTGACTGAAAAAAGGCGTTTCAGGGACAGCGCGAAACGGTACCGTAGGCCACCGTTTTGAGCGACAAAACGCGGGCTTTTCCGAGCAAATCAATCGTTGGGCGAGGAAAACGGTAAGCTGCGGCAGCCATCTATCCGGCTGCCGTGCGTTGCTTAGCGAGGATACGCACTATTACCAGCGGACCTGCGCAAGTACCGGCTTCTTTCCGGGTCAACGGAGGACTATAACAATTCAACGAACTGTGTCAAGTGCCCATTCGCTTTTTTCGTATTATTTTGCATAGGCCCCGTGGACGGCCTGAAGAACTCTTGTTGCTCCCTTTGGTTAGCAACGTAAAATGTGTTGGGCAAATGACAGGTGGGATGTGCGATGCCGGGAATTGCCGTAAGTCTTTATCCTGCCGAGGGGACCCCGCACGCCTTGCCGCACAGGATCAAGTCCCGCGGTTCTACTTGTCAGCGACACTCCGTTGACATCGGCTTGGCGTTGCGTTCCCAGGATTTTATCAGGTCAAATTCTATCCGGCAGGGCATTCGCGTTTTGCTGATAGAGCAATAAAATTGGCCACAAATCTAACATGAGCCCCTGGGAAGACCACGCACGATCCATCGCAGGTCCAGTTCGCAAATAAAAGGAATGCCCACATGCAACGCTCTCAATCCAACACCAGTGAGAAAGCGATCTTAAGCCGGGTATTGAAGCCTGGAGAGCCTTCCTTGTCCGTAGCTGCTGCACGGACAATCCTCGAGCTTAGGTTTGATGAAGCCGACAAGGAGCGAATGCACCAGCTTTTAGCCAAGGCTCAGGGAGGGACGCTGTCTCGCGCGAACAGGATGAACTCAATAACTTTGAGCGTGTAGGTCACTTGATCGGCTTGATGCAGTCCAAAGCCCGCCGATCACCCAAAGCCAGCCAGGGAGCGAGCGTTAAAGGCAAGCCTCATTGAGATCGTAAGGAACGCGCCTGGATAAATTGGTGTGGCAGCGTGCCGGCCCTAAATGCGAGTGGGGGCTTATCCACGAAGGCGTTTCTCCGCTCTAACCGCAAACCAGCGGTCACGTCGTTTAGCGGAAAACGCGCCTGTTTCGACTTGAGCAATAGGTGCTCGTAAAATTGCGTATGCCAACATTTCAGGATCTGCCGCAATTTCCTACTGCCGAGGGCGGGAGTTGAACCCGCACGCCTTGCGGCACAGGATCCTAAGTCCTGCGTGGCTGCCAGTTACACCACCTCGGCTTCATGTGCCAAGTTACTACAGTCCGCCTTCCGGGGCAAGAGGTCGCTTTGCAGCACCGTCTTGCCTGCGGGTACGGCCTGGCAGTCATTGCTACTATCCAGTCAAAATCCCTTTTTTCGTTTGCTTTGTCCGGCGAATGCTCTATTCTGAGATTTTTTATGATACGGAGACCGCTTTCATGCACGTCGACCCCACCCCGGTACCCGCTCTTTTGCCCGATGATGAAAGCATTCCCTGGTACAAGACGCTGACCGGCTATCATTGGTACGTGCTGATGGTGGCCGCACTGGGTTGGCTGTTCGACACGATGGATCAGCAACTTTTTGTTTTGGCGCGCACCCCCGCGCTGACCGAACTACTGGGGAAATTGCCCGGCGATCCCGAGATCCAGGAGTATTCGGGGATCGCGACTTTTATTTTTATGATTGGCTGGGCAACAGGCGGCTTGATTTTTGGCATGTTCGGCGACCGCTTTGGACGGGCGCGGACGATGATATTTACCATTCTCATTTACTCGGCCTTCACCGGACTATCGGCCCTGTCGCAGGGCTGGTTCGACTTCGCGGTATACCGCTTCTTTACTGGCATGGGCGTGGGGGGCGAGTTCGCCGCCGGCGTAACCCTGGTTGCCGAGGTGATGCCAAACCGGGCGCGGCCCTATGCGCTGGGTTTGCTGCAAGCGCTGTTGGCCGTGGGCAACATGATGGCGGCCATGATTAGTTTCGTAATTCCACCTCAAATGGAATTCAACGGCGTCGCCGGCTGGCGCTGGATGTTCGTGGTGGGAGTTGTGCCGGCCCTGGTGGTGTTTGTGTTATTTCGGGGCCTGAAAGAACCGGAAGGTTGGCAGAAGGCGCGGTGCGAGGCCAAGGAGAGGGCCGCGAATCCTGATGATTTTCACAAGCAATTAGGAGATATCAAGGAATTGTTCACGGATCCGCGCTGGCGTTACAACACCATCGTCGGGGTCATTCTGGCTGCCGCTGGCGTCATGGGATTGTGGGGCGTGGGCTTCTGGACGCCGGAGTTGGTGCGCGGCAGCGTGTTGCAGGGAGAACCCAGGGAAGTTCAGGACTACTACGCCAGCATGGCATCGCTGCTCCAAAACTTCGCCGCCTTTTTTGGCATTTATGGCTTTGGTCTGATGGCAGGCCGCTTCGGCCGGCGGACGGCCTTCCTGGTAGCACTTATCCTGGCGCCTGCGCCACCATCATGGTGTTTGGTTTCATGACCGACGCAGCCAAATCTGGTGGATGATCCCGATTCTTGGGTTCTGCAACTTGATGATCTTCGGCGGCTATGCCATCTACTTCCCCGAACTTTATCCAACCCGCTTACGATCGACCGGAACGGGCTTTTGTTACAACGTCGCTCGCTACCTGGCGGCCACGGCGCCTTTTCTTCTTGGCTCCTTGACGCTCGCGATCCCCGGCGATTGGAACTTACTTGGCAGTATGGGTAGTAAAAATGATCCGTTTCGTTACGCCGCCTTGATCGTGGCGGTCTCGGTTTACGTTATGGGCATTTTGATTTTACCGTTCATTCCGGAAACCAAGGGTAAACCGCTCCCCGAGTAAACAAGGGACGGGGCGTGAACCTTTTCTTGCCGGTCGCGTACAGGACACAGGCAAAAAAGGCAGGCTAGGGGCTTTTGCCCTTGCCAAAAATAGGGTGTGCCGGGATGATAGGCCGACACGCCACGAACCAACGGGGCAGGGAAACCGGAAAGGTTTCCTGTTTATCCCTTGTTTCTGTTGGGCGAGGAGATAAAAAAAAGGAATTCACCAAAACGCTGGGTTTTTTCCCAAGTAACTATTGCTGGGTTCCGGACCTATCCGGGAGGATATCACATGACTGTTTGGCGTTGGTTGGGCTCGATGATTTTCGTGGCGGGCTTGCTGATTTTCGTCGGCGCTAATGTTTCCGTTACGGCCCAGGACAAAAAGGACGAGGCCCCGAAAACGGATGCACCGAAAACGGATGCACCGAAAACCGAAGCTCCAAAGACTGAAGCTCCGAAGACCGCGGCGCCTAAAACGGAAGCTCCCAAGACTGAAGCTCCCAAAACCGAGACCAAGACGGAAGCACCTAAAACCGACAAAGCTCCAGAGAAAAAGGACGACAAGACAGCGGCCCCCAATGAGCCCGGCAAGGAACGGCTGGAATGGAAAGCATTCGAGCCGAAGAAAGTTTTCTATCAAGAGCTGGTCACCAACACGGTCCAGGACATGGACGTGATGAGCCAGAAGGTGAGTCAAAAGCAGAGCCAAACCTTCATTCTGAAGTGGACCGCTGAAGAAAAGAACAAAGACGGCGATTACGTGGTCACGCAGGAAATTGTCGGCCTCAAGATGAACATCAATATCGGCGGCAATACCATTCCTTACGATTCCACCGACAAAAATCAGCCCGCCAACCCCATGACCGATTTCTTCAAGGCCCTCCTCGGCCTCAAGCTCAAGCTGACCATCAGTCCGAAGATGGAAGTCAAGGGCATCGAAGGCCAGGAAGAGTTTGTCAAGAAACTGGCCAACACCAATCCCCAAATGGAAACCTTGCTCAAGAACATTTTGAGCAAGGATGCTCTCCAACAAATGGCCGAGCCGACCTGGGGCGCCTTGCCGGACAAGGGTGTGGCCAAGGGCGATACCTGGACGAAACCAAGCGTTCTGAAGCTGGGCCCGATCGGCACTTACTCGACGAAGTTTACTTACACCTATGAAGGCGTCGATGAAAAAACCAAGCTCGACAGGATCAAGATCAAGTCGGAACTGACGTATACCAAACCCGAAGACAAGACCGGTTTGCCGTTCGTCATCAAGGACGCCACGCTGGCCAGTACCTCGGGTTCCGGCTACGCTCTTTTCGATCGAACCAAGGGCCGGTTTACCGAGTCTTCCATGCAGATGGAACTCAAGGGTGACTTGACCATCGAAGTCGCCGCGCAGGAAACGAAGGTTACCCTGACGCAGACCCAAGATGCCAAGTCCACGACTTCGGACGAGGAGCCGGCGTTCCTCAAAACGAAGGACACCAAGAAGTAGGTCCGCGAAAGCAAATTACTAGAAAAGGCAGAGCCGGACACTTGTCCGGCTCTGCCTTTTTTTATTGGCGCCTGGCGATAGCTAGCAACACGCTCATTCCATTCTTCGGTTGGCGTCTGGCGGATAGGCCACGAAATAATGCGCTATCTGTTGAGACATCACGCCCATGAACTGAGTGTTGAACCAACCCAGACTGACACCGCCGGCGTCCAATGGCCCTCGGGCATCCGAGGGGTATTTGCAGGTGCAGATGGTGCGATAGACAGTCCCCTCGTTACGCGGCTTGGTGACGTCGATACAGGTCACGCTGATTTCGGCGTTGCCGCGGTAGAGTTGATTGAAGCTCCCCTTTTCGTAAAAGCTTAAAGTGTTGATTTCCAGATTGATGATGTAATCGGCTTTCAGCTTTTGGCCGATTTCCTGGCGTGATGAGATGCCGCTGGCCTCCTGGTTCATGAGCGCCCGAACCTTCGAAGGCGAAACAAAAGTGATTTTTTCCTTGGTTTCCTTGGCGAGCTTGCGCATCTCAGTCATCACGCATTCGGTCAACTCCGCCTCGACCGACAACATCTCTGGCCGCGTCTCCACATTGGCGAAGCTCACAACGATGGCGACCGTCACTTCTTTTTTGTCAGGGGAAGTTAGCTTACACTCTGGTTTTACCTTGTCATCCACGAACGGCATGAGCAGGAAATTGAGTGTTGTCGGACTGCAGCCGGCGATAAAGCCGGAGGCGGCCAAGAAAATGGCTGCCCAGCATAGGTAGCGCCTGCCGCGCGAGGGTTTGCCTACGGCCATGATTTTCTCTCCTCCATGAGGAATAATCGCGCAAGCCATGCGCGGACTACGTTCCCTGACACCAAAGCAGAGCCAGGACAATGGCCCAGCGGCCGAACATTATGGCCAGAAAACCGAGCACGCAACGGACAAGCAGGCTTTCAAAGTCGCGCACTGCCAGCAGCCGGCCCGCGAGCGCACTCAAAACGCTCCACGGGATGAAGGCCAGGCATCCCACAGCCAGCAAGGTACCAGCGAAGTTTGCCTGTGCGGAATGCCACAAATCGCCGCGAATCGCCAGTGCGAAGCTGCTGGTCATGCCGCAGGACGGACAGGGATAGCCCGTGACCTTCTTGAAGGTGCACTGCGGCAAACCAAGTTGCCGGTGCGTTTCCGCGAGCCAAAGCTTGCCATCCTGATAGGGGTCCAGCGCGATTGCCACCGCGAAGACGACTACCAGTGCCAGGGCCATGATTACCAGGGCGGCGCGCACCCAAATAACCAGGCGGGCCCGGCGACGACGCTCCTCGGAATGATACATCTTTTCGGACACGGGAGGCGGGACGATAGTCAAAGGCCCTCCGCATTGCAAGGGCAAATAGGAACCTAATCCGTGGGCCATTCGCCGCTAAAAACCTCAACGGCGGGGCCAGTCAGGTAAACGTGGTTGTTTTCTTCCGACCAGAAGAGTTGCAAGGGCCCGCCCGGCAGGTGAGCGGTAAGACGGCGTTCCGTGCGCCCTGTAAGAACGCCCGCGACAGCTACTGCGCAGGCCCCGGTCCCGCACGCCAGGGTTTCGCCAGAGCCGCGTTCCCAGACACGTACGGTTACGTCATCGGGCCGATTCACTTTCACGAACTCGACATTGGTTCGACGCGGGAAGGCTGGATCGATTTCAATCTGGGGGCCTTTACCCAGCACCAGTTCGTCCGTGATTTTCTCGACATAAGTGACGCAATGGGGGTTGCCCATGGAAATGCACGTGACGTTCAGACCAAATGCTGCCAACAGCACATCCTGGGGCGGACTGCCGGCAAGGGTCGTGGGGATTTTTGACGCATCCAGAATCGGCTCGCCCATGTCCACGCGAACTTGTTCGACCTTGCCGGCAACGATTTCCACGTCCAGGGTAAGCAGGCCACGACCGGTTTCGATCGTGAGCGTGGGCTTGCGGGCGATGCCATGATCGTAAACATATTTGGCCACGCAACGAACACCGTTGCCGCACATCTCCGCCTCGCTGCCGTCGGCGTTGAACATGCGCATATGCGCGTCGGCGCGTTCAGACGGGCAAATGAGGATGAGCCCATCGCCACCGACGCCGAAATGGCGATCGCTGATCTTGCGGCTCAGCGTGGCCGGGTCGGAAGGCAGCTTGGCGTGGAAGCAATCGACGTAAACGTAGTCGTTGCCGGCGCCTTGCATCTTGGTGAAACGCATGGAGTCACTCGCGAAAGAGCCTTTACGAGATGATGCGGCGATCATTCCCACTCGATTGTCGCCGGCGGTTTGCTGCTGATATCATACACGACGCGATTGATCCCTTGCACCTGGTTTATGATGCGCGTCGAGATTTTCGCCAACAAATCATAGGGAAGATGGGACCAATCCGCGGTCATGAAGTCATCGGTCTGCACGGCCCGCAGGGCGACAACGTTCTCATAAGTACGACCATCGCCCATCACACCCACCGAATTGATCGGCAGCAGTACGGCAAAGGCCTGCGCGGTTTGGCGATACCAGCCGGATGTTTTTAGCTCATCCAGCAGGATCGCATCCGCCTGGCGCAACACTTCCAAACGGGGCGCGGAGACTGGCCCGAGGCAACGGACCGCCAACCCTGGCCCTGGAAAAGGATGACGCCAGACCGTTGTCTCCGGCAACCCAAGCTCCAGGCCCAGGCGCCGCACCTCGTCCTTGAAGAGGTCCTTGAGAGGTTCGATCAGCTCGAAGCCGAGTTCCTTGGGCAGGCCGCCGACATTGTGGTGCGTTTTGATGGTCGCGGCGGGGCCGTCCACTGCCGCGCCGCTTTCGATGACGTCGGGGTAAAGCGTGCCCTGTGCGAGGAACTTGGCATTCTCGATATGCAGCGCCTCGTCCTTGAAAACGTCGATAAATACATGGCCGATGATGCGGCGTTTTTCTTGGGGATCGCTGACGTTTGCGAGCGCGTCGAGAAAACGCCGGCGGGCATCGACAACGTGCAAATCGGCCTGAAAGTTGCCGCGAAACGTGGTGCGGACCGCGTCGGATTCCCCCTGGCGGAGGAGGCCATTATCAACAAAGATACAGGCCACCTGCGGGCCAATGGCCCGCACGAGGAGAGCGGCGGTCACGGACGAATCGACGCCGCCCGAGAGTCCGCAAATAACGCGATGATGGCCGACGCGTGCTTTGAGATCGGCGACTGTCTGCTCGAGGAAAGATTGCATCCGCCAGTTACCCGTGCAGCCGCAAATCTTGTACAGAAAATTGCGCAAGATCTTGGTGCCTTCGGTGGTGTGACTGACCTCCGGATGAAACTGCAGGCCAAAAACGGGCAGTGTGCGATGGCGGACGGCGGCAAATGGACAGGTGTCGGTGGCGGCGAGAGGCGTGAAATTGCCGTCCATGACCTGAACCTGGTCCCCGTGACTCATCCAGACGATGGAATCCTGGGCAACGTCCGCGAACAAGCCATCGGGCACCAGTACCTGGCACCTGGCGCGGCCAAACTCGCGGCTTTGTCCGGGCGAAACTTGCCCGCCCATGAGGTGACAGGCCAGTTGCATCCCATAGCAAATGCCCAGGACGGGCACCTGCAATGCAAATATCTTGGGATCGCACGTTGGCGCTTTTTGGGCGTAGACGCTGGCTGGTCCGCCGGAAAGAATGATCCCGTTGGGCTTGAGGGCGGCAATGCGCTCGGCGGGTAAGTCATGCCGGACAATTTGACAGAAAACGTTCTGCTCACGAACGCGGCGCGCGATGAGTTGGCCGTATTGGGAACCGAAATCGAGTACGAGGATTCTTTCCTGATCCGGCATTCTTTTTCTTGCCCGTTGAAGTCCCAAAAGAAATGGACAGAACCGCCGACTTCAATGGTCCTGGCCCCGTGTTGCAGCCGTGGACCATTTTATGATTTTCCCAGCTCAACGGACCGTTTAGTAGCGGCTTCGACGGCATCCATCAGTGCATTACGAAACCCCGCCCGTTCAAGAGCATGAAGCCCGGCGATGGTCGTGCCTCCAGGGCTGGCGACCTGGTCCTTGAGGACCGCCGGATGCAAGCCTGTTTCAAGCATTAGTTTGGCGGCGCCGAGGACCGTTTGCGCCGCGAGTTGCAGGGCCACGTCGCGAGGCAAGCCGACGCGCACGCCCCCGTCGCTCAGGGCCTCGATCATGACAAAAACATAGGCGGGGCCGCTGCCGCTAAGGCCTGTCACCGCATCGAGCAGCTTTTCCGGCAAGGCAAAGGCCTTGCCAACACTGCCGAGGAGACGATCTACCAAGATGAATGTCGTCGGCAGTCGTCGTGCCGGAGGCCGCATAAGCGGCGGCGCTGGCCCCGACCAGGCAGGGCGTGTTGGGCATCACCCGAATCAAACGGCGATCGGCGCCAAGCCCGTCCGCCAATTGCTGCAGCGTAACGCCGGCGGCAATGGAGATGATGAGATGTTCCGCGGTTAACCGGGGACGAATTTCCGCGAGCAGGTCCGGCATGCTTTGCGGCTTGACGCTCAAAACGACCACGTCGCTATGGGCAACGACAGCGCCGTTGTCTGCCAGTGCGGTTGTCCCTGTTTCTTTACTGAAATGGTCGCGAGCCTGAGAAATGGGATCGCTGGCGCGTAGATTATCGACTTTTAGCAATCCGGCCTGCAGCCACCCACGCGCCAGGGCCGTGGCCATTTTGCCCGCGCCAAAAAACCGATCCGAAGGTGGCTGTTCGGCATGAGTTAATAAAGCTTGGAAAGCGTCGGCGTTGACGACAGGATGTTGCCCGCGGGGTCGGCCGACAAGAAGAAGCTATGGGCGATCTTGAGGGAAGAAATATCCGGGCCTACCAGGATGTTGACCCGAAAATAGTTCGACCACAAGGAACGCACCTGCACGCGGTTGAGGTTGTTCGGCTGGCCCAGAGTATGCAGCACGTTCTTGCCGATCACCGCGTCCATCTGCTGACGCCCTTGTTTTTCTGTTTCGTCGGCCTGTTTCTCTTGCTGTTTCGTTGCCATTATGGTTCCTGATCGTTTGAAGGAGTAAACGCCGCCAGAGGCAGTCTATCAATTATACGCTATGAGTTAAGGGCCGATGTCAGCTGGAACCGAAGGTTGCTGTGCGCGGGAGCAAAAAGCAAGGCAAGCTTCCGCGTAACCCCTTACGAGGCCCCTGGATCGGCTACGCCGTCGATTTGACGGCGCGGGATGAACGGGCTTGTCGCCTTTGCGTTCAACCCTTCGGCAGCCCGGCTGCCATGTCCCGAGTCCCTCACAAAGTAAGGAAAACGAGGCGGGCTCGCCCTGTTAAGGACAAACCCACGCCAAGGCCCGTGGCTTTGCGTCGCCAGCTTTCGCTGACATTGCCCTTTCGAGGATGAAAGGCGTTGTGATCCAGGCAAGACGCGGAGGCTTGCCTCCAAGGACGGCCACCAAAGCTGGCAGTCCTGTTAGCAGGCAAGTCTAGGATTATTTTTCGAAGGTAGCAAATCATAGGCCGGGAATAACTACCTCCGTTGCCCAGATTATCTGGCCCGGCCCAAAGCCGCAGGAACTATTGACCATGCCTGTCGAATCAGGTAAGCATTTCGGGCCACACCGAGTGCAGGGGGTGGACGAGCAGGCAGGAATTCGGCAGCCGAAAAGGATCGAGGTGTCCATGAAGGCCGGGACCAAACGGCGCCTGGTAGTAATTGCCGACGATTATGGAATCGGCCCGGACACTTCCTCAGGCATCCTCGATCTGGCGCGTCGTGGCATCGTGACGGGCTCTGTTTTGCTGGTGAATTCGCCCTACGCGGAAGGGGACGTACGGCGCTGGCGCCAGGCAGGGCGGCCAATGGAATTAGGCTGGCACCCAAACTTGACACTGGATGCACCCATTTTGCCGGCCAACCGTGTCCGCAGTTTGGTGAACGCGCAGGGACGTTTCTGGTCCCTCGGCACCTTTATGAAACGCTTATTCGTGGGCCAAATCAAGGCGGTCGACATTGCCGCCGAACTGCACGCGCAACTCAAACGTTATCTCGACCTGGTGGGTCAACCGCCCCCGCTGGTCAATTCGCACCAACATGTAAGCATTTTCTCCCCGGTGGGCCAGATTCTCCTGGGGCTGTTACAGCAATACCAGCCTCTGGCGTATGTCCGGCGTGTGCAGGAGCCCTGGCAGCTGGTGCGACGCATCAAGGGCGCCCGCAAAAAGCGTGCGTTTCTAAACGCCCTGGGCCGGCCGATGGGCCGCCGCCAGCAGGCGCTGGGTTTTCCTGGTAACGACTGGCTCGGCGGTATCACGGACCCCCCGTGGGTAAAGAGGTCCGACTTCTTCGAAAAATGGCTACGCGCCATTCCGGGGTCCACTGTCGAGATGTCCTGCCATCCAGGCTATCCGGACGCCACGCTCGTGGGCCGTGATTGCGAGGCTCATGACGGCATGTTGCAACGACGCATCGATGAATTTCATTTGTTGGGCCGGGCGAGTTTTTGCTGGCCGCGGCGGACGCCGGCTTCGAGTTGACATCACCGTCACGGCTCCTGGAATGTGGAGTTGTTCATGCCGCCTAGGTACGACATGGCGCTTACCCACGACGTTACAACGCGGCATCTGTCCTCGTGGACACCCGCGGGCGTCACGCGCCTGGTCTGGATTGCCTTGTGCCTGCTATGTGGTCTGCGGGCATTTCTTTTTCCGACCAGCCACACGGTTTATCACAACTACGCCAATGCCGGCCGCTGCTGGCTGGCCGGGCAGGATGCCTATGAGGTCGAACGCGATCAAACCGGGGCCGTCATCCCACATATGAGCGGCTATCGCTATTCGCCGCTTGCTTCCGTGCTCATGGTTCCCTTTAGCGTGCTGCCGGATTCGTGGGGCGGCATGTTGTGGCGTTTTTTCAATTACGCCTGTTTTCTGGGGGCTTTCGCGTATTTCTGCAAGGATGTGTTGCCCGGTGCAGGTAATTTGAGTGTCCGTGGCCAGGCGGCCTTATGGCTACTATTAGTGCCCCTGAGTTTGGGAAGCATGAACAATGGCCAGGCCAATGTGCTGCTCATGGCTCTGCTTCTGGGCGCGGCGGCGGCCGCGGTCAAGGAACACTGGAACCTGGTAGCCGCCTTGATGGCCGGGGCCTGTCTGCTGAAGATTTATCCGCTGGCCATCGCCTTGCTGTTGCTCGCGGTCTACCCGCGCCAGCTTGGCTGGCGCTTCGCGTTGGCGATGGGTGCGGGCTTGCTGTTGCCCTTCGCTCTGCAGCATCCTACTTATGTGCTCAACCAATATCAAAACTGGTACGACGTCCTGACGACGGACGACCGCGTCAGCTACCCCATGAACCAGGGCTACCGCGACTTTTACCTTTTGACACGGTTTTTCGGCTTCGCAATGAGCCACGGCGCTTACACGGTTTTGCAACTAGGCGCCGCCGCCCTGGTAGCCTCTGTCTGTTTGGCGGGGCGGCTGCGACGCTGGCCGGGGCAACATCTGGTGCAGACGTTGCTCGCTCTGGGTTGCTGTTGGATGGCGGTCTTTGGGCCATCCACCGAATCATCGACCTTCATCCTTATTGCTCCCGCGCTGGCCTGGGCCCTTGTTGATTCCTTCGCGGCCCATCGTTCCGCCTGGTCGCGCTACACGCTTGTCACCGTGATGGCGATGTTCGTGGCTACCTTCGTGGCCACCTGGTTTCCGGGCGGCCGCGATTGGCTCTATATCCTGCAGCCTCTGAGTGCCGTCCTATTTTTCGCCGAACGATTATTATGCTGCCGGCCCCGGCCTGCTTTGCCGGCGGCAATGAAGTGGGCGCCGTCACTCCAGGCGGCGTGATTATTTGCCCTGGGGTGAACTTTCCAACGTGACCGGACCAACAAGGAAACCGAAAACATGCCGGCCCCATCCGTTCTCCTGACGATTGTTTGCCCCGCTTACAAAGAAGAGGAAGTGCTGCCTCTTTTTCATCGCGAGTTGAGTGCGACACTTTCGGGCCTCGATGACGGCTTTCGGGTCGAAATTCTTTATGTGGATGACGGCTCCCCCGACCACACCTTGCAAGTCATGAAAGCGGCTTGCCGCCCAGGACGCACGCGTTCGCTATTTCTCTCTGAGTCGAAACTTTGGCAAGGAAGCGGCGCTGCTCGCCGGCATGGAGCACGCGCGCGGCGAGATTGTCATCTCCCTCGATACGGATTTGCAGCATCCCCCCGAACTCATCCCTGTTCTCCTCAAGAAATGGCAGGAAGGTTTCGAGGTGGTCCTCACGACCAAGGAAGAGGACCGGAGCCTTGGCATCGTCAAACGCCTGACGTCGAAAGTTTTTTATAAATGGATGGGAATGTTCAGCAAAATGAACTTCGCGGAGGCGATCGCCGACTATTGCCTGCTGACGCGTAAAGCGGTCGACGGGCTGCTGCGTTTACGCGAAAAACATCGCTTTATGCGGGGTATGGTCCAGTGGCTCGGCTTTCCCACGGCCATGGTTCAGTTCCGACCCAAGGAGCGCCCGGCCGGCCAAACCAAGTACAACTTGTTTCGCCTGGTGGCCCTGGCTTGCGATGGCATGTTTTCATTTTCCGTCGCGCCGCTGCGGATCGCGTCCTACCTCGGACTGCTCGCTGTCCTGATCGGCCTGGGCCATTCCGTCTGGCTGGCGACCCAACTCCTGGCCGGTTCCGCCACAGTGTCGCTGGGCTGGAGTTACCTGATCATTGCTACCCATCTGCTGGGCGGCGGCATACTTTTTTCTTTGGGTGTGCTTGGCGAATATGTCGGACGCATTTTCGAACAGGTGAAAGAGCGGCCCGTTTATCTGCTCAAAGACCAATCCAGCGACTCGGCCCGGCCAATGGTGGCCAAGCCGCAACGCGACGCTGCTTGAAGGCCGGTAGAGTATAGCCGAAAACCACTCCAGCCTTATGGCCCGCCTGCTTCGACTCGAGTACCCGGCACTGCATGGGCTTCCGTACAAAAATCTGCGGGACAATATCGCCGTTCGTCAATGCATTGGCTGAGCGCGCTGGTATGCTAGGTTTAATAAGCCCGGGCGCCGCCGTTGCTCCACGAACAGGAGGAGCGAGCGATGTCAGGTGGGTATCGAGGGAGAGGGCTGACCCAGGCCGAAGTTGAAGCCATTACCGCTGACTTCCGAACTGCTGGTGGTATGGTGGATCAGAGTGCGGGCGCTCAGGCATACCTCCATGCGAGACAGGCAGGTGGACTAACGTTCAACCACCAGACGATACTCCTGCCAGCAAGCCCGACCAGGACGGCGATCTTTGAAGAACTGGTCCATGCGGACCAGTTTCGTAGAGGCGTGACGATTGAGGCTGGCAGAGGAGGCGTACTTCGGTTTGAAGCGGAGGCTGCGGAAACCTTGATCCGAAATCGACACACCTGGCAGCTTCCGCCGGATGAAGTTCGTCAGGTTATTGAGAACCTGAGGAATATCAGGGCTGAAGTGCTGAGACTTGGTGTACGCCGATAGGAGAGTATCGTAGTGAAAACCATCACCAATAAACTGTTTGCCACGGTTGTCGAGGTCACTAACCTTGGCGAGCTTTTCCCGGCATCCATCTTCAAAGGGCGAGTCGGCCTGGATGTTCGTGTTGAACAAGGATCGCTGACTATAGGAAAAAAGGTACGGCTGTCCGGCCCCAGTTCGGAAGAAGAGGTGGAGATTCTCGGCATTGAAATGTTAAGTAATCCTCACGATCCAAATATGGTCCGAATCCTCTGTTTCAAACCCAAGGTGCTGCGGCTCCCTACCGGAAAAGTAGAAGGATGGAACATTGCGGAGGATTAAACACCTGTTCAGATAAATCGGCGCGCAATGTGGCCAATTACCATCAAATTGTCAGCACTTTACAGCAAATCTTCCAGATCTTCGTGCACGAGAGGTTCCAGGAACTGGCACCCAATGAGCCAGTCGCCGCTTGCTTGCTGCGTGGAGTGCACCACGTGGGCATTTAGTTGGTGGGTGCGCTTGGAGTTTGGACTTTTGATTTGAATGGTGACGAAAATGTCCCGTTCCAGAGGTTTGGCCATTAGCAAGCCGACCCCGGTCATCGATAAATCTTGCAGCCAGGCACGCTGAAATTCCAGATCTTCCGAACGATAAATGCGTCCAGGAGTGGCCGGCGGGCAGCGATAACGCACAGTGGCGCGTTGATTTTCCGGGCATGGCCTTTGGACCTTGCCCAGCTTGGGAGGATTACTGATGGGTGCCACTCACACACTCCGGTCCAGAGACTGACGTTCCGTGCCGAAGTCTAGGTCAGGAGTGCCATCAAGTCAAATGAGTGCTTTCAGTTCTTCTTCGCTCAATTCGCGAATGAAATTACAGCCGAGCGACCAATGGCCGCTGGAGGGAATGGTGACGTGGACGACACATGCCAGGATGGTGCGCACCACGGCGCCGCCGGTAGCCGTAAGATCGACGCTCAGGAGAGCGCCTGCTTCAACGGGAACTTCCACATCCAGGCCGACGCCACTGGCGGAGAGATTGATAACCTGGGCAGTATAGGTACGGTTTTCCGGGTCGCCGATCTTCTGATAGCTGGCCCCGCGACTGGTTGGGAAACGCATCCAGGTACGCTTGTCCGATTCAGGATGGCGCACGCGTTTGGCCCCAAAACCTTGTAAGTCTTCGTCCGTCAATTCACGCGAAAACACGCATCCCAGCGCCCACTGCCCGCTTTCCTCGGGTACCACCCGCACCACGCAAGCGAGCACGGTGTGGCTATCGCCGTCCCCCGCGCGCGGCAGCTCCACGCTTAACATCTGGCCCGCGTCAAAGGAACGATCGACGAGTAGATTGGCCCCACCCAGGGATATATCACGTACCCGTGCCGAGACGCGATTTTCCAGCACCGCCCCGGCGGCCAGTTGCACATTGGCTTTGACGTCGGCGGGATAGCGAACCCAAAGACGGCGGTCAGCCTGCGGGTCTTCGGACGGCGTTGCCGTCATGCCCACAAGGCGGCGCCAAAAGGAAAAGGTTCGTTCGAACATAAACCATCGCGAAAGAAAAGGAGTGGAGCCGACGGGGGTCGAACCCGTAACCTCTAGAATGCCATTCTAGCGCGCTCCCAGTTGCGCCACGGCCCCAGATCTTCGCTCCCCTAACTTATACGGCGCAACCAATAGTGTCAATCTCACCGCCGGAGATTATACGAGCGGGCATGGTGTGGGCGGCGGTCGGCGCGGTTCCTTCCGCCAGGCGCAAGGGGGGTATCGCCCCTGTAAACCGTATGCCATGGCCGCACGCGCCGTCAAAACCGAGGCCGACGCGGCAGGATGGTAATTTTCTTTTCAGGGGCTCCCAAACCAAGTAGCTAAGGCACTCTCAAGCCCTTATTATGAAAGGTGAAAAGATCAATACACCGCAAGGGATACCAACGTGACGTGGCGAATTTGGTGCCTCATTGCCTTGTTTTTCGTGGTTGGGCTTGGTGCCTGGAAGATAGTGCCTCAGGCGGCACGCCAGTGGCAGATGGGGCACGCTGAGCATCCTTTTGTCGCGCCGTGGCCCAACGCCGTGCCGGTCGCTTCACAGAAGCGCCTGCAAGGCGACTATTTCGCGGCCAGTCATGAGAAGGACGATCGGGAATGGAGCGGTTTTGGTCTACGAGATAACTGGCCAAAGGAGGGCCTCAACGCAACGTTCGGTTTAGAAGGATCGATCGCACTTGTCGCGTTTCCGGAAGAACCAGTTGCTTATGCCGAAAACCGCGGCATCTTGCTTCGCCTGATTAATCGAATGGATGAGCGAATCGCCGCCTCAGCTTGTGATTTCCGGCTCTATATCGTTCAAGAAGCGCTCGACGAAGCTGGGCGCTGGCGGCAGATAGAAGAGCTGCCAAGCACGTCTTGCGGAAACAGTTATCATCGCGTCTTTCTGGATCCCGGCCAATATTGGGACTTCAAAGCACGCTCTTATCAGGGGGTATACAAGACGAAGCTCCGCTTCCGGCTCGATCTTGATCGCGTACCCTACGGAAAGAATTCCATTTTCTCGAATGAATTTGTCGGGCAAGTCAACATAAAGCAAATGGCCCCACTTTCAGATCCTGTTACGGACCGACGCGCCGTTACTTCCGAAACACGATAACGTCAGCTTTTTTCAAGCCCTGATGATTGAAAGGCAACTGGCGCCTGCCCCCCGAAGGGTTGTAGTGCTATTGCCAGAAAATCTCGATTCCGGTCACAATGGGCCAGCGCTTACCTGAACTTCCGTCCGGGACAACTTGTGAAAAAACAACTCGTCATGATCCTGGTGAAATATGGCATTGGCTTTGGTCTGCTTGCCTGGGTCATCTATGCGTACTGGCATATCACTTCTCCCGACGGCACCGAGGTGGGTCTATCCGGGGTGTTGGAGCGCCCGCTCCATGTTTCCTTTCTGGTGTGCGGAAGCATCATCGGCCTGGCGAGCGTCCTGTTAACCTTTTTACGCTGGTATGTTTTGGTGCGTGCTCAGGATTTGCCTTTCACGGTCGCAGGTGCGCTGCGGCTGGGGATGATTGGCTTTTATTTGAGCACGTTTTTGCCCGGCTCGGTGGGCGGTGACATTATCAAGGCGGCTTTCATCGCGCGGGAACAGAGTCGGCGGACGGTGGCCGTCACCACGGTCGTGATGGATCGCGCTGTTGGCCTGTGTGGACTGATCTGGCTGGTTGCCTGCGTGGGCGGTGCGTTCTGGTTCGCCGGGATACTGCCGGGCATCACGAACACCGCCAGTTCCGTGGTCGTTTTGGAATCGATCTTTTTGGGCGCCATGGGCTTGGCGCTGGGTAGCCTGGTGTTTTGGCTGCTGCTCGGCCTGTTCTCTAGTGATCGCATCGAGCGCACGACGCGCTGGTGGGGCGGTATACCCAAGGTTGGCGGCACCCTGGCGGAGCTTTGGCGTGCTGGCTGGCTCTACCGGCGGCGGCCCGCCAGTGTCGGTTTGGCGCTCGCCATGTCGATGCTGGGGCATATCGGTTTCGTGCTGGTTTTCTATCTCGCGGCGCGAACCCTCAATCCGCCCGAGGACACGCCTTCCCTGCAGGCACATCTCCTGATTGTGCCCGTGGGCATGACGATCTCGGCGGGGATCCCAACTCCTGGCGGCGTCGGCGGTGGCGAGTTTGTTTACGGCACACTGTACGAAATTCTGGGTTTTCCCTTCGCCGCGGGCGTGCTTGGCTCCCTGATGCAGCGCTGCATCAACTGGGTGCTCGGCTTGATCGGCTATCTCATCTACCTGCGTATGAAACCAGGGCTTGGCAACACGACTGCTTCCGCGCCAGCGACCGCGGACAATCGATTGTCGCCGGTAGGTAAATCAGTACCACTGAAGGAATAGCTTGGACGCGGGGCAGCCGAACTTGGCCGCCCAGCGCTCCAGCCAGCAGCATCATCAACCAAGGTTGACATATACCGTCTTAATTTCGCTGTAATTCTGCAGGGCATACTCGCCCAGCTCGCGGCCGATGCCCGACATTTTGAAGCCGCCGAACGGCGCGGCGGCATCGAAGACATCGTAACAGTTGATCCAAACCGTGCCGGCGCGGAGCCCGGCCGCCAGGCGATGTGCCCGGGTGATGTCGCGTGTCCAGACGGCGGCCGCCAGGCCAAAGCAGGACTGGTTGCCGCGGCGGGTCACTTCATTGATGTCCTTGAAACGCAAAATGTTCATCACGGGGCCAAAGATTTCCTCGCGGGCGATTTTCATGTCGTCCTGGACGTTGTCGAAGACCGTCGGCTCGATGAAGTAGCCCTTGTTGCCGACGCGGTTGCCGCCGGTCAACAGGCGCGCACCCTCTTTCTTGCCCGCGTCGATATAGCCCATGATGCGGTCGCACTGTTCTTGCGAAACTTGCGGTCCTTGCGTGGTCTCCGGGTCGAAGGGGTCGCCGACCTTCTGAGTTTTGGCTCGTTTGAGGATCTTTTCCACGAACTGATCGTGGACGGCGTCCTCGACAAAGAGCCGGCTGCCCGCGCAGCAGCATTGTCCCTGGTTGAAAAACAGGCCAAAATAGGCCCCGGCCACGGCCGCATCCAGATCGGCGTCCGCAAAGACGATGTTGGGGCTCTTGCCGCCCAGTTCGAGCGTGACACGCTTCAGGTTGCTGTGCGCCGCGGCTTCCATGATGATCTGCCCGGTCGTGTATTCGCCGGTAAAGGCAATTTTGTCGACGTCCATATGGCTCGACAGCGCGGCGCCCGCCGTCGGGCCATAGCCTGGCACCACGTTGATGACGCCATCCGGAAAACCTGCTTCCTGTGCCAGTTGCGCCATCCGCAGGGCGGTGAGTGGTGTTTGCTCCGCGGGCTTGAGGACCATCGTGCAGCCCATGGCCAGCGCCGGGCCCCATTTCCACGCCTGCATCAGCAGCGGGAAATTCCAGGGAATGATCTGGCCGACAACGCCGACCGGTTCGTGCTTGGTGTAACAAAAATACGGACCTTCCACCGGGATGGTCTTGCCGTGAACCTTGTCGGCCCAGCCGGCATAATAGCGGTAACATTTGATCGTCAGCGGCAGGTCCGCCGCGAGCGCATCGCGAAGCGGCTTGCCATTGTCGAGAGACTCCAGGGCGGCGAGTTCTTCCTGGTTCTTCTCGATCAGATCCGCGAGCTTGTTGAGCAGACGGCCACGCTCGGACGCGTTCATCTTGGCCCACGGTCCCTCTTCAAATGCCTTCCGCGCCGCCTTGACCGCCAGGTCGACATCCGCCTTGTCCCCCTCGGCAACCTGGCAAATGACCTCGCCGGTGGCTGGATTGAGTGTTGAGAATGTTTTGCCGGATACGCTGTCCAGCCACTTGCCGCCAATCAAAAGCGGTTGGTCCTTAACCTGTGGCCGTTTGACCGTACGCGGCGCCTTGGTTGCGGTTGCGGTAGCCATGTTTCAATATCTCCGTAACAAAAAGAAAGTGAGACCCGGAAGGGGTGTAATGTGGGTTCAAGCCCGCACAACGCCCCCTACCCCAAATAAATGCGTGAGCGATTTTTACCTGGGCATTGCGGACAAAGAGGGCGAAGGGCTTCGCCGTCGCCCTTCCATAACCTGGTCGAATTGTCCACTCGCATCAGGGGGTTGTCAAGGAACGACTTGCCTATTTCAGCCAGCGCTGGAACCATTCCAGCGCCGCGGCGCTTTGGGTGGCAGTCACAGTGTGGCCGACAGGTTCAATAAGCACGCGCAATTTGTCCGGTGCCTTCGCCTCCTGGTAGGCTTTTTCCACGGAGGCGATGGCAATCTTGGCACCCTCATACGGGCAATTGGGATCCATGGTGCCGTTGAGAATGAGAAGGGGTCGGCCGGCGAACAGTCGTAGCATGCTCGGGCAATCGAATTGATCCAGGATGCCGGGGATGACCTTGCTCCACAGGGCCAGGCATACCTTGCGATTGACCATCGGTTCGCCCAGGTCCTTCGCGGCGGCGCTATGGGCCTCCTTGATCGTGTTGGCCCGGCCTTGCCATTTATCACTCTCCAGGCTGTAGCGAAAGCTTTGTACGCCGATGGCGGGCACCGCCACCTTGATGCGTTCGTCGACCGCTGCCGCCAGCCATGTTTCGATGCCGCCCATGCTGAAGCCAATCATGCCGAGCCGTTCCGCATCGATGTCCTCCCGGGTACAGAGAAGGTCCACCGTTCGCCAAATGTCCCAACACGTGTCGTAGTAAAACGGGTGCTCCATGGGCTCGCCAGGCTTCGTCCGCCACGCCCGGGTGATGGCCTGGTTATAGGCGGCCGCGCTTTCGCTCCCCCCGCGCGTTCGCCATGATAACGCGCGTCGATGGCCACGCCGATGATGTTGTTTTTTGCCAGTTGTTTCATGACGGGCACCACGCCCTGCATCGAGCCACCCGTACCATGGAGCACGATGACGGCTGGCAGTTTCCCGCTGGCATTGTCGGGCTTCACGATGAGCACCGGCACTCGTTCGAAGGTGCCATCCGTCTTCTTGTCGCTGGCGAACGTAAGGTGTTCGATCAGGAAGCCATCTTTGGCTTTTTTGGGCCCGTCGCTCTTGACGTCGGGTTCGACGCGCGGCCGCTCGAGAAGTTTGCGGAAGGCGGCCTTGACGTCCGCCGCTGGTGGGTAAGGCTCCGTCTGGGTAGCTTTTTCAAGTACCCGCACCGTGAAGGCCGGCGCCGCGTTTTGCAGATTATTGAGCGCCGTGGCCGTGCCGTTTACGTCGACATCTTTGCGATCGGTCGGGGCCGCATCGCTGGCGGCGACAATGCTTAATTCCAGGCTGTCTTGGTCCATGGCGATAACGCCATCGCCACCCGTGGTTTTCGCCGGCAGATTTCGGAAGGAGACCGCAATCGGGCCCTTGTAGCCCCCCTTGCGCCGGGCCGTGACTTTCACAGTATTCTTGTCCCCCGGCCGCAGCTCGAGCACCCTCGGCTCCACCTGCAGGTCAAAGGGTTTGCCAACGTGGAGGGCAAAGGGCAGGGCACTACTCGAATATTCCTTGTCCTTTACCTTGGTCACGCCGCTGACCAAAACCTGATATTCGCCCGGCGGCGTCTTGACATTGACGTCAAGCTTGAAGGTCTGCTCCTCCTGCCCGGCGGCAACTTTGAGCGGCTTGAGAATAGGAACGTTCGCCGGCAGGCCTCCAGGCGTATTGATCGTGATCGGTTCCGTAAATCCTGGCGACCTGGCGACCTTCACGATCAGCCGGGTGCCCAGGCCGGGCACGGCTTCGGGCGGGTCCATGGCGACCGCCAGGGAGAAGGGTGCTTTTTCTTTAACCGCGAAGGCGACCTGGAAATTCAAATGGAGCGGCGGGTAGGGAAGGCCGCTCAAGCTGGTGCTTACGGCGCCTTTCACGCTCACCGGTTGGACTACTTGCTTGCCCTCAATGGTGGCGCATGCCCAGAGCCGACCCGCATAGGCGCCCAAAGCGGCTTCGTCGGGCGCCTTGATCAGCATGGCGGCGTTCGTCTGACCGGCTGCAATGGTTGTCGCGCCGCGCAAGTGCTCACCGGGCATGCCATACGCCTGCCCTTCGGCGGTTACGTCGATGGCGCCAGTATACCCCCGGCGGTTAACCAGGAGGCCGACAGGCACGAATGAACCTGGGGCCACGTCGTAGCGATCGATACCCAGAGAGACGTCGAACGCCGGCAACGCAAGTGTTATGGTAAGGTGGTATGCCTCGCTGGGCCCACCCGTGTAACTCAGGTGCTGCATTTCCAAAACATAGTCACCGTCCGCCGGGGCAGTAAATTCGAGGCGCTGGTCCGCCGGCGCCGGGCTCTGGGGGTTAGAGCGCGCCACCTCGGCCTTGGTCTTGGCGTTCTTCAGCACCATGAACACCAGCGCCGGCGAATAAAGGTCGGCAGTTTGCACTTCAAGCGCAACCTTTTGCCCTTTTTTTGCGGTGAATACATAGCAATCGGTGTCGTTGTTCTTTTGAAAACGTCCGGTGATCCCGCACGGAATGGAGACGCGATTAGCCTGAGCCGGTTCGTCGTTTGGTTCACTTTCGACGGTTTCCGGAAGATCCGTGACGGCCAGCGCAACGGGCCAGCCGTGCAGGCCGCTCGGTCCCACAGGAGCGAGCCAGACTACATTGTCAGCGGAGCTTGCTGGCAGGTGGACTTCGATCGGGTTGACCCCGGCGACTTCCGGCCCGGCGAAATGGATCGTGGCCGTGCTCCCGCGTTGGGCCGCCATGGGAATCGGCATGGTCGCGAGAGGAAAATCGCCGATGCGCATGCGATAAACGTAATCCAGTCCCCCGCGGTTGAGAACATCCTTGATCTCTATGACGTAGTTGCCGGCGTCCTTGAAGGTAACGCTAAGCGCGGATCGGACTGGCAGCCTGGCGAGTCGTTATCGTGGGCCACGATCCGCCTGGTGGTGGCGTTGTATATCGTCAATTCCGGATCGAGCGGACTGCCGAGCCGCCGGCCCAAAACGTCAAAGCTGAGCCTTTGACCAGCGTGCACCGCAATCTTAAAATAACTGGCCCCTTCGTTGATGGTGCGGCCGACGACAACGCAGGGAACCGAAACAGCCTGGGCGTCGTCAAACTTTTGGCAGTTGCCGGCCTCCACATTGGGCAAGTCATCAACGCAAAAAAGGCGGACGTTGGACATGCCGCGCGTGGTGGCCAGCCTCAGGGGATAATACCCCGGTGGCGCGTCCATCGGCACTTCGACGTGGATTTTCAATTCTTTGTTGTTTTCTGGCTTACTATTAGCGGCGTCCAAAAGGCTGAGCTGCAGGGGCGGGGCAGTCAGCAACGCCGTCGCCCCCGCCAGGTTCGTCCCCGTGAGCAACAATTCGGCCGACGTGCCGCGCATCGCGCCACCGGGATAAGGCATGGCCAACACGGGGGCCTGCGGATTAGGCAGCACCGGCGGGGGAGGCTTTTGGGCCCAGCTGGGGGCGGCGGCGTGCAAAAAACAAGCCAGTAGTCCGCTAATAACGGCCGCGTGAGGAAGGCGTGAACGCATGTTAATTGCCATTTTTGTTAATGATTTGCGAATAATAGGGTGGAAGGTGCCGTTCGCAACCCTTTCCCGGGTTATACACCGGGCGGGGCCGTATCCATAACCCAGCAGATACGTTGATATTAAGTGGTCAATTGTGCCGGTGAAAGAAAAATGTTAAAAAAAGGCACATGGATAAGTTTTGACCTATAGTTGTCAAGCAGCGTTGCGCTCTACAACGAAGGTTCGACCCGGGCAACGGGAAGAACCATGGGTTGAGGAGAATAGTGTGAAGCGGTGCATTCGGCTACGTGGCATCAACGGCGATATCGAGGGGAAGGTTTGGGAATCCGAAACCATCCTCCGTACCGGTCGCCTTGCCAATCTGGAAATCGTGCTGGACGACACCTCCGTGAGCCGCAGGCATGCGGAGGTGCGCTCTACCTCCAACGGCTGGCGCGTTCGTGACCTGGGCAGCACCAATGGCACCTTCCTCAACGGTACCCGGCTTGGACCGGGCGAATGGCCTGTCCGGGCCCACGATATTTTGCGCTGTGGCAACATTACCCTCGTGGTCGACCTCCTCAAGGAAGGTAAGGACAGTAGCGACACCAGCCCGAGCGACAATCTGCTGGTGGAAGCCGCGGCCTGCTATTCCTGGGAAGACGCCATCAATGGCCTGGCCTACGACCGCAACCGGAGTCCCCGGCCCGGTCAGCAACTCCAGGCCCTCCTGCGTGCCGGCTACCACCTCGTGCACCTGGAGAGTGAAGAAGACCTACTGCACACGATCCTCAATGATGCCGTGAGCACGCTGGACGCCCAGCGCGGCGCCATCGTTCTTGCCGAGGGCCCCACCGGTCCGCTCAAACTCCGGGCGCTGGCGACGGGCCAGGGCAGTCAGGTACCCAGCCGGCCGGGCTTCAGCCAAAACTTGGCGCAGCGTTCCTTTGCCGCGGGCGAGTCCATCCTGTGCTCCAGCGTGGAGGAAGATCCTGAACTCGTCGGCGCACGCAGCATCGCGGAAGGCACGATGGCGAGCGTCCTGTGCGTTCTCTTGCGCACGCCGCGTAAAAAGCTCGGCGTCCTCCATCTCGACCGCGGTCCGATGGCCAAGCCATTCACCAAGGACGACCTGCAACTGGCCGACGCCATGGCGGCCCACGTCTCGGCCGGCATCGAAAGCGCCCAGCTCATCGAAAAACAAAAGAAGCTCTTTCGCAACACGATCAACATGCTCGCGACGGCTGTCGAAACCCGCGACGGCTATACGGGCGACCATACGCAGCGTGTCACCAATTATTCGCTGCTGCTGGCCCAACAGCTCGACGTTTCGCCCGAGGACATCGAAACGATCCAGATCGGCACCCCGCTCCACGATATCGGCAAGATAGGCATCGACGACGCCATCCTGCGTAAGGCAAGCAGGCTGACCAAGGAAGAGTTCGAGATCATGAAGACCCACACCACCAAGGGTGCCAAGATCCTCGAACCGGAACCGGACCTTGCCCGCGTCATTCCCATCGTGCTCTCTCATCACGAACGCTGGGACGGCACGGGCTACCCCAATGGTCTCAAGGGCGAAGACATCCCCCGCCTGGCACGTATCGTCGCCGTGGCCGACGCTTTTGACGCCATGACCACCAATCGCCCTTATCGCGGCGAGATGCCCACCGACACGGCCTTTGCCGAGGTGGAAAAACAAAAAGGGAAGCAATTCGATCCCGAAGTGGCCAACGCCTTCCTCAAAATTCGGCAGCGCATCATCCAGGAGAAGCAAGCCGAGACCAAAAAGATAGGCGTCAACGGCCTATCCACCCTGCGGCTAGCGAATTAACTCAGGCCAACCGCCACCGTCACTTTCCTGCGCCCCAGGCGGGGCGTATCCTTCCAAAATAGAAGTTTGGCACGTTACTGTAACCCGCGAGGGGTTCGAAGCCCGGCCTTGGTATAACCAACCTGGGCTTATTGTTTAACGCCACTGGCGTGCAGGCAGCCCTACCAAGACACAGTCCGCGTCCCCGGACTCCCCTGCCGAAGTCAATTAAACGAAATATACTTAAGATTATTCTTGAGCTGAGCGATGGAAACCGCGCCTTTATTTTTTAAGGATATGCCATGAACGTCGCCGAAGTCGTGACTCTGAATTATGCCGAGGCGGGCCAGGGTACCCCACTGGTATTGCTGCACGGCTTTCCTCTTGCCAGCGCCATCTGGCAGGCGCAGCGTCAGGGGCTTGGCGAGCGCTTTCGCGTCCTGACACCGGATTTGCGCGGGCACGGCTCCAGCCCGGCGCCCACCGGCGTTTATGAGATGGACCTGTTGGCTCGGGATGTCCTTGCCCTCCTGGATGCGCTGGCCATCAAGAAGGCCGTCATCATGGGTCACAGCATGGGCGGTTACGTGGCGCTGGCCGCCTATAAACGTGCGCCCGAGCGGTTTCTGGCTCTTGGGCTCATCAACTCGCAGGCAACGGCCGATACCGAGGAAGGCCGGCAGGGGCGTTACAAGCTGGTAGACAAAGTGAAGGCGGCTGGCAACCAGGCCGTCGCCGATGCGATGCTGCCGAAACTGTTCGCGCCAGATCTGATTGCCGGCGCGCCGATCGTTGAGCAGGCGCGGCAGTTGATCATGGGCACGCCAGCCGCGGGCATCGTCGGCGCCCTCCAGGGCATGGCGGCTCGCCCCGACTCCAGCCCACTTTTGCCCGGTATCAACGTCCCATTCTTGATTCTCGCCGGGGCCAAGGACCAAATCATTCCCATGGAAAAGGCCAAGGCCATGGCAGCCGCGGCTCCGTTGGCCATGCTCGGAACCATCGAGAACGCGGGCCACATGGCCATGTTGGAGCAACCGGAAGCGACGACAAAGGCCATTCGAGATTTCTTGAATACCATCCCTCAGTCCGCCGCCAGCCGGTAACCCACGCCCTGCTCGGTGATGAGAAATTGAGGCTCGGCGGGGTCGATTTCGATTTTTCTGCGCAGGCTGGCCATATAAACGCGGAGATAATGGGTCTCCTGTACATGTAGGGGGCCCCAGACCTCTTTGAGAAGGAAGCGATGGGTCAGTACCTTGCCGGCGTGGCGCACCAGGGCCCCCAGCAGTTTGAATTCAAGGGGAGTCAGGTGAACTTCGGCGTCCTTGAAGAAGACACGACGATCCGCCACGTCGACACGTAGCTCGCGGCAAGTAAAAGTTGGCGATTCTTCCTCCCCGGCCCTGCGGGCATGGCGGAGACCAACCCTAATGCGTGCGAGCAGCTCAGCGGTGCTGAACGGCTTGGTGAGATAATCGTCCGCGCCATTGTCGAGCGCCAGCACTTTTTGTTTTTCTTGATCGCGCGCGGTTAGGACCAGGATCGGGGCACCGAGCCACTCGCGTAGTTGGGTCAGCACCTCTTGTCCATCGATATCCGGCAGACCAAGATCGAGGATGACCAGGTCCGGCGGCTGCTGCGCGGCCAGGCGGATGCCTTGCTGGCCCGTCTCGGCTTCGACAAGACGGTAGCCTTCCTGAGACAGCGAAGCGCGGAGAAAGCGGCGAATCGGTATCTCATCCTCGATCAGCAGAATCAACGGCGCATTGGTCGTCATGATTTTTGGCTACTGCCGGCGGAAACTTCATCGAGCGCGACGTGGGGCGCCGCCACGTCATGCGGTAAGTTGATTACGAACTCCGCCCCGCCTGTCGGCAGGTTACGCGCTTCGATCTGCCCGTCATGCGCTTCGACGATTGCCTTGCAGATGGACAGGCCCAGGCCGGCGCCGCGCCGTCCGTCGGCGGTGGGTGTCGTCGAGCCGCGAAAGAACTTGTCGAAAACACGTCCGACATTGCCGGCCGGCAAGCCCGGACCGTTGTCGGCGACGCGAATCACCGCGTAGTCGCCGCGCCGTGTGCCGTGCGGGGGCCTCGACGACGGCACGGCGGCGCTGATGTCGATACGCGTGCCGGCGGGCGTATAGTGGGCGGCGTTTTCCAGAAGGTTCATGAGCACCTGCTCCATCAACAGGCCATCCAGAAACAACAGCGGCAAATCGGCGGGGATATCCACGCGCACCACGTGGTCGGCGAGCTCCGGTCGCAGACGCGCACGCGCCGAGCCGACCAGCTCTTCCAGGACATGCCATTGTTTGTTCAGCACCACGGTACCCGATTGCAGCCGCGTCATGTCCAATAAATTGTCAACGAGGCGGGCAAGGCGGTTTGATTCGTCGACGATCGTTTGCAAAAGCTCCCGGTCCGGTGGGGATACTTGCGACGCGGTGCTATCGAGCAGGGTGGAGCTCGCTCCGGCGATGGCCGCCAGCGGCGTGCGCAGGTCATGCGACACGGAGCTCAACAGCGAGTTGCGCAACTGCTCGGCCTGGACTTGTAATTGAGCCTCGTGCGCCTCGAGCACCGACTGGTCGCGCTCGATGGAAAGGGCGATGAGACTGGCACAGGTTTCCAGCAGCCGGCGCTGGTCCAGATCGAGAAAATGCTCAGCAGCCGTCGGCTTGACGCCCAGCGCCCCCACGGTCCGCTGCGATCCGACCAGGGGGACGAACAGCGCCGTTGCATTGGGGAGCGTATCGGTTCCCGGCCCGGCCAGGTGATCATGTTCCGCGACCCACTGGGCCACCACGGGATTAACGGAGTGGGCTGCAATCGAGGAACCTTCGCCGTAACGTAAGGCGAGCGTGCCGTTGGCCTCGCGCAGATACAAGACCACCTCGCCGACGAAGATCTGGCGAAGCTGTTCCCCGGCAGCGCGGACGAGAAACTCCACGCCGGTAATTTCACTCAATTGCTTGGTGAAGCGGTAGAGTGCCGCAGTGCGGCGTTCTTGCTCCTGCGAAGCATGCAATTGCTCCTTGAGGCGCGCCGTCAGCTCGCTGATCAGCAGGCCGATGCCCAACATCACCGCGAAAGTCAAAATATACTGGGTGTCGCTGACCGAAAAGGAAAAGAAGGGCGGCACGAAAAAGAAATCGAAGGCGAGCACGCTCGCGATCGAAGCGGCGATCGCCAGGCTACGCCCATAGCGTGCGGCGACGAAGACGACACCCAACAGAAAGATCATGATGATGTTGGCCTCGGCCAACTGCAGCGCCTGGCCCAGCAAGAGGCGTATCAAACAACCAGCCAGGCCGCAAACTATTACGATCAGGGCCGTGCCCAGGTAATGCGTCCTGTTCAGCGGAGCACGGGCCCCGGGCAAGGGAGGCACGGCCTGCCCGTCGGATTCGCCGCGAATCACGTAAATATCGATGTCGCCACTTTGCTCGAGCAGCCTGTCAACGACGGTGCCCAACAGCCAACGTTGCCACCAGGGTTGGGCCGTTTTGCCGACCACGATTTTCGTCACGTTACGCGAGCGGGCATAGTCCAAAACCGTCTGCGCGACATTGTCGCCGACGAGAGTATGCGTCTCGGCGCCAAGCTGATCGGCCAGGCGCAGGTGACCGATGACCTTGGATCGGGCCGCCGACCGGAGAGAGTTTTGTCCCTGCGTTTCCACGGCGACAGCGAGCCATTCGGCACCGAAGGCATCCGCCATGCGTTTGGCGGTGCGAATGAGCTTGGCCGTGGTAGGACTCGGACCGACGCAAACCAGCAAGCGTTCGCTGGTGGCCCAGGGCGACTGCGCGTCGCGGTTTTTCCTGGCGGCCTCGACATCACGGCGGAGCCGGTCGGCCGCCTGCCGGAGCGATATTTCGCGCAAGGCAACGAGGTTGGCAGGCTGGAAAAAGTTTTGCAGGGCCCGCTCCGCCTGCGGTGTCACGTAAACCTTGCCGCGCGCAACCGTTCGATGAGCTCCGCCGGCGTGATATCGACCAGTTCAAGATCGTCCACACGTTCGAGTACGGAGTCCGGCAAGGTCTCGCGAACTATCACCCCGGTGATTTGCGCAATGACATCGTTGAGGCTTTCCAGGTGCTGGACGTTAAGCGTGGTCCAAACATCAATGCCCGCATCGAGAAGCTCCTCGACGTCCTGCCAGCGTTTGGCATGGCGCGAGCCCTCGGCGTTGGTATGCGCCAGCTCGTCCACCAGTATCAAACGCGGGCGCCGGGCAAGGGCCGCGTCGAGGTCAAATTCACGCAGGGTAACGTTACGATAGGCGAGCTCGCGAGGTGGTATCGCCTCCAGGCTCTTCAGTAGTGCTTCGGTTTCCGACCGGCCGTGCGGCTCCACGTAGCCCACCACGACCTCCACGCCTGCGGCGGCTTCCCGGCGAGCCGCTTCGAGCATGGCGTACGTCTTACCGACACCCGCGGCGTAGCCAAAGAAGATTTTTAACTTGCCGCGCCGCTCCCGTGCCTCGTCGTGGCGCACGCGGGCCAGCAGTTCGTCGGGAGTGGGGCGTTTTCCTGTCATGGTTGTTTGCCGATAGGCTTACCACAATTGTAGTGTTTACGGCGCTGGTGCCGACACACAGAGACAGAGGGTTTTGGTTCGGCGCCAAAAAGCGGAGGACACCGGCTGTCTTCCGGTGCCCCCGCCCGACGTGCCGGCTAACCGACCCGTCTTCTCTTATGATTTTTGCCGGCTTCAGGGTGGCGGCGCCGATACCTTCAAGGCATCGAGAGCGAGATTGAGGGTCAAGACATTGACACGCGGCTCGCCGAGCAGGCCGAAGGTCCGGGCCTCGGAGTGATCGTGAATCAAGCCGAGTACCACGCTCGCCGTCAAACCACGTAGGCGTGCGATGCGCTCCACTTGATAAATCGCGGCCGCGGGGCTGATGTGGGGATCGAGCCCGCTGGCCGATGCGGTTACCAGATCCACGGGGACGGCGCCCGACTGTTCCGGGTGCGCGGCACGCAGGGCTTCAGCGCGCTCAGCGATGCTCTTCAATAAATCCGGGTTGGTCGGCCCGCGATTGGAACCAGTAGACGCGGCGGAGTTGTAGGATGCCGGGTCGGTCGCGGACGGCCGGCCCCAGAAGTAACGGGGTTCGTCGAAGGTCTGGCCGATGAGCTCGGAGCCAACCGGTTTGCCGGCACGCAGGATGACACTGCCATTGGCCTGGTGAGGAAAAGCTAGCTGGGCAACGAGCGTCACGAGCGCGGGATAAATAAAGCCCGTCGCCAGGGTCATGATGCCAAACACCGTCAAGGCGGCTCGCAAGTGCGTTTTCATGATAGTGTCCTTCAAGAGGTTAGCCGACAAAGTGGGCTGCCATTTTTTTGGCTGCTCTAAGCATCGAACTAAGTCAGTCCAAATGCGCCCAGGAGTAGATCGATTGCCTTGATGCCGACAAAGGGCACCAGGAGCCCGCCCAGGCCATAAATAATGAGGTTGTCGCGCAGGAGCCGGGCGGCGCCGACGGGACGGTATTTCACGCCGCGCAGGGCCAGCGGAATCAAGGCGATGATGATGAGCGCATTGAAGATCACGGCGGAGAGAATGGCGGTGCCCTGGCCGAGCCGCATGATGTTGAGGGTCTCGAGCACCGGATAAGTGCTCGCGAATGCTGCCGGGATAATCGCGAAGTATTTAGACACGTCGTTGGCGAGACTGAAGGTCGTGAGGGCGCCACGCGTCATTAACAGTTGTTTGCCGATCTCGACGATCTCGATGAGCTTCGTCGGATTGGAATCGAGATCGACCATGTTGCCGGCTTCCTTGGCGGCCTGCGTGCCAGAGTTCATGGCGACCGCCACGTCCGCCTGCGCCAGCGCGGGCGAGTCGTTGGTGCCATCGCCCGTCATGGCGACCAGCCGTCCGCCGGCTTGATGCTCGCGGATGATTCTGAGCTTGGCCTCCGGCGTTGCCTGGGCGAGGAAATCATCGACGCCGGCCTCCGCGGCAATGGCCGCGGCGGTGAGGGGGTTGTCGCCGGTAATCATCACGGTCTTGATGCCCATGCGTCGTAGCTCGGCGAAGCGCTCCTTGATGCCGCCCTTGACGATGTCCTTGAGATAAATCACGCCCAGCACCTGGGCACCTTCCGCAACGACCAGGGGCGTGCCGCCGCGCTTGGCGATGTCGTCGATGGTGCTCCGCAGTTCCGCCGGTAGGACACCTCCGTGCGTGCGCACGAAGCCTTCGATGGCGGACGCGGCACCCTTGCGTATGTGGCGGGTCGACCCATTCATGCCGGGGGCGGCTGGTGGGTGTGCTGGCAGGTCTACCCCGCTGATTTGCGTTTGCGCCGAGAAGGGGATGAAGAGGGCATGCAGTTCTTGAACATTACGTCCGCGCAGTCCATATTTCTCCTTGGCCAGTACCACGATGCTGCGCCCTTCGGGTGTTTCGTCCGCCAGGGACGCCAGCTGGGCCGCGTCGGCCAGCCCGGCGAGCGGCACGCCCGGCGCCGGCTTTAGTTCGACGGCTTGCCGGTTGCCCAGCGTGATCGTCCCTGTCTTGTCCAGGAGCAGGACGTCCACGTCCCCGGCCGCTTCGACGGCCCGGCCCGACATGGCGATCACGTTGGCCCGAATCATGCGATCCATGCCGGCAATACCGATGGCGGACAACAGCCCGCCGATGGTCGTCGGAATGAGGCAAACCAACAGCGCCACCAGAACGGTCAGCGTGATCGGCGTACCCTGGCCGGCGGCGGCGACACTGTATTTGGAGAAGGGCAGTAAAGTGGCGCAGGCGATCAGAAAAATGATCGTCATCGCGGCGAGAAGTATGTCCAGGGCGATTTCGTTCGGCGTCTTTTGGCGCTTGGCGCCTTCGACCAGCGCAATCATGCGATCCAGGAACGTCTCGCCGGGATCGGCCGTGATGCGCACGACCAGCCAGTCGGACAGGACGCGTGTTCCGCCCGTGACACCGCTACGGTCGCCGCCGCTCTCGCGGATAACCGGAGCGCTTTCGCCGGTGATGGCGCTTTCGTCCACGGAGGCAACGCCGTGGACGATCTCCCCATCTCCGGGGACCAGCTCTTCCGCGACGACGAGCACCAGGTCGCCCTTGCGCAGGGAGGAAGCAGGCACTGGTTTGGTGTAAGCTGTCAAGTCGGCGCTGGCGGACGGGCCGGCTTGTTTCAGCGAATCCGCCAGGTGCACTTTGCTATCCGCGAACTTTTTGGCCATGACGTCGCGGCGGGTTTGGCGCAGCGTATCCGCCTGGGCCTTGCCACGCCCCTCCGCCATGGCCTCGGCAAAGTTGGCGAACAAAACGGTGAACCAAAGCCACGCGGAAATGGCAAGAATGAAACCGGGCGACTCTTCGCCCCCGCGCCGGCCGCATGGATGGCCAAGCCCGTCGTGAGCAAGCTGCCGACATAAACCGTGAACATCACGGGATTGCGAATTTGCCGGCGCGGCGTGAGCTTTTTAAAGGCGTCAAAAAACGCGCGCCGGACGATAGGCGGGTCGAACAACGGACGTGTCCTGGTCGTTGAGGTCATAGCTGCTCCGATCTACCGAGCCATCATTTGCAAATGTTCCACCACGGGCCCTAGCGCGAGGGCAGGGACGAACGTCAAGCGCACCGACGAGCAGCACTGCCCCCACCAGCAACACCACGAAAAGAGGCGTATGGGTTGGCAACGTCCCGCCGCCCGGGGGCGTATATTTTTTGCGTGCCAGCGCACCGGCCAGGGCCAGTACCGGGATGATCAACCAGTAACGCGCGATGAGCATCGCCAGCGCCAGGGCGATATTGTAAAACGGCGTGTTGCCGTTGAGCCCCGCGAAGGCGCTGCCGTTATTGTTCCCCGCCGAGGAAAAGGCGTAGAGAACTTCCGAAAAACCATGGGCGCCTGGATTGTTCAAGGTGCTTTTTACCTCCCCCTTGTCCGGGTCGGTGAATTCGAGGCCAGGTCCGAGGACCGCCACGGCCGTGCCGATCAGCACCACGAGGGGTGGAATGAGAATGACCAGTGAGGCCATCTTCATCTCGTACGCTTCGATCTTTTTGCCCAGATATTCCGGCGTGCGCCCGACCATCAGCCCGGCGACAAACACGGCGACGATGACAAACATCAGCATGCCATAAAGGCCGCTGCCGACGCCTCCGAAGATGACCTCCCCGAGTTGCATGAGCCACATGGGAATCAGGCCGCCCAGCGGCGTGTAAGAGTCGTGCATCGAGTTCACGCTGCCATTGGAGGCCGCCGTGGTGGCGCAGGCCCAAAGCGCCGAGCTGGCGATGCCGAAACGCGTCTCTTTTCCCTCCATGTTGCCGCCCGCTTGTGTTTCGCTGACTTTTTGGTCTACCTGTAACGAGCTATATGCGGGCACGCCAGCTTCCTCGGCCGCGATGCAGCCGATTGCCAGTGGCACGAATATCACCAGCATGGCGGCCAGGATAGCCCAGCCCTGGCGCGTGTCGCCAACCATGACCCCAAAGGTGTAACACAGTGCGGCGGGAATGAGCACAATAGCGAGTAGTTGCAGGAAGTTCGCTAGCGGCGTCGGGTTTTCAAAGGGATGGGCGCCGTTCACGTTGAAGAAGCCGCCGCCGTTGGTGCCAAGTTGCTTGATCGCTATTTGCGAAGCGGCCGGGCCCAGCGGCAGTGTCTGGCCCAGTACCGGCTTTTTGACGGCGTCCGCCGTGGGCTGAACCAACTCGACTTCCTGGTAGCTCGCGAAACTCTGCACCACCCCCTGGGAGACCAGGGCGACCGCCAGAATCAGGGAGAGTGGCAACAGCACGTACAGCGTCGAACGAACGAGATCGACCCAAAAGTTGCCGATCGTCTGCGCCGAGCGACGTGTGAGCCCGCGAATCAGCGCGCAGAGCACCGCCAGGCCGGTGGCCGCCGACAAAAAGTTTTGCACGCCCAGGCCAGCCATCTGACTGAGATAGCTGAGCGTTGACTCGCCACTGTAATTCTGCCAGTTGGTGTTGGTGGCAAAACTGACGGCCGTGTTGAAGGCCAGGTCCGGCGGCACCGCGCCGAACTCTTGCGGATTGAGGGGCAACAGGCCCTGGAGCCGTAACAGGGCGTAGAGCGCTAACAAGCCGATGGCATTGAGCAGCAGCACGGCCAGGACATATGCCTTCCAGGTCATCTCCGCGCGGATCGACGCCCGCGAGCCGATAAATGACGCGTTCGGCGCCACCAAGTACACGGTCCAGGCCGCACGGCTGGCCCTGGAAGACCCGCGCCATGTACGCGCCCAAGGGTTTAACCAGCGCCAGCAGCGCGAGCAAAAACATTGCCAGCTGAATCCAGGCATTTGCGCTCATGAGAACCACTCCGGCTTCAAGAAGGCGACCAACAAATAGGCCAAAAGGCAAATGGCGACAACGAGCCCAATTGATTCAATGCCGCTCATTGGCTGCCTCCCATCAAGCGGGCGCACAAAATCGTGAGCGCCCATGACAGCAATGCAAAGGCGGCCAGGATGCCCAAAAAAAGTAAATCCATCATCAGCGTTCCCTCCGCGCCAAGGCCTGGCGATGTTTTGACAATAGCGAAGCCGATGTCAAAAAGGGGTCAAGACTTTGAGGCGAGATATAAAAAAAGTGTAAAGGTCGATAGTGCCTATTACGATGGCGGCAACACCGACTGTGCCGGCGGCGTGCGGTCCGCCTCGCGAAATACTAAAAATTCGCGGAAAGCGGCCATGTGGTAAGGAGCGCGGCGTGCTACAATAAAGACTGGGTGTTTAAAAGCGCCATCTCGAATTGTGTTCGCCAAACTTTAAGGATGATTGCAAGGCAAGGAAGCAGTAACGACGGATTTACGCACCAAAGTCATTCGCTCAGCCTGGAAAGGTCCAACGACATGAGAACCGGCAACGAGAACCCGACCTGGGCGGTCTATCTGATGACGATTCACAATCGCACCGTTCGCTTCACGGCGGTATGCGAGCAAAAGGAATGGGAAGCCATGGAGCTGAGCCGGCCTGGCTATCATCAACTTCTCCAGGGAGGCATCGCCACCGAAGTCGAGGCCGAAGATCTGGCACGCCGCCATGTCCCCCAAGAAATGGAGCTCGTTGGGGCTCAAAAATTCAAAATGCCTGCCGTAGTATGAACCGTCGTCGCCTTGACGACTTTCGAGGCAACGAACATTCCACGCTTTATCTTCAAGGACGGATAGGTCAATGCAAATCAAACAGCCAAAAAAGAGCGATGACGACGTTGAGAAGCAACTGCGCCAAAAATTGCAGACAACCATCGGTGGCCACGTAATGCACATTCTCGGTCAGCCCGACAATTTGCATCTCGTTCAAGTCCGTAAGCTGTGGGGCGAAAGTTATCGTGTCAACGTCTTCACCGGCCTGGACGCGGCCTCGGCCGTGATCAGCGACAGCTACTTTCTGACAACAGATGCCCAGGGCGGCATCCTCTCCGCGAACCCAAGCATCACCAAGAAATATTAACCGACTCGTCGTGGGCCAACAGGCATCACGCAACGAAAGTAAGCGCGGCTCAATCCCACCCAGGTAACTGCTGCGCACCAATTTTCCCACCTCTCCGGCTTTTTACTTGCGACCCCCTGGTCCTTTTGCCATAATTTTTGCTGTCCCAAGCGCTGTCCCTTCCTTTTGCACATGAGAGTTCGCGCATGCGCTTTTACATCCCGTGGCTTCGGCGCCGGCGCGCGCACCCCGGCGGCACGCCAATCCGGCAACTGGTTTTGCCCCATCGTGGAGAACCTGGAAGATAGGTGCCTGCCCAGCAGTTACACCGTGAACACCTTCAACGACATTCTCCATGACATCACTCCGGGCGAGTTGACCCTGCGCGACGCTCTGACCGCCATCAGCACCCAGGCAGCCTCCGGCAACGCCATCGCGGGCACGGCCAGCAACATTGTGCAATTCGCGATCGGTAATACCGGGTCCGTGCAGTCCATCAACGTCGGCAGCGGTAATGTCCTGGCCGCGCTCCCGGCCCTGACGCACCAGGTCGTCATCGACGGCCGCTCGCAAGGGGGCGTCGGCTACAGCGGACCGCCGCTTATTGGTCTCAATGGGGCCAGCGCCGGCGCCAATGCCGACGGCCTGGAATTTGACGCCGGGAGCGACGGCAGCCAGGTAGATGGTTTGGTCATCCAGCAGTTTGGCGCCAATGGCATCGAGATCAATGGTGCCAGTGGCAACCTCATCACCGGCAATTACATTGGTACCGACGTTGCCGGCGCCACCTCCCTGGGTAACGGCAACGACGGCATCCTCGTCAGTTCCGGGGCAACCACGAACCTCATTGGCGGCACGTTGGCAACCGCTGCCAACGTAATCTCCGGCAATGGCAATCCGGGCACCCTCACGGGCAATGGGGTGGAGCTTTCGGGCATCGGTACCAGCCACAACACGGTCGCGGGCAACTTCATCGGCACCGACAAGGCCGGCGCCGTCGCCATCGGCAACGTGATTGACGGCATCCGTATTGATGTGGGGGCCAGCGACAACACGATTGGCGGCACAACTGCCGGCGCCGCCAACGTCATAAGTGGCGGACTCAATGTTGCTTCGAGCAGCCCGCCCGGAACCCAGGCCGCGGTATTCTCGCTGGGCAACGCGACCATCACCGGCACCAGCGCTCGCTTCGACATCGCCGTCAATTATACCGACACCGCTCTCTTTCAAATGGTCTATGCGGGAATCGACGTGCGCCCCAGCAGCGCCGCCCTGGCGCCGGTCGACCCAGGCACGGGCCAACCCGATTTCTCCGCCTTCAACTTTGTGCCGTCGAGCCTTTTGGGCACCAATTGGGGGCCCGTCGCCAATATCCCGGCCGGTGAATTTGTGTACCACACGCCACCGTCATCTGGCGGCACGCCCAGCGGCCTGGCGCCGAATAAGACTTACCTTATCGGCACCCTCACCTACGACCTTTCCAGGTTTGGGATCGTCCCCAGCTCGTCCCTGACCGTTTCGATCAAGGGCATCGACACCGTGCTGGGCGCCCAGGTTCCGGGCCTCCCAAACACCTTCGCTTTCGTAAGCCCAACTTTTACGCAGGCGCAGCAACCGCTCGTGCCCGGCAAGGCGACCGGTGGCGTCGCCATCGACGGTGCCGGCACCAGCAACAATGTTGTCGAAGGCAATCTGATCGGCACCAACGTCCAAAACACCAGCACGTTGGGTCACCTCACCAATGGCGTGATCATTGATGCCTCAGCATCAAACAACACGGTGGGCGGCGACACGTCCGGAGCAGGCAACGTGGTGGCAGGCAACGACAATGGCGTTACCCTCGCCGGCACCGGGACCAGCGGCAATGCCGTGCAAGGCAATCAGATCGGCACGAACAACAGTGGCGCCAGCAACCTTGGCAATATCCTGGCCGGCGTGCTGGTCGAGAACGGCGCCAGCGTCAATAAGGTCGGCGGCACCACCGCTGGCAGCGGCAACACGATCGCCAACGGCGGCACCGGCGTGGTCATCGGGAGCAGCCCGGCCGATACCACGACGACCGGAGATTCCGTCCTCGGCAACGACATTCACGGCAATTCCGGCTCTGCCATCGCGGCTGGGCAACCAGGGCCAGACGCCCAATGGCGCCAACCCACGGCCATATCCCAACGATGGCCAGAATTCGCCACTCATCTCCGCTTTGACAACCGATACCGTTTCCGGCAGCCTGACAAGCGTTCCCAGGACAACGTTCCGCATCGAATTCTTCGCCAACCCGCTGCCCGGGACCGCCAACCAGAGCCAGGTGTTTCTGGGATTCGAAAACGTGACCACCGATGCGGGTGGCAACGTCAATTTCACAGCGCCGGTGGCCACGCTGCCCCTGGGCACCGTGGTGACCGCCACGGCAACCAACCAAACGACCGGCGACACCTCCGAGTCGTCACCCGTCGCCTCCCAGCTATTGCTCATTTCCAATCCGACGATCACCACCAACGCGTCCACGCAAACGATCACCCTGACCGCCCAGTTGGTGACCGCCAGCGGTCCGGTAACCTCCGGCGTGGTCACCTTTACCATCCCCGGTATTCCCGGCCAGTTCTCCGGCACGCCCGACATCAATGGCTTCGTGACAGTGACTTTTGTGCTGCCGCCAGGAATCACCCCCGGCCAATACACCGTAATCGCCACGTTCCTCGGCAACGACGAGATCGCGGCCGCCACGGGCACCGCCATCCTGACCGTCAACGCCCCAGCCGGCGGGGTTAGCCGCCGCTGGGTCCGCTAGCAGCCCGTTGAAAAAGGGGTCAGACCCCTTCGATACCCTGCAAAAACGTTGAAAACTCTGTTCGCTCCAAGGGGGTCTGACCCCTTTTTCAACGGGCTGCTAGGTGCAGACGCAGACCGTTTTCTGGTAGCGCGGACCCTGATCCGGGCAAAGTCGGAACTGCCAACGAAAGGCGAGGCTTTTAAAACGATAGTTCCAGGCCAAAGTTGATGCCTTGCGACCAGAAATTGGTGGCCCGGAAGTCGAAGGCCGGACGATTCGGGCCGCCCGGCGTGCCGAAGGCGGCGTCGATGGGCACTTGATTGATATTGATCCGCGTGTCGATTTGATCGCCCTGGCCTCACGACGTTGCTCAGATAGAGAAACGTGTAACCCATGCGTGCCTTGAGGTTGCCGGTGAGTTGCACCGCCAGATTCACGCCAACTTCGGGAACTACGGCAAAGACATCGCGCGTATAGTTGCCGATATTGCTGCCCTGGGCGTAGATGCCGCCTACGGCCTGGGTCACGGGCAGGGGCGCGTTGGTAGTCGTCATCCCCTGAATGTTGACCACCTCATGCATTGAACCCATGGCAAGTTTGCCGACGACCTCGACGGACAGAAACCCCCAGCGGTGGTCGATACGAGCGCCAAACTGACCGCCGTTGAACGTATTGCGCGTGCTGAAGCCATCAAACGTGGTGACGACGAAGCCTGGATCGATGGGCGTGAGCAAGAAAAGTGAAGCCCCGCCCTTGGTGAGGTTATCGACCGACGTGACATAATTGAGGGATTCCTTCAGCGACGCCTGGCGAAAGCCACCCAACAGGTCAATCGTCCACTCTCGGTTGCGAACGACATTCGCCGCGCCGTTGACCTCCCAGCTCCACAAACTGGTCGCGCTAAACACACCGACGCCGCCCGTCAAACTCGCGCTCAGCGCTGGATCGGCGAAGTTCTGCGAAATAAAGTAGACGTTATCCTGCCCCGTCAGGGCATTGACGAAGGGCGTGGCCAGGAACGGCTGGCCGTTGGCGTTTCCCTGGGCGGAAAAATGAGCGGAGCGCCGCTCCAATACGAAACCGCTGGCCTCCAGGCCGATGCGTTCGTCACGGTCGAGCCAGGCGCCGAGGTCCAGGCGCAGGCCGCTGAATCTGCCATAATCGAGCCCATGGTCACCGAAAAGCACGCGGGTGTTGGGCTGATCCAGTGCTCCTGGGAACGGGTCCGCCGGCGACCCGGTCACGACCAGCGGCGGCGTCGAGCCCTTACGTACCCAATACATCAGGTAGTCGAACCCGCCCCAAATGCGCGGGCCGCGACTGGCGAAGGTGACGGGCTCAATCACGTTTACGGTGGCAGGCTCAGCGGTCTTGGCCGGGGCGGCGCCGGCCGTCTTGTCGGTCTTGGGGGGCGCGGGAACGGAATCCGGTTTGGCGACCGGCTCGCTATCTGAATGGGGCAAGCCCACGACGAATGTGAACTCAAACACATCCGCTGGGGCCGGCGCGGCGGCTTGAGCATAGCAAAAAGCACCCGCGCCGGCCGCCAGGATGCACAACATTCCCAGGAGCGACCGCTTCATCGCATACCCCTCTTCTTGAATATCCTCCGCATCCTTACGTTTATCGTCACCACTGCTAGAAGCGTTCAATCTATTTCAGCCGGAAACGACTGGGGAAGAGGGCGCGGAATGGTCATACGGTTTGGGAAGCTTGTGCCGGTAATAACGGCCCAAGAATCGTTATTTCTTCCGGGGATATGTGGTTTTTTGGCGGATCAGGCAGTCGTTTAACGTCGCCTGCGTTCCGCCCCGCGCTGAAAGAGCTCCAGCCACTGCAGCGTCATGGCATCCGCCAGCGAGCTCGATTCGCGTAGTTCGGCGGGCGTTTTGCCCCAATAAAAGCCGATCCAGCCCGTGGCGTGCTTTTTGGATGTCTCGATGAAGTCTTCCAGTTCCTTGCCGGAACAAGCCAACGGGAAGGTTTCTTCAATCACGACCGGTTTGCCGCGTGCGAACCCCGCGAGGGTGGCCAGCGCCTCATCCAGTTTGCCGGTTTTCGGATAAAGATGAACGCTGACAAAATCCAGCTCGGGGGCTATCCTGGCCGGGTCAAAGCCCGACGTCAAGCCAGGGCGGTCGAGGCTCCAATCAACCAGGCCGACCGTAATGAGGTGCCGCTGGTCTTTGTCGCGGATCGCGGCTGTCTGCCGGCGCACCCATTGGCGCGCAATATCGGGCCGGGGCCGGTCCTTCTGGTCGAGCGTAATGACTTGCACATAGTGCTTGCCGGCAAAGGCGGGACCGAGCCAGTCCCCCTCATTTCTTTTACCGCCGGGCACCACGGGCTCGTTCATGAGGTCATAACAAAAGACGCACGGACTGTCGGCACAACGCCCGGCGACGGCACGCCAGAAGCAAGCTTGCTCCTCCCAGCGCTCCGACTCGGAAAGCTTGTCATACCAGGCGGGCACGTCTTTCTTGTGGTAGCAGCCCAGTCCCGTCAGGTCGAGGTAGAGGTGTTGCGACTCTGCCAGGCGCAGCAGTTTGCCGAGCTGGTTCAGCGCCGCGTCACGGGCCTTCCCTGGGCCGTCCATGAACTTGCCGAACTGCAGGTGAATGCGCACGACGTTGGCGCCCAGCTTTTTCATCTGGCCGAAATGACGCTCGACGGCTGGCCACTCATCGTCCCAATAGTCTTCGAGCAAGCGGCCGGCGAAGTCGCGATCGTAATTAAAACCCCAGGGGACAAACCGGCTCGGCGCGGGCTGCGTGACGAACTCTTGCTTGTCTGGAGAAACAGCGATCCACGGCATCTCGCCGGCCTCGCCGGTGGAGGGCAGGGAGGCGAGGAGGATAACTGCCCAGATCAAGGTAATAAGGGCCGTTCTCGAACCAGGTATTTTCCCACCGAGCATTCCCTTGTCTGGTTGCTGCACTCGGCCATTCATCACCTGCCAGCCTTGGACTCGGTTGATGACCGTGACTCGGGAGAACATACCTCTGGGAAACTGCATCGTCACCAATTTATCCAATTCACACGCCGCACCAAGCCGTGGGCGAGCCGCGTGAACGCACCCCTCTGTGTGCCAGCACTTTAGACTACTGCCTTTTGCAAAACCAAATTGGTAGTTCATTTTGACTCCCCAGGACTTCCTCATCGAGCCAAGAAGTATCAACCGTCTTCGACGTTATAACTGGTGCCCGGCAGACTGGCTTCAATGGGGTCCACGGCACGCGAGCCGTGGTGTCTATACCTCATGCTTGACGCCGGAACTACGCTCCAGGTGCTTCAATGGGTCCACGGCACGCGAGCCGTGGTGTCGACCTGGAAGGCAAAGCCCCCGTCAACGCTCTCTATGCTTCAATGGGTCCACGGCACCCAAGCCGTGCTGTCGGTCATGGCAAGGACGACTAGCCGCAAGGCAGGGGCAAGGCTTCAATGGGTCCGCGGCATCCAAGCCGTGGTGTCGAAGAAACACGTTCCAGGGTTGTTGAGCATTTGAAGATGCTTCAATGGGTCCAGGGCACCGTGGTGTCGCTCGCCGCTTGTTGCACCGTCTGGAGCCTCTGGCTGCTTCAATGGGTCCACGGCACGCACGCCGTGGTGTCGGCCATCCTCCCCCAGATGCACCGATAAGCGAAGGTGATGCTTCAATGGGTCCACGGCACTCAAGCCGTGGTGTCCTCCGAGTTGCTCGGAATCCTTATCGTATTACGGAGGCTTCAATGGGTCCACGCCACCCAAGGCGTGGTGTCGGCGAACCGAGCAGGACGTGCGCCCATCGACATGGTGCTTCAATGGTGCCACGGCACTAAGCCGTGGTGTCGTCGGCGACGTCTTGGCGAAAATCTTGGCGATGTGTTTGCTTCAATGGGTCCACGGCACCCAAGCCGTGGTGTCGGTCACATCCGCGCCCGGGCTGGCCATGCGTTCGCCGCTTCAATGGGGCCACGGCACGCAAGCCGTGGTTTCGTGTCAGCGTCGACCAGGACCTTGATATCGTCGTCCTCGCTTCAATGGGGCCACGGCAAGCCGTGGTGTCGATATCGAGGAGTGGCTCCAGCCTGATTGGAAAATCGCTTCAATGGGGCCACGGCACGCAAGCCGTGGTGTCGCCCAAGGATCGCTGGCATCGCCTTCCATCGCTCTGGCGACGCTTCAATGGGGCCACGGCACGCAAGCCGTGGTGTCGGAAGATGGCATGTTCCTGGTGGACGACCAAATCCAGCTTCAATGGGTCCACGGCACGCAAGCCGTGGTGTCGGGCGCTGGCCGGGGAAGGCGAAAGGCTTCCTGCCGTGCTTCAATGGGGCCACGGCACGCAATGCGTGGTGTCGTTCACGTTTGGTAAAACGTTTGGGCAGCTCTATGGACCGCTTCAATGGGGCCACGGCACGCAAGCCGTGGTGTCGGCCAAGCGCCGCCATCTGTACGGGCGTGGCACGGCCGCTTCAATGGGTCCACGGCACCCAAGCCGTGGTGTAGATGATGCCAGGACCAATCGCACAGTGGGTACAGAGGCTTCAATGGGTCCACGGCACCCAAGCCGTGGTGTGGGACGCCGGACGCGACGTACCAAATTCAGTTCGAGTAGCTTCAATGGGTCCACGGCACCCAAGCCGTGGTGTCGGGCGAAGTCGCCGGCGTCGTGATCGAGATCTGTTTGCTTCAATGGGTTTTCTTGTCCTGTCAAGCACTCAGCCTTCTTACCCGCTTCTTCGGCCAAAGGTTTGGGCCTGGCTGAGCAAGTCGGCGGTGGCACGCAAGCCGTGGTGTCGCTCAAACCGGACGAGATGCAAACGGCGGATCGGTTCGCGCTTCAATGGGTCCACGGCACGCAAGCCGTGGTGTCGTGAAATGGACTTTGAGACATGGGTAACAACCGGCCTGCTTCAATGGGTCCACGGCACGCAAGCCGTGGTGTCGTTAAGGAGACTCCACCGATGCCCCTGACCCCGGAAGCTTCAATGGGTCCACGGCACGCGGGCCGTGGTGTCGGACCATGGGAGGAACACCCTACAATCTGACCGACTTGCTTCAATTGGTCCACGGCACTCAAGCCGTGGTGTCGAATAATCTATAATTTTCGCTTTCTCCCTCTTTGCGGCTTCAATGGGTCCACGGCACCCAAGCCGTGGTGTTCGGTCCGCTGGCGGCGTTCGAGCGGTCGCCGCTGGTGGCGCGGCTTCAATGGGTCCACGGCACCCAAGCCGTGGTGTCGTACACCATCCGCTCGATCGGCGACCAGCAGGCCCAGCTTCAATGGGTCCACGGCACGCAAGCCGTGGTGTCGTTCGCGACCCTTCTCGAAGGGCCGGCTGTTGATGATGCTTCAATGGGTCCACGGCACCCAAGCCGTGGTGTCGTGCTGGCCGTCCATTGGGGAGGCCGTAACCGTATGAAGCTTCAATGGGTCCACGGCAACTAAGCCGTGGTGTGCTTGGGTGTGGGAAAATCCCTTGACCTTCAATCACACGCTTCAATGGGTCCACGGCACCAAGCCGTGGTGTCCGGCCGTCCGCGTTCCTGCCGCAACCGCCGTATTGGTGGCTTCAATGGGTCCACGGCACCCAAGCCGTGGTGTCGGACCCCGACGGGCCTTGTATCGCCGATGCAACAAAGGCTTCAATGGGTCCACGGCACGGAAGCCGTGGTGTCCGGCGGCGGCAATAAATGGGACGTGGAGATGCCCAAGCTTCAATGGGTCCACCGCACGCAAGCCGTGGTGTCCGTCTGGACGTGTGCGATATGCCACGGTGCGAATCTTGCTTCAATGGGTCCACGGCACGCAAGCCGTGGTTGCCCCGGCATCCAAGTCCGAAAATAACATGAATTTAACTGAGGTTTCGCGAGGGGTTGGTAAAGATAGCCGTCACTCGATTTACACTGGATGGGTTCGCGTCCTAACCTCGCATTGCATTGGCCTTGAAATACGCGAGAGGCGTTCGGGTGAGAAAGGAAGTTTAACTCCGGGTTGTCAAAGAACTTTTGGCTTCAGAAAAGCTCAAAGGCGATTTTGTCAGGTTGGCTCTCGCGGAGTGAAAAAACGCGATAAATTAGGGCATGACGGCCACCTATTCATTTCCGGGGACGAACAGCCCCATGCCGAAGTTGCAGGGATGGCCCACGTAGATTGGGATTCCTTCGATGGGTCCACGGCACGATGGCCGTGGTGTCGTTTGGCGTGAAGTTCGCACAAAACCCCCAAACAACAGCTTCAATGGGTTCACGGCACGAGGGCCGTGGTGTCCCAAGAACTTGTGGCCGTGACGGGCGAATACCCATCGCTTCAATGGGTCCACGGCACGAGGGCCGTGGTGTCCTAACCATCATCATCGCTGGCCTCGGTGCTTGCGTCCGCTTCAATGGGTCCACGGCACGTGGGCCGTGGTGTCGCACGAATGTGCTGCTCGCCGTCCACTGGGCGCAGCGGCTTCAATGGGTCCACGGCACGTGGGCCGTGGTGTCGCTTGCATGGCCTGGAGCATCAAGCTTTGGGCCTGGCCGCTTCAATGGGTCCACGGCACCCAAGCCGTGGTCTCAGGCAAACTGCCGACCTTCAAGCCGGCGGACCTGGACATGCTTCAATGGGTCCACGGCATGCAAGCCGTGGTGTCGACGCCGACCAGCCACGACAGCGACGCGCTGGTGCAGAACCTTCAACGGGTCCACGGCACCCAAGCCGTGGTGTCGGTGGCGAGATAAAATGCTGCACGCCGAAAATTCACATGCTTCAATGGGGCCACGGCACGCAAGCCGTGGTGTCGGATCGCGGCGGCCCGAGATGCGCTTTGGCTGGAAAAGCTTCAATGGGTCCACGGCACCCAAGCCGTGGTGTCGGTCGGAGCCGAGCTGGGTGCAAAGTTGGGCGCCCTGGCTTCAATGGGTCTACGGCACCCAAGCCGTGGTGTCGTTGCGTACCAGGTATTGGTAGATTCGTTCTTTCGGTCGCTTCAATGGGTTCACGGCACCCAAGCCGTGGTGTCGGTCCAATCGCCCACCCCGCGAAAGCCGTCGTCATAGCTTCAATGGGTCCACGGCACCCAAGCCGTGGTGTCGGTCCAATCGCCCACCCCGCGAAAGCCGTCGTCATAGCTTCAATGGGTCCACGGCACCCAAGCCGTGGTGTCGCTGCAAGCCTTGTACGCCGGGCCGCAAAACGCCGGGCTTCAATGGGTCCACGCCACCCAAGCCGTGGTGTCGCCTAGGGGCCAGGTCGAAACCGTTGAACTGCATGCGGCTTCAATGGGTCCACGGCACCCAAGCCGTGATGTCGCCTAGCGAGGAACGAAGGAACAACCGTGCTTGAAGGGCTTCAATGGGTCCACGGCACCCAAGCCGTGGTGTCTGGGGCGGCCGATCGGCGTTTCAATTGTCGATGCTAACCCGCTTCAATGGGTCCACGGCACCCAAGCCTTGGTGTCGGTTACGCTCAGCGTGACAGTACCGGCGTTGAGACTGCTTCAATGGGTCCACGGCACCCAAGCCGTGGTGTCGAAGGAACTCGACGCCCTTACCGCCCAGGTGAAGGCGCTTCAATGGGTCCACGGCACCCAAGCCGTGGTGTCGCTGGACGAGCTCCGAGCGATTGGCGGACCAGGACGCGCTTCAATGGGTCCACGGCACCCAAGACGTAGTGTCGATGTGTGCGTAAGTCCCTTGCCCCACCCGTAATCCTCGCTTCAATGGGTCCACGGCACCCAAGCCGTGGTGTCCGGTCACATCGCCGTTTGGAAGTTTAACTCCGGGTTGTCAAAGAACTTTCGGCTTCAGGGAAGCTCTAAGGCGAATTCATCACCTTGGCTCTCGCGGGTGAAAAAGCGAAAAAAATCAGGGCATGGCAGCCTCCTTTTCATTTCCGGGAACGAACAGTCCCAGGGCGAAGTGGCAGGAATGGCCCAGACAGATGGGGCCGCGACCGGGTGACCGTCCTTGCGGCAGCCGGCCGACCGAGACAACTTCCGGCATAGCTTGTCGCTGTTGCCAAACGCGCGGTGATGCAGGAGGCGTTGGGATTTGCCCATGAGGATTGCCTATCCCCGCCCCAACAACATTCGAGTTGTCAAAGAACCGCTCGGCCTCAGAGAAGCCTGTGAACTACAACGGCGAGTCCGCAATACTCAAGAAACGGCCGCGAACAGACCCAACCCGCAATATCGTCCCGAGCCGAGAACGATTGGACCCGGCCGCGGATATTTCCAACGGATACGCATGTGGTACATGGTGCAATTTGAAAGATAATGAGGTCCACTCGGACGATAACGCCTCGCATCTTCAAGGCCTCGCAAGAATGGCATACGATGGAAATCCAAATCAGCTACCTGGTCCCACGACAAACCCGCGTGCTGAAACATTTTCTTTAGAAGTTTGTCGGTTTTTTCCGCTTTGCCATCATCCGAACCGGGAAGTGCGACCGGGGTCACGGTAATCCACTCATGGGATGCTTTGATATATGGACTTACCCCCTTGTCCGATTCCGGCAGGAGACTCAAAACGGCCAGTGAATCATGACTTGAAAGATTATGTGCTTCGCATTCGGCGAGAAATTTGCCGTTGTACTCAGGGACCAATTCAACTCCTGCCAACTGTCGGCGAGCCCAGGCAATTTCTTGATGACCGCCTCCCCAAGAACAGTAATCAGTGCCCGACGGATGGAAGTGACAACGAGATTGGTTTCTCCGCGTCGTTCGATGCTTGGCAATGGAAGATATGCGAAGCGGTTCGGTCCGACGGGTTTGTGCTCCTCGCCGAGAATTTCGCCATGTCCAAGAATGAAGGAATCCCTTTTCTCTTTGGGCCACCCCGAATTTTCCGCGCTGATCCGCGCCGCATGTCGCAACATGCCGGCCACACACCTTCCCCATCGCATCGTGTCGAACGAGCGGAAGCCACTGGCATCGAGTTTTAGGATGCTAAACGCGGCTACGGGACGCTTTACGGGATCACGATCGCGACAATAACTAACAACTCGAAACGCGGAAAGAGGCGGAACAGGAATGAAGCCCCCCGGCCCAAGGCGGTTCAGAAAAGCCTTGTGTTTGGAAATCAGGCCGTCGAGTGTGCCGGAAATAGGCACTCGCAATCCCGGCATTTGTGAATCCGGGCTAGGCCGCCAGACTTCGCCAGGAAGTTTGGTGAATGCTTCTTCCGAAATGACAGACGCATTGGCGGCGACCATATCGATGCCCCAACCGAGATGAGTAATGGAGCAAGCGGCGCTGGAGAGGGCTTTCAAGTAGTCGTCGATTTTGGGCGACAACGGGTCGGGAAGCTCCCAAAGGTAATGAACGCAGTCCCCGTCGAGAAGTCGCGTGGGGCGAACGTCTTTTTCAATTCGGTGCTTGGCCATGCTGGAATCGATATTTCCGCGTGCCCAGTCGGCGGTGACGAGGTCTCCGGCGTTATTAGGAACGTACATCCGGTAGGGAGTGCGTTCCGCCTGAATGCGTGGGGCAATGATCACGGGATTAAATACTTCGAGCCACTGTAGGGCTGGGCGGACATATTCCGCGAACATGGTGTCCCGCCAACGGTGGGCCGCCGCAGCAACGAGGGCTTGGAAGAGCCGCAAAGGAGACGGTGGCCACTCGGGCTTGGCGGCATCGGCCTTGCCATGGAATGTTGGCGTGGGGTCGAGAAAGCGAACTGTAAGGCAGAAAAAGGAAGGCATTACTCAACTCCTTTTGCTGGAGAAGGAACGGCCAAGGCCGCCGCAGCCTTCGCGGCCTTCTTCGCCTCAGCCTTGCGAGTGGCCTTGGTATCTCCCTCGCCGGCAATGTCCATTTTGGCGAGTTCTGGCTCAAATTTCACTTCCCGATCTTCGCCCACCCCGAACGCTTTAGCTGCCGCCAGGGCGAATCTCAGCGCGTCGGCATGGGTCAGCTTTCGGCGCTTCGTGGGAACCGTCGGAGTGGATGACCGTGAACTCGCGTGGTTTGTCGATGTCGGGCACGAGGTTGCACCCTTGGCGAAGGTAGGTCGAAGCATTGGCGGTGAACGCGACGAGCGACAGGCCGAGTACGTAACGCCGGAGAGCAAGCGTCTTCGTCATTATCCGTACCAGCGGCGAGCAACCGCAGGGCCGCCAGGCTGAGAGTGGCATCGCGGCGGACGCCGCCGGTGGCGATCACGCCGCCGTGGGATCCGGTCGCAGGAACGTGGACGAAGCCGCGTTCCGCGTAAGCTTCCTTGGTGGCCTTATCGGTCGTTTCCTCCAAGAGCTTATCGGTGATGTAATCCGTCGCGGGATTGTACTGCGCGGAACGGCGTAGCCGCTTCACATCGAACGCGCGGATCGTGGACGCGACCAATCGGGGCAGCTTGGCTTGTGTGTCGCGCGAATCCCAGACGCCGAACACGAGAGATGTCGGGGCGATCTTGGCCATCGGTTCGGCGTTGCCTTTCAGCACGGCCTTGAAAGCGTCTTGCAGATTCTTTTGCAACGCCGTGCAGCGAACGAGAGCATCGCCGGCGCGGTGGCCCGCTTCGAGCATGCTCACGGACTTCTCGCCAGCTTTTACGGTGATTTGCGGAACGAGCTTGGCATATTCCGGCTTGGCGAAGATCGGTTCGATGCGGTTGGCCTGCGAACCGACGCTATCGACGAGGCAGACGTTCTTATCCCCCTCGGGCGGGTCGATGTTGTATCCGCCGGGGAACACTCTTTTGTCTTCGGCTGCGGCATAGGTCGCCGGAAAGATTACTCCGTCCGGGCCTTCGACGGGCTCAGGTGCTCGCGGATCACCAACGCGGCGACAGCGTCGGTCGTCAGCCAGGAATCGTACTTAGCTGCATCACTCATCGGAACCTCCAGAAAAGGGAATCGCGGGAAGGAAACTCTTCAGATATTTCGTGCGATACAGAAGCCGGAACTCGAACGCCGAAGCGCCTGCAAGTGGCAGCATTCCACAGGCAGCCGGCGCGGCGATTTCGGGCGTGAGAGGACGATTCCAGGTACTGTAAACGAATCGGTTTTCGTTCCTCAGTTGCATCGGTCGGAACCGTTGCAGGCCAATAAACGCTAGCAACTCGAGACAGGGCCGGGCACCGGACTCGATCCTCGTCAAAGTACTGCCGGCGAGCGGATCGAAGCTAAAACCAACGTCAAGAGCGGATCCTTGCCCACCGAGATCGGAATCGAAATTGAACGGAAGACCACAGCCGCTGACCGTTCGCGACAAACAATCCTCCAACGCCGGGGCTCCCCAGTCAGGGGCGGACAAGGCATTTTTCATGGACGACGCGATTTCCAGAACTGATTGTCGGCCAGCCCAAGTCTTGAACCGGCTGCCGGCGGCGCGATTGTCCCGGAACCAATCCAATCGCAGATGAAAGGGCGCATCAAGTAGAATCGGTTCTTCGCGAAGGAGTTTTTCCAAAAAAGCCTTTTCTTCATCCAGCCCGGGACTTTTGGATCGCATACTTCCTTTCATCGCCGAAAGCTCCTTGAGCCGGGTTATTTGCTGGGCCGTCATGGTATTGCCCAGGGCACAACCCTTCAGTTGATTGAACAAACTCAGTGCCGTGGCGTTTTCGACGGATTCATTTGTGTGAAGGAAAAAATATTCCTTTTCAAACCATCCTTCGGAGGCGGGCCACAAACGGTCGGCGAGTTCGAGCAGGCCGCAGCAGGCGAAGAATTGGCCGGGGTTAGTCGGATCGACGTTCACGCGGATCATGAATCACTTCCTTCCGCTTTTTGAGACGCCATAATGTCGGCAGCCCGCACCAGAGATTCCAGATACGCCAAGCCCCACCGGCCGTATTTGCGCTGCAGACGAGCAAACCGCCGAGGCACTTCGAGCTGCGAGTGTCATGGATTTATCGTCGGCGTGGTTGTCGTCGGTGGCTTCGTTATTGGGAAAGTGCGGCCGAGCACGGCCGTGGTGCGCTCCAATTAGGTGTAGCACGACTTCTTGCAATTCCGCCGATAGCGCTGTGAATTCGGAGCGGGCCGCTAAATCGAGCAACGACCCGAATTCGTGACGGTACGTCGAGCGCTCGGTCGTGGCCCTGCGGTCACCGGACTTTGCCCATTTTTGTGCCGGATAGACTGCATTCCCGATGCCGTTCTGCCAACGCTTGCGATCCTTGCCAAGGTCGTGAAACTGTGCCGCAAGAACGACAGCTTGCTGAAGGCTTCTGTTGAGATTTAACTTCGATATGAATTTCTCAACGGCTTCTTTCGTGTCGTCAAGGTGCGGCTGAAGATCGTATTTCTTCGCAGCTTTCGCGTTGGCTGCCGCGCCGAGGGGTCGCACAAACCAGTACCAAGTGTTTGTCGGCTTTGCGTCTTCGTCGTCCGAGTTACGGAAAACTATCGTGCGTTCCAGTTTCATCCTCCTGGGTCTGGTATCGTCATCCCATTTCCGTTGGCGTAGTGGACCGTCCTGGTCGTACAATTCGTCCGCAACATCATAGACCTTGCGATGTTCGGGGGCGAACTTCGCTGAACCCTCGAATAGCCCGGTCGATCCGCCTTTGTTGTTGAGCGACAAACCACCCGCCTCTGGCGGCAACAAGAGCGTCTGTCCTTCGAGCCTCTTACTATCTGATTCGCGCAATTCTTCCAAAGTGATGACGCTCACCGTATCGTCGTCTCTTACGATCCAGATTGGCGTACCAACCGGGGCAGTGAGCTTTCCGAGTTCCTTTACGAGCCGGTAAGTCGGGTTCACTAGTGTTTCGTGGGCTTTCAAAGGGTAGTCGTCAAGCAACTCCGTCGCGTACTTCTGGAACTGCTTGCGCTCAGGTTCGTCATCAAATTCCCGACGGAGTTCCCAAACTTCCTCTCGCCACGCAACTTTCGTTTGCGGCGGCTCCCACTCACTGATGCCGTGGAGATACGGCGCCACCGGAGGCCGTCCGGGCAGCACTTCACGGATCGTTGTGAGCGCCCAGGCATCGAAGAGAATGTCCGAAGTTGGCAAGATCAAGGGTGTGGGTGCGAAAGCGTTGCGTCGGGCGTCTGGGTCCAAGGTGCTGAGGGCCGACGGGCTGCCGAGGCCGTTCAGGGATTGCAAAAGCACAAGCGTGCGAGACCGCCTCGTTTCGAGCTCGGTGTCTTCGAAATTCGTTGGGTAAACGATGTCGATCCGAGTGTCTTGAGATTCGCCAAACCGATTCACACGGCCGAAACGTTGGGCCATGCTTTCGAAAGTGGAGAGATCGCAAACGAGATGATCGGCGGAGATATTCACCCCTACTTCGCCAGCACTCGTGCAAACGAGGTAGACTGTGCCAGATTTAGGCACGATCTTCCAACGCTCCCCTTCGGGAGCGTCCTTCTTAGGTGGTTTCAGGAAACGAGCAAAGATCGGGCAGGCGTCCGCCTTTCGTGGGTCCGCCATTCGATCGCGCTCCAGGCCCCGCATCGTGCCGGTCAGTTGCTGCACTTCTAGCTTCGCCTTGCGAAGGCCAATAACAAGGGCGCCGACTGCTTCGACGCTGCGGACGAAGACCAGGATCGCCTGCTGTTTGTCCTTGTGAGCAAGAGCGAGTTCGAGAAGTTTCGCAGTGAGTTGGTTCTTTTCGTTGTGAACGGGATGAAATGCAAGCGACTTCGCCGCGTGGATACGTCGTTTCACGACGGCGTGTTTCTCATCCGCCTCGCTGAGGTTGAATTCCTCGCCGTCGCCGCGAGACGTGGCCGAAAGCTCCATCACGCGCAAGGGTCGGAAGTCGGTCATTCCTTTTCCAAGATCCACACATTCGCACCGCTCGTTCAATCGACCCCCATGCTGTTCGCACTCGATTGCCAAAAGCAGTTTCTGAAACGCCGGCTCCAGGTGGGCTTCATCGTGTACGAGCAATACATCCTGTCCCAAGAATCCGGCGTGCAGCGGCTTGGCTTTGAACCCCACCCCATATCCGCTGAACAGCAACCGGCTGCCTATCATGTCCACCGTGCCGCAGATCACGGCCGGCCGGGAAGGATCGGCCGACCATTCGCGGTTGTCGGCAAACTGGCCACGTAAAGTGCTGATGGCAAGATCGCCGAAACGAGATTTCAAGCCGACTAATTCAGGGCAATGTAGGAGATTGTCACGAAGTTTTTCCACCTCGTCGGTTGTCTGGTCGACTACGGTCCGCCGGTTGACGACGTAAACAAGCCGTCGAGGGATTTTTGTTGGGTCATTCGCCAGAGCGATTAACCAGATAGCAATGACCGAGGTTTTACCCAATCCTGTCGGCAAGTTACACGACCCTGGAATGTTGTCTCCGCGATCAGCCATGAACCGCTCGTACAGCGCGATTTGCCACGGGAATGGAGAATTTCCGGTTAAGTGTTCAAACATTTTAAAAAAATCTATCATTTTTTTACATCCCATGAGAAAGACAATAAGTGTTGACAAGCACGGCGGCAAGTATACGATAGAAAAATCACGGACGGTTGGGATCCATTGAAGTATTGTGTTTCTTAGGGGTTGGCCCCTGGCCGATGGCTTTACCAAACCACGGTCGTTAGACCGTGGACCCATTGACGCTCGGGTAGCGGGAGATACCGATTTCCCGCTGGCCGATTTTGATGCCGTCGGCTAGCCAGACTGGCCAGCGTCTTTCGTGGCCATCGACCCAAACGGCAATTTCGGCTTTAGTGGGAGGGTGGTCGATCGGGTTTTTCAAAATAAGAAAATCCGGCCCGAGTTGAGATACCGACAACACGTGACCGTTGACGTTCAACTGCATGCGTACGTCGGCGGAGTGGCCATGGGTTTTTAGGTTGGTTGCGTTCATGGGTAAAACTGAACTTTTGGAGCGAATTCAGGAATACGCCAACCGTAATAGATTGGACGTCGGTAAACAGCTTGGATTCGGTGTTCATGGTATCGTTTTCGACGCGGAAAACCAATCCAAAATAGGCCTCTCGGCGATCAAGGCACCTATACGAGAAGCTGAGTACTTACGTGAACGAGACGTTTATCTTCGTTTGCAAGAAAATGCCGTGACGGAGATCCGTGGCTGCAATGTTCCCAGGTTGCTCAAATTCGACGACAATTCGTGGATCCTGGAAATGACCGTGGTTGGTCGCCCGTTCGTACTTGATTTCGCCGGTGCGCATCTAGACCGCCCTCTCGACTTCTCGGAGGAAGTCATGGCGGATTGGCTACAAACCTGAAAACCGCCACCGGCGCGAACCAACCTGGAGCGAAGCCAGCTCAGAAGGCCGCTGGCGTTCGTTCGATTACGAAGACCTGATGAAGCGAGACAAGGTGAACCTGGACATTTTTTGGCTCAAGGACAAAAGCCTGGAAGATTCCGATGATCTGCCCACGCCCGACGTGTTGGCCCAGGAGATAGCTGACGATCTGCAAACGGCGCTGGAGATGTTCACGGCGGTGGCGGAGAAGGTGAAGGGGTGAGTGCCGGGGGTGGGTTTTTAGCTGCAGACCTTTCTCACCGGCCGGGCAAGCCGGCCGGGGTCGTGGAGTGGAGTGGGTTGGCTTTTTAGCTAGAGACCTTTCTCACCTGCCGGACGAGCCGGCGAGGGGTCGTGGAGTGGGTGGTGGCGAGCATAGACGTCCGCATTGCCACCCTGGTACCGTGTGGCAATGGCACCCGGCGGCCGCAACACCCGATACCTCCAACCTTGGTGGGATCGTTCCTGCAGGACGTTCGTGAATTTGCCATGCGACATGCTATGCAAAATGCTATGCGTCGCCGAGGGGGTTGCCCGGAGGGTGCATACATACCATTTTTGCATGCGGCGATGCGGCCGTGCCACTGGATTGCGCCGGGGAAACTATGAAGGAGGCCGACGCCGACTGGTGAAGTCATTTGAGCACGTGGTAGCGTTTGGGGGGGCCGCGTTCGAAATCTTGGGCGGGGGCGTTCGGAGAGGCAGCGGTAACCGGTGCCGTCGGGGCCTTTCCGTGGCTCACCAGTCTGCGAGACACGGCAAAATACTGTATTAAAGTGCTTTGTTGTCAAGGGGTTGCGGATAAAACTGTGCCTGTATACTCGCTTGAGACACGAGTGACCCATCCAGGACCGCGCCACGGGGCGGCGAGTGTGCCGTTGCTTTAGCCTATTTCTGCTCGTTTACCGCCAGCGGGCGGCGCACACGGAAGCTTAGCAAGATGGCTGCTACCAACAGGCCCCCGGAGAGGTAAAAGGCGCTGTCGAGGCTGCCGGTCCAGTCCTCGATGTAGCCGGCCAGCTGGGGCACGAAGAAGGCGATACCCCAGCCGATAAAAACCAGCCCATAATTGAAGCCGAGGTTTTGGCGCCAAAGAAATCGGCCGTCAAGGCGGGCAGTAGGGCAAGACCGCCGCCGTATTGCCAGTAGGCGATGCCGACGGCGAGAAAAAGCAACGGCACGTTTCCGGAGGCCATGATCGCCGGCGTGAGAAACAGGAAAACTGCACAGATGGCGCTGTTGATGCGGTAGGAGGTCAGCCGCCCAATCCGATCGGAGTAGACCCCAGTGCCGACTCGGCCGATGGCATTGACGAAGCCACCATAGGAAGACAAGATCCAGGCGTTCGCGGCCAGAAAAGCGATCGTCTGCGCGGTCCGGTTCAAGATCGGGCGTGGCGTTGCCGATGACAAGCAGTCCCGACTGGGCCGAACAGATGAACAAGAACACCAGGCCGTAGAACTGCCAGGTCTTCATCATGGCGCCTGCCGGCCAATCGACCTGCGTCAGCGCGGCATCTGGGCGCCGGCGGTCACCCCGGGCGGAACATAACCCGGCTCCGGCCAAGAAAGCAACTGGCCCGCCACGACGATGACGAAGGCGAAAAACAGTCCCAGGCCGACAAAACTGCCGGTCAAGCCGTAGTTGGCGATGAGATATTCCGCGAGCGGTGAGATATAGATGGCGGCGCCGCCGTAACCGCCGACTACCAGGCCGACGATGAGCCCACGCTGGTGTGGGCCGAACCATTTCACCGCGGCCGGCGTCGTGGCCGCGTAGGCCAGGCCCATACCGATGCCGCCCATCACGCCAAACCCAAGCAGCAGACCGACGTAGCTTTTCATCAGGCCGGAGAGGATGCAGCCCGCCGCCAGAAAAAGCCCTCCCGCGGTAGTGCCAATCTTGGGGCCGAACTTGTCCTGGAGGCGGCCGCCAGGAATCATGCACAGGGCGAAGACGAAGCCGCAGATGGAAAAGGCCCAGGTGCCCTCCGCGCGGGTTAAATAAAGCCATCCTTCATCAAGCCCGGTCATGGCCGAACCGGCGGGGTGGGCGGCCGACGCGATCAGTTTATTCTTCCACACGTTCCAGGCGTAAAGTATGCCCAGGCACAGATTGACGGCGGTGCCCGCGAAGGTTACGACCCAGGCGCGCGCCGGAACACGGTGGAGAGGGATTGTCATGTGGCTTCGTTGTAGAGCAGGTTTTTGGTCCTGTCAATCATTCCTTTGCTAAAATAGGTTTTTCCCACGGAAGCTATTGGGCCTCCTGGCCAAACCATTCGCGAGACTTGTAACGTGACACTATTCGCCAGCCTATTTACCGAGGAAATTGCCGGGCAGACCGTCATGCGTGCCATGCCGATCTTGCTGCTGGTACTCTGCATCCTCGCCATCGCCTATCGCTATTACAGCGCGTTTTTGGCGGCGCGCGTGGCTGTTTTGGACGATCAACGCCAGACGCCGGCACATACTTTCGAGGATGGGCAGAACTACCACCCGACCAATAAGTGGGTGCTGTTCGGCCATCACTTCGCCGCCATCTCCGGCGCGGGTCCGCTCATCGGGCCGGTACTGGCTGTCCAGTATGGCTATCTTCCTGGTCTGCTCTGGTTGGTGATCGGCGTATGTCTGGCGGGGGCGGTGCAGGACATGCTCGTGCTCGCGGCATCCGTTCGCCGCGGGGGCAAATCGCTGGCACAAATCGCGCTGACCGAGCTGGGCCGCCCGGCTTCCATCATCGTGTCCCTGGCAATCCTGTGTATTGTCGTCATCGCCCTGGCCGGTCTCGGTTTTGTCGTCGTCAAGGCGCTGGGCGGCGAGGAGGTCAACCTGCCCGCCGGAATGCTGATCGCCGCGCCGCAGCGCCGAACTCAGCGCCAGGTTGACGGCGGCGCCCTGGTGCTCGATTTTCCTGAAGGCTGCGACATTCGCTATGCCAAGGACGCCCCGGTGGTGCGGCGCCCCGAGAAGTTCCAGATCAAGGTGCCCGTCAAAGCGGATACGCATGTCGAAGCTCCCGCGGTACCAGCCGCGGCCGGCAACGGGGTCGAGTTTCGCGTGCCGGCGGGATCGCACCAGCTTGTGCCGGGCAGCTCGTGGGGGACCTTTACTATCGCTTGCACCATTCCCATCGCGCTATTTGTCGGTCTGTGGATGTACAGGATTCGCAAGGGTCGCGTGGTTGAGGCCTCCATCATTGGCGGCGTCGGCGTCCTGGCTGCCACCATCGCCGGCAGCCTCGTGCCCGGTTCCTCGCTGGAGCCCTATTTCTCCCTGTCGAAGGAAGCCACTATTTTCGCGCTATGCGGCTACGGCTTTATCGCGTCGGTGTTGCCGGTGTGGCTGCTGTTGTGTCCGCGCGATTATATCTCCAGCTTTCTCAAGGTCGGCACGATCACGCTGCTCATCATCGGAGTCATCGCCGCCAATCCCGCCTTGCCCTGCCCGCCAATCAATCACACCTTCGCGCAGGGAGGACCAACCTTCGCCGGCAGTATCTTCCCCTTTGTCTTTATCTGCGTCATGTGCGGCTCGATTTCGGGCTTCCATGCCCTCGTGTCGTCGGGCACGACGCCCAAGATGATTGACAAGGAAAGCCAGATCCGGATGATCGGTTACGGCTCGATGTTGATGGAAGGAGTGGTGGGCGTGGTGGCGCTCATCGCGGCCGCATCGCTGCCGATGGATTTGTACTACGACATCAATGTCGATCTCGACAAGGCGGCCAAGTTTCAGCCGGCGCTCGAACAGCTCTACAAGGATTATGGTCTGGACGACAAGGCTCGCCAGGACCGCATGCACCTGGCCGGCGCGGACAATCTGGCCCATCTGGACATCGACAGGGCCAACCTGGCGGAAATTGAAGAACTCGTGGGGGGGGAATCGTTACGGGGCCGAACCGGCGGGGCCGTCACGCTCGCGGTGGGCATGGCGCGCATCTTCACCAAGGCCATGCACTCTCTCAATCTGCATTTCGACGGCATCATGAAATATTGGTACCACTTCGCCATCATGTTCGAGGCCCTGTTCATTCTCACGACCATCGACACCGGCACGCGCATCGCGCGCTTTCTCATGCAGGAAACGCTCGGCAAGGTCTTTCCGCGCTTCGAGAAAACCGACTGGCTGCCAGGGGCCATCCTGTCCACGCTCATCGTTACCCTGGGTTGGGGCTCGTTGATCGCCACCGGTTCGATCGGCACGATTTGGCCCATGTTCGGCATCGCCAATCAGCTCTTGGCGGTGCTCGCGTTGTGTCTTGTGACGACCATGCTCGTCAACTCCGGACGCGGCCGCTACGCGCCCGTCACGCTGCTGCCGATGCTCTTCGTCACGACCACCACGCTGACGGCGGGCGTGCAGATGGCCGAGCAATTCATGGGGGACATCAACGGCGGCAACCCCGTGCGCGGCGGCCTGAACCTGGGGCTGACGCTCTTCGTGATGATTTCGGTCAGCTCGATTTTGCTGTTGGCGGCGGCCCGGTGGTATGGCGTCCTGACGGGAATGATCAAGGTAAGGTGACAAGCCGAGGTCCCGTGGCAACACGGATTGAATCCGGCGCTAGACGCCTGGCACCGGCGGTGAAGCGGGACGATTAAACTGGTTTTCGACCCAGTTGAGCCAGGTTTGCCAGTTTTCTTTGGTGTACACGCCGTGGGCACCCTTAAACGCCTCGCTGTCGGGGGGCATGGCGTCCAGATCGACCTTGAACTTCTTGAGCGCTTCCTCGGTCGCAGTGCGGACACGGCGGCGCTGTTCCTGGGTATCATCCATCAGCGCCACACACTTCCAGATGCGCTGGCAGGCGATCAGGCCCTCCACGTGCTTGCGATAGCGGTCCTGAATGCCCTCGTAGCGTCGCAACGCTTCGGCAAAATCATTCATGGCGAAACGCATGTCGGCCGTGCCAAAGAGGGCGTCCCGTAAAAGGCCAAGCTCCTTGGGCGCGAGGGCGTTTTGGCGCTGGCGGTGCTCGAGGTCGTCGGCCAGCGATTCATAAGCGAGGGCGCCCTGCTCGAGCCAAGTCCGGCGTTCCGCCTGAAAATGAGCCCGCGACGTCTCCTCTTTCGCTGCTTGCATCTTGCGTTCGGCTTGCTCGGCGAGCTTCCGGTAGCAGAGGGCGAGTTGATCGGCGCGGTCAGGACGCCGGGGTTCAGACGGTAGAGCTGGCAGGCCTCCTTGTAATAGAGGGCCGCCTTATCGAAATCTTCGCTCAAAAAATGGAGCTCAGCATATTTGAAGATGGACTTCTCGTGGGCTTCCCGGTCCTGCAGCGGGCCGACATTGGTCAGGTTTTGCTGCAGGATGACGAGCGCGACTGTAGTTCTTGTTGGCCATCTCTTCCATGGCAAGCTGATAGCGCGCCCGGGCGGCAAACGGCGTCGCTGGAATTTCGATGCATTTGAAATAAGCGCCCTGCGCGTTCTCCTTGTTGCCGAGCGCTTGAAAGGTCTCCGCCAGCACCAGCCAGCCTTCCGCCAGCCGGCCCTCATTCTTTTCGAGCTTGAGAAACTTGTTCAAGATAGGCGCCGCACTCTGCGGGTCTTTCGCCGCCAGGAAACATTGGGCACTGCGCCAGTAGACGGCTGCCTGTCCTTCTTCCGCCCGCGCGGCGGCTGCCTCTTCAAACGCCACGGCCGCGCGATGAAACTGCACCCGCACCTCTTCAAACTTGGGGCCGGCTTCGAGGGGGCCGAGCCGTTTGGCTTCCTTTTGCAGTTCCCACGCCATGCCTTCGGCGGCCTGGGCGAGACGCTCATCCGCCACGCCCGCATGATCGATCTTTTTGAACACCTCGGCAATGGAGCGGGTCGCCTGATATTGCTGATTCTCCAGCAGGAACAAACAGGCGTGATCCAGAACCTCCCGGGCCTGGCTGATATCGAGAGCCAGGATTTTGTAATCGTTCGGAGTCCGTACGCTCTCCAGCACCTTGGCCCAGATCTTGAGCGCCTCGGCAACATCCGTCTTGGGGCCATAGAGCACCATCTCGCCCAGGCGCATGCCGGCGGCTTCTCCTTCATTGCCGCCGAGTTCAAAAGCTTCGCGCCAGCAATTAGTGGCTTGCTCGAGCTGAGGCGGCTCACTTCTGCGATAGGCCAGGCCAAGCGCATAAAGGACGCGGGCCTTGCCCCCCTGTATTGTTTGAGCGTCGGGCAGGAGCTCCTTCCAAAGTTCAACGGCGGTGTTCCATTGTCCTTCCTCCTCGCAAATGCCAGTCTGGAGCAACCGGGCCTTGAGGCGCAGTTCGCGCGGAGCGCCTTTGCCGATGCGCTTTAGCTCCTTGAACGCTTCACCGCGATCTTCCTTGCGCAGGAGCAACTCGCCCCGCTTGAGCCTGGCAAGGGCCATCTCCTCGACGTTGCGCACATCGGTCAACTCCAGTTGCTTCAGGTTCTTATCGAGTGCGGCCTCGACATTGGGTTTGGGGAGCGCGAGATAGGCCTGTACCAGGAGACCATAGGCCTGCGCGGGCCGGTCGGACCCCTTGTCGACCGAGGCAGCCATCAATTCGATGGCCCGCTTTTGGTCTCTACCCTGGCGATAAAGCGTGAATCCCAGCCGATACTGCAGGGCCATCATGTCGGCCGGAGGGGGGCCCAGTGCCAGCGCCTCCTCGAAGTGGCTGATGGCTTTCTTCTGATTGCTTTCGAGGGTGTCCGGGCTGCACTGCGCCGACTGACGAAAATAGGCGCTACCCGCGAGAAAGTGAATTTCACCGGCCCGGCGTTTAAACTGCGGCAGGCGGGCCAACAGGTTTTCCGCCTGGGCAACCAGCACCGCCGGCTTTTCCTGGTCCGGATCAAGCCCACGGCGCAAGCTGGTCACTTCAGCCTGGAAGTCCGCCGCGGAGTTATCGCGCCGTGACGGAGCTGTGACAAACGTGGCGATAAAGGCGAGCAACCCCAGAAAAAAAGCGGGCACTTGCCAGAGCTGGCCGGGCGATCGACTGGCACGGCCAACCTGTCCGCGCAGCCCACGGGTTCCTTCCGCATTTGCCCTCTTCATGTTCCCTACCTTGCGGGACCGGGGATTTGACTCCGCACTTCTGGCATAACAGGCGGGGAGTGTCAAGGGCAACGGCGAGGCGTACTTCTCCGATTTTGCCGCGCTGAAACAGGGGCGAAAACCCCATTATCCAGCCAAGGGGCTCCGGCACGCTAAACCTGCTTGAAAGTTCGGTCCGCATTCGAACTGGCGCACGAAACGAAAGTGAAAGCCGGCGCCGACCAGCACCATGATGTGGAAAACCTCGTGATATTCAACGACATGCGGAATCAGGACGAACCATTGCATATATTCCATGACGGCGCCGATCGAATAGGCGATGCCGCCGAGTATCAGGGGGCGGACAAAAGCAAAGCCAAAACGTCGCCACAACTTGAGGGCTGACAAAATGCCCAGCCAGCCCAGGCTCAGGTAAATGGACAAACCCAGCCATTCGGGAAAGCTGGTGAAGTAAACGGCCTTCAAGGTGATTCCGGCGATGGCGGCGGACCAGATAAGCAGGAGAAACTCCCACCGCCACACGCCGCGGAAGAGCAAGCCATGGGCAGGCGTGAAGGTCCCGGCAATCAACACGAAGATGGCGCTATGGTCCAGCCGTTCCATGACGGTGCGCGCCGTGCCTCCCGCCTGCATCATGTGATACACCGCGCTCATCGACAGCAGGAAAACGCACGAAAAAACATAAACACCAAGAAAGCAGACACGCTGCCAGTGGCCCCATTGCCGCCGCAGCATGGCCGTGCCCAGAAAGAGAAAAACGACCGCCCCGATCAGGTGGGTAAGCGCACTGACCGGATCGTGAAAGCCAGGCAAAGGATAAAGATCGGCGCGGGCAAGCAAGCAGGGTGCTCCGGAAATAGGCCATCCTTCAGCGGCTCTGGGTCTAGTCCCGCCCAAATCGCTGTTCGAACCAACAAGACGGTTGGCGGGATAGTTTCAAGGCTTACATCGCCCCGGCGCGTGCCTAACACGCCCAGATTAACGTATAACAAGATAGGAGATTGTCCTTTTCCGGAGACTTCATGGCGGTGCGAACTATTGTGATTCAGCGCAACCAGGCGGGCCAGCTCGTGGCCGACGTGTTGGAGAGCACGCTACGTGTCGCGCGCGCGGCCGTAATCCAGTACCTGCGCCAGGGCAAGGTTCGTTTAGCCGGCCACCCGTGCCAGGTGCCTGGCCGGCGGGTGCGCGCCGGACAGCGTCTTGAGGTCACGGTGGCCGACGTCAAGAAACCGGTCAAGGAAGTAAGCCAGCGAATCAACCCGGACAAGCGCCAGCGCGTGGCGACGGCAAGAAAACGGCCGGGGCCGAGCGCGCCCGCCGTGAAGTAAATCCCCTGTTAGGCGAGATTCATATACGCTTTCTGGACGCGCACATACTGGTAATAAACAAGCCAGCGGGGCTCACGACCGTGCGTCACGCGTCGGAACGAGAAGAACTCGGCAAACGCGGCAAAGATTCCTGCCGCCCACGCTGGTTGATCTGCTTCCTGGGGTTTTGTCGGCGAACGACCGTGCCGGCAGGCTCCGCGCCGTCCACCGCCTCGATAAAGAGACTAGCGGCCTGGTGGTGCTGGCACGCACCGGGCCCGCTGAAACCAATCTGGGCCTGCAGTTTCGCGCAGCACACCATCGATCGTGAATATGTGGCCCTCGTGCGTGGCCGGGCCAAGGCGGGGCGAATCGAAAGCTTGCTGGTGCGTGATCGTGGCGATGGCAGGCGCGGCACCGGGAACTCGGAGGAAGGTCAAAGAGCCGTCACGAACATTCGCGTGCTGGAGAAGCTGGGCGCGTTTACGCTGGTGGCCTGCCGTCTGGAAACCGGGCGCACCCACCAGGTGCGCATTCATCTCGGCGAGGCCGGGACCCCTCTATGTGGCGAGCGTGTTTACGACCGTCCCCTCAACGGCAAGCCCGCGGCGGACGCCAGTGGCGCACAGCGGCCGCTCTTGCACGCGACCTATCTCAGTTTCGATCACCCGGAAACGGGCCAACGCGTGAGCTGGCGCGCCAAGCTGCCCAGGGACATGGACGAAATGTTGCGAAAACTGCGTTATAAGACGAAAGCGCGGGAACGCCATGAGCAGCGCGATTCAGGAGCGTAGCTTCAATTCGCGCATTCTGGCGTCTAGCCAGGCGCGGTTGCTTTCCGAGAGGCTGGTCGCGGGATCTTTGCGATAATCGATCATGTCAGCGAAAGAGCCCTGATCAAAAGCACGGTTGAATGCGACCTGCAAATCGACCACGGTATCGCGATCATCCGCCGCCAGCGGCAACCGAAAGCGCGGGAGCCGTTTCTCCAGGGTGGCAGTGAAGATTTCGTACCGATCCGGCTGGGTCGACCGGGTTACGGTGACGGCATAGTCCCAGTCCGGCAGCCCCTCGCGCGAGTAATCGAGCAGCGGCCGTCCCTGCATGACCAGGTCGATCTCGACGAGATTACCCTTGCAGTTTTTCCCCTCCAGACGTTTATCGAGATAGGCGGCGCGACCGGCGGCAGTGGCTTTATTGGCCGGGCTGACGACGTCCAGGAGGGTGATGAGCTTGCCGTCCTTGCGGTCGCGGATTTCGATGTACTGTTCGTGATGGTCCTCGCGAATCACGGAGGTGAAGAGGACCTGTTCGTTGACATAAAAGCGCTTGGCGACGCGGGCGCGGTACTTGTCCATGAGGCCGGGCAACAAAACCTGGTACAGGCTGTGGACCAGTTGCTCCTGAAAGCCGGGCCACAACCTGGCATCTTCCAAGTAGGGGTCCATGCCTGGGAAAGGACTCGCCATAGCCGAAATCTCCCCGTGCCGTGTCGCGCCGCACTCCTTTATACCTTTTTCAACCACGCTCCATCAAGGGGCTGACCGGATTTATCCTTGACGGAGGTTCGCCCACGCATACTAATGATGGAACGAGGTGCTTTGCCGGTGTCTATGGTTTCATCTTGCTTCCCCCAGAGCTAGTAGCTCGGTTGTCTCAATCCTTTCCTTCCCGCGACGAGGCCCGCTTTTGATGGATTTAATGGATGCATGGAAAATTCAGGACGCCATTGAGACCTACGAGGTTCGGCATTGGGGTAAGGGCTATTTCGGCATCAATGAACGGGGCCACGTGGCCGTTCACCCCAATAAACGCCCCGAGCAGGCGATCGACCTGAAAGATTTGGTGGATCAGCTTCAAGAGCGGGGCATCCAGTTGCCGATTTTGCTTCGCTTCACCGACATCCTGCGCCATCGCGTCGGCGAGATCTACGAAGCCTTCAAGACCGCCATCACCGAATACAATTATCAAGGTCAATATTGCTGCGTTTACCCCATCAAGGTGAATCAGCAGCGGCATGTCGTCGAAGAAATCCTCGATTTTGGCAAACCTTACCATTTCGGCCTGGAAGCGGGCTCCAAGCCGGAGCTGCTCGCAGTACTGGCGCTCACCAATGGGGAAGATACCCCGATCATTTGCAATGGCTTCAAGGACGACGAATTCATCAAGATGACTGCGCTGGCCAGAAAAATGGGCAAGCAGGTCATCCCGGTGGTGGAGAAATTCACGGAACTGGAAACCATCGTCCGGCACGCGGAGGAGTTAGGCGTCCGGCCGGTGATTGGTATCCGGGTCAAGCTGGCCGCGCAGGGCGCCGGTCGCTGGCGCTGACAGCGCGGGCTTCCGGTCGAAGTTCGGGCTGACGTTCACCGAAGCCCTCGACGCCTTCGAGTATCTGAAGCAGCGTGGCATGGCCGATTGTCTGCAATTAGTCCACTTCCACCTGGGCAGCCAGATCACGAACATCCGCAGCATCAAGAACGCCCTCACGGAAGCCGCGCGCGTTTACGTCGAGTTGCATCGCGTCGGTGCCGGCGTCAAGTTCCTGGACGTTGGCGGCGGGCTCGGCGTGGATTACGACGGCTCGCAGACCGACTTTGAATCGTCGGTAAACTACACCTTGCAAGAATATGCCAACGACGTTGTTTTTCGCATCAAGAGCGTCTGCGAGGAATGCGGCGTCCCGCACCCGACGATTATTTCCGAATCAGGCCGGGCCGTGGTGGCCTATCATAGCATGCTGGTGTTCGACGTCCTGGGCGTTTCCAACTTCGATAGCTATGAGGTGCCCGCCGAAATTCCCCCCGATGCGCCCCAGCAAGTGTCCGACCTCTTCGGCATCCACCGCGACCTCTCCAAAAAGAACCTGCTTGAAGGGTATCACGACGCTCACCAGGCCATGGAAGAAGCCCTGAACCTGTTCAACCTGGGTGGCTTGACCATCGAATTGCGAGCGCTCACCGAACGGCTCTTCTGGGCAGTCTGCAACAAGATCCTGAAAATGGTGCGCGGCCTCGACTTCATCCCGGAGGAGTTGGAAGGGCTGGCGGCGCTGCTTTCGGACACCTATTTCTGCAACTTCTCGGTCTTCCAGTCGATGCCGGATAGCTGGGCCGTCCACCAACTCTTCCCCGTCATGCCGATTCATCGCCTCGATGAAGCGCCACGCGCCGGGCGGTTTTGGGGGACATCACCTGCGACTCGGACGGCAAGATCGACCAGTTCATCGACCTGCGCGACGTTCGCTCCACGCTGGAATTACATCCCTTTACCGCCGGTCAGCCTTACTACCTCGGCGCTTTCTTGCTGGGGGCGTACCAAGAAATTCTCGGCGATCTCCACAACCTCTTCGGCGACACTAATGCCGTGCATGTGACCATCGACGAAAACGGGGCCGTCAATCTCGACAGCGTCGTCAAGGGAGACACCGTTCGCGAGGTCCTCTCCTATGTGCAATATGATGGCGACGAATTGATTGCCCGCCTGCGTAAAGATGTGGAGCGTGCCGTCCGCGCGGGCAAAATAACCCTCAACGAATCGAAGCAACTTTTGCACTTCTACGAAGTCGGCCTCGACGGCTACACCTATCTGGAGGAGTAGCCTCCCGCTAACTTCTATTTATGGTCGATCTGTCCGTCACCCTGGGCCGATTGCGGTTGGCGAACCCCATTCTGGTAGCTTCCGGCACGTTTGGCTACGCCCGCGAAATGGCGGGGATCGTCGATTTCACCCGGCTCGGCGCCATCATTCCCAAGACGGTAACGCGTCAGCCCCGGATCGGCAATCCGCCCCCGCGCACCGTGGAAACAGCGTCCGGCATGCTCAACGCCATCGGCCTCGACAACGATGGCATCGACCACTTTATCGCTCACCATCTGCCCTACCTGCGCACGCTTCCCACCGCCATCATCGCCAATATCGCCGGCAAAACCGAGGAGGAGTTCGTTGAAATGGCGGCGGCGATTGGCGCCGAGCCTGGCCTGGCGGCGCTCGAGCTGAATCTTTCCTGCCCCAATGTGTCCGGCGGCGTTGACTTCGCCACCGATCCGCGCGTCACCGCCCGTGTCGTCGCCAGCGTGCGTGCGGTATGTCCCTTGCCCCTGATCGCCAAGCTGACGCCGAACGTGACCAATATCGTGCCCATCGCCGAGGCCGCCGCCAGCGCGGGGGCCGATGCAGTTTCCCTCGTCAACACGTTTGTCGGCATGGCCATCGACTGGCGCCGCCGCCGCGCTATCCTCGGCAATATCACCGGTGGCTTGAGCGGGCCGGCCATCAAGCCCCTGGCCCTGCGCCTGGTCTGGCAGGTCGCGCGCCATGTCAAGGTCCCCATCATTGGCATCGGCGGCATCACCACGATCGATGATGTGATGGAGTTTTTGGTTGCCGGCGCCAGCGCCGTGCAGATCGGCACCGCCAACTTTTTTGACCCGACCGTCTCGGCGCGGCTCAGTGACAAGTTGCCCGAGGTGCTCGCGGAGGCAGGCGCCGCCTCGGTGAGCGAAATGATCGGTACCCTCAAAACCGCTTCCTGAGGGCCTAGCAGCCCGTTGAAAAAGGGGTCAGACCCCCTTGAAGCCAATAGAGTTTTCAACGTTTTGCAGCGTATTGAAGGGGTCTGACCCCTTTTTCAACGGGCTGCTAGCCCTTTTCCACCTCGCGTACCAGCGTCTCGATCGCGTCGTCGAGTGCCTGGCCATGGAGTTGCGCGTGGCGAATCGTGCCGTGCCCATCGATCAAATAAAGGGTCGGCCAGCGCTGCACGCGATAAAGCCGTGGAATGTCCCCATCGATGCCGCCGGCCCACCAAGATCGCCAGCTAATGCCCTGGCGAACGATGGCTACTTTGAGCTCTTCCCGATCCGTATCGCTGTTGACGCCGAGAATGACAAACGGCCTGTCCTTATATTTCGTCACGAGCGACCGCTCGTAGGGGTACATGCCCCGGCAGGGGGGTCACCAGTTGCCCCAAAAATCGAGAAGCACCACGCGCCCCTTATAGTCACTCAGCTTGAAAGGGATGCCGTCGATATCTTCGCCGGCGATTTCCGGCGCTGGCATGCCCGCACATAGTTCACAGGAGGTGTCCGCCGCCTCCTGCGGGCGCAAGGCCATTCGTTTCTTGGCGCAGCCCGTCGTGGCCAGTGCTACGCAAAGCAGCAACGGCACGGCGCACCACATCACGCGAAGCATGGGGCTACCCCTCACGAGACTTGGCGAATAAGAAAGAGCCGGGACCATAGCGACAATCTGCCTTCATGTCACGCTGACTTTGCGAAGTGGCCCGCGGCAAGTTGGGCGCTTGGGGGAAAGTACTATGCCTCCCAGGCGGAACGTATTTACCACCAGGTAGCGACAATGAGCAAGAACTTCGGTAAGTGGATGGCGCTCACGGCGGCGCTCCTGGGCTGGCTTTTCGACGGTCTGGAGATGGGCCTGTTCCCCCTGGTGGCCCGGCCAGCGCTCAAGGACCTCGGCGTTGCCAACAGCGACGTGACGAGCTGGGTCGCGATCATCACCGCCCTATTCCTCATCGGGGCCGCGACGGGCGGAGTGCTTTTCGGTTGGCTGGGCGACCGCATCGGCCGCGTAAGGTCCATGATGCTCAGCGTGCTCACGTATGCGCTGGTCAGCAGCCTGGGCGGATTCGCGACGGATGCGTGGCAAATCGGGGCGTTGCGTTTTCTGGCGGCGCTGGGCATGGGGGGTGAGTGGTCGCTGGGCGTGGCACTTATCAATGAAATCTGGCCGGACCGATCGCGGGCCTTTCTGGCGGGACTGATTGGCGCCGCTGGCAACCTGGGCTATTTGCTTGTCGCCATGGTGGGCCGGGGACTAACTTCCTCCGTCAGCGCTACCAAGGAGCTCCTGGTCACCCTGGGGATCTCCGATTCCTGGGTCGCCTACCTTATGGGCAAGGAGAATACGGGGTGGCGCATTTTAATGATGCTGGCGGCGCTGCCGGCCTTGTTGACCTTTTTCATTCGTATATTCGTGCCCGAATCGTCGCGCTGGGAGCATGAGCGAGAACGTGGCGCCACCTCGCACTGGGCTAACCGCGACCTTGTTCGCCGTACTGCTGGGCAGCATGGCCGCCTGCGGGATCGTTTTCCTCTGGGCCCGCACGGACATTCCCTTCACGGTGCAGATGCTGGGCACCCTGGTCGGCCTGGTGGTGGTCACCGTCGGCTACACTTATCCGGTGATGCTTTATGTCAAGCGTGCCGCGCTCGCTGATCCAGGTACGCCGCTGCAATGGCGGGCCACGCGCAAAATAATGCTCCTGGCAGCCTGCCTGAGCAGTGTGGCCCTCCTGGGAACATGGGGCACCGTGCAACAAATCCCGACCTGGGCCGACGAGGTCGCCGAGAAACTGCCCGTAACCATCCTGACCGCGCGTTCGGATTCGCTGATATGGTCTTCCGTGGGTGCCATCGTGGGCACCATCCTCGCCGCCCTGGTTGCCGAAAAGCTTGGCCGGCGCCTGACCTATAGTCTTTTGTGCATCGGTTCGATGATCATCATTCCGGTGATTTTTCTCGCGTCCACGCCGGGGGATGCGTGGTTTCTCCCCGTCGTGTTTTTGGGCGGCGCGATCACGGCAGCCTTTTATGGTTGGCTACCTTTGTATCTTCCCGAACTCTTTCCAACGAGCATCCGGGCTTCGGGACAGGGCTTTGGTTTCAACTTCGGCCGTATCATTGCCGCGATTGGGGTCTTGCAAATGGTCAACCTCAAGAACCTGGTCGCGGATTCCGGGCAAGTCTACGCGCTGCTGGCGACCATTTATCTCGTGGGCCTGGTACTCATTTGGTTCGCCCCCGAAACCAAGGGGAAGCCCTTGCCAGCCTAAAGTACTTAAGCTGGCAAAATTCAGCCTTGCGTGAAAATCTGATCCGGCTTAAAGGAGTAGTTAATCGAAAGGATTCCCATGTCCCTTATCACGCTATCCTTGCTGGCACTGGTTCTTGGACAGACAGAACGCCTCGGCAAGGGAGACCACCTACGCACTCTGGAAGTTGATCAGCAAAAACGCAGCTACTGGGTCCATATTCCGCCAGGCTACGATGCCAAAAAGAGCACACCCGTCGTGCTCGCTCTGCACGGGGCCACCATGACGGCCAAAATCATGGAGGGCTTTAGCGGGCTCAACAAGAAGGCCGACGCCGCCGGCTTTATCGTCGTCTACCCCAACGGCACCGGCCCGGCGCCTCTCCTTTACACCTGGAACGCGGGCGGCTTCGCTTCCTTTATCGCCGCCACCAGGCCGGACGACGTCTACTTCATCAGCAAGGTGCTCGATGAGCTCGAAGGGATCGTCAACGTCGACAAGAAACGGGTCTATGCCACCGGCATGTCCAATGGGGCCATGATGTGTTATCGCCTGGCGGCCGAGATGTCCGAGCGGATCGCGGCCATCGCGCCCGTCTCTGGCACCATCGCCACGGATACCTATGAGCCCAGGCGCCCTGTGCCCGTGCTGCACATCCACGGCACAGCGGATAACCTGGTACCCTTTGAAGGCCCCAATCCCAAGGTAGCGGCCTTCCTCCGCTTTCGTTCGGTGGCCGACACGATGGCGGAATGCGTTCGTTGTAATGGCGCCGAGCCCGAGCCCAAAGTCAGGCACTTATCGACGCTCAAGGACCGCTTCAAGATCACACGCAACGAATATGAAGCGGGCAAGGCCGGCGCCGAGGTTATTCTCTACGTCATTGAGGATGGCGGCCACACCTGGCCCGGGCGTCCCTTCGGCGGCGGCATTCTCGGCGCTTATACGATGAACATCGAAGCGAATGATGTGATTTGGGAATTCTTCAATCGTCACGAACGCTAAGGTTTGTGCTCTGTTACGGGCTGCTTACGGACTCAGCGAATCCGGCGCGAAAATGCTGCGCCCGCCATCCACCGGCAAGCAAATACCGGTCACATAATCGTTGTCGATCAAAAATAACACCGCCTGAACCACGTTCTCCGGCCTGCCTTCCCGTTTCAGCAGCGTCGCGTCGAGCGCCTGTCGCCGCTCCGCTTCCGGCAAGTCCGCCGGCAGCATGACCGGCCCGGGCAGAATGCAATTGACGCGGACCGACGGGTTGCGGCTTCCTAGCTCCACAGCCAGACAGCGCGTAGCGCCGGGATCGCCCCCTTGGAAACCATGTAGGCTGCATAGTTGACATAAGGCCGGGCCGTTGCCCAATCGCCCACCGTGATGATCGAGCCGCCTTCCGGCTGGCGGATCATGGCCAGGCCTGCCTGTTGCGAACAAATAAAAGTGCCGAGCGTATTGGTATCAAAAAAAGAGCGAACGTCGGCGGCCGTGGTCTCTTCCAGCTTTTTGCCATGCCAGATCGCGGCGCAATTCACCAGCACATCGAGCCGGCCGAAATGGCTCAGCGCTTGCTGCACGAGCCCGGTGGCACCCTGCTCACTCGCCAGGTCTGCTTGAAACGCCCGCGCCTCGACACCGCGCCCCTGAAAATAGGCAACGCTGTCCAGCGCCTCCTTGGCCGACTGATGATAATGGAGCGCCAGCGCATAACCGCGCCCGGCCAGCGCCTCGGCCACATGCCAGCCGATACGGCGCTTGCCGCTGCCGGTGATCAGGGCGACCTTTGGAGCCTCTGCCATGGTTGCTGACTATACCAGCAGATCGTGAATAACCTGGCCGTAGACATCGGTTAGCCGGAAATCGCGGCCGGCGTAGCGATAGGTGAGCTTTTCATGGTCGATGCCAAGCACATGCAACAGGGTGGCATGCAGGTCGTGAATGGAGACGCGCTTGTCCACGGCGCGGAAGCCGAACTCATCGGTGGCGCCGTAGCAGGTGCCCCCCTTGAAGCCGCCGCCGGCCATGAACATGGTGAAGCCATAAGGATTGTGGTCGCGACCGTCGCCACTTTCCGACACGGGGGTACGGCCGAATTCACCACCCCAGATAACGGCCGTTTCGTCGAGGAGCCCGCGGCGTTTGAGGTCGCGAATCAGCGCCGCCGAGGCGCGGTCCATGTCCGGGCAGCGGGCACGGAGATTTTCATTGATGCGGCTATGGTCGTCCCAGGGTTGGCCTCCACCGCAATAGACGTGAACCGTGCGCACTCCGCGTTCCACGAGCCGGCGTGCCAGGATACAGCCATTGGCGAAGGAGGAGGTGCCGTATTCGGCCCGCACCGCCTCCGGTTCGGTGCGAAGATCGAACGCATTGATCGCTTCAGTCTGCATGCGAAAGGCGGTTTCCATGGCCTGGATGCGGGCATCGAGAAATTCATCCTGGCCGACGGCCTCCTCGTGGCTGCGGTTGAGTTGCTGAACGAGGTCCAGTTGCCGGCGCTGGTCGTTGGGAGTCAGTTGCGTGTTGCGCAGGTAGCGGATCATGCGTTCGGGGTCGGTAACGGAATCGTCGAACGCCGCGCCTTGATGGCGCCGGGCAGAAAGCCATTGCGCAGGCCGGGACCGCCTCCGCCGCCGGGGCCCAACACGACAAACCCGGGGAGGTTCTGGTTTTCAGTGCCCAGGCCGTAGGAGATCCACGAGCCCATGGAGGGACGCGTCGCCGCGATATTCCCGGAATGAAACAGGCTGCGCGCGGGCGTGTGCGTGGGGTTGAAGGTATACATCGAGCGGACAATGCAAAGATCATCGGCGATGGCGGCGAGGTTGGGCAGCAGCTCGCTGATTTCGAGGCCCGCCTGGCCATGCTTCTTGAAGACAAAGGGGGAGGGCAGCAAGCCACCGGTCGTGCGCTCGGTGCGGAGATTGACGGAATCGGGGCGCTGGCCCGCATATTTTTTGAGGTCGGGCTTGGGGTCGAACATATCGAGCTGTGAGGGGCCGCCCGCGAGAAAGAGCACAATATTGTGCTTGGCTTTGGCTGGCATGCGCGGCGCGGGCGTGATGACGCTGCCAGCGCGTGCCTGCTCGTCCGCGAACAGGCCCGCGAGGGCAACCGACCCCAGGCCGGCACCGAGCGAGCTAATCATGGTTCGTCGCGAAATAGGTTGGTTCATGGCCAAAACATCACCTCGTTGGTACAGAGCAAGGCGTGCGCATAATCGTTCAAGGTGCCGCCGGCCAGAAACGCGGTGGCGAGCTCGAGTTCTTGAGTTGTGGGGTCGCGCGCCAGCGTGCGACGATAGAGCGTGCGCACCTTGACATCGACAGTGGGTTCCTCGGCGGCGGTTTTCAAAAGGCCGGCTGCCTGTTCACGCATGAAGGGGCTATTCATGACGAATAACTGCTGGAAGGGCGTGGTCGTGGCTTCGCGGGTGGGGCTGTGCATTGTCGCTTCAGGGAAACCAAAGAGCTGCAACAGATTGTTGAGCCGGCCCCGGCTGACGCGCGCGTAAACGGTGCGGCGAGTGTTGCCGGCTTGCTCCAGGTCAGCCGAAGGTCCGCCCAGCCTGGTGTCGAGACTGCCGTTGGCTTGCAGGATGCAGTCGCGATAAGCCTCAATGTCGAGGCGGCGTGGATTCATGCGCCAAAGAAGGCGGTTGGCGGGGTCGATTTTGATCGCCTCGGCACGCGGGTGGCTTGCCTGTCGATAGACGGAAGACAGCATGATTTCGCGGTGCAGCCATTTAAGCGACCAGCCATTGGCGATAAAGCGCGCGGCCAGATCGTCAAGCAACTGCGGGTGGCTGGCTTTTTCACCCTGGGCCCCGAAGTCGCTCGGGGTATCGACGAGCGGTTTGCCAAAATGCCAACCCCAGACGCGATTGACGATGACGCGTGCCGTGAGCGGAGCGGCGTCGGTAAAGATTTTCTCGGCCAGCTCGAGCCGTCCGGAGCCTTGTCGAAATGCCGGCTCGCCCTGGGACAGTACCGAGAGAAAACCACGCGGCGCGAGTTCGGCCGGTTTGGCGACGTTGCCGCCAGGAAGCACATGGAGATCATGGGGCTGGTCGGGCTTGATATCAAGCAGCGTTATGTCCGCGTCGGAGCCATTGACCCACAGGCCGGCTTCGAAGACAGCGTTGAAATAAGGCTCGCTGGAGCCGCCGCCACCACCACGCTTCTTTTGTCCACCGGCCACCGGAGGAACCGGGGGCTTGACCGCCGGAGTGGCCGCGTTGCCACCGCCAGCTCCGGAATAGGGCGCGGACGCCGGTCCAGCTTGACAAGGTAGGCGTACAGATCGGGGTGCGTCTGGCGGAGGGGAGCTATCTCTTCTTCGATCTTGTCCAGTTCCGCGACGAGCTGCTCGACTTTCTGCCTGGATTCCTTCGGTTTGCTGCCCGGTTCCGAGCGCAGAAGTTTCGCGACATAGCTGACATAGAACAGCCGCTGGGCGGTGAGCATGAAGCGCTTTTCGACCTCGGCATCGACCGCGGCCACCGGACGTGGCACGGCGACCGTCGAAGAGAACACGCTGGCGAGCGAGTAATAATCGCGCGTGCTGATCGGATCGAACTTGTGGTCGTGGCAGCGTGCGCAAGCCACCGTCAGGCCCAGAACGCCGCGGGAGACGACATCCACCCGCTCGTCCCAGTCATCCATGTAAAGGTTTTCGATGACGTCCTTGGAAAGGTGCGCGTCTTTGTGGTAAACCGGCCCGCGCCCAGGAAACCGGTCGCCGCGAGATCGCCGCGCGGCGTGCCGGGAACCAGGTCGCCGGCAAGTTGCAGCGTGACAAACTGGTTGTAGGGCAAATCGCGGTTGAGGGCGTCAATCACCCAATCACGGTAGCGCCAGGCGAACGGATAGGGCGGGTTGGTTGCCTCGGAAGTCGGGTTGTCTTCGCCGTAGCGGGCGACGTCGAGCCAGTAGCGGCCCCAGCGCTGGCCATATTGAGGCGAGGCCAGGAGCCGCTCGATGATCTCCGCATAAGCGCTGGCCGACGGGTTTTTGGCGAAAGCCTCGCTCTCTTCGTAACTCGGGGCAGGCCCGTCAGATCGAGGTAGGCGCGCTGAATCAGGGTACGCGCGGTCGGCCTGGGCCGACGGCGACAGCCCCTTGGCTTCGAGCTCCTGCAATACGAAGAAATCGATCTTCTTGCTGGCCCAGGCTGGCTCTTTCACAACTGGCTCGGCCCCTTCCACCACGGGAAGAAATGACCACCAGTTGCGGCCGGCTTTCAGGTCTATTGTTTTGGCGGCACCCGCCGTTTTTGACGGTGGCTCGGTACGCGGGTCCGGTGCGCCCATCTTGACCCATTCTTCAAACTTCTCGATTTGCCTTGGCGTGAGCTTGTTGTTGGGCGGCATGACAAAGTCTGCGTCGCTCCAGCGAATGGCCTGGATCAGCCGGCTCTTGTCGACGTCGCCGGCCACGAGGGCCGGACCATTATCGCCCCCCTTGGCCATGCCAGGCCGCGAATCGAGCAGCAGGTTCCCCCGCAGCTTGCGGGCCTGCGTCGAATGACACGAATAACAGTGCTCGGCCAAAACGGGGCGGATATAGGTTTCGAAGAAAGCGACGTTTTCTTTCGTCAACGCCGCGGCCTTGGGCGGAGTCTCGTCCGCCAGAGCGCTGCCGGCAAAAGGGGTCGTCAAAAACAGTGTGAGGGCGGATACGATGGCTGCGAAACGCACGGGCCAGGCTCCAGTTCGGTGCTATGGCCGGCGGTAGTCACAGCCGCCTTGCCACACGGGTGGGATTAAGCCGTATTTTATGGCTTTTCCCAGGGCCTCACAAGCGAAATCCCACGCCGGTTTTCATAATTTAGGTGGGCGAGCCTATAATCAGGACATGTTCTTGGCACGGAGGTGTTCATGGTCCGCTTGACCGCAACGATCGCCTTTTTTATCCATTTTCTCCAGCCGGCCCACGCGGCCGACGTCAAGATCGAAAGAGGCACCGTCTCGTTTGCGCCGAGCGACGATCAAAAAGTCTGTGCCCGAGCGTTACCGCCTTGAGCCCTTCCGTTTCGACTACGAACTGGAGCCGGTGCGCGATCTTCCCGTCAGTGGCGTCGAGATCTATCACCTGCGCTTTCCCTCGCCGGTCAAGTCTCCCGACCCGGAGAACAACACCGTTCACGCCGAGTATTACCGGCCACACAGGGCAGGGCCCTTTCCCTGCGTAGTCGTGCTGGACATTACCGGCGGCAATCAACAACTCTCACGAGTCATCGCCCGCCACCTCGCGCAGAACGGCATCGGCGGCCTGTTTGTGCAAATGGCCTATTATGGCCCGCGCCGTCCGCCAGGAAGCAGCAAGCGCCTGTTGTCGTCCGACTTTCGGCAAACCTTCGACGCGGTTCGCCAGACCGTCCTCGACCTCCGCTGCGCCGCCGCCTGGATGGAAGCCAGGCCGGAGATCGACAAGAATAACCTCGGCATCATGGGCACCAGCCTGGGAAGCTTCATGGCCGCCCTGGCCGCGGAAATGGAACCCAGATATCGCAAAGTCGCAGTACTTCTCGGCGGCGGCGGCTTTGTGGACGGCTTTTACAATCACCCCCAGGCCAAAAACTTCGTGAAAGTCTACGAAGGCCTGGGCGGCACCCGGGACCTGGCAACGAAATTTATCGCACCGGTCGATCCATTGACCATGGCAGCCAACCTGAAAGACCGCCAGCTACTCATCATCGCGGCCAAGAATGACGAGATCGTGCCGCCCCGCATGGCCGAAAACCTCTGGCAAGCATCCGGCCAACAAAAAATCATCTGGCTCAACGCGGGCCACTATTCGGCGATTCTGTACCTGGTGACCGGGCTGAGCCAGGTGGTCGAGCATTTCAAGTAAGGGAAAACAGGATTCATCATTCCTTTGTTCAGCAGGCCGTGGATGTCCCCTTTTCCGTTTCGCATCCCAGCGCCACTCCGTGGGGCGGTCCTGGATGGGCCACTCGTGTCTCAAGCGAATATACAGGCAGAGTTTTATCCGCAACCCCCTGAGAACAAAGCACTTTAACACAATATTTCTCCGTGTCTCACACACGGGTGAGACACGGTAAGGCCCGGACGGCACTGGCCAAATTTTGTTGAACGACCAGTGCCGATGCCCTACACTTTGCCCATGCCACGACGGGTCCGTAATGCTCCAGGCGGCATTGTGCAATCAACCGAGCCAAAGAAAAGCTGGCCTTTCATGTTTGGGCCTATGTCATTATGCCCGAACACGCCCATCTGCTGATCTGGCCAACACAAGCGGAGTACGACATAAGCAAGATTCTTAAGGCCATCAAGAAATCTGTGGCCAACCGAGCTCTGGCTTTTGTGCGGCACGAGGCTCCCGATTTTCTTAAAAACATGGAAGATCGTCAACCAAACGGCAAAACGCATTATCGATTTTGGCAGCGCGGAGGAGGTTACGATCGCAATCTTTTCCAACCTCGCACCGTGTTTCAACAGATCGAATATATGCACAACAATCCGGTTAGGCGCGGCCTATGCCAAACGCCGGAAGATTGGCTTTGGTCCGGCGCGGCGGAGTACGCCGGTTTGCGTACCGGCCCGTTGTGCTTGGATCGGGATTCGTGCCAATGATCCTTGGTTCCTGATAGTGCTCATGATTACGGATTACCGTAAGCATGCCACCCGGCGGAATCTCGATAACGTCTCCAAAAACCAATCATTTATAATTGCGAGTTCTTTTTCGGTTCCGAGACATCCGCTGCCGGCCGGCCGAGTTATCTGGTGCGTTGTCCGGTCGCCAGGCCGCGGCGGTATCGGTCAATCTACTCCAGACGGATGTACAGGGTCTGTTACACCGAAGGTGTTATATCCCAAAGCCCAGGGTCGCTCGCGCACCCCTGGGACGTAAAGTGGAAAGGTCCCATACCCTGAAGGGGTTAAATCACCCTGTCGGCAGGCGGTGATGTAACACCTTCGGTGTAGAAAGATGGTCGTGGGTTGGGAACCCAGCGTGCGCGTAGCGCGACGCTGGGCTTTGGGATGTAACACCTTCGGTGTAAAAATGCAGGTCGAAGGGCAGTACCAATAGGGCGTGGGCTCCCGAGATCCTTCTGTGGCCAATAAGCAATGCAGCCTCCAGTTCTGGACCTTGCAGCCACGGCCCAGTAAAGAATTACTCCAGGCCCTGTGAAGGATCTTGTGTCAAGAACGCGGATTGGGTATAACTCCCGACTTCTCTTCTTTACGGAGATTTCAGCATGGCTGAACAGTTCGCCCATCTGTCTGCTCCCGTGGCATCCTATAGCCGGAAGTTTAACATGAGCTGTTTTCAATGTGTAATCTCTGTGTTTTTCTTTTTAACATCCTTATTTTGCCTCTCGTCGTATGGTGGGGCAGAGACGAAAAACGCGTCCGCGACGGTTCCATTATTGGCCAAATTAGGGCCAGCAACTAATAGTCACGCTCTCGCTTTTTCAGCCGACGGCAAATACTTGCTTTTTCCTTCTAAAGACTCGGGATTGCTCTGTTGAAATCCTGAATCCAACCCGCAGCTGCGGTATCTAACTATGTACTATGACTACTCAAACCACACGACCTATGACCAAGTCGCCCCGTGCCGTGGCTCGGGCGGCGTACCGCCTGGCCAAGGAAGCCATGCCGGAATATTCCTCGAAGTTCTCCAGGACCGATTTCACCCAGCATCAATTGTTTGCCTTGCTCGTTCTCAAAACGTTTTGCAAGACCGATTACCGCGGTCTCGTCTTCCTGCTCAAGGATTTTCGCGAACTCCGCGAGGACCTCGATTTGAAGGAAGACAAACTCCCGCACTACTCCACACTCTGCAAGGCCGCCTCGCGGCTGTTAAAAAAGGGGAGGCGTTTTTCCTTAACGTCTGTGCCACGGTGCGCACTCAAGAGTGCGGCCTGATCGGCGAGCAACCCCAGGCCGCCGTCGATGCCACCGGCATGGATACCCAGCACGCCTCACGCTATTACTTCACGCGCGCCGGTAAGGATCAGTCTGCTCGTTCGTGGACCAAGTTGACGGTGGTCTGCGACACCGGTAGCCATTTCTTCACTTCTGCCACCGTTAGCATCGGCCCCAGTAATGACTCGCCGGAGTTTACGCCGGCAATGCAGCAATCCAGCTTTTGCGTCCATTGGGACACGGTGCTGGGGGATGCCGCTTATGACAGCGAGGCCAACCACAGCCTCTGCCGTCAGGATCTGGGCATCCGCTCGACGGTCATTCCCATCAATCGCCGCAACCAAGGCCGGCGTTGGCCCCAGAGCAAGTATCGCCGACAGATGAAACGCCGCTTCCATCGCCGCAAGTATGGTCGGCGCTGGCAAGCCGAAAGCGCGTTCTCGCGTCACAAACGCCTGCTCGGCCCTGCCCTGCGCGGGCGATCCGATCCATCCCGTGCCAACGAATGTCGTCTTCGAGTCTTAACCCACAACCTCATGCTATTACAGCTGTAAATTCAAGCTAAGGATTTCAACAGAGCAACTCGGGATCTCATGGAAATCAATTAGTAACCAAATGGGATATTAAGAACAAAGAGGCTGTCTGGACAATAGATTCTGGTCACACGACTAGTATTAGTTTGGTAGGATTTTCCCCTTCAGGAAAATCTTTTTTCATTGGGGATTTTAGAGCGAATGTCTCGGCCTGGACGAATAAAGATCGCGTGGGTTCCTGGAAGTTACTGGAAAAGGGAATTTTCGGACTGCTGTTTGGCTATTTTGTTGATGAGGACCGCATTTTTTTTATGACCAATAGAAATATCGGTATGCTGAAGAATATCAAAACACAAGAGTCCAAAAACTATATTGTTCCGGGTGCGAAAGGAACAGACAATTTGAGTTGGAATGGCACTCTCTCCAGACAACAACGCCATATTGCTTTAGTGAGGGAAAAACTAGTTGGCTTTAAAAACGGTCTGGAGTTTCAGGCAGACTATGAGATTAAATTGCCAGTCACATATGTAAGTGCCATCGCGATCGCGGATGATGGAGGATTGATAATAGGTGCTGGGAGCCCTGGGAGCCTTTTTCAAATCGACGTTCGCCAAAGGAAAATCACAAAACAGTGGAATTCTCGGCCTTTAGTCGAGGGAGCGGAGGGAGATCCTTTTCCTGGTAACACTTACGCCATTACATATCTTCATAATTCCCGTAGTTTTATTACGGCCCACCAATCCGGAACGGTCAGCATTTGGAAGGAAGCAGGTGTGCTACTGGCCTCCATTCAGGTTGCCGATTACCCGGTCGGATCCCTGGCGGTTTCCCCCGACAATCGAACGCTGGCTACAGCAGGGGAAATTCAACCAGTAATGTTATGGGATATTTCTGCACTGGACTTCAAATAGTTGCGAAGGCTGGCCAGGTTTCATCCTGGGATATTTGGAAACCTCAAGTAATGCCCCGACTTGGTAAACTTGAATCGGAATGGAGTGCCGCAATGGGGAAAAGGTTCTCTTTCTCAAAGGGATTGCTTGGAGCAATCGCGATTATCCCCATTTTTATTCTCCTGGGATGCCTTCGTCCTTTTGAACTAAAAGATTCGGAAACAGTTACGAACGAAAATAAAATACTCTATGGTAATCTGCGAGCGGGTATGACATATGAGGAGGTTTTGGTGATTATGGGGCCTCCAGGTAACACTGCAAAAGAGGGCACTTGTTATGATATCTGCGGTTCCCATATGCGAGGTGCAATAGACCGATACTGGGGAGATGACTATCAAAATATCGTGTTGTATTTTGACGATGACGGCAGATTGTACGATAAAGAACTCTTGCCCTCATCTAATATGCCTTCGCCGGACAAACGCTTTCCCTGCAACCTATGTGAGGGTATGAACGTTTTTCCGTAAACAACATGAGCGCCACCCGCCAAACGCGTCAAGGGCCGCTCAGCAGGACGCGGCAAGAGAGGAAAGGGGGCATTCATTGCATATCGCCCTTTTCCTCTCCTCGCCCAGGACGGTTCAACTAAGATTGCTATTCACCCATCTTGATGGTCCTGGATATCTATCTCGCCAATCTGAAACTGCAGAATTCATCCATTCAATGAGCCGAGCAAGCTTTTGCGAATCGCCGAAGCGCTCAGTTATGTCTATCATTACTTCCAGTCGCGAAAGCACACTATCATAATTAACACGCAACGTTTCTAAATAAAGCTCAAACGAACTTGAAGCAAGGATTAACTGGTCCTGGTCAAGATCACAGTATACACCCCCAGTTCCGATTGGTGGCACGTCGAAAAAGATCGGTGTTAACGGATGAAAACCAAATTGAATGAGAGTTTCCGGAGCGTCAAATGGTCGATTTACCTCCGTCAAACCAACAACCGTCGTTGGCATTGTTTTTGCTTGCTCATATCCCAATTTGCAGACCATGTGAAATGGAATGGACACACTTTCGCCACTTGGGTTACGAAACGAGTACTCGTAGAAAAGAAAGCCGCCATTCGCTGTTAAGAGAAAGTCGCGAAAATCTGATGGCAGGGGGGCACCAACGAATATTTCCACGGATGACACGTCTTGCCGTACTTCAGGCGATTCATCGTGTTCGATAAAGAGATCTCTATATCGAATAATCATATTCAAAACCTCTCTCAATTCTCCATGACCCTATTCCCATATCTAAATAAATAATACTGTTCAACCACTTGCAAGAAATGACACGGTCAGATTCCTTAACACCGCGACAAATATTTGGGCAAAATAATGGGGACATCCATGTATAGTACACAAGCGTTTTCGACAAAAAGTGAACGAGATAATGAATTCTGACAAGGAAGGTAGCTGCCAGTCAGCAACGTGCCAGCCAATTTTCACTTCCGGTAATACTCCGGGTCCTTCACCATTTCCGGTTGGGTCTTGGCCATATTCACGAACTCATCCACGCTGGGCGGACAGCAAAATTCGTAGGCCTGGCCGCCGACGATCCAGGTGAACTGTTGATTGGCCTTGGTCTTGGTGACGGGGCAAATCCTTTCGCCGGTCTTGGGGTTCATGTCGTGCCGCGATACGAGCCCCTTGAATTTTTCGGCGGCCGTCATGTGGCCGTTGGCCTTGATGTCGGCGTCGGTGTAGAGACCTCCCGGCGTGAAATAAAGCTGGTATGCCTCGGCTTCAGCGGCGCCGCCGGGCATTATCTGCTCGTGCGCGTCGATAAATGATTTGAAACTCAGGCGGAAGTTTTCGCTGCCGATTTTGATATTCGGAATGGTTACGTCCAGGCGTTGGCCCGCTTGTTCCCTGGACGAGATGCCCACGAATTGGGAGGTTTTCCCCTCAGCATCGCCCGCCACGGGTTCGGCCTTGAGAACGATGGAGTCGACTACGTCGCTACCGTCGCGCTTGATGTATGCCGTCAATTCTTGTGTGTCGACTTCCAGGATCCTGGACTCATCGTTACCAAGAGTGTAAAGGCGCAGCACGCCGCCTTTTTCGAAGACTGCTTCCGCGTGGTAGTTATCAAGGCCAACTGCCACAATGATGCCGCCATGGTTGCTAGCCTCGTGACCATGGCCTCCGCTGGGGTCGGTCGGTGGTACCGCAACCACGTTGCCGCCACTGCGGATGGCCTGTTCCAAATCCGTGGCGTCGTTGTTGCAACCGGCCAGGAGCCCCATGGTCAGCACCACGGTATACATTCGAATCAGAATGGGCTTCATGGGGCCGCTTTCAAGTTATTTTTCATCACGAGAAAAAATCTCGTTTTCCCCCGGTAATCTGGGCAAGAATGCCGGCCGGGGGCGGTATGTGTGGCACCCATGAATAACCTCACCCGGCAAACGCGTCAAGTGCTGCTCAGCAAGACTGCTGCTCAGCAGGACGCGGCAGGCAACTGAGCGTTAGGCCAGCCGCCTGCCGCGTTCCTCACTGTCAGTTCTTGACATGTACGTGAAAGCCGCCCTCGTTGATTGCTTCGACAAGCTGGGCGGCGTCGAAATTGCCTGTGATGGTACAGGTGGTTACTTTCGACTTGAGGTTGTCGCCCGTCACGCCTTCCACGTTTTTGATGGCCTTGCGGAAGGAGACCACGCAGCCGCCGCAGGAATTATGGAAGTCGGTCAATGTGAGCGACGTTACCTTGCCCCTCTTGACGCCGCTGTCGTTTTTAAAGGCGTAGGCAGTGGAGCCCGTTGCGCCGTGGAAGCCTTTGCTGGCCAGTTCGTCGAGCGCTTTTTGGGCGGCCGCCGCATTGTTCGCTGTGAACTGCGCGGTGTTGGCCTCTTGCTCGCAGCTTACCGCCTTGATTCCCGGAACTTTTTGCAGGATGTCTTCCACTTCACTTGAGCAACCGTCGCAGCACATATGCACATGCATTAGCTTGACTCTTATTTCCCCATTCTTGTCGCCGCTTTGGGCTCCCAAGAGCAGGCTGAAGCCCAAGGCCAACGTGATCAGACTCGCAAAAAGCGCTTTCATAATAAACCTCGCATGAGTAACCAAAATAAGGGTTGACCACACGGCCAACCCGCTAACAGTCCGTTGAAAAAGGGGTCAGACCCACTCGGTACCCTGCCAAAGCGTCCAAACTCTGTTCGTTTCAAGGGGTCTTTTTTTCCGAACGCTCTAAATCATTTTCCAGCAAATACACGGCGGCAATGGAATCCGCTTGCTTCATGCAGTTCCTGACCTAAGTTTGGGTGGTCATCGGAAGACTGGTGAAGGATTACCCGGTAGGCCGGGGATCTGATAACGAGTAAAGCCGACGTGGTCGGATACCCAAAGGTGTTCGACCAGGTCGGTTTTTTTTGCTTGTATTGCCGCCGTTCGGGCGCCTTGCCTTGAACCGACGTTCAAGGACAACGCAAGCAGTATACCCCTATCGAGAGGACGGCCGCCATGCAGATTTCATTGTCTGCCTTCACAGGCATTTGGGCCAAGGTTTTCCCCACCAAACGATTTTGGGCGCCAACCTTGCAGCGCTCGCGCAGACCGACCCGGACAAGGCGCTGCCTGACGCTTGAGCTTTTGGAAGATCGGACCACGCCGTCGCTGATCGCCACCCAGGTCCTACCCTTGATAGTTCCCCCCCCAGTCATCCAGGTCCCACCTCTGATTGCGCCTGCGCCGACGGTCGATACGGTCGCCGTCGTCGCCCCGTCCCTGTCCGACAGCTCGCCTACGCCCCAGCAGATCACCCTGACCGATACGATCTCCGGGGTGCGCCACGGGAGGGACCGTCAACTTTTCAGTGGCCGGCGTCGGCGCGGTTAACAATGTGCCGGTCGTCAATGGCGTGGCCCAGGTCGTCTTCACAATCCCGGTCGGCACCCCGAACACCGCGGGGGGCACAGTCACCGCCACTTACAGCGGCACGACTGGCTTTGCCGGCAGCACCAGCGTCGGCGGCGGTAACGGCACCCTGACGTTTTGCATGGACAATGCATCCACGCTGCTGGGAACGACCTTGCAATCCTTCGCCGTCCTCGCCGGTTCAACGGTAACCAACACGGGTTCGACGGTGATTGTTGGCAACGTGGGCGTCGGCCCCGGTTCCTCGGTCACGGGCTTTCCACCCGGGAGCGTGATCGCCCCTTCTACCATTCATATCAATGACGGCCCCGCGAGTCTGGCTCAGGTTCAACTCACGACAGCCTACACGACGATCTTGAGCGAGGTCGGCGGCTTCATCAACTTGACGGGACAAGACCTGGGCGGACTCACGCTTACGCCCGGCCGCTATCACTTTGATACGTCGGCCCAGTTGACGGGGACCCTGATGCTCGACGACCAAAATAACCCGACGGCACGCTTCGATTTTCAGATCGGTAGTAGCCTCACGACGGCTAGCAACTCGGCTATCCTCTTTATCAATGGCGGCGCCGACAATGTCTACTGGCAAGTCGGCAGTTCGGCTACGCTGGGTTCGACTACCGTATTTGCAGGAAACATCCTTGCGAATTCGAGCATTACCTTGATCACCAATGCCAGCATCGCCTGCGGCAGGGCCCTGGCTCAAACGGGTGCCGTGACGCTGGATACCAACTTTATCGATCCCGCGCCCCCGGGCCCAGCCGTCGTCGTGCCGTTAACCGCGCCCTGCTCTCTACGGCCCCAGCGGCGCCAGTGCGGCCGGTGCCGGCTTCGATACCCCCAACTTTTCCTGGAACAGCGTGGCTGGTGCCAGCAACTATTACCTCTGGGTGACGGATACGACGACCGGCGTGGCGGTCTTGCAAGTCCCCAACGTCAACGGCAATGTGTGGACTCCCAGCGCGGTGCAGGCCCTGACGCCCGGTCATAGCTTTACCTGGTGGGTGGCGGCCGTCGGTGGCAACGGCACGCGCGGTCCCTGGAGCAACGGCCAGAATTTCTCATTGGCTGCCCTGGCTACCCCGGTGCCCGCAGGTCCCAGCGGCACCGGCGCGGCAGGTGTCGGGTTCGATACGCCCACGTTTTCCTGGACCAGCAGTGTCGGGACCACGCGCAGTTACCTCTGGGTAACCGATACGACCACCGGCAAAGTGGTCATTCAGATTCCTAATGCCACCGGCAACGCCTGGACTACCGGCACGGCGCAAGCGCTCACGCCCGGGCATAATTATACCTGGTGGGTCGCGGCGACTAGCACCAATGGCAGCCAGGGCCATTGGAGCGCTGGCCAGAACTTTTCCCTGGCAGCGCCGGCAGCGCCGACAATGAGGGGGCCTGCCGCGGCCGGTGTTACGCCAACCTTTGCGTGGAACGCCGTGGCCGGCGCCGCTTCCTATGTCATTTGGGTAGACGATCAGACGACAGGTCAATCGCAGGCGTTGCTGGTAAGCAATGTGCAAGCGACCGCCTGGGTCACCAGCGCGGCCCAGGCGCTAAAATCCGGTCATAGGTACGTGTGGTGGGTCGGAGCGGTTGCTGCGAATGGTAAGACCACTAGCTGGAGCGGCAGCGCGGTATTCACGACGCCATAGGCGTTTGATTAAAGCGTATCCTAAAACGGGGACTTGACCTATTTGAGGTCAAGTCCCCGTTTTGGCCTGGGCTCCTAGAATCGGAGCTGGACGCCAATGTTAAGCCCCTGGGCCCAGAACCCACTGTTATGGAAGTGGAACATCGGATCCAGCGGCCCGGTCGGCGAAAAGTGCTCGCCGGCACGCGTGTGGAGTTCACCACAGGGTTGACCGCATCTCCGGGGCTGGACATTGCTCCAGTAAATACAGGTATAGCCGGCGGACAGGCTGACGTGCCGGGTCAGCTGATAGCCAACGTTCAGACCCACTTCCGGAACGACCGAAAACTGGTCGCGTGAATAGTGCCCGATATTGCTGGGCAGCGCCAATAGGTTTCCCGGCAAGTTCGTGACTACGCCGCCAGGCGTGGTGATCCTGGTGGCACCGTTGATTTCGACGGCCTGGTGCGTATCGCCAAGCGCCACCTTCATGTTTCCATTGACGAACAGTCGCTTCCAGCGCAACTCCGATTTAATGCCAAGCTGTCCCCCATAAAAGCGGTTTTGCGTATCGAACTGGTCAAAAGCACTGATGTCCGAGCCGGCGAAAACTGCGGCTCCTGGCGCGACGCGCGTGTCCTCGGCAATGCCCAGGCCTTCGCGCAGCTCCATATAACGAAGTCCCGCCAGCAAATCGAAGCGGTAACGGAGGGCTGGTGAACAGCACGAATCACACCCCGACTCGCAGCTACGGCAGAGGTTATGGAGCAGGTTGCCTTCCCCACCCAGAAGCGATGTCGTGGAATGGACATGGACGCTCCCGGTCGCAAGTCCGGGGAAGCCGGTCAATTCCGAGTTGAGCTTACCGGTGCTGGTATCAAAGAAGGGCCGGGCCAGGACAGGGGACCCGGTGGTGTTGGCGTCAAAGTCATGCGCGCGTTGACCAAGGAAGAAGAAGTTGCCTTCGAAGCCGCAGGTTTGGCACGCGTCGAACCAGAAGCCCAACGTGAAGCGTCCACCCGAGAACGGAGTGTGATTCCGCTCATCGCCTCCGAAAAGAATCACCGTTCCGGGCGCCGCGAGTGAACCGGGAGGTGGAACGACGGGAGTTGCCGGACCGGTGGTAACCAGGGGAGGTGTCGACCCGGCCTTGGTCCACCACAGGAGATACTCGGCATTGACCCAGAATCGCAGGGGCGTTCCTGACCTGGCCCCCGAGGCAATCCGACCATCAAGAACGTCCGAGGATGCCGTCCGCGGCGGAGGCAATATTTGAGGAGCCGGTGACTCGGCCGCACCTTCTCGGCCGGGAGGCGGCGGCATTGGCAAAACCTGGAGTGCCTCAGCGGCCGCCACCCCAGGCAAGGGGGTGCTCGCTACTCGGCTTTGCGCCAGTGCGAGGTTAGCCGCCGGAAAAAATCAGCAACGCGAGCCCGAGTAAGCCGTTTTTCATTGCAAACCCTTTTCTGTGCATTCCAATTGCGTCATCATTAGGGAGTTGAGAGTTCACATTGAAACCGAGAATGAACACTCGCCTTCAAGTTGTAATCGGCAAGTGCGGGAATGCCTGGTGACCCGTCATTCTGACGATCCTCCCCCGAGTATAGAAAAAAGTACTTTTAATCCGAATGGTGCGGAGAGTCCACCGGCAGGTGAGTTGCTTGCCGCGCATCGCCGGCAGCGGACACTTTTCGCGAGCGTCTTGTTGAGCGGGAGGTGATCGCTACGAAGGTTGTGTTCTCACTGCTGGCTCTAGTAGTCCCAGAAGGTGAAAATCGACTGGGTGCTGAGTCCGAATGGCGTAGGCCCAGCCTTGCTCAGGCAGGCGCTGCCGTGGGTATGCCAGAGCACCGCCGATGCGCGAGAAATAAAAAAGGAGGCATTCTCCGCGAATGCCCCCCTTTCGTGTCTTGCGGCCAACAAAGACTATGGCGCTTTTTGGCCGGTGCCTTGCACTTTGTCGATCACTTTGTGTTCGTCCTGCTTGATCTTGTTTTGATCGACGCTGAACGTGACGTTGGTTTTGCCGTCGGTCGTCTCCGAACCCATGTGGAACCAGCCCAGGTAGAAGCCCAGGCAGCCGACACCGACGACGAGCAGAAACAGGAAGATGAGGAAGCCTTTCATAACTATCTCCTTGGAGCGTTTGCAAAAAAAGGGGTCAGACCCCCTCGTTACCCTGCAAAAGCGTTGAAATCTCCGGTCGCTTCAAGGGGTCTGACCCCTTTTTTTGCAAACGCTCGGTTTGGAAGCCGTGCTGCTTTGACGAGATCAAATTCGCCCCATCAGCACCAGTACCAATACGATTACCAGGATGAGTCCCAGCCCGCCGCTGGGTCCGTAACCCCAACTGCGGCTGTGTCCCCATGTTGGAAGAACGCCCAACAGGATCAAGATCAGGATAATTAACAGAATCATACCAATGGACATGGGTCACCCCTTTCAAGGGTTGTAGAAATACGGCTGTCTTGTTTGGTGAGTTTATTGGGGGGAAGCTGGTTTTTGGCAACCGACTGCGCATAGTAGGGGCGAGGAGTGCGCAGCCCAAGTCGCAGGCATGGAGAGAAGTGCAAGGCGCTGTGTTTGAGATCGCGCAACAAAAAAGCCGACAAGGGAGAACGTGGGGAGTTCGCCCGTGCCGGCCCTATCGCCAGGTGCCCTGGCATGGCCAGGGTGCAATTCAAATTGTCGCGCAACGTTCAGTCCTGTCTGATGTAGCAAAAGCATTCAATTACTCAGCAAATAAGGTGCCGTCGCGAGGCGTCCAGTAAAAAAACAAGCCTTCGTAGTCGTTTAACTAAGAAGGCTTGGTATTCCGGACCGGCCGCATGGTTAACGATTTACCAACGTCATCCGTGCGGGTTGGGTTTGATTGACATCAATTCTGCTAAAGAAGGTTGGCGCACCGTCCCCGTTTTCGAGGTAAACATTCCATGAGCCCGTTGCCAGGTTGGCCTGGAAGCGGCCCGCCGAGTTGGCGGTGACGGTTTGCGGTGCGGACGGTTGGTTACCGCTCACGAAGAGCACCTTGGCGTAGGGCCGAGGAGTGTTGTCATTGCGGACGACCTGGCCTTCCACCGACGCGTCGGGGCTGACCACGATGCGGTCAAGCTTGACGGGCGGCGGTGTCGGGTTGGTCGTGGGGAACGTGGGCACACCCAAGGAAGGCTGCCACGAAGCGTTCGGCGAGCCGACCGGCCGCTGTGCCGGTTGCTGCGGATAGTACATTTTGTCGACGTTGCCCTGGTCACGCTGCTCGTTGACGCTGGGCGGGGCCATGGGGCCTGACGGGGCACCCATGTTCGGCGCACCCATGCTCGGCGCGGGTGTCATGACGGGCACCGGGGCCATTACGGGAGCGGCCGGCTGCCCGGCGGCCATCGGGATCAAGGCGCCCTGGGTCGTCTGGCAGCAGGTGGTCTGCGGCTGCCAGTAGCAGGACTTTTGATAGCTGGTGACCGGCACCTGGGCACAGCGCTGCACCCAGCTTTGCACCGGGCTGCTCTGGGCGCGGAGCTGGTAAGAAGTCACTGGCGTGGCGACCTGTTGATAACCGCACGAGCAAGGATCGTAGTAAGCGCTGTAGCGATAGCTGGTGACCGGTTCGTAATAATAACTGGTCTGATAGGTGGTGACCGGCTCGTAGTAGCTTTTGGTTTCGTAGCTAACGACCGGTTGATAATAGCAGCGCTGGGAATAACTTGTGTTGCAACTGGGTTGCGGCGGCGGCGAATTGCACGTGCTGCAGGCGGGCGTGGCGACCACCGGCGCGGCCACAGGCACGACGACCGCCGGCGAAGAATAAACGACCGCCGGTGTCACATAGTAATTGCTCGTTGTGGTCCGGCTTCGGCCAAACAATGTGGGCTGAAACACATTGTTCCACGCCGCCGAAGCCTGGTCAGCGGCAGCCGACCATACGCCAAGCGCAAATAGACTAACCATCAATGGTCTCATGGCCCGTACCTCCCAAAACTTGATTCAAAATCACACAAACCTTGGTGCAGCGCGGGCCATCCTACCCTGTCAGTTGGAACTGACAGCACCACCGACATATCCACCTTAATTCGACCACGGACGCATGCAAGAGAAGTTTTGGAAGATTGACGGAAAAAGACCTGCCCTGGGCGGTAAAGTTATCATGTCAGGAAAAGCCGTTAAAGATGGGCGAAATTAGCAGCCCGGAAAGTGGGGCAATCGGCGGGGTTTCGGCATGATTTCTGTGCAAATGGGGAATTTGGGATGGATTTGGTAATCGGTAGCCGGCCAACTATTATCGTTATGATAAGATCGCGCACCACATCGCCGCCCACGTCCGTCAACCGAAAATCCCGGCCGCCGTGACGGTAGGTGAGCCGTTCGTGATCGATGCCCAGGACATGGAGAATGGTGGCATGCAGGTCGTTGACGTGGATGGGATTCTCGGTGACGTTGTAGCCATAATCGTCGGTAGCGCCATAGGTGATGCCTTTTTTGACGCCGGCGCCGGCAAGCCAGTAGGAAAAACAGCGCGGATGATGGTCCCGGCCAAAGCTGCCGGAGAGATCGCCCTGCGCGAAGCTGGTCCGGCCGAACTCGCCCCCCCAGACCACCAGCGTGTCTTCGAGAAGGCCGCGACCTTTTAAGTCGTTGAGCAGGGCGGCACAGGGCTGGTCCGTCGCCAGCGTCTGGCGGCGGAGATCGTTGACGATATTGGTGTGCTGGTCCCAGCCGCGATGAAAGAGCTGCACGAAACGCACGCCGCGTTCCACCAGCCGCGCGCCATGAGGCAGTTGCGTGCAAAGGAGCCGGGCGTCTGGACCTCGGGACCGTAGGAATCGAGAGTCCGCCTGGTTTCGCCACGGATGTCCGCGAGTTCCGGCACGGAGGTCTGCATGCGAAAAGCCAGCTCGAACGAATTGATGCGGGCCTCGATTTCCGGGTCGTGCACCTGCGTTTGCCGCAGGCGATTGAGATCGTTGACCCCGTCGATGACCTGGCGGCGCACATTGGCATCGACGCCCTGAGGGTTGATGAGGTAGAGGACCGGATCGCCGTTGGCCTGGAACACGGTGCCTTGATGCTGACCGGGCAAGAAACCGGAGTGGTAGTAGCGTGAATGGATGGGCTGATTGAGCGGCCCGGAAAGCATGACGACGAAGGCGGGCAGGTCCCGATTGGCCGAGCCGAGACCATAACTGAGCCAGGAGCCCATGCAGGGCAAGCCGGGTTGCGGCCGGCCCGTCTGCATGAAGGTGACCGCGGGCTCGTGGTTGATCGGCTCGGAGTGGATCGACCGCAAGATGCATAAATCGTCGGCGCAGGTACCCAAATGGGGCAACAGCTCGCTCAGCTCCTGGCCGGACCGGCCATGGCGGGCGAAGCCATAGGGTGTAGCCGTGGCCTGGAAGCGTCCCTGGTTACGCGTCAGCAAGGTGACACGCTGCGAGCCGAGCACCGAGGCCGGCATGTCTTCACCATGCCGCTGTTGCAGGATGGGCTTGGGGTCGAGTAAATCGACGTGCGACGGCCCGCCCGACATGAAAAGATAAATGACACGTTTGCGCGCGGTGGCAAATGCGTGTTGGCCAGGCTGCCGGGCGACACCCTCGGCGCCAAGCTTCGGCCTCGATAAGGGATGCCAGCGCCGCCATACCCAGGCCCGCGCTCGTACGCGTCAGAAAGCGGCGACGGGAGATGGGATCCATGAGGGCTCCAAACATTAAACGGGCGCTGCCAAAGTCACCACGAGGGAAGGCCGCTACTCGCGCGTCAGCGTTTCGTCCAGGTTCAAAAGTATCTGGGCAATCGCCGTCCACACGGCATGATCTACGATGTCGAGATTGGCGAGGCGGGGCGCCTGGCCGGCATGAACCAATTGTGAGGCTGCTTCGCGATCGGCTTGATAGTGAGTCAGAAACGCCTGATAGCGGGCATCGAGAACAGCTCGTTCCGCGGCGGTAGGCGGCCTGGCGAGCGCGGAACGAAAGGCAAAAGTTAGCCGACTGTCCAGGTCTGGCGGCGCCTTGGCCAGGATGTTCTGGGCGAAGACCCGGGCAGCCTCCACGAAAGTGGGGTCGTTGAGTGTTACCAGCGCCTGTACGGGGGTGTTGGTCCGCGGCCTCGCGACTGTACACTCGGTGCGCGTGGTGGCGTCGAAAAGGGCGAACATCGGATGCAGCGTGGTGCGGCGCCAGAAGGTGTATAAGCCGCGGCGATACTGGTCGTCGCCATGCTGGGGGCCCATGACCAGTCCTCCATCTTGCCCTTGTAAAAATCGGCGGGCTGGTAGGGCATGACGGAGGGGCCGCCGATTTTGCTGCTTAACAGTCCCGAGATCATCAGGGCATTATCGCGTATTTCCTCGGCGACGAGCCGAAAGCGCGGGGCACGCGCCAGGAGGCGATTATGGGGATCGACCTGGGCGGCTAAATCAGCCGTGCTGGACGAAGATTGCTGATAGGTATTCGACAGCGCAATCTTCCGCAACAGGGCCTTGATGTCCCAGCCCGATTTCATGAAGTCAGTAGCCAGCCAGTCGAGAAGTTCAGGGTGGGACGGCGGGTCCCCCTGGGCGCCGAAAGTCGCCAGGGGTAGCGACAAGTCCGGCACCAAACATCTGCGCCCACAAACGGTTGACCGCCACGCGTGCGGTGAGCGGATGATCGGGGCGGAATAGCCACTGGGCGAGGCCAAGGCGGTTATTGGGGGACTGTGGCGGCAGCGGTGGCAACAGGGCGGGTACGGCCGGGTAGACGCTTTCCCCCGGGCGTGAAAAATCGCCGCGCCAGGAGCACATGCGCCGGGCGGGGCGCGGGCATTTCCTCGGTAACGAGGGTCGAGGGTATGGCATCCTCGACTTCCTTGAGCCTGGCCTGGATTTGCTCGAACTCCGCGAGCGCGGATCGAAAAGTTCACGGGTGGCGGCACAAACGGCCAACAGATAATAATTGCGAACGCTGGTTTTCTGGGCGGCACTGCGCAGGGCGCGGTCGACCTGGAGCGCCTCCCGCACATCCGCGGGAACTCTGGGATCGACCATACCCCGCGGCTCCCAGGCAGCTTGCGATAGATAAATGCGCGGGTCGGGTGGATACCTGGTGGCGACACCGATTTTGTCGTAGTAGGCTGTGCCGTCGAACTGAATAAAGGCCATGCCGTCGACGCGAGCGCCGGGCGCCAGTCCGATTTTGGCGGCGTCCACCTCGAGGCGTGCCCACTTGCCAGCGGCGGGAAGGGCGCCCGCGCTGAAGTGGCCCGGTCCGTCCGTCATCCCCGCGCCATAACAAAGGTCCTCGCCCCAGTAGGCACGGTGCTCCCAGGTGCCGTCGTTAAACTGAAACTGGATGGAGCGCGGCGGGTTTTGAGCGTCCAACCAGACATAAGCGAACAGTTTGTCGTCCGGAAAGATGCGGACGGGATTGCGCGCATCGGTGAAGTAATGTTGATGCAGGCCCTGCCCGCTGCGCACGAAAGAACGCTCGCCACTATAGACGGGGTGGCGCGGCGCGCTGTCCCAGTGCCACGCCACCGTGCCATCGCCCAGTAGCTTGGCGCCAGGCGGCGCTGCGTCATCAAGCCAGATCACGTCTTCCGGACGAGACGGCAACTTGACGGCTGCGGCGTTACCTTCGAGGGGATCGACATAACGCACTCCCTCGGCTTCGGCGGCGATCTCGCGCTCGAGGTCGGCGCGGTCGCGTTTCAACTTGGCGAGCGTCTTGCGCTGCTCGGGGGAGGGCACCTTGAGCAGCGGCGGCAACGGTTGATTGTGGTTGCCGCTGATCATCGGCTCCTTGATGCCGGTGAAATAGGCGAAGAGCTGGTAATACTCTTTTTGTGAAATGGGATCGTATTTATGGCGATGGCATTCGGCGCAGCCAAGCGTCAGGCCGAGCCAGACCTGGCCGAGAGTGTTGGTGCGATCGACATTGTAGCGGATGACGAACTCCTCGGGGTCGGCGCCGCCCTCCTCGTTGAAACAGGTATTCCGGTTGAAGCCGCTGGCGATTTTTTGGGAATGCCGCGTCCCCGTGCCGGCGCGGCGGCAGCAGGTCGCCGGCGAGTTGCTCGATGCTGAAGCGGTCATAGGGCATGTTGCTGTTGAAGGCGTTGATAACCCAATCGCGCCACAGCCACATTTGCCGGGTGCTGTCGAAATGAAAGCCGCTGGTATCGCCAAACCGGGCCAGATCGAGCCAGAGCAGCGCCATCTTTTCGCCGTAGCGCGGCGACGCCAACAGCGCATCGACCAGCTTCTCATAGGCAATGGGAGAGCGGTCCGCCAGAAAGGCGTCTACCTCGTCCAGACTCGGCGGCAGCCCGCGCAGATCGAACGATAGCCGGCGCAACAAAGTTTCCTTGTCGGCGCGTGGCGAGGGTTTGAGTCCCGCCCTGTCCAGACGATCGAGGATAAAGGCGTCGATTTCATTGTTTTTCCACGCCGCCAGGCGGATCACGGGTACGGGGGGCGTGCTGGGCGGAGTGAACGCCCAGTGGCCTGATCGGGGACTGGGCCGATTGGTTTGGTTGTAGGGGATAGGCGCGGAGCTCTGTATCGGCGGCTCGGGCAAAGTATGCGGCTGGAGCGCGAACCCGACAAAAACGAAGATCAAGCCGGCGAGAATCGCGACGGCAAGAAGCCAGGCTCGAGGCAAGGTCGACTTCCTTCCGAAGGCATCATCCCCATTTGGCGCCCTGAAAAGCGAGTGTCAAAGGACTGACCCCTCTTTTTAGGACCCCCACCTGTCATTGTGACGCGGAAACCCCGAGTGTGCAATGAAATCGCCGCGAAAACTCTTTTACGCGAAGCTGTCTTGACGGCACCCCTGGCACGCTTGACAATAGGGTCTAACAAGGTCTGTGCCAATGAAACCAATCCCGCGGAGGTTTTTGACCATGAAACGAGCGTTGCTGACGGTGCTCACCCTTTCCCTCGCCCTGGCGCCGGCTCAAGCGGCGGGCATTACCGGCCAATACGTCGAAGCCCGAACCTGCGACGTCTGGACTGGCCCGTGCTTCGCCAATGCCGATTTCAACCTGGGCGGCAAACAGGCGGTGCTCGCCTGGAAGATCACCAAGGGAGCTGGCGGCGACGTCAATCTCGACGGGATGTGCGTTGTGGCAGTGGTGTCCGCGGGCAACACGCTGGGGCTCGAACAAAGCTCACCGACCAAGTCAATCCTGATCGTCGATGCTCGCGCCAGCTCAAGCCAGAAGGAAGCGCTGGTCGAATTCGCCAAACGCCAGGCCGGCAAACTGCTCGACAACGTGGTGGCGGTGCACAGCGATACCATCCGGGTATCCATGTGCCAGTGCGAGGGGCAGACCTGCGCGGAAGTCGATGCGACGGTCGCGCGTATCAAGACGCGCTGCATCGATAGCCACGAAGACAAGGCTTGCGGCAATGAAAGCGCGTTCTATCCGCCGCTGGCCCAAAGCGTCGACGCTCGTGTAGCGGGCGTCATTGAACACGTGTTCCTCGGCGACCGCACGCAACCTGGCCTGGCAGGCCTGGGCGAAACCTGGAGCGATTACGAACGGCGCGGCGGCTATGTCGGCTCGTTCGCGACCAAGTAAGCGGCCGTTATTAAATAAGGTCAGGCCCCCTGAATCCGCAGGGGCCTGACCTTTTATGTTTAACCTGCAAGCCATATCACGCCACCAAGGTTGAGGAGAGGTCTGATGCGCCACGTTCGATGGGCCGCCTGGCTGCCGCTTTTTGGCATCTTGTCGTTCACGATGGGCCAGGATGCGCAGTACAGCATCAAGAACGACAAGGCCCCTGTGCCCGATAAGGTAGCCGCGCCCATCCAGCAATTGCTCGGCCCGCAAGCGACGCAACTTTTGGATTCCGCCGGCAAGCCTTTGTGCACGGTCTGGTTTCGCAAGGAGGTCCCGGCCGAGGCCACGCCGGAGCAAATCAAGAACGGGCTGAGCTATCGTGACGTCAAGCAGACCGAAATCATCGGCGTCATTCGTTTCGAGCAGGATGGGCGCGACTACCGTAAACAACTCGTCAAGGCAGGGACGTATACCCTACGCCTGGGCTATCAGCCGATGGATGGCGATCACACGGCGCTTCGGAGTTTCAAGACTTCCTTATCCTTCTGGATGCCGCCAAAGACACGAAGCGGGAGTTGATGGACGCCAAGGCGATGATTGAAACCAGTGCCAAGAGCATCGGCACGGGACATCCCGGAGTGCTCATGCTGTTTCCCAACAGCATGCCCGCAGCGGCGCCAACACTGGCGGCCCTGCCCAAAAACCACTGGGTCCTGCAAGCCAAGGAAAGTGTGATCATCAACGGCAAAAAAGACGCAGCCAGCCTGGGCATCGGCCTGACGCTGGTGGGTGCCGCGGATTAGGTTTCCATTCTGGTAACTAAGACTTCCCGGTGAGGCGCCGGACGGCGGCACTGGCAGCCTGGCCAGTGCGCGGGTCGAGAGAATTTTGGGCCAGCATCTCCAGCACCGACCGGGCCTGAGGTGTGCCGATCCATTCAAGCAATTCAATGCCGCGCAGCTTACGCGGGACTTCCGGGTCGTTTCGTCGTTTTTCCAGGAGCGCTTCCGTGCGCTGGCGGGCCTCCAGCGACGGGTTGGCTTCGAGCACTTCACGCAAGGCGGCCTCGGCGGACTCCCCCAGCTTTTCCAGGGAGTGAACGGCCTTTTGGCGAACCGCGAATTGCGGATTGTCGAGGTCAGCGATAAGTAGGGCGAGCTCTTGCGGATCGACGCGCGGCACCTTGAGCCTGTCACGAAGTAGGGCGACGGCTTCGGCCGGCTGGCCTTGCAGTTGGCCCATGGCCTTGAAGGCCACGGAGGCCTCCGGCGCCAACAAACCGTCCCAGGCGGCGACGAGCGGCGTGCGTGCACCGCCCAGCGGCGGGCGGATGTCCCAGGCAAGCACTGTGGTGTCCACGCTACCGGAAAGCAGCTTGCTATCTCGTGTGAAGGCCAATGACGTCACCTGGTCACGGTGGCCGCGGAATGCAGCGCGGAGCGTGTAAGTAGCCGACTCCCACAGGCTGATCGTACCGTCGGGCGCGGCCGTCGCGAATGTCCAACCGTCCGGCGCATACGCCACCGCAGTCGCGCTGGTCGGCAACCCCTCGGCCACGGCCGATACACGCCGTCCGGTAGTCACATCCCAGGCGAAGACCTGACGATCGGGGCCATCCGGGCGCTGGGGCACGAAGGTGGACAGGGAATCGCTCCCCGTGACAAGCGTTCTGCTGTCCGGCGAAAACTCCATGCCGTGAACATAATGTTTATGGCCGGCTAACTCGTGCAATTCCTTACCGGTGGCCACCTCCCAGAGCCGCACGCTATAGGAACCATTAAAGCCCCGCGAGCTTGACTGATAGGTGACGGCCAGAGTGGAGCCGTCGGGGGCGAGGACCGTGTGCCAAACAAAGTGCTGCTTGGTCTTTTCATCGGCGCGGAGGGCCTGAAAGCTGTGCAGTTCCTTGCCGGTGGCAAAGTCCCAAACGCGCACGCGGCCATCGCGGTGATCGACCATTACGAGCGTACTGCCCTTGCTGGCGAAGAACAGGTCTTGAGCATCCCCCTCGAACCCCGGAAATCTATCGACGAATTGACCGGTGCCCATTTCGTAAAGGCGGATACGGCTGCCGGTGTAGGTCGAGTTGCGGTTGTCGGGATCTTTGAAAGTGACCTTTGGGTCCGAGACCGGCCAGGCGAGGAAACGACCGTCCGGGCCAAGGGCGATGCCGCGCTGCCAGGTAACACTCAAGAGACGCTCATGAGCGCCAGTTTTGGCGTCCCAAATATGGGCATCCCCCTCCTGTCCCCGCGTGATGACGCGACGGTTGTCCGGACTGACCAAAATCTGGTCGACGACGCTGTCGCCGGCTGCCTGGGGCGTGAGTTGCCGCCCGGTCGCCGGGTCCCAGCGGCAGATCGAGCCCATGACGGCACCGAGCAGCGCTTTGCCGTCGGCGGAGAAATACAGCCCGGAGGCTTTGCGGTCGATGCGCACGGTCTCCTTGCCGGTGGCTGGCTCGTACAGACGTAGCGAATCGCCGGCGGCGGCGACTGTTGTGCCATCCGGACTGAAGGCCACGCTACGAATGCGGTAGCCGTCGGGCGGCAGTTTGTGCAACTCGGTGCCGTTGTTGACATCCCACAAGCGCAACTGCGCGTCGTCGCCACCGCCGGCCAGCATTTTGGCATCCGGTGAGAAGGCCAGCGATCGGGTGCCGGACCGACCAGCGGCGAAGCGGCGTAGCTCTTTGCCCGTGGCGACTTCCCAAAGCCTTACATAGTACTTGCCGCCGTCGCTGTCATAGCCGCCGGCCGCGAGCAGAAGGCCGTCGGCCGAAAATGCGGCCGCGAACACGACGTTCTGGTGGTGGAAGGTGCGGACGACGTTGGCCGTGGCGACATCGATCAGGTGAATGGCCTTGCCACTGGCGGCACCGACGGCCAGGCTCTTGCCGTCGGGCGTGAAAAGCAGCCAGCTGGTCAGAGTTCCGCCGTTGGCCTTGTCGGGGTCGATCGAGCTCAGTTCCTTACCTGTCAAGGTATCGCGGAAGTGAATGACGAAATGCTCCTTGGTGGCAAGAATTCGACCATCGGGCGAAAGGGCGACGGCTTCCGTGAGCCCGCTGAGCTCGGTCTTAACAGGAGTGCGGGCCAGACCTGTCGCAAGATCGAAAACGCGGACGGATCCACGAATGTGGCCGCCACTCGTCGCCGCGGCCAGCTTGCCATCGGCGGAGACCGACAGGGAGGCAATGGGAGTGCCTTGTCGGAATCGCGATGTACCAAAGCGAATCAGGCTGCCGGCGGGGAGCGGATCGTCGTCCTCTTTTTTGATTCCGCCCGGTGCCTTAGCCGTGGCGCTGGGCGCCTGGGCATTTTCAGGCGCAATGGGCGCCGCACTGTTGTGCAAGCCATAAACAGCAATGCCGCCCCCGCCGAGGGCCAGACCGAGCACCAACATCACGAGCATCGTTTTTCCCTTGGCCAGCAGCATGCCTGTCAAGGCGTCCTCGGCCAGGGCCAGCGCGCTGGCGGAAACGGCGCCGCCGGTCACAGAATTGCCAGCCGCCATCAGCGTTGTCGCTTTGACGGTGTTGATGGTAAGCAGTGCGCATCAGCGGAGCCGCTTTGGTCGCTTCCGTGAGTGCGGCCGCCAGGGCGGCGACGGTCAGCGTGATGCCGCGGCGCTCAAGTTTGCGCCGCAGCAAGGCACGTGCCCTGGTGAGCCGCCTCGACAGCGTGATCTTGGTGCAGCCGAGTTCGCGGGCCGCCTGGTCATAGCTTTTGCCTTCCAGGTGGCAGAGCACGACGGGGCCTCGGTATTTCTCCGCCAGGGAGGCTATTTCCGCGTCCAAGACGGAGCGTAGCTCCCGCATGGTCAACTCATCCAGGGGTTCGGCGCTTCGCTTCATGAGGGTTGCTTTTCTTTCGCGCCTGCCGGCGAGGGACGTTTGGGCCCGCGCCTTGAGAGCGATGCGATACGCGACGCCGTGCAGCCAGCCGCCGACCGACTGGAGGCCGGTCAGGGAAGAGGACTTGCGGATCAACACCAGAAAGGCAGCCTGAAAGGCATCTTCGGACTGATGTGCATCGCCAAGAACCCGCCGGCATACGCTCAAAATCATCGGACCATGCCGTTCGACGAGCAGGGTGATGGCCCGTTCGTCGCGCCCGGTCAAAAACTGCTGTAACAGCCGGCGGTCATCGAGGCCGGCCGCACCCTGGTTCGCCAGGGTGGCGCGAAGGAAACGAAGTACTTCGGCAAGTGCTGCATCGGCCATTGGTGCCTCCATCCCGCGGATCTACCCTTATAATGCCGGCAACGTGGCACGCGCATCAACAATTATCGGAAAAAAGCGGTAAGAATTTATTGAGCGGTGCTTTCGGTGTGCGGATCGTGATCTGAGTGTAAGAGCGTTCGGAAAAAAAGGGGTCAGACCCCTTGAAGCGAACAGATTATCAACGCTTTTGCAGGGAATTGAGGGGGTCTGACCCCTTTTTTTCCGAACGCTCTAAGCGTGAATCGCTTGAATTTACCTTGACTTGGCGGGCAATCATTTTAACATGGCTTAAAGCGACCTTAGCCCTTTCCGGCCATCCAATTGAGAAGAAGCGCGAGGGGAAAGGCCGTTGGAGGAGTTTTCATGTCCGCGCAACCCAAGCGGCGCAGGTTAGAGGTCGAGGACATCGGTGACGTGACGGTGGTGAACTTCACCGACAAAAAGATCCTTGACGAACAGAACATTCAAGTCATAGGCGAACAGCTTTTCAGCTTGGTTGACGACTTAGGCCGGCGGAAATTGCTCCTTAATTTCAGCAACGTCGAATATCTATCCAGCGCGGCGCTTGGCAAGTTTATCACCCTCAACAAGAAGGTAAAAACCGCCGGCGGCACGCTGATCCTGTGTGCTATCGATCCGCAAATCTATGAGGTTTTTGAAATAACCAAGCTCAACAAACTCTTCAACATTCAAAAGGACGAGCAGACGGCGCTGCAAACGTTTTGATCCCAGAGACCCTCCATGCGCGAACCATCTCAGGACGGATCCTATCACGTCGCGATTGCCAGCGATCCTCGGGAGGCGCACGGCGTCCAGGAATTGATCGAGAAGCAGTTACGGTCGCACCGGTTCAACGATCAGGAAATTTTTAGCATCAAGCTGGCCCTTGAAGAAGCGCTCGTGAACGCCATCAAACATGGCAACCAGATGGATCGCACCAAAAAGGTTCACATCAACTTTCGCGTTGACAACGAGCGCATCGACATCAGCATCGACGACGAAGGCAGTGGCTTCACCATGGAAGACGTGCCCGATCCCATGGCGCCGGAGAACCTGGAACGGCCCTGTGGCCGGGGCCTTTTGCTCATGCGCCACTACATGACGGAAGTCACCTTTCACGCACCGGGCAATCGCCTCACCATGAGCAAGGTCCGCAACGGCCATGCCGCCAACGGGCGGGCCGCCAAATCCCGCCGCAAAAAATGACTCCCATGATGCAGCAATACCGGGAGGCCAAGGAACGCCATCCCGGCATGCTTCTTTTTTTTCGCATGGGGGATTTCTACGAGCTTTTCGACAGCGATGCCGAAGTTGGCGCCAAGGTCCTGGGCCTGACGTTGACGAGTCGGGACAAGAGCATGCCGATGGCGGGCTTCCCGCACCATCAACTCGAAAACTACTTGCACAAGCTGTTGCGCTCGGGGCACCGGGTCGCCATCTGCGACCAGGTCGAGGAGGCATCGGAGGCGAAAGGCCTGGTGCGCCGGGAAGTGACGCGCGTGGTGACGCCGGGCACCATCACCGAAGATGATTTGCTCGACCCCCGACAAAGTAATTACCTCGTGGCGGTTGTCCCCGGGCAGGCGCGGTCGCCCGGCGGTGTGGCGTGGCTGGAGCTGTCGACCGGGCAGTTGTTCGCGGCCGATGTACCCTGCGGCCGCCTGGCGGATGAGCTGGCACGCCTTGCCCCCGCCGAATGCTTGTGCGCGGAAGGGGACCTGGTCCTCCTGGGCGAGATGATGGGGCGTTTGTCGCCGCGGCCGGCCTTGACGAGCAGGCCCGACTGGACCTTCGAGCCCGTCGCGGCGCACGCCGCCTTGCACAAACATTTCGGCGTGCTGGCCATGGGAGGTTTCGGCTTCGAGGAAGAGCAGATTTGTTTGTGCGCGGCCGGCGCCTTGCTTCTCTATGCGCAGGAAATGCTCAAGGCGGAGCTTGGCCATGTGCGGCGTCTCCAGCCTTATGCAAGTACCAAGTTTCTGCAGCTCGATGAGGTCACGCGCCGCTGTCTGGAATTGACGCGCACGCTCCGCGAAGGGGGCCGCCAGGGCTCGCTCCTGGCGGCCATCGATCGCACCGTCACCACGATGGGTGCGCGTCTCCTGCAAGATTGGCTGCTGAGCCCGCTGGCGGAACGCGCGGCCATCGAGGGCCGACTGGATGCGGTTGCCGAACTCATGGCCGATCACGCCTTGCGCGCCGACCTGCGGCAAGCGCTGGCGGAGGTCCACGATTTGCCGCGGCTCACGTCGCGCGTCAGTACCGGCCGTGCCTCGCCGCGCGATCTGGGCGCCATCGCAGGCACACTGCGGCTACTGCCGCGGGTCAAGGCGAAGGTGACCGCGCGCCGCGCCGCCTTGCTCACCGAACTGGAGGGCAGGCTTGAATTATGCCCCGAGCTGCGCACGGCCCTCGACACGGCGCTGGTGGATGAGCCGCCGCTCAGCCCGCGTGAAGGGGGCCTGGTCCGTGCCGGCTATAATGCCGAACTCGATGACCTGCGCAGACGGCGAGTGGCGGCAAGGAGTGGATCGCCCGTTTTCAGGCCGACGAAATCGCCCGCACCGGCATCAACTCGCTGAAGGTCGGTTTCAACAAGGTATTTGGCTACTACCTCGAAATCACCCACACGCACGCCCAGAAAATTCCGGTGAATTACCAGCGCAAACAAACGCTCAAAAATGCCGAGCGCTATATCACGCCGGAACTCAAGGAGTATGAGGAAAAAGTCCTGACCGCCGAAGAGAAGAGTCAGAAACGGGAGTACGAGTTGTTCTTGGAGCTGCGCGACCTGGTGGCGGGCCAAACAGCGCGGCTCTTGCAGACGGGGGAAGTGCTGGCCAATCTCGACGTGCTCATCGGTCTGGCTGAACTCGCTGTTTCTCGTCAATACGTGCGCCCGGCCATCGCGGAGGAACCGATACTGGCCATCAAGGAGGGTCGGCATCCGGTCCTGGAACAGTCGCTGCCGCCGGGCACGTTCGTCCCCAACGACGTGGCGCTTGGCCCGGAGGAGGGTATGTTCTGGCTCATCACGGGACCGAACATGTCCGGCAAGAGCACCTTCATTCGCCAGGTCGCCCTGCTCACGATCATGGCGCAAATGGGCAGCTTCCTGCCGGCCGGGGCGGCGCGCGTCGGGCTGACGGATCGCATCTTCACGCGCGTCGGCGCCAGCGATGAATTGAGCCGTGGCCAAAGCACGTTCATGGTTGAGATGACCGAGGCAGCCAACATTCTTAACAATGCCACCGCGCGAAGTCTGGTGATCCTCGACGAGATCGGCAGGGGCACCAGCACCTATGACGGTGTGTCGCTGGCCTGGGCGATCACCGAGTTTTTGCACCACCAGGTCGCCTGCCGGTCGCTGTTCGCGACCCACTATCATGAGCTGGCGCAGCTCGACCAGACCTTGCCGAACTTGCGCAACTACAACGTGCTGGTCCGCGAATGGCAGGAGGACATTGTTTTTCTGCACAAGATCGCGGCGGGCAGCGCCGACAAGAGCTACGGCATCCACGTCGCGCGCCTGGCGGGCATCCCGGTCGATGTGCTGCGCCGGGCGAATGTCGTGCTCGCGCAGCTTGAATCGCACCATCTCGATCAGGAAATACCCACGCCGGCGCGAAAACGTCGCCGTTCGTCGATTCTGCCGGAGATCCAGCCCTTGCTCTTCGGCGAGGCGAAAGAGGACTAACAGCCCGTTGAAAAAGGGGTCAGACCCCTTCGGTACAGGGCTTCCAAGGTGTCAGCTGCTTCGTAAATTATTATTGAAGCAGTTGTTATGAATGACACCTGAGAGGGAAAGGCATGATGCCAGCTGGAATCGTCCCCTTCATGGAGCAGGCGCCGTTTTGTGTGATGACGCGGATAACTCTGGAGCGTTTGTTCCTGCCCAAGCGTCTGGACGTTCTGTTCAGGAAGTCGGCTCAACGGCAGTATGAGAAGGAGTTGCTCTTTTCGCAAGTCATGGAATTAATGATGTCGGTGGTGTTGCGCGTTGATCCGAGCGTGCATAAAGCCTATCGCAAACGCGAAGAGAAATTGTCCGTCACCGATCAAGCGATCTACGACAAGCTGCAATGCATGGAACCGGGCATTTCCAGCGCTCTGGTCGCCGACTCGGCAGTTCAAGTGGGGGTTGTGATCGATGCCATGCAGGCGAGGTTGCCGTCCTGGTTACCGGGGTTTCGCATCCGCGTTCTCGACGGGAACTTACTTTCGAAGACCCAGCGTCGCGTCAAGGAATTGCGTCAGACATGGGCGGCTGGCTTGCCAGGACGCGTGCTCGCGGTCTACGACCAACAGCAAGACCTGGTGACCGATGTGTTTCTCAATCCGGATGCCTACGACAACGAACGCGTCTTGCTCGATGACGTGCTGCAGAGCGTCAAAGCGCAAGACTTGTGGATCGCCGATAGCAATTTTTGCACGCTGAAATTCCTCTTCGGGATCGATAAGGCTCCTGCCTGTTTCGTCATGCGCCAGCACGGTACTTTAGTCGGCAAGCCGCTCAAAACCCGAAAATTTCGCGGCCGAACCAACACGGGCCGGGTGTACGAGCAAGAGTTGGAACTGAGTTACGAGAACAAAACGAAGACGGTGCGGCGGATCACGCTGGTCTTGGATGAGCCGACGCGCGATGGCGATACCGAGATACATATTCTGAGCAACCTGCAGAAGAAAGAAGCGACGGCCATGCAGATTGCCGAACTGTACCGCAAGCGATGGACCATCGAGGGACGTTTCTACGAACTGGCACAGACCCTCAACGGCGAGCCCAACACCCTGGGTTATCCGAAGGCGGCGTTGTTCGCGTTCTGCTTGGCATTGGTAGCTTCCAACGCGATGGCTTTGATCCGAGCCTCGGTGCGTCAGGTTCATGGACCCGAGATCGTGGAGAATCTGTCGCGTTACTACATCGCCACCGAGGTGCGCGAGACGTACGTCGGGATGATGGTAGCATTGCCGCCATCGAAGTGGGTGAGATTCCAAAGCCTCAGCGCCAAGGAGTTGGCAGGCTTGCTGTGCGAGATCGCATCAAAAGTCGTCCCGAAGCGCTACCGCAAAGCCCATCGCGGGCCGAAGAATCCGCCAACTCCCAAGGACCGGTACAAAAACGGCGGACATGTTTCGACGCAAAGGCTCATAGAACAACGCCGAAAGCCCCCCAGCTGACACCTTGGAAGCCCTGCCCCTTCGGTACCCTGCAAAAACGTTGAAAACTCTGTTCGCTTCAGGGGGTCTGACCCCTTTTTCAACGGGCTGCTAAGCCGCCACGGCAATGACCGGGTGTTTGCTGAAAATGACTGCCTTAACGCCCCGTGCGGCGGCAGCCGGTTGCTCCGCAGGGGGGCAGGCTGGGGTCGCCGCAGGCGCTGGGAAATGAACTCAGTCCGTTTTGCGGTTTGGCGGGAACGCTTATCAGCTTTTCCAGCCTGGTGCCGTGACACTCCGGGCATTCCACCTTGTCGCCATCGAAGACGAGGGCCTCGAAGTTGTGATCGCATTTCCGGCAGGCATATTCAAAAAGTGGCATGGGAGCTTATCCTTTTCTGGCGTGGACTCTTGTAGGTCACATCATGAAGTAGTGGGCTTTTGGTCCGCACAAGCCGCAGTCGGGCACACTCAGGTGCGTTTCTTTTTGTAGATCTCACTGGCCCTTTGCAGAATCTCGCGTTCCGGGTCCGTCAGGCTTTCGCGTCCATGCCGGCTCAGTTTTTCCAATACGGCATCCAGCTTGGCGTCGAGGTGCTCGTCCACGTCGCTGCGGGCAGCCGCGGCGACCGGCACGGCTGCTTCTTCCTCCGGATGATAGACGCGCAGCTTGGGCCTGGAGCGCCTGCGCCGCCAGGCCTTGATATCGGGCCACAGCGACGTGATATGCCAGTGGAAGTAAAAATACAGGGCGGCGAACGCGGCGCCACCGAGGTGGGCGGAGACCGCGACCCCTTATCGGTTTTGCCCAGCAGATGGAAAGCATCCTGGCTGACCTGAAATATCACAAGCAACCAGATCGGTACCGGCAGGAAGAAAAACAGGAGAATTGTTCGATGAGGGTAATGCAAGGCATAGATCACGATAATGGCGGTCACGGCACCCGACGCCCCCAGCATTGGCGTGGCGTGATCTTGAACAATGCCTGTCCCTCAAATGCCAGGCCCCCCATAACCGCGGCAACGAGATAAAAAGCGGCAAACTCCTTGGAGCCGTACAGCTGCTCGATTTCACTGCCGAACATCCACAAGCACAACATATTGAAGAATATGTGCGTGCCATGAGCTTGGCGAATGAAGGAAGGCATAGGTGAGCAGCCGCCAGATTTGGCCGTGCAACACCAGGTCGGTGTCCATCTGCAGCCAGTCGGTCACGGGGAACCGCGTTCTTGAAGCACCTGATGGAATTGCTCGACGTCCTGGACATGGCGAAAGTCAGGAACGTGGGCTTGGTGATGAGTTGGAGGATGTAGAACAGGATGTTCAGGCCGATAAGCCATTTGCATACCCGCCCGCTCGGGATAAAGGCATCCAGGTACCGGGGCCCCTCGTTCCGGTAGTATTCGCGGTCGTAAATCCCCATAACTATTCGTTTTACCATAACCCTTGGGGCCGGGAATAGGGGCGCGTGAAAAAATCACGCGGGCAAGCGTCACCGTTCGCCTGCCGGCTGCCGAAATAGCGTCAAATCGTGCCGCCGTATGGCTATGCCCGGCCGACCGTCCGGACGTGGGCCCATCGTATAGACACCAATCTTACCGGTCGTCGTTTCCGCCAGGTAAACAGCCGCCTGGCCGCGCGTGATGGTGCCCGTGGTCATCATGAAGTGTACGCTTTGCTTGGGCTGGAGGCCAAATTCCGTCGTCAAATCGACCTCTGCCCAACTAATGATCTTGCCGATGGTGCGATCAATTACCGTGCCCAAAAGCTTGCCCGAACGGTAATCGAGGAGCCAGACGCCATCGGTATCGGCGCGGACCTGCACCGCTACCGGCCCGGTGGACAAAATATAATCCTCGAAGCGATCGTTGGCGGCTTCGGCGGGACGTGATGACAGGAAAAACATCCAGGCGCCCGCGACGCCCAGAAGCAGCCCAAGCGCCAGCCATAGCAATCGTCCGAGATCTTTCATGATCCGCCCGCCCTGGCTATAGGATGATCCCTTCTCGGTGGAATGGCGCCCGTCCCGAAACAGGCCCCAGCATTCGGGAGGAATATACCATTCTCTCCCATTTTCACCAATCCAGGTTTGATTGCTCATTTGGCCGCATTCCGTTATGATCCGAGCGCCGTACCTTCCTCTGACCGCGAAAGGATTCACCATGGAACGTGGCCGTCGCCCTCTATTCTTTCTCTTGCCAGCCCTTTTCTGCAGTTGTTTGGTGGTCAGCGGCTGCGGCGCTTCGGCGCCGCAACAGACGCAGGCCCAGGCCGCTTCGATCAACCGGGAGTATCTCTTCTGTTTCTGGAACGTGGAGAACTTCTTTGACGACCACCGCGACAACCGCACGGGGCCGGGCGACAAGGAATATGACGCCTGGTTCGCCGATAACCCCGATATGCTCAAGCTAAAGCTCGCCAAGCTGAGCGGGGCGCTGCTCAAGCTCAACTATGGCAAGGGGCCCGATATCCTGGCGATCGCCGAGGTGGAAAGCGTTCGCGCCGCCCAGCTTCTACAGGATGCGCTCAACCAGAAAATCGCCGACCCAGCGCTGCATTATCACACCGTGCTGATGAAGGAAGTGTCCCAGGGCCGGCACATCGCGCCGGCCATCATCACGCGGCTGCCCGTCATCAAGGACAAAACCAAGACGCACGGCAACCGTATGCGCATCATTGAGGGACACATCATGATCGATGGGCACGAACTCGTGGTGATGGCTTCGCACTGGACCTCGCGCCTGCGCGAGGGCACGGAGCGGGCCCGGCAGGATTATGCCGACAAGATCTACGGCGCGGCCAACGCCATTTATCACAGCAATCCGGCGGCCGACGTGCTGATTTGCGGCGATTTCAACGATACGCCCGCGGACGTGAGCGTGACCGAACATTTGCATGCGTCGGCCGACATAAAAGGCGTGCGGTCGAGCAATCAACAGCTCCGCCTACTGGATCTAATGGCGGACAAGGACCCCACCGGGGGCTACGGCACGCATTATTATCATCACTGGCTTATTTTCGATCACATCGTCGTATCGCCCGGTCTCCTGGATAACGCGGGCTGGACCTGTGAGCCCACCACCGTCGCCACGATCAGCAGTCTGGCAAAGCCTGGCGACAAGCATCATCGGCCCTGGCGCTTCGGCGGTGAAAAGGAGCATGGTGAACGGGGCTACAGCGATCACTTTCCGGTAACCGTGAAATTGAGGGTACAGCACTGACCCGGTTCACCAAACTCAGGCGCGCTCGCTTCCACAATGGGATCGGAGTGCCTTGAAAACGGCCCCTGGTTTGCTAGCGTAAACCACAGGTTCTTCGCCAAAAAATCAAAGAAAGGGCAGTCGCATGGAGCTTCCCAGCCGTCCCAAAAACGATCGCTATACGCCGCCAGGGCGCTATGGCGAGTTGGAACGTAGCCTGCGTTCCAAGGCCAAGACGGCGGACATCTCGGCACTCGTTTGTTATGCATTTGACCGGCGCACCAGGCTGGGGCCGTTTCTCTTCGCCGATATGCGTTTGTTGACGGCGGGTCCGCGTGCCGTCGCCGCTGCTCTCCATGAGGCCGGCTTTACCAAGACGCGCATTGTCCTTCGGCAGTGGAACCCGAACTTTAAAGCACATGAAGCCCGCATCGATGGTGCCGTGCCGCAGCTGCTGCTCGTTTCCAGCATGCAGATCCATAGCGCCAGCGCGTATGAGATGATCAAGGACGCCTATAAACTTGGTGATGACCGTCCGCTCATCCTGGCGGGCGGCGCCAAGGCGATTTATGAGCCCTGGGATTTCTTTGGGTTTGACGCCGAGCGCAAGTACAGCGCCGACGTGGCTTGCACGGGCGAAGAGTTCGTCCTGCTCGAATTGCTGGAACGGCTGGTGGAATATCGGGCCGGCGGCGAGAACCTACGCAAAACCTTTCATCGGCTGCGGCGTTCCGGACTTTTGGATGATATTCCGGGCCTGGTCTTCCGCGAGGGGGACGAGAACGCCCCGCTGACGCGTCTCATCGATACCGGCATTCAGAGACTTGTTCAGAACCTGGACGAATTGCCGAGTCCCACCGCCAGCATGGGCCTGATCGAGCCGCCGCACGCACGCCGGCACCTGTCGCAGCGCGCATTGTCGCTGGATATGATTCATCGTCACGCCGGCATGATTGCTCTCGTGGCGACGCATGGCTGCAAGTTTCATTGCCCCTATTGCCCGATCCCCGCCTACAACCAGTTTACTTTCCGGGTTAAAAGCCCGGAGCGTTTACGCGATGAAATGCAGCATTTAGCGGAAACTACCGGCATTCACGCCTTCCTCAGCAGCGATGATAATTTCTTCAACAATCGTGACAGCGTCGAAGAGATCTTCACCGTCCTCGCCAAGGGCACCATCAACAAAAAACCCTTCCGCGATGTGGCGTTCTTCGGTACCGAGGCCACCGAGTTCGATGTCTACAAAAATCAGGATTTGCTGCCCATATGCCGCGAGGGCGGTTTACGGGCGATCTGGTTCGGCATCGAGGACATGACGGCGGAACTGGTAAAAAAAGGCCAAACCCCCGAAAAGACCCGCGTGCTGTTTGAGGTCCTCAACAAGATCGGCATTTGCCCGATGGCCATGATGATGCATCACGATGGCCAGCCGCTGGCCAGCCGTGGCAATCTCTACGGCCTGCTGAATCAGGTCAATTTCCTTCGCAAGGCCGGCTCTGTGAGCGTTCAGGTGACCATTCTCACTCCGTCCGTTGGCAGCAAGGGGTATGAAGAACCCTTCGAAAAAGGCATGGTCATCGACCGGGCCGGCGCTCACAAGGTCGAAGACTACCAGTTCGACGGCAATCATTGCATCGCCACCGAAGATCCCGCACCCTGGCGTAAACAGATGAATATCTATTTGGGTTACGCCAGCTTTTATAATCCGCTCAACTTCGTCAAGGCGATATCCCACTGGCAAGATCCGCTGTGGAATTACAAGGTTTTTTATCAATTCTATGGCATGGTTGGTCTCGCCAAATCCGTCGTCCAGGGTTTCGCCTGGCTGAAAAGTCTGTGGCAGGGCCCGATCACCAAAAGGCAAGAAGTACCACGCCCGCGTCTGGACATGGTCCCGCCGCCCGTGAGCCCGGCCCAGATCGCCAGCATGGCACAGCCGCAATTTCAATCCGCCTGACGCCTGCGCTTCGCGGAGTGAACACAGCGCGCCGACGTTAAAAAGCCGTCAGGGGCACGCCGTTTTTTGCCGGGCGCTCGTGTCCGCTTATAATAGATTCAGCGGGGCAACCGACGCCCCGCTGCAGTCTGCGCGGTCGGCCATCAAGATTCTGCCTGCCCCGGCCGCGAATTATCCTTGTTTTGCAGCTTTACTCGTTGCTATACTGAAGCAAGTGGCCGATGCGTAAAAAACGGCCCTGAGCCAGGTTGCGGCGGAACTTATTTACGGCGTCAAGCAAAAGAAAAATCACCTACGTTCACCATCTAGAGAGGATAACATGACGAATCTATTCGCAAACTTTCTGGGACCGATGGAAATCGTGGTCCTCGCGGTCATTGGCGTGATTCTATTCGGCAAACGTCTGCCGGATGTCGGTCGTTACCTGGGCAAAAGCATCACGGAATTCAAAAAGGGCATGAAAGGGCTGGAAGACGATATGGACGTGACCGGCAATCATTCATCGCCGATGGCGCAAAACCACTATAGCGCCGCGCAGCCCGAAGCCATTCGGCCGCCGCAACGCGTGGCCGCCACCGCACCCAAGTTTGAAGACACGCCGTCCCCGTCCACCCCGCCTCAGGTGTAAATGACAAGAATACGCGGGGCCATAACACCGCCCCGCGTTTGCGGACAACTCCGCGTAGACCCTTGCCGCCCTCCCGCATACAATTTGCATTTCACCGGGCGCTTAACTCAGCGGCTAGAGTGCTATCCTCACACGGTAGAAGTCACTGGTTCGAATCCAGTAGCGCCCATTTAATCGGCTAAATATTCAGGTCATTTTGCTACTCGCACGAAGCAAGCGGGTAGCTTTTTTTGAATGCCAGAAAAATGCGCGTCGCAACTTTCGTCGGCCAGGAATTGCACTTTAGGTTGGCGCGGGCGTTTCAAAGCAAATAGTTTCTTCGTGGCCGACCACGGCGGCAGCATACGCCAGCGCCGCGTGAACGTCATCAGCCGTCAAGTTTGGATAGCTTCCCAGCAAATCATTGAGACTGGCTCCTTCGCTGAGCTTTCTGAGTAGCATGTCTACCGGAATCCGGGTACCACGGATGACAGGCTTGCCTTTCATCACATTTGGGTGGGTTTCGATTCGATTTAAGTTCATCTCGCCCCTCAAAATACGAGCCAAAAAGATTGTAACAAAAAAAGCGTACCTATTGCCAGAATTGAAGGCGTAAGCCTGGTGCGGGACAAAAGGACCACAAAAACCGAGCGAGCGTTTAGAAATTCGCTGGCGAAAGGGTGTTTTTGAAAGATTTTTCACATATTATTGCCGCAAAATGTTTATCTATAAATGTTTATGAATTTCTGTTTCTCGATTATACGCCGAATTCAGTGATTTGTCGTTTTTACACATAATAATTAATTCTTGGCTTTACATTGACATTGTAAAATTTAACGTCGAAAATATCATTAGCGAAGTTCAATACGCGATGCAGACGCCGAACGAGTTTCTTAATGGCAGAGAACCAATCGCTTGCCCAATTGCGCGAGGCTACTCGCCATAGACGAAATCAAAATAGAAGGAGTGACCAATGCCTCAGCTTGAAACGATTGATCCCAGGATTTTGGGGCAACGGATCGCCGAGGCCCGCAAAGCCCGTGGCAAAACGCAGGAGGAAGTGGCCGATTTTTTGCAATGCAGCCGCCCAACCTACATCGGCATGGAGAAGGGCGACCGCGCCGCCAAGTCGGATGAAATCATCAAGCTTGCCTCCTTCTTGGGGCGAAAAGTTCACGAATTGGTCCGCCCGACCGAGCCGGTAGTGGACCTCCAGCCTCACCTGCGCAGTTGCCGAAAAAATGAAGGGGGCTGACGAAAAGGCCCTCAACACCGTCATCGACGAGCTTCAACGGTTTGCGGAGGACTACCGGGATTTAGAGAAGTTGACGAATGCCCAGTTGCGTTTCAATTATCCCCCGGAAGTCATACTGAACCCACGGATCGACGCCGCTGAACTGGCCGAGAGTGTGGCCTTTCAAGAACGACAGCGGCTGGGGCTTGGTGACCAGCCGGTGATCTACTTGCGCAGCACGTTGGAATGGGATGTCGGTCTGCGGATCTTTTACTGGGATTTGCCCTCGGCCATCGCCGGGATGTATGCTTACACGGCGGACCTCGGTTGCTGCATCCTCGTTAACCGCAAGCATCCGCCCGAGCGTCGGCGCGTATCGATACTGCACGAATACGGTCATCTTATCGTGGACCGTTACAAACCGGGCATCGACTACATCACCATGATCGGACGTAAGCCCGCCAACGAGCGCTTCGCCGAGTCGTTTGCCCTTAGCTTTCTGATGCCCGCCAGTTCGGTACGCCAGCGCTTCCACGACATCGTGACGACCACCGGCGATTTCCAGGTGGCTGATCTGCGCCGTCTCAGCCACTTCTACTTCGTATCCGTCGAAGCGATGGCTCTTCGCCTGGAACAGTTGGGTCTCATCCAAAAAGGGAATTGGCAGTTTTTGAAGGAGTCGAAGTTCGCGCCTCGGGAGGCAGCGGAACTCCTGGGCTTACAGCCCCTGCCGATCAACGACTTTCCTTTCCCAGAGCGGTACAAGTACCTCGCCGTTGCCGCCTACGAGCGTGGCGAGATCGGCGATAGCGATCTCGCCGATTACCTGCGGTGCGACATCGTTAAGGCCCGCGAGATCGCGGCCATCACCTTATCGAGCCGAGAAATTGATGCCACGGGTGAGCAGAGTGCGTGGCGGCTTGACTTCGCCAAATCGCTTTTGAGCGTTACTCCTTAAATTGACAACGATACGTTATGCCGAATGCGACTATCGACGCTTGTTGCTTGATCGACCTGATGGCCTCGGGAGACGCCGAGGCCATTCTGCGTGCCAGCCCCTTCACCTGGCATTTGCCCTCCGCCGTTCAAGGCGAGGTCCAGTATTGCCGTCAATACGACCCGGCGCAGCCGGGCAAGACTGTGACTATTCCCGCCGACCTGTCGAGAATGATTTCCTCGGGCTTGCTTACGCTCTGTGTCCCCGAGAACCGACAGGAATTGGACCTGTTCACTCTTTACGCGGCTACGTTCCGCTCGGACGGCGAGTCGATGTGTTTGGCACTTGCGGAGCAGCGAAAGTGGGCCATAGCCACGGATGATCGCAAAGCAATTCGGGTCGCCCAACAAGTAGGTTTGACGGTTGTGAGTTGCCCCGAACTGGTCAAAGCATGGGCCGATGCAACCGGGCCGGATCCGGCAGTGGTAAATAAGGTCTTGGAGGACATACAGGTTCTTGCCCAATTCAAACCGAATCCAACCATGCCCGAGTACCAGTGGTGGATCGATGAGCTTGCCAAGGGCAGTCCTTGAAGCTGAACACGCAAATCATGGGCGAACGGGAACAGGATTGGCAGCGCTGCGAGATCGAGATTCACTGAAGTCGGTCCAGTGCTCACGGTTGTCCCAAAGGCACTCTCTTATATTTGAAGGCAACCGCCTCAACCCATTGATCGCCCTTGGGAATGAACGCTTTGAAGGAAAAAGTGTCCGCATTTTCACGAACGAATTCGGCTCGCTGTTCTTGCTTCGTTCCATCCAGGCGGGTGAGGGTATTTTTCTGGGTCCATTTGTCCCCCTCGATGGTCACGAGCGATTCGGTCACATTGCCCCCTCGGTCTATCTGGAGAAGGCTTATCTCTTTCTTCGCCGGATTCCACCAGTACATTCCTTCGTATTGCGGGACAACTTCCTCCTTGGTCTTGAAAACAACGGCATATTTCAGTGCTTTTTTGTGACCGGTCCACTGGCAGGTCATCTCCACGGTCAGCGGTTCACCTTTCGGCGTTTTGATTTCAGCCACCCACTTGCCGCCGACCAGCCATGAGAATTTTCCAAGCGGATCGTCTGCGGGCTGTTGGGCAACCATTGGCCCAAACCCGAAGCCGACCAAAATGGCTGTAATGATTGAACTTGTTAAGCAGGTCTTCATGCCGGTCCTCAAAGTGGTTCGATGTCACTTGCCCATCAGCTTATCCTGAACGATGCTCGTCGGCACGGCAAGAAACTCATCATCCTCAAAATGACACGCCCAACAGCCGCTTTTCCTTGCATGGCGGTTATTTTTTCGGAAAATCGTGAAAGGATTTGGGACTGACCTAAACTGATCTGGACACCACCTCCCCTTCTCGATGAAAATGTGCCCTGTTTGCCCAGGCGTCGGCGGCGAACTGGCGGTGGTCAGGCAGCGAAACACGTTAATATTAGTGCCGGGTATCAAGGAAGATCCCATGGATATGCCCTTCTCCGTCCTCTGGAAGCTTCTCCCCAACGTGCCTACAGGTAGTCCCCTGGCCCTGGAACGGGCTACGCAGCAGCCGATCCAGTTGCGCTATATCGTCACCGGCACGGGGCGCAGTGGCACGGTAAGTCTGGCGGGCGTGCTTTCCGATGTTGGCATCTACTGCAGCCACGAGCGGTTTTTTCGCGGCGATAGCGCCGAGGCGGCTGCCGGTCTGCTGTTTGAAGGGGCCGACGCGGCCAATAGCAATTGTTCGAAACACTGCGGCTTGCCGGAATGGGGCAACCGGGTGGTCGCGGAAAGCAGCTATCTGGCGGCGCCGCACCTGGCCGCCCCCTTTCTCGCGGGCACGACGGTCATTCACGCGGTCCGCAGTCCCTGGCAGGTCATCCCGTCATTCCTCAACAATATTCAGTTCTTTCGCGGTGAACCCATTCATGAGCATGAACGGTTCATCTACGCGATGCTGCCGGAACTCAACCATATCAAGAACCCAGTCGACCGTGCCGCCTACTACTACATCCACTGGAACTTGATGATTGAATGGCTGGGCATCCGCCATGGTTCCGCCCACTACATTTTCCACCGGATCGAAGATGGCCCCCAGATGCTGCTGCGGCAGCTTGGAGAGCCTGTCGGCGCTTGCACGGGCGTGGCACAGGGCCAGGACGTCAACAGCTTCAGCGCCTGGAAAAAGGAGATGAAGCCGGCGGCGGGCAAGCGCATTGGCGCCCACGAAATCCGCCGGACCGCTTACTGGAATGAGCTTTGCCGCCTGGCGGAGCGGTACGGCTATGACTCCTTGCCCGATTGGCCCGAAGAAACTGCGACCGAACAGCAAGCCGAGGCCGCTGGCGACACCGAGGAAACGGCCCCGCCGCGCCTCGTGGAGAGCGCCTATCACGGCTTCAACATGGTCCTTTGGCAAGACCTCATTTATGGAATCGATCGGGCGGTTGGGCACCTTGATCTTGAGACCGCCAGCTATGCGCGGCTGAAGGAACTCGCGGATCAGGGATTGTGCATCCTTGGACGTTCTCTCAGGGAAGCCAAGGAAAAAGTGGATCGTGAGATCAAACGGCGCAAATCCCGACAGACGGTGAATGCCTAGAGCGTTCGGAAAAAAAGGGGTCAGACCCCTTGAAGGTATTGAGGGGGTCTGACCCCTTTTTTTCCGAACGCTCTTAGGGCCGGCTGGCGCGGGCCCAGCCTTTGCAAACAATTGGTGGGTCAGCGCGAGTACGCTTCGACCCACCCTACATCCTAAATAAGGATTTCATGATGGCCGAGCGCGTTCTTGTTACTGGCGGGCTTGGCTACCTGGGGAGCATTTTGTGCGAGCATCTCTTGCAGGCCGGTTTTCAGGTCACGGCGCTGGACAATCTGCTGTACGGCCAGGGACAACAAGGGCTGTTTCACCTTTGCGCGAACCCCAATTTTGAGTTTTACAAAGGGGATGTTCGCGACGAGAGCACGCTAAAAAACGTCCTGGGTGCCGCCGACGTCATTATTCATCTGGCTGCCATCGTCGGCGCCTCCGCCTGTGACCGCGATAGGGACCTGGCCACGAGCGTTAACTTCGAAGCCGTGCGCCGCCTCCTACGCTTGCGTAGTTCTCGGCAATTGGTGATTTATCCAAACACCAACAGCGGCTATGGCATCACTTCCGGGGTCAGCGAGTGCACCGAAGAGAGCCCGCTGGAGCCAATCTCATTGTATGGTCGCACCAAGGTGGACGCCGAACGCGCACTCCTGGATGCTCCCAATACCATCGCGCTGCGCCTGGCCACGGTTTTTGGCATGTCGCCGCGCATGCGTCTCGATTTACTGGTAAACCATTTTGTCCATGTGGCGGTCAAGGATGGTTATCTCGTGATATTCGAGAAAGACTTCAAGCGCAACTTCGTGCACGTGCGCGACGTCGCGGACTGCATGATCCACGCCATTGGCCACAGCGAGGGCATGACGGGCCGCGCCTTCAACGTGGGCCTCGACGAAGCCAATATCTCGAAGGAAGAGCTGCGCGCAAAATACAAAGGTTCGTGCCGAAGTTTTACGTGCATTTCGCGCCTATCGGTGAAGACCCCGACAAGCGGAATTATATCGTCTCGAATCAGCGTCTACGGCAGGCCGGCTTTACAGCGCGGCGGGGCCTGGATGCCGGCATCCGCGAGCTTTTGAAGGGCTACGCCATGGAAGGCCGGGGGTTGTTTCGTAACGCCTAACAACTAAAACATTTCGTCACCTGCTAGCGGAGAACTTGGACTTATGTCGGCCGTTTTGTCCCCCAGACCGGAGTTCGAGTCAGCACGTCGCGCCCTCTGGCATGACTATACCGCCGCGATACTGGCGGGTGGCCTGGGAACGCGCCTTCGTCCGGCCGTGGGGGATAGGCCCAAGGTCCTTGCGCAAATTGGCCAGCGGCCCTTTATTACGTTTTTGCTTGACCAGCTCACGGCAGTCGGCGTCCAAAAGGTCGTGTTGCTAACTGGCCATGGCGCCAACTGGGTTCGCGCTACCCTGGGTGATGAGTATAAGGGCGTGCCGCTTGGCTATTCCGTGGAAAAAGCGCCGCTCGGCACGGCGGGAGCGCTCCGGCATGCTTTGCCGATGCTCGCGGCCGACAATGTTCTCCTGCTCAACGGGGACTCTTATTGTGAACTCGATCTGGCGGCGCTCGTGGCAGTGCGTCGCCGCACGCGCGCGGAAATCATGTTTGCCGTCACCCATGTTGAGGATGTCAGCCGTTTTGGGCAAATTGAGATGGGCGACGATGGCAGGGTGCATCATTTTGGTGAGAAGCAGGCAAGCGGTGGGCCAGGCTGGGTCAACGCGGGAGTTTATGCACTCCCCACGTCCGTGATCAGGGAGATTCCGCCGGGTCAAGAAAGCTCGTTGGAAAAGGAATGGCTGCCCAACTGGATAAGGTCGCGTCGCGTCTTCGCTTTCAAGGGCACGGATCGTTTTCTCGATATTGGCACGCCGCCGGCCTATGCCCGCGCGGCATCTTTTTTCACCGACATTGAGGGGGTAAGCGATGCCTCGCCCTGAACTCGTCTTTCATCGGCCCAAGCCCAATTGCAAGCTCAGCATTATCCTCCTGGATTGGGGCGTGCGCGAGAGTTTTCATAGCCTGCATTACCTGAATCAACAAACGGCGCCGCGCGACCAGTATGAGATCATCTGGCTGGAATTTTACGATCGCAAGCCGCTCATGCTCCAAAACATGATGTTTCGGCAGAAACAGGAGGCGCCGGTCATCGACCAGTGGCTGGTGGCCGGCTACGATAAGGACACCATCTTCAACAAGCATCGCCTCTACAATCTGGGACTGCTTTTGTCTCAGGGAGAGAATTGCGTCATTTGCGACTCCGACGCCATTTTCACGCCAACCTTTGTCGAAAAAATACTGGAGAACTTCGCGCGTACGCCTCACGCTGTCTTGCATCTCGATGAAATACGCAACGAAGACCAGCGCTTTCACCCGTTCGCCTATCCCACGATCGACGAAATCCTCGGCCCCGGTTGCATCAACTGGACTGGCAACGTCTCACGGGGACTGGATGATAGCCCGGACATTATCCATGAAGCCAACTACGGCGCCTGTATGGCGGCCCCGCGGGCGGACATGATCGCCATCGGTGGCGCGGACGAACATCTTGATTACCTCGGCTACATTTGCGGCCCTTACGACATGACCTTTCGGTCTGATCAACCAGGGTTTGCCGGAACGTTGGCTGCGCGACGAATATCTTTACCACGTCTGGCACCCAAACATCGGCAGCAGCAACAACGATTATCAGGGCCCCAGCGACGGTCGCGGCATGTCCGCACGCTCCCTGGAATCACGCCTTATCGGCCGCGTCGAGCCCTGTCAGGAAAACCCCTGGATACGCCAGGCGCGGCTGGGTGCTCCGCCTGGAGTCGAGCAGCTTCTTCATTTGCTGGCGGAACGCGAAGAACCGACCTGGCGCGCCGGCCAACAACCCGCCGAGGCCGATGCCGTGTTCATGGTCGAGACCAACTATCGCGGCTTCAACCTTTTTCGGTACCGTCGTCACTGGTATGCCTTGCCAACGAGCGCGGGTTATTTCGATCCACGCCAGTCGCGGCGTTATCGTGTGTTGCTCGACGGTAAGGAGATGGCCCAGGTTACCCACCTCATCGATTATTACAACGGCCTACCAAAGTCGCTTTGGGGCCGACTGGCCAACCGGCCTCTTTATCAGTTACCATGGCGGGCCGCGCGTAAGTTAGGCAAGGAAATCGGCCGCCTGTTCTGATTTTTCCGGAGGGTCGTTTCGGCGCCATTCATGTGCGCCGCGAACTTCCTTCCTACAAAAGCGGATGAATCAAGATGACAATCTGCTTACGACTCGACAAGGAATTTGAACGGCTCAAGGAGCGGTCCCCCTGGATGGCCAGCTTCTCCATCAACGGGCGCCTTTACGGGTCCGGGCTCAATCATGAACAGGATGTCCGGCCGCCTAGCTTTTTTCGGCTGGTACCAAATCCAGGACGCATCCTGGAGCTTGGAGCCTGCCAGGGCGGCGGCACTTTGCAACTCGCCCGGCACCCGTCCGTGCGCGAGGTCGTGGCCATTGAAGGCCGGGCCTACAATTTGCAAAAAGCTAAACTCGTCGCCGAGGCGTTTAACGTAAAGAACGTTGTCTTCATAGAAGGCAATCTTGAGTCCTTCGATATTGCCTCGCTCGGTGCTTTTGATGCCGTTTATTGCGTCGGCGTCCTTTATCACTTGCCGGATCCGATGGGCCTGCTGGTCAAGCTGGCGGCCGTCACCGACCTGGTCTATATCAACACGCATTATTGCCCGCGGAACGAAGTGGCGATGAATGTGCGCGGCCATGCCGGCAAAAAGTGGCTGGAATTCGGCTATGAAGATCCCCTGTCGGGACTATCGCCCTGGTCGTTTTGGCCCACGCTGGACGCCCTGGCAACGATGCTGCTGGAGGCCGGGTTCATTCCGGAGATTCTGGAAACGGATACAACGGGGCTTGGGCAAAGTCCGCATGGCGCGACCCTGCTGGCGCGGCGAGCGCGTACGCTTGCCGAGGGGGATAAACGGGATCTCATGAACAGAATGCGCCGCGTGCTGGCCGATTTGCCGGCAACCCGTGGCAGCTTGCAACCGCCGCCCCGGGTTTCCTGGCTGAAGAAAACTCTGGCGACCTTGAAACGCCTAACAGCCCGTTGAAAAAGGGGTCAGACCCCTTCAAGGGGGTCTGACCCCTTTTTCAACGGGCTGCTAACGCGTCCCGCGAAAAAAGGCGTTTAATTTGTCCACAAGCCGATAGCGGCGCGAAGCCAGACGTGTGCGTTGCGCATGATCCTGTTCGCAAAGCTTGCGCAACTGGCCCTGAAAGTCCGCGAGCGCCACGCGCATGCTGCCGTCGGTTGCCTGTTCTTCGAGATGAGAGCGAATGTTCGTCCACGCATCCATGACGGTTTCATGAACGGGTGGCGGTGCCAGGCTTTCACTGGGGGTAAGCGGCAAGTTGACACTCCACGGCGTGCGCCGATTCTGACCCACCTTGACGTCGATCGGGAAGTATGGGCCAGTGGCTACCTAGCTTCTCCATGAAAAGACCATCGGCGTGGCCGCCGGTAGCCATGTCTTCGGGCCAGTATTCATCATTGCTGAAGGCGTCCAGGGCAGCCCGGCGATGGCAAAGCTGCAAGTAATCGACCTGGCAATCCATGATGCGGCCATCGCAACAGCTACCGCCGCGCGTCAAAGCCCGACGCTCACCAACTATTTCCAGCCGTCCGTCCTGCCCCATAAAACCGATGTCCTGGGAAGCAAACATGGCCATGGCGGCCGGGTTGGCGCGGAAGGCATCGACGAAGGTCATAAAGGCGTTGGGATAAAGCAGGTCGTCGTCGCACAAGTACATCACGAGCCCGTCTGGCACCCACCCTCGGCGAAAGCACTCGTTGAAACACCATGGCGCCATCGCCTTGCGGCGGCGCAGCGCGGGCGTCTCATCTGACCTGACAATTTGTAGTCGTTTATCGCCGGCCCACGAAGAGCCGGCAAAAAAGCCCTGGTCATACAAGTCGCCGCTATCGATCAAGATCGCACGCCAATCGGCGAACGTCTGTCCCAGAACGCTGGCGATGGCCTGGCCCACAAGTTGGGGCTTGTTGTGGGACACGATCAAGACGGTCATGGCGGGATGACTGGATTGGCTCATGCGCTTCCCTCACACGCCGGCCAGGCCTGTTGGCGAGCGGACGTGTGGACCTCTGCGGCAGCGTGAAATCCTGACAAATCGGCGCCGACCGGGCAAGGCCAACCGCCGCAGGCTTGACGCTTTTTCGGCCAAATGTTACCGTAACCCGCCCCTAGCAGCCCGTAAAAAGGGGACAGGACCCCTTGGCCATCGCAAAAACATTGGAGATTCAGCCTTGCAGAAGGGTCCTGTCCCCTTTTTCAACGGGCTGCTGACCGGGTTTATCGAGAGTTTACGATCCTTAGTTTGCAGGAGCTGCCGTGGCGCACTACCGCGAGACGCTTCACGACCTCAATCAGCGCTACAAGGAAGCCTGGGACCGGGCGGAACGTCTGGAGGCGGAACTCGAACACGTCAAAAAGTCGCGTGCCTATCGCCTGCTAACTGCCTGGCGCCGATGGTCTGGCCTGTTTCGCAAATCGGCATGTCCTCTTCCTGAAAACGTGCCGTCGTTCACCCAGGAATACTTCGACGACTTGCTCGGGCAACCCGTCGGCACGGTAAGTGTAATTATCCCTTTCAAAAATCGACTCGACTTGCTCAAGAATTGCGTGGAAAGCTTGTTCGCTGCCTCCCGCCGGCCTACCGAGATAGTTCTTGTCGATAACGGCAGCACCTGTGTGCGGACGCTGGACTATTTGAATGATGGTCAAAGGTTGGCGCGGTTCAAGGTGATCTCCTGTCCCGGCCCGTTTAATTTTTCCAGGCTCTGCAATGCCGGCGCGGGCCAGGCTGCGGGCGCTTACCTGGTTTTTCTGAACAATGACGTGGAAGTAGCGACGCCAGACTGGCTGGGGCCCATGCTATGCCTGGCGAGCCATCCCAGTATAGGAATCGTGGGTGCGACACTGCTTTATCCGGATGAGACGATTCAGCACGCCGGCATCTTCCCAAGCGGCGCCACGCGCGGCGACAGCAAATTAGACGACGAGAGGTCGTGGCAGCATGTTTATCGCGGCCTGCATCAGGATCATCCCGGGGAACGAGGCGAGTTGACGCATGCCCGCTCTGTGCCGGCGGTGACTGGCGCCTGCCTGATGATTCGCAAGTCATTGTTGCAGGAACTGGGCGGCTTTGACGAGAGCTATGCGGTGACGATGAACGACATCGACCTATGCCGCCGCGTTCGCGGCGCCGGCTTACGCGTGGCCATCACTCCCCATGCCCGCCTCTGGCACCTGGAATCGATGAGCCGTGGGTTCACCAGGTGCGTGGCCTCCATCGGGCCAGCGGCGAAGGTTACTTCTTGATGCCTTCGTTCCAATAAATGCGAATATTATGCGTGGCCCTGCCGACGGCAATGATGTCGGCGCGGCCATCGCCGTCAAGGTCGCCGGCGACGAGGTCTTCCACCGCCACGCCACCGCTATCGAGGATGTGCCGGCCCCAACGGGCGCCCGCTTCATCAAGCGCCCGGTAAAGGCGCACGCCACGGCGACGGTCCTTCTGGTCGAGGTCGTCGCGCACGCCAATGATCAATTCGTCCGAGCCATCGCCATCAAGATCTGCAGTCCAGACCCCATGTCCCCACTTGAGGTCCGCATCGACGACGTGTCGTTCCCATAACTTGTTCTGTCCGGCCGGCTCGGTGTACACCACCACCTGATTACCATGCCACGGCTCGATGGCCGCCAGGAATCGTCGCCCGTTTTTGAGCTTGCCCTGTTTGATTTCGCTTGTTCCTCGACTGCTTTGGGGATTTTCCTGGTTGCCTGTTCCCAGATGCGTTAACTGCCACTTGCCCCCTGTCGGACTCAGGAGGCTGATCCCTTCATAGCTGGCACAGAGGATGTCTTGCCCCTTCCCGGCCTGGCGCGGGATCGGCCATAAGTTGTGCACGACATGCAGGGCCTCGTTGAGAACTTCAGGAATCCAGCGCTCCTTGATGGGGTCGTTGGGAATACGATAGGCCGTCACGCGCACGGGTGAGCCATCGGCCCAGTTGGCGTTTTGCGAGCTGTCACGGCCCATGAGTGGACAGGAGACGAGGGCACGCCGGCCGTTGCCATCGATGTCGACAAAGCGAATGCGGTGGACGGTGGGTTCCGTCGCGATAGGAATGATTTGCCACGGGTCCGCCAATGTTGGACCGCGTTTGAGCCATTGCAGGGTACCGCCCGACTTCGTGTTGAATGGTTTCCAATCGGCGCCAAGAGCGAAATCAATATGGCCGTCGCCATCGATATCATAGGCGTCGATGCAGACGTTATCGGCCCTGGTGCCCCCTTCGATGATGATGTGCTTTTTCCAGGTCGGATTTTCGAACCAGAGCACGCGATTGGTATCGACGACGACAATATCTTTTTTGCCGTCGCCGTTGACGTCCGCGAGCGTGACCGCATAGCCGACGCCTAATTTTTCAGGCAATTCCTGGATGCGAAAACGAGGAAACCCAGCGCCGACGACGGGTTCCTGGCCCGAGCTCGTTACGGGCAACCATAGAACGAAAGTGAGCGCGAGGCCGGCACAGAGGTTTTTCACGGTAGGAGCTAGCCTTTTTCCCCAAGCATGCGTTCGAGGGAGTCGATTGTTTTCTTGATGCCGTCGAGATTGGGGTTGATGCGGTTGGCGCGGCGATAACTACGGAGGGCGGCACGGAGCTTTTTCTGCCGCATGAAGCTCTGGGCCAGGCCGCTGGCAGCGCCAAAATGGAAAGGATTCATGCGCAGCGTCTTTTCGCAATCCGCGACGGCCTTCGCCAGCTCGCCGATGCGGAAGTAAACGATGGCGCACTGGTTATAGGCCTCGGCGAAACGCGGTGCTTTTTCGAGCAAGATACGGAAGCCCGACAGCACCTCGGGGGCGGTGTCTTCATTGACGTTCAGGTGCATCAATCGTTGTAACTCGAGATTGTTCTCGCGCGAATCGGCCCGAAACCAGAGGGACCAGAGGGCGTCGGCCGCCATCTCCGCCACCACCTGGTCTTCATCGTGCAGGCGGGTAGCGAGCACGGCGTTGGCGGTCATCGACCCGGTGAGGCCCATGGCAAGCACGGCAGCCTGGCGTATTTCGGTGTTGGCGGAAACCAACAAGTGTTCCAGGGCCGCCTGGTTGTAGTGAGTTTCAACGTCCTTTTTGAAACGACCCAGTCCGCGGCGAATGCGCTGAGCGGCCTGGCGGGTATTGTCTTCGGACTTTCGATCAGGCAGATCGTGATAGTATTGCAGGAGCAGAGGTTGGCGCATGTCGGTGCCTCGCTTGGTTAATAGGGTGGATCAACACCACGCCGAAAAGGCGCCGGCCCGGTAGAAAGCACGGCGGCCATTCGCGGAATAAACGGCCGACACCAAATTCCTTGCACTTTTTTAGAGATTCGCTGGCCGGATACAACCCGGGGGGCAAATAATTCTCCTGCCGCCGCGGCACGACGGTGCTCGCTATCGCTATGCCGGGGAACGTATTGGTGTCGCCTGCAAATCGACCTCGGTGTCGCGCAAGTAAGCGGCTGCCTGTTCAGGCGGGACCGGGTTAATGTAGAAACCGGTCCCCCATTCGAAGCCGGCCACCCGGGTCAAGCGCGGCATGATCTCGATGTGCCAGTGATAATGGGGCACGGCCTGCGTGTTGAAGGGGGACGTGTGGATAATGTAATTGTAGGCCGGCTTGTTCAGGGCGCTTTCCAGCTTGAGCAGGATGGTCTTTAAAACCGTCCCCAGCTCATCGACCTCGTTTTTCTGAATGTTCTCGTAGTGGCTGGCGTGGTGCTTGGGCAGGATCCATGTTTCAAAGGGGAAGCGGCTGGCGTAGGGGGCGAAGCTGACGAAGTTCGGCGTATCGAGGACGATGCGTTTTTCGTTGGCAAGCTCCTGGTGAATCATGTCGCAATAAATGCAGCGCCCCGGTAGCCGAAAAACTCCGCCGAGCCAGTCATCTCCTCGAGAACATTGATGGGCACGATCGGCGTCACGATGAGCTGGGAGTGCGAATGTTCCAGCGAGGCTCCCGCGGCGGCGCCGACATTTTTGAAGACCATGCCGTACACCAGGCGCGGGTCCTTTTTCAGGTCCACGATGCGATCGCGGTAAACCCAGAGCACATCCCGAATGTTATCTTCCGAGAGGTTGGCCATCGAGATTTCATGGAAAGGACATTCGATAATGACCTCATGAGCACCGATGCCGTTCATCTTGTCGTAGATACCGTCGCCGCGCTTGTTGATGTCGCCTTCGATTTGCAGGGCGGGGAACTTATTGGGCACGACGCGCACGCGCCAGCCTTTTTCGTTGGGCCGGGTGTTCCGCTCGCGATAAGCGAGGATTTCGAAGGGGGTATTGTTCTCGCTGCCCGCGCAAAATGGACAATAGCCCCCCTCCGGCGCGGGCACGTCGAGTTTCGGGGTGATGGGGCGCTTGGCCCGGTCCGTGGCGATGATGACCCAGCGGCCGACGATCGGGTCTTTACGCAATTCCGGCATTAGCAAACCTCGTAGATCCATGCCATATCGTTGAAGGGCTTCATCCATTATACGTCCCACATGATTTTCTCGAAATCCGGCGACGGGCAGGCGAGCTGGATCAATCCTTCGCGCGGCGCCCGGTCACGGCTTTGTTGGCTCTCCAGGATTTCCACAAAAAAATGAATGGGCTGATCCACCTTCACTCCCAGCGTTTGGAGTGGGATGGCGATCTCGACGATGCGGTCCATGGCCACGGCAACCTGACTCGCCGGAACGACGCTCCCCTGGCTAAATAACTCGCAAAGCTGACCGACGCGCCCGGGTTGGATGATGCGTATTTCCTTATCGGGCGGTTCAGTGAAGCCGATCCGCAAAACTTCATACCCGGCCAGGGCGTCCTCCGGGCGGCCTTCGAAATCGACCCGGATCAAGAGCGTTTCCGGATGGAAGCCAAAATAGAGCTCCTTGATCGGGCCCTGGGTGACCATGGCCATCGTGCCGCGCTCGTTTTGGCAGGTGTAGTGACCGGCACTCAGCCATTCGAAGAAAGTCTCCCGACCATCGATTTTGACATCAAGAAAGCGGCGGGGGAGGGTGTGCATCGGTTTTTGGCCGCGCCGGCTTATAGGCCGGCTCAACTCCAGCGGCGGCGTATCGCCCAGGAGAAGGTAGACGTTCTGCAAATGTTTGCGGAAGAGTTGATCGAACAGGGCGTCCTGGGCACAGGAATGATCGTCGCCATACCACCAGAACCAATCGCTGCCCTCGGCGATATAAATCTCCTCCCAGGCCGCGCGGACCTTTTCCGGAGTCACTTGTCCCGCTGCGCCGCGCGCAGCGCAGGTGCTCGCGCGTGGTGTGCAAGGCGTCCCAGCCGGTATTATCTTCTTCGTGACCGACCCAGATCGCGAAGTTGTGGCTGATCCAGCTGCCGGCGAACAGGTGGGGCAAGGTGGCGCTCGGCGGGTTCTTGTCAAGATATTCGCCGATTCGAACTGGCGTGACCTCCTTGGAGCGCGCACATTTTTCGTAGAGGGCGCACAAAAACGGCACGCCGCCGTGGGCGTAATGCTCCCAGCAATTCTCGCCATCGAGGATGATGCTCACGAGGGGCGGCCGGTCTGTCCGCACCGCCTGGCCGATATTGTGCAGGTGGCGCAGCAAGTCGTCGGCCGCCTCCTCGCCGCCGCTGCGCTGATATTGAAAGCCGATCATGTCGCTAAGAGCGTGATCGCGGAAAACGATGGCCAGCTCGTGCTCCCCCTCTTTCACCTTGTAGGGGCAGTACAGGCTTTCTGGGTTCCGCACGTGGCCATGGTGGTCACGGCTCACATGGCCCTGGGTCGACTGGCTGAGTACCTCCTCGTCCGTCGCGATCCAGCGCACGCCATTCTGGGCCAGCAAGGGCAGCATCGCCTGGCATACGCTGCCCTCGGCCGGCCACATGCCGCGGGGCCGACTGCCAAAGACTCGTTCATGCAGCTCGAGAGCGCGCCGCACATGGACGGCCGCATCTTCCGGGTAGCCGCCGCTGTAGCGCGGCAGCTTTACCTGCGGCATCGCCTCGCGGGCCAGCTTCTTGTCGAAAAGCAGCGGCAAGATTGGATGAAAGAACGGCGTCGTGGTCAGCTCGACCTGGCCGCCGTCGGCCAGCTTCTTGTGCAGCGGCAACACCTGTTTCAGGATCTCAAGGTGCTTCTCCAGGACGGTGTTCTTGTCGGCCTCGGTGAAGTGCCGGCCCTTGGCCACCAGGTCGCGCAGGTCCTGGTCCTTCGCGACAGCCAGTGGATGAACCCAGGCGAGATTGAACCAAACCTGCAGATCGCGCAGGTCCTTTTCACTGAAGCGGCGGAGTGTATCCTGGGCGGAATTCTGCCCCGGGGTTCGGCGTAAGTACAACTCCCAGTAACGCGGAAACGGCCGGATCATCGTGTCGGGATTGGCCATGAAAAAATGGTCAAGCAGATACAGGCTGTCCGCTTCCGTCAAGGCGCTTGCAGCGATTTTGGAAACGCTAAACGGCCGGTCGGTGGCCCCGCGTTCGGTATAGGCTTCGAGCTGCATGATCAAGCTGGGCACGAGATTGATGGTGCAGCGCATCTCCGGAACTTCGACAAGGTGCAGCGCCATGCCGTAATAGTCCTTGACGCCGTGCAGCCGCACCCAGGGCATGAGGTTTTCGTTCCCCACATCGTCCGGATAATAGGGCTGATGCTGATGCCAGAAGATGGCGAGATTGACGTCGGACATTCTTCGAGGGGGTCCAAAAAAACGGGCCAACGTGTAACTAGAGGGCCCGTCCCGCTTGAGGACCTCTAGATGCTGGTCAAGAGAGAGCGGTACAGGCGTTCGTATTCGGCGGCGCTGCGGCCCCACGACCAATCTTGACGCATTCCTGCTTGTTGTAGGGACAGCCACTGCTCTGGCTGGTCACGGTAGATGGCCAGCGCCCTCTTCACGGTATCGAAAAAGGCCTGGGCCGTATAGATAAGGAAGGAAAAGCCCGTCGCTTTGCCGGCGGCGCAGTTGGCCGGCGTGGCATCCACAACGGTGTCGGCCAGGCCCCCCGTGGCGCGAACGATGGGCACCGTCCCATACTTGAGGCTATAGAGCTGATTGAGCCCGCAAGGCTCGTACTGGCTTGGCATGAGAAAGATGTCCGCGCCCGCTTCAATCTGGTGCGCCAGCTTTTCGTCCTGGGCAATGTTGACCGCTACTTGCCGGGGAAATTCTTCCCGCAACTGCTTGAGCATTTCGTGGTAAATCGCGTTGCCTTCCCCCAGTACCGTTAGCTGCACCCCTTCTTTAAGGATGTCACGCGCGCTTTGAGCGAGCAGATCGAGCCCTTTCTGATCGACCAGGCGCGACACCATGCCCAGCAATGGGACGCGCGGGTTTTGCTCGAAACCGAATTGTTGTTGCAAGGCCGCCTTGCAAATCGGCTTGCCGCGTGCCACGGTGCCCTCGTCAAAATTGGCCGGCAGAAAGGTATCAGTGCGCAGGGTTCCACACCTGATAATCGACGCCGTTGACGATGCCGTGCAATTTGGCGCTGCGCTGCAGCAAGATGCCCTGAAGGCCGCAGCCAAAGTAAGGCGTTTGTATCTCGCGGGCGTACATGGGGCTGACCGTCGTGAGCAAATCGGCAAAGACGAGGCCCGCTTTCAAGTAGTTGATGTGGTTGTGGAATTCGAGCTGTTCCGAATTGAACAACCGCCAGGGCAGCCCCAGGAGCGGCATATCCAGGTGCCAAAAGTTGCCCTGGTAGGCGAGATTGTGGATGGTGCAGAGCGTCTTGATCTGGGCATAGCGAGCCCGAAAGGGGCCACGCGCCTGTTGCGGATAAAGTTCGCGTAGATAGACCGGGATCAACCCCGTTTGCCAGTCGTTGACGTGCAAGACGTCCGGCCACCAGTCGAGCAGCCGAACCGCTTCCAGCACGGCCCGGCAGAAGAAAGCATAGCGCTCGCTATTGTCAGGGTAATCGACCTTTTGGCCCGTGGGTTTGGTGAGCTGGTAAAGGCCCTGGCCCAGGGAGTTATCGTCGCGCTCGAAATATTCCGTTTGTTCGACAAGATAGACCGGGACCGGCCGGCCCTTGGCGTTTACGGGCGGCAGCGACGAGCGCCACAGGGCGCCGCGCACCACCTTGTTCCCCATGGTGACCGTAAGGGTTTTGCCTGTCGGCTCGGGCGCCACCGCGGCCCGGCGGGCCGATCGATAGAGAGGCATGATGACGGCACAATCGACGCCGCGTTCGGATAATGCCCGCGGCAGGGAAGCACTCACGTCGGCCAGTCCGCCCGTCTTGGCGAACCCCGTAACCTCAGAGGCAGCGAATAAACACCGCAATAAGCTCACCCGTCTATGGATTGCCTCGCACGCGTCCCTGCCTTGGCTCGGCGCTGCGCGAAGAATTGGACACTACCAAATTAGAGCTTTGCTCCATCTCCGGCAATCCGCTAAGCTATTCTGCAATCGCGCCGCGAGGGGCGGCGTGGGTTTCAACCAAGGAGCAGCACCATGGCCCAACACCTGGCCCACAATGTCTATTTCACGCTGACCGACGCCTCCGACGCCGCCAAGGCCAAGGTCGTCCAGGCTTGCAAGAAATACCTCTCCAACCACCCCGGCACGCTGTTTTTCGCCTGCGGCACCCTGGCCAAGGACCTCGCTCGCCCAGTCAACGACCGGGATTTCGATGTCGCGCTGCATATCATTTTCGATACCGCCGCCGCCCAGGAAGCCTACCAGGTCGCGCCCCTGCACGAGAAATTCATCGAGGAAAACAAGGCCAACTGGAAAAAGGTGCGCGTCTTCGATTCAGTCGTGGAACGGGCGTGAAACTAGCCGCGCCAGCGCTGGGTCATATCGCCGTACGCGTCGATGCGACGGTCGCGAAGAAAGGGCCAGTTGCGGCGCACGTCCTCCATCTTGGCGGGGTCGCAAGTGGCGAGAATCACCTCTTCCTGGTCGTGGGCGCCGCGCGTCATTACCGTGCCGAACGCATCGCTAACGAACGACGCTCCCCAGAAATCAAGGCCGCCATCGACCGGGCCTTCGTGGCCGACGCGGTTGATGGCGGCGACATAAATTCCATTGGCGATGGCATGCGCCCGCTGGATGGTTTCCCAGGCCTGGTGCTGCGCCACGCCAAATTCAGCCTTCTCACGCGGGTGCCAGCCAATGGCCGTCGGATAAACAAGCACGTCCGCCCCTCGCCAGCGCCGTCAGCCGAGCCGCCTCGGGAAACCACTGGTCCCAGCAAACGAGCACGCCAATACGCCCAAAGCGCGTCGAAAAAGTTTTGAAGCCCAGGTCGCCCGGCGTGAAATAATACTTCTCGTAATAGAGCGGGTCGTCGGGAATGTGCATCTTGCGATAAAGGCCCAGCAACGTCCCATCCGCATCGAGCACCACCGCCGTGTTGTGATAAAGGCCCGCGCTGCGCCGCTCGAAGAGCGACGCCACGATCACCTTGCCGTGCCTGCGGGCAAGCTGCCCAAGCCGCTCGGTGGTGGGCCCGGGTATGCTTTCGGCCAGGTCGAACAAGGCCGGATCGCAGCGCTGGCAAAAATATTGCGAACGAAACAGCTCCGGCAGGCAAATGATGTCCGCCCCGAGAGCGGCGGCCTTGTCGACCCGCCTAACTGCATTTTCCAGGTTGAGCGCGGGATCGGCCTCACAGCGCATCTGAACCAGGCCGAGGGTGAAGGGTTTATTCATGGTCACGTTTTTTGGTAAAGAATGTACATTCTTCCATGATTCTAGCCCCCGCGTAAACCACGTCAATTACCCGTCCGGTACGGGGATACGCCTGATCATTTCCGGAGGGAATAGATACGGCCTGAGTGGCACGATAGTTGCTTTGTATTTCAGCGTAACATCGCCTCCAAACCTTAATACGGAGAACAGCTATGGCAACCATCAAGGAAAACATTGAGAATGCAGGCGAAGCAGTCAAAGACACCGCCAAAAATGCGGGCCAGAAGATAAAGGAAGGCGCTGACGTTGCGGCCGAAAAGACCGCCGACGCCGCCAAGAGTGCGGGACAGGCCGTCAAAGACGCCGGCCAGAAGCTCAAGGAAAAAAGCGGCGCCTGAGCGGAATCAGCGCCGCGACGAAAAACCCGTTCCCTCTGGAGCGGGTTTTTTGTTGTTTTTTGCGCATTCTACTGCGAAGATATGGGCGGGTGATTGCACACCGCCGCGCCGTTTCCAGCACAGATGGCGTAGGAGGTGATGGCATTAATTGCTATGATGATATAGGTGGCGAAACCGGGAAAGTGCCAGCAATTGGCTTTTCTACTTACTTTTAGGGGGACCGAATATTCGATATTTTGATCGTCAGACACCTCAGGACGGCCCGCGCATGAATGAGCAGATCCGCATCACGCCGATCCGCCTCATCGGTGCCGATGGCGAACAACTTGGCCTGGTACCAACCATTCAGGCCCTTGCCAAGGCCAGGGAAGCCGGCCTCGATCTCGTGGAAGTGGCCGCCGATGAGCGGCCGCCTGTATGCCGTATCCTCGATTATGGCAAGCTAAAGTTCACCACCTCGCAAAAGGGCAACAAATCCAGCAAGGTGCGCCAGCAAAAGCTGAAGGAAATCCGCGTTCGCCCCAAAACGGACGAGCACGACGTGGACACCAAGGTCAACCAGGCCCGCAAATTTCTCGAACACAATGACAAGGTTCAGGTCACGGTCATCTTCCGGGGCCGCGAAATGCAGCACCAGGAAGAAGGCCGTCGCGTCCTCGATCTGGTCCTCGAAAAGCTGGCCACAGCCGGCAAGATTGAGCGACCGCCGACCATGGACGGCAAGAAAATGACCGCCTTGATCATGCCCAACAAATCCGCGGCCAAGCCCAAACCCAAACCGCCCGCCGCGCCAAGGCCCCCGGTCGTCAAGGTAGAGCCAAAGATTGAGGAGCCGGTAGCGGAAAAGCCGAAAACCGAGAACTAACCGCGCGCTATCTCAAAACGGGGATCGGGCCTTTGGAAATGCAGAGGCCCGTCTCCGTTTTGGGAAACAAGTTGTGGAATTGCCCCGATCTTAAGCCCCATGGGGCGCCTATGCTAGCACATGCCACATGGCTCTGGACTTGATGACGCCTTCATACGTCAAAGCCCGGAACAGACGCTCTCCAATCTTAAGCCCCATGGGGGCGGCCTATGCTAGCCCGGGGTGAAACCCCGGGGATCGGGATACAAACAAACACGAAGCCCCATCGGGGCGCGCTGAACATCGCGCCGACGGCGAGCCGTTTAGTACGCTCCCCCAAATCCACCGCGATCAGTTCAAACACCATCTGCCAATCCGCCAACCGCGTTAATGCCTGGGACTTCCCCCTGGAGCCTATAAGCGCATTTTTCGCAGCCGTAGCGCATTTCCAACCACCGACAGGGAGCTCAGGCTCATTGCGGCGCTGGCCCACATCGGGTTGATTAAGATGCCGAAGAAGGGAAAGAGAACGCCGGCGGCTACGGGTACGGTTACCACGTTGTAGAAGAAGGCCAGGAACAGGTTTTGGCGGATGTTGCGCATGGTAGCCCGGCTCAGCCGGCGGGCGCGGGCGATGGCCCTTAGATCGCCCTTGACCAGCGTGATGCCGGCGCTGGCCATGGCCACGTCGGTGCCCGTGCCCATCGCGATGCCGATTTGCGCCTGGGCCAGGGCGGGGGCGTCGTTGATGCCGTCGCCAGCCATGGCGACGATGTGGCCCTCGGCTTGCAGGCGTTTGATGGCTTCATTTTTCTGTTGGGGCAGAACTTCCGCGATTACCTGATCGATGCCCAGCCGCCTGGCGACGGCTTCGGCAGTGGTGCGGTTATCGCCCGTCAGCATGATGATCTGGAGCCCGTCTGCGTGGAGAACGCGAATGGCTTCGGGCGTGGATTCCCGGATCGGATCGGCGACGCCGAGAAGGCCGGCAAATCGATTATCCACGGCGACGAGCATGACCGTTTGGCCTTCGGAGCGAAGCGCGTCGAGGCGTGCCTGGACCGTATCAAAGCTCACCTTCAGGTCGTTCATCAGGGCCGTGTTGCCCAGGGCGACATTGTGGCCGGCCACGGTGCCGGTTACGCCCTTGCCCGTCAGGGACTGAAAGTCCTGGGCGGCTGTCAAGGGAAGCTTGCTTGCCTCCGCTCCCGCGACGATGGCGGCCGCCAGCGGATGTTCGCTGCCGCGCTCGAGACTGGCGGCGAAGCGCAGCAGGTCGTCTTTTGACAATCCACCGGCCGGCTCCACCGTCAACAGCCTGGGTTTGCCTTCGGTGAGCGTGCCGGTTTTGTCGACCACCAGAATGTCGGCCTTTTCGAGTGTCTCCAGGGCCTCGGCATTCTTGATGAGCACGCCGTTCTCCGCGCCTCGGCCCGTGCCCACCATGATCGACATGGGCGTGGCCAGGCCAAGAGCGCATGGGCAGGCGATGATGAGCACGGCCACCGCATTCACCAGCGCATGGGCGAAACGCGGCTCGGGTCCCCACAGGCTCCAGACCACGAAACTCAGAAGACTGATGGCGAGAACGGCGGGAACAAAATAAGCGGCAACCTGATTGACCAGCCGCTCGATGGGAGCGCGGCTGCGCTGGGCCTCGGCCACCATGCGCACGATCTGCGCCAGCAGCGTATCGTCGCCGACGCGTTCGGCCTTCATCAGCAGGCCGCCCGTGCCGTTGATCGTGCCGCCGATGACCTGGCTGCCGGCTTCCTTGGCTACCGGAATCGGCTCGCCGGAAATCATCGACTCATCCACGGAGCTGCGCCCTCCTGCACCGTGCCGTCCACGGGGACTTTTTCGCCGGGCCGAACGCGCAGGCCATCGCCGGGTTTGACGAGAGCGAGCGGCACATCTTCTTCCTGGCCATTGGACCGAACGACGCGAGCTGTCCTGGGAACGAAGCCAAGAAGTTTGCGGATGGCCCCGCTGGTTTGGCTGCGCGCCCGAATTTCTAATACCTGGCCGAGCAGAACGAGCACTGTGACGACGGCGGCCGTATCGAAATAAGCGGGCACGGCGCCATGCGCCATGCGGAAGCCTTCCGGAAATATCCCCGGGGCCAGGGTCGCGACCACGCTATAAAGGAAGGCGGCCCCGACGCCCAGAGCGATCAACGTAAACATATTGGGGCTGCGGTGGCGTACCGAGTCCCAGGCACGCTGGAAAAAAGGCCAGCCGCACCACAAGACCACGGGCGTCGTCAAAGCAAGTTGCAGCCAGTTCACCAGACGCATATCGAGAAAATGAAGCGGCTCGCCAGGGAGCAGATCGCTCATGGCGAGGATAAAGACCGGCAAGGTGAAGGCCAGGCCAATCCAGAACCGCCGGCTCATGTCAACGAGCTCGGGATTGGGGCCTTCTTCGGCGGCCACCGTGCGGAGCTCCAGCGCCATGCCGCATAGCGGGCAAGCTCCGGGATGGTCGCTGACAATCTCCGGGTGCATTGGACAGGAATATTCGATTTTCGCAGCCAGTGATTGGCCGCCTGACGGTTCCAGGCCCATGCCGCATTTGGGACAGGCGCCAGGGTGGTCTTGTTGAATCTCGGGATGCATCGGACAGGTATAGACCGCACCAGGCGGCGCCACGGTGGGGGCCGGAGCACTCTCGCCCGCGAGATACTTGCCCGGGTTGGCCTGAAACTTTTGCAGACAAGAAGGGCAGCAAAAATAAAAAGTCTTGCCGTCATGCACAAGCGAGGCCGGTGCGGTCGCGGGATCGACCTTCATGTGGCAGACAGGGTCGATGGCACGCGCATCTGGGGTGAGGATGTCCAAACTTAGCGTGGGTCGCATGGCGTTCCATTTACAGAGGCACGGCCTGGGCATCAAGGTTTTTGCAGCACAAACACGTAACTCTCGATGTCTTTCTCATGTTCGACGCGGAGGAAGGCTTTTTTCCAGCTTACCTCGATGAGCCCCGACGAGAGCGCGAGCGCACGGATGTATTCTATCGAATGGGCGAACCGGGCTGACGCACGCAGGACGAACCCAGGTCCGTCGTAAACTTCCACGTCGAACACAAATCTACCGCCCGGACGCAAGGCCCGGCTCGCCGCGGGGAAGACTTCGGCCAAATCGCCAAGATAAATAAACATGTCGCCGGAGAGGATCAAATCGTAGGCGGCCACCGCGGGCTTGAGCGCTTCGAGTACGTCCCCTTCGATGAGCGTTTGATAGATGCCGCGGGCCTTCGCCTGGGCGAGCATGGGGGCGGAAAGGTCGACGCCGGTGAGCGTGCGCGCCAGGTCCAGACAGGCCAGGCCGGAAAGCCCGGTGCCACAGCCCAGATCGAGAATATCCAGCGCCTTGGAGCCCGGTGCATCGCCGACCGCTTCACGCAGCAACTGCGGCCCCTGGTAGCGAAGCTCCGTCAAGAGATGGTGGTCGAAGGCCCCGGCATAGTTGTCGAACAGCCCGGCCACATACTGCCGCGGTGCCGTGCGTGGCTGACCAGCCCCGGAGACCACGGCGAGCAGATAGCGGGCGGACGAGTCATTGGGGTCAAGCTCGAGCGCCCGCTGGTAACACGCGGCCGCGTCTTCCGGGCGCCTTTGCCGTAGGAGGAGAGAGCCCAGGTTATGGTGGGCCGCGGCGAAATCGGGCCTGAGCCGGATAGCGTGCTGGAAGCACGCCAGGGCCTCGTCCGGGCGGTGCTGGGCTTTGTGAGCGTTGCCCAGGTTGTTGTAGGCCTCCGGGTAATCAGGCCGTAAACGTACCGCTTCCTGCAGACAGGCAACCGCTTCGTCGAGGCGGTGCAATTGGGCATGTGCCGTCCCCATGTTGTTGAAGGCATCGGCATAATCCGGGCGCACGCGCACAGCCTGGCGATAACAGAGGATGGCGTCTTCCAGTCGTCCGAGCTTGTCGAGCGCCGAGCCCAATTTGAAATGAGCTTCCGCGAAATCGGGCTGCAGACGAAGAGCGTCGCGGTAGCAAGAGCAAGCATCCTCCCACCTGCCCAGGGTTTGATAGACATGCCCCAAATTGACGTGAAAGGACGCTGTGGCGGGCCGAATGGCCAGGGCCTGGCGAATAAATTCAATGGCGATTTCAGGCCGTCCAAATTGATGAGCGATCAGCCCCAGGTTATGGAGGGCGTCGGCATGGTTGGGCTCAAGCTTCAGGATCTCGCGATAGGCTTGCTCGGCCGCCGGCATATTGCCGGCCTGGTGGTGTCCAAGGGCCAAGGCCCATATGTCCGCGACGGTCGCCATGGGTTCTCCGGGCATTATTCACGAAAGCCGTGGTGGCCAGGTTTAACGCTCGCCTGTTTCAGATCTTCGTTGCCGGTATGCCCCCGTTGATTGTATACGAAGGTACGGACGGGGTTTTGGTGGTGTATAATGGCGTCACGCGGGCAACCCGTATTGCCAAGCTGGCTCCAGGTTCGTTGGTCCAAGTGGAAGTAATCGGCCGACTTCGGCGCGATTATGGGCGCGACCCAAAAATTGGAGATCTTCTACCATGACCACGTCAACGGAACGTGAAACATTACGAGTCCTGGCTGAAGTTTGGGAGTTGTCCCCCGAGGTGCGCCTGGGCCAGTTGCTGGCTCATTTGGGGTTTCTTGGCGAAGACCAAACGGGACGGTCTCTGTGGGAAATCGAGAACGAACAATTGCTGGGCGTCCTTTACCATCACCGCAACGAGCTAAAGAGCAGGCAGCCGAAACCGGCGAATGAAGTAATGCCTACCTGAGGGGATGGACTTAACGGGACATGATCATTTTTCCCTTTATCGTCAATGCAGAGGCGACTACTTCCCTATGCAGAAGAGGCTTCCACGATGCATAATGTGCCAAAAATATGCAGGGAAACAAGGCTTTTTGAGTTAAGAGTCACGGAGCGGGGTGCGTTGGGTAGCCCTTTTGCACGATTTACAGCGATTTTCCTTCAATATCCACTCCGGGATGTTGTGGATTCCATGCGTGACGAATGTTGCGCGATCCCAGCTTTTTTCACAGGGGGCACGTAGAAGGCTAAGCGTAAGCAACACGCCGACGAGCAGGAGGGGCTGGCGATGAAGGTCGTTGATTTCGAGGGGACGATTCTCGATGCCACGTTTTCGGTACTCCCACCGGAAGATGGGGTCATTTCGTTGGATTACGAATCCTCCGGCGGCACGCATCGGAGCGAGCCGTCGCACAGGAATCACCAGTACCGTCAGGGGCTCGGCGTACTCTTTAATCGCCTGAAGCGGATGAATGCTCTCATTCCAGAAATCCGAATCGAGACTGGCACTGCCCGTTCCCTTCCGGTCGAGAAACAGCGAATCGTCATACCCAATCGCCCCTTTCCCGTGGCACTTGCTTCGGTGGTCGATGTCAATGAGTTCCGACAGGAGATCAGTCGCTACGGACGCGAGGTGGGTCAAGCCTCAGCGGCGGCGTCGAAAGGAGGTAGCAGTCGACGGTTAAGAATCTATTTGAGCGGGGTGCCGACCGACCAGGCGGAACTGGAATGGCTGCTCGCGGGCAAAGGTGCCGAGGCGGACGTTGCAGCCGTCGCAACTATCGTCAGCATGGCTGCTGGCAGGTCTCGCGGCGGTCAGGGGTTCCTCGTCTCGCAGGCGGTCCGCAAGGTAATTGAGGACTACGCGGTTGCTTGGGCTATGCGGCATTACCAAGCCGAAGGGTGGGTGGTGCAGGACGTCGGCTCTACGGAATCGTTCGACCTCCGCTGCACCCGCGAAGGCGTCAACGAACGCCATGTCGAGGTGAAGGGAACGACCAGCATCGGAGAGACAATAATCCTGACGCGAAACGAGGTGCTTCACGCACGCGAGTGGCATCCCAACGTTGACCTGTTCGTCGTCACGGAGATACGCGTTGAAGGTCGAGATGGGGACCAGCCGACGGCGTACGGTGGAGTCGCTCAGGTATGCGGGAACTGGCAACCAGCCGAGGAAGCCTTGACCCCGGTTGGCTACGAATACTTCATTGATCTTGCAAATCAGTCCGCGTTAACGGCATGGAAGTCGGTGGGATGATCGGGACACTGGTTACTACGATGGTTGCCAACGGTTCTTATGGACCCACTTCTTGTAGCTGGCCTTGTCGTAGTGGCAGGTCGCGAGCAGATCGCCGCACTTATCTTCCATCTTGGCTCGAAGCGTGTCATCGTCGTGGAGTTTCTGGTCGATATCCACGATCTCGCACACATTCGAGAGAAGTTCGACCGCCAATTCTCCTTCCGAAGGCGGCTCGGCAGCCTTCGTCGGCTTGGTCAGGCCCGACTTATCTGCCGAAGGGACGGTAATGGGCTCGAAGATGAACGCGAGGGAGAGCATGTCAGGCTCGTCAATTTGGACGCGGTAGCTGTAACTCTTGAGCAGTCGCACCTTCAGTTTCGGCGTGGCCCCCATCATCATCCTTAAAAGCCACTTCCCAATCGCGAGACCGAACAGGCTAACGAGGACATTGTGGGCCAACTGTTCCTTGTCTGCCATCTCCTGCTGGATCTTCTTTTCGTCAAGTTCGAGTCGCTCAAGCAACTTTGCTGCAAACTCGGAACTCTCCTTCACGTTTCGGAGCACGCAATCAAATAACTTCCATTTGGCCTCCGGCTCGATCTGATCGCGGATCGCGCGAGTGGCGAGAAACAGAAGCCAAGGCCGAATACGTCCTGCGATTTGGATGTCGCAAAGCTTCTTGATGGCCTCGAAGTACGGTGGCTGCGGCTCGTCGTTCGCTGGTGTCGCGACGGAATTGCAAAGGTCGATGTTGATGATGTCGAAGTCGTGGTAGTCCGCAGTCCGTTGATAGGTCCGAGAGTTGTCGTTTACGATCTGCTCGATCTTGGTCCGCAGGACGTGGAGTGCTCGTGGATAAAGCCGAGTTGAAACACCTCGTGCCGGGCAAGACTGAACTGGAAATCTTGATCAGCGTGGGAAGACGTGCTGTCGAACCCAAGATATCGGACGACGATCTTCTCCGGCGCAGCAAACGCCGTGCAGCGTAGCGGATGTCGAGGAAGTCCTCTCCCGGAAAGCCGAGATAGCGGATCACATCGCCGGCTTGGTAGCCGTTGGCCTTGATGAGGCTGCGGACCTCGGCGCACCACTGATTGACGCGGATGTAGTGCTTCCGCGGCTTGTGCCACGGGAAGAACGTCTTCTCTTCGCGGTCTGTCAGCGTCGGCGTGATGTCCTGCTGAAAGATGCGGCGTTGGGCTTCCGCCTCGTCCTGTTCATCTGACTTATCCGCCATCGGGCTACTCCCCGCTCACGAAGATCGACACGATGGATTGCAGTAGCTGTTGTTGCTTCTCGTATCTCAAATCCTTCAACAAGCCGTATGCTTCAAGCACAGCCGCCACGCCCTTCATCTTTTCTTCCAGAAGCTCTCGTTTGGCTTGGTCCACGGCCGTTTGTCGGATCGGGGCGGGAACATCCGAGAACACCACATCCGCGTCAAACGCGAGAACCCCTTCGGCACGCATGTCCCTTAGTTGCTTTTTGCCGGCGTCAGTGAAGACTACTTCCGAGCGCTTCAGTGTCCGGGTCGACCCCAGCCTTCTCCAGCGCCTGGGCTACCTTCTTCTCCACTTCCTTGGTGCGCTTCCCTTGCACCTTGATCTTTGCCTCGGTCCGGATGACTGCCGAGAGCGCTTTATGTGTATTCGCCAACTGCCGAAGCGCACTGTGGACCCACGTCATCAGCAACTGGTAGTGCGGGTGAGCAAAGTTGAAAGATTCGCGGTCGATGTTCAGGGCCGGGTCGAGGCCCTTAGACACGAAAATCTCAGCCGTGATCTGGTTGAGCCGCGTTTGCTCGGAAATCTGGTACTTGGCGAACGTCTCGTCGAATCCCGTCCCGCTAGCGTCGCTTATGCGGATTAGGAGGCCTTTGTTTTCCTTGGGAACCACCTTCGGCGTCCAGAGGAAGTATCCCTCGAACGACAGGTCTCCGCCCCGTAACTTCTTTGGATATCTTGCTCAGATCGGGGGTGTGCTTCCCAACGAACATTATCGGCTTTGTGATCGCCTGACTCGTACTTGGGAGGTTGTTGAAGCGGATCGGACGGCGCAATTCGACTTCATCGACGAAGATATGGAACGGCGTCCGGTTCCCCCGTTCCGGTGCACGATAGCGTGCAGCTTCGACCGAAGCGTCTCCTCTTTCTTCAGTGCGATCTTCGAAGCCTGCCCCTTGCTCGATTACTAAGCAGGTACGTACGAAGGGTCGTCCTTCGCGGTGAGGTCGAACGGGTGCTGTTCGATGTAGTCGATCGGGGCGGACAGACTCAACGTCCATAGCACCCGCAGGTAGTTGTCGAGGATGTTTCGAGCTTTGGATTAGGTCCGAGATGCCCCGACCTCGTCGATGATTGCTTGGTAAAGTTTGGCGAACCGCTTTTCGGGAGGGTCGGTCTTATCCCACGGGAGATTTCTGGGACGCTGAGGATGTCCTCGCTGCCCGGTTCCAATCGGCCGATGTGGTACGTCGGCGGCACCGCCGCTGCACGGACCTCCGGGTCGTCGCTCTCCATGCGCGATCCAGATGTCCTTGCTCCGAAGCAAGTCCTTCGTCTGTGGGCGAAGATTGAGCAGGATGATCTCGGTGCCGTGCTCGTCTCTTGTTCTTAGCTGGATACGCCTTGATGCGGACCGGACCCGGTTCGTAAGTGTCCTTTTCCTCTTTCTGCCAGCTCGGCCAACTCGCTCCTCGGTGTAGGTTTTCAGCATCACCTCAGCGACCAGACGGTGAGACTCGCCCTTAGCCTTCGTGATGATCTGGAAGTGGCGGGTCAGTTGGGACACGGAAAACAGCCCGATCCCGATCTTGCCGATCAGTCGGCGACCACCCGGACTTAGGCTGAGTCTTGCTCGCTCGCGACCCCGTTCTCGGTGCCTTCGGTAGTTCGCTTCGAACTGCCTCCGATGTGTTTGATAAGCCTGGCCAGTGTCTCGATCGTCATCCCGTTTCCGTCATCGCGGATGCTGATCCGGCTAAACTTCGGCCAGTCGGTTTCAATGTAGACGTTCGTGGCGTCGGCATCGTAGGCGTTCGCGATCAGTTCCCGAAGCGCCGACGCGGGCTGCCGATAGATTCCGTCAGTGATCCGGGCAATCACTCGCTCGTCGGTGACGAGAGTCGTCTCGGTCACCTTTCCCGTGTCGAGGTTCTGCCTGACTTCACGATCAAGCTTTTCTTCTTCGGTCATGACCGCGCCTCTTTCTGGATCGCGCGTCGGACGGCACGCGGCCAGTACCTGTGCCACGGGCGGAGGCACCGCGTTCGAGACCTGAGTTATCTGTTGGCTGAAGTTGCCGGTCAAGCGATAGGTCGGCGGGAAGCCCTGAAGGAGCATCGCTTCGTGGACGGACAGGCGGCGGCCGCCGTCTGGGTGGACGTGGATTTCGCGGTTGCCGTACGCGACGGTCGGGCTAACCTTGTCCCACTCAAGGCGGCGGAAGGAGCGGCCGTCGGTTGAGGTCTTGGTCTGGAACTTCTTCGACTTCGGCATCATCGTCCAGTGATTGGGATGGTACGCGATATCGGTCGGCTTCAGACCACGCTCGAAGTAGACAGGCTCCGGCAAACCGGCAATAGTGTCGCGGACCGTCACCTTGCGAACGTGGCCGGCGGGGAAAATGAACTCGGTGTTGGGGAAGGTTTTCTTGTTCAGGCCGACGAGGAACAGACGTCGGCGGAGCTGGGGCACGCCGAATTCCTGAGCGTCGAGGTCGTGGTAGAACAGGTTGAAGCCAGCTTGGCGAAACGCCTTCCGGATGGAGTCGAAGCGGCTGGCGTGCTTTGGAGTCATCAGCCCCATGACGTTCTCGAAGACGAAGAACTTCAGGGCGTAGCGCCTGTTCAGCGCACCGAGGATCTCGGCGTATCGAAAAGGTAGGAGGTTGCGGGGATCTTTGGGGTCTTTCTGAACGTTGCCACGAGAAAAGCCTTGGCATGGCGGCCCGCCGACGATTCCTTCAGGCGGGCAGTTTGGGGAGACTTCGTCGATCGTCTTGCAAAGGTCGGACGCGTCGACGTCGGACAGGTCGATCTGCGCGGGCGATCTTGCGCTTGGCGTTGAAGTTGTAGCTGGCAACGGCCGCCGGGAAATTGTCGCAAGCCAGAAGTACCTTGAATCGTTCCCTGCTGAACCCGTAATCGAGGCCTCCCGCGCCGCTGAAGAAACTCAAAATCGGGATAGCCTGGTCGGGCATTTGCGCACCGGTTACGCGGTCATTTCTGGGCGGGCGATCTCGTAAGTCTAGGCTGCCGCGCATCTTGCATATTCTCTCGGCATTCATTGTCCGGTAATTTTAACGATTTTTCCGCGTTTTTCAAGGAAAGTTGCTGCCGGAAACGTTTGCGACTGCAGAGCTTGTTGCTTGGCCCCAAAGAAAGCCGAAAAAGCTACTCTCATTTCCCAATGCAAAACCGGCTAAAAATCCGCTCAAGCAAATCTTCGGTGTAGATCGCCCCGACCATGGCGCCGAGTTCATCCAGGGCGCCGCGTAGTTCCAGGGCTAAAAGTTCGGCGGGGTCTTCGTGTAGGGTGATGGCGTGCGCTTGCCGAAGATGGTTTAGGCAGGCGTCAATGTGATGGCGGCAGCGGCTTAAGCTGGGGGCGAGGGCGGGTTGCTTGCGCTGGCGGGCACGTTGGGCTAATTCGGCGCGAAGCTCCGCAAGCCCGGCGCCCGAGACAGCGCTTGTGGCCAAAAAGCCAGGCGGGGCCGTGGCGCGATCACACTTGGTGGCGACGTTGACCACCCCGGTTGCCGGCACTTCGGGCAGCCATTCTTGCCATAAGCATTCGGAAGAACTATCCGCCGGCAGGCACCAGAGGACGACGTCGGCTGTTGCCGTTTCTTCCCTGCCAAGCCGCTCGGCCGTGGCTTCGAGCTTGTGTAAATCGGTGCCCGTGCGCGCATCCGCATCGCCCGCAGGTCGCAGTCCGGCAGTGTCGAGGAGGGAGATTTGAATGCCGCCAAGAAAAAGAAGCGCCTCCAGATAATCGCGCGTGGTGCCGGCCTGCGGGCTGACCAGGGCGGCTTCCTGGCCGGCGAGGGCGTTGAACAAGCTGCTCTTGCCGGCGTTCGTTGGGCCGGCGAGGACCGCGCGAAAGGGCCTGGGCGTGGTTGAGCGTTGTTCAATCTGCCGGCGCAACAGCGTCAGCAGGGCGAGGGCGCGGGTCAGTCGGTCGAGCAACTCTTTTTGCCTGACAAACTGGATGTCCTCCTCGGTGAAATCGAGGCCCGCCTCGACATCGGCCAAAAGATTGAGCAGATCGTCGCGGAGCTGTTCCAGGGGTCGGCGCACGCCGCCGGCAAGCTGGTTCAGGGCTTCTTTGAGTTCAGCGCGGTCGCCCGCCTCGATCACCCCCAGCACCGCCTCCGCTCTCGTGAGGTCGAGCTTGCCCGCCAGGAAGGCCCGCAACGTAAACTCGCCAGGCTGCGCCGCCCGTGCGCCGGCGTTCAGACACAGGGAAATGAAAAGGGCAACCAGCGGCGGACAGGAAAGCGTGTGCACCTCGACGATGTCTTCGCCTGTATAGGTGCGCGGCGCGGGCCAGAAATACAGGTCGGCCGGCAGCGGCGAGAAAATCTCCGGGAACCTGATGGCTGACGAATAAAGCGCACGCTCGGACGGTTTGTCCCGCGCCCAGCTCGACAAAACAAGGACGGACGATCGTCCAGGCCGCCGGCCCACTCAGTCGCACAATGGCGCGTGCGCCAGGGCCGTGGGCACTGGACAGGGCGACGATGGTGTCGGCGAGGTCTGGCAGCATAGATGTCGTCGAGTCGGCTCACGGCCGCTCGCGCTTTATTTTTTCAGCATGGAGGGCAACAGGACCAGGACGCCAATCGCACCCAAAAGGACCAGGTACACGAGGTGGTTCATTTCCGCGACGACCACGCCACGTGTCTGGTAGGCGGCCTTCTTTTCCTCGACGACCTGGTCGCCGGCACGGTAGTTGGCGCCGGCCTGGTTGCTGACGACTTCGCCCGAGCGGCGCACCAGCTTGAGGCTCACATTGCGGGCGGTGCCGTCACGCACCTGCCGCAGGCTGGGAAAGGTGACCGCATATTCCTTTTTCTGAATGTTCTGGGTAACCTTTTCGAGAATAAAGTGCAGGTCCTGCACGTTTTTGGCCGGATAATATTGACCGCCGGTTTGCTGCGCCAGCCTGGTCAACGTCACTTCATCGATGCCGTCATCATGGAGCTGGATCGACAGGTTCTCGAAAATCTCCATGAGGGCTTTTTCGTTCTTGGCGTGATAATATTGGCCCCCGGTCTGGGCCGCCATCGCCTGCATGGTTTTTTCGTCAAGTTCCCCTTTACGGCCGAAGCCCAGTATGTGCAGCGGGATCTTCGCTTCGCGGGCGCTCGATGACTTCATCGACACGCCGGCGGCTGCTGTTGTCCACGCCATCGGTCATGGCCACCACGGCACGCTTGCCGCGGCTGCCGTCCGCCTCGAGGGTGGCAACGGCGGCATAGACGGCGTCGAAGAGGGCGGTTTCTCCCTGCGGCACCAGGCCCTTGATGGCGGCGCTCGAAATACGTCTTGTCGTTGCTGAACGCTCTTGGGGTCGCCACGGTCGTCTGAAAGGGGACGAGGGTCATGCGGCCGGTCGACGGCAAGAAGGCCACGAAGCGTGCGCCCGCCGCGTGCAAGGCGTCGATCTTGGGCCTGGCGTCCTCGTCGTCCGCCGGTGCCTGCATGCTGCCGGAATGATCGAGCACGAGGGCGCTGCGAAACGCGTTCGAGCTTGCCCGGCTCGCCGATGCCGATGGTATAAACGCGGACCTTGTTTTTTTTGGCCTGGGCAACAACGTCATCGGCGCTGGCGGCGCTGTTGAGGTCGATGCCGTCGGTCAGGATGACGAGGGCGCGTTCGCGTTTGGGTTCCGCGCCGCGCAAAATGTCGATCCCTCGGGCCGCGGCATCCAGGTACGCGGTGCCGCCGCGCGGCTGCACCTTGTCAATCTCGGCGAGCAAGGGCTCGCGCTTCAGGATTGGCGGCAGGACGGGCTGGCGCATTTCATGGTCGAACAGAATCAGTCCACAATCTGCCTTGCGTGGTAGCTTGGTCAGAAACAGGCCCGCCGCGGCACGGGCCTGTGCCATGCGGCCATGCTCCTTCATGCTGCCGCTGGTATCGATCGCCAACATGATGCTCAGGTCGTCGCTGGGAGTGGGACGCGGCACGTCCTCCTCGCGAACGGCGTGCCCGTCCTCTTCAATCACGATCCTGTAATCGGTGCCAGGCGCCTCGTCGCCTGCCCCTTCCAGGGTGATCGTAAAGCGCACCGTGATAAAGAGGCCTTCCTTCCCCGTCTTGGGGTCCTTGTCCTCCATGGTGACGTCACGATCGGAGTCAAAGGCGATGCGATAAGGGACCCCTGATGGCCCTTGACCGAGGGCAGGCAAGGTCGCGAGCAACAATAGCAAGCTCAGGGCGCGCATGGGAGAGGTCCTCCGGAATGATTACGCCATTATAGCAAACGCGGGAAGGGCCTGTCAGGGTGAGGGTGGGGTGCGCCGGCGCGAGTTGGCTTGACCCGGTCGACGAGCCTGGGGCGAACCATCGAGCAACGCCATGCTGGGGATGAGGTTTCGTGCGAGGTTCGGTGGGTCAGCGCGAGTACGCTTGACCCACCCTACAGGGTTTGGTGTTACTTTTTCCTGGCATCTTTCAGAATTTGTTCCCAGCGGTCTTTGAGTTTTTGCATCATACCATCGCTCGGAACTTCTTTTTTATTCTTGCCCTTGTTTTTGTTTTTGGCACCGCCCGGAGGTGGTTTTCCTGGCACGACAAGCGGTTCGAGCCCGACTGTTGGCGGCTTCTTTTTGGGCAGCAGACGACGTTCCGCGAGGCCCCACAGGCTGGTGGAGATGAAGTAGAGGCATAGGCCCGACGCCACCTTGTAAAACATGATGCCCATGAACACCATCATGTATTTCATCATCTTCTGTTGCATCTCTTGCTGTTCGTCTATGGCCGGCGGCGTCATCATTTTTTGTTGCACGATCATGAAACTGACCGCGATGATGGGCAGCAGATTCAAAAATGGCCCGAGATACAACATGCCGCCCAGGTTGTCGGGTTCGCTAACCCACGGAATGTTTTCCGTCCACCACAAAAGCATGTCCGGCGCCGCCAGGTTCTTGATCCATAAAAACTCCGCGAGGCGAAACTGCATACTTTCTTGCAGCGCATAGTAAAGGCCGAGAAATATGGGCATTTGCAAGAGCAGCGGCAAACAACTCCCGAGCGGGTGGACATTGTGCTTGCGGTACAGTTCCATGCTGGCGGCACTTTGCGCGGTGCGGTCGTTGGGGTATTTCTCCTTGATCTTTTTCATTTCGGGCGCTATTTCTTGCATTTTCACGCTGAAATAAGCCTGTTTGCGGCTGATGGGAAACATCAGGCCGCGAACGATCACGGTCAAAAGAATGATGCTAAGGCCGTAATTGCCTACGAGAAGATGGAGGAAATAAAGCAAGTTATGCATCAGACTGGTGACGGCGATGAGCAGTTCCGTGAAATGGATAGTTTGCGAGAAGGCGCCAAAGGGACCGGCCGAGCGGTAATCGGTAAGGGTGCGCAGGTTGAGCTTGTCGGTGTAGCGGTCCACCAGATCAGGATCGACCGCCTTGTCGCCGCCAAGCTGACCAAGCAAGCGGGTTTTGACCGGGCCGTGATAGAGCAGGAACTTGTGGGCGACTTTTTTCCCGGGGGTAAAGTCGATGATCTCGCTGTTGACACGTACGGTCAGGTCTTCCAGAAAGCCGCGCGGCGACTCCCCCTGGCGGATTTCGGTGGCGACGCGGTTAGTGCCCAGTTCGTAATAGCTGATGACGACGTGCATGTCCTTGCGAAGCTTGGCGTCCTCAATTTTTTTCTTGACCCGTGGCAAGAGAACATAGCGGCGCTCCCAGCCGCTGGCGTCCGTGACGAATGCGTGCTTGTCGTCGAAATCGCGTAAAACCCCTTTGATTTCAATTGTTTCCGCGGTCGGTCGGGCCCAGCGCAGGATCTTCTTCATGTCCACGCCACCCTGCGCTTCGGAAGGTTGATCGTTGTCCACCACGACCACGGCGCCAAAAAACTGCGTGATGACGCCGGCGTACTGGACGAACTCATTGCCCGGCCCTTGATTGGGGTCGGGGACGGCTTCACCCCCTTTTTTGACGCTGATGCGCAAGGCTTCCTCTTTGGTGCGAAAAACATTGCCGCTGGAATCGACCATGCCGATCACGGAATCGCGATACGTGGGCGTGTACCAAATGCCCTCGATCGGCAGTCCATGGGCGCCCGACAGTTGATAACGAAACGGCAGCACGTTCTTGTCCCCCGCATTGCGTGGCCGCCGGTCCTCGATCTCGACGAGGAGCGCCAGGTGATAGTCGCGCGGGCCCAGGCGATAGGTTTTATGAACACGCAGGTTTTTGAAAGCCTCCTCGGGCACATCCGCGAAAAAGTGAACTTCCTGGGTGCCATCCTCGAACGTCTTGTTGGTGTCGAGCGTCCAGATTTGCCGTCCCATGGTCAACACGGGCGGCCTGTCGAAGTCTTTGACGCTGGCGGCCGGGACATGATAAAAAAGATAGGAGGCGTCTTGAGGATCGTCCGGAATGAGCTCCAGCTTGCTTTTGGTCGGTTCCCCAAGCCAGTTGGCGGCTTCAAATTCAGTCAGGGTCAGCATTTGCACGCCGGCACCGCGGGTCGTGAAGGCGCCGCGCAAATAAGTCTTGTCCGTGCCAAAGGTGATCGTTTGCGCGGCGGGCTCCAATGACTCCTTGGGGATTAACTGGGCCAGCACCCCAATGGTGCTCGGCAGCGGCGGCGGCAGCAGCACTGCTATCTTCCGCTGTACGTCGCTCATATCCTCCCAGCGCGACTGGCGAGGCTTCTCCATGGGCGTGAATTGCAGGTCCTGGCCCAGCCGAATCGGATCGAACATGCCGCCGGCTGTCAAGGCGCGCACGGCAACCAGATTGGCTGTTTTCGCGATGGGTCCGACGCGTTCCCAGTTCACCTTGAGCGCGGTCCGATCCGGCTGTGCTTTTTTCTCTTTGCGCGGCCAGATCTGGTTTTGCATGATCGTCCAGCCGACCAGAATCAACAAACTCAGGACCATGAACCAGATGAAATTGCGATTCGGCATATGGGAATTTTCTTAAAAGTTAGGTACGCGCGGCTACACCATTAAACATAGCGAGAAGTGGGAAAAGGAGGAGGTTGCCGGGCAGGCGGCAGCGTGAGCGCCCGCAAGGCGCGCGCTGGCGCCGCGGGTGGCGGTTGCGATCGTGCCGCGTTAATTAGCGGCCGTCGCGCAGGCGATCGCCCAGAAAATTGTCCAGGTCGGGAATGTCGTGGATCTTCTTCACGGTGGTATCGATATCGTACTCGACGCGGCGGTAACGAACTTCCTTGTCGTCGAGCAGGACGTAGCAGGCGCGCCAATCGCCGTCGCGGGGCTGGCCGACCGAGCCGACATTGACAAGCGTCTTGCGGGCATCCAGCTTGTGAACGTAGTCGATCTCATCCGGCGCGTGGAACTGGTAAATCTCTTCGGGCAAGCTTTCGGTGAAAATTCCCGGGACATGCGTGTGTCCCTGAAAGCAGTATTTTTCGACGAGAGCAAAGATGCGATCCATCTTGCGCTGGTTATAGATGTCTTCGGGGAAGACATATTCGTTCAGCGGATTGCGCCGGAGCCGTGTACGTAAAGGAAGCCATCTTCCTTGTGAACACGGGGCCTTTCGGCCAGGAACTCCCAGCGGGCCTCTTTTTTCTGCCGGTTGTCGCCAACGGCTTCCAGTTGCGAGCGGGTCCAGAAAATAGCGCGTTCGGCGGGAGGATTGAAGCCGTCGGGGTCGAACATGGCGCCCTGGTCATGATTGCCCAGGAGGACCATGTTGCACTTCATGACGAGGTCGATGCATTCCCGCGGGTTGGGACCGTAGCCAACGATATCGCCCAGGCAATAAATCTCCGAAACATTATGTTTTTCGATATCATCCAGAACGGCGGTCAAGCCTTCCAAATTGCTGTGGATATCGCTAATAAGCGCTTTCACGAAGACCACTCTCCCGGACTAAAAAAGCGCACTTGGGCTTTAGGCGCCATGGGAAGGGAATTGGGTGTAATCTATGGATTACACCATACTAAAGTCTACTTCCTCGGATAAAAAGCTGTCAAGCTTGTTTATCCGGCCCGGCGGGCCTATTCCAACGATGACTTGTCCTCCATGCCGCCTTCAACGATCTTGACGACCGTTTCGATAATAGCGTCATAACGCCCGGCAGATGGCTTCCGCCATGAGCGTGGTGCCCGAGTCGCCGCCAAGGTCGTGCGTGCGGACTTGGCCGTCAGACAGGACCTTTTCCACTGCCCGCGTGATGCGCCGGGCAGTATCTTCCTGGCCGTTCATTTCCAAAAGATCGATAGCCGGCAGCAGCAACGGCAGGGGATTGGCCCGGTCGGTGCCGATGGCTTCGCGGCTGCCTCCGTGAAACGCCTCGAATACCTTGATGCCAGCGCCGATGTTGATGCCGGCGGTGGCACTGATGCCGCCCACCACGCCGGCCCCCAGGTCGCTGACGATGTCCCCGTAGAGGTTGCCCATCACCAGCACGTCGAATTGTTGCGGTTTCGATACCATCTGCATGCAGCAATTATCGACGATGATTTCCTTCGTTTGCAAGTCCGGAAATTCCTTGGCCTCGGAACGAAACGCTTCCAGAAAAAGGCCATCCGCCATTTTCAAGATATTGGCCTTGTGCACGCAGTGCACCATTTTACGCCGCGCCCGGCACGCCCATTCCAGCGCGAAGCGAAAGAAGCGGCGGCAAGCGGATTCCGTGACGACTTTGATACTTTGCACGACGCCTGGCACGATTTCGTGCTCGATGGCGGCATACAGGTCCTCCGTCAATTCCCGGATCACCACCATATCGACGTTTTGAAAGCGTGCCTTCAATCCTTTGATGTTCTTTAACGGTCGGATGGTGGCAAACATGCCTAGCTGGCGACGGAGCAAAACATTGTAGTTGGTGTGCGGCGCCTGCGGCGTGGCCAGGAGCTTGGTCTTGAGCGCCAGCCCATTGCGCTGAATGGATTGCAACATGGCGGGAGCAAGCGCCTCCTGGCCATGCGCGACCGCCTCGCCGCCGGCCAGATATTCATCCCAGTGAATGTCGATTCCCGCTTTATCCAGGATTGTCTTTACCGCGGGCACCTGGTCGTAGCCGATGCCCCCACCCTGAACGAGCGTGACGCGTAAGCTCATATTTCTCATCCTTATGCTTCTGGCAAATTGGCAATCAATCGATCCGTAATGCTGGCCGTGCAACCATCGCCGCCCAGGTCACGGGTCAAGCCCTGGCGGGCCTGGAGCGTACGGCGGACGGACTCCTCGATACGCGCGGCGGTCCGGCGCTGGCCAATATGTTCGAGCATCATGGCGCCAGAGCGCAGCAGGGCGATCGGATTGGCCATGCCCTTGCCGGCGATATCGGGGGCGCTGCCGTGCACCGCTTCGAACAGGGAGCAACGCAGGCCTATGTTCGCGCCGGGCACCACGCCCAGGCCGCCGACGAGGCCCGCGCAAAGATCGCTCATTACGTCCCCGAATAGGTTTTCCATCACCAGAACGTCATAGCCCGTGGGGTCAAGGGCCAGGTCCAGGGCGACCCGATCAATGGGCACGTCACGGAATTCCAGGAAAGGATAATCGTCGGCAATTTCCTGGGCAATGGCCACGAACATGCCGTCGGACAGAGGCAATACGTCGGCCTTGTGGACCACGGTCACCTGGCGGCGACCTTCGACGCGCGCGAGCTCGAAGGCATAGCGAATAATTCGTTCGGCCGCGTCGCGCGTCACCAACCGTAGGCTCTCCACCACGCCGGGGACGACAAAGTGTTCGAGGCCCGCGTAAAGACCTTCGGTGTTCTCGCGCACCACGATCAGGTCGACATCCGTATAGGGTACGTCGATGCCGGGCAGCGTTTTTACCGGGCGAACGCTGGCGAATAGCTGCAATTCGCGGCGGAGGCGGACGTTGATCGACCTGAAACCTTTGCCGATGGGGGTAGTGCACGGACCTTTGAGGGCCACTCGATATTTGCGGATGAGGTCAAGCGTGGCGTCAGGCAACGGCTCGCCGAAGCGGTCAACGGCACCCAGTCCCGCGAGGGCCTCGATCCAATCGATGCGGGCGCCGGCCGCTTGCAATATCTTTTGCGTGGCGCTCATCACCTCGGGGCCGATGCCATCGCCTGCGATCATGACAACCGGAGTCATCGAAGAGTTCCATTTTTTTCGAAGGAGTTGGGAGAAGTGATGTCTTTTTATGCAATTCCGGGCGGGCGAACATGACCCGCCATCGGGATTGCGGACCGGGCACCCGTATGCTACAGTTTTCCATCCGGGATTTGCACTCCCCCAAATCCGAACCAACAAGTGAGCGGAGAATGGATTCTCGACGCGTTATGTGCTTGATCGCCTGGGGCGGCGTGGTTTTGTTGGCCCTGGCGTTGCGTTTTTATCAACTGGGCGAACGCCCCTTCCACGACGATGAACTGGCGACCTTCGGGGAGACCGACTCGCTGATGCACGGGCCGGCTTCCCCGTTGCTCACCTCGGAGGACCGGCTTCCCCGGGCCGTGCCGATAAGCTATGGCGTGCACTGGCTCGATTACACCTGCTTCGGCCGATCGGAACGCGGGAGCAGAGTTTTGTCGGCGCTGCTCGGTTCCCTGACTGTTTTAATGATCGTGGCAGGCATGGCACTCGCGGGCGCCGGCACGGGTACAGCGTTGCTGGCGGGGACTTTCGTGGCGCTTTGGCCGCAGCATATCTATTTCAGCCAACAAAATCGTTTTTACATCACCGCCTACTGCACCGCGGCTCTCTGCATGCTTGCCGGCACCGCGAGCCTGCGCGGCAGATCGCAACTGGGCATGATTCTCGCGAGTGCCGTGGGCCTTATGGGCGTGCTTTGCCACACGACCTTACTCTTGCTGTTGCCCGGGTTGCTGGGGGCGGTGGCCATGACCGCTTTGCTCGGCCGTGACAGGAGTGTGTGGCGCCTCGGCGTGGCGCCGGCTATCGCTGTCGTCGTTGGCTGCGGCCTTTATCTTTTTTATGTGCGGCCATTGCTGCAAGCTTGGAACGCGGAGGTTGGCTGGGGGCTGGGCCCGGCGGGTAGCCTTGGCGCCGCGGCATTCAAGGTGGGTTGGCCCACGCTTCTCCTGGCCGGCACCGGCGCTGTGCTGGCGCTCGCGCGTCGCAACGAGCAGGATTGTTACTGGCTAGCCTGGGGGGGCGTGTGGCTGGGCGCCTGCCTCACCATGCCCCTGGTGATGGAGTACCATTCCGCCTATTCATTTCCACCCAGTCTCGGCCTATTTGTGTTGGCCGCCCTGAGCGTGGCGCAGATCGCCCGGTATTTCGCGCCAACCAGTGCCTTGACGGCAACGGCCTGGGTCGGGGCCGCTTGCCTGCTCAATCTCCCGGCGCTGGTCAGCCACTATATCGATGGTTCCTGTCCCGATTATCGTGCCGCCGGCACCTATATCCGCGCCACTGGCAAGCTGGCGACCGCACGCTGGCCACCTCGCACGATCTGTTAAAATATTATCTCGCCAACGGCAACCAGCCGGCCATTTTGGACATGTACCATGCCGACCAGGGCTTGCGAACGTTGGGGCAAATAGGCTCGGGCCGACTTTGGATCGTGGTGAATTTCGGGCGGACCAATCGGCCTGCCCCTCTCCTGGATTGGCTGGGCAAAAACTGCCGGCTCGAGCTGGATATTACGCGGCCGCGCTATGACGCGTTCGAGTATTCGACGCTCGTTTTTTTGCACGACGCCAGGCAGGATGCCCCGACCGAGTGACATTAAGGGAAGGGAAGTTTATCCCGATAATAATCTCGCGGCATGGCTACGGCTTCCTGGACGAGGCGAACGTGGGTTTCGGACTACCGCAACCCCAGCCAGCCTGCAACCGTGCCGCTGCTAAAAAGGTGTTTCAGGCACACTGCCGAATGCTTCTTCTATTTTCTTTTGAATTAGGGGCATTCCCATGAATAGCATGGGCCTAAGATTATCTTCTCCAAGCTCTTCAACCGATCCGATGTATTCATCTCCAATATAAACACCCCCACCGACATCTCGCTTTGTCAGGTTCCGTCTCGACTCTGGAATTGGTGCATGGTCAATAACCTTACAGCCGTAATCGTCCAGGTTCGCTATGTGGGTATAGAATGGCGCTAGAACCTTAATCGTGCCACCGACTTTGAGATTTTCCTCTTGAATCTGGCCCTTTATCCCAAACACAATAAAGCCAACTGTATTTTTGAACACCTGGGAAACAAGAACAATCCAACCAATCGCAGTGCGTCCATCAGGCAACGGGACGTCAATAAAGTCACCCTCTCGGATCATGGCTACCTCCAACGAAGCAATCGTCGCACGCCTTCTATAATCAATGCCTGCACTCGGAGCATCTCGACGCCCGACATATCGAACTTCGCCGTTAGGTAAGATCACCTACTTCGTCGTAGGCCCGTGACCGACATATTTGTCAAGCCAGGCGACGACCTCGCTCATCCACAAGCGTGAATTGCGCGGTTTCAGGACCCAGTGATTTTCATCCGGGAAATACAGCAGGCGAGCCGGCACGCCTTTTTGCCTGAGCGTGTTGTAATACTCGAGGCCTTGCGTCACCGGCACGCGGAAGTCTTTCTCGCCATGAATTACCAGGGTGGGCGTCTTGAAATTGGCGGCGAAGCGTTGCGGCGACTGTTTGTCGATCTGGTTTAAATCGCCCCACGACTTGGCCCCCAGGGGACGCTCGCGGCCACGCACCACGTCCGAAGCCATCATGCTGTGCCAGTTATAAACGCCGGCGTGGCAGACCATCGCCTTGAAGCGATCGGTGTGGCCATTGAGCCAGGACATCATGTAGCCGCCGTAGCTGGCGCCGGCGGCCGCCATGCGGTTTTTGTCGATGTAGCTCAGCCGTTCCATGTAATCAGTCGCCTTCATGACATCAATAAAGGGCATGGTCGCCATGTCGCCCGTAATTGAATCGGTAAACTTCTGGCCGAAGCCCGATGAGCCATGAAAATTTGGGCAGGCAACAACATAGCCCTGGGCGGCGAAAAGCTGCAGGTTCCAGCGGAAATGGAAATCGTTGGGAATGGCATTATGCGGCCCACCATGCACCACCATGAGCAAGGGCCATTTTTTGGTGGCATCGAACTTGGGAGGATAGACGATCCACATCTGCACCTCTTCATTGGCGGCACCGTTGTAGTAAATGTCCTTGATAGTGCCGAGGTCCCAGTCGGCGCGGAGAGCGTCGTTAAAGGTATCCAACCGTCGGAAGACCTCCTTGCCCGGCATTTGCTGCCGGCACCACACTTGATCGGGATAGTCAAAAGTCGATTTGAGGAACACCGTGGTCTGGCCGTTGGAAGCAGGGGCGGTATTGGAATCGGAGTATTTCTTGGTGAGGCAGGTGACTTCTCGTGTATTGGCGTCCACGGTGTAAATGCGGTGGAAACCCTTATCCTCAGCACCGAAGACGAGGCTATTCGTCTCCCCCTGCCAGTGCGGCGAAGTACAGGTGCGATCGAGGTTGCCGGTCACTTCCGAGCTGGTGCCGCTGGCCCGGTCCCAGATCATGATGCGGGCACGGTCGGCATAAAAGAACTTGATCGTTTGCCGCAGATAGGCGATGCGGTTTCCCTGCGGCGCGTAGACAGGATGCGTGTCGCTGGCGGCGTTGTCCATGGTAATGTTAAGCGGCGGGGCCTTTTGGCCGATTTTGAGAATATAGAGGTCAAGGTTGGAATCGGTCCCAATGTCGGTCACCGAGTCCGCCGTGAAGCATAATTCCTTGCCATCGGGCGATATGTCATAAGAATCGGCGGCGGCCCCCGTGGCCGGCAACCCTATCTTGAGACCGGTGAAAAGGTTCGTGTGCTTGCCGCTGGCCACGTCCACGGCGAAAACCACCGGCCGTTTGCCATCGGCCAGCCAGGCATCCCAATAGCGAAACATGGCATCATCGATAATCATGGCCTGGACGTTGTCGTCCTTCTTGGACTTTACGCGCACGGCATAGCTCGCATCGTCGGGCGTATCGAGCCAGGTGTGGACCACGCAATAAAGCGTTTTGCCGTCGCGGCCCCACTTGAGCCCGGAAGGCGCCATGGGCAAGTGTGAGAGTTGGCGTGCCTCGCCGCCATCCGGCGCGATGATATAAATCTGCGGCACATCGCCGGACCGTTTGGAAATAAAGGCAATGGTTTTGCCGTCCGGCGACCAGACGGGGCCCGTGTTTGTGCCCTTGAAGGTTGTGAGCTGGCGCTGCGTCTTGCCGTCCGTCGCCAATAACCAGAGCGCCGAGGTGCTGTTATTCGTGTCCATCGAATAACTGGTGACGTCGACCGCAACCCACTTGCCGTCCGGCGCCAGCGCCGGCTTGCCTACGCGCTGCACCTTCCAGAGATCCTCCACCGCCAAGGGATGACGCGGACCATCGGCCCTGGCCCCCGTCGCCGACAATAACGCGATCCAAACAACGCACAAATGACGGATTGTCATCGATCCTCCCCGTTAGGCGCAAGTGGCATGCTCTTGGGCAATAATATGACGACGATCACGGCCCGGCGAGTCGCGGGGCGAGCGCGGGCTGATCCAAACACGCATTGAGATGGCTTCCAAACGACGTCAGCGGCGGGGGCGCTAATCCATATCGTCGAGGATATGGCCTAATTTATCTTTTTTCGTTTTGAGATAACGGACGTTGTTTTCGTTGGGAGGAATTTGGATGGGAACGCGTTCGACGATCCGCAGGCCGTAGCCGTCCAGTCCGACCACCTTGCGTGGATTGTTGGTAAGCAGGCGGATGTCACGCACGCCCAGATCGAACAGGATTTGGGCGCCGATGCCGTAGTGCCTGAGATCGGCACCAAAACCGAGGCGGTGATTGGCTTCCACCGTGTCGAGTCCTTCGAGCTGTTGCAGCTTATAGGCCTGGAGCTTGGGCAAAAGGCCAATGCCCCTGCCTTCCTGGCGCATGTAGAGGACGACGCCTTTGCCGGCCTCGCGCACTTGCGCCATGGCCTGGTGCAACTGCGTACCGCAATCGCACAGGCAGCTGCCGAAAATGTCGCCGGTTAGACACTGGCTGTGAATACGCACGAGCACGGGCCCCTGTTGCTCGGGGATGGCGCCGCCGACTTCCATGCCCACCCCGCCGATGCACAAGGCCAGGTGCGGCTCCAGATCGACCATCGAACTGTAGGGAATGAGGTCAAAATCGCCGTGGCGCGTGGGCAGCTTGACCGTCAACTCGCGATGGATGAGGCGTTCCCGTCGATGTCGATATTTGATCAAATCTTCGATGGTGCACATTTTGAGGTCATGCAGCTTGCAAAATTCGCGAAGCTCCGGCAGATGCGCCATATGTCCATCGGGACGGACGATCTCGCAGATAACAGCGGCTTCCTTGAAGCCAGCCAGGCGGGCGAGGTCAACGCTACCTTCTGTATGACCCGCCCGGACCAGGACGCCCCCCTCACGGGCGCGCAGGCCGTTGACATGGCCATAGCCGCGCATCAGGTCCTCGGGAGTGGACTTGTCATCGATGGCGACCGCCACGGTGCGGGCACGATCGAAGGCGGAGGTGCCGGTGGTGATGCCGGTGCGGGCGTCGATGGATTGCGTGAATGGGGTCTTTTGCGGATCGACGTTGGCCCCATGAACGGAAGCCAATTGCAGCCGCTCGCACATGGGCGAGGACAGGGCCAGGCAGACGATACCGCAGCCATTGCGCATCATGAAATTGATGGCTTCCGGCGTGGCTCTCTCAGCGGGAACGATCAGGTCCCCTTCGTTCTCGCGGTGTTCGTCGTCCACCAGGACGATCATTTTCCCGGCTTGCAGGTCAGCAAGGGCTTCCTCGATCGTGCAGAAATCTTGATTTTGGGGCATGTGTTTCCCTGTAAGAGGCAGCCGCGCCGCGCGTGCCGTCCGCGGTGCTCCCGCGAACGCCGCGAACCGGTCTCCTGGCGACGTGGGTGCCGGTATTAGTATTGTAAGCCGTGGCACCCGTTGCCGTGGTGAATTTCCGGCGCTTGACCTGAGTGCGTCGAGTTGCGAGAATTGCGTGTATGGTTTATTCCGCTAAAACAGCAGCACCCCGCCACTGCCGTCGGAGGGCAGGCGCCATGCGCTTGCCCGCACCTTTGGGAAAGCTAATCCGCAATGAACGAACGCCGAGTTGGTTTATGGTTTGTAGGCGCCTGGGGAGGCGTGGCCGCCACGGCCGCGCTCGGACTTTCCGCACTGGCACGCGGCCTGACGGATACGACCAGCCTCGTCACGGCGAGCCCGCTTTTTGATGGCATCAATCTGGACCTGCCTGGTCAGTTTGTCGTGGGCGGCCATGACATTCGCCAGACGAGTTATGTCGAAGCTGTGCGCGAACTGCACCGGGGCTCGAATGTCTTCGACCATGCCGTAATCGAGGGCTGCCTGCCGGACCTGCAGGAGTGGGACAAGAATGTCCGGGGGGGCACGGTCCTTGGCTCCGGCGCGACCATCTCCAAGATGGCGGATTGGTCGGAAGTGCAGCGCGTCGATACACCGCGTCAAGCCATCGACAGGATTCAACGGGACCTGCGTGATTTCAAGGCGAAACATGCCCTTGAGCAGGTGGTGGTGATCAGTGTCGCCTCGACCGAACCACCGGTCACGGTCGACAAGCGCTACGGCACGCTGGCGAGTTTTCAGGCGTTGCTCGATGGCAAACAGTCGGACATTCCTGCGAGCACGCTGTACGCGTGGGCGGCGCTGGATTTGGGTTTGCCCTACGTCAACTTCACGCCCAGCCTGGGCGCCTCGTTTCCGGCTGCGCTGGAGCTGGCCGCCGCGCAAGACAGTAATCTGCGGCAAGGACGGCAAGACCGGCGAAACGATGATGAAGTCGGTGCTCGCGCCAATGTTCGCCCTCCGCAATCTGCGCATATTGAGCTGGGTGGGCCATAATATTTTCGGCAACCGCGACGGGCTCGTTCTCGACGATCCCGTCAACAAGGAATCGAAGATCCGGACCAAGGATCAGCTCATCCAACAGATCGTCGGCTACAAGCCCGAGACACACGTCTCGATCGAGTACATCCCCTCCATGAGCGACTGGAAGACCGCCTGGGACCATATCCATTTTCAGGGATTTCTGGGCACCAAGATGATTCTGCAATTCATCTGGCAGGGTTGCGATTCGCTGCTGGCCGCACCGCTGGTGATCGATCTGGCCCGGCTGGCGCTCTTTGCCCACCGCCGCGGTGAAGTTGGGGTGCTCACCCATCTCGCTTGCTTTTTCAAGGGCCCGATGGGGGTCGCGGACCACGATTTCTTCAAGCAATACGCCCTTCTCGAAGAGTACGTGCAACAACTCAAATAAAGGTCGCGTCCCCGTTTCAAGGGACTGCGGAAACAACATGAAGCTCGCGTTCAGCACCAACGCTTATCTTAAATTCTCGTTTCCCGAAGCGGTACGCCGCCTGGCCGCGATCGGCTACACCGGGGTCGAGATCATGGCGGACGTGCCGCATGCCTGGCCGGCGTTCTTGCTGGAGGAACAAAAACAAACGATCCGCCAGGCGCTCAGCGACCACAAGCTCGCGATCTCGAACATCAATTCGTTCATGATGCACGCGATCAATGATCCACGCCAGCGCTACTGGTACCCGTCCTGGATCGAGCCCGATCGCCATTACCGCCAAATTCGCATCGATCACACCTGCCGGGCCCTCACGCTGGCCAAGGAGCTGGGCGCGCCGTGTGTCACCACCGAGCCAGGCGGCCCGGTGGAACCGGGAGCATCCTGGTCCGCCGCACTCAAGTTGTTCGTGGAAATGATCAAGCCAGTGGCCGAACACGCGGAGAAGGAGCAGGTGCTGCTCTTGGTGGAGCCGGAGCCAGGCTTGCTTATCGAAACAGTCGATCAGTTTCTTGAATTCATGCAACATATCGATTCGCCCGCCGTGGCGCTGAATTACGACATTGGCCACGCGTATTGCGTCGGCGACGAACCTGCTACCACGATCCCGCGCGTCGCCAAATATATTCGCCATTTCCATCTGGAGGACATCGCGTCCACCCGCGTCCACCACCATCTAATCCCCGGCGAGGGGGCCATCGATTTCGCGGCCACGCTCAAGGCCATCAAGGCCATGAATTACCAGGGCTGGGTCACCATCGAGCTGTACCCCTATGTGGATGACCCTGATGTCGCGGCCCGGACAGCGCTGACGCGCGTCCGCGAAATCACTGGCCTTTAAGCACACACTTCCGCCGTATTTTTTTGGGCCTCTCAACGATGCGCCTGCTTGATTTCGCTCGCCTGGTACGTTTGCCGAATGCCTTTACCGCCATGGCGGACATCGGTCTGGGTGCCCTGGCCACAGGCGCTCTCCCAGAACGCCTGGGTCCCTGCTGTTTTCTGCTGGCGGCGTCCACGTCCTTGTACTGGGCCGGCATGGTCTGGAACGATTATTTCGACATCGAACAGGACCAGCGTGAGCGGCCGGAGCGGCCCGTGGCGTCGGGACGGGTATCGCGGCGCACGGCGCGGCGGCTTGGCATGGTGCTGCTGGGCGTGGGTCTGATCTGCGCGGCCGCCGCGGACTGGGGAAATGAAGGATTTCGCTGGCGCATCGCTACCGCTGGCAGCCATGTTGGTGGTGGCCATTTTGCTTTACGACGGCTGGCTAAAACGCACCTCGGCGGGGCCAGCGGCGATGGGCACGTGCCGGTTTTTAAATATCCTGCTGGGCTTATCCGTCGCCACGCAGCCGACCGCCGTCTGGGGGGTCGCGTTGGCGCTGGCGATTGGCGTTTATATCGCGGGCGTGACCTGGTTCGCCCGTACCGAGGCGCATGTCAGCAGTCAAAACATGCTAAAGCTCGCTGCCGGTCTGATGCTCGCGGGGGTGCCGCTCGCGCTCAGCGTGCCGGCGCTGGCGCAGGCGGCGGGCCTGGCGCCCAACACCGCTTTTCTCTTTCCCTACTTGCTGGCGGTTTTTAGTTTCTATGTAGGCATAGCCGTGGTGCGAGCCATTCGCCGCCCGATCCCCATGCGCGTCCAGGCCGCCGTCAAAAGGGCTGTCCTTGGCCTTGTCGTGCTGGATGCCATTCTCGCCACCGGCATGGCCGGCCTTGGCGGTTTGATCCTGTTGCTCCTCTACCTGCCGGCTCATTTCTTGGGGCGCTTCGTATACTCAACATGATTGCGCCTTCGACCTGCCACGCGGATGGTAACAAGCAATGACCGACGCCAATTTCACCTGGGTTCGCTTTTTTCGTCAGGCTGTCGGACTGGCGCTTGTCATGTTTAGTTCGCTCGGCTGTTACCTCGTCGTGCTAAAATGGCGGGGCGGCGCCGCGACTTTCGTCACGCACTCCCATTGGGACGACTGGCTCCCGTATCAGCCTGTTTGGGTCTGGGTGTACCTCGTGCCTTACCTGATCGGTCCACTGGCCATTGGCTTCGTTCACCCGGCCACTTTTCGCTGGTTCGTGAGCCGGGGGATTGTGGTGGTTTTACTGTCGCTCCTGGTCTTTATGATCGCGCCAACACGGGTCGCCGCCAGACCGACCGAACATGGTCTGGGGCAGGGGCTGACCGCCGCGATCTACGAGAACATGGTGGCGATCGACGAACCGCCCGCGAACGCGGCCCCCAGCTTGCATGTCAGTCTGACGTGCCTGCTGGCGTTCGCCCTGGTGCGTGATTTTCCGAGATGGTGGCCGGTTATCGGCGCGGGCACCTTATTGGTTTGGCTGGCCACCCTGCTGACGCGTCAGCATCACCTGCTTGATGTCGGGGCTGGCATCGTGATCGCGGTCTTGGTGACCTGCTTGTGGCCCATGCGCTCCGAGGGGCTTGTTGCAAAGGAACCGAATTGATGGATTTGCCTGTGAAGCCCCTGGTGTTCAAGGACCTGGTGTTGCCGTCGAGGTACCTGTTGTCGCCGCTGGCGGGCTATACGAATTTGCCCTTCCGTCTGGCGGTACGGGCGCACGGCGGACTGGGCCTGGCCACCACCGACCTGGTCAACGCGCGCGCCTTGTTGCGTGCCAATGCGCGAACCCTGGAGCTTATTCAGACCTGTCCGGAAGACAGCCCCATGGCCGTGCAGATTTACGGCTCGGAACCCAAAGAGATGGCCGAGGCCGCCCGCTGGCTCGAAGAATACGGCGTGAGCGTCGTGGACATCAACATGGGGTGTCCGGTGCACAAGGTGACCCGCGGCGGCGGCGGCTCCGCCCTGCTTTGCAACATCACCGACACCGTGCAACTCGTGCGCTCGGTCGTCGAGGCGGTGCGTATTCCGGTGACCGTGAAGATGCGGCTGGGCTGGGACGACAGCGACTGGAGCGCCCCACCTGGCGCGTGAGTTCGAACAGGTCGGCGCTGCCGCCGTCATCATCCATGGGCGCACGCGCGAACAGGGTTTTAGCGGCAAGGTCAAGCGGGACGGGATACGGGCCGTCGTCGAGGCTGTTGAGAACATGCCCGTGATCGGCAATGGGGACATTCGCACCATCGCCGACGCCGAAGCGATGCTGCTGACCACCGGCTGCGCGGGCATTTCCATCGGCCGGGGCGCGCTGCTCAATCCCTGGATTTTCGCGCAGCTACAGCGCTGGGAAGAAACCGGCGACCCGGGACCGTCGGCGGACTACGAGCCCCGCCTGGATTTCATGGCACGCCATTTCGGTCTGTTGGTGGACCAGCGCGGCGAGCGCTTTGCCTGTCTTAGCTTTCGCAAAGTGGCGAACTGGTATTGCCGAGTGCTCAAGCCGGGTCGCGACATCCAGCAGCGTTTGATGATGATCGAGCATGTCGCTGACTTTGAAGGCATCGTTGCCGGTCTCCGCGACCAGGGACCGCCGCCCAACTGGAAACAGGGCGCCGAACCAGAGATCGCTGTTCCCAAGGGCCCGATCTCGCATTGGTAGGCTAGCCGCGCAAGTGGCCTAGGCACTGGGCCGAAACCTGTTATAACTCCTCGCCGCAGGGTCTGAGATCGCGGAAGGAGGGGGATTTGGGCAAAGCATTGAAAGTGCCGGCGTACACCACGCGCCTGGGGCGAGCTTTTCACGGCGATGCTTTCGAGTTCCTGAAAACTCTGCCCGATGAATCGGTGTCCCTGGTGTTCACTTCGCCCCCTTTCGCGCTCCGTCGCCAGAAAGCCTATGGCAACGTCACGGCGAGCGAATATGGCGATTGGTTCGCACCCATCGCCGAACATATCTTCCGCATCCTGCGGCCCGACGGCAGCTTTGTGATGGAACTGGGCGGGGCCTGGAACCCGGGCAGCGCCACGCGTTCGCTTTTCCCCTACGAACTGCTCTTGCGGCTGGGTAAAGTCTTTTTCCTGGCACAAGATTTTTACTGGTACAATCCGTCCCGTTTACCGACACCGGCCCAGTGGGTGACGATCCGCCGCACACGCGTCAAGGAGGCAGTGACCTCGCTTTGGTGGTTCTCGAAAACCACCGAGCCGCAGGCCGACAATCGTCAGGTTCTCGTCCCCTACAGCAAGTCCATGAAACGGCTGCTCAAAGATGGCTATAAAAGTGCCACACGGCCATCGCAGCACGAAATTGGTCCGCATTTTCAGCGTGATAACGGGGGGGCCATTCCGCCCAACTTGCTGACGGTGCCCAATACGCGTTCTTACGATGAATATCTGTTTCGCTGCCGGGACGCTGGTTTGCCGATTCACCCGGCACGGTTTCCGCCGGAGTTGCCCGATTTCTTTATTCGTTTCCTGACCAAGCAAGGTCAAACCGTGCTCGATCCCTTCGCGGGCAGCAACGTCACCGGGCAGGTTGCCGAGGCGCATGGGCGTCACTGGATCAGCGTGGAAATCAATGCGGATTATGTGGCGGGTTCGAAATTGCGCTTTGGCGATAACGTGGCGGCGTGAAAAAAGAAGCCGGCGGCGGACACATTATGCCCACCGCCGGCGGTCAGGGTCAGGTCCGCACCGCCCGGCTCCGCAACAGATTCAGGTGCCGGTCGAAGCGATCTTTCATGTAGTGGTGGACGTTGGTGAGAAAACGTCCATCGCCGGCATTGAGCAGCCGGCCGGTACTGAGTTCAGCGTCCGCATCCGCCAGGCTGCGGTCCAGCTCGGCCAGGAAGGTTTGAACCTGCTGAATACGCGCGTCGAGCGCATCGCCCTTCGTGTTCTCGGTAATGCCCCAGAAACGACAGGCGTCGGCAAAGGTCAATTCCCCCTTGCGGTTCTCCTCGAACTTTTGCACCGAACTACTATCGAGCAGACTGAGGACGAACTTCTCCATCTCCCGGCTCAATTTAATATTGGCGCCAGGTTGCTCCGTTTCCTCCTCATCCAGGAGCACGCGCCGTACGACCTGCCGGCCGTCACGGGTCAAGGCATACATCTTTTGACCCATTTTCACCAGCCAGCCACGCCGTGCCAGTCCCTTCTCGCCCATAATGCTGGACAAGATTTTGTTCGAGTCGGGAAACTGGTCCGCGTAGCCCTTAAGGCCGAATGTCTTCGGGAACTTTTGCCATGAGGCAACAATCAGCGCCTCCGCGCTGAAGGGCGATTGCCCTTGTTTGTCCAGAGAGTCCGCCGCGAGCAGAATCTTCTCCGGGACCGTGAATTCATCCACGTTCGTTGTCACACTGATCCCCCAATCATCAAGGTTTGCAGTCGAGAATCGTCGAACCTCCTTTTTGGATTCGATCCCCCAAGATCGAATTGTCGCGAATGAGGGTCAAGCGCGTCAAATGTATTCTGGAAAAGGTTGCGCCGGGAGGTAGCGCGGAGCGGCTTTTTGCCCACAAAATCGGATTATTCGGCATTTTGCAGCTGCAAAAAGGTCTCTTGCAGCTGGAGTTGACCTTTCCCCGCGCGCCCCGGTGCGCCCTGGAAACATGCTAAACCTGACCTCATCCGGGTGCCGGTTCCTCGTCGATGGCCTCTTTCTTCATGACCTCGCGCAACAAAACCGTGGCATAGCTCCCCGCGGGCAAAGTGAAGGACAGGCGCAGCCCGTCGGTCTCGGGCGTGGCTATGATATCGTCCAGATAAATCAAGTTATGCCGCCGTGTACCCTGGACCAATTTGCCGAAGCCGCCGAAACTTTCTCGGCTCAAGCCGAATACTCCGAGCGTGGCTGCTTCCCGAAGCACCGCCGCCGGCGCCGCCGGAAACGTTTTGCGCCCGAAAATTGGTCCCGCGGTCACGGTCTCGCGCAGGTCGAAGCGTTGTTGCTCGCGCTCGACATCCTCCACGACGAACATGCCGCCGAAGGGCAATTTGGCCATCACATCGCCACTTAGCACCTGGCGCAGCAGTCCATCGCCAAGCCGCTGGCCCAGATAATAATTGAAAAGCCCCGCCTGGGCGGCGGAGAGCGCCGAGCTTCTTCAAAAAGGGATTGCGCACATTAACTTTGTGGCCGTTGACGAGGATGGGATGTTCCTTGCGCAACATGGCCATGCCGATGGTAAACGTTTCGCCATCGCGGCCAAAGCGCTGGCTGCCGTAATAGTTGGGCAGGCCATGCTCCCGCAGGCGCGCCAGCAACAGCGGCAAATGTTCCACGCCGGCCGGGTCGATGTCCCGTATCAAAATGCGAAAGCGGTTGCCATGCAGATGGCCGGCTCGCAACTTGTTGACGTGGCGACTCACTTGCAGGACGCGAATACCGTCTCCTTCGAGCTGTGGCAACCGTTCCTCGAGATTGCCGGGGACCGATATCATTTGCCGGCAGACGGCGTGCCTATCCTTGAGGCCCGCGCTGCCGACATCGCCCATGGCAATGCCCAGTCGCTTGGCGATCTGTCGGATGAAAAACTCGGCACCCATGCCCCGCTTTTCCACCCAGAGATACAGAAAGTCGCCGCTTCCCGATGGCTGATAGGCAGGTATTTCTTCGACCTCGAAATCCTCGGGAAAGACCTTAATGCGCCCGCCGACGCCCGGTAAATCGGGCGTCAACATGGGAGGTGCCAGAGCCAGACGGCTGGGCATAAGACAGGTACTCCGTTGGGAAGACAGCTTGCGGAAGGGTTTTCGAATGCACGGATGGCGGATTGTAAAGGTCGCCTGTCGCGGTGGCGACTCCGTACCGGCGGCCGCAATCTTCAGTCAACCATCCGCAATCAATTATAATGCTGTTATGGATCTCGACGCCAAGGTCTGTTACTGCTTTCATGTCTCGCGCCGCAAGCTTGTCAATTACGTCCGGCGCGAAAAGCCCAAGGTGCCGAGCCAGTTATCGCTTTGCGGCGGTGCCGGGACCGGCTGCGGTTGGTGCATTCCTTTTCTGAAGCAGATCTATCAGCAAGCCCTCGATGGACAGGAAACGGAGCTGGAACGCCTCACGCCCGAGGAATACGAAACTCGTCGCGCGGCCTACGTTCTCGCGGGCCACGGCACCCCGCCCGCGGGAGCGACGCCCCTGCCACCGTCTAGTTAACTTGCTGCGTGCTTTTGGCCGCGGGATTTTGTTCAAGCCGCCGCAGGGCATTCTCGGCCTGCGCCGTCAGGAGTGCGCCGTGCGCGCCCCCGGCGAGTGTATGCAAAATCGCCCGTGCCTCGGGCGTGCCGATGTGTTCGAGCACCTCGACCGCACGAAATGTTTGCAGGCGCTCCCCCTTCAGCACCACGCCAAAGACGCGTTTGCGAACCTCCGTGAGTCGAAGCTGGGCTTCCAGTGCCGGATGGCTGGCCAGCGCCTTGTCCAGTAGCGGCAACACCCTCTCGCCAAGTTGCAGCAAATCGAGCGTTGCCTTCTGGCGCACCTTGTACTGGCTAGCAGACAGTTGCTCGATCAGCTCCTCGACCTGTTTGTCGTCCACAGGGCTCGCGGACTTCAGGCGGCCTTTCATGAGGGCGATACTTGCCGCCGGCGTGGCGATCAACTCGCGGACCGCGGCGTAGGCCTTGACCGCATCATCTTCGGCCAGCGCCTGCCAGCGTTTCTCCAGGTCGCCACTCTCCAGGACAACATCTCCGCCGCTGGCATGGCTTGACGTGTCCCAGATCAACACCGTCGTGTCGGCGCTGCCGGAGGCCAGCAGATGTCCGCTCGGGGAATAGGCCAGCGCCCGGATGAGGCCATCCTTATGGCCGGCCAATTCGCGACGCACACCGAGGGTCGCTAACTCGCAAAGGCGAATTTTGTGTTCGCCCACGGCAAGCGTACGGCCATCCGGCGACCAGGCGAAATGAACCCGCCGTGTCAGGTCCGGTTGGTTTGGTTGGAAGCGCTGCGCTGGCGGGCTTTTTTCTTCGGTGGCAACCTGCATTAATTCCTGCCCGCTGGCCAGGTCCCAAATACGCACGACTGACTCCATGACCTTCCAGGACGCCAGGTATTTGGCGTCCGGCGAAAAAGCGAGGTTGCCATGAAATTGATTGTTGCCGCCCGGCGCATCAGAGTTCCATTTTTCACCGAGGGCATGCAACATCTTTCCCGTGGCTATCTCGATGACCTGAATGACCGCGTCGTTGATGCGGTAGAGCGCCACGAGCCGGTCGTCCGCGGAGAAAGCGATGGGCTGCGTCGAGTCCATGGCCCTGCCGGCTGCTGTCTGCACGAGGGGCGGTAGCTGGCATACCAGCTTGCCGGAGGGCACGGCGTAGAGTCGCTGGATGTCTCGGTCCCGGTCATCTTTACTTGGCAGCGAATAGTAAGTGCCGCTCGGAGAGAAAAAACCGCGTGTCTGCGGGGGCTTTTTGCTGGGCACGCGTAGCCGGGCCAATAGTTGGCCGTCTTTTTGAGCAAACAGCGCGAACGCATCATCGCCATTTTTGCCAACGAAGACTTTTTGATCTGGAGATGCAAAGGCGAATTTTGGCCAGGGGGGCGTGCGGACTGACGTGAGTTGCAGGAGTTTCCAGCTCGTCGTGTCCCAGGCCGCGAGTTCTTGCGGGTGCATATTGATGTCGGCGCTGCCGGTCAGAAGTTGCTGGCCGTCACGCGCGAAGGCCACGAAGTCGACCCAGCCGCGATGACCGTCGCAGGGGCGCAAATCGGCGAGGGTGGCCACGTCATAAAACTGGATATCTGCATCCACGCCCACGAGCAGCGTCTTATCGTCCGGGGAAAAATCAAGACATTGCGTGGAGGCGCTCCAGTACTGGGCGATGCGGGCAACCAACCGGCGCGGCGCCGATTTGTCGCGGGTGTTCCAGAGGAAGACGTTCGACTCGCCGCTGGCGACAGCACAAATGCCGCCATCCGAGGAGAGCGCCAGCCCACCGAGGAAGTTGTCCCCCTGGTTTTTGTGGTCGAGTGGGTCCATGAGCAATTTGCCGGTGGCCGTGCCGCGCAGTTCCACTTTGCGTGCCCCCTTGGCCAGGGCAATCGTCTTACCATCGGGCGAAAAAGCAAAACGGCACTGGCCGCCGTCGGGTTGACCGTTCCATACCGTGTGCCAGACGACTTTGCGCGTGGCAAGGTCATAGCCGGTCGCCTCCTGTTCGACACTTTCTTCTTCACCACGCCCCGGACGAGGCCCGTTGGCATTTTCCTCGGCCCAGAGCGTTTGGACCGCCAGGCATTTACCATCGCGGGAAAGGGCCGCATGAAAGGTTTTGGCCTTGATTTGGCCCTCCTTGAATACCTTTTTCTCTTCACCGAACGGTGTCCAGGATCCCGTCTCCTTGCCGGCGCCGATGTCGAACCAGGAAACCTTGCCGTTACCCGCGGCGACCAGCGTCTTGCCTTCATCGGCGAAAGCAAGAGCGGAGGGTGGCTGGGTGGCCAACGTCTTTACCGCCTTGGCGAGACGAATGTCGTAAAGAGTAATGCCGTTGCCTGCCACCACTTTCTTGCCATTGGCGCCCCCGTCGGCAAAATTGCCGCCAATGGCCAGGACCATCCCATCCGGTGAATAAACCACGGCACTCGCGCCCCCATGGTTTTGCAAACTCCAGGGACCTTCGACTGGCTTGCCGCTGCCGACGTCCCAGAGAAAGACGGCTGACCGGCTATGGACGAGGGACACTGCCGTCTTGCCATCGGGAGCAAAGAAGGCCACGTCGATCGTCGGGTCGCCGGACGGAGTGTGCTTGAAGCGCAGGGTGCCGAGGCGTGCGATGGCGCCTTCCGGCAAAAGATCACCAAGCGCATCGGTGCGCGGCGCGGGAGGGCCGGCATGGAGATCGGCAGCGAGCGCGGCCCCGGCCAGAAACAGCAGGATGACACGGATGACCATGGGGAAATCTCCGGGCGGCGGGATGCGGCCACGCGGCAGGCACGCTCGGCGCGCCGTCGCTCACGAGGCTGCACTTGCTACAGGATAATCCCCGCGCGCACCCCTTGTCCAATCATTTCGACTGGCGGCTAAAGTGGCGAGCATGTCCGCGAGCGCCGGGTCGCGACGGGTGGGCCCTGGGAATAAAAGTGACGAAGTCCAGCCAGGGGAGTAGACTGAGTTCCACGCGACAGGATGCGGTTTTCGCCGAGGGTATGGCCCATGCGGTATGTTCTTCTTTTGGCCGCTGTTTTTTTGGTCGGGCCGGCTGCCGCCTTGGCCGACGACAAGGAAAAGGCGGGACCAACCGTCGAGAGCCTGCTGCCCGCCAAGGCAGTCGCCTATTTCCGCTACGATGGTTACGAACCCCATAAAAAGGCCTACGACCGGACGGCCCTGGGCGGCGCCATGCGCGAAGACCTGGGCGAATTTCTCGATCACCTCCTCTCGTTCGCCACGGACAGCATCACCAGCAGTTTTGAAGAAAAGAACCCCGGCGATCGCCAGCAACTCGCGGCAAGCTGGGCAAGCTGAGCGATTATTTTTGGCGGCAGGGGCTGGCAGTTGCCCTGGAGATGACCCGCCAGCCGGCGGGCAATGGCGCCATGCCGCTCGCGGGCATTCATTTGGGCGTGCAGGTGACAGTCGTCTTTCCCGATGGCGGCGTGGGCAAAAACAGCGAATTTCTCATGCCGCTGCTCAACATGCTCGTCGCCGGCGAGCCTGTACCCGTGGGCGACCGCATCGCCCATGTATTATCCGAAGACGACCATCACGTCGCCTGGTGGCAGGAGGGTCGGCATGTTGTCTTGACGCTCGGCAGCGGTGTCTTTGAGCCGTCACACGCAGTCGCGCCCGACCGCCGCGGCGGGCTCCAGGGCAATCCGCTGTTCCGCAAGTTAGCCGACTTCAAGGATTACGAGACCGATATTCGCGGCTTCGTCGACGTACGCAACGTCGTTGAATTATTTCGCAGGCCGGCCGACGGGACGGACAAGCTCGCGGAGCTAAAGGACGTGCTGATGCGCAGCCTTACGCTCAATCAGCTTGGATTAACGTCAATCCATGACCTGGTTTTTCATCTTGGCTTTGACGGCCAATATCAGCGCAGTTCCGTCGTGTTAGGGGTATCTCCCTCGGGCCGGCGTGCTGGCCTGGCCAGGCTATTATGCGGGTCTGCCCATTTCGACCCGGCCGTCTTGCCACCCCTGCCGCCGGATGCCGCCTCCGTTCGTGTGGGCTACATGGACTGGAGCGTGTTTCAGGACTACATCGCGATCTTTTATCGGCTCAACAATTTACTGGAATTCATGCCGGCCACGCCCGCGGACCCCGCGGCGCCCAAGAAGTCAAGTTTCGATCTTTCCAGCGATGTCTTGGCGCATCTCGATACGACGCTGGTGTTGTACAACAGCCTGGCGGAGGGGCCGTTTTTTCTGGGGCAGGGCATCGCCATCAAGGCCAAGGATGAAAAGAAGCTCAACGACGGCCTCCTGAAGCTCCTTCAGCTTGTCGAAGAGCACCTTGGCGGCGCCAGTCAAACCAAGACCTATCGCGGCGTCGACATCGTTCATTACTCGCCGCAACTTCCTGGGCTGCCGATCGCGCCGGCATTTACCGTCCACAAGGGCTGGCTCGTGATCGGCGTTCTGCCGCAGACTGTGAAAGGCCATGTTCTGCGTTCCGAGGGCAAGCACCAGCGCTGGCAAGCTCCCCCGTTGGTTGCGGAGGCGCTGGCCAAGGCCAAGAAAAAAGCTGGCCCGGCCACGACGCTGGCTGCAGTCACCGTGACCGACCCACGGCCAACCGTGGCCGTCGCCTTGTCGCTGATGCCGGCGATGGTGCGCTTGCTCGAGGCAGCGGGACTTAACTTCGAGGTCGCCAAAATACCCAATGCTCATGCCGTCACCGACTGGCAATTTCCCGGCGTGACGCTGCTTTTTGACGATGGCGATGCCCTGCGCTGGGAGAGCCACAGCGCCTTTGAATTTCCTGGCGACTGGGTCTTTGTCACGTTGGCGTACTATGCCAGCCTTGGGTTCTTTTAACCACGGAGGGTCGGCCCATGCCACGGCAGCCTGGGTTCTCGTTCATCTTTGTCGGCTTCCTTGTAACGTTTGGCTGCTTTCTCAAGGCAGAAGAGCCGGACCCGGTCACGATCAAGGACCTCCTGGGCGACGTTTTGCCCAAGGGAGCCAGCGTACGCATCGGCTCGACCCGCCTGCGCCATGGCGATGCCGTGGAGGCGCTGGTCTGTTCGCGCGACGGCAAATGGCTGGCCTACCTACTCCGCCTTCGAAAAATCCGTCGCGGTGTGGGCCACGGACAATGGCAAGTTGCGCTGCCGGCTGCCCGTGGCCGACGTGAGCAGGATGGCCTTCACGCCTGACGGCAACACGCTCGCGGTCCTGCGGACCACCGTCCATCTCACGGGCGAAATATTGGTCGAGTGCTGGGACTTGCCCGCGGCCGTCAAAGTCAGCCGTTATCGCGATGAAGAGCGCTACGCCGAAGAGGCGGTCCTGGAATTCTCGCCGGATGGCAAATATCTTTGCTATGGGCGTTCGTCACTACGGCGGCTTGACTGGGCCAGGGGCGTGCTGGCCTTTCACGTACCGGTTAGCGCCGGCACGAGTAAGGCTGAGATTATCACCGCGTTTGCCGAGAGTGCTGACGGCACCACGCTAATCACTGCCGAGGGCCATAACAGCATCCATTTTCGCGACCCGGCCAGCGGCAACGAACGCTGCAAAATCGACGGCGTTGCCGATGTAGGCCGTCTGACATTGTCCACCGATGGCAAGTTGCTGGCCCTGGGAAATACCAAGGGGGTCTGTCGAACTTTGGCAGGTTCCGACGGTCGCGGCGCAGCAAGCGGGCGTCAAAATCGCCAAACGGACGCTGCCTCTGCAAGGGAATGGCATCATCGGCCTGGCCTTGAGCCGGGACAACCAGCTGCTGGCGCTGCAGGCGAGCGGTGCTGCTTCCCTTTGGGACGTCAATGGCGCTAAACCTTTATTCAACGCGAATTCCCCGCTTGCCGGCATGGCGCTGTCGCTTTTGCTGACGGCAAGGCCCGCTTGCCTTGACCAACGCCGTCAGTTCCCGAAGCGTGTCGGTCTGGAACGTCGCCACCGGCATGGATCTGCTCGGCCAACATAACATTGGTTCGGCGATCACCTCCCTGTGTTATTTGCCCGGCGGTCGAACGCTAGTCATCGGCAGTAATGACAAGGCGCTCCATTTTTACAAGACAGCGACCGGCGAAGCGCTGGCTCATGTCAAACTGCCGGACTGCCCTTCCCAGGTGGATTTTGATGACGGTACGCTCGTCGCCGGCGGCAACGGTCAGTGGTGGAAAATCGCCCTGGGCGAAGACAGGCAAGGCCAACCGCACCCCAGGCTTGAAGGAGCGCCCGGACCGACGTCGGTTTGGCTTCGCGCCATGCCTCATGACGAGCGCCCCTTGCCCTGGAAGCTTGACCAGATTGATGAATGCACCGTCATGCCCGACGGCTTGCTGCTCGACTTCAAGCGCGACAGTGTCCAGGTTCTGGAAAGTGCCACAGGGGCCAAGGTGGGAGAGGCATCGAAGATCTCTATCGGTTCGGCGCCTGTGGCCACTGAGGAAGGACTTGTCCTCGGCCAGGCTCAGTTCACCGGCAAGTTTAAGGGCGCGGTGCTGGCACCCAATCGGTACACGGTCGCAGTCGTTCAGGATGACACTGGCGTGGTACTTGACGAGCTTTTGAGCGGCAAGCAGATTGAGAGTTTTCTGATTGACAAGACAGAGTTGGTTCGCGGCCAGCCCTGGCTCGTGCTGCGGATTGCCCTGTGCGCCCGGGGGACGCATGTTGGGCGTGGGCACGCCGCGCGGCACCGTCCTCCTTTACGACCTGGCGAATGGCCAGCAATTTGGCAAGTTGACCGGCCATCCGGTGCCGGTTACGGCACTTGCTTTCGCGCCTGACGGCAAGAGCATTGCCTGCGCCTACCGCGACACCAGCGTACTTTTATGGGACCTGCCGGCGCTGGACTGTAGCGATTTTGTCGGCCCCCTGCTTCCGCCCGACGACCCCTGGCTTGCTCTGGCTGCCGATGAAGCGGTCCTGGCGTGGAAGGCCCATTGGGAGATGGTCAAGGGCTCCAAGCACAGTGTCGCCTATTTGCGCAGCCGTTTGCAGCCGGCGCAGCGTGCGGTCCTTCGGCCCGTGGCGCCGTTGGTGCAGCAACTCAACAATCCGAAGTTCACGGTACGTCAGCAGGCCACGAAGGACCTGGAAGCCATGGGCAAGAGCATTGAAGCAGAATTGCGTGCCGAGTTAAAAACGGCGCCGAACCTGGAGACACAGCGGCGCCTTGAAAGCGTTCTGGCTAAACTTGAATTCACCAAACGGAAACAAATGCAGGAACTTCGCGGGATCGCCGTTTTGGAGCAAATCGGCGATAGCGACGCCACGTTCGTTCTGGAGACATTGGCAACCGGCGATCCCGATGCGCCTCTGACCCGGCCGCCCAGGCTGCCTACAACCGGCGGTCGAAGTAACGGCCACGCACGCTAACGAAAAGCGGTTTAGCGGGCTTGCGCCACCTCGGATTGCTCGATTTGCTTCAGACGCGTAAGCGCGGCCTGGGCCTCGGTCGTAAGGGGCGCTCCGGCAGCACCATCCGCCAGGGTTTGCAGGGCCTGGCGGGCCTCGGGCGTGTTGATTTTTTCCAAAACTTCGAGTGCCCTCAGGGTGCGTAGCTTTTCACCCTTGAGGATCAGGCTGGTCACCCGCTTGCGTACTTCCTTGAGCCGTAATTGAGTTTCGAGGGCCGGGCTGGCCGTCATGGCCTTATCCAGGGCTGGCACAACGCGGTCGCCGACCTGGAGCAGCTCGGCCATGGCGCCTTGTCGAACCTTGAACTGATTATCGTTGAGATCGGCAATCAGCTTCGTGACGCGCGCGGGGTCAACAGCGAGCGCGGGTTTGACATGTTCGCTGATCCAGGGCACGCTTTCCTTGGGCGCAGCGACCAGATCGATTATGGCGTTAAAACCCTCGCTGGCATTGTCGCGCCGCCAGCGCCTGCCAGCGTTTCTCCATGGCGGCGCCTTCCAGGGCGCCCGCGACCAGCGTGGTCCGGTCCGTCGTCGTCATGTCCCATATCAGGACAGTCGTATCGGAACTTGCCGAAGCGAGCACATGCCCATCCGGAGCGAATGCCAGCGTCCTCACTGTCCCGTCGGCGTGGCCCGGCAACTTGCGGCGCACGCTGAGAGCGGCCAATTCCCAGATCGTGATATCCTTTTCAGCCACGGCGAGCAGCCGGCCGTCGGGCGACCAGGCTAACTGTAGGCGCCCCTGCAAGCCACCCGCTCCCGGATAGGTGGGATAGTTGCCGTTAATCTCGATGCGCGACACTTCGGCGCCCGACGCCATGTCCCACACGTGGATCGCCTTGTCGATGGTCGTCCAGCCCGCCAGATATTTGCCGTCGTGAGAAAAGGCCGCGTCGTAATGGAAAAACATATAGCCGTTGTTTTCGTCGAATTCAACCTTGGTGCCCAGCGTATGGCGTAGTTTGCCGGATGAAGTTTCATAGACGTGGATGAGCCCATCGCCCCGGCCAAACTGCGCGACCAGCTTTTCCTCGCGCGAGAAGGCGATGTTGTTGCTCAGGTCGGCGGGCGAACCCAGCAGAATGCCGCCGCGGTTCGGGTTCAATGCCGTCGGCGGCAACTGGCAGACCAGTTTGCCCGAGGGGACCGCGTACAGCCGTTCCCCAGGTTGACCCTTGGCATCGCGCGTATAAAGCACGTAGTGCTTGCCCGCCGGGGAAAAGTAGCCATTGCCAGGCGAATTGGGACCATCGGGCGTGCGCAGGCGAGCCACCAACTGCCCGGTCTTCATGCTGAAGAGGGCGAAGCGATCGGCCCCGGTCTTGCCGGCATAAGTGGTTTGTTGCAGCGAGGTGTTGCCGTAATTTGGCCAGGGCGGCGCGAGGTCGGAGGTTAGCTGCGAGCGCTTCCAGGTCGCCACGTCCCAGGCCGCCAACTCCGGGGACGGGTTAATTTCCCTTCCCCTCTCATTGATCAGGTAATAGATTTCGCCGTTGGGTCCATAATAGTCGGCGGCCGCCCGCCCCCGACCGGCGCTGCCCGTCAACAGGCGTTTGCCGTCCGGTGTGAAAGCGAGGCGATCAATCCACCCACGATGGCCTTCCCAGGGATTTACTTCCGCGAGCGTGGCGACGTCGTAAAGCTGCAGGTCGGCATCGACGCCCACCGCCAGCTTCGAGTTATCCGGCGAGAATCGTACGCAGATGGTGGAATTTGGCCCCTTCTGCGCAAGGCGTGCCGTGAATCGTCGCGGCGGACTGTTGGCCGTGGTGCTGGCAATCTGAATGTTGGAATCCTGGCTGGCCCAGGCGATCGTGGCGCCGTCCGAAGATAAGGTCAACCCGCCCAGCCGGCCGTTGGCCCCTAACTGGCTATCCAGCGGATCTCGCGCCAGTTTGCCGGTGACCGCATCGCGCAGCTCGATCTTGTCCTGGCCACAAGCAATGGCCAGGCGCTTGCCGTCCGCCGAGAAAGCAAAACGACTCTGTTCGTGCTGGGCGCCTTTGCCGCTGCTTTGCCAGTATTTCTTGCCGGTATCCAGTTGGTAACCCATTACTTCCCGGGGCACCGCCCCACTGCGATTGTTCATCAGGATGCCGCCGCCGTTGTTGTTGTCGTTGCGCCAATCCACCTGGAAAGCAATGAATTTGCCATCCGGCGAAATCTCACAACTGCTAAAAGTCTTGGTTTTGTTGCCATTGGGATCCGACTTGGGCTGCTCAGCGGTGAAGGGGCTCCATGAGCGTTTCTCCTTGCCCGTGGCCACGTCCCACCAGCGCACCGTGCCATCGCCCGCGGCGACAATTGTTTTGCCTTCGTCAACAAAGCGCAACGCACGCACGATCTGGGGTGCCGAGGTCAGGGCCTTGAGGCGCGTGTTGGCGACGAGGTCATAAAGGATCACGGATTCACGTGTCCCATTGGACTTGCCGTTGTTGAACTGGCGGCCAAAAACTACCGGCGCCACCGCCAGGTATTTTCCATCCGCGGACGAGGCAACGGGCGCCGCGATCGACGCCATGTAGCCCGGGTTGGCATAGTTGTTGTTGTTGGTACTCCACGGGGCTTTGATTTCCTTGCCGGTATCGGCCTCCCAAAGGCGCACGCTACCATCCCCCAGGCCCACCGTGGCGATCTTCTTGCCATCCAGCGTGAACATGGCATCGGCGATGGGCAAATTATTGGCCGGCGAATGTTTGAAACGCAACGTGCCAAGGCGAGCGGTGGCGCCGGCCGGTAAGGGATCGCCCAGCAGATCGGTCCGGGCCTTGTCTGCTGCCGGCATGCCGGGCACTGTCTTGTCGGGTGCCGGTGGGGCGGGCACTATCTTGTCGGCTGCCGGCGCGCCGGGTACTAACAAGAAACCAGCGAGCATCAGGAGCACAAAACGGGAAAACATCTTACGACTCCGGCTGGAGAAATCCGGCATGAAGGACAACAACACAATTACCCCGGCCGGAAGGGTTTGTCCACAAATTTCCCAAAGTGTCGGATCCCTGCCGCGGCGTCCGCCATCCTCGCAAAGGCCTCTCATGAATCTATTTACACTTTCCGACGCCAATAGATCATGAAGTTTTCGCCCGCTGGCGGCACGTCCAACAATACGGTTGCTCCCACGCCCAAACTCTGCCATCATTGCACGCTGACAAAATGCGTCTGTTCCAGGAGAACCACCGTGAAACGCGTGCATATCTTCGTGACCTTCTTGTTCAGCGTGGTTTATGTAGTCGCCGACTTCAGGTCCGCCGCCGCGCAGCAACCACCGGCCAAGGAACAGCAGCCGCCCCAAAAAGGTGCCGCCAAGGGCAAAGGCAAGCAGGCCGCCTACCAGCTGAGTGCGGAGGAAAAGCAACAATTGCAAAGCAAGCTCGAAGAACTCAAGAACAAGATTCGCTTCCTGGACTTGCGCGCGTCCCAGCCGGACGATCGCCTCACCGACCTGCGCGTGCATGTGGTGGCCGTCGAGCGGCTGTTCGAATTTCCTGAAGACATTTTCACGAAGGCCGACGCCGCCAGGGCCCAAACAGTCCTCGAGCGCGGCCTGGAACGTGCCGAACTGCTACGCGCTGGTAAAACCGCCGAGCCGACGGGCCGCATGGCTTTCGGTTACCAGTCTGCTCTCGATGGCTCCGTGCAGCCCTATCTGTTGTCGATCCCCAAATCCTACGATGGTACGCGTCCGGTGCCGCTCTATATCTGGCTGCATGGCGCAGCGCCCAGCTCACCGAATCGAGCTTTATCGCCGGCGCGCGGGCGGCGTCCAGAAGGGGACCATGGCCGCCGAGGACCTGGGCCAGTTGCAACTCGAAGTATTCGGTCGCGGCAATAACGCCTACCACTGGGCCGGAGAGGTCGATGTCTTCGAGGCCATTGCGGCCGTGCGGAAGCGGTTCAAGGTCGATCCCAAACGCATTGTACTGCGGGGCTTTTCGCTGGGCGGCGCCGGCGCCTGGCACCTCGCCCTTCACCATCCGGACCGCTTCGTGGCCGCGGAAATCGGCGCCGGTACCTGGCCGCGCCGTTACCAGATGATGGACACTTTCCCCGCGTACCAGCAGCCGACCTTGCGCATCTGGGAAAACACGCCGGAGTGGGCGCTCAATGGCTTCAATCTGCCCATCGCCGGGCATGACGGCGATAACGACACTCAAATCGCCTCGATTCCAGGGCCGCCCGCCGGCACGCCGACGCGCGGCCAACTGGAATCATCGATCCGCGTTCGCGAGCAGCTGGCCAGGGAAGGCTTTCCTTCCGTCGGCGAGCCCAACGCCCTCGCCGCCAAGGGCACGCCGGATATCTTCCTCATCTCCGAGAAGACTGGCCATAGCGTCAATCAAGAAACACGCCGGCGCCTCGACGCCTTTCTGAAAGAATGGGTCACGCGCGGCCAAACCTCTCCCGACCATATCCGTTTCTTGACGTATACCACGCGCTACAACCAGTGTTACTGGGCCATCCTCGATGGCCTGGAAAAACACTACGAGCGCCGAAATAGACGCCCGCCGCCAGAGTGGCGGCAAGGAATATGAGATCACCACCAAGAACCTGACACGGCTGACGCTGCGCGAGGCCGGCAGCGCCGCCACCATCAAGATCGATGGCCAGGCGCTCGAAGGTGACCGCGGCACCGGAGATTGTCCTGGAGAAAATGGCGGGAAGCTGGCGGATCGCTTCCGACCCGCAGTGGGCCGGGCTGCACAAGAGGCACGCCTTGCAAGGGCCAATCGACGACGCCTTCCTGGACCCGTTTCTGCTGGTGCGGCCGACCGGCACACCCTGGAACGCCGCCGCCAATCAAGCCGCCCTCAAAACGCTCGAACGTTTTGACCACGCCTTCGCCAAGTATTATCGCGCCCACCCGCGCATCAAGGACGACAAGGACATCACGCCGGCCGACCTGGCCAACTACAACGTGGCCCTCTTCGGCGACCCCGGCAGCAATAAGTGGCTGGCGGAGGTCCACGCCAAACTGCCAATCCAGTGGAACACAAAATCCATCACGCTTGCCGGCAAGGAATATCCCTCCGCGGAGCATCTACCCGTGATGGTCTATCCCAACCCGCTCAATCCCAAACGCTACGTCGTGCTAAACAGCGGCCTCACCATCGCGGAGCGCGAATACAACTCCGACTACAGCATGCCACGGCTGGGCGATTTCGCGATCCTGAAGCTGTCGCCAGACAACCAAACCCCAGAAGTAGCCCACGCCGGGTTTTTCGATGAGAATTGGCGAATTAAGTAAACGCAAGACCAGCCAGTCACGGCAGTCCACACGTCCGTTATCCCGAAGGGATTGCATCCCAAAGCCCAGGGTTGGTACCCCAACCCTGGGACCGCCCGCCAACCTGGGTTCACCGTAGTTCACGTCTCTTACCCCGAAGGGGCAGGGCTTCCAAGGTGTCAGCTGCTTCGTAAATTATTATTGAAGCAGTTGTTATGAATGACACCTGAGAGGGAAAGGCATGATGCCAGCTGGAATCGTCCCCTTCATGGAGCAGGCGCCGTTTTGTGTGATGACGCGGATAACTCTGGAACGTTTGTTCCTGCCCCAGCGTCTGGACGTTCTGTTCAGGAAGTCGGCTCAACGGCAGTATGAGAAGGAGTTGCTCTTTTCGCAAGTCATGGAATTAATGATGTCGGTGGTGTTGCGCGTCGATCCGAGCGTGCATAAAGCCTATCGCAAACGCGAAGAGAAATTGTCCGTCACCGATCAAGCGATCTACGACAAGCTGCAATGCATGGAACCGGGCATTTCCAGCGCTCTGGTCGCCGACTCGGCAGTTCAAGTGGGGGTTGTGATCGATGCCATGCAGGCGAGGTTGCCGTCCTGGTTACCGGGGTTTCGCATCCGCGTTCTCGACGGGAACTTACTTTCGAAGACCCAGCGTCGCGTCAAGGAATTGCGTCAGACATGGGCGGCTGGCTTGCCAGGACGCGTGCTCGCGGTTTACGACCAACAGCAAGACCTGGTGACCGATGTGTTTCTCAATCCGGATGCCTACGACAACGAACGCGTCTTGCTCGATGACGTGCTGCAGAGCGTCAAAGCGCAAGACTTGTGGATCGCCGATAGCAATTTTTGCACGCTGAAATTCCTCTTCGGGATCGATAAGGCTCCTGCCTGTTTCGTCATGCGCCAGCACGGTACTTTAGTCGGCAAGCCGCTCAAAACCCGAAATTTTCGCGGCCGAACCAACACGGGCCGGGTGTACGAGCAAGAGTTGGAACTGAGTTACGAGAACAAAACGAAGACGGTGCGGCGGATCACGCTGGTCTTGGATGAGCCGACGCGCGATGGCGATACCGAGATACATATTCTGAGCAACCTGCAGAAGAAAGAAGCGACGGCCATGCAGATTGCCGAACTGTACCGCAAGCGATGGACCATCGAGGGACGTTTCTACGAACTGGCACAGACCCTCAACGGCGAGCCCAACACCCTGGGTTATCCGAAGGCGGCGTTGTTCGCGTTCTGCTTGGCATTGGTAGCTTCCAACGCGATGGCTTTGATCCGAGCCTCGGTGCGCCAGGTTCATGGACCCGAGATCGTGGAGAATCTGTCGCGTTACTACATCGCCACCGAGGTGCGCGAGACGTACGTCGGGATGATGGTAGCATTGCCGCCATCGAAGTGGGTGAGATTCCAAAGCCTCAGCGCCAAGGAGTTGGCAGGCTTGCTGTGCGAGATCGCATCAAAAGTCGTCCCGAAGCGCTACCGCAAAGCCCATCGCGGGCCGAAGAATCCGCCAACTCCCAAGGACCGGTACAAAAACGGCGGACATGTTTCGACGCAAAGGCTCATAGAACAACGCCGAAAGCCCCCCAGCTGACACCTTGGAAGCCCTGCCCCGAAGGGGTTAAATCCCGAAGCCCAGGGTTGGTACCCCAACCCTGGGATCATCGTGTTCACACGTTTATATACCCCGAAGGGGTTACATCCACAGCCCCGGGCTGGTACCCCAACCCCTGGGGACAGGCTATTTGTGGGGCTTTTTCTTACTCCACGCGTGTTGAGCTGGGGCGACGCAGCCTGGCTTGGAGGCGCGATTAGGGTTCTACTGGGGAAGGAGCCAGATTGCTCATGCACTGCCCGCGGTGATCTAACCCCTTCGGGGTAAATGACCGTGTGAACTACGCTGACCCAGGGTTGGAGTACCAACCCTGGGCTTTGGGATGTAACCCCTTCGGGGTAAATGACCGTGTGAACTACGCTGACCCAGGGTTGGAGTACCAACCCTGGGCTTTGGGATGTAACCCCTTCGGGGTAAATGACCGTGTGAACTACGCTGACCCAGGGTTGGAGTACCAACCCTGGGCTTTGGGATGTAACCCCTTCGGGGTAAATGACCGTGTGAACTACGCTGACCCAGGGTTGGAGTACCAACCCTGGGCTTTGGGATGTAACCCCTTCGGGGTAAATGACCGTGTGAACTACGCTGACCCAGGGTTGGAGTACCAACCCTGGGCTTTGGGATGTAACCCCTTCGGGGTAAATGACCGTGTGAACTACGCTGACCCAGGGTTGGAGTACCAACCCTGGGCCTTGGGATGTAACCCCTTCGGGGTAAATGACCGTGTGAACTACGCTGACCCAGGGTTGGAGTACCAACCCTGGGCTTTGGGATGTAACCCCTTCGGGGTAAATGACCGTGTGAACTACGCTGACCCAGGGTTGGAGTACCAACCCTGGGCTTTGGGATGTAACACCTTCGGTGTATTTGGACGTGTGATTAACCTGACCCCGGGCGTTCCCCAACCCTGGGATCGTCGTAATCACGGCGCTTTTTTCTTGGACGGGGCGTCGTAGTTGTTCAGGGAACGTGGGGCTGAGGGTGGCGGCGGGGTCATGCCGGCCGCGATCATGACTTGATGGAGGGCGGCGACGGTCTCGGGGGCGGGCCTGAAGTTTAGGCCCGGGCGGTAACCTTCGGCGATTACGATGGGCGTCAGGCCGGTCTTGTTGGCGTGGTTCCAGACTTCGATTTTAGAGCCCTTGTCGGCCAGCAGCTTGACGACCTTGGGCTGGTTGCGATAGGCGGCGCCGTGCATTACCGTTTCGCCGTTCTTGTCTACCGCATTCACGTCGGCGCCGTGCTTTAACAGCAGCTCGATGGCTTCCATGACTTCCGGCTCCGTGCCGGCTGCCTCCTCGGGGGCGCCGACGCCGACGCCGGCCGCGGCCATGAGGGGCGTGGTGCCCTGGGCATTCGGCAACAGCGTGTCGGCACCTGCTTCGATGAGTGTACGCAGGAGTTGAATGTCGGCGGTGGAGGCGGCTGCCAGAAAGGGGGTAGCGCCGGGCTTGTTGAGGATGCCTCTTCCCGGAAGTCCCTTTTTGGATGGCAGATTGACGTTGGCTCCGTTGGCGACCATTTCCTTGACGAAGTCGAGGCTGCTCAGCTTACCTGAGCCATTGGGGGGCGGGTTGCCTTCCTCGTCGTCGCCGCGGTTGGGCTTGCGCACCCAGGAAAGCATGTGCAGAGCGCCGTAGCCCGCGCGCTGATCGTTGGGATCGGCCCCCGCCTTCACGAGAGCGATGGCCAGCTCGAAGTGACCGTTTTCGACCGCCATGAGTAGTGCGCTGATGCCGGGTTTTGGCCCATTGGCGACGGCTTTTTTGGTTTCAATCGTCTCATTGACGTCCGCCCCCGCCTTGAGCAGCACGCGCACGACCTCGAGGCGCCCCTCGCGCGCCGCGAAAAGCAACGGCGTAAAGCCGGAAGTCAACGGCTTGCGGAACTCGGCGCCGCGCTCGAGCAGCAGAGCGACCACATCCGCGTGTCCTTCGGCGGCGGCCCACATCAGGGCAGTCTGTCCCTTGCGGTCCTTGGCGTTGACGGCCGCGCCGCGCGCGAGCAGTGCTTTCACAGGGCCGGTCTTGCCGGTACGTGCCGCGGTCATGAGGGCCGTCTCGCCTCCGTGGAGTGTCGTTTCCGGATCGGCACCCTTCGCCAGCAGCAAATTGACGATGTCGGTGTTGCCGTTCGTGCAGGCCAGGGAGAGGGGAGTGACAGCGTAGCGGTTGGCGACCTTGACATCGGCGCCGGCCTTGACGAACTGGGTGGCGAGGGCAAGATCGTCGTGGTAAACCGCCCAGTGCAGTGCGGTCATGCCATCGATTTGCGCGGCATTGACGTCGGCGCCCTGTTTCAGCAAGGCGGCAAGTTGCCCGCGCTCCGCTTTCTCCGCGGCATCCGCCAGGGGCGCCTGAGATTGGGCAAGTGCCGGAATGGCGCTGAGAAGCAACAAGGCCACGGCGCCGCCTGGTGTTCTACCCATCGTCTTGGACTCCGAAAAGCTAGCTCACTTCACGCGCACCGACTCGCCTACATCGGCAGCGGTTCAAACAGCTCGTTCATTTTGCCACGGCTGTCGGCGAAATTGTCCAGGCGGACGCCTACTTTGTCGAGCAGGGTCAGGTGCAGGTTTGCCAGGGGCGTTGGCTGGGCGAAGCGGATGTGCCGGCCGCCGCGCATGCGGCCCGCGGCGCCGCCGGCGACGATGATCGGCAGGTTATCATGATCGTGCAGGTTGGGATTGCCCATGCCGCTGCCATACATGCACAGGGAATTGTCCAGCAGTGTGCCGTTGCCCTCTGGCGTGGCCCGCAACTTCGCGATAAATTCCGCGAACAGCGAGACGTGGAAGCGATTAATGAGGGCGACCTTGGCGACCTTTCTGGGGTCGTTGCCGTGATGCGTGAGGGGATGATGGGGATCGGAGACGCCGACTTCGGGATAGGTCCGGTTGCTCGTTTCGCGGGCTAGCTGGAAGGTGATGACGCGCGTGATATCGCCCTGGAACGCCAGCACCTGCAGATCGAACATCAAGCGTGCGTGGTCCCCATAGGAAGCCGGCACGCCGACGGGTCGATCCAGGTCGGGAAGCGGATTGTCGGCCGCGTTGGCCTCGGCACGCTGAATGCGCCGCTCCACTTCGCGGATGGTGTCCAGGTAACGGGCAAGCCGGGCGCGATCGGCGGCACCGAGTTGGTTGTTGAGCCGTGTGAACTCCTCCATCACGGAGTCGAGCAGGCTGGCCCGGCCGCGCAGGGCGGCGCGGCGTTCCGCGGCGGTGGCGCCGTCGCCAAAGAGCCGTTCGAAGACGATGCGCGGATGAGCCTCGCTGGGTAGGGGCGTGGTCGGCGACGACCAGGACAGGTTGTTCTGATAGACACAGGCGTAGCCGTTGTCACATTGGCCGGCGACGGTGAGCAGGTCCATCGATAATTCGAGCGATGGGAGTTGCGTGCCCCGGCCAATTTGCTGGGCCGCGATCTGGTCGGCGGTGGTGCCGAGGTAGTAGTCGGCGCTTTCGGTGAGCCTGGCCCTGGCGGCGCTCAGGAACGCGGAGTTCGAGGTGGCGTGGGTGCCGGGATAGGCGTTGCGCAGTTCGAGGTTCGAGATGATCGTCACGTGTTCCTTGACGGGCGCCAGCGGGGCCAGCGTGGGCGATAGCTCGTCGAGGCGGTCGGTTCCAGGGGGCGTCCAGCGCGTGCCGTCGCAGCCCATGGGTATGTAAACATAGCCCAGGCGGCGCAGGCGTTGCGGCGCGGCAGGCGTGTCGGCCAGCGCGGTCATGGAGGGGACCATGGCATCCAGCAGAGGCAAGGCCAGCGCCGCGCCGACCCCGCGCAGGAATGTCCGGCGCGACAGCGCTTTCTTGGTAACGATCATTGCGAATTCCTCATCTGAAAGGGTATGCTGGTCGCCAGTCCCAAGATCAGCGACGACAAACGGTAGTCATGCGCCCGCGCCTGGCGGACGATGGCGCGAATGGCGGGCGCGTCATGTTCCTCAGGCGCCCGACCCAGCGCGAACGTGAACAACTTCTCGGTCAAGGTGCGGCCAAAGAGCTCGGGCCTTTGCTTCAAGGCACGTTCCAGCCCGGCAACGCCGTCGAACTGGCTGCCGTCAGGCATGCCTCCGGCCGCATCGACCGGCTTGCCCTCTTCGGTTTCGCGCCAGCGGCCCACGGCATCAAATTGTTCGAGGCCGAAGCCCACAGGGTCGATCAGACGGTGGCAGCCGGCGCAGGCGACATTCGAGCGATGTTCGGCCAGGCGTTCGCGGATGGGTAAGTTGGCCGCCACGGTGTTGTCGTTCAAGGAAGGTACATTGGCGGGCGGCGGCGGTGGCGGCGTGCCGAGAAAGTTTTCGAGGATCCACTTGCCACGCACAACCGGCGAGGTGCGCGTCGCGTAGGAAGTAACCGTCAGAATGCTGCCATGGCGCAGCAGCCCGCCGCGTTGCCGGTCGGCGCCGAGCGCGACCCGGCGGAAACGGTCGCCATAGACATGCGGGACGTCATAATGCTTGGCCAGGCGTTCGTTGAGGAAAGTGTAGTCCGCGTTCAAGAGATCGAGAGCGCTCCGGTCCTCGCGCACGAGGCTGTCGAAAAAGAGCTCCGTTTCCTGCTCGAAGGCCTTGCGTAAGTTATCGTCGAAGTCCGGGAATAGCCGCAGGTCCGGCGTGATCGAATGCAGATTGCGTAGATGGAGCCATTGCGCGGCAAAGTTGGTGGCGAGGTTGCGCGAACGCTCGTCCGCGAGCAAGCGCCGAACCTGTTTTTCAAACACTTCGGGCTTGTGCAGTTCGCCCGCGCGGCCAGGTCGAGAAGCACGTCATCCGGTAGACTGCTCCACAAGAAAAACGATAAACGCGACGCCAGATCGAGGTCGCTCACCTGATAGGCGCCCGGGGTGGCGAGGCCGGCGGGCGTTTGTTCGACTCGGAACAAGAATTGCGGGTTTACGAGGATGGAGCTCAGGGCCATTTCGATGCCCGTATCGAAGTCTTCCTCCTTTCGCCCCTGGCGAAAGAACTTCAGCGCCTTGTCGAGGTCGGCTGCCTCGACCGGCCGGCGATAGGCCCGGCGCACGAGAGGTGCCAGAATCTTTTTAGCACAGTACTCTTCGTCCTTGGGCCCGGTTGGCTCACAAATAAAGATGCGCTGGTGGCTCGGCGTGTGCGCTCGCCCGGTCGGGTTGTAAGGCCCGGTAATCGAAACCTGATAAAGGGCAGGCGTGATGCGGGGGTGGCGATGCAGGTTGTAGTGCGCCTGATAGGGCTGGCGCTTGGTTTCCAGCAGCGATGCGGGGTTCTGCAAGAAGGTGACGCCGAGATCGTGCGGGCCGGCGCTCACCGTGATGCGTGCTTTCAACTTGGCGTCTACTTTTTCGTCGGCCTCATTATTCTTGGCCGGCTTGACGGTAAAGGACGCCATGTGCTTGCGGTCGATCAGAAATTGCAGTTCATGTGGCTCGCGCAGGCCTTCGACATTTTCGTTGCGGTCGCGCGTCAGCCAGACCTGGACGTCATACTCGCCGTCGCGTGGAAAGACATACGGCACACGCATGCCGCCGCGCGTACCGACGGGCAACCCCTCGACATGCCCTTCCTGAGTCAGGTCCGGCTGCGGGCGAAACGTATCGCTATTGGGTGTTTTCGGCGCTCGCCCAACCGCCAGGCGGCTGATCCTTTGCGCGGCGGTAATGTATCGGTCCAGAAGAGTGGGCGAAAGATCGCCCAGGGGGGCACTGTCGAAGCCATGATTGGCTTCGTCCGCGGGCAAGAGCGCGGCGGCATCGATGTCGAGTGCCAGCAAGTCGCGGATGGCGTTTTGATATTCGGTGCGGTTGAGACGGCGGAGGGTAGGGGTGCGGCCAGGGTTCGGCTGGGCGGCAGCCATGCGGTCGAGCCTGCTTTCGAGCAGGGTGACGAGTGCGTCATACGTCTGCTCGTCCGGTCGCGGCTTGCCGGCCGGGGGCATCTGCCGTGTGGTCAGCTTGCGCACGACCTTTTCCCAGACTTCCGAATGAGCGGCAACGTCGTCGCCACTCACTTTATCAAGGTCGAGGCCGCCTTTCGGATTGTCGCTATTGTGGCAAGTGCCGCAATGGCGGCTGACAAACTGTTTAATGTCGGCACCAGCCGCTGGCGTTGCGGTGGCAGGCGGCCCCTTGACGGGTTGTGGCACCGAATCGGCACTGACGAACGCGGCAGCCAGAATAAGGGCGGTTAGGCAGAAAAAGCCAAAGGTACGCGTTAAACGCATGAGAGTGGACCAAAAGGAAGATCGCGGTATCAGGGGCGAAATCGCAAAGCCAGCGGCACCCTGAATTACCGGCAATCGAGCTCCGTCCAGCGTACGCTGGCCGGCAAACAGCGTCAAGGAATAACCGCGGCGAAATGTGGTCATTTTTTGGGAAAAGCCGCGCAGGATTCTGTCAGGCGAAATGGGTGGGCGAAAGGGTGCGGGATCGCTTCAAAAAGGAACGAAAGCGCCCCACTTGCCAGAATTGCCACGTAATAGCCGGCATTTGCGGATTTCGTGAAATCTATTAACCGGATTCTTTACCAAAACACGATAAATCGTAGATCGGAGTTCGCGGCCCGCCAGGTTCCTGCGCTTCAACCAAACAGGGAAGGATCCCATGATGAAATTCCGGACGCGGAGCTGCTTTTTGGCAGCCGGCTTGTTGTGGACGGGTGGAAGCGTGGCGCTGGCCGACGACCTTGTGACCGCGCCGCCCATGCTTCAGATCATCGCGGCGCAGGAAAAAGCGGAGACGCACGGGGCCGACGGCCACGCGGCGGAAGGAAGCCATGGCGCCCAGGGCGGCCACGATGCTCATTCCGACCATGATGCCCACGGCGAGGGCCACCATCACGCTGAGCCGAGCGACCTCGGGCTGAGCAATCTGGGAGAGGGCTGGTCGGAGCCATTTGAGGAGCGCGAACGGGAGGGGCGGGCGCCGCGCTTTAACCTGTTCAAGTCCCGGCAAGGCTTTCTCGAACGCATCCTTTTGGTCGACTACACTTATACCAGCGGCCTGGAGAAGCGCTCGTTCGACGAGCATGAAACCGCGGTCGGCCTGGAGTGGGCCTTCAGTCGCCGCTTCCAGCTTGGTCTGGAAACCTTCTATACATGGCAGCGGCCTCTCGCCGTGGATGGACGCCGCGGCGATGGCTTACGCTGGGACGCTTCGACGCGGCTTCAGCTCATCGATACCAACGACCGTGCTTACAACTTCCAGATCCATGTGATCACGCCACAAAGCCACGTGGATGCCGCGCAGACTGAATTGGCCTTTACGCTGGCGGGTTTCGAGGACCTGACCGATACGCTGGGGCTGTGCGCACGGGACTGTATCACCACATCGAGTATGCCAATCTCGTCGGGCCGCGCGGCGACGGTCCAGACCGCAAGCCCGCGAACCTCATGCGCTACGACGTCAGCATCGCCAAAACGCTCACCGATTCCAAGACACCCATGATCGCGGATTTCACGGTTTTCCTGGAAACATTTGGCGCCACCAACCTTGATGGCCCGCGTTCGGGTCATACCGATATAAGTTTCACGCCGGGCATTCGCTTCAATCCCACAGGCCGAGTGGAGAAAGCCTGGTGGGTGCAGACAGGCATTGAGTTTCCCGTAACAGGCGCCCGCCCCTTTAACGAACGAATCTTCGTGGCGGTCATCCACGACTTTTGAGCCCAGGCCTTCCCCAGGTTCGTAGGACGGATTGGCAATCCGTCCTACGCTCCCAAGGGACTGTCGGCTCATGGCCGCGGCGTTTCGAGGCGGGCGGTCGTTGGTGTCAGGGGCGGTGAGACGGGCAACTGGAAGCAGGCGATCTCCTGGCCGTTGCGAACATAGAGCTTGCCGTTGGCGATGACGGGGTGGTTCCAGGTTTTCCCCTCGAGCGCCTTGAAAGTGGCTATTTCCTTGTGCTCATCCGGAGTGGCGGCGACGAGGGCCACGTCCCCCTGTTCCGAAAGGATGACCAGCATGCCTTGTTCGGCGAGCAGAAGCACCTGGCCATTGTCATAGCCGCGAACCCGCCATTTCTTGGCGCCGTTTTTCAAGCTGACGCACGTAAAGAAATTCATATCGAAGCCATAGAGATGGTCCTCATAGACCACGAAGTCGTTGTAATAGGGCGAAATGCTTCGCGACGTCCACTGCTCCTTGGTTTGCCAACCCTTGTCGTCGTGGCTGACGGTAATCCGCTTGGTCCCGTTGTTCATGCCGCTGCCGATGAGGAGGTCGTGTTCGCCAACGAGGGCTGGCTGGACGATGCGGGCCAGGCCGTCAACGGGCCAGGAATAATGCCAGAGAAGCTTGCCCGAGTTTGGCTCGAAGGAAGAGGTGCCCTTGTCGGTCGAGATCAAGATCTGGTCCACACCGGCGATGTTCAAAAGTTGCGGCGAGCAGTAGCTCAGCGATCCTTCCCCCGCGCTCCAGGCCAGCTCTCCCTTGTCGGCCTTGTAAGCCAGCACGCTCTTGCCATTATCACCGCCGGCAAATACCGTCACGATTCCCTGAGCGACAAGCGGTGAGCTGGAAAAGCCCCACTGGGGTATTTTCGCTCCGGAATCCGCGGCGATATCACGCGTCCACAGTACTTTGCCGTTGGCCGCATTGAGGCAATTTAGCTTACCGGTCGCGCCCAGCGCGAACAGCTTGCCGCTGGCAAACGTGGGTGTCGCCCGGGGACCCACGCCGGCGACCATTTCGGTAAAGCGGGCGACATCGTGGTGGGCCCAGATTTCCTTGCCGTCGTCCGCGCTATAACAGACGATATATTCGCCGTCGCCGCGTTGTTCCTGGGTGAAGACAGACTTGCCAACAACCGCCAGGGACGACCAGCCTGGCCCAATACGATGCCGCCAAAGTTCCTTCGGCGGCGATTTGGCCCAGTCGCTCGCGACGCGAAAGCCGGTCAAGCGGCCATCCCGTTGCGCGCCACGAAAGCCGGTCCAATCCCCCGGCTTTTCGATCAAGTCTTCGGCGGCAACGGTGCCACCCGTCCTGGTCGCTCCCGGTGAGTTGAGTGAGGCGAGGTGCAACTCTTCCGGCGTCGTCTCCCAGCGCCAGCTAAATTTCGCGGTAAAATTGCCGTCCATGCCGTCAACCCGGAGTAGTGCGCAAACCACGCCGACCGCCACGAAGATGGCCAGGAGCCCGCGCGCGTAGCGGCCAGCCAAGGGGATACGTCAAGATGAGCCAGCCGATCCAGGCGGTGACGAGGATCGGCAATGCATAGAGAATCATGGCCATGGCCGGGAAGTTCTCACCAGCGGCCAAGATTGTGGCGACCGTCACCAGCGCCAGTGTCCCAATTCCCAGGAAGCGGTCGGAACGGCGCAGACGACTAAACAGCAGCCACCAGAAAATCAACAAGAGAAAGACGACCAGCGGCACGATCATCAAGCCGAAAAAGAACTTGAACGGGGCGAAATCTCCCGTCGTCGCCGCCACGCGCACGATCCAAAGAAGCGCCAGCAATACCACGGCTGGCCAGAGACGTAAACGCGCGGTCGTGGCCGTGGCTGGCGCCGCCGTCGTTTGAACCGGTTGTTCGGTTTGGTTATTCATGGAACACCCCGCGAAGACCTTGGTTGACAGTTACTGGAGAGGATGCCATTAACGTATCAAAATTGACAGGTCAACATAAAGAGAAGCCTCAGGAAAATACCATTTAACGGTGCTGCTCAAAAGACCTCGCCGGTTTGTTTAAGGAAACCTATTTTGCGAGGGCGTGGCCAAAGTTGAGGGAAATACGCGGCAAGATCGTGGCTTAGCGCGAAAAGTAGGCGGAATTTCTGTATTATAAGGAGGACATTGTCTGATTCGCAGCCAAGTTTATCCAGCGCGCCAATGACCGGGAGCCCATCGTGAATGAACATCATCCTTCTTTCGAAGCCGAGAGCAAAAAGCCGCTTGGTCCGTTGGTAGAGTGCCTAGATCCATCGATCGGCGAGGTATCGACCGTCTGGGTGCCATGATGACGGAGTTGCTGCGGCGGGCGCTGTGCGGCAGCGTTACCACGATCGACGACGAGCTACAGGTGCAGGTGGCGCAGAAGGTGGACGCCACGGTCGCCCAGCGCTTACCGAAGATCGAGCAAGCAGCCGCGGAGGTGGCGGACAAGGCGGCCCGCGTGGCGGCCACGGAAGTAACCTTCGAAGGCATACGTTCACTGGAACAGCGCAGCAAGGAGGCGGAGCGCGGCATCGTTGCGCATATCGAGACGACGGCCCGAGATGCCGAGGAGAAGATTACGAAGACGGCGGCGACGCTTTCCGGCCGGATCGAGGAAGTGGAAAAGAATGCCGAGCAGGCGATCACCACCAAGAGCAACGAGCTGGCTTCGTCAATGGAGCAAGCGATCGTGACGAAGGGGCACGAACTGGCCACGAGCATCGAGGCGGCGGAACGGCGGGCCAATGAGCTGGCGCATGCGGAAATCGCGCGGCACGTGGAGGAATTGATGGCTCGCTCACGCAAGACCGTCTCCGGGATGAAGGACAAGCTGCAAACGCTGGACACGACGGCGGCCAGCCTGACCAAGGGCGTGCAGCAGCTTGAGAAAGAGCGGCGGCGCGCGGAAGAAGATTTACGCCGAGAACTGAACACCATGCGACAATTGAATGAGACCCTGGCAGCGCGGGTGGCAGACCTGGAGAAGCCACGCGGCCTGCGCGGGTTATGGGCGAAGTTCGCGGGTGGCAAGGCGAAAAGCGATGAAGCCGCCGACGCCACGGCGTGAAGGAATTCACGAAAACTTGAGCAAGCGCAATTCTTGTAAGACTTTCGCCGCCGCGCCGTACTAACTTGCGGACCCCGTCAGCCGCTTGCTTTAAGGTACGCCGCGATGCTTCGTTGTCCCCATTGTCTGGAAGAGATCAAGGTGAGCGTCGCGCTTGGAGCGCGGCGCCGGAGCGGTGCCCCGTGTGTACACGCTCCCTGGATACCAGCATCGAGGAAGACGCACCTGCGGATTATGGCGTCCATGCGCCGACTGCAATTCCCGGCGAGTCGTCAGAAGTCAAGGAGTACGTGCGCGGGCTCGAAGCGCAGGCGCGGGCGGAAAGCAGGCGTAAACCCTATCACCGGGCGCGTCCTGAAGTCGAACCTGATCGCGGCACTCGTGCTGATTGGCGGCGCTGGCCTTTCTTTGGCCGTTTCCGCGGCCAACGCCGCGCATCTGCTGGATTTTTTCATCAACGGCATGCTGCCGGCCTTCCTTTGCCTTATGTGCGCCGCCCTTTGTCTGTTCTTTTGGTCGCACTGAGGACCCAACTACGCCGCGGGCTTGGGCGTGAAGGTTACCTGGCCTTTCTTGACGTCATAATCCACCACCACTGTCTGGCCGTCCTTGACCTTGCCTTCCAGCAACAGCCGGCCCAGGTTGTTTTCCACTTCCTTTTGAATGGCTCGTTTAAGGGGCCGGGCTCCGTAGGACGGGTCGTAACCGACGCGCACCAGATGGACCTTGGCGGCATCGGTCAATTCCAGGGTGATGTGGCGCTCGGCCAACCGCTCCTGGAGCCGTTTGAGTTGAATCAGCACGATTTCCTGCAAATGTTTCTCATCCAGGGCGTGGAAGACGATGATTTCGTCAACGCGATTGAGAAACTCGGGCCGGAAGTGATTGCGCATCTCCTCGAAGCACGGCTTCCTTCATACGTTCGTAGCCTTCGCCGTCGAAAGTGCCCTGATAGCTGAGAATGCGCTGGCTGCCGATGTTGCTCGTCATGATGACGATCGTGTTCTTGAAGTCGACGGTGCGGCCCTGGCCATCGGTGAGCCGGCCATCGTCGAGGATTTGCAGGAGCACGTTGAACACGTCATGGTGCGCCTTCTCGATTTCGTCGAAAAGGATGACGGCATAAGGCCGGCGCCGCACCGCTTCGGTGAGCTGACCCCCTTCCTCGAAGCCGATGTAGCCGGGCGGAGCGCCGAGCAAGCGGGCGACTGTGTGCTTTTCCTGATATTCGGACATGTCGATGCGGATCATGGCGCGATCGTCGTCGAACAAAAACTCCGCCAGCGCGCCGCGCCAGCTCGGTTTTGCCGACTCCGGTGGGGCCGAGAAAGATGAAGGAGCCGATCGGCCGGTGTGGATCTTTCAGCCCGGAGCGCGCCCGCACGACCGCTTCGGCGACGGCCACGACGGCTTCGTCTTGCCCGATGACGCGCTGGTGCAACTCTTCGCCCAGATGAAGCAGCTTCTGCACTTCCCCCTCGAGAAGCTTGATCACGGGAATGCCGGTCCAGCGGCTGATGACCTTGGCGATGTCCTCTTCGTCGACTTCTTCCTTGATCAGGCGCGTGGCGCCCTGTTTTTGCGAGAGGTTTTCTTCCTGGGCCTTGAGCTGGCGGTCCAGGTCGTTAAGCTTGCCGAACTTCAGCTCGGCGGCCCTGGCATAATCGTAGGCACGCTCGGCCTTCTCGATTTCAATCTTGGTGTGTTCAATCTGCTCGCGCAGACGCCCAGTTCCTGGACGGACCCTTTTTCGGCGTCCCACTGCGGCGCAGGGAGCTGGATTGCTCCTTGAGGTCGGCCAGCTCCTTTTCGATCTTGGCGAGCCGTTCGCGTGACGCGGCGTCTTTTTCCTTCTTGAGGGCTTCGCGTTCGATTTCCAGTTGCATGAGGCGGCGGTTGACCTCATCCAGTTCGGTGGGCATGGAGTCGATCTCGGTGCGCAGCTTGGCGGCGGCCTCGTCGATCAAATCGATGGCCTTGTCCGGCAAAAAGCGGTCGGCGATGTAGCGGTTGGACAAGATGGCCGCGGCGACCAGGGCGGCGTCCTTGATGCGCACGCCGTGGTGGACTTCGTATTTCTCGCGCAGGCCGCGCAGGATGGAGATCGTGTCCTCCACCGTCGGTTGATCGACGAACACCGGCTGAAAACGGCGCTCCAGCGCCGCGTCTTTTTCGATATGCTTGCGGTATTCGTCTAGCGTCGTGGCCCCGATGCAATGCAATTCGCCGCGTGCCAGCATGGGTTTGAGGAGGTTGCCGGCATCCATGGCCCCTTCCGCCTTGCCGGCGCCGACGACGGTGTGCAATTCGTCGATGAACAGCACGATCGCTCCCTGCGAGCCCTGCACCTCCTTGAGCACGGCCTTGAGACGTTCCTCGAACTCGCCGCGAAACTTGGCGCCAGCGATCAGGGCGCCCATGTCGAGGGAGACCACCCTCTTGTTCTTGAGCCCTTCGGGCACGTCGCCGCGGATGATGCGCTGCGCCAGGCCTTCGACGATGGCGGTCTTGCCGACGCCGGGCTCGCCGATGAGGACGGGATTGTTCTTGGTGCGGCGCGACAACACCTGAATGACCCGGCGGATCTCTTCATCCCGGCCAATGACAGGGTCGAGCTTGCCCTGGGCGGCGGCTTGCGTCAGATCGCGGCCATACTTTTCGAGCGCTTCAAAGGTCGCCTCGGGATTGGGCGTCGTGACGCGTTGATGGCCGCGCACCTGTTGCAGGGCGGTCATGAGACGCGCCCGGGTGAGGCCGAAGTCCTTGAAGATACGGCCGGCGGTACCGGAGTCGTCGCTGATGGCCAGGAGGAAATGTTCAACGGAAACGTAGTCGTCCTTGAGCTTTTTCGCTTCGCTTTCCGCTTCGCCGATGAGGCGATTGAGGCGGCTGGTCATGCCCACGTCGCCGGAGGCTCCCGTGACGCGCGGCAACTTTTCCAGCTCACGATGCAACTTGAGTTTGAGCCCATCGACGGGGATATCCGCCTTGTTAAGGACGGAGGTCGCCAGCCCGCGCTCCTGATCGAGCAGCGCCAGCAGCAGATGCTCGACGTCCATCTGTTGGTGATTAAACTTCGCGGCCAGCCGCTGCGCTCCGCTCAGGGCTTCCAGTGATTTTTCGGTGAAACGGTTTTGATCCATGGGGGGCACCTCCAAATTGCGCTAAAGCTGGTGATGCGGCAAAGTCTGCTTGTCCGGCACACGTGCGCAGTTTAAAGCTTGCGCCACGTTGGCCTGGCCATGGATTAGATTATGAATCGCTTACGGCGGATTCCGTAAAAACTGCCAAGAAGCTGCCTGATTGACCCTCCATGCCCGCCTTGTTAGAGTAAACGCCATGCTAAAAGGTGTTCCCGTCTCCCCCGGCATCGTTGTTGCCCGGGCATATTGTGTCGATGAGGTGCTGGCCCAGCTCGAACCCCGGCACCTCGACGGGGGGCGCTTTCGGGCGAAGTAACTCGTTTCGAAAATGCCATCGTCGGCGCCAGCCAAGAAGTCGATGCCATCGTGGCCCGCGTCAGTCAGCAAGTGGGCGAGGATGAAGCCTCCATTTTTCGCGGGCATCGTCTGCTCCTGCGCGACCCGGCCCTTATCACCAAGGTAAAAACGATCATCCTTACCAAAAAGGTGGATGCGCGTTCCGCCCTGCAGGAGGCGCTCGACGATTATTCCAAGCTTTTCGAGAAAATTCAGGATGAATATCTGAAGGAGCGCATGGCCGACATCCGCGACGTCGCCCAGCGCATCATGGCGCAATTGGCCCTGCACCAGGACCCCGGGGCTTGCCTGGAATGCGATGAGGAGGTCATCCTGGTGGCGCCGGAGGTGCTGCCCTCGCAAGTAATGGTTTTCCAGCGCCTCAAGATCGTCGGCATCATCACCGAGGCAGGTGGAAGTACCGGGCATGCGGCGATTCTGGCGCGCTCGCAGGGTATCCCCCTGGTCTCCGGGTTGCGCGGGATCCATCGAGCCTGCAAGACCGGCGATTTGATTGCGCTCGATGGCCGCATGGGGCATGTCTACCTGCGCCCCGATGCCGAGGTCGAGGCTGCCTATCGCAAATTGCAGCGTGAATTTGTGGTCATGCGCGATCGCCTGGTGGAAAATCGCGATCTTCCGGCCATCACCAAGGACGGCACACCGATTGAATTGCTCGCCAACGTGAACAGTCCGGGCGACGCGGAAATGGCGGTGCGCAGCGGCGCCACCGGCGTGGGGCTTTATCGCACCGAGTACCTCTTTTTAACGCATGCCACGGTGCCCAACGAAGAAGAGCAGTTGGCCGCCTATCGCGGCGTCATCGAAGGCGCGCCCAATCGCAAAGTGACGATTCGAACCCTGGACCTTGGCGGCGACAAGCTGGTGCCCTATTTCGGGCATAACAAGGAAGCCAACCCGTTTTTGGGCTGGCGCAGCGTTCGGCTCACCTCGGCCTATCCGCAATTCTTTCAAACGCAGCTGCGCCGATCCTGCGCGCCGCCCTGCATGGCCAGGTCAGCATGATGTTCCCGATGATCACCACGCTGGAGGAGGTGCAAAAACTCAAGCACATGGTGCAGCGAACCAAGGCCAAATTGCTGCGCGAAGGGGTCCCCTTCAATGCCGATTTGCCCCTGGGAATCATGATCGAGGTCCCCGCCGCCGCCTTTACCATTCACGCGCTGCTTCGCGAAGTTGAATTCATCAGCATCGGTTCCAACGACCTCATCCAATATGTAATGGCCGCCGACCGCGATAATCCCAAGGTGGCCCACCTGTGTGAGCCCTTCAGCCCCCCGGTGCTGCGCGTGCTCAACCATATCCTCAAGGCATGCATCAAACATAACAAACCCGTGACGTTGTGCGGCGAGATGGCGGGCCGGTCGCGGTGCTTTTTACCGCTGTTGGGCATGGGCCTGCGTCGCTTCAGCATGAGCCCGGCGTTCGTCCCGCACATCAAGGAGTTGGCACGCAGCGCGGACCTGGGGGTAAGCCAGCAGATCGCCCGGCGGGCATTACGCTTGCACACGATACGGGACGTCCGGCACTATTTGACCCGGGTTGCCCGCAAGATCTGTCCCAATGTGACCTTCCTCGAGACGCGCAAATAACAGCGCACTTTCGGTAAAAGCCGCCTTCTCCAGCCTACCGCCAAGCGCCCATCGGTCCCAGTCAGGGCCAACGCGGCATTTTTATAGGTAAAACCTTGTGATTTTCATCAATTTTGCTGAATTTGCCGACAATAAGGGGACCGGCACCGGCGAGAATTTGCAACAGATTCTTGATATTCCGGGGCCGACTTATATATTTAATGGGCGCCACCCTTTCGGGAAGGCAGTTTTCAAAGCACAGTGCTGAAAAGGGGAGTTGTCATGAGCAGTGGTGTTATGGAGTTGGATTTTATCGAGGAGCTGCGTTTGCGACGTTGGGCCCGGGAGAATTATGTGTCCCCCGAGGAACGTTCCCGCAAATGGCACCCGGTCATCCACGAGGAGATGCGCGAGAAAGACGGCGAAGCCAACCCCTCCATGTCCTCCAGCCCGAACTATCGCTGGAGCCGCCGCTAACAAACCGACGAAAAATTGGCAGCAGCAAGGATGAGGATGGGTTTGACCTTCCTCATCCTTAATCTTTTAATATGGTCGCGCGGGCACCTTTACGCTGGCGCGCGCGGCGCCGGCTGCGTCCAGCAACCGCTCCGAGACGGCGCGGTCCCTTCCCCTCCAGCTGATTTCACTTAGCGAAGGACCAAATGGGTTTTTTTTCCGGTCGCTTGACTTGCATGCGCTTTAAAGTAGCCGGCCGCGGGCCGCGCACCTTTGGGCCCGAGCACCTTGAACCGCTGGTCGCGCACGCCATGGGCAAGCAGCGCGTGGCCTCGGGGGATGGCACTTCGGCAGGCTGGACCGCGGGTGACCACATTCTCGATACGCGTTTCGATCTCGCTAAAAACGTGATCAACGATTCCTTGCACTTCGCCCTGCGCATCGACACGCTAAGCATCCCCGGCGACCTGTTGCGCGCCTATACCCAGGTCGAGCTCGAGGGCCTGATCTCGGCCAACCCGAGCGGCCGGCCCAGCGCTCGCCAAAAGCGCGAGGCGCGCCTGCTCGCCAAGGAACGTCTGGAGACCGAAGCGAGCGACGGCCGATTTCTGCGCCGCAAAGCCATCCCTCTGCTCTGGGACGCTCCCTCGCACGAGCTACTCGTGGGCACCACGTCTGTTACGGCGCTCGACCACCTGATAACGCTGTTCAAACAGACCTTCGATCATCGCCTCGATCTTTTGGGGTCGGGCAGGCAGGCATTTCAGCATGCCGAAGTGACGCAACAAACGCGCCACGTTGACGATGCCGCCCCTTCGATCTTCGTTCCCAGCCATGCCCACGAGGTCGCGTGGCTGCCCGACGAGGCCAGCCGCGATTTCCTGGGCAACGAGTTCCTGCTTTGGCTCTGGTACTACCTGGAAAACGAGTCCGACACGCTCAAGCTATCCGACGACTCGCAGGTGCGCGATCATGCTGACGCGCACGCTTTCCCTGGAGTGCCCGCGCGGCCAAACCGGCAAGGAGAGCATCAGCAGCGATGGCCCCACGCGCCTGCCGGAAGCCATGCGTGCGGTGCAAGCCGGCAAGCTGCCGCGCAAGGTCGGCGTGACCATGGTTCGTCACGATCAGGCTTACGAATTCGTGTTGCAAGCGGAGACGTTGGCCGTCAGCGGGGCCAAGCTCCCTGTGCCGGAAGGAGAGGAAGAGCATGCCCGTCAGGAAGAGCGCGTGACGCAAGTTCGCCACTTCCTGGAAACGCTCGACCTCATTTATGGCGCTTTCAGCCAGCGGCGCTTGAGCGATCAATGGGAGAAAGAGCTGGCGAAAATCAAGAAATGGCTAAGTCAGGGCGGCGCTTGAAACGCCGTCGGCCGCGATCAAGGATTGCGGTTTATCAACAAATCTGCAATCCTGATTTCGCGAGTCCCAACCATCCTGGAGAGGCCCTATGCTGCGCCTGGCCGACTTGCGGGAAATGTTACGCTACGTGCCGCATTATCGCGACCGGATCTTTGTGATCGCCCTCGATGGCGCCATCGTCGAATGCGACAACTTTCGCAACCTGCTGCTCGACATCGCCCTGCTGCGCAGCTTGCGCATCGAGGTGGCGCTGGTCCACGGCGCCGGGCATCAGATCCGTCGCCTGGCCGAGATGCCGGGCAGATGCCGTCCAACCTCGATGGCACCGGCGTCACCGACGCTGCCACGTTGCAGCTGGCGCTGACCGCCGCCACCGGGGTGACGCATGAGATTCTGGAAGGCCTCGCCGCCCACGATCTGCGCGGCGCCTGCAGCAACGCCCTCGTGGCCCACCCCGCCGGCATCCTCCAGGGGGTCGATCATCAGTGGACCGGCCGGCTCGAACGTGTCGATATTGCCTTCTGCCGCTCTTTTGGAAAGCGACATCATTCCGGTCATTCCTCCCCTTGGCTGCGATGGCGAGGGCAATACCTATCGGCTCAATTCCGACACTGTCGCGGTGGAGGTGGCCAAGTCGTTGGGTGCCGTCAAGTTGATCTACCTGACCAACCATGCGGGCGTGCTGCTCCGCGCCCGGCCCGGACGCGCCGACGTCCGGTGCCGCCAGGGCCGGTAACGAAGAGGCGCTGGTGCGCCAACTGACCGTTGATGAGGCCGACGCCCTGCTGAAACGCCAGCGTGCCGACTTGAACCCGGCGAGCGTGTCGAAGCTTATCAGCGCCGTCAAGGCGGGGCAGGGTGGCGTGCCGCGCATTCATATCATCGATGGCCGGGTGGAGGAAGGTTTGCTCGGCGAGGTCTTTTCCAACGAAGGCATCGGTACACTCGTTCATACCAATGAATACCAGGCCATCCGCCCTGCGCCCGAAAGGACGCCCGCGGCATCAATGGCCTCATCCGGGCCGGTGTCGAAAATGAAGAACTGCTGCCCCGCTCCGTCACGGAAATCGAACGTCATATTGGCGATTACTTCGTTTTCGAAGTGGACGGCAGCCTGGCCGGTTGCGTGGCACTGCACCCCTGTCCGGCCGAAGGCAAGGGCGGAAATGGCCTGCATCTGCGTGGCGGGCAAATACGAGAACCAGGGCATTGGCCTGCGTCTCATGAGCTTCGTCGAGGAGCATGCCCGCGGCCAGGGTATCAAGGAATTGTTCTGCCTCACCACGCAAGCCGTCAATTATTTCGTGCAAAAAGGCGGCTTCCGGCTGGGGACGCCCGACGAACTGCCCCCGTCGCGCCGCCAGCGTTACGATCAGAGTGGCCGCTGCTCTCAAGTTATGATTAAAAAAGTAGAGCCCGCGCCGCGCTGACCTTTTTTAGCAAGTTCAACCTCCGCCCCCACTCCCTCATCGCGCGCCGCTTGCGTGTGCTTAAAAAAAAGCTATGCTTGGTTGGAATTCGGCCAAAAACGGAGGAACATCGGTGCAAAAAGAACAGGCGACTGTCGAGTCGGGGCGCATTTGGCGGCTATCCGCCGGATCGTCGGGCAACATGGACACTTATCGCTCAATGTGGACCTGCTTGACGACGATAGCGATTTATATCAAGCCGGGCTGACATCGCTGGCAACGGTGAATGTTATGCTCGTTCTGGAAAATCACTTCGATATCGAGTTCCCCGATTCGAAACTGGGCCGGGGCACCTTCGCGAGCTTCGCGGCCATCGCCGAAGCTGTGGCTGAATTGAAGGGTTGATGCCATGCGGGAAGAATGCAGCGGCACGGCCGAGGGAAGCTTCGATAAAGTCGCGCAGAAAGCCCATGCCCTGGGCCGGGAGGTGTTGAGCGCGCACGCGGCGGACGTGGACAGCAAAGCGCGTTTCCCGCACGAGGCTTTCGACGCGCTCAAGCAGGCCAAGCTGCTCTCCGCCTATGTCCCCAGGGAACTGGGCGGTATGGGCCTCGACGTGGTGCAGATCGCCAAGATTTGTGAAGTTCTTGGCCATTATTGCGGCTCTTCGGCCATGATCTTCGCCATGCATCAGATCCAGGTGGCCTGCGTCGTTCACCATGCGCGCGACTCCGCCTACTTTCGCGGCTATCTCCAGGAACTCGTCGAGCAACAACGCCTGATGGCCTCGGCCACGACCGAGCTGGGTGTTGGCGGCGACCTGCGCTCCAGCATCTGTGCCGTGGAAGTCTCCGGCGACACCTTCCGCCTGACCAAAAAAGCACCCGTTATCTCCTATGGCGAGGCGGCGGACGATATTCTCATTACCTGCCGCAAGGGACCGGACGCGGCGGCGAGCGAACAGGTCCAGGTGCTGGTGCGGCGCGGGGAGTATACAGCGGAGCCGCTTTCCGGTTGGGACACTCTGGGCTTTCGGGGCACGTGTAGTTCCGGCTTTACGGTGACGGCGCACGGTCGCGCCGAGCAAATATTACCGGTGCCGTTTGCCGACATCCTGGCGCAAACGATGCACCCGTATTCGCATGTTGTCTGGAGTTCGCTATGGCTGGGCATCGCCAGCGACGCGGTCAATCGGGCACGTGCCTTTGTGCGCGCGGAGGCGCGTAAGGCGCCGGGCGAGGTGCCGATCAGCGCGACGCGACTCGCGGAGACGGACCTGATGCTGCAGCGCATGCGCCATGACGTCGAATGTCATGTCCGTACTTATCGCGAGCTGCTGGATGGTGGCAATGGCGACGCGTTCGCCAACTTTGGCTTCGCGATTCGCACCAACAATCTCAAGATTTCAAGCTCGCAACTTATCGTCGATATCGTGGGCCGCGCCATGCTGATATGCGGCATTGCCGGCTATCGCAACGACTCGAAGTTCAGCCTCGGCCGGCAGCTACGCGACGCTTATGGCGCGGCGCTCATGGTCAACAACGACCGTATCTTGCGCCTCAACGCCACCATGCTGATGGTCCACAAGGAAAGCTAAATTCATGTGCACCCTGGATAATCCCATCACGGCAGCCTACGAGAGCTACCGCAAGGAACTGGTCGATGCCGGCTTGCTGATTCCCCTGGGGGTGCCGGGCCTTTATGGGCGTAACGGCGTCTTTGAAGGAATCGTCGAGCATTTCGAGGCTTTTGTCACGCGCATGGGCGCGCCGCAACGCGCGGAGGTTATGCGTTTTCCGCCGCTCCTGGCACGCGCCCATTATCTCAAGACAGGTCACATTCAAAACTTCCCTGACCTCATGGGGTCGGTACATACCTTTTTCGGCAACGAGCGCCAGCATTTCGGCCTGCTGACCAAAGTTGAAAATGGCGAGAACTGGACCGCCGATCTTGGTCCAGCCGACTTGATGCTGTTGCCGGCCGCTTGCTATCCTCTTTATCCGACGGCCACGGGGACGTTGACTTCGACCGGACGCGTTGTGGACCTGCGTTCGTTTGTTTTTCGTCATGAACCCTCCATCGATCCTGCCCGCATGCAGATGTTTCGCCAGCGCGAGTTTGTGCGGCTGGGCACGCGCGAGCAGGCGCAAGAGCACCGTGATTACTGGCTCAAGACCGGCGAAGAGATGCTCAAACGTGTCGGCCTGGACGTCAAAGCCATGCCGGCGAACGATCCCTTTTTTGGCCGCGGCGGTCGTCTGATGGCGGCCACCCAAAAGGAACAAGAGCTCAAATACGAACTCATGGTGCCGGTCGCGAGTGCCGAGAAGCCGACCGCGGTCACGTCGTGCAACTGCCATCTCGACCACTTCGGCCATGCGTTCGGCATCTTGACCCCGGATGGCAAGCCCGCGCATCGCGCCTGTATCGGTTTTGGCCTGGAACGCATCGCGCTGGCCCTGCTGCGCAAGCATGGTTTCGATCCGGATCATTGGCCCAGGGACGTCAAACAGGTTCTCGAGCTATGATGACGCAGATTCTGCCGCTCGATCCCACAACCTATCGGCGCCACCCTCTTCACGGACCGGACCGTATCTGGGCGGAAACGAACTGCTACTGCGATATCTGGATCGAATTGTTACACACCCTGGGCATGGAGCCCATCGCAGCGCTGGCCTTTACGCTGGCCATCGATTTCGAAGGCGATCAATGGACTTTCTTCAAGTTTCCACTCACCGATTTATATGATCTGTATGGCCTGGACGTGCAAGAGCTCGCCATCTGGCGGCCGCTGACGACCCACGTCGAGGAGCAGTTGGCCCAGGGCCGACCGGTGCTCGTGGAACTGGATTCCTATTATTTACCCGACACGGCAGGCACGGCTTATCGGCAGGCGCATGTCAAATCGACCGTAGCCATCAACGCCATCGACGTGGCCGGCGCCTATCTGGGCTATTTCCACAACCAGGGTTATCACGCGCTGGGCGGCGAGGACTTTCACAAGGTCTTTCGGCTGGAGGAGGGACGCGACCCTGGTTATTTGCCGCCGTACGTCGAGTTTGTCAAGCCACGGGGAGTGCCGCCCGGGCGGGAGTTGCTTGGTACGTCGATCCACCAGTTGCGGCGTCAACTGAAGCAGTTGCCCGCGAGCAATCCGTTCGCGAAGTTCAAGACGCGCCTACAAAGCGACCTGGCATGGTTGAGTGGCGAAAGCATCGACACGTTCCATGTCTATTCCTTTGCCACCTTGCGGCAGTTTGGGGCCTGTTATGAGTTGGCTGCGACTTATTTGCGGCTGGCTTCAGAACAGAGCGGCGTATCGCTAGCTCTATCGATTGAGGCCTTCACGAGCCTCGCGAGCGGCGCCAAAACTCTCCAGTTTCATCTCGCCGCGCCATGGCCCGCAAAAAGCCATTGGAATCTGACGGCACTGGACGCGATGGCCTGTGCATGGCAGTCAGGCGTCACGGAGTTGTCGAAGGCTAACTTTTAACTTCGGGAGAAGCGCACATGGTTCTCCCCACGATCACGCCAACCCGGGCCTCCGGCACGCCCACGGCCTTCCAGGCCTGGACATGCTGCGCAGCCGGCGGGCATGGTCACGCACCCGGACCAACTTGCTCCTGTGCAAAATTGGCTGCCGGCCATTGTTCCCGGCACGGTTGCGGAGGCGCTTGCGGGTGCCGGACAGTGGCACCTCGGTGCCGCTCACGATTTCGACGCCTGTGATTGGTGGTACCGCACGACCTTTCCGCATGCCGACGGCGCCTGCCGACTGCGCCTTGACGGCCTGGCGACGCTGGCGGAAATATGGCTCAACGGCGAGAAACTGCTGAGCACCGACAACATGTTTCGCGGCTATCAACTCGACATCACTTCCAGGGTTCGTCCACAAAATGAACTCGTGCTCGGCTTTCGCGCGCTGGCGGAGGACCTCAAGCAGAAACGGCCACGACCGCGCTGGAAAACCAACCTGGTCAGTCATCAACAATTGCGCTGGCGGCGCACAAGTTTGCTCGGCCACATTCCCGGCTGGTCGCCGCCGGTTGCCACGGTCGGGCCCTGGCGGAACATCTATCTCGAAACCTCGCCCATCACGCTCATCGATTGGCGGCTGACGACCCGGCTGGAGGGTGCGAATGGGGTGGTCTGCCTGCGTGCGCGTTTGCGTTCGCCAGCGCCCATCTGTGCACTGCCAGATGACTGTTGGCGGCCAGCACGCTGCCGTTCAGATCGCACGTGAAGGCCAGGACTGGCTGCTTCATTGTGAGCTGCCGGTGCCCAACCCGGCGCCTGTGGTGGCCGCATACGCACGGAAGTCAACCTCTTGCTCGGTGCCGGGTCGTCCTGAGCACGTCTGCTGGCGAATACGCCATCGATGGCGGCAAGATAGGATTTCGCCAATTGGAGATGTCCGGGGACGATGCATTCGGCATCTCGATCAATGGCGTGGCGATTTATTGTCGCGGCGCCTGCTGGACGGTCAGCGACTGCGTGCGCCCGGGCGCCACGGAGGGACTGGAACGCGACTTGCGCCTGGCTCGCGACGCCGGCATTAACATGCTGCGCGTTATCGGGACCATGGTTTACGAGAGCGACAAGTTCTACGAACTCTGCGACGAACTTGGCATTCTTGTTTGGCAAGACTTCATGTTTGCCAACATGGACTATCCGGTCGACGATCCGGTTTTCGCGGACAATATCGAAGGGGAGGCACGCCAACAGCTTGCCCGTCTCGCGGCGCATCCCGCGCTGGTCATCTTTTGCGGTAACAGCGAGATCGAGCAACAGGCGGCCATGCTGGGCATGCCGCGTGAGCTATGGCGCAATCCATGGTTCGCCACCCAACTGCCTGCATTATGCGCCGAGTATGCTCCCGGCACATATTATGTTCCCTCGACGCCAACCGGCGGCGCGCTGCCTTTTCACGTTGGCGAGGGCATCGCGCATTATTACGGCGTAGGTGCCTATCGGCGCCTGCCGGCGGAGTTGCGCCAGGCCGGCGTCAAATTCACGCCGGAGTGCCTGGGGTTTTCACAGCTTCCTGAACCGGCGACTGTCTACCTGGTCACCGAGGGAGCTGCGCCCGTCATGCATCAGCCGCGCTGGAAAGAACGCGTACCCCGCGACACGGGGTCCGGCTGGGACTTCGAGGATGTGCGCGATTTCTATTTGCAACTTCTTTTCGGTGTCGGCCCGGCCAAGTTGCGCAGTTTCGACATGCCACGCTATCTCCAGTTGAGCCGAGTGGTCCCCGGTGCCATGATGAGCGAGGTATTCGCCGAATGGCGCGGCAGCCATAGCCCCAATCGGGGGCGCTGGTCTGGTTCTTCAAGGACCTCTGGCCCGGGGCGGGCTGGGGGATTGTGGACAGTCTCGGCATGCCGAAGGCGGGCTATTACTATCTGAAGCGCTGCTGGCAGACGCGGCAGCTTACGATTACCAATGAAAACCTCGACGGCCTCCATTTTCACGTGATCAACGAGACCTGTGAAACCCTCAAGGGCTTCGTGGAAGTGCTATTACTTCAGGACGGACATATTGTCAGCGCTCGCGGTGAAACCGCCTGCAACGTGGCGGCGCGTGGCCGTCAGACCTGGACCGCGGACAGTATTCTGGGCGGCTTTTACGATGTTAATTATGCCTATCGCTTTGGGCCGCCCCAACACGATGTGCTGGTCGCCACCCTGTTCGACGATCAGCACCAGGCCCTGAGCGAGGCGTTTCATTTCGTGGCGCCGCGCGTGCCGGCTTTTGTGGCCGACGTAAAACTGGAAGCGACGGCCATCAGGACAGCGGCAGGGCCTTACGACGTCCATTTGCGAACCGACCACTTCCTGGAGGCCGTTCGTTTTGAGGCCAAGGGATTTCTGCCGGACGACAATTATTTCAACTTGGTGCCTGGGCGCTCGAAGACCGTAACCTTCACCGCCCTGGCTGGCCAAGAAACCCGCTTCCGTGCCAGTATGGAGGCCCTGAATTTACGTACTCCCGTGAGCATAAGCCTGACCTGAGGATCGGACTATTTTCCCCGACGAGGGCATGGATCCCCGGGGGCATGAGGGACTTGAACGATGGACGGCAAAGCTGTCCTTGAGCAGATAGGCAGTGACGCCATGCCGGCAATGGCGGGCAGTGTACGACGTACGCCCATTTACTTCGATTCTCAGGGCCAACCGCTATTCGGCTGGGTGCATCGGCCCGAGCAAGCGTGCCAACGACTCCCGGGTGTCGTGATCTGTCCGCCCCTGGGCCATGAACAAATTCATAGCCACCGCAGCCTGCGCCATCTCGCGGACGCCCTGGCACACGCGGGCTTCGCGGTCTTGCGCTTCGATTATCATGGCACCGGCGATTCGGCCGGCATGCTGGAAGAGGCGGATCGCCATGCCACCTGGCTCGCCAATATTCGCTCCGCCGCGCAATGGCTGCGGTCCGAACTGGGTGGCGGCGCGCTAAGCCTGATCGGCATCCGACTCGGCGCCGTCCTGGCGACGGAAGTAGCCGCGGCAGAGGGTGTCGGCGACCTGGTTTTGTGGTCCCCGTTCGTCAAGGGACGAACATACGTTCGTGAACTAAGGGCCCTGGGCATGACTGCCGGAGTAGCCACCGACTCCGGCAAAGACATCGAGGCGGCGGGCTTTGTCATCACGGAACAGACCGCCCGCGACCTTGGCGGCATTGATCTCTTGCGACTTCAACCTCATTGCCGTCGGGTACTGCTGGTGGGGCGCGACGATATGCCTTCTGACACCGCCCTTCTCGATCATTTCAATGCCCTGGGTATTGAAACGTCCGTCATCACGCCCCCCGGTTATGCCGGCATGATGGCCGAGCCCCACCTTACCGAAGTGCCGGAAAAAGCCATTGCCGACATCGTGGCCTGGCTCGGCGAGCAGCACCCGGAGGGGGGCGACGATTTCGTCCCCGTTGGCGAGCATTCGACCAGCTCTGGGGGCGACATGGGCGGCGGTGTATCCGAACGCGCGGTATGCCTTGCCACCCGGCCGCAACTGTTCGGCATTCTTGGCGAGCCCGTGTCGTCCAGGGCGGCCACGATCGAATTACCGGTCATCCTGCTTCTCAATGCCGGCTCAACCTACCGTGTCGGGCCCAACCGCTTATACGTGCTGCTGGCCCGGCAACTGGCGGCGCGGGGGTTTCGCTGTCTCCGTATGGACCTTGGCGGTTTGGGAGACAGCGCGGCGTCTGATCCAGCACGGGAGAACGATCCCTATCCAGCCACGGCCTTTCGCGATATCGCTCTCGCCATGAAATTCATCGGCGGGGAGTTAGGTGCCCGGCAGGTCATCTTGATGGGTCTCTGCGGGAGCCTATGCAGCATTTCAGGGTGCGGCGCAGTTTCGCGACGAACCTGGGGTGCCGTCACTCGTGGAGAGCGTTGTCATCAATCCGCTCACTTTCCATTGGCGCGAAGGTATGACGGTGGAGTCTCCGGAAAGCTTGAAATTCCTCGAATATCGCGAAAACATGGCCTCGGTCCGCCAGGCCGGCAAGTGGCTCAGACTGCTGACGGGACGTAGCAAACTTGGCATCCGCGGCGCCCTGCGGACATTGCTTCACGCCTGGCAACTGCGCCGCCAGGCAGGCCGAGCGCCAATCGACCAGACCGACACTGGAACCCTGGCGACTCTGCCTGGCCATCCCACGCGGCTGGATGTGCCGGGTGATCTCGCGCGTATCCTCAAGTATGGCCGCCTGCTAACGTTCTTCCTCGCGCGCTCCGATCCGGGCTACGATCTTCTGACGTTCTACGGCGGCGGCCAGGTCGAAAAGATGTGCCAGGCAGACCAGCTTCGAATTATTTTCATCGAAGATGCCGACCACACCTTTTCGAGAAGGGGTCCGCGTGACACGTTGTTGCTGGGGATAGTCACTCACTTGTGCGGCCGATATCAAAAAAGTACGCCACAGCCCGCGTTTCCCGCGGATGCCATCCAGGAAGAGAACAATAGCAAGCACTATGAGCGTGCCGATTTGGTAGACGCCTATCGGGTGCCAAATCTACTCCCCGCCGAGGCGGTCACGTTCGTTCGTTATCGCGACCAAATCGTGGCCAGGCGGGTGCTGGAGCTCGGTTGTGGCGCGGGGCGGCTGGCCACCTATTTACGTCCCTTGACGAAACAGTATGTGGGCCTCGATGTCTCTCCGCACATGGTAGCCTACTCCCGCGAACATCTCCCCGACATGACATTCGTTCAGGGAGATATGCGCGACCTGACACGTTTCGCGGACGCTTCGTTCGACACGGTGTTCGCCGTGTTCAATCTTTTCGATGCGGTGCAACACACGGATCGGCTGCGTATTTTGAGCGAGGCGGCGCGTGTGCTGGCGCCTGAAGGTTTACTCGTGTTCTCCACGCACAATCGTAATTATGCGGCGCATCAAGGCCGGGCCAACCCTCCAGCTCAGTCGCAACCCGGTCACATTTTTGCGTAACGCCCTGGATTTCTGCAAGGCGCTCGCCAATCGCCGGCGTTTGAGTAAGCATCAGCGCTTCGAGAGTCATGTCGCCTTGGTCAATGACTCGGCCCATCTCTTTTCAATCTTGCACTATTACATAGACAGAGAGGCACAGAAGTTGCAATTGGCCACTGCGGGCTTCGACCTGCTCGAATGTCTGGATGAATTCGGGCGCCCGCTTGCCCTTGAAGATCGCGATAGCGCCAATGCGTCACTTCACTACGTGGCCAGAAAAGACAGCGGGTCAAGCTTCAAAAAATGAAACCATCCCTCCCACGTGTCTTATATGTTCTCAACGTTAACCCGGCCGACAAGTTCGGGTCCTTGGAAGAGCAAATCCTGTTTTTAGCGAGGGCTTTTGCGGCCGAGGGCAGCAGCTTTGTGCCGCTGTTCCCCTTTGAGGCGGAAATCTCGCCGGCCTGGTTGCGGGACCATGGCCTGGAAGCTGCATTGCCTGGACTTGTTACACTTTCGGCCGCGCACCCTGGGAAAGCTATGGCGGCTGCTGCGCCGCGGGCGTATCGATATCGTGCACTGGAACATGACCAGCCCGCTCAAGAACCCCTACGTTTGGTGTCTGAGCTTGCTGTTGCCCCGTCTCCGCCATTTTTTTACCGACCACAACTCCCGTGACGCGCAAGTTTACGCCCTGCCATCCGGACTCAAAAAACGGGTCAAACGATTCTTACTGCGGCGCTATGAGCAGGTCTGGTGCGTGAGCCGATTTGTGGAAGATTGCCTTGCCGCCCAGGGAACATGGCGACGACTCCGCTGTTGCCTGCACTTTATCAACACCGAGCGTTTTCGTCCCGACCCGGCGATGCGCCGCGAGGTCCGCCGGGAACACGCGGTGACCGATCGTTTTGTGGTTACCGTGATCGCGCAACTGATTCCGGAAAAAGGGGTCGATGTTGTGTTGCGTGCGCTGCCGCTTCTCCCGCGCCAGACGACCCTCTGGATTGTCGGCACCGGGCGGCAGGCGGACGAGCTACGTCAACTGGCCGGGCAGCTCGGCGTCCAGGAGCAGGTCACTTTTTGGGGCCTGCAGCGTTATGTCGAACCCTTCTTGCAGGCCTCGGATTGTTTTGTCTTGCCCTCCCGCTGGCGGGAAGCTGCGGGCCTGGTCATTCTTGAAGCCCAGGCGGCCGGGTTGCCCGTCGTCTGCAGTCGCCTGGGCGGCATTCCAGAGTATATCGAGGAGAACGAAACCGGCTTTTTGTTCGCTTCCGAAGATGTCGAGGGGCTGGCGGCCAAACTGACTTTGGTGGCCAACGATGAAGCCCTGCGCCGGCGCATGGGCACCGCCGCCCAGGCCTTGGCGGGCGCGGTTCTCGCCGGCCGTCCGGGTGCCCGCCATTCTGGATATGTATAAGGAATGAGTAGGGTTCTCTCTAGTCACCGCGTTTCTTGCCGTCCTTAGAGCGTTCGGAAAAAAAGGGGTCAGACCCCCTCAATACCTTGCAAAAGCGTTGAAAATCTGTTCGCTTCAAGGGGTCTGACCCCTTTTTTTCCGAACGTTCTTAAAAAAATAAACTACCCCTGCCAAGATCAGCTCCGCGCTCGTCCAGGTCAACCGTAGCAACAGCACGGCGGCGGCGATGGCCCTGTCGGGGCCGGCAAAGGCGAGCAGTTGCAGCAAGAAATACTCGCGCACGCCGACACCGCTGGGCAGCATGAATGCCAGGAAGCCGGCGACGTAAGCCAGGCCAATGCCGGCGACGCATGTGGCCCAGATATCGAGCGTCAGCGGCGCTATCTCCGGCAGCACCGCTTGCAGCATGCTCCAGACGCTAAGTCCCATGAAGCACCAGCCGCATCCCGTGATAAGTATGCCTTCCGCGAGGGTGGCTATTTGAATTTGCCGCAGGCTCAGCGAGTCGATGTGGGCGAAGCGCCTGGCCAGGCGGCGTGTCAAATAATTGAATACGCCCGGCAACAAGGGTAAGCCGCACAGGCCAAGAAGCAACAGGCCGGTATAAAGAGGGTGCCACGCCAGGTTCGGGACCTGGGGCGGCGCAGACAAAAATCAGGGCGGCGATGAGGGCGCCGGTCGCCATGGTTGTCAGCACTTCGTAGAAGGCCGTGATGATGGCTGTCCCCAGGCGCAGGTCCGGACCGGCGACGAGTCCGCCGCGCAATAAAAGTGCCCAGGCCTTTCCCGGCACGTACTTGCCCAACTGGCCGATGAAATAAGCCCGCAGGGCCTGGCGGAACGGGGGCGCCGTGCCGAAGATGCCGAGCAACCGATACCAGTAGATGGCGGAACAGGCCAGTCCCATGAGATACAAGCACGCGGACGCAACCAGCCAGCCGGGCCGGAGCGGCAGCTCGCTCCAGGCGGCTTGATCGGGATTGTCGGGTCGTGCCAGGTCGCGATAGAATTGTCGGCCGACGCCCGCCAGGATGGCAACGGCGAGAAGCGCCTTGGCCGCGCGCCAGGCCCATTTTGTCCATCGTGGATTCATAGCTGCGGACACATTAGCGGGCCTGACACCGGGGCGTCAGTCCTTGAAGGCGGGGGTCAGGCCCAATTATGTTAGAGCGTTCGGAAAAAAAGGGGTCAGACCCCCTCTTCGCTTCAAGGGGTCTGACCCCTTTTTTTCCGAACGCTCTTAGGACGTATTATAGAAACCGGGCCTCTTCGGTTGACGATCATGGTCCTCGGATGGCGGCGAGCATGGCGCTAGACGTTGCGGAAAACAAAGGCCCTGGCGAGTTCGCCAGCACGCGCTGGAGCCTGGTGCTGGCGGCGGGCCGTCGGAGCGTGCCGGCATCCGACGAGGCCCTGGCCATCCTCTGCCAGGCTTACTGGTACCCGCTCTACGCCTTCGCACGCCGCCGCCTTGGCAATATCCACGAAGCTCAGGACGCGACGCAGGCGTTCTTCGCCAACCTCCTCGAGAAGAACATCCTGGCTGTCGCCCATCCGGATCGTGGTCGTTTCCGCGCTTTTCTCCTCACCGCGTTTCGCAACTTCCTCGCCAACCGTAGAGACCAGGCGCATTCCCAGAAACGTGGTGGCTACCAGGCCCCGCTCTCTCTCGATTTCCAAGCCGGCAACTCGCGCTACGACCGCGAAGCCACCGATGCCTCGACACCCGGAGCGCATGTTCGAGCGTCAGTGGGCCCTCACCCTCCTTGAGCAAACTCTGGCGGCCGTGCGTGCCGAGTATGTCGCCGACAGCAAGGAAAAGCTTTTCGACGCTCTCAAGGGCGTGCTCGCGGGCGAGCCGGAAATGCCCTATCGGACGCTGGCAACGCTCCTGGACACCACCGAGGAGGCGCTCAAGGTGGCGGCACACCGCCTGCGTAAGCGCTATCGATTGCATCTGCGCCGCGAGGTCGCTCAGACCGTGGCCAATGCCGACGACGTGGATGACGAAATCCGCGACTTATTCACGGCTCTCGCTCCTTGAAGATGTGCGTTTTTGTGGTAACCGTCGCCAATATTTCCTGTAGAAAAGGGTAACTATCCCTTTCCAGGAGCCGATGTCATGGCCAATCCCGACCGTTGTCCCCGTTGCGGGACCGAAATCACCGCCGGCAGTCCGGATAAGCTCTGTCCACGCTGCTTGCTGCTTGCCGGCCTGGATAGCGAAGGCGGCTCCGCGGGGACGGCAGCCTATGCGCCGGACTTTTCCGCCCCGACTCCGGAGGAACTGGGCCGCTTCTTCCCCCATCTGGAGATTTTGGAGCTATTGGGCCGCGGCGGCATGGGGGCGGTGTATAAAGCGCGACAACCGGGCCTCGATCGCATTGTCGCCCTCAAGATCCTGCCGCCGAATGTGAACACCGATCCCGCCTTCGCCGAGCGCTTCTCACGCGAGGCCAAGGCGCTGGCCAAGCTCAATCATCCCAATATCGTCGGCGTCTTCGACTTCGGCCATGTCAATGGCCTCTATTACTTTTTGATGGAATACATGGACGGCGTAAACCTGCGCCAGGCCATGCGTGCGGGCACCTTGAAATCGGGCGAGGCGCTCAAGATCGTGCCGCAAGTCTGCGAGGCCCTGCAATTCGCCCATGACGAGGGGGTGGTGCACCGGGACATCAAGCCCGAAAACATCATGCTCGATCGCCGCGGCCGCGTGAAGATCGCCGACTTTGGCCTGGCGAAGTTGCTCGGCGCCAAAACCGACCGCGCCTTGACCGGCGCTCATCAGGTCATGGGCACGCCGCACTACATGGCGCCCTGAACAAATTCAGGGCACCCGCGACGTCGATCATCGTGCCGACATTTATTCGCTCGGCGTGACCTTTTACGAGATGCTCACGGGCGAGCTGCCCCTGGGCGCTTCGCGCCCCCGTCGCAGAAGGTCCAGATCGACGTCCGCCTGGACGAGGTGGTCTTGCGGACGCTGGAGTTTGAGCCGGAAAAGCGTTATCAGCATGCCAGCGATGTGAAAACCAGGGTCGATGAAATCCGCGGCATCTCCATGAGCGCGGTGCATCAAGCCTTCGGCAAGGAGTATCGCTCCAAAATCAACTTCTTTGGCATCCCGCTAGTCCACATCGCCTCCGGCTTCGACCCCCGCACTGGCCGCAAGCGCGTGGCGAAGGGCATATTCGCCTACGGCGACATCGCCATCGGCGTCTTCGCCTGCGGCGGCGTGGCCATCGGCGGCGTCTGCTTCGGCGGCCTGGGCCTGGGCCTCTTTACGTTTGCCGGCGTGTCGATCGGCCTGATCGGCGCCGTGGGCGGCCTCGCTCTCGGCCTCCTGGCCTTCGGCGGCCTCGCCCTCGGCGGCGTCGCCCTGGGTGGCATCGTGGCAGGGTACTACGCGTACGGCGGCAGCGGCTGGGCCATCCACGGCATGATGGGCTTCCACCACGACCCACGCGCCGTCGAATTCTTCGAACCCTGGGCACGAAACTGGAGTGACTGGCTAGTCTGGATGTCCCTCGGCTTCCCCATCATCTGGGCACTCTTGGCCCTGGGAGCCTGGCTGGCCCTGCGCTCACGGTTCCGGACAGGCTAACCCTCGGCGCGCCCGTCAATTGCAACGAGCGTCGGCACAGAATTATGCAAAATGAATTCATTGCACACTACATGATCTGGACTGCGGCATGTCATACCTCGGGCGGATATTGCGCAATGAAAAAGCCACTCCGAAGAGTGGCTGTGGGTGAGTCATGCAATGGGCAGGATTACGCCGCCGCCACCTTCCTTCTTCGCAAGCGGTACCCGGCCATGCCTGCGATGCCGATGCTGAGAAGGGTAAAGGTGGCGGGTTCGGGCGCCGAAGCGGGAATAATAGCTTCGTAGAAATCAGCGTTGCCCCCGGATCCCCAAGTCCAAAAATACGTGCCCGGTGTAAGGCCGAGGCCGCTGATAGTCGTATTGTCCCATGTAGTGGTATTTGAAAGTGAGTTACCCGAAACGTATCCGGTCTGCACAAAAAGTTGTGTCGAGTCTTGTGCGAGCCATGAGCCGGTGGCAGATGATGCCACCTGGAAGAATAAGCCGGTGCCAACGTTGCTCGGTCCCACCAAGCCGTTGTATTCTGTACCTGTGCTGGTATTTCCGAGGTAAAATAGCTCGCCCTGGCCTCTAACTCCGGACGGTGCACCAGAGTCGAAACCGCTATTGATCAGTCCGTTCAAGTTAAGGCTGCCGCTTCCCGTGGCCACGACGTTGTTGCCGTCCTGTTCAAATCGCACGATAAAACCGGCCTGCGCCTGCCGAAACGCCCCGAACAACAGAGCCACAACCGCCAGCGCCAGAGCTGAAAGCTTCATACAATATTCTCCCTTTCGTAGGTCAATGCCGTCCGTAGCAGTAGATGGGGCACTCCGATGATGCCCGAATCCTCGTAGACCGAAGTTGGCGAATCAGTTCGACTCGTCCATTGGCACGGCCTAATGAAAATATTAAAGTAAGTAAAATTTAGTGAGGCTTTTTGAGAAGTCAAGTTAATTTCTCTCGAAAATATTTCGGGTTTAGCCAGCCCAATATGCGGCAACTCATTCCTCTGCTGGATGCACGCGGCGTTTGAGCCGGAAAAGCGTTATCAGCATGCCAGCGATGTGAAAACCAGGGTCGATGAAATCCGCGGCATCTCCATGAGCGCGGTGCATCAAGCCTTCGGCAAGGAATATCGCTCCAAAATCAACTTTTTTGGCATCCCGCTAATCCACATCGCCTCCGGCTTCGATCCCCGCACTGGCCGCAACCGCGTGTGCCGTTGCGTCCGATTTCACCGGGAATGACTTAGCCGCGTGGCGCGCGGGTCAGAGGCATACGGCGGGCTTTCTTACGTGCGGGCAAAAACCACATGGGGGAACTCCTTCAAGAATGGCCCGCGATACAATAAAAACGGGCCATCGGCGCGCGGACCGTGCGCTGGGGCCTATCCGGGCCGGTGAGGACTTTGCTTGCAGGCGAGAACTCACCCGCCGTTTGTCTATACACCCATGCGAAAAACACCTCTGACGCGCCTCACGCAGCGAGGATTTTTCTTGAATGGGATCCAGAATTCAGCCGCAATGAGGTGGAAGTTAATTGTCCCGTGGATTATTATGCCAGGGAGGTGAAAGCTATGAGCACTGTCGAGCAGATCGAGTCAGCAATTCTGAGTTTACCGGCCGCTGACTTCCGCCGCTTGGCCGAGTGGCTCATGGACTTGGACCAGCGCCGTTGGGATTCCGAACTGGAGGAAGATGTCGCCGCTAGACGCCTTGAGGCGCTGGCGGCTGAAGCCATCGCCGATTATCAAGCTGGTCAGACGCGAGAAGTGTAATGCACCGCACCACGCCGCGTTTCTGGAAGTCTTACGCGGCGCTGCCCCCGGAAATTCGAGATATAGCGGACCGTAGTTATGAACAACTCAAGGCCGACCCGTCCCATCCGTCGTTGCACTTTAAGAAGGTGGGCAAGTATTGGTCGGTCCGTGCCGGATCGACACACCGGGGCCTGGGCGTGGAAATCGAGGCAGGCATACTCTGGTTCTGGATCGGGACACATGCGGAATATCAGCGGTTGATCGCGCGAGCGTGAGCACCCCGAGACAATGGATTATATACCGATTTTTAGTTATCCTTCCGACTTGCGGGCGGGCCTTTGGGCCGTCCATCGAGACTTGAATGACGTCAACGCGCAGCGGGAGCGGCACAAGTAAAGCCCTCCAGGTATTCATTGGTGCCGTCCAGGGAATCGGAACGCCTTCCCTCCTGGTAATTCTGCCCGGCTACAACACCAAACAGAATGCCATGAGGGGGCGTTTTTTGCATCAGAAATCCTGGAAACTACTGACTACAACTACGGAAGGATATCCCCGGGACCGCCCGCGTTCGGGCCGAACGGGTCCAGCTTCGTGCCGTCGTCCAGCAGCGAACCGTCGGCATACGCGTCCGCCAGGAGCAGCGGGTCGGCGTAGACCTGGTTCGGCAGGTTGAGCGCCAGGACGTTGCCGCTGGCCGTCGACGAGCCATTCCACTCATGCAGTGTGCCATCGGGCAAAAGAAAGTACAACGTGTTGCCGCTCGAGTTGGTCGCACCGCGCAGGTACTTCTCGTTGCTGCCAAGATTGTTGAAGAGGAAATTCACATCATTGGAGCCCCGGAACAGGCTGTGCCCCTGGTCCAGGCCTACGAGAACCTGCTGTTGCGGGCCGGTCAGCACCGGCGTGACGTCCGTCACCACCCGTTCGAAGTTGTTCCAGGCGTTCGGACCGAGAATGGCCAGCCGGTTGGCGGTATCCAGCCAGTTGGAGCCCCGGCCGTTGCCATTCCATGCATACAGGTCGCCGTTGGGTAGCAGGAAGTACCAGGGGTTGGCGAAACGATTGACGTCGCCACGGAACCACTTCTCCTGGACGCCGAGACTATTCTCGTACAGATTGCGCCAGCCCCTGCGAGGCGTCGAAGTAAAAGTGACGTTGCTGGTCCCAGCCGGCACTGTTCACGCTGGCATCCTGGAACGCGTTGTAGAGCAGCGACGGGTCTTTATACAGGTTGACGTCCGCGCTGATCGAGAGAACCTGGGTGCCGTGCAACCCTCCCGTGCCGTCCCACTCCCAGACGGTGCCGTCGGGCTTGATGAAGTACCAGGGATTATTCTGGTCCGCCGGTAGCTTGGCAGTGCTGAGTCCCTCGATCCACTTCTCGCCCAAGCCGAAGGCGCTAAGAAAGTAATTCCCGCTGGACGAACGATAAAAGCCCCGCGCCTGGTCGGCCGCTTGTACTTGGGCGGCGAACGCCGCGGTCAAGGTGGCGGCGTCGACGATTAATTCGGGGTTCTCCCAACCGTTGGAACCGACGTTGAGCAGCAAGGTGCCCTTCAACCCCGCCTTCCCGTTCCAGGCGTAGAGGTCGCCGTTGGGCAGGACAAAGTACCAGGGATTGCCCAGGTTGTTCAGGTTCCCATGAAGCCATTTCTCGTTCCCGAAGGTGAACTCGTCCAGGCCCGCGCTGTCCACGTAGAAATTGTCAGTGTTGGCCAGCGCGCTGATCGCGGCGTTTGAGTTCGTCACGATGATCGTGAAAGTCTGCGTGACGGCGCCGCCGCCGGCATCCGCCTCGGCCGCTCGCACCGTGATGCTGGTTGAACCGATCAGACCCGAAAGCGCCGCATTGTTGGCCACGGTGACGACGCCGCTGTTGCTGTCGATGGCGAAGGCATTGCTCGGGTTGACGGTCAACGTATACGCCACCGTTTCGGCGCCTGGATCGGTGGCGTGCGCCGTGATGCCCACCGGCGTGCCGTTGGCCGCTGCTGCGCCAACGGTGTTGGCGGTCGGGTCGGTATCGGTGATGGCGGTCAAGCTGACGTCGGCCACGCTGAACGTGCTGATGTTCTGGGCGGTGGTGGTAACGTGGTCGAGCCACCGCCACGCCGAAGGTGGCGTTTGTCAATTCCTCGGCGTAGGTGTAGGACAGCCGCACGTCGAAGCCGGCGCCGCTGGCCACGATGTTTACGTTACTCGGGTTGAGCGTGCTCGTCAGTGTGGCGTCGCCGGTCTTAACCGTAGCCACGTAGTCGGTCGCGGTGCCACTGGGATCGGCGTCGGTGAAGTGGAAGACCACCACGTTGCTGAAGGCGGTCCCTTCGGTCGCAATCGGCGGCGTCAGGTTGGCCGGGATGGAGGTCAGGGCCGCATCGGCAACGCTGAAGCTGCCGATGCTCTGCGTGGTGGTGGCGAAGTGGTCGACCACCGCCACGCTGAAGGTGGCGTTCGTCATTTCCTCGGCGTAAGTGTAGGACAGCCGCACGTCGAAGCCGGTGCCACTGGCCACGATGTTTACGTTACTCGGGTTGAGCGTGCTCGTCAGTGTGGCGTCGCCGGTGTTGACCGTGGCCACGTAGTCGGTGGCGGTGCCGCCAGAATCGGCGTCGGTGAAGTGGAAGACCACTACATTGCTGAAGGCGTTGCCTTCGGTCGCAAGCGGCGGTGTCAGGTTGATCGGGTTGGACGCCACGGCGGCGTCGGCCACGCTAAGGGTGTTGATGCTCTGCGAGGTGGTCGCGTTGTGATCGGTCACCGACACGCTGAAGGTGGCGTTCGTCATTTCCTCGGCATAGGTGTAGGACAACTGCACGTCGAAGCCGCTGCCGCTGGCCACGATGGTTACGTTGCTCGGGTTGAGCGTGCTGGTCAAGGTGGCGTTGCCGGTGTTGACTGTGGCCACATAATCGGTGGCGGTACCGCTCGGATCAGCGTCGGTAAAGTGGAAGACCACCACGTTGCTGAAGGAGACGCCTTCGGCCGCCGTCGGCGGGGTCAGGCTGCCCGGATTGGACGCCAGGGCGGCGTCGGCCACGCTAAAGGTGTTGATGCTTTGGGAGGTGGTCGCGTTGTGATCGGCCACCGACACGCCGAAGGTGGCGTTCGTCATTTCCTCGGAGTAAGCGTAAGACAGTTGCACGTCGAAGCCGCCGTTATTGGCCACGATGGTCACGTTGTCCGGGTTAAGCGTGCTGGTCAAGGTAGCGTTGCCGGTGTTGACCGTGGCCACATAATCCGTGGCGGTACCGCTCGGATCAGCGTCGGTAAAGTGGAAGACCACTACATTGCTGAAGGCGACGCCTTCAGTGGCTGCCGGCGGCGTCAGGTTGGACGGGTTGGACGCCAGGGCGGCGTCGGCCACACTGAAGGTGTCGAGACTCCTGGCGGTGGTGGCGTTGTGATCAGTCACCGACACGCTAAACGTCTGACCCGTCACTTCTTCCAGATAGGTGTGCGTCACGCGCACGTCGAAGGTGCCGCCCACGTGGGGCACGATCTGCCCGTCGGCGCTGAAGTTGTTCGTCAAGATCACCGTGTTGCCGTCGCCCAGCACCACCGTGGCCGTGTAATCGCTCAACGTCCCGTTGGGGTCGGCGTCGCTGAAGTTCAGCACCGTGCCGCTGAACGCGGCCGACTCGGTCACCACGGGCGGGGTGAAAGTGTTCGTCGTCAACGCGGCATCCGCCACACGGAACGCGCTGGTACGCGCACTCGTCTGGCTCAAATTGTCGGTCACGGTGACGCTGAAAGGCCGCCCCGTCATCTCTTCCAGGTAGGTGTGCGTTAACTGCACGTCGAAGGTGCCGCCCGCGTGGGCCACGATCTGCCCATCGGCGTCTGGTGTGCTGGTCAGGGTCACGGTGTCACCGTCGCCCACGACGACCACGGCCGTGTAGTCGCTCGCCGTCCCATTCGGGTCCGCATCGCTAAAGTTCAGCACCACCATGTCCGCGAACGGAATGCCCTCGATCGCCAGCGGCGGGGTGAAGCTATTCGTTGTCAAAGCCGCGTCGGCCACACTAAATGTGTTGGTGCTGGCGCTCGTCTGACTCTGATTGTCGGTCACGGTCACGCTGAAGGATTTGCCCGTCAACTCTTCGAGGTAGGTGTGCGTCAGGTTCACGTCGAAGGTGCCGCCCGCGTGGGCCACGATCTGCCCGTCGGCGCTGAACGTGCTGGTAAGGGTCACGGTGCTGCCGTCGCCCAGAACGACCACAGCCGTGTAGTCGCTTGCAGTGCCGTTCGGGTCGGCCTCTCTGAAGTTGAATACCGTGCCGCTGAACGCCGCGCCTTCGGTCGCTACCGGCGGTGTGAAAACGCCGGCCGTCAACGCCGCATCCGCCACGCTGAACAAGCTGGTGCTGCCGCTCGCCTGGCTCTGATTATCGGTCACGGTCACGCTGAAGGTCTGGCCCGTGATCTCTTCCAGGTAGGTATGCGTCAGGTTTACGTCGAAGGTGCCGCCCGCGTGGGCCACGATCTGCCCGTCGGCGGTGACCGTGCTGGTCAGGGTCACGGTGCTGCCGTCGCCCAGTACCACCAAAGCCGTGTAATCACTGGCCGTGCCGTATGGGTCGGCGTCGCTGAAGTTGAACACCGTGCCGCTGAACGGCGTGCCCTCGCTCGCCACCGGCGGGGTCAAAGAGTCAGCCGCCAGGGCCGCGTCAGCCACGTTGAGAAAATTGGTGCTGGCGCTCGTCTGGCTGGCGTGGTCGGTTACGGTCACGCTAAAGGTTTGGCCCAGCGCTTCTTCCAGATAGGTGTGCGTCACGCGCACGTCGAAGGTGCCGCCCACGTGGGGCACGATCTGCCCGTCGGCGGTGAAGTTGCTTGTCAAGATCACGGTGTTACCGTCGCCCAGGTCCACCACCGCCGTGTAGTCGCTGGCCGTGCCATTGGGATCGGCGTCGCTGAAGTTGAGCACCGTGCCGCTGAATGGCGCAGCCTTCGGTCGCCACCGGTGGCGTGAAGGAGTTCGTCGTCAACGGCGCGTCCGCCACGCTGAACGTGCTCGTGCTGGCGCTCGTCTGGCTGAAATGGTCGGTGACGGTGACGCTGAACGTCTGCCCCGTCATCTCTTCCAGGTAGGTGTGTGTCAGGTTCACATCGAAGGTGCGGCCGTTGGCCACGATCTGCCCATCGGCACTGCGGGTGCTGGTCAGGATCGCCGTATTGCCGTCGCCCAGGACGATCACGGCAGTGTAATCGCTGACCGTGCCGCTGGGGTCCGCATCGCTGAAGTTGAACACCGTGGCGCCGAACGGCAAAAAGAAGAACCCACGCGGTCCACCTCCTATCGGAATGCCTTCGGTCGCGGAGGGCGGCGTGAAGCTGTTCATCGTCAAGGCCGCGTCCGCCACGCTGAACGTGGTCGTGGCGGCGCCGGCCTGGCTGGCATTGTCGGTGACGGTGACGCGGAACGTCTGCCCCGTGAGCTCTTCCAGGTACGTATGCGACAACTGCACGTCGAAGGTAACGCCATTGGCAACGATCTGGCCGTCGCTGCTGGGGACGCTGGTCAGGGTTACCGTGGTGCCGTCGCCCAGGACGACCACGGCCGTGTAATCGCTGACCGTGCCGTTGGGGTCCGCATCGCTGAAGTTGAACACCGTACCGTCGACCGGCGCGCCTTCAATCGCCACGGGCGGCGTGAAGCTGTTCGCCGTCAAGGCCGCATCGGCGACCGTGGCCGTGCCGCTAATCGTGGCCACGCTGCCGCCATTGTCGACCACGCTGATGCTGAGGCCGTGGCTACCTTCCTCGGCATAGGTGTGCGTGCCGTTCACCGTGTAAACGCCGCCGGCAAACGATACTGTGCCGGGCGAGGTGTCCCCGTCGTCGCCCCAGTTGATCGTGGCGGTCATCTCGGCATGGTTATCGCCCGGGTTGGCGTCGGTGAATGTCGCCGCCGACAGCACGCTGCTGTTGGTTGCGTTCTCGGTGCCGCCCGCCGCCGCCTGGGTGCCGCCGGTCAGGGCCGCGTCCGCCACGCTGAACGTGCTGGTGCTGGCGCTGGTCTGGCTGAAATGGTCGGTGACAGTGACGCTGAACGTCTGGCCCGTCAGCTCTTCCAGGTAGGTGTGTGTCACGAAGACGTCGAACGCGCCGCCCTTGCCACCCACGATCTGGCCGTCGGCGCTCGCCGTGCTGGTCAGGGTCACGGTGTTGCCGTCTCCCAGGACCACCACAGCTGTGAAATCGCTGGCCGCGCCGGCCGTATCGGCATCGCTGAACGTGAACACCCTGCTGGTGAACGGCGCCCCTTCGGTGGCCCGCGGCGTGCTGAAATTGTTCGCCGTCAACGCCGCGTCCGCCACGCTGAACGTGTCGATGCTCTGGCTGGTCGTCGCGGCATTGTCGGTCACCGTCACGCTGAAGGTCGCGCCGGTCAGCTCTTCCAGGTAGTTGTACGACAGCAGCACGTCGAAGCCGCCCTCCCCATTGGCCACGATAGCGACCTGGGTCGGGTTGAAGACATTGTTCAGTGTCACGTCGCCGGTGTTCACCGTCGCCAAATAGTCGCCCACGGCTCCGCCCGGATCGGCGTCGGTGAAGTGGAATACCACCACGTCATTGAACCTCGCCCCTTCGGTCGCCGCCGGCGGCGTTAAAGTGCCGGCTGTCAGAGCAGCGTCGGCAACCGTGGCGGTGCCCGTAATGGTGGTGCCGCTGCCGCCCGCATCGACCACGTCGATGCTAAAGCCGAAGCTGCCTTCCTCGGCGTAGGTGTGCGCACCGTGCACCGTGTAGACGCCGTCCAGGTAGGACACCGTGCCGATACTAGTCTGCGTGTCTTTCCAGTTGATTGTCGCGGACATCTCGGCGCTGTGGTCGCCCGGGTTGGCGTCGGTGAAGGTCGCGCCCGATAGCACGCTGCTGTTAAGAATGCCTTCGGTGCCGCCGGCCGTGGCCGCGCTGCTGCCGGTCAAGGCCGCATCGGCGACCGTGGCCGTGCCGGTGTTCGACGCCGTGTTGCTGGTTTCGTCGGTGTCGGTGATCGTTACCGAAAATGTGTACGGGCCTTCCTCGGCATAGGTGTGTGGGGTGCCGCTCGCAGCGACCACATACGCCGTACCGATGCCACCCGGCTGGCTGACGGTGCCGGCCGTGTCGGACGTGGAGTCGCCCCAGTGGATCGTCGCCGTGAAGTTGCCGATTGGGTCGGTGTTGCTCCCGTCGCAGAAGGTGGCGACCCGGCCGCTGAAGGCCGCCCCCTCGGTGGTCGCCACTGACGTTGCGGTCACGCTCAGATCGATTACAACTGCGCCACCTCCCAGCAGCACACTCACGGTGGTGCTGCTGTAGTTGCCGTTGGCGACGGCGAGGTCGGGCTTACCGTCGCCGTTGATGTCCGCCATCACAACGTCGCGCGGAGAAGAGCCGACGGCAAGGCTGGTGTCCGCGGTGAAGGTGGTGCCAGTACCGTTGCCCAGCAATACGCTCACGTTGTTGCTGCCGAAGTTGGCGGTGACGATGTCGGGCTTGCCGTCGCCGTTGATGTCTCCGACCGCCACGGAGAATGGATTCGTGCCGACCAGGAAGCTGTTGATGACCTCGAAAGTGCCGTCGCCAACCCCCAGTAGCACGCTCATGTTGCTGCTGCCGAAGTTCGCGGTGATGATATCGAGCTTGCCGTCGCCGTTGACGTCGCCGATTGCCACAGAGGCCGGAGCCGTGCCGGCGGTGAAGTTGGTGGCGGCGCCGAAAGTGCCGTCGCCATTACCCAGGAGCACGCTCACGTTGCCGCTGCCGGCGTTGGCGACGACGAGGTCGGGCTTGCCGTCGCCGTTGACGTCCCCGATCGCCACGGACTCCGATTGCGTACCGGTGGCGAAGTTGGTGGCGGCGCCGAAGGAGCCAGTGCCCGTGCCCAGCAGCACGCTCACGTTGCCGCCGAAGTTGGCAACGACGAGGTCGGGCTTGCCATCGCCGTTGACGTCTCTGATCGCCACGGAGCGAGGAGACGAGCCGACGGCGAAGGTCGCGGCAGCGCCGAAGGTGCCGTTGCCAACTCCCAGCAGCACGCTCACAGAGTTGCCGAAATTGTTGGCGACGACGAGGTCGGGCTTGCCGTCGCCGTTGACGTCCCCGATCGCCACGGATACTGGGTACGAGCCGGTGGCGAAATTGACCGCGCTGCCGAAGGTGCCGTCGCCGTTACCCAGCAGCACGCTCACGGAGTAGTTTTCGGTGCTGCTGACGCTATTGGCGACGGCCATGTCGGGCTTGCCATCACCGTTGACGTCCCCGATCGCCACGGAAAACGGAGCCCTGCCGGCGGTGACGTTGGTGGCGGCCTTGAACGGGAGACTGGAGACGGCGGCGTAGGTATTGAGCAGCACGGTGATGTCGTTGCTGCCGCCATCGGTGACGACGAGGTCGGGCTTGCCGTCGCCGTTGACGTCCGCCGAGCGCCACGGAATATGGAGCCGTACCCACGGCGAAGTTGGTGGCCGCGCCAAAGGAGCCGTTTCCCGTGCCCAGCAGCACGCTCACGGTGTTGCTGCCGTAGTTGGCAACGACGAGGTCGGGCTTGCCATCGCCGTTAATGTCCCCGAGCGCCACGGAATACGGGGCCGTACCCACGGCGAAGTTGGTGGCGGCGCCAAAGGAGCCGGTTCCCGTCCCCAGCAGCACGCTCACGGTGTTGCTGACTCTGTTGGCGACGACGAGGTCGGGCTTGCCATCGCCGTTGATGTCCCCGAGCGTCACGGAGACCGGATAAGAGCCGACGGCGAAATTGGTGGCCGCACCGAAGGAACCGCTGCCCGTGCCCAGCAGCACGCTCACGTTGTTGCCGTTGTTGTTGGCGGTGACGAGGTCCAGCTTGCCATCGCCGTTGATGTCCCCGATCGCCACGGATTGCGGACCCGAGCCGACGGCGAAGTTTGCGGCGGCGCCGAAAGCACCGGTGCCCGTCCCCAGCAGTACGCTCACGATGTTGTCGTTGAAGTTGGCGGTGACGAGGTCCAGCTTGCCATCGCCGTTGACGTCCCCGATCGCCACGGAAAACGGAGCCGAGGCGATGGCGAAGTTGGCGGCGGCGCCGAACGCACCGTTGCCCGTCCCTAGCAGCACGCTCACAGAGTCACTACCCGCATTGGCGACGACGATGTCGGGCTTGCCGTCGGCGTTGACGTCTGCAATCGCCACGCTGACCGGATGGGTGTCGACGGTATAGTTGGTAGCGGCGGCGAAAGTCGCCGCCGCCGGTGCCCAACCGCACGCTCACGTTGTTACTACCTTGGTTGGCGACGACCATGTCGGGAATGCCGTCGCGGTTGAGATCACCTATCGCCACGGCGACCGGACCCGTGCCGACGGCGAAGGGAGAACCAGGGCCAGGGCTGAAACTGGGGGTAATGCGGTCTTCGAGGATTTCGACCTGGAGCCGCTGGCGCAGCGGCGGCGGACGGCGCCGTTGTTGGCCGCGTGCGGCATCTCGCTGCTGCTGTAGCCAAAGCTTCAAGGAGAAGAAAGCCATGTCAAAGCCCTCGGGAAATAATCGTGATTCGTAAAAGTACGTGGTGACAAGCTGCCAGCCTGTCAGCCTGTCAGCCTGAGTTTCAGCGAAAGACTATAGGTCACAGACTGGCAGCCTGCGCTAAAATGCGACATTACAACACGCCCGCTTCGCCCACCGTCAGCAAACGCTGGATTTCGTCGCTCTTGAACCCCAGCGCCATCGGCCGCCGGACGCCCGCCAAGGCCACCACGTCGTACAACTCCGAAACCATCCCCTCAACGCGCACCCAGTGGACCACGGTGCCGCTACGGAGGTCGATCACTTGCAAGCCGCACTGCGCCTCCGCGCCTCGCTTGGGAAGCTGCTCGTCCAGCGCCAGTCCGCCGAAGGTCTTGTCATGCCGCGGCTTCGACAGCGTGACCACGGCGTAGTCGCCCACGAACGTCAGCCCGCGCAGGTAGCCAGGGCAGAAGGCGATTGGCTCAAACCTGCCCGCGTTCACGTCCACGCGTCCGAACTGCCCGGCGCCGGAGTTCAGCACCCAAAGCTGCCCACGATACCAGCGTGGCGAGTGCGGCATGGATAGGCCGGCGACGATCACCGCGGCCGTCTGCACGTCGCTGACGCAGCCGCCATCCCTGCGCTTATCGCGCCAACCATCCACGACGTCCGACTGGCTGACCGTTGTCACGTAGCGGACCCGGCCATCACGCAGGGCCACCCCGTTCAGGTGACAGCGATCCTCGTTGATCAGCTTGCTCAGAAAGGGTGGCCGCCACAGCGGCTGGAAACTCGAGCGCTCATTGAGCGTGGCCAGGCAGCCAAAGGCAGTGTTGGCGAACACCACGCGACCGCTGTCCTCAACGACGATGTCATGCACGTCCAGGTCGCCCGTGGTGTAGCCGGCGCGCGGCACGTAGAGTGCGTCGTATTCCCCGTGTTGACTCCCCGTCGGCAGCGCATTCTCGAAGCGCCAGAGCTGATACTGAGAGCTCATCCACAGCGTTGGCCCGTTCGACCAGAGCCCCATGGCGCGGTTGAACGTCCGCTCGAAGACCGACAGCTGCCCGTCGGGCCTGAGGCCTATAAAGAACAACTTGCCAGTCTGGTAGGTGGTGAACGACAGGCTCAGCTGCTGCTCGGCCAGCCACGCTGGGAAGTGGCGCGAGCCGAGCACCTCCACCCACGCCTCGGCAGTGGCACCGATGGCGCGTGCGGGTTGTTCGCGTGCCGCCTCGTGGCGAGGCAGGGCGTTCATAGGCGGCTCCTCTGCAAGTAGGGGGCGGTGCGAGCACCGCACAAGAAGCTCCGTCCGTTTGATTCAGGGCCAAAAAAAAGCCGGCGTGGTCGAACACACTGGAAGTGTTCGACCACGCCGGCTTACTGTTAAACGCCCCTTCCCCGGTTGGGATTGGGCTTTTTCAAGTCATCCGCGCTAGTTGCAAGGATTACATTAGACAGTAGCTCTGGAAAGTCAAGAGCTCGTTACGGGCGTTGCGTCCATTCACGCCCGCAGTTCGAAATCCGCAACTCGAAAGTGCGGGCCGCCTGGGCAATCTTTTGGGCTATGCTCCATTGGGACCCATCCATTTTGGTTCAGGCTGTGCGTTTCCTGGCTAACTGCTCGGCGCAGTGCCACTCCACGCTTCCGTAGGGATGCTGCCGGCCAGTTGGAAGACTTGCACCACGTTGCCGGTCGTGAATGCCTGCACGACGGCCCCGCTAGCAGGCTCGATGGCGGCAGTCGCCTCCCGAACTTCCATTCCCGTTATTCTGCTGATCTCCCCTCGCAAGGAATCGGCGGAGTTAGCGAACAACTGTCGGTGGAACTCCTGCATCTGAGCAGCGCCGCGGGGCTCTGAGCCATGGCTTTCTCGGCCGGCGACAAGGCATCGTGCAGCGTGATCACCAGGGTGCCCTCGCTCAGAACCACGGTGACCGATTTGGGCACATGGTTGCCCGTTCGCCGTTGCTCGAAAGCGATTGCCGCCTGGGCGATCTGCTCGGCCATGGTTGATTTCAGCTTTTCCATTGGGGTTCCCACTTCAGCTCCGGCGAACGTCCCGTGCCGCCGCGAGCGAAAAAAAAGCCGACGTGGCAGAACACCCAAGGTATTCAACCACGTCGGCTTACTCGTCAACGAACCCTCCAGGTTTTGCTGGAGTGCTCTTCGCCTAGTCATCCGACCAATACAATTCAGGTCATGGGCATTGTAGGCGAATCCATGGAAGGGTGCCACGGAAAAAATCCCTTTTCACGAGAATGTAATGAACATGTCATTTCGCGTCCTTGTAAAATGATCTTCAAATGGACGGGAAACGTTGCGTTTCTTGTCCGTGCATGCCCGGGCGTCCGCGCGACCAACAGCGGGAATTTGGGCACGTTCGAGGTCAAACATGAAAACACAGGGAGAAATCGAAGCCGCCATCTGCCAAAGGATGAGCCAATTCGAGCAGGATTACATGGGTCGTGGCCCGAAGAACGTCTATGCCCACCTAATCGGTGACCTCCTCGTGGTCCGTCTCCAAGGCGTCTTGACCGCGGCGGAACAACAACTGGTCAAGTCGCTCCCGTCGGATAAGGGGAGGAACCTGCTCAAAGAGGTTAGGACTCAGCTGATGGAAACGGCTCGGCCGTTCCTGGAAGCGATGGTCCAGGAAGGCACCGAGGTCAGGGTGCAGAGCCTACACCACGATATCAGCACCGTAACCGGCGAAGAGATTATCATCTTCACGCTGGCACAAGCGCCTTCTTACCGGGAGAGCAAGAAAAAATAGTGGGCTGCCCGTGCTGACTGGTCCCCGAAAGCGCCGACCGTTGCGGAATTGCCAAACCATTTTCACTTGGCACAAATTCATTAGTAAACACGGATGTCCTTGCACAGGCAAGCTTGGGAAGGTAGAGCTTGGCCGGCAACCGGAAGCGAGTTTTGCGTCGGGTGGAGCGATCCCTTTGCTCAACCGTCACCATCCGCTCGCGGAGCACCACCAGACACTGGGGGGCGCCAGGGAGCAATCCCTGGCGCGACCCGGCCCTTTTCCTGTCCAGCGTATAAGCGGCATGCCGCCGCCCTTGTTTTCCTTCACGCATCCAGTTCCCGATCACTTTTTTGTCTGGCGTCTCGGTCCAAATGTCGGGCTTTTCCCCCTGATTCCTCTTTCCGGAAATTTCGTAGAGGAACTCTTTGCCCCACGGATCAACCAATAAATTCGAGGACAAAACCTTTGCGACCACAAGTGCCTTGAGATTGGCGGGGAGTTTGTCGTTGGAATGGAAGAGGTATTCTTGGACAGTCGTATCCAAAATGCGGAGCCGAATTTTCACGTCATCCAACTCCGTTCCCCGCAGGTACTCGCCCATATGCGTCTGCGCCTTGCGGGTTTGGATATTCGAAATTCAGCGCCTTGTCATTCAGCGTTCGCAAAAAGACCTTGCGGGGCTTTGGCATGTTGAGGACGATATGTTCGATTTGAGTTGGTGAAAGGACCAACGTCGGCGGTAGTGGCTCCACTCGATCTTCCAAATGCCAGTCCCAAAGCCCCGCCCACCATCCACTCCATCACATGGTATGTCCCATCCGCCTGAAAAACCATTCGTCCATCACACCCCCTTGCCCGACCCAAACACCCACGAGTTTCTTCTCCAAACTGACAAGATCCTTGGCTTTCGGTGGATCGCCGGCCGACACGGTCGCTGAGAACACCAGGAGGAATGCCGCGGCAACTGCAATCCGACGAGCTTTCATTTTCGTCCTCCCAAGTGACAAGTTTGTGCCCTTGGATACCTTTTTTTTACTTGTTTATCGTACCGGTCACATAGGGGCTGCCAGGCGCCGCCCATTCCGTTGAAGCCAGGTCGCGGCTTATTGGCGATCGGATTTGAAAAGATTGTCATAACCCGCAGGATCAATGTCGTATTTTTCCACGGGTACAAAATCCAGCGTTGCTCTTGGGTATTCATTGAGTTTAGCGAGGGCTTCAAACAATGGCTGCCACGCCTGATCGAGTCTTGACCAATTCGTGGCAACAGGACTCCAATGAAACTCAAGAGACCAGAAGCGAGTGATTCGCCAGAGTCCGTTATGAACCGTGTCTGTAAAGATTTCCGCATCGACTGGCAATGGCTTGAAACCTGACATACCTGAAAGGTCTAATCCCTCCACTGAAAAGGGGAATGCATTCAGGGATTCATCAAGCTGTCGCAACAACTTGTCTACAGTCGCTAACTGGTCTTCGGGTAATTGCCAAAAAGTGGTCGCAATCGTTGGCCAGTCGCACTCCCGCTTCGCCCAAACTGAGCCTTTGTCCTTTCCACCTTCCCAGCAACTGCGCCTACCAATACGGGGCTGGTGGGCTTACGTTCGAGACAATTAGGCACGCAGTAAATAGCCAGGCTCTCCGTCCTCCTTAACGCCGTGAAATAAGTTTTCATACGTATTGTAGGCTCAAGCCATAGCTTCAGTCCTTTCGGATCATTGGGAAACATCACTGCACGAGGTCCGTCCAGCAGAACCGTTGCCACCCGACGAATCCTCGAGAGTCTGTGAAGGCGCTCTCGGCCAGCATTTGAATCAGTTTCGCTCATCATTGCACCAAATGCAAAAAAGCGGTCTAGTGTATGTAGTCATTGACGTTAAAACCAGTTGCCTCGAATCCGCCGCCTGGCCTCGGTACGTAGATTTCACATGTCCGAGGATCGAGATGCAAATTCACGGTTCTTAAGTTCCCGCCATTGCCTGCGTTCGCCGCCTGACTTAGTTTGTTCCCAGCGGTCGCTGCGGGGCCGAATGCCGCGGCGGCTTGGCCGACGTTTGCAACGACGCCCGCGGCCGATCCGGCAATTTCGCCGCCGGTCACGGCACCCGTCACCGGTCTATCTCTGGTAAACAACCGTGACCCCCCAACGCGAGGAGGAGTCAATCACAAGAGAGTACCGGCCACGCTCAGGGATAGCCATGAGCGCGAGACCTTTGTCTGCAACCCTTGCGACATCGCTTAAGAAAGTACCATCGGCTTTGCGAACTCGAAGCGTAAACGGCCCGTTTTCAACTATGATACGGAGTGCCGCGTCTGCCTGTAAAGTGAATTCCTCGGTAGTATTATTTCCTTCGCCTCGAAATGTTAAAGTTTGCATTTCTGGTGGAAGAGGTAGTGGCCAGGGAATCGGAGTATTTGTCCCGCTGATCGGTGGAAGCGTACGACTTTTTATCATTTGATGGAGAAATTTAATGGCGAAACCACCAAGAAGGCCTAACCCACCACCAACGAGCCCCCAGAGTGCAGCCGACATCTGTGCTGGGAAGGGATAAATCTTCCAGGTCGCTTGCGTCAGAAACCCAAAAACTACGCCAATCGCCGCTCCGTATAGGAAACCTTTAAAGATCCAGTTTCGACCTGATTGCGTTTTTTCGCGATTGAACATAACGCCTCAAACAACACTCCAAGCCGCGCAGATTTTTGACTCGACTCACGCTTCTCGTCACGAGCAAGTTTCACTCACCACTGGGTCCGCTCGCGTCGCGGTTTTTTGGTGGTACGACGCCAAACGGCCCAAGACCGCTTGAGCCGAGCACTCCGAACGATTGCACGATGGTGCCGTTTCCACCGGCACCACCCGCTCAGGGAGCAGCATAACATCTTGGTCCAGAAACTACGCGGTCACTTTGCCGCCGACGGTGGGGGCCTCTTTCCTGGACGGTCGTTGAGCGTTTACTGAAGCGGTACTTGCTTCCCAACGCCTCGGTCCTTCACTCGATGTACCCTCGCATCCGTGGTCGCGACTGTGCCTCATGTCGCCGTGGTAACTCAAACAAAAGAAGCCTCTAAAGCTGCTCCCAGCATTCCGGCTTTATTTTCATTGCCGAGCCAAGAACACGTATGTCGTTCAAGAGCTCGGTGGAAACGTGAATACTATACTCATATATTTGTGCGCATAGGTTCTCCAATGCAACACCCGGCTCGCCGGCCTTCGCCAGATCTTTCATGTCTGTCAACTGCTCAGTCGGTAGCTCGTTTTGAAAGGCGTCGATTGTCTTGAGTAAGTCCTTCTCAATGGATTGCATGGTCATTATCACGCTCCTATCGCGCGGTGGGGAAGCCAGTGATAATTCCTTCACCAGCGGGTTCAGCAATTACTCGAATTATAAATCCGGTATCGTGGTCCGTGTCGGTGTGCGTCGCTGATTGGGTGACGGTGGAACCAATGTTTAGGCTATTTTGGCAGGTCATTGAAAAACTGAGCAACATCGTAATTTGCGATCCCACGGGCCAACGAAACAGGATTAACACCGTAATTGTTTTTTGCGTAAGGATCAGCTCCATGCGCACGCAGAAGCTCAATTAGTTCCCCCTCGTTACGGGATGTGAAAACGGCGTTCAATAATGGAGTTGCTCCATGCAGATCTTTCACGTCTATTTTGGCTCCGAATTCCAAAAGTATTTTAGCTGCTTCAACATTCTGCTGCTGGGCGGCAAAATGCAAAGGAGTATGACCGTTTTTATCGTGAAAATTAACGTCCGCCCCACTACGGACGAGCCTCAAAACTTCGGAAACATCGCCATCAACAACCGCGTAATGAAGAAGGCTTCTTCCTACCCTGTCATTTTTTTCCTTTGCCAATTGCCGTTCTCCTAGCTCAATATCTCCGAGCAGCAACAACATAACTGCCGCTGCGAACAAAACCAGTAGAACTAACGCGGTTATTAGGCTCGACTTCATTGAGTTCCTTGAGGGCGTCACTTTCAATAGCCAATAAGGCTGAAAACACACTGAACGGACACCGGTGCCACGTCGTCGGCTTGGGGGCGATCACAAATCAGACCAATATAGACGCACGATGCCTCCATGGCCACAGAGCTTCGTTAAAGCGGGTTCTCGATCCGATAAATAAATACCCATCCTACAGATGCAGCGAGCCGGACGATATTGCTCTTAAACCCCCCCCACGTATCGCAGGCCCTTTTCCCAAGTTGAATTCTCCCGACGGCTTAATATATGATGAGCTTTCCCTTTGGGAATTCACCTTCCCAGCCACACGGGAAATGGCCTTTGACATACCAATAGGCCTGGCTCGCATAGAATCCGGGAGGATAAACATCTTCATACTCGGCCTCCATGCACACGCCGAGAATATCCCACTGCACCATATTCTCAAAGATTTCGGGCAGTCTTTGTTCCTTCACCACCGCTTCGATCTTCCGGCGCACAAATGGTATTGTCGTCTCCTTTAGCTCAATGGCGATCTCGTTCCATCGTTTAAATCTCTCCACCGATCGTTCAAGTATTCCCCTACAGTACTGATTAGATGCATCAAGGCATATGTTTTCCCATTCTGTTGAACTACAGTGCGCGATCGCCTCGTGCCAAGATGAAAGCACAATGGCAACAGCCGTGTCTTTCACCCCGACACAAACAAACCATTCGGTTTTCGCAAGTTGATCCAAAGTTGCAATAGTTTGTGGATGCATGATAGTCAACTCGTTAAAAAATCCAAAAGGGACGCGGCTTTTCTCCAGTCATGTTCGGCTGCCAAAACAGTGTCAGCGCATCGTTTCCCGGGTTTTTGCCCGGTTGCCGTTGCCACTGGCTACCTTGAGCGTATGGTACACCAAGCTGCCTGGAGCATTACGGACCCGTCGTGTCATACGCAAAATGTAAGGCATCGGCACTGGTCGTTCAATAAGAGTTGTCCTTGAATTCGAATTGTGTCCGCTTTGAATTTTCCAGGCATCAATGACGACGTGGGAGCCATCGACAACGCTCACTAACCGCCAGAAGCGACGTGGGTGATGGAAAGGGCATCTGTCGCCAAAGCCCCGATGCCCGAAGCCGGGTCACAGCCCATATCGAATTTCTATCGGCCTACTTCCCCCCAAAAAACCGAACCGACTCCGTTTGGGCATTTACTATGACGACAGTCGGACCATCAGCGACATTTCCGTCCAGATCCACGGTTTCAAACAATACATCCCATTCGTCGGGCCCCTTTGGCCGCTTCCTTGAACCAATCAATTTCAGTTTGCGGCCGGTTTTCCCAATGATAAAGTCTAACGCAAGCTGTTCCGCTTCTTTTTGGTTCATCTGAGGCCTCCAACCCATTCGATATACTCGGAAAAACTCAAAGGGGACGCAGCTCGGGACGCAGCTCGTATTCAGTCACCTCGTATTCAGTCATTTTTCGGTTGTCAAAACAGTGTCGGGGCATCGTTTCCCGGGTATTTACACGCGGCCGACTCTTTGGACGCTTCGACGCTTGCAAACCGAGTTGTTGAGCCGTCTGCCGGCACCATCGTTCCGAACCGTAGGGCCGACTACGTGTCGCCGAACGGCGCACCGCCTCCAGTTCCTCCTCGGTCTGCACCGCGTTTCCGAGGTCCACCCAATTGAGCGGCATATCCACGGGCCAAGGACGCAGGTGGTCGACTAAACCCCTTCACAGCCCGGTTGCCGTTGCCACAGGTTCCCTTGAGCGCATGGTGCAACCAAGCCGCTTGGAGCATTACGGTCCCGTCGTGGCATAGGCAAATTGTATGGCGTCGGCACTGGTCGTTCAATAAATTTTGCCGTCGAATTCGAGGTGCGTCCCCTTTGAATTTCTGGAATGACTTATGGCGTCCCTGGTAAATATGGCCAGTGCCGCCGGTGTGGTAATGTGCGTGCCAACGCATACTGTGGTCCCCCCTTCCTTAGGCTCGGCTACTATAGGTCTTAACGAGATGCAACCACAATAATACCGCAATAAAACCACAGACTCCGCCCAATGCGGCGCCCCAAAAAACACCTTGTCGCTGATACTGTGCTTGCACTCTGGTGCGGAAGATTTCGTCTGCAGAGGGATCGAAAGCGGTGGCTATAGGCACGAAAATGAAATACGCTGCCAGCACGCCAAGGATCATACCCAAAAGCCCTGAGGCTAAGATAACTCTCCTGCGATCACTAAATTTCCGATTTCCAGCTACAAAGACCAGCATACCCCCGGCACCAGCGCCAATTAGAATTCCAAGAACAGGCAACTTGCCTTCGTCAGACGCCGCATTCCAAATTGTGACCAACGAAAGCAATTCGGTAAAGAAACCGATGATGCCGCCAGCTAACGCACCAAAGAATACTTGCACGCTACGGTATAACATCTTTTCGAAAAACTCAAAGAAAAACTCAAAGGGGACGCAGCTCGCATTCAGTCATTTTCGGTTGTCAAAACAGTGTCGGGGCATCGTTTCCCGGGTATTTACAGGGCCGACTCTGTGGACGCTTCGACGCTTGCAAACCGAGTTGTTGAGCCGTCTGCCGGCACCATCGTTTCGAACCGTCGGGCCGACTACGTGTCACCGAACGGCGCACCAACTCCAGTTCCTCCCCGGTCTGCACCGCGTTCACGAGGTCCACCCAATTGAGCGGCATATCCCAGGGGCCAACGACGCAGGTGGTCGACTAAACCCCTTCACAGTCCGGTTGCCGTTGCCACAGGCTCCCTTGAGCGCATGGCAACTAAGCCGCTTGGAGCATTACGCTCCCGTCGTGGCATAGGCAAAGTTTAAGGCATCGGTACTGGCCGCTCAACAAGATTTGCGCTCGAATTCGAGCTGCGTCCGGACGCAGCCAATCGTGTTCGGCCTGGCACAACCCATCCCCTTGAAGCCGACCCCGAAGCCACGTCATCGGCTTGGGGGCGTTGAGAAGCGGTCGAAGGCGGAACACTCAAAGCTGTAGCCACTCAACCGATTGAGGTAAGTTCTTGGAAAGGAAGAACTCTTTGGTGGCTTGGAGCGCCGCCGAAAAGGGCAGCACTGCATCGTTCAACACAACTACATCGTCAGCCCGATTTTTGCTGCTGGAAAAAGTGGTCGTTCCTCCCGGCTCCAACTCCGGCATTCCACCAACCGAGCTAAAGCCAGCGTCAAACTCTTTCGGCACATTGTTTAAAGTCGCCAGGTCGTTCTTGACCAACAACGACAGCGTTGGGTATTTCTCGCCGTCGTGAGACAACCAGAATGATTTGGAGCCATCTGCCACCTTTTTATAAGCATCGTCTCAAGCTCATGGATGTCGCTTGCCTCATAGACGCCGTTGATGTCCACAACTTTCATCAGCTACCTCCCAGAAAATTCAAAGGGGACGCGGCTCGAATTCGGGGGAAGAAAAGGTGACATGCATGTTTATTGTAACAATGTTTGCTCTCCATCCTTCCGCGGCCTGCCGCGTGGACGCGTCGTGAACTCCAGCCCTAATCGCTTGGCGGTCCTCTTCATCCAGGCTTCGTCGCCGTACGGCGAGCCTCGAACTACGCTGCGCCCTGATGGCCTGCACTTCAACGTCGGTCGCCGACTCGTTAACCCATTTGAGCCAATTTCGCGGGCGAGCTACCGGGCGTGGTCATTCTGTGCCCTTCGTTGATTGTGGCTGTTGCCAGGCTTCGTCCCGAGCTTCCTCGAAAAGGCCTGTCAACTCGTCGTCGGTCAGGCCGCTATCCTGGAACCCCTTACGGACCAGGGCGTACGCATCAAACTCCACCCGAATTATTGGCTCGCCGTTGCTTTTGACAAGTGTACACGCCTATGATTCCTCTCGGACCTACCCGTTCATGGAGGAGAATCATGGGTGCATCCCCGCTTTCGCTGAAAAGGCATTTCCGAAACTTGCGTGATCCCCGCCTGCACCGACGCCGCCGGCATGAATTGTTGGATATTATTGCCATCGCCATTTGTGCCGTCATTGGCAACGCCAATACCTGGCCGGATATCGTAACGTTTGGCAAAAGCCACCGTGCGTGGTTTCAACGCTTTCTGCCACTGACCAACGGCATTCCATCTCACGATACTTTCGAACGGGTTTTTGATCTCCTGGATCCACAGGCTTTCGGACGCTGCTTCTTGAATTGGACGGAATCCTTGTTTGCCAATCTGGGACTGAAACAAATTGCCATCGATGGAAAGACTTTGCGTGGCACCCGCCAAGAAGGATTGGGGGCCTTGCACTTGGTTAGTGCCTGGGTAAGCAAGAACCATTTGTCGCTCGGACAGGTGGCCGTGAACGAAAAATCCAACGAGATTACCGCCATTCCCAAGTTGCTGGAAATGTTGAATCTGAAGGGTGCTCTGGTGACTATCGACGCCATGGGTTGCCAAAAGGAGATCGCTCGGAAAATCGTGGACGGCGGCGGGGACTACCTCCTTACGGTGAAAGGCAACCAGGAAACTTTGCTGCACGATCTGCAAGGTGCTTTTGAGAAAGCTCTGGAAACAGACTTCGCCGGTCTGGATCATGACACCTACGAAACCAACGAATTTGCCCATGGGCGTTTGGAGCGACGCCTGTACACAGTCATCGAGGACCCCATGAACGTGAGTCAAGCCGAAGCGTGGACCAATTTGCGTGTTATCGGCATGTGTTGCAGTGAAAGGAATATCGACGGCAAAGTCAGTAGTGAGGTACGCTTTTTCATTGGCAGCAAACGGGCCAAAGCCCGCTTCTACGGCAAGGCTTTGCGGAATCACTGGGCAATTGAGAACGGCCTGCATTGGCATTTGGATGTCAGTTTCAATGAGGACCAAAACCGAACTCAGAAACGTCACGCAGCGCAAAACCTGAATTGCCTCCGCCGTCTGGCCTTAATGCTCTTGAAAAAACACAAAAGCAAGGAAAGCGTCGGCCGTAAGCGCTATCGTGCCAGCATGGATGAAATCTTCCTTGAAGAGGTCCTCCAAGGTTAGTATTTTAGGGAGGGTTTAATGCGTTCGCCCTGCCTTACGGACCGAGGCGAGAATCTGGTCGAACGTCCCTCCGTTAAGGCCGGATTCAATGAGCTTACCTGCGTATGCAGCAGGGGCGACACCGCTATGGGCAGCGGCTTCAAGGAGTTTTTTTTCCGTTTCCGGAGATAGGCTGATAGTGATTGTCATGGCCTGTCTCATTTGTTTTCGCGGTTCCATTCGTCCTTTCCCGCAGGATAGCATATTTGGCCGGTGATGTCACAGGTTTCCGGGGTGAGCCCCTTCGCAGCCCGCTTGCCGTTGCCACAGGCTCCCCTAGCGTTGAAGCGATACCGGGATGGAGTGATCCGCATCTGGAAGAAATGGCTGACACGCCGCCGACGGCGTGGCTTTCTGTCTTGGGAGGTTTTCGGTCGGCTATTGAAGCGTTACGTGCTTCTCCCCGCCCGGGTCGTCCACTCGGTGTATCGTCTTGTAGGTGAACCCGTGACCTAACGAGTCGTATGCCTTAATTGGGCACGTACGGATTTGTGGGAGCGCCAGGGAAGCAATCCCTGGCGCAGACCCGGCCCTTTGTTTTCTCTGGTCCATAAGAACGGTTGGAAAAAGACCCGGGAATGGGTACTCCCGACTGGTCTATTATTTACAGGTTGAGTGCCTTGTTATTCCTTGGCGGCCACGACAAACCCCAGTGCACAGGTATTACCGCTGTCACCCTGGTGGCCGAAGATGCCGATGACAAAGGCGCCGGTGCCCCCGATTTTGCTCGGATTGCCGCCCATGGAACCGACGTGGGGGTCGGTGTAGCTGTCTGCCGTTTCCAGGCGGTCCCTGCTGAGTTTCATGTAGATTAGAGCAAAGCCGTCCATGCCCAGGCCGGCGCGGAAGTTCACACCGGCTACAACATAGCCTGGTTTGGCTTTGACCGTGACGGGAACAGATGGTGGATTGCCAATCCAGGTCCCCATTTTCTCGCCGTCGGCTGTCAAGAAAATCGGCCGCAACGATTCGATCGGAGCGGTGACATTGTTGTCGATAAAGCCAATCTCAAAGCCGATGAGCAAACCTCCGTCGGGCGATATTTGCCGAAATTTGTTTTTGGTGCCGGTATAACCTCGCAAATCAACTTCAGCCCAGCGATCGTCCCGAACGGCTTTCTGAAGGTACGGAAACATATCGTCTGATATGACGAGTACCTGATCGCTGGGGGATTTTGGAGATTTTCCCTTGGCGGCCACGACAAAACCCAGTGCGCAGGTAGTGCCGTTGTTTTTTAGGTGGCCAACGATGCCGACGACAAAGGCGCCGCTACCGCCAATTTGACTTGGTCGGCCTCCCTTGGAGCCGATGTAGGGGTCTTCATAGCTGTCTTCCGTATCCAGCCGGTCCTTGCCCAGTTTCATATACGTGAGGGCAAAGCCGTCGATGCCCAGCGCGGCACGGATATTCATGCCGGCTACGACATACCCTGGTTTGGCTTTGACGGTGAAGGGAATAGCCGGCGGCTTGCCAATCCATGGTCCCATTTTCTCACCTTCAGTTGTCAGGAAGATCGGCCGCACGCCACAACTAAACCGGTGTCTTTGTTGTTGGCAAAGCCGATTTCAAAGCCGATGAGCAACCCTCCGTCGGGTGATATTTGCCGGAATCTGTCCTTGGCAGAGGTAAAGCCCCGCAAATCAACCTCGGCCCAGCGGTTGTCCGCAACGGCTTTCTGGAGGTACGGAAACATGTCGCCGGCAATAACGATCACGTGATCGCTTGGGGATATCGGCGCTACATCCTTGGCGGCCACGACAAATCCCAGCGCGAGGGATTTCCGCCGTCACCCTGGTGGCCGATGATACCGACCACAAGGGCACCGGTGCCGCCGATCGTGCTTGGTCCGCCGCCCATGGAGCCAATGTGGGGATCTTCGTAGCCGTCCGCCGGATCCAGACGGTCCTCGCCCAATTTCATGTATTTGAGGGCAAAGCCATCGATGCCCAAGCCGGCGCGGAAATTCATGCCGGCCACGACATAGCCAGGTTTGGCCTTGACGGTGACGGGAGCAGACGGCGGTTTGCCAATCCAGGTCCCCAATTTCTCGCCATTGGCTGTAAAGAAAATCGGTCGCAACGATTCAATCGGAGCAGTGTTTTTGTTGTCGACAAAGCCAATCTCAAAGCCGATGAGCAGGCCTCCGCCGGGCCATACTTGCCGGAATTTGTTCTTGGTAAGGGTAAAACCGCGCAAATCAACGTCCGCCAAGCGGTTTTCCGCTACGGTTTTCTGGATGAACGGAAACATTCCACCTGCAATGACGGTCACCTGATCTTCGGAGGCCTTCGGAGCTGGAATGTTTGGGCTTGGGTTGGGAGCCGGTCGGGGATTCTCCTTGGCCAAAATGGGGGGTGGCGTGGGTGCGGGCGTGATGCCCGTCGTATTTCCCGGGAACACGCGACAAGCTCACCTCCACATACTGGGACTCATTAAAGCCGCGATTGACTTTTCTTAATTTGACCTCGCTAATATAGCCGCGGTCGAGATCGAAGATAATTTTGCCGGACACTTTGCCGATATTCTCGGCAGGCGCGATCACCTGCGTGCCTTTGGGCCCAGCCTTCGGTCCGATTTTTGATGGCAGTTTACCGGTCGTCTTGAACGCCCGCATTGGGGTCGTCGCCGGCGCGGTGATCGGGCCGCGTTGCCATATTGCCCGTCACGCTGATCACCGCCTGATTGCCGCCCTGCGCACTGCGGACCCCTTCCAGCGTGCATTGCAAGAGCATGTCGACAGGTTCCTTTTTCTTCCCGGCACTGTCAGGAAAAAAGGCACGCGGGCACCCCAGTTTTCCTTCGGCTGCAACAAGCGATTGGGCAGGCTGAGCAGCGTCGATTCAAAGGCATTGCTGATACCGGCTGCCAGACTCTCGAAATCCAGTTTTTGGGGATTGTTCGCAGATAGCACGGGAAAGACTTCGGTGAGCAGGAATCCGTCGGGGTTCGTATTGAAGGTAAACGCTTTTCCCTTCATCAGGGACAGGACTTTAATTTCAGGCGTATCTGGCATGGGTTTACCGTCGAGGTCGGCGGAAAATAATGAGTTGGCAATCGTCAGTCGAAGTTCGCCACCGCGCGGCGAAGCGTTGGCGTTTTCGACGGCTTCGGTTTCCAGTTTGACCGCCAGCTGGACTTGCTTCCCTCCTTTGGCGAATGTCTCCTTGAATACGTTGGCGAATTTGACCGTGCGCCAGGCCGCCGTTTTCAAAACGATGCTGCAAGAGGGCGGCCTTGCGGTCGAGCGGCAGATAATCCGAGATCTTGTAGGCAGTCGCCGTACCCCACTGCCTGACCCCAGTCTTGTCGGTCAGCACGGGCTGCAGCCAGACGGCACTGGCCTGTCCGCCGCTCGGAAGATCGATTTCTGCCACCGCCTTGCCATCCTGGTACGTCAGGTCAATGGTTTGGCGTCGGCCCGTCGCCGGAAAGACCAGAAGGTTGCGTCACGCCCCACAGGCCGCACCGGTCCAAGGCTCCCGGTCCAAATCTCCATCTTCACATTCTGCAGTCGATTCAGCGGATCGAGCAACGCCAGCTCGATGGGCAACTTGACGAGCGATTCTTTTCGATAGGCTTCGCCCAGGGTCATGGTATCCGCGGCCGCGCAGCAGTCCCAGGACCTTTTCGCCGGGCACCACGAAGTTGATTTGCGTGCCCGTGATAATGGCGACCGACACACCAATGACCACGCCCCGGCTATCCACGATCGGTCCGCCGGAATTGCCCGGATGCATGCCCCCATTCACTTGCACTTGGCTGACGGCACCGTCCGTATCCTTGCGAATGGAGGACACGGCGGAGCTGCTGATCGTGATATTCTTGCCGAGATTTTCGCCAAAGGGATAACCGAAGATGTAAACGTTTTGCAGCTCCGTTAGACCGGCTGAGGTATCCACCGGCAGCGGCGGCGGCAAATCCTGTTTATTACCATCGACCCGCAAGATCGCCAGGTCATTGTCCCTATCCACGCCAAGAATGCGTGCCCCCCTTTAAATTCGTCCGGCTCGCCGCTGTTGACGACGATTTCCAAGGCCGTGGGGGCGGCGTTTTCGGCGCGACATTCCCAAGACATGTGCGTTCGTGAAAACCAGTCCCTGTTCAATCGCGAAAAACCCCGAGCCGGTAGCGTTTGGTCCGGTGGCAGGCTTGACTCGAATAAAAGCGGTCGCCCGTTTCACTTTCTTGGTGTTGGCCGGATCAATCTCGCCGGCAAAGGGCCGGCAGGCACTTCCACTTTTTCGACAGGCGCCGGGATGGGAAACTCCGGTGCCTTGTTTTCCTGATCCACGGGCTTAACATTGGCTTGCGCCGCGGGTGGGGCCACAGCCGGGGAACCCGAAAACATATACCAAACGACAGCGGCGGTGGCCGTTAGAGCCAAGACGCCACCGAAAATACAGGCGATAACTTCAAAGCCTTCTGGGACTTGTTTTCCGGCCTGCACCGCCTCGGCCTGTCCTCATCAAAGTCGCGGTCCCGATCGCGCTTGCCTGAATCGGGCCGGCCGGATGTATCCGCGCGCGGGCAATTTGGGAACCCGTGCCTGGATGGGTGGAGGTGCCTTGGTGATCGCCTCACGCGGCGAGCTGGGCGGCTTCTTCGCCGTGTCTGTGCCAGCCGGGGGGACGCCGCCCGGAACCTTGACAGGTTGCTGGCAGTGCGGACAACGCACTCGCTTTCCCTCCAAGCCGTCACGAATTGCCATTGTATCGCGCACTCGGGGCACTTCAAACGTAGGGCCATGCAATCCCTCCCCTCAACAGAATGACAGAGCTCACCTTTTACCTCGGTTTACAAGCCCGTGAAACTTTTTCCACGAAAATCGATTGCATATATGCTAGACAACGGAAGCGGTTGCTGCAAATCATTCAGTAGATGCGGCCAAGATCGAGTTCCATAACCAGCACCGTCTGGCGGTCGACGTACGGCGCCGGAACTTCGTCTCCGGTTGAAAATCCAAAGGGGACGCGGCTTTTATCCAGTCATTTTCGGCTGTCAAAACAGTGTCGGCGCATCGTTTCCCGGGTGTTTTACGCGTCGAGTCGGATTCGGTGGTTGAACACGCTCCCGTAATGCTGTTGACCGTCGTCGAGGCGGTTTCGGTTTCCTTGGTAGACGGTGGACCGTTAACGGTGGTGGAGGCAAGCGGATCTGGTTCCGCCGCCCCAGGCGACATCAAGATATCAAAGAACCAACACCGTCCTGGCTACCAAAATCCGGCGCTACGATTGTCCAATTTTACGTAGTACCACGCTTATTATCGCGGTCAAGGTCGGCATTTGTCAATTCAGGTCTCGCTTCGCAAACCGGATTTTATCTAACGCCTCCTGAGCCCAGTCGGCAACTCGAGAATCGCTGAGTGCTTTCTCAAGCGTTGGAATAGCATCTTCGCGTTCGGGCCCATTTCGGCCAAAAGGCGAAAAACCCGGATTACCACATCATTGTCTCTGTCTTTTTGCGCAGAAAATTAACTGTGGAAGGTACTTACTGTCGATTTCTATGTTTACGAGCGCAAATTCCGCGCTCTCACGAACACTGGTATCATTATCCGCAAGGAGTCTTATCAAATGCGGGGTAGCACTCTTGGCACGTCCTGCCATCCGGCCCAACGCCTGCGCGGCAAAGAATCGGACCTCGGAACCTTCATCGTCGAGCATAACTATCAACCTCTACGTACCGCGCCAGCTTGTACGCCGACGTCGCACAGGCCATTACAGGCAGCGGCCCGGACCTCGCGTCCGGACAAGACAACAGCCGGACAAGCACGTCGATCACACGTCGTTCGACGGGTCGATTCCGACTAACGTCCTCGCAACACCAACACGAACAATCGCCCTCGTACTCGTGTCCATAGCATCAATTAGTTGATTACCCGCGACCTTCGAGAAGGAATTCTTCAATCCAATTATGGCTTCGGACCGAACGTCCGTGTTAGGGTCTCCTAAACTTTCTATGAGCAAAGGAATCGGCATTTGCGTCGCGCACTCCCCCATTCGACACAACCCCGAGATGCTTACGCATAGAATTTTGGGATCAACATCTTTAAGACCTTCGGCTAATGCGGGCAGAGCAGAAGGCCCCATAGCTCCTAAAGCATTGGCAGCCGTACTTCGATCGAGGCTATATTTATATGATGTTGAACATTTTCTTTAAAACCAGGAAATCGATTTCTGGGCCTTACCCGATTTGCAAAAGAGCAGCAAGTTCACGATGATGCAAGCGGCTTTGCCGGAGCTGAATACAACCAGTCGAAGCCGTGATTTTTTCCAAGGGCAATGAATAATTGAAAGCCTCCTCGCATCTTGATATTTCACATGAAAAATTGAAACAATAACATCATATAAATACGGCAATGTTTCCAGCCGGTGGTCAGCAAACACAGAGATCGACCACCGGTATTGGAAAATCTTTTTGAGTATTCCATAAACCCATATGAATGCCGATGGTTGCAGTAAATATATAAATCGGATAGTGAAGCCTTATCTTCATGGGCAAAGAAGCTCGCCGCCACCATTCCGGTTTTTGATGGTTGACCGGTGGCCCGACGATTATGTCGCTTATCCATTGATGAAGAATCCAACTGACTTGGAAATATATATTGACCAATTCGTTGCTCGGTGAGTGAAAAATAACCAATACCTGGAACTGAATAAAGTATTTTGATCCACAATTGACATGAACAATGAATACGGTAATGAATTATAAAGTAAATCCCTTTCCATCTCATCATTATAGCAAAGTACATCATAAGCGAAGATGCACAAGTAATAACGAACAGATTGGTGACTGCATTCCAACAGCTACAGTGTTCCAAAGACAGACAAACATCTGAGTCTTTTATAAGAAATCGGTGAAGCCCATTTGCTAAACCAGTTACATCAAACAGAGAAAGCCGGACATTTGACTCCAACGCTTGGTTTTGAACAATTGTCACCGCGTTATTCAAAGTAAACCCTGAAAAGCGGCTTTTTGTGAGCAGTCGGGCAAATTGATCTGAAACGAGAATGTATCCGTGATTTGCTAGCGGTACAAATGGGCCGATGCGGCCCCCAAAGACATCGACTACCGCAGAACCAGTGCATTTTATGCGTGTGGATATGCGAGGAATTGCGAGGGTCATTCCTTCTGAGTTTCTGTTTGAGCCAAAGTCGAGTAAGCCATACGCTAGACCATCCGCCTCAAAGGTGGGAAATATCGTAGGACGGGTACCGAATGGCCCATATGGCGTTGAACGCTGGCCTTTTACAGCACCTTGCTCTGTTTGAAATCCTGAATCCAACCCCACTGCGGTATCTAACTATGTACTATGACTACTCAAACCACACGACCTATGACCAAGTCGCCCCGTGCCGTGGCTCGGGCGGCGTACCGCCTGGCCAAGGAAGCCATGCCGGAGTATTCCTCGAAGTTCTCCAAGACCGATTTCACCCAGCATCAATTGTTTGCCTTGCTCGTTCTCAAAACGTTTTGCAAGACCGATTACCGCGGTCTCGTCTTCCTGCTCAAGGATTTTCGCGAACTCCGCGAGGACCTCGATTTGAAGGAAGACAAACTCCCGCACTACTCCACACTCTGCAAGGCCGCCTCGCGGCTGTTAAAAAAGGGGAGGCGTTTTTCCTTACGTCTGTGCCACGGTGCGCACTCAAGAGTGCGGCCTGATCGGCGAGCAACCCCAGGCCGCCGTCGATGCCACCGGCATGGATACCCAGCACGCCTCACGCTATTACTTCACGCGCCCCGGTAAGGATAAGTCTGCTCGTTCGTGGACCAAGTTGACGGTGGTCTGCGACACCGGTAGCCATTTCTTCACTTCTGCCACCGTTAGCATCGGCCCCAGTAATGACTCGCCGGAGTTTACGCCGGCAATGCAGCAATCCAGCTTTTGCGTCCATTGGGACACGGTGCTGGGGGATGCCGCTTATGACAGCGAGGCCAACCACAGCCTCTGCCGTCAGGATCTGGGCATCCGCTCGACGGTCATTCCCATCAATCGCCGCAACCAAGGCCGGCGTTGGCCCCAGAGCAAGTATCGCCGACAGATGAAACGCCGCTTCCATCGCCGCAAGTATGGTCAGCGCTGGCAAGCCGAAAGCGCGTTTTCGCGTCACAAACGCCTGCTCGGCCCTGCCCTGCGCGGGCGATCCGATCCATCCCGTGCCAACGAATGTCGTCTTCGAGTCTTAACCCACAACCTCATGCTATTAGCGACTGTAAATTCAAGCTAAGGATTTCAACAGAGCAACGGCCCCTGTTATAAACGATTGCTGGCATGACATAAGTTATTAACGCGGTTACGCGTCAATAGCAACTCCCATTGAGGCAGCCCAAATCGCGCGGGGCGGCTTATAGTATCGGGGTGATTCGCAACCATGTCAAGATACTGGTCGTCGAGGGGGAAATTTAAAGGGGGCGAACCTCGAAGGGTGCGCCGTAAAGGTGATGACTTCTTAATGGGTGCGAATCGCACCCGGCAACGTGGTCATTCTAGCCGGTAAGCAGATCCTGATGGCTCGGGCAGGCAACCGATCAGATCGATGCCCCGGATGGAAAGGATGGTTAGCGACTACGCGAACGTGCAGGCCGTAACGTGAGTGTTTGTTGATCAGTCCATGACGACACGCTTATCGCTGAGATGTGCCGGGTCTTCAGCCTCTGGCCAGGACCTGGGTCAATGGCCAAGCAGCCGCGTTCGAAATCTTGGGCGGGGGCGTCGGCAAGGGCGCGGTAACCGGTGCCGTCGGGGCCTTTCCGTGTCTCACCCAGTCTGTGAGACACGGAAAAATATTGTGTTAAAGAGCTTTGTTGTCAAGGGGTTGCGGATAAAACTGTGCCTGTATACGCGCTTGAGACACGAGGTGGGCATTTACTTAAGGATGAGTTGGCTGACAATTGGCAGCGCCCGGCCCCTGGCCGATGACCTTTAACGGCGGCATCAGGGCGTTCTGCGCCACAGTCTTGCGGGTTGCCGCGGGGGGCTTGCTGTGGCGGGCGTCCATCGCGCTGTCCACGCACCGGTGCGTGTGACCGTTGTTTGCCGCTGCTGAGCACCACGGTCGGGGCTGGCTTGTTTGTAGTATCGAAATCGGGCAGGGTGATGCGGCAGGCGGTATAGGCCGATCTGACGTTCAATGTCGGCCAGGGAGCGTTCCTCGCCGGGAGAGACAAGGACGAAGGCGTCCCCTTCCTGCTCGGCCCGGGCGGTACGGCCGATGCGGTGCACATAATCGTCGGGCACGTCGGGTACGTCGTAGCTGATGACATGGGTGATATTGTCCACATCCAGGCCACGGGAAGCGATGTTGGTGGCCACCACGACCTGGTAGTCGCCCCGTCGAAAGCCTTCCATGACGCGCCGTCGCTGTGCCTGGGTGAGGTTGCTATGCAGTTCGGCCACGGCGAAACCGTCGGCGTCGATGGTCTTGGCCA
>CAWKFA010000001.1:0-212030 GCA_963848825.1 uncultured Planctomycetota bacterium | reverse complement strand
ACTGTTTTCACCTGGCGGGTCATCATCTTTTCATTTTCCGGCCCTTCAACCGCCGAAGTTACCAATTTTCCTTCGTCGCGCTGAGCCGCCACGACTCTCAAGCCTATTAGCATCAGCACGGCGACGGCAATACCAATTGCGCCGCCGCCAAGGCCGCCCAGTGCTGCTTGTTCATGGTTCAAAAGCAAAGCTTGCACCGTTGCCCCCACCATCGAGCCCAGAAAGATGGCAAACAGCCGTTTTCTACGGCGCCAAAACCATTCGCTGAGCGTGGCGCCCACGAAGCCGCCGATCATCACACCGAGAAACTCGATAGACATGGCCCCGAGGACTGCTCCTAAAAGCACGCCGACCATGGCTCCCAGGATCCCTCCTCTCCATGAGGCCGACCTCATCCGGAATAGCGCCAAGAATCGACCCTACCTTCCACCCAATCCATAGGCCGAGCAGGCCAAAGACCGTCGCTCCAGATAAGGCAAAATAGCGGGCGAATTCGTTTGTCGCCAGGATTGAACCCAGAACGACGCCTCCCAGTGTTGTCCAACAAAGTAAAAGAAAAACCAGCCGCGCCGTCATCCATTTTTTGGGTATTGCTACCTTGGACTGTATCCAGGGCAAGAACTGTGGAATTTGACCGCCAGCCTGCCACCCGCCAACCAATTGGCGAGATCCGCGCCGGGCTTGCCATGCGGGGAATCTGTACTTTCTCCGATTTGCGCCAGGGGCGAGTGGACCTCTTCATCCTCACGATTGGGCTCGTCGATGAGGCCGGACGTTTCTCCGGCCGGGCTTAGTTCCAGATCGCTCTCGTCCAGCCACATCGTTTCCAGTTCCAGATCTGCTCCTTCGCAGCGCGTGCGGAAAGCCAGACTCATGTGCTGGAGCGTATCCATGTTCCATCGAACCAGAAACATCGGCGGGTCGGCTTCCTGAATTGTACCCTCCAGCCGTCCAGCGGAACGTCAGGGAAATCCGCATCGAGCGTGTCTGATTTGACTCTGACGGCCGTACCGACCGAGAACTTCGCAGTTGGCATTTCTGATCATCCACTCAAAAACATCAGATAATTCTCGGCTCTCCGCTTCTCGATCTTCATTTTACCGAACAGAAAACCTGCCGACAGAGGCCGTTTGAGTTAGCCGCGGTAACCGGAGTTTTTGAGAAGATATTAGTCTGCACCGAACGGTGCCCAAGGAATTGATTAGGGCGCGCTTCGCGCGGCGCAGCGGCCACCGCGCGGTCGCAAATCAGTTTCTGGTCAACTTATAAGCGCTGACGGCTTCAACTGGACAACAGTCTATAGCGCGGTCACCAAAAACGACTGCCGTACGGACGTGATGCCATCGCTAACCGTCACCTGCACATTGAAGGTGCCCATGAAACCGGCGGTGGGCCTCACGGTTAGCTGGTTGCCGACCATGGTGACTGTGACTGGCGCCGCCGTCACGGCCTGGGCGTTCCAGAGTAGACTGGGGTCCTGGTAGAACGAGCTATCCAGTGTGGCGACCAGCGAGGTACTCGACAGCATGGTCGCGGCGCTGCTGCCCGCCAGACGCAGTTCGCCGTTGGGTAACAGGCAATACCATTGGCCGTTCTGGCCGCGCAGCCATTTCTCCTGGTCGCCATAGAAGTTGGTCCAATAATTTCCCGTGTAGGCAAGTCCAAGTGTTTGCTTGAGGCTGACGGCCAACTGGCTGGCGGAGAGAGCCTGCGCCGCGTAAGTCAGGGCCGCACCGTCCGGATTGCCGGCCGCCACGGAGACCGTCAACGATCCCTGATTATGCGCCAGCGTCTGACTGGCAAGCGTACCAAGCGTCGGGGCCGTTTCGGTCACATTGACCTGGAAGGTTTGTTTGGCGGCCAACGCACCGTCCGTCGCGTTTTCCTCCACCAGGAAAGTTCCCACGAAGTTGGCCGCAGGAGTCAGGGTGAGCTGATTACCTGTGATGGTGTAGCTGACTTGCGGTACGACGTAGTTGCCTGCATTCCAAAGCAAGCTGGGGTCCAGATAATAGTTTGCATCCAGCGTGCCGACCAGGGACGCGGCAGCGAGCATACCGGCGGCGCTGGTCGATGCGTGGCGCAGCTCGCCGTTGGGTAACAGGCAATACCACTGTGAGCCACCCGTCGAACCCTGCAGCCATTTTTCTCCCTGGCCATAGTAATTCGTCCAGTAGCTTCCCGTGTAAGCCAGGCCCAGCGTTTGTTGCATGCTGAGCGCCTGTTGGCTCGGACTGACCGTCTGCATCGGCCCAGGAAACCTGGTCGCCGTCAACGTCGGTAACGGCCAGGCCCAGGGTCAGACTTTTGCCATGAACGACTGTTTGGCTGACAAGCGAGCCCAGTACCGGCGCTGAATCGGTAACCGTGACCGTAAAGGTTTTTTGGGTGGTGTAACCAAGGGCGCCATCGCTCATGGTGAGTTGCACGGTGAAGGTTCCGACCACGCTGGCTGCCGGTGTAATCACGATCTGGCTGCCGGTAAAGTTAAACGTCACCGGCGCTGTCACGGGTCGCTGGGCATTCCACAATAAACTAGGATCCTGGTAAAAGGAGCTGTCGAGTGTTGCCACGAGCGCTGAAGCCGCGAGCATCGTGGCGGACGAGGTACCGGCTGGCGCAGCTCGCCGTTGGGCAGGAGACAATACCAGACGGGGCCAGCGCTATTGGCGGTCCCCTGGAGCCACTTTTCCTGCTGGCCCCAGTAATTAAGCCAGTAACTTCCGGTGTAAGCGAGCCCGAGGTTTTGTTCCAGATTGAATGCCTGTTGACTCGGCGGCAGGACCTGGGCCGAATAGACCAGGGCATCGTTGTCCGGGTTGCTTACGTTGAGGCTCACCGAAAGCGTCCTCAAGCCGTGCGCCATAGTTTGATTGGCGACGTCTGCCAACGTCGGGGCGCGATGATTGATGGTGATTGTAAAGGTTTGGCTGGCCTTCTGGCCGCCGTCGTTGGCGGTAACGACGACCGTAAAGGAACCCAAATAATTGGGATCGGACTGGACGGTGAGTTGTTTATCCGCAAATGAAAAAGTAATCGGCAGCGCTGCCGTCGGCGCTGTCCAAAGCTGCGTGGGATCCTGGTAAACCGACGTCGCTAACGTCGTGATTAGCGCGCCGGCGGCGAGCGTGGTTGCGGGGTCGCCCATCCACTTGCGCAGCTCGCCATTGGGCAGGATGCAATACCACTGGTTCGCGGTGCCCAGCAGCCATTTCTCATTTTGGCCAATCGAATTGAGAAAGTAGGACCCGCCGTAGCTGAGGCCAAGTTGCTGCCCGAGTTGATAAATCCTTGAATTATTATTGCCTGTGGCCTGGGCCGTGAAGGTGAGCGGGTCACCGACAGCGGAACTCGCGGACAGCATAACGGTCAGCGGCAGGCCGGCCGTCATCGTTTGGTTGGCGATGGGAGCCAGCGTTGGCGGCGTGTTGTTGACTGGACTCACGGCATTCAACCCGGCAAACAGGTTGAGGCGCTTGAAACTGAGGCCCGTGTTGGTGACATTGTCGGCCGTGGTATTGGCATCGACAATGATGGCTCCCGTCGATTTCATCAAGCCGAGAATGTAATCCTCATTGGCATGGGCTGAGTCGCCGTGGGCGACGAGGGCCTGGTGCAAGAGAACCGCGGCGCCGGCCACGACCGGCGAAGCCATCGACGTCCCGGCCATCTGCTCGAAGGTGTTGTGCAGATAAGTGCTGGTGATCATCGCCCCGGGGGCCAAGATATCCAGTCCGGCGCTGCGTTGCGTGAAGCTCGTGATTTGATCGATGGCGGTGGAGTTGTCACGGGCGCCGGAAACCCAACTGACTGCGCCAAAGTTGCCGTCCCAGACCGCTCCCACGGAAACCACGAGTGGGCTGATTGCCGGGTAAGCCAGGCCCTGCTGGCTATTCGAGCCATAGAAATTGTTGCCCGAGGCAACCGCCATGAACACGCCGTCGCTCTTGAGGGTTGTGAAATCGCTTTCGAGGTACGGATAGGGGTTGACCGTGAAATTGCCCGAGCCAAGCGACATATTGACGGCGATGATGTGGTACTGGGCCTGGTGGGCGGCAACCCATTGCAGAGCTTGATCGACTGCGCCATAGGTCCCCGAGCCAGTGGCGTCCAGCACCTTGAGGGCGATGAAATTGACGTCCGGCGCGATGCCGGTATAGGTCGGATCGCTGCTGCCGATGATGCCGGCCACATGCGTGCCGTGGCCGTTGTCGTCCATCGGGTCGCTGCTGTTGTTGACGAAGTTATAGCCGGCGATGACCCGTTTGCCCCAGCCGCCGCCGAGGGCGGCATTGTTATAGTCGATACCGGTGTCGATAAGCGCGACGCTATAGCCCTGGCCACGATAGGGATAGTTGGCCATCGCCTGATCGAGGCTGATGTCCTGCCCGAAGCCTTCGCCCTGGACAGGGGAAGCTCCCTGCGTCTGGACGGGCCCGGGCATGATCGTGCTCGAGCTGGCCACGGTGATGTTTTCGATGGAGAATTTTTGCGCGCGCCAAGAAGCACTGAGCGACGTCGTCGACAGCGCGACGCGTCCTTCCAGGACCTCAAAGGCAAGAATGGTCGTCCGCGAGCGCCGCTCGAGGCGCACGGGGGCATCATTGCCACGGATTAGCCGTGGCCATTTCCAGAATTTCATGGACGGGATTCCTTCGGCGGCCTGGCGACCACGTTGCCGGGGTGGGGGCCGGCAAATTGGCCCATGGCTTTGCGTCCCCACGTCACCGTGGGTTTGCTATTGTCGGGAATCGAGTGCTTAGTTCGACTCTGCGCAACCATAGCTCAATTCGATACCGCAAGCAAATGCGGAATCAGCCCACCAATCCTCACGGGAGGCCAGGACGCCGGGACTATTGTACAGGTAGGCCCCCGGCCGCCAGGGGTAAAAAATGGCATGATTGATCAAAGATTCCGCAAAATCATGGCAAGATGTGAGGGCGCCATGCCCGTTATCAGGACAAGGCATACATTCGCTGCAATCGTTCATAATCCGCGGGCGTGTCCAGATCGCACAAAATGTCGCTCGTCGTACAGGCTACTTCCATCGTTTCCTTGGCGTGGCCGCGAAGGTACGAGTTTAGTCCCTGGCCGACAGGCAGCGCACGAATAGCGGACACGTGGCTCCAACGGATCAGCGTCGGATGGCCGCGCTTCGCCTGGTGAGTAGGGAGCCAGATCGTCCAGGCTGCATCGGCTGAACGTGCTTTGACGAGAAGGTCGATCACATCGGTACGAAGTGTTGGATGATCAGGTGGCAGAAGTAGAAAGGCATCGTCGGCACAGGGCTCTTTATATTTCGCCAGCCAGGCGAGCCCCGCTTGAATCGTGGCGAGCATATCGGGCGTTTGCTGATCCAGTACGAAGGCCCAGGCTCCGGCATTTTCGGCCGGCGTTTTCAAACCGGCCACCTGGGGACCCAGGACCGCGAGAGTACCCTGGATAGCAATTGACGCCTTGACGGTCGCGATGACCCGCTCGAGGACGCTGCGATCGCCCAACGGCAGAGCCAATTTCGGTCGGCCCATGCGTGAGCTTAAGCCGCCGGCGGGAAGCAAGGCGTAAATAGACATGGTCGAATTACCGAAGAAGGGCGTGATCGCGCCTGGGGAGGCTGGTTCCCAGGTTACGCATGGCAATCAATTCGGCCACGATGCTGATCGCGATCTCCGGCACTAATCTCGAGCCAATCGGAAAGCCAAGCGGCGCATGAACCCGGGCCAGCGCCTCGCTGGGAATGCCGCGCGCGACGAGATCTTCGAAGATCATTTTGATTTTTCTACGGCTGCCAATCATACCCACATAGCCTGCCGGCGAATTGGCCAGATGAAACAAGGCCTCCTCGTCATGACCATGGCCCCGGGTGACGATCAGCGCAGTAGGTAGACGCGGACAACTCCTGCTCGACGAGTTCCTTGAGCTTTTGGCCGATGTCGCCTGACAGACGGCGGCTGGCCATGGGAAAGCGTTCCGCGCTGGCGTAGTGCTCCCGGTCATCGAGCACCCAGACGTCGAAGTCCACCTCGACCGCCAACTTGGCGACTGCCTGCCCGACGTGACCGCCGCCGACAATCAACAAGTGGATACGCGGCAGGACTGGTAAATAAGCGATGCCCTGGAGGATATAGGGTCTGGGCCGTTTTTCCAGGGGGACAAGCTGCTGAAGAATAAGTGGCGGCGCTGAAATAGGCGCAAGTTGATCGAGGAACTGGCCCGTGGCGCCGAAAAGGTAACGGCTACCTAGCGGAACGCCGGCGATATCCTCCACGACGACGATGGCCTCGGAGCACCCGCCGCCTTTATCCACAATGTCGCGGAGCAGCCGAAAGTAGCGCGCTGCGCCGGGCGCCGAGACGGGGCTCGCCAGAATACTCATGCGCCCGCCGCAGATCAGCCCGTCGTCCCAGCCATAGTTGTCGTCCAGGCTGAAGGTATGTAACTCCGCCCGTGTGCCGTCCGCACTGGCCAATGTGAGCAGAGCCTTCCGTTTGACCTCAGCTTCGACGCAGCCGCCGCCGAGTGTGCCGACCTGGGCGCCATTCGCGAAAACCAGCATGGCCGCGCCGGCCTTTTGAGGGGTCGACCCGCGTGTTTCCACCACGGAACAATATACGCAGGGAAGCCCCTTTTCCAGAGCGTCGATGAGCGCCGCCAGCAATTCACGCATACCGATCATCATACGGTTAATTTTGAGGGGCGTGAAGCCAGCGGCGACGAATCCCTCCTCCGCGGCCGAGGACTTGCCACTCTCCGGATGAAGTGGTTTTTTGCGAATCGTACTTGCCACAAACCAGCTAATTTGATGAAATAATTCGAATAAGGAATGTTCGTTTCATTTTTACACAGGGAGGACAGTTATGTCACGCGTTATGTCGTCCAACTCTTCCACGACGTCGCAAAATCAGCAAACCACCAGCAACGTCGCCAAGGAAAAGATCGCCATGCGGGCATACGAGAAATGGTGCAAGCGCGGTCGTCCGCATGGCACTGATCGGCAAGATTGGATCGAAGCCGAAAACGAACTCAAGGCCGAATCGACTCGCAACGGTGGTTCGCAAACGAATCGCCGCTAAGCCAGTGCACGGTTTTGCAGCTATGATTTTGTAGCCGCATTCGCCAGAATGCGCGCGTGCGCGGCCCCGCATTCCGGCGAATACGGCCAGGTGACATTCATCACTCGACGGCTGACAGAGCAAACACAACGGTGACGCGGCTGCATGACCCTGGTCATCGACTTTCCCGATTGCAGCCGGTCCTTGGTGGGGCAATTCGACCCACGCTGGAAAATCGTTGGTTTGCTGTCGGCAGCTTTTGGCACCACGTTGCTGCACGATTTACCTCCAGCGCTCGTCGCCGGCGCGGGAGCCATTTTGTTGTCTCTGCTAGCACGACTCCCATTCAAATGGCTGATGGTCAAACTGGCCACCATCCTCGCCGTAATGTCTTTTTTCCTGGTCTGGCTGCCCTTTGTTCACGTGACGGACGGTGCGCGCTGGGATCTTGGCGTGTTGACGCTGGCCCCCGACGGCCTGAGATTGGCGGCGCTGATTTTGCTCAAGGCAGTTACCGTCTTCACGTTGATGGTCGTTTTGCTCGCCTCCGCCCCTCTTCAAGAGACCCTCAAGGCCGCTCATGCGCTGCACGTGCCCGGCCCGCTTGTCCACCTGGTTCAGCTTGCTTATCGTTTTGTCTTCGTGGTTGCCGACGAGTTTTCCCGTCTGCGAACCGCCCTGCGCGTGCGCGCCTTTCACAACCGCCCCAACTGGCATAGTTACCGCACAGTCGGTCAGGTCGCTGGCACACTCCTGGTTCGCAGCCACGACCGGGCCGAACGCGTCGCCCAGGCCATGCGTTGCCGGGGTTTCGATGGTTGCTTTCGCTCCCTTCATGACTTTCGCACCGGGTGGACGGACGTCATTGCCTTCGCCCTTATTGTCGGTACCACGGCGGCGCTCCTGGGTTGGGATCATCTGAGGGACTGATGACCATTGACGCGGCGATCCGTGTTACGGCACTGTCTTTCGCTTATCCTGGCGGAGCGCCGGCTATTGATCGCCTGACTTTTGCCGTGGCTGCGGGCGAAACCATCGGCCTGGTGGGGCCGAACGGAGCCGGCAAGACAACCCTGTTTTTATGCCTGGCTGGCGTATTGCCGGTCGCGGCGGGACATGCCTGGGTGGCGGGCCTCGATCCCGGCATTCGTGGCGAGCGTAGCCAACTACCGGGCCAGGTTGGGATCGTCTTTCAGAACAGTGACGATCAACTTTTCAGCACCGCCGTCGGTGACGACGTCGCTTTTGGGCCGCTTAACCTCGGGTTATCCGCCACGGAAACACGTACGCGCGTGACCGAAGCGCTGGCGCGGGTCGGCCTCACGGGCTTTGAGGCGCGTGTACCACACCATCTTTCCGGGGGTGAAAAACGCCGCGCCGCGCTGGCCGGCGTGCTGGCGATGCGGCCAAAGGTTTTGTTGCTCGATGAACCATCGATGTTTCTCGACCCACGCGGTCGGCGCGAGCTTATGGCGCTGCTTAAGGAACTGGGGGGCACGCAATTCATCGCCTCCCACGACCTGGACATGATTCTCGAGTTGTGCGGCCGCGTTCTTCTGCTCGATCACGGCACGCTCGTGGCCAATGGTCCGACGGCGCAGGTGCTGGCGGACGCCGAATTAATGAACGCTCATGGCCTGGAAGTTCCCTATCGGCTGCGGAAAATAGAAATGCTATAATGCCTCAAACATTTTGAGGAAGGGAGTACGGGGGTGGAGGAATTTCTTAGGACGTGGGGTACTCCAGGCATTTTTGTGGGCATCCTCCTGACGGGGGTTGGCTTTCCCATGCCCGAAGAATTACCCGTGGTGCTCGGCGGGGCACTGGTCGCCGCTGACCATGCATTTTGGTGGAGCATGTTGCCGACCTGCATTGTCGGTGTCATCATCGGCGATAGTTTTCTCTACTTCATCGGCCGGTTTTGGGGCGCTCGCCTGGTCGAACTGCCCTTCGTGCGCAAACACATCCTGACGCCCGAGCGGCTGCAGAAGATTTCCGAGAACTTCCACGATTACGGCATTCGCATCTTGCTGTTCGCACGCCTCACGCCGGGCATCCGGGCGCCAATCTTTCTGACTGCTGGCATTACCCGGCTGCCGCTGGCGCGCTTTATTTTCGCCGACGGTATCTATGCAATCCCAGGCGTGACCATACTCTTTTTGCTGGGGTATGCCTTTACCGACCGGGTGGTCGATCTGATCGAGAACGAAGCCGGCAAGGTCAAGTCCATCATCATGTTGGTCGCCCTCGTGGGCGTCGCCGGGTACTTCGCCTATCGCTTTTTGCGACGCCCCGTGGTCACGGGCAATCCCCACGAAATGCCCAAGATCGTCGAGCATATGACCGGCTCGCTGGAACTGACCTCAAAAATTCTGTTACAAAAGAAACCCGAGGCCAGCCCTCGCGAGAATGTCGAGCCGGCGCCAAAGGCCGATGCGCCACCGCACATGAAAGAACCTTGACCATGGCCACCAGTGATCTGGTGCTCGCGATGACCGGTGCGAGCGGAGCGCCGTATGGCGTCCGCCTGCTCGAGGTCATGTTGCGCGCCGGGCGAAACGTCCATTTTGTGATGAGCCCGGCCGCTGTCCAGGTTCTTGGTACCGAATTGGACCGCACTGTGCGCAGCGACCAGTTTCAGTTGAGCGACCTTCTGGGTTATGTGCCTGACCAGGATGCGCCGGGGAAGGTGATCTACCATGATTACCGGGACTTCACGGCCGGCATCGCCAGCGGCTCTTACAAAACCGAGGGCATGGCGATTTGTCCGTGCAGCATGGGCACGATAGCCGCCATCGCGCATGGCCTGGGGCAGAACCTCATTCACCGCGCCGCCGACGTGCATTTGAAAGAGCGCCGCAAGCTAGTCCTGGTGCCGCGCGAGACGCCGTTACATCTCGTGCATTTGCGTAACTTGACGGCCTGCGCCGAGGCGGGAGCTGTCGTGTTGCCGGCGATGCCGGCGTTCTACACCAGACCGACGACGCTGGAACACATCGTTGATTTTGTCGTCGGCCGTGTCTGTGACCAGTTGGGCGTGGAGCATCAATTGTTTCCCCGCTGGGGCGAGAGACAAGTTGGCGCGACGGGGGACTAAACCCCCCTTCGGAGGTGTGTTCGTCGCGGAAAGGTAGGGTTACCAGCGCACGACCGCGGTGCCCCAGGCCAGGCCCGAGCCAAAACCACTCATAACCACGAGGTTGCCGTCGTGCACGCGGCCATCGGCGATGGCTTCATCCAGGGCCAGGGGCACGGAACCCGCGGAGGTGTTGCCATAGCGTTCCAAATTGTTGAACACACGGCTGCGGGAGATATGGAGAACGTCGATGGCGGCATTGATAATGCGAATGTTGGCCTGATGCGGAATATACAAATCAATGTCCGTGGCTTTGTGGCCAGAGTGCTTGAGCACATCCTGGATGGTGTCGCACAAGATGGCCACGGCCCAGCGGAATACCGCACGGCCATCCATGTGCATGAAGTGCAGGCCCTGAGCGACCAATTCCGCGGTGGCCGGCGTGCGGCTGCCGCAGGCGGGCCGGCTGAGCAGGTCGCCACCCGAGCCATCGGCACCCAGACTATAACTCAGAATGCCCTGATCGGGCTTGCCCCGCGTTAGCAGCACGGCACCAGCCCCGTCGCCGAAGAGCGGCGACGTTTTGATATCGTTGGGGTTGACGACGCGGCTGTTGCAGTCACCGCCGATGATGAGTGCGAGGTTGCTGGCGCCCGAAGCGATGTAGGCGGCCCCAGTGATGAACGCATACATGAAGCCCGCGCACGCCGCCTGCAGATCGAAGGCGGGGCAGGTGAGGCCGAGCTGGTCTTGAACCAGGCAGGCCGTCGACGGAAAGGACATGTCCGGCGTGAAAGTAGCGAGCACCAGCATGTCGATGTCGGCCGGTTTGACGCCTGCGTTGCGGATGCAGCGGCGCGCGGCTTCCAGGCATAAATCGCTGGTGGCCTGGTGCGGTTGGGCGTGGCGGCGCTCGAGGATGCCGGTACGTTTGACGATCCAGTCGGAATCGAACCCGAAGCGCTGATGTAAATGGTCGTTGCTGACCACCGTATCAGGCACATAACTGCCGGTTCCCAGCACCTTGACGCCCATGAGGGAACGACAACGTGGTCGGGCCGAAGTAGTTCGTTCTTCGCTCATGAGATGGACTGCTTCCACTCGGGTGAAAGAGGAAGTATACACGCCTTGTGCCCAACTGGCTATCGTAAACGCCCTCGCCGCGCTACGCGTTATTCAGGGCTAGGATGGCAAATCGGCGACGTGCTGCAAATAAAGCACGAAGGCCGACAGCGTGTGCTGGGCATAATCGAGACGTAGGTTGCCATCCTGAAACGAGGCGTGAAAGGCTCCCACCACCGCTGGGCGATACCACTCCGCGAAGTGTTGCGTGTTTGCCTCGGAGTATTGCAACGTCGTCAAAAACTGCAGCGCGCTCTCCAGGGCCTGACGATAGCGCTGGTAATGTTGCACATCGCCCACGGCCTTGGCCAGGCGGCAGGCCTCCGCCAGGCTGACGGCCGCACCCCCGGAACTGATATCTGGAGACATGGGCACAGCCTTGCCGTCCACCCACGGTTGAAAGCCGCCGAGCCAGGAAGCACGCTCAGGCAGCGCTTGCCGATACTGCAAGGCGCACAGCCAATCATTCATTTCAAAAACCGCCTCGGCGAACCCGGGCTCTTTGGTGAGCAAATAAGCTTCGACGAAAGCGCTCGAAAACCAGACCGGCATCGGTGCATTTTTATGCGCTTCCAGTAAGGCTGATAATAGGCACGGGCGCGGCGCATTGCCTCCAGCTTCCAGGCCGCTGGTCGCAAGGATTGACTGTGGATGATGCCGTAGAGAGCAGGGCCGGCGTAATACTGCACGGCCTCCACATTGGCGACCCCACCACGCGCCTCGTCGGGCCCCAGGACATCCACGGAACCGTCCGCTTGCAAATGCTTGCGAAGCAGATTGGCGATTTGATCCCCCTGGGCGAGAAGGTCGTCACCAGGACCGGGTAACTCGTGGATAGCGGCCAGCAGCGCACCGGCCGTCAGCACGGCATTGCCCTGGTGGGCACTCACCGTGCGGACCGTGGCTTCTCCCGGGTCAACGCTCGTCTCCAGCAGTAGCGTGAGGACGGCTTGTTTGGCAATCGCGGTGGCGCGATCGTCACTGAAGAATTTAGCTGTCCTGGCAAGTGTAAACGCGGCCCCTGCCTGGCGTAAGTAGCTTTCTCCCTCCATGGGTAAACGCAAGGCCGGGATAAAGCCATTGACGAAACGGCCGTCCGGCCGGTTCGCCCGTTGCAGCCATTCCGCGCCACGTTGGGTGCTTAAATAAAAATGCCGCTGTTGGGCGGTGAACTTGCTTAAATCGCGCGACTTGAGCGGCGGAATTTGGGGAGCGGGTTTCCCGACTTGACCATGGGACAAAGGAATAAGGGAGAGGGCGGCAAGGAGGCCGGCGCCCACCCAATAGATACGCCGCATGGCATCAGCCTCCTTGCGCCAGTAAATACTAGCCCGAACGTTCTCTCATCCGCAACGGAGCTCACCCGCGCCGAGGTTTACAGCGATTCGTTGGCATTGAACGATTTCACTTCGTCCGCGGTCGCCTGAATCTTGGTATCCGTCTGGGTGCGGAGCTGATCGAGGAGCGCCTGCAAATGTTTTTTGCCGGCTTCCTCGAAGGCCTGATCCACGAAAAGATCTTCATACGCGCCGCCACGAAAAGCGGGTGTTTTCGAGGCAAACTTCAGAGCTGAACGAAACTCGCCCACGGAAGGTCCGGGATTAAAGGGCACGCAGGCGACATAAAAAGCGCTCTGCGGCTTGTTAGTAAGAATTTGCACGACGCGGCCGGTTTTAACGCCGACGTCGAAGAGGGCCTTGTTGTATTCGTCGAGCTTGGGCAATCCGATCGCGATTGGTTTTTTTAGACTGGGAAGACTCAGGACATCCTGGGCCATGTCATCGCGCGGAAACACAAAGCTATCTTTGGGGACCTTGTAGGTGTCGTACACGCGTTCGCCAGGTTCGGCCGCCAGCCGGATGCCTGGAAAAGGCATTTGCGGAGCGACGGTGGTATACATCGGTGCCACGCCCTTGAGGTCAATTCGTTTGCTCTCGAGGGCCAGGAACTCCAGCGCGGGCTCTGCTCCCAGTTCCGATTTCTGGAGCTTGTCCGCGAACTCCTTGGCCTTGGGCAAGGCCTGGGTGTCGCGTGCCTTGGCAAACTTCCAGGCTTCCTTGACACGGTCGCGTACGAGATCGATCGAATCAGGTATCTTGCCCACACGATCGTCGATTTTCCAGAAAAGCATGGGCTTGACGGCCTTGTCGAACAAATCGACGGGTTGCGGCGCGGTGGTCAGTTCTTTCTCGCCAATCAGCTTCTTGGGGATCAGGACAGGCGGCCAGGTTTTCGCCCTGAAGGTAGACCCGGCCACGGAGAGGTTCTCCGTGCCGTCGAAAAAGAGCTTGTAAAAATCCCCCTCCTTCAGAACGCTGTCCGGGGTCAGATTGCGGCCTTCGATCGAGTTGACGAGGTTGAGCGTATTCGCATCGAAAGCCTTGAAAAGCGGTTGCAGCTCGGGGGCCTTGTCGATCGTGAAGCGATTGTAGAAATCCTTGGTGACGTAGCGCTCAAGTCCCAGCGGCGGCAGACTGCGCTTCAGCTCACGCTCGAATTTGGCCTTGTTGCCCACGACTTCATTCAACTTCTTGCGTAACTCGCCCATGTTGGCATGGACCCACGATTCGGCGAGCCGGGCACGGAGCATATCGGTGAGCTGAGCTGCGACAATGTCCAGCGGCAAGAATTTTTCCTTGTCGAGCACCAGAATGTCCCCGCCATACCCAAAGCATCAAAGGCTGAGCCGGCAGAGCCGGCAATTACGGGAGCATAGAAGGGCACACGGGCCTTGGCCTCTTCGGTCATTCCCTTCAAAAGTTCGTCTGGGTGGCGTACCGGACCATAGGCGTAAAAGCCGAGCTGGGCGGTGAGCCCGTTGCCGATTTGCGCATAACCGCCGATCCAGGAAGCGGCCGCATCCGCGTGGCCACTGGCCAGCTTGGCGGCCATGGCCAGGTAAGCGTCCCGTTCGTCCCACTTGGCCGTCAGGTAATTGGCGCGGGCCGAGTTATTGCGGGACTTGATATTTTGCTCATAAATTTCCGCCAGTCTTTCACGCTGGGCCAGCGGTCCGCTCGCATAGCGGACCAGGACATCCAGAGGTGAATAAGGAAACCATACCGGCGGCGTTGTTTCCATGAGGCTCGCGACGGTTGACCATTGCTTGAACTTCGGCGACGTGGGATCGCCCACGATCAATTCCACGCGTGCGCTGGGTGGTATTTCGAAGCCGGGCACGGGCGAAGCTGGATCGTATTTATCCTTGTAATGTTCCTGAAAAAGGTTCTTGAGTTCAGCGTCGCTCGGCTCCGTCACCAGGTTCGTGAACTGGTTGACGTCTACGGCCAAAATCGAAACATCGAACGCCGACCGGTTGTTCTTGAAGGTGTCCCACAACATCGCGGGGCTAAGCGGCATGCGCACCTCGAGCAGCGCCGCCGTGTCAAATTTCTCTTTGCCCCTGCGGCCAAGCGCGCCCGGATCGGAGTAGGCCAGTGTCATCTGCGCCAGGCGCGCAGGTATTCGTCAGCCAGGGCCTTGAGCACGAGCGGTTCGGTCGGCAGGCGATGCGACTTTACCTGCATATCGCGCAGGATATTCATCAAGTGATCGCGGTTGAGCTGGTCTCTTTTGAGAGGATCCGCGCTCCAGGCCATGTGGAGCAGGTCCTGGCTAAACAGCTTGCGGACATCGTCGGGCACAAGATTGATCGCCAGGCGGTCGGCTTCGTGCAGCCAGAGCTCAAAGTCGACCAGGTCGTCGAGTTTGACGCCCGAGCCAAAATAGCGCGTTTTGAGAAACCTTTTCTCGAGGTCAGCCTTGATGGCGAAAAGCTTGGGAAGCTCGGTCTTGCGCACCTCGGGGGTCATCTTTTCGCTGGTTTCAAAGGCGGTAATGGTTTTGATACCGAGTTCAAAGCCGCGCTTCATGAATTCATTGGCCATGTTGCGCTGTTCTTTGAGGTCATTTAGTTCCTTGAGGTAGATATTTCGGCCATCCACGGTGACCAGCGGGCTCCCCTCGCGCCGGCCGAAAAGCGCTAAAAGTTGATCACTGAGGTCGCCACGCGTCCCCGTACACAATACAAAGGTGACCATGGTTACCAGGAGAATAACGGCCATCCAATATCGCTGGTATTTCCGAAAGCTGGTGAATGGATTCAACGCCATAGGATTCCTCAAGTTAGGACTTCATGTCCGCCGTGCTTCCACCGCACGCGGGCTTGACACTCCGCGAAACCATGTAGTATGGGTGGTTGGTGGACCAGGCCCAAAATAGCGATTGTAGTGAATTTGAGGGCAAACACAATACGAGGTCTGGGAAGCAAAAAGGGGCCATCGGCAATGCCCGTGGCAAACGCCAGGCGAGTATCCGCGGCATCCCTTTGAGGGCCAGACTCCTCTAAGCCCTGACGATACTGAACGAACAGCCAATACCTGGCGACGGTAAGTTGCCAGCTATTACGAGGGAATTGACGTGGCACCACGGAAGAAGAAAAACCTTGTGATCGTCGAATCGCCGGCCAAGGCCAAAACCATCAATAAGTACCTGGGCGATGATTACGAAGTCGTGGCCAGCAAGGGCCACGTGCGTGACTTACCCAAAAGCCGATTCGGCATCGATATCGAAAACGGCTGGATACCGAAATATTTGCCGCTCAAGGACCGCAAAGACGTGCTTGCCTCCCTCAAGAAGCAAGCAGCGGGAGCACATACTGTCTATCTGCGCCTGACCCCGACCGCGAAGGCGAAGCCATCGCCTGGCACCTCAAGGAGTCCCTGGGGCTCAAGGAAGAACAGACGCGCCGCGTCACCTTCAACGAAATCACCAAGACCGCGGTGCAAAAAGCGTTTAGTACCGCCGGCACCATCAACATGGACAAGGTGGCAGCCCAGGAAGCACGACGCTTTCTCGATCGCGTGGTTGGCTATCAGCTCAGCCCGTTGCTCAGCCGTAAGCTCGCCCAGCACCTGAGCGCTGGCCGGGTCCAGTCGGTGGCTGTGCGCCTGATTGTTGAACGAGAACGCGAAATCCAGGCGTTCCAGCCGGAAGAATACTGGAAGATCACGGCCCTGGTGCGGCCGCTCGGCTTTGGCGAGAATGCCAAGGCGGCAGCGCCCAAGGCGAAAGGTAAAGGAAAGGCCAAGCCCGCGAAACCAGTTGACCCAGACGCGGAGCAGGACGGTGAGGCACCGAAAGAAGAGAAGCCGCAGCTGCCCGAAGGGTCGTTTTTGGCGGAACTGGCCGAGTGGAACGGTGAGAAGTTCAAGGCCGACAAACAGGCTATTGTCGATCCGATCGTGCAGGCCCTGCAAGGCGCCGCTTATCTCGTTGGCAAAATCGAGCAGAAAGATCGCCAGGAGAAGCCACCGGCGCCCTTCACAACCAGTACGCTCCAGCAACAGGCGAGTCTGCGCCTGCGCTATTCGGCCAAGCGGACGATGATGATCGCCCAGCGCCTTTATGAGGGCGTTGACCTGGGTACGGAAGGCTCGATTGGCCTCATCACGTACATGCGAACCGATAGCACGCACATTGCCCAGGAAGCACTGGCTGCGTGCCGGGCCCACATCCAAAAAGAATATGGCGACGCGTACTTGCCTGAAAAGCCCAACGTGTATGCCGCGTCGAAAGATGCCCAGGCCGCCCATGAAGCGATTCGTCCGACGGACCTGGCTTACACGCCCGACCGGGTGGCGAAGTTTCTGCCCCAGGAGCAACTGCGTCTCTACACGCTCATTTACACTCGCTTCGTCGCCTGCCAGATGAAGCCCGCGGTTTTCGCGGTCACTTCCGTCACGGTGCAGGCGGCCTTAGGGCGCTTTCGCGCTCAGGGACGAACGTTGAAGTTCGACGGCTTCCGCCGCGTTCTCGTACCGGGCAAACAAGAAGACACGCTGTTGCCGCCCATGAAGGAAAAGGACCCGCTGGACCTGCTCAAGCTGGACCCCACGCAGCACTTCACCGAGCCGCCGCCGCGCTACAATGAGGCTTCGCTGGTCAAGACCTTGGAAAAAGAAGGCATCGGCCGGCCTAGCACTTACGCGGCCATTATTTCGAAAATCCAGGACCGCGAATACGTCGAGCAAAAGGAACGCCGCTTTTTTGCCACCGAAATGGGCATGAAGGTGACGGACATTCTCGTCGAGCACTTTCCCAAAGTGATGGACTTGAAGTTTACCCGGCACATGGAGGAAGGGCTCGATCTGATCGAAACGCGGAAACATCAGCGTAATGACGTCCTGAACGAGTTTTACGAGCCGTTTGCCCAGGACCTCAAGGTCGCCGAGACCAAGATGCTCCTCGACGCCGAGAAATGCCCGCAATGCGGTGCGCCGCTGGTGGAGCGTTATAGCCGCTTCGGCAAGTTCTTTGGCTGTTCACGTCATCCCGAATGCAAGTACATCAAGAAAAAGGCGCCGACAAGGGGCCCAAGGAAGCGCCCAAGGTTACCGAAGTCGCCTGCCCCGAGTGCGGCAAGCCCATGCTCCAGCGGATGGGCAAACGGGGGCCGTTCCTGGGTTGTAGCGGCTACCCGGATTGCAAAACAACGATGAACTACGACGTGGAAGGCAAGCCGGTATTGGCCAGCAAGCCGACCGCGCATGTTTGCGATAAATGCGGCAAGCCGATGGTGCAACGCGAGGGGCCGCGGCCCGTTTTTGGCCTGCACGGGTTATCCCAAGTGCCGCAACGCCAAGGACGTCGACGCCCAGGGGAACCCGGCGAAACCGATCGAGACCGGCCTTGCATGCGAGAAATGCGGTGGTCCCATGGTAGTCAAACGCGGGCCACGCGGTCCGTTCCTGGGGTGCAGTGCCTATCCAAAATGCCGAAGCACCAAGCCAGTACCAGAAGACCTCAAGGAGAAATTGAAGGACCTCTTGCCGCCGCCGCCGAAGAAAAAAGAAGGGCCCGCCGTCGAGGTGCGTGAGACGTGCCCGACCTGCGATGCGCCGATGAAACTTCGCCCGGGCCGGGGTGGCTACTTCCTGGGTTGTTCGAAGTATCCAAAATGCAAGGGCACGCGCGAAGCCTCACCCGAAATACTCGAGCAAATCATGGCCGTCGGCCCTCAATAAGCCGCGCGGCCCGCGCCGGCAACAGCAGGAGTCAGGGGACTATTTCTATTTGCGTTTGCTCATCCAGCGCCACGCTGGACAGTTCGCCGTGTGGGTCCTTGGTGAAGTGAACAATCGGGATGATGATGTCATCCTGCGGCAGCCGTTGCGTGGCCAGGCCCGTGGCCAGGGAATCGTAATGGCGAAACGTGCCTGTGACCACGGCCGGCCAGCTTTGCAGGCCGACGCGCAGGGTCTGGGTGATGCGAATTTTGGTGCCCGGCTCGAGTTTATCCAGCACCGCTTGCAATGCCGGCTGAACTTTACGACTGACAAACGGCTGGTGAAGGGGCATAAGGGCTCCGTAAGAAAAAACTAGGCGTGGACGCCGTCCCACGCAACTCACATCAAGGTGTTCGCCCGGATCAGGCTTTCTGCCGGATGCCGCGAATGAGCGCGATCCGTCCGGTCCTGGCCAGCTCCAAAATTCCCTTGGGGCGCATCAATTCGATGAAGGCCTCGATTTTGCTTTCCTGACCGGAAACTTCGATCATCATCGTGTCGGCGCTGATATCGACGACACGGCGCGAAACATTTCCACGAGCAATGCAATCTCGGCCCGTTGCGAGGGGGAGGCGTTCACCTTGATAAGCATGAGATCGCGTTCGACGTAATTCTCGCTGCTGATGTCGTCCACCCGAACCACGGAAACGATCTTGTCGAGTTGTTTGCGGGCCTGTTCCAGGACGCCGTCGTCGCCATGCACGACGAACGTCATGCGCGAAAGGCCCGGGTCCTCCGTTTCACCCACGGCCAGGCTATCGATGTTGAACCCGCGCGAGGCCAGCATGCCGGAGACATGGGCAAGCACACCGGGTTGATTTTGCACAAGAGCGGACAGTACGTGACGCATCGCGGGCCCTCGGGTTGATTTAGATTGATGATTTTAGACGGATGGTTTAAAATCACCAAACAAAAATCCATGACCAGTGCCGGGAGAACGCTCGTGTCGATCCTTTTTTCCTGCAATTGCGGCAAGGCGATGAAGGCCAAGGAAGAATATGCCGGCCGCAAAGTCAAATGCCCGCAGTGCGCGAGCGTGGTGCGAATTCCCCAGGCCGACGTGAGCCAGAGCCGTCCGACGGATACGCTGCTGGCGAAGCCCGTCCTTGCCAGGCGGCAGGAACACCATGCCGAACCTGCACCCGCGTCTGTCAATACCTGGGTAGACCAATCGCTGTCGCAATGCACGACGCCATGGCTTCCGGGGGATGAGGTACGTTTTCAGAAAGGGATCAAAACGCCGAGCGAAGGGATCGGGGGGTCCGTGAAAGGGATGTTGGTGGTGTTGGTGCTGGCGGCCACGGGCGCCGCCGGCTGGTTGTTAACGAAGATCTTTTAGGGCGTCCCAACCAAGGTAAGCCACCAGCGCGCAGCCGATGGATCCGAGGATATCAACCAGCGCGCTGAGCCCCCCGAAGGGAATGGATTTGGTCACCAGGTCGAGGACAAACAAAAGAAACAAGAAGGCCGAGGTGCCTATGGCCCCCCAGCAAAACCATTTTTCCATCGACAATCCTTTCCCAAACCGCTGGATGAAGCAACATTGTAACGGTTCTGCACGCCACTGCAACCAAATGCAGCGCGCTAAAACAGAACCGAGTTATTTCCTTTCTCGGCCTTGGCATCACACCCGTTATACGTGGTATAAATGATATAAAAGGCATAATCGGCAACTTCATCCCCCCAATCGGCACGCAGGCCGAAATCGCCAAGACCGGCCTGTCAACTTATGTAATGGAGTGCAGTATGTCATCGCGGTTCAATCGCTTCATTGGTTTGTTTCTGGTTCTTTCGCTGGTCGCGGCCCCCGCCTCCAGGGGCGAGGATGCAAGGCTGCCCGTCCTCAGCGCCAAGGACATCGAGTCCCTGTTGCACACCGATTGGTATGGCGTTTATCTCAAGGAAAAAAAAGTCGGCTATTTTTGCCTGGCGCGGGACCGAGTCGGCTCGACCATCCGGGAGTCGGGCACTTTCAGCATGAAGCTGGCGGCCTCCAAGATGAAAACGGAGTTTTTTAGCAAACAAACGATGACGTTTGAAGATAGTCCCCCCTACCGTTTACTGCACGCGGAGCACGAACAACGCTTCGAACCGACTCCCCCGGAAACCGCCTCGCTGGTGCGCACAGCCAAAGGGCTAGACTTCACCTACCGGACCGGCCAGGAGGTCTCGAAGAAAATACTGGCGTCCGTCGATTACAACTTGGCGGATGCTCTGGCGCTGGACCTATGGTTTCGGCATGATCCCCAGGTGGGGGACGCCATGGATTCCAAGGAATTCGAGGTCAAGGAAATCAAGAATCGCCTGAGAAAAAGTAAGATCGTCGGCGTCAAATCGAGCCTCGCCGGCGGCGTCAACGTGCGCTACTTCGAGGTGGAGAATGAGGACCGCGAACTCATGGTCAACTACTTGACCCGACACGATGACCAGGGCCGCACCCTGTCAAGCGTCATCGCCGCATTCGAAATTCGCCTGGAAACGGAAGAACAGGCCAAGAACACCGAGTATAGCCAGGATCTCTTTGTCCTGGGCATGGCCAGGAGCGATCGGGCGCTCGGGTTGACCAAAAAGGTGACGGAGCTTGTGCTCCAGGTCGACGGCCTCGCGGGCGAGATATTCGAAGACGGGCCCCGCCAACAGGTCGCGGCGGGCCCGGCGGGCAGCCGTCTTCTTAAACTGGGCAAGAAATATGGCAAGGCCGCGCCGGCCACGGAACGAGAGAGGGCGAGCGGACTTGAAGAAACCCTGACGTATCCCATCAGCCATCCGCGTGTGCAGGCCCTCGCCGCGAAAGCCGTCGGTGAAGCGCAACTTCCCGAGGAAAAGGTGCGGCGAATTGTTCAGTTCGTCAACGGATTCGTAAACCCGACGCCGCGCGTGTCGATACCGACGATTCACGATCTCCTCGATAAAAAGACGGGCGATTGCAAATCGTATGCACTGCTGGTCACCACCCTGGCGCGGGCCGCCGGCGTCCCGGCACGGGAAGTATCCGGCCTGCTTTACGCCGGGGACGATCAAAAAGCCTTCGCGGGCCACGCCTGGAACGAGGTTGTGCTCGGCGGCAACTGGGTGCCGGTGGATGCCAGCCTGCGCGAGACAGAAATCGATGCCACCCACATTTGTTTTGGCACCGAGCAAAAAGCCGCCAAGAACCTGCTGACCACCCTGGGGAAATTGAATTTCAAGGTGGTGGAAGTCAAAAGCATGCCTTGAGGCTCCGCACGGTGGGCGGTTGACGCCTTTCCAGACGAGGGGTAGGTTAACGGTTTGCTTTTCCCTTCGGAAGGATGAGGCTGGTTCATGCCGTCGTACAACCCCAAAGTGATTGAACCGCGTTGGCAGCGCTACTGGGAGGAACACAAAACTTTTCGTACCCCGGACGTTTCCGACAAACCGAAATACTACATCCTCGATATGTTCCCGTATCCCTCGGGCGCGGGCCTCCATGTCGGCCATCCCGAAGGCTACACCGCGACCGACATTCTCGCCCGATACCGGCGCATGCGCGGCGCCAATGTCTTGCATCCCATGGGCTGGGATGCTTTTGGCCTGCCTGCCGAACAATATGCCATAAGCACCGGCACCCATCCGCGCGTCACGACCCAAAAAAACATCAACGAATTTCGCCGCCAGATCAAAATGCTTGGCTTCAGTTACGACTGGGACCGCGAAGTCGACACCACCGATCCCGAGTACTTCAAGTGGACGCAGTGGATCTTTCTGGAGTTGTACGACACCTGGTACGACGCCTCCATCGACAAGGGCCTGCCCATCCGCGAGCTGCCCATTCCACCAACTGTGGCGGAGGCCGGCGCCGATGCCGTACGCAAATACCAGGACTCCTGGCGGCTTGCTTACCAGGCCGAGGTGCCCGTCAACTGGTGCGAGGCACTCGGGACGGTCCTGGCCAATGAGGAAGTCATCGATGGCAAATCCGAACGGGGCGGGCATCCGGTAGTGCGCATGCCCCTTCGCCAATGGCTATTGCGCATTACCGCCTATGCCGACCGCCTGGAGAATGATCTGGCCCTGGTCGACTGGCCCGAGTCGATCAAGAAAATGCAACGTGACTGGATCGGCAGGAGCGTTGGCGCGGAAGTAGACTTTCGCTTAAAGATGGCCGAGTCGGTCGGAGCCAACCCGCAAGCCCTTATTCAAAACGAACAGTCGCTGCGCGTCTTTACGACCCGGCCGGATACGCTCTTCGGCGCCACCTACATGGTGCTGTCACCCGAGCACCCGCTGGTTGAGCGCATCACGACCCCGGTTCAAAGGCAGGCTGTAATCGCCTATAAGGCCCAGGCCGCTCGCAAAAGCGACCTGGAGCGCACTGAACTCGCCAAGCAAAAAACTGGCGTGTTCACCGGCGCCTTCGCCATCAATCCACTAAACTCGGAATCGATTCCGATATGGATTGCCGACTATGTCCTGGCCGGCTACGGCACCGGCGCGATCATGGCCGTGCCGGCTCATGATGAGCGTGATTTTGAGTTTGCCACGCAATTCCGCCTCCCCATTCGTCCCGTCGTGCTGCCTCCCGCGGCATGGCTCATGCAAACCGAGGTCTATAAAGTCCTCTCAAAGCTGGAAAACAAGGACGGCATGTCTGCGGTCGCCGGCAGTCTAACCAGGCCCGATCCGCGCGCGGAGACCCTGTCGCAGTTCGACGTCGAAGTGCTCGGCCGCGCCCTGAAAATATGGAAAAACGAAGGCAGCGATCCGCTGAAGGTTACTATCTCTTTCTACAAAAACCATACGCACCTCTTTGCCGAATGCTACGTCGCCGAAGGCATCGCTTTCAATTCCGGCTCCTTCGATGGCATGCCGACCGCGACGTTCAAGGAAAAGATCATCGATTGGCTCGAAGCGACGAAAAAAGGCCAAAAGAAGATCAATTACAAGCTGCGCGATTGGCTTTTCAGCAGGCAACGCTATTGGGGCGAGCCGTTTCCGCTCCTGCATGAAGTCGATGCCGCCGGCAAGCCCACAGGCATTGTCGAACCCCTGTCGCTCGCCGATCTGCCTTTGCGTTTGCCCGACCTGGAGGATTTCAAACCCTCCGGACAGGCACAACCGCCGCTTGGCAAGGCACATGACTGGGTGAACGTCACGCGCAACGGCAAAAACTATAAGCGCGAAACCAACACCATGCCCCAGTGGGCTGGCTCATGCTGGTATTACCTGCGCTTTATCGATCCGAAAAATTCCAAGCAGCTTTGCGACCCCGCCAAACAAAAATACTGGCTGCCAATCGATCTTTACATCGGCGGTGCCGAGCATGCCGTCCTGCATTTGCTGTATTCACGCTTTTGGCACAAGGTGCTTTATGATCGCGGACATGTGACGACCGCCGAGCCATTCCAGCGGCTGGTAAACCAGGGCATGATCCTGGGTGAGATGGAGTACACCGGCTTTCAACTGGACGGCAAATGGCTTTCGGTCGCCCGGGTAAAAGATGCCGAAGGCTATACGCCGGTCAAGTTGTCCGAAGATCTGGTGGAGAAAAAGGGGGAAGGATTCGTTCTGAAGGAAGATCATGCGGTGCGCATCGATGCCCGTGCCTTCAAGATGTCCAAAAGCCGCGACAACGTCATCAATCCTGACAAAGTGGTGGATGCTTACGGCGCCGACAGCCTGCGGCTGTACGAGATGTTCATGGGCCCCCTCGAGGCGACCAAGCCCTGGAGCATGCGCGGCGTGGAGGGCGTCTCTCGTTTCCTTAATCGCGTGTGGCGGCTGATCATCGACGATCGTAGTGAGGAGATGAAGCTGCAGGACGCTGTCGCCGACGTGGAGCCTGATAAAGAGACGACAAGGCTCATCCACCTGACCACCAAACGGGTCACCGAGGACCTGGATAAACTCTCCTTCAACACGGCCATTGCGGCCATGATGGAGTTCACCAACCACCTCACGCCGCAGACGGTACGACCCCGTGCCGTCCTCAAGACCTTTACGCTGCTGCTTAGCCCGTTCGCGCCCCACCTGGCCGAAGAGTTATGGCAGGCCTTGCATGGGACCACGGGTTCAAAGACACTGGCCTATGAACCCTGGCCAACCTTTGATGAAACGCTGCTGAGGGCAGACGAAATCGAAGTTCCCGTACAGATCAACGGCAAACTGCGCGGCAAACTGATGGTTGCCAGCGATATCGACCCGAACAGCCTGGAAAAAATCGCTTTGGCCGACGACAAAATCCGCGCACAGCTGGATGGTAAAACGATCAAAAAGGTCATCGTGGTCAAAGGCAAGCTCGTGAATATCGTCGCCGGTTAAAGCTGCCGACGCCAAAATGCACCCGCAACCGGCCCAACGCCAACGAGACGTCATGAACGAACCTGTCCCGCATGCGCATGGTCCGCCGCCTGTCATCCTCTCCATGGATGTCCAGCCTTCCCCCAGCGGCACAAGTTTGGAAGCGCGCGTCCGGCAGCTTGAGGACGAGATCGTCGCGCTCAGAAACACCAAGGCGCTCGAGGAAAGAATCGTGGACAAAGTGACGGAACGCTTGCAACGCGCCACCGGTGCCGATAGGTTCACGGCCGCCGCGCCCAGGCGACCCGGGACGACGGGCGAGGTACTGGCTTCGATCGAAAACATGAGTCCGACACGCGGCGGCTTCGCGTGGCTTTTCGTCGACATGTTTGTCGATGGCCGGCTGATGTGCCTCATGCTATGGGACAAACGCTATACGATGGCCTGGACCACGCACCTGGTTGTATGGCTTTTTATCCCGGCCATAATCACGTCGCGCTGGTGGTTTCCCGCCTCCTACATCCCGTTCATCGGCGGCTTCGCCGACAAGATTCTGGACCTGCTGCTCGCCTTCGGCGTCTACAAAGCCCTTAGTCGCGAAGTCAAACGCTATCGCAATACCCTCGACGTCCGCGGCTAAATGCCGGAAGCTAGACTTGGCATTTGCCCGTTTGGTGGCTACCATCGTTGCCATGACAAGTCTCTCTTACACGCATGGTGCCTCGGCGATTCCCCTCCTGGGCGAAACGATTGGGGCAAATTTACGGCGCACCGTGGAACGCTTCGCCACGCGCGAGGCCCTGGTGGTGCGCTCCCAGGATTTTCGCATTACTTATGGACAACTCTGGGACCTGGTCACGCGCGCGGCACGTGGCCTCGTCGCCCTGGGCCTGCAAAAAGGCGATCGAGTCGGTATCTGGGCCCCCAATCGCTATGAATGGGTGGTGCTGCAATACGCCACGGCACGTCTGGGCCTGATCCTCGTCAACATCAATCCGGCTTACAAGGCGCTTGAGCTGGAATATGTTCTCAATCAGGCGGGTGTGCGCGTACTCTTTCTTTCCGAGGGGTTTCGACAGACCGCGTACCTGCCCCTGCTCGACGAAGTTCGTGACCGCTGTCCGCTGCTGGAGGCGCGCTGGTTTTGGAGGAGGAATGGGAGCGCTTCAATCAGATGAGTTATGCCGTCACGGAAGGGGACGTGGATCGGCGCGAAGCAGCGCTGCAATTTGACGATCCCATCAATATCCAGTACACGTCGGGCACCACCGGCTTCCCCAAAGGGGCCACGTTATCGCACCATAATATCCTCAATAACGCCTACTTCGTCGGCCTGTTGCTGCGTTATTCGGCGTCCGACCGCGTCTGTATCTGCGTGCCCTTCTATCACTGCTTCGGCATGGTGCTGGGCAATCTTGCTTGCACGAGCCATGGCGCTTGCATGGTGGTGCCGGGCATTGCTTTCGACCCGCTCCTGGTCCTGGAAACCGTTCAGGCCGAACGTTGCACGTCGCTTTATGGCGTGCCGACCATGTTTTGCGCCGAGCTGGATCATCCGCGTTTTGCCGAGTTCGATTTGACTTCTCTACGCACCGGCGTGATGGCGGGTGCCGCCCTGCCCGGTCGAACTGATGCACAATGTGGTGACCAAAATGCACATGCCCGAAGTCGCCATCGGTTACGGTATGACCGAAACTTCGCCCCTATCGACGCAAAGCGCCTGGGACGATCCCCTCGGCCGACGTGTGAGCACCGTGGGCCGAGTGCATCCGCATGTGGAAGTCAAAATCATCGATGCGGAGGGCAGCATCGTGGCGCGCGGCACTCCCGGCGAGCTATGCACGCGCGGCTATAGCGTCATGATTGGATACTGGAACGATACCGCGGCCACGCGCAATGCCATCGACCAGGCCGGCTGGATGCACTCGGGCGACCTGGCCGTCCTGGATGAAGAAGGTTACGTCAACATCGTGGGCCGGATCAAAGACATGATTATTCGCGGCGGCGAGAAGATCTTCCCTCGCGAGATCGAGGACTTTTTGCACACTCATCCGCGGGTCAGCGTCGCCCAGGTTATCGGCGTGCCAAGTGTCAAGTACGGCGAGGAAGTGATGGCCTGGATCATGCCCAAACCGGGCACTGCCCTTACCGAAACCGACCTGCTCACTTTTTGCAAGGGCCGCATCGCCACATACAAGGTGCCGCGCTACTGGAAGGTTGTCAGCGAGTTCCCGATGACGGTGACCGGTAAGGTGCAGAAGTATCGCATGCGTGAAGTGGCTGTCGAGGAACTCGGGCTGGAAATGGCAGCCGGCATTAAAACAGCGTGACCCCGGCACCTCATGCCCTACGGTAGGGGGAGGCGAATTATGCCAACTACCCCCTGGCATTCCGCGCTCGGGTCTGGTACTTGTTAGGTAGTTCTTTCTTGGCTTTTCCGAGCCTACCAGTCGAATTCAGGAGAAACCATGTCACGGCGAACTTATTGCGGCCAGGCGTTTTTGCTGGCGCTGGCTGTTTTGTTTTTAGCGGGGAATGCTCGAGCGGATGATGAGCCGAAGGTGGAGGAGCCCAAAGTCGCGGACAAAGAGAAGAAAGAACCGAAGTCCAAGCAGCCCAAAGCCGGCGATCTCAAGAAGTATGACGAAGTCATCACGGCCAAGGCCAAGACCAGCAAAGGGGTCTTTACCGTTCACCGGATCGAGGACAAGGTCTACTTCGAAATTCCCACGAGCGCCTATGGCAAATTGATGCTCTGGACCGCCGAGGTGGCCAAGGCGCCGCCGGGAGTGGGCTGGGGTGGCAAAGCGGGAGGCAGGTCGGTTCTGCGCTGGGAACGCCGGGGTAACAAGGTCCTCCTGTGGCAGGTCGCTTTTGAGAAGCGCGCCGATGGCAAGGCGGTCCAGGATGCCGTGGAGTCGGCTAACCTGGCTACCATCCTGCAGAGCTTCCCTGTCGAGACCGAGAACAAAGATAAGGACGCCGTCATTCAGGTAACCTCGCTGTTCACCACCGACACGGCCGACCTGTCCATCAAGAGGGCTATTCCAGGAGGCGGGGCCATCGACGATTCACGCACCTATCTGGAAGAAATCAAGACCTTCCCTACCAATATCGAGACGCGGGTGCTCGTGACCTTTCGCGGCGGCGGTGGGGTAGCCGCGGCACCGGCCGGGCCACCGCGCAAAGGCGGCGGCGGGGGCGGTGGTGGAGGCGGCAAGAGTATCTCGATCTTCGCCCATTACAGCCTTACTCTTTTGCCGGAGAAGCCGATGGTCGGGCGTTATTTCGATTCACGCGTCGGTTTCTTCACGCAATCGTTCGAGGACTATGCGAGCGACAAGAACTGGATGGTCAAACGGCAATATATCACGCGTTTTCGCCTGGAGAAAAAGGAACCCGCCGAAGAGGTTTCCGAACCGGTTCGGCCCATAGTTTTTTACCTCAGCCGGGAGGTGCCTGAAAAATGGCGCTCGTACATGAGGCAAGGCGTGGAGGACTGGAAGCCGGCGTTCGAGAAGGCTGGCTTCAAGAACGCCATTATCGCCAAGGACGCGCCCACCAAGGCGGACGATCCCGACTGGGATGCCGAGGACGCTCGCTATTCCGTCATTCGCTGGGTCGCGGACCCCACGCAGAACGCCATGGGCCCGCACGTACATGATCCGCGCTCCGGGGAGATCGTGTCCGCCCATATTATTTTCTGGCATGACATTCAAAAACTGGTGCAGCAGTGGTACTTCGTACAGTGCGGCGCCAACGATCCGCGCCGCCACAAGCTGCCGCTGCCGGATGAAGTCATCGGCGAGTGCATGCGTTACGTCACCGCTCACGAAGTTGGCCACACGCTGGGCCTACGCCACAATCACCGGGCCAGTTCGGCTTTCACCGTGGCCCAGCTCCGCGATCCCAAGTTCACCGAACAATATGGCACCGTGGCCTCGATCATGGCCTACGGCCGGTTCAACTATGTCGCCCAGCCAGGCGACAACGTCAAGTCGTTGCTTCCCAAAATTGGGCCTTATGACATGTTTGCCATCGAATGGGGCTATAAACCGATTGTCGGCGGCAAAGGCATCGACCCGGAGCGGACCACGCTCGATCAATGGGCCGCCAAGCAAATGAACGAGCCCTGGCTGCGCTTCGGCGGCGAAGATGGACCGGCCACCGTCGATCCTACGGTGAAGACGGAGAACATCAGCACCGACGCGCTTGTGGCCACTTCGCTGGGACTCAAAAATCTCGACCGCGTGCTCGAAATGCTGCCTTCCGCCACGACGCAACTCGGCGAGGATTTCTCTTTGATGAAGGAAACTTACAAGACGATCCTGACCCATCGCCGCAACTGGTTCAATGCCGTGGCCCTGCTCGTCGGCGGCGTAATGGAGAATCGCACGCTGGGAGGCAGGGGCTCGGAATCGTTCACGCGGGTGGCCAAGGACAGACAACGCGAGGCTGTCAAATTTCTGAGCGACAATGCGTTCACGACCCCGCGCAATCTGCTGCAGCCGGCGCTCGTCAACCGCTTCAAATATTTTGGCGTGGCCGACGATATCATGGGCCAGCAGCGTGCTCTGCTCGAAAGTCTGTTGAGCGGCCGACGGTTCAAGCTGCTCATGGATGGTGAGGTCCTCGATCCCGACGGGTCCTATGCCGCCTTGCAATTCCTGACCGATGTGCAAGATGGGATCTGGAGCGAGCTCAAGGAAAAGCAGCCCACGGTGGACGTCCTCCGTCGCCATTTGCAGCGTGCCTATCTTGAGCACCTGAAGCACGAGCTCGTGCCCAGCGACTCCGTCGTCAAACAAATCATCATTCCGTTGGACGAGGAGCCCATTTTCGGCGCCAGCGTCCAGGGCACCGATTTCCGCGCCATCGCTCGCTTCGCCCTCAAGGACCTGGGGCTACAAATCGCCGCGGCCCTGACCAATACGCAGGATGCCAATAGCCGCGTCCATCTGCTAGACTGTAATCGCGAGATTGAATTGATTCTTAAGGGCAAGAATTAATGGGTGCTGGTCCAACCCTTGACGAAAACCTGGAGTACGCTTCATGGCCGCGATGAAATGGCACGTCGTTTTCTTCCTCGCCGGGGCCACCCTGGCGGCAACGCTTCCAGGCTGTAGTTCCGGTGTGAGCAAAGCCGTCACCTTGACGACGGCTAACTTCGAGGACAAGGTCCTGAAGAGCAAACAGATCGTTCTCGTGGACTTCTGGGCGGAATGGTGTGGGCCCTGCAAGGCGATGGACCCGGTCATCAAGGAATTGGCCGCAGAGTATGAGGGCCGGGCGGTCGTTGGCAAGGTGAATATCGACGATTATCCCGGCGTCGCGGCGAAGTATGAGATAGTCTCCATTCCCACCCTTCTCGTTTTCAAGGATGGTGTCCTGAAGCGTAAGATAGTCGGGATGCAATCCCATGAATACTTGCGCTCGCAACTCGTGGCCATGCAGTAGCGGTGACGGCCGAACCAGGCGTTACCGAGGCTTCAGCGCACGGGCACATCGCGAAACGCAAACGGAATCGTGATGATTACCGGTTGAGCACCAAGGAGAGTGAGCGTTTCCGGCTCGTTATGGCCGCGATAGATGATCGTGAACTCGCGCCTGGTGGAATTCGTGGAAATTGAAGTACGTTGCAAGGGGACCTGGATCACCTGAAATCTGCCACCGCGCGCATCGAGTAACTCAGGAATCCCCTTGGGTATGTTGCCTTCGCCGGTCATTTGAATCACGCCATTAAAATTCCTCACGCCAGGCCCGTTGGCATTTGCTTTGGCATGCCGAACTTGCAGCTTGTAGTCGCCATTATCAAGCTTCTCGAGGGAGGCGAGGGTAAACGTTTCGCCACTTTTGCTCTTCACCGATTCGCCGACGGCGTTCAGTACGTTGCTCAGGGTAAAGATGGTTTCTGGCGGCCCCAGCAACCGTGCCGCGAAAGTGCCGGTAAGTTCCTTGAAGCCCTGAGCGGGCTTGCCCGCTTTGAAAGATAAATTGAACTGCCGGCGACTGGCGGTGGTTTGCAAAAAAGGATCGACCGCCACGCCAAAACCAGGCGCGGGCGGATTTGCCTGTGCCGTCTGGGCGCGCAGTTCGAGGTTCTGTCCCTGATCGTCAATAGCCTTATCGAAGCTGGCGCGCCGACAATGGTAAATTCTTGCAAGCCTGGCTCCGCCGACACTTCCAGCGTTAACTGATATTCCCCGTTCGCCTTGCCGTCGCGTGCATAAATCCGTGACCGCACGGCGCCGGCATAACTGACGTTCCGGTTCTTGGGAGTGCCCGGAATCGCCACGATTTCCACGGACTTGGCACCAGCCATGAGATTGTCCATGAACAGCCGATCCACCCGTCCGCCTGCTCCAATCAATTCGGCGGCATGTTGATCCTGCGGCACTCCCGTTTGTTCCGCGAGGCCAATGTCATCGCACAACTGGTCGAATGCCTGCCAAAAAGTAAGCTCGCCAGCGGGTAAACTGGTTTTCTTACCGGCCAGCTTCGTGCGGTCGCCGCGGACCTGGATGAGGTAACCGGACTGCTTGGTCAATTCGGCGACGGCATGGAGGGCAGGGAGTCCGGTGAAGTTGACCTGCACACGCTTGGGCGCCAGTAGCCGCGCCGTCAACACCTTCTCTTCGATAGCGCGCACGAGGTCGCCACAGCGTTTGCTTATCTCGGGATCGGTCGATCCTTGGAATTTCTTGAGCGGCGCAAGCGCTCGGGCGCCGATGGCCTCCAGTTCTTTTTGGGCAGCCCGCCGTTCCTGAAATTTGCTGCTGCCAAGCTTGTGAATAAGCTCATCGATACGATTTTCGTCCTGAGCCAGTGGTGGTGCTGCAGGTTGCGTGAACCCCATATTACCGAGGCCGAGAAGGGTGAGGGACGCGATCAAGAAGCCGCGGACAAACATGATTTCGCTCCCCTGAGGGTGGCTCGCACCTATAATTATACTTAGGTATCCTTGAATGGGGCCAGTCCCATGGGTTACCGGCGCCGCGTCGCCCAGTCTAACAGCTTTTCAGGCGGCCAGGCCGGTAGCTTTCCTTGAAACGTGGCTATGTCATGAAAATCTCCGTGGAGCGCCTGAGGGTAGCCATGCCAACGTGGAAAACACGCACGGCCTTCACGCTGATCGAATTGCTGGTGGTGATCGCGATCATTGGTATCCTGGTAGGGCTCCTGGTGCCCGCGGTGCAAAAGGTTCGCGAGGCCAGCGCACGCCTGGAATGTCAGAATAATCTGAAACAAATTGGCCTGGCACTGCATAACTACCACGACGCGTTCGGTCAATTTCCGCCCTGTACCGGCCCCAACGCGCCCCTGGCAAAATACACCAATGATAGCTGGCTGCGGCACATCCTTCCCTATATCGAACAGGGGAAACAGGTGACAACCGCCCCCATCGTGCTTTATGCCTGCCCATCCGACCCACGCGGACTCGATGCCTATTATGATCCGTCGATTTTCCCGCCGTATAATTCGCCGCATGGCTTGACGGCTTATCTCGCGGTCGAGGGCTACAGCGTAAAAGGGACTGAAGGAGTCATGTACAAAAACTCCAAGACCCGCCTTGTGCAAATTACCGATGGCGCCAGCAACACGTTGCTCGTCGCCGAGCGCCCACCTTTCCCCAGCCAGCCAGCCCTTGATATGCAGGGAGCGATGGGATGGTGGGACAGCGATTGGGAGGGAGACGTGGGCCTCGGCATGAAAAACAGCACCAATGTGGCCGCGCCCTATGAAAAGGGCCCTTGCCCCGCGCCTGATTATTTTCGTCCTGAGCCCAAGTCGGGCCCCATAATGACCGGGACCTATTACCCGACCTTGTATTGTGAGGCCAACCACTCCTGGAGCTTTCATCCCGGCGGCGCCAACATGCTGCTGGCGGACGGCTCGGTGCGTTTCGTCGTCTATGCGGCCAGTCTGGTTCTGGTCGACATGGCCACGCGCGAGGGGGATGAAGTCATCGACTCAAGCCAGTTATAAAATCGTGCCTTCTGTTGCCGGCTTGCCAAAAGTGCCCTGGCGCATCTCTTCAAGTGCCCTTGTCCGAGAAACTGATCTTTGCTAGATTTCGACCGACCCCAGGGACGGGGCGCGGCGGCGTGAGCCGGCGTATTGGCAGGAGGTCAACCGGAATGCCGTCAAAAACACCAACTGTTGCCATCGTGGATTATAGCCTGGGCAATCTTTTCAGCGTGCGCAACGCCTGCGAGCGCGTCGGACTTCGTTCCCTCGTCACGTCCAACAAACAGGAAATCCTCGCTGCCGACGCCGTCATTCTGCCGGGTGTCGGCGCTTTCGGCGATGCCATGGACAACCTGCGCCGGCTCGACTTGATAAGCCCGCTGCGCGACCTGGCGCTGCGCGACACGCCATTGATTGGCATTTGTCTTGGCCAACAACTGTTGATGTCGGAAGGCTTCGAGTTCGGCCACCATCGCGGGCTGGGTATCTTCGAGGGGCAAGTCATCCGCTTCGAACAGCCTCGTGGCCCGGACGGCACCCTGAAAGTGCCCCAGGTAGGCTGGAACCGAATCAATCGGCCCGTCAACCCTCTGGCGCCGGTCAAAGACGCCTGGCGGGACACCCCGCTCGACGGCTTGCCCGACGGCGCCTTCATGTATTTCGTCCATTCGTATCATGTGCAACCGTCGGCAGCCGACGTTATTCTGTCGACGACACGCTACGGACATATCGAATTCTGCTCTAGCCTGCGGCGGGGCAACGTGATCGCCTTCCAGTTTCATCCCGAACGTAGCGGACAGCAAGGCCTGCGGATCTACCAGGCCCTGATGACAATGATTGCCAATCATGCTTTAACTCAGGAGTGCGCCCATGCCGCATGAAAAAATGCAGACGCTATATGGATTGCCGGAAAATGTCGTCTACTGCCGTCGCTGCGTGATGTCCAACCAGCGCCCCTGTTCCTTTCCGGAGCACAAGCATAAACCGGATCGCAAAGCGCCGACGATGAACATCGACGCCAATGGCATCTGCGACGCGTGCCACCATGCGGAACGCAAATTCAACATCGATTGGAGCGCCCGCGAACAGGAACTCGTCAAGCTGCTGGACCGCTATCGCAGTAAAGATGGTTCCTACGACTGTTTGGTGCCTGGCAGCGGCGGCAAGGATAGCTGTTTCCAGGCCCATGTGCTCAAGTACAAGTACGGAATGCACCCGCTTACCTGCACCTGGCCGCCCATTCTGTACACGGACATTGGCTGGCAGAACTACCGCAACTGGCTGGAAATCGGCGGCTTCGACAACGTCACCTTCAAGCAAAACGGCCGCATGATGAAGCTGCTCACCCGGCTCTCCATCGAAAACCTACTGCATCCTTTTCAGACATTTATCCTGGGACAGAAAAACCTGGCGCCCAAGATTGCCATGCAATACGGCATACCCCTCATTTTCTACGGTGAAAATGAAGCGGAATACGGCAACCCCGTCGCGGACAATAATACCTCCCTGCGCGACAAATCCTACTTCACGATGCAACACCTGGACGACCTCTATCTCGCTGGAGTGCGGGTGCCGGAGCTGATGGAGAAGTATAAGGTCAGCAAGAACGACCTGCTCGCCTATTTGCCCGCCGATGCCCAGGCTCTGGAGGCCTCGGCCCTCGAAGTACATTATTTGGGCTATTATCTCAAATGGACGCCGCAAGAATGTTACTATTACGCGGCGGAACATACCGGTTTTCAGGCGAACCCTTTCCGCACCGAAGGGACCTACAGCAAGTACAATAGCCTCGACGACAAGATCGACGGCTTCCATTATTACACGACCTGGATCAAGTTTGGGCTCGGACGGGCCACCTATGATGCCTCCCAGGAAATTCGCAACCAGCACCTGACCCGCGAGGAGGGGGTGACTTTGGTCCAACGCTTCGACGGCGAGTTTCCGATCAAGCATTACCAGGAAATCTTGGACTATCTGGAAATGAAGCCGGATCATTTCATGGAGCTCTGCGAAAAGGCGGCTCACCCCACCTTTGGAAACGGGAACGCGGCAACTGGCGTCTGCGGCACCCCATTTGGGAAGCTCCCCTCGCGGTCCAGGCGGCATAATGGTTTTGCGTTTCTGAGCCAAGGGTGCGCGGAGCGTGCCCATGGCCAACGACGCCCTCACGGTGCTCAAGAAACGTTGCGTTCTTTTCGGGAAAGGAAGCCCATGACTCGTGCCGGTGACAAGATCTTTCGTACCCAATCGAAGGTCCGTGACGTCGCGGCATTTTGCCTGCCCGTCACCACCACCTTTCGCGAGGCGATCGATCATATCGACAAGCACGGCAAGGGCATCATCCTCATTACCGACCTGCAAGGCACGCTGGTAGGCACCGTTACCGATGGCGATGTTCGGCGCTGGATTCTGTTGGGCCAATCGCTAGAAACTCAGATCTCGGGACTACTGGAACAGAAAAAGAACTCGCTCTATCCACGGCCGGTGACGGCGCCGGCGGGCTCCAGTTCGGCCACGTTGCTAAAACTGATGCAAGACAAGGTCCTGCATCAAATTCCTCTGGTAGACAAGCAAAACCGCGTGGTCGATCTCGTGACCATGGACGAGCTGCTGCCTTTTGAGCGGCTGCCGATGCAGGCCGTCGTCATGGCGGGGGGGTTTGGGACCCGTCTGCGGCCGCTGACCGCGGATTTGCCCAAACCCATGCTTCCGGTGGGCGATCGCCCCTTGCTTGAGCTGATCCTTCGTCAACTCCAGTCCAGCGGCATACGCCGCGTCAATGTGACAACGCATTACAAGGCAGAGAAGATCATCGAGCACTTCGGCAACGGCGATAAGTTCGGCATCGAGCTGAATTACGTGGCCGAGGACAAGCCGCTCGGCACGGCCGGCGCCCTGGGCCTTCTGGACAGCCCGGAAGAAACCTTGCTCGTGATGAACGGCGACATTTTAACGGACGTGGACTTGCGAGCGCTCCTCGCTTACCATCAGGAACATGAGGCAATACTTACGGTGGGAGTGCGGAAGTACGAGGTTAAAGTACCCTACGGCGTGATCGAGAGCGACGGCGCGTACGTTCGCAAAGTCGTCGAAAAACCATCGCTTACGTTTTTCGTCAACGCGGGCATCTATTTGTTAGAACCACGGGCACACGACTACATACCCCGTGGCCAGCGCTTCGATATGACCGACCTCATTAACTGCCTTATCGAAGCCAAGCATCGCCTCGTTTGTTTTCCAATCCTGGAATACTGGCTCGATATCGGCCGACACGGAGACTACGATCAGGCGCTACAGGACATCAAGGCCGGGAGGTTCGCTGCTTGAATTGGCAAGGTAAACGCGTGCTGGTTACAGGTGCCGGCGGTTTCATCGGCAGCCACCTTACCGAGCGGCTTGTCGAGTTGGGCGCACGCGCGTGCGCCCTGGTCCATTACAACGCCTTGGGCAGCTGGGGCTGGCTTGACCACTCGCCGCGCAAGGCTGACATCGAGGTGCTCGCGGGCGACATCGCTGACCAGGCGAGTGTTCGCGCGGCGGTCGAGGGCACCGAAGTGGTATTCCACCTCGCGGCGCTTATCGCCATTCCTTATTCTTACCAGGCGCCCGCCTCCTATGTACGCACCAACATTGAGGGCACGCTCAATGTCCTCCAGGCGGCCCGCGACTTGAAAATCGAGCGGTTGGTGCACACGTCGACCAGCGAGGTGTATGGCACTGCTCGCTTCGTCCCCATCACCGAGGCGCACCCACTCCAGGGGCAGTCCCCTTATTCCGCGAGCAAGATCGGCGCCGACAAAATGGTGGAGGCGTTCCATTGTTCGTTTGGAGTGCCGGCCGTCACCGTGAGGCCTTTCAACACCTTCGGACCGCGCCAGTCGGCCCGCGCCGTTATCCCCACCATTATCACTCAGGCCTTGACGGGCCAGACGGTGAAATTGGGCAATCTTAGCCCGACACGCGACCTCAACTTCGTGGCCAACACTGTCGATGGCTTCTTGCGCACCGCTGCCGAACCGCAAGCGATTGGCCAGACAATCAACCTGGGGTCCGGCAAGGAAATCAGTGTCGGCAACCTGGTTCAAGTTATCGCCCGGCTGGTCGGCAAACCGATTGACGTTCAATCCGAAGAGAAACGCTTGCGACCCGAGAATAGCGAAGTCGAGCGCCTGCTGGCGGACAATTCCCGCGCACGCACGTTGTTGGCGTGGGAGCCGAAAGTCGGTCTGGAGGAAGGCTTGCAGCGCACCATTGCCTGGCTGCGCGAAAACCAGGGGAGGTACCGTACCGGTGTCTACGTCGTTTGAGCCCGGCTCCGCGCCCCATGGCTTCATCCCCCTGTGCGTGCCGCATATCAAGGGGGAAGCGGCCTGGACTTATGTCAAGCAATGCCTGGACACCGAATGGGTGTCGTCGGTTGGCCCCTTCGTCGAACGCTTCGAAGAACTTGCCGCCACCACTGTGGGTACCCGGTTCGCGGTAGCTACCTCCACCGGCACCGCCGCCCTGCACACCGCTCTGGTGGTCGCAGGAGTCAAGCCGGATGAGGAGGTGCTGGTTTCCACGCTCACTTTCATTGCATCCGCCAATGCCATCCGTTACGTGGGCGCTATTCCAGTCTTCATCGACTGCGACCCCGTCTACGGTCAGATGGATACCGAGCAAGTCATCGTCTTTTTGCAAAGCGGTTGCGAATGGCGCGACGGCTGTCTCTACAACCGGTCCAGCGGCCGCAAAGTCACCGCGATCGTACCGGTACACGTGCTCGGTCATCCGGTCGACATGCAACCGATTCTGGACCTGGCTCACAAATATGGTCTGATTGTGATCGAAGATGCGGCCGAAGCCCTGGGGGCACGCTATCACGACCCTCGCGGCGTAGCTCAAAAGGTCGGTCAACTTGGCGACATGGCTTGCCTGAGCTTTAACGGCAACAAAATCATAACCACCGGCGGTGGCGGGATGCTTGTCACCAACAATGCGCACTATGCCGAGCGCGCCCGCTACTTGACGACACAGGCGAAAGACGACCCGGTGGAATATGTCCACCACGAGATGGGCTTTAACTACCGCCTCACCAATCTCCAGGCCGCGCTGGGCGTTGCCCAGTTGGAAGTGCTTGCAGACTACGTGGCCCAAAAGCGGCGCATCGCGGACCGGTACGAACAGGCCTTCGCCGATTGCCCGTCAGTTCGAATGTTGCCCGAAGCCGCCTGGGCATTCAGTACGAACTGGCTTTCCACGGTGCTGGTTGACCAGTCGGTGTGTGGCCTTGGTAGCCGCGACTTGCTCAAGCGCCTGGCCGCGGAGCGAATTCAGGCCCGGCCGCTGTGGCAGCCGTTGCATCAGAGCCCAAGCTTTCAGTATCTGCCGCCGCGAGCCTGCCCTGTCGCAGACCGGATAGGCCGTGACGCGTTGAGCCTGCCCTCCTCCGTGGGATTGACAGAGGTTCAGCAGCGTCGCGTGATCGACGTTATTTTGGGCTGTGTTCATGGCCAACAGAGAATCGCCGCCTGACACAGACTGGAAGGTACTGGCGAACTAAAATACCGGGCGCTTACAATAATCGGCGAAACTTCGCAGTTCATTGTCCCTGGTGGAAACCGTGGGATTGGTAATTGGCCAGCGAATGTTGAGTTTGGAGTCGGCCCAGTGAATGCCTCCCTCGCCCGCGGGTTGGTAGGGAGTATCGACCTTGTAGACGACGTCGGCCGACCCGTCTCCCAAAACGCAAAAGCCATGGCCAAAACCCTGGGGGACCCACAATTCCAGGCCATTGTCGTCGCTAAGCTCAATCCCAAAGCTTTGGCCGAAGGTAGTTGAGCTGGCCCTTAAATCAACAACGACGTCCCAGATGCTCCCGCGGACTACGCCGACGAGTTTCCCCTGCCCCGGATTGGCCTGATAATGAAGGCCCCGCAGGACGCCCGGCAAAGAACGGGAATGATTATCCTGGGCGAAGTGGATTGGCAGCCCATGCTTTTGAAAAGCATCTGCCTGGAAGCGTTCCACAAAGAACCCCCGCGTGTCCCGGAAGAGACGAAGTTTCACCAGCAACAGCCCGGAAAGTGGTAGCGGGGTGACTTCCATAGAGGATCTCCTTCATGAAGGGCATACTTTTGGCCGGGGGAAGCGGATCGCGTCTTTCTCCCCTCACCAAGGCAGTCAGCAAGCAACTGTTGCCGGTTTATGACAAGCCGGTTATTTTCTACCCCTTGTCCGTATTGATGCTGGCCGGCATACGCGAAATCCTGATTATCAGCACGCCACGCGATACCTCGCGCATCGAAGAGCTGCTGGGCGATGGCAGTGAACTGGGCCTGTCCCTGTCCTACCAAGTTCAGCCGAAGCCGGCTGGCATCGCCCAGGCATTTTTAATCGGCGAAGACTTCATCAAGGATAGCCCGGTGTGCCTTATTCTGGGCGACAATATCTTTTTCGCCCACGACCTCATGCACCTTCTGATCAAGTCTGCGCAGTTGACGGCCGGCGCCCATGTATTCGCCTACTATGTTAGTGATCCCCAGCGCTTTGGGGTTGTCGAATTCAACAAGGATTTCCGCGCCATAAGTTTGGAAGAAAAACCCGCCAGGCCGCGCTCCAACTGGGCGGTGACCGGCCTTTATTTTTATGATCGCCACGTCGCCGAAATAGCCAGGGGACTGACACCATCCGGGCGGGGCGAACTAGAGATCACGGATGTCAATCTTCATTATCTCCGTGCTGGCCAACTTACGGTCACCCCTTTGGGTCGCGGCGTGGCCTGGCTCGATGCCGGCACCTTTGATTCCCTGACCTCTTCCTCGCTTTTTGTGCAAACATTGGAACAGCGCCAGGGGCTAAAAATCGCCTGCATCGAAGAAGTCGCCCTCAACAAGGGCTTTATCGATGCCGGCCAGTTGGCTAAACTGGCGGACGGCTACGGCAGCAGCGAATACGGCACCTATTTGCGGCGCGTGCTCAATGAACACACCAGGTAGCCGGCACGCATTGCCTGCGCGCCCTTTTGGCAGCGCAGCTACGCACGAGCATCCCCTATGCCCCAGTCCAATAGCCAGCTCTGTGCCGACTTTCTTGAAATCGAGGAAGAACTCGACCTTTTTCGCCAAACGATCGACGGCGTTTATTTCTGGGAACATGTACGCTTCTACGTCTTTCTGGAGTTGCAGCGGTGCCTTGGCCTGGCTGACATCGAGCCCTTCAAACAAGCGAATCCACTGCTGGGCTGGGCACACAAGCTCTTCGGGTCCCTGAAAGGCCTGGCGCTGCATAACCCGTACCTGACCTCGCGCAAACCGCTTTTCTTCTTCGGCTGCCCGCGGCGTACGCCGGATGCCAACGGAGTCTGGTGGGATACGACAGTCGATCCCTTCCTGGATGCTCTCGAAGCGCCAGCGTATTACATCGAACGCTATTGCGGCGATCGGCACTGCACTCCGGCACGCACCAAGTCGGTGAAGTACCATGACCTGTTTTCGCTAGTCGCTTGCAGCTACCGCCTGGCAACCTACTTTAGTGGTCTTTCCGCCTCGGGACGTGGCTTGCTGCAAACCATCCAGGTCCGTTTCGAGAAGCAATTTCAGGTGAACATTGACCTGCCCGGCATCGCTCTGCCGATTCTTAAAACACGCCGCTCGCTGTTCTGGTTTTACAAAAAGCTTTTGCAGCGGGTGCGGCCGGGCGCCGTATTTTTTGCCTCCCTCAATTATTACGAACGCATCGCCATCGAAGTCTGCAAGCTGCTGGGCATTCCCGTGATCGAGCTACAGCACGGCATCATCGGGCCTTATGACCCATGCTATCTCTTTCCCAAGAACGTGCCCTTACGCTGCTTCCCGGACTATCTCTTCGTTTATGGTGCTTACTGGAAGACCTGCCTGGATTTTCCACTACCCGCCGACCGGATTGTGCCCGTTGGCAATCCGTATCTGGCGGCGCGCTTGCGGGAGCACCGCGGGGCCGTCAAGAACAAGCAGGTGGTGGTTATTTCACAACCGACTGTCGGCGCAGCGCTCTCACGCTTTGCCGTCGAGTTGAGCCGGCGCAGCGATTTCACCTGGCCCATTATTTATCGGCTGCATCCGTTCGAAAAAGATTGGCGGCAAAACTACCCCTGGTTGGCCGCGCCAGGTATCACTGTGTCCGACGGGCAAGATGGCAATGTGTATTCCTTGCTCGCCCAGTCACGAATCCAGATCGGCGTTTATTCGGCTGCTCTGGTGGAAGGCCTGGCGTTTGGTCTGGAAACCTATCTGGTGGACCTGCCGGGCGTCGAATACCTGCAACCTTTGATTGACAGAAAATGGGCAAAACTGGTATGCCAGCCGTCCGAGATCGAGGAAGACACCGGCCCGCGCAAAGTGCCGGCGGATGAAACGTTCTGTAGCAACAATAGCCTGGCCCGCTTCCGCCAGGCAGTCGCAGAAATTGTGAATGTACCGTCCGAAAATCTTATGGCGCGTGCGGGTTAGCTATAAGGTGCGCCAGGTGTGGCGTAAACCAAGGAGAGCGTGATGAAAGCAGCCGTGATTGGTGCAGGCCGCATGGGTCGCCGGCACGTCCAGGTCGTCCAAGAACTGGGTCTGGATGTACTCGGCGTGGCGGACGCCAACCCGGAAGCACTTCAGCAGACAGGCGCAGAGCGCGGTCTGAGCGCTGCGCAACTCTTTGCCGACGCGAAAAAATTGCTCGCTCTCAGGCCTGAATGCGTCGTCGTCAGCACGACCGCGCCCGCCCATGCCGACTATGCCTGCGCGGCCGCCGAGGCCGGCGCCGCTATGTCCTTTGCGAGAAACCGCTCGCCATATCGCTCGCCCAGTGCGATCGCATCCTCGAATGTTGCCGGCGGCATGGCACCAAGTTGGCCGTCAATCACCAGATGCGCTTTATGGAGCAATACACCGTGCCGCGTACGCTCATCGAGTCACCGGCCATGGGCGGCCTTGCGAGTGTCACGGTCGTGGCCGGCAATTTTGGCCTGGCGATGAATGGCAGTCATTACTTCGAGATGTTTCGCTATCTGACCGGCGAACTGCCCGACTCAGTGGCCGCCTGGTTCTCCGGCGAAAGCGTGGCCAACCCGCGCGGTCCACAATTTCAGGACCGCGCTGGTTGCGTGCGCCTGACGACTGCGAGCGGCAAACGCTTTTCGCTCGATTGCAGCGCGGACCAGGGCCACGGGCTCCAGGTCACGTACGCTTGCCGGCACGGACGCATCACGGTGGACGAGATTACCGGCGCCATGACCTGGTGTCATCGCAAGGAGGAACACCGCGCCATGGCCACGACGCGCTACGGCATGCCCTGGGATGAGGGCCAGCGCCTTATCGCCCCGGCCGATTCCGTGGCGCCCACCCACGCAGTTCTGAAAGCCCTTATCGAGGGCAGTGACTACCCTACAGGCGAACAGGGCCGGCTCGCCGTATCCGTTCTCGTCGCTGCGTATCTATCGAACGAACAAGGTCACGCCACCGTCGAGCTGGCAAGCGCGGAAAAGCACACCCCACGCGAGTTTCCATGGGCGTGAATGGCCCAGATGTGTACGGTGGCTGCTGCATCCAACGCCTCACCACGCCGTAATCTGTGTAGGGTGGCGTCGAGCGTACTCGCGCTGACCCACCGAAATGCGCACAATGATGTCGTGATCCACGGATCGCGGTTTGCCGATTGATTCTGCGCGACAGGGTATTTCGGTGGGTCAGCGCCAGTACGTTTGACGCCACCCCACGGATGTGTGCTAGTTTGGGGAAAGTTGGCGCAAATGCACAGCGCCGCCGACCTGGACTTCCAACCGATGTCGCGCACCCAGGATCAAGTTGCCCGTCAGTTGAAGTTGTATCGCCCGGTCTGTTTTGCTATGAATTGGGCGCTTTGATTCTCGTCCCGTCACGGAGGACCTCATGACCCCCCTGCCAAATATCGAGGATGCCAAGCGGAACGGCTTTACATTCCTTCGAAATCTTTTTGCCAGTGACCTGGCGCGGCAGGCACACGATGAGTTGACGCACTGGTACGAGATTGACGAAGCGGATCGCGCGAAAAAGAAGACCCAGGAAGCGCATCACGTGGGCCCGTCCGGTCTTACCATCAAAACGCCCCCTTCGCATTTGATGATCGATGCCTATGGCAAGAGCCCCGCACTCGACAAGATCGTGGACCTCATTCTCACGGATCCCACTTCCAGCGCCGTGTTGCGTAAAATGGTCGGCGCCAACGTAAAATTTCGCGGCTACAATATTCGACTCATGACGGGGAACTACGATCCCGGCCCCCGCCCCTCGTTGCCCACGGAATTGACGTTGCCGCATGACTGGCATCGAGATTCTCCTGGCGAATTTGGCATTGGCATCTTTCTCTCGGATGTGCCGGCGGGCGGCAATGGCGGCACGGCCCTGATGCGCGGCTCGCACATGTTTCCGTATTGCCCACGCTGGAATACCCTGTTGAACAGTTTTTGGTGTGCCACGCGCGACTCGCGTATCGTGGGTGCGCCGATTTTCGCGCGCTTCAACATTTTTAACCGTCTGCTCGGCAGGTTGTTGCGCAAGCGTGCAGTGGAGGCCTGCGGCGCGCGCGGCGATTGCTATTTCTTTCTCAACGATGTTTGGCACGGACGTTATCCCAACCTCCATGGTAAAAAAACCATGATCGTTCTTATTGGGGGCTTCCCCACCGAAATGCCTTTCCCGGATGAGGTCAGACCCCAACCGGCGGAGGTTTTGCAGCGTTTGCCCGCGTCGATCCGCAAGGGGTTAACGCCGCAACCAGATAACGCGGACCGTTCCTCATTTATCCATTGGATGCTGGCCAACCGCCGCCCGGCATTGCCGCTCGGTTTGTTTTTCATGGCGAGAATGGAACGCTTGATCGCCAACCGGGCCATGGTGATGGTGCTTGGCATGCGGGAGTGGTGCAACGGCTTGCCTTCCTTTGCCCACAGACCGCTCGGCACGCTACGAAACGTCTTGCGGCCCCTGCGCAATGCGCTTAGGCGAAAACCCAGACCGGTCGAAGTCAAAAACTGAGGAAGCCGTGGTGAAGACCCGACGGGTTGTGGTCACGATTTGGGCGCTGACCCATTTAAAAGAAATGGCGCGCCTGGTTCGCTTTTTGAACCGCCAGTCGCACTGGCAACCCATCGTTTTGTTGGGGAATGCCGAATCCGCCACCTCCGAGGCAAAAGCGGACTGGGACCGCCTTGGCGTTCCCTGGTCGGTCTTTGGCGCACCGCCTCCTTTCGCCAAACTAAACGAGACGAGTCCGGCTCAGATTGTTGCCAGGACAGGCCACACCAAACCGAACCGGCGCGGGTTCACTGCTAACCTGCCCGCGGCTTGCTTTCTGGTCGCTGGCGTCGTCGGCTTGCTGCTCATCGATGTGTTCCTCTTCATACCCCTGGCTGTGGCGCACCTTGTTTTTCAGCGGAAGCTGGGCCCGCGCATGGCGCCGCTGCGCCACGCCCTGGAAGTGCGCCTTCCTCGTATGCTTCGGGCGCCCGCGGCCTGCTTTCTTTATCCGAGTTGGTGCATCGTGGGTCGGGCGCTGCGGCTCTCGCCGGGGGGAACTCCACTGGCACAGGCCCGTTGGATCCTCGGCCGCGTCTATCTCAAGGGGCGTGTCTGCATTTTGCCCGCCCTGGTCCTGGCGCGCCGTACCCTGTCCATGTTTCGCGTTGTGAAAATCAGCCTGTCCCTAAAGCGGACCTTGACCCTGGCACGCAGATATTTCCGTAAGGTGAAGCCGGATGTGATTGCACTCGCCGAAGACAACGTGAGCTATCCGACAGGCCTATTAATCCGGGCGGCGCACGAAAGCGGCGCCGCGAGCGTCGTCGTCCCCTTTACTCTCGCCAGTGTCAGAGAGTTTGTCGAAGGTTTCGGCACTGATCGGGAACATACGAGCCGGGGCTTCATCAACCGGGTGGCCGCGCGGCTATTTCCGAAATGGTGTCATGTCGAGAAGCGAATCGATCCCTCGGCGCCAGCCATTACTCGAGAACGTTGGATATTGCGACTGCCTGGTCCTCATATCCTGGCGCTCGAATGGCTCGGCTTGGCGCCGGCGCGCCCCTGGGTACCCAACGATGGCCACTGGGATGCTTTCGCGGCCGAAAGCCCGCGGATGTACCGGCGCTACCAGGAAGAATTCGGCGTGGCAAGTGACCGACTGGCCCTGACGGGCGCGATGAGCGACGATGAACTTTTTGCCGTCAAACAAATGGCCCGACCACGCAAGGAGCGACTTTATCGAGAGCTGGGGCTGGCAGCAGGCCAACCGCTCGTGCTCCTCGCGTTTCCGCCCAATCAATTCAGCGCCAACCGGCCGGGTGTGGAGTTCGCCGACTATCCCGACATGACCCGTTTTTTGATCGCCTCGCTCGGAGCGCTCAACAACTGCAATGTCGTGGTGAGCTTGCACCCCCGCACTGGCCCGGAGACGAAAAAGCTGATCGAGTCGCTGGGTGGTAAAGTCTCCACGGGCGATACGCTGGAACTGGTGCCCTTGTGCGATGTGTACGTTGCCTGTGTGTCGGCAACCATCCGTTGGGCCATCACGTGCGGCGTGCCCGTGATCAATTACGATATCTTTCATTACTGCTACGATGATTATGACAGCGCCCTGGGCGTGCTCACTATCCAGAGCAAGGATCAGTGGCTGAGCACTTTGGAAGATCTGTGGCGTCGGCCTGATTGGATCGCCGACTGGGCCAAGCGGCAAGCCGCAAGTGCGCACGAGTGGGGCATGTTCGACGGCTGCTCAGGACAACGCCTGGTGGCTTTGTTCGACCGGTTGGCGCAACCAGCCGATCTCGCCGCCGGCGAGCTTACTTCATCTCAGGCAGCCGCTTAAGCTGGCACCTTCTCCGCCCGGCAACCTATACTAATCCTATGCTGAATTTGCTTCTCACCGGTGGTTGCGGCTTTATCGGCAGCAACCTGATTCGATATTTGCTTGAAGCCGAGCCCTCCTGGACGGTGATCAATTTCGATGCCCTTACGTACGCGGGCAACCTGGCCAATCTCGAGGACCTGAAGAATCACCCGCGTTATCGTTTTGTCCGTGGCGACATCACCGATCGTGAACAGGTACGCGCTGTGATGGCTCAAGATGTGCGCCTGGTGTTTCACCTGGCAGCCGAAAGCCATGTCGATCGTTCGATTCAAGACAGCGGTCCGTTCGTGCGGACGAATGTGCTTGGCACGCAAGTTCTTCTCGATGCGGCGCGTCAATTCAACGTGGAGCGTTTCCTGCATATTTCGACGGACGAAGTTTACGGCAGCCTGGGGCCGCAAGGCTATTTTACCGAAGAGACGCCGCTGGCGCCGAACAGCCCCTATGCGGCCAGCAAGGCAGCATCGGATTTCTTGGTGCGTGCCTACCATCATACCTTCGGGTTGCCGGCCATTGTCACGCGCTGTTCCAACAATTACGGCCCTTATCAGTTTCCCGAGAAGCTACTTCCCCTCTTCATCACGAACCTTTTGGAAGGCCAGTCCGTGCCGGTTTATGGAGACGGCCTGCAAGTGCGCGACTGGATCCACGTGCGTGACCATTGTGTAGCGCTGCACCGGGTTGGCCGGGACGGTCAGCCGGGCCAAGTGTACAACATCGGCGGTCGTTGCGAGAAAACCAATTTAGAGCTGACGCACCTTGTCCTTGATATGTTGGACAAACCGTTGTCCATGATCCGGCATGTGACGGACCGCCCGGGACACGATCGTCGTTATGCCATCGACTGCTCGAAAATCGAACGAGAATTGGGGTGGCGACCGGCTATCCGTTTTGAAGACGGTTTGCGGCAAACCATCGAGTGGTATCGCGATCACGCCGCCTGGGTTGGCGAGGTTCGCAGCGGGTCATATCGCCAGTACTATGACCTGCAATATGGAGGCAAGTAGAGTCCGGCCCTTTAGCGAACCCGTGCGATCTCGTTTTTTGTGAAATCGACCAGGACATGCACTTCCTGGCCCGGCCGTACGTCGATTCGTTCGGTCAATATTCGTCGCAAGCCTCCGTCCGCCATTTCCACCCGTAAAAGATATTGCAAGTTTTTGTCCAGATCGAGCGGTGGCGTTATAAACCGGCGCGTTGCGGAGTTTTGCGCGGTTGGCTGGCCGTCGAAGGTCAGTTTGGCGCCCGGCGGCAAGCTCACCACGATGGTGGCCTGGCGGGCACTGGCTGCCTCCTTGGGCGCGTGAAGCTCTTCGACGGGAGACGTATGTGCGGGCTTTGTTTTTGGCGAGAGGGTCTCCTTTTCCACGACGGGCCCGACATTGCTGTAAGAGCCAGTGCTTCCTTGACAGGCGTAGCCGCCAGAGCCGCCAGAGCCGCGGTTAAAGGCGGAAAAACCAATCGAACCGGAGCATGCTCTGCCGGCAAAGCAGTTTGACCAGCCATAACAGCCTGGCCCGCCCCAGCAACTCCCTGGCCCCGAATAGGGAATGGGCAAGTCAGCGCCGGTGCTGCTGAGCGCCATCATCAAAACGACCTTGTACATTTTGTTTAGCTCCGGAACGTGGGGCGTGAAAGGGCACCCGCAATTATAAGCTAAAGATCCACGAGAAGCGGCCCCATTCACGCGCTGCAAAACCCGTTCGGCGCCAGGTACATTGCCTTTTCCGCACAAACGCTATCTTTTATAAGCATTCTGCGATTGTGCCGGGCGGAAAGGCGTGCTATATTAGTTACGGCAACACTACCGCCCCGTCCCCTCTCCCAGGATGATTGATTGCCGATACGGCTCTCACGCAGCAATTTCAGGTTCTCTCTCGGTTCTGTCTCTCACTAATTAGCCTCATCGATGAAGTCATGAGGCCTCCTATGGTTTTTCCGCCGGGATGGCGGGCCATCCAGCTCCAGATACCTCCCTTTGACTTCGGAGGCATGGCATGCCCCTTTCGATTCGCCTCGCGTCGCCTGGTCGTCTGCTTTCAAGAACCTTCGGATTAACAAAACTCCGAGTGCGCGGGAGCTGCGTCAGCATTCTCGCCCTGGCACTCTTTTATAGCTCTGGTGCAGCCGTTGCGGCCGGTCCTAGTCTGGGCGGCTACTGGCAGGTGGACGAGGTTCGCGCTGGCATGACCGGCACGGGCCGCACCGTGATCAAGGGCACCAAGATCGAATCTTTCGGCGCCGAGGTTCTCGGCGTATTACGCAATACCAGTCCAGGCCGCGACATGATTTTGTGCCGGCTATCAGGTCTCGACCTGGAAAAGACCGGCGTCATCGCGGGCATGAGTGGCAGCCCGATCTACATCGGCAACAAATTGCTCGGCGCGGTGGCTTATGCCTGGCCTTATGGTAAGGAGCCGATCGCGGGTGTCACACCCTTTGTGCAGATGCACGACTTCGTCGCTTCGTATGAAAGGCGCGATCTCGCCGAACGAGCCAAGACCAGTCGTATCGGCCTGGCCCGGCCACTCCAAATCGAGGGCCGGTCCTACGAAACCGTTACCGTTACCCAGGACTACAGCGACCCGGAGCCGGCTTCAGCCGACGGTCTTTGGATGCGGCCGTTACGCACGCCGCTGGCCGCCTCGGGAATGTCCGCAGGGAGCCTGGAACTACTCAACAAGTCCCTCGGCAAGTTCGGCATGGTACCGATGCAAGGCGGGGCCGTGAGTGCCGCGCAGCTCGAGGAGGAATACAACACGCCGCTTCTGCCTGGCGGGGCCATGTGTGTCCCCATGGTAATTGGCGACTTCGATATGTCGAGTATCGGCACGGTCACGCACATCGAAGGTAAGCGTGTCTACGGTTTTGGCCATCCCTTCATGAGCATGGGCACCTGTGATTTTCCGCTCATGACGGGCTATGTGCACCTTATCTATCCCCGGCAAACGGTGAGTTTCAAGATGGGCTCGCCGCTCAAGATGGTGGGCGTCATCAACGCCGATGTGAGCACGTGCGTGGCAGGCTGGCTTGATCGCACGCCCGACATGCTGCCCGTGAGCATGACGGTGATGCGCGAGGGGGGTCAGAGTAAGACATTCAACGTTCGCATGGTGAAACAGTGCGCCATCATGGGCGCCCTCCTCCAGGCGGTGCTGACCAACTCTGTCGATATGGAAGGCGATTTGCCGGAAGAAATGACCGCCAATCTCAAGCTACGCATCGAAGTCGAGGGCCATCCCTCGGTGACGTTGAGCGACGTTTATTCTGGCGCCACCATCTCGGGCAGTCGGGCCCCGCAGGCGCTGTTCACTCAGGTTGGCGTGCTGCTGAATCAAATGAACTTCAATGCCATTGAAGATTTGAAAATCACGAGGATCGACTGCTCTACGGAAATCATGGCCGGCCGACGCACGGCGGACATCGACACGGTCGAAATGGAAACCGATTCGTATGCCCCTGGCGAAACTGTGCGGGCGAACATCTTTTTGCGAACCTATAAAGGCGCCAGGCAACGCATTCCGGTGACCCTCCCCTTGCCGGTCGATATGCCCGAGGGGAGCTATACCGCTTCCGTCAGCGACGATCTCGCCAGTGCTCGCCAGGAATTGCGCGATAATCCCCTGCTCAACTACCCCCAAACGCTGGATCAAGTTTTTCAAGGTTTGCAAATCGTCACCGCGGCGAAAAGGACCAATTTAACGGTACGTCTGCCCATGACCGCCAGTGGCATCACGGTTGCCGGCAAATCGTTGCCGAACCTGCCACCGAGCATGGTGCAGATACTCGGCAACAGCCGCCGTAGCGGTGTGCAACAACTGGGCAGTGCTCTGGTCGCCCGCCATCCTACCGAATGGGTGATTCAAGGTGCCGACGTCCTGCGCTTCACCGTCGCCAAGAATAAACGCGAAACACCTTAGAAACCCAGCGCTCTTGGCTTTGAGGTCCTAAAATAAAAGGGGCCCCTTTGAACCCAAAGGGAGCCCCTTTTTTTGAACCTATCAGGGCTGCCGAGGACCTCCCATGTTTCGATCCCGCCTCATTGTGGCCCTGTTCCTGGCAGCAACCTTGTTGTTCGCTGTTGGCTCGAGCGATGCAGCCAAGGTCAAAGTCTGGCAACAACAACTGCAAAGTCATTTCGACAAGGCACACTTCAAGCAAGCTCTTGTAACCAGCGAGGGCGCCCTACGACTATCCCACCAGGTCAAAACCCTCGCCAATCTTCAGGCCATGAATGTTTGGGACATTATCGAGGACAAGTCTGGCAACTTGTATGCCGCCACCGGCAATGAGGGCAAGCTCTGGCGGGTGGCCCCCGACGGCAAGACCACCCTGCTCTACTCGAGCAGCGAGAGCCAAATTCTGTGCCTGGCGCAGCGCCGGATGGAAGTATTTATGCCGGCACCGGCCCTGCCGGCAAAATCATTCGTATCACGCCGGAAGGTGCCCGTGTCGTCAGCGAAGGCCTTGATTCGTATGTTTGGGGCCTGGTTTACGATCCAGTCTCCCAATCCATTTTTGCCGGCACCGGGCCGAAGGGGCGGGTTTATCGTGTGACAGCCGACGGCAAGGCAAACGTTTATTACCAGACCAAACAGGAACATATCCTGTGCCTGGCCGCCGGCCCCAGGGGCGTTCTCTACGCGGGCACGGACAAGGGCGGCCTGGTGTATCGCATCGATCCACCAACCAAAGATGGTCCGGCGGAGCTGGGCAAAGGTTTCATCCTCTATCACACGCATCAGTCGGAAGTTCGCAGCCTCCTTGCCACGCCCGAGGCCGTCTATGCCGGGACCAGTTCGCCGACGCGTCGTACGGTCCCCAAAACTGGCGCCGCCACGACGCTTAACGACAAAAGGGATGAGCCAGCTATTCTCGCGCCCGAGCCGGGAAAAGGTTTGCAAGTAACGGCTCTCACGGCGGAGCCTGACTTATTGGCACAAGGCGCTCCGCCCCCGCCAGTCCTCCGACCGGCGAAAACTCGGTTTACCGTATTGCCACCAGCGGTGCGGTTCGCGAAATTTTTCGCGATAAGGTGCTGATTCAGCGCCTACTCAAGAACAACGGCAAATTACTGGTCGCCACGGGGATGCAGGGCCAGCTTTTTGAAGTTGACGAAGCTACCAAGGAGAAGAGCGAAATCGCTCGGCTGGACAATGGTCAAATCCATTGCCTCCTCAGGCGTCCCGACGGGTCGATAGTTATGGGCACCGGCGACCCGGGCAAGCTCTATGTCCTTGAGAACCGCTACGCGGCCAAGGGGACAGTCACCAGCGAAGTTCTCGATGCCAAGATAATAAGCAAATGGGGAACGCTCGGCTGGAAAGCGACCACGCCGCCAGGTACCTCGGTAAGCGTCGCCGTCCGGAGCGGCAATATTTCCGACCCGGACGATACCTGGAGCGACTGGTCCGCCGAGCAGACCAATCCGCTGGATGCGCGCGCCCTGGCCCCCATGGCACGCTACCTACAATATCGCATTACGCTGGCCAGCACGCAGCCACAGGCCACCCCTGAGGTTCGCCACTTCGTTCTACGTTACAAAACAACCAACCAGGCGCCCGAGATCACCAGCCTGGATGTGCCTGATCTGGAAGCGGGCAACGTCGACAATCCCCGCAAGCTGAAAATTCGCTGGAACGCCACGGACCCCAATGAAGATGAACTGACCTACGCCCTTTACTTTCGCAAAGACGGCTGGAAGGATTGGGTTCTTCTCGAAAATGAATTTGACAAAAAAGAATACGATTGGGACACGACCACCGTGCCGTCGGGTCATTATCAAATCAAAGTGGTCGCCAGCGACCGCCGTGATAATGCTCCCGAAGAAACACTTACCGCCGAACGCATCAGCGCGCGCGTGCCCGTGGCCCACGCCGCCCCGAAGGTGACCCTCCGCGTCACCGGTTTCGATGGCGATCGCGCGGTTCTCGAAGCATCCGCCACCGACCCTCTGGTTCGCCTCACCGAAGCATCTTTCGCGGTGAGCGGCAAGCGCTGGGCCAACATCTTTCCCGTCGACGGCCTTTTCGACAGTAAAACAGAAAGCTTCAATTTCAAAACGGAACCACTACAGCCCGGAACGCACGTTCTCGTGCTCCGCATCAAAAATGCTGCGGGCAATGTAGGCAGCGCCGACGTACTCTTCACGGTGCCGGAGAAAAAGTAAGCGAGCGGATGATTCACTGAACTCTGCCCGCATCCCCTTGCACAGCGGCAAGCACCTTTTCTCATGTCCCTGGCCTGTCACAGTCTCCAACACGCCCCGTGGTTTGTTGCCTGAATATATCTTTGCCATTTCACCGAATTTGTCTTGACGCCGAAGATGCGAAGCGTACTAATAGACTTAGTACACATGACGAGGAACGCATGGGTTTCTACGTTGACACGGCCAGCCGGCTGCCGATTTATCAACAGCTTACTCAGCAAATTCGCGAGGCCGTCGTGCGCGGAAGCTTGCAACCGGGAGAACGCCTGCCTTCCGTGCGCCAGTTGTCCGCCGAACTGGTGATCAATCCCAACACCGTTTCGCGTGCCTACGTGGAGCTGGAGCGTGGCGGCATACTTGTCAGCCAGGCCGGGCGCGGTATGTTCGTTGCCCAACCGGGGACCGACCTCACCCGGTCGGCACGGAAACGCCGGCTGGCCGAATCGCTTGTCTTGTGGCTGACCGAGGCCGTCCACCTGGGGTTCACGGCCGAGGAAGTGGTGGAGCTGGTCCAAGAGCAGGTTGCCGAGTTTCAGTGGACCGCCGGAAAGGGAAAGGCCTAATTATGACCGATGCCATCGTGACCCATCGGCTCACCAAGTTCTATGGCGAGCGGAAAGTGGTCGACAATCTCAATCTCCGCGTGGCGCCCGGCACCGTCTACGCCCTGCTGGGCCGAAATGGCGCCGGCAAATCGACCACGCTCAAGATGTTGGCCGGCATGGTACATCCGGATTACGGCGACGCACATCTGCTGGGCGAGGAGGTCGGAACGCTGGCCCCGGCAACACGCGGACGGATTGCCTATCTGGCCGAGGGGCACCCGCTTGTCGACTGGATGACGATTGGCCAGATTGTCGCCTTTACGCGTTCCTACTACCCCGCGACTGATGGCCGGCTCGTCGAACAGGTCCTCGACCATTTCGGCCTATCGCTTAAGGCCAAGATCAACGGGCTTTCCAAGGGGGAGCGTGCTCAGGTGTCGCTGGCTCTGGCCATCATGCCCGATCCGGAGCTGCTCATTCTCGACGATCCGACGCTGGGCCTAGACACCAACGTGCGCCGGGATTTTCTGGAATCGATGATTCAGATTATTCAGCGCCGAGGCCGGACCATCCTTTTCAGCTCGCATATTCTCGGCGATGTGGAGCGAATCGCAGACCGCATCGGCATCATGATGGATGGCGTGCTGCGCGTCGATTGTCCGGTCGAGCACTTCAAGAGTTCGGTGCGTAAGGTCGTCGCCGAGTTTGGCCGGCAACCGCCGCCGTTTCCCGCTTGCGAGGGCCTACTTGGCGATTGGCAGATCGGCACGCGCCGCGAGCTGGTTTTTGTGGGTTACGGACTGCGACAACGCGCCGCCATTGACGCCCTGGCGCCTGTGCGCGTTGACCTCATGGAACTGAACCTGGAAGACGCGTTTATTGAATACACGCGCGGCCCACGGCGGTCGCTGCCCCTTTTCGCGGGAGAACAAGCTAATGATCAAAGCACTGGCAATCAAGGAGCTGCGTGAGGTTCTCGGCATCGCGTTCCTGGGACTGGGGACTGAGTTGTTTTTGGTAGCTGCCATGATCAACCTGGCACCCTTCGCGCAAATCGCGAGCACGCTTTTGGCCAGGGGCACCTACGTTCCGTTCCTCAATCCGAACTTTTTCAGGTTGTGGTGCTACGTCGGCGCCATACTGGCGGTTGCGTTGGGGTTTCGTCAATCCGCCTGGGAAAACAGCCGAGGCGTTTATCAGTTTCTCCTGCATCGGCCGATCAGGCGCAGGACGATTTTTCTCACGAAACTCGGGACTGGCCTCACTGTCTTCCTGTTGTGTACGGGCATGCCCATTTTGCTGTATGCGCTGTGGGCGGCCACTCCGGGAAACGACCCGAGCCCTTTCGAGTGGTCGATGACCATTCACTGTTGCCAGGCGTGTCTGACAACGCCGCTTCTGTATGGCACCGCGTTTCTCAGCGGCCTGCGTCCATCGCGCTGGTTCGGCACACGCCTGCTTCCTCTCTTGGCAATGCTACCTCCCGTGGTACTTCTGATCGACGTGCCGTGGCAATGGTATTTGAGTTTGCCGGTGCTGCTGTTGCTTTATGTGGCAGTTGTGTCGAACATCTGCTTCGTGGCCCGCACGCGTGATTACGCCTAACAACCCCGACTGGCAGGAGCTTCCCATGTTGACAAGTAAGGGAAATTCGCAACCTATGCTGCTGGCAGGCCTGCTGGGTATTGGGTTTGCTTTTATTTGGTGCGTTTTGTTTGTTTTGCTGGCGAGTGTTACCTACGGCAGTTCTGGCGTTCAAAGCTGGGAGCGACTCCGTTTTCAGTTGGATGGCACTCCCGTGATCCAGAGCGAACGCGGGTTTCATGACATGGCCGGCAACGCGGTGGACGCGAATGATCCAAAGACGTTTTTGATGGAGGCCTACCTTCACGCCGGCGCCGACCAATCGGCCAATGCTCTTCGGGCGACATGGGATCAATGTTTGCGCTCATTCGCCGACCAAAGCCAACCGCCGACGATTTGGTATTTCATCGCGAATGGTCAGTCTCATGGTTCGGCGTATCTCGTTGGTTACAGCGTCGAATCCAACCTCCGTATCGGCTTTATTGGCACGTCGGGCTTCCGTGCGGATGAGCCACCCCCACAAGAACGTTTTCCCTTTGACGGCGGGGTGAATTTCGGCCGATACCACGCAGGGATTGGCCAAAAGGTTCTGTCGCCTCAACAGCCTTATGGCGTCCAGGCGGGCCGTCCCTTGCCCAATATGTTTGATTCCCAGTCGAGGCCTGGTGTACGGGAATTGGTTTTCATCCAGGCAGACGATGACAAAATCTACCAGATCGATTTGACCCGGCGCATCGTCAATGTTGTTCTTGAGAACGAGCGAATTGTGTCGATGCAGTGGATTCACGAACCCGCGGTCTATCCCAAACCGGCCGGGTTGGCGGTCCGAACAACAGACGCCGTCCTCATGCTCAATGAGCGCCTGGAAAGGACGAATAGATTCGTCTTGCCGCTTAAGTTGCGCGACAAGGCCATCAATTGGTTCCAAACCAGCAGCGGCACTGCCGTGGCCTGGCTCACAAATGCCGGTCTGGGTCAAGCGGCTGCGGAACAGGAGGTGTATTGGCTGAACGCCGCAGGCCAGGTGATCCGGCATGAGGTATTTACGCTGCCAGGCCAAAGCCCTCCTAAGCACCTACAGATTCTCATTGCAGCTGCCCTGCCAGCGCCGCTGCTTTTGAGCGTGGCCGAAGGCGTCCTTTGGCCATTGGAGCTTTTCTCCCAGGGAAGAAGGGGCGGCTGGTGGGAAGCCTGGACGCAGACATTGGAGAGCTGTTGGCCGTCCTTGGTGCTGGCCTGCCTTGTGGCTGCCGTATTTGCCGCACTGTGCTACCGCCGTGAAGCACGTTACGGGGCCACCAGCGCGGAGCGGTTTCTGTGGACGCTTTTCGTCTTTGCCTTCGGATTTTTCGGCTGGATCGGTTACCGATTCGCCCGTTCATGGCCGACCCTGATCCGCTGCCCCGCCTGCAAGGTGGCCGTGCCATCAGATCGCGGCGCCTGCGCGGCTTGCCATGCGGACTTTCCTCAGCCGATGCCAAAAGGGACGGAAGTGTTTGCGTGAGGAACGTATCACTTCAACCACACATCCAGAAACGGTTGCGGGTCGGACAGGTCCTGCAGAAACAGGTCCGGCGAGGTAGCTCGCAGTTCGGCGACCGTATGCATGCCGGTTGCGACCGCCAGTACCCTGGCGCCGATAGCGCGGGCGCAGCGCACGTCGAGGGGTGTATCGCCGATCACCCAGACGCGGTCCGGCTTGGCCACGGGAGCAATATGACTGTGGGCCGCCGCCAGGGCCTCGCGCGCGACATCGTCCCGGTCGAGATGCAAGTCGCCAAAGCCGCCGAAGGCAAAGTGCTCGAAGAGCCCAAAATAACCGAGCTTCGCCCGCGCACCGGCTCGAACGTTGCCAGTGAGCAGACCAACTGCCACACGTTCGTGGGCTTTCAAATAAGCCAGGAGGTTGTTGATACCTGGCAGGATTTTGCCTTGCGTTTGGCCCAGGCAAGCGGGCAAACGTTTCAGGTAACCTGCCAGTAACTTCTCGAAATGGGCGGGTGTTGGCGCCACCTCATGTTTTTCGAAAAGATCGGCGACGATGGCCCGATCCGTACGGCCGGCATACGGGATATGAACACGAAGTTCGATGCCGAAGTCTTCGGTGAAAGCGGTCTCGAGAGCGAACTTGCCCGCCCCACCGCTGGAAAGCAAGGTGCCGTCGATATCGAAAAGGATGATGTTCATGCTAACATCTTATCGCCGGCTTGCTAAACCGGCGCTTTTGTTGACGTGGAAGTCAGGGTGGTGGCGCATCGGGCCAGGCCCAGCGATCGAAGTGGATCCAGATAATTCGCGAATAGCGCGTTACCGCGGGCACGAAAGGCAAAAAGGCGGCGCCAACACAGAGAATGATGATGCCCAGATCGCCGTTGGGCAGCAGCAGGTGGACCCCAAAAGTTGCCAGTCCCAGGAATATTGTGGCCAGCGCGTAGCTAATATAAAGGGCCCCCATGAAATAGCCCTGTTCACGTTCCATGAGCAGGCCACACTGGGGGCAGCGCTCGTGCATCGTCATGCCGTGGGCGTAAATCGCGCCATGGAAGCAGGCGGGGCACCGCTTATTCCAAATCGCGTACAAGTGTTGGCGGAACGATGCCATAAAGATGCGTGGGGCACATTCATGCCCGCCGCATGTTTCCTTATTTGGGTGCCCAGCCATCGAACACGCGGTCGCGTATCGCATCGTAACTGGCGAGCCCCTGGAAAACCTCGACGGACCGTTGCCGAAGTAGCTGCTTGAAAGGAGTTTGTTCGAGGAAGGGTTGAGCATTCGCGAAAGCTTCTATAAGTTCGGCCGAAATCTTATCAAGCTTGGGGCGCAAGGCCTTTTCCAGGTCAGGAACAGCGCCGGCCGGCGCCGCCTTGCTGTCTTTGGTCCAGCGTGTGTGCAACCGCTGTTGCAATTCGCGCGATGCCGCAATCTGGGCAATGATGAACTCGCGCGCTATTTCTGGGTCCAACCCCTCCTGGGTGGCGAGGTTCAGGAGACGCTCCAGTAGTTCTCGTTCTCGGTTGAAGTCGGCAATCGCCAGCTTATTGACGAACTTGTAGCGGGCCACGTCGACCGCGACATCCAGTCGTTGTTTCATCAAGGTAAGCAGCGTGTCGATGGCCTTGCTCTTGTCCGCCGCGCTGGTAATCCGCTTGCGCTCCTTGACGGCCGGTTTGGCCTCGGGGGGTGGCGCGACGCCAGCTTGCCGGACTTGAGCTCGGTCATCACCGCTTGCACGACTTCGGAGGGCACCGCCCAGCTTTCCGTGCGTCCGGCCCGGCAGATATTGATGCCGATTACCCGGCCCTCGATATCGACGATAGGCCCGCCGCAGTCTGTCGGCTTGACCACGGAATCATGCTGCAGAATGGTGGGATAGCCGGAGCGCCGGCTGCTTAACTCGCTGCCCATGTTGTTTTGCACGTCGCCGCGGGCCATGCTGGGCGGGGCCTTGCCCAGCGTCGCTTTGATCACCATGTCCTCACCGTCACGACGCACCTTGAGGGTTACCACGTCGCTCGGTCTGCGATCGGCTATGGCCTGGCGGAGAGAGTCGACTTCGGCAACCGTCTTTTGATCCACGGCCATGATGATGTCTTGTTCCTTGAGGCCAGCCTTCTCGGCCGGGCTCTTTTTGACGACTTCGGTAATGATCACGCCGCCGCTTCCCTTATCCATGGTTATGCCCAGATAGCCGGCCTTGGTCTTGTCGACCGTGAAGGTCGAGCCTTTCACGCTTATGTTCCGCGTGGAAACGCTCACCACGCCGATGGCGACGGGGTCTTCCTTGGTGCCGGTGCACGCGACCCAGCTACCCGCGTCGATTCCCTTGCTCGACGTAAATTCGACCGGCACGAGCTTGTCGGCGTCAATCTTGAGCATGGCCAGGTCGTGTTCTTTATGGATGCCGACGATTGTGGCCTCAAGCTCGCGGCCATCTTTCAGTTTGCAGCTAACTTTTCCTTGGAGATCGTTGGCCTTGGTCAAGATCCAGCCGTCACTGCCCACGATCATGCCAAGGGCGGTGTCTTTGCCATCGCACAGAATGCGTACGGTGCTAACCATCGATTTGGCGACGGCCGGGCGAAAACTCGCCACGAACTTTGGGTTCGTGCGAAAGAACTGATCGCTTTGGGCTTGCGCCGTGGCAACGGGCGCCAGCACAACCGTGAAAACAAGACACCGTATAAATAATGGGGCTTTCATGATGGCTGCATCTCTTTTTTAAGGTGTCCGAAACCAGGAAAACGTGAAACATTCGTCCCCACCGGCGAGGACAATCACCCGGGCCGCTTGCCCAGGGTCACGCGCAGGACGACGTTGTCTTCTCCGCGGGCCACTTCCAGGACGATTTCAGCGCCGGGCGCTTGGATTGGAGCAGATTGACGAGTTCGTTCTGGGAGGTGAGCCTCTTGCCATCGAACCTGCGGACAATGTCATTCACCCGGAGCCCTGCTTTTTCGGCGGGAGAGTCCGCATTGACCTTGGTGACAAGGCAATCGGGCCTTTCCGAGTCGAGGGACATGCCGAGGTACGCATCGGAGTTCTTGCGTGACCCGAACAAAGAGCCGCCCCATTCCTCCCCCTTGGCCAGTCGGTCCCACGTGTCGCGATAAGTATCGACGGGCACGTGCATGTTCGCGGTGATGAGGTTGCCGATACGGCTATGAATGCCGATCACTTTACCTTGCATGTTGAAAAGCGGTCCGCCCGAGTCGCCGCCGACCAACGTGCAGTCCGTTTGAATGAACGTTTTTTCACTGCGCTGGACGCGGCCCAGGCGTACTACGGGGCTGCGACCTTTTTGATAGCCGCCGGGATGACCGATCGCCAGGCACCAGTCGCCGGCCTTCAGGTCGGCGGACTTCGCCATCTCGCAGAATGGGTAGACGCCTTCATCCGTTATTTGGATCATGCCGCTATCGATGCCGGTGTTGGCCCCAAGCGTTTTGGCATTGAGGATTCGTCCATCGGGCATGATAATTTTGCATTTGTGGTCAGTGGCCTTGGCGCTGGAAACATGCCCGGCCGTCAGGACGAAGCCCTCGCGGTTGACGATAACGCCGCTACCTTGGGCACCGCCAACCTGGACGCCCACGGTCGCGGCCATGGTTCTCTTGAGAAGTGTTTTTACGTGGCGCTGGATCGCTTGCAGATCGCTGATGCTTTCCGGCAACGTCTTGTCAAAAACCGCCGGGACGGAAATGTCCGCCGTATCATCCGAATCGGCATGAACCGCGCCGCCCAGCAACAATGGCCCCAACAGCAGCGCGAAAACTCCGAACCATCGGCCCATCGCGGGCGAGGTGGCGTACCGTCCCGTCATGCCAGATTCCTCCCTTAGAAAAATGTGCTCAAGGTGCCATCCAGGCATGGGAGCAAGATGATGCACCTGTTTTCTAACAAATACCGGTAGCGGTTTTCAACAGTGAAACGGCCTCTCATCAATTTTTAAGATGGGACCCAGCGGCAAGTCCGGACAAAAAGCTAAATTCGTGGGCACCCTGGTGGTCGTTGGATTGAAACGGGTGCGGACATCGAGCGAACGAAGGGTGCGGGGAGAGCGAAGACCCCAGCTAACCCCATTGTGCCAGAAAGCCGGCGCATTTCCAACGTTTTTTTTGAAAAATGATCCGTTTGCCGGCTGGCATGGAGATTGGCTGTGCCACGGACAAATCTTATAAGCCAAGCACGTCCGTCATCGAATAGCGCCCCGCCGGACGGTTTGCCAGGAACTTGGCGGCAAGCAAGGCGCCGCGGACGTAGGCATCGCGCGTATGGCCTTTATGGACGAGTTCCATCGTCTCGCCGAGCGTGCTGAAAATGATGGTGTGCTCGCCCACGTTGTCGCCGGCGCGCACCGCATGCATGCCGATCTCCTTGGCGGTGCGCTCGCCGACCAATCCCTCGCGCCCATGGCGCATTTCGTCGACGCCCATCGCTTCTTGAATGATCTTGGCGAAGTGCAAGGCCGTGCCGCTCGGCGAATCTTTCTTGAAACGGTGATGGCGTTCGATAATCTCGACGTCGAAACCCTTGTCGCGCAGGATGGTGCTCGCTTCGGCCACGAGCTTGAAGAGCACGTTGACGACCAGGCTCATATTGGGGGCCCGCAGAATAGCGATGTGATGTGCGGCCGCCTCAATTTGTTGGCTTTCCTCGGCCGTGTGCCCGGTCGTGGCGACGATAAGGGGGATCTTGCGCTCAAGACATATCGGCAAGACCGCCATAGTGCCTTCAGGCATGGAAAAATCAATGATGACATCGATTTTGTGACTGAGCGGAATGGACGAAGCCAGCGCCGTGCCGATGGGTCCGAGGCCGGCGATGTCGCCTATGTCCTGCCCCTGGCGCGGGTGCCCGGCATCATCCAGGGCGGCGCCGAGGGTAAACTCCTGGTCCTCGTGAGCAAGCTGCACGATGCGCTGGCCCATCCGTCCGCAAGCCCCGTTAACGCCGATGATGTACTTCATGGTGCCTGTCCACACAAATTCGCCAGGAGGTTTCTGGTTTTAAGATTGCGGATTGCAGACGCTTTCTGCCCTTTGCAATTGGTCTGCAATGGCTGGCGCAGTTACGAATACAACTCAATCGCCTTGATAATATCGTCCAGGTCATTCGGCACTTGCACCGCCCGGTTGGCATAGGTTGCCCGCCGAACGCCGCGCTGGCCGAGGACATCGTCAAAGGTCTTCTGGTCGGTGCTGTGATAGGCGACGGTCGCCGTTGGGTCCTTGAGTTGATGGCCCGTGAGGATGCAGACGACGCGTTCGCCGGCGCTGATCGTTCCTTCCTTGCGCAGCTTGCGGGCACCGGCTACGCTGGCCGCGGACGCGGGCTCGCACCCCAGGCCGCCGGCGCCTACCTTGGCCTTGGCGTCGAGGATTTCCTGGTCGGTGACGTCGCGCACTACGCCGCCGCAAAAATCGAGGGCACGCAGGGCCTTGGGCAGGTTCACGGGATGATTGATTTCAATGGCGCTGGCGATTGTCGCCGCCCGAATCTTCTCGGCATCCAGGCCGTGGTAGTAACCCTGAATGGCGGCGTGGTCGAGTTGCCCTTTATTCCAACGCAGCCCGGCGCGTTCGTAAAGTGAGTTGAACGTGTTAGCGCCAGCCGCATTGATGACGGCAAAGCGCGGTGTTTTGGTGACCAGTCCCAGGAACGAGAGTTCCATAAATGCCTTGCCGAAGGCGCTGATGTTGCCCAGGTTGCCGCCGGGAACGACGATCCAGTCCGGCACTTCCCAGCGCAGCGCTTCCAGCACGCGCAACATAATGGTCTTTTGACCTTCCAGGCGGAAGGGGTTGATGCTGTTGACGAGGTAGATGCCCAACTTGCGTGCGACCTGCTGCACGCGGAGCATGGCGTCATCGAAGTCGCCGGCGATTTGCACCGTCAAGGCGCCATGATCGAGCGCCTGCGCCAGCTTGCCGTACGATATTTTGCCGCTGCCGATAAAAATGATGGCGCGCATCAGGCCCGTCGCGGAACAGAAGACTGCGAGCGAAGCGCTGGTGTTGCCCGTGGATGCGCAGGCCGCGCGGCGTGCTCCCACCATGCGGGCGTGGGTGAAGGCGGCCGTCATGCCGTTGTCCTTGAAACTCCCCGAGGGGTTCATGCCCTCGTACTGGAGAAAAAGACAACCAGCATCCATCCCCACGTAGCCGGCCACGCCGTCGGCTTTTTGCAGGATGGTTTGGCCCTCGCCGATGGTCATGACTCTTTCGGGCGGCGCGAAAGGCAACAGGTCCCGGAAACGCCAAACCCCGCTGAAGCTGAGGGGGTTCGCCCGGTCGCTCCACTTGGCTTCGAAATCGCTTAGCTTTTTGGGTGGCGTCAGACGGTCCCAGTCGTAGGCCACGTCCAGCAACCCACCACATTTGGGGCAGACAAAAGAGGTATCTTCGAGCGCCGCGGTAGCACCGCATTGAGGGTCAATACATCGTTGAAAAACCGTATCCATGACAAGTTATCCGCGCGTAGCTTGATCGACTGCACTTGGGGCCGTTCCCACGCAGGTACGCGCAACGGTGAATGAACCTTAGATTTATGATATTCGCGCCCGGGAGAATGCTAATAATCCTTGGTCGAAAACCACCAGCAGGCCACGCCCAGCAGGATACCGATGAACAATCCCGAAACCAGCAAGCTTTCGCCCCATTCGATAGGGCTTGGCTCCAGCTTGCGTGTTTCCTCCCAGCTTCCCGTCACAAAATCGCTCAGAATCACCAGGTCTCCCAGGTGATTCAAGTCGGCGGTCCTCGGCAGGACTGTATGCACGCCGGCAACAATTTTGCCGGCCACGTTATTGGTCCAGGGGCGCTGCTCCTCAGGAAGGTTTACTTCGGCATGTATCTTGCGCTCGATCCATTGATGAGCTGTTCCGACCAGGTAGAAGACAAACCAGGCCCCGATGGTCACCAGGATCGCGGTGACCGTGCTGCGCGTCAACACCGCGACCAACGTCGAGACAGCATAGAGAATGGCGAAAAAGAAAGTAAGGATAAATATTAGCAGCAACGACCAGTTGGCCCAGATCCCCGAGCGGAGCCCCAGGACCAGCCACATGCCGAGAAGAGCATAGGCATTGTTGACGAAGATAAAGGTGAGGCCCCCGATGAATTTGTAGAGCAGCAACGTCCAGCGATGGATCGGTTTGACCAGGAGCAAATCGACGGTTCCCTTACGCAACATGTTGGGAATAAAAAACGACGTGATGATGACTCCGCCCAGGATGGCTACCAGGGAGCCAAAAAATATCACGAGGCTAATCAAGAAAAAGAGCTGAACGCCAAGAGGCAAATCGAGGTCGCTCAGCGGCACGGCGCCGAAAAAGAGGCTGGGCTCGGAATGCCATATCCGCGGCGTACCCGCGTTCGGCTGGGTGAGAACCTCGAATAAGACCTTGGTGGCCATGTCCTTTGGCGGTTGCTCCGTCGCCAGGCGGACGTCGCTGACCTTGATCAGGCCGGAGGCCACCATGGGGGCAAAGTGTTCGTTGATCCGTGCTTGTTCCGCTTGTGGTTTCTCGCGAATTTCGTCGGCGGCTTCTTGATTGGCGACCGCCATCGAGATAAGCAGGCGATAATCGCTATCTGGCGAGTCGGCCTCGCCATGGAGCAGGTCGACCTTTTCAAGATGATAAATCCCCGGCCGACGGGTTCTGAATTCGGGGTTCATCTTTTCCGGAAGAAAGCGAAAGGTGCCCTCCACCAGGGATTTCATGGTCTTTTCCGCCGGCAACGGCCTGAAGGACAGAGTGGCCACGAACAGAATCACCAGCGTCGACAGGCCGATCATCACATAGAGGACCGTGCTGTCGAGCGCTTCACGCAGCGAATCCTTGATGATTGCGAAGTATTTCATGGCCGGGCGCCTCGCTCCGAGTCACGCGCCGCGAGCCGGTCTTCCCGTTGTTCGCTCTCCACGGCCTGCACGAACATGTCCTCGAGCGACTGACGCTTTTCGACCAGGTGACGTAGGCTCAGTCCGCGCCGACGCAGCAGATCGACAACCGGATCGATGTTTTGCTCCTCTGTGAGCAGCATTTCCCAGCGTTCCCCCTGAGCCGAGACTTCATAGCCCTGGCCGCGCAGCTCCGCCACCGGCAGCACTTGCCCGGGCGCCAGTCCGATCGAGTAGCGCCCCTTTTGCCTGGTCAAGGAGGTAACGTCCCCTTCGCGAATCATGCGGCCTTTTTGCATAATGCCGACGCGATCGCAAATAAGCTCGACCTCGCCCAACAGGTGCGAATTCAAAAAGATAGTAACGCCTCGGCTCTTCAAGGTTTGCAGAAGTTGGCGGATTTCCTTGCGTCCAAGGGGATCTACGCCATCAGTCGGTTCGTCGAGAAAAATGATCTCGGGTTCATGCAGAAGTGCCTGCGCGATGCCGACGCGTTGTTTCATTCCCTTGGAATAGCCGCGAATTTTGTGATGCATGCGCTCGGCCAGGCCAACGCTGTCGAGGACCGCGGGAATGCGCTCACGGCGCGTCCGCCGCGGCACGCTTAGCAACTGGCCGTAAAAATCCAGCAAGCTATAGCCGCTGTGGTAATCGGGAAAGTGATGATCTTCGGGCAAGTAACCGACACGGTGCCGGACCGACGTATTGCCCGCGGGCTTGCCCAAAAGTTTCGCGGTTCCGGTCCAGTGACGCGTGATGCCCAGCAGAATTTTGACAAGCGTGGTTTTGCCGGCGCCATTCTGGCCGAGGAGCCCATAGATTTCGCCCTTCTCGACGCGCAGCGAAACGCCCCGGAGTGCCGCGATATGCTTATAATCTTTCTTCAAATCGAGTGTTTCCAGGACCAGCGCCAAGGCGGCCTCCTAAAACCGGTAATGCACACCCAGCGCCAGCCCTTGCCTCAGCGTTTGCACCTGATGAAGGGGCGAGATTACGTCCCCCTGCGTGGTGCGCGCGGTGTCAAAACCCAAACCTGCCTGATTGTACCAGAGGCGATACCCGGCTTCCAGGGATAGGCCTTGCCAGATTCGATAAGTAACGGTGGCATCCACCATCACCCCGAAGCCGCCGGTTGCCTGATCGAGAAAACTCGGATTTTGCAACATGTCTGGCCGCAGATAATGAATGTCATCGTCCCGATAATTATTGACCGGCGCGAACATCAATTTGCCACCCAGCGTCCACCGGGACGATTCAATCTCGGCGCGGCCGCCGATGCGAAAGCTATTCCAGCGAAAGGTGTTCGCGACCACTCTACCGGCCGGGAATGGGCCCGGATCGGGATAGATTTCAACGCCATTCGACGCGATGTATTTCTCCTGCCAAAACTGATAGCCGAGCAACACGTCCGCTGTGAAACGAGCGGTGCCATCACGCAGGTCCCACACGCGATAGCCCAGGTCGAGATTGAAATAAAAGATACTGTTGTCATTGGCGGGATGATACGTATCCGACGCGATATCGGCGCGGTCATCGCTGTTATAGTCCTGATCACGCAGATTGCCGGTACCCGCGATACCAATGCCAAAATCCATCCGCGCGATGACGCGCTCGGCCCATACCGTATCGACGCTGAATTCCTGTATCGGATTGATGAGGTTGCGCCATTTCAGCTCCGAGATGATATTCGGAAAGCCACCGGTACCCGACATGCTTACGGTGCTTTGGCCAAAACTGAGCCAGGTGCGATAGCCGAGCACCAGTTCGACAAACTCATCGTCGCTATTGCGCCCGGGGGTAACGAAACTCCGCTCAGTGATTGGTGATGCTGACTTCGCGACGCCTGGCGGGGTGCCGGCCGGCTCGTCGGCCAGTGCCGGGGAAACCAGCGCCAGGCCCAGGAGGGCAATCCCCAAATACCGCATCTTGCGTCTCCCGCGCTGTTGGGCCGCTTATTTCGCTACCGAGATGTCATTGCGCATTTTCATATTGTCTCCGCGCAAATCCCTCCAGAATTCATCCCATTGGCCCCGGCTTCCCTCCGTCGCGCAGCCGCCCAGGGCGAATAATAGAGCGCAAATCAGCACCCAGCGCTTCATGGCCGCACTCCGTCCGACAAGCGGGCAGGGGATCCCAGTTACCGGGCCTATAACTTTTTTGCCCTGGCAAGGCAACGTAGCTTCGTCCGGTCATCATTCACGTGGGCGGACATAACGAACCAGGCAGCCGCGCGCCAGGGTTTCCGTTACCTTGGCAGCTTCCCCTTTTAGCGTGGCGCTGACCGCCATTTCCAGGTAGTTTTCCTTCGCGTCTTGCTCGATGACACGGTCGTCCATGGCACCCATGTAGGCGATTTTACGTTGTTTGTCGAGGACGAAGAATTCGGGCGTGTAGGTTGCGCCATAATCCTTCGCTATCTTCTGCGTGGCATCGTACAGGTAGGGGAAGGTAAACCCTTTCTCCTTGGCGCACTCCGTCATTTTTGGCAGCCGATCATCGGCAATAATGTTAACGTTTATTGCCACGAGTCCCACCTTTTGGCCGGGCCCGCAATGTTTCTTTTGAAACGCCAGAATGCGGTCCTCATAACCTTCGGCGACGGGACAGCTATTGCAGGTAAAAACCAACACCACCACGTCCCTGTCCTTGAATTCGCTCAACGAGTGATTCTTGCCGTCCGTGCCCGGAAGGTTCTCCCAGCCCGGCGCACGATCGCCAATGTTGAGTACCTTGTTGTAACGACCGGCGCTCACTTCACCCAATGCGCAGCAAATGAGTGCGAAGGCCAATGCGCAGCTCGAAAATAGGCGTGACATCACGGCTCCTTGGTTGTTTCTGTGGGGAAAGCATGCAGCAAAATCATCGGGCCGGCCAGCGCGATTTTTCAGCCCCAGAGTGACCTGGCGATTTGAGCCGCCAGTTTGGCGTTGGCAATGACCAGCGCATGGTTGGCGCGTAGCGTCTGCCCCTCGGTGATCTCAGCCAGACGGCCGAGCAGGAAAGGAGTCAGTTCCTTGCCGCGCACCCCCGTACCAATTGCGGCTTTCTCCGCTGTCGACAGGGCACTCATGAACGAAGCTGGTTCCATCGCGACGTGGCGATCGACGGGCTGGGCAAGTACGACACCACCCCCACCCAAACTCCAATGGGCACGGCACAGCGCGGCAGCCTGAGCGGGAGTATCGACGCGGGCGCTGACCGGCTCGCCCGAGGAATGCACGTAGAACGCGGGGAACTCATCGGTGCCGTAGCCGACAACGGGTACCCCTTCGGTTTCAAGAATTTCCAGAGTGCGGGGAATGTCCAGGATGCTTTTGGCACCGGCGCAGATAACAGCAACCGGCGTACGCGCCAGTTCAAATAGGTCCGCCGAGATGTCCCATGGCCGCGACGTGTCGCGATGGGCACCGCCGATGCCGCCAGTGGCGAAAAGCCGGATGCCGGCGCGATGGGCAAGCAACATCGTGGCGGCGACAGTCGTGGCCGCGGTCAGTTTTTTCGCGATGGCCACCGCCACGTCGCGGCGGCTGGCTTTAAGAACGTTCTTTTTTTGGGCCAGTGCCTGCAATTCATTATCATTCAGCCCAATAGTTGGCCGGCCTTCCCAAACGGCAATCGTCGCCGGCACGGCTCCCTCGCTGCGCACGGCCGCCTCGGCCGCGCGCGCCGTTTCCAGATTAAGCGGCCAGGGCAGACCATGTACGATCAATGTCGATTCCAGCGCGACAACGGGTTGATGATCGCGGATGGCCTCCGCCACATCCGGCCGGATATTGAACAGGGAAGAGGCATTAAGGGTGCGTCCCAGGTCAGCATCTTTAGCCATGTTCATTTTCCCTTGATTTTGGCAAGTGCTTGCTGCGCGGCGGCGCGTACGGCCGCATCCGTGTCGCGCAGCGCCTCGCTCAATGCTTCCGGCACGGCTTCATCACGCGGGCGAATGTTGCCCAGCGTTTCGGCGGCCAGGCGTCGCGCCGAAGCGTCATTTTCATGCAGCGCTTCGATAAGCACCGAGACAACCGCGGCATTGTTGGGTTCAACCTTGCCGATCAGCCGGGCCGTGAAGATGCGCACCTCGGGATCACGATCGCGTAGCCCCTGCTCGAGGGCCGCGATCGAATCCTTGCCCGGTGTGGCGATCTTTGCGAGGGCCTCCAGATACACAAGGCGCGGCGCTGATCCACTTTTAAGCAACTGCAGGATAATTGGTACGGTGTCCGGCGCCGGTGCGCCAATTTGACTGAGCGCCTCAAGGGCATGGGCACGCACGATATCGCCGGGCTGCGGTGGGTTTTTGACGATGGCGACCAGGGCGGGAACAGCTTCTTTCGCTGCCGGACCTATCTGGCCCAGGGCGACCGTCACGTGGATCGCGATTTGTGTTTGGAATACCGTCGGACTGTCCGCGGCGTGCAACAACTTGATGAGCACCGGCACCGCTGGCGCCGCCGCTGGCCCGATCTGACCGAGGGCAGTAACGAAGATTGCCTGGCTCTCCGCCTTCATCCCGCGTGCCAGCGCTTCCGCAAGCAAAGGAACGGCATCTTTGGCGCTCGGCCCAATCCGCCCGGCCGCTCGCGCTGCGGCGACCAAGGACGCATCCGTTTTCGGCATCCTCATGACTTTCACCAGCGCGGGCACCGCTGTCGGCCCAAGGCGACCGAGCGCCTCGCTTGCCTGGGCCACAATGATTTCGTCCCCACTCCCCAGGGCATCAGCCAGCGGTTCGGCCGCTTGCTTGGCGGCGGCGCCAATTCGGCCCAGGGCCTGCGCGGCCCGGCTACGTGCTACCGGATCCCCCTCCTTGAGAACGTCGATCAGTGCTGGCACGGCGGCGGCGCCTATCCGCGCCAGTTCATCGGCCGCCAGCGCGACGCCCTGTTTCAGATGGTCCGCGTGTTCCTTGATGGCGCCGTCGTCTTGCGCGGCCGGCGCTGTTAGTGTTAGCGACGAGCACAATATTCCCAGGAGCAGGCGCCTCATTGGTACCTCGTTTTCACTTGCGGTGTTTGCTTTTTGACGGCGGGCGCGCATTCGGGGTGGAGTGGCGTCCAACTATTGATCAAGATTGACGGCGTTGCCGTCCACGGGATCGGTGGCGTTCCACCAGGTTTGCGGACTGACATGCGGGGCGACAATGCGGACGCTGCCGTCACAAAGGGCGACCTCGATGCCGGCCGTCGTGAGAGCCTGGGGGAGGGCGGGATCACAGTCGTTTTGGGTTGGAGCACTTTGAAATTTTGCCTGGCTATAGTAGCCGAACATGGGCGTCCATGTGAACAAGGCGGGATACCCCCAGGCGGTTGGCGTGCCATTGCACATCTGATAGCGCTCGGTAAACATGAAGGTGTTGGAGAGCCCGTCCGTAATGTTGCCGATACCGGTCTCGCCGGTTTTGAATACGGGCCAGCTCGCCGCATAATTGGTGGTGGCCAGCCAATTCTTGAAGACATGTCCCGGCGGAGCGCTGGCGTCGTTTTTGTCCACGAAAAGAGAAACCTCTTTGCCGCAAACGCCATTTTGCCAGACTGCGCCAGCTGCCGCCTGGTAGAGCGCTTGTTGCTCGAGATACGGCAGCAAGTGGAAATGGACGGTGCCCGTGCCATTGCCAAGCTTGCCGACGATGGGCGGAAATTTGCCCGCATTCACATCCAGGGCGTTATGCACCGCGAGCCCTAGTTGTTTCAGGTTGTTGATGGATTGTTGTTGCGTCGCCGCCATCCGTATCCGCGCGATGATCGGCAGCAGGAAAGCGAGTAAAAATGCGATAATGGCCAGGACAATCAACAATTCGATAAAAGTGAAACCACGCCGGAAGCGCTGAACATTCATGAGACTGTCCTTTCCGCCCATGGGCGCCGCTTGATGAGGTGGTGCAGGCAAGCGTAGAGGAGGGGCGCCGACGTGTCAAGAAGGAAGAGCTGGATTTTTTTCTTGGAAGGGCAAGCACGGTGCGGGATAACACTGCATCCTCCAGAGTCGCACCTTCATTACTTGCCGACTTGATCGCCCGGCAGTCCCCACACCTGAACTCTTCTCGGTCCTCCCGGCAACTGACTGCCGCCCGCGGACAGAAGGCGTCTCCCGTCCGGTTCTTAAACGAACGTTGATAATCCATTCATCCACGGTTAATTCCTTGAGGGCGGTTAGGTCGCGAGCGTTCCACAAGATAAGTTTGGTTTCCAGGCCGGTGCTGGCCAGGATTTCGCCATTGGGAGACCAGTCCACAGTGTAAAGTTCTTTCCCCGGCGGCTGAGCCGATTTAACCATCTTGCCGTCAGTGACGTTCCACAGAGCAAGGGTTCCGTCCACGTAGGTGATCGCCAGGACCTTGCCGTCCGGATGAAACTTGAGGCCTTGCGTTTGAGCACGTTCGAGTGTTTGGAGCAGGGTGCCCGTCGCCGTGTCGAAAAGTGTTGTAAAGGAGTTCCGATTGCCCACCGCCAAGATCTTGCCGTCAGGGCTGAATTCGACGGTTAAGCCTCTTTTCTTGGTGCCTACGTCCAGGGCCTGGAAAGTCTGCCTTCGGCAACGGACCAGATCCGCACCGTGGTGCCATATCCGCCAGTCGCCAACAGTCTACCGTCGGGGCTGAAGCATAGCTGCGGTTGGGAGGTCTCGGCGTCAACCGTCACCTTACGGCCGCTACGCAAGTTGTGAATTTCGACCCGGTTGGTATTTTCGCAATAGGCGACCGTGTCTGGGTCCCGGCTGTAAGCGAAATGGACAAGCTTCTTCTTCGCGCCGATGGCACCAATCTGTCCGAAGGTTTCGGCATCGAGGATCTCCACCATCTTTTCCCAGCCGTGCAAGGCAAGATGTCCGTTTCGATAGGACATTTATAGACATCTTTCCAAAGGTTCCTCAATTCGACGACGTTTTTCGCGCTGGCGGCACCGATCCGCGCCATTCTGGTTTGTTATGCAAGGGCGGCACAGGGCGGAAGCAATTTCGCATGGGGAATAGAACGAGGGCTGTCACAACCAGGCAGAACGGTGCAAGGAATAAATTTCTAGATGTCATTGGATGTACTCGCGACGGAATCAATGTTTCCATGGAAGCTAGCACCCTGGTAGACATCACTGCAAGCGCCGTGTTCGGACAAGGCTGCAACTTCCCCTTCGACCGACTGGCCTCCACTTCAAGAAAGATACCAGTGCGTTCGAACTCATCGCTGCGCATGGTGCTCGGTCGGATCAGCCTCTTTTTACTTGCAATTTCATTTGGCCAAACGCTACAATCCTATTCTTAGACCATCAGGGAGGATGGAAATTCACTTTCCGCGCGGCCTTGGCCGCTCACGAGTTTTTTCCGCGCCACATTAGCCAACTTTGAAGGGGGAAAAATCATGGCCGATTCGAAGCCCTATCCTCGGCAAACTAGCAGAAGACGTGTGCTATTGCTGTGTCTGATGGCCGTTGTGTACGGGATGATGATCTTCCCAACTGGCGGAAGAGTTGATGGACAAACGCCGCGAGATCCCGCCTTGGCCCCGCCGCCTGCCGCCAAGAAAAGTAAACCGTTGCCCGCACCACGGCTTCCCGTAACTTTGGAAGCATTGGAGATTTCTCCCAACAGTTTTACTCGCCCTATTTCATTCAATTTCACAATCAAACCCGATACGCCAATCAAGGACCTCCTGCCAACTCCACCGAAATCCCCACGATCGTGGTGGGTACTTGATGATGAGGGCCTATCCCAGATACCGGAAGTCGCCTTCCAGGAGCCTTTGGACAAATCGGTAGAAATGGTTCGAGATATGGCTCACACTGTGGCCAAGATCAACCACCTCAATCGGCAGCAAACTGATGGTTTCATGAAAGCCCTGGTAAACGCACGTGCCGACCTGGCCGGCTTGCCCGTGACCATGGGCGAGGCGTGCAGAACGAGCGCCGATCGGACGCATTATTTTACCCAGGCCTTGACCACCATCAGGCAGGCCAAAGGCATCTCCGACAAGGACGTTCCGAAAGCTCAGAATGTAGATGCTATGCGGGCAAAAGGAGAGCTAATTCAGACAGTGGTAGAGGAAACCTCGGTCCCGTTTGCCAACCTTAGATTAGCGCCGGCCGCAATTCAGCCCGTCGAACCCGAAAAGTTCTGGTCGAAATATCGTCGCCTCACCGCCCGCGAAGATGATGACGTTTCCAAGCTGGGCCAAACTCTCCAGGACCACGCCGTATCTGCCCGGATCGCTGCCTTGATGCAGGTTCTGGCACCCGAGGCCGTGCCCATGCGCACGGGACTGGTGCAATACTTGTCCGGCATCTCACATGGCGAGGCGTCCCGAGCCCTGGCCAGGTTGGCTATTTTCTCTGCCGAGGCTAAAGTGAGCGATCCCGCGGTCGAGGCGCTCAAGGGCCGCCGTCACGAGGATTACACCGAAATCCTGGTAAATGGGCTTCGCTACCCGGCACCTGCCGTGGCCAACCGCGCCGCGCATGCCATAATCAAGCTCGAAAGGACCGATCTCGTTCCCGAATTGATCAACCTCTTGGAAGAGCCCGATCCGCGGGCACCGACGACGAAAGTAATCGGCGAGAAACAAGTCTCGATAGTACGCGAAGTTGTGCGCATCAACCATCATCGCAACTGTGTCCTGTGCCACGCTCCCGCGGTGCCCAATGAAGTGGCTGCCCAGGTGACGACGGCCGAGGCGCCCCGGCCCGATCAGCCATTCGGTCCCCCAGGCTCTGGTTATACTCAGTCCCTTCCTACTCCAGATCTCCTGGTTCGCGTGGACGTAACCTATCTGCGCAGGACTACTCACTGATGCAGCCAGTCACCAACGCCGAACCGTGGCCCCTGATGCAGCGTTTTGATTACCTGGTCCGTACCCGCATACTTACCGGGACAGAAAAGGTCGCCCTGCCGGCGCCGCCAGCGGGCTACTCATCTCCTTATCAACGTACCGCCCTGGCTGCCCTCCGCGCACTCACCGGCCGTGACGCGGCACCGACGGCCGAAGCATGGCGCAGGCTATTGGACTTGCCGGAACGTGGGAGACGGGACGGAATAACAAGAAATGGCAATCGGTTTCGAAATGGTTACAGGTGTTCGGTTCGTCACCGGGCATTTTGCTGCGCCGGACGCCAGGTTACGGTTTGAATGTCCGCATCTTCCGAGCTTGGCGCGACGGCGCTGCCGGTGGCAATCACACCGACATTGGTCACGGGGCCGGTGCTGGCGACGCTGTCACTCGGTGCCGCCTTGCTCAAGCGATGATGAAAAAAAGCGAAGCGGTTGGAGGCAGGCGCGGGCACCGGTTGGGTCGGATTGTCGACGACAGAAGCGCTCAACTGCACGCTCGGCGTTGTCATGTAGACGGCCAGATGTTTCTCGAGTGCGGTCGTAGCTTGGGTCAGATTGAGACCTGCCAATTTGCACGTTCCGTACGGGCCGACCTCAACAGTGCCATCCGGCGCCAGGGTCCCGCTGCCGTTTTTCACCAGGCCGGGCTGTTTGTCCGTGGCTTGCACCTGCCATTGGACCTCTGTCCCTGGCCGTAGCACCAGTTGCTGTTGGCCGGTCTTGTCCATTTCGGCCGGTGCCTCATGGCGGTGGAACATGGCCGTGATCGACTTGGTCGACTGGCAACCCGCCGCCAGCGAACAGAGGCCAACAAAGAATGCTCGACGCAAGGCCGCAATTCCGGGTGTAGACATGGTGGTTTCCTCCGCGCTCCGTGGCGAACTCGTTTCGCTTGGCCGTCGTCAGGCAACTATCGTTTAAAGGTGCAATGCCTGGAGCCCAGTAAATCCTGCTGCTGCCGTGTCAATCCCATCGGATTTGTTAATTTGGCGGATTGAATGTACTTTGCGGAAGATAGCGTTCCAGGGTCGTGGGCCAGGTCTACAACACTTACGCCGGGCGTATTCAGAGGTGTTGCCGCAGTTTATCTGTTTTAACCCGATCCGAAATCTATTCGAACGGTGGCAGACGTAACTCCTTAAGAGCGTTCGCAAATGGGCCAAACCCCCATTTTCGGGGGACATTGGTGGCCACCCCCCTGCTCACCGCCCTAAAACGGGCTCGGTCGGCGTATAATAAAATCCGCCAAGGCGTTGCTTTCGTCTATATGGTAGAGGCATGAGCGATCTGGCTATAGGCACTGGCAAGGTGCGGCCGAAGGAAGATGGCGCCGTGGCAGCCGGCGAAGCGTTCGTGTGCGCTTTCAATGAAGCGCGTGCTGAATTGGTCAACACTCTGTACTTCCTGCTGGGTAACCGCGACGACGCGCAAGACGCCGCTCAGGACGCTTTTTTGAAGTGCTGGCGGGCGCGGCAGTTCGCTTCCGGAGGTCCGCAACGTGCGTGCCTGGATCTTCCGAGTCGGCCTCAATGCCGCCAAGGACTTGCAACGTAATGCCTGGCGACGACGCATCAGGCCCCTTGGCAATGCGCCGGAAGCCGCGCTTGAAATCTCACCCGCCGATCAAATGGCGGACAAAGAGTGCCTCGACGAATTGCGAAAGGCGTTGTTGGATTTGAGGCCCGAGGAGAAGGCCGTGTTTTTACTCCGGCAAAACGGCGATTTGACTTACGAAGATATCGCCGAATTGCGTGGCGTTCCGGTTGGTACGGTCAAGACGCAAATGCGTTCTGCCTTGCAAAAACTACGTCTGGTCCTTGGAGATAAGTAAGGCCACCATGACTCGTGAACATTACCAGGATTTGTTACTCGACTATGTTTATGGTCTCCTCGACCAGGAGCAGGCGGAGGAGCTCCGCGACCACCTCAGTTCCTGCACGGCCTGCCGGACTGCTCTGGCGCATGCCCAAAGCCAGCAACATTTGTTGGCCCGCGCCGCGCGCGTGATTCCAGAGGTGCCCCAGTTTGTGGCGCCGAAGGAGAGTGCGGAAGCGCCCGCCTTGCCCGCTGAGCCATCGCCAATGGGGCAAGTAACTCGCCAGGCCAGGTCTGGACGCCGTTACTGGGTTGCCGGTGCCGCTGCCGCCGCGCTTATGGTGGCAGCGCTTGGCCTGACCGAGTTTTACCGGAGTTCCCTGGCACGCCATGAAGCACTCGTGGCCCAGGCACGCCAGAACCTTGACGCCGTCGAGGCCCGGTTTGCCGCCTTGAGCTCAGGTGTCGAGCAAGCGAAAAAGAAAACAACGCGCGCACTTGTTCAACAGGTCGCCCCACAATTGCAGGTCATGGGCCCCGCGCAAGTAACGCCCGACGTCCCTTTAAATTATTCCGTGACCACGAGCGGCCCGGGCGGTCAGCCTCTCGCGACGACCGTAACCACCACCCTTGTCAATCCAACGACGGGTGGCGTGCTTTACCAACAAGTCGATGCCATTCAAGGCCAAGGCCGCGTGCAGCTCCCAGGCATTAAAATTGCCTCGCCCGCGACGCAGCTCCTCATGGAGGCCAAAGGAGACCGAGATGCCACTAAATTTGAAGAAACCCTGCAGGTCGCCGAGGCCAGCAACGCGTCCCAGCTCGTGACGAACAAATCGTTATATTTTCTCGGCGAGATGCTGTTTTTCCGATCATTGACGCTGGATCGTTACAGCCTCAAGCCCCCGGCGCAGCCCGTGCCTTTGCACTTTTCTCTGATCGATGCCAAAGGCCGGACGCTGAAGGAACAATCAGGTCAGACCGGCCCTGGCGGGATTGGCGGCGGCGAACTGGCGTTAACAACCGATCTTCCGGGCGGCAAATTATACCTTGCAGGTCAAGGCGCCTGGCGACGCCAAAGCTCAGGGAGCTCCCCAAACGGTCGAGGTGGAAATTCTCCGCGAGTTAGCGCCACTAGACGATAGGGCAGCGTTAAATCAACCTGTCCCGGCGCCCGCGCCAACCATTGACTTCTTTCCCGAAGGTGGCGACCTGGTGGCCGGCGTCCCCAATCGCGTTTACTACCGAATCGAAGCCCTGGCGGACGAGGCTCAGAAAAAAGACGGCCAAGTCATTGTGAAAGCGAGCAACGGTGTCATTTACCAGTCCGCGAAAAAGCAGCAGGCGGGGTCCTTTACGTTTACGCCTGATGCGAACGAGACCTACACTGCCGAAATCACCGGGCCGCCTGCGAGCGCCATCAAGGCCCCCTTTGCCAAGCTTGGTATTAAGTCAGACGGCGTCGTGCTGCATGCGCCGGCAAGTGTCGGCCGCGAAGGTGAACCGATGGAAGTCATCTTGCGCAACCAGGGATCGGCCCGCCGTTTGGTGCTGCAAGTAACCTGCCGAGGACAGATTGTTGACCAGCAATACCTCGACCTACAACCAGGGAGCCTGAGCGTGAAGCTGCAACCGGCCCCTGGGACCGCCGGTGTGCTGCGGGTCACGGCCCTTGAGGCGGGCACGGCATCGCTACGCGCCCGTCGCGGAGCGCTTACTCTTTTTGCTGCCGACCAGGCGCCTGGACGTTTCGTGTCAACTTCCCCAGGGCCCAGGTCCCTATGCGCCGGGCAGCAACGTCGAAATGAGTCTGAAGACTTCCGACGAAAGTAAAAAAGCGGCCACGAGCTTTCTGCTGGCCGCGGTGGTTGATGAAAGATATCGCGAGGGCAAGGAACGCAACCTGCTCAACCATTTCTATCTGGCGGGCGAATGCGGCGGCGACGACATCGACAACGTGGTTCTGGAGGATACGCCGGCGGCGCCGCCGGGCTTGATTTGCTGCTTGGCACCCAGGGCTGGCGCCGTTTCGTGCGTGCGGAAAGAAACTTGACCGCCAGCCGAGACCGGCCCGACGCGCTGCGGCAGAATCATCCTCCTTGGCCCAATTTTTTAGCCTGCGAAGTCCCGCATCGCCGACCATCCCTGGGGATACGAGGGATGATGCCAACGGGATAAAGGACATTATCGAGCGGGCAAACCAGGAGCGTGCCGCTTTGCTCGATGAGCGCGAGGTCGATCGGCAAGCACTTGATCGGGCCCTGAGCGCAGTGAGCCAGTTTCGGCAGTTGCCGGGCGAATATGTACGTTTGGCGCTCGGCGCGCTCGTACTCGCTTTGTTGGGAACAGGCGCGCTCCTGCTGAGCATCGGTACGTATCGCCTGCTCCGTGGTAAGGGGGACCGGCCGCTCGCGCAATTTGCAGGTGCCTTCGGCTGCTTCTTCCTATGCATGTTTCTTTACCTGATGGAGGGCCGCGCCGGCCCGAGCGAAACGTCATCAGTCGCTTCGTCAGTAGTCAACGATGTCAAACCGTGGCCCGAATTTGCTGACCAGGCGATTAAAGTCACGTCCGCTCGTCCGACCAGCCCACTCGGGAGCTCCCGGGGCATTGATCCCAGACCGGCGCCATTCGGCTTTTTCGCAGTGCCGGAGGAAAAATCGCAAGAAAGCGTGGAGAGTCAGCGTTTCCGGTCGTTGGCCCGCGGCTACACCGCGTCGGCTGCCATCGGGAAAAGAAGTCAAACCAGCTTCGCGCGCGCACAGGTTCTCGGCGCCAATCCAATCATGAGCAACTCCGTCACCGAACTCCAGGGCGCATTGCTCGATTCGCTGAAGACCAATGAGGAACTGCAGCGACGTTTCAATTACGCGTCGGCGAAAGCCAAGGATCAGGCCGCGGCCGCCAATCCACCAGCCCGTGGCCCGGCGGCCAAGACGGAAATGCGCGGGGCTGGCGGCGCCGGCGGTTTCGGCGGAGGGGGTAAAGCGCCAGCAGCCGCAGGTATGGCCGGAACCCGAGCTCGGCCAGACTCGGCCCAAACTGACGGCTACTTCCGCGAATATGCGCACAAAAAGCCCCAGCCACCCGTGCGGGTGGATCTTCAGGAAACGCTTCTTTGGCACCCGAACCTCATTGCCCAGGACGGCAACGCCAAGGTGTCCTTCGACGCCTCCCAAAACCTGGGAAAGTATCGCATTCTCATCTATGCCAACAGCTCGGACGGTCGTTTAGGATTTTACGAAGGAAGCCTGGAAGTGCGGCCTGGAACGCAAAAGTGAGCGGCCCGGAGTGGTTTCGCCTGGCTAGATCTGGCCACCCGCCCCAATGATACCAGCCACGAAATTGACAGGATTTTCTTGCTCCCGGGCTACTTCGGCCAAGGTTGCATAATCTCCTGTTTGCCGGCACAGGTCGACAATGCTCGGACATGAAAGCCGCTGATCGCCAAGGCGGGCCAGATGTTTTCGGGCCACCGCCAGTGCTTCCTTGGGTCGCTCAAGCCGTAGCAGTAAATTGACCAATACTTCGGCGGGATAGCTGCCTATCACTTCAGGATCCGCCTCGTCCGCTTTTTTGTGGAAATGAGCCAGGCCGCCCGTCACGTCCTCGCCGGAGAGCATGGCCAGGAGCATGTCGTAGTCGGCGTACTGGTTTTCGAAAGGCGGGTCGGAATGGAGCTGCAGCCGCGGCGATAGCCTCTGGCCATAGGCACACAAATCACGTGCCTGGCGCAACTCGTCCCCTTCCGAAAGCTGCGTGCTTAGCTGCACCACGGAGCTGAGATGGGAGATGTCGATGTGGTAACAGTCCTCGTCAAAGAGCCAGTCGCGGCCAGCTATCAATTCGGCTATCGTTTGTCCGGTCGGCGCGAAGCCTTGCTTATGCGCGATGTCCACCCTGAGCCGCTCCATGAGATCGGCACGTAAGGTCCGTACCAGGCTTTTGATGCAATAATCTTTGACATCTGTCTCGAAGGGGAGGTCGCCGCCACCGAGCGAGGTGATCGCGTTGCAAACACCAAAGCGATTCAGTACCCAATCAAAACCCTTGCGGGGATGCACGCCCTGATTAAAGGCGATATCGACCAGGGCGTGAATGTCTTCATCGTCTTTTGGTTGATATTGGTCGAGTGCCTGATAAATGGGGCCTTTCTCGCCAAGCATGCGAAAGTAACCCCAGGCTTGCGGGATATTTCCCTCCTGAAGATAGAGGTTGCCGACGGTGATCGCCGCTTCGCGGATACCTTGCTCGAAGGGTTCGTGCAGTGCGGCCGCTAGATCCTGATTTGATCCCGTGGCGACCGGCGAAGCCCCCAGCTCGTACCTTTTGGTCATGAGCAAGGCATAAAAAAGTTGGCTAAAGTCCTTGCGACTGCGCAGGTCAGCGCATAACTGCGCCAGCACTGCGCTGGCGCCGCTCGCTTCGAATGTCCGCTTTAAATCATCCAGACTTGGGGGCGCCATGATTTTGTCTCAAGGAACGCTGGGCACGCATTCCATTATGGCAAGGAGACTTGTCAATAACCAGACGGAGCGATTTTCTGGGCAATACGGATTTGTGCCCGGGCCCGTTCCTGCGCTTTAAATTGGGCGTCCTGCGCCTCGGGAGAGTGCTTGGTGACCTGGGCCAACTTCAAGGCTTCCTCGGCGCTGGCGAGCTTGATTTCCTCGGCGGGTACCGCGTTGGAGGTGAGCACGGTCACGACATTGTGATTCACCTGCGCGAAGCCGCCATCAACATAATAACGATGAGTGGTCGCACCGACCACGGTGCGAAGTTCGCCGAACCCCAAACGGCCAATCAGGGCGCCCTGCCCGGCAACACGCCCAGTTCGCCGTCCGCCATGGGTAGGGCCACGAAGTCGACTTCCTCATCAAGAAGCGCGCGCTCAGGCGTGACGACCACGCACTTGAGGGCTTTACCGGGTGCAGGAGCTATGTCTGTTACCATGTTTGGATTTCGCTTCGTCGTTTTGAGTTCGTCGGCCCGGAACCAAGCCGCTATCCATTATAAGAGACCGCAATACCGGGACGTTAACCGGCCGCCGCCAGCTTTTTGGCCTGCTCCACGGCTTCATCGATACCGCCGACGTACATAAAGGCATTTTCGGGCAAGGCATCATGTTTGCCATCACAGAGCTCCTTGAAGGAGCGGATGGTCTCGGCAAGGGGCGTGACCTTACCTTGTTTGTTCGTAAATGCTTCGGCCACGATGAAGGGCTGCGACAAGAACTTCTCGATACGCCGGGCGCGATGGACCACCTGCTTGTCCTCCTCGCTCAACTCGTCAACGCCCAAAATGGCAATAATATCTTGCAGCTCCCGATAACGCTGGAGGATCTGCTGCACTCGGCGAGCCACCTGATAGTGTTCCTGGCCGAGATATTGTGGATCGAGAATGCGGCTGTTGGATGCCAGCGGGTCGATGGCCGGATAGATGCCTTTTTCCGAGATTTTGCGTTCGAGGTAGATAAAGGCATCGAGGTGCTGGAACGCATTGGCCGGCGCGGGATCGGTCGGATCGTCGGCAGGCACGTAAACCGCCTGCACGGACGTGATGGCGCCGCGGGCCGTACTGGTAATGCGTTCCTGAAGGGCACCCATTTCGGTGGCCAGCGTCGGTTGATAACCCACGGCGCTGGGCATACGACCCAGGAGCGCGGAAACCTCCGAACCAGCTTGCGAGAAGCGGAAAATGTTGTCAACGAAGAGCAGCGTGTCGGCCCCCGTCGTATCGCGGAACCATTCGCACATGGTCAGCGCCGACAGGGCGACGCGCAGACGCGAACCGGGTGGCTCATTCATCTGACCGAAGACCATGGCCGTCTGGGTGATAACCGAACGATCGGTTTTGCCGATCTTGGTTTCCTGCATTTCGAGCCAAAGGTCGTTGCCTTCGCGCGTGCGCTCGCCGACGCCGGCGAATACGGAATACCCGCCGTGCTGACTGGCGATACGCGCGATGAGCTCGGTCAGAATGACCGTCTTGCCCAGGCCGGCACCGCCGAACAGACCGGCTTTGCCGCCGCGCACCAGCGGCGTGAGCAAGTCGATAACCTTGATGCCCGTTTCAAAGATCTCGGTTTTGGAAGACAATTCGGCAAACGCCGGCGGATCGCTATGAATGGGACGGAATTCCTGATTACCTACCGGCCCCCGCCCATCGATCGGCTCCCCCAAGAGATTGAAGACCCTGCCGAGTGTCTCTTTGCCCACGGGTACCTGCACGGGCTTGCCGGTGTCGACCGCGCCCATGCCACGAACCAGCCCATCGGTGGAACCGAGGGCGACGCAGCGTACGCGGTTGCCGCCGAGGTGCTGCTGCACTTCGCCCGTGAGCCGGATGCGTATACCCTTGGCGGAATCCTCGCTCTCCACCTTGAGCGCATTATAAATCTTGGGCAAATGCCCTTCTTCAAACTCCGCGTCGAAGGTGGAACCGATGACCTGGATGATTTTGCCGACATGCGTTCCGTTCGAAGTTGCCATGAATGCTCCACAAAAAAAGATCTAAATCTGAATGCTCCGGCCGGCCTTAATGTCGTTAAAGAGTTGGGTGATCTCTTTGGCTCCGCCCTGATAAACTTTCTCGGCTAATTGCTCGAGCTTTTTTATTTTAATCTTGTCCAGGTTATGCTCCACCATATCGATGAAATCACTGGCATCGGCATGCTTTTTTAAGGGCCGCCGATCAGGGGCAACCCTGGCGGCGAATTTTGCCACCAAGGCCATCTCCAGATCCGGCACACGGTGGGTTTTGCCCACGGGAACGGAGTATTTAAATGCCAACTTGAAAGGTTCATCGACCGGCTTCATCAGGTCAATTAGTCCCTTTCCAGTTCGTTTATCGCTGAACCGAGTTGCCACGGGAGAATCGGCCATGACAAGCTTCGGGAAGGCATGTTGAATGGCTTTTACGGCTTTGGAATGGTGCTTCACGGCCACCAAAACATCAATGTCTTCCGTAGACCGAGCTTGGCTTTTCCACCCACCAATTCCGTGAGCCCCCACCAAGAGGCATTTCACACCAGCCTGTTCAAGAACCTTGAGGACCCTTTGGGGGGTAATTATCCTGGACATCGGTCGATACATCCGACAGTAGAGCTTGGTTAATTGCCCACTGATGTCCAATGCCGCCCGGTGTTTTATCGCAACGAAACTACCAAATGCCGCCGGTTTTCGTCTGAGGACCATGGAACTGTTCCAAAGGGACAGACTTACTTGAGCGACTCCGCCCCGCCAATCACTTCCGCGATTTCCTTGGTGATCTGCGCCTGCCGGGCACGATTGTACTTGCTGCTTAACGCCTTGATCATTTCACCCGCGTTTTCCGTGGCTGCTTTCATGGCAACGCGGCGGGCGATTTGCTCGCTGACGGCGGCGTCCAGGAAACATTTGAATAGCCGAACCTTGAAGGATACGGGCAGAATCTCTTCCAAGATATTTTTGGCGTTGGGTAAAAATTCGTAGTCGACAGGGGCGGCCGCTCCGGTTTTCTTGGTGCCTCGCAGGGCTTCCGGAGATAAGGGCAGCAGGGTCTCCACCACGGGCATTTGCCGGGAGGCACTGATGAACTTCGAATACGCGACGTCGACGCGGTCGACCTGACCGGATATGTACAGCTTGATATATTTGTCGGCAAGTTCCTCTGCCTGGGCATACTGGGGCTTGTCTTCAAAATGCGTGTAACTGGTCTGCGACGTCATGCCCTGATAGCGCCGCCAGGCAATCACCCGTTTGCCTGACAACTCCAGATGCAAGGTATCGACAAGCGGCCCGACCGCACTCAACTGGCGAATGGCGGCGTTGGCCTCGCGAAGGATGGCGGCGTTATAGCCGCCGCACAAACCCCGATTCGAGGTAATGACCAGGAGCAGGGTCCGTTTGATGGTGTCGCGCTTTTCCAGGAGCGGGTGAGTGACATCGGTGGCACTGGCACTCAAATCGGCGGCCATCGCGGCGATCCGGCGCGTGAAGGCCTCGGCGCGCATGGCCCGGTCCAGGGCCTGGCGAAAACGCGCGGTGGCGATGAGTTCCATCGTCCGCGTGATCTTGCGGATATTACGGATTGCCTTGCGGCGCTTAACAAGGGCGCGTGTATTGGCCATAAACTAATCTGCCTTGAACTGCGGTTGGAAATACTCAATGGCCGCGGCCAAAAGCTTTTCATTGTCCGGCGTCAGCTTGGCGTCCTTGATCAGGCGGTTGCGAACGTCCGGTTTTTGTTCCTTCATGAAAGTAAGGAATTGCCGTTCCCAGTTGCTTACCTGTTTGATCGGCACCTTATCTAGCATCCCCTTGCTGCCAGCGTAAATAATCATGACCTGGTCGATCACGTTCATCGGCTGAAATTGGGGCTGCTTCAAAATTTCCACCATGCGATAGCCACGGTCGAGCTGTGACTGCGTCCCCTTGTCAAGCTCCGTGCCTAACTGAGCGAATGCTTCCAGCTCGCGGAAGGCGGCGAGATCGAGGCGCAGGCTGCCCGCGATTTGTTTCATGGCCGGAATCTGCGCCTTGCCACCCACACGTGACACCGAAATACCGACGTCGATTGCGGGACGAATGCCGGCGAAAAACAGGTCGGGCTGAAGATAGATTTGGCCGTCGGTGATGGAGATCACATTGGTCGGAATGTACGCCGACACCTCGCCTTCGAGCGTTTCGATAATGGGCAGCGCCGTGAGCGAGCCGCCGGTGTTGGCCACCTTGGCGACCTTGCAGCCGGGAAACTTCGGCAAGTCATGCTTTTCGGCATGTTCCTTATCGAGCGGTCCGATGTAGACTTTGCCCGGCTGCCCTGTTTGGCGTTTCTCCCCCTGGAGATTGTTGATCGCCCAGTCATCCGTCACTTTGGCGCCATCGGCATCCTGAGGAACGATGACCCACCGTTCCGCCAACTTCGCCGACCGTTCCAACAAGCGCGAATGGCAATAAAAGATATCGCCCGGATAAGCTTCACGTCCGGGCGGGCGCCGCATCAACAACGACAATTCACGATAAGATGCCGCTTGTTTGGTGAGATCGTCGTAAACGCACAGGGTGTCGCGCCCATGCTCGTACATGTAATATTCGGCCATCGCGGTGCCGGAATAGGGCGCGATGTATTGCAGCGGGGCGGGGTCGGAGGCCGAGGCCACGACGACGATGGTGTAATCCATGGCGCCCTTGGCACGCAGCGCCTCCACAATGCTGGCCACGGTGGATTCTTTTTGGCCGATGGCGGCGTAAACGCAAATGACGCGTTCTTCTTTTTGGTTAATGATCGCGTCGATGGCGATGGCGGTTTTGCCAGTTTTACGGTCGCCAATGATCAGTTCGCGCTGGCCGCGGCCGACCGGCGTCATGGAATCGATGGCCTTGATGCCGGTTTGAAGCGGTTGCGTCACAGGTTGACGCGCCGCCACGCCGGGCGCCATGAATTCGACAGCACGACTATGCTCTGTGACGATTGGGCCCTTGCCATCGAGCGGCACACCGAGCGGATTGACGACGCGGCCAATCAGAGCGTCCCCGACGGGGACCCGCAGCAACTGGCCGGTTGTCCGAACTTCGTCCCCCTCGGCAATCCCCAGATATTCGCCGAGGATGATAACCCCGACCGAATTCTCTTCCAGGTTGAAGGCCAGGCCGCGAATCTTGGTTCGGGTGAATTCGAGCATTTCGCCCGCCATGACCCCGGACAGGCCATAGACGCGCGCAATACCGTCGCCCACTTCCAGGACACGGCCTACCTCGCGGATATCCAGCTTGGAATCATACTGACCGATTTCATTCGCCAGTACTGAAACTATCTCGTCGGCTTTGAATCTCATGACTGCTTCTCGCTAGGATCTGGTCGCGTATGGATACGAGTTTATTCCGAACGGTGGCATCCAGCTGCATGTCGCCGATGCGGACCTTGAGTCCCCCGAGCACTTCGGGGTCAACCGCGGGCACTAATACCGCTTTCAAGTTGAAAAACGTTTGCACCTTGGCTTCGAGCCGCTGACGAAAGTCATCCGACAGAGCAACGGCGCTGGTCACGAACACGCGCAAGCGGCGCTGCCGCGCGTCGTACAGCTCAATCGCCGCCGTCAGGATCGGCCGGAGCAGATTTAGGCGCTCATGGTCGTTAAGTACTTGCACGAAGTTAAGGAACGTCTTGCTGGCGCGTCCAGCGAAGATTTTCCGGAGTGATTCATGTCGGGCATGCCGGCCGATGGCCGCGCTGGAAAGCAGCAATTCGAGTCGGGGGTCTTTCTCGAAAACGTCGCGCACCAGCGATTCGAGCTCAGCCACAACGGCTTCCGCCTGGCCCTCTTTTTGGGCGGAGTCCAGGAGCGCGGTCGCGTAGACCTTGGCGATCCGCCGCGCGCTCACATCGGCTTGATCGTGGTATTCTTTTGCGCTGGGTTCGGTCATGTTAACCCCGGTTCGCCGACTGGCCAAGCTCGGCAATGGATTCATCCAGGAGCCGGCGATGATCGGCTTCCGTCAGGGAACGGCCTATCGCCTTGGCGGAAATCAAGGTCGCCAGTTGCGCGGCCTGGTTCCATAGCTCTTGCAGGGCCTGGTCCCGCGCGGTTTCAATTTCTCGCCGCAGTCTTTGTCGCTCCGCCTGAATGTCCTTGGCTGTCTGCGTCCGCATTTCTTCCTTGAAGGCATCCGCGTCGCGCCGCGCTTGCTCCATGATTTTGGGAATCTCGGCATAAGCCTGATCCATCTTGGCCTTGAACTCCGCCGTGATTTGCAGCGTTTCGGCCCGTGCTTTCTGCGCTTCCTCCACGGAATCCCGGATGGTTGCCTCACGCTTTTGCAGTCCCTGGAGCATCGGGCCCCAGGCATATTTTTGCAAAATGAACACCAGGGCCAGGAAAATCACCAGTGCCCACAAGCCGAGGTCCGCCTTGATGTCCAGAGGATTGGGCAGTGGTTTTTCGACCTCCCAGTGCTCCAGATGGCCAGAGTCCAGCTTTTCCCAGAATTCAGCCTTCTGTTTCGGATCGGCCAGATCGAATTTGAATTCGTTATGGTGAGCATCCGAGGCGATGACTTTGGGCGGCCTGCCGGCCTTGACCTCGTCAGCCCGCGCCGCGGCCGGCGCGAACATACATCCCGCGATCAGCAACCAGACCATTCGTTCGCCGGCAAGCGTTTGCCGCATGATTACCTCCAAAACTCCAGTCGGTTCCCCTGGCAAAAGGGACTACACCACTTTGAGGGCGAGAATGAGGCAAACAATCACGCTCAGCAGCGTGGCGCCTTCGAACATGGCGGCGATGATAAGCATGGCGGTTTGTACTTTACCGGCGGTTTCGGGCTGCCGGGCCATGCTTTCGAGGGCGGCGGAACCAATCTTGCCGAATCCCAGGCCAGCGCCGATGATCGCCAGACCAGCACCAAGCCGGCACCGATGGCGGGGCCGTAGAAGGACGCCGCGGGCTGCTGATGCACTACGTCTTGCGCGAATACCGGACAGGCCATCGATAGAACGACCAGGACTGCCGTCATTGCCAAACCGAGCATTCTCATTACATCTCTCCTTACTTGGTGGTAGCCAAAAAATAAAAGCCGTTACGTATGTCCCAAGACTCCGCTTTCCTCAGCGGCTGGCTAGTGCTGCGGATGCACTGCCATGCCGAGAAAGATGGACGTCAAAAAGGTAAAAATAAATGCTTGCAAAAACGCCACAAACAACTCCAAGAAGCTGAGCGCTATCACGCCCAAAACACTCACGGACGTTACGCCCCAAAACAAAAAATGGCCCTGATGTTTGACCATGACGATGAACATCAAAATGGAAGCCAGCACGACGTGGCCCGCAAACATATTGGCAAAAAGACGTATGGCCAGGACGACCCCCTTGATGACGTTGCCCACGATTTCCAGGACCGCGATAAAAAGACCGACGAAGGGGACGTCCATGTGCGGCACGTACGATTGCAGATAGTGCGTGAAGCCCATTTTGGCAATGGCGCTGCCATGGATAAAAATGAACGTGACGAGCGCGAGGGCCAACGTCACATTAATGTTGGCCGTCGGTGAGCCCAAAAAGGGAAACATGCCGAACAAATTGCAAAAAAGAATGAACAGAAAAAGGGACCAGAGGTAAGGGACATAGCGATCGGCATCGTGGCCGATGTTCGGCCTGGCTACATTATCACGAATGAAGGTAAGTACGGCTTCGAAAAAGTTCCACCAGCGGCCACGGGGCGTGGCCCCGTCACGTGCTTTACGGGCCAGAGGAATGAAAATGGCCATAATCAAGATGGCAGCCAAAACCATCAGGACCTTGTATTTCGTCAAGGACCAGGGCAAGGAATAGGAGATGTTTTGGAAAAAGTGCCAGACATCCTGGTCGACGACGTGATCCAAAGCGCTTTCTGCAAACATTCGCGACTACCCTTGTTTTTTTCGGCCTTTTGAGGCCCGCGCCGCCCAAACGTTTTATCTTCCCAGCTACTGTATGCAAAACGGACTCTTAGGAAATGGCCCCTTCGCGCCGGTTCCTTACCAACAACGTCGTTTCCAGGGCCAACAGCACGAGATAAAATAGAGCGATCCAAATCCAGAAATTATCCGTGAACACTTCGGGCCACCCTAGATAAAATACGCAGGCCGCCGCGGGCACCGTCACGATCCGTAACGCGGAGCCGCCCAGCGTGGCGAGCAAATGGGTTTCGGGAAACGCGCCCGCCTTGAGCGCCCACGCCAGGGTCGCCAGCGCGGGCAGCAGGCATAACAACATGGCCACGCCGCTTTGCACAATAGCGAGATCCCCGGCGAGGAGCCATCCAGGATAAAGCGCAACTAGCCACAAGCCCAACGCCCCACCGATTAACCAAACCGCGCTTCTCATGATTTCGTGCCTTTGGGCGGCTCATCCTCATCGGATTTTTTCATCAAAACCGTCAGGTGCGTGATGCCAAGAACAAAGCCAAGGACCACGCCGGTAATGGTTGCCCACGGCAACCAGTTGAAGGTGTTGTCCAGCCACAATCCGACCACGCCAGGCACCACCATTTCCATGCCAACCTGGGAAATGGTTAGGTAAATTCCCAGCCGGCGTCGCTCGCGATCCTCCGGCGGCATGAGGGCCTCTTCGGCAGGCTGAAAGCCTCGCCCAATTCGGGGCAATGGCCAGCATGAGTTGCTTGCTTTGTTTCTTTCGTGGTTATTGTCTAAACCTTGCCTGGGAAGTCAATCGCCCTATTCGTGAAATTTTTCGCGAAGTGTTAAAATAATCCGGTCGTGCAAAAAAAAGAAGATTTTGAGTTGATTTTCCTGAAAAGTTATGCTTTATGCGCGATTTTTCAGATTGACATTTCTGCGTCATTTTTTGTACTATCTCTCCAGAGGAGAGCGGGCACCACCCCCAAAGTTAGTTTAATTGCTCGTTAGGACCATTAAAATCGCCATTTTGTGGCGCGAATCTTGCCTGAAATCTTATGCGGGCACTGATACTCCTTTGCAGCGTTCGCTAAAGGCGTTTTTCTGGAGCAATGGGGCGGTTTAACCGCCCACCCGCCTGTCCGGTCTGCTTTCGCAACATCTCGAGCTCTGCCACTCTCCCCATTGGACGGCGAGAGTTTTTTCGCACGGATGCCCTTCGTAAACATAGTTCTCCCCAGGTGTTGGGCGACATCGACCCCCGGCACTGGTGAATACGGAGCGGTGTCGTATGACCAAAGACAGGATGCAGGCGCGCAGCAAAAAAGAGTTAATCGATCTCGCGCAAACGAGGAGTGTCGGGTTGGCATGGAATGTGTAAAGAAGAGTTGGTTGCCGCCCTGAATCGCGTTTCTTCTACCGCTTATAAAAGCAAAACCCTTCACAACGCCCCACGGAAACAACCCCGGCCGCGCCCGCAGCTGGCGGCGGCCCGAAACTCGAGCGGTTCCAACTCCGCGGAAGAGCAGGTCGAGAGCAGTAAGTACGACGTCGGCGTCCCGACCAAGGACCTATCCGTCAAGGTTCCCAAAGACTTACCGGCCGGCTATGGCAAAGACCGCATCGTCTGCATGGTGCGCGACCCGTATTGGCTGCATTGCTACTGGGAGTTGACCCGGCAAGCCATCAAACGGGCCGAGGCCGCGCTGGGACAGGACTGGCATGGCGCCAAGCCGATTCTACGCCTGCTGGACGTCACTTGTCGCGATACGACCAACACCGCGGAGTCGATGATTCGCGACATCGAAATTCATGGCGGTGTCAACAACTGGTACGTGGAAGTGCAGAACCCGCCACGCTCCTATCGTATCGATATCGGTTACATTTCCCGCAACGGCCAATTTTATGTGCTGGCCCGCTCCAATGTCGTCTCCACGCCACGCGCCGGTATCAGCGATATTATCGATGAAAACTGGTCCGACATCGATTCCGCCAAGGCCGACCGCATCTACGCCATGTCGGGCGGTTTTGACCCGTCCGCGAGCAGCCTTGAGCTAAAACAGCTTTTCGAGGAACGCCTCCGCCGGCCCATGGGAAGTCCCGCCGTGACCAGTTTCGGCTCCGGCGCCTTCCAATATGGAAAAACACGCCAGTTTTGGTTCCAGCTCGACGCCGAGTTGATTGTCTACGGTGCCACCGAGCCGAGTGCGAAGGTTACTTTGCAAGGAGAGCCGGTGAAGCTGCGCCACGATGGCACGTTCACGATGCGCTTCAGCCTGCCGGATAGCCGGCAGATTATTCCCGCCGTGGCCGCCTCGGCCGATGGCGTCGAAGAACGCACCATCGTCCTGGCCGTCGAACGCAACACCAAATTCCTGGAGCCCATGATTCACGACGTCAATGACTGACGCCTGGTTAGCCAATCGTTCAAAAGACAGGACCTTGACGGGTCCTGTCTTTTTTTCATGTTCCTCAAGCCAGGATGGCGTCGACAATTCTGCCGTGCACGTCCGTCAAGCGGAAATCGCGCCCTTGAAACCGGTAGGTAAGCCGCGTGTGATCAAAGCCAAGTAGGTGCAGGATGGTTGCCTGCAGATCGTGAACATGCACGGGATTGTCGCCGACGTCGAAGCCGAGTTCGTCCGAAGAACCATGGGTGATGCCCGGCTTGAGGCCGCCGCCAGCGAGAAAAAGCGTGAAGGCGAACGGGTGATGATCACGTCCCAGGTTGGCGCTCGCGGCGGTACGTCCCTCCCGAAAGGGGGAGCGACCGAACTCGCCGCCCCAGACAACCAGGGTTTCCTCGAGCAGGCCACGGTTTTTCAAATCACGCAGCAGCGCCGTCACCGCCCGGTCCATTGGCCTGCATTTGGCGCGTAAGCCACCGGTTATGGCCTCGCCGGCATTGGTGCCGTGAAAATCCCATCCCCAGTCATGCAGCTGGACAAAGCGTACACCTTGTTCGACCAGCCGCCGCGCGAGCAGGCAGTTGTTGGCGAAACTGGCGGCGCCCGGTTGGGCGCCGTACATGTCCAGGACCTGGCGCGTTTCGCGCGAAATATCCATCACCTCCGGCACCGCTGTTTGCATGCGAAACGCCAGTTCGTATTGGGCGATGCGCGTGCTTGTTTCGGGGCTGCCCATGGCACCAGCCTGTATTTCGTTAAGGTCCCGAAGGGCGTCAAGGCTCAGGCGCCGCATGGCGCGATCCATGCCCTGGGGGTTGGATACGTAAAGTACCGGGTCGCCCTGGGAACGGCACTGCACACCCTGGTAGACCGACGGCAGAAAGCCATTCGACCAATCGCTGTTGCCGGCGCTTGGAAAGGTTCCACTTGAAACCAGCACGATGAAGCCGGGCAAGTTTTGGTTTTCCGAGCCCAGGCCATACGTTACCCAGGAGCCCAGCGACGGCCTGCCGAACTGCCCGGAACCCGTAAAAAGTAGCAGCTCCGCCGGCGCATGGTTAAACTGGTCGGTGGTCATAGACTTGATAAAGGTCAACTCATCCGCAATGGTGGACAAGGCGGGCAAAACCTCCGAAACCCAGGCCCCGCTTCGCCCATGCTGGGCGAAACGCTGCGGCGTGCCCAGTAACTTGGGCGTGCCGCTCGTGAAAGCAAACCGCCGGCCGCGCAAAAACTCTTGCGGGCAGTCCTGCCCGTTACGCCTTGATAATTCCGGTTTGTAGTCGAACATGTCCAGGTGCGGCGGCGAACCGGCCATGTGCAAATAGATGACATTTTTTACTTTCGGCGAATAATGCGGCGGCCGCGGCGTCATCGGGTTGGCGATGTTGTCGGACGCGACGGTCTGGTTCTTGCCAACGAGCAGCGTCAGTGCCAGGCTACCCAGGCCAACCTGACAATCACCCAGGAAATGGCGACGCGTGATGTCGAGGGCATGAGGATGGTTGAATTTCATAATTTAGTCGCCTGGCTTGTTTGCCGCTTGTTTTGCTGAGTCTTTTGATGTCGCAATTTCTCGTGGCGTCAATCGGGTCAATAAAGTTCGACCACATGTTCGCCACCGTGGGCTGGGTTGCCGATCAAGCGCCGGTTGACGGGGTCGACCACCAAATCAAGCAATTCCAAAGGGACCTGGCCGATGAGGACCGGGCAGTCATCGGCCACTTCCGTGACGTCGCAGGGGCAATCACGCCCCTGGATCGCCAAGCGCACCGTATTGAATATGCGAACAACAATAGTTCCGGCGCTGGTCCTCGCCGAGCGCTCACGCAGGAAGTCCAAACCGAGCTGTTCAATGAGGGCTTTTGGGATGGAAAGGCTGGTGGCCCCCGTGTCAACCAGAGCATCATCGATTTCCACGCGCCGGACTTTGTCGGAAGCTAGCAGGCCCCTTTTGACGGCGAATAGATCGTCCATGTTTTCAATTTTTACCGTTACCAATACTTTGCCCATCGCGAAAACTCTCCATCGTCATTTTTTGACGAACATTTCATCCAAATTCAAAAGGACATTACTGACCACCGTCCAGGCAGCGAGTTCAACGGGGTCCATGTCATGAGGAAGTGCGCCAAGAGGTTGGCTAGCCAATTTCAGCGCCTCCGGGCGCTTGACGGCATAATTTCCGTGCGCTTCTCGATAGAGATCGACGAGTCGCCTCGCCTCGGCATCACCTGGCGGCCGCGACAGGCAAAGGCGAAACCCGTAACGGACTTTACTTTCCTCCGTGGGGCCTCCCTCTTTGACGAGGCGCCTGGCAAGAGCCTGGGCCGCTTCCACGTAGACTGGGTCATTGAGCGTCACGAGTGCCTGCAAGGGGGTGTTGGTTCGCGGGCGGTTGACCGCGCAAACCGTGCGGCTCGGCGCGTCGAAGGTAACCATCGACGCATAAGGCGTCGTGCGTCGCCAATACGTGTACAGCCCCCGGCGGTATTTGTCCGCACCCGTGCTGTCGGTCCAGTCCGTACCCGGACCGAAGGCGGCGCTGAGTCCAAGCTTGGGTTGGGGCGGCCGTACGGACGGACCATACATTTTCGTGCTTAACAGACCGCTCACAAAAAGTGCCTGATCGCGGATTGCCTCGGCCGATGAACGAAAACGCGGTCCGCGGGCGAACAGGCGATTGTCCGGATCACGCTCTATCAACGCGGGACTAACCCTGGAGGATTGGCGGTAGGTAGCCGAGGTTACCAGCAATTTGAGCAACCTTTTTACGTCCCAGGGCATTGGCTTGTTGTCAGCCGCCGAAGGTAAGGGAGACATGAATTCCACCGCGAGCCAATCGAGCAGCTCGGGATGGAGGGGCAATGTGCTGCGAAGCCCGAAGTCCTCGGGCGTTTGCACAAGACCCACGCCAAAGATCTGCTCCCAGTACCGGTTGACCGCTACCCGGCTGGTTAACGGATTTTGCTCATCGACCAACCATTGCGCCAGTCCGAGGCGGTCCGCTGAGGTGCCCTTGCCAAGCGGCGGAAACACGGCGGGAACGCCCGGCGCCACCTCTTTGCCCTGATTAAGCCAGTCGCCCCGAAGATGAATCTTGCTAACGCGTCTTTTACCTTCCGGCAATTCGCGCATGATCGGCGTTGGCACAGGTTGCACTTGCGCGAGATCGGCGCGCACCCGCTTCAGCGTGGGCAAAAGCTCGCCAACCGCCGGCAGTTCGCCCAGAGCGAAATTCAGCGCACAGTTGTCTTTGCAGGCTGGCCAACTCCCCGTCCAGGGCTGCTTTCTTTTGGGCCAGTTCGGGCCGCTGGTACAACAGATTAGGGCGATTATCGGGTTTGTCGGAGTCCTCGCTCTGGTTGAAAATCGCAAAAATCCGGAAGTATTCCTCCTGGGAAATCGGATCGTATTTATGGCTATGGCACTGCGCAGGCCATGGTCACGCCCATCCACACTTGAAAAGTAGTGTTGACCCGGTCTACCACCGCGATGTTGCGAAATTCCTCGTCGTTCGTGCCACCTTCGGTGTTGGTCAAGGTATTGCGGTGGAAGGCGGTCGCGAGAAGCTGTTCTTGGGTGGCATTCGGCAGCATGTCGCCGGCAAGTTGTTCGATCGTAAATCGATCAAAGGGCATGTTGTCATTGAGAGCGGCGATCACCCAATCTCGAAACTTCCATATCGTGCGTGGCTGGTCTTCCGCGTAGCCATTGGAGTCGGCATAGCGCGCCAGGTCGAGCCATACCTGGGCCCAGCGCTCCCCATAGGCCGGCATGTCGAGCAGTGCGTCGACATATTTTTCATAAGCGTTCGCGGCCAGATCGGAGACAAAACGATCCACCATGGCGGGAGTCGGCGGCAGGCCCGTGAGATCGATGGCGACACGCCGGGCCAGGGTATACCGATCCGCCTCCGGAGAAGGCTCAAGTCCCTCCTGCTCCAGCCGCGCGAGGACAAAATCGTCAATACCATTTCGCGCCCAGGCCTTATGCCGCGTGGCCGGCAGCGCCGGACGAACCGGCGCGACGAAGGCCCAGTGGCGCTGATACTCCGCGCCTGCCGCGATCCAGCGTTTGAGCAACTCTTTTTGGCTTGGTGTAAGGTCATGCTGGCTCTTGGGGGGCGGCATGCGCTCGGTGTCATCCGTTGAGAAAATGCGTGCGATGAGCTCGCTTTGTTTCAAATCGCCAGGGACCACGGCGCGGGAACCACTCTTGAGCGTGCGCGTGGCCCCCTCCGCGACATCGAGGCGTAAGCCGGCTTTGCGCGCCTTTTCATCCTGCCCGTGGCAAACCAAACAGTTGGCGGACAGAATAGGAAGAATGTCACGGCCAAATTGGATTTTTGCAGGCGTATCTTCTCTCTTGGGGACGGGCGAATCCGCTTTGGCGCTGCTAGCCAAGGCGGAGAATACCATGAGACCGAAAAGAAAATTTCGCGACATTGACGCTACCTTTTGAAAGGCGGACTTTATCTCATTTTAACCAAACTCATTCGCGAATACTAACCTTTCCGACCGCGAGTGCCACGCTGATTTTTTTCAAAACAGTGCTTGACATTTTCCAAGTATTGTATTAATGTAATAATACAACAGTAACGCGTCAGGATTCCAGCGACTATGCAACTTCATATTTCCGCGAACGACGGCGTGCCGATTTATCTCCAAATCGTGCAGCAGGTGAAGTACCTGGTGGCCGCGGGCAGATTGGTCGCGGGGGAGGAATTGCCGCCCATTCGCGTGCTGGCGGAGCAATTGCTCATCAACCCCAATACGGTGGCGCGCGCCTACCGGGAACTTGAAGTGGCCGGCATCGTGAACAAGCGGCGCACCGCGGGTACTTATGTGTCCGAAGGCGGCTCACCGCTCGCCAAGCGAGAACGGGTCAAGATATTGACCGAACGGATCGATTCCTTGCTCGCCGAAGCACGGCAAATGAACATCGGCACTCCTGAACTCATCGAATTATTAAAGCAGCGCGACCGAATTATGCAGGAAGGTTCGGCGGAATAAAGAGCGGCGGTATTACCTGATTGTTGAAATCGCCAGAGGACGAATCGCTATGTACGCAACCGATATCTCGGCGCCAGGCCCCGTGGTGGCCATACGTGGTTTGACGCGTCGTTTTGGCACGAAGTTGGCACTTGCTGATGTAGACCTGGAAGTGCCGCGTGGGATCGTGCTCGGGCTTGTCGGCGCCAACGGTGCCGGCAAGACCACGCTTATCAAACATGTCCTTGGTCTCCTAAAAGCAGAAGCGGGAACCGTGCGCGTTTTCGGACGCGACCCGGTTGCCGATCCAGCCGGCGTCCTGGCGCACATCGGCTATGTGTCTGAAGAACATGATCTACCGGGCTGGATGCGCGTTTGGGAATTGCTTCGTTACTATCAGGCTTTCTATCCTCGCTGGGATGCAGCTTACGCTGAGGACTTGCGTAATCGCTTCGAGCTGAACCCGGCGGCCAAAATCAAACACCTGTCGCGCGGCCAACGCGCCTGCGCCGGGCTACTCGTGGCCCTGGCGCATAAGCCCGAACTCCTGGTGCTCGACGAACCGTCGTCCGGCCTCGATCCCATCGTGCGGCGCGACATTCTGGAGGCCATCATCCGCGCCATTGCCGACGAAGGCCGCACCGTTTTGTTCTCGTCCCACCTGCTCAACGAGGTGGAGCGCGTTTCCGATCACGTGACCATGATCAACCAGGGCAAGATTGTCTTCAGCGCCCCCCTTGATGCGATCAAGCAGTCCCACCGGTCTCTGACGGTGCGCTTCCATGAAGCCTGCGCGCAGGCCGCCGGAGCTTGCCGGCATATTGACCTGGGAGGGAATGGGACGCGAATGGACCGCCGTTTATCATGGCCGGACCGAGGAATTGCAAGCGGCGGCAGTTCGCTGGGGCGCCGAGGTGCTCACCAAACGGGTCCCATCCCTCGATGAGATTTTCGTGGCACGGGTCGGGACACGCATTCCCCCCACAGAGGAGAATTGAAGCCATGCTCTACGCTTCGTTGGCTATTGGCTGGCCCCTCTGGCGCCGCCACCGTTGGGGCCTTGTCGCCACCCTGTCCATCCTGAGCTTCGCCATTCTTCTAACGTCGCTCTTGACGGCCACGGGCACCGATCGCGAAACCGTCAATATTTTCTTGATTCCCATCACCATGATCCTCGTGCTGCTATCGGGGTATGGGTTGGCTATCTTTACCTTCGGCGTGGACGCCGACGTCAACGGCCGTGAATCCTGTTTTCCCGTTGCCATGTTTCGGTTGCCTATCAAAACCGGGTTCCTGGTCGGCTGGCCGATGCTTTATGGCGCGGCGGTGGCGGCATTATTTTGGTTTATATGCACGGCTTTCATATTGCGGCCCTGGGGAGAGCTGTGGGGCGTGCAATTGCCGTTGTGGTGGCCAACCGCGCTCGCGGTGGCGACCCTTGCCTGGTTTCAGGCCCTGTTGTGGGTGCCGGTGGGTCTGCCGGTTCTTCGCATGTTGCTCATTGCCATTCTGATTCCGGGCCTGGTCGCCCTTACGGAGATATTTGTCCTGGCCCGCGCCTCCGAGCAATTTCTTGTCTCCATGTTTCTTTGCCTGGCCGCGAGTGCGTGGACCTTGTGTTATGTTGGCGTACGTTATGCCCGTCATGGGGCCTTGCCGAACTGGAGTATGCTGCTCATTCCGGTTCGATCTCTTGCTCGCCGGCAGCCCCGACTGCGAGCGCCGTTTCGCGGTAGCGCACATGCGCAAATGTGGTTCGAGTGGCGGCGGACCGGCTTGGCGCTGCCTTTTCTGACGGCCCTGCTCCTTCCCTTTATGCTGCTGCCGCTCATGTTTGGCACCAACGACGCGATTCCGGCATCACGCACCATTTTGAGCGTGTTTTTTTTGCCCGTCTTCATGGCGGGTTTAGCCGGCACCACGGTGAGTGGCAATCATCCGTGGGTCAAAGATTATTACGGGGTCACGCCGTCAACAGCCACATTGCCATTAAGCACCGCCGCGCTGGTGGCCGCCAAACTTCGGGCAGCGTTGATCAGCACCCTGGTTAGCTGGACCATGCTTATTTCGGTAGTCGTCTTTGTCCTGGTATTTACACAGACCCTGGCCGACATGAGGCTGGCGTGGGAGCGCGTGCTGGGCGAGATGTCCCCGCTGAAGACCGTGGCGGCCATCATGGCAGCTTGGGTTTACCTGGCCTTGTGGACCTGGAAACGACTGGTGGACAGTATTTTGCTGGGTTTGACAGGCCGCAAATGGATAATCCAGGGCAATGTTGTCGTCAGTCTAACGGTACTTTTCGCGATTGTCGGGCTTGTCGCATACATTTATCGCAACCCGGAGACTCATGGTGTCGCCTTGACATTATTGCCCTGGCTATTGGCTCTCTGGGCGCTTGGCCGACTCGCTGCCGCGGGTTGGCTAATACGACGTCTGTTGCACGAGAAACTGGTCACGCGCCAAACCTTGTGGCGCTGGTTTGGCGGGTTACTGCTCCTGGGCTTCGTGCTCTTCGGCATTTTTGTCTGGGTGATACCCGCCAGCCTGTTACCACGCGTCTATCTTGGCTTCGCCGTGCTGCTCGCCTTGCCAATGGCGCACCTGGCGGCGACACCGCTGGCCCTGGCGTGGAATCGGCACCGGTAACATGAGGCGAGCGATTATCTCTATTTCCGATTCAGCTCCTCCAGATAAGCCAAAATTGAAGCCAGTTCAGGAACGGTAAGCGTGTCGACCAGTTGTTCCGGCATGATGGAAACCTTGCTTTGAAGCCTTTCATCGATGTCGGCTTTTTTGAGCGTGAAGGCCAAACCGGCGCCGTCGCGAATGTCGACCTCGTCTCCTCCCTCGCGGACTACGAAGCCAGTTAAAGTCTTGCCGTTGGCCATCACGAAAATGTTGCTCTCAAAGCCTTGAGCGATCTTGGCACTTGGTTTCAGGATCGATTCGATTAGCTCGGGGCGCTTGTAACGGTTGGCGACGTCCCCCAGGTAGGGGCCTTTGGGCGGGTCCGCCTTGGCCACCGTATGGCAGCCAATGCAGCCCTGTTTGACGAAGAGGCGAGCGCCAATCGCCGCATCCCCTTTTTCCTTTTGAGCGCTGGCCAGCACGTCGTCGTATTGCAAATACTTGATGGCATCCTTGCGGTCTTGCCGGGGGCGGTCCAGACTTAAAAGTTTGACCACCGCCAAAGCCTCTTTTTGCACTTCGGGCTGGGTGCTTTTCGTCAAGCTCATGACCTGAACGGCGTATTCCTCCGCCCGCGTTTGCCGGATGGCCTTCAACAAGCTGAGTGCCGTTTCCGTATTTTGCATGCACAGATCAACTGCCTTGACGGCAGCGGCCTTCACCTTGTCCGTGCCGATCTTGCTGGTTGCCAGGTTCATCAGCACTTGCAGGGCCACCTCTCGTTCGCCTGCTTGCGCGGATTGAGCTGCCTTGACGAAGACATCGAGACGTTTGGCATGGCCATTGTCGTGAAGGAAGGTGTTGGCCAGACTACTCACGTCCCCCAACTTGCTCTCGTCGGGGACCAGTGCGAACCCTCGTAGCGCCGCTTCGAGCGCTTTTTCGTTACCTGCTCCACCACGATACAGGGCCTTGAGCGCCTGGCCACGCAGCTTGCTGTCCTGGTCGGGCTTGCTCGCAATCTCCGCGAGGAACGGAATCGCGTCGGCTGGTATTTCCTTGCGGGCCGCCAGCGCATCGACGACCAGGCGGCGTTTATCGGGATTGGCGCCAAGCTTGAGCAGTGCCTTCGTCGCTTCTGGAAAATCAAGCCGATTGCGATTTAAATCGATCAGCATGACCAAAAGGTTCTCATCCTCAGCGTTCGCCAGGGCCCTTTTCAGGTAGTCGCCAATCCGCGCGGATTCCGACCAGGTGACCGGGCTGAAGTATGGCCCACGATGATCAGGCCTGGTTCCCCACCATTTGCCGTTCCAATCCGCTTCCTTGAAATAGAGCCTGCATAGACTTTGAAAGATGGCCGGACGTTGCGTGCTGATCGCTTGATCGTACCGGCTTAGAAGACTATCGACGACTTTCGGTTCGTGGAGCGCTTGCAACACCCGCAGCGCGCCGGTCACGACTTTCGTATTATCCTGATTGAGAGCTGCCACACAAACGTCCACGGCGTCTAGCGAAGCCAGCACCTGGATGGCGATATGCGCTATCAGCGGGTCGGCATCGGCGACCAGGGGCACTATAGCTGCCGCCGCGTCGAGACCTCCGCGGCGGCCGAGGCCAATCACGGCTTGCAGCCGCACGCGCGGGTTGGGGTCAAGCAAACTTTTCTTGAACAGGTCAATGGGCAGTGCCGTCGCCAGGGCTTTACGGTCCGCGAGTGCCTTGAGCGCGAACTCCCGTACCTCGGCATCGTCGGCCAGTTTAAGCAGATTAGCCTGTGCTTTGGCACCCACCAATTGCGCGTAGGTATAAATGGCCGCGACGCGTGCCGGCAGGGGCTCTTGACTGCTCATCAGCTTTTCCAGGCCGTCTACCAGATCCCTTTTGGCCCCGCGGTCCAGGATCTCACGTTGCGTGGCCAGGCGGCGCACCTGACTTGATGACGCCAGGTATTTCAGCAAGTCGGCGCTGTTTGCCTTTGCCAAATCGGGAAACGGCTCCAGCTTAAAGTTACTCGGGACGACCCTGGCCACGAAGCCAATGTTCTCACCCGCAAACGTGAAACTACCATTGCGCCAGCTCGATACATACAGCCGGCCCTGGCCATCCACGTCAATGTCCGTCGGTCGATCGATCGTGAGGAACGGGGCCTGCTCCGTCTTGAAGGTGGACCCATTCGGCGTCAACGGGTGCCGATGAATGCGCTACGGCCCCACTCGCAAGTGAGCAACGAATTGCCAAGACCGTCGGGGAACCCCGGCTCACTTAAAAACAAGGCGCCCGTCGGTGAACCCCCGCCCGTGTCGAGGAGCGGCTGAATCAGTTCGTCGCTAAAATTCTTGTAAAGAGTCGGATAGCCGTAGTTGCCGAACGGCACCACCTGGCCAAGCCGTACGTCCCAGCCGTCGCCGTCGTTGGTATTGTCGCGCGTGAAAAGATTCATGAAGGGATCGATGGCGACGTCATAGATGTTGCGCTGACCGCGCGATACGATTTCCAGCTCGGTACCATCCGGGCGAACCCGGACCACGCCGCCCCCATGCAGGCGTAACTCACGCCCATCCTTGCCCGTCGCTTTGATTATTCCATAATCGCCGACCGCCACGTAAATCCAACCGTCGATGCCCATGCGGATGCCGTTGGTCGTATGATCGGCCCCGCGAAATTTCAGGTCACGGCCTATCCCTTCCACGAGCACCTCGGAGCGGTCGGCGACGCCGTCTCCATCATCGTCGTGAAAGGCACTGAGGAAAGGCGGATGAAGAACATAGACAGTTTTGCGATCGGCAATCAGGCCGCGTGGACTGTCGACGGTGGCGAAGACATTGATTTTGTCCGCCTTGCCAGTGTTTCGCGAATCGATCAACCGTAAGATTTTACCGCGGCCCGGCTTGGCATCCAGTGAACCATTCTGGTCCACGCCAACATAAAGCTCGCCCGTGGCAGCGGCCGACAGGCAGGTCGGATAATTCACTTCGGGTGGCTCGGCAAAAACCGTCGCCTCGAAGCCCGGCAGCGTCTTCATAACCGGCGGCCCAGTTTTTCCCTTTTTCTTGGTAGCTTGCGCCGGCAAAAGGCTGGCCCAAGGCAACCAATAAAGCCGCAGTGACAAGGTTGGCGAGAAACGTCGGCATCGAGGGAGACATGGCAAATCCTGACGGTCTGAAAACACAGGAAATCGCAACGTCGCTTGTCCGCCACGCGGAAAGCGGTTACAAAAATGAGGGATACCATTACCTTATGCCCCCGTAGCTCAGCTGGATAGAGCAGCCGCCTTCTAAGCGGCTGGTCGCGTGTTCGAATCACGCCGGGGGTATTTATTTGGTTTGCCGTGCGTTCGGCTTTCGAGGTTGCGTTCAATGAGCGATCGTCATCTTCGTCGAGGTTTGCAAACTAAACTTGCCGAAATCCGTGCCAAAGGGCTTTTGAAAAGTGAAAGGTTGCTGCTGGGCCCGCAAGGCCCTGCCATTCAGGTGGGCGGTCGCGAAGTCATCAATTTTTGCGCCAACAATTATCTTGGTTTGGCGAACCACCCCGCGATCATTGCGGCCGCCAAGGAAGGGCTTGACCGTTACGGTTACGGCATGGCTTCGGTTCGCTTTATTTGTGGCACGCAGGACGCGCATAAGAACCTGGAATTGGCCCTGGCGCGCTTTTTCGGCAAAGAGGCCGCCATCCTTTACAGTTCCTGTTGGGATGCCAATGGCGGCCTGTTCGAAACGATCCTGGGCGAAGAGGACACGATTTTAAGCGACGAGCTCAATCATGCGAGCATTATCGACGGCATCAGGCTTTGCAAGTCGAAACGCTATCGTTACAAGAATGGCGACATGGCCGACCTGGAGAACGGACTCAAGGCGGCCGGAGGCTTGCGCTTGATCGCGACGGATGGCGTTTTTTCCATGGACGGCTCGCTGGCGCCGCTGCCCGCTATTTGCGAGCTGGCCGATCGCTACGATGCCATCGTCATGGTTGATGACAGCCATGCCACCGGCATTTTGGGACAAGGCGGCCGCGGCACGGCCGAGCACCTCGGCGTATTGGACCGCATCGACATCATCACGAGCACCTTAGGCAAAACGTTGGGGGCGCCGCTCGGCGGCTTTACCTGCGCCAGTAGCGAAGTCGTGGAATTCTTGCGCCAGCGGTCGCGGCCTTATCTATTTTCCAATGCCTTGCCCCCGCCAATTGTTCTCGCGGCCACCAAGGCACTGGAATTCGTAGCCGATGGCAACGCCTTGCGTGAAAGACTGCATGCCAACGCGAAAAAGTTACGCATCGGTTTGGAAAAAGCCGGTTTGACCGTGAAACCCGGGCAACATCCAATCTTGCCGGTGATGCTTGGGGACGCCGCCCTCGCTGGCCAGATGGCGGACCGCTTGCTCGAAAAGGGAATTTACGTCATCGGCTTCAGCTATCCGGTCGTTCCGCAAGGACAGGCCCGCATTCGCATTCAGGTATCGGCAGAACATACCGACGCGCAACTCGAGCGTGCCATAGCCGCGTTTGCCGAGGTCGGACGGGAATTGCGTGTTATATGAATGGGGAGTTCCTGGATTGGAGGCAACCGTCTGGCGGGCCGACAGCGATCCGCTTTGGCGTGATCCTGCGCAGGGTCTGAGGTGGCAATCGCACCTTATCGGCGCCGCGCCGAAGCCATGCTGATGTCGGTTTGGCGTACCTGCTGGCAACAAGGGCGTTCGGCCTTGGAGTTCCTGAGTCAACTCCTATGGGGCAGGGCACCAGCGTGGACTTGCCCCATGACGCACTGCGCAAGTCTTCGAAGCTCAAAGACCTTCCCCACTGCCGTCCCGCTGAAACAATGAGATAATACTGCATTCGGCATTCGGCTCCTGGCGCAACCGAACTGGCGGCTGCGCGGCTCTATTGGATTAGAAAGTCGCTCATGACTATTTCTACACCCACCCTGGAGGATCGCTTCGAGGGCTGCCTTTGTGGTCTCGCGGTGGGAGATGCCCTTGGCGGCAAGTTTGAAGCACAAACGGCAGATGCGATTCGTTCTCGCTTTCCCACTGCCGATAGCCTAATCGGCTTTCCGCAGGAGGAAATCTGGTACACCGATGACACTCAAATGGCGATAGGCGTCAGCGAAGCTCTTATTGAGCGAGGCGAAATCCTTGAAGAGGTCCTTTGTCAAAAGTTCGTCGTCAACTATCTCCCCTCGCGTGGCTATGGTCGCGGCGCGCGAGCAGTCCTGGAAGCAATGGAGGAGGGCCGCGACTACCGGCAGGTCGCCGAGCACTATTTCCCTGGCGGGTCCTTTGGCAACGGGGCGGCCATGCGTGTCGCTCCGGTCGGATTGGTCTTCCGCGACAACCACAAGCAGATGTGGGAACAGGCCCGGTTATCTGCCCTTCCCACCCATTTGCATCCGCTGGGAATCGAGGCAGCCCAGTTGCTGGCGCTGGCAGTCGCTCTATGTTCCAGCATGAACAAGTTCGACCGCGACGGCTTCTTCGCGGCGTTAATCGGAGCATGCACGTCGGCGGAGTATCTGGAGAAGATTGAAGGCGCGGCACGAGTCCATGCACCCGAAGACCTAACCGCGCTGGGAAACCGAATTGAGGCTCTGCACTCCGTTCCTACGGCCATTGCAAGCTTCGCCCTCTCGCCAGAATCTTACGAAGCCACGGTGAGCAATGTCATCTTCTTGGGCGGCGACACCGATACGTTGGCCGCGATGGCGGGAGCATTGTCAGGTGCGTACATCGGCGCGGAGCCGTCTTCCGCGCCGTTTGGTCGGGCTCCTTGAGAGTAGCCCAAAAGGCGGGACATACCTAAGCGCCTTTCCCAACAATTGGTCACCGCGTACCATCAAGGGCGAGGGGGCGCAGGCGAATATGCCCACAGACGATACACCGCGTCCACGTGGGGCCTGACCATTCATTGCGGCCCCGAGCGTGAGGCACTAATCGAAGACAATGGGGATTTGCCTTTCAGCTGCCCTTCCCTGGTAAAAAAGATTGAACCAGCGCTAGCGCGAATAACACCGATCAGAGGCCGATAGCTTCTTCAATCCAGCCGCCGCCGAGGACGCGTTCGCCCTGATAGAATACCACCGCTTGTCCCGGAGTTATGGCACTTTGCGGCTCGTCGAACTGAACAATGGCACCACCGTCCGGCGCTGCCAGCACTTGTGCCGGGGCAGCCGTATGCCGGTAGCGTATTTTGGCCTGGCAGGAGAGCGTCTGGCTGGGCGGGTCGATATGCCAGTTTACCCGCGCTGCGCAGAACCTGACGCGAGCAGTTCTTCTTTGTCGCCGATAACCACATCTTTCGTCTCGGGAACAATGTCCAGCACATAGCGGCGGCCGGAGGAGCCGAAACCCAGGCCTTTGCGCTGGCCGATCGTGAACTTTTCGATGCCCTCATGGGAGGCAAGGACATTGCCGCTGGTGTCAACGATGTTGCCCGCGGTGGCCAGTTCCGGACGGCGCTTCTTGATGAAGCCGGCGTGGTCGTTGTCGGGCACGAAGCAAATCTCGACGCTATCCGGCTTGTCCGCGACGCCGAGATTGGCCGAGCGTGCGATGGCCCGGACTTCGTCCTTGCGCATGCCTCCGATCGGAAATAGCAGGTGCGGCAACAGGCTGCGCCGTAGATCGAACAGCACGTACGATTGGTCCTTGCCCGGGTCCAAGCCGCGATGGAGCTCAGGCGGCCCATCGCCGCGCACGATTTGGGCATAGTGCCCAGTAGCGACAAAGTCGGCTTCGAGCTGTTTGCCGTAGGACCAGAGTTTACCGAACTTGAGCCAGGTGTTGCAGACGACGCAGGGATTGGGCGTGCGGCCGATGGCGTATTCGTCGACAAAGTAGTCCATGATCCGGGTAAATTCTTGCTCAAAATCGAGAGCGTAAAACGGGATATCGAGGCGGTCTGCCACCCGGCGCGCATCGCCCGCATCCAGGGCCGAACAGCAACCCTTTTTATGAGAGGGAGAATCATCCTCGGGACCATGGGCCCCAGTGCGCATGAAGAGACCGATGACCTCATAGCCTTGTTGTTGCAGCATGTAAGCCGCGACGGAGCTGTCGACGCCCCCGCTCATGGCCAAGACGACACGGGCAGACATAATGGGACCCAGGTTAAAAGCAGACGCTTGCCAGGCAGCCCTGGCGCGCGGCTACCCGGCGTGATTCACCTAATTAGTATAGAGGATGAGATTATTTTTTGTCGGGTTGCGCGTCGCCCTTGGGAGCGAGCACGGAGATGCCGGGCGCTTTGGGCACCGCCGGCTGCTTGCTGTCGGGGTACTGGCTGTAATCGAGGTAGAGAAACACACAGCCGGCGATCAGTGCGGTTAGCGAAATGGCCAGCATGCCCGTGTAGGCGTCGTTGACCGGCGGGGCAGTGGCGGCTTCGTCCTCTTGAGCCATGGCGAAACTCCGATATCAGCGCCCTTGCGGATTGATGGAGCTGGCGACTATATCGCCAGTCTTGAAGGGGCGGTTGCCAACGACGCTATTGCGGACAAGTTTGCCGACGGCAACGTGCTCCCTGACATCTTCGATGCGTATGCGGCCGAGATATTGCGGGTCGGGCCCGAGGCGATAGACTTCGAGCGTCTGATTTTGTTTTAGCCCCTGATCGCTCCCCAGCGAGATTTGCACCAAAGTTGGATCGCGCGGATCTACCTTGTCAACTTTGCCCTTGATGTAGTTCGAGGGCGGGTTTGGGGCATTGGGGTCACGCGTCAGGATATTGTCATTTCTCACGCCGGCGTCCTGAAGAGCCAGCTTACGGCTCAATTCCTGTATCTGCTCGAGAAGGTTGACATTGCGGTCCTGCGTGGCCTTGGCCTTATTTTCGTGCGCGATGCCTTCGGTACGATAGGTCTTGTTTGATTCCTGCAGCGCCAGGATACGGTTGTCGCGTTCCTGCACCGTGGCGGACAGCCCCTTGAGTTCTTCCTTGAGTTTATCTTTTTCCTGGATGGCCTTCTGAGCGGTCAGATCGGCGTCCTTGGCACGTTCGTTGGCCTCGTTCGTGAGCAGTGTTTGCCCGGCCAATTTGGCGCTGGCGACATTCTCCTGATCCACGAGTTCCTTTTTGAGCTTATCGCGCTCGGCCTCGGCACGCTTCACCTGGGTGTTCAAGTCTTGCAGCGTACCGCCGGAAATATTGGTGTTCTTTTGCGCGACTTCCATTTCCCGTTTCAGGTTATCGAAAGCGAGCTTCCAATTGCTGCGCGTCGCGAAGTCGATGACCAGGAAGCCGCCGACAACCAGGGCGAATACCAGGTTGAGGACTACCAGAATCTTGCCGATGGTGTTCATATTCCATCCTTCTCCCAGTGCGCCCTTCCCGAATGCTCGGGCCACCCCGTGCGGAGCGCGCTGTTCTGCGCTATTTTTCCCCCGAAATGCGGCCGGAACTATGCCGCGTAGCGAAGGCAATGTCAACGCCAAATCACGGCATGCATTATGACGAAAGAAAGGTGGGAAAGCCAGGCGAAGTGCGCTGGGTCACATCCATGAGGCCTCAGGTCATTTCTTGCTCTGGCGCAACCGGTCCAGGTACTCCTCCAGTTGCTCGCGACGTTCTCGATATCCCTGCGATTCCTGAAGCGACCGTGTCCAGACTGGTTCGAGGTAGTCCTTTTCGGCCAGTGCCTGGTCCTGGGCCTTTTTCTCCAGATCGAGAAGATCGTAAATGCCCAGAAAGTTCGGCACCTTTTTCCCGGTAGCATCTTTGCCATTGAGTTCGAACGTCACCTTTTGCGCCGCTTCTGTCCACTTGTTGATGTCACCGATCTCAGATTTTATGCTCTCGCCAATGTTTTTGAGGTCGGCGAGATAGGACTGATACGACTTGGTGATCCCCTCAATCGCCTTGTCTTCAAGCACCGGTTTGCCGATTATCGGCGTGTCCAGCGCAGTTGCGCCCTCCTTTTTGATGGCTTTGACGGCGATAGGTTCCGTGGCTCCGCTCAGGCGTGCCAGTGCCTCGTTGTAATAAAGATGATTGTTCGCCAGGCTGGTTTCCGCTTTGAGCAAGGAGGCCTGGGCCGGTTGGAGCACGGGCATCACCATGTCGCGGGCCTTGACAGCCTCCTTGAAGGACGCCGCGCGTTTGTCGTACTCGGACGGGACACGATAGCCCAAATTGGTACGTGGCTCCTTCCAGCCCCAGTCGGTGAACTGGACATAAAGCCCCGCCGCCCACGACAGCGCCAGCAAACTTATGGCGGTGTGCGCGAGCACCAAACCTTTGCCAATACGGTTCATCATCATGGTGTGCTCGCTCCTGTCTGGCCACGCAGTTTGCGTTCCTCGGCCTTGATTTCCTGGTCCAGGCGAAGGTTGCGCTCGGCGGCATCGCGCAGCACGGCCTGGGCCTGATAGATCTCTTTTTGCAGCTCGCGAAGCTTGGCCACCTGCTGGTTCGTTTTTTCGCGCGATGTCTTTAGCGTGGCCACCATTTCCTTCAAATATTGGTCCCGATATTCATAAATCCCTTTGGCTGTCTTGCTCTGGGTTTGCAAATCCTTGAGGCGCTCCTCCGCTTTTCTAATTTCGAGGACAAGGTCCTGAATGCGTTTGATCTCGGCCGCATATTTGTCGATGAAGCCCTGGTTACGCTCGAAGCCCTTTTCCTTGCTGCCGATTTCGAACCCCTCGCGATCGTCATGGATCGCTTGCAACACGCGCCTCTCGAGCGACTGCCAGGCGAGTGGCAAGTTCCGCACGGCTGCCGTGAATTCGTAAAGGCCCAGCACGGTTTGCGCTCTGAGCAGGTTGGGCGTACCTTGAGGCGCCCCGGCGTCTGGATAAAGGGGCACCATGCGGTCCGGTTGGACCAGGTCAGGTTTTTGCATGGTGGCGATGTCTACCAGTAGAAACCCAATCGTTTGGCGTTTTTCCCAGCTCAGTCGCTTTTGGCCTTCCCAGTCCTTGCCGAGATGCACAGCACCATCGAACTTGTCGGCAATCGCGACCTCGAAGCGTTTTCGCAAGAGTGCCTGGAGATCATCGAGCTTGAATTTCTCCAGGTCCGCGACTTTTGCCAAAAACGGCGTCGTCACATCGCCGGGCCGAAAGATCTCACACGGGGCCAATAGGTCCACGAACAGGCGGCGCTGGACTCCGTCGCCAATCAAGGCGTCCAGTCCGGCGCCCTTGGCGGCCATGATTTTTTGTTCGAGACTATCGACCTGGTGTGGGTTGTAAGCGAGAGGTAGCAGGATGCTTTTGGCGAAGGTACGCTTGTCGGCATCCTTCTTGGCCTTGTAGGCCTCAACGGCCTCCTGGGCAACGCGGACGATGTCCGCCGGCACTTTGGCTTTGAGCCGCTCGACTTCCGCCTCGAGTGTGCCGACCGGTTCGCCGATGCCGGCAAAATAATCCTTGAGGACTTCCGGCGTCAAGTTGGAGGGTGTTATGCGATTAGGAAAGGCCTCATCGACCGCCCAGAACTCACCACCGCCCCGGCCGCCGCGCGCGCTAAATACTTCGCTGATTTGTTTGGAATCCAGACGCTGATGGGGCATGACCGCTCTCGAGCCCGACAGTCCGGTATCTTCTTCCTTGAGCGGCAATCCCTGCACGAAAAGTTCGTTCATGAAGACGGCGTAAGACCATTGCTGGCGCTGGTGGAAATCGAGGACGAGAAAATACAGAAAGGCCAGCGCCGCCACCACGTTGAGAACGCAGAGCGCCAAAGTTAAGGGCGAGTTCTTGCCCTTGGGTCGGGTTTTCACCGGCGGCTCATCGATCGAACCACCCTCGCCCGCATCCACGGCTTCAACTTCCTCGACTTCCTCAACCTCGCCGATATCTTCGACGGCCTCGACTGCTTCGACATCGACTGCCTCGACGTCCTCGGCCTCTTCAACTGCCTCGATTTCCTTGTCGAAGTCGTCTTCTTCGAGATTTACTTTTTTGGCCATGGCGGACATTCCGGGATATGAGGAACAGGCACGGCGATCTCCTGTCCATTGTGATCGATGGCGCGCTCGAATCCAAGGGAATTTGGCCGCGAACGGTGGCAAAATCGGTGAAAGGGGAAGAATGTATGGTTAGTGACGGTAGGAAGGCCGCGTCATTTCGCCTTCCCCCCGTATATCCGTTAAAACCGGCGTCCACGGTGCCGATGCTGAATGAGCAGCTTTAAGACGGGACAATGTCCCGTGGTGCAAGCATGGACTATTTTCGAGCTTCCCTGGAAAGGACCGGGCCATGGATCGAATTAATGAGGTTTTCACGGAATGGACCCACTTCGCGCTCATCTGGATTGGGTTCGGCACCCTCGTGGGCCTGTTGGCCAAGGCGATTTTCCCGGGCCGACGCGAACCGGGCGGTGCCTTTGCCACGTTGATAATCGGCATCCTCGGTAGCGTGATTGGTGCCGGCATTCTGGTCTTCTTTTCCGGGATGAAGGTTACGCCCATCAGTGTCGTCGGCTTTCCCGTGGCACTGATCGGTACCATGATTATCCTGTTCACGTACCGGCTCCTGAGCGGGCGTGGTTATTTCAATACAGGCTTTAGCGGCTGGAAAGGCAAACCCCACCACCACAAGGTCATCGTGGAAGAATAGCAAGAGCGCTGCGTGATCGTTTCGCGCTCGCCAAGGCCCGCGACAGCAAAGGCGCCGCCCAGGTACGCACCCCGGAATCCTGTCACTTGATTCTCGGGAATAGCGGCTTGGGCTTGCCCCCTTCCAGCGTCGCCATGATCCGCAAGTCTTCGTTTTGGCCTGGATACTGGCCCGCATCCACATACCGTACCTCCTCCCACGGTTGCGGGAAGTTGAACGATCTGTAAATCGTTTCCATCGAGCGCGGCAGAAACGGCTTGAGCAAGATCACCGCAATGCGTAATTGCTCGGCCATGGTGAAGAGTACTTCCTTGGCGGCACCTTTATCCGTTTTCACCAGGTTCCAGGGCGCCTTCAGGTCGGCGAATTGATTGGCTGGCACGATGACCAGTTGAAAAATCCGCTCCAGCGCCTGGCTATACTGGCATGCTTCAATGTGGGCTTTCACCTCATCGATGATCGCCGGCAGGTTCGTTTGAATCTCCGCCGGCCGGGTTCCCGCTGTGCCCTCCAGGCGCCCCTCGTAATACATGGCGACCAGCGTCACGATACGGCTATAAAGATTGCCAAATTTGTTGGCCAGGTCGGAGTTGTAAACGTCCGTAAAGCGTTGCCAGCTAAAATCGCCGTCGCCGGGGAAGGGACACTCGCGCATGAAATAGTAACGGAATGCCTCACTGGAAAACTTGGTGATTATGTCCATCGGCTCCACCACGTTGCCGAGCGCCTTGCTGATCTTTTCCCCCTTGAGATAGACGAAGCCATGACTGAAAACCATGCGTGGCGGCTCGAGGCCGGCCGCCATCAGCATCGCCGGCCAGAGGGTGCAGTGAAAGCGCGTGATGTCCTTGCCGATGAAATGGATATTTGCCGGCCACCACTTTTGAAACCGGGCGTCATCCGCGCCGTAGCCGATGCCCGTGAAATAGGTCAGCAACGCGTCGAACCACACCCAGATCGTGTATTGCGGATCGAAGGGCACCGGAATGCCCCAGGCCTGGCCTTGCCGGGTGATGTTCACGTCTTGCAAGCCCCCTTCGACCAGCGCGAGCATCTCGTTGCGGCGAATCTCAGGCTGCATGAAGGTGGGCTGCGCTTCGTAAAATTTGAGCAGTTTCTCCTGGAACCGGGATAGCGCGAAGAAATAACAGGGTTCGTTACGCCGGGTCAGGGGCGTTTTGTGAATTCCGCATTGCCCGTCGTTTTCCTTGGCTTCCGTATCGGTCTTGAAGGACTCGCAGCCATCGCAGTACCAGGCGTCGTAGCTGCCCTTGTAGATGAAGCCATTATCGAACACTTTCTGAATGAACTGGCAGGCGCAGCGGTGGTGCCTGGCCTCGCTGGTCTGCACGAACTCGTCAAAGCTAATATCCAGGGCCCGCCAGACGTCCTTAAATTGCCCGGCCATCTCGTTGCAGTATTCCTGGGGCGGTTTGCCAAGCTCCGCGGCCCGTTTGGCGACTTTGATGGTATTCTCATCGTTGCCCATCAGAAAATGGACGTCATACCCCTCCATCCGCCGATAACGCGCCTGAACATCGGCACCGATCTTTTCGAAGGCGGTGCCGATGTGTGGCCGACTGTTCGGATAGTCGATGGCCGTGGTGATGAAAAAGCTCGGTTTCGCGCTCATGCTGCAACCTTTTCTGTGGACGGTCTACAAAACGGGGACAGGACCTCTCGATTCAGGGTCCCGTCCCCGTTTTTTTAGGACATCCTGACGTTATCGTCGCACGTCGAGATCGACTTCAGGACCTCGGCTGTAATGGGGGCACCAATTTTTGCCTGCCGGTTCAGGACTGCCTTAGGGCCGAAGACGACGGCTTCCTGTAAAATGTGCTTGTGCACACCATTCGCGGCGTGTGCGGAATGAAAGGATCGCCCATGACCCAAGAGATTAAGCTGCCTGCCCTCGGAGAAAACGTCGAGGCGGGCGACGTGGTGGATGTCAAAGTCAAAAGTGGTGACGTCGTCAAAGAGGGGCAAGCCCTCGTCGAGGTGGAGGCGGAGAAAAGCACCGTAGAAGTGCCCTCGCCGCTGGCTGGCCGCATCGGCCAGATCCTGATCAAAAAAGGGGACAAGGTCAAGACGGGCCAGGCCCTGATGACCATTGAGGGTGCCAACGGCAAACCTCAGGAAGCGCCACCGCCGGCCGCGCCGGCCGCTGCGCAGCCAAACACGCCAGCCGCGCCGCCACAGCCGGCAGCGAAAGCCGCTCCACCCACGCCCAAGCCCGCAGCGCCAAGTTCGCCTCCGCCGGTCGCGCCAAAACCGCCTCCCGTGACTTCGGGTAGCGACGACGCCATCGTTCCGGCCGGCCCCGCCACGCGCAAGCTGGCTCGTGATTGGGGAATCGACCTGGGACAGGTTCCTGGGTCAGGGCCTAAAGGCCGCATCACCCAGGAGGACGTCAAGGGTTTTGTCCGGACCGTGGCGAACGGTGGTGGTGGCCGTGCCGCCGCCGTGCACCTTCCCAACTTTGAGCAATGGGGGCCGGTCGAGTATAAGCCCTTCGATTCCATTCGCCGCAAGACCGCCGACCAGGTCCTGCTGTCATGGACCACCGTGCCGCACGTGACGCAGCAAGACCAGGCCGACGTCACCGAGATCGAGGCCTTCCGCAAACAGCAAGAAGGCAAGGGCCCGAAGCTGACCGTCACCGCGTTTGTTCTCAAGGCCTGTGCCATCGCGCTGGGCCAATTCCCGCAATTCAACTCCAGTCTCGACCTGGCCAAGGGTCAACTGGTCATCAAACGCTATTGCCATATCGGTGTTGCCGTCGATACCGAACGCGGCTTGCTGGTGCCCATTTTGCGCGACGTCAATACGAAGAGCGTTTATGACATCGGCAAAGAAATGGCGGAAATGGCCGAACGCGCCCGCCTCAAAAAGATTGGCGCCGACGACATGCGCGGCGGCTCTTTCACGATCAGCAACCTCGGCGGCATCGGCGGCACTGGCTTTACGCCGATCGTCAATTATCCCGAAGTCGCCATTCTCGGGCTTTCCCGGTCGCGGCTCCAGCCGGTCTACCGGGATGGGCAATTGGTGCCGCGCCTGCTCTTGCCGCTGTCGCTGTCTTACGATCATCGTGTCATAGACGGCGCCGACGCCGCCCGCTTCACGCGCCGCCTCGCCGAGTTGCTCGAAAGCCCCATGCTCATGTTGCTACACGCCTGATGCATCGTTCGCGTTGTCAGGGTTTCCCGAACGAAACCGCACATGACCCAAGGTAAGCTCCATGCCCGAACAAAAGATCGATTGCGAAGTCGCTGTCCTGGGTGGTGGGCCCGGCGGTTATGCCGCCGCGTTTCTCGCCGCTGACCGCGGGCTCCATGTCGCGCTCATTGACGCGGCCGTCAAGCCCGGGGGTACCTGCCTCAACGTGGGCTGCATCCCCTCCAAGGCCCTGCTCCATGCCGCTCATCTCGTCACCGCCGCGCGGGAAGCGGATGCATTCGGCATAACCTTCGCTCCCCCCGTGATCGATATCAATGCCCTTCGGGCCAAGAAAGATAAAATCGTCGATTTGCACGCCAGCCACCTGCTCGATCTTTGCAAGAAGCGTAACGTCACTTTTATCAGCGGACGTGGCGTCTTCACCGGCCCCCAGACCATCCAGGTCGAGGGGGGGCCGACCGTTCAGTTCAAAAACGCCATCGTGGCCACGGGTTCCCTGCCCACCCAACTGCCCAGCTTGAGCTTGGCCAGCCCGCGCGTTCTCGATTCCACCAGTGCCCTTAAACTGGAAAATGTTCCCGCCACCCTGCTGGTTATTGGCGGCGGCTACATCGGTCTCGAAATGGGCACGGTTTACGCCGCCCTGGGCAGCAAGGTCACCTGTGTCGAGCTCACCGGCAGCTTGTTGCCGGGCGTCGACGCCGACCTCGTGCGGCCTTTGGCGGCGCGCATCAAGACACTCTTTCATCAGATCCATCTCAACACCAAGGTCGCCAAAATTGCCGAGGACAAGGCGGGCATCCGCGCAACTTTCGAGGGGGATCTCGCCGACAAGGAACAGACCTTCGAGAAGATCCTCGTGGCAGTCGGCCGCAAGCCCAATGCCGCCAATCTCGGCCTCGACAAGGCGGCGGTGGAGGTAGATGCCAAAGGTTTCGTGAAGGTCAACGAGCAACGGCGCACCACGAACCCGAACATTTTCGCGATTGGAGACGTCGCGGGGGAACCGATGCTTGCGCACAAGGCGTCCCACGAGGGCAAGCTGGTCGCTCAAGTCATTGCCGGCGAACCTTTAATATGGGACCCGCGTGCCATTCCGGCCGTCGTCTTCACCGATCCAGAAATCGCCTGGTGCGGCTTGACCGAAGCCGAGGCCGCCAAGCAAAATCGCGAGGTGCGCATCGCCCGCTTCCACTGGGCCGCGTCGGGCCGTGCTACGACCCTGGGCCGAACCGACGGCATTACCAAGATCATCACCGATCCCAAGAGCGATCGTGTTTTGGGCGTCGGCCTCTGCGGCGCGGGCGCCGGTGAGCTTATCGCGGAAGGCGTCCTGGCCGTCGAAATGGGCGCAACCGCCAAAGACATCGCCATGTCCATTCACGCGCACCCCACGCTCACCGAAACGATAAGCGAGGCGGCCGAAACCTTGCACGATCTGGCATCCCATGTTTTCGTCAATCGGAAAAAAATCAGTTAGCGCGTTCGGATAAAAAGGCGGTATCCGTCCCCTGCCGCCTTGAGCGGCAGGAACGAAAGGCCCGTAGCTAACGTGGCAGCGTGGCGGTATTCGTCCCCTGCCGCCTCGTGCGGCAGGAACGAAAGGTCTCTAGCTAGTGTCCGTCGGAAAAAGGCTGATTTTCCAATTTGCCACCAGGCTTGCGGCTTGGTGGCGCGGTCGTGAGTCAGTTGGGCACGTCGTTTTTCCTGCGTTGGCGAGGCCGCGTGCCGTTTTCTTCGGCTCGGGTGAGACCATCTCCGCAGATTGGCCGTTCCCGTCCATGGTCGGCTATTCGCCGGCCTGCTTGCGTTTCGACTTCGCTGCCTGACAATTGGCTTTGTCCTTTTCGAGCAGCAGCTTGCCCAGAATTTGCAGATTGCGTCCCAAGATTCCCAGGGCCACATAGCGTTCATAGCCGCGCTTGCGGCGATCCCGCGCTCGCTTCAGGCCATTGCCTTTCTGCAAGGCGCCGATCACCGATTCGACGCCGGGATGATTCTGACGCGCTTTGCGAAATGCCACGGTCCCCTCCTTTTGTTGTTGACGACCTTGCTCCTGCCCCTTCACGGCGATGCACGGGGTGGTCACGATCTCGGCCAAGTCTTCCTGATTCTGCGGCGTGTGAAACCCGCGGTCGAACGAGGCGCTCTTGATCTTGCCGTCGAAACGCTGTTGCAGCTTTTTCATCACCGGCACGACCAGGTCCTGATCCAACACGCCGTCCTCGACCACGCGATAATCCATCACGAAGCCCGCCGCGTCTTCGATCACCAGCACCTTGTGGCCAAACTCAATCGGGTTGGGTTGCTTGCCCCGCTTGATCAATTCCGTGTGCGGCTCGAAGATGCTGTGAATTTTTTCCTCGTTGGCCAGCGTCTCGCCCTGAAGCACGCGACGACGCGCGTTGTCGCACACCTTCTCCGTCAAGACGATGAAGCCCAATAACTCCGCTTCCGGCGTCGTCAACGGCGCCGTGCCGTTCTTCACGTTCGCCAACGCGAACGTCGTCAGGTCCGGCTTGAAACGCAAGCTCCGCAGTAACTGCCGAGCCCGCTCCAAGAGATCTTCGGCCAGACCCACCAGCTTCTGGTAGCCCGGCTGCAAGCGGTCGGCGCCTTGGCCCTTGGCGCGTGAAGCTCGACCAATCTGCCGCACCAACCCGCGTACCTTCTTGAGCAAGTGCTTGGCCTGACGCCAACCATCCAGAGCGTTCGTCGCGGCCAACTCCGCCGCCAGGTTGACGATCTTACGCAGCCCGTCGCCGATCACGCTCGATTCCGTTGGATAGTGAATGTTGGTTTCGACCACGAAGGTATCGCCACGCACCGATTCGATCGCTTCGGGTTCCAACACGTGCCCAGTCTTCACGATCAACGCGTTGATCTTCTGCAACGTTTCGGGACGCAGCTTGATGAGATTGTCCTCGATCCGCCGCCAATCAAAATCGACTTCGTCGTCCTGCCAATTACCGATACCCATGATGCGCCGCAAGCTGCGATGGTTCTCCGCGAGGTCCTGCAGCTTGTCATAATCGAGGTTGCAGCCGAGCCGAGCCGCCGCCAATACCACGATTTCCCAATAGTTCATGCCGCGTCGGCCACGCTTGCGGTCAGTGCTGCCGTTGACATCCTTGCCCACCAGAGCCAGCAGATCACGCCGCAGTTCGGCATCCCCATAAACATGCTGTAGGGCCCGTAAGATCGGGATGATCTCATCCCGGCACTCCAGATTCAACTTCACTTCGCTGATAGGCAAGCAATCCAAAAGTTGCTCAGGACAAGCCAAACGCATGTGGTTTCCTCCGTGAAGATCGGCGCCCCTTCCAGCGTTTTTCCGAGATTCTCTCCTTCTATAGACGTTTCTGCCTGCAATCTTCGATGACGATTATGCGAAAAAAACCAGGTAAACATCGGGACTTTACCGTTTAACGACAGACACTAGCTAAGGCTGCAAGTGTGGCGATATCCGTCCCCTGCCGCCTTGAGCGGCAGGAACGAAAGGTCTGTAGCTAAGGCTGCAAGCGTGGTGGTATCCGTCCCCTGCCGCCTTGTGCGGCAGGAACGAAAGGTCTGTAGCTAAGGCTGCAAGTGTGGTGGTATCCGTCCCCTGCCGCCTTGTGCGGCAGGAACGAAAGGTCTGTAGCTAGAGAATATGGCGGCGACCAAAAAGATGCGCGACCTGAGTGGTTTTGGGTGCGATCCTCACGTTCCTGCCACGCAGGGTGCAAGGGACATCATTGTGCGCCCATCTGAAATACCAGCTCTCCGGTAGGATCCCACCACCCACTGCGATAACGACCTCGATAGCAGCCGCCGGCAGCTTCCATGATCTGTCGTAAGTCGGCAGCCGGCAGGCTTGGCCCCGCGTCCAGCATGGCAATGCCAGCCGGAGACAGCACTCGGCAAACTTCTCTCACGAGCGGCATGACCGTATCTCGATTCAAATGGTGGCCCACCACGCCACTGGCATTGACGACATCGACGGAGCCGGCTGCGATCACCTTGCCATCCCCATGTCGCCAGGTTTCGGTCACGCCCTGGCAAACAAAACGCACGTCCGCGACGTTACCGGTCCGTCCGCGGTAGTCGCGACGGCGTGCCAGCTCCAGCAGTGGCTCGGCCATCTCATAGCCCGTGATCGTCGACCCAGGCGGCGCATACCAGGCCAATACCCTCGTCGAACTACCCGTGCCGCAACCCAGGTCGACGATGGACAATGCCCGGTCGGGCACGTGCCCGCTGAGCGCGCGGAATGGTTCGCCAGTTGGCCCAGTCTTGCCTGGCGTTAACGCCGTCAAACTCCACCGCGCTCATGGCCGAGTACGCCGCCGCGACCGTGGTGGCACACGTTCCTCGAAAATGAATACCGCGTCCGCGCAAACTCCGTTCGACGCGCCACTGCCGCCAGCACACAGCCAAGGGGTTACCGGGCCCATGCCGGCGGATTTCGCGTTCGCTTATTTGCAGCATGCTCATAAGGTGGCCGGCTCGCGGAACTCTACACACCGCACCATTTTTTTATTGACTCGGGCGCTGTATTAAGAAAAGATCGCCATAAGAGTGCGTCGTGAATCGCCCAGACGGCTCCTCCGCGGAAATCAAGCAAAGGAAGCGCTATGTCCCGGCCAACGCCCGCACCCCTCGATCCGGCGCACCTCCTCGAGTTGGCCCTTGCGGTGGTTCGCGCCGATCGCTTTCCGGACCTCGCGACCCTCGACGGCGATCAACCACGCGTCCGGCCTGTCTCGCCGGTGCGAACCGATGGCTTTACCGTCTATGTCGCCAACCTCCGCGATTATCACAAGACGCAAGAAATCGCGGCCAATCCGAAAGTAGAACTCTGCTACCTCGACGCCAACCACGACCAGGTGCGCATCACCGGCATAGCCAGCATCGTGACTGACCGCCCCATGCTCCAGCAGATTTGGGACGAAAACCCGCTCCTGCGCCAATACCTGGGCAGCCTGGATAATCCGCAGTTGATCGTTTACCGAATCGAGCCGACCCAGATCCGTTACATGAAGGAATGGGCGCTGGAGTATCACCAGGTCGCTTTTCAAAAACAGGCTTGATGCTTCAGCACCGCGATGATGGCAAGAGCGAAGATTAGCACCTGAAGAAAAGGCCGGCGCACGCGCTGGACGCGCTCGCCCCTGGACGTACAATCAAGGTAATCACGTGATGCCGGCGAAAATTTGGCGAAAACGTCGCCACGCCGCCAAAACGTGCCTGCAATGCCACCGGGACCGCGGCCACCCTCGAAACGCAGTGGGCCCAATCTCTCGATGTCATTGCTCGGTTATACGCAGATAAGCCGGAGTGGCGGAATTGGCAGACGCGCCAGGTTGAGGGCCTGGTTCCTGTAATGGGAGTGCAGGTTCAAGTCCTGTCTCCGGCATTTTGAGCGACAAGGGGTTACGGCAAATGGCCGTTGAACCCCTTTTCTTTTGACCCCGTCTCGGGGGGCATTTAGGGGGCATCATTGGGGTTGCGTTGGAGCCGCGTCGCTGGTCCTAGCAATGGACCACGGCGTAGGATTCTCCGAGGGCAACTCCAATGGCTTGGCTCGAAAAACATCCCACGTCCGGGCATTTCAAAATCTGCTTTCGTTGGGCTGGTCGAAAGCTCAAGAAGACAGTCAAAACCAACGACCTCACTAAAGCGCAAGATGCTTTGGCCCGCTTCAAAGAAACCCTTGACCTGGTTGAGCGAGGGCGTCTGGATTTGCCTGCGGACGCCGATATTGCCTCCTTTTTGCTTTCGGACGGCAAACTGAATGGCAAGCCATCTGATACGGCGATGCCAAAGGTTTTGACCCTCCAGGCACTCCGTGATCGGTACATCGAGGTTCATTCCAATGGTGCGATGGAGGAAAACTCACTCGCCACGGTTTGCATGCACTTACGCCATATCACGGCAACGTTAGGTTCGTCCTTCCGAATCGACCTGCTTACCCAGGCTGAGTTGCAAAGGCACATCGACCGGCGGGCACGCAAACGGTATCGGGGACGCCCGCTCTGTGCAGTCACGTTGAAAAAAGAAATTGCGAGTTTCCGGGCTTGCTGGAATTGGGGAATACAGGCGGGGGAAGTAAAGGCGGTCTTCCCAGGGCGAGGACTGACATTTCCGAAAGTCGACGAAAAGCCACCCTTTCAAACGCGGGCGGAGATCGGGCGGCAAATCGACCGCGGCGGACTCACCAAAGTCGAGGAGCGTCAGCTCTGGGATGCGCTGTTCCTGACCAGGGCTGAAATCGCCGAGTTGCTTGCTTACATTCGTGCGTGCCACGTACAGCCGTTCCTGTATCCGATGGTGTGCACGGCGGCCCATACCGGTGCGCGTCGAAGTGAACTGCTCGCCATCAAAGTGGGCCACGTGGATTTTGCTTCCGAAACGCTTTTGCTCCACGAAAAAAAGCGGGCACGCGGCCGGCGAACGACCAGACGTGTCCCGCTCAGTGCGTTTTTAAGCGAGGCACTCAAAGTGTGGTTGGCGATCCATCCGGGTGGCCAGTACCTTTTTTGCCAAGCTGGGGTTGTTCGAAGTAAGACATGCCGCGAGGAGCCGGCGGCGGTGACACGCGACGAAGCCTATGACCATTTTCGGCGTGTGTTAGCAGATAGTACCTGGGCCGTCATGCGAGGCTGGCATGTGTTGCGACACAGCTTCGCGTCAAACTGCGCAGCTGCCGGGGTGGATCAACGCATTATCAATGAGTGGATGGGCCATCAAACGGAAGAAATGGTACGCCGGTATCGGCATTTATTTCCGGAGCAGCAACGACAGGCTATTAACTCTGTTTTCGGTTAACGCCGGTGTTGCTGGTGTGCGCTCACCGAGAATCTGCTTTCGAAGAAGTAGCTAAAAAGACTGGTGAACCGTACGAAGCAGGAAGGGCGAAGATTTGCGGTTAAGGTGGACATCGCCAGGATCGCAGACATCATACGTCATCGTGAGCTTCGGAGGAGTCTGGAGCCTGCTGAGGTTGGGCATCGGGTTGGTTTTCGGCGAGCGCTTGTTGAACGGGGGCCGAAGCGAAGTTTGCCGGAGCTTCTGCTTTGCGGAGGCCTTGGAGCAGGGGCTGCAGGTTGTGGAGCGGGAGCCGCCGGTTGGGCGGCAGCTGCGGCCACAGGTGCGGGAGGACTTCCAAAGACTTCGGCTGCGCGCGCACCAGGCTGTGGGGCCGGGGCGGGAATCGTGTTTGGGATGGCGATTTCGTGCAACTCAACTACGTCTGAGATCGCCTTTCCGAGATTCTCAAAATACGTGATGTACTCTCCAACCTTGGCTAGGTTGGGCCATTCGACGTTTGCGGACGGGTGAGCAATCTTGTTTCGCACGTCCATGAATTCGTCGATGTATTTGGTGCACTTCGATTTCGCTTCGGCTACTTGAACCGTCGCAAAATGAGGGATTCACACGGCGGCTTTTCCCCAGTCTTGCTGATTCGGCTCTGAATGGCCTACAATATCTGCGAAATGTGGGAGATGTGTTTTGAAAAGCGAAGTCGCGCGTTTTGTCGAGGCGGAAAATGCGAGCAATCAGCATTAAAGTCAGGGAAAATACGAGCGGCGCAAAAGCGTGTTCGGTGTGGCGGCATCGGTCAGCGTACAGGAGTTGCCCATGTCCCAGCCTCTGACTTTTCTGCATCTGTCCGATATTCATTTTTCGCGAAAAAGCGCAGACTTCCTATGATCCCGATCTGGATGTTCGCCGCCAGCTTGTGGCGGATGCCGTTAAAATGCTGGACAGCGTAAAGGCATGTAGCGGAATCTTGGTTTCCGGGGATATTGCATTTTCCGGCAAGCCCCAGGAATATAACACCGCGAGGGATTGGCTGCGTGAAGTATGCCATCAGGTGAGATGCCCCGAAGAATCGGTTTGGACGATACCTGGGAACCATGACGTGGACCGCGACGTCATTAAAAAAAGCGGAATCATTCAAGACAAGCACCGAATCCTTCGTCTCGGCAATCTGGAAAACGAGATCAGGCGGTTGCACGAAGACGCCGAGGCGTTTGAGGTGATTCATCGTCCACTTGCGTCCTACGTCAAGTTTGGTGCAGGGTATGAATGCGTGCCCGAACCAGGACATTTGTTCTGGATGGACGACGTTCCGTTGAATGACGGATCATTGCTTCGCATCCGAGGATGCAATTCCGCTTTTGCGTCCAATGACAAGGATAATGAGAACGAAAACCGCCTTGTGGTCGGACAACATCAAATGCTTGCCGGCGACGATCCGGGTGTGGCGAATCTCCTCATGTGCCACCATCCACTCGACTGGCTGCACGACCGAGATGCATTGCGGGATTGTGTCAAGGCTCGCACTCATGTGGCATTGTTTGGCCACAAGCACGCGCAACGCGTGGAGCGTGTAGATGATACGCTTTTCGTCATGGCTGGGGCGGTGCATCCCGATCGCGAGGAGAAACTCTGGCAGCCACGATATAATTATGTTGCTCTATCTGTCGGAGAGAATGAAAAAAAACGGCATCTTTCAGTTACGTTGTGGTCGCGGTACTGGAACGATGTCGATAAGAAGTTCGAAGCCGAGATGCACAATAACTCGGATTGGCGCTCCTTTGAGCTGCCGCTTCGGGACTGGAAACCGTCGATAGGCGCCGTAATACCAAGCAGTCCGGGAATGACGACGGAGGTGACAAAAGAGGGCATTATCGTGAGTCCCAAACGCCGCCTTGTTTATCGATTTCATAGCCTGCCATATGTCCGTCGTCTGGAAATCGTCACGAAGCTGAAGCTCGTCGAGGAGCAGGATCAAGATTTGAAGGAAGAAGAGCGGTACCCGCTTTACTTGCGGCGAGCCGAAGTCAAGGGAGTGCTTGATGAGCTTTGGCTGGCGATCGAACAACAACACGGAGTCGATCTTCCGGGAGCGAACCCGTTTGCAAAAAAAGCGTGAGGATGGATATGGACGTCGATTTCTCTGATTGGTATCGGATCTGCACTACCGGCACCGAAGTCAATTTGAATGAAGATCTTCTTGCTAAGCGCTGGGCGGGAATTGAGAAGGTTGCAATTGAGATCAAGGGAAACGTCCTTGAGCTTGTCCGGCTGGTGCTTCAGAAACGCAAGGCTTCCGGCGAATTTACAAATAAATTCAGAAAGGCCTTCAAGGATTCTGATTCCACCTTTCAAATGTCCGGCAATGATTTGGAACTAGGTGTCCTTGCGGGGTCGGTATTGTGCCAGATGTTCACGCAGACGAGCAACGAAGCAGACACCGGATCGCTTGCTATCCTGCGCCGTTCAAACGGCTGGCGGCCCAGCATGGATAAAGCCTTTCGCGGATCAGGCGGAGGCTTATCTTGACGCACGTCTTCGTGAGCTCCGGAATCCCACAGCGATTGCTGGTCCGGCGTTTACCGTGACGACGGACCTGAAAGAAAAAATGCAAATGTTTGTGAAGCGGCTAGCTGCAAATGAGCTAGGGCCGGCGTCGGAAGCTGCCAGCGCGGCGTTTGAATCGCTACGCGAGGCGTTGTCGGGCATTGCCAAGGCGACCGCATCATCCGTCAAGGAACTTGAGAGGCAATCGGCACTTCGGAAACAAGAGACCGACGTATTGTGCTGGTTGACGGCCGGTGTGAGCCGTGACCTTGGCGTCGCTTTCAGTGAGATGAAGCCAGCGGCGGCGGCACTGGTCGCCGGGAAAGAGCTGGCAGATCTCGTGGGGCCTCTTGGAACGCTTCCAGCGAAGTCGGTTCTTCAGATGGTAACGCAGCGTGTGAAAGGCAAGACCGTTGCGAAAGGAGTGCCGATACATGAGGGCATCAATGCCACGGACGCCAGCCGGCGAGAATCCCTGATTGGCAGGTTTACAATGGATCGGATTGCCGATGTGTGCCCGCTTCTCGATGCTGCCAAGCACTCGCTTTCCACCGAAAGTGCAACGGGGTGGATCGCTGCCTACAAGAAGGCGCACCACCTGGACCCCAAGGTGATGGTCGGGCTTAAGGATTTGTCGTACAGGTTCTACCGGGAGTGCTTGGTCGCGCAGCGAGAATCACAGCAATGACTCAGCATTGACGGATTTATCGAGGACTCGGACTCATGGCAGAAGCGAAGGAGAAAATGATCCAGTTTCGAGACGGCGATTTTCTATCTCCTGCCGACGGGCGCGTATAGTCCGGGCCGCTCCTGCGACCATTGTGGTAGTCGCCGGCGCCGCGGAATGTGGCAAGACCAGTCTCGTGGCAGGCATCTATGGTTTGTTCCACCAAGGCCCGTTCGGAGGATTTCTTTTCGCCGGTTCTCAAACGCTTCCCGGTTTTGAACGTCGATGTCATCTGGCACGCCTGTCATCGGGAAACATAACACCTGACACCGAGCGCACGAAATTCACAGACGACCAGCATTTGTTGCACATTCGCCTGTCGAATGGTCAACCTGGTGATTATTACGACCTGCTTTTAAGCGATATTCGTGGCGAGGCGTTTCGCCGGGCGTCTGATTCCGCCGACGATTGTCGAAAAATGACGATCCTGAAGCGAGCGGACTTCATAACCGTCCTTATCGATGGCGGCAGGACGGTGGATAAAAAGGAGCGGCAGGCAGCCTTCTCATCGGCCGACGCACTTATTGGACAGTGTGTTGATACAGGCATGTTGGGGAAAACCTCGATTGTGCAGGCAGTGTTGACGAAATGGGACCTTGTGGCGGCAGCAAGTGCGGCGCAGGTTTGCTTTGTAGACGAGAAACTCCATTGGCTGGTGAATCGGTATGCCGGCCGGATCGGCACGATAACTAGCCACAAGGTGGCGATTCGCCGGTCGAATAGCCATGGCATCAAAACCGGTCACGGAATTGCCGACCTGTTGAAAGCTTGGGCCTTGTTTCGCGATCACAGGATAGATGGAATAACGGAAGTCTCCAGCAAGCAATTTCATTCCGAATTTGATCGAATGGCATCAACCCTGCGGGCGAAAGGGGAGAGGTGATCCCGATGGATGACGTCAAGCCTATTCAACTCCTCATGGCGGGCCTTCCTGGGGCGGGTAAGACCACGTTTCTTGCGGCGCTCTGGCATGTGGTCAAGTCAAAGGAAATTGCCGGAAGCATGCAGATGGAAAGACGCGAGGGGGATCAGGAGTATCTCAATCAAATTGCCGACCAATGGTCCAAATGCGCGGAGCTGAAGCGCACGCCGGGAGAAGGCGAAATGGAGATTGCGATCCTCCTTTGCGATCCAGAGAATGGAGGCGTTCTTCGGCTGTCTATTCCAGACATGTCCGGTGAGTTGTACGCCAGTCATTGGGAATCCAGGCAATGCACGGAATCGTTCGCAGACCTTCTGAGCGATGTGAAGGGATGCCTGCTTTTCATCAATCCCGGAAATCTCCTGGCCACAGATTGGATTGAAGATGTGAATGCAATTTATGACGACTTCTTGGACAACGAGGATGCCTCTGTGGAATTGTCTTCCGAGATGCCGCCGACCGCCAGCGCCTGGGAGGCGAAGATGTCTCCTACACAGGTCCAACTCGTCGAAATACTTCAATTCTTCAACGAACTTGTAGGACGTTCGCTTCGACTGGCTATCATCATTTCGGCATGGGATCTAGTGGAGCCGAAATATACGCCGAAAAAATGGGTCGAAGAAAAACTGCCGTTGCTCTGGCAGTACATGATTGCAAATGCCGGGCAGTTTTCCGTCGAGTTTACAGGCGTGAGCGCGCAGGGCGGGAAGCGGACAGACACTACGCTGCTTGAGTTCTCGGTGGCATCGCAACGAATTAAGATTGATCCGCACAACGGGAATGAACACGATATCACTCATCCCATGCGATGGCTGATGCAGTAGTTTGCATAAAAATGGGCACAGCAGTTGAGACCCCCGATGTCCCTGATTCATCAAACCGTACATGGCTACTCGGACGGGCACCGCCTGCTGGCATCGTCATGCCGGATTCCAAAAGAGGCGGAGCGCGTCCTTCTTCTGCTCAGTGATCTTTCCGGCTCAAGCGGTGGCGAGAAGTTCGATCCCTATCTGACGGCTTATCCGGTCGCATCGACGGACTTCTACGCGCTGGCCCGCACATGGGCGGCGCCGAGCTGGGTCGCCCCGGTTGCGTATGGACACACACGTTACTGTTAGGCCCTGACATCATAGCCCGGATGAAGAATCCGTTGGTGTTGATTTCTCTTTTCCGCCGTCCTTCCTCTGAGGTCGGATTTGGCGATTATCTCGAACCCGTATCGGCGCCGGAAGGCATTGGCGAGGTCTGGGGAATGCCCGCCGGGGAGGCTGGCGTCTCTCGGCCAATCGCGGCTGACTTAATTCATGCGTTATATGCTAATGCTGATTCGGGCGCGATTTTCACTGTGAATCGGTATGCCGCGGCTGAAATGCCTTTTCTGTCCGTATGGCGCATCCAGTGGCCGAACCTGCGTGCGTCATTTACGTTTTGCAGCGGATCGCGATCGGCACGAACTCTTGACGGCGAATTGTTCACGTTGCAGGCAGTGCTTGAACGTGATGTGCGACGGGTCAGTCGCGTTAATCCAAATGTCTCAGTGGTGTCGGAATTCAGCAACCAGAGCCATCTTCAAGAGTGGATTGAAGTCGCAGCGGAAGCATGTGCCGATTACTCGGTTACTGGACTCCTGGAGTTCATGATGCGAGTGGGCCGTGGTATTCCCGGCGATACTGCGTTATTTCGTCCGATGATTCAGGCGTATTTAACTCTGAATCAGTCTCCGCCGTCGCGTGCAATAGATAAACTTCTCGACATCGTTGCGGAGGAATTCCCAGGGCAAAACACAGGAAGGGAATTCAAGTACGTGTTTCTTGGCCCAAATAATTCCGTGGAAATGCCTGAATTTGGTATTATTCGCGGTTTGGCCGCTACCGAGCACCATGAAGCATTTGATGCCGAATTTCTCGAAATCAGGGCAAGGGCGGCAGGGCTTTGGGCGTGGGAGCAGGAAGCATGGAATCTGCTGTGTCACTTGGTTCCCGGAAAACGGACGGCACTGGCGGAGGAAGTTGTTCGTGGTTTGTGCGAGGCATTCCCGGTTCATCTTTTGTCCGCAGCGGTTGACGCAACCACAGAAGGACTGGCCGCAATCTTCAGGTACAATGTGAGCTTGGCAGCGACCAGTTCGATTTGGGGTTCAAGAGCATCGAAGCAATTGCGCGTGGCGAAGGCGCTCATGGTCTGCCGGGAATCCATCGGGATCGAAAGCGATGCGATCGTGAAGGCAGCACTGAACGTGATGGCTGACCCGACAAACCCAAGCCTGATTGACGTATTGGTGCGTCCGCGATACCGTCGATCCTGAGTTGGCTGGATGCCGATGAGGATCGCCCAGGACCCTGTTGGCGGGCTGGCGATCAGGACTCGTCAAATACTCCGCAGAAATGCTCGACTGGCTCCATGAACATTACGTCGATTTGCGCCCTGAAACGATGCTCTTTGTGCTAGAGACGGTTGATTTATCGATGGTGCGTAGTATTCCACTAATTCGGGAAGTTTTCACCGCATTGGCGGGTCGTAAGAGATCCGAGACTGATCCGGCGGCAATATCATTGGCAACGAAGATCCTGACAGCCGCATTTTCAATGACAGCACCAGAGTCTGCGGAACTTGCGGCAATAGCGCTTGACTGCATCTATAATGCTGCGGCCGCTTCACGGCTGCCAGACGAGGCGTGGTACGAACTCTCGATGTTACTGCCACGAGTCTATTGGTGGCACGACTGGGATCGTTGTGAACGATTGAGACGAGGTATTGCAGCGAAATTCTGTTCTGGCGAGTGGCACGCTACGAAGCTAACGGAGATGACAAACGACGACGCCGTATTTTCCAGGATAGTGACCGAGATTCGTAAATGCCGATCGGGACAAAAGATACTCGACGCTGCCGCACGGTCGACGGAACGTGGGACACGCCAGGATATACTGCTGAATAAAGCGTAGCGGTAGCTGGTGAATTGTTGTCGTCCTTAAGCCCTCAACCTGGCGCGTCTGCCAAATCTAGACCTTGCCGTGGCGTTGTTGTGATGCTGCAAATTATGGTTCATCCGACTTTCCTGTGGGTGAGAATCATGGGAACCTTTACCTAAATCAGCTAAAACCCGTGGAAATATCAACGTTTTCTCAGGGGGTGAACGGGGTACAACGCCAGGCCGCCGCAATGGAAGAAAATGGCCGTTTTGAGGTGGTCCGCGTTGCGGTATCCATAAGCGTTTTTTTTACGGCCTGGATCTTCGAGTTCAGGCCTTCACTCGTGGCATTGGTGATGGGATGGTCGAAATACGTCAACACATTTTGCAAATGCCCTTGGATCATCCTCGCCGTCTTCACCACTGGCTTCAGACGCGAATGCGTGGCCCAATAATACCATTCCTGCCAGTAACGCAACGCCCACTCCTTTCGCTCAATGCTCCAAAGGTATCGCAAAGATTCCTTAATGGCCCAAGCTCGTCCGGTCTTCAAATGCAACGTCCGCAACCATTCGAAGTCCTCTGTCTTTTTCTCCGGGACGTTTTCCTCCGCGAACAGCCACAAGTATTTCGTCCCCTTCAGGGTGTTGTCTCCATCCGCCTGCAAGCGGCGATGCTCCCCCCGGCGAACCTGATCCACGGCCTTATTCATATGGGCCATGATGCGAAAACGATCGAAGACGATCTTGCCGCGTCCCTTGGGAACATGGTCCACGGTGGCGGCGATGAACGGGTCCCACATATCCATGGCCACCGCCTGTATGCCCGCCAATTGCTTCTTGGTGAGGCTGAGATAGTAGGCGTCCAGGCTGGTTTTCTTGCGGTCAAACCCGATGTACTCCACCGTGGCTCGTTTCAGGTCGCACACCAAAGTGACATACCGGTGTCCCTTGGCGAAGGATTTCTCGTCCACTCCCAGGAGGGAAACAACCCGCCGTTTCTTGGCCTTAAGTCCGCGCGTCACCGCTCGTTCCATGACATGCCAGGCTTCATCCCAACTGAGGTGCAACAGCCGAGAGGCCCCGAGGACATCGGCCTCCAGGAGGGTATCAATCGCATGCCTCTCGAAGAGGAGGGTAAACCGCGCACCCGGAAGGGCCCAAGGAATATGAACCTGCCGAACACCATGCTCAGGGCACGAAACTCGCGGCACCCGAGCGTGAAGCCAAGTAAGAGACTCCCCATAATCGAGGTCCCGCCACCTTCGGGAAGCCAAGTGGTCATAAATCGGCCTCGGCTGTCCACATTCGGCACAAGAAAAGATGGCCCCTGGACGATGCTCCAAAGAAACATCAAGTCGCTTTGGCTTCGCAGTCAGGGTAACCTGCTCGACTCTCCAAGGCTCTTCCAGCGCCAACATTTGCCTCATGAAGTCGGTAGCACGCATGAGTCCGCACCTCCTTGAGGGCGATTTTAATAATTTTCTACCCACAGGAAAGTCGGATGAACCCCAATTATTAAATAACAGTAGCTTACGACATGTAAGCTTTAACCTATATTGTACTCACATAGGGCTATATTGGCAGTATATTTACCACTTTTTTACCATTTGCCATTGGAAAAACTTCTCCGGATGGGAGGAGATCGCCTCCAACTATCTGGTGTGTCCCCCGGTGGTTCAATGCGTCGATGATGGGACGTCGATAGGAACGAAGCGTGCGAGGCTCCACCGCCTGCTCTTCGATGTCGTACCTCCACCTCAGTTATTCGGGGCGACCCAATGCTTCAAATAACGCAGAACCGCATCAACGCCGGCCGGTGATTCGCTCGTGCGGTTCGCCGTCGATACCGGTCATCCGCTCGTTCAACATCATGTTCTGTCCGCCCAGGTTGGAACTTGGAGGTGAACATAACGATCCGAATCCATCTCCCTCAAAGTGGATTTTGAAGATTTCGTCTTTTCGCCACATCAATGCGGTGGGGAAAGATAATTGTCGCGGAACACAAGTGCTGCCCAGACTGTCCGGAGATCTTTGCCGGTTAATGTTTCTGCACTCCCTGTTTCCCTGACCTCATTGTTTGAGTCGTCTCCTGTCGCTTGAGACTGTCACCAGGGACCCACAACCAGCCGCGAAGTTGCGCTTGAAAACCAGCCACTTCCAAAGAGCATACTAAAGTAAATCCCAATGGATTCAGGGCGTTCCTCGAAGCTTCGATTTGTCCAAAATGCCTTCTCTTTGAATCCGAAAGTGTTCGACAAGGATTGGTTGCTCCCAGCGGTAGTCCGTTTTAAAGTCTTTGCTGTCAACCAATTTCCAGAAATTAGGCAAAGGGAACTCAAAAAGAGGCCTATCTAAGTATGAGGGACTCGAAATGAACCACACACCGGACGATTCCATCGTTAGTAACACCTCCGGCGTAATAAAATCCTCATTTTCCAAATGGGCTGAAAACCGGTGCAGCGTTCTGTCGTTCTCCTCTGCAAGCAAAAGAGGACGGGCTTTGTGGTGCGCGTAATATAGGGATCCGTGAAAGGCCAATTCGGATTTGGCCACAATTGGCTCGTGGGGAGCACGGTTGTGGAGAATGTAATCGACCTCCATCTCATACCAGGATTAGCGGAGGCACCTATTACGCCCCAGCCGAGTTGTAAATAATACAGACTCCAAGCCAGAGCCATCCCCCAAAGAAGATTACGTTCAGGCCGCTTTGGGAAGGTGAAAATGAGGACTGCAAGACTCGCCAACCATGATAGTTGGGCGAACGTCATGTACGCGCGAGTATATCATGTCCCGTGTCGTAATGGTTGAGGCAATGGCGAGAAGCAAGACGGGGAGAAGCCCAGTCAAAAGCAGATACCGGCCGCCAAAGCTGCGCGACACGCTACACCTGCAAGGGTGCCTGCGACAAAGACAACTGCAACCCAGTTCTCTGATATTGTGGAGAATAATTGACTCTCGAAAGTACCTACAAGTGCAATGTATATCTCCCTGGCCAGGGCTTGCCATTGCACTGCCTCATTCCTGTTTTGTCCATGTATCCCCGATTGGTTTAATAAACGAGGAAGCCAGGGCATCCAAGTGGCAACCAGAATAACTGCAAAAAGGAGTGCAAATCGCATTTGAATTGTCCGCGCTCGTCCGGGGCCTATTCTAAACAACAGAAAGTCTCCTATAAACAGGCCCTGCGCAATCACCAAAAAGAGAGCAAGATGGTGTGTGTAACAAAACGCAACGGTAAGAATGAGGTAAAGTCCCCAGTACCAGCCCCGTCGCTCCTGGGAACTTAAGGCGGCAAGCAAGGCCCAACTGCCCCAAACGAAGAAAAATGTCCCGATACTATACATGCGAACTTGCTGCGAAGCGTGAATTTGTAATACGCTCAAAGCGACCAACGCGGCTGCTAACAGGGCAGCACCAGATGAACTTCCTGCTTCGCAAGGTGTCTTGCCTGACCAAGGGGGGCTCGTTAATGTGCGGACCATGAGGAAAACCCCTAGGATGGTCCATGTACCACAAATTCCCGCTAATGACCGCAAAGCAAATTCCGAATCTCCGAATAGCACCGCCCAAGCTCGCAACAGCAAGTAGGATAGCGGGGGATGAGTCGTCTCACTCTCGCCGGAGCGCTCAATCATTTCGGAAATCGGCATCGTCATTAGACGCCAGGAGAAGAATTCATCTAGCCACATGCTTTTGGGCCGATTCCATAAAAGCGCAGCGAGAACCCTGTCAACAAGATGGCCGCCAGCACGAGTGGGTGCGTTTCATAAGCCATGCCCTTTTCGTGACCAAAAACATACCTTGAAAATAATGAGTCGAGTTTGCGGTTGTCCCATGTAAATTGCTGCTAATCTCAAGCGGCGATTACGCGGGTGTACAGGTTTGAAACACCATCAAAGCGAATTCCGTGCTTGTCCGTCGACAGGACAGCGAAAAAAAGGCACAAGAAATACTCGAAACCTCATGTACTCATGGCTTGCGGGCTCCGATTCTACAGGCAATAATCGACGTCATTGGCGGCGTTATTGCACAACACCGCCGCCAGGATTTGCCAATTCCAACAATGCAGAGGTAATCACGAAGATTATCAACTCAAGAAGAAAATTATAATGTCTGGCCATAATACAGGGTTGTTCGTTGATTGAGGTTGGCAGGATCGGCGGAATTGAGTAGAGGAGGTAACCACGCTTTCCTGTTTGGAAGTTACCACGATAGCCCCCGCTTTCCCCTCAGGTGTAACCTTGGGCAATCCTGGAGACATGGGTAATTTGTCAAGAATTGAGCAAATAACCCGCCAATTCCTGGTGTTTCGCGAGCCCAGCACCGGCGTTTGCCGGCGTTCGGACGGAATCAAGGGGCCAGGAGCATCGCGGTTTAACGCTTAACGCGGATTCAGTTATGCAAGTGCCTGCAATATTAGGCTATAGTTGCAGCTGGCCCTGCGCTTTCCCTGCTTGAAGCCTTGGCCGATGTACCTGACCCACGAAGTCGCCATGGTCGACGTCTTCCCTTCCTCGCACTGCTTTCGCTTACCGTGTTGGCCATGCTTCTCGGTTGCAAGGATCCTACCGCCATTGCCCAGTTCGGCCGCGACCACGGCATCGCCCTGGCCCACGCCCTCGGCTTCCGCCGCGGCAAGACCCCCGCTCCCTTCTCCTTTCCGATCTTTTTCAGCGCGCTTGATGTCGTCGCCTTCGAGGCCGCCCTGGCACGCTGGATCGCCTCACGGATACCCCCTCCAACCGCGGGCGCGACAAGCAACCTGTCTCGCTGGACGGCAAAACCTTGCGGGGCAGCCGCGACGGCGAGGTGCCCGGCCAGCACCTTGTCGCTGCCTACGCCCACGAGCCGCAGCCGTGCTGGCGCAGGTTCGTGTCGATGCCAAGACCAACGAACACAAGGCCGCCCTGCGAACTGCTGGGCATCCTGCCGGTCAAGGGCCGCATCGTCACCGGTGACGCCCTCTTCTGCCAACGCGATCTGTGTCCGAAGATCGTCGACCAGGGCGGCGACTACGTGTTCACGGTCAAGGACAACCAACTCGGACTGAAGAGTGACATCGCAGACCGGGTTCGGATTCGAGATTAGCGCCGTAGTATCGCGGCCCCCCCAGCCACCCGCACAGCCAGAACGCGTATTTGCAAAAGTAGAAAAAGGCCACGGTTGGGTAGAGAAGCGGACAGTGCGGACGACCTCGATCTTGACATCGCACCAAAAATGGCCAGGGTTTCGCAGGGACTACAGATCACAAGGGAACTGACTGTGAACGGCAAAACAACCGTCGAGGTAGAGTACGCCATGACCAGCTTGAGCCCGAAGAAGCTAACGCGCGGCGGCCCGCCTCCTTGGCCAGGCGTGTCAAATAAGCCCTCCAATCTTCGCCCGTATCTAATGAAGGTCAGTAACGACGACTGGCAATTGACCTCCGACCCATGCAACCGCATCGCCAAGATGAAAGACGGTACCACACATCTGGCCTACGAGGCGGAGAGCATGGTAGACCTCGACACCGACTTGGTGCTGTCGGCCACCATCAACTCGGCCAATCATGGCGACGCCGAACCAACTCCAATGTGTCATCGGGCAGCCAAAAGCAGCCACTTTGAGGGAGTTGATTTCGGATCGTATGTTCACCTTCGGGTTTCCAACCTGGAGGAGGACAACGATGGCAAATCGGCTCAAACTGGCGATGCTTCAAGCACTTCTGGCACTTTTTCAACAACGCTGGTCCCAACGGCGGATTGCCAAGACGCTAAGGATCGACCGCGGGCCGTGGCCCGGTACTGGCGACGGTGGCAGGCAGTTGCAAACCCAGTCATTCCGCACACCGGTTCGAATGCGGAATTGGATCCAAAACCAGCCATTGTGCACACCGGCTCGGGAGATACAGCCTCGCGAAACCCAGCCATTTCGCACACCGGGTGGTAATCGGCGCGCAATTGGGACCCACCCCCCCGGATAAATCGGCGCAAAATGGACCCACCGTAGCAGGCTTCCCAAGCTGAACTCCAGACCTGGAGTTTCAGCTTGCGAGGAGCCAAGGATGCTTACGGTGGACGACTATACACGCATTCGGCAGGCGCATCGGGATGGCATGAGCATTCGCGCCATCGCCCGCACTTTTCACCATTCACGACGCAAGGTTCGTGAAGTATTGACCCATCCGGAGCCAAAGCCATACACGCGCTCGAGTGAGCCTGTGGCTGGCAAGCTCGGCGCCTTTCATCCCATCATCCAGCAGATTCTTGCCGACGATGACCAGGCGCCGCCCAAGCAGCGACACACGTTTCGGCGCATCTTTCGAACGTCTGCGGGACGAGCATGGTTATGCCGGCGGTTATGATGCCGTGCGCCGCTATGTCGGCAAGACCAAGCGGCAACACGTCGAGACGTTTATCCCGCTGGCGCGTGATCCGGGCCAACGGCTGGAAGCGGACTTCGGTCACATCTACGTCGATTTTGCCGATGGGCGTAAGCAGATACCGGTGCTCATGCTGGTCTGGTCGCACTCGAATTGTCCGTTCGCCATCGCTCTGCCGAGCGAGCGAACCGAAGCGATCTTGGAAGGCATGGTGCAGGGGTTCGAGTTCTTCGGCTGCGTGCCGCGTGAAGTTTGGTGGGACAATCCCAAGACGGTGGCGGCGGCGATCTTCAGCGGCCGGCAGCGGCAGTTGCATCCACGTTACCGAGCCTTGGCCAGCCACTACGTGTTCGAGCCGCTGTTTTGCATGCCGGCCCGCGGCAACGAGAAGCCGTACGTGGAGAATCGCGTCAAGACGTTGCAACGCTGCTGGGCCACGCCGGTGCCGCGGAAGAAGGACCTGGCCGAACTGAATGCCTACCTGCGTGATTGCTGTCTGAAGGATCAGGCGCGCGTCTCGGGAGAGAACACCGAGACGATCGGTGAGCGGTTTCAGCGTGAGCGTGCTTGGCCGTTGCCGGCCACGCGCTTTGACGCCTGCATTTATCAGCCGGCCAAGATCGATAAGTACCAAACGGCTCGTTGCGATCAGGTGCGTTACAGCGTGCCGCGATGCCATGCCTTTCAAACGGCGACGGTGAAAGCGTACACCGAGCGCATCGAGATTGTCGTGGCCAACCAGGTGGTGGCCAGGCACGAACGCAGCTACCTGCCCGGCAGTCAGGTGCTGGACCCACTGCATTACTTGACCACGTTGCAACGTCGGCCGGCGGCCTTGGACCATGCCGACGTCTATCGCCGCTGGAAATTGCCAGCGATTTTCCAGGAGTTCCGTGAGCGTCTGGAATCGCGGCACGGCCCGTTGGCGGGTCGGCGGCACTTCGCGCGCATCTTGCAATTGCTGAGCGACCATCCGCAGCCACGCGTGCAGCAGGCGCTGGAGCGTAGCCAGGGCTTCGACGGCCTGGACGCCGAGGTGATTGCGCAACGCACCAGGCAACTGGCGCGTGCGCGAGCAGGTTGCTCAAACGCCCGCGACTTTAAGCGTTCACTCGCACGAAGCCCTGCGCGTGCAGGTGCCGGAACCGACCCTGAACCACTTCAATCAATTCCTCTATCAAGGAGATGTTCGCGATGACCACGAGTCCCAATCCCCTGTTACGTGCCAACCTGAAGAGCCTGCGTTTACCGACGATGCTGGGCGAGCACGACAAGCTGGCCCGCGATGCGGCGGCCAGCAACCAGACCTTCGAAGACTATCTGCTGCGGCTGACGGAGCTGGAACTGGCGGCGCGCTCGGCCAATGCATTGACGGCACGCATCAAGAATGCCGGCTTCCCGGTGCTCAAGGAACTGGACAGCTACGATTTCTCGGCCCTGCCCACGCTCAACAAGCCGAAGATTCTGGAATTGGCCCGCTGCGAATGGATCCGGCAGCATGCCAACTGTTGCCTGGTGGGCAGTGTGGGCACGGGCAAAACCCACCTGGCTATCAGCTTAGGTTTGGCCGCCTGCCGTGAGTCGCTCCGGGTTCGTTATTTCACGGCCGCGGCCCTGGTCAATCTTCTTGAAGAGAAGCAGAAGCAGTACCAGTTGGACCGCTACCTGGGACAACTGGACCATGTCGAACTGTTGATCTGTGATGAGCTCGGACACCGCACGTTCAGCCGTGGCGGCGCCGAATTGCTCTTTCAAGTGTTCGCTGACCGCTACGAACGCCGCAGCTTGATGCTGACCAGCAACCTGGCTTTCAGCGACTGGGGCCAGGTCTTTCACGGCGAGCGCATGACCGCCGCATTATTGGACCGTTTGACACACCATTGCCACATCTTCGAGATGAATGGCGAAAGTTACCGCTTCCGCGAGTCGATGAAGGCCAAGAGGAAAAAGAACTAGAAACCTAGGCCGGGGGGGAAGTTTTCGCGGCGGGGGGGGGTGCCGTAAGTCGAGTAGGCCCAGGGGCTCTCGCCCCTGGACCTCTCACGGAACCGGACTGGTGGGTCACACATCCGGCTCTTCAAGTCGTTGTTCCGCTCACTCGAACAGCAGGTGCTGTTGGTACGAAACCTGCTCAGGAGGATGCAACCGCTGCCATTCGTCTTTCAGCGATAGCAGGCGGTCCGCAAACCAGGCGTTGGAATACGCTTTATGTATCCCGAAGCTGGCACTGCGGCGCCAAATACCACGTCGGTCGAAAGCAGTTTTCGCCGCCAGTCCTCCAGGGACGCCACGGGCCAAGAGATGACGGTAGAGATGCCGACGGCGTTTCTTTTGGCGAATGATCAGCGCCCGAATCCGTCGCCGGATGTGAGCGTCGAACTTGCCAAAAGCGTTGATCCCTTCCTTGGTGCAAAGCCGAAAGTACCCAAACCAGCCCCGCAGGTAACTGTTCACTTTCTCGATGCAGGCGGCGACGGACTGGCCCCACGTCCGAGGCGTAAGCTCCCGGACGCGAGTATCCAGCCGTTCATCCGTTCGCGTCGAGGGTGTAACCGAGACCTTTCCAGCCAAGGTTTTCCCCAGATGGAATCCGAGAAAGGTTAGGTCGTTCGGACGGCTGACGGAACTCTTCTCCTCGTTCACCTTCAGACGCAAGCGCCCTTCAATGAACTTACGGATCGAGTCCATCACCCTCCGACCCGCCGCTCACTACTAACGAACACGCTGAAGTCGTCTGCATAACGCACGAATCGCAACCCACGTCGGGCCAACTCCCGGTCCAACTCGTCCAGGACAACGTTGGAAAGAAGCGGGGATAGCACTCCTCCAACAATCTTGCGAAGACTGGTCAGCTGGACAGTATCATACCTCGTTCGCGGCTTCGACCGCGCTACGGGCAGGAATGGAAGCCAGGCGGGATCTGAGGCCGCGTTTTGCTACTCGGTCTTCAAGGAGGTATCCCGCCATGGAAGGTTTGGCGCGGCCGTCGGTGCCACCGGTGGTTCGTTCGTTTGTTCCCTCGCGTGTGTCTGAGGATTTGCTATCGGGGGTTTATCAATGCTTGTTGGGAACAGGAAAACGGCAAGAAAAGTTGCCGGAGCGAGGCAGCTCCGTTGGCGAGTGCGATTGTGGGGATGAAAACACGGAACAAGATGCTCTGGAAATCCTTGCGACAGGAGGTCGATCATGAACAGTCATCGTTCGGCAGGAACGAAAGAGTGGCGTGGCGCGCTCTATGCCCGAGTTTCTTCGAAGCAGCGGGCCGAGGCCAGCACGATTGCCAGTCAGTTGGAAGCTTTGAAGGCACGGATTAGCGCCGATGGGCTGAAGGTGGAAACGGAACTGACATTTATCGACGAAGGCTATAGTGGCGGCACGTTGTTACGGCCGGCGCTGGAACGTCTTCGCGACCAGGCCACAGCCGGCTCCTTCGATCGCCTGTATGTCCATTCGCCGGACCGCTTTGCGCAACTATCCTTATCAGGTCCTGCTGGTGGAGGAATTGCAGCGACAAGGCATTGACATCGTGTTCCTCAATCACGCCATCGGCCAAACACCCGAAGAGAATCTGCTCTTGCAGGTCCAAGGCATGATGGCCGAGTACGAACGGGCCAAGATCCTCGAACGGAGTCGGCGCGGTAAACGCCATGCCGCCCGTAGCGGCTCGGTCAACGTTCTTGGTGGGGCGCCTTATGGCTACCGTTACCTTGGCAAGTATGAAGGAGGTGGCCAGGCCCACTATGAGATCGTCGAAAGCCAGGCGGAAGTGGTGCGGCTGATTTTTTCCTGGATTGCACTGGAGCGTTGTTCTATCGGTGCGGTCTGTCGCCGTCTGAAAGAGAAAGGCATTCTCAGTCCGCGTGGGAAGAATTACTGGGATCGTTCAACCGTATGGGGCATCTTGCAGAATCCTGCCTACATCGGTAAGGCGCAGTTCGGCAAGACGCGTGTCGGTCCAGCGCGACCGCGCTTGCGTCCGCAACGGGGCAAGCCAACGCAACCACGGTGCGCTGTCTCGGTCCACGATACACCGGCAGAGGAGCGCATCCCAATTGCCGTGCCGGCTCTGGTGGCGGAAGCTATGTTCGCGGCTACCGCCGAGCAATTGGGTGAGAATCGCCGCCGCCGACGCGAAAGCCAGCGCGCGCCCGCTACCTTTTGCAAGGTTTGTTGGTTTGTGGACAATGCGGCTACGCCTACTACGGAAAGCCGCTGAGTCGCTCGGCCAGCAAAGGCAAGCCGCGTGACTACGCCTATTATCGTTGCGTTGGCTGCGACGCCTATCGCTTTGGGGGCCAGCGGATCTGCATGAACAAGCAATGCCGCACCGATCAGTTGGACAAGGCGGTGTGGACCGACGTGTGCGCCCTGTTGGCCGATCCGCAACGCCTGCATCAAGAGTACAAGCGTCGACTGCATGGCCAGGGTAAGAAGATTGGACGCCCCGAGGAGCATGTGCAAAGTCTCATGGCTCAGGTTCGACGCGGTATTACACGCTTGATCGACGCTTACCAGGACGGCTACTTGGAGCGCGTGGAATTCGAACCGCGTATGCAAAGCGCCAAACAGCGCCTCGCGAAACTGGAAAAGGAAGCCAGCGCCGCCGCCGCACATGCGGCTGAGTCGCAAAATCTGGAAGCCGCCCTCGATCAATTGGAGAAGTTTGCCCTCCGCGTCCGAGAAGGATTGAACGACGCCGACTGGAACACGCGTCGTGATATCTTGCGTGCTTTAATCAAACAGGTAGAAGTGGGAACTGAGGAAATCCGGGTGGTTTACAAGGTGACCCCCCACCCTTTTGAGTCAGGCCCCGCGAGGGGCCGTTCGCAAGATTGTTGGAGGGGTGAGAGGACCGCCTTGCGGAGTCCCCTCCTCGGTGGTGATCCGTGTACCGTCGGGCAGAACCACCTTCGCCTTCAACATCCGATGCACCAGCTTTAGGATTCGCCCATCTGGAACCCGTTGAGCCAGTCGGTTCAATAGGCGCTGATGGTTGACCCGGTCGAAAAACTTTGACAAGTCAATATCGACCGTGATGCTGAATCCCTCGGCCAGGTACTTCTTCGCCTCGTCGATGGCGGTCTGCGCACCTCGGCCTGGACGAAAGCCGTGACTGCTCGCATGAAACGTCGGCTCGAAGATGGGTTGCAACACTTGGAGAACCGCCTGCTGAACCCACCGATCGACGACGTTCGGGATACCTAGCCCCCTTTGCCCACCCCCAGGTTTGGGTATCCAAACCCTGCGGATGTCTCCAGGTCGATAGGTTCCCGCCAGCAGCTCACGTCGCAGGTACGGTAGAAGCCGGGGCGCTGCGCCCACGACCTCATCGACACTGCGTCCATCCACGCCTGCCGCTCCCTTGTTCCGCGCAACGTTCAGTAACGCCTGTGCCAGGTTCGACACAGACGCCACCGACTTCCAACAGCCGATCAAGATCGACTGTCCAGGCGGCTGAATCATTCCCCTCATTGACCTTCGCTCTCAGCGCTAGCCAAGCCTTGCCCACTGATAGGTCGGCGGGCGCAGCCGGACCATCCCCTTGCGGGCTGTCGGCAAACGCGAAAGTCAGTTGGCGATATTCAGCCTTTGACAACTTGTCATCCCCTTCGCTCCACGGGAGTTACTCCGCTTCGCCGCTACTATGGGACAATCCGACTTCTCCCCAGGCATTGGCCACTCGTCGTTGCCTTCTCGTGACCTACCGTCACCGGACCTGAGGAGATCTCTGGGGTAGTTGAGCAACATCCCGCCGCCCCCGCCCTCCCTACTTCCTGGCCACCGCCGGATACCGGGCGTCGTGTTGGAAGGCACACTGGCCCAGGCCGGAAGCCTACTTGAGGGTTCACTAAGGTTCGGTGCTGCGGTACGCTTCCGGCTTCCATCCCACACGCCCTCGCGGGAAAGATGATTTCGGTGCATTGGTCCTCCATCATCTCGTGCAGTTGCCTTCAGCTCGTGGTTGCCTCCGACAGGCCCCACAGAGGACTTTCACCTCCATTCGCTCAACCATGCCCAGCGCACCTCCAGTCGGGCTACGCCCTCCTTCCGTTACGGCACCCCCCCCCGCCCTCCCTGGAGTAATCTTCCCCCTTTCAAGGTGGGTCCCTTTTCACGCCCATGTGGGTCCCAATTGCGCGCCGATTACCAACCGGGTCGGCTGAGGCTTCACGACTGCCGACTGCGGACATGGTGGTTGCCAATCTCCTGCATGCGTCGGGTGCCAAGCCGGCTGCTCCAGCGGATCGCCGTAAGCAGCTGATACCGGTGCGTTTGCCTCAGTGACGTCCGGGGGAAAGAGTCTAACAAACCATGGCCTGGCTGCTTTTGAGGCGCCACTTCGTGGCTGCTTTTGAATCGCAAGATGACATCTAACGCGCCGGCAGAGTTGCCCACCACCGTCGGAGTGCGCACCTGAGTTGTGACCGTCAACGGCACAAACGGTACCGCCGTCCCTTCCCGCCCAGGGAGCGTATGCCGCGAGGAGTAGAAGTTCGCCTCGGACAACCACTGCTCCGCGCAAAAGGCCCCGCGCCGTCAAGTTGCTATTGGTGTCCTAGCGTCGCACCTGTCTACGCCAGAACGGTCCTTTGGTCTTACCTTGCTGATTGTTTTTGGACATTACCCACCTCCTTTCCTGAGATTAAACCATGCGCGTCGAGAAGGAGATTGGCCGGAGGGACACGATTGTGGGGTCCGGTTCCATTCAGCGGCTCCTTATCCCGCCGCCGGTCAAAAGCGTGGCAGATGCGTCTGTTTGCAAGCCACGGCGGGATAAGGAGCTAACGTTCGGCCGCTGAGGCATGCGGTCACCGACCTTCGATACTAAGTCGTTATTACGCAACGTCTCGAAATCCCTAAATCACCGCGCGCGAAAATGCAGCTGAACGTTATGCCGCTTCGCAGGGTTTTACGGTTACGTTGCACTGTTGAAATCCTGAATTCTTGTTTTCAGCTGCGGCATCTAACTATCTACCATGACTACTTCAACAACTCGCCCCATGACCAAGTCGCCTCGTGCCGTGGCGCGGCCGGCGTATCGCCTGGCGAAAGAAGCCATTCCCGCGTATTCGTCGAAATTCTCCAAGACCGACTTCACGCAGCACCAACTCTTTGCCTTGCTGGTTCTCAAGTCCATTTGCAAGACCGATTATCGCGGACTGGTGGTCTTGCTCAAGGATTTTCGCGAACTCCGCGAAGACCTCGATTTGAGCGAAGACAAACTCCGCATTACTCCACGCTCTGCAAGGCCGCCCCGCGGCTGTTAAAAAGGGGATGCGTTTTTCCTTAACGTCTGTGCCACCGTGTGCGCTCAGGAATGCGGCCTGATTGACGACCAACCCCAAGCCGCCATCGATCAATGCCAAGGCGCGACTCGTCGTTCCCACGTTGATTCGAACACTCGTCTTGTGTTGCATGCTTTTCACCAGCAATGCTCGGGTCCAGGTTGGCCGTCGCCAACCGTGATTTTGGGGCGTGGAACGTACCACCTCATCGAGAATGCCAAGATAGACCTCCGTCAGCTTGCAATCACCATTGTCTTCGCGGCCATCCCAAAGCGAGCATTCCCCACGATCGCGAAAGCGAGCCGTAACACGGTACACCGTGGTGTTATGCATTTCTAAAATACCTGCTGTTTCGTAAGCTCCTTTTCCACGTAATAGATTGAAAATAATCAGGTAACGACCACGCACCGACGCCAACCGGCACTTGCGAAAGCGTTTGCTCATCTTTTGCTTGACGGACCAAGGCAATGCTGGGACAATCTCCTTTATGGGAATTCCTCCTTGCGGCCTTTTGGGCCCAGGGTGTTATCGGACGGAATTCCCATTTTTGCTTTTTACTGCACATATTTCCACACTTTTCCTTGCAGCTGAATCGCGCACGGTGATTTAGGTTAATTCATCTGGGAAGCGGCCAAATACCTGGAACTTGCTGGCAAATTCCAGCAGAGGAGTTCGCCAACTCAAGAATGCGGACAGATCCAACACCTGGGTCTGGTCGATCAAATGCTCGGTCGATTCATCGACGCCGAGACGCTGTTTTCGTCGGGCAGGCCTCTTGTCGGCGAACTGGCCAACCGATGGAGCGGTGCGAGACATATCAGAGAATCGGGACGTTCCTGGCTCATCAAGGACGGTGCGTGCTCGATAGACATGCAAAAAATATGCGTTCTCGGGATGCCCTGCAAGTGCAAGCCGCGAAAAAAGGCCGGATTTATCATAAAACCCATAGGTAAAAAGTCATTTTAAAATTTTTTATTTTTTCTCTTGCATTGGGCCGAAACGCGGATAGATTACACGTATCCTAGGGAGTGTTCTTAACACCCAACTAATCGCAAATGACTTTCGAGTCACTCGTTCTGCATACGTTGGACTTAGAAGCTGTCGAGGCGCCCCCATGGGACCGTTTGTGGAAACGCAATCTGCTGGCGATCCAGAAACCACCAAGCGAGTCTCGGGTGAATCTGATGTGGCGCCTAGTTCTCTGGGTGTATTTCGCCAACATCGCCCTATCGGGCATTATTCCTTGATACTTGGGCTGAGTTCTCTTGTAGCCTTGTTTGCGGGGGCATTTGCTGTCAAATGCGGAGCGAGACTTCCCATATTCGTGCCCCAGCAATCTGAGAGGGTTGTTCATTCTGACCCAAGTAAGCCCATCGCCACATTAGAGGTTGAGAGCGGGCTAAGTCCAGTTTTAGCGAGACTTCCAACGCTTGCCGCTGCTTCGGAAGGCGGCGTACTTTCGATACCACGGATGTGTCATATACTGATTGTCGGTCTGGGTGAAACCGGTCTGCCGGAACCTCGTACTGGTTGGGACGCTTTCCGGCTGATGACTGACGAGCGCTTGGCCAAAGCGGCTTTTGGCAAGTCGCCCTTTATTCGCACACGCCATGGTATGCGTTACCGTCTTGCCGGAAACCGTGGAGACGGAGAAAGTGAAGTCGGAGAGGCACATAGGGATCAGTGTCTTTGCACGTTTGCTGGTCTAAAGGTTTCACTGGATGAGGTACTAACGCTCGAATCTGAGCGGCTTCACTTGCGAGATTTGCTTTCCGAATCAATTGCGAACTTTACGTTCGAGCAAAGCGAGTTGCCCTTTACTGTTCAAGCCTATGCTCACTACTTGCCGCCGGTCAAGAATTGGACGGATCGCTTTGGAAAAACGACGACTTTTTCAGATGTTCTGCATGAACTGATGAAACGAGGCTTTAACGGACAAAGTTGCGCTGGACTCCACGTACTTCGGGCCGTAATCGCAACTATTAACGCGGACACTCAGTACGGGATACTTAACGCGCAGGCTCGCGTGGATGCTGACGCCTTTTTGAGAATGGCGGTCGCAAACCTAACAACGAATCAGCGCGGCGATGGAAGCTGGGATAGCAGATGGAACGACCAGGCGGTTGAAGGAGTGGCGATTCCCTCCGATTCTATTGAAGACAAGCTGATTGCGACCGGACATATGCTTGAAATCCTACACGAACTGCGGCCTCCGCCGCGTACGCAGGTGATTGTGCGTTCCTGCGCGTGGCTTCTCGAAACGTTAGCAACTACTGATTTTAAAAGGACTCGGGTTTCATTTTGCCCGCTGGCGCACTGCGCTTTGAGCCGTGCGACTTTCCTTTGCGAACCCAGCTTTGGCTGACCCGTTGGCGGAATTGGTCCGTCACGATCGCAATTCCAGTTCTATGAAAGGAGATCGTCGATGAAACGCGCACTGACGTTCATGGCCATTGTTTCGGCCTGCTTCATGGGAGGTGGACTATTATCGGGGGCGATTGACCTGGCCCCAGGGTCTGCTGTTCCAGACAGCGTTGCCGCCCAACTGTACGGTGGTTGTGCAGGTGTTTGTAAGGCCGACTGTGGTGACGCCAGCGTTTGTCCTAGGCAGGCCTTCACCAATAATAACTGTGATCCCAATCCCCCGAATATGAACGAGCAACCGGGCGGAAATAAGAATTACTGCATCACAAAGGCGGGAGGCATGAACGTTTGTGATACGTGTGGTGCGTATAGGCAATCTTGCGGAAGTAATAAAGGCGGGTGATGTAACCAAATCTTGGGCGGGCGGCGTAGCAACTGAAGTCGCGTCAGGAGAATGTGTGGTTCAAACTTCGAACGTTTCTGTGGTTGGCGCCGCCTTTCTTTACATTTTACAGGTACGGATGTGTACGTTGGATCGTTTTGTGTAAGGCAGATGGTGATCAGCGTAGTCGCTTTGTGGGGATTGGTAGCCTCTCAATGTTGGGCTACAGATAGCGTGAAACGTCCTGCGTCCCCCGCGGGCGTTGAGTGCGGCCCGAACGCCGTACTTATGTTTCTTATTATTTGCGGCATAGATGTTGACAATCGCGCGACTGACGGCATAGGGCTCAGCGCCAAGGAGCTTCGATGCAGCAGTTGCGTGATTTTTGCGACAGCATCGGAGTGGCGACGGAGGTGCGCAAGTTTCGTGCTGACGACGTTCAGGCAATGCCTTTGCCTGCCATTTGGCAGCTGTATGGAGAAAGTGACCAATTCCACTACTCTGTTGTGTACGCGATCAATGAAAATGGCATTTATGCGCTCGATGGCACTACAGGGGAGGATCTACAGATTGCGCAAAATAGGTTTACCGGTTATGCTCTGATTTCGAAACGGTCCAGCAGGCATCTAATAGCTCAGGTTCTTGGCGGCTCGGTTCTAGCGTGGATGTCGGTCGGTCTGAACATCACTTTGCTATGGGTGCTTGTCCGTTATCGATCTAGGTCAAACTCCGCACCGACGTATCAGGTCGTTAAACCCGAGGCTCCCTGACGTCCTAACGCTTTTTCCGATACGACTAAGGGTCGTCTCTTGGGTAGGTCAGCAACCCCAATGGATATCATTACGAAGACGGCTACCATGGCAGCCCTTGTTTGTATACTCGCCGCCCTGTGCCCATTTCATACCGGTCTTGATGAATCCGATGGGGTGGGAAAGCAAGTAGTCTGGCGCGACATAGAACATGGCGGGTTTAATGCCTTATTTTTTCTCCTGAAAGTATATGGAGACGCTCGCACTTACAATGAATGCTTGGCAAAAATGGAGGGTCACCAACTGCCGCAGACACTTGCAGGCGTACTGGCCACTGCGGAGAGCTTGGGATGTCCATTGCAGGCGCGATCGCTCTCACCAGAACAGCTGGACAATGTGCGTCTTCCCGCAATTGTTCATATGTTTGGCGACAACTTAACGGAAGGAAGCTTTTTAGTATTGCTTCAGAACCATGACCCAAGACGTGTACTCTACCTGAATGGCGCTTCCGCGACGATCGCTACCATGGACAGGGAGTCGTTCCTCCGTCGCTGGAGCGGTGTGGTTGTCAACGTTCCTTCGCGATCATTCTGGATCGAGACCGGTCTGGTGTTGTTTGGAGTTATGTGTGGCCTATGGCTGGCCCGATACCACCATAAAGGGTGACCATATGTTGAGATCGCTTATTTCCATGGCCCTTCTTGTGTCAGGTGAGGTGACTGGAACAGGTCAAGATGTTTCCTCTTCAATTCTGCCCGGCAAAGATAATGCATCATTACCGAAATCATGCCAAGAGACGCTAGTTTCGAATGTCCAGTCACTCCAGACGGCCGGAATCAAGTTTTCCGTGAAAAAGAAATATCGCATTGAGGGGTTGGCGCTCCCAATACATGAAAACACCTACATTTATTTAGATGGCGGCAAGTTTCACTTATGGCGCAAGCGAACCTATCCATCGCCGAAAGGCAGAAATACCAATCAGTGCAAGAGGAGGAAATGTCCTTCGATGGCAACGTCTTTTATGAGGGGGGTGGTAAGCCAAAGACCGGCCGTGGATACATGGATAAAATGCTCGGGGACAATCTCGGAGACACCAAGGCAAAGAGTTATTTTATTTCGTCATCGTATCCCGAGGTTATGGGTTTTGTTTTACCTCAGACCGTGGCGGAATTGAGGGATTCACCTCTGCTGGCTGCGACGGTGCTCCAACTCACATCTACGGCAAAAAGTATGCAAGTGTCGAGAGAAGGCTCGACGCTCGTGTTGAGTTTAAGGATACCTGAGCCGTATATAGCGTACGCTAAGAAACTCGATTTGGACCGTATCGCAAATCGCGGCTCCAAAGATCCTGGAACTGAAGAACTGATTGCTGCTTATTCGCGCGTCAGAAGACTTGATTGGGACAGGCAGGTAGAACTTTGGTTGGATCTAGAGAAGGGGTGTGCCATCAAAGGCCGAAAGGACTTTAATCCTGAGGGCAAACTGATCCAAACCATTGAGTGTGAAGACTTCCGATACACACACAAAGGTAATCTTTGGCTTCCCTGGAAATGCACCGTCAAAAGCTATGTAAAGAATCCACATTTATTGGACGTATTTACTGATGATCCAGAAAGAACAGATACCATAGAGTTGCAGGAGGTGACGTTTCAGCCGCGGGAAGATATCTCGTTCGTACTTGATTATGGGCCTGGCACGCTTGTGACAGACCGCAGCACGGAGGCGGCTGCAGCCGCGCCATCCGGTTCAGTGACTTACACTGTTCCTGCTGAGAAGAATGAGCTTCGCGAGGCAGCGAACGCCGTCCGGGTCACCAGCCCCGTAAAGGTTATTTTTATATCGGTCAATCTTATCGTGGCGGCAGGCCTCATTTATCTGCTGTTACGTCGTAGATTTCGTCGGTAGAGAGCTGCAATCTAGTTGAGTTTGTGCATGATTTCCCGGTCTCTCATGGTTTGTTTTCGGCTGGCCTTATGCGTTGCCGTTGGCGCCGAGGGTGGTCAATGCGGACCTGCATGATACAACCACGAGGTCGTGGGCTGATATCAGCAGGTGGATGGTTGAAGTCGAATCGCAGTTTCTTCCTGAGAACCGGTTTTTCGATTCTCCAGATGGAGCCGAGAACGCTTCGATTGTCCATCGAGTCCTTGCTGCGTCATCGAACGATGAGCTATATTTCAGTGCTGGGCACGAAGTAAAGTTAATCAGGAATGACTGGCGTAAAGAGCCTTTCAATATCGAGATTTGGCTTCAAAATGAGAACGTGACTGAGTACCGGAGCTTCAACCGCCTAGCCGAGTTTGCCAAACTTTCGCTGAAGTCGCCAATCCCGGCTACTATTGCCAGCGACCCCGTTTTCCTCTTTTTGCCCGTGTGGCCGCTCCGCAATTTTTCGGCCCCACGCCATGACTCACCCTCGATGATCTTAATAGTGAAAGCCGCTTTGGATTCCGGTACCTATAAGGCCACTTTGAAGCGAGATTTGATCGGCGGCCAATGGTGCAACGAGATTTCGTCGTCAGACGGTAACGACAGAATATGGTTGGCGGAAGACAAAGACCTGTGTATCATGAGGCGTGAGTGGTTCCATCCAAAAACAAAAATGAAAATGGGCGAGATCATCATAAGGCGTGTTGCAGAGGTAGGCCCTGGCTTGTGGATGCCGGTAGAGGTAGAGGATGTTACCTATTCTTCCTCGTCACGCCTCCAGAATGCCCCAGTCCTAAAATCAAGAGTGCTTACCCGCGTAACCAACTGGAAGTCTGGTGGCGAGGTGCCCATAGACATATTCCAGCCGCGGCTCAAGCCGGGGAGTATTGAACTCATTGAACCTGGTAAGTTTCGTCAACTCTCGCCCGGAGGTACGGAACACATGGACGAAATGGCGATTTTTTTTCGTGGTACAAGCGGATTTCCGCAGCAACCCCCTGCTGCGGAGCGATTGCTTTACAATATGCCGTTGGTGGTGGCAGGCGGCCTGGTCGGAATGATTCTTTTTCACCTATGTCGAAAGAGTTATGCCTTGACCCATTCAGTTGCTGGCGCTGTTAGGAAAAGCCGCTCATCGCGTGGAATGAAACCAAAGAATCTGTCGCTCTTTTGATGAGACAGAAGACATCGTCATGTTTCGCAAGTCCTTGTCGTGGTGGGCTCTTCTGGTGGCCGTTCTTAAAGAGATTATGGTATGCGCCGACTATCACGAGCGGGACGCCGAGTTTGGAACAAGTCCGTCGCGGCCGGAGCATGCAGGCGAAGGACCTGTCACTTATGTGAATGGCCTAAGGTTATTACGTTTGGCTGCCCTCGCTGTTGATCAACTCCGATTGGCACTCTGATAAGGAATTCGATGAACACAACCCACGTCACGATTACGTCATGCCCCCCTCGTATCGGTCCCGACGGCAACGCCGATGTCGGCGGCATACAGTGGACGTCACGCTTTGAATCGCAGACATTTACTTATATTGGTTAAGGCGTGGGCTAGCCAATGGCCCTAACAAACCAGGCAAACGAGCTGCCGATTATGGCGTAGCGGGCTTCTTCGAGGTCCAGCCCATTCCATTTCTCGCGATGGAGGGTGCATCCCCAGGTGTTGCAAGTACCGGCATCGCACGGGCATCCTGGCGGCCATAAGGCGATGGCAGCCTGCGCCGCTGCTCCAAGGGCATTAGTCCTGAAACCTGGTGGATGGGCTATGGTGGCTGACAATGGTCATTTATTCCCCAACGATTGGTGAGGATCACGACAGAAACGAAAAAGTGGATATACGACAATAGATCAAGCGCTATCACAGGTATTTCATCCTTGAGGATTAAATAAAGTATAAACTAACTGCGTTAAGGAAATTCGCGTCCATGAAACAACGTCCGGCGTAGTTCGAGGGATTGAGAATATATGGGGTTTATCACTGGCACCTTGTGCAGTTCTGGTTTGGCTAATTTGCACTCTTCCGCAAGTACGAATTCCGCAGATCCCATATCGTTTAACCGGCGAAAAACGGTGAGCCTCCTGGCATTCATTGTCGCGGGTGGTCTATTTATGCGGTCTTACCAGCTGGCGGCTCGAACCATTTGGATAGACGAGTCGTTAACTTGGCGGACAATCCAGTTTCCATTTCCCGAAATGCTAAATAGTGTGGCCAGAAACTGCCATGTTCCGCTCCATTATGCCTTGCTCAAATTATGGACCTTGGTTTTTGGCGATTCGCTATGGGTAATGCGCGGTCTAAGTGTTATCTTTGGCGGTGCAACCATCATAGGCGTTTATCTTTTTTCAAACGAAGCCTTTCGATCGTTCGCTCGGGATGACAACAAATCTCTCAGCAACGATGGGCGCTGGATAGGTCTTTTTGCGGCCTCATTGGTTGCTGTCAGCTTTCCGCAAGTCGAGTTTTCGAGAGAGGCACGAATGTATAGTCTCGGCACGGCACTGGCTGCTTTTTCGAGTTGGACCTTATTCCGTGCGCTCTGGGCCTCGACTTCAGTGAAGGCTTGGACTCTTCACGCACTGATTACATTGTTATTCGCTTATACCCACCACTTTGCGCTTTTCTCAATAGCAGGGCAGATTGCTTTTCTTTTCGGTCTCTTCGCGGTCAGGTCGCAGGGGAACTTAACTGCGATGCTCAAGGACCGCTCAATGCGTTGCAGTACGATTTGTTATACTGTCGTGGGTTTGCTCTGGGGACTTTGGTTGCCTGTGCTCATACGTCAAGCTAATCAGGTTCGGGAGAGTTGGAATGCAGGGCCGTTAGATTTTTGGACTATGGCTAGTCGGTGTTATCAAGTGTTCTTTGACGGGTATGCAACGGAGCCTGGGCTAGCTGCGTTGGCCTCGATCGCCGCATGTGTAGGGGTTCTAGCCGGGTTGGTTTGGAGGGCCGGGGCAGTTCAGTGGTACGTCTTGGTACTTGTTGTTGTGCCTTATTTGAGTGGAGCGGCTTCATCGTTTGCGCTCGGCCGGACTGCCTTCATGATGCGTTACCTACTTTTCGCTCAATTGTTCTTGCTCGTCGGTGTGGCGATGGTAGTCGCAAGGATTCGCGACCGGTTAATAAGAAGTGCCATCGCCGGAATACTAGTTTTCAATGGAGCAATCATTTGTATCGACTCTTGGTTGGAGGCTGACATTCTGAGCAAGCCCGGAATGCGAGCAGCAGTCGCCTTCATTGAAGCCAACCGGCGGCCCAACGAACCGATCATTGTTTCGGGACCGTTACTGTATTTTCCCGCTTTGTACTATCTCCGCGATCGCTCCGCGTGCCATGTTTACAGCGACGGAGTTCCATTCCCTCATCATTTGGGTGGTCCAGTTGCCATCAATGAAGATCTCATTTTCGATGACCAACTTGAGAAAATTGGTCCTGGCCGCGTATGGATGATCTATGATTCTGGTGGGCGACCGTCTCCAACGTCTTGGAAAGTTAAGATTCAAAGGACGTTCGCCGAGCCGTTTGCGACTCACCTTCAGGAGACGGTCGCCCTGTTTGAGATACCGCTAAAAAAATCGGGACTATAGTGTCGGCTTCGAGATTAACCGATTCGACCAAGCTGGTGCCTCGCTGCAACAAGGATCTCATCGAGAAACTTTTATTCGAGAAGCGGCGCGAATTATTAAAGGCGACACAGGATGCTGCGCAAATCCGTGCGTGTCGACGTGATCCGCGACCTTGCAGCCTTACCGCCTACCCTGGATTCAGTATTTCGGCGACCGCACGTATAGCGGAGGATTATCGCTGCACTGATGAGGCGGACAAAAACGCCTTCACGCCTTGACGTGTAAGGCATCGTTTGATGCTGGCTCGTACTCAGGTGTCGCCACGTTCGCTCCGGACTGTGGTCATAATCGGGCACGGCTTGCCGCACTCCGGAGACGTCCAGTTCGTCTGAATTTCATATGCCAAGTGAATATGCATTTTGCTGTCGTTCACCTCCAATTCGACTCGCTCCACGAGCCAAGGTGCCGACAGACCCAAACTCTGCTGGTAAAGTGTCGATCTTACACGGCCAAATCCTCCCGAGTGAGTTGGCCAACTTAGCAATCCATCGGTCGCGCGGCCCCCCAACAAGCAGATTTCTCGAGACCCATCTTCGGCAACACGACGTCACCCATCTGAGTCTGTCCTTCCAGAGAGATTTTTTACCCACTTAAAATCCAGAAGAACCTTTTTCCTCGGCAATGAATTATCCGTGCTAAACACGGCCTCACCAAGCATCGTAGCCTTGCCAAGCGAGTCCGGACCGCCTGCGCAAGCCACGCGGTTGGTCGGACGGACACCGATTCTTTGCGAGGGATGCTTCCTTTTGGCACGCCAATTACTCCATCATCTGGAGGAAAAAAAATTTCTTTGTTTTTTTGACAAATAAACTTGCAAACATCTCCCGTTGACGCTAAGGTAGTGTCTTTATTCGCGCGTAAGGAATTGGAGCCCAAGGATGGCACGGTAAGAAGAAATGCGCCCGGGTTTCCTACAATGTTTGCCCACACGTACTTTTATAGTTCTAGTTTTTTTCGCTGGTATCCGGGGCGTGCATTCCTCATTGTCTATGTCAGCGGCACATGGCTTATCCTTACCTTTCTGGAAAAGCTGCGCGATTAAGGTTTTTGATGGCATTTCAGAATCGAAGAATGATGAGTTCCTTTCAGACAACTTAAGGCTTTGGAGAGTTGTTCGCGAGACACCGTTGAATATTCCACCTCTGGGTGCGCCTTGTTTTCCAATTCGAAATAAGGACCTCCGGTGGATTGAAGAGCAAATGCAACCTCCCAAAACTAGGGGGGAAAGGATTTCAGTATCTCGTTGCCTACTCATTCTGCGGATCCATGGGATTGATGCTACGTTTGCGAGTCCGATCTTTACCACAAGCAAAGACTTCCTCAATTTGTTTTTTGTTGCCGAGGTGAGTAAAAAACTAGTCAATCAACCCTTCTTTATATCTGTTACAACCGGACTACGGACCCCTGCACGTCGTCGGTCGGAGGCGCGATTTGATAGTTCGCTTGAGTCTGATCGTCACCAGTCGCTAGCTGCCCTTGAAGAGTTGGGACTGCCTCTGTCGAACACAGTTGCAATCGATGGACGACAAGTTTCTCTATTCGCAGTATTGAACGATTCCGTTTCCGATATCCACCTGAAACAATACAAAATTGAATGGACTGTAGAGACTCACGCGCTTTTTCTCCCGCTCCATACCCAAGTGAAAAATCGATATCAAGAAAACTATACGTTTATTAATGCAGTAATGGAATTGCTTGAGCGACCCGTCGTGAGGTCACCTGTGGAGGCACTACGCTCTTACGATTGTTGCGAGAGCAAATGAACAGATTAAAGCGGCGTTACTTAGATTGTTAACGGACGTCACTGCATCTTTGACCGTGCTTAACTCTTCCTGATTTGAAATCCGAGAGTGGTTCATCCATGCTTGCGACCACCGAATCCAACTCCTGCCAGCAAACCGTTTTCGCCCTGCTCATCTTGGCCTCCGCGACTATGATGGCTGGCCGAGTTTTGGCTGTTGATGAGGCTACGCTTGGCGGCAATGACCGGTCACGCTGGTGTACAATCCGCGCCTTGGTAGATCACGGCACTTATGAAATTGGCCGTCGTGAGTACAACAGCGACGGTACTTACTATGATTCCGGGATTACGACGGAGAGAAACTGGCAAACTATTGACAAATTCCTCCATCCAGATAGCCAAGCCTTCTATTCCGGCAAACCTCCGCTGTTTCCCACCGTCGCCGCATTGGTCTATTGGGTCCTCAAGAATATGCTCGGTTGGTCCTTCAGTAACCACCGGATGGAAGTCATCCGTTGTACCTTGATGGTAGTAAATTGCGTACCAATGACGATCTACTTGGTCTTGATTGGTCGAATGCTGGCTCAATTCGGGCGTACCGCGTGGGGTCGTCTTTTCCTAATGGCGGCCGCCTGTTTCGGGACGTACTTGACAACTTTCGCCATCGTACTTAACAATCATACCGTTGCGGCGTGCTTTGTACTATTCGCGCTATACCAAGCATTCATGCCTAGTCCCGCGCGTCACGGGCTGGACCGTTCTTGGTTGCGTTTCGCCGCAGCAGGCTTCCTGGCCTCCTGTGCGGCCGCGGCGGATTTGCCCGCAATGGCGTTCCTTGCCTGGCTCGGCATTGTACTATTCCGTCGCTCTGCCCGGCTAACCTTGTGTTCATTTATTCCGGCAGCCGCCCTACCGGCGGCTGCCTTTTTGCTGACAAATTATCTCGCTATCGGGCAGTTCAAACCGGCTTACAGTGAAGTCGATGGCCCCTGGTACACCTATCAAGGCAGCTATTGGGAGGCCGGCGCCCGAAAAGGGATTGATGCGGCGGGTGAAAAAGAAAGCAAGTTTGATTACGCGTTCCATCTGGTGTTGGGACATCACGGTCTGTTTTCTCTGACTCCGGTTTTCTTACTGGGATTGTCGGGCTTACTAAGTGAGTTGACAGGTGACAATCATAAAGCAAGCTTGGCTTCCACTGAACTTAAGATTATTGCAGTGGACGAGGCTGGCCACCAAAATTCGGTTCGGACACTTTCGGTGGGAGTTTGGTTTTTGACCATAGTCATCGTTGGTTTTTATGTCCTCAAGACCGACAATTATGGCGGCTCTACGGCTGGCCCTCGTTGGCTGTTCTGGCTGACCCCTTTGCTACTGCTGTCCGCCTCGCCCGAAGCCGATGCTTGGAGCGAACAACGGAAGACTCGCTTGCTTGGCTACGGATGTCTGGCGGTGTCCATTTTCTCGGTGTATTTCTCCGCAGGCAGGCCTTGGGGTGGTCCTTGGTTGTATCAGTTTATGAAATGGCAAGGATGGATCGGTTATTAGATCGTTCGGCCTACCCATTCACATTATGGTCGGGGGGCCGACGAAGTGGGACTGCTGAGTATAGTAGGGTGGATTGTTTTTCAGAAACCTTAAGTCTATTCTTAACAGGCGTACGTCGCTTGGAGAGGCCGTGACCTTCGGCATCGGTGGTCTTTCAAGATAACGGGGGCGGGGAAGATATTATTAGGAGAATGGTCGGGTCTTGTTTCGGAGCGATAGTTCGTTTTATTTTGGTATTTTTCGGAGATCTCATGTTTCCCCTTCTTGACTTGCTCTCTGTGGTGATTCCAGTCTACAATGAGGAACCTACTTTGCCGTTGCTTTTGGTAAATCTGCGTGAGGCATTGGCAGATCTTCCTTGCCGTGTTGAATTGCTTTTCGTCAACGACGGCAGTGGGGACAAAACGCGTCACATCCTTGCCAATGCCGCAGCGGAGGATGACCGTGTAAGGGTGGTTGAGCTCTCACGCAACTTCGGACAGGAGAAGGCTCTCACTGCCGGCTTGGATTTTGCCGCTGGAGACGCCGTCGTGGTCATGGACGCCGACTTGCAAGATCCTCCCGAGCTAATACCAACCTTGGTTGAGAGGTATTGTCAGGGCTACGACATTGTTTACGCCCAGCGTACGCGCCGCCACGGGGAGACGTGGCTGCGGCGGGGCGCAGTCTCCCTCTTCTATTGGCTGATGCGGGTTGCTGTCCAGACTGAGTTGCCCGACAACGCTGGGAAATTCCGATTAATGAGTCGAGCCGTGGTGGATGCATTCAAGCAAATGCGCGAACAGCATCGGTTCATGCCTGGCATGGTGACTTGGTTAGGGTTTCGGCAAATCGCGGTGCCGTTCCAGCGACCTGCTCGGGCAGCTGGCTGGACGCATCACGTACTGCGCAAGCGGTTCGCTTCGGCCTGGGGGGCCATTACTTCATTTTCGGGACTGCCGCTACGGCTTTCGTTAGTAGCTGGTGTCCTGCTTATTCTGATAGCGGTAGCAACAGCGACAGTTACGGCCTACCAGGTAATCGTCCTGAGGGATGCAGTATCTGAGTGGATCAGTCTGGCTTGTTTGCAAACCGGGCTTTCCGGCATTACCTTGGTATCCCTGGGCTTGATCGGCGACTATCTCGCCCGGATGTACGACGAACTCAAGCGGCGGCCACTCTATGTTATTCGTGACCTGGTAAATGTTGCAATGCCTGCCGTGCTACCGAACAGCTCATTTTTCCAAGCATCGCCGATCCCTGCGACAAATCCGCTCGCTAGACCCTTTAATGGCGATAAGGTGTCATCGTCGTGAACCTACGAATTAAAAGTCTGCTGAAACCGTCCGCATTGGATGGATTGAAGTTGCAAGCAACTGTCCCGAGGACACAACCGATTGAAAAGCCGCCAATATTATTCGAATTGCCGGCTTGCTTCACGTAAGCTGTTCCATCCAATTTAGAAGGGGAGCCGAGATGAACATTATGATACTCGGAGGCGACGGTTTCTCTGGTTGGCCGACGTCGCTCCATCTGTCTCGCGAGGGCCACAATGTTCTTATCCTCGACAATTTATCACGACGCAACATCGACAATGAACTGGAAGCCTATTCCCTTACCCCGATCCAGCCCATGGGAACTCGACTGGCCGCGTGGAATGAAGTTAGCGGCAAAGTAATGGCGTTCCAGAATGTCGATGTGGCTCAGCAATATGATCGCTTGCTCGGGCTGGTAAAGGAATTTCGGCCCAACACGATCGTCCATTTTGCCGAGCAACGGGCGGCGCCCTATTCTATGAAATCATCGTGGCACAAGCGTTACACTGTTAATAACAATATAAATGCGACAAACAATGTCCTTGCGGCCATTGTCGACAGCGGATTGGACATTCATCTTGTACATCTCGGTACCATGGGAGTTTACGGTTATGGAACTAGCGGAGGATTGATCCCGGAAGGATACTTAGCGGTTAATGTTGAGGCGGACGATGGCACGTGTCAGGAGCTAGAGATCCTTCACCCCGCCTATCCTGGAAGTGTCTATCACATGACCAAGACGCTTGACCAGTTGATGTTTCAGTTTTATAATAAAAATGATGGGGTGCGCGTGACGGATCTGCATCAAGGAATCATTTGGGGCACGCAGACTGAAGAAACTCGTTTGGACAACCGGCTCATTAATCGCTTTGATTACGACGGGGATTACGGTACAGTCCTTAACCGATTCCTGATGCAGGCAGCTGTCAAACATCCGCTTACCGTGCATGGCACCGGCGGCCAAACCCGGGCTTTCATCCATATACAGGATACGGTTCGCTGTATTGAGTTAACTGTTACCAATCCACCTTTTCCAGGTGACCGCGTGCAGATTATTAATCAGATGACCGAGATCCACCGGATCCGCGATCTAGCAAGAATTGTTGCTGGCCTTACCGACGCGGAGATTCAGTTTGTGGACAACCCGCGGAAGGAGGCGTCGGAGAACGACCTAGATGTCTGCAACACGACTCTGTTGAGCCTGGGACTTAAGCCGATCACTTTAAGCGACGGACTGATGAATGAAGTGACAGAGATTGCTCGTACCTATGCTCTTCGCTGTACCTGGCAAAAGATTCCGGCAACTTCGCGCTGGACTCGTTCACGGAAAGTACTCGGCATTATCGGATGACGTGAACGCATTCCGGACCTCTCGTATGTGCCAAGTTTGCGAACGAAAGATAGGAAGCAAAACGACCTAGGGCGCGCTTTGTACCACTGCAATAGTTATTGAAGCAATCTTCACAGAAGTTACGGGCATCACCGGAGCCGCCACCATATCAGGCGCCGCAGTGTAACATGAGTTCCAACAGATGCCCGTTTTATGACTCAGAGAGAAGCTATCCCGAATAAATCGAACCTTCGAGGAACGCCATGAATCTTTTGGGACTTGCTTTAATCTGCTCTTTGGTCGACTTTGAAGAACCAAACAATGAGTTTTATCACGATTTCCGCACCAATAAGGCACTTCCTAAAGCGATCTTTAGATTAACGGGGCCAATGGCCGGCACCCGAATAAAGCCTGAACCGGAAGGATTGCGCATCACGCTGCCGGTCGAACAGGAGAAACCGGGTCCAGTGGGGGTGAAAACAAGGTTCCAGATCAGCGGGGATTTTGACATCACCATAGCTTATGAGATCATCCACGCGGACCAGCCGAAGTCCGACTGGGGAGTGGGCTTTGAGATCCATCTTATGACCAATACGGCTACGAAGGAGGCCGCCTCGTTTTTCCGCGCTGTGCAAGTCAGTGGAAATGATGTCTATTTAGGAGTCCGTAGGCGAACTAATAATACAGGGGCACGCGAAAACGTGCCTGGAGTCTGGTTCGACCCTATACCAGCAATAAGTAAGTCCGGGAAAATGAGAATCACACGTAAAGTATCCCAAGTCGTTTTCTCAGTGGCCGAGGGTGCCAACATTGAATTCGGAGAGTTCTACCGTTTTGATTTGGGCACGGAAGACATTACCACGCTCCAGATGAACGCGAATCCGAGTAATGGCCTGAACGCCGTGGACCTAAGAGTAATAGACCTGCGAATCCGTGCTGACAAATTAATCAAAATAGTTGAACCAGTATTAAGCAACCCTTTGTGGCCGAAGGTCTTGATTTTGGGTGTTTTAGCCGCACTAATTTTCATGCGTCGCCTGTGGAATCAGAGGCAGAATGGACCCGACAGCAAATCAGTTGTGCCGAAAGCGAGGTAAGACGAATCCCAATTCCCAAAAAGCCGATAGTGACAAGATGTTACACGATATTGCATGCTATTCGTAAGTTTACAATAGATCCAGAAGAATAGTGAAAAACATGGTTTTGCATACAATGTCTAGCACCGCATGTCCAAAGCGGATCTCGGGACTTGTCGTACTATCGCTTATAATGGTTATCACTAGTTGCTCTATTTACGCTAACCTTTCTTTCGCAGTCACCGACCGAGCCAACCTCAAGTACTTTCCCCCCTTTGAGCCTTTTGTCGATGCAAATGCCAATAAACTACTTGGGGCGGAGTATTTCAATATTGCAGTAGCTCTGGCTGCAGGCAAAGGTTTCGCAAATCCATTCGGTGAAGAGACCGGACCAACGGCTTGGATGGCACCCGTACTTCCCACAATTCTGGCTGGCTTGCTTTGGGCCGCAGCCGACAACCACATTGTCGTTACAGGGTTTTTTATTGTCTTCCAGGTATCAATTCTGATAGGCACGGGTATTTTGGTTCTGACCTTGGCCCGGGAGGCGACTAGTCGATTGGGGACATGGGCGACGGCTGTTATCTACCTTATTTGGGTTGCAGATGATTTTTACATGTGGTTCCAGCGGACCCACGATTACTGGTTAATCTTGTTAGCCGTTGACATTCTGGTAGCAGGCTTATGCTGGTATGAGCCTCTCAAAAGTAAAATGCATGCATTGCGATGGGGTTTTTGTGGAGGGATCTTTGCCTTGATCAATCCAATAGTGGCTTTTTGCTGGGGCGTCTTTTCCGTGGCAAATGCGCATTGGCATCGTACGTATTACAATTTATCAATATCGCTGTTGGCGTTCGCCCTTACCATGGGGCCATGGATTGTGCCGCAATTATCTCGTGTTTGGCCGCTGGATTCCGGTGAAATCGAACCTGGCCTATGAACTATATCAATCACAGTGCCTTACCCCGGATGGATTGCTTTCGCCTGAGACATTTTCCGTTCACCCTTACGGCTCGGCGGGCAGCGAAAGGCAGGAATTCATGGCTCGCGGTGAGGTGGCGTTTCTTGAGAAGAAACAAGAGCTTTTCTGGCAATCGGTGTGCGATAATCCTCTGGATTTTGTAGATCGCGTGCACAACCGATTTATAAGTATTACGCTTTGGTACACGGCATTCTACCGAAACGAGGAAGCATTTAATCCTATTGTGCTTTGGTGGTGCCGTTTAGTGTACCCACTGCCATTCGTGGCTTTCGTGGTTTTGCTCTACGCCAGCATTAGCGAACGCACGCATTCTTTTCAGCGGATAGTGATATGTGTTTATTGTCTCTATTTGTTCCCCTATGTCATCATCGGTTACTATGTTCGCTATGCGCTTCCGCTCCTGGGCATAAAGGTACTGCTCGTTGTCTGGGCTACTGACTGGTTGGTGCTACAGTTAAAGGGCCTCCGCCTAGTAAGCCCCCGTCACTAAGGGCAAAAAGAAATGGTAAAGATTTGGGGTTCATCCGACTTTCCTGTGGGTAGAAAATGATTAAAATCGCCCTCCAGGAGGGGCGAACTCATGCTTGCTACCGACTTCATGAGGCCAATGTTGGCGATGGAAAGATCCTTGGAGAGTCGAGCAGGTTACCCAGACAGCGAAGGACAAGCGACTTGATGTTTCTTTGGAGCATCGTCCGGGGGCGATCTTTTCTTGGTGCCGAGTGCGGACAGCCGAGGCCGCTTTATGATCACTTGGCTTCGCGAAGGTGGCGGGACCTCGATTATGGGGAGTCTCTTACTTGGCTTCACGCTCGGGTGCCGCGGGTTTCGTGCCCTGAGCATGGTATTCGGCAGGTTCATATTCTTTGGGCCCTCCCGGGTACCCTCCTGTTCGAGAGCCATGCGATTGATTCTCTCCTGGAGGCCGATGTCCTCGTGGCCTCTCGGCAGGGCGACCGCATCAAATCTTCTGTAAGTTCACCGCTCCCGCCATGATTTCCGCGAGAAAATCATGGTCCAGGGCTGCCGCTTTACGCTTGCGGGCGATGCTGTGTTTGACCGGGTTTTGCTTTAGAAGGCTCAACGCGAGCTTGCGCATCAAAGCACGTTTTCGGCGGCCTGACGGTTGTGGATCGTGCTTTTGTCTTCACGAAAACTAACGTCCAACTGCCAATGGAGATTGTTTTCAATGCGCCAATGCCCGCGCAATCCCCTGGCGATGCGCGAACAGCCAGTTTACGGCTACTGATAAAAAAGCGGACTTCGGATGTTGTTTTTCCTTTGACCGTCCGCTCGGTGCAGCACATGGCTACTGTCTTCATCTTCGGCCACGCCTCACGCTCGCGGATATCGGTGACATCGTGAATTACAACATAGGAACGGTTCTCCTCACGCCCGTGGCCGCGCTCCGTGGTGTTATGCTGTAGGACCTTGTGGCCGGGAATCTGGTCGTTCAGCGCACGCTCTACCGTGGCCTGGACATCGTGCAGCAAGTGCTCCTGGTTGCCTTTCACGGCCAGCAAGTAGTCGCCGCCACCGCCGACGATTTTCTTGGCAATTTCTTTCTGGCAACCCATCGCGTCGATGGTCACCAGGGCGCCCCGAAGGTCGAGCAACTCCAAAAGCAGCGGAATGGCCGTGATTTCATTGCTCTTACTATCCACCGCGACCTCACCCAACGTCAGGTTGGCCTGGGTTGCCCATGCACTGACCACATGCAAAGGCCCCCACTTGGACCCCGCCGAGCCACGCAGGGTCTTGCCGTCAATGGCAATGTGCCCCACGCCGAGAACATCCGTCATGGTCCGCAACCACGCCAGGCAACAGCTTTGGAAGGTGCGCGGGTCCAACTTGTCAAACACACGCTCAAATGTGTCGCGGGAGGGCACGCCGTTGGGAAGATGCAAGAAGCGCCGAAACCACGTCAGGCGCTTCTGGGCAAACAACACGATTTCGGACCAGTCGTCACAGTCGGCAATGATGCCACAGACGGACAGCACAATAATGTCCACCAATAAATGGCGAGATCGTTTAACGACACGCGGATCTTTCAGGCGGCGAAAATACCTTTTGATTGAGCCCACGGCAGTAGTAGCTACCATGCGTTCCTCCGGGTAAGCGGCTGACACAGGCGAAACTCCGGAGAAATCATAGGCTGTGTACACTTGACCAAGTCAAGGGCTTCGCAATAATTGAAGCGAGTTTGATGCGGTCGCCCTGGGCCTCTCGGCTGTTGCACCTTAGTTGGGATGAAGCCTGGCATGTCACGAAACGGGCTGTGACGCGCGGGACTTCAGGCCAAAAAGCGGCGGGTTGTTTCCCTCCTGGGAGTGGACGAGAAATCCTTCGCCAAGGGACACCGGTATGCCACTTGGTGTGCGACCTGAAACGAGCCACGGTGGAGTACATCGGGTTTGACCGCAAGAAAACCAGCCTGGACGCCTCCTATCTCAGCTACACCAAGAAGCAATTGATGGGCATACGGGCGGTGGCCATGGATGAGTGGGACCCCGTTCATCGCCGCCACGGTGGGCCATGTTCCCTAGGGCGCGACAAGATCGTCTGGTAGATAGCCTGGCAATATGAACACTACCTGAGTGAAATATCAAGGAAGGGGCCAATGCCTCGTAAGACAATAATACTTAAAAAAAATGAAGAAATGCAGCGTACATCCATCACCACGGCAATACGTCTGGAATAACGCTGCTGTTAGTCGGAGTCTGTGTGTCTGTGTCATGGCGTATCCTGCCAGGCCTTGTTGCGCCAGCTGATGAAAGAAAATCACTCTCACCAGCAGGATACGGCGTTTTTTCTCCTCCGCTAGAACACTACTTTCGAGAACACCTCACATCGCGGAACACCGTCCGACTGAAGCAGGATCGGCAACTACCTTCTATCCGGGTCGCTCGTCCGGCAAAAGACCAAAACACCTGTGTCCGTTTTCGCCACACTGACGTTCCATCGAAACCTGTACAAGGTACAAGGACGAAACTCACCACTTCTACAACGTCCCGTGGCCTCCGTCGTGTAACGATGGTAAAATCATCTATTTGCGGGCAATGGGGCCACCTAGTGGCTGGTTCAGAATCGCATTATAATATGACGGCTATTTTTTCTTGGTGAAATCATAGATCAAATAGGTCGTGGTGTGCGCGAAAGGCTGTAGCGCACGCAAATACTTTGCCGCCGGTGTGGCAAAACCTTTTCCGTAGATTTGAGAGGTGCTGGCTGCGAGATAACCTCCGTGGCACATTCGGATCAGTTCGTCGGCATTTCTAAACATTGCCGCATCAACGCTACGGAAAGGCTCGCGGGCCGCCGATGAATCAGCCCCGAAATACCAAAGAAAAAGGGAAACATCGGAATGCTTTCGGTGCCATTCAAGCAACTCAGGTATGCCCTGTCCCCAATCATAATTGGAATCGCTAAGTACGAGGTATCCCGCTTTAGTGCCTCCGAAAACTTCGTTTGTGTAACAAATTCCATGTGGCCAGACCAGGCAGGCGCTGATCAACGACCACAACACCAGCCCACAGACGAACGAACCGCCTAAAACGCGACGCAGAATTGTGAGTGGTTCAGCCCACCACCGAGAGGCCGCAATCGCTGCGCCGATTGCAACCAACGTAACGATCGGCAGGACGAAACGCACCCCGAGTTGCACCCGGAATGCCGGAGTCAACACGAGTAACCCTAATGCTGCCCACACTGCGCCGTTAATTAAATAGTGGGGCCGTACAACTAACATATGTCCGAGCAGAAGGAACACTGGTAACGCGACTTTGATCATTAAGGCTGCCGGGAAATAATACCAGAATCCGTTTACGTTCCAGTCTCCCAATAGGAAACTGCCTCCATGGCCCTGTATATTGTGCCGAATTTGATATGATAAACCGACCCATGCCTGTGGGCAGACGATGAATAAAAGCGCCAGCCCCATGACACCAATTCCCATCAGATCTCTGAGTGAAGCCCATGCCCGCATCCATGACCCATCTTGCGGCGCCGGTCGCCACCCAAGGCTCCATAAGCGTTCAATCTCGACCATCGTCAAACAAACTGGCACAAAGACGAGCGCGGATGACTTGGCCGTAAACGTCAACATGAACCAAAAGGAAGGCAACAGTAATCGATCTAGCCAATACAATTTTTCGCGTCTTTTTCGGAAAACAGCTACCAAAGCAAGTAAACAAGCCGTGAATGGAATGTCTGTTGTCGCTAAACTCGCATGGCCAAGCAAGATGGGCTCGCAAGCGACAAGTGCCACCGACAGATGTCCTGCCAATGTTCCGCCATAAATCCAAGCCAGTCGCCAGGATGCCCATAAAAGCAACCACCAAAAAATGGTTGTCCCCATTCGTGCGACCGGCAACCACTCCAACCAGCTCTCAACTGGATCGTTTGAATTAAACCACTCGATAGCTAGCAACGGAAGCGTCTGTACTTCTGCTGGCAGGGGCATAGTTCCTGCTTCCAACAGCAGTCGGTCCGTCCAAGAGTGCCAACTCTTCACGCCGGATCTGATATAGAAGGGTTCATCAAAAGTCGGACCGATTGCATTTCCAGCAGACCAAATCCACGCGGTCGAAAGCGCACCCAGAAAAGAATCGCTCTCGAACCCACGATATCAGCCACTCTTCTCAGCATCATTCGGCCCTCGCAAAGTCCTTGAACTCCATTTTCTGTGTTTTGACTCTCGGTAGCTAATACTGAAATAGCAAAGTGATAACATCCAAGGAAATAGCTCTAATACTGCTTGGTCATTACACGCAATACTGTCCCGCAAGAAGTCGATTCTAATGGCCGTCAAACTCCCGTGCTTTACAAGTGTTTGCAGCGAGTGTTGCAATTCCAATAGCCAGCCACACAGTGCTACGGTCTTGTGTATTTGTTCGACCAAGCCCAAGTCCCTCGACTGCCGATCGATCGGTCTGGAGTTTCAACTGCGAGACCGCTTTTGCGGTTGTTCCCCGACGGCAACGACATTCGCACAAGCCGGAACACGAGGTTCTCCTGTTTATGTGGCCAAGGTCGCACCATTGGGTGGGACGAGGAAGAATCGCGATGTTCGCGAGAATATACTAACGTTTCGCTTTTACAGCAGACCCTAGATCTGACCTGGAAAACCTTTCTTTAAGTTGAAGGAAACGTTGCTCCACCAAACTATAAGATGCAGCACTGATAATGAGTGTGAGTCCTGTGCCAACTATTAGCATTACGAGCCAATTACGAATGCCAAAAGCGAAAAGCAAAGAAAAAACAGGGAAATGCCAAAGATAGATTCCATAGGAAATTCGTCCGGCCCAAACTAAAACAGCTGATTCCAACAGGGTACGCACAATGCTTCGCGATCCGATTGTCACATCGAGTAAAATGAGGGCAGTGCATCCTGAAACGATGGAATATCCAACTGTCAGCACTGGGGGTCCCTTCGACCAATCCCAATAAATTGCTATCACCAGGGTAATTAGCGCGGCACGCAGCCAAAACATAACCAACTAAATGGCTCCATGCCTCCCCAAGACGACGCCCGTTGCGTGAGGAATGAAAGCAGGCAAGAGCGGCCCCGATAAGCATCGGATCTGCGTGGGTGTCCAACCCGTAGTGGATTCGGTTGCTCGAGACTGATTCGATAATATCTAAACGGTACAGTGCTACACCTAGAGCTGCCGCACTGAACCACATGCCCTGAGCCAACCGATCCTTTGTATTGCGACAGGCAAATACAATAAACAGCGGCCAGATGAGATAAAACTGCTCCTCAATTGCAAGCGTCCATGTATGTTCTAACGGTCCAACGTGGCTCCATTCGAATGCGCGGGCCCAATTCATTGTGTACGTTGTCGCAAAGGCGACATCATGGACGATCTCGGCCGCGCGACCCATAAGCGCCCAAACGATAAACACGGCAACCACTGTCAGCCATAGACAGGGAAGTAACCGAAGACATCGGCGTGCATAAAAGTGTTTAATGTGAATACAGCCGTACACATCTTGTTCCGCAAGGAGAATCGAAGTGATCAGAAACCCGCTAAGCGTAAAAAAAGCATCAACTCCGGCCCAGCCACTGCGGGTATACGGAACATTTGCGTGAGCTAAAAGCACGATAGCAACTGCGACTGCGCGGAATCCATCCAAGCTTGAATAATAGACCATGTTGCCTCTCTCTTTAAACCACACTAAAATCATTTTGCGTGGACATGGATCTCTTATAATTTTTAGTCGGCATCAAACAGTGGAAATCACACTCAGTAGGAAATCAAACTCCAATAATTCAAAAGATCATATATCCACGGGTGCGCCACGGATTAGATGACCCGTAATTAGCAGAAAAGACCGATATTGCGAGAAGACAATAGCTTAAATGTCTCCCAACTACTGAACCGCCGAGCTGATCAGCAATAGGAATCGTCGAAATAAGAAAGAGAGGAGTTAGCCAAAAGAACCACCGAGGACCAGACGCCACGCCACCGTAATTGCTTGTGAAGACGATATAAAAGCAGAAAACCACCAAAAACAGCACAAGGTTTCCCCAAGCAAGAGTGAATAACAGTCTATCTTGCCCGATCTCGCTTTGAAACATGTGTTTGTCCCCAACATTTGCGACGCAATTCTTGGGTGAGCGAATTCTACAACCGAACAATGATAATAGTGGCCAAAACAGCAATAAGAAAATCGGTGATAAGGAAAAAATTCCGTGGTGCCCAATTAAAAAGTTAAACATATAAGTCAACTTACTTTCACTGCGACCCGCACCATCAATGCCATAGGCCGCTCCATCTTTCCAAACCCCTCCGTGGTACTCATACCAAGGACTGCCGAGTTTTGAGTACGCTGGCCATGGGCTACCAATTGAGTCAACATTTGTGACAACATGAGCGGCGATTGGGACCAGCGCCATAGAGCCAAACAAAATGATAGTTTTCCGTAACTGATGTTTTGCTAACATTAGAGCTAATCCAATGAGAAAAGCCGCAGCCGGCAGTTCCAAGGAAACCGTAAGCCCTGCAAAGAATCCACTTATGCCAAACAATTTGTTATTTTGAACCGATGCCTGATTTAACATAATCCTAATTGCTGGATATAACGCAAAAAGCTGCCGTCGCAGCGGCAATGGTGTGGTTATTCAGTGTCACGGAAAACGTGGTCATAAACGTGCCAAAGCAAGTACACGCGGTCAGAAACACCTGCGCCGAAGGCGTTCTTGCGAACCTGTTGATTAGGAGGCTCAGCAAAGCCAAGTACAAAAAGAGAGAAACAATGTTCGTAACTACCAAAATAAGTCGAGTAACTATCCAAGTGCTTGCAGTTATTGATAATCCAAACAATGATTTGATCAGCCAGTATAAACCGGCAAGAATAGTTGGAAGTAAGGGGGGTTTGCTCGAATAAAAACTTTGGGTATCCGGCCGCAAAACCTTGTCGATTGTTCCCCACCCTTTTTCTGTAATGATGCCTCTATCCTTATAGGTATTCGACGTGAGCATCTTACGGTAGCCTATGATGTATGTCCCGTTGTCGACTAAACTGCGGATCGTCGCCCAACGGGATCGATCGTTTGACCCAAAGGTTGCCGGCCCGGGTGAAAAAAGGCGAGCAATAACAATGGCAATCGTTACTAGTATGAGGAGCACGGGTATTCGTCGTTGCATAAGTGTCTCTATCTTTGGACACAAGTTGATTGCATAACCTACTAGGGCAAATAAACTTCAAACGTCAAGCCATCGAGTTCCTTCGCAGCCGTATAAGAAAGAATATCAGAATGCAAAAATATGCTATGACGACTCCGTCGAAAAGCCCGAAACCGCTAGACGCTTCCGAAGGATTCGTCTTTTCAGTCCATCTCACATTGTCTCCTTGCAGTTGAAATTGCATTAGTCTTACATCTAATTGGGCATCTTTGTCCCCGCCCGAACTACCCGCAAACCGAATAGTCTGAACTTCCGAGGTGCCAATTTCTATGCGGTGTATCTCCCTGAATCTCGAATCCATTCCTTCGGACACAGACGCAATCAACATAGGTCCTTCGCGTTCTAACCGAAGCTGGCCGGTTGCTGTCGCGAATGTGGTCGGGAATAACTTGAGTTGTTTACGGACGCGTTTACCGGGAGTGGCCGCGATCGTATGTAAAAAATGAAAGGTGAGCCCTTCTTTCGGACGTGTTATGCGGGCAAAAGAGAATGCATCTTTTGTATCATTGGCTAGTTCCAGCATAAGTTCTATGCCAACGCCATTACCTTTTTCTGGCCGGTTGGTTGATAGGACATTATAACGAGCGGTAGCTTGGAAGTCGCCCCGGACTTGACATCGCCAAGAAACTCCCATCGTTCTGGTAGGTGCTTTTCCTTGAGTAAAGAGCCACCGTAATCCTTGAATACTTGGCTTAATGAACTGCTTTGCCGCAATATCATAGGAAAACAATTGTTCTTTGAATGTGCCATCTCGGAAGTCATGCTCGACTTCCTCAGCACAAAGTTTGCCGTTGAAGGACATAAGGATCGTGCACACTAGAACTCGCATAATCAACCCTTCAGAAGTCATTCGTGCTCACCGGCTTGCCGTCGGCACGTGTTCCCAGATGGGAGAAGATTGCCGATTCAACGGCAAAGGAAACGAAGCGAACTCCTCCATCGGCAAATAGGACGTTAAGTCCTCCTGAGTGCGACGAGCCAAATTCCAAAAAACCCTGTCGGCTGCTTTTCACTCGAATGTCCTGGGCCGGTGGGTAATTCGCATTGCGCATAGTGTCCCAATCGTTTCCGGCGGAATAACCCTCGTTGTCATCTGACCTAACTGTCCCAAAATAATAAAGATTGAGGCGTTTCTCAGCAATTAAAAGGGTTGTGGATGTACCATCAGTAATGTCCAGCACACGCAATGGTGGGCCAAAGCCGGACCCCTGTATCGCACCGGTACCCTCTTCTAGATTGTTGGACGCGTAGTCACATAATGCATGGGTGACCAAATCTTCGCGGTTCTTGCTAATGTAATTATCCCAGTAGGTCAAAGTCGTTGGTTCGCGCGAGACGGACAGAAAAACAATGGGTTAATATCGCCGACAATAAATCGCTGGCGAGCATAATCGGTTTGAAGGTCGCCGCCGCGCCACACCTGGTCACTGCCGCAGTATGGCAAGATCTGAAAACCCCATCCGGCCTGTTGTTCTTTTCCGATTGCAGGAAGCCCATTTTTGAAGGTTGGCGGAGTACGCCAAGACTCACCCGCCTGTGGGGAAATAACCACATGCCGTGTGATGCATCTGGAAGGCCAAACCGATCTGTTTGAGATTATTGCCGCACTCGGTACGGTTCGCGCTTTCCCGGACCTTGTGGATCGCGTTCATTAAGAGACCGATGAGCAAACCGCCGATTGCGATTACGACCAGAAGTTCAATAAGTGTAAAGGCGAAGCGTCGGAGTGCCCAGCGGGGGCACGTCCAGGGGGTGGCCTTGATTTTCATGACCTGTTTCCGGGTTCAAAAAATATCTCACTTCCCGCCAGCTGAATCTGCGAATATAACTGCTATGGATTAGAGATGCAAGGAAAAACTGCAAACGAGCAAGACTCCAAGAAGGCCGCCACGGATGAAGTAGCCGATGCTGGCAGTTTTTCCTTTCATCTGGGCGGGTTTTTGAGGAACTTAAAGCCAAATAGGGCGATATTCGGGCAAGATGGTGGTTGCCATACGGTCTTCCAATTGAGCGAAGGCGAGCTTCAGGACGACGTTCCATTTTTGGACGCCAGGCATGCTCGGGGATGTCGCAAACTGGGGAGGTATTCTCGAAAGTAGTGTTCTAGCGGAGGAGAAAAAAGCGGCGTATCCTGCTGGTGAGAGTGATTTCTTTTCATCAGCTGGCCCAACGAGGGCTGGAAGGATACGCCATGAACCAGACTACGACTTTCAGCAGCGTTATTCCAGAGGAATCGGTCGATGTGGAGGTCGCCAACTTCCGTGAGCATTTCGAGGGACGCAGCCTGCTTGATCAGGTGGTTCGTCGGGGCGCTCAGCAGATGCTTCAGCAGGCCATCGATGCCGAGGTGCAAGGATTTCTCCAAGAGCAGGACGGCCGGCGTGACGAGTCTGGCAATCGCCTGGTAGTTCGCAACGGCTACCAGCCGGCCCGGAAGATTGTGACCGGAGCTGGGGCCCTGGAAGTGCAAGCGCCACGAGTCCGTGACAATTCGCCAATCAAGAGCGAAAGGGTCCAGTTCAGTTCGGCGCTTTTTGCCCCCGTACCTGCGGCGGAGCAAAACCATTGAGGAGTTTATTCCCTGGCTTTACCTCAAAGGGATTTCGACTGGAGATTTCTCCGAGGCCTTGCAAACGCTGCTCGGCGATCAGGCCAAGGGCTTCAGTCCGAATGTCATCGTTCGCCTGAAGCGAGAGTGGAGCCGCCGTGACCTCACGGGGAAGCAGTATGTTTACATCTGGGCGGACGGTATCCATGTGAACGTTCGCCTGGAAGACACGGAAAACCAGCGGCAATGTCTGCTGGTGGTCATGGGTGCGACGGCAGATGGCCACAAGGAATTGCTTGCCGTCATGGATGGCTATCGCGAAAGCGTCCAGAGTTGGACCGAGCTTCTCGTGGATCTGCGGCAGCGTGGCTTGACGATAGCTCCCAAGTTGGCGACTGGAGATGGCGCCATGGGTTTTTGGGGAGCGTTACGCACGGTCTACACAGAGACGCGGGAGCAACGCTGCTGGGTGCACAAGACAGCCAATGTGCTCAGCAAAATGCCCAAGAGCGTCCAGCCCCGAGCCAAGGCCGACCTGCACGAGATCTGGATGGCCGAGACCCGCGAGCAAGCGAACAAGGCGTTTGAGACGTTCCTGGCGAAATACCAGGCGAAGTACGATGGGGCCTGTGAATGTCTCCGCAAAGATCGAGAGCAGTTGCTGACGTTTTACGATTTCCCAGCGGAGCAATGGATACATTTGCGGACGACGAATCCGATCGAATCGACCTTTGCGACCATACGCCTACGCCACCGAAGAACCAAGGGCAACGGCACCAGGAAAACCAGTCTGGCCATGATGTTCAAGCTCGCCCAGGCGGCCCAGAAAAAATGGCACCGACTCCATGGCTCGGCGCAGTTGGCTCTGCTTCTCCAAGGAAGGGTTTTTGTGGATGGAGTGTTGTAGGACGCCGCTTAATTCGAATTCCTCAGAACACAAGATTTGACGATAGCTCCGCACTGGGTTGGCCAGCCCGAATTCACTATGGTACTGGTCCAGCGCCAGAGAAGCAAAACAGCCTGCCAGGAAAAAGAGTTACACTCGGAACCACAAAAACATGGAAAAGCAACGAATCCAATTTGCGACGAGTGGGGACCAATTGGGTTCCAAATTAATTGCCGAGAGCTGCCCCCGAGTTTGGCATGGCTTATGGATTGTGGGAGCCATCGGTTTGGTTCTGCGGATTGTATTTGCTCTGGTTTCAGATAACATCCATCACCCGGACGAGGTATTCAATTACCTCGAACAAGCTCATCGTTTAGTGTTCGGATATGGCATCATTCCGTGGGAATACCGATTCGGGACTCGGTCTTGGATTACTCCGTACATCGTGTCGGCGCCTCTATTGTTATGCAAGTTCCTCCATTTAGATTACCCATCAATTTATATTCCGATCGTAAAGTGCTGCTTTTGTACGGCGTCGCTTTCCTTGGTATTTTCCGGCTACAGCGTAGCAAGAAGTCTTGTATCAGAGACTGCGGGAAGGCTTACGGCCGTTTTGATGGCCTCATGGTACGAACTTATATACTTTTCACCACGTCCGCTTACTGATGCGATTGGTGCCTACCTTCTAATGGCGGCGCTCGCCTGCGTGGTACGTAGCCCCTCTCGCTCTAACTCGATCCTAATTGGGTTCCTGACTGCCGCAGGTTGCATTGTTCGCATACAGTATGCGCCATTGGGGTTGTTGTTGATGTTTGTCGCAACACTGAAACTAAATAAATCCGGCTTAACAATTGCCGTGGCCAGCGCTTTAATAGTGGTGCTTGCGGCGGGCTACATCGATTATCTAACGTGGGGCGAATGGTTTGTCTCCTATTATAACAATTTCGTCTACAATAGCATACTTGGTGTAAGCGAATTATTTGGGCATGCAGATTGGGATTATTACTGTGACAAATTGTTTATCGGTTCGACATGGATACTTGCGATTGGTTTTGCGTGCGGGTTCCTTTTTTTTTGTAGACTATGGATATTGTTATGCGGCGTTGCAGCTATCGTGGGAGTCCACTCTCTAATTCCGCACAAGGAGTACCGATTCATCTTTGCGAGTATCCCTATACTGCTTACGTTGACGGCATGTGTCATAACACTGTTTTCGGATGAGTATCAACGCGCACGCCGAGCAGTTATCGCCGGATGTAGCGCTATAGTGATGTTTGGTATCTCAATGGTTGGCATAGCGAATTGGTTACCCGATGAACAACGTATTTACCGTTTCCAACCTTTGTACTCGCGAGATCCAATGTTACACGTCTTTAAGTTATTATCAAGTGAAGGCAGCGTGGCGGCGGTATACGTCGAACCAAAGAATTTTGCCCATACCGGTGGCTATTATTACCTGCACCTCGACATTCCTCTTTATTTCAAGGAGGATGTCGAAAGGATGTCTGATAACAACCAACCAGGACTGGTTGGATATGTAAGTCATATCGTATGTCTAGCAACTTCCGAAAGTCATGCCGGTTTCGTTACCGTCGGCGAGATTGGGACTCTTCAAATTCGCAAACAGCAGAATCCGCCCCACGGCTTCCAAAGGCTCCCGTCGTATAGCCGCAATGTTGCTCAAAAGGGCGTCGACGATACGTTCACTCCCACGGTCACGCCAATGGCGATAGACAATTGAAGAAGACCACGCTTATGAAATGCGATGGACTATTCATTGATTACAGTGCAGAATCAGAAGGCGGGAAATTTTCCTATCCGCATTGCAGGCTCTAAAAGACCAATTCCGTTGCGATTTTTATCGTCACCGGCGCGTGCAGCTGATGATAGTAGGCGTACATTCCCGCCACGTCTTCCCGCGGGTGCGAACCTTGGTGAACGTCCCCGATTCCGGAGGGTGGTCACCATAAGGTGCAAGCAGAGATCCGCGACGTGAACAACATTGGCGGCAGCATATCGTGGCTTGGAAGTCGATCCAGCCAAAGGAATCGGGGTTTTGCTCGGCGCGCCAATTGGCGGAAGCTATTAGTATTAGTTTCCACGCCTGGAGCCCTGGGCTGACTAATTAAGCGCGATCGCCCCCGGCCCTCTCCGGCCCTAGGCCTAGGTTGAGCGCAACTCGATCCTGGCAAGCTTTTTGTATGGGGGTCAACTCACACTTGCTTCAAGTCACCTTTTTGTATTTGGAGATCATGCCATGGACGGCAGCGCTACGATGAGCACGCCCATAAGTATCCTCCTACCCAAGCTTCTCAAAAGCTCAAAAACGGCAACGACTGGAAAGCCAAGTCGCATCAGCGCAAGGCGGAACTCAAGTCGGCGAAGATCAAATGTCTGGACTTGCCGGCCAGTTGCACCCGCGGCGGATACTGCGCCGAGCAGTTCGGCTCGTTTTTAACACCGGCGTGCCAAGTGTTTTTGACGCTTTTCACTTGTAAAACTCCAAAATGTAGTGCCAACCAATGGCAGGTTTTGGTCTTCTTTGATGGTGCGCATGAGGCGTTCGGCGTAGCCGTTTTCGCGGGCTCGCCGATGGCCGCCATGCTGAGGGTCACGCCTAGTTTCTGCAAGCGCTGGACGTAGGCGGTGGCAGCGTATTGCACGCCTTGGTTGGAGTGATGGATGTGCGGGGTGGCCACCACCAGGGCACGCTCCAAGGCGGCCAGGGTAAGGCCATGATCGAGGTCGCGGCCCAGGTGTCAGCCGCGGATGTTGCGGGTGAAAGCATCCATGAGAATGGCCAGGTAGACGAAATCCTTGCGGAGGCGGACATAGGTGATGTCGGCGACCCAGACCTGATTCGGCCGCGTAATTTTCAGGTCTTTGACCAGATTGGGATAACGGGGAAACGCATGGTTACTGTTGGTGGTGCGTTTCTTGCGGGCGGACGGAGCGCCGTCGATGCCCAGCTCGTGCATCCAGCGGCGGACGCGTTTACCGTTTACCGGCCAATCGAGCCGGCGCATCATAGCGGTAAGACGCCGGTAGCCGTAGGTCGGCCACTCGTCGGCGAGATCGAGCAGGGCAGCGTTGAGCAAGGCCTCGTCGTCGAGGGCCGGCCGGGCGGCGTAGTAAACGGAGCTACGGGGCACGCCGAGCAACTGGCAGACACGGTGGATGGGATACGTCTCGGCGAGTTTCATAACGACTTCCCGTTGCTGCTGGGCAGACCAGGGAGCACCCGCGATGCTTTTTTTTAGATTTCGAGGTCGTAGGCTTGGCGGCCCACCAGCTGTTCGAGTTTAGCGACACGGAGCTGATCCTGCGACGCTTGACTATCGTCTTGGAAGTGCGCGGCAAACGTTCGAGGGCCGTGAATTCCATTGGGCTAGGAGCTGGGGCTTGAGATTTGTGCTTGCGGCAAAGCTCCGCTTGGCTGGCGGCGCCGCTAAGAAGTTCGAGGACGAGCTTGGCCTTGGACTCGGACGCAAAGACTGGTCGTTGACCACGAGGCATAGAAGTTCTCCTGGCAGGGTCCAGTATTTGTCATGTTACTGGTCCTGCGCCAGGGCGCACGACAAACTGCGCCCTCGCCTCCCGCCCTCCCGCCCTACCCGGACAGTTTCGACGGACGGTGGAGATTCAATTGCGTATTAACGACTCAAGGCAGGCTTGGCCCATGATCGTCGCCTTGCCGCTCCATCGAAACGCGTGCTTGGAACGTGATTCGGGGCTTTTGAGATGTCTTTTCGAGCGTGCTGGTGTGGTCGGCCGCAGCGTCGACAGGCGCTACCGAGTCATCGGGTTCAATCGCTCGATCAGATGCGGGAATTCTCTTCGTCCGCCGTCGGATGCGGGCGGTGACGGGTTCCTCGGCCCGGGAGTGCTTCGGCCGGGCGAGCTGCGGCGCGGCCTCGATACTGTGCGCCCCCTTGAGCGCCTTGATCTTTCCGGCCAAGTCGGACGCGCTCGTCCCTTCACTTTCTGGTTCGCGGGCATGGCCAAGGCTGGCTTTGAGCTGGTCGCGCAAGCCGGTGAGTTCCGACAGATAAGCGTCGTGCGGGAACGGCTTACCCAACCGCGCCCGGTAATCGCGTAGCTGCGCCTCGGCAATGGCCAGGTCCTGGCGGACGCGGTCGCATTCGGAGCCGTAGGCGTTGGCTAGACGTTCCAGGGCGTTAAGGACAGCGCGCGGCCCCTGGTGGTCGCGCGATAAGGTGGATCGCCGGATAATGGCTCCTTCCAGGAAAATGTCGGGTGGGAATTGCGAATGCAGGATCAGGCCGAAACGCAGGCCCCGGTAAATGCCGATAGGAACCCGCGTGGTTTCGTGGACGTGCATGGGCAAGGTATCGAGCTTGTTGCCGAGGATGGCCAGAGCGTCTTCGCGAGGCCAAGCTTGCCTGCCGATGGTGATGGGTGCGGCGGTATTTTCGATGGCGGTTGCCTGATCCGCCGTGAGTTTCTCCAGCCGTTCGTTCAGGCTCTGGATCGTCGAAGGCAAATCCCGCACGCTGCGCCGCGCTACGTATTGTTCGTCGAGGTGGTTCTTTTTGAGTAAAGTGAGCCGCTGCAACTCGGCGTCGGCTTCGGCAAGCGTCAGCACCGCCGGGTTCCCCGAGGCAATCGCCTTGACCTCGGCGTAGGAGAGTTCCTGGCCGCCTATGTCTTCAGCGCGGCGGGCGGTGTTGTCTCCGGCGATGACCTGGCTGATAAAACGGGCCTTGGTTTCAAGGGCTTGCCACATATAGGCATCAAAACTACCTTCCGTGACATAGCGATAGACCGCAACCTCCTCGTTCTCGTTTCCCTGGCGCAAGATGCGGCCGTCGCGCTGCTCGACCTCGGCCGGCTTCCAGGGGGCGTCGAGGTGATGCAAAGCGACCAGGCGTTTCTGGACGTTGGTGCCGGTGCCCATCTTTTGCGTACTGCCGATTAGCACGCGCACGGAGCCTTGCCGAACTTTCTCAAAGAGCGCCTGCTTCTTGGCGTCGGAGTCGGCATCGCCGATGGCGGCGATCTGCCCCGCCGGAATGCCTGCCACGATCAGCTTTTGAATGATGTCCTGGTAAGGCGAATAACCCCAAGGCGTCGGGTTGACCCCCATATCCGCGAAAATCATCTGGGTTCCGCGCGTCGCGACGGTCTCGTTCCAAATCGAGACGGCATTTTCAACCAGCCGGTTGATCTTTGACTCCGGAAAATCCGCCGCCGAGGGCGACAGCATCCTGGCGTCGGTGGCGAGCTTGCGACCGTCGGTGGTGATGTTCAGCGCGTTATCTACGCGCGGATCGACTTTCAGTGACCGCAAGCGTTCGTAACGCTCCACCAATTTCTGTTGCAGCTCGCTCTGCTCCTCCGACATCGGGCAGGCAACGACCATGGGCTTGCCGCCTTTCAAGCGAGGCCGCGGCAGGTTCAGCATCTCCGCCGTCTGCACGTCGGCGAACTGCCGGAACATCTGCTGGAGCTCGGGCAGGTTGGTAAAGCGGGCGAAACGGCTGCGCGGCCTCAAGCCAGCCCCGTCCGGCGCAATCTCCATGGTGTCGATGACTTCGCCGAAGGTCGCGGCCCAGGCGTCGAAATGATCGATGCCGCCTTTCTTCAACCCATCCGGATCGAGGTATTTTTGCATGGTGTAGAGTTCGACCATGGTGTTGGAAATCGGCGTGCCGGTAGCAAAGGTGAGCCCGTGGCCGGGATGCCGCTCGTGCAGGTATTGCGCCTTCATGTAGAGATCAAAGGCCCGCTCACTGCCGCCGGTCTGAATGCCGGCGACGCGGTCCATCTTGGTCGGCGTCTCCAGGTTTTTGAAGTAGTGGGCCTCATCGATAAACACGTGATCCACGCCGATTTCATCAAAATGGACACCGTCGTCCTTCTTGTCCTCGGCGAGCAGGTTCTTGAGGCGCTCGGCCCGTGCGGCTTTCTGCTTCTCAATGGTCTTCATGAGGTTGCGGTTGGTGCTTCTGGCGCCGGCGTGCTCGCGTATGAGTTGGTCGTACTCCTCGATTTGCTTGCGAAGGAACTGTTCCTGGTAGTCCCGCGACATGCCAATACGCTCGAACGAGGAATGGGTGACGATGATACCGTCCCAAGCGCCGCTGGCTATTTTGGCGGTTAAGAACTTGCGGCGTTCCCGTGTCAAATCCTCCTTGGCGGCAACCAGAAGCTTGGCGTTGGGATAGAGCTGCATGAACTCGCGGGCGAACTGCTCCAGCAGATGATTGGGAACGACATAGAGCGGCTTTTTGATGAGGCCGGCCTGTTTCATCTTCATGCCGGTGGCGGCCATGGTGAAGGTCTTGCCGGCGCCGACCACGTGGGCAAGCAGCGTGTTGCCCGAGCTCATGCCCCGCCAGACGGCGTCGTCCTGGTGCGGGCGCAGCTTGATATTCTGGTTCATGCCCGGGAAGTCGAGGTGCGAACCGTCAAAGGCCCTGGGCCGCAGATTGTTGTAGGTGTCGTTGTAAATCCGCACCAAACGCTCGGTGCGCTCGGGATCGGCGAATATCCAGGCGCGGAAATTCTCCTTGATGAGCTTTTGTTTCTCGCGGGCGGCCATGGTCGCCTCCGGGTTGACCACCCGCTCCTCGCGGTCGCCGTTCTGTATGGTGTCGTAGATGGTCGGGGTCTTCATGTTCAGCGCCAGCTCCAGAAGCCAGGCGCCGTTGGCGCGGGCGGTGCCAAATTCGGAGGTGGCGGCCACCGACGCTTTGGCGTCATAACCGGCGTCCAGGCTCCAAACGGCGTCTTGTTTCAGGTGGGCGATGGGGACCGAAGCGGGACCGACCTTGAACAGCTGGGCGGCGAAGGCCTGGATGTCGCTTTCCGGAATCCACGGCGCCCCCAAATTGGCGTCAATGTCGCCGGGGAGCACGTCCTCGGGCTGCACGGCCCGCAGGGCGTCGGCATTGCGAATAAACAGGGTCCCCGCATGTTCGGCGGCGTCGAGCTTGGCGCGTACGTTGCCCGACAGGTAGGCGTCAGCGGTCTGCCAGGATCCAGACTCCGGATCATGGAAGATCAGCTCGCCCAATTCGGCAATGATTTCCGATTTCGGGTTTGCCGTAAAGGGCGGCGATGAACGATAAATCAACGGTGCCGCGCTGGTTGAGGGAAACGAGCAAACCTTCCTCGGCACTCTTTACCTGGGTGATGGGCGGGGTCCTGCCGACCACGTCCTTGGTCATGATGGCGGCCTTGGCCGCCTTGCCGGTTACCTCGTCGTATTCCTCCAGGGACATGACCAGCATGGCGTCGGGGTCTTCGCGGAATTTAACCAGGTTGGGCATGCGGCGGATGACGTTGCCGTCGGCAGTCTCACCAAAGGTGGTCTTGTTGATAGGGCCGTAATGCCCTGCAAATCGCTCGTAGGCGCAGTTCGAGCTGCCGGCGTGCCTCCTGGCGGTCCGCCTCGGGCCAGCCCTCGTTTTGCGATTGCAGGACACGGCGGGCCATGTCGCGCAGGCCCACCAGGGCGGCCAGGCGTTTGCCGGTCATGGTGCCGCCGGCATTCAGGGTGGTGCCGCCATAGACGACGGGCATACCTTGCCCGCCCTGGGATTGATAAATGACATGGTCATCGCCGAGGAAGAAGCTGCCTTCGCTGATATGACGTTCTGGCGGTGGCGGTGTGAAAGCCGGGGCAGGTTCATTCTGGGCCGGGTGATGCTTGCAGCGGTGCGAATTCGGGCAAGCGTTGAATGGCTGCCTTCAGTTCATTGCTTAGGTCGCCGGTGCCCACGACGCTGTAGCCCGCGCCTCCGTAAAGTGTGTCCTTGCCCGACCACATGCCCAGGACCATTTCCGGGTGCTTCAGGAAAGTAGCGGTTGATCGGGATGTCGATCCCGTCGATTACCAGTGGTGCTATTCCCAGCCAGTCGGGATCGGCATGGTGGGCTGGCTCGCCAGGAGCTCGCTTGCGGAAGAAAAGGATGTCCGTCACCACGGCGGTGCCTTCGCGTCGGAAGGCATCGGAAGGCAGGCGGATCGCGCCGACGAAGTCGGCTTTCGATGCCAGGTACTCGCGGATGGCAGCATTTTGCTTGTCGAGCGTGAAATGGCTGGTGACCAGGGCCAGCACGCCGCCGGGCTTGAGAGCATCCACGGACTTGGCGAAGAAGTAATCATGCAGGGAGAGCTTTTGCCCGCGATAATCGAGCTTAAGGTCGGCGAACGGCACATTGCCGACGACTGCGTCAATGCGGTCCTCGGGCAGCTTCGTGTCGCGGAAGTTTTCGATGCGGATGTCTTGGCCGGGGTGAAGCGCCTTGGCGATCCGGCCGGAGATGGCATCCATCTCGACGCCGATGAACGCTGGCCCCTCGCGTGCCCTGGCTCATGAAATTGCCCGATGCCGCAGCCGGGCTCCAGGATTGTAGCGTTGCTGGGTATGCCCAGGCGGGCTGATGGCCTCGTGAATGGCCTTGATGACGATCGGCGACGTGTAGAACGCGTTGAAGGTGGTCCGCTTGGCGCTGTCGTATTCTTCGGGCGTAAGCAAGGTTTTCAGTTCCTCGCCCATGGCTTGCCAGCCGGCATCCTTGTAGCGGCCGTTGACCGGGTCGGGGAAAATCGAGAGGGCGACCGGTCCGAATCCGGCGAAGCGGGCAAGCGTTTGCTTCTCCTCCGGCGTGGCGGACCGACGTTCCTGCTCGATGGTTTTCAGAGTGCGGATCGCGGCGATGATGTCGCGGGCCTTGGTTTTTTCGCCGCTGGCGATGGTTGACGGTGGCGACGCGTGCTCGGGATGGGAGGCGGATTGGTCGGAAGGGTTGTAGAGTTCGGTAGGTGCGGAGGGCTGTGATCGGCGGTGGCGTGTTCAGGGACGCCGGCGGCTCGGCAGGGTTTTCGGAAGGGAAGTCAAACAGCGTCGGCTGGCGCCGGAACGGCTTTACCCGCGTGGCGTATGACGGTGGCGGAGGAACAACATGGCTGCGTCGAGGAAAAGTGCTTCGTTGCCGTTCTGCGGAGACTCGGAGAGTAAACGATCCTCCAGTTCCTTGAGAGCGATCTCCAGGGCTTCGCTCGCCACCTGGCTCTGGTCGCTGCCCGGCCTCAACCCCGACAGGAGGTCCTTCCAGGCTTCGTGGCTGGTCCTCAGTTCCTTGGCGTAACGTTCCATGGTCGGCAGCAGCTTCCGGTCCTTTCGGAGCTGGGCGTGCATCTTCGGTCGTTGTTGCAGAAGTTCGTAAATGATCGTTTTGTACTGCATGATGATCTCCTTCAGGTTTAGAGGTTGCGTTGTCTTGAGACTCAGAGGTATCGGCTGGGCCTTTCCCGCAGTGGTTGCGGGTTCAGGCGGGAATAGTAGCGTGGGTTGTCGCCAGTCCGGCGGTTTGCGTGCCATGGTCAGGGACCTTGCCGCACGCTGAGTTTCCGGGCCTTGGGCGCGGCGACCGCACCGTGCCCGGTCGCCTTCCGGCAGGAACGGATTGCACAGCTTTGCGTGCCTGGCGGAGTCCGTTCCTTGCCGGCGGTGACGGGAAATGCTTCGCGCCCGCGTCATTTGGACCTGCCGTGGCGTTCGGTGTTCCCTGACAGGTCTTTGAAGAGCTGGGCTGCCGTGGCCGCGGCCATGATTATCATCGAGCCGATGGCGACGTATTGCAGGGTCATGGCCAAACGTTCGTTGTTGCAATTCTTCGCCATCAGCTGGGCCTGGGGGCCAAGGTCGCGAAGATTGTAGATGGGCGGCACGGTCATACCGGCATCCCGCTAGAACGGTACTTCCGGCGATGCCTCGATACCCTTTTCCTGACGGATCATCTGGCGGACTTCCTGGTAGAGCTTTTCCGCGTCGATGCGAGTGGCCATGGCAGAGTCAGCCCTGACCGGATGCGCCCATATCCTGTTTGCGGGGTTCCACCGGTAACCGGCTTCTTTAATCCGGTCGATGACGGCCTGGCTCGGCTTGTCCTCCAGACGGCCTTCGCCAAATTGAATGGCCATCTGGCGGTCTTCCTTGCTCTCGAAGAGGCGAACGCCGGCAAGGTTGTCTTTAGCGATGCCGAACGGATCGGGCGCCGGTGTATATTTCCGTTGGCCGACCTTATCGGCGAAGCTCTGGCCCTCTGGCTTGGGCTTCGGCTGCCGGCGGTTCAGCGACGGCGGCGGTGGTTTCTGTTGTTGGTTCTTGATCGGGTGTGCGTTGACGTGTCATGTGATGGTCCTCCTTGCGTTGTTGTGGGGGTTAATCATTAACCTCCTATTACGAATATTAACACAGGTTAATATGCTCGCGCAAGAGGCTGAGTGCGGGTTTGCGCGTGTTGACACGTAAAAAATACAGGTTTTCTGCCGCTGACGCGGCGATGATGCCTCGGAAAGTCGCAGGAATCCTTGAGTTCTTGATTCCAGCTTTGGCCGGGTTTTCGGTCCTGTAAGGTTTCGCTCGGTGCAGTTTGGCTTGGCGTATTGCGGCCGCCGGGTATCATCGCCCCGGATTTCCGGCTCGGGTCCCAAGCTGCGTCACGGACGACGCAGCTTGGGTAGACGGAAATCCGAAACGGCGGCACCTGGAAACTGTGGCGTCTGGCGGGCCATCCAAGGAATTGCACGGTGCAATTCTGCCTATGCTGTGCATAGGGAAGACGCCTGTAGCCAATGAATGCTTCTGAGATGCATGAAAAGCAACATCCCTGGCAACGTCAGGGATTCTGCGGCTTTCAAGCTGGAGGGGCTTTTCAGCCTTGGGTGGCGGTTTGACGCGATCCCGTCCGGAGAGGGGATTTGGCCGGGCAAACCTCTGCTCGCCAAGTAGCAGAGGTCGCGCGGTGGAATAATGCAGCCGAGGGCCGCTATTAGCGTCTCTCGGAATTTAATGTGATGACTGCCGGGTGCGGGGGATCACCCGGCCTGTCGCTTGCGGTGCCGGTGGCGCTGACAGTTTAGTTGACAAGGTGGTGACCTGAAGCCTTACTCAGGGCATGAAACCACACCAGAAGATGATGCGGCTGAACCTGGCGGACGTGCCTGAGACATGGGACCAGGACATTAAGAGATCGCCTGGCCTACCTGTACCTGGTGCGCTTGGATATATTGCCAGCGCCTTGTCGGCGGAAACGCAGCCAGTACGAGAACTGGCTCGGCTTCGCCCTTTTCCTGCCGTCATACCTGTTTATGCTGTGGAAGCTGCTAGCCGGATAGCGACAGCAGGAAACCTGGGGTGAATTGGCGGGCCAGTTTTGCCGACTACCGGATGACATCCTTAGACTTCGTGGGGGATTCCCCCTGTATCTGCGCCAGGGGGGCCGCAGGGGAAGTCGGTACTCCGACCGGAGCGAACGCGCAGCCCGGAGGTCACCGGTCGCCCGGACGGCGAGGCGCCAAAAGGGCATGAAACGGTTGGACGAATAGTGCGTGTTAGTGGCCTTCTCCAAAAAGTCTGCGGAAGAGCTGCTCCGCCTTGACGCGGCCCTCCTCCGTGATGACTACGGATTTAGCCTTGCCCTTGGGGTCGGCAAGATAGCCCTTCTGATATAACCGGTCCAATGCGCTCCAATCGTGCCCTTTCCAGGCGCGTGTCCCGGGACGGTCTTCCCACATCGTCAGATAAAGGAGAGCCAGTACAGCGTCATCAACTTTGTTTTTATCGTAATCCATCATGAGCGCAGAATATCAAAAAAGGCGTGAAGGATACATAGTGAACCTACGAAGGGCTCGCAAGCTAAATCTGGCCGTCCTGGGAATGCGATTTTGGTGACATCGTGGCACGGCCTGGAGTGGCTCGGTCGCCCGGATGGCGAGGCGCCCAGATTAATCCGCAAAACGGTTTAACGGGTCATACGATGGTCGGATGGGAATCAGTGAGAAAGGCCGGGAATGATTTTGAAGCGACGATTCTTTGTGTGACGGTACACCGAGAAGTCGCGATGGTCGAGGGTGAACATGGTGTCGATGCCTTCGCTTTCCCCGAGATAAACGAGGCACGCATCGGCCAGTTGCGTCCTTAGCTTAGCGTAGCGTTCAAGGAATGACTCAAGCCAAGGCATCGCCTCCGGTCCCATGGGCGCCAGAGTCCAGAGATTTTCGGCAAAACCACGAAAGAGCCCGGCGATGGCATCCGGATTCTGACGCACCAGCCAAAACGCCTCCGCCAGCACGGGCCAACAGGTCAGAAGCGGAGTCGGGAGCTCAGCCAGCGCAGCAACGCAGCGCTGGTGCTGCGAATCGCGGCGAGACACGATGGCAACCAGAGGGCCGGCGTCAATGAGGACCTGAGAGCCCTTCACCGGCCAAACCCTTCCAGGTGATCTTTATTGGTGCTCAAATCGGCGGGCAGGCCGTCGGCACAGCCGATTACCCCGGCAACGGCGAGCAACCTCCAGGGCCTTGGCCGTCTTGGGTGAGCGGCTGAAATGGGCGGCGAGCACGTCGCGCACCACTTCCGATTCGTTTTTGCCGCTCGCTAAGGCTTCTTCCTTCAAGCGTCGCTCGGTCTTCGGGTCGAGGCGAACGGTAATCCGTGCAGAATTCATGGTGATATTCCTTTCCCGTAGTTATGTCTGACATAATAGCATGAATGTCGGACATTGTCCAATCGATTGTGAAAGCATCGCTCGGGCGGTCCGCCAGGCTCACCAAAGAGCGGTTCTCGAATCATGGCTTTGCTCCCTCGTCATGCAATTCGATGTTGAAATGGGCGAAAGAGCGCTTGGCGATGCTTGGGGGATCAAACTGCAGTTGCTTTGCGTAGTGCAGAAGGTCGCAGATAAGATCGCCGATGGCGTCTTCCAGGTCACGCTCATCCATGGTGTCGGGATTGGCGCCGCTGTAGGTTTCGGCGGTGAATGTCGCAAGAGCATTTCTTCCCCATCGGGCGCGATCGGCATTGGTTGGTTCATGGGTCATGGTCTTCTCCGATAACTGGTTTCTCAAAAATGGGGTCTGACGCCGGCTCCTGGTGACGGGAACCGGTGCCAGCCGTCATCGCGGTTAATAGTCTTCCGGCATCAACACGGTTGTCGCCGATCGATCGGCTTCCGTGATGATCCAGAAGCGGCGCTCGCCGGTACCGTAAGCTGACAACAAGCGGCAGCCTCGCTTGAGGGCGTGTTCGTTCTCACCGGCATCCTCCGGGCATAGGTCGCCCCAATCCCCGGCCCTGTGGCGCCGCAGCGCCTCGTGGACAGCAATGGTATCCAGATGCTGGGCGGCATTGGCGGTGATGACCACCTGGCCGAGCGGGAATCGGGGCGACTTTATCATGCCGCACTCCTTTCCGCGTTTTCTGCCGTTTGGGAGGCCCCATCAAGGGTGAAAGCCCGCTTGAGCTCACTGAGCGTCTCGTCATTGAGCGCCACCAGCGTCTGCGATTTCTTGCCCAGCCGTTCTTGCAGCTCTGCCGGCAAGTCGATGACTTCAAGCACGTCGTTTAACGTTTTGGCCGCATGGATGAGCGAACGGAACTTGCCGTCGCGTTCTTCGAGTTCCTTTCGGTTGGCGCCGGCGACCTTGTGGTGCCGGTCATGGGCCTCCTCAAACGCGGCATCGATGTGGAACACGTCATTGCTGACGGAGTAGCACCCGCCGCGGTAGGGCGGGTCCTTGACGTCGTCATCCATGTTGAAATAAAAGCCGTCCACCCTTCCGGAAGGAAACTGGAACTTGAGGCACACATCTTTCCTGGCGCAGTTGTAAAGCCGCAGGATCGCCGTGTGCTCCTCCGGGTACTTGGCCCGGATGGCCTTGTTGGCGCCGTCGAGCAGGATGGCGTAAAGCGGCGCTGCGCCGTGCGGTCAATCAGGCTTTCGATTCGCTCCCGGCCGTACGTAAACAGCAGTTCGCGATGGGTATTGTTGAGTCGAATCTTGGTCATAAACTTCTCCTCGGTTTAAAGTGGTTGTGAAAAAAACCGCCGGCGAAACGGCATGAACCATCCCGCCGGCGTTACCGCTCAGGCTACTGCCTGTTCGATTTCCTTGGCCTTTTCGGCATCTCTGCGGGCCTTGGAGTCAGCCCGACGCTGGACATTGATCCAGGCGTAAGCCTCGCGGATGAGCTCGGCCATCGGGAGGCAATCGTCGGCAGGCAGGCTGTCGGTTTCCTGCCAGTCGCCGTTGTCCGGCTTGTAGCTGCGGGTGGGCACGATGCTGTACCAGTTGCCGTTGTCGCCGGTGTTGCGCCAGATGGTGACTTGCAGCAGGCCGTCGCGTAGTTTGTGTGCTGGTTTAGACATAAATTTGGTCTCCTTTTTAGGTTTCAGGCTCCGCTCATCGGCGCCTTACGGGAGCGACCAGACAGCCGCGTAGCCGGGCTTTAGCCCACGGGCGCATCGTGCGCCCCGTGCCTTTTGCAACCTGAGAAACGGTAGGTTCACACTTTGGAAAAAAAATGTTTGTGAAAGCCGTTTGTCTGGTTGCAACGGGCGGCTGCGGCTGTAGGTTCGCGCGAGTAAGGCGACGTGCGGAGGCGGACCGGAAAGCGGGAGACATCAATGTCCGTATGCCGGCATCTGAAGACGCTCGGCGGTAATTGGGCAAGTCAGTGATGCCATCTGGCGTTGCCAAGGTGGCGGCAAGGTGTCAGTGTCAGGCGACAGGCTACGAAGGCAGGCGAGCTAAGGAGGGAAAAACGTAGACGCGGGCCGGGTGGCGGCTGTCGCGTGCAAGGTGCAATAACGGCAGGTGGCGCTTGACCAGCCAAACGCTTTGGGGCATGAACAAAGCGACGGGTTTCGAGAGGAATGATTCGACGGCGGGTAATCTGGTGTCACAATGCGTGCTCACCGTGGAATGCTGGGTTGTTTAATGGCACCGAGAGAAATGGATGAGGTTGGTTCAAGGCTATACGCAGTCGGTACTCGTACCGCAACTTCGGTCACTGGGCCTCAACAAACGCCAGTGGAAAATCGTTGCCGAGGACGTGACACAAAGGCTGGAGTCATTGCTGTCGCACTGGAGCGACGTGCCGTTCCGGCAAACGGTTCTCGCAATCGGCCGTGAAGAAGCTATTTTCTGGGAACCACGCAGCACCAGCCTTGACATCCGCTCGCTGGTGGTCGTGGCTGTGCGAAACAGCCTAGTCACAGACCTGAACGCGACCCGTGCGTACACCAAGGCGCTTCGCTCCCCCACGGAATATCTGCCAGACGAGCAAATGCCCTGGATAACCGGCGAAGCCATCAAATACTTCCAAGCGGCCAATCTTGACATGGTGCAGATTCAGCCGAAACGCGATTTGTTCGGCTCTCTGCCGCGCCGGTTTCCGAACGCCTGGCACGTCTTGTCGCTGTTAGGCAATTCATCCGAAAATGAGATCGCGGTCAACCTGCCGATGGCAAAAGCGGAGCCGGTGGATTTCGCAAGGTGCCGTGCAAACGATGGGGATTTCAGGGACATTGAATCCGGATTCGATCCGGGTTTAAACGATTACCTGGCGGAGATCTTGCGGAAAATAGAAAGGAAAGAGCTTGGCCTGTTTTTCTCGCTGGCCTTCAAATGGATCACAAGAAACCCGGAGAAACTGCTGTCCATCATCGACCATGTCCTGCGCTACGGCGGAACGGTATTGACGCCGAACTACTTCCTTTCGCCTCACTATCTCGCGCGTCGCCATCCATTGCTCCGTCCGGCACACTTCAGCTCCGAAATCGCGGGCCAATTGGCCGACGCGGATGGGCTGAGTGAACGGCACAGGGAAGCGCTGGCTTCAATAGTGCTGTAGAGGAAAATACGGACTGGGCCGCTTTTCAACTCGTAGTTAGTTAATAGAAAAGTAAGAATCCTCGACTCAGCGACCATCATCACACTCAAACTTAATCGGTGAAGGAAACCCATGGCCAAAAACAAGTACGCCGTCTGCCTGGTGGATGACGATCCGTCTGCCGTGCAGGCAGTTCAGAAAGCCACCAAAAGCATCGGCGTCGAATTGCTTACCTTTCCCGATGCCAGGACGTTTTTGGCGGACCTGGAGTTTGCCAGGGTCGGCTGCATGATCCTGGAGATAAATCTGTCGGGCGTGAGCGGGCTAGAATTACAAGAAATCCTCAAGGCGACGAAGAAGCCGATTCCGCTGATATTCCTGACGGCCCATGCCACGATTCCGCTGGCAGTGCAGGCGATGAAAAATGGTGCGCAGGATGTGCTTGAGAAAACTTGCGAGCCCACCGTCATTGCCGAACGCCTAAAGCAAGGCCTGGCTCTTAAAACCCTATGGCAAAAGATCGATGATGAACGGAAAGTGATTGCCATGTACATGGCCCAATTGACGCCCCGGGAACGGGATGTCATGGAACTTATGGCCGGCGGCCGGAAAAACAAGGAAATTGCCCAGCATCTTGGCATTAGCATGAAAACCCTGGACATTCATCGCACCAAAGTCATGGCCAAGATGAATGTGCGCACCTGGGCGGACCTCGCCCGCTGGTGCTTACTTCAGGGCTGTGACATGGGCGGCAGGGTTACTCTCAAACCGGGAGGATACCTTTAATAAATGCTGGCGCGGCGAGAGTGTGGTCCCGCGTGACAGAAAAACTGGCAGATTATTTAATCATCAACGTTGTAGAGTTCCATGTCGCCCCGTTTCAGAGAGCACTGGACATTAAGTTAACCAGTTTTCTCGCGTAGGAGTGTGGCGATGTCACGCGAAGTGTGGAGCACGCGGATCACCTCGATACCATCCGCCGTTTCTCGGTAGAGTATGATGAGTCGCTTGTAGCCGTTGATGTGCCAGTGACGGATATCTTCGTATGGCAATTCGTCCAATCCGACGAGTGCACCGATGCGTGGCATAGCAAGGATTTGGTCGAACGCCCGCTCAGCGTTGTCCACGAATCGAAGGGCGACGGATATACCGCCCTCTTGCCGGTAATATTCAGCGAGGCCGTCAATATCGTCGGTCGCAAGTCCGGTTTTATGAATGACTCGATCAGGTGCCATGGTCCGGAACCGACTCGGCGCGGAGCCGGCTGCGGAGGCCTTCCCAATACTCTTTGGAGATCGGTTCCGAGGGCTTGCTGGATAGGCCTTTGTCGAGTTCTTGCTTCAGCCAAGCTGAAGTAGCCTCCCAAGACAAGTGCTGCTCCTCCAACAAGCCAAGGGCCGCGCGGATTACTTCGCCCTCGGATTCAAAGTTGCCGGTTGCGAGTTGTTCGCGAACGAACTGTTCAAAGTGCGGGGAAAGAGGAACATTAATGGACATAAGGGCAGTGTAGCGCGATTCGACTTAAATGTCAAAAACTGATCCAGGACCCTCCACCTGCGGGTCCAGCTGAAACCAGGCGGGCTCGGCAAAAATTGCCGAGCCCGAATCATTAGGACGCGAATCACGAACTGGGAAAAGACACAAAAAATCAGATAGTTTGTTCCGTTCCAACCGTTGCGTTGCTCGGCCCCTGTTCGGTTGAAAGGCGTTCTGCGGTCGTGTTGAAGAACAAATGAATCTCATCATGGGCATCAGAGGGCGCGTGCTCCAGGGTGATATCCCTGGCTTCCTCCCAGCGCCCAGAAGCTAGGTTTCGGCGCACCGCTTCACAAATCTCTGGCGGTAGAAGTATATCGCGGTGCAAGCGGACAAAATGCCGATTATCGGCGAAATCCGTGACAGCCTCAACGTTCCTGACTTTCTGGCCCATTGGACATCTCCTCGGCACAGGGAGGATTTTTCCATAACACGTCCTGTGCCGACGTGTCACGCAAGCAACGTTATCCGTAACGAACCGTGATACGGAGTGCTATTTGTGTCGATCCAGGAAACAATGGCCTGCCGGATTGCTATTCAAAGAAACCGGAGCTTTTCGCGTGAGCGTTGCGTACTTGCCGTGCGTAGGCTCATTTTACGCTGACACTGAATTCGTGTCAAGATGACTTGACCCGATAATCGTGTCAATGTCGACCAAGTCCCAACATGCACGCGAATACCGGCCCGTGCCAATTTTTATGCGCAGGCTCGCGAGGAGGCCGGGCTGACGCAGCGACAGCTTGGTGACAAGATGAAAAAGCCGCAGAGCTGGATTTACAATTGCGAAACGGCCAATCGGCGTGTGGATTTAACGGAATTCATCAGATGGGCCGTGTGCTGTGGCGTGGACCCAGCCAAAGCTTTCGCTCGTTTTCTGCAAGGGTAAGACTGGAGTGGCTTTTCAAGGCCGCCCATTTGCTGGCTGGCGGGACGGAACGTTTCTCGCCCCATTCGGGAATTCGTTACGCACGACGAATGTGTTTCGGCTGCATTGTACGACCGAACAAACTTGGTTTTTTTCACCCTACTTCAGTATCGAGGCATTTGTGGAGCGCTCAGAAGCCACACGAAAGCTTGTCAGGATGGCGCAGATCATTGATTCCGGGCGCTACCAGTTCGCGTGCGAGAGTTCTATGTGTTTGGTTCATATGCCCGAGGGGCATTGACGCCAGCTGACCTGGATGTAATTGTCGTACACGACCCGCTGCCGCTGGATGTGCGGAGAAAGCTCTGGGAAGAAATCGACGGGGGACCCATCGAGCGACTCCAGCGTTCGGCTTCACGTCAATCCGCAATGATACGGGGACCATTACGCAAACCCGGTGAGAAGATTGACATTCTCCTCGTCAATAAACTGGACGAAATCGCTCACGAGGACAGCACGATCACGCATGGCGACTTGATTCTGCTGTGGTCCGAAACCGACCGTGACTTTCAGTCGAGGCTTGCTGCCATAACGCCGAATGCGTCGGCTGGTCGTGCGCCTAGGGACCATTTGTTTTCGTTGAAGCGGCTCGACGATACGCTCGATACGATGCAAACCCTGGTACAAATGGTGCGCGACCAGGAACTGACCTTGACGCGGATTCCGCTAGCAATGGAAACCTGTGTCCTAAACGACGCCAATTTGCAATGCCTGCATCGGTGGAACGAGGGAAGGATTGTTGGGAAACAGTCATTGAAATTGCTACCGTTTGCCATGTGGTGGTTCCAGGTACACCGTCAGCGATTCCATTCGCCCAATCAATTGGTGATGTGGAGTCATGCCTATACCCATCGAGTTCATCTTGGCAGGCCTTCCATGAGCTGGATGCTGGAGATATTCAAAACTCAACGGAAGGTGAAAAGGCAGTGCTTGCTGCCACATGTCAAAGGCGATGGACCGAACGAACTTCTCGCATTTGAACGAGGTTCGTGTTGGTCTCGCAAGAAAAAATCCAAGAGATATAAATCCGCCGGTGAAAGGCGAGAACAACGAGAAGTGGTAATGCAGGATGGCCGCGTGGTGGACTTCACGTCCCTGGAGGCCGTTGCCACGGCAAAGGGCTGTGCAGCAGACGTGAGAGGGTAGTCTATGTGGGCGTGGAAGTGCGAGTACATTCCTTGTGAAAAGACTGGGTGAGACAGACCTGGTACGAGCCCGTAGCAGACCTGTATTACGCCTATCAGGTCAACCGAAGTACGGCCGGACACGGATTAACAAACCACGCACTCGGCTGGAAGCGGCCCCACACATGCGGCTGGAAGCGGCCATCGAGGTAATCGTTACTCCGGAAAATGCACGGCGTCGCGCCATTTTTCTACGTCCTCGATTTTCTCACGCTGGTAAATCTGGTGCACCAGTTCCGACGAATGATTCACCAGCCGCATCGCCGCTTCGCGCGGTACGCCGGACCGGCGTAAGCGGTTGACATAGGTTACGCGCAGGCAGTGAAAACATAGATGCGGCTTTTTGATCTTGATAAAGAACTGCTGCCAGCGACGCGACGGCTGGAATGGAAATTCGACGGTAAACTGGCGCTTGGCCTTGCTGAAATGCTTGAGCAGTGGACGCAGCGCGGACGGCATGGGAATCGAAAATGCTCGATCTTCGCCGCCTTTGGGGGACGGGAAGGTGATTTTGTCCTCGTCGAAGTCCAAGCAATTCAGCGGCAGCCGTGTTTCCCGTAGCCTGCACCCAGTATGCAGCGAAATGTCAAAAGCGACTTGCATCCACTCGGGCTCAGATTTCAGAGCTTCGCGGATCTCGACGATTTCCTTGTCCGTCAATTCCGGCTTTTTGGCAGACTTGTCCCGACGCAGCTTGAGGCTGACCAGCGGGTTGGCATCGACATGACCAAGGCGCACTGCCTCACCCATTATCATGGCAAGGAGTTTCAATTCCATAACGGCCGTGTTGCGCCCCGCCACCTTGCCGGATTTTTTCTTGAAGGTCGTACGCCAGTCGATGTATTCAAGGGCGTTGCGGTAGGTGAGGGCGCGTGGGGAGTGCAGGCGTTGGGTTTGTAACCAGAGCGATAGCCATTTCCAGTTACCGGCGTAACGTGTGAGCGTCGCCTTAGTATCGCAGTGCCGTTCCAGGTATTTTGGAACCCATGAATCCCAACCTTCACTGTTGACGACGGGCGCGCGATGGTGTTCCTTTGCCTCCAGTTCAGCCCGCAAAGCTTTGGCTTTGGCCGTGTCATTGGGATCATCGGCACGCAGGCCGGTTGATCGGTGAACCTCCTTCTTTTGGCCGTCAAAAAAGACGACATACCAAAACGGAGAGCGTTTTTTGCGATAAAGGTAGGCCATAGCAAGTGCAAGTAGTGCAAGTAACCATAAACCGAATGCCTCAATTTTTCAACGAAAAAAAGCATTCAAAACCACTAAAAATCACTTATCTGGAAACGAGGGTTCAATTCCCTTCACCCGCTCCATTATAAATCAATAGGTTACAGGTGAGTGCAAGCAAACTGCAAGTAAAATAACGCGGAACACATCACGTTGGCTGCAATGCCACATCAAACACCTTTTCAAGTGCTGTGTGCACGGTCGGATTGTGGGCGAGATTAACGTGGCGGCCGCTAGTTATTAGGATCGTGGAAGTCGTCCGCGAACTCCTTAAACTTGTCTCGCATCGCTTCGTTAGCGGGGTCGCGTAACCGCTCTACGAACTGCCCGAAATGCTGGACGATCGTCCGCGTCATCCGATGTGGGTTGGCGAGATGAAGAAGAAGCGGAGCTGGGTCATCGGGGCCGCTTCCGACTGGCTGCACCTCGAAGTCATGCGCGTAGCCATCTTTGTTGTGAATGTCGAAAAAACGCTTCGGCGAGCCGAGATGGAAGAGACCGTTTCGCATCCGTTCGCGGAGTTGACCGACCAGAGGGAAGGCGTTGTCATGAAAGGATGTCGTGCCGGGGATTCGCTGGGATATCGGCAATTTTGGGTAAATGTCGCAGAAGCCTCGGTTAAAGTCGTCGGGGCTCGTCTTCCACGCCTTGCCGTCCGGGTTCAGGATCTTCCCCACCATTTCGAAATATGGTGTTAGGATGTAGAGAAGTCCGAAGGCCGAGTGCGACCAAGCCGAGGGGTTGTCGTGCGATTCGATTTGCTTCAGCATCTCGACGGCGGGTGAGAGCTGCCAGACCTCAACGTGGCAGCGAAAGAAATCGATGTAGTCGTCGAGTGTCCATATCCCCTTGTGTTGGTCGAACAACTGCATTGGAGGTAGAAAAACTTTGCCGGTGTTGAAGTCGACGAATTTGCTGACAGGGAATGGTGCGGGCATGGGAGGGCCTCCGGTAGGTAGATATTTTTGCATATTGCACATCAAAAGTGAACGCGGCTTCAAAGTCGCAATGGGTGGCTAGATACGGTGACTGTGTCGAAAGTTCCTTTGTCGCTATGGAACAGAAAGCGACCCGGAAATGAGCCGGGCGGTCTGAGCATCGGGGGTTGTTAGAAATTCGCTACGACGCGGATTTCGGGGCCGGTGCGGCCGTTTGAGCCGGAACTTCTTGAGCCATTGGGGCGGGTTGCTGGGCAGCCGCGGAGTGTGCTGCCTTTGCTGCCTCCTTAGCTGCCTGCTCGGCAATGGCTTTTTCGAGCCGCTTCCAGGAAGGGCTCTCGGCGGTGAGATCGAAGAGCAACTTGCCGAGCGTGTCGCCGCTCTTCTTCCACTCCTTGCGACCTTCGGGGTCGTCGTTAAGAGGCAGAGCATGGGTGAATTTTTCGGCGATGCTCTTCATCAACTTGTTCCGAAGATTGTCCGGAAGTTTTTGATCGAAGCCGTAGCCGGGATACGTGACGTGTCCCCACGAATTCAATTCAGGCTTCGTCTGGCTGTTGCATTTGCGACCTTCGGCCTGGATGTTCGTGAATTTCAACCGCTGGGCCGTCTTGGCGACGAGTTCAAATATTTTCAGGCCCGTTCCTTCCCGCGTTTTGAACACCTTGCATTCGGAATAGTCAATTATGTTTTTGGCGAGCCGGACCGTGGTTCGATGCAGGGAGCTTTCTGCCATGATGGTAATAGGACACAAATCGACCATCTTCGAGAACGGCTGGTTGAACACGACGCGGATCTTCGCATCGCCGGCGATGTCACCCACGAGGTTGCCGTATTCTTGGGCATCCGCGAGCGGGGTGCCGAAGACCTTGGCTTCTGCGCCGTTGCGAGTTTTTGCGTCATCCTTGGGTACAAAATCGAATGTGCGTGGCATTGCGGTTTCTCCGGTTAAGTTTTCCTGGCGACACATAATTCTAAGCGAGTCAAAACCGCGAGACCAACGTGCCGACCCCGTTTTCTTTGTTCCTTCACGCTTCTGCCGCAGAAAATACAGGAATAACGACTTTGGATATTTTTTATCACCATGTCCTGGCAACGCATTATCCGGTTCCCTGAACCGCCTCTGGCCACCGTGTTGGATAGGTCGTGGAGTGCCCACCTGCCGACCAAGAAGTTGCTGCGAATTTGATTGAAAGTCCGAACCAGCTACCCTCTTCAATTAAACACGGCATCATGCGCGTGATGCGAATCTTAATAGAAATCATTGAGCCGTCGGTACCTGAGCTAATCCGTTTTGTCAGGAAACAGTCCCGGCATCCATCGCGACGCCAAAGATGCCGGGAATGCCAGCCTTATCGGCGTGTTATGGCCTGAGGAAGTGATGACATCTTTCTCGATCAGTGCGGCAACCACACGACGCCCCTGACGTTCTCCGACACCGAGAACACTGCCGACCTCTCCGCGAGGCAGCTCTCCACGATAAAGAAACGCATCAAAAATGCGGTTGCTGCTTGGCGGAATATTGCCAAGCCGTATTTCCTCCTCGGCCCATATCATAATCCGCATTCGCAGATGATCCGGATGCACCAGCCTCTCCATGAAATCCACTTGGTCAAGGCAGGTCATCAGATAGAACTCCGTGAAGGCAGCAAGCGCTTCTTCGCTTAGCGCGCGCGGCCATCCAGATCATTGCGTCGTCCCATGTCGCAACTTGCCAGATGCGTTTTGTAAGCCTGTACGTTGCGTGCGAGCCCCCGCGCAATTGACCATAACGAGCCGGTATCCAATAGCTCAAGAAGCATGGCGTGGGACATAAGCCGCGCGACTCGCCCATTGCCATCCAGAAAGGGATGTATCCAAACGAGGCGATGATGTGCAGCTGCCATAGCAAGCACGGCTTCCGCCTTGCCGAGGTTACTGAATATCTCCTCAAATCGCTTCATGAATCGCGGCACGGGCCAGGGCTGATGCTGACATGCCGCCCCACCCTTACGTCACGATGGCGCAATGCGCCCGGTATAATACGCAGCTGTTCTTTGGTGATGGGATCATCGACCCAGGTAAGATCGTTCGGCATGGCTTCGTAGAAGCGGCGGTGAATGTCGCGAATTGCTTCGGCGGTTGCAGCGCAACCGGTTACGTTTCCCGTGTCGATCCATTTCTGAATGGTGATATGTGCTTTTGCTTCCAGTTGCAGGTTCCGCTTGGTTTTGTCTGAGCTGTAGTCGCTCTTAAGGGCTCTCTCGATGTCGATGGGATGCGTGGCATGGCCCTCGATGAGATTGCTGTAATAGCAATTCATCGAACGGACTAGGTCGGCGAGCGATGTCAAAAGCGTGGGCGGAAGGCTCCGTCGGAATCCGGCTGACTTTTGAGCAAGCTCCAGGGCGAGATCGGTTAGCCTGCCTCGTATGTTGCAGCTTTCGCTTAGCAACAAGGGATCCATTGCATCTATGGTTTCGCCGCGATCTCTGACCCTTACCATGTCCGGAGCTATGTCCATCCCTGCTTTTACGACTATGTCTTGTATGTCATAGATTTACTTGCAATGCAAGCGGCAAAGCAACCTATCAAATGTCCGCATGTATGTCCGGTGGTAAATCACGAGGGTTCGATTCCCTTCACCCCTTCCATTATAAATCAATGGGTTAGATGGTCGTGTAGTAAATGTGCAGTAAAGGACGACGAAACAGGAGCAATGATTCGAGCGTATCACGTGGACGAATGAAGGATCAAGAATCGAGCAAGAGCTGGGCGGCTCGCGATGGCAGTACAGAAAGGGCGTTGACCGTCGCTGGATCGGCCTGCGACACCGGTGCTGTTAATCCACCCTGTCGACCGCGCCATTGAACGAAATCCTGCCAAAACACAAGGCCACGAATGACAGGAAAACCTGGGATGTGGAACCAGCTGCGGGCCGTCGAATACGAGATGCCAGCGCAGACGGCGAATTCTTTGGCGTTGAGAGCTTGATCGAGCTGGCGTTTCTGAAGGACGGACGCGAGCATAACTCCTCGCAGTTGCTTTTCAGGAAATGCGCCGAAGGTTCGTCTGAGTCTAGGTGCGACATATAAGACATTCATCTATATATTTCCATAGTGCTATGGTAACAGAAAAACACGCGGATGTCCCGCGGAAAATGGCTCTGACAGCCAGTTTGGTGATGTATCTAGGTTTCTGAGACCAAGGCTTGGGCCAGTGGCATTCGTAACGGCTCTCGGCTCCGGCAGGTAGGAAGGTTATGGATGCAGTCGCGTGGCATTGTTGATGTGGGACACTGCGCCAACCCCTCCGGTCGCCACATTGGAACAATAACAAGCTCATTTTCAAATATTATTTGATTGACTATAGTGATAGATACACCAGTATTGTAACCCTTTTTCAAAGTCGCCCTAAAACCAAGATTAGACATGATTTTGCTTCAGCATTTCATATCGGTCCTGAAAGTGTATGTGCCATTCGGGTTTTTGCGGAAGGTCGGGTGGAATGCTGTTCAGCCGATCTGATTTTCACTCTGTGACGTCCGGCGCGAGCGGATAACAACCCTGTTTGTCGTGGATCGAAACATGCAGGCCGGTAGGTGCATCCGCTTGGCCGACGATGACCAGTAGGAAGCCATTCAGAGCGTGTGCAGACTTCGTCACGCACTCAGCCATGCTGGCCAAGTCCCTAGGAGATGGTTTGGGCACAGAATCTGGGTGCGTGTGCCAGTCGCCGACGTAATTCAGTCCGCAAGTGTGACGCTCTACGATCTCCCTCTGCTCCGCAGCACGATCGGGCAGATAGGATGTACGCGTGCGGCGGTCGGTGTGCCGAGGCCCCGTGGCCTCCGCTACAATGATCCTTGGTCCGTCGAACCGGGCAAAGAGTTGACCGCCGGCCTCGGGCTGCGACCGCCCTAATTGGCGGCTAGCCGCGAGGTAGGTCAAGGCGGCATCGGTCAAGACGACCACTTGGCCCGACGCGCCAATGGAGTACTGGATCATTCCGTACCAGCCTTGCACTCGATGCAGGAGCTAGACCGAGGCCACTCCCTCTCCTCGACGAAGCCGCCGCCGGCGCGGCTGCCCGCGATGGTAGCCCATTCTGGCGTCCAGACCCCACCCAACCCCTCCAGCATCGGACGCCGGGCCGCCCAAATCCGGTGGGATGCACGACTCACTCGCCCTAACACGCAGTCGATAGCCAGCTCGGCAATGACGGAAACGACATGGCCGAGTTCGACGGGGCCGTACGGCTGATAGATGGCACCGCACGCAGGCTCATGCTGGACGGTCTCGCCCTGGGGCCAGTTCGTGACGCGAAGGTGCGGCAGCCCGTCGTGAGTGAAACCGCACTGAAGGCAGCCCCAGTCCGGCCGGATGGCTACGCCATGTCCAGCGCAAGCATGGGCCTCTGTCCAACCATAAACTACAATCCCCTTCCGGCAACGGATGTGCCATTCATTGAGCGCGCCTTCAGCAGCCCAGTCGCCCATTGCACTGATCACCAAATCGGCCTCTTCCATGAGACGAAGGCGTTCCTTGCCAACGTCCTGCCACTTACAGGTCAGGCTAACGACGCCGAGGGCGTGGGGGTAGCTGGAGAGGATTCGCTCGGCGAGCGCCGATGATTTATAGTGATCGACGTTAGCCGCCCCGAGGGGGTGGCGGCCGACGTTGGCCCACTTTGAGCTGATCGGGATCAACGAGCAAGAGTTGGCCGACGCCGGCAGCGGCCAACTGCAAGCGCGACCGGGCGCCGACGCGACCCGCAGCCGAGGACCACCACCTTCGCCGCGTGTAGCCGCGCGAACCTCGGGATCCTGCCCACGGCCATGCACCCAAGGAGCGTCTGCACGTTCGACCGCCGATCGCAGCACGGAGGTACCTCCCAGATAACGAGACACCAACAGTTTTCTAGGAACCTTGCCCGGGCGGAACCCGTGGGTTAGGGCGGCGGTGCCGCGATTGTCTGACGGCTGGTTGATCGTCACGCCCGCCAAGCAGGGGCCGTTCATGCGTATTGGCGGCCATCGCGACCAAGATGTCGCTTTGAGTCTTCCATGACCAGTTTGTCGAGCAAATCTTCGGCACCGCAGGACTGTGCCATACGGCGTACGTCGGCCGCCTTGCTGGGGTATTCGCGAGGCAGTAGCGCTTTATCCAGCCACAGGAGAAGGCCGATTTCCGTGACCCGTGTCCACGACCCCTGGACTGGAACCTGTTCCCCATCCAGTCGGAGATGGCCCTCTCGTCCTCGCCGAGGAGGTAAAAGCGGCGGCCGCGCCAGACGGCGATACGGCGGTTGGGCGGTGCCAGCGTCAGGAGGCTACGGAGCTTCGGTGCGCCCGGTGTCGCTCGCGCGCCCAGTAGGGATCGAACTCGGTCCTGAAGTCGTCGGTCCGACGGCCGGCCACCAGGTCAGTCACCAAGGCGCACGACAGGTCAAGCACGTAGGCTGCCATGTCGGCCGGCCTGGTGAAATCGACCGAGGCGCTGTCGGGCAGCAGACACAGCACGCCATCTCCTCGACGTGCGGCCAGGTGAGGAACGGAGGCCGATCAACCAGCGCCACCCTCGGAGCCACGCGTGGAAATCCGCCGTCACAGGAGGTCGAGCCGCCGCGACCGTCCCCGAAATCGACGTCCAGCCGCCAGCCGCATACGACGGCGCGCAAGGATATAGGAGGCAGTTCGCCGGCGCCGAGCGGGCGAACGCCGCTCCGAAGCCGCGGCAACCCGATCCGCGACCGCCGCGACCGCCGAAGGCTGGCGTGCTACGACGAGATGCTGCTGCCATCCGTCAGGCATACCGGCCGCCGCCCTCCTTACGCACAGGCGGCGGCGAGCCGCCTGGCTGAACAGGCCGCCAATCAGGACCCCTGGGCCGCCGCCCTTTGCCCCGCCATCACCATCATTGTCGCCATCGTCGTCCTGGCACCGGTCGCTGAAGAAGTCCGTGCTGAATACCTTGTCCCAGCACTTGAGGGCCTCCTTGCGAATGCAGTCCGTCCTTGCGGGTGGGTTCGAGCCAATTCAGTGCATCAGTCAGCTTGTCGCGGAGGAACTTCGCCTTCGGGTCATCGTTCCCGTTGGTGATTGTGTGATCGGGCGTGACAGGGTGCTTGACCACCAGATTCCAGTTCAGCCGGTCGCGCATCGCCTTCATCGTGTCGTAAAGTGCCTCGTCCTCGCGGTCGGCGTTCTTGCGGTAGCACTCGGTGACCAGAATGGTGATGCCGAACCCGCTGAGGATCGACCGCTTCCAACTCTCCCTGCTTCGGGCAAACCTCTTGATGAGGCGGACGATTCGGCGCATCTGCCGCCCATTGTCCGTGTCGCGGGCTTAGCTCTTGGTTTCGCTTGTCGAACCAATCGGTTACGTCACGCGCGTCCGACCGCTTCCACTCGCTGCTGGCCAGCTCGGCGTGGCGCGACACCTCCCGACCCAAGAGGTCCATCGTGACCACCCAGCGGTACACGGGAAGGTCGACGTGGTACCCGGCGTTGTACTGGACGCGGACACAATTCTTCTTCACCTCGGGGGGCGTGTTGAAGCTGTCGTCGTCCACTGCGTCTCGTACCATCTGCCGGGCCTCCAGGGCCGTCATTTCGCCGCCGCGCAGGGCCGACCAGGTCTCCTTGCGGAAATAGACCCCGTCGTCGATGTCGTAGTCCTTCTCTGGGTGCTGGGTCATCGTCCGCATGGCGTACGAGCCCTGCTCAATGAAATCCGTCGGTGCCGGCTTCTCCGCCTTTTTCAGGCCGTCCTTGAGCCGGTCGCGGTTCGCGTCGCGGCGATTGCGCATTCTCGTTGCGCTTCGTCGTTCCCGAGCGTGACCTTGTCGTTGTGGTACGCCAGGACGTCATCGGCGCAGTTGTGCATCTGGTACCTCCGGAAACGGTGTTGGCGCCGGCGATCACCGGCGCGTTGGTCACGGTCACAACAAGTCGATTAAGCGCCGCGTTCCAAAGCGAGTTGACTCCAATGCGGCTTCGGTCATGTAACTCGCGATGAATGGCAATGTCGGGGGCTAAGCCATCGATCTCTCTTTAGGTGTAGTGGCGGTCTGTTAGGAGGTGCCTTACTGAGCCGCCTCCGCCGTGGAAATCAGATATTCTCGTAAAGCCCCTCTTGGGATGCGAAGGACTCCCGACCGCGCTGCCAGAGGATGTCGAGTTTTTTAAGGTCGTGCTCCATGAAGTCAGTCGCCATCTCTGGCTGGCTGAACGTGTCGCTGATCCTGACTGTCTTGATCTCCTTGAAGAGCACGTATCGCAGCTGCTCCATCGACTGGCTATTGATTTCCATCGTTTTCTGCAAGAGTTGAACGCTGGTGAGGTACCTCTTCGCAAGCCAAATTTTCCACGACAGTTTTGGCTCCGGGTATACTCCCACGCCAACGCTCACAAGGCGGATGTCTTCGTGGCGTTTGTTCAGCGCCGCCACCGCGTCTGCAATTGCATAGAGGGACGGGTTATTTGCGCAGTAGCCGCCATCGGCCAGTTCGACGCTTTCTCCGCTGGAAAGCTTAAGGGTTTGACGTTCGAAAAAGGGGTACGCTGAGCAGGACGCCTGAACCGCCATCTCCGACCGTCGCACCAAAGCCGGGCACAAATGTCCCCTTTCGGCCGTGGGCCTGTTCAATGTGCCCCTTGAAGATCATCGGCTTTTCGATGGCCCACTTGGTGACCACCACGCCGATTCCGGTCTTTACGTCCTCGAATGTGGCAGCACCGAACACGTCGTCCGCCAGCCGAGCCAGCGTTGCCGACTTCTCAGCGGGCTTTCGGGGCTTCATAACGGTTGGCACGTACTGGCGGTACAGGTGGTGGACTTCATCGACCTCAAACCCCAGGGCGAGCAGGGAAGCAATGATCGACCCAGTGCTAGTCCCAAAAATCAAGTCGAAACACCGGTAGAGCGGGCACTTAAGGAGTCCCTCGACCTCCTTTAGGATGCCGAGCGTATAGAAACCTTTCGCACCACCGCCATTAGACTCAGGACGCGGAACAGCCGGTCCTTATGGTATGCGTCCGTGAGGGTACGCTTCGGGACCGGTTTCCGCAGATTATCCAACAAACCAGTCTCCCTCGCCGTGATGACACTCGGCGGAATCGTCGGCGGCACCCATTGCCGCTTTCTTGGTGGACGCCGTGAACTAGAACGCCCAAGCACAGCGGTTCCACTATCTTCCACGCACATAGCATACCGCACACCACAGGCATTAATGTTCTGCCAATTGATCACAAGTCATTATTTGCAATAATGTTGCAAATATTAATGCACCAGTATGTTAATACGCACAAATGAACAGTGGTGAACTTGTTGGCACTTTTGGCAGTGTAAATCTCAGTTCACTGCCAGCTTGGCATCCGAGCTAGCAACACTTGGCTTCTTGCTTATGCATTCGCTCGCGGCTCAGAAAAGCTTTTGATCAGACTGATGAATGTCCTCGGCTCGCCACGCCGTACAACGTGGCGATAGCTTGACCGGCCTTGGAAACCGCCCCGACTTGACGCCCTCCCACCAGCACGTTTTGCCTAACGGAATAACGCTTAAGACTTGCCGCAATCGGAGGAAGCCAGTTGCTGGAATGTCATACATAATGAAGTCCCTTTCCGCTGCCTCGCCGCCGGCTTTGCATTCTTTCGGCGGCAGGTACGCAATCAATACTACAATTTCAGTATAGCACGGCCTAAATCAAAGTATCCTGGAAAATGGCTCTGACGGCCATTTTGCGAGTTTTTTGAGGTCTGAATAAGTCCGGCTTGGACCGACATGGGCTTTGCCTGCCGGACAGACACACCTCGCGGGTGACTCGGATGGCATCATGGCTGTTTCGCACTGCGGAACACGCATCAAAAAATGTGCCCGATGCCATCTATCCACCAGCAAATCCAAGAAAAATGGCGTTTCAGCAAACCAAATGTCCTTTCGGCGAACAGGACGATGTGTTTGGAGCATTGTCGGTCCCTGCCAGAGCAAGTGCTAACGGATGGGTGGCATTTCGGTGGCATAGGTGTGACATTTCGACATGCCGCAACCCTCGCAAACCTAGGCTGGCTGCGGGAGAGCAGAGTATGGTTAAGATTTCGTTAACGAATCTGTGCTAGCCTAAAATAAGGCATGATCCGTATCACGCAACAGGAAAGTGCCAAGGCCGCCAAGTCGTACTACACGACGGCCGACTATTACAGCGAAGGGCAGGAGATTGTGGGCTGCTGGGGCGGTAAGGGCGCCAAGCGGCTGGGCCTGGAAGGAACGGTAGACAAGCTCTCCTTTGACCGGCTGTGCGACAATCTTGCCACCCGGAAACCGGAAAGCCGCTGACGGTTCGAACGCGCAGCGAGCGGACCGTGGGATATGATTTCACGTTCTCGGTGCCGAAGTCCGTGTCGCTGCTTTACGCCATGAGCGGCGATCGCGACATCCTGGAGGCGTTCCGGGAGGCAGTCAATGAAACGATGCGCGAGATGGAAGCGGAGATGAAAACCCGCGTGCGCAGGAAAGGCCATGGACACCGACCGCACGACCGGCAACATGGTCTGGGCGGAATTCATTCACACGACCTCTCGGGCCGGTAGACGGTGTGCCTGATCCACAGCTGCATGCCCATGTGTTCGCCTTCAATACGACGTGGGACCACTGAAGAAGCCCGCTGGAAAGCCGGCCAATTTCGCGAGCTTAAACGCGATGCGCCGTATTTCCAGGCGGCATTTCGGGTGCGGCTGGCGAACAAGCTTCAAGAGCTGGGCTTCGGGGTCGAGCGGAAGCGAGACGATTTCGAGATCGCGGGCATACCGGCGGACGTGCTGAAACGCTTTTCGCGGCGGACTGCCATGATCGAGAAGGTGGCGGCGGAACGAGGCATCCTTGACCCCGACCGCAAAGCGGAACTCGGAGCCGAGACTCGCGAAAAGAAAGGCAAGCCCCTCAGCTGGGAGCAAGCTGCGAAAGGAATGGGACAGCCGCTTGACCGCTGCAGGAGCGCGAATCAGCTGGCAGCGGTTCATCGCCGCGAGCGGGCGGCCGGCAGACCGAACGGACGGTGAGCAGCCAGCGGTGGATCACGCCATCGAGCACAGCTTCGTGCGCGAGGCGGTGGTGCCCGAACGCAAGCTGGTCACCGAAGCCCTGAAACGCGGCCTGGGCGCGGTCACGGTCGAGGGAGTACAACCCGAGAGTGAGCAAGCGGCCCCTGATCCGCAGCGAAATCGACGGCCGCCAGATGGCGACGACGAAAGAAATGGTGGCCTGGAATCTCGCCTTATTGAATTCGCACGCAATGGACGTGGACGTTGCCGGCCACTAGCGGACGCCGAAAGAGCCGTGTTCGCGAGAATGGTTCACTGAGGGTCAAAAGGCGGCGGTTCGCCACGTGCTGGGCTCGCGCGACCGCGTAATGGTCATCCGTGGCGTTGCCGGCACCGGGAAAACCACGCTCGAACAGGAAATCGGCGAAGCGTTGGCCGAGGCCGGGCGGCCGGTGGTCGCGCTCGCCCAATCGGTGAAGGCGAGCCGGGAAGTGCTGCGTCAGGAAGCGGGCTTTGCCAACGCCGACACCGTGGCCAGGTTCCTGAAGGATGAGGAGATGCAGGAACGCGCACGCGACGGCGTCATCCTGGTCGATGAGGCCAGCCAGCTGGGCACGCGCGACATGGTCCAACTGTTCGATGCGGCCGAGCGTTTGAATGCGCGGGTGCTGCTTGTCGGCGACCGGCGTCAGCACCGAAGTGTCACCGCCGGCGAGCCGCTCAAGCTCCTGGAGGAGAAGGCCGGCCTACACGTGGCGGAAGTGACGGAAATCCTTCGCCAACAGGGTGACTACAAGAAGGCCGCCCAAGCCCTGAGCGAAGGCAAGACCGGCAGAAGCGTTCCAGGAATTGGATAAGCTCGGGTGGATCAAGCAGGTTCCCGACAGCGAGCGCTACCGGCAGACTGGCCGCTGCCTATCTGGCGGCCGTCTCCGAAAAGAAACGCGGCGGGCAACGAAATCCGCTCTCGTTGTTTCGCCGACGCACGCCGAAGGCGACCGGATCACGGCCGCCATCCGCGCCGGGCTCAAAGAACAAGGCAAGCTGGGAGAAGAACGCATAGTGAAGGCGTGGGTCCCGCGCTCATCTGACCGACGCGCAGAAAGCCGACGCCACCGAATACGATCCGGGCGACCTGCTTCAGTTCCACCAAAATGCGCCGGGCTATACAAAAGGGAACGCGCCTGATCGTCGGCAAGGGGTCAAGGTGCCGACCGACTTGGCCAAGCGGTTCGAGGTATACCGGCCGGCAGCAGCTCGCCTTGGCCGTTGGCGACCGCATCCGGGTCACGGCCGGCGGCAAGACCAAGGACGGCAAGCACCGCCTCAGCAACGGCTCGCTCCTGACCGTCGAGGGATTCACCAAGCGTGGCGACATCATCGTCAATCACGGCTGGGTCATCGACCGGGATTTCGGACATTTGACGCATGGGTATGTGTTACCAGCCACGCCAGCCAGGGTGTTACGGTCGATAAGGTCTTTGTCGGCGTGTCCAGCGAATCGTTGCCGGCGACCGTACCAGCGGACGGCTATGTCGCACTGACGCGCGGCAAGGAACAGGCGGTGGTATTCACGGATGACCGGCAAAGAACTGCTGAAGGCAATCAGCCGGGCCGACGATCCGCTGTCGGCAACGCAACTGGCCGAATCAGCGAAGCGAATGCCGGCCTCGCGCAAGCGCATAGCCGCAGCGGCTGGCCCGCGCGCATGCCTGGCTGGGCGCGATGGCTCTGCAAAACCATGCGATCCAACCCGCCAAACTAAAAGATGCCACGGAAAGAGGGCTGGACCATGACCGATAAGCCGACCTATCAAGACCGATTGCGCTCCATGCTCCACCCGAGCCGAACGGCACGCCGCCTCGAAACATCGAAGTGGAGGCCGAAGAACTGGTGGGCTTCCTGCGGCGCGTTCGGCTATCTACGCGGCATCCGCGACCACGCCAGCGCGGTGGAATTGCGCTTCCGGGACGGCAACAGCACAGTGGTTCCCTTACAGCTTGGCTCGGCCCCTGGCAATACAACCCTTCCGAAGGGCTGCTGCTGAAATTCTCAGGGGACTTGGTTTACCTCGTGCTGATTCGGGGCAGCAATCTCGACCTGCCCCTCATTGACGGCGGCGCGAATCTGACTTCCGGGGGCATTCAACGGCATCGGGTGCTGTGGATTCGCGAGATGACCGAAGAAGAAATCAAGAACGTCGGCGAAACGGGCCCGACCATCGACAGCATCAAGATTGTAGGCTTCGAGTCGCATAGTGAGCTGAAGACCTGGCTCAGCAATAATGCTCCAAGGTTCTTGGAATAAGCTGAGCAATGGAACAGCCGGCAGACAACCTTTCCGGACAGGGACGCCTCGTCTGTTATCTCGGACCAGCAGCTACGTGTGGGCTGGTCTATCCAGAAAGCTAATTGAGCGTCCATCATCGCGAAACACAGGAGGCATTCGTCACCCCAAGTTTGCCATGAGGGCTCGTAGGGCAAAACGCCTCGCCTTGCTAGCGGACGAAGCGTTTGGCCGAAAGGCCAGGCCTATGCAACTGGCCGGCCAGGTTCTTGAGGAAGAGCTATGGGGCATTCGCAATGCGAAGCTCGGAGTAGAATCAAGAAATGTTGGGCCGCGATTTGGTCAAGGAAACGCTGCCTTGGTTGCACACGAACAAATGTTACCTCGCACGGCGACCCTTTGACAGGGTCTCTTGGAGCAAGCGGCTCGTGAAATGCCGACGTTGATCGTCCTGCTGGATGTCTCCCCACAAAAGGTTTCCCGCTGATGCGGAATAACGTCCACCGAGGCATCCCAAGGCATCGCTGATTCGCTTGTCCAGCTCTGCGACGTCCCCCCCGAGCATTTTCGAGAGGTGTTCGTCGTCGGGCAATTCCCAGATTTCGGCAAAACAACCGGCGCGGAAATCCTTGCTCTTTCTGGCGCCATATTGGTCCAACACGTGCTGGACGGTGTGGTTGGTTTCGCTCACAAAGCAGATTAGATTGATGAGGTGACCATTATGCCACTGCCGCAGTCTCTGATAGACGGGTTCAAAGAATGTGGCGGCAACGCTGGCCTCCTTGGGATCGATATGCTTCCTCTTCATGGTTGTCCGCTTGCCACGCTGTTTGCGCGAACCCTAGCAGCAACGGATGGCGGTGGCAAATCAAGAAATGGCTCACGTTCAGGTTTCGGCGGCAATAAAATGGCTGCATCTTAAATTGGCTTCTTTCCGGGAGAGTAGTGCCAAGATGAATTTGTGCGGGAGGCAGCACACCTCGCTGCGGGTGTTCCGATAAGGAGGTCAGGACCGGTCCCTGACCGCTGACGGATACACTAGCGGAGACTGAAACCTGCACAGAGAGCATCACGTTCTTGTGCGGCGCAGGGATGTCGAATGACGATGGATTTATACGAACACACCTTCGGTTTGCTGGCAGCCTGTGAGCTGGGCGTCTGGCCAGACTGGACGCCGCCGACAAGTCAGCTTCGCCAGCGCACGGAACTGCTGGCGCTGTGTCTAGACGTTCTGCCACGCCTGGAGGCAACAGACCTTGAGTCGGTTGCCCACGCCTTAAACCGGCATTTTCCAGAAAAAAGACCGGTGACCGCCGCTGAGTTGCGTACCCCGGCATTTGCCTTGCTGAGACAGCCTGTCCCGGCACCTCCAGAGCAAGAGCATCAAAGGGCCTTGACGCTCGTTCGAGCGCCGCTGGCCGGCGATGGTTTCGAGCCAAAGATCGATGTTCATGATAGGGGGTTCAGCGACAAGGAGGCGCAGCGTCAATGCGCTTTTGGCTTGGGCATATGGTTCCAGCAAGTAAAGACTCACGACCGCTGGCGCGATATGCCTGCGATCGTGCCCGGTGAATCGCCGACAGAAATCGACAAAGTCTACGTGGAACTTTATGCCGTGAGTGCCGAGGACACACCGAAACTCGGGGACTGCGAGCTTCACGCTCCGCAACGACAATCTCAGCGGCTCCTGGCCGCCGAATACCCGGTGGTGAGTCTTTCCGCCATGGTCGGCCGAACGATGCAGCGTTGCATCGTCATGGGTGAACCTGGCAGCGGCAAATCCACGATAGTCCAATGGCTGACCTGGGCGGCCAACCAGGGCCGCTGTCGGGACTTTGACGGTGCGCTGGGAGTGAAGCTAAGCGGATTCGCGGGAGCTCTGGCACTGCGCCCCCATTTGACGCTTTTGGAATATTTCTTTGCAGGGCTGGACATCAATATCGAGGATTGGCGGGCTGGTGCCTTTTGGATGAGGCGGGTGGCCGGCGCGAGTCATCGTTTCCTGCTTTTGCTCGATGGATGGGACGAGGTCCCCCTACCTCAGCGGGAATTGGTCAGGCAACGCATTCTTGACGAACAGCCCTATTTCGTGACCCTTATCACGTCACGGCCGTCAGGGCTGCCACGGCAGCTGGGAGATGGAGAACGCACCGACTACTACTTTATCGCCGGACTGACACCGACAGGAATAGAGGGCCTGATCCAAAAGCTGCTGAACGCTCAGCATCGGCTCGACTTGTTGGAGACCATCCGGGCTCGGATTCTCGACGAACCGGACCTGATAGAAATGGCCGCCAACCCTTTCTTGCTGGGCTTGATGGTGCGTGCCTTTATGCGCAGCTCGGGTTCGGGCGTGTCTCCGCGAAACCGTACCGAAGTTTATCAACAGGTGATGTCGTGGATGCAGGATCAATACAACCAAGGGCCTGGAATCCATGCCCCATTGACGCCGCAGCATTTGACCTCTCTGCGCAGGCTGTCTCATTTTCTTCTCTTTGAATGCGATCCACCAAGGTACATCTTTCGCGGCGAGGAGTTGGCCGGCAGCATGCAAGGCTGTGCGGTGGAGCCGGTTTGCCGAAGCCGGTACGTGAACCGGACTGACCCCGTGTTCGATGAGTTCACCTTTCTTCATGCTACCTTTCAGGAATACTGGGCGGCCGAACATGCATCGCAGCCGTCAGAGGAGAAATTCGCTGTCTTTTTTGACCGTGCCTTTGCATCTACGAGCCGGCTGGTCGTGCTGGAGTTTGCCGCCGGCATGACCGGTCCGGCATCCGGGTATTGTCGAAAAAATGCGCGTAGACTGGTTTGAACGCAAGGATCGGTTTCAGCAGGTCCTGCTACGGTTGGCGCGGATCGCCGCCGCTGGACGTTGGTCCGATGATTCCTCAACCGGCCTGAGGCAGGCGCTGCGTGACGAGCTATGGGCGGAAATTCGCCGGAACCAAAACATGTCCCTTACCAAGGCGGCAGTCGAAGCGTTTGCAGGTCTCGACGCTACGGACCTAGCAAAACGGGCGCGCACAACGGACGGACTCGATAGCTGGGCGATCCAGTGCATCGTCGATGCCGTTCCCAAGCCAGTGGCCCGCAGGGAACGTCTCGATGAATTGCTGGACGGGCGATGGCGGGACTATGGAGGCATCAACGCACGCGGCGGCGCGACGGACGCTGACCGCGCGAGGGTCCGCTCCGCTCTCGAAAATCGTGCAACGCCTGAAGCTGACCTTCAGGAAGCCGTAATTCATGCCGGAGCGATGCAGGATGGGCCTTCAGTGCAATTGCTAGTCTCCCTGCTTCGCGACAGAGCCGCCGATGACGAACTCCGCCAGCACCTCGTCGACAGTCTGGGCGTTATTGGCGGAAGAGATGCTGTTGATGCCCTGATCGACGTAGTTCTCGGTAGGATTCCAGCGTCGGCAGACGACGTCAAATCCGCCGTCGCCGCTCTGCGACATCGCGGGTCCAGGCGGAAAGCACTCGATCCTCCCGGTCGGGATCGCTTGCTGAGGCAACTAGCGGTGCTTCCACCGGAATCACCTGTGGTCTTGAACATCCTCGCCACGTTAGAAGGTTGTCCGCTACGCGAAGGCGTCGCCTTAATCGCCGAGTTGGTCCAGTCTAGGGCGTACAGCCCGTCGCTGCGTTTCGTAGCGATTCAAGCCTTAACTGCCGCGATTGACCGGCGACCGATTCAGCAGCTCGTTTTGGGAGTAGAAACGGAGACGAGCGGCACGGTGATCGATGGACTTCTCAACCTTGCTGTCATGCGTTCGCTTCACGTTCCTTTGGGATGGCTGGAAAGGAAGATCTCCGCGGCCAGAGATAAGGATAAACGCCACGAACTCTTGCGAGTTTTCCTGGTGGTTCTACCTTCGGCAACGGGCATAGAACAGGCGAATGCCGAGGTATTTTTCGGGCGGCTGCTGGCGCAGTGCTGACGGACGATGATGCGAAGGCGACGGAGCTGGCCTGGGCTTGTGAGCGAGCCTTGTCGGGCCTGAGCGCCGGGCAAGGCCGTCTTCCACGCTCGGCATGGACGGTCGCCCATGATGTGCTCGCCCGATTTTCCGAGGCAGCAAGCCCGCGTGCCACGGTTGCGGTGATGCTGGCGGCCCGCATCCTCGTTCATTTTAACGACCCGATGAATGGACGGAACCTGCGAAAGGCACTCGATGCCGCGCTAAAAATGTCCGAAGGATCGGTGGATGACATCACCCACCTGCAGCGCGTCCTGGTCCGATGCCTGGCGGAATTGGCACCTGGTGAGTTACTCGATTATCCGCCGGATTGCGACTGCGTTCACTCCGCCCTGCGTCAATTGGCGGTGGAGCGAGCATGGCTGATCTATCACGACCGCATCGTCGGGACGGAAGGACTTGAGATCGCCAGCTCCGCAGATTCTCGTGATGCCGCTGCGAGCGTGACTCAGGCTCCTGATCTGAAGGCAGTGATTGACCTGTTGCCACCGAGGAGCCAACGCGTGCTCTACAGTTATTGGCTGATGGTACGGGAAGGTGGGCCGTGCCGACCGCGCGACTCCGAAAAATCCATTTACGTCGCGATCCAATCCCGCCTCGACGGGACCATTCCGGATGCACTGACCCCGCAGCTTGACGCGCTATTTGCGGACGAGTTACCCAAGTTTGACACCTGTGCCGGATGCTGAAGCGGATCGAAGTCCGGTTTGCCGACAATGCGGAAATGCTAGGCTTGCTGCGACGGATGGGCCTGTGCCGGCGGAAGCGCAATGCCACGTAAGGCGAAGCAGGCCACCATTCCGGACAGGCTTGGGACAGGCTGAGTTTTTCACATTTTACGTGCGCGTCTGGGCGATAGCCGATCTCGATACCGGCGTTTTGCTCCAACTCCTTTTCAGAATTGAGTTTTCATTCTCGCCTCGGCGTAGCGGTCCGTTCCTTCTTGCGAACGGATGTGGACATTTCCTTGTCCGGAGCATGTCCGGCCGTGTCGCATGACGGGCAGGATTTCAAATGGGACTTGTCTGGCAGCCGGTCGGTTCCGGCAGTCCAGGCCTGGACCAATCCTACTGCGAAAGGAACTGTCATGACTGCGATGAAATGGCTGGGCGGCATCGCCGCTGGCCTGGCGATGATTGTCATCGCCGGTTTGTTGCTGAGTCTGCCTTCGGAAAGCAAGGTTACCGCAAGGCTACCGAGCGCCCGGCAGAAAGTCGAAGCGCGTCTGGACCAGCTCGACCAAGCGGGCGTTCAGGCCATCGACAAGAATCTTCAGCGAATCCGGACGTTTCTTTGGGAACGTCGTGCCGGCGCGAAACCTTTCGCGGAAGCCACCTTCTCCTGGACGGCAAAATTCTACATGGTCAAAGGAGGACTCACCGGCGACGACGGCGCAGGCTTCCGTGAGTGGCTTCAGGAGAAATTCGACGAAACGCTTTTTAGGAATAGTGACCTGCAAGCCGTTGTGGATTCGGCTGTGCAGGGTTTCTTGCAGGACTGCTCGGGCCAGGAGAACGAAGCCCTGGTGCAGATTCGGCTCGATCTGGCTGACAACGAATTGTTTGAGATTGGCCAGGTGCAGGTTCGGAATGAGGACCACTTCAGGGAAGAGTTTCAGCGATTGTCAGAACAGGTCCTGCCCAAGGTAGCCGATGACCTGAAGATCGGCATCGCCGGCCAGCTCACCAGTTTTGTCGGCAGCGAGGCCGCCGCCATGACGCTTGGTCGCAGCCTTGCAGGGCGCATCGGAAGCTTTGGTGGCGTGTTCGGGACCATAGCGCGATCCGGGCTGGCACGATTCGGCATGTATGCGACTGTCGGTGCATTTGCGTGGGTCGGCGTCGAATATCTCTATGACTGGATTGTCTCAGTCGTCAGCGGGCACAATCCCGCCAAGGAATTGACTGCCCAGGTCGAACAAGCTCTCAGTCGGGTCGAAGAGCAAATCATCGAGGGCAACCCAAGAGCCTTAGCCGATTACAACCGGTTGCGGCAGCAAGAGTCCGAAAATCCCCAGCCGGAAAACCAGGCCCGATGCCGCCAGGAAGCCGACCGGATCGAGCAAAGCGGTGCGCTCGGTCTTCGCTTCCAGATGCAGCGGATACAGGAGTTGCAGTCGCGGATACGGCGGGAAGCCTTGGTCAAGCTAGTGGAGACTCCAGAACAACCATAGATGCCGCGTCGGTCAAGGTGCGAAATCAGTCTGCCCGGCGCGGGGACTGGTCTTTCGCCGGTGGGAAACCCCGGCCCTGTCAACAATAACCGTTCCATGGATACGAACCGTAGTGACCCGCGGCTGCGGAGGCGTTCTCCGCGCGCCTGCGGGCCGGAGGAAGTGAACATGAAAGCGATCTTTTGGCTGGTGGTAATGTCTGGTTTGTTGGTCCTGGTTTGGATTTCGGAACCGGCGCAGGCCCAAGGCCGCATAGCAGCGGCGCGAGCTACGGCTGAGTTCTTAATTGAGAAATTCGGGGACAGGTCGCCCGTGAGGGCGTTGGGGCACTGGCGGCACGCATCGAGGGCTTGGCTGCCCGCCATGGTGAGGAGATTTTTCAGGCGGTAAGAAAATGCGGCCCGCAATGCTTCAAGATCATTGAAGAGGCCGGTGTTACTAACGCCGGCAGGGCGGTGCGTTTCATGGCCGAATACGGCGAAGGCGGGGTGGCGTGGGTGCTGAAAAGGCCCAACGCACTTTCGCTGGTCGCGAGGCATGGCGAAGAAGCGGCGGCGGTGCTGGTCAAGCATCCGGGCGGAATCTGCGAGCCGCTCATCGAACGGTGCGGCGAGCCGGCCATCAAAGCCTTGCAGGCCGTAGGCCTTCAGGGGGGTAGAAGGCTCGCCATGCTGATCGGGGACGGCGGCGAACTTGCCGCGGCGCCGCGGCGCGGAACTGTGTCAGGTGGTGGGCGCGTGGGGCGAAAAGGGCATGGAGTTCGTCTGGAAGCAAAAGGGCGCCCTGGCTACCACGACGGTTCTGGCAGCTTTCCTGGCTGATCCGGCGCCGTTCATAACCGGCCTGCGCGACCTATCTGAGATTGTTGCCGAAAACGCGATCAGACCGATTGCCGAAATACCGGGCGAAGTAGCGAGGGAAGCCGCGAAAGGCATCAACTGGACGCTGATTGTGCTGGTCGCCATGTTGCTTGGTGCCATCGCCCTCGTTACCGCGTCTGGTTTCTGGCGAAGAGCTCTAGCCCGGCCGCCGGAGACCGTCCGAGCTACCGCGAACAGACCAGAAGGCGGTGCGGCGTCGACTTCGTCAACCAAGCGAAACAGTTTCAATCGACCGCAGCCGGTCCCCGGCAATCCACCCGCGCCACGCTCTCGCGGTCGTGAACAAGGAGAGAAACAATGTCCCTGAAGTTACTCAACGCGCCGGAAGGACTGTGCGACTACCCGTCGCAGCCGCGGTCCTTCAAGCCGTCGGGCTACATCGAAAGCCTCGCCGCGAACATCAAGGCCAACGGCCAACAAGTGCCCGTACATCGGCTGGATGGCGGGCGGGCGATTCCAGCTGGCCGATGGCGGTTGCCGCTTGGAGGCCATCCGGCTGGCAAGGCTTACGCATATGCTCGGCCTTGACATGGGCAAGGAACCAACCAAGCTCGAATTGCTGGTCGCCCAGGCATCCATCGACCTGCACAAGCAACATTTGCCGCCGGTGGATCGCGCGCGGCTTTACCTCGTCGATCATGGCTGAAAAAGGCTCAAACGGCAAAGAAACGGCGGAAGCGGTGGGCATCAGCGCCAGCGTACTGAGCCGCTACCTGCATTTGGTCAATCTGGCCCCGATCTCCAGGCACTCGTCAACAGCGGCCAGCTGGAATGGACGAAAGGCGTCGCTCATCGCGCAGCAGACGGCCGACCTGACCAGCAGCGGCGACTGGCCGAGGCGGCGCAGCAATGACCCGTGATGTGCTGGCCGCAGCCGTCCGAAAAGAATGCAACGGCTCCGGCGACAACGGAAGCCAGAGTGAACCGCCTCAGGATTCCGCTCGGTGGGAATGGTCAGTCGCTGACGATTACCGGCGGCGATCTTCGCTCGATGATGTCATCGAGCTTTTGCAGCAGACGCTTAAATCCGCTAAGAAAGCCCGCGCGGGGAATCTCGACGTCAAAACCTGGGCAGCCGTGATGCGCGACCGAGCGAAAGGAGGACTGCATGTTCTGGAAACGGAAGAAAAAGACAGCCGTGACCTCGACCGGCCGCTGCTGCGCTGGTCGGCGGCCGATGTCTTCAGCAAGCGCGACCTGCTGCGGTCGATCTGCGTGCAGGGTGCCAGCGGCTCCGGCAAAACGAATTTCGTGGGCTGGCACCTGGCGAATGCCTTGGCGGCTGACCGCGACATCGGCGGCGTCATCCTCGCCTCCAAGCCGGTCGAGGATGCTGCGCTTCTGGCGGAGCGTTTCGCCCGGGCGGGAAGGCAAAAGCGACCTGCTTGTATTCGGACCGGAGCATGCTTTACGCTTCAATCGCCCTGGATTACGAACTGACATCAAGGGGCGGACAGCCGGGAGCTTGCCGCCTACCTGATGGTGCTGTCGGCGAGACCTTGAACCGGGCGGAAGGAGAAACGCACCAGGGCGACAGCTTCTTCACAAAGCAAAGCGGGCGGATGCTGGAGATGGCCATCGAGCCGTTGCAGGCTGGCACGGCAAGCTGTCGCCGCTCGATCTGCAGCGGTTCATCACCGGGGCGGCGACGACGCCCGGAGCAGCTGGCAACGCCGCAATGGCGGGCGGGGTTTCATAACCGGATGCTCGAAGCGGCGTATCATGCGGGCAAGAGCAGCCGACCGAGGAAGCAGATTTCGAGCGGGTACTCGATTACTGGCTGGGCGAAATACCCCTACTCAACGACCGCACGCGTTCGTCGATCACGACGCAGGTACAGGGCATTCTGCATGTACTGTCGAGCGGCATTGTCCGCGAACTGCTGGGACGGGCACGAACGTGACGCCGGAAGTAACCGATGCTGGCAAATGGATTCTGATCGACATGCCACTGTCCCGTTACGGGGCTTCGGGAGCAATGGTCAACGGCATGTGGCATCTGGCCACGCAGCGGCGCATCCTCCGGCGTCACGCCGCCGACGAGAGCAAAGTCACCGTGCTGTGGATCGATGAATTTCAAAATCATCTGAATTCGTTCGACCCGCAGTTCCTGGCCGAGTGCCGCTCGCACGGTGGCTGCATGGTCGCCTGACCCAGTCGCTGCATTCGTACTACGCCGCCCTGAAAGGCCATTCGGCGGAGCATCAAGCCAATGCCCTGCTCACCAACTTCGCAACGAAGAGTCTTCTGCTCCCTGGGCGACGAGAAAAGCGCCAGCTGGGCAAGCGGGCTGCTCCAGGACAAGCGCGAGGTCATGATCGGCGGCTCGATGGCGCCGGAGGAATCGACCTGGGACATCCTGATGGGCCGCTCGAAATTCACCGGGTCGTTCAGCGAGCAATACCAGCCGGTTGTGCGCCCGGGCGTGTTCATGCACGGGCTTCAGAACCGGAAGCAACGGCGTGGCCGATGCCATCGTCATCCGGCCCGAGGCGTTTACGGGCGGGCAGAATCACCTGCTCGTCTCGTTCAGGAGGTAAGCCATGAATGAGCGGCTAGCCGAAGAAGTGGCCCGTGTTACGTCGCGGCGGATTCTTGAAGTCATCGGGCAACTGTCTGCGCGACGAGGAACGCCAAGACGCTTACGAAGAGATTCTGGCCTGCGTGAAGGCTGGCATTGAGTGTTTCGAGATCCAGAACAACCGGTTCGAGCGGCTGCTCAAGCCGGGGACCAACTAACCGGGGCAAGGCCCCAAGGAGATGTTCATGCAGCAGCAACGCGAGGGTTTTGAGAAGCTTTCCATGAAGGATACGTTCAATATCTTCAACCTGGTCTGCAACGGCTTGGGGGCGTGCGTGGTCGTTTTCCTCCGCACCGGCTTCGGCAAGGAATATCCGGGCTCGGCCGGGCTGGCTGGACTGATCATCATGGTGCTCTACGCCAGCTTTGCGCACGTGCCGGAAATGTTTCCCTATATCGGGGTTTGGCTGGTCGTCGTCGCTCTTCAGCGGATGAAAACCTTCCACCATGGCACGCAGGGGCGTCGTCGTTCATTCCCGCTATTGGGGCTATCCGTGGCTTGCATTCATTGCTGCCGTTCGTCCGCAAAGAAAAGACGGCACGAGAACTCGTTGAGCCGCTGCTGTGCGCTGGCTATCGGCGGGGCGCTGATGCATTGGTCGCGAGGCGTCGGCGCATTTCGTGATCGTTGCCGGCTGTGCCAACGCCATTGCCGGGGCCATCGTCGTCGAGATCAATCGGAAGAAACTGCAAGCCATGCGTGACGCGGAGATCGAGCAACGCTATCTGGCGGGAATGTATCGAGGCGAGATCGATGAACTATAGAAAGGGGGATGTATGCGCAGTGATCAAGTTCTGACCAATGAGCAACAAAAGCAACAGGGCCAACAGGTCAAGGAATCCTGGGCGCAAAAGCTCCAGCAATGGGTGCAGGATAACCATGCGCAGCAACCGGCCCTGGGGGCGGAGCTGGCCGCGATGGGCCGGGAAGCCATCAAGGACGTGCGCGGGACCCTGATGGAGATCGTATTTCGGGAAGCCCGAACACGCCTCGGAACCGGGAACGCCCCTATCGCCCACGATGCAGGAAGTAAGCGTCAATCGGGGCGTGGTTGGGCAATACCAGGCGATGCTCGACACCTACTCTGCCCGCGGCAACGTCCACGGGCACGAGCAGGAAAAAGGGATCGAGCGGTAATAGCACCTTTGCATTGGCTCGGAGAACTGCCATGGGATTTGTGCTGGGATTCATGATGGGCCTGGTCGGCGCGGTGATCCTGTTCGGCGTTGCGGCCTGGTGGGTTTGCAGCCGGTCGGACTCCGTCGCGGTGGCGAAATTCATCAACGGCATTGCCCAGGCATTGGCGCATCGGCCGAAAACATCGCAGCCAGCGACGGCAGGGAAAAAAGTCGAGAAAGAAGTAAATAATGAGCCGGAGAGAAAAACTGACACGGGAAACATTTGAGCTAAACCGGGAAATCGGCTTCCAGAAATTCCACAAGGAGTTTTTTGCCGACGCTGACCTGATAAAGGAGTGGCCGAAGCCGGAAGTGCGTACCTGGCAATTTCGAACCTTCTGGGACCAGGAATCGGAAAGAAAATACGCCGAATATCAAGAAAAAACCGCCACGCTGACTACTCGCGAACTTTTCGAATATCGGGAATTGTTGCAGGCCATCAGTCCCGAGCAGCAACGTGAAAGAATGCTAGATGAGCGGGCTGCTGCCGACAGAGACCAGGGCATCGAAAGATAAGGCGTAGGAGTTGAACCCATGAGCGAAGGTATCGAAATATTGCAAAAGCTGGAGCAGCTGGAGGCCATGCTAACCGTGCTCGTCGAACGTCAGCAGACCAAGGAGTGGTATACCACGGCCGAGGCGGCACGCCTCTTGGGAAAGGCGGAATTTACCGTGCGCGAATGGGCGAGGCTGGGCCGCGTCCGCGCGAAGAAAGCCATGTCTGGCCGAGGGGCTTATCCCGCGTGGGTAATCGCCCACGAAGAGATGCTTCGTTACCAGAAAGAAGGGCTGCTTCCCTTACCAGGTCAGGGCTTTGGCTGCCC